>NZ_LMKB01000012.1 GCF_001421165.1 Frigoribacterium sp. Leaf8 | reverse complement strand
TTCTGGTGTTTCGTGTGCTGTTCGCACTAAAAGGAGTCCGGCGGTGTCCTACTCTCCCACAAGGTCCCCCTTGCAGTACCATCGGCGCTGAGAGTCTTAGCTTCCGGGTTCGGAATGTGACCGGGCGTTTCCCTCTCGCTATGGCCGCCGAAACATTTACCACACACCATCACTGGTGGTGAAGTCTGTTTCAGACCATGCACCCCATCCGTTACAGATGTGGCGACTTGTCTGTTGAGTTGTTCCCGACCGTATTTCGGGAACCACATAGTGGACGCAAGCAGCTTTCCCCCACCTCTACAGGGAGGGAGTGTTGTCAAGTTATCGGCTTATTAGTACCGGTCAGCTCCATGGGTCGTTAGTCCCCACTTCCACATCCGGCCTATCAACCCAGTAGTCTAGCTGGGAGCCTCTCACCCCTAAGGGTATGGAAATCTCATCTCGAAGCCGGCTTCCCGCTTAGATGCTTTCAGCGGTTATCCGTTCCGAACGTAGCTAATCAGCGGTGCCCTTGGCAGAACAACTGACACACCAGAGGTTCGTCCATCCCGGTCCTCTCGTACTAGGGATAGATCTTCTCAAATTTCCTACGCGCGCAGCGGATAGGGACCGAACTGTCTCACGACGTTCTAAACCCAGCTCGCGTACCGCTTTAATGGGCGAACAGCCCAACCCTTGGGACCTACTCCAGCCCCAGGATGCGACGAGCCGACATCGAGGTGCCAAACCATGCCGTCGATATGGACTCTTGGGCAAGATCAGCCTGTTATCCCCGAGGTACCTTTTATCCGTTGAGCGACAGCGCTTCCACAAGCCACTGCCGGATCACTAGTCCCGACTTTCGTCCCTGCTCGACTTGTCAGTCTCACAGTCAAGCTCCCTTGTGCACTTACACTCGACACCTGATTGCCAACCAGGTTGAGGGAACCTTTGGGCGCCTCCGTTACTTTTTGGGAGGCAACCGCCCCAGTTAAACTACCCACCAGGCACTGTCCCAGAACCGGATCACGGTTCGTAGTTAGATATCCAAAGTGACCAGAGTGGTATTTCAACAATGACTCCACCTGAACTAGCGTCCAAGCTTCACAGTCTCCCACCTATCCTACACAAGCCACTCCGAACACCAATACCAAGCTGTAGTAAAGGTCACGGGGTCTTTCCGTCCTGCTGCGCGTAACGAGCATCTTTACTCGTAGTGCAATTTCGCCGAGTTCGCGGTTGAGACAGCTGGGAAGTCGTTACGCCATTCGTGCAGGTCGGAACTTACCCGACAAGGAATTTCGCTACCTTAGGATGGTTATAGTTACCACCGCCGTTTACTGGGGCTTAAATTCTGAGCTTCGCTTGCGCTAACCCTTCCTCTTAACCTTCCAGCACCGGGCAGGCGTCAGTCCGTATACATCGTCTTGCGACTTGGCACGGACCTGTGTTTTTAGTAAACAGTCGCTTCCCACTGGTCTCTGCGGCCTTTCCCGCTCCGGGAGTAAATCCCATCACGGTTCCGGCCCCCCTTCTCCCGAAGTTACGGGGGCATTTTGCCGAGTTCCTTAACCACGATTCTCTCGATCTCCTTGGTATTCTCTACCTGACCACCTGAGTCGGTTTGGGGTACGGGCGGCTTGAACCTCACGTCGATGCTTTTCTCGGCAGCATAGGATCACTGATTTCCCCCAATCGGGGTACGCATCGGATCTCAGGCGCATTGACGACGGATTTGCCTATCGTCAGCCCTACATCCTTACACCAGGTTCACCTTACGGATACCATCGCCTGGCTCAGCTACCTTCCTGCGTCACACCTGTTAATACGTTAACCGCACCAGCATGGGGTCGAGCGTTAGACCGGCCGGCATCACCCCGAAGGGATCCACTCAGCCGGGTTAGGACTCTTAGCACCACTGGATTAGCTTGGGCGGTTCTTCGCCGGTACGGGAATATCAACCCGTTGTCCATCGACTACGCCTGTCGGCCTCGCCTTAGGTCCCGACTTACCCAGGGCGGATTAACCTGGCCCTGGAACCCTTGGTCTTTCGGAGGACGGGTTTCTCACCCGTCTTTCGCTACTCATGCCTGCATTCTCACTCGTGTGGCCTCCACGGCTGGTTTACACCGCCGCTTCACTGGCCACACGACGCTCTCCTACCACTCCGTACGACTGAACCACGAAGGCTTGTCTATAATACGAAATCTACAACTTCGGTGGTGTGCTTGAGCCCCGTTACATTGTCGGCGCGGAATCACTTGACCAGTGAGCTATTACGCACTCTTTCAAGGGTGGCTGCTTCTAAGCCAACCTCCTGGTTGTCTATGCAACTCCACATCCTTTCCCACTTAGCACACGCTTAGGGACCTTAGTTGGTAGTCTGGGTTGTTTCCCTCTCGACGATGAAGCTTATCCCCCACCGTCTCACTGCTGCGCTCTCACTTACCGGCATTCGGAGTTTGGCTGACGTCAGTAAGCTTTTGGGCCCCATCGGCCATCCAGTAGCTCTACCTCCGGCAAGAAACACGCAACGCTGCACCTAAATGCATTTCGGAGAGAACCAGCTATCACGAAGTTTGATTGGCCTTTCACCCCTATCCACAGCTCATCCCCTCAGTTTTCAACCTAAGTGGGTTCGGTCCTCCACGACGTCTTACCGTCGCTTCAACCTGGCCATGGATAGATCACTTCGCTTCGGGTCTAGGACATGCGACTGGATCGCCCTATTAAGACTCGCTTTCGCTACGGCTACCCCACACGGGTTAACCTCGCCACATATCGCTAACTCGCAGGCTCATTCTTCAAAAGGCACGCTGTCACCCCTACAAGGAGGCTCCAACGGTTTGTAAGCAAACGGTTTCAGGTACTATTTCACTCCCCTCCCGGGGTACTTTTCACCTTTCCCTCACGGTACTTGTCCGCTATCGGTCATCTGGGAGTATTTAGGCTTATCAGGTGGTCCTGACAGATTCACACGGGATTTCTCGGGCCCCGAGCTACTTGGGATCCCCATTCAGCCAGCGCCAGCATTTCGGCTACGGGGTTCGCACCCTCTATGACCAGCCATTCAAAGCTGTTCGCCTATACTGCGCTGTAACTGTTCCTGTCCGGCAGAACAGGACAACGGGTCCCACAACCCCGACCATGCAACGACCGCCGTCTATCACACATGACCGGTTTAGCCTCTTCCGATTTCGCTCGCCACTACTGACGGAATCACTGTTGTTTTCTCTTCCTGTGGGTACTGAGATGTTTCACTTCCCCACGTTCCCTCTACCCGCCCTATATATTCAGGCGGGAGTCACCAGACATAACGCCTGGCGGGGTTTCCCCATTCGGAAATCCTCGGATCAGGGCTCGATTATCAGCTCCCCGAGGCTTATCGCAGATTTCTACGTCCTTCTTCGGCTCCAGATGCCAAGGCATCCACCGTTTGCTCTTAGAAACTTGACCACAAAGTTGCTGCCAGCCAAAGACTGACAGCTCAGTGTTATCTCATTCGCCAACCACACCCAAAGGGCGGATTGGTCTAAGAAATTGCACTTAGTATCACAAACAACAACCAACCCGAAGGCCGGCCCTGCTTGCGACTAAGATGCTCGCGTCCACTGTGTAGTTCTCAAAATACGGGCGGCACCATGATCACCCTGCGATTGATGCAGGACTTTCATGGCCCAGAGGAAAAACCCCCACACTCAAAGCATGGGTGCTTGGTCCCTCAGGACCCAACAGCGTGCACGCCCCCCACCTCGAACACCCTCACCTTCCAGACACCCGAAGGTGCCGTACTAGCGCTGATGCTCTCCGCGAAGAGCCATTGTCAATGTTCCACCCATGAGCGCCGGCCGAAGACATTCGCTTCGAAACCGACTTGACTCGTTGACCCCCGTGTATACCGCGGGGCGAGTACATGCTCCTTAGAAAGGAGGTGATCCAGCCGCACCTTCCGGTACGGCTACCTTGTTACGACTTAGTCCTAATCACCGATCCCACCTTCGACAGCTCCATCCACAAGGGTTAGGCCACTGGCTTCGGGTGTTACCGACTTTCATGACTTGACGGGCGGTGTGTACAAGGCCCGGGAACGTATTCACCGCAGCGTTGCTGATCTGCGATTACTAGCGACTCCGACTTCATGAGGTCGAGTTGCAGACCTCAATCCGAACTGAGACCGGCTTTTTGGGATTCGCTCCACCTTACGGTATCGCAGCCCTTTGTACCGGCCATTGTAGCATGCGTGAAGCCCAAGACATAAGGGGCATGATGATTTGACGTCATCCCCACCTTCCTCCGAGTTGACCCCGGCAGTCTCCTATGAGTTCCCACCATAACGTGCTGGCAACATAGAACGAGGGTTGCGCTCGTTGCGGGACTTAACCCAACATCTCACGACACGAGCTGACGACAACCATGCACCACCTGTATACCGACCTTGCGGGGCGACCATCTCTGGACGTTTCCGGTATATGTCAAGCCTTGGTAAGGTTCTTCGCGTTGCATCGAATTAATCCGCATGCTCCGCCGCTTGTGCGGGCCCCCGTCAATTCCTTTGAGTTTTAGCCTTGCGGCCGTACTCCCCAGGCGGGGAACTTAATGCGTTAGCTGCGACACGGAGACCGTGGAATGGCCCCCACATCTAGTTCCCAACGTTTACGGCATGGACTACCAGGGTATCTAATCCTGTTCGCTCCCCATGCTTTCGCTCCTCAGCGTCAGTTACGGCCCAGAGATCTGCCTTCGCCATCGGTGTTCCTCCTGATATCTGCGCATTCCACCGCTACACCAGGAATTCCAATCTCCCCTACCGCACTCTAGTCTGCCCGTACCCACTGCAGGCTGGGGGTTGAGCCCCCAGATTTCACAGCAGACGCGACAAACCGCCTACGAGCTCTTTACGCCCAATAATTCCGGACAACGCTTGCACCCTACGTATTACCGCGGCTGCTGGCACGTAGTTAGCCGGTGCTTTTTCTGCAGGTACCGTCACTTTCGCTTCTTCCCTACTAAAAGAGGTTTACAACCCGAAGGCCGTCATCCCTCACGCGGCGTTGCTGCATCAGGCTTTCGCCCATTGTGCAATATTCCCCACTGCTGCCTCCCGTAGGAGTCTGGGCCGTGTCTCAGTCCCAGTGTGGCCGGTCACCCTCTCAGGCCGGCTACCCGTCGTCGCCTTGGTGAGCCATTACCTCACCAACTAGCTGATAGGCCGCGAGTCCATCCTTGACCAAAATTCTTTCCAACTCCTAGCCATGCGGCTGAAGCTCGTATCCGGTATTAGACGCCATTTCTAGCGCTTATCCCAGAGTCAAGGGCAGGTTACTCACGTGTTACTCACCCGTTCGCCACTAATCCCTGGAGCAAGCTCCAGTTCATCGTTCGACTTGCATGTGTTAAGCACGCCGCCAGCGTTCGTCCTGAGCCAGGATCAAACTCTCCGTAAAAGAAAAAACAGCACAACCGGAATAGGCCATGACTGCTGAATTTGATGCTGACTAAAGAACAAAACAATCTGACGATTGTTGTTGTCCATCAATCTCAAAGAAACCTAAACACCACTCACAACCCCACCAAAGATGAAGCCACAAGCAATGCCAGGGTATAATTTGGCATTTGACAATGTGCACGCTGTTGAGTTCTCAA
>NZ_LMKB01000011.1 GCF_001421165.1 Frigoribacterium sp. Leaf8 | reverse complement strand
GGCGGTTTCAGGGGGTCGTTGCAACGGGTGGTTGTTTCGGGTCCGAGAGTAGCTCCTGGAACGCTTCTGCCGGTGTCCGGAAGTCGAGGGTTTTGCGGGGTCTGCCGTTGAGTTCTGTGGCGACTTCGAGGAGTCGTTCCGGGCTGTGAACAGTGAGGTCGGTGGACTTCGGGAAGTACTGCCGGAGAAGCCCATTGGTGTTCTCGTTCGAGCCGCGCTGCCAGGGCTTGTGGGGGTCGCAGAAGTAGATAGCGAGGTCAGTGGCGAGGGTGATGTCTTTGTGCCGGGCAAGCTCCGTGCCCTGGTCCCAGGTCAACGACCGGCGCAGGTGTTCGGGCAGGGTCTTGATCGTGGGGATCATGGCGTCGCGGACGGCGTCGGCGCTGTGCCCGTCTGGCAGGTGCAGCAGCATCACGTAACGGGTGGTCCGCTCAACCAACGTTCCGATGGCGCTCCGGGCGTTCGTGCCGACGATGAGGTCTCCTTCCCAGTGCCCGGGAACGGCGCGGTCTTCCACCTCGGCAGGGCGTTCGCTGATCAGGACCATGTCGCGGATCTTCGACCACGACGCCCGCCTGGCCTCGCCCCGGTGTCGGCGGATCGCCCTGCCGGTGCGGAGGTGTTTATGCAGGTCAGCGCGCAGGTGCCCGCGCCCCTGGACGAACAGGGTTTGGTAGATCGTCTCGTGGGACACGTGCATCTCCGGCCGGTCAGGGAAGGACCTGACCAGGTCATCACGGATCTGCTCCGGGGACCAGTTCCGCACCAGCCGAAGCTCGACCTGCAGGGCAAGCTCGACCCGGTCCAGCTTCCGGGGCTTCGGGCGCCGCGCCCGTTCCCGGGATCGCTTCTGGGCGGCGTAGGGGCGGTAAGCGCCGCCGCGTGAGCTGTTCCGGGTGAGCTCCCTACTGATCGTCGAGGGCGCCCGACCGAGCTCGGCCGCGATCCGGCGGACGCCTGCGCCGCCGAGGTGGAGGTCAGCGATCTTGAGCCGTTCCTCCTCGCTCAAGTACCGGCCCGACCGGGCGGCGCGCTCGAACGGATTCTTCCCTTGAGCGGCTTTGAACCATCGGTAGCCCTGACGCGGATGCACGCCGACAGCATCGCAAGCAGCCGGCCTGCTCAAGCCCTGTCCGAGTAGCTCCCAGAACCAAGCCTCCCGGGCACGTTGTTCCAGCCTCGATCCCATCTGCAGCACTCCGATTCACGGTGGTGTTGCAACGACCACCTGAACCCAAG
>NZ_LMKB01000010.1:680-13430 GCF_001421165.1 Frigoribacterium sp. Leaf8 | reverse complement strand
GCCTCGATCCCATCTGCAGCACTCCGATTCACGGTGGTGTTGCAACGACCACCTGAACCCAAGATCCCCTATCGGGCGGCCGTCGAAAATGCAGAACATCTGAATTGAACGTAATTGCGTTCTGTGCGGGCAGGATGAGGCTAGCTGTAGGCGCGGAAGTAGAGACGTTGGGGCCGGAATGGCAGCCTCGGCCCCGGAATCGGCCCTGAGAAGTAGTCACCGTGTTCGTCGAGCAAGGTGACGCCTCGCCACGTGCGTCTGATGCTGCCGGCGTAGAGCACGACCTGTTCCATCAGGTCCTTCGCTGCCGCCATGCCGTCATCGTCAGTGCGTCCGGCACCGAAGGTCCACCAGTGAAGCTGCGAGCCCTCGACCACAACATTGCCGTCATGCCGCACGTGAACGGAGAAGGGCAAAGCGGAACCCCGGTCAGGAACCACCCGCACCTCCAGGTCGAACTCAGCGACGGGAGCGTGGACCGTCACCCGGCCGTGAGTGCCGACGAGTGCCTCGATCCAGCCTGGCAGGCCCTCTGGGGCGGTCTTGTCGATGGTCATCCTCAGCTGCCGTCGTTCGAGCAGACTGAATGCCCGGCCGACACCGGCTACGTTCCACTCGAGCTCTAGTCTTCGGCCGCCGGCGAATTCGACGACGATCCATTGCTCACCGATGAATGACAGTCCGGGGACTTCCAGAAACGGCAGGCGATCCGTGTCGGGATCGAGCAGGGTCGCGGAGACGTGGTCCGTCCCGAACGTCCTCCTGGCTGCGTCGGTCAGCCGCCCGAATGTGGCTTCGTGATGGGGCGGGATCGGCACGACCTCAGTATGCCGATTCCCGATAGAGACGGCGAGGGCGCTTGACCGAAACTCCAAGTAGAGAGCAAGACCCTACGTCTGCTCAGCTCCCGGTGAACGATCCCCTATCAGGACAGGCCACCACACCCTTTTCTTGGTCGAAAAGAATGTTGTATCAGCAGGTGCAGCTTGGTCGGATCAGTGCTTGACTGAGCCTGGCGGAGACGCCACGGCGGTGGGGCTCGCCGTCACCAACCTCGACTCAGGTCGACAACAGTCCCTATCTCATCCACTGGCGTGCCCAGGAACCGAGATAGGAGACCAGATGACCACCGACACCATCGTCGTCGGAGCTCATACCCGGACGGCCGACACCGTTCTCTCGAACGCCGCCCGGTTCGCGGCCCGGCTGTCGGCACAACTCGTCGTCGTGCAGGTCGACGACTCCCGCGTCCCCGCTGACCCCGACGACGCCAGCGGCCGAGGGGCGACCGTTCCCCTCGACCCAGACGAGTACGACGACGTCGCCGCCGACAGATCTGCCCTCGAGGCGACGGCAGCCCGGCTCCGCACCGACGCGCAGATCACGGTCGACGTCCGTGTCCTCGCCGGTGACCCCGCGAAGGCGTTGGCCCGCGTCGCCGCCGACACGCACGCCGTGATGATCGTCGTCGGATCCTCGAACGGTCTCGCCGCGGGCCTGAAGGCTGCACTGCACGGGTCCACGGCATCGTTCCTCATGCACCATCAACCCGTGCCGGTGCTCGTGGTGCCGGTCTCGAAGGCCCGGCCGTGACGACCCGGATCGCCCTCGTGCGACACGGCCAGAGCCAGGCCAATGCCGACGGGCTGTTCACAGGCATCACCGACTCACCCCTCACGACCGGAGGCCGTGAAGAAGCCCGCCGTGCTGCACACCTGCTCGACGAGACGGGTTTCCGCCCGGCATCGATCCTGTGCTCACCGCTGGCCCGTGCGACCGAGACTGCCTGCATCATGGTGTCCGAGAACCAGTGGACCGTGCCCGCCACCGTCGACGTGCGACTCCGGGAACGCGACTACGGCGACCTGACCGGACGGACGAAGGCGGATGTTCGCCGCTCAACCGGCGAGGAGGACTTCACCCTGTGGCGGCGCTCACTGGACATCCCGCCCCCGCCGTCCTCCGACGCGCAGTTCGCGAAGCTGTGGGCTCAGGACGCCCTTCGTCAGGTGGATCCCTCGAACCGCACCCGGGCCGAGAGCCTGCTCGACGTCATCGTCCGGGTCCGCCCCGTCGCCGAGGCGGTCAAGGCCGGTGCCCCCGGCGGCACCCTGCTCGTGGTGGGCCACGGCAACAGCCTCCGCGCACTCTGCCTGTTGCTCGACGCGCTCACCCCACTCGAGGTCGCCGCGCTCAACATCCCGACCGGCCACCCCCTGATCTACGACCTCGCCTCCGACGGGCATCCGCTGACGCGGGGCGGCACGTATCTCGACCCGGCCGCAGCGGCCCTCGCCGCCGCGGTCATCACCCACGAAGGAGGAACCTGACATGAACGACTACATCAGCAACCGCACCATCCACACCCATGACGTCGGCACCTACGTCACCCACGGCGGTGCACACCCCGTCCAGATCGTGTCCGCCCTCGGGCGGTCGATCTTGGACTCACGCGGATTCCCCACCGTCCAGGTCGACCTCGAACTCGCCGACGGCACCCTCGTCTCGGGCGCCGCCCCTGCGGGAGCCTCGACCGGTGCCCACGAGGCCGTGGAACTCCGAGACGGAGGTGCAGCGTTCGGTGGCAAGGGCGTCCGGAAAGCGGCAGAGATGGTCACCACCGAGATCAGCGACCTCCTGACCTCACGCCCGTGGGCCGGGATCAGCGAGATCGACCGTGCCCTCGCCGACCTCGACGGCACCCCGAACTGGTCGCGGCTCGGCGCCAACGCCGTCGTCGCCACGTCGATCGCGGCGTCCCGAGCGCTGGCCCGCGAAGCCGGCCTGTCCCTGCACCGGTGGATCGCCCTGCTGTCGGGGGCGAACGAATCGCTCCCCGTCCCGCACTTCAACGTCCTGAACGGAGGCGCCCATGCAGCCAACGACCTCGATTTCCAGGAGTTCATGATCGCTCCCGTCGGGGCGACCAGTGAGGAGGAAGCGGTGCAGACCGGCGCAGAGGTCTACCATGCCCTGAAAGCGCTCGTACAGACCCGCTACAACACCGCGGGCCTCGGCGACGAGGGCGGCTTCGCCCCGGCGATCAGCAGCCCCGAGGACGCCCTCGACCTCATCGTCCAGGCGATCACCGACGCCGGCCACCGGGCGGCGCTCGACGACGTCGCGATCGCCCTCGACCCTGCCGCGAACGGGTTCGGCGACGGAGACGGCCGGTACCGGGTCGCCGGGCAGGACCTCGACCGTGCGGCCCTCGCGGACCGGTACGGTGCACTGCTCGACGCGTACCCGATCAGGAGCATCGAGGACGCGTTCCACGAGGACGACCACGACGGGTGGGCGCTGATGGCGTCGAGGTTCGGCGGCCGCGTGCAGCTCGTCGGCGACGACCTCTACGTGACCGACCCCGAAAGGATCGCCGAAGGTGCCGAGAAGGGCTGGTCGGACGCCGTCCTCATCAAGCCGAACCAGATCGGCTCCGTCAGCCAGACCCTCGACGCGATCGCCACCGCTCGGTCGCACGGCATGGCCTGCATGGTGTCGCACCGCTCCGGGGAGACCACCGACACGTTCATCGCCGACCTCGTCGTCGGCACCGGGGTCGGCCAGATCAAATCCGGTGCCCCCGCACGCGGGGAGCGGGTCTGCAAGTACAACCGCCTCACCGACATCGAAGCCGATCAGCCCGGACTCCCCTACGGCCTCAGCACGAAGGACGATGCATGACCACCCCCTCACCCGACTCACCGTTTCCGCCGCTGCCCTCGAGGAGAGGCGACGAGTTCGACGGGCTGGGCCAGAACCCGGACCTCGATGTCGACGACTCCACGGGCACCGAAAGGCCCGTGCACCTGCGGTGGCGGTTCATCGGATTCGTCACCCTCGGCGGCACGATCGGCACGGGATTGCGCGAAGCCCTGGCGTTGAGCTTCCCCGCGGCCCCGGGCAGCATCCCCGTCACGATCCTGCTGATCAATGTCGTCGGTGCGTTCGCGCTCGGGCTGCTCCTTGAGTCGCTGGTGCGACGAGGGCCGGACGCGGGTCGCCGACGCGACCTGCGCCTCCTCGTCGGAACAGGCGTTCTCGGCGGGTTCACCACCTACAGCGCCCTCGCGGTCGACACCGCGACCCTGCTCGGTGACGCGCTGCCGATCGCGATCGCCTACGGTGTGGGATCGGTCGTGCTCGGCGCCGTGGGTTCCTGGGCCGGCATCACCGGCGGTGCCGCCCTCCATCGCCGTTCTGAGGCGGCGTCGTGATCGCCCCGTGGCTCTTCGTCGCGATCGCGGTCGCCGGTGGCGTGGGTGCGGCCCTGCGCCTCGTCGTCGACGGCGTCGTCCGCAGCACGTGGTCGGCCCCCATCCCGCTGGCGACCCTGGTCATCAACGTCAGCGGGTCGTTCGTGCTCGGCTTGCTCACCGGTCTCGCCGACCACGCGGGGATGCCCCGAGAGTGGCTGCTCGTCGCGGGCGGCGGGCTCATGGGCGGCTACACCACGTTCAGCACCGCAAGCGTCGAGACCGTGCGCCTCGTAGCCGAGAAGAAATGGGTCGCGGGAATCGCCAACGGCGCGGGCATGCTGCTGCTCGCCGTCGCTGCCGGGCTCGTCGGCCTCACCATTGGCACGTCATGACACCCTTCTGCTGACGAGTCGCGAATGCTCGTGGGGGCTGCCGTCGGGGCATGCTCGTGGTTGCATCAGGTTCGCGGCCGCTTCGTGCAGCCGCACCAGTCGGCGGCCGCCGACTCCCCTTTCCGTTTCGACATACAAGTGCGCAGGAGAAAGCATCATGAGCAACACCGTCATCCATGACTTGGTTTCCGAGATGCTGGGTCGGCTTCCGTCCGGTGGAGGCATCGTGGCTGTGGATGGCGATGCTGGCGAGCAACTCTCGGACATGGGCAGTCAGTTGGCTCGGGAGATCAGCGCGAGAGGCCTCACGTCGTGGGTCCGATCATTCACGGGCGCAGACTTCGAGTCTTCACCCGCCGGCACGGACGTGCTGTTGGTCGTCGGCGAAGGCGCGTTGCAGCCTGGCGTCCGGACGCGGTGGAACTGGACTCTGTGGGTCGAGGCCTCCGGGGTGCGTGATCCGGCGAGCAACGACCGCAGTGCGGTGGCGTTCGAGAGCTACCGGTCGCGTGACGAGCCCAAGGGCGCCGCCTCGGCCATCGTCGACGTCAGTGACCCCGAGGCCTATCGCCGTGACTGGAACGACGCCTGTTCGATCTGAGTCGCTCCCCCCACGCACCCTCGTCGTCCGTGGTCAGGGCAGGGGACGGGGAGGCGCGAGGAGCGTTCCGCGGATGACGCTGCCGTGGAAGGTGCGCGCGGCGACCGTGATCCAGGCCCCGACGAGCCCGATGTAGAACACGACCGCCAGTACCTGCAGCGTGACGAGTCCCGTGTGCAGGGCCAGACCGTTCAGGCCTGTCACGCAGGTGCCGACGGGGAAGGTGAACGACCACCAGGTGAGTGAGAACGGGAGCCCCTGGCGGATGGTGTGGAGGGTGATGGCCGATGCCAGTGCCGCCCACATCAGGGCGAATCCCAGGGTGGGCACACCGTAGACGAGCCCGAAGACGAACAGGGCGTGCGAGGTTTCCTGGTCGACGGCGAGGTGGGCGTTGCCACCGAGAAGGTTGGCCGCGGTGATCGACTGCCCCAGGGGGCCGAGGACGATCCAGAGGGTCGGGACCATGCCGGCCGGGCCGATCTTGTGCTGGGCCAGGCGTGACCAGATCAGCGTGATGATCACGATCGACGCCAGCAATGACAAGCCGAACATCGCGTAGCACCCCCAGAGCATGTTCTGCCTTGCCTGCCCCGCGGGCAGGAAGGGCAGCAGCAGCGCACCGGTAGAGGCAGACACCATTGGGGGAACCACGGGCATGAGCCAGCCGCCGAACGCACTGTCGGGGGCCGTGTCGTGCCGGGTGAACGTCAGGTACGGGACCGCGATCGCGCTGACGAGGCCGAGCACCGTGCCGATGGTCCACAACACCCAGTCGATGCCGACCGCCAGGGGCGTACCGAGGACGTCTTTGCCCAAGAGCAGGGTTCCCGCGCCGACGGTCAGCAGCGCCATGGGCGGTGCCCCGTAGAAGTGCGCCATCACCGGATTGAGTCGATGCCCCCGCGCGGTGGCCCGGTAACGCACCCAGTGCATGACGGTCGCCGTGCTGAGAGCGACCAACAACACGCTGGCCAGTGCCCAGACGATGGTCGCGGCAGGGCGCAGCCCCGGGAACTGCAACGGCAGGGTCGCCGCGGCGTTGGCGACGATGCCGGTCCCCATGATCGACGCGAACCAGTTCGGGGTCAGGTTCGACACGATCTGCCCGCGGTGCTCGAGCTGGCGGAACAGACCGTGCGTGCGGGGTGGGGCGACAGTCGGTGTGATCGCGGCAGGCATGCCTCGATCTTCGTACGTGCGTCCGGCTGCCGATACGGGCGGATGCTTGTGGTGTCACAATCGATCCTTGTGACCGGACTCCCTGTTGATCTCGAGACGCTCCGACTGCTGGAGGCGATCTCGAGATCGGGCAGTCTGGGCCGGGCCGCGACATCGGTGGGCATCAGCCAGCAGGCGGCGTCGTCTCGCATCACGGGCGCCGAGCGGCGGCTGGGTCGTACGTTGCTCGTCCGCTCTCGGGCGGGCTCGGCGCTGACCGAGCACGGACTCCTGGTGTGCGAGTGGGGCCGACCCCTGCTCGAGGCGGCGACCACCTTCGAACGATCGCTGCACACCCTGATGACCGGCGCCTCCGACGCTCTCCTCGTCGCGGCGAGTCAGACGGTGTCAGAGGCGCTGATGCCACGCTGGATGACAGCGGCAGCGGATCGTGTCCGGGTACGCCTGGAATCGGGCAACAGCGACTGGGTCGTCGACGAGGTCCGTTCGGGGCGCGCGCACCTCGGGTTCACGGAGACCCCTGATGAGGCCGACGGGCTCGCCACGACCGTCCTGGGTGTCGACGAACTGCTCGTCGTCGTCTCGCCGAGGCACGCATGGGCATCGAAGTCCGAACCCGTGACGGCAGCGGATCTCGCATCCACACCGCTCGTGTCTCGGGAGTCGGGCTCGGGCACCCGCCGGACCCTCGAGCTCGCCCTGGGGATCGACCCTGCCCTGATGGCAGAACCCGCTGCGCAGTTGTCGTCGACGGGCGCCATCCGGGCGGCCATCGCCGGCGGTGTGGGTCCGGGAGTCATCAGCTCGTTGCTGGTCGAGGACGACCTCCGTGCCGGGCGCCTCGTCACCGTCCCGGCAGCCGTCGACCTGAGGCGCCCGTTCCGCGCTGTGTGGTCGGCCGGTCTGAGCGCCGGGGCGCAGGATCTCCTGGCCGTGATCGCCGCGTCGCAGCACAGCCCCGACTCCTCGCCGAGATGATCAGAGAAGCGAAGCGTGCCGTAGGGCCGTGACGGCCCGCAGGTGCTTCTCGCCGGCGCGGGTGGCGTTCGCCGGCGACAGATGGGGTGCCGCGAGCACGGGCACGACCCTCGCACGCGGTTCCAGGGTGAAGTACCTCATCACGCCCGTCAGGGCCGGAGTGCCGAAGGTCACGATCGCCCGCAGCTGCGGCAGAGAAACGAGCAGCTGAGCCAGGGCAGGGCGTGCCTCGTCGAGATCGGTGACGGTCGGCGCCCGACCAAGGGCCCACGGGACGATGTTCCATCGCAGGTAGACGTTCCTGCCCAGACCCGACTCGATCCGTGCTCGCCTGAACGCAGACGCCGTCGGCCCCGGGTTGTCCTCACTGCTGATCGCGTCCTCGCCCTGCTTGATCGTGGCAGGACCGGGTGATTCCATCAGCACGAGAACTGTCGCCGCTGCTCCTCCACCTGATGGGTCGAAGCCCGGCACGAAGCGCGCACGTCCTGGTCCGGAGCTCCGCCATTCCGATACGAGCTGATCGAGGCCCCTGGGCTGCTGCATCCCTAGACGCTACGACGTTAGGGACCGTTTCCACCCACGCTCACCGACGACACGGAACGACCACGACGGCGTCCTCTCCGAGTGCGCTCGCCCCACAGCAAGTGATCCAGTGGGGGATCCCCTATCGGGCGGTCAGGACTCGTTCGTAGAGAACGAGAGAGCCGCTTCGTTGCACTTCGGCGAGGCCGCCTTTGATGAGGACGCGACGGGAAGCGACGTTGTCGGCTTCCGTGTCCGCCGCTGCGATCGTTGCCCCGCGCAGACGAGCGTGTTCGAGCGCGAGCAGGACAGCCGACGACGCCAGGCCCTCGCCTCGAGCCGAAGGAACCAACCCGTACCCGAACTCGACTCGCCCGTCGGCGTCAGGAGGACCGAAGAACCCGAGGCCCCCCACCGCCATCCCGTTCGACGACCTTCGGACGACGTACATCGTGAAGTCCGGGTCAGGGGCCGCTGACGCAGCCAATGATCTCAATGGATCGATCTCGTCGAGGAACGGGTACTCGGCATGCCACCGGTCACCGGGTCGCTCGTCACGAGCCACGATGCGCCGGGCAAGTGCCGGCGTGATGGGCTCCAAAGCGACTGTGCTGCTCCTCAGGATCATGCGCCGATCCTCTCAGGACGAGGAGCGAGCTTCCGCCCCGATCGACGACCGATCGGCTATCGGGCACCCGCAGACCTCGCGATCGCGCACCCGACCAACTCAGCGATCCGAAGCTCACGGGGCCTGTGGCCATCGACCAGCAGCGCCTGCATACCGGCTGCCCTCGCTCCGTCAACGTCCTTCTTCGCGTCGTCGCCGACGAACAGGCATGCCCCCGGCTCGACTTCGAGCTCAGAGGCAAGAACGGCGAAGGCCCTCACGTCGGGCTTCGAGAAACCGATGCGCTCAGACGTGCAGACGACATCGAACTCGTCGAGGAGACCTGTGCGCCGGAGCTTCGCCAGCTGCTGAGCCTCTGTCCCGTTCGTCAACAGCCCGATGTGATGACCGGACGCGCGCAGGCTCTGGAGAAGCGGAAGCGCATCGGGGAATGCCCGCCATGACGACTCGTACGCCCGCAGATAACCGCCGAACAGCTCGTCGACATCGACGTCACTGGCAGGGACATCGACCCCTAGCGCTGGGAGGACCGAGCGAAGCCGCTGACGGCGCTGCTCCGAGAAGCTGATCTCACCCGACCGCCAACGCTCGAAGTTCTCCTCCTCGGCGTCGAACCATCTCGAAAGAGTCGAGTCCGACGCGACCACGCCGAGCGAACCGAGGAAGTAGGCCGCGGCAGATCGGGCTGAACCGTGGTGATCGAACAGCGTCCCGTCGAGGTCGAAGCCGACCGCACCCACTCGCGTCACCGATCAAGTCTAGAAGTGGACCGGTGGCCGATCGTCTATCGAGACACTCTGAAGCTAGAGGTCGCGTTCCTTGGCCCCCTAGCGGGCGGCCGCTATGACGACTAGCCAAACCGCTCGCAGAGCTGCACTACGGTTCGAGCATGGAGACCGTTCCGCTCGTCATGACCGTAATCGGCGCTCTCATCGTCGCGGCAGGCTTCGCCTACACGTTCAACCTCAGGAAGCGAGGCGGGGTGCGATCGGGAAGTCGCCCCTTCTTAGCCATGACCATCACGATCGGACTCGGAACCGGAATCCTCGTAGCAGGCGTCATCGCCGCCCTGAGCTGACTCGCGAACCCCTAGCTAATGGCCGATCGCCTATCAGGCATCGGTGGTGCCAATGACACGCCCGCGGAATGCGCCGGGCACGTCACGCGGGCCCTTGTCGGCAAGTTGATCGTGGAGGACCTTCCGGGCTCGGGAAAGGCGGGCACGAACTGACGTGGCCCGCTTTCCAAGGATTAAAGCCACTTCTTCCTGGGTGAAACCGTCCCAGTAGACGAGGCGCACGATCTCCCGATCTACCACCGGAAGCTGCTCAATTGCCGCTCGTACGTAGGCGACTCTTTCCATGTTCTCGGTTGAGGCATGTTGCTCGAGGGCATCGGCAGACACAGTGAGCCGAAGGCGTGCGCTCAAGGCGGTCCGCCGGGTTCGACCTCGTAGGTGTTGCGAGAGTTTTTTGCGAGCGATGCCAAACAGCCAGGCACGAAGCATGTCCGGTTCGATTGTGCGGGTCGTGCTCGATTGCCAGGCTGCGAGGAACGTTTCACTGACGAGATCCGCTGCGTCCTCGGCTGGTACGTCACGTCGTATGAAGAACCCGAGCAGCCCTCTAGCCTCGTTGCGGAACAAGTCAGCGAGATCTGCGCCTACTTCTCTGTGAGGGTGAGGCTTCGTCGTTCCCGTCAATGGAGTTGTCCGTCGCAGTCCGAATCGATCTCTGCCCAGCCACTCACGGTGCCGGCGGGCAGGCCGAGTTCGTCGGATACATCCATGACGATGAACTCGAGCATGGACACGGACAGTGCCGATTCGTCTTCGAGGGGCTGCTGATCTCCGATTCCCGGGATTTGCGCTGTTGACTGCACTGACTGGGGGAGATCGCCGGGGGTGCCTGCCTTGTCGCCAGCCAGAACAAGGGCGTATTCGTAAATGCGCTGACCGAGACCGCTCGTGGTGAAGTCGGCATTTCGGTAGTAAGTGGAGACCTCGGTGAACCTGGGCGAGAAGTACGAGCTTTCGATGGTGGCAGTGCACGAGACTGTGACCCCAGTGTCGGTGACGTACTCGACGGGGATCGGGGTCTCGATTCGTGTCAGCCCGTCGACGGCGACTGCGCCGGCCGTGAGTGCTCCGACGGCAAGAATGCTGCCGGGCACGAGCCAGAGTGCTTTTCGGCGCCGGGGAAGCCGCCGGCTCCCAGTGGCAACGCGAGTCTCTGCCACAAGAGCATCGAGTGCCGCCTCCGTAGCGACTGAGGTGGTAAACGCCGGGCGGCTCCCAGCGAGGAGTTCGTCAACATTGTGCTTGGGCAAGGTGATCCGATCCAACCGATGACCGCGGGCTCTCCGCTGTCACAGAAGTAATGTCCAGTGAGCACCAAAGTGTGACGTCGTGAATCGACTTTTCCTCTTTCGTAATTCCTCGAAGTGCAGGCCGTGGCCCAGCAACACTCGGTCACCGAAGATAGATCGTCTATTGGAGGTCATGTCGGCAGGAGTGAAAGTGTGACGAGCAGCTTGGGAGGGTCGCCGCATCAGACGAAGTAGAGGACTCCGGCCACGGCCACCACAAAGCACAGCGGAACGGCTCCAAACACTGTGACTCGCCGACTGGCGGGCATCGACCGCGGTTCTTGAGCGCTCAGCCATGCCATCACCAGAACTGTCACGCCCGCAAGGGTGGTAATCGCCGAAACCATGAGAACGGATGCGTCGGCAGGGAGCATGGCGCAGGCCGACGGACGGTCGTCGTAGGAGCAGGACCGCCAGGGCTGCAACAAGAAAAGAGTCAAGACGAGAGCGCCCGTAACACCGGTGACCGCACCCAGCGCCATGAAAGTTCGTCGCGTCCTCATGGCTTAACCGTAGAGCTGGCAGCCAATCGCTCTCCTTGGATGACGGAACAGCTTGCAGAAGGGCAGGCTCACGGAGCACCAGATCCGGCCTAACGACATTGACCTGCCACCAACTCAGCCCATCGACATCAGTCACTGGCTAACGCATGGCGATGCGGCAGATCGGTAACGGAGATCGCTAGAGCGAGGTTACAAACGGTGCCCGATAGACGATCCCCTATCGGGACGCCGTGGCGCTTGGGGCGACTGTGCTCAGCCAGTGACGACGCTGCGGAGCGCATCGAGCCATTGATCGAAGGCGTCGAGGTGCGCGTCGTGAGATGCGGCCGTGAGATCGACGCGTCGAACCGCGTGGCCCCGACGCACGAACTCCGTTTTTTGCTCCTCCGAGAACATGCCGCCGTCCGCGTATAGCACGAGGGCTGGCACGGTGACACTCTCCCACTCGGCCCAGCGCGACTCACCGACGGCTTCGATCGTGGCCTGCATGACGTCGGCGTCGAAGCGGGGATACAAGCCATCCGCCCGTTCTTCGAGGTCCTCGACCCATGCACGCTCGAGGGGCCCATCACCGAGAGCCGCCGCGGCTTCTGCGCGATCAGTGAAGGGGACTGCCCATGAACGGAAGAAGTCGCCAAGGGCTCGGTGCTCATCAGTCGTTCCACCACCCTGGTTCCCTTCGAGCAGGACGAGCCGCCGGATGAGGTCCGGGCGCGCCGCGGCGACGAGCATCGCCGTGTGAGCTCCCATCGACTGGCCGGCGAGAGTCACCGGCCCCGACGTTTCCTTGCTGATGACAGTCACGACATCGAACACGTACGCCTCGCGAGAGGTGTCTGCCGGCTTGGTCGTGCTGTGTCCATGGCCTCGCTGATCGATGAGGATGACCCGCCGCCCGGCCAGACCCTCTGCGGTGCGGACGAACTCGCGGCTGCTCCCTGCGAGCCCGTGAAGGAGGACGACTGCTGGCTCGACGCCGTCGAAGACCGTGTAGGCGATCGTCACCCCGTCGTCGACTGTCGTCTGCTTCATCGCTGAAACCATGACGTGAGCCTACGGGCACCGCTCTATCGAGCATCAGCGCCGTGCGCACAACGATCCTCTATCGGCACAGCTCGTGAGATCGACTCCCGAACTACGGCCCACGACACCTCGTACGGTTGGGGCATGGACGCGTTGTCTAGCGCCGCCCTTTTCGTTGTAATCACAAGCGCGATTCTTTACGCGCTCTACTGGGTGATTCGACGTGCCGTTGCAGCCGGCATCAAAGACGCAGAGGATCGTCCGTAGCCGGATCCCCTATCGGGCACTGCTTCGTGGGCTGGCTCCGTGGAGCAACGCAACGTGAAGCAGACGGTCCCTCCTGGGGTTGACC
>NZ_LMKB01000010.1:0-544 GCF_001421165.1 Frigoribacterium sp. Leaf8 | reverse complement strand
CAGTGCTGTCGATCGCATTCCTTGTCCTTTTGCTCTGGGCCTGGGGCGACCTCGCTGCCGTGGTGTCTTGGCTCCGAGGGCTTCGACGGACTTAGCCTGCGTCACGGCGGTTGAGGACCCCACGGTTCGTCCTAGATGTCGATCGTCTATCGGGCATGCGACGGCCCGTGCCCGCTTGTCAAGGCAATCAAGACTGCGCGAACCAAGCGACCATGCAAACCAGCCCCACAACAGCAATAGAGACCGTAAGCACAGCGAGGCGGAGGCGACGCTCTTTCGACACCGCCTTGCCACCACTGAAGCGAGCGGCCGTGACTACGTTCATCCCAACGGCGACGACGACGCACACAAGCCCGATCACTAGGAGAAGATCTGCGGGTGCCATGGCACTCATCTTGCTCTACCACCTCGCCTGGCCTCGCGTGCCCGGCCTCGTTCCACCTGCTTTTAGCTCACCTCATCGGCGCATAGCCCGGCAGGCGATCCCCTATCGGGCATGCAGAAACGATCGTTTGTGACTAGCGCCGACGAACACCACGAGCGG
>NZ_LMKB01000009.1:7535-12417 GCF_001421165.1 Frigoribacterium sp. Leaf8 | reverse complement strand
CCAGGAGCTACTCTCGGACCCGAAACAACCACCCGTTGCAACGACCCCCTGAAACCGCCATCCCCTATCGGGCGGGACGCATAGAGACCCAACCTTCAGCCTATGGTGCCTTTATGTCATCCCGAAGCAGCCAACGGATCTACCTTTTCTGCGCCGTCGGTTTTGCGGTTGGCATACTCCTGCTGGTTCTTGTGGATGGCGCAGCTCTCACCCTTGCAGCACTACCTCTTGGTCTCTCGATCGGTATCGCGCTGCGCACCTGGTGGACGCGCCACGGCTGGAATCCGGGCATCACCATCACGGAAGACGTAGCCGAAGGCGAAGTACTTAGAAACGAGGGCGACAGCGTCGACGGGACTACCCGAAAGCCAAGAGGCCGCTGAGCGATCGGCTATCGGGCATCCCCGGCGACGTCCTAGCCTGATCAAGTGATCAACCCGTCGACACCCGATACGGAACGCCGGTCTGTCTGGACGGTAGGACATCTCTACGCAGCAACCGTCTCCAGATATGAGGAGGTCGCGTTTCCACGTGTGTTCGGTGTCTACTCGACGGAGAAGCTGGCGAACGAGGCAGTTGAACGGGCTCGGCTCCAGCCCGGCTTTGACGGCCATCTTGGGCCGGTAGATTTCGACGAGGGCCTGACCGTGTTCCAGTACGACCTCGACGACGTCGTCTGGCGTGGCGGCTTCTTCTCCTATGACGCCGAGGGCCGAGAAGAATGAAGCTTTTCTCCGTCACACACCTCCGACCCCGCGGACAGCACACCGAATGGCCCTTGGTCGACCTCAAACAGATCGGCTACTTCACCTCGGAGACTGAAGCACGTCGCGCAATCAGGAGCCTCCGCCTCGATCCCGGCTTCCGACGGTTTCTCGACCAGTTCCGCATCGAAATCGTCGACGTGGACGTGGATCTGTACGAAACAGGCTTTAACCACGAGGCCGACCGAGGACTTGTGCCGGTCGACTGACGCCACTGCCGGGACCGCCCGAGGGCCGATCGTCTATCGGGACAGTGGGCGTGCACGATGGCGCGACCCGGATCACCCCTGTCGACGAGAGTCGTCGAGCTCTGCGAGGAACACGCGGTACGAGTCGTGGGCGAGGTCCAGACGCAGAGCGTCCGCAGGCGAGAACCACCTCACTTCGTCATGCTCCTCAGGAGCACAGTTCGTCGGATACCCCTCCCACTCCGTGATCAACCACAGATCAAGCACCATCCCACCCGGAACGTCAGGTCGTTCTCTCACCTGCATGTCTGGCGATCCCCTCACCACAGCCACGACACCGATCTCTTCCCGGAGCTCACGCACAAGCGCATCGGCCGCACGTTCACCAGGCTCGAGATGACCACCCGGGAAATCCCAACAGCTGGGGTACCAAGACTTGTCGGCACGCCTTCGCGCAAGGAGCAGGCCCCTCGGACCCGAAAGGGCCCCCACAGCAACGTGATGCGACATGACGTCGAGACTGCCATGCCCACCGTCCCCACACGGACGCCAAGAAGGGACGCGACACCACTGAGGCCGAACTGTCCCCTCAACGGATGCTTCGTCACGACAACTGGAGCACAGAGATCAACCCCTATCGTCTGAGGACGCGGGCCAGCTGCCAGCCCTAACGAGACGGCGATCCGCTCGAGGACGTTCGTAGCGAAGGAGGAGTACGAGCGCGAACCCCACGCCGGTGATTGCTGCGGCAACAGGGAGCCAGACTGGCAACAACAACTGAGGAACCATGAGCATCCGGACCAACAGCCACGTCACGAATCCACCGGTGATGGCCCCCATCACCAGGCGAAGACGCGGACGAGTGCGCCGAGGGTCCAACGCGCGGACCACGATAAGGCCCGCACAGGTTGCTCCCAACGCGAAAACAGCGCCGACGAGAGCCGTGACTGCTCCTACGAGAAGAAGAATGAGCCCGGGTTCGGGCGAGAGACCACCGCGCAGCGCCGCCGAAACGAGCCACGAAGCGATACCCAAGACGGCCCCCGACGAGGCCGCCTCACCGAGAAGCCAACCCACGCTTGCCGCATCCGGGCCCTTGGACATCCGCCGAACATGAGCCAGGTTCATCACCCTACGTAACCTCAGTGAACCGCTGACCGATCCCCGAATCAGACGATGCGTACAGCGTCTCTGCGCGCTCTCGCGGCAAGAATTCCTGGGCGAAGTCGCGATCGTTCGGAGCCCAGACGTCGGTCCACAGCGCCTCGTGGCGTCGGCCTAGCTCCCTGTCGCGGGCCATGCCGCGGCCGACGGCGACGTCGAGCTCGACATCGCACCAGACCGTGACGTCGAGGGAAGGCAGGGCCTCAGGGTGGAAAAGGCCGATGAGATCGACGACGAGGATCTCGGCGCGAGGAACCGGCTCCGGAGCGCCGAGGGCCCCTACCGCCCAGTCATACCGTCGGAACTCGCCCTGCTGCTCGCCGCGGAAGGGCTCCAAGACACTCGAAACGAGACGTTGCCGATCCACTCCGTCCCAGTCCGCAGAGCGGAGGTGAGAGCGTGCAGGATCGAGAAAGTCGTCACCGCGCATCCTCACGGCGCCAGGCAGGGCCTCGACCATGCGGTGCGCAAGCGTGGACTTCCCTGACCCGCAGAAGCCCGAGATACCGACCACAATGGGGCAGCCCGCCGACCCGGCCCTGAGTGCGACATGCTCCACGACTTCGCCCTGATCCATGCAACGACCCTACGAGGTCGCCCCGGTGGTCGATCGTCTATCGGGACACCTTCATCCTGCCGGTCCGAGCTCGGCGCACCTGACCGAGTGTTCTGCTGCCAACATAAAGCCGCCGACGGGTACCGGCCCTTCGGACCTTCTCCAGTCCCATGCAGAAGCGCCGGCCGCTCGATGGGATGCGACCACAGCCCGGTCACGGTCCGCGAGCAGCTGACGCCCCTCTGGCGAGCGAGGTGGCATCAGTTCCGCGAGGCGGTAAAGAGCACGTTCATGCTCGACCTCTACGCCCGCCCGCGCGGCGGCAACCCGGGCCGTCGCTCCCCCCGATACCGCGAGGCGGCGCCGGTGACCCCGTGACCACATTGCCAATGCCGATCCCGCAAGCACGAGGAGCATCAACGACCACGTGCCGAGCCACGGCGCGATGTGCTCGTTGACTGCCGTGCCTTCATCGAACACACCGATGACCGCAGACGGCATCGACAGCGCCGCCGCCCCTCCGAGCAGGTATGGCGGCCGCGACCGATCTGCCGCCATGACCCCGATGAAAGCGCCGAGCAGCGCCACCCCAGCCCACGCAGCGGCCCAGATGTCGAGAGGATGCGGGATGGGGGCCGTAATGTTCGAGAACGGGACAGCCCGCGGCTGATACCTGCCACCACTCAGGTTTTCGAAGACCAAGAACGTTGCGAGGAGAGAGACGGCACCGGGAATACCTCGCACATTCAGCCAGCGGACCGAGCGAACGTCTCTGACTTTGTCCGCATCCCCTGGTTGGAGCCGCTGCTCAATGATCCTCGACGTCGTGGTCCCGTACTCGTCGATGACTCCAACAACACGCTGGGACAGATCCGGGTGCTCCGAGAGGACGCTCCGTTCGGCAGCCGCCGCCATCTCGTCCCTGCTACGGAATTTCGATCTCCGCAGCGGGGGCGATTCCTCGGGGACCGTCATGCGTCCATCATCCAGCACACACGCTCGCGAGATGGGACCACGTTCAAGCCATCGAGTAGGCCGGCAGGCGATCCCCTACCGGGCAGATCTTCTGGGTCTGCATCCGGTAAACCCTGGCTATGGCTCAAACTATGACCATGGGGAACACTGGGGACAATGCGTGGGCAGAACTTAGCGACCTCATCTCAGCATCACCCCTTGATGTCGCCGTTCTGCCACGGGACGCAAATGCGCGTACGGCGTCAGCGCTGGAACTTGGGCCGAGCTCATACCTTGGCGCCCTCGCTCGAGAAACATCGGGCCTGCTCATCGATCACGGCTGGTTACGAATCCTCGGCGGCAGCTCCTCAAATGGAGGGCTACCCGGTCTGGATCAAGCCAGCGCCGGCACACCAGGACTCCTCGTCGTTGCCTACGACGTACTCGGCGGAGCATTTGCCCTGGACGGCGGCGCATTCGGCAAAGGCGACGGCTCCGTCCACCACTTCTCAGTGGACAACCTGACCTGGGAAGACCTCGAAATCGGCCACGCGCAGTTCGTGACGACAATGCTCGCAGGGGCTATCACGAAGTTCTACGAGACGCTCCGATGGCCACGATGGCAAGACGACCTCGCCGCCTTGAACCTGGCCGACGGCTTGCATCTCTACCCTCCCCCCTTCACCACAGAGGGAAAGGACGTCGCCACCGTCAGTAAGGGGACGGTACCGATGAGGGAACTCATCGGCGTACACAACACCTTCATGGACCAGCTCGGATCCGGTCAAGGCGTCCCCGACCCATGGTCCGCGGCCACGTGACCGTTCCGACAGGCCATCCCCTACCGGGCGCCGTCCACGAGTCGGTTAAGTCGATCGACCAGTTGTGCCATTCGGGGCGGTCCGAGTCGAAGGACGAGCGACTCAGAGAACCAGCGCATCCAGACCGCCTCGACATCTTGGGTCGTGACGGCGCCGGCCTTAAGAAGAATGCGAACCAGGTCGATTGCCTCCATCTCGTACTCATCCGGCGGAGCACCCTCCGGCGAACCAGGCTCGAGACCATACGGGTCGACATCGCTGAGAACAGCCAAGACACCAGCGAGGGTCTGCCTGTAGGTGACTGTCCCCGCTCTCATGCCCCAATGATGCCTGGGCCGCCTCGACCGGTGACCGATCCCCTATCGGGCACTGCTTCGTGGGCTGGCTCCGTGGAGCAACGCAACGTGAAGCAGACGGTCCCTCCTGGGGTTGACG
>NZ_LMKB01000009.1:0-7377 GCF_001421165.1 Frigoribacterium sp. Leaf8 | reverse complement strand
CAGTGCTGTCGATCGCATTCCTTGTCCTTTTGCTCTGGGCCTGGGGCGACCTCGCTGCCGTGGCGTCTTGGCTCCGAGGGCTTCGACGGACTTAGCCTGCGTCACGGCGGTTGAGGACCCCACGGTTCGTCCTAGATGTCGATCCTCTATCGGACGGTCGAGAGCGCCGTACGGTGTGTACATGACCGAGGTACATCTCAGTGGCCACCTGATCTGCGGGACCGAGGAAGAGGCGCGGATCGTCAGCTTCCACCTGCCGACTCACGTCGAACTCACGCGAGCCGAAGTCGGCTGCCTCGCCTTTGATGTCACGCCGACTATTGACCCTCTGGTCTGGGTTGTTGCGGAGCGATTCGAGGATCAGCACGTCTTCGAGTTGCACCAACAACGAGTCGCAGGCAGTGACTGGGGTCGGGCCACGGTCGGGATCACACGCCGCTACTCGATTGTGGGCCTCTCCCACTGAGCCATCGCCTATCGGGCACCCCGTAACCCACTTGGTAGCTCTGCTTCCGCTAGAAAGAGTGATGCCTGTTCATCCCGTCCAGCGAGACTTCGACTTCACGAGCACCGTCGCTCCCGACGACTTGGCCCGCCGCGTCTCCGATCACTTTCACGGCGCCTCTCGCCAGGCCACGACCAACGGTCACGTCGGTAGCGTGAACCTAGGGTCTCGGCTTGCCTACCGACTCTTTGGCGCCCTCATGAAAGCTGGCAAGAAGCGGCTGCCCGTGATCGTGACCTGGTCGGTCACAGACGATGGTTCCGGTAGTCAGCTACACGTCTCGATGAAGAGCGACGAAGGCGACTACGCCTCTGCCACGCGATGGCACTATCAAGCGTACGAGGCGCGCTTTGCCCAACTCGAGAGAGATGTCCGACGCCGCTTTGCTTAGGGTGCTCCGTCCGGAACTCGTTGGCTTAACAGGCACTCATTCTTCGAGCTGAACACGACGGGGGCGCGTGTCGTCATCAGAACCGCACGGCCCAAAACACGGTCAGTACGGCTGATGCGGCAGCAGGCCAGTAGAGCCCTATTGCACGCATCTTTGTCCGAGCTACCAGCGCAGCGCCAAAGATGAGCAGCGTCAGAAGAGTCATCGTGATCAGGACCACCCTTGGGCGCCATAGCTCAGGAGGGGCGTCATCGGCGCTGATGTTGGGTGTCAGATCCAGCGAATACGGGAACCACATCCACGACGCGAACAACACGCCAAGAGTCCAGACGAGGCACCAGGACAGGGTCATGACGACAACCCAGGCGCTGGGCATCCCGATCGTCGACCTGCGGGAACTGGCTGCCTTGGCCACCGCCGCACTCCCCACCTCGATCGTCGTCTTGCCCACCCCTAAGAGTGGACTGTAGAGGCAATCCAGACGGCCGGACCACGATCCCCTATCGGGACGCCCATTCGAGATCTGCACGCATCGGCAAAAACGGAATGATGGGAGCACGGCGACGACGTCGAGACTTCACGCAAGCAAAGGAGCTGTCCAAGTGATCACGGGCGCCTACGTACTGGACTTCATCAATCTCGGCAACGACGCCATGGACGCGGATGACCTTGCTACCGCCGAGAAGTACTTTCGAGCCGCCGCAGCAGCGGGGAACGGCGACGCCCACTTCAATCTCGGCAACCTCCTCACGCAACAGGGCCAGCTCGAGGGCGCCGCAGAACAACTGAGCCGAGCCTGGGCCATGGGGGTGCTCGACGCAGCGCTGAACCTCGGACTCGTCCTCCAGACGCTCCACCGCAACGACGAAGCGGAGGCTGCCTTCAGAAACGGCTGGAAGGCCGGCGATGAAGGTGCCGGCCACGAACTCGCGTGGTCTCTGCACGAGAAGGGTGACAGGGATGCCGCTCGGCAGGTGTTTCGGAAGATGTCACGCGAGAAGAGCTACCTCGGTCGCCAGGCAGCCGGCGTCCTCGGCACATGGGCCGAGGTGAACGGGAAACGCAACAAGAAGACCCTCTAGCGGCTCAAACGTGGGTTGTGGGCCTACCAGGACGCCGCCCCGGCGCTTGCGGCCATCCTCACGGAACGGGGCGACTTCGAGAAGGCACGTGATCTGCTCGAAGAGCACATCGCCTACTCCCCTCGGGCATCGGTGCGCTTGGGCAATCTCCTGATGGATCACTTCAAAGATTGCCAAGGCGCAGAGGCAGCTTTCCTGATCGGCGTTGCTGCCGGCGATGCCCACGCCAAGGACAACCTGGACAAGCTACGAGCCTCGCCTAACGGCGCCGACTGACTCGAAGAATGTCCTGTCGCCGATCCTCTATCGGAACAATATTCGATGCCGGATCACGTCGTGGGACATGCTCGTCCTATGAGCAACGAAGAAGGACTGCCGCATGCTCGCGCCGTCGACGCAACTGCAGTGACTGAACACCCGACGCCATGGCTGCCGGCAAGAACCGTTCTCCTCAACCTCGTCTTGATCTTCGTCGGCGGTGGGCTCTTCTGGTTCCTCATCGACCGCTTCCAAGCGCCCCTGTGGCTTGCCCTTATCGCCTACGCCGTCATCTTCACAGTGGGATCACTCGCCATGCGCTTCATTCGAAACGCCCGAGTTGATCGCATTCATAAGTAAAGTCGATGGTCAAGCCACGCGATTCGGTGAGCGATCCCCTATCAGGCAGTCAGAAACGATCGTTCATGGAGCAATCAGAAGCATGCTCATCCATAAACCTGCTTGACCGACAATTTTCGTTATGTCGATTAATTCTTGGGGCGAGTCGCTTGGGCCTGTCTTCTGATCAGTGTTGCCACCGGAGTCGATGTACTCGGTCGAGCCATTGATGTCCATGGCTGGCGACACGGNGTGGTGCATGATTGCCAACTAGGCCACAAGCCAAGGGGAGTCATGTCTCGACGCGTTCGACTTGTCGTTGCCCTGCTTGCCTTCGTGGCAAGCACCTTCGGACTGAGCGCGTGCAGTAGGGACACCTTCGAAGAGCGATTTTCCTCACAACTGCTCATTGCGATTGACATTGGCCTTGACGACTCCGACTCCGTTGCTGCAGTTTCCGGCACGGGAGGCGGCCCAACGCCAACAACTCTGCNNCTCTCTCAACCAGGTCTGGGAACGAGAAAAGGGCGGCTTGCACCAATTAGTCGTTCTAACTCCTTACTCGTCCGGCGAATCCTTCGCGATCGAAAGAGGGACGTCAGATGAGCGCTACGTAGCAAGCGAGGACGGTATCCGCGTCACTATCGCGTAACCCGTTCTGGGGGCAGTAGCCCCCGTCCCAGCTTCCGTAGGGACAACGGGGAATTCGACCTCTGACTTATGGGCGCGTCCGGAAGCTGATCCCCTACCGGGCGATAGGCCGCACGGAACCAGCTCTTCACTCGTCGAGGGGAACCGAGGCATAAGCAAGCAAGCGCAGATAGCTGGAAAGCCTCAGAAGGAAGAGGAAGATGACTACCCCGATTGCAGCTCCACCGAGGAGTATCCACGCTTGCGTGGCGAAGGCCATGACAGTCATGAGTGCCGTCATCAGTCCGGTGCCGTATGCGCACAACAGGGCTATCTCGCGGGGAATCATGCCCCACACCCTCTGGTCCTCGAGGAGGGTGATGCTCACGGTTTTGTCCTTTGGTCGGGAAAGGTCAAGTCTGTCCCGACACGCGCTCGGGGGGCACCGATAGTCCGAATGACGATCGGCTGTTGGGACAGCTGCTCAGTCAGAGTCGGAACGCTCGTGTGGCGCTGCAAGGCCGTCTCGGCGCTCGAGAACACTACGAAGGGGCACGCCCCAGCGCGCTTTTACCCTCGGGTACGGCATGGAGCCAAGGCTGTCACGTCGGCCCCACCGCTTGCCGGCCCACTCGTCCCGATGTATCTCCACCAACAGCTGTGCCTCTAGCCATTGCGCTGCCAAATCAGCGAGAGCCTCAGGACCTAAAAAAGGCCCTCGACGGTAAGGTCACGGTCTGGATCGACGCCGTGAGCATCCCCGACGTAGGCGCGGTCGCCCCATGAACCGTGGAGCCATGGCGCCCGGTCATCTCGGTGGTGACACAACACCCACAGAGTCGTTATGAGCCCCGAGAGACCCGGAACACGAATTGAAACGGCTACCGGGTCGCCCATCGTCTCCACGGAGGTCTGCGACGGTTGAATGTCTGTTGTCCAGGTGCGTGCTGCTGCCCGGAGGCGTTGCAAGTAGGCGGTCGCAAAGGCGTCTTCCAAGAAGAACTCACCCTCGTCGAAGTAGTCGACCATCACAGCTCACCTGCCCCTCCGTGGACCACTTTGGCAGCAACGCCCCCTTCCGATGCCGCCGACACAAGCCAAAAGCTTTGTCCTTCAACCCAGTCTGGCCGGATGGCGATCCCCTATCGGGACAGGCGGAAATTCACGGTTGCCGGAGTGTCGTTCGAGCCGCCACCTGCAGGTCCTCACACCGTGCGAAGACCTGTGAGATGGGCTTCCAAGCCAGGTAATCCTGATCAGTGCAACGAAGATTAAGGCGCACGAGCGACCCCGCACCGAGATCCGCCACGGACCATGAGACCTTAATTGGATCACCACCTCGTTCCCGCGGGCGACGCCTCGACCATCTCCACGGCAGACCGCGGGTACGGCCTCTTGAGGCCTCTGTCGGCAGCAGATCTCGGTCCGGCTGCGGGAAAAGTTTTCCCAACCGACGTTCTGCTTGCCAGGCCGCATGCCCCGTCGAGATCTCGAGCGACGCCTCGACGCTGACGCCACGGGCAGGTGTGCTTCGGTACGACATCTGCGCGGCATGGCTCTCGATGTCCGTCATGGCTCGATCCAGTGCCTCCCTCACTGCAAGATCGGCCACGTGCGGGGCGACCCAGGAGGACATGAGCGCAGGGTCCCGACGCGTCGCGTTGTGAACGGCAGCAGAAAGCCATCGGCATTCGCGAACGGTCACCCGGAACCAAGACTCCTCATGCCCCGGTTCCTCGTCAGCCGCGGCGACGACAGCAGACCAGTCGAGATGGCGAGCTCGAACCAGATCCAGACGCCACAGTGGAGAAGTATCGCGAGGCGAACCTTGCTCGGCCAGAGCCTCCATGTCATTAGCGGCCGCCTCGGCCTCAAGGACTTCGAGCGGCATGACCGATGCGAACTCCCAGTCGTCCATTGCTTCGACTGTGTCCCGCAAGCATGCTGCGCACGCTGCTAGGTCCTGCCGAGAAAATGCAACCAAAAGGTCATCGGAGCGGTCGCCCACGTTCCGGCCAGGCGCAAAACCGCTCAGCATCTCCAGGGCTTCTTCACGACCGACGCTCCGCACGGCTCGAGCATTGCAGCAGAGCACACTAAGAGCCGCCGGCACGCCGTCACTGGCATGGCGGCGTAGCCGTGCTCGCAACAATGTGGCCGGTCGACGACCCCCTATCGGGCACCTCATCACCAACCGCGGCAGTCAGGCCTGATTCGAAGAGACGTCGCTCAATTAGAGTCGGCTCATGCTTCTCTGGCCTGGATCTCGACCGGAACTGCCACTGCCAGCTGGCACGGGTCCTGACCTCTACCGCTTAGCCCACCCGACGTACCCGGGGAAGACCGTCGGATGGTTGTCCGTCAGCCCCTACTGGGAATGGGACCTGGAGGGCCCTTGGTGGAAGCGCAGCTGGGGGTCACCGAGAGTCGTCGGGGACCTGTCCATTGATTACACCGAAGACACTCGCCTCATCTATCCCGATGACCCCGAGGTCTGGACATTTGTCAGCAGCGCCTGGCCGCTTGAGCCCGACGACTTGGCAATGCTCAAGGTAGGGACGTTCTTTTGGCACGACACGACCTTCAGGGCCGAGCTCGTCGACCCCAACGTCGAGAGCGAGACCTGGTCCGACCACTGGTACGTCCCCTGAGCCGGCAATGCTCGCTACTTCGACCCACTGCTAGCCGCTCAAACCAGGACGGCCGCGCGCAGCACGGACCCGGCAGACGATCGTCTATAGGGCACCCTTGGTCAGGGCCAACGCACTACTAGATGCAACATAGCCAGCATCAACTGCCCGAATCGCAGAAGAACTTTTCTGTGGAGTGGCGCTGCGCGCTCTAGCTCTCGGGCCGTCGGCCGCACGAACAACGCAGGAGGCACGCTGTTCCAGCACGTCTCTCGACCAGGGACCTGCTGCGCGTGGTCCTCCTCGTACTGGCACTCCCCACAGGCCACCGGCGCCTCGAGGGTCGAACCCCCGTGCTCTTCCCAGGGGTGCTCGCAGTCCGGGCATGACGTCTCTCGCAGCCGCCGCCGCACGGCACGGCCGGAAACGCCTGCGGGATTGCTCATGGAGCGAGTATGCCCGTCTCGCGATGCGCCCTGGAGCCGATCGGCTATCGGGCAGTCAACGGTCGGTTGCCGTAGCGCTCAGGTCCTTGGCTGATGCGAGGTCCTGCAGGGCAGCGAGGTGCCCGTCGATTGCGACCCGGCCCGCGGGTGTGAGCGAGATGCGGGTGGTTCGACGCGCGTCGCGCCTGGTCGTGGAAGCTTCTTTTGTCGTGCTCATGTATCCGAGTTCCGTGAGCGCGCGGACGGTCTTGGACAGGTTCGCGTCGCTCAGCCCGAGAGTCATGGCGAGGACCGAGAAATCGATGTGGTCGACGGGGCGGAGAAGAGCGCACAGGCGGAGCCTCGTTGGAGCATGGATCGATTCGTCAAATTGTGCGCTAGACGCCACGCCGTAGCTCCTGGCCGTAGAAGTGGTCGTAGACGTATCCGCCCGGGAACATGGTGAGGAAGCTCACCGCGCCGGCCGTCAACGCCCAGGCAGTCGAGTCCGCATGCACGGCGAGGCCGGAAACGAAAACCATCGTGAGCACCACGATGCCCATCACGACGAGGACGATCAACGATCTGGGGCCAGGAACCCTATTGGTGGAGATTCCCGTCGTGAGCACGAAGGCCCGCTCGAGGCCGACGAGCCCGAGGCAAGCGAAAGCTATGACAACGAAGACCCACACGCCTCCAGCAAGGGGAGCCAGGGCTATCGCCGCCGTGAACAGCGCCAGCCCCGGGTAATACCAGCGTGGTGAACGCGTCCTTCGCGCCAGTTCGAGCCTGTCACCCTCGAGACCCCGCAGGGCATCGCGAGCAGAGGCAGGACTCTGACCATGATTGCTTTCCATGTGGACAAGCTATTCACTTAACCACGTGGAAAGCAAGGGTCTGCTTGCGGACCCCCTTGACGCTCTGCCACTTGCCCCCTGACCGATCCTTCACCGGGCACTAGATGCTCGGCCGACATACGGCTACGTTGCGAGGGCAGCCCAGACCCCCGCTGTGAATGGCGGGGTTCCTGGGTTCGCCCGGGTTCCCCGTCATGGATCCCCTATCGGGCATGCAGAAACGATCGTTTGTGACTAGCGCCGACGAACACCACGAGCGG
>NZ_LMKB01000008.1:117193-156184 GCF_001421165.1 Frigoribacterium sp. Leaf8 | reverse complement strand
CGTTCCAGGAGCTACTCTCGGACCCGAAACAACCACCCGTTGCAACGACCCCCTGAAACCGCCGATCGTTCATCGGACTGGATCTTCTGCCAGAGGCTGCGTCGGGTAGAGGTGACGATCGCCACTACCCGCCGTGAGCTCATCCGTCGCAGGGGTGTTGAGTGCCTGTCGGGTCAGTGCCGTGGATCCTGGAAGGGGCGCGATTGTTGAACTCGCTGCGAAGGAGGGGCTGCCTAGTTGAGCCCATTGATCGCCGATGGAATGAATCGGATGATCGAGCTGAGCGTCAGGCCGTACGCAAGTGTCAGGCCCACCGAGGCCAGGGCGATGCCGCGGGATCTCGTTCGCTTGATGTCCTGCAATGCCAGGTGTCCCAGCCCGGCACCAAATGCGGTCACAAGGGTTGGCGCACCAAACGCCCAGAGCAAGACCAGCGCCAGGACACCTACAGCGACGGATGCCACCGCATAACGGCTGAGGCGGTCGGAAGTTTCTTGGGGCAAACCACTTACCTCTTCGATAGGCAACGCATGTCGTCGAGTCTCACAGCCTATTCAGTTTCGTTCCAGAGCAGGTTGCGAAATGTGGGTCTGTCGCCACGGCCGGGCGTCGCACTAGGGGATGGGTTACCGGGGGCCTTCGAGCCGTGATGACTCTGGGGTGAGTGCGCCGGATATCAGGGCTTGGACGAGCCGATCGGCGTCGTAGTCAGAGTCGCTCGCGGCGCCGATGCACAGGTTGCCGACGCCTTTGAGGAGGTTGTACCCATCCAGGGCCGCCTCGTCGTCCGTGGGGCCGAGATCGGCGCGGGCCGCGGCGAGGAGTGACCCGCAGACCGGTACGAGGCGGCCCACGAAGTACTCGTGGAGTGCGTGGGAGCCAGCGGCGTCACCGTGGAGGGCGGTGGCGAGGCCGTGCTTCGTCACGAGGAAGTCCACGAAGAGCGCCACCCACGTACGCAGGGCTCCTTCCGGGGTCGCGCTCTCGGCGAGCAGTCGCGGCCCGGCCTCGGCGCAGGCCTCGACCTGGTGTCGGTAGACCGCGACGACCAGCTCAGGCCGGGTCGGGAAGTGCCGGTAGACGGTGCCGACCCCCACGCCGGCCTTCGTCGCGATCTCGCGGACGGGAGCGTCGACGCCGGACTCCACGAACACCGCCGCAGCCGCGTCCAGGAGAGCCTGCTGGCTCCTGCGGGGTCGGCCCACCGGCCGTGGCTGTGCGGCTGGGGCGTCACCGTCCTGCGTGTCGGGCATGGCGCCTCCTCGATCGGGTCGAACCGGTGCTTGCTTAACGGAGCAGCGTTCCGTAATGTTGCGGAGCAGCGCTCCGATAAGCAGTATCGCAGAGCGTGACTCCCGACGAAAGGCACCCTCCATGTCCTCATCACTCGTCACCGCACTGGACGAGATCGTCGGCGCCGTCGGCGCCGGCCCGGTCGTCTCCGTCGCGCCGGTCACCTTGTCGGCCCCGGGGCGCGCCGTCCCGCTCGAGGTCCGCGTGTCGGCACCCGCCACGGGAGGCGACCTGCCTGTCGTCGTGTTCTCGCACGGCAACGGCTGGAACCTCGACGGGTACGCGCCCCTGGCCGCGTTCTGGGCCTCGCGCGGCTTCGTCGTCGTCCAGCCCACGCACCTCGACTCGAGGCGGAACGGGTTCGGGTTCGACCACCCGGTCTTCCCGACGATCTGGACCGAACGCATCGCCGACCTGACCCGCGTCCTCGACCAGCTCGACACCGTCGAAGGGGCCGTCCCGGGTCTCGCCGGCCGCGTCGACCGCGACCGGATCGCCGCGACAGGTCACTCCTGGGGCGGCCAGACAGCGCAGACACTCCTCGGTGCACGCATCGTCGACGAGGAGGGCCACGTCGGAGACGACATGTCCGACAGCCGCGTCACCGCGGGCATCCTCTTCGCCGCCACCGGTCTCGGCGGCGACGACCTGCACCCCTTCGCGCAGGCGAACTTCCCCTTCATGCGCCCGTCGTTCCGTGAGCTCACCACCCCGACCCTCGTCGTCGCCGGCGACCACGACCAATCCACGATGTCCAGCCGCGGACCGGACTGGTTCACCGACGCCTACACGCACAGCCCCGGCGCCACCGACCTCCTCACCCTGCACGGCGGAGAACATGCCCTGGGCGGGATCGTCGGCTACGAAGTGGCCGAGACCACCGACGAGAACCCCGAACGGGTCGCCGTCATCCAGCGCATGAGCACCGCCTACCTCCGCACCGCTCTCCGCGTCGACGGGGGCGCCTGGCCCGCGGCCCGGGACGCTCTCCGCCGAGCCGGCGACCCGATCGGGCACGTCGACACCCAGTAGCGTCACGGTCTCTCGCGATCACGGCCGCTGTCGCCGTGAGTGCAAGGGACCTCATGCGTCGCAGGCCCCGGCGCTGTCTCGGTCGGGGATGCTGCTGCGGGCATCAGCGCGGCCGCGACGGCGGGGCATCAAGGCAGCAGCAACGACTCCAGATCTTCTCGGGTGCCTCGAAAGGCGTTCATGTCGATGAACTCTTCGTCGCCGTCGTACCCGTCGAGCTGCTCACGCGCGGACCACTGCCAGAAAGTCCAGTCGCGGTCATCGGTGAGACGCGGGGAGGTGGCGACCGAGCGGAACCAGATGGGGTTGGCGGGGTAGCTCCCGGCGAGGTATCGCTCGTACCAATCGCGGGTCGCGTAGAGCACAGCGGGTCGGCCGTAATGCTGTTCGATCGCGAGGAGGAGCGGGTCCAGCACCTCCCGGACCGTGGCTGCCGAGGGAGGGGCATCGCAGTACTCGGCGTAGCACTCGACGTCGACCACGACGGGCAGGTCGCCCCTGTTCCGGGAGACGGTGGCGATGACGTTGGCTGCTTGGTCCGTTCCCGGGCTGTCGACACTGAGGAAGTGGTAGGCGCCGACGAATAGGTCGGTGTCGTGTGCGTCGGCCCAGTTGTCCTCGAACCGGGGATCTCGGTAGCTCGAGCCTTCCGTCGCCTTGATCCACGCGAAGTCGATGTCCTCCTCCGCCAGGACGCCCCAGTCGATCGTGCCCTGGTAGGCGGATACGTCGACGCCCTGCACCGGGTACCTGAGGGCCGCCGTGCGGGTGGGCCAGAGCGTTCCCGTGAAGAGCAGCGCGGCGACGGCGAGCGATGCGAGGGCGACCACGGCGGCCGAAAGGACGATGCGGCGCCGCCGCCGTCCTCGAGGAACCGCGCCTGTTCGGGCCGAGGCGTCGTCTCTGTCCTCGTCATGTTCGTTCGCCTCAGGCCCCATGGGACGAAAGGCTACGGGGCCGTGCGAACGAGCACATTCACCGATCTGCCACCAGCCCCGCTAGACGATGGTCTTCTGCGGCTCCGCTGCTGCGCGCGAGATGACTACTTCGGGCTGATGTGCCGGTCGATCAGTCGCGAGATGATCGAGTGTGAACTCTTCCCGCTCTGAGAGCGGCCGCTACTGGCTGTGGACCAAGGTCTGGGGCCCGAACGAACGCGATTTCGCCGACCAGTTCAGGCCGCGAGAGCGCGCAGGCGTGCTGTATTCATCGTCCTGATGGACCAGTGCCAAGAGAGACGTGGTTCGTGCCGCCGCGAGGACGACGAGCCCTGGGGGCGAACACCAGGGTGCTACGTCGCGTGGGAGGAAGTTCCGGCGGCGTGACGGTCAGTCGTCGCTCGTCGAAAGTCTTCCACCACGTGGCGAACCTACTGCCTGCGTCAGCGTCTCGAAGAGCGTCGTTGACCGCGACCCGTCCCACTGGGATGCTTCTCGCAACCGACGGAGGTCGTCATGTTCCAAGAACGCGGGTGGTTCGCCGAGGCTGACGCGAGAGCGCTCAGGCCTGCCGACTCGGTGAACGACGTGGATCATCGTGGTGATGCTCCCCGGGCCGAGCACCGGCCTGAACCCGTCCGCCTCCGTCCGCTCGATCGCCTCCTGCGTGGCTTCCCGTGGCATGACCGAAGTCAGCGACCGCACCGTTAGTTCGCAACCCGCGTCCGCCCGGCAGGGGATACCCAGCGGGCCGACCGGCGGTAGCTCTTGGCGCTCTTGAGCGGCCTGCCCGGACGGTCCCGTCCGTCTTCTACGGTGGCAGGGTGCCTTCCCTGATCAGACTCGACGACCTGGGCCCCTCCGACATCGACCGGGTGTTCGCGCTCGCCGACGCCTACCGCGACGGACGCGGCCCGGTGACAGCGGGCTGCGCCGTCATGTTCTTCCCCCCGGCCAGCCTGCGCACCCGGGTGACGTTCGAACGCGGTGCCGCCCTGATGGGCCTCCAGCCGGTCGTGCTCCCGGACACGACGCTTGACAAGTCCGAGGCCCTCGAGGACGTCGCCGAGTACCTCGGCGCCTGGGCCGACGTCATCGTCGCCCGACACCGGGATCTCGCCGTCCTGGAGGGGCTGGCTGCAGTCGACACGGTCCCGGTCGTCAATGCGATGACCGAGCGGAACCACCCGTGCGAGGTGCTCTCCGACCTCTGGTCCCTCCGGCAGCAGAGCGAGCTGGGGTCCCTGCGCTTCCTGTTCGTCGGGGCCGACGGCAACATCGCGGGCGCCTGGCAGGAGGCGGCCCGTGCACTGCAGCTCGATCTCGTCCAGTGTTGCCCCGCGGGGCTCCGGAGTCCCGGCGCCCGATGGACCGACGACCTCGAGACGGCGATCCGATCCGCCGACGTGATCCTCACGGACGGCCCGGGCGAGCACGAGGAACTCCTCGCGCCGTACCGCATCAACTCGGCTCTGCTCGACACGGCGCCGACGGGCGCACGGCTGAACCCGTGCCCACCGTTCCTCCGCGGCGTCGAGGTGAGTGCCGACGCCATCGCGCACCCCGCCTTCGTCGGCCACGCCTTCAAGGCATCCCTCCTGCCGGTCCAGCAAGCGGTCATGGCGTTCTGCCTGGATCTGGGATGACCCAGGACCTCGAAGCCGGCTACTCCACCGGCTGACCCCGGACTAGGCGTGGGACGACCCGGACGAAGACGATCATGCCGACGAGTTCGACGAGGGTCTGGGTCACGACGACGACCGGCGCGAGCGAGAGCGACGCCGGCAAGGCCAGCGCCAGCGGCAGGACCACGAGCGAGTTGCGCGTGGCTCCGCTGAACATCAGAGCCCGCGTGGCCGGAACGTCCAACCGGGCGACGCGGCCGACGCCGAGGCCGAGTGCCGCCATGACGACGAGGAATCCGGCGTAGAGCGGCACCAGCACGAGAAGCTGCGCCAGGGACTCTCCGACGGCCCCGGCCTGCGAGGCCACGACCGTGAACAGCGTCGCCATCATCAACGGGACCATGAGGCCCAGCATCGTGCGCTCCACCAGGGCACCGGCGCGGTGTCGCCGGCCGAGGGCCTGCACGAGTCCGGCCGCGGCGAGAGGGACGACGATGAGCAGCAGGAACGCTCGGGCGAAGGGCCCGACCTCGACCACGGCCACACCCTCGGGGCCGACGAACAGCAGCAGGTAGAGCGGCAGGAGGAGGATCTGCGCCAGCATCAGCAGCGGCGCGGCGGCGAGGAGTCGTTCCGACGCGCCGCCGGCGAGGCCGGCGAACACGATCACGTAGTCGATGCACGGGGTCAGCAGCACCAGGAGCACCCCGAACAACAGGGCCGGCTCGTCCGCGACGAACCGCGACAGCCCGAACACGACGAGCGGCACGACGACGAAGTTCAGCACTCCGACCGCGGCGAGGAACCGTCCGTCTCGGAGGGACTGCCCGATCGCGGCGAACGGCACGCCGAGGAACGTCGCGAACAACAGCAGCCCGAGGACGGGCTCGATCGCTCCCTCGAGGTGGTGCGCTCCCGGCACGGTGAGGCCGATCGCACCGGCAGCCGCGATCGCCACCAGGTAGAGCCCGATCTGTCGACGTCCGAGCCAGGACTCGGCGGCGGTCAGCATCGGACCTGCGGGGAAGAGGAAGGCACCCAGCGACAGTAGAGCGTCACACCGCTCGACGGTCGGGCGGAGCCCGTCGCTCCAGGGGCACGGTGCCCGGTGGGCGTGTGGTGTCCGTGAGGAAGACGGCGTTCGGCGTAGGGAAGTCGTAAGGGCCCGCGATCGACGCTGCGGCGAGGTGTCTACTGACTCGCTGTGCCCACGACGGGCACCGGGCCGTCCGGCCCGTCGATCGTTCCTCTTGGAGTCGTAGTGCTCGACATCGTGTACGTGCTCGCCGTCATCGCTGTGTTCGCAGTGGTGTCCCTCGTCGCGAAGGGGGTCGAGAAGCTGTGATCGTCTTCAGCATCGGGGCCGCCGTCCTCGCCGTGGCCGCCTTGGCGTACCTCGTGTACGCCCTCGTGAAGCCCGAGCGCTTCTGATGGACGCGCTGTTCGGCATCCTCCAGATCCTCACGGTCGTCGTCGTCCTCGTCGTCGTGTACCGCCCTCTCGGCGACCACATGGCGAGGATCTTCACGACGGCGAAGGACACCCGCGTCGAGCGCGGCTTCTACCGCCTCATCGGCGTCGACTCCGCCTCCGAGCAGACCTGGCCCGCGTACCTCCGCGGCGTGTTGGCGTTCTCGCTCGTCGGCGTGCTGTTCGTCTACGCGATCCAGCGCCTCCAGGCGTTCCTGCCCTACTCGCTCGGCTTCCCCGCCGTCCCCGAGGGCCTGTCGTTCAACACGGCAGCGTCCTTCGTCACGAACACCAACTGGCAGTCGTACTCTCCCGACGTGACCCTCGGGTACGCGGTGCAGCTCGGCGGACTCGCCGTCCAGAACTTCGTCTCCGCGGCCGTCGGGATCGTGGTCGCCGTGGCCGTCATCCGAGGGCTCGCCCGCGCGAAGAGCGGCACGCTGGGCAACTTCTGGGTCGACCTGACACGCACGCTCGTCCGCCTGCTGCTCCCCCTGGCCGTCGTCGCGGCCTTCGTGCTCGTCGCGGGTGGGGTCGTCCAGAACGTCGCCGGGTTCACCGACGTCACGACCCTCACCGGAGGGACCGCGACGATCCCCGGCGGGCCCGTCGCCTCGCAGGAGGCGATCAAGATGCTCGGCACCAACGGTGGCGGCTTCTTCAACGCCAACAGCTCCCACCCCTTCGAGAACCCCACGCCGTGGACGAGCCTGTTCGAGATCCTCATGATGCTCGTCATCCCGTTCTCGCTGCCGCGCACCTTCGGCCGCATGGTCGGCTCGACGAAGCAGGGCGTCGCGATCGCCGCCGTCATGACGACGATCTTCGCCGTCTCGCTGACCGCCATGACCTGGTTCGAGCTCCGCGGTGCCGGCACCGCCACCCAGCTCGCCGGAGGCGCGATGGAAGGCAAGGAGGCGCGGTTCGGCATCTGGGGATCGACCCTGTTCGGTTCCACCTCGACCCTGACGTCGACGGGGGCGGTGAACTCGATGCACGACTCGTACACCGCCCTCGGCGGCATGATGCCGATGATCAACATGATGCTCGGCGAGATCGCCCCCGGCGGCGTCGGATCAGGCCTCTACGGGATGCTCGTCCTGGCCGTCATCACGGTGTTCATCGCGGGCCTGCTCGTCGGCCGCACCCCGGAGTACCTCGGCAAGAAGATCGGGCCGCGCGAGATCAAGCTCGCCAGCCTCTACATCCTGGTCACGCCGACCATCGTCCTCGCCTTCACGGCGCTGAGCTTCGCGATCCCCGCGGTGCGTGCCGACGTCGAGGGCACGTCGATCTGGAACCCGGGCCTGCACGGCTTCAGCGAGGTGCTCTACGCCTTCACCTCCGCCGCGAACAACAACGGCTCCGCCTTCGCCGGCCTCACGGCGAACACCCCCTGGTTCAACACCACCCTCGGTGTCGCGATGCTGCTCGGCCGTTTCCTCCCGATCGTGCTCGTGCTCGCCCTCGCCGGCTCCTTCGCCGCACAGGACAAGGTCCCCGCCACCGCCGGGACCCTGCCCACCCACCGCCCGCAGTTCGTGGGCCTGCTCACCGGCGTCTCGGTGATCATCACCGCGCTGACCTACTTCCCCGTCCTCGCACTGGGACCGCTCGCCGAAGGGCTGAAGTGACCATGTCCATCACCACCGACACACCGACCACCGACCACGAGCGCGAGGGTGACCAGACCCCGACGAACCGAGGAGGCGCGTTCGGCGCCGCCCAGCTCGTCGCGGCCCTGCCCGGCGCGCTCCGCAAACTCGACCCGCGCGAGATGTGGCACAACCCCGTCATGTTCATCGTCGAGGTCGGCGCCGCCTACACGACGATCCTCGCGATCGCCGGCCTCTTCACCGGTCCCGAGACCTCGGGCGGCTCGCCCGTCCCCGGCTCCTTCACCTGGGCCATCGCCGTCTGGCTCTGGCTCACCGTCGTCTTCGCCAACCTCGCCGAGTCCGTCGCCGAGGGCCGCGGCAAGGCACAGGCCGAGACCTTGAAGGCGACCCGCACCAGCACCACCGCCCAGCGCGTGGTCTCGTACGACGCGACCTCCGACGCCGGTGCCGAGCGCGCCTCCTCGGAGTCGGTGTCCTCGGCCGACCTCACGCTCGGCGACACGGTCGTCGTGACCGCCGGCGAGCTGATCCCCGGCGACGGAGACATCGTCTGGGGCATCGCGAGCGTCGACGAGTCGGCCATCACGGGCGAGTCCGCCCCGGTGATCCGCGAGTCGGGCGGCGACCGCAGCGCGGTCACCGGCGGCACCCGCGTGCTGTCCGACCGGGTGGTCGTGCGCATCACGAGCAAGCCCGGCGAGACCTTCGTCGACCGCATGATCCGCCTCGTCGAGGGCGCCTCCCGCCAGAAGACCCCGAACGAGATCGCGCTGAACATCCTGCTCGCGAGCCTGTCGATCGTGTTCGTCGTCGTGACCCTGACGTTGAACCCCATCGCGGCCTACAGCGACGCGTCGGTGAGCATCCCCGTGCTCATCGCCCTGCTGGTCTGCCTCATCCCCACGACGATCGGCGCGCTGCTCAGCGCCATCGGCATCGCGGGCATGGACCGCCTGGTGCAGCGCAACGTGCTCGCCATGTCGGGCCGCGCGGTCGAGGCCGCCGGTGACGTCACCACGCTGCTGCTCGACAAGACCGGCACCATCACCTACGGCAACCGGCAGGCGGCCGAGTTCACGCCCCTCGACGGCATCGCCCGGGCCGAACTCGTCGACGCCGCCGCCCGGTCGTCGCTCAGCGACCCGACCCCCGAGGGCAAGTCGATCGTCGACCTCGCCCTGACGACGGGGTGGCACGACGCCGACGGTCAGCCGGGTGAGATCGTGCCCTTCACCGCCCAGACCCGCATGTCGGGTCTCGACCTGCCCGACGGCACGCAGATCCGCAAGGGTGCCGGCAACTCCGTCATCGCCTGGGTCGAGGAGGACCGTCGTCTCGCCAGCACCGAGCACGACGAACTGCAGACCCGCATCGACGAGATCTCGAACGCCGGAGGGACCCCCTTGGTCGTCGCGATCAAGACCACGGCCTCGGAGGCTCGCGTCCTCGGCGTCGTGTACCTCAAGGACGTCGTCAAGACCGGCCTGCGCGAACGCTTCGCCGAACTGCGCAGCATGGGCATCCGCACGGTCATGATCACCGGCGACAACCCCCTCACCGCCAAGGCGATCGCGGCCGAGGCCGGCGTCGACGACTACCTCGCCGAGGCCACCCCGGAGGACAAGCTCGCCCTCATCCGCCGGGAGCAAGAAGGAGGCGCGCTCGTCGCGATGACCGGCGACGGCACCAACGACGCCCCCGCGCTGGCCCAGGCCGACGTCGGCGTCGCGATGAACACGGGCACCTCGGCCGCGAAGGAGGCCGGCAACATGGTCGACCTCGACAGCGACCCGACCAAGCTGATCGACATCGTCCGCATCGGCAAGCAGCTGCTCATCACCCGCGGCGCCCTCACGACGTTCTCGATCGCCAACGACATCGCGAAGTACTTCGCGATCATCCCGGCCATGTTCGCCGGGGTGTTCCCCGGGCTCGGGCTGCTGAACGTCATGCAGCTGTCCTCGCCGGCCTCGGCGATCCTCTCGGCGATCGTCTTCAACGCCCTCGTGATCGTCGTGCTCATCCCGCTCGCCCTGCGGGGCGTGAAGTACCGGGCGGCGTCGGCGTCGTCGATCCTGTCGCGCAACCTCCTCGTCTACGGACTCGGCGGCGTCGTCGCCCCGTTCGTCGGCATCAAGATCATCGACCTGATCGTCAGCCTGCTCCCCGGCTTCTGAACCGACGCAGACGACGAACGAGAGAGAGACCATGAACACCCGCACCCTGCTCCGCCAGTACGGTGTCGCCCTCCGCGCGATGCTCGTCTTCACCATCGTCCTCGGCGTGGCCTACACGGCCGTCGTCACCGGGGTCGGCCAGCTCGTCCTGGGCGGCAAGGCGGACGGTTCCGCCGTCCGCGTCGACGGTGAGACCGTCGGCTCGTCACTCATCGGGCAGTCCTTCACCGACGCCGACGGTGTCGCCCTGCCCGAGTGGTTCCAGTCGCGGCCCTCGGCTGCCGGTGACGGCTACGACGCCTCCGCCTCGAGCGGCAGCAACTACGGGCCCGAGAACGAGGACCTCATCGCGGCCGTCGAGGAGCGGCGGGCGGCGATCGCCGAGAGCGACGGAGTCGCCCCGGAGGACGTCCCCGTCGACGCGCTCACCGCCTCCGCGTCCGGGCTCGACCCGCACATCAGCCCCGAGTACGCGCGCATCCAGGTCGAGCGGGTCGCCGCGGCACGTGACCTGCCGGTCGCGGACGTCGAGGCGCTCGTGGAGGAGCACACCCAGGGCCGCGACCTCGGCTACCTGGGCGAGCCCACCGTGAACGTGCTCGAGCTCAACGCGGCCCTGGCCGAGACGGGACGCTGAGACCGTGAAGCGGGGGCGGCTCCGGGTGCTGCTCGGCGCCGCCCCCGGCGTCGGCAAGACCTACACCATGCTCGAAGAGGGGACCCGGCTCGCCCGAGAGGGCAAGGACGTCGTCGTCGCCGTCGTCGAGACCCACGGCCGCGAGGCCACGGCGTCCATGCTCGGCGATCTCGAGGTCGTCCCGCGGACGACGACCCTGCACCGCGGCGTCGAGCTGACGGAGATGGACGTCGACGCGGTCCTCGCCCGGAGACCCGACCTCGCCCTCGTCGACGAGCTCGCCCACACCAACGCTCCGGGCTCGGCCCGGCAGAAGCGGTGGCAGGACGTCCAGGTCCTCCTCGACGCGGGCATCGACGTCATCTCGACCGTCAACGTCCAGCACATCGAGTCACTCAACGACGTGGTGGAGAAGATCACCGGGGCCGCCCAGCGCGAGACCGTCCCCGACAGCATGCTCCGGAGCGCCGATCAGATCGAGGTCGTCGACCTCGCCCCCCAGGCGCTCCGCGACCGTCTCGCCGAGGGGAACGTCTACCCGGCGGCCCGCATCGACGCCGCGCTGTCGAACTACTTCCGCCTCGGCAACCTGACGGCGTTGCGGGAGCTGGCTCTGCTGTGGCTGGCCGACGAGGTCGACAGCGCCCTGAAGGCCTACCGGGTCGAGAACGGGATCGACAGCAAGTGGGAGGCGCGGGAGCGGGTCGTGGTCGCCCTCACCGGCGGGCCGGAGGGCGAGACCCTCATCCGTCGTGGCGCCCGCATCGCCGCCCGGTCGTCCGGGGGCGAGCTCGTCACCGTGCACGTCATCGCCCAGGACGGCCTCCGCGATGCGCACCCGGGTGCTCTCTCGGCGCAGCGCGCCCTGACGGAGAAACTCGGCGGCACCCATCACCAGGTCGTCGGTGGTGACGTCCCCGTCGCCCTGGTCCAGTTCGCGAAGGCGATGAACGCCTCCCAACTCGTCATCGGCGTCAGCCGCCGGAGCCGTGTCGCCGCAGCCCTGACGGGCCCGGGGATCGGCGCCACCGTCATCCGCGAATCGGGTGACATCGACGTGCACATCGTGACCCACTCCGCCGCCGGCGGCCGGTTCACCCTCCCCCGGGCAGGAGGCGCGCTGACGCTGCGGCGTCGCCTCCTGGGGGGCGGTCTCGCCGTGGTGCTCGGCCCGATCGTGACCTGGCTGCTCGTGATGTTCCGCAGCGACGAATCGCTCACGAGCGACGTGCTCGTCTACCAGCTGCTCGTCGTGGTCGTCGCGCTCGTCGGCGGGATCTGGCCGGCCCTCTTCGCGGCGGTGCTCTCGGGAGTGACGCTGGACTTCTTCTTCGTCGAGCCCTACGACAGCATCACCGTCGGCCGGCCGCTGCACCTCCTGACCCTCGTCCTCTACGTCGTCATCGCCCTGCTCGTCAGCTACGTGGTCGACCAGGCTGCCCGTCGATCCCGGGCGGCGGCGCGTGCCGTCGCCGAGTCCGAACTCCTCGCGGCCGTCGCCGGGGGCGTCATCCGCGGCCAGGACGCGCTCCACGCGCTCCTGTCCCGCACCCAGGACGCCTTCCGCCTGCGGACGGTCTCCGTCATCGACGTCGACGGTGACGTCGTCGACTCCCTCGGCGCACCCCGGGCCGGCGACGAGACGACGATCGTCCCCGTCGGCACCCGTGCGCGCCTCGAGATGACAGGACCACCGATGGCGGCGTCCGAGAGGCGCCTCCTCTCGGTCATCGCGGCCCAGGTCGAGACGGCCCTGGAACACAAGGCCCTGTCGGCGACCGCCGACTCCGCGGGGCCGCTGGCGCAGGTGGACCAGGTCCGCACGGCACTGCTCGCCGCCGTCGGACACGACCTGCGGCGGCCGCTCGCCTCGGCCACGGCGGCCGTGACGGGCCTGCAACAAGACGACGTCGTCTGGGCGGACCGCGACCGCGACGAACTCCTCACCACGGCCCACGAGAGCCTCGACGCGCTGTCGGCCCTCGTCACGAACCTCCTGGACGTCAGCCGCGTCCAGGCGGGAGCCCTCGCGGTGTCACGCCAGCCCGTCGACGTCGACGACGTCCTCTTCGCGTCCGTGGACGAACTCCAGGTCGACCCCGGACGCATCGAGCTCCGGATCGGCGAGGACGTTCCCCAGGCCGACGCCGACCCGGTCCTCCTCCAGCGCGTCCTGGTGAACCTGCTCGACAACGCCCTCAAGTACGCCCCCGCGGGGACACCGGTGCGTCTCTCGAGCAGCACCTTCGGGGACGCCGTGGAGATCCGCGTCGCCGATCAGGGGCCGGGGATCAGCCCCGAACGCCTGGACCTGGTGTTCGTCCCCTTCCAGCGCCTCGGCGACACCGACAACACCGCCGGCCTCGGGCTGGGACTCGCCATCTCCAAGGGCTTCACCGAGGGCATGGGGGGCACCCTCCGAGCCGAGGAGACCCCGGGAGGCGGGCTCAGCATGGTCGTCTCCCTTCCTGTGGCTCATCAGACGACCGGGACGGACCACTCGTGAAGATCCTCATCGCCGACGACGATCCGCAGCTCGTCCGGGCACTCACCCTGACCCTCGGGGCGGTCGGCTACGACATCGCCACCGCCGCCGACGGAGCCGAGGCGCTCCGCGCCGTCGTCGAAGAACATCCCGACGTCGTCATGGTCGACCTCGGCATGCCGCACGTCGACGGGCTCGGCGTCATCGAAGGCCTCCGCGGCTGGAGCAACATCCCGGTCCTCGTCGTCTCGGGCCGAGCCGGCGCCGCGGACAAGGTCGAGGCGCTCGATGCCGGCGCCGACGACTACATCACCAAGCCGTTCGCCATGGACGAGCTGTTGGCCCGCCTCCGGGCGCTGACGCGACGGACGACTCCGACCCCCGATCAACCGTCCGAGACGTTCGGGGGCATCCGGATCGACTTCGTCGCCAAGAGCGTCGTCCGCGAACCGGACGAGGCGATCCGCCTGACTCCCACCGAATGGCGCATCCTCGAGATCCTGGTCAGGAACCCGGGGCGTCTCGTCACACGGGAGGACATCCTCACCCGGATCTGGGGTCCGGCACACACCACTGACGGCGGGTACCTGCGGCTGTACGTCTCCCAACTCCGGAAGAAGCTCGAAGCGGTCCCGGCTCAACCTCGCTACCTCCAGACCGTGCAGGGCATGGGCTACCGCTTCGTGCCCGACGAGCCAAGCAGCTGACCTCGGATGCCACGCGCCTCCTGCCCCCGTCGTCAGGGAAGTACACGATGGCGGTCAGAGGACGGGTGCGCTGAGGGACTCCCTGAGACGTCCGACCCGAACGGGGACGTGGTGATCGAGGACGACGCCCGTCGCCTGGAGGGGGCGGTGCCGCACGAGGTCGAGCACGTCCGGTTCCGACAGGGCGTCGGCTCGAGAGGCAGGCAAGAGCAGCGCGTTGGTCGAGACGTCCATGCCGTGGGTGTTCGCCGCCACGGCCCGCGTGCGCGACAAGACGCCGCGAAGGGTCGAGAAGTGAGACCCCGAGACGCGTCCGGAGGCGCGGATGCGTTCCAGGAGGAGGATCTGGCTCACCGGTCGGAGGTGCCGCAGCTGCGTCTCCAACACGTCGGTCAAGAACCGGCCCGCGTCCCGGGAGTCGCGTCGCGATGCGGCCGAGAAATCGTCGACCTCCAGGGCGAGGGCATCGAACTGCGGCCCCGTTCCGTAGAAACGAGTGGCGACGGGGACCGACGTCTTCGACGTCATGTCCGGTTCGAATCCGCCGGCAACGCGGTGTAGACCTCGTTCCAGCGCGCGAGGTACCGCTCGAGCGAGAGGTGGCCTGACGCGAGTTCCCGCTCGAGGGCGACGAGCCGCGCAGCCGTCGCGCGGACGCAGGCGGCGTCACCGAGCACGACCAGACCGCCCGGGGTGCACGTCGAGGACGCCGTCAGCTCTCGCACCGTGGCCCGGAGCCGTGTCGTCATGACGTCGAGGCACAGGAACCCGAGACCGTAGAGGGCCAGAGCGATCGAGGCCGCCACCGGAGCCGGGACCCGGGATGCCAGGACGAGGAGCGACACGGCCGAGCAGATCGCCCCGGCGACGGGCCAGATCTGCCGGAGATGGAGGAGCCTCCTCTCGCGGAGGCTCGTTCCCGGTCGGAACACCCGGAGGGTGATCTGCTGCACGACCGTCGACCGAGCCGGAGCCTGGTCCAGCGTGCCCCACGAATGAGCACCGTCCACGACGTCGTGCACGGCGTGACGCATCGTCGGGAGGGCGCCAGGGGTCGTCATCGTCGGCTCTGGTGCCGGCGCAGACGCCCGACCGTGATGTCGCCCGGGCACGGGACCGCCAGGAGGTCGCCGATGCGAAGGTCTCCGGGCAGGTCGGCCACGGCGAGATCGGGCCCCTCGTCCTGCAGGCCGATCACCATGGCCACGTCGTGGGCCGTCGAGATCCGCCCGATCAGACGCAGCTCCCCGATGGCGACGGGCACCGCACCCAGTCGGGCGTCCACCTGGACGACGATCGCACCGGAGCTGTGGCGACAGACGTTGCTGACGGTGACGACGATCGCCGTGGCGTCGTCGACGGTCGACACCCGGCCACCGGAGCGGGGCACGAGGGCAGCGCCCGTGTGGACGCACGGCGTCTCGCAGATGCTCGCCAGGCGGACGAGGGACACCCCGCCGATGACGACGTCGTCCAGGGTCGGACGAGTCCGTTCCGGCCAGGCGTCGGGGACGAACGGGTCGGCGATCACCCGTCGCATCGAGGGAAGGATGTCCGTGAGGGTCATGAACGGACCTGACGCGCGACACGGCGGTCGCAGGTCGTGTCAGGGGTGGCCGGCGATGAGTGCATGAGACAGTCCTAAGCGGCCCAGCCGCGCGAGACGGAGTCCCTTGCGACATCTGAACGCCGTGGCCCCACATCCTGACGCAACCCGTGCGCGAGGACCTCGTCACCCTTCGACGCGGGCCGCCATCCGGGCCGCCCAGGGAGTCTCCGACCGGGCCCCGGCCGCGGTCTGCCGGGGGGCCCCGACCGTCAGTCGGTCGACGGCAACCGGAGCGCCGCGGTGTAGTCGGTCCCGTGCCTCGGGTGGGAGGCGAAGCGGCGCAGGTCCGAGTGATCACCACGGCAGATGGCCGCCGCCATGCGATGGGCGCGGGCGGCGTTGCGGACGGGAGAGTACTGGTCCGCATCCGGTTGCACGGCGGTGAGATCGGCAGCGAGGCGATCGTGGTGCGAGGCCGCGACCTCGAGGTCCCCGCCGCTGTCCCGCGTGATGGTCGCCGCCAATCGCAGCTGCGACTCGAGGGTCTGCACTCCGACGTCGGTGGGCTCGTTCGTCCTCAGGACGCGGACCAGCTCGCCGAGGGCGAGCGTCCGGGCCCAGGCGGTGAGGCGAGACGACTCGCTCACCGGTGACCTGGCCATGTAGCGCTCGATGCGTTCGAGCAGGGGGTCCGTCATGACGTCATCCTCGCAGCCGCCCGTCGTCGTCCCGGGTCAGTCGTAGACGCGCCCCAGCACCCAGCCGCCGTCGGTGCCGAGGACGACCTCGAACATGTGGGTGGTGCCGTCGTCGTCGGTGGCCTGGAAGCGCCAGCCGACGAAGCGACGGGGCGGGTGCGTGATGAAGGCGGGCGTGACAGCCGGCTCGACCCGCAGCTCGGTCGGGGTGTCGCTCACCCGCCACCGTCGGCAGGACCAGACCAGCCGCGCCGGCAGGTCGCGCTCGAACCACAGCGCGACGGGCTCGTGGGTGGTCTGGGTGCTCATGTCGTCCTCCTGCACGTTCGAACGTGTGTTCGAACGGATCGAGTGTAGGTCAGGCCGAAGGGGTGGGCAACCAGATCACGGTCGTCTTCCCGGACAGGGGGTCGAACGGGGTGCCCGGCGCTGGATATGATCCGGCGTGACCCGGCCATCCGACGGCCCGGTCGACGAAGGGGAACGACCGTGAGCACACCGATCGAGCCGGGCGTGCCCGACCAGCAGCCGCAACCGCAGGGGTGGCCGCAGCCCGAGCAGCAGCCGCAACAGCAGGGGTGGCCGCAGCCCGAGCAGCAGCCGTCCGGCTGGCAGCCCCACTCCCACTCCCAGCCGCAGCCGCAGGCCCAGGCGCCCTGGCAGCCGTGGCCGACGCAGGACCCCTACGCCGCGCCTCCTGCGTTCCTCCCCGCCCTGCCGGTGCAGCCCTCGAAGACGCCGTGGGTCCTCGCGATCGTCGGCACGGCCGTCGTCGCCCTGATCGTCGGCGGCGGGGCCGGCCTGCTCGGCGGGATGACGCTCGCCGGCGGCTCGGCCGGCTACGACGACGGCTACACCTCCGGCGGCGAGGACCCCACGACGTACTTCGGTTCGGACGCGGTCTACGGCGACTACCTCTACCCGCTCGACTTCTCGGGGGTGACCGGCGTGGACGGGCTCGACGTCGGCACCTGCTTCACCGTCGGCGACCTCGGCCGCGAGGGCACCGGCGACGTCGAGACGACCTCCTGCGACGAGGCTCACGACGAGGAGGCCTACCTGGTGAGCGAGCTGGACGGCGGCGCGTTCCCCGGCGGCGTCGAGGTCCTCGACGAGGCGGCCGCCCTCTGCGACGCGGCCTTCGACGACTACGTCGGGGCCTCGTACGACGAGTCCCTCGCCGACTACGGCGTGCTCGCCCCGACCGAGAAGGGCTGGGACGATGGCGAGCGCTCGGTCGTCTGCTACGTGTACACCTACGGCACGAGCCGCGTCGGCAGCCTGGCGGACTCGGGCGTCTAGGCCGGGACTCCCGGCCCGGGGTCGCTCTCGTGGCGCGCCTCGGCGGCGGTGACGCCCCCGAGCGACCTCACCACGGCCGGCGCGATCGCCTGCCCCCAGCGCCGGTGCATGGTGGCCCACGACAACAGCTCCTGGTGGTACAGCCCCTCGGACCGCCACTCGGGGAACGGCACCCACGATGCGCCGGGCGTGGTCAGGGCGACCCGGGCCGTCAGCGCGTTCAGCCGTTCGATCTGACGGGTCAGCAGTCGCTTGGCCACCGGGGGGATCGGCCGGAACTCGGCCATCGGCGGGATGCCGACGTAGACCATGCGGCAGTCGGGGCCGGCCGTCTCGCGCACCCGGTCGGCGAGACGGCGGAGGTCGGCCTCCCAGGAGGCGCCCCCGGTCGCCAGCAGGACGTCACAGATGCCGAGCAGCACCACCGCCGCCTCCGCGGGGTCGGTCGGCAGCTCGACGCGGGCGGCCTCGGCGGCGGTGAGCACGGGTGCCGAGACCTCGCGCCAGGTGACGCCGCGGCCCCGGGCCGAGCCGACGAGGCGGGCGGTCTGGCTGGCGCAGGTCAGGTCGTGCGCGAGCACGCCGAAGCCCTCGACGGCGATGCTGCCGACGAAGAGCAGGTGCACGGGGTCCGGGCCGTCGATGGTCATGCGGCGGGCGTCGCGGGGGTAGGGCGCCCGCGCCACCTCGCGCCGGTACAGCGCGAGGTGCAGGCGGAAGAGGGGTTGGGAGGCGCGCAGGACGGCCGCGATCAGGCGGCCGTGCGGGCGGGGGGTCGGGGTCTCGACCAGGGGCATGTGCGTTCGCAATCCGTGCAGTGCAGGAGGCGCGGCCTCCGGCGGTCTCGTCCCGAGACCGAGGTCAGTCTGCCGGTCCCCCGAAATGAGGACATTCCCCTTTCGGGGGTGGGTGGCGCAGAAGGCCGGGGAATCAGGCCTCGGAGCCGGCTTGGTCGACGACGGAGAGGGGGCGCTGTCCGCAATGCGAACAGCCCGGTCGAGTAGTTAGAGGGACTAGCTATCCCGTGGTTTCATTCCTATGCACCGACTTCACGGGCGGTGCGGGACGCGACCGGGTCGCGCCCCCTCCGGCAACAGCATCACGGGCAGGCAGCACAGGGCTGCCGAGATCGGACACACCATGACACTCCTCACGCCGTCGCGTCGCCGCATCGACGCGGACCAGAGCCCCTTCTCCGAGGTCCGCGAGACCGAACGCCAGGCGACCCTCTTCGTCATCGCCACGGCGGCCGTCGGCGCCAGCGCGAGCCTCGTCGCCGCGCTCTTCCTCAGCAACGGGCTCTTCCTGTGAACGACGACCTGGTCTACGTCGAACTGGCCCCCACCGAGCCCCTCGACCTGTCGATGCTCTTCGCGGCCGAAGCGGCCTGACCCCTCGAGGCGGGTTGACCCGACGAGGCGGCCCGAGCCGTCCAGGCGGCCCGCCTCGGCCGGCCGGCCACCGCGGGACGTGACGTCCATGCGGTTCCGAGCCGGCGCCTCCTACCCTTGACGCCATGCAGACCCTCGACCCGGCGCGCGCCGATCCGGCCTCACGGCTCGACAGTCGGTACGGCCGGCGGCCGGGCCGGACTCGTCGATCGCGACTGATCGCCCTCGTCGCGGGTGCCGTCGTGGCCGTCGTGGTGGCGGCCTGGGTCGTGCTCGTCGCGTTCGACGGTGACTCGGCCGAGCTCGAGGTGAGCCACTACGGCTTCACCGTCGCGGGCGACGACGCCGTCCAGGTGCAGTACACGATCAACGTCGCGGGCGGCACGGACGTCGGCTGTGCGGTGCAGGCGCTGAACGAGAACCGCGCGGTGGTCGGGTGGAAGGTCGTCGACCTCCCCGCGGTCGACACGTTCACGCAGACCTACACGACCTCGCTCGTGACCAGCGAACGCGCGGTGACCGGTTCGGCCTACCGCTGCTGGGTGCTCTGACCGGCACCTCCACGAACGACGCGACCCGCGCCTCCTGCAGGAGGCGCGGGTCGCGTTCGTCGGGCGGCGTCACCGCCCGGCCGGGTCAGGAGGCCTGCGGCACCCGGTTCGCCTTCGCCAGGTTGGCGACGAGCTCGTCCTTCGTCTGACGGACGACGTAGGCCGGGCGGTCGCGCTCCACGCGCCAGCTCTCGGACAACGGGCTGACGTCGACGGTGTCGAAGCCGAGCTCGTCGTAGAGGTCGGTCATCAGGGCGACGGCCTCGGGGGAGTCGCTCGACGTGGCCAGCGCGCGGCGGTCGGGGGTGCCGGCCGGGGCGGTGTCGGTCGTGATGTCGTCGGCCGGGATGTGGTTGAAGCCCTTGACGACCGTGCTGGTGGGCAGGTGGCGCTGCAGCATCTCGGCGGTCGTGTCGGTGCCCTCGTCGAGCGCGGTGATGTGGCCGTCGCGCTCGAAGTAGTAGTTGTTCGTGTCGATCACGGTCTTGCCCGCGAGCGGCTCGACGGGCACCTGGTCGACGTTCTTGAGGGGGACGGTGACGACGACGACGTCGCCCGCTTCGCCGGCCTCGGTCGCCGTGGCGGCCCGGGCCTTGGGGCCGAGGTCGGCCACGAGGTCGGCCAGGGTCTCGGGGCCGCGCGAGTTGCTGATCACGACGTCGTGGCCGTGGGCGATGACCGCCCGGGCGACCTGGCTGCCGATGTTGCCTGCTCCGATGATTCCGTAGGTTGTCATGCGCAACGCAACCGATGGCCCGCCCGATGCCTTCCCGACGACGACGTTCTCCCAGGGCATCGCAAGGTCCGGCCCGCTCGCGCCGGGGTCCCCGGGCGATGGGCGTGACCTCGTCGTGATGTGATCGTCACCCGCCGGACCGTCACGAGATCGCCCCGCATGCGACAGGATGGACCACACACCAGTCACGAGGGGGAGGCGATGGCCGCGCCACAGCAGGACGACGCGCTCGATCGCGTCCTCGCCGAGCGCTACCGCCTGCAGTCCGTCGTGGGCCGCGGCGGCATGGCGACCGTCTACAAGGCCGTCGACGAGAGCCTCAACCGCACGGTCGCGATCAAGGTCTTCCACAGCGCGATGGTCGACCCGGCCCGACAAGAGGCCGAGCTCGGCGTGCTGTCGAGCCTCGAGCACCACGGCCTCGTCGGTCTCTTCGACGCCGGCGTCGAGCAGGGGCCGAACGGTCCGCAACGCTTCCTCGTGATGCCGCTGATCGCCGGCCTCAACCTCGAAGACCGTCTGCGGCACGGCGCGCTCGCCCCGAGGCACATCGCCGAGATCGGCTACGACATGGCCGAGGCGCTCGACTACATCCACGGCCACGCGGTGGTGCACCGCGACATCAAGCCGTCGAACATCCTGCTCGTCGACTACGGCGACCACGAGGCGGCCCGCGCCCGGGCCAAGCTCGCCGACTTCGGCATCGCCCTCACCGAGGACGTCGAACGGCTCACCGCCGAGGGCGTCACCACCGGCACCGCGGCGTACCTCAGCCCCGAGCAGGCCGTGGGCGGCCAGGTCGGCCCCCCGAGCGACGTCTACAGCCTCGGCCTCGTGCTGCTGCAGTGCTTCACGCGTCGACGCGAGTTCCCGGGGTCGCTCGTCGAGTCGGCCGTGGCCCGGCTGTCGCGCGACCCGGTGCTGCCCGACCCGCTGCCCGAGCACTGGCGTCACGCCTTGCGGGCGATGACCCGCCGGGACCCCGCCGAGCGGCCGACGCGGGCCGAGCTCGTCGCGATGATGCGCGACGTGGTCATCACCGAGACGACCGAGCACCGCGACGCCGTGGGCGACCTGTCGACCGGCGACGGCTCGATGCGCGGGGGCGACACCGAGCCCTTCGACCACAGCGAGGTGCTCGACACCCTGCCCAACGAGGCGCTCGACCGCGTCACCGCCATGGCGGCCCGCCTGTTCTCGGCGCCCATCGCCCTGGCGACCGTGATCGACGACGACCGCACGTGGTTCACGACCCACTACGACCCCGCCGTGGGCGACATCGCCCGGCACATCGACCTCTCGCTCGGGGCCGTCCACTCGTCCGAGCCGCTCGTCATCGAGGACGCCGCCACCGACCGTCGCGTGGCGTCGAGCCCGCTGGTCACCGGTCCGCTCGGCATGCGGTTCTACGTCAGCGTGCCCCTCACCCGGCGCGACGGCCACACGATCGGCACCCTCTCGGTGATCGGTCGCGAGCCGGGCACGGCCAGTGACGAGCAGGTCGCCAACCTCGCCGACCTCGCGGCGCTCGTCGTCGCCCAGCTCGAGCTGCGACAAGAGAGCCTGCGCATCGCCGGCACGACCACCGGCAGCGTCCCGCACGCCGAGCGCGTCGACCTCGACTCCCGCACCCGGAGCCCGTCCGACCGCTGACGTGCGGCAGACTTGCCCGGTGACCGTCGAGCTCGTGCCCTCCGCCGCGAGCCGGCCCACCGTGAGGCAGTCCTCCGCGACCGGGGCCGCCACGGCGACCGGGGCCGCCCCCGTGCCCGCCCGCGTCGCCGCCTTCCCCCGCCTGCGCTACATGGGCTCGAAGTACGCGCTGCTGCCCGTGCTGCACGACGTCTTCTCGAGCGTCGCGCCCGTGTCGAGCCGCGAACCCGGAGGCCGAGGAGGCGCGGTGCGGCCCTCGACCGCGATCGACGCCTTCAGCGGGTCCGGCGTCGTCTCGTACCTGATGAAGGCGGAAGGTCGCCAGGTCGTGAGCAACGACTTCCTGGCGTTCCCCGCGGTCATCGCCCGCGCCTCCGTCGTCAACGGGTCGACGACGCTGTCCGACGAGCTCGTCGACGAGATCTGCGGCCCGCCCGCGGACGACCGCGACGTCGTCCGCCGCACCTTCGACGGCGTGTTCTTCTCGGCCGACGACCGGGCGTTCCTCGACTCGGCCTGGTCGCACGTCGACCGGCTCGTCGGTGCCGAGCGCGACCTCGCGATCGCGGGCCTCGTGCTGGCCGCGGCGCGCAAGCAGCCCCGGGGCGTCTTCACCTTCACCGGGGCGCGGTACGACGACGGACGCCGCGACCTGCGGCTGACCATGGCCGAGCAGTTCCGGGCGGCCGTCCGGGCCTACGGTGCGACGGTGTTCGACGACGGGCTCGCGCACGAGGCCGTCGAGGGCGACGTCGCCGACCTCGGGCGACCACCCGCCGACCTGGTGTACCTCGATCCGCCCTACGCGCCTCCTCGGGACGACGCGGACTACATGAAGCGGTACCACTTCCTGCAGGGGCTGGCCGTGTACTGGCGGGGGCAGACGATCATGACCGAGACCAAGACGAAGAAGATCGCCAAGCTGTTCACGCCGTTCGCCTACCCGCGCACGGTCGACGACGCCCTCGTGCGCACCTTCGAGCAGTTCGCCGACGCCGGGGCGCTCGTGCTGTCGTACTCGTCGAACGCCGTGCCGAGCCGCGAGCGCATCGAGCAGCTGATGCGCACGGTCAAGCCGCACGTCGAGGTGCGCGTGGTCGACCACACCTACAGCTTCGGTACGCACCGCGCGGCGACCCGCACCGCGGCCACCGAGTACGTCTTCGTCGGGAGGGACCGACCGTGACGATCCCCACCTTCGACGAGTACGTCGCCTCGCTCGGCCGCATGACCCCGCACGTCGACCCGACCGCGCCGTCGGCCGCGGCGACCGACCTCGGCCGGGCCGCGGCGAGCCTCGGCGACCTGCCCGTCGTCGACCGCGACCACCTCGCCGAGTGGACCCGGCAGCACCCGGCGTGGGTGCCCGCCCTCGGCCTGGCCGTCGGGCTGTCGCAGGAGAAGCTGCGCAACTCGCTGCGGCACGCCTTCGACACCCCCAGCTGGCTGACGCTCGCGCGGGGACGGGCCGACGAACTGGTCGCCCACCTCGACGACGAGTTCGAGCTCGTCCGCCTCGTCGCGTCCCAGCGGCACCGCACGTACGACTTCGGCGACCTGCTCTCGGCCCGGGCCGGCACCCGGGCGTCGGCGATCCGCGCCGGGGTGTCGGGTCGGCGGCTCGAGGACGAGATCGAGGCCATCGCCCGTGACCTCGGACTCGCCTGCGGCACGCGGACGCGGTTCACCGGCCGGGCGAACCGCACGGCGCCGTGCGACCTGGTGATCCCCTCGGCGCAGGACCCCGCCATCGTGGTCGCGGCGAAGGGGTTCGACTCGACCGGTTCGAAGCTGACCGACGCCGTCCGCGAGATCGAGGAGATGGCCGACGTGCGGCTGCCCCGACAGACCGTCATGGCCGTGATCGACGGCATCGGCTGGAAGAGCCGTCAGGCCGACCTCAAGCGCATCCACCAGCTCTGGGTCGACCAGCAGATCGACGGGCTCTACACGCTGTCGACGCTCGACCGCTTCCGGGCCGACCTGGCCGACGCCGCACGCCTGCGCCGCCTCATCCCCTAGGCCGCGGCCCGCGGCCCGCGGCCCGTGGCCCGCAGCCCGTGGCCCGTGGCCCGTGGCCCGCGGCCGAGGCGGGTCAGGCGGCGGCGTGGGGTGCGTCGCGCGTGCCGACCCCGTGGCGGTCGAACGCCCGGCCGAGGTCGAGCAGCGTGTCGGCGAGGGCACCGTGTCGCGACGCCGGCACGACCTCGGCGAACGCGGCGGCGTACGCGCTCGCGATGGCCGTCGTGACCTCGACGCCGCGTGGCGTGCGGCTGACGATGACGCTGCGGCGGTCGTCCGGGTTGCGGCGCCGGTCGAGGTGCCCGGCGTCGACGAGGCGGTCGACGAGGTTGGTCATCGCACCCGACGAGAGGTCGAGGTGCTCGGCCGCCCGCTTCGGGGTGACCAGGTCGCCGGTGGCCCACACGTAGAAGAGGAACCGGATGTCGGTGTCGCCCAGCCCGAAGAGGTCGCCCTGGTGGTCGAGCACCCGCGAGTGGTTCAGCATCAACAGGCGGAACGAGTCGAGCAGGCGGCCGAGGTCGCCGGGGGCGAGGCCGGGGTCGGGCGTGAGGCCGGGGCCGGGCGTGAGGCCGGGGCCGGTGATGAGGCCGGGGTCGGCCCGGGGTGGGGAGATGAGCAAGGGGGTCCTCCGTGACGCGTGTGGGCGTGCCGTCCATGGCACCGGCTCAGTCAACAAGAATCTCGACGATCGTGACACCCCCACCACTGGGGACATGGTTCGCCTTGCGTGCCTCTCGGAGTCCAAGTAATTTGATTGTCGTACCACTTGAGAACAACGACCACTCGAAACCGGAACGGTTCGGGAGGTGAGCTTCTCACCGGCGAAGCCCCTGAATCACCTCGCCGGCTGGCCCCCGACATCCCCCTTCCCCCCTCTCGCCCTGGAGCACACCATGTCCCGTCCCACGCCCCGCATCGCCCGCATCGCCGCCTGGATCGCCATCCCCGCCGCCCTCGTCGCCTCGGGCATCGTCGTCTCCACGGCGTCGTACTCGGCCTTCTCGTCGACCACGGTCAACCCCACCAGCAACTGGACCGCCGGCACCGTCGCCCTGACCGACGACGACAGCAACACCGCGCTCTTCACCGCCACGAACCTCAAGCCCGGCCAGACCGGCAGCAACTGCATCGCCGTCACCAGCACGGGCTCGCTCGCCTCGGCCGTCAAGCTCTACGGGACGGGCGCCGCCACGACCAACAACCTCGCGTCGAACATCACGCTGAGCGTCGTGCAGGGCACCGGCGGCGGCTTCGGCTCGTGCACCGGCTTCACCCCGCTCTCGGCGGGCTCGAGCCTCTACAACGGCACGCTGGCCGCCTTCGGCACCAGCTACACCAACTACTCCAATGGCGTCGGCACCTGGGCCCCCACCGGCACTGCGTCCGAGACCCGCACCTACCAGGTGACTTACACCGTCTCGAACACCGCCCCCAACACGACCCAGGGCGGCACCGCAAGCCTCGGCCTCACCTGGGAGGCCCAGAACAGCTGAGACCCGTCCCGCGGCTGACCCCCGCGTCACGGCGACACCGCACCAGCACCGCGCACCACCGCACCAGGCGGCCCGAGACCGCATCATCCGCACCACCCCCGAGCAGAGGCACCCATGAGCACGATCGACCTGAAGCTGCGGCCCACCACCGCGGCCGCGGCCTCGATCACCGTGCCCCTGGGTGCCTCTCGTCCGTGGCTCGACTGGACGCGCCTGGCCCTCGGCACCGCGTCACGCGTCGTGCTCTACTCGCTGCTCGGCCTGATGGTCTACGCGGCCGCTCCCGCCGCCCTCGGCTGGAGCCCCACGACCGTGATGACCGGCTCGATGGAGCCCCGCATCCACCCCGGCGACGTCGTCGTCGCGAAGCCCGTGGCGGCGTCCGACGTGCACCGCGGTCAGGTCCTCCTCTTCGACGACCCCGACCAGGCCGGGCACCTGCGGCTGCACCGCTACCACGACAACGGCCAGGCCGGGCAGATCGTCACCAAGGGCGACGCCAACCCGAGCGTCGACTCGACGCCGATCGACCGCAGCGCCGTCATCGGCGTCGGGTTCCTGCGCGTGCCGTACGTCGGAACGCCCTTCGTCTGGGCCGCGGCCCACCAGTACGGCCACCTGCTGGTCACCGGCGGACTGCTGATCCTCGTCGTCCTGCTCAGCCGCAACGACCGGTACCTGCTGCGTGACGAGCGTCCCGCGTCGCCTCGGGTGACCGCCCCCGCCGGCCGCCGCGTCCAGCGTCGTCGCGAGCGGCGCCTCCGTCGCCTGAGGACCGCAGGAGGCGCGATCGGCCTGGCAGCGATCGGTGGCGGTCTCGCACTCACCCTCGTCGTGTCCGGTGGCGCGCACGCCGCGTTCGCCGCCCCGACCGGGAACCCGACGTCGAGCTTCGGTGCCGGGAACTACGACTGCCTGCAGGACACCTACAACTCGCAGACCTCGTACGGTTTCCCGTACAACGAGACGTCCGGCACGACCACCACCGACGGCAGCTCGTTCGCCCGAGTGGGCACCCTGAGCGGCGGGGCGACGTTCGTCGCCGGCTCGTGCGCCACCAACCAGAGCCCCTACCTGCAGCTCGACGGCACGGGTCAGGTCACGACCGCGGTCAACCTCACCGGCCAGGCCGCCTTCACGATCGAGACCTGGTTCCGCACGACCAGCACGGCCGGGGGCACCCTGGCCGCCTTCACGACGGCACAGACCGGCACGAACACGACCGCCGACCGCGCGCTGTACCTGACCACGGCGGGCAAGATCGTCCTCGGCGTGCGCCCCACCACGACCACGACCAAGGCGACGACGACGCCCGCCTCGTACAACGACGGCGCCTGGCACCACGTGGTCGCCACCCTCTCGGGCACGAGCACGGTGGTCTACGTCGACGGCGTCGCCGTCGTCACCGACAGCACGAACAAGACCGTGCAGACGGCCACCGGTTACTGGCGGGTCGGCTACGCCCCGCTCAGCGGGCTGCCGTCGGCTCCGACCAACGGCTACTTCGTCGGCTCGGTCGACGGCACGACGATCTACAACAACTCGGCCCAGAGCGCCTCGGCCGTGCAGGCCCGGTACGCGGCCGGCCACTGAGCGACCGCAGCGGGTCTGCTCAGCCGGCCAGCGCCTCCTCGATCACCGCGACGACCTCGGGGGCGTCGGGCTCGGTCGTCGGACGGAACCGGTGCACGGCGCCGCCGGGCGTGATCACGAACTTCTCGAAGTTCCACTTCACGCGGCCGGCCTTGCCGTCGGCATCGGTGGCCTTCTTCAGCTCGGTGTAGAGCGGGTGCTCACCCCGACCGTTGACCTTGACCTTCTCCATCATCGGGAAGGTCACGCCCCAGGTCGCCGAGCAGTACTCCTCGATGGCCTCGCCGCTCGAGAGCTCCTGGAAGAACTGGTTGCTGGGGAAGCCCAGCACCGTGAAGCCCTGCTCGCCGTACTGCTTCTGCAGCGCCTCGAGCTTCTCGTACTGGGGCGCGAGGCCACAGCGGGAGGCCACGTTCACGACCATCACGACCTTGTCGGCGTAGGCGCCGAACGTGGTGGACTCGCCGCGGATCGTGGTCAGGGTGATGTCGTCGAGCGTCATGGGTCCGACCGTAGGCCCGCCCGCTGCGAGCCGGCCCTCAGGCACGTCGCCGAGCGACTGTCAACCCCCCTGGGATCGACTGGTGCGGGGTTTGGAGTGCGTGCAACAATTCGCTGAGATGGCTGCCCGCGACGACAAGATGCGCTTCGACGCGCGGGGGCGCGATCTCGACGAGGCGGTCGACATCCTGCAGGCCGGGTACAACGGCCGGGGTTTCCGCGTCGCTCCCACCGAGGCCCCTTTCTCGTTCCGCCACACCATCGTCGGCGACGGGGCCATGACCCTGCGGTCGACGATGTTCATGGGTCGCGTCGACGGGCAGGCGGCCGCGGGTGACGAGCACGTCGTCCACTGGCTGCTCGACGGGCGTTCCACGATCGACAACGGTCGCGACGAGGTGGCCGGAGCCGTCGGACGACCGATCCTCTTCCCCGAGGGGCGGGACTTCGAGTTCACCACCGAGGACGTCAACCAGAGCCTGCTCCACCTCTCCAAGTCGGTCGTCGACGAGGTCGCGGCCGAGCAGCACGGCATCATGCCCGGCACGCTCCGCTTCGACCACGCCGCCCCCGTCTCGTCCGCCGCGATGCAGGCCTGGCACGCCACGGTCCGTCTGATCGGACGCGCCTACCTGGGCTCGGGCGAGCCCAGCGACCTGATGCGCACCGAGATGGCCCGGATGGCCGCGGTGGCCCTGCTCGACACCTTCGCCCACACCTCGAGCCAGATGCCCGCGGCGTTGCTGGCACCGCGCAACGCGAGCCTCCGCCTCGCCGTCGAATACATGCACGCCAGCGCCCACCTGCCGATCTCGGCCGTGGACATCGCCCGGGAGGCCGGGCTCACCCCGCGCGGGCTGCAACAGGCGTTCAGTCGTCACCTCGACACCACGCCCACGGCCTACCTGCGCGAGATCCGCCTCGAGCGCGTGCACGACGCGCTGCGGGCGGCCGCCCCGGACGCCACGACCGTCGCCGACGTCGCCCGACACTGGGCCTTCGCCCACCTCGGCCGGTTCTCGGCCGCGTACCAGCAGCGGTTCGGCGAGTACCCCCGCGAGACGCTGCACCGCGGCTGAGGTCGGGGGTGCCCGGAGCGTTCGGCCGCCTCGCCGCCGAGCGCGCCTCCCGGGCCGCTTCGCCGCCGAGCGCGCCTCCCGGGCTCGATCCGGCGGTCAGCGACCGATGGCGGCGTAGACGCGCAGGGCGCCCGGGACGACCTCGACCGTGACGGGCAGCGGCCCGACGCGCTCGCCGTCCGCGTAGGCGGCGACCCCGTCGGCCTCGATCACGGCCCGACGCACGCGGTGCACGGTCACGTTCGGGTGGCTTAGGTGGGTGCCGCGGAACACGCTCGGGAACAGCCGGACGAACTGCCAGCGCGTCAGCCGCTCCACCACGAGCACGTCGAGCAGCCCGTCGTCGAGCACGGCGTCGGGCGTGACCTTCATGCCGCCGCCGAGCGACTGGCCGTTGCCGACCGAGATCAGGGTGCCCTCGACCGTCGAGGCGACCCCGTCGAGCTCGAGGCGGTACGAGATGCGCGGCAGGCGCACCAGCTCGATGGCGAGCGCGACGTCGTAGCGGCGGCGCCCCTTCGGCCAGCTCAGCCGGTTGGCCCGCTCGTTCACGACGGCGTCGAAGCCTGCCGAGACCATGCAGGCGAACCAGGTGGCCCGGCCGTCGGCCTGCAGCACGCGTCCGGCGTCGATCGTGGTCGGCTCGCCCTCGAGCAGTCGGACCAGGAGGCGCGTGGCCGCCTCGGCGTCGTCGTGGGGCAGCCCGAACGCCCGGGCCGTGTCGTTGCCGGTGCCGGTCGGCACCAGTCCCAGCGGCACGTCGGTGCCCGCGACGAGGTTGGCCCCGAGGTTCACCATGCCGTCGCCGCCGACGACGATCAGGGCGTCGGGACGCTCGCCGTGGTCGGGGTCGAGCTCGCGACGGGCGGCGGCCACGAGGTCGTCGTAGCTCGACTCGGTGAGCGGCACGACCGTGTGGCCGGCACCGCGGAGCCCGGCGAGCACCCCGTCGGCGAGGTGCTTCCGGCCGCCGGCGGAGGCGCCGGGGTTGATCGCCACGACCAGGCGGAGGGGCGTCGGGGTCATGGCGTCGATCTTGCCAGCCCCGCGCCCCGCGCGCCCCGCGCGCCCCGCGCGCCGCGTGACACCCCTGTTCCGGCGCGACACCCCGCGTTCCCGGGGCGTCACGCCGGGCCGGGGGTGTGACGCCGAGGCGGGTGCGACGCACGGCGGGCATACTGGACGCTGACCCACGGACGAGAGGCATCTTCACCATGAGCAGCACCCACGGCACCACGACGACCGCGACCCCGGCCCCCTACGAGCCGACCATCCGCGAGTCGCCCAACCGCGGGGCCGGCCTGTTCGTCGGCACGGTGTTCCTCCTGCTCGGCGCCATCGGGTTCCTCGTCGAGGACATGGGCACGTTCTTCTCCACGCAGGGCGCGTCGCTCTGGTTCGTCTGGAACCTCAACCCCGCGCTGGTCGTCGTCTGGGTGCTGGCCGGTGCCGCGCTGATCATCGCCGGCGCGTCGTCGCGAGCGAGCGCCCGGTACATCAACACCTGGATCGGCCTGATCTTCGTGGTCTTCGGCGTCGCCGGCTTCTTCCTCGAGGGCACCGACGTCAACTTCCTGGCCTTCAACCTCGGCGACAACGTCACGCACCTCGTCGGCGGCCTGCTGCTGCTCGCGACCGCCGTGGGGGCCGAGCGCCGCCGCCGCTGACCCCTGCCGCAGGGCGCCGCACCTCTGGACGGGCTGCGATCCGGCTGCACGTCCGCCGGGATCGGCCCCGGGGGCTACCGGCACCGCGCCTCCCTGACTAGGGTTAGGGTCACCTAACCCAGGTGACCAGGAGGTGCGCACCATGACCGTCGTCATCCCCTTCTCCGAGGCGGTGCGGGAGCGCACGGCCGAGCGGGTCCCCGTCGACGTCGGCTGCTCGTTCATGACCGACCTGCTGATCGGCCGGGGGACGCGGGACGACTACGTGCAGCTGCTCGCTCAGCACTACTTCGTCTACGCCGCCCTCGAGGACGCCGCCGCGGGATGGTCCGGCGACCCGGTGGTGGCTCCGTTCCTCGCCCCGGGGCTGACCCGGTTGCCGGCCATCGAGGCCGACCTGGCGTTCCTGCTCGGTGCCGACTGGCGGGCCCGGGTCTCACCGCTGTCGACCACGCGGGCGTACGTCGATCGGATCGAGCAGGCGTCGACCTGGGCCGGCGGCTTCATCGCGCACCACTACACGCGCTGCCTCGGTGACCTGTCGGGCGGCCACCTGATCCGCAGCATCCTGCAGCGTCGGTTCGGATTCGACACGAACGGCGTCGGGTTCTTCCTGTTCGCCGAGATCGCCGAGCCGAAGTCGTTCAAGACGACCTACCGCCGCCAGCTCGACGCCGTCACCTGGTCGGCCGACGAGCGCGAGCACGTGCTCGACGAGGTGTGCGCCGCGTACCGCTTCAGCACCGAACTGTTCGCCGACCTCGCCGCCGCGAAGGCCGCGGCCTAGCCGATCGCCGACGGGGTGGGTCCCGGGCCACCGCGTGGTCGGATCGGGTCGTCAGCCCGTGGCGGCCGTCGTCGCGTCGTCGCCCACGCCGGCGTCGGCTGCGGCCTCGATGGCCGGCACGCGTGACGCCTCGCTCATGAAGCGGCGCACGTCGAGGTCGACGATGATGTCGGCCGGACGCAGCGGGCGCGACAGGTACAGCCCCTCGAGCGAGGTGATGCGGCTGAGGGCGACGTAGGTCTGCCCCGCGCTGAACACCCGTGAGCCGAGGTCGACGATGGCCCGGTCGTAGGTCTTGCCCTGGGACTTGTGGATCGTGACGGCCCAGGCGAGGCGCAGCGGGAACTGCGTGAACTCGGCCACGACGTCTTTCTTGAGCTGCTTGGTGGTCGCCGAGTACGAGTACTTGTGCTTCTCCCACACGACGGGCTGCACCTCGTGGACCTCGCCGTCGACCTCGACGAAGACCGTGTCGCGCACCCGGGTGACGACGCCCGTCGTGCCGTTCACCCAGCGTTGCTCGGAGTCGTTGCGGAGGAACATCACCCGGGCCCCGACCTTGAGCTCGAGGGCCTCGTCGGCCGGGTAGGCCCGGCCGCCGAACTCGCCGCTGACCTCGGCCTTGGCGGTCATCACCTTGCCCGACAGGCGATCGAGCTCGACCTTGTTGATGCGGTTGACGGTGTCGTTGCGCGTGGCCAGGGTGATGGCCCCGCCGTCGGTCGGAACGGGTCGTGCCCCGGCGCCGTTGAGGGCCCCGGCGATCTCGGCCGTGACCCGACCGTGCCGCACGGCGTTGAGCATCTCTTTGAAGTCGCCCTCGGTCTGGCGGTGGATGAAGGCCAGCTCGTAGATGCGCAGGCTCGCCTCGGCCCAGACCTTGGCGTCGAAGAACCACATCGAGCGGTAGTTGTCGCGGAAGTACTCGCGCTCTTCGGCGTCGCCCGGCACCGGCGGCAGCTGGTACGGGTCGCCGAACAGCACGACCTGGACGCCGCCGAACGGCTCGTGCTTGCGCTGCCGGGCCTGCCGCAGCGAGCGGTCGATGGCGTCCATCAGGTCGGCGTTGACCATCGAGACCTCGTCGATGACGAGGGTGTCGATGGTGTTCAGCAGCTTGCGCAGCTCGGCGTTCTGCTCGATGTCGTGGTCGGCGATGAGCCCCACCGAGAGGCGGAACAGCGAGTGGATCGTCTGGCCGCCGACGTTGAGGGCGGCGACGCCCGTGGGGGCGCAGATGACGATCTGCTTCGAGGTGTTCCACGACAGGTGGTTCAGCAGGGTCGACTTGCCCGTGCCGGCCCGTCCCGTGACGAAGATGTGCTCGCGGGTGTTCTCGATCGCGTCGTACAGCGCCTGCTGTTCGGCGGAGAGGGCCACGCTCACGACGACGAGCACCTTTCGGGAGGGGGCGGGGGAGGCCACCAATCTACCCGTGACGGGCGTGACGCTCGGTTCTTCGTGACCCGCGCCTCCTATTGTTGTCGTCATGTCGTCGTCTGTGGGGGAGGAGACGCGCCCACCGCTCGGCTGGCCCTTCGTCGCGATCTGGGGCGGGGCGCTGCTCTTCGTGCTGATCGGTTTCTGGGTCACCGTCGTGGCCCTGAACGCCACCGTCTACAGCGGCGCCGGTTTCGTCCGCGGCTACGTGGCGGCGGTCGACCGCGGCGACACGTCGAGCGCGTTGACCCTCGCCGGCGTCACGCCGACCGACCAGCTGGCCGACGCCCTGCTCGAGGTGCCCTCGCTCGGCGGCGTCGACGACGTGACCGAGGTGGGCGACGTCGACCTCGGCGACGACACGCACGCGATCACGCTCTCGTACTCGATGCAGGGCACGTCGGCCACGGCCGAGGCGCCCGCGCAGTCACAGTTCGTCGTCCAGCGGGCCGGCACCCGGTTCGGGCTGTTCCACGCCTGGCGCTTCGTGCAGGCACCCACCGCGCAGCTCGACGTGACGCCCCAGCACGACTCCCGCTTCACGGTGGACGGCCGCGACGTCACGACCGACGCGCCCGACGTCGCGACCCGGTTCACGGTGCTCGCCCCCTCGCGGTTCGAGCTCGACCATGCGTCGCGCTACCTCGAGGCCCCGACCGTCGAGGCCGACGTGCTCAGCGTGGGGGCGACGTCGGGGGTGTCGATCGAGGTGCAGCCGCGGGACGAGTTCGTCGAGGCCGTGCAGGACATGGTCGACCAGCAGCTCGACGAGCAGTGCGTCCCGCAGCAGGTGCTGCTGCCGGCCGGGTGCCCCTTCGGCCGCCAGGTCGACGACCGGGTCACCGACGACCCGACGTGGACCGTGCCCGTCCACCCCGTCGTCTCGATCGTGCCCGGCCCGTCGGGTCAGTGGCAGGTGCCCGGCGTGGCCGGCACCGCCCACCTCGTCGTCGGCGCCCAGTCACTCTTCGACGGGAAGCGCTACACGATCGACGAGGACGTCCCGTTCACCGTCACGTACCTGATGCGCATCAGCACGTCCGACGAGCTGACGTTCGACTAGGCCCGCCCGTGGCCGCCCGGTAGCCACCCGGGGTCGACCGGACGCGGGGAGCGCGGGTCGGCCCGTCGAGGACGGTCCCGGTCAGGCGGTGGCCGCCCCGGCCCGCTCGAGGTCGCGCAGGTCGTCGACGCCGCCGAAGGTCGCTCGGTAGGCCCGCGGGGTGGTGCCGAGGACGCGGGCGAAGTGGTGTCGCAGGACGGCTGCCGAACCGAAGCCGACCTCGTCGGCGATCGCGTCTATGCCGAGCCCCGTCGCCTCGAGCAGCTCCTGCGACCGCAGGAGGCGCTGGCGGGTGAGCCACGCCCCCGGCGTCGCCCCCAGCTCGGCCTTGAACCGTCGGGCGAAGGTGCGCGGCGACATGTGCGCCCTCGCGGCCAACCCCTCGATGCTCAGGTCGTCGCGGAGGTGTCCGAGCATCCAGTCGGTCAGGGGCGCGAGCGAGTCGTCGACCTCGACCGGGAGGGGCGTCTTGATGAACTGGCTCTGACCGCCGTCGCGGTGCGGCGGCACGACCATCCGGCGGGCGATCACGTTCGCGGCGGCGGCACCGTGCTCGCGGCGGACGAGGTGCAGGCAGGCGTCGATGCCGGCGGCCGTGCCCGCGCTCGTGATGATCCGGCGGTCCTCGACGAAGAGCACGTCGGCGTCGACCTCGATCGCGGGGTGCTCGCGCTGCAGGGCGTCGGAGTACCGCCAGTGCGTCGTCGCCCGGCGGCCGTCGAGCAGCCCGGCCTCGGCCAGGACGAACGCCCCGCTGCAGACGCTGAGCAACCACGCCCCCCGGGCCTCGGCCGCGACGAGCAGCTCGCGCACCGCCGGGGAGACGAGCTCGGCCTGGTCGGGACGGGTCCACAGGGCCGGCACGCACACGACGTCGGCGTCGGCCGCGGCGCCCAGGTCGAGGTCGACCGTGATCGAGAAGCCCTGGTTCGTGCGCACGAGCCCCGGGTGCTCGGTCACGATGCGGTGCTCGAAAGGAGGCGCGCCCTCGTCGGTCCGGTCGAGGCCGAACACCTCGCAGAGCACGCCGAACTCGAACGGCGCGACGCCGTCGGCGACGATCGTGGCGACGGTGCGGAACGGGGGCATCGGGTCTCCTGGGGTGGGTCGAGCCGCACGCCGCCACGAAGTGGTCACCACGCCATCTTTTCTGGTGGCGTGGTGATCACATCGTGGCGGGCTGGCGGGCTGGCGGGCTGGCGGGCTGGCGGGCTGGCGGGCTGGCGGTGTGGCGGGAGGGCGGGGTGGCGGGATGTCGACGAGTGGTGGCAACACTGCCACTCGTGGCAGGACCTGTCCACCCGTAGGGTTCCTGCCATGCCCACCGAGCCCCGCCCGACGCCCGAGCCGCAATCGACCGCCGCCGCCGCCGTCCTCGACGAGCTGCTCGCGCCTCCTTCGCTCGTCGCCGCCCGGGCCCTCGAGGCCGCCGCCGCCGTGTCGAGCGCGGCCCTGCTCGCGCACAGCCGTCGCTCGGCGGCGCTCGCCGTCGACCTCGGGCGCCGCGAGGGGCTGGCCTTCGACCACGAGCTGCTGTTCGTCGCGGCGGCCCTGCACGACGTCGGGCTGGCGTCGCCGTTCGACAGCCACACCGAGTCGTTCGAGCGAGCGGGGGGCGAGGTCGCCCGGGTGTTCGCCGCGGGGGCGGGCTGGTCGGCCGCACGCGCCCAGCGGCTGGCGGACGTCATCGTGCGGCACATGTGGCCCGCGGTCTCGGCCGACCTCGACGTCGAGGGTCACCTGCTCGAGCGGGCCACGAGCCTCGACGTGTCGGGGGTGGGCGGTGAGGACTGGCCGGCCGAGCTGGTCGCCGCCCTGGTCGAGCGGCTGCCCCGCGACGGGTTCGGTGCCGAGTTCGGCGGGCTGATGTCGACGCAGGCGCACCGGAAGCCCGGGTCCGAGGCCGCCCGCACGATCCGGGGCGGCATGCGCGACCGGATCGCCGCGAACCCGCTCGACCGCCTCTGACCCCGGCGCCGAGCACCCGCCGCCCGCGCACCGGCACCCGGCGCCCGGGCATCCCGCGCACGAGCACCCGCCGCCCGGGCATCCCGCGCACGAGCACCCGCCGCCCGAGCATCGGGTGGGCCACGGCCACGTGCGCCGGGCCCCCTCCCGCGATCGCGCTCCATCGGTTAGAATGATGCGAACGTATGAATCAGGAGAGCACCCGCATGGCACACCCCCTCGAGTTCGGCCTCGACACCTTCGGCGACATCACCGACCGCCTCGACGGCAGCCCCGTCACGCACGCCCAGGCCATCCGCAACCTGGTCGACCAGGCCGTCCTGGCCGACGAGGTCGGTCTCGACTTCATCGGCGTCGGCGAGCACCACCGCAAGGACTTCGCCGTCTCGGCCCCCGAGGTCGTGCTCGCCGCGATCGCCGCCCGCACGAAGACCATCCGCCTGGGCTCGGCCGTCACCGTCCTCAGCTCGGACGATCCCGTGCGCGTGTTCCAGCGCTTCGCCACGGTCGACGCGATCTCGAACGGCCGTGCCGAGGTCATCCTGGGCCGCGGCTCGTTCACCGAGTCGTTCCCGCTCTTCGGCCTCGACCTGCAGGACTACGAGGTGCTCTTCGAGGAGAAGATCCAACTCTTCGCCGAGCTGCTGAAGGAGGGCCCGACGACCTGGTCGGGCACCGTCCGCGCCGGCCTCGACGCGCAAGAGGTCTACCCCAAGACCGAAGGCGGCTCGATCCGCACCTGGGTCGGCGTCGGCGGATCGCCGCAGTCGGTCATCCGGGCCGCACACTACGGTTTCCCGCTCTTCCTCGCGATCATCGGAGGCCAGCCGGCGCAGTTCGCGCCGTACGCCGACCTCTACCGACGCGCCCTCGGTGAGTTCGGCCACGACTCCCAGCCGATCGCGATGCACTCGCCCGGTTTCGTGGCCGAGACCGATGCCGAAGCCAAGGAGGCGCTGTTCCCCTACCAAGAGGAGCAGACGAACCAGCTCGGTCGCGAACGCGGCTGGCCCCCCTACAGCCGCGCGCAGTACGAGGCCAGCGCCAGCTCGACCGGCGCGCTCTACGTGGGCTCGCCCGAGACCGTCGCCACGAAGATCGCGCAGAACATGCGCCTGCTCGGCGCGACGCGCTTCGACATGCGGTACAGCATGGGCCGCCTGCCGCACGAGCTCATGATGCGCAGCATCGAGCTGTACGGCACGAAGGTCGTCCCGCTGGTGCGCGAGATGCTCGCCTGACGCGACCCGCGCCTCCTCGGGGCTCGTGCCCTACGACCCCGACCAGCGCACCGCGTTTCGTGCACCGCACCCCGAACAGTCGCGGTGCCCTGCACGAAACACGGTGCGTTCCTGTTTCGCGGCTCGCGGCTCGCGGCTCGCGGCTCGCGGCTCGCGGCTCGCGGCTCGCCGCTCGCGTCAGCGGGTGCGCTCGCGCTGGTGGGACAGCGCCTCGAGTTGCTCGTTGTACGCCCGGAGCTCGGCGTCGTCGTCGCGCTCGGCCTGGCGGTCCTTCCGGACGGCTTCTCGGCCGTCGCTGCGGCTCCACATGATGGCGACGGCGATGGCCATGACGATCGTGGGGATCTCGCCGACGCTCCAGGCGATGCCGCCGGCGACGTACTGGTCCTGCATCGGCGTCGGGCCCCAGGTGCGCCCCATGGCGCCGTACCAGTCGGCGAGGAAGAGCCCCGTGGCGCTCATGATGCCCAGGCCGAAGAACGCGTGGAACGCCATGGTCCCGAGCAGCACGACGAGTCGGGCGGGGTAGGGCAGTCGACCCTTGACGGGGTCGATGCCGATCATCGACTGCACGAAGAGGTAGCCGGTGATCAGGAAGTGCACGATCATCCAGTAGTGGCCGATGTGCGTGGTCGTCGCCCAGCTGAACAACGGCGTGTAGTAGAACGCCCACAGCGAGCCCGCGAACAGCACCGCCGAGATGATCGGGTTGCTGACGAAGGTCGCGAACCGGGAGTGCACGAGGATCATGATCCACTCGCGGCCACCACGGGTGCCGTCGCTGCGTTTCTTGATGGTGCGCAACGCGAGCGTCACGGGCGCGCCCGGCACGAGCAGCACGGGCACGAGCATTCCCAGTGCCATGTGCGCGAGCATGTGGGTGCTGAAGAGGTACTCCTCGTACACGTTCGGGGCGCCGCACGTGATGTAGAACAACACGGCCAGGCCCGCCACCCACGATACGGTGCGGCCGACCGGCCAGCGGTCGCCGCGGCGGTGCAGGCGCACGACGCCGGCCAGGTAGAAGAAGACGCCGAAGGCGCAGAGCAGCCCCCAGAGCAGGTCGACGTTCCATTCGGTGAGGTAGCGCAGCGGCGTCAACTCGGGTGGCAGCGCCTCTTCGGTGAGGATGACCGCGGGGGTCGGGTCGGCCAGGTCGGCTGCGGCGACCTGCTCGACCGGGGTGGCCGTCCGGGCGAGTGCGGCGGCGACGCCGGAGGCGAGCCCCATGAACGCGAGCTCGGCGGTGACGAACCACCAGAAGGCCTTCGTCGTCGCCTTGGGGTGGGTCGTGAGGCGGCCGACGAGCCAGCGCCGTTGCACGACGCCGAACAACCCCAGCGCGACGAGGGCGAACGTCTTGACGAGCACGAGCACGCCGTAGCCCGACGTCAGGGCCGACCAGTCGCCGATGCGGATGGCGGCGCTGCCGATGCCCGACACCGCGACGACCACGAAGCAGACGATCGCCACGCTCGAGTAGCGCGCGAGCACGATCGCCAGCCGCCCGCTCGAGAGGTGCCCGCGCAGCAGCACGATGGCGAGCAGGCCGCCCAGCCAGACCGACGCCCCGACCAGGTGCAGGGCGAGGTCGGTGACTGCGGCGTCGTGGCCACTCGTGCCGGCCGCGTGGCCCTGCTCGGCGATGGGGATGAGCCCGCCGGCGGCGAGCACCGTGACGGCGACGATCAACCAGATGTTGCGGACGATGAAGCAGAGCACCGTGACGGTCGCCGCGATCAGCGTCGTGATCAGCCAGGCGATGCCGAGTTCGGTGTTCGTCAGGAAGAACGCGAGCGTCCGCCCGAACTGGTCGTCGAAGGTGACCGGCACGTTGGCGACGCTGAGGAAGGTGAAGAAGGTGGTGATCGCCGAGGCGACGGCCCAGAACCCCGACGCGGCGGCGGCGACGTCCATGGCGCGGTCGTACTCCGCTTCGCGTCGGGTGAGTGCGAAGCAGGTCAGGAAGAGCGTGCCGATGGTGAGGGCGGCGCCGACGTTGCCCAGCATCTTGGCCATGGGCAGCCCGTAGCGGACGACCTCGCCGGGGTCGACGACGAGGGGCGCGTCGGCCGCCCCGCCGAACTTCAGAGCGGCGAGGAGGGACGCGAACGCCACCAGCACGAGCAGTGCGGGCGCCGTGGTGCGGGCGAGTCTGGGCATCGTCTACCAGGGTAAGTCGGATCGCCTGGTGAACGGGTGCGGGTGGGGGGCGTCGCTCGACGTCGAGTGATCCGTCCGGGCGAGCGGCGCATGCACGACCGAGCCTGT
>NZ_LMKB01000008.1:1029-117186 GCF_001421165.1 Frigoribacterium sp. Leaf8 | reverse complement strand
CGTGACGACCGATGGTCGTCACGCCCCTTCTCGGGTGCTCGTGAGAGCGAGGACTACTTGACCGCAGCCTTGAGCTTGCTGCCGGCGCTGACCTTGACGCTGTCGCTGGCGGCGATCTCGAGGGCCTCACCCGTCTGCGGGTTGCGGCCGGTACGAGCGGCGCGGTGCGTCTTCTCGAAAGCGATCCACCCGGGGATGGTGACCTTCGTGCCGTCGGCGACCGACTTCGAGACGACGGAGAAGAACGCGTCGACGACGCCGCTGACGGCGGCCTGGCTCTGGCCGGACTCGGATGCGACAGCTGCGACGAGCTCGGTACGGTTCAGTGACTTGTCAGCCATGTAAATGTCCTCCTCGGACTTCATTCGGTGTGACGAGACACGGCGTTCACCATGCCTGTGCGGTCGAGACCAGAGAGCCGAGGGCCCTGTGGAACCGGTTGAAACCTACCAGGAAGACTTCGTGATGCCCGGCAACTCGCCACGGTGGGCCATGTCGCGGAAACGCACGCGGCTGATGCCGTAGGCCTTGAGGTGACCGCGGGGGCGGCCGTCGACCGAGTCGCGGTTGCGGAGGCGGACCGGCGACGCGTTGCGCGGCAGCTTCTGCAGACCGAGGCGGGCGGCCTCGCGGCTCTCGTCGGAACCGTTCGGGTCGATCAGGGCCTTCTTCAACTCGAGACGCTTCTCGGCGTAGCGGGCCACGATCTCGGCGCGCTGGTTGTTCTTGGCGATCATGCTCTTCTTGGCCATTTTTAGCGCTCCTCGCGGAATTCGACGTGCTTGCGAATCACCGGGTCGTACTTCTTCAGCACGAGACGGTCGGGGTTGTTGCGACGGTTCTTCTTGGTCACGTACGTGAAACCGGTGCCCGCCGTCGAGCGGAGCTTGATGATGGGACGGACGTCCTGCTGACGAGCCATTAGATCTTCTCCCCACGAGCGAGCAGGTCCTTGACGACCGACTCGATGCCACGAGCGTCGATGACCTTGATGCCCTTGGCGCTGAGCTGAAGGGTCACGTTACGACGAAGCGACGGCACGTAGTACGTCTTCTTCTGGATGTTCGGGTCGAAACGACGCTTGGTGCGTCGGTGCGAGTGCGAGATGTTGTGTCCGAAGCCGGGAACGGCTCCGGTCACCTGGCAGGTTGCTGCCATGGTTTTCCTCCGTAGATACCGTGAGGGCCGGAGCCCTCACCCAAGGTCACTTGTCGGCGCGCCGGTCCCGCTGCCCGATCGAGGGATCGGGCGATGAAGCCGGGAGGCGGTGCACATGGGCGCAGAGAGCGCCCAACCAAAGGGAGAGCTTACGCGACACGCCCGGACCCACGCAACCCGCGCCTCCCCGACTCGGGGTCGGGGCTCGGGGCTCGGAGCTCGGGGCTGCGGCCACGCGATCGCGTCGGCGCGCGCTGACGGCACGAGGAGGTGCGGCTCAGTGGATCGCGGAGGCGCGGCTCAGCGGATCGCGGAGGCGTCGGCGGCCGCGCGGGCCTCGGCCGTGCACGCGGGGCACAGGCCGAACACGTCGACCACGTGCTGCGCCTCGGTGAACCCGTGCGTGGCGGCGACGTGCTGGGCCCAGGTCTCGACCTCGTCGGCCTCGATCTCGACGGTGGTGCCGCAGTTGCGGCAGATCAGGTGGTGGTGGTGCGTGCCCGGGGTGCAGGCGCGGTAGAGGCTCTCGCCTTCTTGCTGCAGCGAATCGGCCGAGCCGTCGGCGGCGAGGTCGGCGAGTGCCCGGTAGACCGTGGCCAGGCCGATGCCGGTCTCGCGCAGGTGGGCGTGCAGCGCCTGCGCGCTGACGAACCCCTCGCTCGTGCCGAGTGCTTCTCGCACGGCCTCGCGTTGCCACGTGTTGCGTCGGACCACCACGGCGTCCTGCCTCTCTGTGTGTCGGACCTGTGCGTCGGACCTCGGTGCGTCGGGTCCCGGTGCACCGGGACCAGGTGTGTCGGACCCCGGTCTGCCTCAGACGCCGGTCGGTGCCAAGGGTACCCGCGGGCCCCTGCGCGGCTTCACGGCGGCGGCCGTGCGACGCCAGCCGACCAGGCGGCAGACGAGCCAGATCGTGAACGAGATCGTGGTGACGTAGGGGCTGATCGGCAGACCGCCGCCGAGGGCGAGCAGGATGCCGCCGACGACCGAGACGACCGCGAAGGTCACGCTCAGCACGGGCACGAGCCGGGGGTTGACCGTGAGCCTCAGCGCGGCCGCGGCGGGCGTGACGAGCAGCGAGAGCACGAGCAGCGCCCCGATGATCTGGACCGACACCGCGACCGACAGGCCCAGCACGAGCATGAAGACGATGCCGAGCGTGCGCACGGGGACGCCGGCCGCCGCGGCGACGTCGGGGTCGACGCTGGCGAAGGTCAGCGGACGCCAGATGACGATCAGCGTGACGATCACCACGGCCGAGATGGCGACGAGCCAGCCCAGCTGCGGGTTGTCGACCGACACGATCTGGCCGGTCAGCAGCCCGAACTTGTTGGCCGACCGCCCTCGGTAGAGCGCCAGGAAGAGGATGCCGAGGCCCAGGCCGAACGGCATGAGCACCGCGATGATCGAGTTGCGCTCCCGCGCCCGGGTGCCCAGCAGCCCGATCAGCAGGGCGGCGATCAGGCTGCCGACGAGCGAGCCGCTGACGACGTTCACGCCGAGCAGCAGGGCGGCGGCGGCACCGGCGAACGAGAGCTCACTGATGCCGTGCACCGCAAAGGGCATGTTGCGCGTGATCACGAAGGGCCCGATCAGGCCGCCCACCAGGCCGAGCACGGCGCCCGCGACGACGCTGTTGCGCACCAGCACGAGCAGCTCGCCGAAGTCCTGGAAGCTGAACAGCTGCGACCACAGGTCGGTCATCGGACGAGTCCTTCGTCGTCGAGGTGTTCGTCGACGTGGTGGTCGTGCCCGTCGTGGCTGCCGACGATCACGATGCGCCCCATGGTGCGGATCACGTCGACCGGAGTGCCGTAGAGGTCGCTCAGCACGTCGGCGCGCAGCACCTCGTCGGGTGTTCCGATGCGGAACCGGCCTCCGGCCAGGTAGAGCACCCGGTCGACGACGTCGAGGATGGGGTTGACGTCGTGCGTGACGAACACGACCGCGGCGTTGCGGGCCCGCCGCTGCTCGTCGATCAGGCGGGTGACCTCGCGCTGGTGCCGCAGGTCGAGCGAGATGAGGGGCTCGTCGCAGAGCAGCAGGGCCGGTTCGGCGGCCAGCGCCTGGCCGACCCGGGTGCGCTGCTGCTCGCCGCCGCTGAGGCTCGCGACCGGAGAGGTCGCGAACGAGGTGGCGCCGACCTCGTCGACCAGGGCGTCGATGCGGGCCCGTTCGGTGGGGGTCTCGCGGCGCGGCCCCCAGCGGTGGCCCGTGACGCCGAGCGCGATCATGTCGCGGGCACGCAGCGGGGTGCCGGACTCCATCAGTCGTTGCTGCGGCACGTAGCCGATGCGGCGGTGGCCGCGCCCGACCGGCCGGCCGAGGAACTCGATGCTGCCCTCGGTCAGGTGCTGCTGCCCGAGGATCGTGCGCAGCATCGTCGTCTTGCCCGCACCGTTCGGCCCGAGCACCGCGATGAACTCGCCCGGCCGCACGTCGAGGTCGAGACCCGACCAGAGCGTGCGGGCGCCGAACGAGACCCCGGCGTCGCGGAGGCGCAGCACGGCGTCGCCGCCGCCACCGGCCGAGGAGGCGCGGGTGGCGGCGGCGACGGAGGTCGCGCCGGACGGGTCGGTCACTCGCCGAGGGCCGCCGAGATCGCGTCGATGTTGCTCTGTTGCCATGCCACGTAGTCTTCCCCCTCGGGCAGCAGCTCGGTGACCGGCACGATGGCGACGCCGGCGTCGGTCGCGGCCTTCTCGACCTGCTCGGTCTCGGGACTCGAGGTCTGCTCGTTGTAGGCGAGCAGGTCGACCTTCCCGTCGGTGAAGAGCTTCAGGGTGTCGTTGAGCACGGCGGGCGACACGTCGTCGCCCTCCTCGATCGCCTCGGAGAAGGGCTCGGGCGTCACGTTGACCAGGCCCATCGCGTCGAAGAGGTAGCCGGGCACGGGTTCGGTGTAGGCGACCGGGTCGCCGTCGTGGGCCGTCTTGATCGACGCGGCCTGCGCCTCCAGGTCGGCGATCTTCGTGCCGAAGGCCTCGGCGTTCGCGGTGAAGGTGTCGGCGTTCGCCGTGTCGACCCGGCCGAACTCGTCGGCCAGGGCCGTGGCGAGCTTCGCCATGCTCGGCAGGCTGTAGAACACGTGCTCGTTGAACGCGGCGTGGTCGTGGTCGTCGTGCTCGTCGGCGTCGGCGTCTGCGGTGGCGTCGTCGCTCGCGGCGTCGGTGGCCTCGTCGGCGTGGTCGTCGTGCCCGGCCTCGGGGTCGAGCCCCGAGACGTCGACGGCGGTGATCACGGTGGCGTCGGTTCCGCTCGCGTCGACCATCGTGTCGACGAACGAGTCGTAGCCGCCGCCGTTCTCGACGACCACGTCGGCTTTCGAGACGGCCAGCTGCGTGCGGGCGTCGGCCTCGTACGAGTGCGGGTCCTGCGAGGGGTCGCTGATGATGCTGGTGACGTCGACGAGGTCCCCGCCGACGGTCTCGGCGATGTCGCCGTAGACGTTGGTCGACGTGACCACCGAGATCGCGCCTCCGTCGGTGGAGTCGGTCGAGCCCGAGGCGCCCGTGGCGCAACCGCTCAGCACGAGGACCGCGGCGGCGGGCAGGACGAGCAGGGTCGGCAGCGAGCGCATCTTCATGGTCGTCACGCTATTGCTACTGATAATGATTGTCAAAACGAGGAGGCGCGGGTCGGCCGAGCGCGCCTCCCGCGTCCCGAGACAGCGCGACACCCCCTGCTCGGCACGACACCCCCTGTTCCGAGGGTGTGATGCCGAGCAGGGGGTGTCGCAGCGCGCCTAGGCCTTCGTGGCGGCCTCGACGGACTCGGCGCCGGCGGCGTCGTCGTCCTCGCGGCCGGGCGTCTTGAGGTTCCACTTCTTGATGACGAAGCTGAACAGGACGTAGTAGACGACCGCGTAGCCGAGCCCGATCGGGATGAGCCAGATCGAGTTCTGCGAGATGTTGAAGTTCAGCACGTAGTCGATCAACCCCGCCGAGAAGGTGAACCCGGTGTGGATGTCGAGTGCGTTGACCAGCATCATCGACGTGCCGGTCAGCACCGCGTGGATGACGTACAGCGGCCAGGCGACGAACATGAACGAGAACTCGAGCGGCTCGGTGATGCCCGTGATGAACGCCGTCAGCGCGGTCGACAGCATGATGCCGCCGATCAGCTTCTTCTTCTCGGGGCGGGCGTGACGCCAGATCGCCAGGGCCGCGGCGGGCAGGGCGAACATGAAGATCGGGAAGAACCCGGTCATGAACACCCCGGCGCTCGGATCGCCGGCGAAGAAGCGGTTCAGGTCGCCCCGGACGATCTCCCCGCTGGCGTTGGTGTAGTCGCCGACCAGGAACCACACGACCGAGTTGAGGATGTGGTGCAGGCCGGTGGGGATCAGCAGGCGGTTGGCGACGCCGTAGATGCCGCTGCCGACCACGTCGTTCGACGCGACCGCCTGGCCGATGCCGGTGAGGGCGTTGTTGAACAGGGGGTAGATGAACGACATGACGACGCCGACGACCAGGCCCGTGACGGCGGTGAGGATCGGCACCATGCGACGGCCCGAGAAGAACCCGAGGAAGTCGGGCAGCTTCGTGCGGTAGAAGCGCTGCCAGATCATCGCCGAGAGGATGCCCATCACGATGCCGGCCAGCACGCCGTAGTTGATGACCTCGGGGTCGCCCGTCGGGGTCTCACGGCCCGCGAGAACGACCGGCGACATGGCCTTGAAGACGCCGTCGATCACCATGTAGCCGACGACCGCGGCGAGGGCCGTCGAACCGTCCGACTTCTTCGCCCAGCCGATCGCGATGCCGACCGCGAAGATCAGCGGCAGCCAGGTGAAGACCGCCTGCCCGGCTGCGCCGATCACCGAGGCGCCCGTCTCGAAGCCGGGGATCGCGCCGAGGAGGTCGGCCTGCCCGAGTCGCAGCAGGATGCCCGCCGCCGGGAGCACCGCGATCGGCAGCATGAGGCTGCGCCCGAGGCGCTGCAGCACCGCGAAGGCGGCCGAGCCCCTCTTCTTGGTCGGGGCCGACTCGGTCGTCGTCGTCATCAGGTGGTCCTCTCGTCGGTGAGCAGCCGTGGTGCGGGGTGGGTCGGGTGTCGTGCGGGTGGGGCGGTTCCGGAGGCGCGGGTCGCGTCGAGCGCGGAGCCTCCGGTCCTGTCCGGTCATGACCAGTGAGTGGTAGTTTCCTCAGACCGACGGGTGGTGTCAACTAGGACGACACCCTCGTCGCCGCGAGCGACCGACCCACGGAGGAGAACAGCTCATGTCGAAAGCACAGGCCATGATCGACGGACTCGGCGGCGCCGACAACATCGAGGAGATCGAGGGCTGCATCACGCGCCTCCGCACCGACGTCCGGGACATCTCGCTCGTCGACGACGCCGCCCTCAAGGCCGCGGGAGCCACCGCCGTCGTCCACGCGGGGGGCAGCGTCCAGGTGATCGTCGGCACGATCGCCGACTCGCTCGCCGAAGACATCAACGACCTGCTGCCGTGACCACGGTCCTCTCGCCCGTCGCCGGCCGGGTGACGGCGCTCGCCGAGGTGCCCGACGCCGTCTTCGCCGGGCAGCTCGTGGGCGCGGGCGTCGCGGTCGAGCCGAGCGCGCCTCCTGGAGGGGGTGTGGTCTCCGTCGTCTCGCCCGTCGCCGGCGAGATCGTCAAGCTGCACCCGCACGCGTTCGTGGTCGTGGACGAGTCGGGCACCGGCCTGCTCGTGCACGTCGGCATCGACACGGTCAAGCTCGGCGGCGAGGGCTTCGAGCTCGTCGTGGCCGAGGGGGCGACCGTCGCGGCGGGCGACGTCGTCGTCCGCTTCGACCCGGCCGTCGTGGCCGAGGCGGGCTACTCGGCCGTCATCCCGGTCGTCGTGCTCGACAGCGCCCCGGACAGCGTCCCGCAGCAGGCCGTCGGCACGACCGTCGCCTCGGGGGAGCCCCTCTTCGACCTCTGAGGCCGACGCGGCGCGGCCAGGAGTCAGTCGGGCGTCGTGCCCGACTCGACCTGCATCTGCAGGCGGTAGCGGTCGGAGCGGTACCAGCTCTTGGCGTGTTCGAGCGGGACGTCGCCGGCGAACGAGATCCGATCGAAGTACATCACCGGGGCGCCCTCGCTCGTGCCGAGCAGCGTGGCGACGTCGGCGTCGGCCCCCTCGGCGCTGACCGTCTGGGTCGCGCGGGTGATCGGCGTCGCGTAGTCGCCGTCGAGGGTCCGGTAGAGCGAACGGCTCAGGTCGTGGTCGAGCAGCCCGGGCAGCCGGTCCGCGGGGTACCAGCCGTCGTCGATGCTGACCGGCACGCCGTCGGCGAGGCGCAGGCGCTTGACGTGGAACGCCGAGGCGCCGGCCTCGAGTCCGAGGGCCGCGGCCGTCTCGGGCGGGGGAGCCGTCTCGGCCTTGACCAGCACGATCGTGCTCGGCACGTGGCCGAGCTTCGTCATCTCGTCGGTGAACGAGGCGAGGTGCAGCGTCGACTGGACCACGCGGTGGGCCACGAAGGTGCCCTTGCCCCGCACGCGGGTCAGCCAGCCCTCGTTCACGAGCTGCCCCACGGCCTCGCGGACCGTGATCCGGCTGACGCCGTACTCGAGCATGAGCTGGCGCTCGCTGGCGATCGCCGAGCCGGGCTGCTGACCGGCCGCGAGCCGCTGCACGATGGAGCGCAACTGCTCGTGCTTCGGCACGGCTCCGTCGGTGATGCGGTCGGTCATGGGCCCCCTCGTCCGTCGCGCCCGAGGGTGGTCCCATCTGGTCATGACCGGTCGTCCTGGCCTCGACGTTACTGCACGCCGTCCGTCGCCAGCCAGGTCGGGGCCCGGCTGCCCGCGGGGTTCCCAGGAACGGACGAGGAGGCGCGGGCTCAGTCGAGCAGGAGCGCCGGCTCTTCGAGGACGCTCGCCACGTCGGCCACGAACCGGCTGGCGACGTCGCCGTCGACCACGCGGTGGTCGAAGCTCGCCCCGATCGTCGTCACCATGCGCGAGCGGACCTCGCCGTCGACCACCCAGGCCTTGGGCTTGATCGTGCCGAGGGCCACGATCGCGACCTCGCCCGGGTTGAGGATCGGCGTGCCGGTGTCCATGCCGAAGACGCCGATGTTGGTGATCGTGATCGTGCCGTCCCGCATGTCGGCCGGCGTCGTCTTGCCGTCTCGGGCGGTCAGCGTCAGCTGTTCGAGGGCCTGGGCCAGCTCGAGCAGGCTCATCGACTGGGCCTCCTTGACGTTCGGCACGATGAGGCCACGCGGGGTGGCCGCGGCGATGCCGAGGTTGACGAAGTGCCGGACGAGGATCTCGCGGTCGGTCCAGGCCGAGTTGACCATCGGGTTGCGTCGCACGGCCCAGATGATCGCCTTGGCCATGATCAGCAACGGCGAGACCTTGACGCCGGCGAACTGCGGCGACGCCTTCAACCGCTTGACGAACTCCATCGTGCGGGTGGCGTCGACGTCGACGAACAGGCTGACGTGCGGGGCGGTGAACGCCGACGACGTCATGGCCGCGGCGATGGCCTTGCGGACGCCCTTGACGGGGATGCGCTCGACGCGTTCCTCGCCCCACTCGGGCGTCTCGATGTTGCGGAACACGCTGGCCTGCTGGGCGTGACGGATGACGTCGTCGCGGGTGACCTCTCCGGCCAGGCCGGTCGGCTGGACGACGGCGAGGTCGACCTCGAGGTCTTTGGCGAGCTTGCGGATGGGCGGCTTCGCGATGATCGGCAGGGCCTGGGCGGCGGGCACCGACGTGGTGGGGCGTCGCCGGGCCTGCTCGGCGACGCGCAGCTGCCGGGCGTCGACCTCGGTCTGCGACGGTCGGCGGCGACGGGTCGCTCCGTGACCCCCCGCGGCGCCGTAGCCAACGAGCACGGCACCCGACCCCGAGTCGGCCGGGGCCTCGGGGGCGTGCGCCACCGAGCCGGTGTCGCCGTCGGCGCTGACCGCGTCGGCCGAGCGGGCCGGAGCGGCGGGGGAGGAGCTCTGCACCGAGGTGGCGGACGCCGCGGGCTCGGCCTGGCGGGCACGCTGCGCGGAGAGTGCTTGTTCGTTCTGTGACACGACCTGCGCCGTGCGGGCGAGTCCGCCCGACTCGAGGGACTCGGACTCGGCGGCCCGACCCGACGGGGTCGCGGGTGCCGTCGAGTCGCCGACCCGGATGATCGGGGTGCCGACGTCGACCGTGGTACCTGGTTCGACGAGGATGCTCTCGACCACGCCGGCGTAGGGCGAGGGGAGCTCGACGAGCGACTTCGCGGTCTCGATCTCGACGAGCACCTGGTTGATCTCGACGCTGTCGCCGGGGGCGACCTTCCATTCGACGATCTCGGCCTCGGTCAGGCCCTCGCCGACGTCGGGCAGGGTGAATTCGCTGGTCATGTCGTGACTCCTAGTAGGCCAGGGCCCGGTCGACCGCCTCGAGCACGCGGTCGGCGTCGGGCAGGTACTGCGTCTCGAGCTTGGCGGGAGGGAAGGGCGTGTCGAAGCCGCTGACGCGCAGGACGGGTGCCTCGAGCGAGTAGAAGGCCTTCTCGGCGACGGTGGCGGCGATCTCGGAGCCGACCGACACGAAACCGGGGGCCTCCTGCGCCACGACGAGGCGCCCGGTCTTCCGGACCGACTCGAGGATGGGCCCGTAGTCGACGGGGGAGAGCGACCGCAGGTCCACCACCTCGGCCGAGACGCCCTCGGCCGCCGCGATCTCGGCCGCCTGCAGCAGAACGCTGACCATCGCGCCGTGCCCCAGCAGGGTGACCTCGGTGCCCGTCCGGACGACGCGGCTCGCGTGCAGCGGTGCCTGCGGGTCGCTCAGGTCGACGTCGCCCTTGGGCCAGTAACGGCTCTTGGGCTCGAAGAACATGACGGGGTCGTTCGACGCGATCGCCTCCTGGATCATCCAGTAGGCGTCGTGCGGCGTGCTCGGGCTGACGACGCGCAGGCCCGCCGTGTGGGCGAAGTACGCCTCGGGGCTCTCCTGGTGGTGCTCGACCGCGCCGATGTGCCCGCCGTAGGGCACGCGGATCACGACGGGCATCGTCAGGGTGCCCTCGTGCCGGTTGGTCAGCTTGGCGAGCTGCGACGTGATCTGGTCGAAGCCGGGGTAGATGAAGCCGTCGAACTGGATCTCGCAGACCGGGCGGAAGCCACCCATCGCGAGTCCGATGGCGGTGCCGACGATGCCGGACTCGGCGAGGGGGGTGTCGATGACGCGTCTGTCGCCGAACTCGGCCTGCAGCCCCTCGGTCACGCGGAAGACGCCGCCGAGCGTGCCGATGTCTTCGCCCATCAGCAGGACGCGGGGGTCGTCGGCCATGGCCTTGCGGAGGCCGGCGTTGATCGCCTTGCCGAGCGGCATGGACTGCACGGAGGCGCGGCTCGACTCGGTCGTGCCGGTCGGGTTCTCGACGGTGTCGGTCATGCTGCCCCCTCGTCGGTGGTCGCGGTCTCGCCCGCGCCGCCGAAGCTCTGCTCGTAGGTCGCCAGCCACTGCTTCTGCTCGGTCATGAGCGGGTGCGGCTCGGAGTACACGTGGTCGAAGATGAGGCCGCGGTCGGGGTTCGGCAGCGAGACCGTGCGCCGACGGACGTCGGCTCCGAGGTCGTCGCCCTCGGTCTCGAGGTCGGCGAAGAACGCGTCCCCCTCGCCTCGGTTCCGCAGGAAGGCCTCGAAGCGCGTGATCGGGTCGCGGGCGATCCAGGACTGCAGCTCGTCGTCGGTGCGGTACTTGGTGGGGTCGTCGGACGAGGTGTGCGCGCCGACGCGGTAGGTGAGCGCCTCGATGAAGCGGGGCCCGCCGCCGCCGCGGGCGGCCTCGAGGTCGCGGCGGCTGACGGCGTAGCTCGCGAGCACGTCGTTGCCGTCGACCTGCGTGCCGGGGATGCCGAAGCCGCCGGCCCGGGCGACGAGGGGCGTGCGCGACTGACGCGCGACCGGCACGCTGATCGCCCACTGGTTGTTCTGGAGGAAGAACAGCTCGGGGGTCTGGAAGCTCGCGGCGAAGACCAGGGCCTCGCTGACGTCGCCCTGGCTGGTCGCCCCGTCGCCGAAGAACGTGACCACGGCCTGGTCGACCTCGGGATCGCCCGTGCCGCTCTTGCCGTCGAGGCCGAGCCCCATGGCGAAGCCGGTCGCGTGCAGCGTCTGCGAACCGATCACCAGCGTGTAGACGTGGAAGTTCTGGTGCTCGGCGGGGTTCCAGCCGCCGTGCGTGTGACCGCGCAGCAGGCGCAGGATGTCGACCGGGTCGATGCCGCGGGACAGCGCGACGGCGTGCTCGCGGTAGGACGGGAAGAGGTGGTCCTGCGGGCGGGTCGCGTGGGCCAGGCCGACCTGGGCCCCCTCTTGGCCGTGGCTCGGCACCCAGAGGGCGAGCTGCCCCTGGCGCGCGAGTGCCGCGGCCTCGCGGTCGAATCGACGCGTCAGCACCATGTCGCGGTGCAGGGCGCGGAGTCCGTCGTCGCCGAGGGCGTCGACGTAGGGGCGGAACTCGTCGGCCGCAGCCGACTCGACCACCTCGCCCGACGGCGACAGGAGCTGGACGGGCGGCGGCGCGTCGGTCGCTTCGGAGGAAGACATGGCGTCCAATCTATTCCGCGGCATATGCCGTCACCGGGATGTGAGGTCGACGATCTGCTGGGCGGCGTGCAGCAGCTTGTCGACCGACGACGGCTCGCCGATCGTGACGCGCACGCCCTCGCCCGCGAACGGCCGGACGACGACCCCGTGGTCGGCGAACACCTGGGCCGCGGCCGCCGTGTGCTCGCCCGTGGCGAGCCAGACGAAGTTGCCCTGCGCCTCGGGAACCGTCCACCCCTGGTCGATCAGGGCGCGTCGCACCTGGTCGCGCAGCAGGACGATGCGGTCGACCCGCCCGAGCAGCTCGTCGGCGTGCTCGAGCGAGGCGAGGGCCGCGGCCGCGCCCTGCTCGGTGACGGCGAGGGGGATGGCCGTGGCCCGCGCGGCGTCGAGCAGGTAGGAGGCGCCGATCGCGTACCCGACGCGGAGTGCGGCCAGCCCGTACGCCTTCGAGAAGGTGCGCAGCAGGACGAGGTTCGGGTGCAGCTCGGTGAGCGTCTCGCCGTCGACGGCCGTGCTGTCGGTGACGAACTCGGCGTACGCCTCGTCGAGCAGCACGAGCACGTCGTCGGGCACCGCGGCCATGAACGACTCGAACTCGCCCGTCGACACCGTGGTGCCCGTCGGGTTGTTGGGGGAGCAGACGATGACGACGCGGGTGCGGTCGGTGACGGCCGCGGCCATGGCCTCGAGGTCGTGGCCCCCGTCGGCCCGCAGCGGCACCTGGACGCTCGTCGCACCGGCCACCGTGACGAGCCCCGGGTAGGCCTCGAACGAACGCCAGGCGTAGACGACCTCGTCGCCGACCGAGGCCGCGGCGAGCACGAACTGGGCCAGCAACGAGACCGACCCCGCGCCGACGTGCACCTCGTCGACGGTGACGCCGAACCGGGTGGCGAGGGCCGTCCGCAGGGCCGTCGCCGAGGCGTCGGGGTAACGGTTGAGCGAGACGGCGCCACGGACGGCCTCGACGACCGAGGGGAGGGGCTCGAACGGGTTCTCGTTCGACGACAGTTTGAAGGCGTCGGGGGACGCCTGCTTGCCCTGGCGGTAGGGCGGGAGGGCGGCGATCTCGGGACGGAGTCGGACGGGAGTGGTCACGCGGCCAGCCTATGGGGCGGGGGCCGCGTCGCGGCAGGGCACCGCGCCTCCTCGGGGGATCCGGTCGGGCACTACCGCCCGTGGAGGAGAGGTCGGCATGATGGGGGGATGACCCGATTCGTCGTGAGGCTGCTCATCAACGCGGTGGCCCTGTGGCTCACCACGCTGCTCGTGTCGGGGGTGACGGTGACGCCCTACGGAGCAGGGGGCACCCTCGAGACGATCGTGACCTTCCTGCTGCTCGCCCTGGTCTTCGGCATCGTCAACGGCGTGGTCGGCACGGCGATCAGGGTGGTGGCCTTCCCCCTCTACATCCTGACGCTCGGCCTGATCGCGTTGATCGTGAACGGGCTGCTGCTGCTGATCGTGGCGTGGATCTCGGATCTCTTCGGCTTCGGGTTGACGATCGACGGTTTCTGGTGGGGCGTGATCGGTGCCGTCGTGCTCGCGGTCTTCGCCTGGGCCATCGGCGTCGTCGTCCGCCCCGTGGTCGGGCGGGGTGACCGGAAGCGGTGAACCGGTTCCGCATCTGCTTCGTCTGCACGGGCAACATCTGTCGCTCGCCCATGGCCGAGACCGTGCTGCGCTCGCTCGCCGACGACGCGGGCCTCGGCGACCGGGTCGAGGTCACGAGCGCGGGCACCGGCGACTGGCACGTCGGCGAGGGGGCCGATCCCCGCACCGTCGAGGCCCTGGAGCGCCGCGGCTACGATGGTTCCCGGCACCGGGCGAAGCAGTTCGAGGCCGACGACTTCGCACGCTACGACCTCGTGGTGGCGTTCGATCGCGGCCAAGAACGCATCCTCCGGGCCTGGGCAGGCGACGACGCCGACCGCTCGAAGGTGCAGCTGCTGCTCACCTTCGCTCCCGACGCGGCGCCGGCGGGTGGCGGTCTCGACGTCCCCGACCCGTACTACTCCGACGCAGCACTCTTCGACGAGGTGCTCGACATGGTCGAGCGCGCCTGCTCGGCCCTCTTCCGCCAGATCGAACCCGCACTCCGCAAGGGACAGTCATGACGTTGCCTCCTCAGCCCCTCAGCCCGCTCGACGGCCGCTACCGCTCGTCGGTCCGCACGTTGGGGGACCACCTCAGCGAGGCGGGGCTGAACCGGGCCCGCGTGCACGTCGAGGTCGAATGGCTGATCGCCCAGACCGACCGCCGTGCGTTCGGCTCGACGCCGCTCGACGACGAGCAGAAGCGGGCGCTGCGGGCCGTCGTCACCGACTTCGGCCAGGCGGCGATCGACGAACTCGCCGGCCTCGAGGCGACGACCCGTCACGACGTCAAGGCCGTCGAGTACTTCGTGCGGGCACGGCTGGCCGAGCTCGGGCTGGACGGGATCGCCGAACTCACCCACTTCGCCTGCACCAGTGAGGACATCAACAACCTGTCGTACGCGGTCACCGTCAAGGGGGCCCTGTTCGACGTCTGGCTCCCGGCCTTCGACGCCGTGCTCGCCGCCCTCACCACCTGGGCCACCGACGCCCGCGACGTGCCGATGCTCGCGCACACCCACGGGCAGCCGGCGACGCCGACCACGGTCGGGAAGGAGTTCGCCGTGTTCGCGCACCGCCTGCAGCGTCTGCGCTCGCAGATCGTCGGCACCGAGTTCCTCGGCAAGTTCAGCGGAGCGACCGGCACGTTCTCGGCCCACGTCGTCGCCGACCCCGGGCTGGACTGGCCCGAGACGGCCCGCTCCTTCGTCGAGGACGCCCTGGGGCTGACCTTCAACCCGCTGACGACGCAGATCGAGTCGCACGACTGGCAGGCCGAGCTCTACTCGCGCGTCGCCCACGCCAACCGGGTGCTGCACAACCTCGCCACCGACGTGTGGTCGTACATCTCGATGGGCTACTTCACGCAGATCCCGCAGGCGGGGGCGACCGGCTCGTCGACCATGCCCCACAAGATCAACCCGATCCGCTTCGAGAACGCCGAGGCCAACCTCGAGATCTCGTCGGCGCTCTTCGACTCGCTGGCCTCGACCCTGGTCACCAGCCGCCAGCAGCGCGACCTCACCGACTCGTCGGCCCAGCGCAACATCGGGGTCGCGTTCGGCCACTCGATGCTCGCGCTCGACAACCTGCGTCGCGGCCTCGGCGAGATCGCCGTCGGCACCGTGACCCTCGAGTCCGACCTCGACTCCAACTGGGAGGTCCTCGCCGAGGCCATCCAGACCGTCATCCGCGCCGAGGTCGTCGCCGGACGATCCTCGATCGACGACCCCTACGCCATGCTCAAGGAGCTGACCCGCGGCAAGCGCGTCGGCCAGGCCGAACTGGTCGCGTTCGTCGAGGGCCTGGACGTGTCCGACGAGGCCAAGCAGCGCCTCGTGGCCCTGACCCCGGCGACCTACACGGGCATCGCGGCGCAGCTCGTCGACCGCCTGGCCTGACCCCAGGAGGCGCGGGTCGGCCCGTCAGGACGGCCCGCGCGCCCGAGGGCGCCGCGCGACGGATCAGCGGCCGACGGGCAGCGACGGAGCATCGGCCGACGGGCCGCGACGGAGCAGCGGCCGACGGGCAGCGACCGAGAGGCCGGGAGGCCGCGGCGGTCGACCAGCGTCAGTGGCCCCGCGGCTTGTCGGCGTCGTCGATCTCGTGTCGCTCGTCGTCGTTGGGCTTGGCCGCGAGCGCGAGCATGGCGATGGTGACGAGCGCGACGATGAAGCCGATGCAGAGGAAGATCAGCGCCAGCTGGAGGTCGCGCGTCGTCATGAGGACGACGAGGCCGACGAAGGCGGCGAAGACGCCCGACAGTCCGAGGAACTCGGCGGGGCGGAACCGGTCGCGCCAGGTGGGGTGGGTCATGACGTTCGTCCCTTGTCGTCAGGGGTGTCGGCAGGGGCCGGGTGCCCGGTCTGCCACTTGAGCGAGAGGCCGGCGATCACGAGGAACACGCCGACCAGGGCGCCGTAGGCGCCCAGGATGCCGACGAGCACGGTCGAGGAGGTCAGTTCGCCCTCGATCTGCTCGATGCCGCCGAGCTGCTGGCTGTAGTCCGGCGGGACGACCAGGAAGACCAGGGCCAGCACCAGGGTGAGCACGCCGACGGTCGTCCAGTCACGGGCGAGCGGCGAGCGACGACGACGTCGCAGGCCGGTGAGCAGTTCGAGGCCGCCGGTCAGCACGGCCCAGGCCGTGACGAAGGCGACCAGCACGGGCAGTTGGCCGTGCGAGAAGACGAGGCAGAGGGCGCCGATCACGGCACCGACGACGCCCTGCAGGACGGCGATGGTGCGGCTCGAGCGGTCGTGGAGGCGCAGGGCCGATCCGACGGCGAGCACGACACCGCCGGCGACCGCCGCCGCCCCGAAGGTCAGCAGGCCGACCCGGGGCGAGTGGTCGGGGTTGAAGGTGATGGCCGCCGCGGCCGCGAGGGCCGGGACGGCACGCAGCACGGGGACGGGCCAGTACGCGGAGAGCGACGGGTCGACGCCCCTGCCCGAGGGGTCGGGCGACGCCACGGGGGCGGTCGCGCCGGAGTCGTGGTGCGCAGGCGTCACGAGACCTCTTTCACGGGTGGGGGACCCGCCGAGTTTACCGCGCGCTCCTGAACGCCAGGCGGCGGACGGTGCCGAGCGTCAACGGCCAGCCGCGGCCCCTGAGCGTCCCGAGCTGACGTGCCATGTGGGCAGGCGTCACCCGCAGCACCCCTTCGGCCTCGAGCGACAACCCCGCGAGCACACCGTCCAGCGAACGTCGGGTGGAGGCCAGCCCCTCGGCCGTGTCCAACCCCATCGCGATCCGCACGCCGGTCGGCAACCGGCTGACCCGGGTGTAGGCGGTGGTGGTGTCGGCCCACGTGGACCGCCAGCCGGGCCGGACCTCCTTCACGCACTCGAGGAGGCGCACCGTCGCGACGTCGGGGTCGGGATGGTCGACGGTGAGCAGTCGGTAGTAGGTGCGTCGGACGCCCTCGGTGCTCACGAAGAGCAGGTCGGCGTAGCCCGCCACGACCGTGGCGGGCCGTGGCCCGATGCCGACCACGGTGCCGCCCCCGAGCCATGAACCGTGGCCGTCCTTCGCGTCGGGCCAGAGCCCGACGAGCACCTCGAGCCCGGAGATCTCGATCTCGTGGGCCGGTGCGTCCGACGCCGCCGCCCCGAGGGCGGAGTCCCGCAGGCCGTGGCCCTGATGGGCGTCCCGTTCGCCCGTCCTGTAGGGCACCTGCTCGAGGTCGTGCACCACCCCGCTGAGCCGCTCGACGAAACTCGCTGTCATCGACGATAGGTTACGTGTGACATACGGAAAGCTGCAACCCTCCTGCACGGCGACCTCCCGACACCTTCCCAGCCCACGCCGTTACGTTCGCACCATCTTCGGGCCGCCTCCGGCCCATCCACCCGGCTGAGAAGTCGATCAGCCGCGGGAGCCCGATGACCGCCACCGTCCCCACGACCCCCCGAACCGCGTACCCGCGGATCGTCCACGCACCGGCAGGTGCGGCACCCGCCGGGTTCCGCCCCACCGTCGCCGGACAGGTCGGCAAGCCGACCAGCACGTACTCGAGCCTGCTCAAGTCCGTGCGCGAGGCGGGCCTGCTGCAACGCCGCACCGGCTTCTACGTGACGGTCTTCGTCGTCCTCGTCGCGTGCCTCGGCGGCGCGGCCACCGGGTTCGTCCTGTTGGGCTCGAGCTGGTTCCAGCTGTTGATCGCCGCGGCCCTCGGCGTCATCCTCACGCAGTTCGCGTTCCTCACGCACGAGGCCGCGCACCGCCAGGTGTTCGAGTCGGGCACGCGCAACGACAAGGTCGGTCGCGTCCTCGCGGCCGGCGTCGTGGGCATCAGCTACGCGTGGTGGATGACCAAGCACAGCCGCCACCACGCCAACCCGAACACCAAGGGCAAAGACCCCGACATCGCGTTCGACACGATCTCGTTCCTCGAAGAGGACGCGGCGAAGCAGCGCGGCGTGCTCGGCTTCATCACCCGCCGTCAGGGCTACTTCTTCTTCCCCCTGCTGCTCGGCGAGGGCGTCAACCTGCACGTGACCTCGTTCCGCACGCTGCTCGGCCGTGACAAGGTCGAGGGCCGCGCGCTCGAGATCACGCTCATCGCCGTGCGCCTCGTCGCCTACTTCGGCGTCGTCTTCTGGTTCCTGCCGCTCGGCATGGCCTTCGCCTTCATCGGCGTGCAGATGGCCGTCTTCGGCCTCTACATGGGGTCGTCCTTCGCCCCGAACCACAAGGGCATGCCGATCATCCCCGAGGGTGCGAAGGTCGACTTCCTGAGCAAGCAGGTGCTCACCTCGCGCAACATCACGGGTCGGCACTCGACGGCCTTCATGGGCGGGCTGAACTACCAGATCGAGCACCACCTGTTCCCGAGCATGGCGCGTCCGAACCTGCGCGCGGCCAGCGCCCTGGTGAAGGCGCACTGCGCCGAGCACGGCATCCCCTACACCGAGACGACGATCGCCAAGTCGTACGCGATCGTCATCCGGTACCTCAACCGCGTCGGCCTCTCGGCCCGCGACCCGTTCGACTGCCCCGCGGCGTACGCGATGCGTCCGCGCTAGGCGGCGCCGAACACAGGGACCGCAGGAGGCGCGGGTCGGGTCAGGCGATCCGGCTCGCGCCTTCGTCGTCCCCGGAGGAACCCTCGTCGTCCCCGGAGGAGCCTTCGTCGTCCGTCTCGCTCAGGTGGGCCAGGCCGCCAGCTGCCAGCCCAACCAGGGCGAGAAGGCGAAGGGTGCCGCCGCGACCGCGTCGCGAAGCTCTCCGGGCTCGACCCACGCCCACTCGGCGACCTCGTCGGGCGAGGGATCGGGCAGGCCGACGGCGCGGGCCGTGAAGACCGGGCAGATCTCGTTCTCGACGACGCCCGAGGCGTCCGTGGCGAGGTACCGGAACTCGGGCAGGATCACCTCGACGTCGCGGACCTCCATGCCGAGCTCTTGGTGGGCGCGCCGCATCAACGCCTCGGCCGGCGTCTCGCCGGGGGCGGGGTGGCCGCAGAACGAGTTGGTCCAGACGCCGGGCCAGGTCTTCTTCGACAGGGCTCGTCGGGTGACCAGGACGCGGCCGAGGTCGTCGGTGACGTGACAGCTGAACGCCAGGTGCAACGGCGTCGTGGTGGTGTGCACGGTCGCCTTCGCGGTCGTGCCGATGGGCGTGCCCTCGTCGTCGAGGAGCACCACGAGCTCGTCGTGAGCGCCCGGGCGGTCACCGGACGTCGGCTGGGGATGCGTCGAGATCTCACGGGTCATGAGAGGTAGTCTGCCCTGGTGGACGGTGATCACCTGCACGCAGGCACGCGGGCGAGACACGATCGTGTCGACGCCGTCCTCGACGACTTCTTCGCGTTGGCCAAGCGCCGCGCCGAGTCCGTGGGCTGGCGGTACGTCGATCTCTGGTCGGTGCTCGAGCGCAACAGCGCCGGGGGCAAGCGCTTCCGGCCCCGCATGGTCTTCACGGCCTACGACGCCCTCGGGGGCACCGACGACGAGGCCGTGGCCCGGGTCGGCGCGGCCTTCGAGCTGCTGCACACGGCCCTGATCGTCCACGACGACGTCATCGACCGCGACTTCTCGCGACGCGGCATCCCCAACGTCTCGGGCAGCTACCGCGACACCGCCACGACGGCGGGCATCCCGACCCCCGCGGCCGAGCACCGGGGCATGTCGGCCGCCGTCATCGCCGGCGACCTCGCCCTGACCGGGGCCAGTCGCATGCTGCTCGGCATCGGCTGCCAGGACCACGTCCGCACGCGCTTGCTCGACCTGCTCGACGAGGCGATCTTCGTCAGCGCGGGCGGAGAGATGGTCGACGTCGAGTTCTCCCTGTCCGCCGAGCTGCCGACCGTCGACGAGATCCTCGACATGGAGCGCGCCAAGACGGCCGTCTACTCGTTCGAGGCACCGCTGCAGGCGGGCGCCGTCCTGGCGGGCGCGGGCGAGGCCGTCGTCACGGCGGTCGGCGACTTCGGCCGCGAGGTCGGGGTCGCGTACCAGGTGGTCGACGATCTGCTCGGGGTCTTCGGCACCGAAGAGGCCACCGGCAAGACCACCCGCGGCGACCTCCGAGAGGGCAAGCGCACGGTGCTCGTCGCCCACGCCGCGACCACCGACGAGTGGTTCACGATCCAGCCGTTCATCGGCAAGGCCGACCTCAGCGAGGCCGAGGCCGAGCACGTCCGTGGTCGCCTCGAGGTTTGCGGCGCCCGCTCCTTCGCCGAGGGACTCGTCGAGCAGCACGCCCGCCGCGCGCTCGACGTGCTCGACCGGGCCGAGGTGCCCGAGTCGTTGCGCGAAGCATTGACGCCGGTCGTCCAGGACGTCCTCGAGAGGGTGCGATGACGGGCTTGTCGTTGTACGACTCCGTGGCCGACGCGACCGCGGGAGGCGTGATCCGTCGCTACTCGACGTCGTTCGGACTGGCCTCGCGCCTGCTGGGCGGCGAGGTGCGGCAGCACGTCGAGAACGTATACGCGCTCGTGCGTGTCGCGGACGAGATCGTCGACGGCCCCGCGACCGAGGCCGGTCTGGGCGCCGACGCGGCGGGCCGGTTGCTCGACGGCTTCGAGGCCGAGACCGAGCGGGCCCTGGTCGAGGGCTTCAGCCCCAACCTGGTCGTGCACGCCTTCGCCCGCACCGCCCGCGCCACCGGGTTCGGTGCCGAGCTCACCGCACCGTTCTTCGCGTCGATGCGGGCCGACCTCAGTGCCCGCGAGCACGACCAGGCGTCGTTCGACGCCTACGTGTACGGGTCGGCCGAGGTCGTCGGCCTGATGTGCCTCAAGGCGTTCCTCCACGGGCATCCCTTCCCCCCGAGCACGGTCGCCGAACTCGAAGAGGGCGCCCGGCGCCTCGGTGCGGCCTTCCAGAAGGTCAACTTCCTGCGTGACCTCGCGGCCGACTTCGAGCAGCTCGGCCGCAGCTACTTCCCCGGAGTCGACGTGACCACGTTCGACGAGCAGACCAAGACGAGACTGGTGCGAGACATCGACGACGACCTCCGCGTGAGCGGCGAGATCATCCCCGTGCTGCCGACGTCCTCGCGTCGGGCGGTGGCACTGGCCCACGGCCTGTTCGCCGAGCTGAACCGGCGTCTCGAGGCGACCCCCGCCTCCTCGCTGGTCCGGGCGCGCGTGCGCGTTCCGAACCCGGTGAAGGTGCGCATCGCCGCGGGCGCCGCCGCCGGTCGCGTCACCCGGCTGCCCGAGGCCCGCGCATGAGCCGCGACACGGTCGACCGAGGGGCGACGGGTGCCGGCACCGGGGCGTCCGACGAGTCGCACGGCCTGAGCGTCACCCGCCACGGCCGCCGCGTCGTCGTGATCGGCGGCGGCATCAGCGGCCTGGCCTCGGCTGCGCTGCTCGCCCGCGAGGGCCACGAGGTCACCCTGCTCGAGAAGAACGACGAGGTCGGTGGCCGTGCCGGGTCGTGGAGCCACGAGGGCTTCCGCTTCGACCTCGGCCCGAGCTGGTACCTCATGCCCGAGGTCTTCGACCACTTCTTCCGCCTGATGGGCACGTCGGCCGCCGAGCGCCTCGACCTCGTCGAACTCGACCCGGGCTACCGCGTGCTGTTCGAGCCGACGCCCGACGCCCCCGCGGCGAGTGCGCCGATCGACGTCCCGCGCGGCCTGGAAGAGAACGTCGAGCTGTTCGAGCGCGTCGAACCGGGCAGCGGTGAGCGCATGCGCCGGTACCTCCGGTCCGCCCGCGACACCTACGAGATCGCCAAACGGCGGTTCCTCTACACGAGCTTCGGCAGCCTCACGCCCCTGCTGCGCGGAGACGTGCTGGTCCGCCTGCCGAAGCTGGCCCGGCTGCTGCTGACGAGCCTCGACTCGTACGCGTCCCGCACGGTGACCGACCCGCGCCTCCGTCAGATCCTGGGGTACCCCGCGGTCTTCCTCGGCTCGTCGCCGTTCGACACGCCGAGCATGTACCACCTCATGAGCACGCTCGACCTCGACGACGGCGTGCTGTACCCGCAGGGCGGCCTCATCTCGGTGATCGAGGCCATCCGCGACGTGGCCGTCGAGGCCGGGGTGACCGTCGTGACCGGCGCGACCGTGACCCGGATCGTGACGCAGCCGCTCGGGGTCGAGGGCGCAGCCCTGCCGCGCGGTTCGAAGGCGACCGCCGAGGCGACCGGGGTCGACTGGACCGACGCCGAGGGAGCGACGCACCGCGTCGACGCCGACCTCGTCGTGAGCGCGGCCGACCTGCACCACACCGAGACACGGCTCCTGCCCCGCGAGCTGCGCACCTACGACTCGTCGTACTGGGCGAAGAAGAACCCCGGGCCGAGCGCCCTGCTGCTCTACCTGGGCGTCGAGGGCGAGATCCCCGAGCTCGAGCACCACACGCTGCTCTTCGCCCGCGACTGGCACGAGAACTTCGAGCGCATCTTCGGCGCCGACAAGCGCATCCCCGACCCCCCGTCGCTGTACGTCTGCAAGCCGAGCACCGTCGACCCGTCGACCGCGCCCGCCGGGCACACGAACCTCTTCGTCCTGGTGCCACTGCCCGCCGACCCGGCCCTCGGTTCGGGCGACGTCGACGGTGACGGCGACCCGATGATCGAGCGTCTCGCGGACGGCGTCATCGCCCAGATCGCCGAGTGGGCGCACGTGCCCGACCTCGCCGAGCGGATCGTGGTGCGGCGCACCCGTGGTCCGCGCGACTTCGTCGACGACGTCAACGCCTGGAGCGGCAGCATGCTCGGCCCCGCGCACACGCTCGCCCAGAGCGCCCTGTTCCGCACCGGCAACGTCTCGACCCACGTCGACTCGCTGTTCTACGCCGGCGGGTCGGTCCGTCCGGGCATCGGCCTGCCGATGTGCCTGATCAGCGCCGAGGTGCTGCTCAAGAACCTGCGCGGCGACACCAGCACCGAGCCGCTCCCCGAGCCCGCCGTCGGCTGATGGGCTTCGTCTACCTCGCGGCGTTGCTCGTCTCGTTGTTCGGCATGGTGATGCTCGACCGCAGGTTCCGCCTGTTCTTCTGGCGCGACGTGCCCCGGGCGGCGGTGACGCTGCTGGTCGGCGTCGTGTTCTTCCTGGTCTGGGACGTCGTCGGCATCGACCTCGGCATCTTCTTCCGCGGCGAGACCTCGTTCATGACCGGCGTGCTGGTGGCGACCGAGCTGCCGCTCGAAGAGGTCTTCTTCCTGACGCTGCTCTGCTACCTGACGATGAACCTGCTGGCCGCGGCCCGGATGGCTGCGGCCGTCGTGCTCGACCGGCGTGGCGCGAGCTCCACGCAGTCCGGTCGACCGGTGGACGGCGTGGCGTCGTGACCTACTGGGCCGTCAACGCGGTGTTCCTGTCGATCGTCGCGGTGCTCGGGGTGCTGGCGCTGGTGACCGCAGGCGTGCGTGGCCGGGCCGCGCGCGCCTCCTCGTCCCCGGCCGAGAGGTCGCGGCGGCGGCGCGAGCAACTGCTGGGGGCGGGCCTGGCGACCGGCGTGCTGCTCGTGATGACCGCCGTGTTCGACAACGTCATGATCGGGATCGGGCTGGTCGGCTACGACGCCGCCCGGATCAGCGGGGTCTTCGTCGGCATCGCCCCGCTCGAGGACTTCGCCTACGCGGTCGCGGCACTCGTCCTGCTGCCGTCGGTGTGGGTGCTGCTCGGCGGCCCGAAGACGCCCCGCGCCCCCGCGGCGCCGGCGGCCGGCGGGTCGACGACCGTCGAGGAGGCGCGCTCGTGAACACGATCAAGGCCCTGTTCGTCTCGTCCCGGCCCCTGAGCTGGATCAACACGGCGTTCCCGTTCGCGGCGGCGTACGTGCTGACCTCGTTGCTCGCACCGGTGACGACCGGCTACCTGGGGTCGTACCAGCCGTTGTCCCAGGTCGACGTGACGCCGACCGGCACGGAGGCCGTCCTCTTCTTCGCGGCCGAGAACGCCCTCGGCCCGGTGAACTGGCTCGTGCTGATCGTCGGCGCCCTGTACTTCCTGATCCCCTACAACCTCGCGATGTACGGCATCAACGACGTCTTCGACTACGAGAGCGACCTGCACAACCCGCGCAAGGGCGGCGTCGAGGGTGCGCTGCTCGACCGCAGCCTGCACCGCACGACGTTGCGCGCCGCAGTGATCACGAACGTGCCCTTCCTGGTGTTCCTCGTGGCGGTCGGCGACCCGCTCAGCTGGCTCGTGCTCGCCGTCAGCGTCTTCGCCGTGATCGCCTACTCGGCTCCCGGCCTGCGCTTCAAGGAGCGCCCCTTCGTCGACTCGGTCACCTCGAGCACGCACTTCGTCAGCCCGGCCGTCTACGGTCTCGTGCTGGCCGGGGCGACGTTCACGCCCCAGCTGTGGGCGTTGCTCGGCGCGTTCTTCCTCTGGGGAGTCGCGAGCCACGCGTTCGGAGCCGTCCAGGACGTGCTCGCCGACCGCGAGGGCGGCATCTCGTCGATCGCGACCGAGATCGGTGCCCGGGCGACCGTCCGCCTCTCGGTGGTGGCCTACCTGCTGGCGGGCGTGCTGCTGACCTTCACCGAGTGGCCCGGCCCGCTGGCGGCCCTGCTCACCCTGCCCTACGCGATCAGCTGCGCCCCCTGGTGGAACGTGACCGACGACCGGGCCGAAGAGGTCAACCGCGGGTGGCGACGCTTCCTGGCGCTCAACTTCGTCAGCGGGTTCGTCGTGACGATGCTCATGATCTGGTGGGTGTTCCTGCGGGGCTGACGCCGCGCCTCCTGCGGTCGTCGGCCCTCGCCCCTAGCCCCTAGCCCCTCGGCCCTCGGCCCGCGGCCCGCGGGCAGGCCGGGCGCTCAGGGGCGCCAGCCGAGGTTGAGTGCCGCCCTGCGCAGGAAGCGCACCGTGGTCGCGTGGGCTCCCGGCTCGGCCCCCCGGACCGTCTCGTCGCGGATGCCCTCGACCACGTCGACGAGCTTGCGGTGCGCGAGGCTCCCGCGCTCGGTGAGGGCGTAGCGATCGTCGCCGACCCCGTCGGTCGCGAGGCTCACCCAGCCGCTCTCGACCAGCTCGGCGAGGTGGTCCGAGCTGGACTCGCCCGTGGCCGGGTCGAGGAAGGGCGCGACGGCTCCGTCGAGTGCTGCGCGGGTCGTCGGGCCGCGCTCCAGCAGGTTGAGCAGCTGCCACTGCCGGCGGGTGACCCCGTGTTCGTCGAGGACCTCCTCGAAGCGCCGGTCGATCAGCCCGTCGACGAGCCTCAACCAGAAGCCGATCGGGCGCCCCCGGTCGACGGCCAGGTCGTCGTCGACGCTTCCGAGCTCGTCGGGTGCGTGCGTGTCGTCGGTCGGCGGGGTGACCTCGCCTGCGTCTGCGGAACGTCGTCGGTCCATGGTCGGCACCGTACACCGGTCGGACCTCCGTCTCGAGAGTGATCTTCCGATGGATTCACCTGCCGGAAAGACAACGGCAAGGACGCGGCCGTACATTCGAGGCGTGACCACCTCGAGCGCCGTCGCGCCTGCGCCCCTCCCCACGCGCCTCCGCCGGACCTGGTCGCGCGTGCAGGCGCATCCGCGCGGGCTGCTCTACGGCTTCGTCGCCGTGCACGCCGCCGTGTTCCTGGCGCTCACGCCGCTGATGATCGGCGGCGGGGTGAGCGGCGACCTGCCGCTCTACCGCTTGTGGGCGACGGGGGCCCTGAGCGAGGGCGTCTGGCCGGTCCTCGACTTCTCGTGGGTCTACCCGGCCGGGGCGATCGTCCCGATCGTGTTGCCGAACGTCTTCGGCGAACAGCACTACCAGTTCGTCTGGCTGGCCCTGCTGACCGCCCTCAACGCCGTCGCGCTCTGGCTGCTGACCGACCGCGGTCGTCGCACGGTCGACAACCGGGCAGCCTGGTGGTGGCTGCTCGTGACGCTCGTGCTCAGCCCCGTGGCCTTCCTCCGGCTCGAGGGGTTCAGCGCGCCGCTGGTCGTCGCCGCCCTCATGCTGCTGTCCACGCGTCCGCGGGTGGCCGGGCTGCTGCTCGCCGCGGCGACCTGGATCAAGGTCTGGCCCGCCGCCGTCATCGCGGCGGTCGTCGTCGGGTCGCGTCACCGGGCGGTCGTGCTGCGCGGGGGCGTGCTCGTCACCATGGTCGTCGTGTCGTGCGTGTTGCTCGGCCGCGGGGCCGACGACATCACGAGCTTCGTGACGATGCAGTCGGGACGGGCGATGCAGCTCGAGGCGACCCTCTCGACGCCCTGGCTCTGGATGGCCATGCTGCGCGTCCCCGGCGCCTCGGTCTACCAGAACGTCGCCCTCGCCACGCGCGAGGTCATGGGACCGGGCGACACCTGGATGATCAACGACAGCACGCAGGTCATGCTCGCCGTCCTCGTGCTGCTGGCCGGCGTGCTGGCCGTGGCGACCTTCGGGCTGCCCCGGTGGGCCGAGCCCGGGAGGCGCGGGTCGGCGGGCTCCGGGCGCACCGCGGCCGTCGTCCCGGCTCGCGATCGCGGCGACGAGTTCGGCACGGTGCTGCTCGGCGCCCTCACCCTCACGCTCGCCTTCGTGGTCTTCAACAAGGTGGGGTCGCCGCAGTACCTGCTCTGGATCGTGCCGATCGTGGCCGTGGGCTATGCCTCGCGTCCCGAGGCGTTCCGGACGCCCGCCGTGTTGACCGCCTGGGCCTCGGGGCTCACGACGCTCGTGTTCCCGATCCTCTACCGGCCGCTGATCGAGCTCAACCCGGTCGCCGTGCTCGTCCTGGGTGCCCGCAACGGCCTTCTCGTGGTGCTGTTCTGCTGGTGCGCGGTGCGCCTCGTGCGACTGGCGGTCGCCACGGTGCGCAGCGACGCGCTCGAGGTGGGCGTCCCGCTCGTGGCGGCCCGCGCCTCCTGACGTGGTGTCGGGGGCGGCTCGTCCCCAGGCCGGCGCCGGGCGGCGTCGTCCCCGGTCGCCCGGTCAATCTGAGCCGTCCACGCCGGGTCGTGCCAGCGTGGAAGGCCTACCTGCCACCACGAGCCAAGGAGCACTCATGAAAGGCAAGATCCTCTTCGTCGCAGGAGCGGCCGTCGGATACGTCCTCGGAGCCCGCGCAGGTCGCGGCGCGTACGTCAAGATCAAGGACCAGGCCGAGAGCCTGTGGGAGAACCCGACCGTCCAGAAGGGCGTCCAGCAGGCCGAGGGCTTCGTGAAGGAGAACGCTCCGGTCGTCGCCAAGAAGGCGCAGGACGTCGCGAACGACGCCGCCCACGCGGTCGGCTCCAAGGCCAAGTCCGTCTCGGGCAAGGGCTCGGGCGCCACCGACAAGGTCGCCGCCAAGGCCACCGAGGCAGCCCACAAGGCCGCCGACAAGGTGGACGAGAAGGCCGACGACGTCAAGAAGCAGACCTCGGGCACCAGCCCCGACGACGACAAGCTGCCGGGGGTGACGGTCGGTGAGTGACCTGAAGGCACCCGAACAGAGCACCAAACGTTCGCTCGGCTCGCTGATCGGCAGCCTGCCCGAGTTGATCTCGCGCCTCATCCGCGGCGAGATCGCGCTGGCCAAGACCGAGCTCGCCACGAAGGCCAAAGAGGCCGGGGTGGGTGTCGGCTTGTTGGTCGGAGCCGCACTGTTCGGCTTCTTCCTGCTCGCCGTGCTCATCACGGCCGGCGTCCTGGGGCTGGCGACGGTCGTCGCCCCCTGGCTCGCGGCGCTCATCGTCGCCGCCGTCCTGCTCGTGATCACGGCCGTCCTGGCCCTGCTCGGCATCAAGGCCCTCAAGAAGGGCGTGCCGCCGACCCCCGAGAAGGCCGTCGCCAGCGTGAAGGCCGACGTCAGCGCGTTGAAGGGGCAGGGCAGCTATGACTCCGAGAAGCACTGACGCGAACGGCCACGGTACGGGCGACCAGCCCGACCCCCGTGCCGAGCTCGCCGAGGCGCGTGCGGCCGAAGAGCGCGACGACGCCCACGGCAGCACGTCTCCCGACAAGGACGCCGAGAACGCGGCCGGGCCACGCCCCGGCGCGAGCATCCCCGAGATCGAGCTCGACCTCGCCCGTACCCGTGAAGAGTTCGCGGCGACGCTCGACGCCATCGAGGACAAGCTGAGCGTCCCTGCCCACGCCCGTCGGCTGAAGGCGAGCGTCTCACGGCGCCTCGACCGCGACCCGAAGCCCGTGGTGGCGGCCGCTGCGGCCGGCACCATCGGCGTCGTCGCGCTCGTCGCCGGCATCGTCAAGACGATCAGGCGCTGACCGATGGCACAGAAGAGCACCGAGCGCGAGCAGCAGTCGCCCGACGCGGACGACTCGCGCAAGCCGCAAGACCTGTCGGACGTCTCCAAGCCCTCCTGGGGGTACGTGCTGGGCAAGACCCTGCGCGAGTTCACCCGTGACCAGTGCACCGACCTCGCCGCCGCACTCACGTACTACGCGGTGCTGGCGATCTTCCCGGCGCTGCTGGCGATCGTGTCGCTGCTCGGCGTCGTGGGGCAGGCGGACTCGACGGCCACGACGCTGCTCGACCTGGTCTCGCAGTTCGGCTCGCCGCAGGTCGCCGACCTGCTGCGTGACCCGATCATGCAGCTCACCGGCTCGCCGGCTGCCGGTGTCGCCCTGATCGTCGGTGTGCTGGGTGCCCTCTGGTCGGCCTCCGGCTACGTGGGCGCCTTCGGGCGGGCCATGAACCGCGTCTATGGCATCGACGAGGGGCGTCCGATCTGGAAGCTCCGCCCGACCATGCTCGGCGTCACGGCGTTCACGGTGGTACTCATCGTGGTCGCCGCCCTCATCCTGGTGATCAGCGGCCCCGTGGCCGAGACGGTCGGCGACCTCGTGGGACTGGGCAGCACCGCGGTGTTCGTCTGGGACATCGCGAAGCTGCCGATCCTCGCGATCATCGCCGTCGTGATCGTGGCGGTGCTCTACTACTGGGCCCCGAACGTCAAGCAGCCCAAGTTCAAGTGGATGAGCCTCGGGTCGCTCGTGGCCCTGGTCATCTGGTTGGTCGCGTCCGTGGGGTTCGCGTTCTACATCGCGAACTTCTCGAACTACAACAAGACGTACGGCTCGCTCGGTGCGGTCATCGTGTTCCTGCTGTGGCTCTGGATCACGAACAACGCCCTGCTCTTCGGGGCCGAGTTCGACGCCGAGCTCGAACGTGGTCGCGAGCTGCAGGCCGGCCTCCGGGCCGAGCGCGACATCCTGCTGCCACCCCGTGACACGGCCCAGAGCGAGAAGAAGGCCGCGGCCCTCGCCAAGGACGAACTCGCCGGCATGCGACTGCGTCAGGCCGCCGCCGCGACGATCGAGCGGAACGGCGACGAGGTGCCCGAGCCGGACGGCGAGGGCGGCTCCGAGGCGTCCGAGTCCGACCGGAAGAAGGACGAGCGCGCCGGGGACGGGCACTCGAAGGGCGACCGCGACGACTAGGTGACGTCCCCTGACGACGCGACCCGCGCCTCCTCGGCTCTCACGAGCTCGGGAGGCGCGGGTCGCGTCGTTCGTCAGCCGGTGGGCGAGCCCCGCCCGCACCGGCCGTCGGTCAGAACGAGAAGCCGAGCTCGGCGGGGTAGTCGCCCCGCGCGGTGAGGGTGGTGGCGGCGTCGCGCAGGTGCGAGAGCGTCAGGCCCATCGTGGTGGGCCCGAAGCTGACGCGCGAGACGCCGAGCTCGGCCAGGCGGGCGAGCGGCACGGACGACGGGTTCGAGATGACGCTGACCTTGCCGTCGATCCGGTCGAGGGCGGCCTTCACGAGGTCTTCGGTGCCCAGGCCGAGGACGAAGGCGCAGTCGGCGCCGGCGTCGAGGTAGGCGTTGGCCCGGGTGACGGCGTCGTCGAACGAGTCGGGGTCGCCGGCCAGGGCGTCGACCCGGGCGTTGATCACGATCGGCACCCCGGCGCGGTCGCCGGCACGGCGGGCGGCGGCGATCTTCGAGACCTGGGTGTCGATGTCGTAGAGGGGCGCCTTGGCCTGGCCGATGCTGTCCTCGATGTTGAGGCCGGCGGCGCCCTCCTCGATCAGGCGGAAGACGTTGTCGAGCGTGCCGGCGGCGTCGGTCGCGTACGCCTTCTCGAAGTCGACGGAGACGGGCAGGTCGACCGAGCGGATCACGATGCGGGCGGCGGCCAGCATGTCGTCGACGTCGAGGCCCTCGCCGTCCTCGACGCCGTGCGCCTCGCTGATCGAGTGGGAGGCGGTGGCCAGGGCCTTGACGCCCGGTGCGCCCGCGACGATGCGCGCGGTGATGCTGTCCCAGACGTTCGTCACGATCAGCGGGTCGCCGGGGACGTGGAGGGAGCGGAGGAGTTCGGCCTTCTCGGCCGTGCTGGAGATCGACATGCGCCCAGCCAACCAGCCCGGGCTGGCAGGCACCAGCCCGGGCTCGCCTCGCCGAGCTGCTAGTCGCGCCGCAGGACGAGCTCGCTGAGCGGCAGGCGCTCGCGAGGGGCGGTCTCGCGCTCGGCGAGGGCCTCGATCAGCTTGTCGGCCTCGTCGACGACGCCGACGGCCGTGACCGTCACGGGCTTGAGGTTGTCGGTCAGGCCGAACGCGACGACGATCTCGTCCCATTCGACGCCGGCCATCTGGTGCGTGTGGAAGCCCTCGGCGTGTGCCTGCACCGTGAGGTGGGCGACGGCCTGGCCGAGGTCGTACTCGGCCCACTGGCGCACCTCGCCCTCGACGGTCGAGGTCTCGGCGACGGCGACGACGAGCGCCGACGCGTTGCCCGCCCAGGCGGCGTTGAAGCCCATGAGCGCCTTCACGATCGTGTCGAACGTGGCCGTGCCGCGACGGCCGACGACGAAGCGACGCGGCTGCGTGTTCGCGGCCGACGGTGCCCAGCGGGCGGCCTCGAGCAGGGCGTCCAGCTGACGGTCCGAGATCTCGGCGGTGGGGTCGAACGAGCGGGGGCTCCAGCGCTCGTCGAGCAGCGGCACGAGCGGCACGCTCGTCTCGGCGGTGCGGAGGGTGGACGGGGCGGCGGTGGTCTCGGAGATCGACATGACGACGCTTTCTTCTCGGAACGGGACGGGGGAGGCGAGGCGCGTCATCGGGCCCCGACCACGGTAACCCTCGGTGTGGGCCGGTGATTCCCGACCTCAGGAGGCGCGGGTCGCCTCCGCGAGGATCGCCGCCACCCGGCCGGGCACGGTCTCGTCCTGCAGGCTCGTCGTGTCACCCAGGGGTCGGCCGTCGACGATGTCGGCCAGCAGCCGCCGCATGATCTTGCCCGAGCGCGTCTTGGGCAGGTCCGGCACGACGAACACGGTCGCGGGCTTGGCGATCGGCCCGATCTGGTCGGCCACGTGGGCGCGCAGCACGGGGGACAGCGACCCCGCGAGCGGAGCCCACACCGACGGCTCGGCGACGTCGCCGGCGTCCCGCACCGCGCCTCCTTCCGGCCGTGTCGACGGCACCACGAACGCCGCGATCGCCTGGCCGGTGCGGTCGTCGGCCACGCCGACGACGGCGGCCTCGGCGACGGCCGGGTGCGACACGAGCGACGACTCGATCTCGATGGTCGACAGGCGGTGCCCCGACACGTTGATCACGTCGTCGACCCGGCCGAGCACCCAGATGTCGCCGTCCGCGTCGTACTTCGCGCCGTCGCCCGAGAAGAACCAGCCCTGCCGCCAGTAGGTCGCCCAGTAGCTGTCGCGGTACCGCTCGGGGTCGCCCCAGACCGTGCGGGCGAGGGCCGGTCCGGTCTGCTGCACCACGAGGTAGCCGCCGCTGCCGTTCGGCACGCGCTCGCCGGCGTCGTCGACCACGGCGGTCGAGAGCCCGGGCAGCGCCCGCAGCGACGAGCCGGGCTTGAGGGTGTCGGCACCGGGCAGCGGGGCCATGACGGCGGCCCCCGTCTCGGACTGCCACCACGTGTCGACGATCGGGCACCGGCCCCGGCCGAACTGCTCGTGGAACCAGACCCACGCCTCGGGGTTGATGGCCTCGCCGACCGTGCCGAGCAGGCGCAGCGACGACAGGTCGTAGGTGTCGGGCAGTCCCTCGGGGAACCACGACGACAGGGTCCGCACCAGCGTCGGCGCCGTGTAGTAGGCGGTGACGCCGTAGCGCTCGATGATCTCGAGGTGGCGGGCGGGGTGCGGGGTGTCGGGCGTGCCCTCGTAGATCACCTGCGTCAGGCCGTTCGACAGCGGGCCGTAGATCTCGTAGGTGTGCGCCGTCACCCAGGCGAGGTCGGCCGTGCACCAGTGCACGTCGTCGGGCTTCGCGTCGAAGACGGCCCAGTGGGTCCAGTTCGCCTGCGTCAGGTAGCCGCCGCTCGTGTGCACGAGTCCCTTGGGCTTGCCGGTGGTGCCGCTCGTGTACATGATGAACAGCGGCGTCTCGGCGCCGAAGTACTCGGGTTCGTCGGTGTCGGGTTGCGCGTCGACGACGTCGTGCCACCAGAGGTCGCGGCCGTCCGTCCACGGCACGTCGGGCGTCTGCTCGCCGGTGCGCCGCACGACGAGGACGTGCTCGATCTCGTTGTCGCCGCTGACGGCGTGGTCGGCGTTCGCCTTGACCGGCACCGCGGACCCTCGTCGGAACTGCCCGTCGGTCGTGACCAGCAGCTTGGCCCGTGTGTCCTCGACGCGGAACTTCAACGCCTCGCCCGAGAAGCCGCCGAAGACGAGCGAGTGGATCGCGCCGAGTCGGGCGATGGCGAGCGTCACGACGATCGTCTCGGCGATGACCGGCAGGTAGACGACCACCCGGTCGCCCTTCTCGACGCCGAGCGATCGCAGGCCGTTGGCGGCCTTCACGACCTCGCGCTGCAGTTGTGCGTAGGTGATGTCACGACGGTCGCCGGGCTCGCCCTCGACGTGCAGGGCGACCTTGTCGCCGAGGCCGGCGTCGACGTGCCGGTCGACGCAGTTGACGGCGACGTTGAGCGTTCCGTCGGCGAACCAGGTCGCCTCGGGCACGGTGAGCGTGCCGTCCGGCCCCTCGGTCACGGGCTTCCAGGTGTGCGCGACCGTCCACGGCTTGTGCCAGTCGAGCCGCTGCGACGCCTCGGCCCAGAACGCGACGGGGTCGGCGGCCGCGCGGGCGTGCTCGGCCGAGGTGACGTTGGCCCCCTCGACGAGCGCAGGAGGCGCGGCGAAGGTCCGTCGCTCGTCGAGCAGGTTCGAGATGGTGTCGCTGGTGGCCATGCGTCCCACGCTACGGGCGGCACGCCGGTGGCGGGCGTCGCGGGGCAACGCTGCGTAACGCGCGGGGACCGTGGCGGCGACGGGCGAGACCGTCGGCTCTTGTCGTTCAGGATGCGACGTGAGATATTGGTATGTCACGTGATTCCGACCCGAGAGAGAAGCATGTCCGACTCGACCCCCCACCGTCCTCCGTCCGCTCCCTCGTCGTCGCGTCGGGGTGGTGCTTCCTCGACGGGCGGCGGGTCGGCAGCTTTCCGTCGCGACGTCCAGGGGTTGCGCGCCGTCGCCGTCGTCGCGGTCGTGCTCGAGCACGTCTCGGGCTGGCCGCACGGCGGCTTCGTGGGCGTCGACGTCTTCTTCGTGATCTCGGGCTTCCTGATCACCGGGTTGTTGCTCCGTGAGCACGCTCGGACGGGCCGCATCTCGCTGGCCGACTTCTACCGTCGCCGGGTCCGACGCCTCCTGCCGGCGGCGCTCGTCGTCGTCGCCGCGACCCTGCTCGCCGCGACGGTCCTCCTGCCCGACCGCCGCGTGGTCGGGCTCGGGATCGACGCCCTCTACTCCCTCGCCTTCGTGGCCAACTGGCACTTCGCCGCCGTGGGCACCGACTACTTCACCGCCGACGGACCCGTCTCGGCCTTCCAGCACCTCTGGTCGCTCTCGGTCGAAGAGCAGTTCTACGCGTTCTGGCCGCTCCTCGTGATCGTCGTCCTCGGCTTCGGCCTGCGGCGTCCGGGGCGCCCCGCGGCCGTCTCCCGCGAGGCGGGCACGGGGTCGGGGTCGGGCCGACGGCTCGTGCTCGCGGCCGTGATCACCGCCCTCTGCGCGGCGTCGTTCGTCTGGGCCGTGGTCGACACGGCGGGCGACCCGACGGGCGCCTACTTCTCGACGCTGACCCGGGTCTGGGAACTCGGGCTCGGTGCCCTGGCGGCGCTGGCCGTTCCGCTGACCCGGCGGTTGCCGCGGGCGATCGGCACGACGCTCGGCTGGCTCGGTCTCGTCGGCATCCTGGCGAGCGTCGTGGTCGTCGACGGGCAGACCGCGTTCCCGGGCCCGTGGGCAGCGCTTCCCGTGGTCGCGACCCTGGCGGTCGTCGTGGGCGGCGGCGTGCCCGGGGCCGTCGCACCGGCGCCCCTGGCGAACCGGGTCACCGACTACCTGGGTGCGATCAGCTACTCGCTCTACCTCTGGCACTTCCCGATCGTCGTCATGATCCGCGCGGTCGTGCCCGAGGGCGAGCTGCTGGCCTACCCCCTGTCGCTCGGCTTCGCCGTGGTGGGTCACCACCTCGTCGAGAAGCCCTTCATCTCGTCGCCCCTGCTAGCCCCGCGACGGGGCGAGGGCCGTCGTCGGCTGTGGCGTCGCTGGGCCGACGACCAGGCGCCGTCCGCCGGTCGGGCCGCCCTCGGGGGCCTCGGCATGCTGGCCGTCGTGATGGTGGTGGCCGCGGTGGTCTCGGTCCGGCCCGTGGCGGCGCCGCCCGTGCTCCCGCCCGTCGCAGGGGGCACCGGCCTCGGGGCCTCCGTCGAGGCCGGGGCGTCCGACGGCGGTGCCGACGGCGACGGCGTCGACGGCTCCGGTCCGGTCGGTCCGGCCGAGGGGGCGATGGCCGAGTCGGTCCGGGCCGCGCTGGCGGCGACCTCGTGGCCGACGCTGACCCCCGACCCGGGCGACACCATGCCGTTCGGGGCGAACAACGACTGCGGTCGCGTCGATCTGCCCCTGCCGCGCGCCGAGTGCACCTTCGGCACCGGCGACAAGACGGTCGTCCTCGTGGGCGACTCGACGGCCGCCGCCGAGCTGGATGCCGTGGTCGAGATCGTCGAACCGGACGACAGCGGGTGGCGCCTGGTCGCGCTGCCCCTGTTCGGCTGCCCGTTCGTCGATCTCGCCGTCGCCCAGAATTCCGACCCCGAGAGCTGCACCACCCACCAGGCCGACGCCGTCCGGACGATCGTCGAGACGGCACCCGACCTGCTCGTCGTCACGAACTCCTTCGTCCCGTTCGAACACGCCGACACCGGCGCACCCGTGACGCCGCGCGAGTACGCCGAGGCACTGCAGCGCCAGCTCGAGTCGGTGGGCGGCGCGGCGACGCGCACCGTGTTCGTCACGCCCCCGCCGGCACACCGGTCGCTCGACGACTGCTACCGCCCGGGCGGCTCGCCCGTCGACTGCATCTCGTCCGTGTCGGCGGATCACGCCGCCAACCTCGCCGAGACGCAGAAGACGATGAGCGCCCTGGGCGGTTCCCTCGTCGACACGTCGCGGTTCCTCTGCGTCGACGGGCTCTGCCCCGCCTTCGTCGACGACGTGCCCGTCAAGCGGGACTTCACCCACTACACGGGGGCGTTCGACGCCAAGCTCGCCCCCGTGCTGCGCGAACTCGTCTTCGAAGCCGAAGCCGAAGCCGAGGCCGAGGGCGGCCCGGCCGCCTGACGTCCGGCCGTCAGACGCCCGGCCACCTGACGCCCGGACGAGCACGGGCCCCGGGGCGCCGGGCCGCCTAGCCGCCTCGTCCGCGAGTCCCTCGAACGGGAGGCGGGATCGTGACCCCGTCGTGACCGGTCGCCGCCTATCGTTGCCAGGTGACCCACAGCCCTCGACGCCGTCCCGCTCGTCGATCGACCCGTGCCGTGGGTGGGGCAGCGCTCGCCGCGGTCCTCGTGTTCGCACCGGTCACGGCCGTCGCCGCGGACGCCCCGGCGACCGCCGCCTCGTCACCGGCTCCGACGGCCTCCTCGTCACCGGCCCCCACGGCCGGCGTGCCCGAGCTCTCCGCGCCCGCCTCGAGCGCGACGCCTGCCGCAGCCCCCGCAGCCCCCGCCGCCCCCGCCGCGGCTGCCGTCGATGCGATGAACTACGTCGTCAACGCGGTGCCGGGCGCCGTCACGACCGAGGCGGCCTCGGCCGCGGTGGTCGCCGCGGGCGGCACCGTCCTCGCCCGGTGGGACGAGATCGGGGTGGTGACCGCTCGGTCGACCGCCGCCGGTTTCGTCGACCGGGTCCGCGCCTCCTCGTCCGTCGAGTCGGCCGGCCCGACCCGGACGGCCGCCGTCCGTGCGACGCCCGACGCCGACGCGGGTGGCGACGCCGAGTCCTCTGCCGTCCCGTCGACGGGAGTGCAGGCGACCGGTCTGGCCGAGCGGGTCGCCGACGTCGCCGATCCCGGCGAGGAGCGGCGGTGGAACGACCAGGCCGTCCACGCCGCCGAGGCGCGTGCGGTGCAGCCCGGGACCCCCGCCGTGCTGGTCGGCGTGCTCGACAGCGGCATCGACGCGACGCACCCCGACCTCGTCTCGCAGGTCGACCCGGCCGCCTCCGTGGGTTGCAGCGTGGACGGCGTCGCCGACCCCGACCCCGCCGCCTGGGCGCCGTCGTCCGACGCCGCGACGAGCACCCGCGAGCACGGCACGCACGTGGCGGGCATCATCGCCGCGGCCGACGACGGCCGGGGTGTCGTCGGGGTCGCGCCGGGCGTGCGGCTGGCCAGCGTCAAGGTCGTCGACGCGGACGGCTTCATCTACCCCGAGTACGCGATCTGCGGCTACATGTGGGCGGCGCAGCAGCAGATGGACGTGACGAACGCGAGCTTCTTCGTCGACCCGTGGGCCGCCTGGTGCTCGGCCGACCCCGACCAGGCCCCGGCCCTCGACGCGGTCGCGCGGGCGGTCGCCTGGTCCCAGCACGAGGGCGTCCTCGACGTGGCGGCCGCCGGCAACGCCACGGTCGGTGCCGTCGCCGTCGACCTCGCCCACAAGACCGCCGACTCGCTCAGCCCGAACGACTCGACCCCGCAGCCGGGGCGCGACGTCTCGCAGGGGTGCTCGCAGCTGCCCGCCGAGGTCGACGGCGTCGTCACCGTCTCGTCGGCCCAGCAGGGCGGCAGCTCGATCGAGAAGTCCCGGTTCTCGAACTACGGTGCGGGCGTCGTGGACCTGACGGCCCCCGGGGCCGCCGTGCTCAGCACGGTCCCCGGTGGCGGGTTCGCCGCCCTCAGCGGGACCTCGATGGCGGCTCCGCACGTCGCCGGGGTCGCGGCCCTGCTGGCGAGCGTGCACCCGGGCGCGACCCCGGCCGAACTGCGGGACCTGCTCGCCCGGCAGGCCGGCGGCGAGACTCCCTCCGAGTACTTCGGGGCCGGCATGGTCGACGCTTTCGCGGCCGTGACCGAAGACCGGGGACGCGGGGCGGTCGCCGTCGCCCCCGACGGCGTGCTGCAGGCGGGCGCGGCGGCCACCCTGCGGGGCGCCGGCTTCGTGCCCGGTGAGACGGTCCGGGCCGAGGGCGACGCGTTCGACGACTCGACGTCGACCGTCGCCGATCAGCGTGGCCGGGTCCAGCTGCCCGTCCGGCTCTCGCCCGGCACCCCGACGGGTCCCCTGTCGTTCTCCGTGGTCGGGTCGTCGGGCTCGGGCGCGGTCGTCGACGTCGAGGTGCAGGAGGCGCTGGCCGGCCCGGTCGTCACCTCACCGGCCGACGGCGACCGTCTGCCCTCGGGGCAGGCCGTGGTCGTCGAGGGCACTTCGATCGACTCCGCCCGCGTCGCCGTCACCGTCGAGCCCGCCGGGAGCCCGCCCGCCGGGGACCTGCCCGCCGGGGACCTGCCCGCGACGGCCCGGGCCTTGGCGGCCGCTCCCGCCGCTGCCGAGTCCTCGACGGTCCGTGCCGAGCAGGACGGCACGTTCCGCGCGACGTTCGCCGGCCTCGCCGCCGGTGCCTGGCAGGTCTCGGCCGTCACCTGGACCGTGGACGACGTCGTCTCGGCGACCGGTACCGCCGTCCTCTTCGCCGTCGACCCGGTCCCGGCTCCCGTGCCGGGTGACGAGGCCGGCGTCCCGGCCGAGCCCGGGGCCGCACCGGCCGGTCCGGGGTCGGCGTCGCCCACGCCGGGCTCCTCGCCGGGCGAGGCCGTCGTCCCGACGGGTGCCCCGGGGCGCCCGCTCGCCGCCGACCCGGCCCGCGCCTCCTCGGCCGCTCTCGCGTGGACCGGTTCGGAGCCGGGTCCCGTGGCCCTCGCCGCCCTGTTGATCGTCGCGTTCGGCGTGGTCGGCGTCGGCGTCGGGCGGCGTCGTCGCGTCGACGAGACCCGCTAGCGGCGGCCCGCCCGCTCGTCAGTCCAGCACGGGTCGTCGCACGAGGGAGGCCGGTCGACGGCTCGTCAGGGCACTGCCGGCGGCGACGACGAGGGGAAGCCCGACGGCCACGACGGCGAGCACCCACCACGGTGGGGCGAACGGCAGGTCCGAGGCCCAGACCATGGCCCCCGTCGGCACCAGCCCCAGGATCGTGCCCAGCACGGCACCCGTGCCCACGACCACCACGCCCTGCCAGAACGACATGGCGCGTCGCTGGGCGTCCGTGCCTCCGACGGCCTGCATGGTCACCTGGTCGCTCAGGCCCTCGGCGCGGGCCAGCCCCAAGGCGACCGCGGCCGCCGCGGCGCAGACGAGGGTCGTCGCGAGGAGTGCCAGGACGAGGGCCAGGTCGAGGCCCCGATCGACGGGACTCGTCTCGACCGTCGCCCGGCCGTCGGTGGCGGTGGTGACCGCGGCCCGGAGGCCGGCGGCCTCGTCCTCGGTCGGTTGCCGGTCGGTGACCATCACGACGGCACGCTGGGTCAGCTCGAAGCCCAGCCGCTCGGCGGTGCCGGGGCTCATCAGGACGGCCCCGGTGCTGAGCGTCGTCGGACGCTGGACGACGGCCGGGAGCGACACGGACGTCGAGGGGGTGGCCGAGGCGTCGAAGCCGTCCACGACATCGGCCGGGGTGGCGAGACCGATGGTGGCCTCGCCGTCGACGACGAGCGACGGGTCGAAGGCGATGACGCCGCCCGACTCGAACGCGGCGCGGGCGGCCGTGGACGGAGCGGCCCCCAGGGTCACGGCGAGGCCGTCCTCGTCGGTCACGATGATGTTGTCCTGTGACGTGAACGACCCGAGCGGGTAGTCGCAGGCAGGGTCGGCATCGGTGATCCGCTGCGCCTCACGGGACGACAGGCCCTCGAGGCGCCCCGTCGACGAGTCGCAACGGTCGGGGACGGTCAGCACGGCCCACGGCGTGACCGCGTCGACGGCGACCGGGGCGCCGTTCGAGTCGTAACCGCTGGGGACCGGGGTCTGCCACACGGCACGGTCGCTCACCGGGAGGCCGCGCGCGACGGCGGCGACGGCCGCGGAGTCGAGCGAGGCCGCCTCGGGGGAGCCGCCCGGCACGCGGAGGTCGGACGCCTGGTCGTACGAGATCGCCACGGTGCCCGCCGGGTAGGGGCGGTAGAAGGAGTCCTCGGACTGTCGTGCGGCCGCGGTCGACATCGAGACGCCGAACACCGCGACGAACACCGCCGTGGTGACGGCCGCCACGGCGGGAGCCGTGCGGGCGGCGCCGTGGGAGGCGTCGCGCAGGGCGAGCCGCAACGGCATGGGTGCGAGCGTGGACGCGCGCCCGAGCCGACGGACGAGCGCCGGCACGAGCAGCAGGACGCCGACGAGGGCGGCCACGGCGGAGACCGCGAGGCCGACGAACGCCGCCCACCACCAGCGCGAGCCGACCGGGACCGAGGTGGCGTACGAGACCCATCCCGCCCCGAAGCAGGCGAGGACGCCGCCGACGACGAGGACGCCGGCGAGCACGGCGGACCGTCGGCCGCGGCCCCGGTCCGACGCGGCGTCCACCGCGCCGGAGGCCGTCCCGCCGCGCAGCGAGTCCATCACGTCGACCCGGGCGGCACGGCGCGCGGGCACCACGGCCGCGATCCACGACACGGCGACGGCGAAGAGTCCGATGCCCGCGACCACGACCCCGGGGACGTGGACGCCCCAGAAGGCGAACGGGCCCACGTCGACGCCGGCTCGACGGGCGAGGGCGACGACGCCGATGCCGAGGTCGACGCCCACGGCGAGACCGGTGACCGCGGCGACGACGCCGACCCACACCCCCTGCCGCGTCACGATCCGGGTCAGCGTGCGCTGGTCGGCCCCGACCGCGGCGAGCACGGCCAGGGTGCGGCGTTGCCGACGGGCCCCGACCCCGAAGGCCGCCCCCGCGAGCAGGGCGACCTCGGCGCCGGCGAAGACGGCGAAGACCACGCCGAGGGCGGCGTAGGTGCCCGTGCTGCCGTAACCCGCCTCGCTCTCGAGCCCGGGGGTGCCCTCGGGCGGAGGGTCGGCGACCACCGCCGCCGACCAGACGACGAATCCCGCGCGCCCCAACTCGCGCACCTCGTCCCAGTCGACGGCGTCGCCCACGAGGTACTGCTCGGACGACGTCGACGACGCCGAGGTCGTCGACGACGGGTCGGGCAGGCCCGCCGCCAGGTCGTCGCGGGCGAACACCTGCCGGTCGTCCGTGCCGCCGCCGACCTCGGACATGATGCCGACGACCGTGACCTCGAGGTCGCGCGGGCCGTCGGCGCCGGGGACGCGGTGCACGGTCGTGGTCGATCCCGTCTCGAGCCCGTCGTCGCGGGCGAGGGCGGGCGTGACGAGCACCTCGTCGCCCCGCTCGGCGGCCCGCCCCCGCTCGAGCACGTAACGGCCCTCGAAGGCCGGGTCGGTCACCGGTCCGATCACGACGCCGGCAGGGGACGTGCCGACCCGGGTCCAGAGGGTGCGCAGGGTGAGCGTCCGCTCGACCCCGGGCACGACGTCGGCCGGCGGGCGGTAGGTCACCTCGTCGCCCGACCACTGGTTCAGCCCCCGGACGGACTGCCGGGTCTCGTAGCCGGTCCAGTGCACCCGGGCGGCCGTCTGGCCCAGCGTCGAGGTGATCTCCTGCCGGGTCGTGGGCATCGCGCTCGCGACGAGCACCGCCGCCCCCGAGGCGCCGGCCACGGGCAGCGCGATCAGCAGCACGACCATCACGTACTCGCGCAGGCGCCTGAGCACCTGTCGACGCGCGACGAGGCCGCCGGCCGTCACCGCGCCTCCGGGGTCAGCAGCGACTCGGGCCCCCGCGGCGCGGACTCGTCGACGAGGCGGCCGTCGCGGAGGAACACGATCCGGTCGGCCCAGGCGGCGTGGCGGGCGTCGTGCGTGACGAGCAGGCCCGCGGCACCCGCGTCGACCCGTTCGCGCAACAGGCCCATGACCTCGTCGCCCGTGCTGCTGTCGAGCGCGCCGGTCGGCTCGTCGGCGAGCACCAGGCGACGGCTGCCGACGAGGGCGCGGGCGATCGCGACGCGCTGCTGCTCGCCGCCCGAGAGCTCGGCGGGGAAGGCCCGTCCTCGAGCGGCCAGGCCCAGGGTGGCCAGCGCGTCGTCGGCGGCACGCCGGGCGGCACGGGTGCCGATGCCGTCGAGTTCGAGCGGCAGGGCGACGTTCTCGGCCGCGGTCAACGTCGAGACGAGGTTGAACTGCTGGAACACGAAGCCGACCGACCGTCGTCGCACCCGCGCGACCTCGGCCGCGCTCAGGTCGGCGAGCCAGGTGCCGTCGACCTGCACGTGCCCTGCGGTCGGCGTCGTCAGGCCGCCCGCGATCGCCAGCAAGGTCGACTTGCCCGAGCCGGACGCGCCCATGACGGCGACCAGCTCGCCCTCGAGGACGGTCAGGCTCACGCCGTCGAGGGCGGTGCGGGCGAGGTCGCCGGTTCCGTGTTCGTGCCCCACCGCGAGCAGGGTCAGCACCTCGGCGCGCTCGGTCACGACCGACCTCGTGCGGCCCGCGCCGGCCCCGGCGTCCGGGCAGGGGACCCGGGCCCGCTCGTCGTCGGGGCCACGGCCTCGACCGCCCACTGCCGTTCGGCGAGCGACGCCCGGCGCAGGCTCGACTCGACGTGGTCGAGCCAGCGCACCTCGGCCTCGGCCGCGAAGATCATCGAGTCGACGACGAGGCGCCAGGCGAACTCGCCGGGCGCCTCCGGGTCGCCCCCGGCGTGCTTGGTCCGGGTGAGTCGCTGCAGCTTCGCCAAGGAGGCGCGGCGCTGCGTCTGCACGAGCGTCGCCACGTCCACCCCCGGCAGGGTCGCGGCGAGGGCGAACTTGAGCGGCAGCTCGTCACGGGTGGCGTCGGGGGTGTCGACGGCCGTCCCGAGCCAGTGGGCGACCTCGGCCCGTCCGGCGGCCGTGATGCGCCAGAGTCGTTGGTGTTCTCCGGCGGCCTGCCCGGTGCCCGCCACCGAGGCCTCGGCGGCGGGCGACCCGTCGGACCCGGGCGATCCGTCGGACCCGGGCGATCCGTCGGACCCCGGCGACCCGTCGGCCTCGGGCGACGTGTCGCGGGGCGAGGGCTCGTCACGCTCGACGAGGCCGTCGCGGTCGAGCCGGTCGAGGGTGGAGTACACCTGGCCGACGTTGAGCGGCCAGGTGGACCCGGTGCGTCGGTCGAACTCGCTGCGCAACTGGTAGCCGTACCCCGGGCCCTGGTCGAGGATCGCCAGCAGGCCCAGTCGCACGGTCACGGGGCCGCCTCGCCGTCCGGTCGTGCCGTCACGTGGCCTCCTGTGGTCGAGTCGCGGCGTCGCCTCGTGGCGCCCGTGCATACCGAGTATGCCCCGCATCGTCGACTCCGACAAACGGCACCCGCGACGTCCGTCGACGGCGCCCTCGACGGCGCCCGCGTCGACGTCCGCGCCGGCGGCACCCGACGGCCGTCCCGCACCGGCCGGGGCAGGAGGCGCGGGTCGGCCCCGGGCACCGACCGACCTAGGATGGTCCGCGACCCGCCGCCGCCCTCCTGGAGGACCTCTCGTGACCAAGGCCCCGACCGTCTACGACGTGGCCGCCCACGCCGACGTGTCGATCGCGACGGTGTCGAGGGTGCTGCGCCGTCCCGACGACGTGCGCCCCGAGACCCGGAGCCGGGTGCTCGAGTCGGTGCGTGCCCTCGGCTACGTGCCGAGCGGCGCGGCCCGCGGCCTCGCCGGCCGACGCACGGGCGTGCTCGGCCTCTTCCTGCCGGGCCACGACGGCATCGACGGCCCCGAACCCGACTGGGCCCGGGTGTCGGACGCCTCGCGCATCCCGCTGATCGACGATCGCGAGCGGGCGGACCCGCCGACCGTCGTCGACCCGGGCCGCGGTGCGGCGACCCTCACCGCGCCTCCTCGGGGCGACCACGCGTCGAACCCGGCGAACCTGTACTTCGACGAGGTGCTGCGCGGCGCCGAGGTCGAGGCCTGGCGACGGGGCTTCGCCCTCATGGTCGCCGCCGGGCGGGGGTCGAGCCGCGAGGTGATGGTCAACGACATCGCGGGTCGGGTCGACGGGCTCGCGGTGCTGGCCCAGACGGTGCCGGGCGACCTGCTGGCGCACGTGGCACGACGCATCCCGGTCGTCGTGCTCGCCGACTCGCGACCGGGCGACGACCTCGACCACGTCGGCGTCGACAACGTCGCCGGCATGCACGCCCTGACCGACTTCGTGCTGGGGTCGCGGGGGGTTCGCGACGTCGCCTACGTCGCCGGACCGTCCGACTCGCCCGACGAACTCGACCGTCACGCCGGTTTCGACCGGGCCGTCGAGGCGCACCGTGCGTCCGGCGCGCGCGTCACGGTCCGGGTCGAGCCGGGCGAGTTCTCCCGTGCCGGCGGTCGTCGTGCGGCGGCGGCCCTGCTCGAGGCCGGCGACCTGCCCGGAGCCGTCCTCTGCGCGAACGACCAGTCGGCCCTCGGCGTCCTCGACGTCTTCGGCGAGCAGGGCGTCGACGTGCCCGGTCGCGTGCTCGTGACGGGGTTCGACGGCATCGACGCCGGCCGGTTCTCCCGGCCCCGGCTCACCACGGTGCGTCAGCCGATGGGCGAGCTCGGCCGCATCGCCGTCCGGACGGTCGTCCGGCGACTGACCGACCCGGGAGCACCCGCGCAGCGGGTCACCCTGCCGGTCGAGGTGCTGCTCCGCGAGAGCTGCCCCGCGCCCTGAGCGTGGCCCGCCCGCGAGCCCGCCGGCGCCTCCGCCCGCGAGCCCGCCTGCGCCCCCGCCAGCGAGTCGGCCGGCGCCTCCGCCCGGTCCTACCCCAGTCCGCGCTGCCCGGTGTCGGCACCCGTGACGCTGCCGTCGTCCGGCCCGAAGACGAAGTAGTGCACGCGGTCGGCGTCGACGCCGTGACCGATCAGGGCCGCCCGGGCGATCGCCATGAACGGCACCGGCCCGCACAGGAACACCCGGTGCGACGCGGTGAGGTCGACCCGGGCCAGGTCGATCGGGTCGAGGTAGACCCCGGGCCCGTCGATGGACGCCTCGGCCAGCGCGCTGAGCGCCGACAGCGACCCCTGCGTGTAGCTGACCCGCAGCGTCGCGTTCGGCATCGACGCGACCAGCGCCTCGAGCTCGACGCGGTGGGCGTGCCGCTCGGGGGTGCGCTCGAAGTGCAGGACCGTCACGACGCGGTCGGGCTCGGTGCGGGCCAGGTGGTCGAGCATGCCGAGCACGGGCGTGCAGCCGATGCCCGCCGAGACGAACAGCAGCGGGGCGTCGTCGAGGTCGTCGATCGTCAGCGACCCGATCGGGGGCGAGACGCTCACCACGTCGCCCACCCGCAGCTCGCGCATCAGGTGCGACGAGACCTCGCCGTCGGGGGCGGGCGGTTCGCCGACCAGCAGCCGTGCGCTGATGCGCCACTGCTCGTCGTGCCCGCCGCGCAGGCTGTACTGCCGGATCTGCCGGGCTCCGTCGGGCAGCCGCACCTGCACCGACGCGAACTGGCCGGCACGGTACCGCGGCAGCGTCTCGCTGTCGGCCGAGACGAGGGTGAGTGCGACGACGTCCTCGGCCTCGACGCGGTGTTCGGTGACGAGGGCCTCGCGCCACTCCTCGCCCGGCTCGAGGTCGGCCTGCCGGTAGATCGCCTCGACCGTCGTCACCATCTCGTCGCGGGCCTGCCGGTAGACGGCCGACCACGCGTCGGCGACCTCGGCCGTGAGCCGGGGGCCGAGGGCGGCCGCGAACGCGTCGCCGAGGTGCCGCTCGAACAGGTCGTACTCGTCGCGGGTGACGCCGAGCGCCGCGTGCCGCTGGGCCAACCGCGAGACGATCTCGCCGGGCGTCGCCGGTGCGAGGGTCGGCGCCCCGGCCTGGCCGACGGCGTCGGCGTCGCCGTCGACGCCGGACGGTCCGCCCCCCGAGGAGGCGCGATGCCGGTCGCCACCGGCGGCACGCGTCGACCCCGGGGCCGCGTCGAGGACGGCCTGGGCGAGCGCCACGATCGTGCGGGCGAGCTCGCGCTGCTGCCGCCCCTGGGCGAGGTCGCCCCGGTTGAACTGGTCCCGCAGCAGATCGGGTCGCGTCGCGAAGAGCCGGCGGTAGAAGTCGTCGGCGATGTCGTGCGCCCGCTCGGCGACCACGGGCAGCGAGGCGCGGAGCGCTCGCAGCTGCGTCGTGCTGGCCATGCGGGTCCCTCCGGTCGGCCGGGGTGCCGTGACCGGCACCCGACGCCGATTCTGGCGTGCGGGCCCTGGCATCCCCTGACGGTTGGCTCGGCGTCGAACGACCTCGCGCCTCCTCGGGGCCCCTCGACGGGGCCGACCACTTGCGCCCCTGCGATGTATGCGCTTACAGTGGGCCCAGCTCACCTCGACGACGAATGAGAGAACGTGGCGATGACGCACGCGACACCCCCTCGGCGACACCCACGCCGACGCTTCCGCACGCTCGCGGCCCTGGCAGCGGCCACGGCCGCCGTGCTCGTGGCCACCGGCTGCAGCATCCAGATCCGCAGCCAGCCCGACCCCAGCATCGGGGCCGACACGATGCTGATCAACGCCGACAAGGGCAACCCGCAGTTCGAGCGCAACTTCAACCCGTTCCTCACGAACAAGCGCACGGCCTCGACCTGGATCTACGAGCCCCTGCTCGAGATCAATCCGCTCGACGGCGAGATCACGCCCTGGCTCGCGAGCGAGACCGTCCTGCCCGACGCGCGCACGATCGACATGACGATCCGCGACGGCGTCGAGTGGTCCGACGGCACGCCCATGACCCCGGCCGACGTGGTCTACACGTTCGATCTCATCAAGGCGAACCCCACGCTCGACCTCAAGGGTGCGTGGCAGCACATCGACACGATCGAGCAGCAGGGCGACCACGTGGTCTTCCACCTGCAGACCGACGACGTGCCGGCCATGGAGATCATCGGTCAGACGACGATCGTCCCCGAGCACCTGTGGAAGGACGTCGACGACCCCACGACCTTCCGCAACCCCGACCCGGTGGGCACCGGACCGTTCACGCTCGGCAACTACTCGCCGCAGCAGTACTCGATGGACAAGAACGAGACCTACTGGCAGGCGGACAAGATCGAGATCGGTCACCTGATCCTGCCCGCGACGAACAACCAGCTCGACACCGTCACGCGCGGTTATGACTGGTCGTACTCGTTCATCAGCGACGTCGAGGGCACCTGGGGTGCCGCCAGCCCCGACAACCAGTTCTGGTTCCCGCCGGGCGGCGTGATCGGGCTCGTGCCGAACCTCACCAAGGCGCCCTTCGACGACGTGAACGTGCGTCGTGGCATCGCCCTGGCGCTCGACCGCGGCCCCATCGCCGAGTCGGCCACCGAGGGCTACCTCGAGCCGGCCGGTCAGACCGGGCTCATCCTGCCCAACCAGCAGGACGACCTCGACCCGTCGATCCCGAACGCCGGCATCCTCGAGCAGGACGTCGACGGCGCCCTCGCGGCGTTCGCCCGGTCGGGCTACACGCAGCAGGGTGACGAGCTGGTCGGCCCCGACGGCCAGCAGCTCGAGATCACGATCCTGACGGCCAACGGCTACACCGACTGGCTGCGGGCCGTGCAGGAGGTGCGGAGCCAGTTGGGCGCGATGGGCATCGACGTGCAGATCCAGGCTCCCCAGCCGGCCGGCTACCAGTCGGCCATCGCGAACGGCGAATTCGACATGGCGATGGGCGGCATGGGCAACGGCAACGTCTACCAGGCCTACAACAACCTGCTCAACAGCCAGTTCGCCACCCCGGTCGGCGAGACCACGGCGGCCAACTTCGAGCGGTTCAGCGACCCGGCGGTCGACCAGCTGCTCGACGACTGGAAGGCCACGACCGACCCCGAGCAGCAGAAGCAGTACGCCTACCGGTTGCAGAACGTCGTCTACGACCAGCTGCCCGTGATCGGCCTCTACTACGGCGGGCTCTGGGGTCTGTTCAACGACTCGAAGTTCACCGGCTGGCCCACCGCCGAGAACCCGTACATGGCACCGCAGAACTACGACCAGGCACCGCTGCTGATCTTCACGAAGCTCAAGCGCGTCGACCAGGAAGAGGGCGACCAGTGAAGTACGCAGCCCAGAAACTCGGCCTGTTCGTGCTCACCCTGTGGGCGGCGGTCACGCTGAACTTCATCCTGCCGCGGTTGATGCCCGGCAGCCCGACCGACGCCGCGATCGCCAAGCTGTCGCAGAACGGCCCGGTCAGCGCGGCGACGCGCGCCGCCATCGAGGCCCAGCTCGGCGTGCCGAGCGGCAACGTGCTCCAGCAGTACGTCAGCTACCTCGGTCAGGTCGTGCGCCTGGACTTCGGCACGAGCTACACGTTCTTCCCCGAGACGGTCGGCCACCTGGTCGGCCAGGCCCTGCCGTTCACGCTGATCCTCGTCGGGGTCTGCACGATCATCGCCTTCGTGCTCGGCACCCTGATCGGGGTCGCCGCGGCCTGGAAGCGCGGCACCTGGCTCGACTCGCTGCCCACCCTGTCGGGCAGCTTCATGAGCACGTTCCCGTACTTCTGGACCGCTCTGCTGCTGCTGTTCTTCCTGGGCTACGTGCTGCACTGGTTCCCCACCACGGGGGCCTACGGCGCGACGACGACGCCCGGGTTCACGCCGGCCTTCGTCGGCGACGCCCTGCAGCACGCCGTGCTCCCGGCGATCACGATCCTGCTGACGAGCCTCGGCGGCTGGATACTCGGCATGCGCAACGCGATGATCTCGACGCTGGGCGACGACTACGTCACCTTCGCCGAGGCCAACGGGCTCAAGGGCCGCACGGTCGCCGTGCGCTACGCCGCCCGCAACGCGATCCTGCCCAACCTGACCGGCTTCGGCCTCGCCCTGGGCGGCGTGGTCGGCGGCTCGATCCTCGTCGAGCAGGTGTTCGGCTACCCCGGCATCGGCTACCTGCTGTTCAACGCCGTCATCGGCCAGGACTACCCGCTGATGCAGGCCCTCTTCCTGATGATCACGGTCAGCGTGCTCGTCGCCAACTTCCTCGTCGACATCTTGTACGGCGTGCTCGACCCAAGGACCCGCCGATGACCTCCACCGTGTCCGTCCACCTGCCCGAAGGCGCGCCCCCCACCGGGCCCGCCGAGCAGAAGGCGCCCAGTCGCTGGCTCACCATCGGCCGCATGGCCGCGACCATCTGGTCGAACCCCAAGGCGAAGATCGGCGTCGTCATCTTCGGCGTCTTCGTGCTCGTCGCGATCCTCGCCCCGCTGCTCGCCCCCTACGGCGCCAGCGAGAACGGCTTCGAGCGCAACGCCGACGCCAGCTGGGCCCACTGGATGGGCACGACGGCGGCCGGCGAGGACGTCCTCAGCCAGCTGATCTACGGTGCCCGCATCAGCGTCTTCGTCGGTGTCGTGGCGGGCGTGCTGTCGACGTTGGTCGCCGTGGCGATCGGGCTCAGCTGGGGTTACATGAAGGGCTTCGGCGGCGACGTCGTCGGCTTCGTCGTGAACCTGTTCCTCGTGATCCCCGGTCTGCCCCTGATGATCGTCATCGCGGCCTACCTGCAGAACGGCGGCATCACCGTGATCCTCGCGGTGATCGTCATCACGGGCTGGGCGTGGGGAGCCCGCGTGCTGCGCAGCCAGACGCAGTCCCTGCGCTCGCGCGACTTCGTCACGGCGGCACGGTTCTCGGGCGAGAGCGCGGGACGCATCGTGTTCCGCGAGATCCTGCCCAACATGACCTCGCTGATCACCGGCTCCTTCTTCGGCGCCGCGACCAGTGCGATCCTCGCCGAGGCCGGCCTCGAGTTCCTGGGGCTCGGCGACTCGTCGATCGTCAGCTGGGGCACGATCCTCTACTGGGCCCAGAACTCGAACGCCCTGCTCACCGGCCAGTGGATCCTGCTCTTCGCGCCCGGCCTCTGCATCGCCCTGCTGGCGATGAGCCTGACCCTGATCAACTTCGGCGTCGACGCCGTCGGCAACCCTCGACTTCGCGAAGGCGCGAAGCAGAAGAAGGAGGCGCGCAAGTGACCGCCACGGACCTCACCACCGCCGACCGCGCCTCCTCGTCGTCCGACGACGTGCTGCTCGACGTCCGCGACCTCAGCGTCGTCTACGAGAGCGCCGGCGCCGAGCCCGTGCAGGCCGTCGACCACGTGTCGTTCCGGCTGGGGCGGGGCGAGTTCGTCGGCCTGGTCGGCGAGTCCGGCTCGGGCAAGTCGACGCTCGGCTACGCGCTGACCCGGCTGCAGAAGCCGCCGGCGCGCACCAACGGCGGCAGCATCTGGTTCGACGGTGCCGACGTCCGCGACCTCGACACCGAGGCCCTGCGTCAGCAGCGTCAGGGCGGCTTCGCGATGGTGCTGCAGTCGGGCATGAACGCGTTGAACCCGGTGCGCACGATCCGCAACCACTTCGTCGACGTGTTCAAGGCCCACGGCCACGTGCCGCGCGACCGGTGGCACAGCCGCGCCGCCGAGCTGGTCGCGAAGGTCGAGCTCGACGCGGGCGTGCTCGCCCGGTTCCCCGGCGAGCTGTCGGGCGGCATGCGCCAGCGCGTCTCGATCGCCCTCGCCCTGTCGCTCGAGCCGCAGCTGATGGTCTTCGACGAGCCGACCACGGCGCTCGACGTGCTCGTGCAGCACGCCGTGATGGACACGATCATCTCGCTGCAGCAGAGCGAGGGCTTCACCGCCGTCCTGATCAGCCACGACCTCGGGATCGTGCTCGAGTCGGCCCAGCGCGTGCTCGTGATGCACGAGGGTCGCATCGTCGAGGACGGTCGCTCGGCCGACGTGCTCGCCGACCCGCAGGACGACTACACGAAGATGCTGCTGTCGCACTACGCCGACCCTCGTGCCGAGGTCGTGTCGCTGCCCGGGTTCGAGGACCGCTCGGTCCGCCGGGCCCGGGGCGACCGCCGCGTCGACACGACGACCTCGGTGCCGACCGTCGCCACGCGCGGCCAGCGCACGGCGCAGCACGCGATCACCGTGAGCGGCGTGACCAAGACCTACGCGCCTCCCCGTCGGGGCGACGACCCCGTGCGGGCCGTCCGCGACGTGTCGTTCACGCTCGAACCGGGCCAGTCGCTCGCCCTCGTCGGGCAGAGCGGCTCGGGCAAGAGCACGATCGCCAAGCTCGTCACGGGCGTCGAGAAGCCGACGAGCGGCAGCGTCACGTTCGGCGACACCGACGTCACGGCGCTCCGCGGCCGCGCCCTGCGCAGCTTCCGCAGCGACGTGCAGATGGTCTTCCAGGACCCGTACGCGGCGCTGAACCCGCTGCACACGGTCGAGTACACGCTCACGCGTCCCGTCGTGAACTACACCGGCCTGACCGGTCAGGAGGCGCGGCGCCGGGTGCTCGAACTGCTCGAGACGGTCGGTCTGACGCCGGTCGAGCAGTTCGCGGCCAAGCTGCCGCACCAGCTGTCGGGTGGCCAGCGGCAACGCGTCGTGATAGCCCGGGCCCTCGCGAGCGACCCGCAGGTGATCATCGCCGACGAGCCCGTCTCGATGCTCGACGTCTCGCTGCGGGCCGGCGTGCTCGCGCTGCTCGAGGACCTCCGCGAGCAGTGGGGCGTCTCGATGCTCTACATCACCCACGACCTGCTCAGTGCCCGCCTGATCACCGACGACATCATGGTGCTCAACCAGGGAGCCGTGGTCGAGCGGGGGCACACGGCCGAGGTGCTGCAGCGACCGACCGACCCGTACACGGTGAAGCTGCTCGACGCGGTGCCGAACCCGCGCCGCACGCACCGCGCCTCCTGAACTCCTCGACCTCCTCCGAAAGGACCCCTGTGCTCACCTTCCCCGACGGCTTCCTGTGGGGTGCCGCGACCGCGGCGCACCAGATCGAGGGCAACAACGTGAACAGCAACTGGTGGGTGCACGAGCACGCGCCGGGCACGACCATCGTCGAACCGAGCGGTGACGCGGCCGACAGCTACAACCGGTTCCGCGACGACATCCGCCTGCTCGCCGAGCTGGGGCTCAACAGCTACCGGTTCAGCATCGAGTGGGCCCGCATCGAGCCCGAGCGCGGCGTCGTCAGCAAGGCGCAGATCGCTCACTACCGCCGCATGGTCGAGACCTGCCACGAGTTCGGCATCGAGCCGATCGTCACGCTGATGCACTTCACCGTGCCGCGCTGGTTCGAGCGCGACGGCTTCTGGCGCGCACCCGACGCCGCCGACCTGTTCGCCCGGTACACCGAGCTCGCCCTGCCCGTCGTCGCCGAGGGCGTCGAGTACGTCTGCACCATCAACGAACCGAACATCGCCGCGATGCTCGCCGGCGGGGAGGACGCGTCGAACCTCGTCGCATACGGGCTGCCGAACCCCGACCTCGAGGTCGCCGACGCCCTGCTCGCCTCGCACAAGCGCAGCCGCGAGGTGCTGTCACAGCTGCCTCGGATCAAGTCGGGCTGGACCGTCGCCACCCAGGCGTTCAAGGCCGTCGACGAGCCGGGTGCCGCCGAGGCGACGCGCGAGTACGGCTACGTGCGTGACGACTGGTACAGCGAGATGGCGGCGGGTGACGACTTCGTCGGCGTGCAGGCCTACACGCAGACCTTCGTCGGGCCCGAGGGGCCGCGGCCGGTCGCCGAGGGGCTCGAGACGACGCTGACCGGGTGGGAGTTCTACCCGCCGGCCGCCGCCGAGGGCATCCGCAGCGCGTGGGAGCTGTCCGGCCACGTGCCGGTCATGGTCACCGAGAACGGCATCGCGACCGCCGACGACACCCGGCGCATCGCCTACACGCAGGGCGCGCTCGAGCACGTCCACGACACCATCGACGAGGGCATCGAGGTGCTCGGCTACCAGCACTGGAGCGCCCTCGACAACTACGAGTGGGCCAGCGGGTTCCGCCCGACCTTCGGCCTGATCGGGTGGGACCGCGACACCTTCGAGCGGACGCCGAAGCCGAGCGCCCGCTGGTACGGCGAGGTCGCGCGCGCGAACGGGCTGGCGCGGGCGTAGCGCCCTCCGGCCCTGCCGGACCGGTACGGCGCGGGGCGCACGAGGACGCAGGAGGCGCGGGTCACCCGACCCGCGCCTCCTGCGTCTCGGCCCCGGGGCCGATGCCGTGCCTAGAAGTAGGTGATGCCGTGCAGGGGTCGCTCGGGCAGCAGCATCGCGCGGAACTTCTGGACGGCGCCCTTGCGTCGCTCGCGGACCAGGCCGGCCGCGGCCAGCGTGACCGGGTCGGAGCCGCCGAGCCAGAGCGAACCCAGCGTCGCGACGTCGAGTTCGAGGTCGGCCCGGCGGACGGCCGCCTTCTTCACCGTCGCCTCGCCTGCCTCGCTCGTGACCCGGTACGTGCCGGCCGCGTGGCCCAGCGCGTCACCGATGGCGATCGTGACGACGCCGTCGGCCGCCCACGGGCGAGCCTGCAGGGCCGCGACCGGGTCGAGGACGCGGAACCACACGTGGTCCTCGTCGTGGCTGATGGTCAGGGCGCGACCGTCGACGATCGCGTGCGCCAAGGGGTCGTGCTGCGGGGCGTTCGAGTACCGGACGACCCGGACCAGGTCGACCGCGAGCAGCAGCTGCCACAGGCCGAGGTAGGCGTCGTCGGTCGCGGCCACGAGGTCGACGACGACGAGGGTCTGCACGCCGGTGGAACCGGGGCCGCCCCCGGCTGACTCGACCCGGTACGTGACGTAGCCGTCGACGGTGCCGGTCGCGTCGCGGTGCACCGCGGCCCGGACCGCGGGGTCGGGCGTGCCGTCGGCGCGCTCGCGGCCGAGGGCGTGGTTCCAGGCGCCTTCGTGCCGGTCGACGGAACCGGGACTGCGGACGTGGAAGCGGGCGAAGACGTCGGGGGCGACCTCGGCGAGCGAGGCCGTGGTGACGAGCTCGGTGCTGCCCTCGGGCTCGCTGAGCAGGCCGCCCGCGCGACGGACGTCGACCTCGATGGTGCGCTCGCGGACGCCCACGCCGAAGCCGAAGCGCCGGTAGATCGACGCCTCGCTGGCCGTGAGTGCGGCGACCGGGGTGCCGGCCGCCTTGGCGCGGGCGAGGTCGTCGGTCATCATCCGACGCAGGATGCCCTTGCGGCGGTGGGTCGGTTGCACGGTGACGCCGGCGACCAGGTCGGCGTCGATCAGACGGCCGCCGCCGACGTGCAGGGTCTTGTCGAACGACGCGAAGGTGGCGACGGGGCGACCCTCGGCGTCGAGCGAGCCGGGGGTGGCCTCGCGGCGGTAGACGCCCGTGAGACGTCGCCCGTCGGCGACGAGGCGACGCGCGGCACGGCCGAGGGAGTCGTCGTCGCCGGCCGGTTCGTGGAAGCCCATCGACTCGGCGTCGACCCAGGCGGCGGTCGCCACGTCGGCCCGCGGGGAGTCGTCACTCGCCTCGGGGTCGAGCGCGGCCGCGAAGGTGCGGAGGTCGTAGTCGTCGTCGAGGGTGCTCACCCGGTCAGCCTACGGAGGACGGCCGACGTTGTCGTCGGTCTCGAGGAGGAGCGGCGACCGCCGGGCGCGTCGGCGTCGGGGACGGGGGAGGGCCGGCCCCGCGGGTGCGGAGCCGGCCCTGGTGGTGCTGGTGCTGGTGCTGGTGTCGGTACTGGTGGTGGTGTCAGCGTCCGGTGACGAAGTCGATCCCTGTGGTGGTCTTCGTCGTGCCGTCGGTGGCCTTCTGCTCGAAGGTCAGCTGGTAGGTCGTGCTGGCGGGCCCGACGTAGCGGTCGAACGCGAACGCGCCGGTGGACGAGGCGGTGGTGCTGCCGAACGGCGTGCCCCACTGGTTCTTGCCGACGACCGTGGCGAAGGGCGTGGCGGTGCCCCGGAACGTCACGGTCCGGTGGGCCTCGCTGATGCCGCCGTCACGGATGACCGGGGACGAGATCTGCACGTCGACGAGGTCGTCCTTCTGGTGCGTCAACGTCAGGGTCGCCCGTTGCTCGTCCGTTCCGTGGGTCGCGACGAAGGTCAGGACGTAGCCGGGGTTCGTCGGTCCGAGGTTGCGCGAGAACGCCCAGGTGCCGTCGCTGCCGATGGTCGCCTTGCCCATCTGGGTGCCCCACTGGTTGGTGGAGACGAGCTGGGCGCCGACGGTGCCCGTGCCGGTGAAGCGGGCGATGCCCTCGCGGTAGGAGTCGCCGTCCACGTGGCTGGTGACGGTCAGCGGCCGCGAGGGAGCCTCGTAGTCGAGGTGCAGGGTCACCAGGGTGGGCGCACCGGTGGTGGGCGTCATCGTGAAGGTGATGTCGTAGCCGGCGCTGGTCGGGCCGAGGTTGCGGCTGAAGCTCCAGTCGCCGTCCTCGTCCACGCGGGTCGAACCCATGGGCGTGCCCCACTGGTTGGCGGCGGTCACGCGGGCGTCGGGCGTGCCGCGGCCGGCGAAGGTCGCGATGCCGGTGGTGTAGCGGCCACCGTCGGTGTGGCTGGTCACGGTGAGGTCGGTCAGGTCTTCGTCGTCGGAGTCGTCGGAGCCGTCGGAGCCGTCGGACACGGTGAACGAGCGCGTCGAGGTCAACGGCGCGAGGGTCCGCCAGTAGGGCGTCTCGGTGACCGTCATGGTCTGCGGGCCGGACGTCAGGGGCGCCTCCAGCTCGCAGGTCCAGGTCCCGTCGCTCCCGACGAACGCGGCGCAGGCCTCGCCGGCACGCGCCAGGTCGGTCGCGATCGCGATGCGGGACCCGGGGATGCCCTCGCCGGTGATCGAGGTCATGTCGGTCGAGATGGTCTCGCCCTCGGCGATCGAGGTCACCTCGAGGGGGAACGTCTCGGGAGCCGAGTTCTTCTCGGTCGCCTCGACCGTGATCGTGGTGGCCTCGGACAGCTCGCCGTTCCGGACGGTGTAGAGGTCGACGTCCTGCCCGGCGAACGAGGTCGGGATGCGCAGGATGTACGCGCCGTTCCAGGTGGACTCGGTCGCCACGACGAACTCACCGTCGATCTGGGCGATCACCGTCGGCACGAGGTACTCGTCGGCGAAGTACGAGGTGGTGCCCTGGACGTAGAAGGTGCTCGACTCCTCGGAGATGCCGTGCATCAACGGGGCCGAGAGCGGTGAGCCGGCCGGGGCCTCGAGCGGCGTCAGGTCGATCTCGAGGGAGTCGCCGTCGCCGTCGCCGTCGTGGGACAGCCCCGTGATGGTCGCGGTCTGCCCGGCCAGCGACCCGTCGAGCAGGAACGAGAACCGGCCGTGCTGCCCGCGGAGGCGGGTCTCGCTGTGGTCGCCGACGTCGATGCGGGCCTGGCCGGCCCCGTGGATGATCGTTCGGACGGTCAGGCGGCCGTCGGGGCCCTCGGTCACCGACGACAGGAGGGGGGTCGAGGGGCGACCCGGCGTCTCGGACCCGGGGTCGGGCATGGTGTCGGCGACGGAGAACGCCGTCCCGGCGGTCTGCTTCGGTGCCGCGGCCCAGACGGGCGTCTCGGTCACGACGGTGTCGTAGCTGCCGGCCGGCAGCGTCGGCGACGTGCAGCTCCAGTCGCCCAGCGACGTGACGCGGGTCTCGCAGAGCGTCGAGGAGGCGCGGTTCGTCTTCTCGTCACGCGTCACGACGATCTGCGAGTTCGGGATGCCGGACCCGGCGAACGTCGCCTCGGGGGCCGCCAGCACGTCGCCCGCGGTAGGCGATGCGACCTCGAGCGGGTGGACGTCCGAGGCGGTGTTGCGTTCGGTGGGGACGAGCTCGACCTGAGCTGTCTCGCTCCCGTGGCCACGGTAGTAGGCCGTCACCTCGATGACCTCGCCGGCGCGCGAGGCGGGCACGGTCAGCGAGAACGATCCGTTCTCGGACGGGAAGTCCCACGACATGCCGGAACGGTTGGCCCACACCTCGGTCTTCGAGAACAGGTCGGGCTGGTGCGCCACGGTCCCCTCGATCACGAAGTGGCCGTCGTCGTACTGGCTGACGGCGTGGATGACGGGCGTGCCGGGTGCCTCGTTCTCGCCCTCGGCGTACTGGGTCTCGAGGACGAACTCGACCTCGACCTTCCCCTGTGGGGTGTACGAGACGAGTGTGGCCTTCTTGCCCCGGTCGGCGACGTCGACGAGCGTGGCGAAGCGGTCGTTCCAGACGGCGGCGCTGTAGCTGCCCCCTCCCTCGACGATGACCCCCGCGAGTCGGGCGCCCGGCGCCATGCCGGCGACGGACAGCTTGTCGTCCTCGCTCGGTTCGACGAACGTGATGCGGGGTGCGGACGGGGCCTTGGGCGACGCGGACGGCGCCTCGGCCGGGGCCTGGTCGGTGATGGCGGGGGCCGCGTGGGCTGCGGCGGGGGCGAGGGTGCCCACGGCGAGGGCTGCGAGGCCGACGGCGGTGAGGCCTGATCTGATCGTGCTCATGTCTTCTTCCGGATGGGGGAAAGGGAAGACCGATCGGGACGGCCAACCGATACTCTACATTCCACGCGCCCGAGAAGCGACTTCAGGCCCGGCTCAGTCGATCGAACGCTGCACTCCCTTGACCGGCAGCATCAACACGAGTCCGGCCAGCAGCACGAGCGCGATGCCGACGATGCCGAACCGGGTGTCGCCCGTCGCCGAGACGAAGAGCGTGAAGAGCCCCGGCGCGAGGAAGCTCACGGCTCGCCCGGTCGTCGCGTACAACCCGAAGATCTCTCCCTCGCGCCCGGGTGGCGTCACCCGCGCGAGGAACGACCGGCTCGCGGACTGGATCGGCCCGACGAAGAGGGCCAGCGCCAGGCCGAACACCCAGAACAGGTTCGTCGCCGTCCCGATGGCGAGCACCGCGAAGGCGGCGATCACGAGCCCCACCAGCGAAGCGACGATGATCGTCTTGGCGCCCAGGCGGTCGTCGAGCCACCCGCCGACGAAGGTGCCTATCCCCGCGACGAGGTTGGCGCCGACGGCGAAGTAGATCACCATGCTCGGCGAGAAGCCGAAGACCTGGGCGGCGATGATCGCGCCGAAGGTGAAGACGGCCGCGAGGCCGTCACGGAACACGGCGCTGGCCAGCAGGAACAGCAGCACCTGGCGGTTGGTGCGCCAGAGCTTGGCGATCGTCGACCCCAGGAGGCGGTACGAGCGCCACAAGCCCACCCGGGCCCGTGCGGCGGTGGCGGGCAGCTCGGGCACCGACAGCAGGACCGGCACCGCGAAGACCGCGAACCACGCCGCGGCGACGACGATCGACAGGCGGACGTCCCACGCGCCTCCTTCCGTTCCCGTGGCGACGCCGAACAGGCCGCCGCGTCCCTCGACGCCGAAGCTCTGCAAGAAGGCGACGAGCAGCAACAGCAGCAGGACGATGCCGCCGACGTAGCCGAGGCCCCAGCCGAACCCCGACACCTTCCCGATCGTCCCCGGTGTCGAGACCTGCACGAGCATGGCGTTGTAGTTGACGCTCGCGAACTCGAAGAAGAGGTTGCCGACGGCGAGCAGAGCCGCGCCGAAGACGAGGTACCCGGGCGCCGGGGCGACCAGCACCATCGCGGCCATGGCCAGCACCACGAGACCGGTGTTGATGGCCAGCCAGAGCTTGCGGCGGCCGGAGCCGTCGCTGCGCTGGCCGAGCACCGGCGCGAGCAGTGCGATCAGCACCCCCGCGATGGTCAGGGCGGTCGAGATGACCGTCGCGTTCTCGGCCTTGGCCAGCACCAGGGCCGGGTTGCGCGCGTCGTCGTCGGCCGCCGCCACGATCGCCGGATCGACGAAGGCGCCGGACGCCAGGTAGGTGCTGAAGACGAACGAGGTGACCACGGCGTTGAAGGCGGCGGAGCCCCAGTCCCAGAGGGCCCACGAGAGCACACGGCGGCGGGGGATCGGGTCGGCGTCGGCGAGCGTCTGCGCTGCGGTCATGGGGGTCAACCTAGTGGGCGTCCGTGGCCGAGGGGGGTCGCGCCTGCTCGTCCGGCGTGGGCGCGGCGACCCTCTCACGAGAGTTGAGTCTTTCTGGCTCAACTTTCAGGTTCACCGCTTGACCTCGTCGGCAGGGCGAGTAAAGTTGAGCCTGGCCGACTCAAGGCCGGCCCCCCAGGTTTCCGCAACATCGCACCACGAAGGAGAAAAGCACATGGCACGTGCAGTAGGAATCGACCTCGGTACCACCAACTCGGTCGTCAGCGTCCTCGAGGGTGGCGAGCCCACCGTCATCGCGAACGCCGAGGGTCTGCGCACGACCCCCTCGGTCGTCGCCTTCACGAAGGACGGCGAGGTGCTGGTCGGCGAGACCGCGAAGCGCCAGGCCGTCACCAACGTCGACCGCACCATCGCGTCGGTGAAGCGGCACGTCGGCACCGACTGGAAGGTCGAGATCGACGACAAGAAGTACACCCCGCAAGAGATCAGCGCGCGCATCCTGGGCAAGCTCAAGCGCGACGCCGAGCAGTACCTGGGCGAAGAGGTCACCGACGCCGTCGTGACCGTCCCCGCGTACTTCAACGACTCCGAGCGCCAGGCCACGAAAGAGGCCGGCGAGATCGCGGGCCTGAACGTCCTGCGCATCATCAACGAGCCGACCGCCGCGGCGCTCGCCTACGGCCTCGACAAGGGCAAGGAAGACGAGCTCATCCTGGTCTTCGACCTCGGTGGCGGAACGTTCGACGTCTCGCTGCTCGAAGTCGGCAAGGACGAAGACTTCTCCACCATCCAGGTGCGCAGCACCTCGGGTGACAACCGCCTCGGCGGCGACGACTGGGACAACCGGATCGTCGAGCACCTGATCAAGAAGTTCAAGGACGCCCACGGCGTCGACCTGTCGACCGACAAGATCGCCAAGCAGCGCCTCAAAGAGGCCGCCGAGCAGGCCAAGAAAGAGCTGTCGTCGAGCACCTCGACCAGCATCCAGCTGCCGTACCTCACGCTGACCGCCGACGGCCCGCTCAACCTCGACGAGACGATCTCGCGCTCGCAGTTCGAGCAGTGGACGAGCGACCTGCTCGACCGCACCAAGAAGCCGTTCAACGACGTCATCAAAGAGGCGGGCGTGAAGGTGGGCGACATCGCCCACGTCGTGCTCGTCGGTGGCTCGACCCGCATGCCCGCGGTCACCGAGGTCGTCAAGCAGCTCACCGGTGGTCAGGAGCCCAACAAGGGCGTCAACCCCGACGAGGTCGTGGCCGTCGGTGCCGCCCTCCAGGCCGGCGTGCTGAAGGGTGAGCGCAAGGACGTCCTGCTCATCGACGTCACCCCGCTCAGCCTCGGCATCGAGACCAAGGGTGGCGCGATGACGAAGCTCATCGAGCGCAACACCGCCATCCCGACCAAGCGCAGCGAGACCTTCACGACGGCCGACGACAACCAGCCGTCCGTCGCGATCCAGGTCTTCCAGGGCGAGCGCGAGTTCACCCGCGACAACAAGAACCTCGGCACCTTCGAGCTGACCGGCATCGCCCCGGCCCCCCGCGGCGTCCCGCAGATCGAGGTCACCTTCGACATCGACGCCAACGGCATCGTGCACGTGTCCGCGAAGGACAAGGGCACCGGCAAGGAGCAGTCGATGGTCATCTCGGGCGGCTCGTCGCTGTCGAAGGACGACATCGAGCGCATGGTGCGCGAGGCCGAGGAGAACGCCGCCGAAGACAAGGCGCGTCGCGAGGCCAACGAGACCCGCAACTCGGCCGAGCAGCTCGTCTACTCGATCGAGAAGCTGATCAAGGAGAACGACGAGAAGCTGCCCGCGGACGTCAAGTCCGAGGTCCAGGCCGACGTCGACTCGCTCAAGTCCGCCCTCGCCGGCGACGACGAGTCCGCGATCAAGCCCGCCTTCGACAAGCTCAACGAGAGCCAGCAGAAGCTCGGCCAGGCGATCTACTCGCAGAGCCAGGCCGACCAGGCCGGCGCTGCCGGTGCGGCCGGTGCCGAGGGTGCTCCCGCCGACGGCCAGGCCCAGGGCGACGACGAGGACATCGTCGACGCCGAGGTCGTGGACGACGACGACAACGACAAGAAGTAGAGGCGGTCGGCATGACTGACGACAACAAGACGCCCGACGACGAGCCGCGTGCCGCGACTCCGTCCGAAGACGGTGGCACGGCCGACGTGGTCGAGCCCGACGAGCTCGTCGACGCCGAGGCTCCCGACGTCGAGACCCCGGCCGACGCCGAGGCCCCGGCCGGGGCCAAGGCCGCCGCCGAGTCGATGGCCGAGGCGCCCGAGGGCACCGAGACGCTGAGCGCCGACGACGAGGCCATCCTCGACGCGGCCAGTGCCGACCTGGTGGCCGACATGCGACAGGACATGCTGCGGGCCCAGGCCGAGCTGGTGAACTTCCGGAGGCGCGTCGAGCGTGACCGCGAGGCCAACCGCGAGGCCGTGGTGGCCGAGGTCGTCCGTTCCCTGCTGCCGGCGCTCGACGACCTGGCCCGTGCCGAACAGCACGGCGACCTGGCCGAGGGCCCGATGACCGTCATCGCGCAGAAGATCCGCGGGGGGCTCGACAAGTTCGGCCTGGCGCAGATCGGCGCGAAGGGCGACGTCTTCGATCCCAGCAAGCACGACGCCCTCGTCCAGCTGCCGAGTGCCGACGTCACGGTCAACACCGTGGCCGACGTGATCGAGCCGGGCTACACGATCGGCGACCGGGTCATCCGGGCCGCCAAGGTCGCGGTGCACACCCCCCAGTAGCACCCAGGTGACGGGCGGCCCCCGGGCTGCCCGTCACCACCCCTGCGACGCGAGTCGCGATCGGCGGTGGGCTCCTCGACGAGGTGCCCACCGCCTCCCCCGTTCTCTTCCGGTCGCTGCCAGGCAGCGACCTCCAGTCAAGGAAGGAGGTGCCGCATGGCGAGTCAGGACTGGTTCGACAAGGACTTCTACGCCGTCCTCGGTGTCTCCAAAGACGTCACGCCCGCCGAGCTCAAGAAGGTCTACCGCAAGCTCGCGCGCAAGTACCACCCCGACTCCAACCCCGGCGACGCGGCCAGCGAGGCGAAGTTCAAAGAGATCAGCGAGGCCCACTCGGTGCTCTCCGATCCCGAGCAGCGTCGCGAGTACGACCAGGTGCGCGCCATGGGCGGCGGCGCCCGCTTCGCGGCCGGCAGCGGTGGCCCCGGAGGCGCGGGTGGCGGCTTCGAGGACGTCTTCGGCGGCATGTTCAACCAGGGCGGACAGCGCACGCAGTTCCGCCAGGGCGGCGGTGGCGGCGGCTTCGACGACATCTTCGGCGGCATGTTCGGCGGTGGTGGCTTCGGCCAGACCAGTGGCGGCTACCGCGGCTTCGGCGGCCCGCAGAAGGGTCGCGACATGACGGCCACGACGACCCTCGACTTCCAGACCGCCATCGTCGGCGAGACCATCACGCTGCAGGCCTCGAACGGCAAGCCGATGAAGGTCCGCATCCCGGCCGGCGTGCACGACGGCCAGAAGATCAAGCTGCGCGGTCGCGGCGAGCAGAGCCCCGACGGCGGCGAGGCCGGCGACATGGTGTTGACCGTCGCCGTCCGCAAGCACCCCGTCTTCGAGCTCGACGGCAAGAACCTGCGCCTCGACGTGCCGGTCACCTTCGCCGAGGCGACGCTCGGCGCGACCATCGAGGTGCCCACCCTGGGCGGCGACCCCGTGCGCCTGCGCGTCGCGCCGGGCACGCCCTCGGGTCGCGTCCTGCGCGTCAAGGGTCGCGGCGTGCACGCGAAGGACGGCGTCGGCGACCTGCTCGCCACCGTCCAGGTCGCGGTGCCGGCACACCTCAACGACAAGGCGCGCGAGGCCGTCGAGGCCCTGGCCGCCGCGCTGCCGGCCGAGAACCCGCGCGACGACCTCATCGCCCGCGCCCGGGCCTGACGAGACCGACCCGACCCGCGCCTCCTCGGCGGCAGGTCCCGAGCGACGAGACAGGAGACGAGATGGACCGACCGGACCCCACCCAGTGGCCGATGGACGAGCACTCGCCCCTCTTCGCGATCGCGACCGCCGCCGAGCTCTCGGGCCTGCACGCGCAGACCCTGCGGCAGTACGACCGGCTCGGCCTGGTCGTCCCGCAGCGCACCGCGGGCAAGTCGAGGCGCTACTCGATGCGGGACGTCGTCCAATTGCGCGAGATCGCCCGACTCGGGGGCGAGGGCATCTCGCTCGAGGGCATCAAGCGCATCCTCGAACTCGAGAACCAGGTCACCTCGTTGCAGTCCCGGGTGCGCGAGCTCGAGCGGGCCCTGGCCGACGAGATGGTCAACCGGCCCGGTGCCCGGGTCTTCGCCGCAGGCGAGAGCGGCGTCGTGCCGCTGCGACACGGCACGCGCCCGTCGCGGCAGACCTCGGTCGTCGTCTGGCGGCCGCTGCGCTGACGCGCGACCCCGAGAGGTCACGACCTGCAGCGCGCACCGAGAGGTCGGCGGCAGGTCGTGACACGTCGGCCGTGCCGACTAGCGTTGGCGGGTGATCGACTTCGAGCAGCTCCGTCGGTGGCCCGACATCGAGGCCCCCGAACTCGTCGCGCACGACGCCACCGACCGGCTGCTGCTGGACTCCGCCGACGAGGCGATCGCCGCTCACCCCCAGGCCGTGGCCGTGATCGGCGACCGCTACGGTGCGTTGACCCTCGGGGTCGCGGCCCTGTCGCCCGGCACCCCCGTCCGCGTGCACCAGGACGCCCTCTCGGGCGAACGCGCGCTCGACGCCAACGCCAGCCGTCTCGGCGTCACCGCGACGTGGACGCACCACGGTCTCGACGAGGCCCTCCTCGAGGGCGCGCGGACGGTGCTGGTGCAGCTGCCCCGAGGGCTCGACGCGCTCGACGAGATCGCGGGGTCGATCGCCCGGTACGCGCACCCCGACGTCCGCGTCCTCGCCGGGGGACGCGTCAAGCACATGACCCTCGCGATGAACGACGTCCTGGCGCGCCACTTCGGCGAGGTGACCGCCGGCCTGTCACGCCAGAAGTCCCGGGTGCTGACCGCGACGACCCCGACCCCAGGAGGCGCGCTCGGCTGGCCGCGCATCTCGCGTCACGGCGACGTGGTCGTCGTCGCCCACGGTGCGGCGTTCGCGGGCACCTCGATCGACGTCGGCACCCGAGCGCTGCTCGCCGTCCTCGACCGCGCGGCTCCCGAGGCCCGGGACGTCGTCGACCTGGGATGCGGCACCGGAGTGCTCGCCGCCTCCTTCGCCCTCGCCCGACCGCACGCCCGGGTGGTCGCCACCGACCAGTCGTGGGCGGCGGTCGAGTCGGCGCGGGCCACCATGACGGCGACCGGCGTGGCCGATCGGGTCGTCGTGTCGCGCGACGACGCCGGGTCGTCGTTGCCCGAGGCCTCCGCCGACGTCGTGCTGCTGAACCCGCCGTTCCACGTCGGGGCGACGGTGCACGCGGCCATCGCCCACAAGCTGTTCGAGGCGGCCGCCCGTCTGCTGCGCCCGGGCGGCGAGCTGTGGTGCGTGTGGAACTCGCCCCTCGGCCACCGGCCGGTCCTCGAGCGCGTCGTGGGGCCGACCACCCAGGTCGCCCGCGACCGGCGCTTCACGGTGACGCGGTCGGTCCGCCGGGGCTGACCCCGGGCGGGACCCGGGTCGGGTCCCGTCAGCGGGCCTCGGCCTCGGTCTCGACCTCGACCTCGTCGAGGCGCAGCGACGCGTCGATGTAGGCGAGCAGGGCGTGCGCGTAGGCGTCCTCGGCGACGGAGGCGCGGTGCCGGAGGTCCGTGTGGCCCCCCGTCGGGCGGGTGGTCACCTCGTAGACGGTTCCGCCACAGTCTCGGTCACCGCTGATGTCGGGGTCGCCGCCTGGGCTCGTGGTGATGTCGCTGTCGCTGCCGGGGCGGGAGCCGGTGTCGACGTGTCGCGCCAGCCCGCGAAACACGGGGCCGAGGAGCTCGCGCAGCTGGTCCTCGCGGGGCAGCCACAGGCTGTCGTCCGCGGCCACCGAGTCCAGGGCCCACTCGGTGGTGCCGTTGAAGCCGAGCTCCGTACCCGTGGGGTACTCGTGGACCTCGATGGTCATGTCGCTGAGCGTGAAGACGTCGCCGTCGAATCCCGGGGTCTCGATGGCGAAGCGGTCGCCGGCACGGGGCCGCCAGCGCAGTCCGGCGTCGCGCAGGCGGCGGGCGAGGGCGTGGTCGAGCATCGGCCCATGATGCACCGTCGAGGTGGGAGGGAGCGCCGGGGTGCCGACCCGCAGAGATTCGCACCCGATTGCTCGGGCTCGGGCTCGGGCTCGGGCTCGACTCGGACTCGGGCTCGGGCTCGGATGCGCGCGTGCGGCGGAGGGCCTGTCCGGTCCGCCGCGTCAGCGAGTGGTGACGACGTTGCCTGTGCCGTCGGTGTTGAGCAGGGGTTGCAGGTCGTCGTCGAGCCGGATGGTGTTGTCGTCACCCATCGCGTCGACCTGGTCGACGCGGGGCACGTCGACGGAGTTGCGGTCGCCCATGACGACCACGACCCGGGTCGGACCGAGGGTCAGCTCGGCGTCGCTGCCGTTGACGATGACGGTGTCGCAGCCGTCGGGCAAGGTCTTCGTGCGGGGTTCGCCGTCGCCGAACTGCATCCAGGCGAAACCGTCGACGCAGGTGTCGTCGGCGGGATCGGTCGCGGTCGAGGCGCTGCCCGCGATGGAGGGGCCGCCCGCTGGCGGTGCGGTGGTGGTCGACGTGGTGGTCGCGGAGGGGCCCGGGTCGATCGTCGAGGAGGCGCTCGTGCAGCCGGCGAGGCCCGCGCCGAGGGCGACAGCTGTCACGAGGCTGATCATCAGGGTCGAGGTCGTCGTCATGGGGTGCTCCGGGTGGGGGTGGAGGGTGGGTGGTGCGGTTCGGGGGCGTCAGAGCACGAAAGGGCGGGTCCAGCCAGGGACTGGACCCGCCTCCCGGTCACTCCGCGGCGGGTTCGGCCGCAGCGGTGACGGTGTTGGCCTGGCCCTGGTCGTCGACGGCCGGGGCCTCGCCGGCGTGGTGGACCGTGTTGCGGTCCCCGGCGAGCTGGACGGTGTCGACGTCCTGCACCGAGACGGTCACGTCGGAGCCCTCCACGACGAGCGTGCTGACTTCGTCGAGCACGACGGTCCCGGTCGAGCCGACGATCGACACGAGGTCGCAGCTGCTCGTGTCGAGCGAGGGCGCGACGTCGTCGGTGGCCCCGAGGTCGAGCAGCATGAAGCCGTCGTCGCAGCTGCCGACGGGGGCGGCGTCCAAGGAGGCGGTGCTGCTCACGGTCGGGCTCGGTGTCGCGTCGGTCTCGGCGGAAGAGCACGCTGCGAGCGTGAGGATCATCGTGGTCGTGACCAGGGCGGCGGAGGCCGGCCCGCGCCGGCGGAGGAGGCCGACCATCAGCGTGCGGTGACGGTGTTGTCGGTGGTGCCGTTCTCGTTGACGGTCGGAGCGGCCCCGGTGTGGCTGACGGCGTTGCCGTCGCCGGCGAAGTCGACCGTGCCCACGGCACCGGCCGTGACGGTGACGCCCTGGCCCTCGACCACGAGGTGGCTCACGTCGGCGAGGGTGACGGTGCCGTCGCTGCCCACCACGTTGATGCTGTCGCAGGGCTCGGTGAAGGTGACCTCGGGCGTGTCCTCGTCGAGGACGACGACGGCGTTGCCGTCGATGCAGGTCTCGGTGACGGCGGGTTCGGGGGTGACCTCGGCGAGGGGTGTCGTCCCGGCCTCGGCCTCCGTGTCGGCGTTCGAGGTGCAGCCGGCGAGGACGGCGACGAGCGCGACGCCGAGGGCGGCTGTCCGCAGGGTGGAGGTGCGCATGGTGGTTCCCTTCGGGAGGTGGGGGGACGGTGCGGGGGCGTCGGCTCGGGATGCGGCCGGCGGATGGTTTGGGGGGGCCGGGGAGACACCGTGTCGGTGCCTCCCCGGCGGGGTGGTGCGGTGTCGCTGTGGTGCGGGTGTCGCGGTGTGGTGCTAGTTGCCGCTGGGGTGCCAGGCGAAGCCGCTGATCGGGTCACCCGTCTGGCCGTCGAGGGCCTTCTGGGTGATGTTCAGCGTGTAGTTGTGGCTGGGGCCCCAGGCACGGCTGAAGGACCAGTTGCCCTGGGCGTCGGCCTGGACCTCGCGGTAGACCGTGGAGCTCGTGGCGGAGCTGACGGTGACGGTGGCGAACGGCGTGGCGGTACCGGTGAAGGTGGCGGCCACCCCGTTCTCGTAGGTGTCGCCGACCGCGGGGCTGGTCAGGACGAGGGGGGCGAACCGGGGCGCCTTGACATTGACCGTGGTCTCGGTGGTCGACTTGTCGGGGTTCGTCTGGGTGACCTTGATGGCGTAGTCGTTCGCCGGGCCCCAGTTGCGCTCGGGCAGGGCCCAGTTGCCTTCGGAGTCGACCTCGGCCTGGCCCATGGGCACGTTCCAGTTGTTCGTGGCGTTGACGGCCCGAACGGTGGCGCCGGGGGTGCCGGTGCCCTTGAGCACGTTCATGCCGGGGCGGTAGGTGTCACCGTCGGCGATGCTCGTGACGGCCACGGGGACGTTGGTCTCGCGGTAGTCGAGGTGGATTGTCTGACGTTGGACGTCGGTGCCCTTGGTGGCGACGAAGGTGATGTCGTAGCCGGCCGAGGTGGGGCCGAGGTAGCGGTCGAAGGCCCAGTCGCCCTGGAGGCTCGCGGTCGTGCTGCCCATGGGGGTGCCCCACTGGTTCGTGGCGGCGATCGCGGCGTTGGGTGCCGCGGTGCCGCGGAACGTGGCCGTGCCCTCGGTGTAGGTGCTGTTGTTCGTGGGGCTGGTGATCTGGAACGCGACCACGTTCTCGTAGTTCAGCTTCAGCGTCACGACCTGAGGGGTGCCCACCGGCGGGGTGGCGGTGAAGGTGATCAGGTAGCCGGCCGTGGTGGGCCCGAGGTTGCGGTTGAAGGCCCAGGTGCCGTCGGCGGCGTTCGCGGCGCCCATGGGGGTGCCCCACTGGTTCTTGGCCGTCACGGTCGAGCCGATCGGCGCGGTACCGCGGAACGTGGTCACGCCTGCTTCGTAGAACTGGTCGTTCACGTGGCTCGTGACGCTCAGGGGCAGTTCTGCGGCCACGCGGTTGATGGTGTGGGTGATCTGCTGCACGTCGTCGCCCACCGTCTGGGTGACGACGAGGTTGCTCGTGCCGAGGCTGAGCCCACGGGTCGGCGTGATGGTCCACTCGCCGTCGACGACGGTGCCGGTCCCGATGATGCTGTTGGGCCCGTAGCCGATCGTGACGGTGGCGCCGTCCTGGCCGTGACCGGAGAAGACCGGGCGGCTGGTCGTGACCGTGGAACCCGCTTCGGGGGTCTCGACAGTCGGGGCGACGATCACCGGGGGCTGTTCGCCGTTCTCGGGGTTGAGGGTCACCGTCGAGGTGGTGGTGTTGTTGCCCTTGCCGGTCTGGCTGGCCTCGAGGACGTGCTTGCGGTCGTCGACGTCGGTGGTGCGGATGGTCCACTGGCCGTTGGCGAGCACCTGGGCGCTGCCCAGGACGGTGCTGCGGCCCTCTTCGCGGACGGTGACCTGGGCGCCGACCTCGCCGGTGCCGCGCAGGGTGACCGGGCCGCCGTCGTGGGCCATGCCCTCGACCGGAGCGGTGATCGCGACACCGGCGCCGTAGGCGACGGTGACGACGATCTCACCGTTGGCCTCGCCGTCGATCTCTTGGTGGATGCGGACGTCGTAGTCGCCGCCCGCGTCGGGGGCGCCGATCGGGGTCGACCAGGCACCCGAGCCGAGGCGGGCCTCGGTGCGGGCGATCTCGTCGCCGTCGACGTCGCGCATCACGACGGTGGAGCCGGGGTGGGCGGTGCCGGACAGGACGGCGTCCTGCTCGAGGTCGGCCGGGAACGACACCGAGCCGCGCACAGGGGAGACGTCGAGCACGACGTCGAGGGTGGTCTCGCCGGTCTTCTCGCCGTTCTCGTACTGCGAGAGCGGGATCGGGTTCGAGCCCAGCGTGAGGTCGGTCACCGTGTGCGACCAGCGCCCGTCGGTGCCGGCCTGCACCTGGTCGGGGACGGCAGTGTCGATCAGCACGAACGACCCGGGGACGGCGGTGCCGGAGATGACGGCCGTCCGGTTGGGGATGTCGACCGAGTCGACCTTGCCGGAGAACCCGTTGATGGCGATCTCGGTCCGGACGCCCTGGATGTAGCTGTAGATGTAACCGGTGCTCAGAGCCGCGGCGGCGTCATTGAGCACGAACGAGAACGTGTTGTCCGCGGCCGCCTTCTCGATCTGGACCGCGTTGGGCGAGAGGCGGTCGGGGCCGACGTAGACGTTCGCACCGGCCATCCCGGATGCCTTGCCACTGACGGTGACCCTGCCGTCATCGCCACGCACGACCTGCAGGTCGCCGATGGCGGGCAGGCGCCCGGTGGAGATGGTCTCCCACGTGCCCGACTCGCCGTACTTCAGGCGTACCGTCTCACCGGCACTGAGCAAGGGGGACAGGGTGATCGTCGCGTCGCCGTCGTCGTTCGTTCGACCCGTCGTGCCGTTGCCGCCGGACATGTCCTCGACGAACACGTCCGCGTCATTCTCGCCTCCGGTGATCGTCAACGTCACCGTGTCGTCCGCCTCGTTGTACGACGGGGCATACGACTTCGATTCGATTCCCTGGAAGGAGAGCGGAGATGAGTTCGACAGGCCGAAGAACGAGTAACTACCGATTCGAACCGGGGCGCTCATCGGTGTGCCCGTGACTTTGTTCACTACTCGGGAGTTGCCGTCGATCGAGAACAGAGTCGCGTCGGAGCCGCACCTTCCGCCCAGGGCGACGTAGGGCGTGGACGAGCTCTGGTTCTTGAAGAGGCAGCGATTGGCGTCGCCGTCCACGGCCTCCGCGTAGAAATAGTCCCCGACCCTGGTGGTCGTGAAGACCATCGAATTGGACTGTGCGTCAGCGAGGGTCTGATAGGTGCGGACGTTCCAGGCCGTCGGCGATGCCTGACCGTAGATCGTCCCGTCTGCGCCTTGTCCGACGAACTGCACCTGAGATCCGTCGACGGGTGAGCTGGTAGGGGAAGGGGCTGCGGCCACGGCCGCGGGGCCGAAGCTGAGGCCGGTGACGATCGTGGCTGCGGCCAGCCCGATCGCGCCGGTGCGCTTGAGAGTTTTCTTCATGTGAGAGAGGTGTTCTTTCATGTCTGGGCAACGCGATGCGCCGCCAGGCGAACAGATGGTGAAATGTTAGACACAAAACAAGGCATGCACAACATGACGGGTGCGAGGGCTTGCGATCCGGGCGTGTCGGCGTAAACTTGAGCCAGCTCCACTCAAGTTTCGAGAAAGGCACATCCATGGCGAACATGCAGGGCGCTCCGGCTTCCGACGAGAAGCAGAAGTCGGCGCTCGAGAAGTACGGCGTCGACCTCACCGCCATCGCCCGCAGCGGCAAGCTCGACCCCGTCATCGGCCGCGACGCCGAGATCCGTCGCATCAGCCAGGTGCTCACCCGCCGCACCAAGAACAACCCCGTCCTGATCGGCGAGCCCGGCGTCGGCAAGACCGCCGTCGTCGAGGGCCTCGCCCAGCGCATCGTCGAGGGGGACGTCGCCGACAGCCTGAAGGACAAACGCCTGATCAGCCTCGACCTCGCCGCCCTCGTCGCCGGGGCCAAGTACCGCGGAGAGTTCGAAGAGCGCCTGAAGGACGTGCTGAAAGAGATCACCAAGAGCGACGGCCAGGTCATCACCTTCATCGACGAGTTGCACACCCTGATGGGTGCCGGCGGGGGCGAGGGTTCGGTCGCCGCGTCGAACATGCTCAAGCCGATGCTCGCCCGCGGCGAGCTGCGCCTCATCGGCGCCACCACCCTCGACGAGTACCGCCAGTACATCGAGAGGGACGCGGCCCTCGAGCGCCGCTTCCAGCAGGTCTACGTCGGCGAGCCCAGCGTCGAGGACACCGTCGCGATCCTCCGCGGGCTCAAGGAGCGGTACGAGGCGCACCACGGGGTCACGATCACCGACGGCGCCCTGGTGGCCGCCGCCTCCTTGTCCAACCGCTACATCCCCAGCCGTCAGCTGCCCGACAAGGCGATCGACCTCGTCGACGAGGCGGGTTCCCGCCTCAAGATGGAGATCGACTCGTCGCCCGTCGAGCTGGACCAGCTCTACCGGGGCCTGGTGCGCCTCCAGATCGAAGAGCTGGCCCTCAAGAAGGAGACGGACGACGCCTCGCAGGCCCGCCTCGCCACCCTGCGCGAGACCATCGCCCAGCAGCAGGCCGCCTACGACGACCTCGACGCCCGCTGGCAGGCCGAGAAGGCCGCCCTGCACGGCGTCGGCACGCTACGCAGCGACCTCAACGAGGCCCGCATCGACGCCGACCGCGCCCTGCGTGAGGGGCGCTACGAAGATGCGGCGCGCATCAGCTACGAGCGCATCCCCGACATCGAGAAGCGCCTCGCCGACGCCGAGTCGTTCGAGAAGTCGGGCGACCGGCTGGTCAGCGACTCGGTCACCGACGCCGACATCGCCGAGGTCGTCGCCGCCTGGACCGGCATCCCGGTCGGTCGTCTGCTCAGCGGCGAGACCGAGAAGCTGCTGCACCTCGAGAGCGAACTCGGGAGGCGCCTCATCGGTCAGAAGGCCGCCGTCCAGGCCGTCAGCGAAGCGGTGCGGCGCACCCGCGCGGGCATCAGCGACCCCGACCGCCCGACCGGTTCGTTCCTCTTCCTCGGCCCCACCGGGGTGGGCAAGACCGAGCTCGCCAAGGCCCTCGCCGACTTCCTCTTCGACGACGAGAAGGCGCTCGTCCGCATCGACATGAGCGAGTACGGCGAGAAGCACAGCGTGTCCCGCCTCGTGGGCGCGCCTCCCGGGTACGTGGGCTACGAAGCCGGTGGTCAGCTGACCGAGGCCGTGCGTCGTCGCCCGTACAGCGTCGTGCTGATGGACGAGGTCGAGAAGGCCCACCCCGAGGTCTTCGACGTCCTGCTGCAGGTGCTCGACGACGGCCGGCTGACCGACGGGCAGGGCCGAACCGTGGACTTCCGCAACACGATCCTGGTGCTGACGTCGAACCTCGGCTCGCAGGTCATCACCGATCCCGGCCTCAGCGACCCCGAGAAAGAAGAGCTGGTGCAGGGCCTGGTGCGCCAGGCGTTCAAGCCCGAGTTCGTCAACCGGCTCGACGACATCGTCGTGTTCTCGACCCTCAGCACCGACGACCTCGGCCAGATCGTGTCGCTCTACGTCGACCGCCTCGGACGACGGCTCACCGATCGCCGCCTCGCGCTCGCCGTCACCCCCGACGCGCGGGCCTGGCTCGCCGACCGCGGCTACGACCCGATCTACGGCGCCCGGCCGTTGCGCCGCCTCATGCAGCGTCAGATCGACGACAAGCTCGCGATGGCGCTGCTCGGGGGCGAGATCGCCGACGGCGACACCGTGCGGGTCGACGTGGCCGACGGGGGCGAGGGGCTGACGGTCGTGCGGCACGACGTCGGCGAGCCCACGCCCGGCGACCTGGACGACCTGCCCGCCTGAGCCCGGCAGACTGGAACCATGCGCACCTGGGTGAAGATCTGCGGCCTGTCCACGCCCGAGACGGTCGACGCCGCCGTCGAGGCCGGGGCCGACGCCGTGGGGTTCGTCTTCGCGGCCGGCAGTCCGCGCACGATCGATCCCGAGGGTGCACGCGCGTTGGCGGCGCGCGTGCCGGCGGGCGTCGAGACCGTCGGCGTGTTCCGCGGGCAGGGCATCGAGACGGTGCTCGAGTCGGCCCGCGCCTCCTCGGTGTCGACCGTCCAGCTGCACGGCGACGAGACCCCGGCGGACGTCGCCGCCGCCCATGCGGCGGGCTTCCGGGTGATCCGTGCCGTCAGCGCCGCCGTCTACGCGGCCGAACCCGAGGAGGCGCGGGTCGCCTTCCGAGAGGACGCCCTGCTCCTCGACGCGATCGACCCCGGTGCCGGCGCCACCTTCGACGTCGGGCCGCTGCTGTCGGCGCCGCCTGCCCGGGAGTGGCTGCTGGCCGGCGGGCTCACCTCGGACAACGTCGCCGGGCTGCTGGCCGGACTCCGACCCCATGGTGCCGTCGGGGTCGACGTCAGCTCGGGCGTCGAGTCGTCGCGCGGCGTGAAGAGCGTCGACCTGATCCGTGCGTTCGTCGAGGCCGCCCGAGCCTGAGCGAACCCGGCCGGAGCGGACCTGGCCTGACCCGACCTGGCCTGAGCGGACCCGGCCTCAGCCGACGAGCGTGCGGGCGTCCTCGACGAACCGGTCGACGTGCGCCTCGGTGGTGTCGAACGAGCACATGAGTCGCACCTCTCCCGTGGCGCGGTTCCAGTCGTAGAAGTGGTGCGCGGCGCGGAGGGGCTCCACGGCCTCGGGCGGCAGGACGACGAAGACGGCGTTGGCGTCGACCGCCTGGGTGACAGCGACGCCCGGCAGGGTGGCCAAGCCGTCGGCGAGACGGGCGGCCATCGCGTTGGCCCTCGTCGCCGACCGCAGCCAGAGGTCGCCCTCGAGCATGGCCAGGAACTGTGCCGAGACGAAGCGCATCTTCGAGGCCAACTGTGCGTCCATCTTGCGCAGGTAGACCAAGCCGGCCCGTGCTTCCTCGGAGAAGGTCACGACCGACTCGCCCAGCACCAGGCCGTTCTTCGTGCCGCCGAACGAGACCGAGTCGACGCCGGCGTCGCGCGTGATCGCGCGGAGCGGGACGCCGAGGGAGGCGGCGGCGTTCGCCAGGCGCGCGCCGTCGAGGTGCACCCGCATGCCGAGCGTGTGCGCGTGGTCGGTCACGGCCCGGATCTCGTCGGGCGTGTAGACCGTGCCGAGCTCGGTGCTCTGCGTGATCGTGACCGCGAGGGGCTGAGGGCGCTGCTGGTCGCCCCAGCCGTAGGCCTGCCGGTCGATCAGCTCGGGCGTGAGCTTGCCGTCGGGGGTCGGCACGGTCAACAGCTTGATGCCGCCCAGGCGTTCGGGAGCGCCGCCCTCGTCGGTGTAGACGTGCGCGGTCGTCGCGCAGATCACGGCCGCCCAGCGCGGGGTGAGGGCCTGGAGGGCCGCGACGTTCGCACCGGTGCCGGTCAGCACGGGGTCGATGGTCGCCCCCTCGCCGAACGTCTCGACGACGACCTCGGCCAGCCGCTGCGTGTACGGGTCGGCGCCGTACGAGCCGACGTGGCCGCCGGCGGCGTCGACGATCGCCTGCAGCACCTCGGGGTGGGCTCCGGCGTAGTTGTCGCTGGCGAACGTGTGGACCGAGGGATCGTGGAGGCGCGTCACCCGTCGATTCTGCCCGACGGCCGGGTCCCGGGGTGTCAGGAGGCGCGGGGGCGCAGGGGAGTGCAGGGCCTGTTCCGAACGGTGACGGCCGCAACGTCTTGTGCAATGTAAATGTCACACGTAGAGTAGTACGTGACGCATCGTCGACTCGATGTCCCGCCCGGTCGGACCCGCCGGGCGCTCCTTCCACCCCGAGAGGCCCCGTCATGCTGTTCGCCCACGCCCCGAAGCTCGTCCTCGCCGGTCCGTACCCGGTGATCCGTCCCGTCGCCGATCGGGCGGCGGCACTCGACGCCGAGGTCGTCGTGCTCTCGTGCGAGATGGCGACCCCGATCGACGACGTCGTCGGCTTCGACTGGGCCGTGGTGGCCGTCGACGCCGCCACCCCGACGGCGGTACAGCTCGACCGTGCGGTCGACAGCCTCGCGGACGGCCTGCGTCGCGGTGCCCTCGTCGTCGTCGCGTCGGATCGCCCGGTCGCCCAGGCGGCGAGGCGTTTCGCCGACGACCTCGCCCGCGCCAGCGGGCTCCCGACCGGCGAGGCGTTCGCCGTCGCCGCGTGCGAGGCGGGTGTCGTCGCCTGGGCCGTCGACGCCCAGGCCGAGGACGAGGCGGCGCATCTGCTCGAACGCATCGGCGCCCCGGTGGGGGACGGCGTGCCCGTGGCCTGACCCGGTCGTCCCGCCGGCCCCCGGGGCGTGCGACAGGATGGACCCATGGGTGGAGTGCTGATCGGGTTCGCGATCATCGGCGTGATCATCGTGACCGGCTACGTCGTCGGTCGCATCGACCTGCTCGGAGAATCCGGCCACCGGGTGCTCTCGCGCCTCGTCTTCTTCGTCCTCACGCCCTGCCTGCTGTTCTCCACCATCTCGCAGGCCGACGTCCACGTGCTGTTCTCGCGGTTGTTGGTGGTCTCGGCGCTCGCCTCGCTCCTGGCCGCCGTCCTCTCGGTCGTCGTCCTGAAGTTCGTCCTCCGACGCAGTGCGGCGCAGACGGCCATCGGGACGATGGGTGGCGCCTACGTCAACGCGAACAACATCGGCCTGCCCGTGGCGACCTACGTGCTGGGCAGTGCCACCTTCGTCGCCCCCGTCCTGCTCTACCAGCTGCTCGTGCTCACGCCGATCGTGCTCGCCGTCATGGACACCGTGACGAACCGCGGCAGCAGCCTCGGGCGCACCATCGCCCGACCGTTCACGAACCCCCTGCTGATCGGGTCCGCCCTCGGTGTGCTCGTGGCGGTCACCGGCCTCGAGATCCCCCAGGCCGTCCGCGAGCCGTTCGAGTTGGTGGGCGGTGCCGCGGTGCCGGTCGTCCTGCTGTCGTTCGGCATGTCGTTGTACGGCTCGAAGCCGTTCCAGGCAGGGCAAGGGCGCGCCGACATCGTCGTCGCCGTCGTCCTCAAGCTCGTCGTCATGCCGGTCGCGGCCTGGCTGCTCGGGGCGTTCGTCTTCGACTTCGACCGCGACGAGCTCTTCGTGGCGGTCGTGCTGGCCGGTCTGCCGTCGGCCCAGAACGTCTTCAACTACGCCCAGCGCTACCAGACCGGGGTCGTCGTCGCCCGAGACACGGTCTTGGCGACGACCATCCTCTCGGTTCCCGTGCTGGTGCTGGTGGCGGCGTTGCTCGCCTGACCCGCGCCTCCTGGTGTCGAGCGCCGCAGGCGAGCGGGGCCGGGGTTCAGAAGATCATCGGGCGGTCGTCGTCGAGCTCGGTCTCGAGGTCGAGGTCGACGACCACGGGGACGTGGTCGCTCGGGGCGTCGCCCTTGCGCTCGTCGCGATGGATGGCCGCGGACGTCACGAGGCCGTCGAAGGCCTTCGAGCCCAGGATGAAGTCGATGCGCATGCCCTCGTTCTTGGGGAAGCGCAGCTGCTTGTAGTCCCAGTAGGTGTAGCCGTCGGGCAGGCGCGAGCGGACGACGTCGGTCAGGCCGACCTCTTCGAAGCGGAAGAAGGCGTCGCGCTCGGGTTGGCTGACGTGCGTGTGGCCCTCGAAGACCGACATGTCCCACACGTCGGTGTCGAGCGGTGCGACGTTCCAGTCGCCCATCAGGGCCAACGGCTGGTCGGGGCGCGCGGCGAGCCAGGCCTCGGTCTCGGCGGCGAGCTTCGAGAGCCAGTCGAGCTTGTAGTCGTAGTGCGGGTCGCCCAGTTCGCGGCCGTTGGGCACGTAGAGGCTCCACAGGCGGACGCCCTCGACCGTGACGCCGATCGCCCGCGCCTCCTTGGGCTGGTCGGGGCCTTCCTGGCCCTTGGCGAAGCCCGGCTGCGACGGGAAGGTGATCTCGACGTCCTCCATCGGCAGGCGGCTGACGAACGCGACGCCGTTCCACTGGCTGAGCCCGTGCAGTTCGACCTCGTAGCCGGCCTCGCGGAAGGCGTCGTAGGGGAACTGCTCGGGCTTGCACTTGATCTCTTGCAGTCCCGCGACGTCGACGTCCTCACGGACGAGCCAGTCGACGACCCTGCCCACTCGAGCCCGGACGGAGTTGACGTTGTAGGTCGCGACGCGCATGCCGACCACGGTACCGGGCCGGCACCGGCGGGGTCCGAGGCCGCCGCCGTCCACCGACGGGGCGTCGAGCCGTGTCCGCCCGCCCCGACGTTCGGAGCCCGCCTGCTCTACCATGGGTCACCGTGACCGACGCACGCACGCAGCTCATCGACTACATCGGCTCCGAGGCCGTCTTCCACGGCGACTTCACGCTGACCAGCGGCAAGAAGGCGACGTACTACATCGACCTCCGCAAGGTCAGCCTCGACCACCGCGTCGCGCCCTTGATCGGCCGGGTCATGGTCGACCTGATCGACGAGGTGCCCGACGTGTTCGCGGTCGGTGGCCTGACGATGGGCGCCGACCCGATCGCCGCCGCCGTGCTGCACCAGGGCGTGGCGCTCGGCAAGGACTACGACGCCTTCGTCGTCCGCAAGGAGCCCAAGGACCACGGCCGTGGCAAGCAGGTCGAGGGCCCCGACCTCGAGGGCAAGCGGGTCATCGTGCTCGAGGACACCTCGACGACCGGTGGTTCACCCCTCGCCGCCGCCAAGGCCCTCGAGGCCGTCGGGGCCGAGATCGCCGCCGTCGCCGTCGTCGTCGACCGCAGCACCGGAGCCCGCGAGGTGATCGAGGCAGCCGGCTACCCCTACTTCGCCGCGATCGGGCTGGAAGACCTCGGGTTGACACCGTGACCGACGACCGGCCCAGGGGCGACGACGGCGACGACGCCGGGCGCGACGACGCCAGCGACTGGCTCGCCGCCCAGTTCGACGGTGCCGACGACGACGACGACACGACCGACACCCCGTCAGGAGGCGCGGGTCGTCTTCCCGACACCGCCCCCGAGGACGTCCCCACGCAGGCGCTCGACCTGCCGCCGGCCACGCGCGCGGTCGACGTCCCCCACGACGACGACGACCCCGAGCGACCGGCTGACCCGGGTGGTGCGTCCGTGCCCACGGGCTCGGCCGAGGTGTCGCCTCCGACCCCCTTGCCGTTCGTCGTGCCCGAGTCCCCGGCCGGGACGCCTCCGCCGAAGACCTTCGGTCACCCCCAGGCACTCGACCTCGGAGCGCTGACGGGGTCCGTGCCGCCGCCGCCTCCGTCGTCCGTGCCCGTTCCCGACCTTCCCGCTCAGCCCGAGTCGAGGCGACCCGAGTCGCCGCCGTCCGACCCCGAGGACGCCGATGACGCCGGTGATGCCGCTCAGGCGTCGGGTCTCGCCGACGTCGAGGAGCGTGCCGGCGTGAGCGACGAGCCAGGGCCCTTCACCGCCCTCATCTCGGCACCCCGGGCCGAATCCGCCGAACCAGCGACCTTCGACTGGGATGCTCTGCCCGAGCCCGAGCCCGAGCCCGAGCCCGAGCCCGAGCCCGAGCCCGAGCCCGAGCCCGAGCCCGGGCCGGCGTCCGATGTCGAGCCCGAGCCCGAGTCCGAGCCGATGCCCGAGCCCGAGCGCCGAGCGGAGCCGACGTTCCAAGCAGCGGCAGAGCCCGAGCCGGCGTCCGAGGCCGAAGTCGAGCCCGAGCGCCTCGTTGAGCCGGAGTCCCAAGGAGAGCCGGAGCAGACGCCCGAGCCCCAGCCGGAGTTTCGAGCAGAGCCCGAGCCCCAGCCCGGACCGGCGTCCGATGTCGAGCCCGAGCCCGAGCCCGAGCCGGCCGTCGATTCCCGCGAGGGCGGTGTCGAGGCGCCGTGGTGGGTCGAAGAGCACCACGAGATGACGCGGCGCGAACGCCGTCTGGCCGAGGCAGCCGCAGCCGCAGCTGCTGCGGCCGCTGCCGCCTCGGCGGCCTCCCGTGGCGGGGTCGAGCCCGGCGTCCCCGGCGCCGCGGCGGTCCCCTCGACGCCGACGCTGACGCCGACGCCGACGCCGTCCCCCACGACCCAGGCGTCGTCCGTCCCGGAGCCCAGGGCCGACTCCGGCTCGAGGGGGGACCGCGAGCCCACCTTCACCGAGATCCTCGGCGTCGTCCCGTCAGGTGCCGGCACCGCGGCCGTCGAGCCGCGGGGCGCACGTCCCGAGAGCGAGCACGAGCCCGAGCACGCGACGAACGCGGACGACGCCCCCGGCGCCTGGTCGCTGTCCGGCTCCGGCGATGTGCCGCCGTCCGAGGTCGGGCCCGTGCCCGACGTCGAGCAGTCGTCCCGCGCCGACCGAGACCCAGACGCCGACGCCGATGACGAGGGCCTGGACGACGGGGCCGAGGTGACGACCGCGACCGCGCTGTTCGCGCCTCCTCGTTCCGCCCTCGACGAGCGCCCCGACGTCGACGACCCCGGGGTCGATGCCACGCAGGTGCTGCCCGGCGTCTCGATGAGCGCCACCTCGGCCCTGACGGGTGAGCGGCCGCGCCGTGAGGTCGGCGGAGCCGGCGTGTTCGTGCCGCAGACCCGTCCGGTGGACGAGAGGCCCGCCACCACACCGCGCACGGCAGGCCTGGCCGAGTGGGTCCGGTCGCACAAGGGCTTGGCCGCCGTGGGTGCCGGGCTCGTGATCCTGTTGCTGCTGGTCGCGCTCTTCTTCCTCTCGCGATCGCTCTTCGCCTCCACCGACGACCTGACGAGCGACGCGTCGGCCGCCGCCGCGGCACCGACCGCGGCCCGGACCGTGACGGCTGCGCCGGTCGAGCCCGCCGCCGAGGTCGCCCCGGCCGGGCCGCTCGCGGCAGGCACGCACTCGTACGCCGACCTGCAGGGCGGCGAGTGCTTCTCGGCGTTCGAATCGGCCTGGCAGCAGGACTACGAGGTCGCTGACTGTGCGCAGCCGCACGTCGCCCAGCTCACCCGACTGGGCACCCTCGACGGGGACGCGGCCGCGGCCTACCCGGGTGCCGACGTGCTGCAGAGCCAGATGAACCTGCTCTGCACGGGCGCGGACGCGCTCGACCGGCAGGCCGCCGCGGCCTACCCCGACGTGCAGTTGCTCGCGAGCTTCCCGGCCGACGCCGACGCGTGGGCCGCCGGCGACCGCACGTACTCGTGCTTCGTCAACCGCAGCGGCGGCGAACCCCTGACGACCAGCCTCGTCGCCGTCGCGGGCTGACGCGTCGAGGCTGCCCGCGCCTCCGGAGGCCTCAGGCCTCGGACGGCACCACGTCGGACTCGATCGGCTCGCTGCGCACCAGTTCGTGCACCCCGGCCAGGATCTCGTTCGGCCGGAACGGGTAGCGGTCGATCTCGGCCTGGTCGCTGATGCCCGTCATCACGAGGATGGTGTGCAGCCCGGCCTCGATGCCGGCCATGATGTCGGTGTCCATCCGGTCGCCGATCATCGCCGTGTTCTCGCTGTGCGCGCCGATGCGGTTCATCGCCGAACGGAACATCATCGGGTTGGGCTTGCCGACCACGTAGGGCTCCTTGTTGGTGGCCTTCGAGATCATCGCGGCGATCGCGCCCGTCGCGGGCAGCACGCCGTCGGCGCTCGGGCCCGTGGCGTCGGGGTTCGTGACGATGAAGCGTGCACCGCCCAGGATGAGCCGCACGGCCTTGGTGATCGAGTCGAACGAGTAGTTGCGCGTCTCGCCCACGACGACGTAGTCGGGGTTGGTCTCGGTCATGATGAACCCCGCCTCGTGCAGGGCGGTGGTCATGCCGGCCTCGCCGATGACGAAGGCCGAGCCGCCGGGCATCTGTGACCGGCAGAAGTCGGCGGTGGCGAGGGCGCTCGTCCAGATGCGCTCCTCGGGCACGTGCAGCCCCGAGGCGCGCAGACGGGCCGCCAGGTCGCGCGGGGTGAAGATCGAGTTGTTCGTCAGCACCAGGTAGGGCGTGCCCTCGTCCTGCCACTGCTGGATCAGGTCGGCCGCGCCGGGCAGGGCGTGGTTCTCGTGGACGAGCACGCCGTCCATGTCGGTCAGCCAGCATTCGACGTCTTCGCGTGCACCCATGGCGCTCACCTTAGCGAGGTGCCCTGACGACGAGGAGGCGCGGGTCGCCTCCGCCCACCGCCTACCCTGGTCGGATGCCCCAGGACGAGTCCCCGACCCCGCCGAGCGACGAACTCACGCACGGGGTGGGCCCCTGGCCCGGCGGCGAGGAGGCCTGGCCCGAGGGGGACCACTTCGACCCCGAGCTGCTGCGCGAGGGTGACCGACGCAACGTGGTCGACCGCTACCGGTACTGGACGATGGAGGCCGTGGTGGCCGACATCGACGCGCACCGGCACGGCTTCCACGTCGCCGTCGAGAACTGGCAGCACGACATGAACATCGGGTCGATCGTGCGCAGCGCCAACGCCTTCGCGGCCGACACCGTGCACATCATCGGTCGCCGCCGGTGGAACAAGCGGGGGGCGATGGTCACCGACCGGTACCAGCACGTGCTGCACCACCCCGACGTCGAGACGTTCCTGGCGTGGGCCCGTGAGCAGCGCCTCCCCGTCCTCGCCGTCGACAACGTCGAGGGGTCCGTGCCGATCGAGACGTTCGACCTGCCCGAGCGCTGCGTCCTCGTCTTCGGGCAGGAGGGGCCTGGCCTGTCGCCCGAGGCGCTCGCGGCGGCCGAGGCCGTGCTCGAGATCTCGCAGTTCGGCTCGACGCGCAGCATCAACGCCGCGGCGGCCGCCGCCGTGGTGATGCACTCGTGGGTCGTGCGTCACCGCTTCTGACCCCTCGTGTCGGTCGACCGTTGACCTGACTCATATTTCACACCTATACTCTTGATGATCGGTCTGAGGGTCGATCACTTCCTGTCTCCCGAACAGAAGCGAGAGTGCTCCGTGCCGTCGTCCGCCCCGTCCCCCGCCGCCGACGGCTCCCGCTCGGCGCCCCGGGTCCTGCTCGTCGCGGCGCCGTTGATGGCCCGCAGCGGGGTCTACCGCTCGACCCACGACCTGGTCGCCGAAGCGCGGGGCCGGGGGTTCGACTGGCGAGCCGTCGTGGGGCTGCGCCCGACGGCTCGCGGCACGGTCGCGACCACCCCCGGCGTCCGCGAGGTGACGGTCCGTGCGCACGGTCGCGCGGTCGTCGACGAGGTCGCCGGTCTCGTGACGAGCGCCCCCGAGGCCGATGCCGCCGACGTGGTCGTCACGCTCGTCACGCAGAGCGACGTCGCCCTCGCCCGGCTGCGGCGTCACGGGTCCACGCCCTGGGTGGCGTGGGTCCGCGGACTGCCGTGGCCCGCTCCCGGCGAGCAGGCGTGCCTCCGTCGGGTCGCCCTCCGCCTCGTCGAGGGTCGCGCCCTGCGCGGGGCCGACGACGTCTGGGCGACGACGCCGGTCCTCGCCGACGAGGTGGCGCGGGCGCGCCGTCCCCACCTCGTCCCGGCCGGCATCCGTCTCTCGGCCCGCAGCTCGTGGGGCGAGGCGGCCGCGCCTCTCGTCTGGGCGGCCCGGTTCGACGTCGACAAGCGGCCTGCGGCGTTCGTCGAGCTCGCGGCACGGGCGGGCGTCCCCGGCCGCCTGCACGGGCAGGGCCCGCTCGAGGACCGGCTCCGCGCCTCCTTGCCCGACGGCGTGACCATGCCCGGGTGGGTCGACCCGGCGAGGCTGTGGGACGACGCCGGACTCTTCGTCGGGACGGCCTCACGAGAGGCCTTCGGCCGCAGCGCCGTCGAGGCCGCCGCCGCGGGCGTACCCGTCCTGCTGGGTGACAGCTACGGTGCCGCACCCCTCCTCGTGACCGACCCCGACCTGCGACGACGACTCGTCCTGCCCGTGGGCGAACCCGACCGGTGGCTGTCCGCCGTCCGCGACCTGACCGCCGACCGCGCGCTGCGCCGGACGGTCTCGGACCACGTCGCCGCGAACGCCTCGCTCCTGTCCGTCGGTGCGTCGGTCGACGCCGTGGTCGACCGGCTGTCCCGGCTCGGCATCACGGCGGCCGCCCGATGAGCGGCCCGTCCGGTCGCCCGACCCGAGCGCCTTGCCCTGGGGCGGGTCCCCTCCGGGTCCTCCAGTACGGGGTGCACGACACGGGCTACCCCCGCAACGTCCGCGTGCGGGCCCACCTCGAAGGACGGCTCGGCGCGTCGGTCGTCGTCGCCCCGCGGTCGCGTGCCGCGGGTCGGCTGCGTCGCGCGATCGAGGACGTCCGCTCACTCGTCCGGGGAGCCCGGCGCGCCGACGTCGTCCTGCTCTCCGAGTTCCGGCTCAGCCACGCGCCGCTCGCGTGGCTCGTCGCCCGTCTGCAGGGTGCCGCTCTCGTCGTCGACGGGTTCGTCAGTCAATACGAGACGGCGGTCGACGACTGGCGGCGGGTCTCCCCGGCATCGCCCGCGGCCCTCCGGTTCCGTGTGCTCGACGCCGCGGCCGTCAGGTGCGCGGATCTCTACCTGATCGACACCGAGCCACGGGCCGCCGAGATCGTCCGGCGCCACGGCCCCTCGGCGGCGGTCGTCCCCCTCGCGGTCGGTGCCCCGGCCTGGGCCACCTGGCAACCGCCCGCTCCGCCTCACGACGCGCTCCGGGTGTTGTACTACGGGGGGTACATTCCCCTCCACGGCGTGGATCTCGTCGTCGACGCCCTCTCACTGATCGGAGCCCGTCGCCGGGTCGAGGTCGTCCTCGTCGGCGACGGTCCCGCCCGCCGGGCCGTCGAGGCCCGGGTCCGTCGAGCGGGCCTCGGCGACCGGTGCACCTTCGTCGACGCGGTGCCCGAGCGCGAACTCCTCGCCCACATCGTCCGGGCCGACGTCGTCCTGGGGGTCTTCGGCTCCTCGGCCAAGGCCCGCGGCGTCGTGGCGAACAAGGTCTGGCAGGGGCTGGCGTGCGGTCGGACCGTCGTCACGCAGCGATCCAGCGCCCTCGACGACGTCCGGTGCGCGGCAGGGGGCCTGCTCGTCCAGACCGAGCCGGCCAGCGCCTCCTCGATCGCCGACGCGTTGGTGGGGGCGCCGCTCGCCCACCAGGCGGAGTCGCCCCACGACGTCGCCGAGCGCCTCGAGTCGGTGGTGCAGAGATCGTACGACCGGTTCACGGACCACCTGTCGGCCCTCGGCCCTCGGCGGGTCGACTCGTGAGGGGATTCGGGCGGCAGGTCGGCCGTCTCGCCCTCCACCTGCTCGTGCCGGCCCTCGGTGCGGCCGCCCCGCTGGCCGTGATCCCCGCGATCACCTCGACCCACGGGGCGTCGGGCTGGGCGGCGGTGGCCGTCGGCCTGTCCGTCGGCATCGCCACGGCGGTCGTCGCCGAACTCGGCTGGAGCATCGTGGGCCCGCAACGCGTCGCCCGGGCGACCCGGCCACCCGGTGACCTCTTCGCCACCGCATCGGCCAGCAAGCTCGTCGCCACCGCCGTCCTGCTGCCGGTCGCGGCGGCCGTGACGCTCGCCGTCGTGGACGAACACCGCCCGGCGGCCGCGCTCGTCTCCGTAGGGGTCGCGCTCGGCGCACTCAGCCCGACCTGGTACTTCATCGGCCTCGGGCGCCCGCTGTTGGTCCTCGTCGCCGAGACGTCGCCGCGCGTGCTGGTCTCGCTCGTCTCGGCCGTCGCGATCGCCGCCGGTGCGCCGCTCGAGGTCTACGGCGCCGGCATGGTCCTCGCTGCCGTCGTCACGTTCGGCGTGGCGCCTCGTCTCGGGGGCGCCCGTCTGCCCGGGGCGGACGACTTCCGCGCGGTCCCGGCCGTCGTGCGCTCCCAACTCGTCCTCGTGGTCGGGCGGGGCGTGGCGACGACCTACAAATCCCTGCCCGCGGCCCTGCTGGGCACCGTCTCGCCCGGTTCCGTGGCCGGATTCGCCGCGGTGGACCGACCGTTGCGCATGGGGCTGCAGGTCGTGTCCGCCATTCCCGACCGCCTGCAGACCTGGGTGGGCGTGCCCTCCGCCGAACTCGCGCACCGTCGCAGCCTGGTCTCCCTCGGGCTGAACGCCGGGCTCGGCCTCGTCGTCGGCGTCGGTTTCGCGCTGTCCATGCCGGCCGTCGCCGTCGTCCTCTTCACGGGCACCGTCCCGGTGTCGCCCGACCTCGCCCTGGCGGGCGGCGTGCTGATCACCGTCATCTGCGCGTCTCGTGGCGCCGGCCTCGCCCTGGTCAGTGCAGGGCGCCACGCCCAGACGACGACGGCGTCCGTCGCGTCGGCGGTCGTCGGCGTTCCGGGAGTCCTCGTGCTCGGCGCCCACCACGGCGCGCTGGGCGCCGTGTCGGCACTCGTGTCGGCCGAGGCCGTGGGGCTCGTCGTCCAGCTCGTCGTCCTCGCGCGGTCGCGCCGCGCCTCGTGCGTGCCAGCCGTCGAGCCCGCCGCCGAGCCCGCGCCGGTCGGTCCGTCGGATCCGCACGCTCGAGGGGAGGCCGCCCGATGATCGTCGTCCTCGCCGGTGCCGCCGCGGCGGCCCTGGTCGCATTCGTCGGCGGGCTCCTCCTGCCGGCCGACCGGCGACGAGGCGCGGCGCTCGTCGTCGCCTTCGCCGTCCTGATCTCGACGACGTCGGGTTCCGCGCCCGACATCGTCCGCCACGCCGCCGTGGCCGCCGTGGCCGGAGTCTCGGTGGCGGCACTCGTCTCGCCCCGCTCGTGGTCCGTCGGCCGCCCGCGGGCCACACTGGCGACGACCGCGTTCTTCGCCTTCTCGATCGTCTGCGTGCTGGCGCTCGCCCCGTCGACGATCGTCCTCATGGCCGAGCTCGCGGCGATCGGGGTCGCGGTCTCGTGGCTCGTGTCGACGTCGTCGCCCCGCGACCTCCGCGTGTTCGTCCGCGGTCTCGTCGTCCTCGGCCTCGCGCAGGTCGTGGTCGGAGTCGTGGAGCTCACGGTCACCCATCGTCCGATCCCCTTCGGGTACAAGGTCCTCGCGACGGGCCGCTCGTTCGTCAGCGACAACAAGATCCTGCCCGGTGGTCTCGTCCGGGTCGAGGGCACCCTCGGCCACCCCATCCCGTACGCCGTGTTCCTCGCGGTCTGCCTGGTCCTCGTCCTCGTCGCGCGGCGGACCTTCCCCGTCTGGTTCCCGCCGTTCGCCGTCCTCGTGCTGTCGGCGGGCATCCTGCTGTCGGGAAGCCGAAGCGTCGTCGCCGCCGTCCTCCTCGCCGTGACCTACGTCCTGATGACCTCCGAGGCGCGGTCCCGGGCAGCGAAGATCGTGCTGACGGTGCTCGGGGCGGTCGCGGGTGCCGCCGCCCTGGCGTCCGAGATCGTCGACGCGGTCGGGACGCTCGTGGCATCCGGCTCGTACGAGAACCGGATGGGGGCGGTCCGATCGGTCCCCGGACTCCTCGCGCGGCCCGCGCTCGAGGCATTGGCCGGCAGCGGCTTCGGAAGCGAGGCCGAGTTGTACGCCCGTGGCCTCCTGCCCCAGGAGGGCTTCACGGTCGTGGACAACCAGCTCGTGACCACGCTCGCCACGTTCGGTATCGCCGGGATCGTCTCGCTGGTGGCGGCGCTCGTCGTCGGGTTCGTCCACGCCTCCCGGACGGGGCGGGCAGTCCTCGTCGTCATGATCGTCACCCTCTTCTCGTTCGACTACTTCGTCTGGTTCTCGACGTCCGCGATCTTGTGGGCCTTCTGCGCCTTGCAGGACCGTCCCGGCGACGACCGAGCCGCGCTGGACCCGTCCGGGGCGCACCCGTCAGGGTCGCACCGGGGTCGCGACGACCGGGGTCGCGACGACCGCGTCCTCGGCGACGCGTCGGACCGGCCCGGCGTCGTCGGCGGCACCCTCACGGCAGCCCGCTGAGCGAGTGGGACCGTCCCCGTCGCGGGACCGTCCCCGTCGCGGGACCGTCCCGCCGCGCGGTCGTCCCCGCCCACGACGAAGCGCCCCGACGACCTGGTCGTCGGGGCGCGTGGTCGGAGGCGGTCGGGGCGGCGTCAGGCTCTCAGGGCTCGCCCGAGGTAGGCGAGGACGTCGTTCGTCGCGTCGACGATCTGGGCGGTCGACTTCGCGTACACGTCGGCTCCGAGCCCGAAGGGGTCGACGACGTCGTCCTCATCGGGCGTGACGAGGACGCCGGAGCCGCGGTGCGCCGCCGCGAGGGCGACGACCCGGTCCAGACGCTCGGCGGGGTCCGGGTTCGACGCGATCGCGCGTGCCGTCTCGTGGAGATCGACGAGACGGCTCAGGCGTGCGAACTCCCGCAGGGTGAAGGTCGTGCGGTTCGCCCTCGGCACCAACGACACGACGGCCCGGCGGTGTTCCCGGGCGAGGGCCAGGACGAGGGGAGCGCGACCCACCACGTCGGCCGTCAGCTGACGGGCACGATGGTCCGACAGGTCGAGGCCGAGGGACTCGGCGGCCTTCAGGGTGGGGCGGGGCGGCGGTTCACCCACCAGGGCCGACGTCCCGAAGCTCTCGACGGCCGCGGACGTGGCACTGCGCACGAGTGCGGCGGCCAACGGTGAGCGGCAGATGTTCCCGGTGCACACCATCACGAGGGGCGGGATGGTCATCGGGCCGCCGCCGTCGAGGCAGGGACCGGGTTCTCGGTCACCGAACCGTAGTAGCCCCCGTAGGCTCCGTACCCGTAGGCACCGAGGCCCTTCGTCGGGGCCATCGTGAGGACGACCCCCAGGGTGCGGCTGCCGATCTCGGAGACGGCGGCGAGGGCCTGCTTCAGCTGGTGGCGCGACGATCGCTGGGCCGCGGTCGCGACGATCACGCCGCTCACGCAGCGGCTGAGGACGGCGGCGTCGGTCACCGGCAGCAGGGGCGGGGTGTCGATGATGACGAAGTCGTAGTCGACCTCGACCGTCGAGACGAGGCTCGCCATGGCGAGCGAGCCGAGCAGTTCGCTCGGGTTCGGGGGAACGGTGCCCGAGGGCAGCACGTGGAGGCCCAGGCGTCCCCACGGCTGCACGACGTCGACGAGTTCTGCCCGCCCGACGAGCAGGTCGGTCAGTCCGACGGCGCCCTCGAGGCCCATGACCTCGGCGACGCGGGGCCGGCGCAGGTCGGCGTCGACGAGCAGCACCGAGGCACCGGTCTCGGCCAGGCAGACGGCCAGGTTCGCCGCCGTCGTCGACTTGCCCTCGCCGGGCATGGCCGAGGTGACGATGAAGGTCCGGCTGCGTCCCTCGAACGAGACGAACTGGAGATTGGTGCGGAGGGCGCGGTAGGACTCGGCGAGTGGGCTGCGCGGATCGTTGTTGACGACCAGCGGGGCCGAGGAGGCTTCTGTGTGGAAGCCGATGCCACCGAGCAGCGGCGCGTTCGTCACCCCCTCGACGTCGGCCTTGCTGCGGATGCGCGTGTCGAGGGTGTTGCGGAGGAGGGCCAGGGCCGTGCCCGACAGGATGCCCAGGCCGAGGGCCAGGCTGATCCAGAGGACGGGCTTGGGGTTGGCCGGGCTCGTCGGCACGACGGGAGCGTCGATGGACTCGACGGTGACCAGCCCGCTGCCGCCGCCCACGGGTTGTTCGAGTTGCTCTTCGACCACCTTCTCGAAGCTCGTGGCCACGGCGTCGGCGAGTCGTGCCGCCTGCGCGGGGTCGCCGTCGGTGACCGAGATGTCGATCAACGACGTGTTCACCGGGCTGGAGGCCGAGATCTTCGAGGCGAGCCCCGCGGGGGTGGTGTCGAGCCCGAGATCGGCGATGACGGGTTCGAGCACCCGACCCGACGTGACGACGGAGACGTACGAGCGCACCTTGGCCTGCGCGGCGCTGCTGCCCTGGACGAGGTCGCCGGCGTCCGACGAGCCGATCGACGAGACCGAGACGAAGAGCTGCGTCGACGACGCGTACGACTTCGCCGTCGCGAGCGACGCGGTCGCCCCGAGCAGCACGGCGCTCAGGGTCACGACGACGATGAGGACCCACCGCGTCCGGACGACGGTGATGAAGGTCTTGAGTTCCATGGAGTTCTTCCCTGCTGAACGGCGTGGTGTCGGATCGGGGGCTGATCGGGTCTAGGACGGTCGGCGGGCCGGCAGGCGGAGCGCGTCGCGGACGACGTCGACCTTCTGCCGCCACGTGGCGTCGGGAGGGATGGCACCCGGGAGCCGGGGCACCCGCCCGTCGGAGCCTGCGGCGAGTGCGGCGAGCACCGAGGCGTGCTCGGCGGTGTCGGCGACCGTCACGCCGTCCAGACCGCGCGCCTCGATGCCGCAGACGGCCGTGCTGAGGACGGGGAGACCCGCCGCGCGGTACTCGTAGGTCTTGATGACGTCCCCGCCGACCTCGCGCTCGCCGACGTGGTGGGGCACCCAGCCGACGTCGAAGGTCTGCAGCAGGGCCGGCACGCGGTCGTAGTGCACGTCGCCCAGCAGGGTGACGTTGGGCGAGTCGGCCAGCACCCCGTACTCGGCGTCCAGCACCGGGCCGGCGAACACGAACGACACGTGGGGCAGGGCGGCGACGGTCGCCAGGATGCCGGCGAGGTCGAGCCTCCGCCCGATCTTGCCCACGTACCCGACGGTGGTCGGGCCGGTCGCCCGGCTCGTGCCGTCGAAGCGGTGGGGGTCGCAGCCGTTGGGCAGCAGGACGACGTCGGTGCGTCCGTGTCGGCGGGCGAGGTCGGCGGTGCCCGCGCCGTTGGCCGTCACGACGTCAGCGAGGGCGAAGGCGGCCGCGTAGGCCTCGTCGACCTCGGCGCGGATGCTCTCGAAGGCGTAGTGCCGGCTCCAGTCGTCCAGCAGGTCGAGGACGACCCGCCGGGGACCGGCGAAGGGATTGGCCGCGACCGGGGCGACGGCGGCGAAGGGATTCCAGACGAGGGCCGGCACGGATGCCGCCGACGGGGGCAACGAGGGGTAGGCGCGGGCGGACGCGACCCACCAGCGTCGTCGGTCGCGCGGGTCGGGAGCCCGGAGCGTGATCGGGTCGACCGACCGGGTGCCGACGGCCGGTGCCCCGATCGGGCGGCGGCGGGCGATCGAGGTCACGAGGGGCTCCGGCCTCGAGACGACGGTGACCCCGCCACGGCCCGCGAGGTCGTGACCGAGCCATTCGATCAGGTGACCGTCCCGGGTGCGGTAGCCCTCGTCGAGCAGCTTGCGCTGGCCGTGCATCGGGTACGCCAGGAGGGCGGGGGAGTCGAGGGCGGCGCGGCGCGGTCGGGTCGTGGGCACGGTGGTCTTTCGTCGAGAGCTCGCGGGCACCGTGGCGCCCGACACGGCCGATGACCGTGTGTGATATCTCAGTATTGCACGACGAAACGAGTTATACCAGGGTCGCGACGGTCCCCGGGACGGACGTCGGGGATGATGGGGGGATGACCGCAACGAACCTGCTCGGCGTGCCCGAGACCCGCCTGCCCGCCGAACCCGACGTCGTCGCCGACCTCGAGACGCTGACGACGGCCGAGGTCGTCGTCGCCCACCCCACGTCGTCGCTCGCCTGGGCACTGCTCAGCGACGAGGCCGACGCCCGCGGCGCCGAGCTCGAGGCCTACGCCTATGCCCGCGTCGGCTACCACCGCGGTCTCGACGCGCTGCGCAAGGCGGGGTGGCGCGGACAGGGCCCCGTGCCGTGGTCGCACGAACCCAACCGGGGCGTGCTGCGGTCCCTCTTCGCCCTCCGGCGAGGTGCGGCCGCCATCGGCGAGGTCGACGAGGTCGAACGCCTCACGACGTTCCTGCACGACGCCGACCCCGCCGTGCTCCCCACCCTCGAGACCCGCACCGACTAGCGGCGCGACCGCGCGAGGACGCAGGAGGCGCGGGTCACGCGACCCGCGCCTCCTGCGTCCTCGGCGGAAGCGGCGGTCTCAGCCGATCAGCGAGGGCCGCAGGTCGCGCATCGTGCGCGCCCGTGTCATGCGGGAGGTCGCGACCCAGGTCAGCACGAGCGCGCCGAGCAGCCAGGCCGCCAGCACGCCGGCGTCGCCCCAGGCCGCGGCCGAGCTGCCGCCGTACATCACCTGGCGCAGGCCGTCGGTGGCGTAGCTCATCGGCAGCACGAAGTGGAGGGCTGCGAGCGGGGCGGGCAGGGTCTGCCACGGGAAGGTCCCGCCGGCCGTGACGAGCTGCACGACCATGAGCACCAGGCCGAGGAACTGCCCGACGCTGCCGAGCCAGACGTTGAGCGTCATGATGATCGCCGCGAACGCCGCCGAGGCGAGGGCCATCAGTCCGATCATGCCGAGCGGGTGGGCGACCTCGAAGCCGAGCGCCTGGGTGACGATGACGTAGAGCGCGACCATCTGCACGACGCCGAGCACCACCGGGGCCAGCCAGCCGGCCAGCGAGATGCGCACGGGGGCCTTGACGGCGGTGATGGCCCGCTTCGAGATCGGCTTCACGATCAGGAACAGCGCGTACATGCCGATCCAGGCCGCGAGGCTGATGAAGAACGGTGCCAGTCCCGCGCCGTAGGTGCCGGCACTCGTGAGGGCGGCGTCCTTGACCGAGACCGGGTCGCTGATGGCGCTCGCCTGGTCGTCGCGCGTCCGGTCGGTGCTCGCGGGGATCTCGCCGAGTCCGCTCTGCAGCCCGTCGCGGAGCTGGGTGGTGCCGGTGTCGAGGCTGACGACGCCGTCGCGCAGCGAGGTGGACCCGCTGCTCAGGGTGTCGAGACCGGTCGCGAGGGTCGAGGCGCCCGTGGCGGCGCTCGCCGCGCCCGTGGCCAGTTGCGACGAGCCGGTCGCGGCCGACGAGATGCCCTGGGTCAGGGCCGGTGTGGCGGCGGCCAGGGTCGCGGCGCCGGTCGAGACCTGGTCGGCACCCGTGGCGAGCTGCCCCACCTGGGTGTTCAGCCCCTGGATCTGGGTGTTCGCGTCCTGGAGGGCGGTGGTCAGCGACTCGGTCGCGGGGGCGAAGGTCGCGGCGATCTGCTGGATCTGCTCGTCGGTGTAACCCTGCTGGCGCAGGGCTTCGGCGATCTGCTGCTGCGCCTGCTGCTGGGCGGCGGGCAGGCCGGCCGCGGCCGTCGCGCTCGTCGTTGCAGCGTCGGCCACGCCGGTGGCCAGGGCATCGTTGCCGGCCGCCACCTGGGCGGCACCGTCCGCCAGGGTCTGGGTCTGCGCGGGCAGGGCCGTCGTCTGGGTCTTCAGCGTCTGCAGTCCCGTGTCCAGCGCGGACGCCCCCGAGCTGAGCTGGCTCGTCCCGTCGGCGAGGGTGTGGGCCCCGGTCGCCGCGTCGGCCGCACCGTCGGCCAGCTGGTTCGCGCCGGCGACGGCCGAACCGGTGCCGGCGACGAGCTGGTTCGCCCCGTCGACCGCGCTGCCCAGGTTCGTGCGCACGTCGGCCAGGCCGACCAACAGGCGGCCCGCCGCCTCCTTGCCGACCTTCTCGGTGACCGAGGCCCGGATGGTCTTCGCCGCCTGCTCGGCGATCGTGGACGAGAGGTAGCTGTTGACGTCGCTCGTCGCGAGGGTGATCTGGGCCCGCTTCGGGTCGTCGCCGCTCGCCGAGGTGAGGTCGTCGCTGAAGCCCTTCGGGATCGTGAAGGTGAAGTCGTAGGTCTGGTCGCGCAGGCCCGCCGCGGCCTGGGCGGCCGAGACGACGTGCCAGTCGAAGTCGCCGCCGTCGGTGATCTGGTCGGTGACCTCGTCGCCGTAGTTCACCGTCTCGCCGTCGACCGTGGTGCCCGCATCGGTGTTCACGAGGGCGGCCGGGATCTGGTCGAGCTTGGCGTACGGGTCCTGGTTGGCCCAGAGGTACAGGCCGCCGTAGAGCAGCGGCACGGTCATCAGCGCGACGAGTGCCAGGCGGGCGAGCGGGGTGGCGGTGAGGCGCTGCAGCTCGGAACGGACGAGGGCGTAGATCTTCACGGCTGGTCGCTTTCGACGGAGGTGTCGGGGGTGGTGGCGACCGCGGTGTCGTCAGGGGAGAAAGGAGGCGCGGTGTCGGTCTCGGGTACGGCGTCGGTCCCGGCCGCGGCGAACTCGGGCGTGGGCAGCGACTCGATCGTCGCGAGGGCCGCGAACCCGGTGATGGTCAACACGGTGTAGTCGCGGCCGACGAGGTCGTGGACGACCGAGAGCCAGGCGGCGACGTCGCCTCCGTGCCGTTCGGGGGTGGTCACGACCAGCCCGCGCACCTCGGGGCGCAGCACCGCCAACTCGCAGAGCAGGCGGACGCGCAGCTCGGTGGGCAGGGCGCTCAGGCGGGTCCGCTCGTGCTCGTCCAGCCCGATCTCCTCGAGCAGCAGACGAGCCGAGGCCTTGTCGGCGCGGAGCCCGGCGAGGGCGAGCTCTTCGCGGGCGACCTGGACGACCGTGAGGGCCGCGAACGGTTCGGCGACGGTGGGGGTGTCGACGAGGGCGAAGGAGGCGCGGATCGCCGCGTCGTCCGCCCGACCGTCGATCGTCACCCGTCCGGTCTCGGGGCGCATGCGGCCCCCCGCGACGAGTGACGCCAGGGTGGGCGCGTTCTCGGTCTCGACCGCGACGAAGCCCGGGACCCAGCGGTCGGCGACCGCGCTCAGCCGGGGGAGTGCCGCGCCGGGACCGTCGCCGATCGCGACGTCGTGCAGTTCGAGTCTCATGCGGGTTCTCCGGTCGGGGGCATCGAGGAGGCGCCGGTCGCCGGTTCGGGAGGGAGCGCGAGTTCGGGGGCGGTCGCGACGAGGTCGCCGGCGGTGCGCCAGTCGAGGCCGACGACGCCGAGCACCGCCAGCATGACGAGCCGGTGGCCCTCGGAGCGGCTGAGCCGCTGCGTCGTGGCCTCGTCGAGCACGGACAGGGCGGCGCCCTCCACCAGGTGGGCCAGCGTGTGGGGAGCGATGTCGTCGCGCATGCGTCCGGATTCCACGCCACGACGGACGACGTCGCGGACGGTCTTCCGCAACGGGGCGAGCGCCTCGCCGACCTCGTGGGCCATCGGGCCGCGCACGGTCAGCTGCGCCATGACGCGCACGTGCTCGACCTCGGCCCAGAGTCGGGCGGCCAGGGAGGCGAGTTGCACGACGGGGTCCGCGATCGGTGCCGGTCGCGCGGCGACGCCGATGCGGGCGGCACCGCGCAGGCTGACCTCGCGCACGAGGTCGTCCCGCGTGGCGAAGTGGCCGTAGACCGAGCGTCGGGACAGGCCAGCCTCGGCGGCGATGGCCTCGAGCGACACGGACGGGTCGCGGTTGAGAAGCAGTGCCGCGGCGGAGATCAGTGCGTCGCGGTTCGCAGTGGCGTCGCGGCGTGGCGCACGGGTGGCGCGGACGGGGTCATCGGCGGCAGGCATGACCCGATCGTACGATCTTGCACACCTTTGTGCAAGTTATTGTGCGGGGGGATCGTCGGTCAGCGCGAGCGGGGCAGGGTCGCTCTCAGCGCCTCCTCGTAGGCGTCGCAGACGGACTGCCAGGTGTAGGCGTCCGCGGCACGAGAAAGGGCCGCCGCGCTGAGGCGTTCCTGCTCGGCCGGATCGTCGAGCAGCGCGGTGACGGCGGCGGCGATGGCGGCGGGCTCGGGCGCCACGAGGGTGCCGGCTCCGTCGAGCACCTCGCGGTTGTAGACGGTGTCGCGCGCGACGACGGGCGCCCCCGCGAACATGGCCTGCACCAGCGCCGGGTTCGTGCCGCCGACGCTGTGGCCGTGGAAGTAGGCCCCGGCGTGCTGCCAGAGGGCGTGCAGACGATCGTCGTCGCTGACGTGGCCGAGCCAGGTCACGCGGTCGTTCGCCTCGGCCAGTCCGCGCACGAGCTCGTCGAGTTCGCCGCCGTAGCCGGTCGAGCCGACGATGACCACGTCGTGCCGCTCGGCGATCGAGCGGGCCGCCTCGACGAACTCGACGACGGTGTTCTCGGGGACGAAGCGCGCGACGACCAGGGCGTACCCGCGGTGTCGCTGGCCCGGCTCGACCGGCAGGTCGCGGACCGGGTCGCCGCCGTAGGGGATGAACAGGCCGTCCACGCCGAAGTCGGCCTGCCAGCGCCGGACGATCTCGCGGGCGTCGCAGATCAGCCCGTTCGCGAAGCGCGCGCTGGCCTTGGCTCCGAGACGGAACACCGTCTTCGCCGCGCGTCCCCACTTGGCACGCTCCCACTCGATGCCGTCGACGTTGACCAGGACGGGGATGCCGCGCAGTCTGAGCAAGGGCAGCCAGAAGCCGTTGGCCACGTTCATGACGAGGGCCGCGTCGGGCCGGCGCATGAGGGCGTCCAGGACGGCGGTGAGGCCGTAGCTCAGGGTGCTGAGCGATTTGCTCTCGACGCCCTTCGTCAGGCGGGAGGTGACCCGACGGTCGCGGGCGGGGTCGTCGTCGCGGGTCGACCCGTCGCGACCGTAGACCGTGACGTCCCAGCCGGCGTCGACCAGGGCGGGGGCGATCCGGCGCACCGCGGTCTCGAACCCGCCGTAGTAGCTGGGGTAGCCGCGGGTGCCGATGACGGCGACCGACGGTCGATCGGTCGCCGAGCGGCGGGGGCGCAAGGGGCGGGCAGTCATCGAGGTCGATCCGTTCGGCCGGTCTTCAGAGCAATGCTCGTAATATACCGGATTCCTACCCCCTGCTGGTGCCGCCGGGTCGGCCGCCCGACCGGACGGGGCGCGTCGGCGCTCGCGATGCGAACGCCGACGCGCCGGGCTCTAGCCCCGAGCGCCCATCAGGTGCTCGAGGGCGAGCTGCTGCAACCGCACGAAGCCGTACCCGTGTCCGCCGAAGTGGGCGTCGGCGTCGAAGTCCTCGTAGGAGGCGCGGTCGGCGAGCAACTGCTCGTAGCCTTCACCGTCGGCGAGGGTGTTCACCGAGAGCTCGGCGACCTGGCTGGCGGCCAGGGCCTCCTGCACCTCGGGGTCGGCGCGGAAGGCCTGCGCGCGCTCCTTGAGGAGCAGGTACATCCGCATGTTGGCGGCCGCGGACTCCCACACGCCGTCGATCGTCTCGGTGCGCGAGGGCTTGTAGTCGAAGTGACGCGGGCCGTCGTAGGTCGGTCCGCCCTGGGGCGAGCCGTGCTCCAGCAGGTCGACGAGCGAGAAGGCGTTCTGGAGGTCGCCGTGGCCGAACACGAGGTCCTGGTCGTACTTGATGCCGCGCTGGCCGTTGAGGTCGATGTGGAAGAGCTTGCCCTGGTAGAGCGCCTGGGCGATGCCGGCCGTGAAGTTCAGTCCGGCCATCTGCTCGTGACCGACCTCGGGGTTCACGCCGGCCATCTCGGGGTGCTCGAGCGTCTCGATGAACGCGATCGCGTGACCGAGGGTCGGCAGCAGGATGTCGCCGCGGGGCTCGTTGGGCTTGGGCTCGATCGCGAAGCGCAGGTCGTAGCCCTTGTCGAGCACGTACTGCGAGAGCATGTCGACGCCCTCCTTGTAGCGCGAGAGGGCGGCCTGCACGTCCTTCGCGCTGTCGTACTCGGCGCCCTCGCGACCACCCCACATGACGAAGGTCTTCGCGCCGAGCTCGGCGGCGAGGTCGATGTTGCGGAGCACCTTGCGCAGGGCGAAACGTCGCACGCCACGGTCGTTCGAGGTGAAGCCGCCGTCCTTGAAGACGGGTGCGCTGAAGAGGTTCGTGGTGACCATCGGCACGACGATCCCGGTCGCGTCGAGGGCGCCCTTCAGGCGGTCGATCTGCTTCTGGCGCTCGGCGTCGGTCGAGCCGAAGGCGAACAGGTCGTCGTCGTGGAAGGTCAGGCCGTACGCGCCGAGGCGGTCGAGGTTCTCGACGGCCTCGACGACGTCGAGCTGGGGGCGGGTCGGGCCGCCGAAGGGGTCCGAGCCGTTGTAGCCGATCGTCCAGAGGCCGAACGAGAACTTGTCTTCGCGGGTGGGGGTGGTGGACATCGGTGTCCCTTCCAGGGTCGAGGGGTCGGTCGCGTGGGGCGATCCCGCCCCGACGCGAATGTTGTGAGCCTCAACATATCCCGTCCTTCGCTGGTTCGGAAGAGGTCTGGGCCATTTGTCGCGGGCTCCCACAAAAGACTTGCGCGCCCCGCCGCGGCTGACGTAGTGTCTCGACCCGCGGCAGTCGAAGCGCTTCCGCACCCGTTCGGCAACCGACAGCGAGGTCATCATGACGACGATCCACGACGTGGCCCAGGCCGCCGGTGTGTCGATCTCGACGGTCTCGTACGCCCTGTCCGGCAAGCGGTCGATCGCGGCGTCGACCCGGCAACGGGTCACCGACGCCGTCGAGCGGCTCGGCTACCGGCCGCATGCCGGAGCCCGCATGCTCGCCGGTGCCCGGACCAACATCCTGGCGCTCAGCGCGCCGATCCGGCCCGACAACCACCAGCCCACCCAGATGCGGTTCGTCACCGCCGTCGTCGAGGCGGCCCGTCGTCGGGACTACGACGTGTTGCTCCTCGCCACCGACGACGAGGTGTCCGGCATCCGGCGCGTGGCCTCGAGCTCCCTCGTCGACGGCGTCGTCGCGATCGGCGTCGCGACCGTCGACGAGCGCGTCGACCTCGTGCGCGAACTCGACCTGCCGGCCGGGTTCATCGGCATCCCGCAGGGCGTCGACGACCTCGCCTGCATCGACCTCGACTTCGCGGCCGCAGCCGCCGAGAGCGTCGACCGTCTGGCCGACGCCGGGCACCGGACCATCGGCGTCATCGGTCACCCGGCCTCGTACGGCGAGCGCGACACCGGCTTCATCCGACGTTTCGACGACGCCTTCGCGGGCCGGGCCGACAGCCGCGGCGTCGAGACGCTGACCGTGGCGGCGGACCTCGGGCGGGCGTCGGCCGTCCGGGCGTTCGACGACCTCCGCGAGAGGCTGCCCGGCATGACCGCGCTCGTGCTGCACTGCAGCGAGCCCACCGCCGAGGCCGTCCTCCAGCGCGTCCGCCGCCTCGGACTCGAGATCCCCCGCGACCTCTCGGTGCTGGCGGCCTGTGCCAGCTACCCCGCCGACGAGTTCGAGCCGGCCCTCGACACCATCCCGCTGCCGATCGACGAGATGTGCTCGCGGGCGGTCGGGGCCGCCTTCGAGCGGATCGACGGTCATCTCGACACGGGCGTCGAGTTGATCGCGCCCACCTACCTGGCGAAGGGCTCGGTCTCCGGGCCGGCCCGCGCCTCCTGAACCCCTACCGACCGCACCACCGCACCATCGCACCACCGTCATCCGACGGCCAGATCACATCGCTCCACGCTGATCGTCGAAACGCTTCGACGATCGGCACGGGGCCTCTACGAGGAGGTAGACACATGAAGAAACGACGCATCGTCGCCGTCGGGACGGCCCTCGCGGCCACCGCGGCGCTGCTGACCGGATGCTCGGCAGGCAGCTCGGGGTCGTCCGACCCCGACGTGCTGAAGCTCTGGCACTTCGAGAGCGAGACCAGCGCCATGGGCATCGCCTGGGACCAGGCGATCGCCACCTTCGAGGAAGAGACCGGTGCGAAGGTCGAGTTCGAGGAGAAGAGCTTCGAGCAGATCCGCTCGACCGCGAGCCAGGTGCTCAACTCGAACGAGGCACCCGACATCCTCGAGTACAACAAGGGCAACGCCACGGCGGGCCTGCTCGCGAGCCAGGGGCTGCTCGCGAACCTCGACGACGCCGTCGACGAGTACGGCTGGGACGACGACCTCGCCCCGTCGATCGCCACGACCTCGAAGTACGACGAGAAGGGCGTCATGGGCTCGGGCAGCTGGTACGGCATCCCGAACTACGGCGAGTACGTCGAGGTGTTCTACAACAAGGACGCCTTCGCCGAGCAGGGCATCGCGGTGCCCACGACGTACGACGAGTTCGAGACGGCCCTGCAGACCTTCGCCGACGCCGGCATCACGCCGCTCGCCGAGGCCGGTGGCGAGTACCCGCTCGGGCAGTTGTTCTACCAGCTGGCCCTCTCGAAGGCCGACCGTTCGTTCGTCGACGACTACCAGCTCTACGAGGGCGACGTCGACTGGCAGGGCCCCGAGCTGACCTACGCCGCCGACAAGCTGAAGGAGTACGTCGACAACGGCTGGATCTCGAAGGACGTCACCGGCATCAAGGCCGAGGACATGGGCACGACCTTCATGAGCGGCGGGGCGCCGATCATGGTCTCCGGCAGCTGGTGGGCCGGACGGGTCGCCGACGAGGCGACCTTCGACTGGGGCACGTTCCTGTTCCCCGGCAGCGACATGGCACCCGGGTCGGGCGGCAACCTCTGGGTCGTCCCCGAGAACGCGGCCAACAAGGACCTCGCGTACGAGTTCATCGACATCACGATGCGCCCCGAGATCCAGAACCTCATCGGCAACAACGGCGGCGTGCCGGTGAAGGCCGACCCGGCCGACATCACCGACCCGAAGAGCCAGGAGTTGATCGCGAACTTCAACACCTTGCTCGACCGCGACGGCCTGGCGTTCTACCCGGACTGGCCCACGCCGACCTTCTACGACCAGCTGGTCGCCGGCACCCAGGAGCTCGTCAACGGCACCGCCACGCCGGACGAGATGCTCACCACCCTGGGCGACCAGTACCAGAGCGGCGTCGACGACATCACCGGGAAGTAGCCGTGACCTCCCTCGACACCCGCCCCGGTGCCAGGGAGGCGCGCCCCCGTCGCGAGGGCCGACGCACGTCGTCGGCCCTCCCGCCGGAGGAGAGCCTCCTGCCCGGAGCCCGCCGCGCGGGCTTCTGGCTGTACCTGATCCCCGGCTTCGTCCTGTTCGCGGTCGTGATCCTGGTCCCGCTGATCTGGAACGTCTACCTCAGCTTCACCGACTACCGGGGCATCCGCCCGCCGACCTGGGCGGGGCTCGACAACTGGCGCGAGCTGATGAGCGACGACCGCTTCTGGACGTCCTTCCTCAACAGCGTCTTCCTCATCATCGCCATGGTGGTGGTCCCCACCGTGCTGGGCCTCCTGCTCGCCGCGATGCTGTTCGACCTGATCGGCCGGAAGTTCGGCGGCCGTCTGGCGTCGTTCCTGCGGGCGACCTACTACCTGCCGCAGATCCTGCCCGTGGCGATCGCCGCGATCGTCATCGGTTGGATACTCCGACCCGAGAACGGCGCGCTCAACACCGTCCTCGACGCGGTGGGGCTGGGCGCCCTGCAGCACAACTGGCTCGGCAGCCCCGACACCGCGCTGCTCAGCATCATGGTGGTGATGGTCTGGGTGCAGCTCGGCTATCCCGTCGTCATCTTCATGGCCGCACTGCAACGGGTCGACCCGGAGCTGTACGAGGCCGCCGAACTCGACGGCGCCGGCTGGTTCCAGCGGTTCCGGGCGATCACGGTGAGCATCATCCGCCCCGAGATCTTCGTCGTCGTGCTGACCTGCACGATCGCCGCGTTGAAGGTGTTCGGACCGATCTACGCCCTGACCCGCGGCGGCCCCGGCGACTCGACGATCGTGCCGAGCTACTACGCGTACAGCGAGTTCTTCCAGAGCCAGCAGGTCGGCTACGGCGCGACCATCGCGACGGCGCTGACGCTCGTCATCGTCGTCATCACCATCTTCTTCATCCGGGCACAGAACCGGGTCGAACGAGCAGAGAGGGAACGCTGATGGCCACGACCGTCGTGCCGCCGGTGAAAGACGACCGCATCCGTCCCGCGGTGCCCAGCCCGCGCCTCCCGAAGGCCAGGCAACGGGGGCGCAAGAAGACGGCCACCGACTGGCTGATCCTCGCCGCGGCGATCGCCTTCGGCGTGCTGATCGCCCTGCCGTTCCTGTTGATCTTGGTCAACTCGTTCAAGTCGCCCGCCGACTACACGACCGGAGGGCCGCTCAGCCTGCCGACGTCGCTGTACTTCGACGGCCTCGTCGACTTCTGGAACCGCGTCGAGTTCCCGGCCAAGCTCTGGAACAGCTTCGTGATCGCCGGGCTGGTGGCCCTGTTCGCCGTGGTCATCTCGGTCTTCAACGCCTACGCGCTCGGCATCGGCCGGGTGCGCGGTCGCACCTGGATCATCGTGCTGTTCCTGCTCGCGAACATGCTGCCGCAGGAGGCCCTTCTCTACCCGCTGTACTTCATGTTCAAGCAGGTGGGCCTCTACGACAACATCTGGGCGGTCATCATCATCTTCACGGTGATCCAGAGCGCCTTCGGCACCTACCTGCTCTCGAGCGTGTACGGCACGTTCCCGAAAGAGGTGCTCGAGGCGGCGTCGCTCGACGGGGCGAGTCGGTGGCAGATCCTCTGGCGGGTCATCGTGCCGATCAGTCGGCCGACCCTGTCGGTGCTCGCGATCTTCTTCTTCATCTGGACGTGGAACGAGTTCCTCATCCCGCTCACCTTCCTGGTGTCCAACGGCAACCAGACGGTCCCCGTCGCCATCACCGCCCTGCAGGGCGACCGGCTGATGGACGTCACCACGACGAGCGCGTCGGCCCTGCTCGGGTTGATCCCCACGCTCGTCTTCTTCCTGATCTTCCAGCGCACCCTGACCCGCGGCATCACGGCCGGCGCGGTCAAGTGACGCGTTCCACCCCGAAAGGCTCCACATGAAGTTCACCGACGGTTTCTGGCAGATCCGCCCGGGGGTCGAGTCCCTCTTCGCCCAGGAGGCCCACGACGTCGAGCCCCGGGCGGACGGACGCTCGATCGAGGTCACCGCACCCACCAAGGTGATCGGCTCGCGGGGCGACACCCTCAACCGCCCGACGCTCACGATCGCGCTGAGTTCGCCGATGGAGGGCGTGATCGCCGTCGACGTCACGCACTTCGCCGGTGGTCGTGACGAGATCGGGTTCGACCTGGTGGGCTCCGAGGGCGGCCCCGCCGGGGTCGGGGTCGTCGAGACGAGCGAAGGAGGCGCGACCCTGACCTCGGGACGCCTCACGGCCACGGTCGGTCGCGGGGCACCGTTCGAGCTGACGTTCCGCGACGGCGACACCGTGCTCACCCGGTCGGGCCACAAGTCGGTCGGCTACCACCGGGTCGCCGCGGACGCCCAGGTCGACGGGGCGATGCTCGGCAACGCCCGGGCCGGCACCGGACGCGTCCTCGCGCCGAGCTACGTCTCGCAGCAACTCTCGCTGGGCGTCGGCGAGCTCGTCTACGGCCTCGGCGAGCGGTTCGGTCCGCTGGTCAAGAACGGCCAGACGGTCGACGTGTGGAACGCCGACGGGGGCACGTCGAGCGAGCAGGCCTACAAGAACGTCCCGTTCTACGTCACGAACCGCGGATACGGCGTCCTGGTCGACCACCCGGGTCACGTCTCGTACGAGATCGGCTCCGAGTCGGTCGAGCGGGTGCAGTTCTCAGTGGCGGGCGAGACCCTGCGCTACCTGGTGATCGCCGGCCCGACGCCCGCCGACGTGCTCGACCGGTACACGCGCCTGACCGGTCGGCCGGCCCACGTGCCGGCCTGGTCGTATGGCCTCTGGTTGTCGACGTCGTTCACGACCGACTACGACGAGGCGACGGTCACGGGCTTCGTCGACGAGATGGCCCGCCGCGACATGCCGATCAGCGTGTTCCACTTCGACTGCTTCTGGATGCGCGAGTTCCAGTGGTGCGACTTCGAGTGGGACCCCCGCGTGTTCCCCGACCCCGAGGGCATGCTCGCCCGGCTGCACGAGCGCGACCTGCGCGTCTGCGTCTGGATCAACCCGTACATCGGTCAGCGCTCGGCGCTGTTCCGCGAGGCGGCCGAGGCCGGTTACCTCGTGCGGAACCCCGACGGCAGCGTCTGGCAGTGGGACCTCTGGCAGGCCGGCATGGGCCTGGTCGACTTCACGAACCCCGAGGCGACGGCCTGGTTCCAGGGGCACCTGCGTCGGCTGCAGGCCCAGGGGGTCGACGCGTTCAAGACCGACTTCGGCGAGCGCATCCCCACCGACGTCGTCTGGCACGACGGCTCCGACCCCGAGCGCATGCACAACTGGTACACGCAGCTCTACAACCAGGCGGTCTTCGAGGTGCTCGAGGAGGTGCGCGGCGAGGGCGACGCCGTCGTCTTCGCCCGCTCGGCGACGACGGGTGGTCAGGCGCTTCCCGTGCACTGGGGTGGCGACTCGACGTCCACCTTCGAGTCGATGGCCGAGACCCTCCGCGGCGGACTGTCCCTGGCCATGAGCGGCTTCTCGTTCTGGAGCCACGACATCGGCGGCTTCGAGGGGACTCCCGACGCCGAGGTCTACAAGCGGTGGACGGCCTTCGGCCTGTTGTCGAGCCACAGCCGGTTCCACGGCAGCTCGTCGTACCGGGTGCCGTGGGCCTTCGACGACGAGGCCGTCGAGGTCACCCGCCGCTTCACGAAGCTGAAGCTGTCCCTCATGCCCTACCTCTACGCCGCCGGGCTCGCGTCGTCGCGCTCGGGACTGCCGGTCATGCGTCCGATGGCCCTGGCCTTCCCCGGCGACCGCGGCGCCGCCCACGTCGACACGCAGTACCTGCTCGGAGACGACCTGCTGGTCGCACCGGTCTTCTCAGCCGACGGCACCGTAGAGGTCTACCTGCCGGCCGGGCGCTGGACGAACTGGTTCACCGGTGAGGTCGTCGACGCGGGGTCCGGGGCGTGGCGCACCGAGCGACACGACGTCATGAGCCTGCCGCTCTACGTGCGCGAGGGGGCGGTGATCCCGGTCGGCGCGCGGGACGACCGGCCCGACCACGACTACCTCGACGGTCTCGTGCTGAGGGTGTTCCCCGGGGGTGACGGCACCCGCTCGATCACGGTGACCACGCCCACCGGCGAGTCCGCCGACTTCGTCGTCACGCGGTCAGGAGGCGCGGTGTCGGTCGACACCGCCGCCACCGGCTGGCGGGTCGACGAGGTCTGACGCCGGGGCCGGGGCCGGGGCCGGCGGGCGACTCAGGCACCGGGCGGCGTGGCGTCCTCGACGCGCCGCCCGGCGAGGTCGAGGTAGCCTCGACCGACGAAGGGGCGCGGGCGTGACGACTCAGCAGGGCGACGGTGAGGGCGCAGCGGCTCCCGACCTCGGTGCGCGGTTCGACCGGGTCCGGCGGGACAACCTCGCGACGGTGCTCGGCATCGTCCACACCGACGGGGCCGCGTCGCGGTCGGCCCTCACCCAGGCGACCGGGCTCAACCGGTCGACGATCGCGGCGCTCGTGGGTGAACTCGTCGACCGGGGACTCGTCGTCGAGACCGACCCGGTCGGCACCAACCGGGTCGGGCGGCCCAGCCCGGTCGTGGCGCCGGACCCCCGTGTCGTCGCGATCGCGGTCAACCCCGAGATCGACGCCGTCACGGTCGGCGTGGTCGGGCTCGACGGCGTCGTGCAGCATCGAGTCCGTCGCGAGACCGACGGGGTGCCCAGCGCGCCCCGGGCCGCGGCGCTCGCCGCTGAGGTGATCGCCGGGCTGCGCTCCGGCGCGCTGTCTCCCGACGTGCGGGTGCTCGGGGTGGGTCTCGCGGTCCCCGGGCTGGTCGGGTCCGACGGGGGAGTCGTGCGGCTCGCCCCGCACCTCGGGTGGATCGACGAGCCGTTCGCGGCCGTCGTGGCGTCCGCGACCGGCCTGCCGACCCGCGCGGCCAACGACGCGTCGCTCGGTGCGATCGCCGAGGGCCGCTTCGGGGCCGGGCGGGGCGTCGACGACCTCGTGTTCCTGAACGGCGGTGCGAGTGGTGTCGGCGGGGGAGTCCTCATCGGTGGCGGTCCGGTGACCGGCGTGGGGGGTTTTGCCGGCGAGATCGGGCACACCCTCGTCAACTCCGTCGGCGAGCTCTGCCACTGCGGCGCCGTGGGGTGCCTCGAGACCGAGGTCGGTCAGGCCCGGTTGCTCACCGTCACCGGACTCGACCGTGGTCAGGCCGACCAGCTGGACGCGGCGCTCGCCGGCGCCGAGCCCGGGTCGCCCGTGGCCGTCGAGGTGCGGCGTCAGATCGACTTCCTGGCCGTGGCCCTGCGAGGCGTCGTGAACTCGTTCAACCCCGAGCTGATCGTGCTCGGCGGCTTCCTCGGATCGCTGCACGCGGCCGACCCCGGCCGCCTGGCCGAGCGGGTCCGCGGTCAGTCCCTGCCCGGCGCCCGCGACGACGTGCGGATCACCCGAGCCGCGCTCGGCGTGGACCGGCTGACGATCGGAGCGGCCGAACTGGCCTTCGCCGCCGTCTTGGCCGACCCTGCGTCCGTGACCCGCGCCTCCTGACGTCGTCCTCGCGGCGTTCGACCCGCCACGAAGTGAACGACCCGCCACGCAATCGGGTGGCGGGTTGCTCACCTCGTGGCGGGCAAGCGGGCAAGCGGGCGGGCAGGCGGGCAGGCGGGCACGCAGGGCCGCCCGCCCCCGCGTCAGGCGTGCGTGTGCGGCTCGGAGTTCGCCCACACCGACGCCGCGGCGACGCCGGCCAGTTCGACGCTGCCGACCGCCCGGTCGTGCGCGTCGGTCAGCACGACCTGCAGCGAGCCGGCGTAGTCGCGACGCTCGCCGACGCGCACGTGGGCGCCGACCCGCAGGTCGAGCGAGCTGAGGTAGCGCAGCAGCTCGGGTTCGTCGTCCGAGACGCGCACGACGAAGCCGCACTCGCCCTCGACGAAGTCGCCCAGCGGATGGGCGGCAGGCCGTACGACCGTGCCGTCGGCCGCGGGGATCGGGTCGCCGTGCGGGTCGGCCGTCGGGTGTCCGAGCTCGACGTCGAACCGGTCGAGCAGCCGATCGCTGACGGCGTGCTCGAGCACCTCGGCCTCGTCGTGCACCTCGTCCCAGCCGTAACCCAGGCGTTCGACCAGGTACGTCTCGATCAGCCGGTGGCGCCGGACCATCGACACGGCGATCGCACGGCCCGCGTCGCTCAGGGCGATGCGCCGGTAGGGCTCGTAGTCGAGGTAGCCGTCGCGGTCGAGCTTGCGGAGGTTGCCCGACACGGTCGACGCGCTCACGCCGAGCGTCGCGGCGATCTCGTTGGTCGAGATGCCGGCGCCGACTCCTGCCTCGGCCCACTCCTCGGCCTTCCAGATGACCTTGAGGTAGTCCTCGGCCATGGTGGTGCGCGTGCTGGCCGGGTCGCTGGGCATGGTCCGATCCTAGGCGGCGCCACCCGCGCCTCCTGCTGTCGTCCGCGCCCGGCGCACCGGGGTCACGGGCGGGGCAACGACCCCAGCCCCTGCGCGGCCCGGTAGCGCTCGCCGACGGCGGGTCGCAGGTCGGCCTCGAAGGAGGCGCTGGTCGCCGGGGTCCAGGTCGGTCGCGTCCCCGAGAGGGCCCAGCCCGCCTGTCGTGCCGCGCCGTCGGCGACGTACTCGCCCGGCTCGGGCACGACGACGGGCAGGTCGAACACCTGGCGGGCGACGGCCTGGACGGCCGGGTTCAGCGCGGCCCCGCCGATGAGGAGGACGCGGGTGGCCTGGACGCCCTGTCGGCGGACGGCGGCGGCACCGTCGGACAGTGCCGACAGCATGCCCTCGACGGCGGCGCGGGCCAGGTTCTCGCGGGTGGAGCTCGCCAGGGTCAGGCCCGAGAGCGTCGCCGTGGCGTCGGGCAGGTCGGGGGTGCGTTCGCCCTCGAAGTAGGGCACGAGCGTGACCCCGCCGGCGCCGGGCTCGGCCGCGAGGGCCAGACGGGCCAGTTCGTCGTGGTCGACGCCGAGCAGTCCGCCGACCGACGACAGCACCCGGGCCGCGTTCAGCGTGGCGACCAGGGGGAGGTAGCCACCCGCGGCGTCCGCGAAGCCGGCCACCGTGCCGCCGGGGTCGGTCACGGGCCGGTCGGTGACGGCGAAGGCCGTCCCGCTCGTGCCGATGCTGATGACGAGGTCGCCGACCGTGGCGTCGAGGCCGAGGGCCGCCCCGGCGTTGTCGCCCGCGCCGGCGCCGACCACGATGCCGGCCGGGATCGGGCCGTCCGCGACCGTCGTCCCGGCCGCCTGGTCGGCCTGCAGCACCCGCGGCAGCACGACGCGCCCGGCGTCGTCCGCGGGGGAGCCGGTGGCCTCGCGTGCCCCGCGACCGAAGGCGTGCTCGAAGAGCTCGAGGTCGTACGCCTCGTCGGTGGGGCTCCAGTACGAGGTGCCGCTGGCGTCCGAGCGGTCGGTGACGAGGGCGTCGAGGTCCGGCCCGAGCGGGCTCTCGTCGGCGGGACCGAAACCGAGGAGGCGCCAGGTGAGCCAGTCGTGCGGCAGGGCCACCGCGGCGACCCGCGCGGCGTTCTCGGGCTCGGCGTCGCGCAGCCAGCGCAGCTTGGTCGCGGTGAACGACGCGACGGGGACGGAGCCCGTGCGTCGGGCCCACTGCTCGGCCCCGAGCTCGTCGATCAGGTCGCGGGCGGCCGGGGCGCTGCGGGTGTCGTTCCAGAGCAGGGCGTCGCGGACGACGCGTCCCTCGGCGTCGAGGGCGACGAGGCCGTGCTGCTGACCGGCGACCGAGAGCGCGGCGACGTCGTCGAGGCCGCCGGCGTCCGCGATCGCCGCGAGCAGCGCCTCCCACCAGGCCGCCGGGGGCACCTCGGTGCCCTGGGGATGCCCGGCCGACCCCTGCCGGACGAGTTCGCCCGTCGAGAGATCACGGACGACGACTTTGCAACTCTGGGTCGATGAGTCGACCCCGGCGACGAGACTCATGGGCACAGTTTGTCGTACGTGACCACAAATGGCCACCGGCGGTGTTCCGCGGGTCGCGCGCCGCGCCTCCTCGACGGGTCCCGGGCCGTCCGGGCGGCCCGGACGAGCCTGTCGGTAGACTCAAGTGCACCTCACCCGGTGCGTTCCCCCGACGTGAGGAGAAACCCATGCCAGCAGTGGTGATCATCGGAGCCCAGTGGGGCGACGAGGGCAAGGGCAAGGCCACCGACCTGTTGTCGAGCCGCATCGACTACGTCGTCAAGTTCAACGGCGGCAACAACGCCGGCCACACCGTGGTGATCGGCGACCAGAAGTACGCGTTGCACCTGCTGCCCTCGGGCATCCTCTCGCCCGGCGTGACGCCCGTCATCGGCAACGGCGTCGTCGTCGACATCGAGGTGCTCTTCGACGAGCTCGACGCGCTGATCGCGCGTGGCATCGACGTCTCCCGGTTGCGGGTCAGCGCCAACGCGCACGTCATCACGCACTACCACCGCACCCTCGACAAGGTGACGGAGCGCTTCCTCGGCAAGCGCCAGATCGGCACCACCGGTCGAGGCATCGGCCCGACCTACGCCGACAAGATCAACCGCGTCGGCATCCGCGTGCAGGACATCTTCGACGAGGGCATCCTGCGCCAGAAGGTCGAGGCGGCCCTCGACCAGAAGAACCACCTGCTCGTCAAGATCTACAACCGTCGCGCGATCGAGGTCGACGAGGTCGTCGAGTCGCTGCTGTCGTTCGCCGAGCGGCTCAAGCCGATGGTCGCCGACACGGCGCTCGAGATCCACCAGGCGCTCGAGGCCGACAAGACCGTCCTCTTCGAGGCGGGCCAGGCGACCATGCTCGACGTCGACCACGGCACCTACCCGTTCGTCACCTCGTCGTCCGCCACCGCAGGAGGCGCCTCGACCGGCTCGGGCATCGGGCCGGGCCGCATCGAGCGCGTCATCGGCATCGTCAAGGCGTACACGACCCGCGTCGGCGCCGGGCCGTTCCCGACCGAGCTCTTCGACGCCTCGGGCGAGTTCCTCCGGGCCAACGGCTTCGAGTTCGGCACGACCACCGGCCGTCCTCGCCGCTGCGGCTGGTACGACGCCCCGATCGCGCGCTACACGGCGCGGATCAACGGCGTGACCGACTTCGTGCTGACCAAGCTCGACGTGCTCACCGGCCTCGAGACGATCCCGGTCTGCGTGGCCTACGACGTCGACGGCGTCCGGCACGACGAGGTCCCCGTCTCGCAGAGCGACTTCCACCACGCGACGCCGATCTACGAAGAGTTCCCGGGGTGGAGCGAGGACATCACGGGGGCGCGCGACTTCGACGACTTCCCGAAGGCCGCGCAGGACTACGTGCTCGCCGTCGAGGCGATGAGTGGCGCCCGCATCTCGGCGATCGGCGTGGGCCCGGGCCGTGACGCCATCGTGCAGCGGCACGACCTGCTCGGCTGAGCCGCGCTACCACACTCACCCGCCACCGAGCCAACTCCCAGAATCTAGGTATGGTCTTCTCCTCATGACACTCGACATCGCCTACACCGCCATCGCCCACGCCACCGGTGGGGGTCGTGACGGCCACGTCCGCAGCGAAGACGACCGACTCGACTTCGACACGCGGCCCCCCAAAGAACTCGGTGGCTCCGGCGAGGGCACCAACCCCGAGCAGCTGTTCGCGGCGGGCTTCGCGGCCTGCTTCCTCAGCGCCATGCACGGCGCCGGCAAGAAGCTCGGCGTCGACACGAAGGACGCCGAGGTCTCGGCGAGCGTCGGCATCGGCGGCAACGGCGAGGGCGGATTCGGCCTCGCGGTCGAGCTCGACATCTACACGCCGAACGTCGAGCCCGAGCGTCGTCAAGAGCTGGCCGACGCGGCCCACCACGTGTGCCCGTACTCGAACGCCACGCGTGGCAACGTCGAGGTCACGCTCACGCTGGTCGACTGATCCCGGCCGGGCCGACCCGGCCCTGAAGGAGGCGCGTCCTGCGAGAGCGGGACGCGCCTCCTTCGTCCGTGGCGGTCCGTCGGCGGCCCCGTCGTCGGGCGCGCCGATAGGGTCGGTGCATGGCACTCGACAGTCCTCTCGGGGCGGACAGCCCCCTCAGCTCGGCCGACCAGGGCGCGATCGACGAACTCGCGGGCATCCGCCAGAGCATCGACAACATCGACGCCGCCCTCGTCCACATGCTCGCCGAACGGTTCAAGTACACGCAGTCCGTCGGCCTGCTCAAGGCGGCGGCGGGCATGCCGGCGAGCGATCCCGAACGCGAGCGCGTGCAGATCCAGCGCCTGCGTCGCCTGGCGGAAGAGGCCCGGCTCGACCCGGCCTTCGCCGAGTCCTTCCTGAACTTCATCGTCGCCGAGGTGATCCACCACCACGAGCGCATCGCCGCCGGCGACGACCCCACCGCCGGCCGCGCATGAGCGACCTCGGCCCGTCCGGCCCCCAGCGTCTCTACGTCGGTTCGTACACCGCGGTCAGCGGTGGCCACGGCCTCGGCATCACCGTCCTCGAGCGGTCGAGGGCCGACGGTCGCTGGCAGGCTGGGCAGGTCGTCGAGGCCGACGACCCGTCGTTCCTCGTCGTCACCGAGGGGGCCCTGCACGCGGTCGCCGAGACGAACGAGGGCCGCGTGCTGTCGTACACGATCGCCGCGGGCCGCCTGGTCGAGGCCGGCGTCGCGGCGTCCGGCGGTGCCTCGCCCTGTCACATCGCCCACGACCCGGCCTCGAACGCCCTGCTCGTCGCGAACTACGTCGGCGGCACCTTCGGCGTGCTCAGCTCCGAGGCCACCGACCCGGCACGCGTGACGGCGACCGTCGCGCTCCCGTCGGGTTCCGGCCCGGTCGCCGACCGCCAGGGCGGGCCGCACGCCCACCAGATCGTCGCGACCCCGTGGGGCACCCACCTGGTCAGCGACCTCGGCACCGACCGGCTGATCGAGGTCGCCGTCGACGTCGTCACGCTCGAACCGTCGATCGTCGGCGTGCACCCGATGCCCGCGGGCTCGGGCCCGCGGCACCTCGCCTTCCTCGGCGACGACCTGCTCGTCGTGGGCGAGCTCGACGCCCGTCTGTACGTCGTCCGGAGGCAGGGTGACGAGCTCGTCATCCCGTACTCGGTGGCGGTCGTCGAGGGCGAGCCGGACGAGCGGGGAGACCTCCCGTCGCACCTGGCCGTCCACGACTCGCGGGTCTACGTCGCCACGCGCGGCCGCGACACGATCAGCGTGCTCGAGACCTCGGTCGACGCCGAGGGCGGGTCCGACGGCGGTGAGCCCTCGAGGCTCCGCCTGGTCGGTCAGGTGCCGTGCGGCGGCGAGTGGCCGCGGCATTTCACCATCGCCGACGGCCTGCTCTACTGCGCCAACCAGGGTTCCGACACCGTCTCGGTGCTGCCCGTCGACGAGGCCACCGGTCTGCCCGGGGCCCCCGTCGACCTGTTCACCCTCGGCAGCCCCGCCTGCATCGTCGCCGTCTGACCGGACCGCAGGAGGCACGGGTCAGCGTCGCGGCACGAGACGCTGCAGCACGGCGATGACGTCGTCGATCGACGTGTCATGGCGCGGGTCACCGCCCGAGTCCACCGGTGAGAAGGGCCGCGGCGTGAAGTAGAGCCCGTCGGAGACGAGCGACACCACCCGGGCGACCGCGGGGTCGCCGACGGCGTCGAGGACGACCTGGTGCCAGCGGGACTGCATGGCGGTGAGGGCCTCGAGTGCCCGGGGGTGGCGTCCGCTCGACGCGAGGTTCGAGACGGCGGTGATGCAGCGGTCGAGCGGGTCGTCGGCCGGGATGGCCGCGGGTGACGAGGTGCGGACGAAGTAGTCCACGACGCCCTCCGGCGCGCTGGTCATCGCCGCGACGTCGTCGTCGAGCAGCGCGGTGAGGCGGTCGACGAGGGCGTCGACCAGCGCCTCGCGCGTGGGGAAGTGGTAGAGCAGGCCGCCTTTCGAGACCCCGGCCGCGGCGGCCACGGCATCGAAGGTCGCGGCGCGTTCGCCGTCGTCGACGACGAGCGTCTCGAACGTGTCGAGCATCGATTCCCGGGCTGACGGTCGAGGGCTCATTCTGTTACTGTACCGTCTGGACGGTGTAACTGTACCGTCCGGACGGTCGGCACCGCGCCTCCTGCCCTCGTCGGGCCGCCGCCGCCAGGCGGTGCGCGCACCGTCGATCGACCCACCACTCCACCGACCGCGAGAGAACGCCATGACCCGCCCCGCCACCGTCACCGCCACGACCCCGACCGGCGTCCCGCCGCGTGCCGGCCGACGACAGTGGGCCGCGTTGGTCGTGCTCATGCTGCCGGTGCTGCTCGTCTCGGTCGACAACACGGTGCTGAGCTTCGCCCTGCCCGAGATCTCGACCGCACTGCAGCCGAGCGCCGCGGGCCAACTCTGGATCGTCGACGTCTACTCGCTCGTCCTCGCCGGCCTGCTCGTGGCCATGGGGTCGATGGGCGACCGGTTCGGCCGCCGCAAGCTGCTGCTCACCGGTGCGAGCGGATTCGCCGTCGTCTCGGTGCTCGCCGCGTTCTCCACGAGCGCCGAGCAGCTCATCACGGCACGAGCCGTGCTGGGCTTCTTCGGCGCGATGATCATGCCGGCGACCCTCTCGCTGCTGCGCAGCACCTTCCTCGACCGTGAGCAGCGCCGGCTCGCGATCGCCGTCTGGGCCTCGGGCTTCGCCGCCGGATCGGCCCTGGGCCCCATCGTCGGCGGCGTGCTCCTCGAGCACTTCGCCTGGGGCTCGGTGTTCCTCGTCGCGGTGCCCGTGCTCGTCCCCCTGCTGATCGCCGGCCCGCTGCTGCTCACCGAGAGCCGCGATCCCGCGCCGGGGCCGGCCGACCCGTTCTCGGTGCTGCTGTCGCTCGCGGCCATGGCGCCGGTCGTCGCGGCGATCAAGCTGCTCGCGACCGACGGCTTCGTCTGGCCCGTCGCCGCCCTGGCGGTGGTCGGCGTGGGCTCGGGCTGGCTGTTCGTCCGGCGTCAGCTCGCCCGCCCGCGTCCGCTGCTCGACGTGCGGCTCTTCACGAACCCGGTGTTCGCCGGATCGGTCCTGGTCAACCTGCTCGCCGTCGTGGCGCTCGTGGCCTTCCTGTTCTTCACGACCCAGCACCTGCAACTCGTCGTGGGGCTGCGGCCCTTGCAGGCCGCGCTGACGCTGGTGCCCGGTCTCGCGGTGATGATCCTGGCGGGCCTCGGCGTCGTGCGGGTCGTCCGGTGGCTCCGCCCGCGCACCATCGTCGCGATCGGCCTCGCCTCGGCCGCGCTCGCCTACGCGGCGGTCTTCGCCACCGGCGCCGGGGCCCCCGTGGTCGTGTTCGTCGTGGCCTTCGCCTTCGTCGGCCTGGGCGTCGGCGCGGCCGAGACGATCTCGAACGACCTGATCATCGCGGCCGTGCCCGCGAACCGGGCCGGGGCTGCCTCGGCGGTGTCCGAGACCGCCTACGAGGTCGGTGCCGTCCTCGGAACCGCCGTGCTCGGCAGCATGTTGACCGCCATCTACCGGGGTGCCCTGGTCGTGCCCGCCGGCGTGCCCACCGAGGCGGGCGAGGCGGCCCGCGAGACCCTGGGAGGCGCGGTGGCGGTCTCCGACGGGCTGCCCGAGTCGCTCGCGGGCCCCCTGCTGCGCGCCGCCACCGACGCCTTCGACCACGGTCTCGTCGCCACGGCCGGGGTCGGGGCACTGGTGATGGTCGCCGCGGTGGTGGTCGCCCTCACGACCCTCCGCCGCGCCTCCTCGGCCGACTGAGGCCCCGGGTCGTCCGAGCCACCCCGGCACGGGTGGCCCGAGCCGGCCGCGGGGCCCGCGCGGCCCACCTGCCCACTAGTAAAGTGTGGCGAGCCCCCCGAGACGCCAGGAGAACCATGCCCCGCACCGTCAGACTCGCCGCCATCCCCGGAGACGGCATCGGCCCCGAGGTGGTCGCGGAGGCCCTCAAGGTGCTCGAGGTCGCGGCCGGCGACGACGCGACGTTCGAGGTCACGACCTTCTCGCTGGGTGCGGCGCGCTACCTCGAGACGGGCGACATCCTGACCGACGACGACCTGACGGCCGTCGCGTCGCATGACGCGATCCTGCTCGGAGCGGTGGGCGGCGACCCCCGCGACCCGCGGCTGGCGGGCGGCATCATCGAGCGTGGCCTGTTGCTGAAGCTGCGCTTCGCCCTCGACCACTACGTCAACCTGCGGCCCACCAAGGTCCATCCCGGCGTCCCGTCGCCGCTCTCGGCGCCCGGCGAGGTCGACTTCGTCGTCGTCCGCGAGGGCACCGAGGGTCCCTACGTCGGCAACGGAGGCGCGCTGCGGCAGGGCACGCCGCACGAGATCGCGAACGAGGTCAGCGTCAACACGGCGCACGGCGTCGAGCGCGTCGTGCGTTTCGCCTTCGAGAAGGCCCGCGGTCGCCGTGGGCACCTGACCCTCGTGCACAAGACCAACGTGCTCGTGTTCTCGGGCAGCCTCTGGCAGCGCACCGTCGACGCCGTGGCCGCCGAGTACCCCGACGTCGCCGTCGACTACCAGCACGTCGACGCGGCCACCATCCACCTCGTGGTCGACCCCTCCCGGTTCGACGTCATCGTCACCGACAACCTCTTCGGCGACATCCTCACCGACCTCGCCGGCGCCATCAGCGGCGGCATCGGGCTCGCGGCATCGGGCAACCTCAACCCCGACGGCGCTTTCCCGAGCATGTTCGAGCCCGTGCACGGCTCGGCCCCCGACATCGCCGGTCAGCAGAAGGCCGACCCGACGGCGGCGATCCTCTCCGTCGCCCTCCTGCTCGACCACCTCGGCCTGCCCGACGCGGCCGCCCGCGTCACCCGGGCCGTCGACGCCGACATCGCCGACCGCGCCTCGCGTGACGCGTCCGTCCCCGCCCGCCGCACGGACGAGATCGGCACGGCGATCGCCGACCGCGTGCGCACCCTGTCCCCGTCTGCCTCCGCCTGAAGGGCATCATGACCACCACCGACAACGTCTCCGCCCCGACCGACGACTCGGCCGACTTCCCGCTGCAGTTCGAGCTGACGCCGTCCGAGACGGCACGCGACGACGCCGAACGCGAGACGATCCTCAGCGACCCCGGCTTCGGCAAGCACTTCACCGACCACATGGTGACCATCGAGTGGACCCTCGCCGACGGGTGGCACGCGGCGTCCGTCCACCCGTACGGCCCGCTGCAGCTCGACCCGTCGGCGTCGGTGCTGCACTACGCGCAAGAGATCTTCGAGGGCATGAAGGCCTACCGGCACGCCGACGGTTCGGTCTGGTCGTTCCGGCCGGACGCCAACGGTCGCCGCCTGCAGCGCTCGGCCCGCCGACTCGCGCTGCCCGAGCTCAGCACCGACGACTTCGTCGAGTCGGTCCGCCAACTCGTGCGGGCCGATCTCGACTGGGTGCCGTCGGCCCCCGAGACGAGCCTGTACCTCCGGCCGTTCATGATCGCCACCGAGGCGTTCCTGGGGGTCCGGGCCGCCCACGAGGTGTCGTACCACGTGATCGCGAGTCCGGCCGGGGCCTACTTCAGCGGCGGCGTCTCTCCGGTCTCGATCTGGCTGACCACGAACTACGCCCGAGCAGGCAAGGGCGGCACGGGTGCGGCAAAGACCGGCGGCAACTACGCGTCGTCCCTGCTGCCGCAGCAGGAGGCCTACGAGAACGGCTGCCAGCAGGTGCTGTTCCTCGACTCGTCCGAGAGCAACTACATCGAAGAGCTCGGCGGGATGAACGTGGTGCTCGTCAAGAAGGACGGCACCCTCGTCACCCCCGACAGCGACTCGATCCTCGAGGGCATCACCCGTGACTCGATCCTCGAGTTGGCCGAGGCCCGGGGCCACCGCGTCGAGCGTCGTCGCGTGACGATCGACGAGTGGCGTGACGGCGTCGAGTCCGGCGACATCGTCGAGGTCTTCGCGTGCGGCACGGCCGCCGTCGTCGTCCCGATCGCCGAACTCAAGGGCGAGGGCATCCACATCGGGTCGCCCGCCGCGACCGGTGGAGAACTGACCATGTCCCTGCGCGAAGAGCTGACCGACATCCAGTACGGCCGCCGTCCCGATGTCCACGGCTGGATGACTAGGCTCGACGCGTGAAGATCGCCCGTTTCGCCACGCCCGGAGAAGACCCCCGCTACGGCATCGTCGACGAGCGCGAGCTCATCGTCCTCGCCGGTGATCCCATGTACAGCGGGTACGAGACGACGGGCGAGCGGGTCTCCCTGCGTCAGGCCAAGTTGCTCGCGCCGGTGATCCCGCGGTCCAAGGTCGTCGGAGTCGGCCTGAACTACCAGGACCACGCCGACGAGCTCGGCCAGTCCGCGCCCGAGGCGCCCATCCTGTTCCTCAAGCCCAACACGACGGTCATCGGTTTCGGCGACTCGATCCAGCTCCCGCCCGACGTCGGCCGGGTCGACTTCGAAGGCGAACTCGCCATCGTCATCGGGTCGATCGCCAAGCGCGTGAAGGCCGAGGACTACCAGGACGTGGTGTTCGGCTACACCGTCGCCAACGACGTCACGGCCCGCGACGTGCAGAACGCCGACGGCCAGTGGACCCGAGCGAAGGGCTACGACACCTTCCTGCCCCTCGGCCCCTACATCGAGAACGAATTCGACTGGGCGGATGCCACCATCGAGACCCGGGTGGACGGCGAGGTCATGCAGCGCGAGTCGACGATGCAGATGATCCACAAGATCCCCGAGCTGATCGAGTACGTCACGGACGTCTTCACCCTGCTGCCGGGTGACGTCATCCTGACCGGCACGCCCGCCGGCATCGGTCCGTTCACGGCGGGCCAGACCGTCGAGGTCGCGATCTCGGGCCTCGGCTCGTTGATCAACCCCGCCAAGAACCGGGTCTAGGCCCGCCCGGTGAGCCCCGCCGCCGTCGACGCGCCGCCGCGCGCGAATCCGGTGCGGGGGCTCCTGTTGGCCGGGGTCGCCTACGGGGCGGCGTGGGGCCTGCACCTCGTGTTGCCGGCGGTCCCCGTCCTGACCTGGTGCGTCCTGCTCGGCATCGCGGCCGCCCAGGTCCGGCCCCTCCGCCCGGTGATCGACGGCAGCGCCAAGCCCGGACTGACCTTCGCCTCGAAGCGACTGTTGCGCATCGGCGTCGTCTTGCTCGGGCTCCAGCTCAGCCTCGTCGACGTCGCCGGGCTCGGGTGGACGACGGTGGTCGTCGTGATCGCGATCCTCGGGCTCACGTTCGCGGTCACCTACCTGCTCGGCCGATGGGCCCGGCTCCCCGGTGACCAACCCCTCCTGCTCGCGGCCGGCTTCTCGATCTGCGGGGCGTCGGCGATCGGCGCGATGAGTGCCGTGACCCGCGATCGTGGCAAGGACGCCGCGACTCCCGTCGCTCTGGTCACGTTGTTCGGCACGCTCGCGATCGCCGTCCTGCCCCTGATCCGCGGGTGGGTCGGCCTGACCGACCGCGAGTTCGGCGCCTGGGTGGGGGCGAGCGTGCACGACGTCGGTCAGGTGGTCGCCACGGCGCAGACCGCCGGAGCGGCCGCTCTCGCGATCGCGGTCGTCGTCAAGCTCACGCGGGTCCTGATGCTCGCGCCAATCGTGGCGATCACGTCGACCGTGGTCCGTCGGCGGGGTGCCGACGCCGGCGCCCGGCCGCCGATCGTGCCGTTGTTCGTCGTCGGCTTCGCCGTCGCGGTCGTCGTCCGGACGGTGATCCCGGTTCCGGAGGCGCTGCTCGCGATCGCGGGGACGGTCCAGTCGGTCCTGCTCGGGCTCGCACTCGTCGGCCTCGGGTCGGGCATCCGCCTCGAGCGCCTCGTCCGCACCGGCGGCCGCGCCTTCCTCGTGGGCCTGGCCTCGTGGATCGTCATCGCCTCGGTGTCCCTGGGCGCCGTGCTCGTGCTGCCCCTGGGGTAGCGTCGGCGTCCCCGTGGGGACGTGGCGGGCGACACGCCCGGGATGCACGAAGTTTGGCCATACCCGTCTCGGGCTGCGTAAAGTAATCACTTGTCACCCCAAAGGTGCGGGCGGAGCGAAGCTTCNGAAAGGCCCCTTCCTCGGAAGGGGCCTTTCTGCGTTTAACGCTGACCCACCCACCAACCCCGGCCACGGCGATCGGCGGTGCGGCGTCCAACGACAATTTATCGAGGGCGATGATTCACCGCGTGAGCCCCTCCGCACCGCCGGCTGCCACCGGTCGAGCTGCGACCGGGGTGGCCTGCAGCGGGCAGTCGTGGAAGGGGCGACCCCATGGTGTTGGCGTCGGAGAGAGCTCAAGGCACGTGATCCTGAGGGCTGTACGCTCGCGACTTCGACCCGGGTGCAGTCGTCAGGCGCTCGGCATGAGCATCCGTCTGGACGACCATCGACTTCCAGCAAGCGGCTCCGTGCTGCTCGAGCCCGCGGTCGTGTTCCACAGGCGCCGGCGTCGCGCCACCTGGGTCGTCGTTCGAGCTCGAGTAGTTCTCGGCCGAGCAGAGTTCATTTCTCTCTGTCGAAAGCGGATCTCGAGTAAGCATTGACTCCAGGACTCCAGGACTCCAGGACTCCAGGACTCCAGGACTCCAGGACTCCAGGACTCC
>NZ_LMKB01000008.1:0-890 GCF_001421165.1 Frigoribacterium sp. Leaf8 | reverse complement strand
GTCTGTAGGTCTGTAGGTCTGTAGGTCTGTAGGTCTGTAGGTCTGTAGGTCTGTAGGTCTGTAAGTCCCTAGCTTTCCAGGAGTCCACGACGCGACTGCTGAGGTGTGAGCTGACGAGCACGGCCTTCGTCTGCCTTGTCCTTCTTCAGCGCTTCGCCGAGAGGCACCCGGCAGACGCCTCACATGTTGCTCATGGCCACGACGTGTGTTCGTGGCCACGAGACTCATGGATCGACAGGGGGCAGCAGGCAGGTGAGTCGCCGTTGCCACTGGCGGAGGAACTCCGCCGGCCATGCCGGCGCCCGGTTCGTCCATCATTCCGTTGATCGCCGGGGATGATCCAAGTGTCAGGACGATCCAAGGAAATAACCCACCCTCGGACGCCGATCCCGATCGGTGTCCAAGTTCCCCTGGGCTGCTCGGGCGAACCCGTCAAGCGTTCGCCTTGCCTAAGCAGCGCGTCACCGCGGGGGTTCCCCTGAGTAGAACGGGACTGGATGTGAGAGGCGCGGGCTGCGACACGCCCGGGATGCATGAACATTTGGGGGTGGGGCCCCGTCCCTGTGTAAAGTAATCACTTGTCACCCCAAAGGTGCGGGCGGAGCGAAGCTTGNCCCGGCCCTCAAGTGGGACCAACTTCCAAGTCCTCGAGTTGCTTCACAGCCTCGGACCAAGTGAGTTGCGAACACTGATCGAGATGATGTAGAGTTACGGCTCGTTCCGCAAGGGGCGTCGGCACGGTCTCGGCATCGTCGGTCAGTGCATAAGGTTACAGAACTGCTCAGGGCAAAGGTCTTCCAAGGCTGGGTCCCTGGTGCGTTTGGTCTTTGAGAACTCAACAGCGTGCACATTGTCAAATGCCAAATTATACCCTGGCATTGCTTGTGGCT
>NZ_LMKB01000007.1:21469-110372 GCF_001421165.1 Frigoribacterium sp. Leaf8 | reverse complement strand
GAAAGGCCCCTTCCTCGGAAGGGGCCTTTCTGCGTTTAACGCTGACCCACCCACCAACCCCGGTAAGATCGTCAGCGATGTCAGCTCCCTTCTCCACCGCCACCGGCACCGACGTGCGCGTGCGGTTCTGCCCCTCGCCCACCGGAACGCCGCATGTCGGCCTCATCCGCACCGCCCTCTTCAACTGGGCCTACGCCCGACACACGGGTGGCAAGCTCGTTTTCCGCATCGAAGACACCGATGCGGCCCGAGACAGCGAAGAGAGCTACGAGCAGATCCTCGACGGCCTGCGCTGGCTCAAGATCGATTGGGACGAGGGCGTGGACGCGGGTGGGCCTCATGGCCCCTACCGTCAGTCTCAGCGCCACGACATCTATCGCGGGGTCATCGATCAGCTGCTCGAGCGGGGGCTTCTCTACGAGAGTTTCGCCACGGGTGAGGAGATCGAGGCTCGCAACATCGCCAACGGTCGAGACCCCAAGCAGGGTTACGACAACTTCGAGCGTGAGCTGAGCGACGCACAACGTGCGGCGTTCCGAGCCGAGGGGCGTCAGCCGGCACTCCGGTTGCGAGTGCCCGACCGCGACCTCAGCTTCGACGACCTCGTCCGCGGTGCGATCACGTTCCCGGCGGGATCGTTCAGCGACTTCGTCGTCGTCCGACCGAACGGTGTGCCTCTCTACACTTTCGTGAACCCGCTGGACGATGCTCTGATGGGCATCACCCACGTCCTGCGCGGTGAGGACCTCCTCTCGTCCACTCCCCGCCAGATCGCCCTCTACGAGGCGCTGGTCGAGCTCGGCATCACCACGTTCGTCCCTCGGTTCGGCCATCTGCCCTATGTCATGGGCGACGGCAACAAGAAGCTCTCGAAGCGCGATCCCGAGTCCAACCTGTTCCATCACCGAGACCGCGGCTTCATCCCCGAGGGCCTCGTCAACTACCTGGCGCTCCTGGGGTGGTCCTTGACTCACGATCGGGACGTGTTCTCGATCGACGAGATGGTCGCGGCGTTCGACGTCGTCGACGTGAACCCGAACCCCGCGCGATTCGACGTGAAGAAGGCCGAGTCGATCAACGGCGACCACATCCGACTGCTGTCCGTCGGGGACTTCACCGAGCGACTGCTGCCCTACCTCGACGGGGTCGTCAGCGTTCCGCCGACGGAGGCCGAGCGTGCCGTGCTCGTGCAGGCGGCGCCCCTCGTCCAAGAACGCATGACCCTCCTGTCCGAGGCTCGTGGCATGCTCGGCTTCTTGTTCGTCGCCGACGAAGACCTGGTCCACGAGGACGACGCGCTGGCCTCACTGGGCGAGCGGTCCACCGAGGTGCTGCGCGCCTCCTCGGCTGCCCTCGAGGGCCTGGCTGACTGGACGCACGAGTCGATCCAGGCGGTCCTCAAGGAGGCGCTCGTCGACGGACTCGGCCTCAAGCCCCGCGTGGCCTACGGCCCGTTGCGGGTGGCGCTGTCCGGGCGTCGCGTGAGTCCGCCGTTGTTCGAGTCGATGGAGATCCTCGGCCGCGAGTCGACCCTTGCCCGACTCGCGGCTCTCGCCGACCGCTCATGATCGAGCGCTACGACGTCGCTGTCATCGGGGGCGGCCCCGCAGGGTTGAGCGCTGCGCTCAACCTCGTCCGCGCCCGCCGACGCGTCGTGCTGATCGACAGCAACCGGCCGCGGAACTCCGCCACGCTGCTCTCGCACGGGTACCTCACCCGCGACGGCATCTCGCCGCTCGAGCTCCGCAAGCTCGGACGCGACGAGTTCCTGGGGTACGAGGGGGCCGAACACCGGCAGACCCTGGCGACGAACGTCGTCCCGGTCGACGGCGGGTTCGAGATCTCGTGCGCGTTCCGTGGGCAGGAGTCGTCCGCGCTGGCAGGGATCGTCCTGGTGACGACGGGGCTGAGCGAGACCCTGCCTGAGATCGCCCAACTCCGAGCGTTCTACGGCACGTACGTCCACAGTTGCATCGAGTGCGACGGGTACGACAAGCGTGACCAGCCACTCGCCCTGATCGGTGAGCACCCCGACCTCGTCGACCGCGCCCTGTTGCTCTCGCAGTGGACCGATGACCTCATCGTCTTCACGCACGGTTCGGACGTGGTGACCTCGGAGGACGAGGCTGCGTTGGCAGCCCGGGGGATCACCGTGGACCGTCGTCGCGTCACGAGCATCGACGGCGATCGTGACGGCATGCGTGGGGTCGTGCTCGAGGACGGCACGGTCGTGCCTCGGGCCGGTGGTTTCGTCCGCCCGGAGTGGTCGGCCGCGCTCGACTACGTCTCGGCGACGGGGGCCGACCTGGACGGCGACGGACTGCTCGTCGTGGACGGCCATGGTCGCACGTCGGTTCCCGGGCTGTACGCCGCCGGCGAGAGCACCGCACCCGGTCCCCAGCAACTCATCGTTGCCGCCGGCGACGGCGCCCGCGTCGCTGCCGTGATCAACCGGGACCTCATCGGTGGCCTCGAACACCTGGCAGATGCTGTACAGTAGACGTCGGTCCAGATGATGGGCCGACAGTGATGTAGACCTGACGGTTGTCATCATTGGGGTATGGTGTAATTGGCAACACGACTGATTCTGGTTCAGTTGTTCTTGGTTCGAGTCCAGGTACCCCAGCAATTTGATTCCCCCTGGCCTTGCGGCCCGGGGGAATTGCTGTTCGTGCCTGTCTCGCCGCCTCCGGCGGCGTGTTCGGCTTCGCCGAACGCGATCGTCCCCGCTTCGCGCCTCGGGGGCGAGTCGTCGGTGCGCGGTCGGGCGCCAGCAGCTAGGCCGGTTGGGGCTCTTCTGACTCGGAGCCGAGTGGGCGCCGTGGGCCGCGTCCTCGTCGGGCGAGAACCCTGGCGATGGGGCGCTCGACGCGACGGTGGATGACGAACGACAAGGCCACCAGGAGTGGAACCGACACGGCGACCGACAGCCAGCCGTCGATCCAACCCAGGCGCGCGAAGAGCTCGGGCACGGCCGGGGCCACCAAGGGGTGGAACAGGTAGAGCGCGTACGACGCGGCACCGCCGGTGAGCACCCAGGTCGGCGTCACGCGGCGAAGGGGACCTTCGGCCAGCACCGTCGCCGCCACGACAGCCGTGACGCCCGCGAATCGGGCTGGTGCGTTGCGCCCGAAGCCCCCGTCTCCGACGGACGTGGCGAGCACGACCGCCAGGGCCACCAGGGAGACCGCGAGCACGGCCCACAACCAGCCACGGCGGGCGGGACGCGTCAGCTCGGCGATCACCATGCCGATGAGGAAGAACAGGACGATGGGGTCGAAATAGACCGCCCATGCCGGGCGTGCGGCGTCGAAGGCCCACCATAGCGCCGAGCAGGTGACGAGCACCGCTCCGACGGTGGGCAGGACTCTGAGTCTGAGGGCCAGGCACAGGGCCACGAGGGCGTAGAACGCACACTCGAAGACGAGGGTCCAGCCGACGCCGAGGACGGGTTCGATGTTGCCTTCGGCGTTGCGGGTCGGGATGAAGAAGTACGACCCGAGTGTGTTGGCCGGCTCGAGGGTGGCGTGCAGCACGGCCGAAGGGACGAGTACCAAGGTGAGCACCTTGAGGGTCGTCGCGAGCCAGTAGAGCGGGACGATGCGATCGAGTCGGCGACGCGCGAAGATGGCCCAGGCCCGCGGCGTGCCCTCGAGGCGACGGACGGTGTGCATCATGACGAACCCACTGATCGCGAAGAAGACGTCCACCCCGACCGATCCGTAGCTCCACGGGCGGAACGAGGGGTCGAGTCGTTCGTGGGCGTAGAACACGGTGTGGGTGACGACCACCAGGAGGGCTGCCACGAACCGGAGGCCCTGGATGCCCGAGAAGCGTTCGCGATCGCGGAAGGACGCCTCAGGGGACGGGGTCGGGTTCTGCATATGAAACATATTACATGCAGACGATGCGCAGCCTTGAGGTTCTGCCTCCCACGACCTCGAAGGCCCTCACCTGTGGTGAGGGCCTTCGAGTCGTCGCAGGATGGTGACTAGTCGCCGATGGTGGCTCCGAAGCGGGCCGGCAGCGTGCCACGGTGGGTGCTGCGCAGCTCGTCGATGGACACCGTGAAGACGTCCTGTACCTCGAGCGACCCCGACTCGCCGTCGGTCACGCCGATGCGGGCCACCGGGTAGCCACGGCCCTCGCAGAGGCCGCGGAAGCGGACGTCGTCCTCGCGGGGCACCGAGACGATCACGCGACCGGTCGACTCGCTGAAGAGGGCGGTCGCGACGTCGATGCCGTCCCGCTCGATGATCTCACCCAGCCAGACGCGAGCACCGACTCCGAAGCGCAGCACGGCCTCGGCCAGCGCCTGTGCCAGGCCGCCGTCGCTCAGGTCGTGGGCCGCCGCGATCAACGACTGGTCGCCACCGGCGTGCAGGAGCTGCGCGAGCTGCGCCTCGGCCGCGAGGTCGACCGCCGGCGGGCGTCCACCGAGGTGGTCGTGGACCACACCGGCCCAGGCCGATCCGTCGAGCTCGAGCGCCGTGGTGCCGAGTAGGTAGATGTTGTCGCCTTCGTCCTGCCAGCCGGACGGGATGCGCTTGGCGACGTCGTCGATCACGCCGAGGACGCCCACCACGGGAGTGGGGTGGATCGGACGCGTGCCGGTCTGGTTGTAGAACGACACGTTGCCGCCGGTGACCGGGATCTCGAGTTCGAGGCACCCGTCGGCCAGTCCCTCGACGGCCTGCGAGAACTGCCACATGACCTCGGGGTCCTCCGGGCTGCCGAAGTTCAGGCAGTCGGTCACGGCGGCGGGCACGGCACCGGTCACGGCGACGTTGCGGTACGCCTCGGCCAGCGCCAGGCGTGCCCCCTGCTTGGGATCGAGCTGGCAGTAGCGCCCGTTGGCGTCGGTCGCGATCGCGAAGCCGAGACCGGTCTCTTCGTCGACGCGGATCATGCCTCCGTCGTCGGGGAAGCTGAGCGCGGTGTTGCCCAGCACGTAGGTGTCGTACTGGTTCGTGACCCAGCTCTTGTCGGCCAGGTTGGGCGAGCCGAGCAGTTCGAGGAACTGCTCGCGCAGGACGGCGTTGCCCGTGGGGCGGGGCAGCGACGAGGCGCTGTCGGCCTGCAAGGCGTCGATCCACGTGGGGTAGGCGACGGGACGCTCGTACACCGGGCCGTCGACGGCGACCGTGCGGGGCTCGACGTTGACGATCTCTTCGCCGTGCCAGTTGATGACGAGACGTCCGGTGTCGGTGACCTCGCCGAGCACGCTCGTCTCGACGTCCCATTTCGCCACGACCGCGAGGAACGCGTCGAGCTTCTCGGGACGCACGACGGCCATCATGCGTTCTTGGCTCTCGCTCATCAGGATCTCTTCGGCGGTGAGCGACGGGTCGCGCAGCAGGACGTTGTCGAGTTCGATGAACATTCCGCCGTCGCCGTTCGAGGCGAGCTCGGACGTGGCGCAGCTGATGCCGGCTGCCCCGAGGTCTTGGATGCCCTCGACCAGTTCGTCGCGGAACAGCTCGAGGCAGCACTCGATGAGCACCTTCTCGGCGAACGGGTCGCCGACCTGGACGGCAGGACGCTTGGTGGGCCCGCCGGACGAGAACGTGTCGGAGGCGAGGATGGAGGCGCCACCGATGCCGTCACCGCCGGTGCGCGCACCGAACAGGACCACCTTGTTGCCGACGCCCCGGGCGTTGGCCAGGTGGAGGTCTTCGTGGCGCAGGACGCCCACGGCCAGTGCGTTGACCAGGGGGTTGCCCTGGTAGACGGCGTCGAAGTAGGTCTCGCCGCCGATGTTGGGCAGGCCGAGGCAGTTGGCGTAGAAGCTGATGCCACCGACGACGCCGTCGACCACGCGGGCCGTGTCCGCCGCGTCGATGTCGCCGAAGCGCAGCTGGTCCATGACCGCGACGGGGCGGGCACCCATCGAGATGATGTCGCGGACGATGCCGCCCACGCCGGTGGCCGCCCCCTGGAACGGCTCGATGTAGCTCGGGTGGTTGTGCGATTCGACCTTGAAGGTGACGGCCCAGCCGCCCCCCACGTCGACCACTCCGGCGTTCTCGCCCATGCCGACCATGAGGTTCTTCTTCATGGCGGGCGAGACCTTCTGGCCGAACTGCCGGAGGTAGATCTTGCTCGACTTGTAGGAGCAGTGCTCGCTCCACATGACCGAGTACATGGCGAGCTCACCGCTCGTGGGGCGACGCCCTAGGATCTCGCGGATCTTCGCGTACTCGTCGGCCTTCAGGCCGAGGGCGCCGTAGGGCTGCTCGCGATCGGGCGTCGCCGCGGCGTTCGCCACGGTGTCGGGCACGTGGCCCTCGGGGCGGACGTCGATCATCTCGGCGTCGTGCGGGGCGCGGTCGGTCTGGTCGGTCACTTGGCGAGGGCCCTCTCGAGAACGGACGTGAAGAAGGTCAGGCCGTCGACGCCGCTCGACATCGCGGCGGGGGTGTCGGGGCCGAAGCCCTCTTCGACGGCGTGCTCGGGGTGCGGCATGAGGCCGACGACGTTGCCGCGCGCATTGGTGACGCCGGCGATGTCGTCCATCGACCCGTTCGGATTCACACCGACGTAGCGGAAGGCGACCTGCCCCTCTCCCTCGATGCGCTTGATGGTCTCGGCGTCGGCGATGAAGCGCCCGTCCGCGTTCTTGAGGGGGATGGTGATCTCTTGCCCCTCGGTGAAGCCGTTCGTCCAGTCGGTGCGGGCGTTCTCGACGACGAGACGCTGGTCGCGGCGGATGAACTGCTGGTGCGCGTTGCGAGTGTGCGCCCCCGGGATCAGGCGGGCCTCGGCGAGCATCTGGAAGCCGTTGCAGATGCCGAGGACGGGCATGCCCGCGTTCGCGGCGTCGACCACGTCGGCCATGATCGGCGAGAAGGAGGCGATCGCGCCGGCACGCAGGTAGTCGCCGTAGCTGTAGCCGCCGGGCAGGATGATCGCCTCAACACCCTTCAGGTCGTGGTCGCCGTGCCAGAGGGCGACGGGCTCGCCGCCCGCGAGTCGGACCGCGCGCTGCGCGTCACGGTCGTCGAGGGAGCCGGGGAAGGTGACGACGCCGACGCGCATCAGAGGGCGGCGGGAGCGTCGGCGACGGTGATCGAGACGACGTCCTCGATGACCGAGTTCGAGAACATGTCGTCGGCGAGCTCGCGGACGTCCGCGAGGACGGCGTCGGTCACCTCGCCCTCGACCGTGACCTCGAAGCGCTTGCCGATGCGGACGTCGGTGAACGCCCCTTTGCCGAGACGGGAGAGGGCACCGGCGACGGCCTTGCCCTGGGGGTCGAGCAGTTCAGCCTTGGGCATGACCTCGACGACGATTGTGGGCACTGGTTTACTCCTGCAGAGGCGTCAACGGGTGGACGCGACGAGTCTACGGCAGCCGCGCGCGCCTCCTGGTGGTGCCGTCGTCGTGGACGCATCGACCGTCGCGGCGATGGTCAGCGGAATGCGGGCCACCTGTCAGCCGGATCATTGGTTCGCGCCGCAGAGTGTTCTCAGCGGACAGAGCGCGGGCCTCGTGATCGGGCCTTCTGTTCCGCGTCCGGTCCCGGGGTTCCTGATCCGCTCCGAGACCGCCGGACGCCCGGCCGAGCCCCCCGTCGGCCGGGCGTCTACCCCGTGTGGGCTGCGTCCGCGGGTCTGTCGGCGGCGGCCCGCGGGGCGGACTCCGGGTCGACGTCGGGGCGCGACCGGCCGAGCAGCCAGACGGCCAGGGGCAGGCAGATCGCGCCCGCGATCGCGTTGCGCAGGTCGAGGCCCTCGTGCATCACGTCGAACGGCGGCCCGATGGCGAGCACCGCCGCCACCCCGATCGACCACCAGGAGGCGCGGCGCCGCCCCTCGGCGAACGCTCGCGGCGGCAGCTCGAACCGGGCCGTCGCCAGCGAGACCAGGCAGGTCAGCCCGATGACGAGGGCCCAGATCGGGAGGCGCGTCCACCACCAGGTGGCGGTCGAGGGTTGGGGGAGCGGCCCGCCCACGGCCAAGAGGACCCCGAGCACGGCGATCAACAGCGGGAGGTGCCAGAGGTAGATGGTCATGCCGCGGCTGCCGACGGCGAACACGACGGCGCGGGCCGCCGACGTGGACATGAGACGCGCCAGGACGGGGTGCAGGAGCGACAGGACGCAGATCTGCGCCACCCCGAGCACCATGAGCGGCACCGTCGGCGGGTTGAGGTTGCTCAGCATGTCGTCCGACCACGGCCCGGCCGTCGTCAGCGGGACCAGCGAGGCGTACGCCACGACGGCGACGACGAGCAGCACGGCCCGAGGGGTCCGACGGAACAGCCCGTCGGCGTAGGCGAAGCCGAGCTGCTGCACGAAGAGCCACACGAAGGCGAGGTTGAGGAGCCCGACGGCCGTGACGCCGGTGCCGTACCGCACCGCGTCGACCAGGACCGCGGCGACGACCAGGACGGACAGCGTCGCCCACGGGCGGGTCGCGTGCAGGCGGGCCATCACCGGCACGAGCAGCTGCGTGATGCCGTAGGCGGCGAGGAACCAGAACGGCGAGCCCACGCCGGTCGCCACGACGTCGAGCAGTTCGGGATCGACGCCGAGCAGGGTCGCGACGGCGAGGGCGATCGCGAGGACGACGAAGACCGCGCTCGCGGGGCGGGCGAGGCGCAGGAGGCGACCGCGGACGAAGTCGCCGGCGTCGGCGCCGCGACGCCGTGCCCCGGCCCAGGCCGTGGCGCTGGCGAACCCGCCCACCACGAAGAAGAGCGGCATGATCTGCCCGGCCCACGTCGAGAGCGGGAACCAGGACTGCTCTTGCAGGGGACGGTTCGCCACGACGGCGCCCGTCGCGTCGACGGCGACAGCGACCATCATCACGTGGATCGCGACGACCAGCAGGACGCAGAAGACGCGGGCGAGATCCACCACGAGGTCGCGGCCCGGGGGGACGACGACGGACGGCGGTGTCGTGGCGGCGGTGCTCATGTCGACGACGGTAGCGACCCGGGGCCGCTCGGGTGTGGTTGTCCACAGGTGCGGCGCGTCCGAACCAGGGAACGTCCTCCGAGGTGGCCCGGATTGTTTTGATCTGATCAAAAGAGTGGTTCACTTGATGCATGACCCATCCGACCGACGACCCCCGCGAAGCACTGCGCTCCGCCGGGTTGCGCGTGACCGAGCCCCGGCTCGCCGTGTTGCGCGCCCTCGAGCCGTCGCCCCACGCGGCCGCCGAGCAGGTCTTCGCCCGGGTCGCCCTCGACCTGCCCGGCACGTCGGTGCAGGCGGTCTACGGCGTCCTCAACGCGCTGACCGGCGCGGGGCTGGTGCGTCGCATCGAACCAGCGGGCTCGGCAGCGCTCTACGAGCTGAGGACGGGCGACAACCACCACCACGTGGTCTGCGGGGTGTGCGGCTCGGTCGCCGACGTGGACTGCGTCGTCGGCCACGCCCCCTGCCTCACCCCCTCGCACGACTCGGGCTACCTCGTGCAGACCGCCGAGGTGACCTTCTGGGGCCTGTGCCCGGCCTGTCGGGCGGCCGAGTCCGAGGGCGCGGAGGGCGACGAGCCGACCCGCGCCTCCTCGTCCGACCGCGTGGACGCGGCCGTCCCGGCGGCCTGACCGGCCCGCCCCCTGATCTCACACGACGACGAACCACGAACGAAAGAGGACACATGACCGACGCCAAGAAGATCACCACCACCGACAACGGCGCCCCCGCCGCCAGCGACGAGTTCTCGCAGTCGGTCGGCGCCGACGGCCCGATCGTCTTGCACGACCACAAGCTGGTCGAGAAGCTCGCCAACTTCAACCGCGAGAAGGTGCCCGAGCGCATCGTCCACGCCAAGGGCGGCGGCGCCTTCGGGACGTTCGTCACGACGGCCGACGTCTCGCGCTACACGCGCGCCGCGCTCTTCCAGCCCGGTGTCGAGACCGAGATGCTCGCCCGCTTCTCGACCGTCGCCGGCGAACAGGGCAGCCCCGACACGTGGCGCGACCCCCGTGGCTTCGCGCTGAAGTTCTACACGAGCGAGGGCAACTACGACCTCGTGGGCAACAACACGCCCGTCTTCTTCATCCGCGACGGCATCAAGTTCCCCGACTTCATCCACTCGCAGAAGCGCCTGCCCGGCTCGCACCTGCGCGACCACGACATGCAGTGGGACTTCTGGACGCTCTCGCCCGAGTCGGCGCACCAGGTCACCTGGCTGATGGGCGACCGCGGCCTCCCCGCCTCGTGGCGCAACATGGACGGCTTCGGTTCGCACACCTACCAGTGGATCAACGCCGAGGGCGAGCGCTTCTGGGTCAAGTACCACTTCAAGACGAACCAGGGCAACAAGATCCTCACGCAGGACGACGCCGACCGCATCGCGGGAGAGGACGCCGACTTCCACATCCGCGACCTCTCCGAGGCCATCGACCGCGGCGACTTCCCCACCTGGACGCTGTCGGTGCAGGTCATGCCCTACGACGAGGCGGCCACGTACCGCTTCAACCCGTTCGACCTGACGAAGGTGTGGCCGCACGCGGACTACCCGCTCATCGAGGTCGGCACCATGACGCTGAACCGCAACCCCGAGAACTACTTCGCGCAGATCGAGCAGGCCGCGTTCGCCCCGTCGAACTTCGTCCCCGGCATCGCGACCAGCCCCGACAAGATGCTGCTCGCCCGCATCTTCAGCTACGCGGACGCCCACCGCTACCGCATCGGCGTCAACCACCAGCAGCTGCCGGTGAACACGCCCAAGACCGAGGTGCACTCGTACTCGAAGGACGGTGCCGCGCGGTACCACTTCAGCGAGGCGACGGCGCCGGTCTACGCACCGAACTCGGTCGGCGGTCCCGCCGCGGACCCGCAGGCCGCTGGTGACACCGGTGGCTGGGAGAGCGACGGCGAGCTCGTCCGCTCGTCCGTGACGTTGCACCCCGAGGACGACGACTTCGGCCAGGCCGGCACGCTCGTCCGTGAGGTGCTCGACGACGAGGAGCGCGACCGCCTGGTGCAGAACATCGTGGGCCACGTCTCGAAGGTCACCCAGCCCGCCCTGCGCGAGCGGGTCTACGAGTACTGGACCAACGTCGACCCCACCCTGGGCCTGCGCGTCCGCAAGGGCGTCGAGCCCGAGGCTCCCGGTTCGAACGAGGACCCGGCCGAGGTCGGCGTCCCGGCGTAGCCGCGAGCCGCGACAGACCGCAGGAGGCGCGGTGACCGTTCGTCGGTCACCGCGCCTCCTCGGCGTTCCGGGGCACGTGCGGCCTCGGGTGCCGTGCCGGTCAGACCATCTGGCCGTTCCAGTTCAGCTCGCCCTGGGGCCAGTCGGCGAGGGTGCGCGTGCCCTCGCGGAGCAGCCAGCCGTGGTCCTGGGTGACGAGGACGCCGGCGCCGTCGGCGCTGAACGCCGTGTAGTGCGCCGTGAGACCGTCGAGCGGCAGCCACCCGCCGCGCCGGTAGAAGCCCTGGACGTCGTCCCCGGTCTCGAGCACGCCGAAGCCGCTGCCGAGCGACGTCAGTGCCGCGTCGACCTGACGGAGCAGTTCGCCGCCGAGGCCGGTGCCCTGGACGGTCGGCGAGACGGCGACCATGCCGACCGCCGTGACGAGCAGGTCCGTGTCGCCGACGGTGACGAACTGGCGACGCAGGCCGGCGTGCGCCACCACGACGTCGCCCTGACGCGCGACGACCCGCAGCTCGGGTTGCATCCCCGCCCAGCTGCGAGCCCCGGCGTACCAGTGGTCGTAGCTCGGGAACGCCCGGGCGAGCATCGCCGCGATCGCCTCGTGGTCGTCGAGCGTGAGGTCGCCCTCAGGGGTCGTGGAGAACGTGGGGGATTCGGCTGCAGGCATGCTCACCACCGTAGCCATCGGCGTCGCCGAGGGAGCCTGCGACCGAGGGCTAAGCCGACTGCGGTCGGACGGTCACCTGGAGCTGGTTCGACCAGGGATCGTCGAACCCGAGCACACGCCCGTCGTCGCGGGTGGCGACGCCGTGGTGGCCGAGGCGCTCGCCGAGGGCGCCCAGGTCGTCGGCCGTCGGCACCTCGATGCGCACCAGGCCGAGGCCCAGCGCCAGCTGACGGCGCCCGGCGCCGGCGCTGTTCCAGGTGTTCATCGCCATGTGGTGGTGGTAGCCGCCCGCGCTGACGAACAGTGCCTGCGGCCCGAAGCGCGTCGTCGTCTCGAAGCCGAGCTGCTCGACGTAGAACCGGTGGGCCGACTCGACGTCGCCCACGCTCAGGTGGACGTGGCCGACCGTGGCGGGACGGGATGCCGAGCCGGCCAGCGCCTCCTCGGTGACGTTCTGCTGCACGAACGCGTTCGGGTCGAGGGCGAGGGTGGCCATGTCGACCTGGCCGTGGGTCCAGGACCACTCGCTGCGGCTGCGGTCCCAGTAGAGCTCGATGCCGTTGCCCTCGGGATCGGTGAAGTAGAACGCCTTGCTGACGAGGTGGTCCGCACTGCCGGTGAACGTGCCGGGGTGACGGGTCGCGACGCTGTAGACGGCGGCGGCGAGGTCGGCCTCGGTCTCGAACAGGATCGCCGTGTGGAAGAGGCCGGCGTCACGCGGCCCGGCGTGTTTCAGCTCGGGAGCGTGCTCGAGGATGACGATCGGGGTCGCCCCTCGACCGAGCACCACGCGGCACGCGGCCGGCTCGGCGGTCAGCACCGTGAGGGTGACCGCGTCGCGGTAGTACGCGGTCATCGCGTCGAGGTCGGCGACCCGCAGGGTGACGGCTCCCATGCCGGTGTCGGCGGCGAGCAGGTCGGACGAGGAGGCGCGCGTCGCGTCGGTCGCGGAGGTGTCGGTCATGGGGGCCCCAGGTCTGGTCGGGTGGTCACCGGGTCGGTGACGTGTCATCGACAGGAACCGGCCGCTCGGGCCGGGCATTCCCGACCGACGGCGCACCGCGTTCCGTGCACGTCACCGGATCTCGATGCGGTGCAGTGCACGAAACGCGGTGTGGGGCCCGGGTCGGGCCCCGGGATGCGCCCCGGTGCGTGGGCCCCGGGGCATGTGGCCCGGGTCAGCGGGCGGTCAGACGCTCGATCAGTTCGCGGTAGCGGGCGGAGGTGCGCGCGACGATGTCGTCGGGCAAGGCGGGGGCTTCGCCCGTGCCGTCCCAGTGCGCGGAGAGCCAGTCGCGGACGATCTGCTTGTCGAAGCTCTGGGTGCGGTCGCCCGAGGCGTCGACCTCGGCGTCCCAGAAGCGACTGCTGTCGCTCGTGAGGACCTCGTCGCCCAGGGTGATCTCGCCCGTGGCCCGGTCGGCGCCGAACTCGAACTTCGTGTCGGCGAGGACGACCCCCCGGGCCTCGGCCACGTCCGACGCCAGGCGGTAGATCTCGAGCGACCGGTCGCGCAGGGCCGCCGCGGTCTCGGCCCCCACGAGTTCGACGGTGCGCTCGAACGAGATGTTCTCGTCGTGCTCGCCGAGCGGAGCCTTGTACGCCGGGGTGTAGATCGGTTCGGGCAACCGGTCGCCGTTCGACAGCCCCTCGGGCAGCGGGATGCCGCAGACGGTGCCGTGCTCGCGGTACTCGGCCCAGCCGCTGCCGACCAGGTACCCGCGGACGACGCACTCGACGGGGAACATGTCGAGCGGCTTCACGAGCATGGCGCGGTCCCGGACCTGCGCGGGCAACGAGACGGAGGCGGTGGTCGGGTCGACCAGGTGGTTGGGCACGGTGGTGAGCTGGGCGAACCACCAGAGGCTGAGCTGCGTGAGCAGTGCTCCCTTGCCCGGGATGCCGGGCTCGAGCACGTGGTCGAAGGCGCTGACCCGATCGCTCGCGACGACGAGCACGTACTCGGTGTCGGCGAGGGTGGCGGCGTCGCCGACCGAGCCGGCGACCGGCGCCGGGACGTAGAGGTCGCGCACCTTGCCCGAGTACACCGGCGTCCACCCGTCGAGGTGGCGAGGGGCGGCGTCGAGGCCGGAGGCGGAGGGCGTCGTGCCGTCGGGGGCGGTCATCGGGCGACCCGCTCGGCGATGTCGTGGCGGTACTGGCCGCCCTCGAGGTCGATGCGGGAGAGGGCGTCGTAGACGCGACCCCGGGCCTCGGTGAAGTCGGCCCCCTCGGCGACGACGCTGAGCACGCGCCCTCCGGTGGCGATGAGCTGGTCGTCGAGGCGCGCCGTCGCGGCGTGCGCGACGTGGACCCCGGCGACGGCGGTCGCGTCGTCGAGACCCCGCAGCGGGCGACCGCTCACGGCGCCTTCGGGATAGCCCTCGCTCGCGAGGACCACGGTCACCGCGACGTCGGACGAGAACCGCGGCGACTCGTGGTTGCCCAGCGATCCGGTCGCCGCGGCGAGCAGCAGCCCGCTGAGCGGCGTGACCAGACGGGGCAGGACGACCTGCGTCTCGGGGTCGCCGAACCGGGCGTTGAACTCGATGACGCGCACGCCCCGCTCGGTCAGGATGAGCCCGGCGTAGAGGAGGCCGATGAACGGCGTGCCCTCGGACTCGAGCTGCCGCACCGTCGGGGTGGCGATGGCGTCGAGGACCTCGTCGACGAAGTCCTTCTCGCTGCCGAAGCGGTCGGCGAGCCAGGGCAGTGGCGAGTAGGCACCCATGCCGCCCGTGTTGGGACCGGCGTCGCCGTCGAGCAGGCGCTTGTAGTCCTGCGCGGGGCTGAGCGGCACGACCGTGTGGCCGTCGCTGAGGAAGAACAGGGAGACCTCGGGACCCTCGAGGAACTCCTCGACGAGGACGGGCCCGTGCTGCAGCCAGTAGGTGGTGTGCTCGACCGCCGCGTCGCGGTCGTCGGTGACGAGGACGCCCTTGCCGGCCGCCAGCCCGTCGGCCTTGACGACGTACGGGGAGCCGAAGTCGTCGAGCACGCCGAGGGCCTCGTCGAGGGTGCCCACGCGCGTGGCCCGCCCGGTCGGTACGCCGGCTTCGTCCATGATGCGTTTCGCGAAGGTCTTGCTGCCCTCGAGCGCCGCGGCCTTCTTGCCCGGCCCGAAGACGGGGATGCCCCGGGTGCGGAGGGCGTCGGCGACACCGGCGACGAGCGGTGCCTCGGGACCGACGACGACCAGCTCGACGTCGTTCTCGAGGGCGTACTCGGTGACGACGGCGCCGTTCGACGGGTCGAGGTGCACGATGCCGACCTGGTCGGCGATGCCCGCGTTGCCGGGGGCCGCGGTGATCTCGTGGCCCGCGTCTTCGCGCAGCAGGGCGGTGATGATGGCGTGCTCGCGAGCACCGGAACCGAGGACGAGGATTCGCACGCGCCACAGCCTACCGAGGGCGTGCTGCGATGCCGAGTCCGTCGCCCGGGCCGGGCCGGGGCGGACGGGCCGGGCCGGCGCGGGCGGGCCGGGCCGGGCCGGGGCGGATGGGCCGGAGCGGGGCGAGACGAGGAGGCGCGGGTAGCGTGGGCGCATGGCCAGGGCACGGATCGAGGACGCGGCGGGATCGGCCGCGGTGGGCGAGGTGCGGGCGGCGCTCGCCGCCGGCGAGACCGCGCCACGGCCGGTGACCGCCATGGCCGTCCGTTGGTTGCTGCAGGTGCTCGCCGACGGCGAACCCGGCGCGACGGTCGAGGTGCGCGTCCCACCGTTCGGCGCGGTGCAGTTCCGCGAAGGACTCAGTCATACGCGAGGCACGCCGCCGAACGTCGTCGAGACCGACGCCGCCACCTTCGTGCGACTCGCCACCGGCGATCTCAGCTGGCAGGAGGCGCGGGCCGGGGCCCTCGTGTCGGCCTCCGGCAGCAGGGCGGACCTGACCGGCTACGTGCCGATCGCCTGGCAGCGGGGCTGACCCGCGCCTCCTCGGCGGTGCCTCCGCCGTGGTCGCTCTTCCAGGGCCCTGCTCGACGTCGAGAGGGGCGGCGGCGGTGGTCGGCCTCCTCTGGGATGATGGGCGGGTGACGAACGCACCCGACGACCAGCAGCGACCCGAGCCCGTCGTCGAGCCCTCCGCCGATCGCGCAGCCGAGTCGATCGTCGAACGCGACGAGGTCACCGTGCGTCGGGCACCCAAGGTGCCCGTGTTCTTGATCATGGGTGCGGCGCTCGGCGTGGTCGTGTCGCTGATCGTCACCTCGCTCTTCCCGTTCGACTCGGGCGAGGGCGTCGCGCAGACCTACGGGTACATCTCGCTCTGGGGGCTCACCATCGGCGGGGCCGTCGGTTGCGTCGTGGCCATCGTCGCCGAGCAGGTGACCAGCCGTGGGGCGAAGCGGGTCCAGGTCGAACGCGAACGGCTCGAGATGCCGATCGACGACGAGGTCGACACGGCGCCCCGCCAGGTCACCGACGGCGAACACGGCCGCGACTGACCTCGCCGAGCCGAGCCGAGGCAGGCCTCGCCGAGCCGATCCGAGCCAGGCCTCACCGAGCCGCGCCAGGCCTCACCGAGCCGAGCCAGGCCTCACCGAGCCGCGCCAGGCCTCGCCTACCTGCCGCGTGCGCGGCTGACGGCCCGGGTCAGGCCCCGCGAGCCCGCCGCAACCTGGTGAGCAGTTCGGGGCCGCGGGCGTCGAGAAGGCGTCCGCCGCGCCGGATGCCGACGATCGCCAGGACGAGACCGAGGACGACGCCGACGACGAGCGTCACCAGCCCGAGGAGCACCGACCCCTGGACCAGCGCCACGACTCCGAGCACGAGCTCGGGCAGCGACAGCACGAAGACGATCGCCCACGAGGCGTAGAGCCCGAGGGTCGAGGTGACGTTGGCCCCGGGCGGTGACTTGAAGGGGCTCTCGCCCGCCGCCGGGACGGGCATCAGGTACAGCGCCGAGGCCACGCTCGACACGCCGAACCCGGTGAGCAGCAGCCCCAGGCCGATGCCGAGCAGGGCCGGGGCCACGTCGAATCGGCCCACCACCGCCAGAGGGACGAGCGTGGCGAGCACGACGGAGGGCACCGCGAACAGCGAGAGCGTGAGGACGCGACCTGCGCGGTCGGCCGCACCCGCCAAGCCGGTCGACAGGTGTGCGGCGAAGGCCGTGCCGTCGTACGAGACGTCGGCGGCCAGCGTGATGGCGAGGAGCGCGGCCACGGCCGGGCCGATGGCGTACAGCGGCCAGGTCGTCTCGAGGGAGAACGACAGGAAGATCGCCAGGACCGGCATCAGCGGGACGACGATCAGCGACCCGCCGTACCGCGGGTCGCGCAACCAGTAGACGGCCGTCCGGGCGGCGACCGCACCGGTCGGCGTCGCGGGGAAGCGGGCGAAGGGCCCGAGGCCCTTGGACGCCGCGGTGGCCGTGACGGCGGGGGGAGCCACGAGCGCCGTCGCCAGTCCGCGTCGCCAGAGCAGGAGGAGCACCCCCAGGGTGACCAGGGCGATGAGGGCCTTGAGGGCTGCCTCGCCCGGTCGGCCGAGGGCGACGTCGCCGGGGATCGACCAGGCGGCGCCGAGCGGGCTCCACGACAGGGCGTGGGCGACACGGGGCAGGTCGTCGCCGACGGAACTGAGCCCCTGGCCGACCAGGCCGATCAGCGGCCCGGCCAGGATGAGGGGCACGAAGATCGCGACGCTCATCAGCTCGCGGTAGCGACGTTTGGCACCCAGCGCGCTGGTGGCGGTCTCGACCGCGCGGGACGCCGCGACGCAGACGAAGACGCCGAGCACCCCGCAGAACGGCGCGAGGACGGCCGAGAGAGGGTGGTGCAGCCAACTGAAGGTCGTCGCGAGGGCGGCGACGAGCGTGACGATGCCCGGGATGCCCAGCAGCCCGGTGACGAACAGGGCGACGAGGAGCCTGTCGGCGGGCAGGGGGAACGGGCGCAGCTTCGAGACGCTGAGGGTCTGGTCGTAGCCCCGGGCGACGAAGGGCACGACGATCCAGCCGACGACGGCGAGGGAACCGCCGAGCACGCCGGCCGTCCAGGCCCAGCGTTCGGGCGCGAACGAGAGTGCGACCAGGCCGACCACGACGGCGGCGAGCACGCCGAGGCCGTAGAGCCCGCCGATGACGGCCGCGACGATCTGCCAGGTGCTGCGCTTGAAGCCGTTCAGCAGCACCCGCCAGCGCAGGCTCAGGAGGTGCGCAACCACGACGGCCCCTCGTTGTGCTGACGGCCGCCGACGAGTTCGACGAAGCGGTCCTCGAGGGTGGAGCCGGCGCGCACGTCGTCGGTCGTGCCGGCCGCGAGCACGCGCCCGGCCGCGATGACGGCGACGTGGTCGCACATGCGCTGGACGAGGTCCATCGAGTGGCTCGACACGATGACCGTGCCGCCGTTCTGCGTGTAACCGTGCAGGATGTCGCGGATGTTCGCGGCCGAGATCGGGTCGACCGACTCGAACGGCTCGTCGAGGACGAGGAGGCGCGGGGCATGGACGAGCGCGCAGGCGAGCGCCACCTTCTTGGTCATGCCCGCGGAGTAGTCGACGACGAGCGTGCCGCCGGCGGAGCGCAGGTCGAGCAGGTCGAGCAGGTCGCCGACCCGCTGGGCCGTCGTCTCGCGGCTCATGCCGTTGAGCAGGCCGTGGTACGTGACGAGCTGCTCGCCGGTGAGGCGGTCGAACAGCGAGATGCCGTCGCTCAGCACGCCCACGAGCGACTTGGCGTGCGTCGGGTCGGACCAGACGTCGACGCCCAGCACGGCGATGCTGCCCGAGTCGGGACGCAGCAGACCGGTCGCCATCGAGAGCGTGGTCGTCTTGCCGGCGCCGTTCGGGCCGACGAGGCCGAAGAACGAGCCCGTCGGCACGGTCAGGTCGATTCCGTCGACGGCGACCTTGTCGCCGAACGCCTTGCGCAGACCGGTGATCTGCAGGGCGGACGCCGGGGGCGTCGCGGTCGGTTCGGGGCGGGGCATGCCGACGTCGCTCATGGCCCCCAGCCTAGGGACGCCTGCCGACACCGCACCTCCCCCGGCGGGTGGAAGCAGGGGCGAGGTGCGGGTGGCGACGGCGGCGCGACTCAGCTGAGCTGGTTGGCCTCGACCCAGGCGAGGTACTCGGGGCTGACGGTGCCGGTGACGTACTCGCCCGTGAAGCAGCTCATCTCGAGCTCGGTGACGTCGCTGCCCTCGGTGATGGCCGCCTGCATGTCGGCGACCTCTTGGTAGATGAGGTGGTCGGCACCCAGTTCGCGGGCGATCTCGGGGATCTTGCGGTCGTGGGCGACCAGCTCGTGCCGCGACGGCATGTTGATGCCGTAGACGTGGGGGAACCGGACCGGGGGAGCGGCCGAGGTGAACGTCACCTTGTTCGCTCCGGCGGCGCGGGCCATCTCGACGATCTCGCGCGAGGTCGTCCCGCGGACGATCGAGTCGTCGACGATCAGGATGTTCTTGCCCTTGAACTCGCTCGACATCGCGTTGAGCTTCTGGCGCACCGACCGCTTGCGCTCGGCCTGCCCCGGCATGATGAAGGTGCGGCCCACGTAACGGTTCTTGTAGAAGCCCTCGCGGTACTCGATGCCGAGCTTCTGGGCGACCTGCATGGCCGCGGGGCGTGACGAGTCGGGGATCGGCATGACCACGTCGATGTCGCCGATCGGCGAGTGCGCGGCGATCGTGTCGGCCAACCGGTTGCCGAGGCGCAGGCGGGCGTCGTAGACCGAGATGCCGTTCATGATCGAGTCGGGGCGGGCCAGGTAGACGTACTCGAACGAGCAGGGGATGAGGCGCGGGCTGGCGTGGCACTGCTTCGACACCATCTGGCCGTCGAGCGAGATGAAGACGGCCTCGCCGGGGGCGACGTCGCGGACGATCTCGTAGCCGCCGGACTCGAGGACGAGCGACTCGGAGGCGGTGATCCACTCTTCGCGGACGCCGTCGGCGGCGAGACGGCGGCCCAGGACCAGCGGGCGGATGCCGAAGGGGTCGCGGAAGGCCAGCAGACCGTGGCCCGCGATCATCGCGATCGCCGCGTAGGAGCCCTGCACCCGGTCGTGCACGCGGGAGACCGCGGCGAAGATCTGCTCGGGGTCGAGCTCGCTGCCGTTGACCTGCTCTTGCAGCTCGTGCGCCAGCACGTTGACCAGGAGTTCGGTGTCGCTGTTCGTGTTGAGGTGGCGGCGGTCGACGTGGAAGAGCTCGCTGGTGAGCTCGCGCGTGTTCGTCAGGTTGCCGTTGTGGATCAGCACGATGCCGTAGGGCGCGTTCACGTAGAACGGCTGCGCCTCTTGCTCGTTGCTGGCCGCGCCCTTGGTGGCGTACCGCACGTGACCGAGGCCCATGTTGCCGAGCAGGGCGCGCATGTCGCGGGTGCGGAAGCCCTCGCGCACCTGACCCTTGGTCTTGTGCACGTGGAAGATGCCGCCCTCGGCGGTCGCGATGCCGGTGCTGTCCTGCCCCCGGTGCTGCAACAGGAGGAGCGAGTCGTAGACGAGTTGATTTGCTGGCTCGTGCGCGACGAGACCGACGATGCCGCACATGCGGATCTGGCTCCAGACCGTAGAGTTGGGGTTACCGCGACAGTCTAGAGCGACACCGAACGGATGAACGAATGGCGACCTCCTCTGCCCACTCGACCAGCGCCTCCTACGCCGCAGCGGGGGTCGACACGGCCGCCGGCGACCGGGCGGTCGAGCTGATGAAGGCGGCCGTCGGCGCCACGCACGGCCCCGGTGTCGTCGGTGGCGTGGGCGGGTTCGCCGGGCTGTTCGACGTGTCGTTCCTCAAGGACTTCGACAAGCCGTTGCTCGCGACGTCGACCGACGGCGTCGGCACGAAGGTCGCCATCGCCCAGGCGCTCGACAAGCACGACACGATCGGGCAGGACCTCGTGGGCATGGTCGTCGACGACATCGTCGTCGTCGGCGCCCGGCCGCTGATCATGACCGACTACATCGCCTGCGGCCGCGTGGTGCCGACCCGCATCGCCTCGATCGTCGAGGGCATCGCCCGCGCCTGCAGCGCGACGGGGACCGCCCTCGTCGGCGGCGAGACGGCGGAGCACCCCGGCCTGCTCGGGCCCGACGACTACGACGTGGCCGGCGCCGCGGTGGGTGCGGTCGAGTCGGGGCGCCAGCTCGGCCCGCACCTCGTCGGCGACGGCGACGTCGTGCTCGCCCTCGCCTCGTCGGGCGTCCACTCGAACGGCTTCTCGCTCGTGCGCCACATCCTGGCCTCACGCGACCTCGGCTACGACGACACCCTGCCCGAGTTCTCGGGCACCGTCGGCGAGGCACTGCTCGAACCGACGCGCCTGTACACCTCGCCCCTGCTGCGCGTGCTCGACGACCCTTCGCTCGACGGCGCGATCCACTCGCTCAGCCACGTCACCGGGGGCGGCATCGCGGCCAACCTCGCCCGCGTGCTCCCCCTCGGGTCGTGGACCGAGGTCGACCGTTCGACCTGGTCGCCGCTGCCCGTCTTCCGGGTGCTGAGCGACCTGGCCGGCTCGACCCTCGAGTCGAGCGAGGGCACCTGGAACCTCGGCATCGGCATGATCGCCGTCGTGGCCGCCGGACAGGCCGGCTCGGTCACCGCGGCCCTCGAGGCCGACGGCATCGCGACGTGGCCCGTCGGCACCGTCTCGACGCGGGCGCGTGACCTGTCCGGCTTCGAACAGGGCGCCAAGGGAGTCGACGGAGGCGCGGTGCGGCTCGTCGGGTCCTACGCGGGCTGATCACCGGCGACGTCGCGTGGCGTTCGTCCGGCGGCGGACGTACGATGAACCCACGCCCCTGCCGGGCGTCCTGACGACGACGTCAGACCGGACGACGAAGGAGTCGACCCATGAGCACCACCCGCATCCCCCTCTCCACCGTCTCGCGCGCGGCGGTCGCCGCTCCGCGCAGCGCCCGGGTCAGCCGCGTCCCCGCCCAGCCCGCGCCGCTGCGTTCGTCCGCGTCACCCGTCACCGGCGGGCGCAAGGTCGCGGCCCTCACGGCCGGCGGCATGATCCTGCTGTTGGTCGTGGGGCTGTTGCCCGCGGTCGCGACGCTCGTCGGCGGCTGAGCCGCGCCTCCTGACGGCGGCCGCGTCGCCGGTTCGGCCCGTCACCCGGTGAGCTGGTGACACACGACGACGGCCCCTCGAGATCGAGGGGCCGTCGTCGTGTGGCGTGCGTGGTGCGGACTCAGAGGATGCAGAACTCGTTGCCCTCGGGGTCGGCGAGGACGACCCACGACACGTCCGTGTCGTCTTGGCCGACCTGTGCGCGGACGGCCCCGAGCGATTCGAGCCGCGCGACCTCGTCGGCCTGCGTCGCCTCGCGGCTCTGGCCGTCGACCGGCGTCGGACGGAAGTCGAGGTGCAGACGGTTCTTGACCGTCTTGGCCTCGGGGACGCTCACGAAGAGGAGCCCCGGCAGCGTGTCGGCCGTCGGACGGATCTCGGGCTCGTCGTCGTCGACCGAGACGAACACCCACCCGAGGGCGTCGGCCCACCAACGGGCGAGCCCGGACGGGTCGCTCGCATCGACGACGACCTGCTCCCAGGCGAGGGACGAGGACGGAGAGGTCATCAGCCGGCCGGCCTCAGGCGCTCTTGTTCTGGTCGTGCTCGGTGTCGTATTCGTCGTCGAAGTCGTCGGCCCATTTGTCGACGTATTCGTCGCCGGAGTCGTTCTTCGTCGCCAACTCTTTTTCGAGTGCACCGTAGTTGGTGTCAGGGCTGAAGTACTTCAGCTCTCTGGCGACCTTGGTGTGCTTGGCTTTTTGACGGCCGCGCCCCATGCGTGACCCCCTCTGAACTCGGCCCGGAAACGGTGTCGGACGACCCGGGAACTGCCGACAGGATGCTGGTGAAAAACTGGACCGATCTTATCATGTACCCCTAGCCCCGGCTGCCGCCTCGGACGGGCATGATGGTCCGGATGACTGCAGGGGGCGAAGGCGAGCGGACGAGGGTCCTCGTGATCGGTGCGGGCCAGGCCGGGTTGTCGGTCTCGTGGTACCTGCGCCGGCTCGGACTCGAGGTGGGGCGCGATCTCGTCGTCCTCGACCGGGGCCCCGGAACCGGAGGCGCGTGGCAGCACCGCTGGGAGAGCCTGCGGCTGGGTGCCGCGCACCGGGTGCACGACCTGCCAGGCATGGCCGAGCTGGGGCTGGGGTTCGCCGACGCCGACCGGTCGGCCCCGGCGCGTGACGTCGTCGCCGACCGGTACGCGCGGTACGAGGACGCGCTCGGGCTCGACGTGCGGCGCCCGGTCGAGGTGACCGGGGTGACCGGGCTGGGGGACGGGTTCTCGGTGCGGTGGGCGGGGCGCGCCTCCTCGGGGGTCGCTCCGGCTGCGGGGACCGGGCCGGAGTCCGGCTCTCTGCGGGCCGAGGTCGTCGTGAACGCGACCGGCACCTGGGGCGCCCCGTTCGTGCCGTGGTACCCCGGGCGCGACACCTTCCGCGGGCGTCAGCTGCACACCTCGGACTACCGGGCGGCCTCCGAGCTCGAGGGGCTCGACGTCGTCGTCGTCGGCGGCGGCACGAGCGCGATCGGTTTCGTGTTGGAGCTCGACGGCGTCGCGGCCTCGACGACGTGGGTGACCCGCCGGCCGGTCGACTGGCTCGACCAGGGCGAGCTCGACGTCGAGTCGGCCGTCGCGGCGGTCGCCGCGCAGGACCGCGCGGCACGGGCGGGGCAAGCGCTGCCGAGCATCGTCAGCGGGACGGGCGTGCCCCGCACCCGGCGCTTCGTGTCGGGCATCGAGCGCGGCGTGCTGGTCGAGCGGCCGATGTTCGCGACCGTCGAACCCGACGGGGTGCGGTGGGCCGACGGCACCTCCGCCCACGCGGACGCGATCGTCTGGGCGACCGGGTTCCGTCCCGAGCTGCGGCACTTGGCGCCGCTCGGACTGCGCTCGGCCGACGGGGGCGTGAGCGTCGAGGGCGGCGCCTCCACCCTCGACCCGCGGCTGTTCTTCGCGGGCTACGGGCCGCAGGCCTCGACGATCGGGGCGAACCGGGCCGGCCGGGCGATCGCCCGTCAGGTGGTCGCGCGGTTGTCGGAGAGCGACGCCGAGCGCCGACGGCAGGGGTGACGCAGGCGATGCCCGTGCGCGGGCTCGCCCGCGTTCGGCGGGAGGGTGCGCGCACCATCGGCGGCGGGGCGAGCGGTCATGGGTGGCGGGGCGGGCGCACGGCGTGCGTGGCGGACCAGACGGCGACGGCGGCTGCGGCGGACCAGGCCTGGGGGCGGCACGAGGCGGGGTACGGCACGGGCGACGGCATCTCGCGGGCCGGGTCGCCCGAGTGGAGCTCGGGCATCCGGTAGTCGAAGGTCGGCGCCGCCGCGAGCAGGCCCTCGGCGAGCACCGCGGCCTCGTCGGCGAACCCGGCCCGGGCGAGGCCCTGCACCGCGATGGCCGTGTCGTGGGTCCAGACGCTGCCCCCGTGGTAGCTCAGGGGCCAGTAGCCGGCGCTGTCGGTCGACATCGTGCGGAGGCCGAAACCGCTGGACAGCTCGGGCGAGACGAGGCGGGACGCGACCAGCGCCTCCTCGTCCGGGTCGAGCAGACCCGTGCCGAGCAGGTGCCCGAGGTTGCTCGTGACCGTGTCGACCGGCCGCTTGGCCGCGTCGAGGGCGATCGCCGGGTAGGCGCCCGCGTCGTCGTCGACCCAGAAGGAGGCGCGGAACCGGTCGCGCAGGCGCCCCGCCCAGTCGCGCCACGCGTCGCCGCCCGCCCGACCGAAGGCGTCGAGCAGGTCGGCCCCGTGCACGGCCGCCTCGTACGCGTAGGCCTGCACCTCGCAGAGCGCGATCGGCCCCTCGGCGAGGGTTCCGTCGCGCCACTGGACGCTGTCCCCGGAGTCCTTCCAGCCCTGGTTCGCCAAGCCGTGGCCGGTCTCGTCGACGTACTCGAGCAGCAGGTCGCCGTCGCTGTCGCCCGAGTCGCGCATCCAGGCGAGGGCTGCGTCGAGGTGCGGCAGCAGCGCCTCGACCTCGGCCCGCGGCAGGCCCCAGCGCCAGGCGTCGTGCAGCAGACAGATCCAGAGCGCGGTCGCGTCGACGGTGCCGTAGTAGAGCGGGGGCAGGCTGACGTCCTCACCGGGGATCGTCAACGTCCGTTGACGGAGTTCGTGCATGATCTTGCCCGGCTGCTCGGCCGTTCCCGGCACGTGTCGAGTGCCCTGGAGTCCCGCCAGCACCCGCAGGGTGCCCCCCGCGACCGTGAGGTCGAGGGGCAGGGTGAAGCGGGCGGCCCAGAGCGAGTCGCGGCCGAAGAGCGTGAAGAACCAGGGCGCACCTGCGGCGTAGAACACGTCGTCGGGTGCCGTCGTCGTGGTCAGCCGGAGCGCCGCCAGGTCGTCGCGGGCACGGTCGACCCAGCGGGCGAGCCGGTCGTCACGCGGCGCCGGGTCGAGGTCGGCCCAGTGCGGCGGCGTCCGCACGCCCCGGACGACGGCGTCGGGGGCGGTCGCGACCAGGTCGAGACCGACCGTCACGGAACTCCGGGCGGGGACGACGGCGACCCACTCGACGACGAGGCCGGCCGGGGTGTCCCGCACCGCGCCTCCTCGGGTCTCGAGGTCGACCCGGACTCCTTCTGCCCGCCAGGAGGCGCGGGTGCCGTCGGACCTGAGCGTCGCGTCGCGCACGGGCGCGCCCACGATCCCGGCCTTCACGTGGTCCATGGGGGACGCGTCGGGTCGGAGGGTCGCGGCCAGGGTGACCGTGAGCTCGCGGTCGAGCCGGGAGGTGACCGTGTGGCGCTCGTGGACGCCCGTGGTCGTGACGTCACGGAGCGAGCTCAGGCGGACGTCGGGGTCGGCTCCGGCGTCGTCGAGGCCGCGCAGCAGCGACTCGAAGCGGACCGACGAGGCTCCGAGGGGCACCGTGGCCACGTGCTCGGGGACGAGACCGTCGACGGTGACGCCGTGCCCGGCGACGAGACGCACGTCGCCGAGGTAGACGCCGTGGATCGTCGCCGCGCCCATCGACCCGTCGGCGGCCGACCACGCCTGGACGGGAGCCCTCAGCACGACGGTCTCGGCGGCGAGGAACGGCTGGAGGCCGGGTGTCGGGGTCGACCGGTCGGCGTGGTCGGAATCGAGGGGGGAGGTCTGGGTCATCGGGGGCTCCTGGGGCTCCGGGTGGCGGGCGTGGGGTGCGACGGGGTGGGCGTCGCGGCGTGCATCACTCTTTGACGGCCCCGGCGCTGGCGTTCATGATGCGGCGCTGGAAGACGAAGAAGACGATGGCGACCGGGATCGTCATGACCGCGGCGGCCGCGAGCTTGATCGGGTACTGCGACCCCTGGCTCAGCTGCCCCGAGGCGAGGCTCGCGACGCCCTTGGTGAGGGTGGTCAGCTCGGGCGACTGGGTCGACACGATGAAGTGCGAGAGCTCGTTCCACGACCCCTGGAACGACAGGATGATGATCGTCACGAGGGCCGGGCGAGCCATGGGCAGGACGATCGACCAGAAGACCCGGAAGGTGCCGGCACCGTCGATGCGCGCCTGCTCTTCGACGCTGCGCGGGATCGACTCGAAGAAGTTCTTCATGATGAAGACCCCGGCGGCGTCGGTCAGCAGCGGCACGATCATGCCCGAGTACGAGTCGTACATGCCGAGCTGGTTGATCACCAGGAACTTCGGGATGAGCAGCACGACCGTCGGCACCGCCATCACGCCGATCAGCAGCACGAAGACGACGTTGCGCCCCCGGAACTGCAGCCGCGCCAGGGCGTAGCCGGCCAGCGAGTTGAAGAAGACCCGCCCGAGCGTCACCACGATCGTCACGATCGCGGAGTTCTGGAACCAGGTCGGGAAGTCGCTGTTGAGGAACAGCTGGCGGTAGGCGGCGACCGTCGGCGTGATCGGGATCAACGCCAACGGGTCGGAGGCCGCCTCGGGGTCGGTCTTGAACGACGTCGCCACGTTGATCAGGAACGGCAGGATGTAGATCGCCGCGATGACGATCAGCACGGCGTAGAGCACCGAGGTGCCGGCGATGCGTCGCGTGCTGCGGGGCTCGCGCCCGGCCGGGTGAGGTGGGGCCGGGGGAGGCGCGACCGGCGAGGAGGGGTTCGTCCGGTCGGCGATCGGTGCGGTCGTGGTCATCGCTCGACTCCTGTCGTGTAGAGCCGGGTGCGTCTCTTCGACACGGCCCGTTCGCGCAGCACGATGCGCTGCAGGATCGTCAAGGCGACGATGATGACGAACAGCACGAAGGCGATGGCCGCGCCGCGACCCCACTCCTGTTCGCCGAACGCCGAGGTGTACGAGAGGTAGGCGGGCGTCAGCGTGGTCTTCTGCGGGCCGCCCTGGGTGCCGGTGTAGATCTGGTCGAAGACCTGCCAGGTGCCGATGAGGCCGAGGGTGAGGACCGTGAAGAGCGTCGGTCGCAGTTGCGGCAACGTGATGCGCCAGAAGCGCTGCCAGCCGCTCGCGCCGTCCATCATCGCGGCCTCTTGGACGTCGCCACCGAGGTTCTGCAGGGCCGCCAGGAAGAGCAGCATGAACGTGCCACTGGTGGTGAAGACGGCCATCAGGATGAACGCGGACATCGCGACCGACGGCCCGGCCAGCCAGTCCCACCAGCTGACGCCGAGGGCGGTGTGGTCGGCCAGCAGGGCCGGGGGCTGCGTGACGCCGACGACGGCGAGCAGGTTGTGCAGCACGCCGCTGGCGTCGTTGAACCACGCGGGCCCGGTGATGCCGACGAACGAGAGCAGCTTGTTCACCGCGCCGCTCTGCGAGAACAGGAACAGCCACAGGACGGTGATGGCGACCGAGCTGGTCACCGACGGGAAGTAGAACGCGGTGCGGAAGAACCCGCGGCCGCGCAGCACCTGGCGGTTCACCAACACGGCGAGCAGCAGAGCCACGGCGGTCTGGATGGGCACGACGAGGATCACGTACCAGGCGTTGTTGCGCAGGCTCAGGCCGAAGTCGCGCTCGGCCAGGCCGCCGCCGCCGAGCAGGTCTCGGTAGTTCTGCGCCCCGACGAAGCCGACGCCGGCCGCGAAGGGGGAGCCCCGGCCGGTCCAGTCCGAGACGCTGACCCAGAGGGCCATCAGGACGGGCACGGCCAGGAAGAGGCCCAGGACGATCAGCACGGGCGAGACGAACAGCCAGCCCGAGAGGCCCTCGCCGCGCGAGACGGCGCTGCGCCGTCGGGGGACCTTGGTCGAGATCGCGGTCATGGGGACTGCCTTTCGTGCGCTGTCTCGGGTCGGTGGGTCGCGCCTCCTCGGATGATCGCCGACGAGGCGCGGCCGCGGGGGAGGAGTGAACGGGACCGGGGAGGGACGGAGGCGCGACCGCCCTGGGGAGGACGCGTCGCGGCCCCGGCCGCCCCCGTCGGGTGGGGAGTGCGAGGCACCGCGCCGGGGGAGGCGCGGTGCCCCGAGGGTTACTGGAGGATCGCCTCGAAGTTCTTCTGCGCGGACTCGAGGATCGTCTTCGGGTCGCCGTCCTTCAGGCCGGAGAGCTGCGAGTTGAAGTCGCTGATCACGGCGGCGGACCCGTCCTGCGTGGGCGTGCCCTGGGCGAACTCGACCGAGTCGAGGAACGCGGCCTGGTCGGGGTTGTCGGACTTCCAGGTGTCGGCGGCCGACTGGATCGAGGGCATGACGCCGAACGCGTCGGCGAAGGCGAGCTGCTGGTCGGTGCTCGTCAGCTGCTCGACGAGGTCGACGGCGGCCTGCTGGTTGGGGCTGTCGGCGGCGATGCCCCAGCAGTTGGTGAACTGCAACGTGCCCTGGCCGCCGGGGCCGGCGGGCAGCTCGGCCACCTGGTACGACACGTCGGGGTAGTCGTTGGTGAGTGCGCCGGTGATCCAGTTGCCCTCGATGGTCATCGCCGCCTTGCCCGTGCCGAAGGCCTCGCCGCCCCAGCCCGCGCCGAGGTCGCTCGAGAACGCGGCGTCGCCGCTGGTCAGCAGGTCCTTCACGTAGGTCAGCGCCTCGACGTTCTCGGACGAGTCGAGCGTCGCCTCGGTGCCGTCGGCGGTGGTCACCGCGCCGCCGGCCTGCGCCATGAACGCGCCCACCCGGGCGTACTCGGGGCTGAAGGCCAGGCCCACGTGGTCGGCCGTCGTGAGCTTCGCGGCGACCGCCTTCAGCGAGTCCCAGTCGGTCGGGACGTCGGCGTCGGACAGGCCGGCCGCGGCCCACATGTCGGTGTTGATGATCAGGCCGAGGGTCGAGAAGTCCTTGGGCGCGCAGTAGAACCGGTCGTCGAGCGTGAAACTGTCGACGAGGGTCGGGAAGAAGTCGCCCTCGTTGGCGAGCTGGTCGCCGTAGGCCAGCAGGCTGCCGTTGCCGGCGAAGCCCGCGAGCGTGTCGGTCGAGACGTAGAACACGTCGGCCGGCTCGCCCGAGGCGAAGCCCTGGCTGAGCTGCTGCGGCAGGTCGGAGGCCACGCTGACCTCGGCGCCGGTGCCCGAGTCGTCGGACCAGCTCGCGACGGCGTCGGTGACGGCCTTCGTCTCGGCGTCTCCGCTCGAGCCGATCAGCACGGTCAGCGAGTCGTCGCTGCTGGTGAGGGCGCCGTCGCTCGCGGCGCCCGACCCCTCGCTGAAGCCGGAGCCGCAGGCCGTGAGGGCCAGGGCCGAGATGGTGGTGAGGGCGGCTGCTGCCGCCAGGCGGGTCGTGCGTCGTCGCATGGTGGGCCTCTCGTCGCGTCGTTGCGATGGTGCGGGTGCTGTGGTCGGGGTGTGGTGCCGGGGTGGCGCCTCGGGATGGAGCGGGGGCGGACGTGAGATTTGATCGATCAAATCCGTGTCGTCAGAGTAGGCAGGCCGCCCCGTGGGTGTCAAGACCGGGGAGCCGAGAGGCACCCGGGCGCTGGGGTAACGTGACCCGAGGCCGCCGACCGGCGCCGGGGTGGAGGGCACGATGACTCGGGTTCCGACACCGCGCCTCCCGACCGTCAGCGACGTCGCCTCGGTCGCGGGGGTGTCGCGGCAGACCGTCTCGAACGTGCTGAACGCGCCCGACATCGTCCGACCCGACACGCGGGGCCGGGTCGAGCGGGCGATCGCGGACCTCGGCTACCGGCCGCACGCGTCGGCGCGACGATTGCGCACCCGCAAGAGCTCGACCATCGGCATCCGGCTCGACCCCGTGCAGAACGGCATCTCGGGCGCGGTGCTCGACCGGTTCCTGCACGCGGTCACCGAGCAGGCCGACGCTCGCGACCACCGCATCCTGCTGTACACGGCGGCCGGGCCCGACGACGAGATCGCCCAGTTCCGCCGCCTGCTCGACGGCGCCGACGTCGACGGGTTCGTGCTCACCTCGACGTTCTTCGACGACCCGCGCACCGAATGGCTGATCGACGCCGGCGCCGACTTCGTCACCTTCGGTCGGCCCTGGGGGATCGACGACATGGGCGACCCGCAACACCGCTGGGTCGACGTCGACGGACGCGCCGGCCTCGCCTCGACGACCGACGACCTGCTCGACCGGGGTGCGACGCACGTGGCCTTCCTCGGCTGGCCCGCCGGCTCGGGCGCCGGGGACGACCGGAGGCGCGGGTGGCGCGAGGCGCTCGCGTCACGGGGCACGCTCGATCCGGCCTCGATCGACGCGCTCGACCTGGCCGTCGAGGACTCGGTGCCGCTCGCCTCGGCTGCGGTCCGGTCGGTGCTCGACGCGGGAGTCGCGGTGGACGCCGTGGTGTGCGCGAGCGACACCCTCGCGCTCGGGGCATCGGTCGTGCTGGGGTCATCGGTGCCGGTCGTGGGCTACGACGACACCCCGGTCGCCTCGGCGCTCGGCCTGTCGAGCGTCGAGCAACCGCTCGTCGACGTCGCAGGAGCCGTGCTCTCGCTGCTGCTCGACGACAGCGAGCCGCGGCACCGGCTGCTGCGGCCCCGCACCGTCTGGCGCTGACGCTCCCGGGCGCCGGCGCTACTTCTTCTTGCGGGGCGAGGTGCCGGTCGAGTTGCGGGCGGCCGAGCGGGCCTTGCGTGCGGCGGCGCCGCCTCCGCGGTTGCCGGCCGCCGAGCCCGGTGCGCGCGGGGTCTGCTTCGGGCCGGGTTTCGTGCCGTTCTGCGCGGGCTGGACGTCGAGGCCCCGCTGCACCGCGCCTCCTTCGACCGCCGCCCCGGCGCGGCCGTCCGGGCCCGCGTCGGCGCCCAGGGCCCCGCCGGCGGCGCCCGACCGGCGACCGGCCGGCTCGAGCACGCGGCGCGGCACGGGGCGGGGGCGGATCGGCTCCCCACGGCGGTCCTGGCCGGGGATCGGCCGCGATCGACGCCCGTAGAGCACCTCGGACGAGTCGAGCAGCCACGGCACGAGCGAGATCGTCACGCCGTGCACGAGCATGAGCTTCTGGCGGATGCGGCGGCTCTTGTGGTTGTGCAGCGCGGCCTCCCACCAGTGGCCGACGATGTAGATGGGCGTGTAGACCGTGACGACCTCGCTGCCGTGCTCTTCACGGTGGGCCTTGATGTACTTGATCAGCGGCATGCTGATGTCGCGGTACGGCGAGGCGACGATGCGCAGGGGCACCTCGATGTCCTGCTCGGCCCACTGACGCTGCAGGAGCGCCGTTGCTTCGTCGTCGATGCCCACGTGGATCGCCTCGAGCGACTCGTGGCGTGCGGCGATGGCGTAGTCGAGGGCCTTCAGCACGGGCTTCTGCATGGTGCCGACCAGCACGATCGCGTGGTCGCCGTGCGAGCCGAACTGCGTCGTGGCGTCGGGCTCGATCTCGACGAGCACGTCCCGGTAGTAGCGGTTCACGCCGAGCATCAGCACGAAGAGGATCGGCATGATGACGAACACCAGCCAGGCGCCGTGCGTGAACTTGGTCACCGTCACGACGATCAACACCGACGCCGTGAGCAGGGCGCCGAAGGCGTTGATGCCGCGGGCGCGGTACACCGCTCCACGGTCGGCGCATCCCTCGCGCAGCATGCGGGTCCAGTGGACGACCATGCCGGTCTGGCCGAGCGTGAACGAGACGAAGACGCCGATGATGTACAGCTGGATCAGCCCGGTGACGCTGGCCTGGTAGACGAGCAGGATGGCGCAGGCCACCAGCGCCAGCACGATCACGCCGTTCGAGTAGATCAGTCGGTCGCCGCGCGTGTTGAGCGCCTTGGGGGCGTACTGGTCGCGGGCCAGGATCGACCCGAGCAAGGGGAACCCGTTGAAGGCCGTGTTCGCCGCCAGCAACAGCACCGCCGCGGTGCAGGCCTGGATCACGTAGAAGGGGATGCCGAACAGCGACCCGCCGAAGACCGCGCTCGCGATCTGCGCGACGAGGCTGCGCTGCGGCGTGGTGGCGCAGTCGACGAACCCCTGGAGGTCGCAGGCGTCCTCGGCGTAGTGCACCTTGGCGATCAAGGCGACGGCGACGAGGCCGGCGAACAGGACGATGGCGATGCTGCCCATCAGCACGAGGGTCTTCTGGGCGTTCTGCACCTTGGGCCGCCGGAACGCGGGCACGCCGTTGGCGATCGCCTCGACGCCGGTCAGGGCCGAGCAGCCGCTCGAGAAGGCCCGGAGCAACAGCAGGATGAAGGCGGCCTGCGTCAGCTGGTCGGCCTGCACCGTGTACTCGGCGCTCTCGGCGACGGGCGGGTCGCCGAGGGCGGTGCGCACCAGGGCGATGACGATCATGACGAAGACGCTCGACACGAAGAGGTAGGTGGGGATCGCGAAGGCCTTGCTCGACTCGCGCACGCCCCGGAGGTTGACGGCCGCCAGCAGGACGACGAAGAAGATCGCGAGCTCGACGCGCACCGGCGCCAGTTCGGGCACGGCCGAGATGATGTTGTCCACGCCCGAGGCGACCGAGACGGCCACCGTCATGACGTAGTCGACGAGCAGCGCCGAGGCGACCACGAGCCCGGCCTTCTCGCCGAGGTTCTTGTGGGCGACCTCGTAGTCGCCGCCGCCCGACGGGTACGCCTTGATCAGCTGACGGTACGACGCCACCACGACCAGCAGCAGGACGACGACCGCGACGGCCACCCACGGCGCGAGGGTCAGGAACCCGAGGCCGCCGATCAGCAGGATCATCAGCAGTTCTTGCGGCGCGTAGGCCACCGAGCTGAGCGGGTCGCTGGCGAAGATCGGCAGTGCGAGGTGCTTCGGGAGCAGCTGCCCCTCGAGCTTCTCCGAGGGGAGGGGTTCACCGATCAGCCAACGCTTCGGCGACCGGGTGTCGTTGGTCACGAGCGGCGACTCTACTCCCGTGCGAGGGCCTGTCAACTTCGCTCGTGGACGATTTATTCCCGGTCAGCGCGGGTCGGTCCGAACTGGTTCGTACCGGCCGCGGCTCAGGCAGGCGAGGAGGCGCGGGCCGGGGCGACCACGGAGGTCGCCACCCGGCGCCGGGCGAAGAGCGGCAACGTGATCGCCACGAGCGGGCCGATGAGCAGGGCCTCGGCCGCCGTGCCGATGCCGACCTGCCCGCCGAGCAGCCACCCCGCGGCGAGGACCGTGAGTTCGATGACGGTGCGCGCGACGCCCACCCGCCAGCCCAACCGGGCGTGGAGGCCGAGCATGAGCCCGTCGCGAGGGCCCGGCCCGAAGTCGGCTCCGATGTAGAGGCCGCTCGCGACGGCGAGCAACAGCAGGCCGCCCGCGAAGGTCAGGCCTTGTGCCCACCACTCGGTCTGCTGTGGCAGGACGCGCAGGCCGAGGTCGGCGACCGGACCGATCATCAGGGTGTTGGCGATCGTGCCGAAGCGGGGTCGCTGGCGCAGGGGGATCCAGAGCAGGAGCACGACGAGGCTCGTGACGAACGTGACGGTGCCGAACGTCAGCCCGGTGTGGCGGACGAGCCCCTGTGACAGCACGTCCCACGGGGCGACGCCGATGCCCGCGCGGACCATGAGGGCGATGGCGAAGCCGTAGGCGGTGAGGCCGACGAACAACTGCAGCAGGCGACGCGAGAGGAGCATGGGGTCGATCCAATCGCTCGACTGGCCTGGTGGCAAGGGTCCAATCCGCCTAGGGTGGCCGCGTGACCAACCTCGACCACGGTGCCACCACGGTCTCGTCGCGGGCGCTCGGCGTCCTGCTCGACTCGTGGCGCGCCTCCTCGGTTCCCGGCTACCTGGCGCTCGCCGACCGCATCCGCCTGCTCGTGCTCGACGGCCGGCTGCCGGTCGGCACCCGCCTGCCGTCCGAACGCGACCTCTGCGCGCACCTCGGGGTCAGCCGCACGACCGTGGCCGCGGCCTACGCCGCCCTCCGCGACACGGGGCACGTCGACAGCGTGCGGGGCAGCGGCAGCGTCGTCCGGCTGCCGGCCCGCGCGTCAGTGCCGCGTCCGACGACGACCGAGGGGCTGCTCGACCTGACGAAGGCGGCGCTGCCCGCGGTCGACGGCATCGCCGAGGCGGCGCAACGGGCGGCGGGGCGGCTCGGCGCGTACCTGGACGACCCGGGCTACGACCCGGTCGGGCGACCGGTGCTGCGCGAGGCGATCGCCGAACGGTACCGACGGCGGGGGCTCGAGACGAGTGCCGACCAGATCGTCGTGACCCTCGGGGCGCAGCACGCGATCGCGCTGCTCGCCCGCGTGCTGGTCTCGCGCGGCGACCGGGCCGTCGTCGAGGCGCCCGGCTACCCGCACGCCTTCGAGGCCCTCCGCGGCGCCGGCGCCCGCCTCGTGCCGGTCAGCGTCACCGTCGACGACGGCTGGGACGAAGCGGCGCTCATGCAGACCCTGCGGCGCACCAGCCCGCCGGTGGCCTACCTGATGCCCGACTTCCACAACCCCACGGGCGCGACGATGCCCGCCGACCAGCGGGCGCGCGTGCTCGAGGCGGCGGCCGCCGAGGGCACCGTCGTGATCGCCGACGAGACCATGGCCGAGATGGCGATCGACGACCGTCGCGACGCCCCCTCGCCGATGGCCGCGTACGGACGCGCGGTCACGATCGGCTCGGTCGGCAAGTCGCTCTGGGGTGGGCTGCGCATCGGCTGGATCCGTGCCGAGCGCCCGCTCGTCGAGCGGCTCGTGCGCGCCCGCTCGGCGGGCGACCTGGGCACCCCCGTGCTCGAGCAGCTCGTGGTCGCCGAGCTGCTCGGCGACTTCGACCGCGTGCTGGAGGCGCGGGCCGGCCACCTGAGACGAGGTCGCGACCGCGTCGTCCACGGCCTGAGGGAGGCGTTCCCGTCGTGGCAGGTGCCGTCGCCGGCGGGCGGTCTCACCACCTGGGTGGGGCTCGGGGCGCCGGTCAGTTCGCAGCTCACCCTCGCGGCCCGCCGGGAGGGCCTGCTGCTCGCGGCCGGCCCGGTGTTCGGCATCGACGGGGCGTTCGAGCGGTTCCTCCGCGTGCCGTTCTCGTACGCCGACAGCGACACCGACCGGGCGCTCGCCGCCCTGCGCGCCGCGTGGGACGGGGTCGACGGGGTGCAGGCGCCGACCTCGCCCCTGCTGGCCGAGGTCGTCTGAGCCGGGTCCTGCGGTCGGCTCGTCCCCGTCACGGCGACCGGGCAGCGATCTGCACAGCGTGAAAGAAACCGCCGCCAGTTCCCAGAGAGGCTGGTGACAATGGAGGTGCGGTGCACGTCGTTCACCGTGCCTCCTCCGCTCTCCCTCTCACCACCGGAGCACCGTGCACCTGCTGTCCGTCTTCAGCCTGCGCAACCGCGCGCTGATCGCCCTCGTCACCATCGTCGTCGCCGTCTTCGGCGGCATCGCCCTCACCTCGCTCAAGCAAGAGCTCGCGCCCAACGTGCAGTTCCCGCAGATCGCGATCGTCAGCTCGTACCCGGGGGCCACGCCCGAGGTCGTCAACGAGGACGTCTCGACCCCGATCGAACAGGCCGTCCAGATCATCCCCGGGCTCGAGGGCACCTCGGCGACCTCGAGCACCTCGCAGAGCACGGTCTCGGCGGAGTTCACCTACGGCACCGACCTCGACTCGGCCGAGCAGAAGATCCAGTCGGCGATCAACCGGCTCTCGCTGCCCGACTCCGTCGACACCCAGGTGGTCACGGGCAGCCTCGACGACCTGCCCGTCATCCAGATCGCCGTCACCGGCTACGACTCGGCCGACTCGCAGGCCCTCGTCGACCGGCTGACCACCGTCACGGTGCCCGACCTGCAGAAGCTCGACGGCGTCCGCGAGGCCTCGATCTACGGCGACGCCGGCCAACGCGTCACCATCTCGCCCGACCAGACGGCGCTCGCCGCCGCGGGGCTGACCACGGCCGCCTTCCAGGACGCCCTCGACGCCAACGGCACGCTGATCCCCGGCGGCACCCTCACGCAGGACGGCAAGACGCTGTCCATCCAGGCGGGTCAGAGACTCACGAGCGTCGACGAGATCCGCGCCCTGCCGCTCCTCGGCGGCACCTCGGCCACGACGATCGGTGACGTCGCCGACGTGCAGCTGACCGGCGCACCCGTCACCTCGATCAGCCGCGTCGACGGGCAGGACGCCCTCACGGTCGCCATCACCAAGACCCTCGACGCCAACACCGTCGACGTGTCGCAGACCGTGCGCGACGCCATCCCGGGCCTCGCCTCCGACCTGGGTGACGGCGTGAAGCTGTCGGTGGTGTTCGACCAGGCGCCGTTCATCCAGCAGTCGATCGACGCGCTCGCCGAAGAGGGGCTGCTCGGCCTCGTGTTCGCCGTGATCGTCATCCTGGTCTTCCTGCTGTCGATCCGGTCGACCATCGTCACCGCCATCAGCATCCCGACGAGCGTGCTCATCACGTTCATCGGGCTGCAGGCGGCGGACTACACCCTGAACATCCTGACCCTGGGTGCGCTGACGATCGCCATCGGCCGCGTGGTCGACGACTCGATCGTCGTCATCGAGAACATCAAGCGGCACCTCACCGCGGGCGTCGACCGGCTCGAGGCGATCAAGGTCGGCGTCCGCGAGGTGGCGGGTGCCATCACCGCGTCCACGGTCACGACCGTCGTGGTCTTCCTGCCGCTGGCCTTCGTCGGCAACATCACCGGCGAGCTGTTCCGGCCGTTCGCCCTGACGGTCACCATCGCGCTCGTCGCGTCGCTCTTCGTCGCGCTGACGATCGTGCCCGTGCTGGCGTACTGGTTCCTCCGGGCACCGAAGGCCCACAAGCACGCGCCGGGGGGCGAGGCCGCCGCCGTCGAGGGGGCGACGGTCGAGTCGTTGACGACCCGCGCCTCCGACCCGTCCGACACCCGACCGCTCGACCGCCTGCGTCGCGCGTACGTCCCGGTGCTGCGGGGCACCCTGCAGCGTCCGGTCGTGACGATCCTCGTGGCGTTGCTCATCCTCGTGGGCACGGGCGCCGTCATCCCCTTCATGAAGACGAACTTCCTCGGGGCGAGCGGGCAGAACACCTTCAGCGTCACGCAGACCCTGCCGCCCGCGTCGAGCCTGCAGACGCAGTCCGACGCCGCCGACCGGGTCGAGCAGGTGCTCGAGGGCGTCGACGGCATCGAGACGGTGCAGCTGACCATCGGCTCGAGCGGGACGTCGATCGCGAGCTTCCTCGGAGGATCGGGCGACAGCACCGTCACCTACTCGATCACCACCGACGAGAGCGCCGACCAGGACGCCCTGCAGGCCGACGTCCGGTCCCGGCTGGACGACGTCACGGACGCGGGCGAGATCGAGGTCTCGGCGTCGAGCGGCTTCGGCACGAGCAACGACATCACCGTCGACGTCACGGCACCCGACCCCGACAGCCTGCAGACCGCGACGGACGCCGTGCTGAAGAAGGTGCAGGGGCTTCCCGGCACCGCCGAGGCCAGCTCCAACCTGCAGGCGGCCCAGCCGGTCATCGGCGTGCAGGTCGACCGCGTCGCGGCCGCGGCCCTCGGTTACAGCGAGGTCGCCGTGGGGGGCATCGTGTCGCAGGCCATCCAGCCCTTCCGGGTGGGGTCGCTCGAGATCGACGACAGCTCGGTCGACGTCTACACGGTCGACCCGACGCCGCCGGCGACCATCGACGAGCTGAAGGCCCTCGAGCTGCCGAGCCCGACCGGGCCCGTGCGCCTCGACTCCATCGCCACGGTCGAGCAGACGACCGGGCCGACCTCCGTCACGACGACCGACGCGGTACGTTCGGCGACCGTGACGATCACGCCGTCGAGCGACGACCTCTCGGCCGCCGGCACCGAGGTGTCCGACGCCGTGGCCGCCGTCGACCTGCCCGACGGGACCGACGCGACCATCGGCGGGGCGACGGCCGACCAGGCCAACGCCTTCTCGCAGCTCGGTCTCGCCGTGCTGATCGCGATCCTGATCGTCTACATCGTGATGGTGGCGACGTTCCGCAGCCTGATCCAGCCGTTGCTGCTGCTCGTGTCGATCCCGTTCGCGGCGACCGGGGCGATCCTGTTGCAGCTCGCCTCGGGGGTGCCGCTCGGGGTGGCGTCGCTGATCGGCGTGCTCATGCTCGTAGGCATCGTGGTGACCAACGCCATCGTTCTGATCGACCTCGTGAACCAGTACCGCGAGAAGGGTCTGCGCGTGCGCGAGGCGTTGCTCGAGGGAGCGTCGCGGCGGTTGCGGCCGATCCTCATGACGGCGGCGGCCACGATCTTCGCGCTCACCCCGATGGCGCTCGGCGTGACCGGGCACGGCGGCTTCATCTCGCAGCCGCTCGCCATCGTCGTGATCGGCGGGCTCGTGTCGTCCACCCTGCTGACGCTCGTGGTGCTGCCCGTCATCTACTACCTGTTCGAGCGCATCGGCGAACGCCGGGCCGATCGACGGGCGGCGGAGTCGGGCGAGGGCGCCGAGGCGGCCGAGGGCGCCGAGACGGCTGCTGCCCGGGTGTGACCTCGGCCGGCGGGCTCCGGCCGCCGACCGACCGGAGGAGGCGGGGCTTCCGGTTCGGGGGAGGCTCGGGTATCGTAGGTGGGTCGGCTCAAGACACCGCGCCTGTGGCGCGAGCACATCGGCACCTGGTGGTGCCGATCATGCACAGCTTTGAACAGCACGAGGGTTTGTAAGTCTTGTGGGCCGGATTCCCGCCGAGTCACGACGGGATGAATTCACGATTGTGAACGGTCCTGGTCAATGGCTGCCCGGGTATTTCTTCGCGTCATCTCTGACAAGCCCGGAAAGAACTCCTCCATGTCTCCTTACGACAACTCCCGCCCGCGCACCGACCGCACCGGTGGTGCCCCCAAGGCCGGCTCGAAGAGCCCCAAGCACCGCGGCCACCGCGCCGACGAGGCCGGGGCCCCTGCCCCCAAGAAGCGCTGGGACGCCAGCGAGCGCGCCGACCGCGGACGCCGCGAGTTCGGCACCCGTGACGGCGGCGGCAACCGTGCCCCCGGCGCGGCCCGCTCCGACGACCGCCGCCCCAACTGGGAGCCCCGCGAGAAGCCGGCCGGCGGCAACCGCTTCGGCAACCGCGACTTCGACAGCCGCAACGGCGAGCGTGGCCGCGACGCCGCTCCCCGCTTCGGCCGTGACGGTGGCCGCGAGGCCGCCCGAGGCTACGGCCGCGACGGTGGCCGCGACGCCGCCCGGGGCTCCGACCGTGGACCCCGCTCGTGGGACCGCTCGGACCGCCCGGCACGCGACGACCGCGCCCCCCGCGACGACCGCGGCGCCCGCAGCTACGACCGCAGCGACCGCCCGGCCCGCGACGACCGTGCCCCTCGTTCGTTCGACCGGAACGATCGCCCGGCTCGCGACGACCGTGCCCCTCGTTCGTACGACCGGAACGACCGCCCGGCGCGCGACGACCGCGCCCCTCGTTCGTTCGACCGCAGCGACCGCCCGGCGCGCGACGACCGCTCGCGTGACGACCGCCCCCAGCGCTCGTACGGTGACCGTCCCGAGCGCGGTGACCGCGCCTCCGGTGGTGTCGACCGCGACGCCCGCGCGCCCCGCAGCTTCGACCGGAGCGACCGCCCGGCTCGCGACGACCGCGCGCCCCGCAGCTTCGACCGCAGCGACCGCAGCGACCGCCCGGCCCGCGTCGGCGACCGCTCGAGCGACTTCTACCCCAAGCGCGACGCGGCGACCCACTACTCGCCCGAGGACGACGTCAAGCTCGAGAAGCTCAAGGCCGAGGTCGTCACCGCGGCCGACGTCGAGGGCGTGAGCTTCGGCGACCTGGGCCTCGGCGACAACATCGAGCGTCAGCTGGCCTCGATGGGTGCCGCGGCTCCCTTCGCGATCCAGGCCGCGACGATCCCCGACGTGCTCGCCGGTCGTGACGTGCTCGGCCGTGGCCGCACGGGCTCGGGCAAGACGATCGCCTTCGGCGCGCCGCTGGTCGAGAAGCTGATGGAGAACAACGGCGCGAAGAACCGCAAGATGGGCCGCAAGCCCCGCGCGCTGATCCTCGCCCCGACCCGTGAGCTCGCCATGCAGATCGACCGCACCGTGCAGCCCATCGCCCGCTCGGTCGGCCTGTTCACCACGCAGGTCTACGGCGGCGTGCCCCAGCAGCGCCAGGTCGGTGCCCTCAACCGCGGCGTCGACATCGTGATCGGCACCCCCGGCCGCATCGAGGACCTCATCGACCAGGGTCGTCTCGACCTGAGCGAGGTCGTCGTGACCGTGCTCGACGAGGCCGACCACATGTGCGACCTCGGGTTCCTCGAGCCGGTGCAGCGCATCATCCGCGAGACCGCGACGGTCCGCCCCGACGGCGCCCGCGCCCAGAAGCTGCTCTTCAGCGCGACGCTCGACAAGGGCGTGGCGAAGCTCGTCGACGAGTTCCTGGTCGACCCGGCCGTCCACGAGGTCGCCGGCGAGGACCAGGCCAGCGCCACGATCGACCACCGCGTGCTCCTGATCGAGCAGCGCGACAAGACCGCGGTCATCGAGCAGCTCGCCTCGGGCGGCGGCAAGACCCTGGTCTTCGCCCGCACCCGCGCCTTCGCCGAGCAGCTCGCCGACCAGCTCGAGGACGCCGGCATCCGCTCGACGAGCCTGCACGGCGACCTGAACCAGGCCCGCCGCACGCGCAACCTCCAGCTGCTCACGAGCGGCAAGGTCAACGTGCTCGTCGCGACCGACGTCGCCGCCCGCGGCATCCACGTCGACGACATCGAGCTCGTCGTCCAGGCCGACATGCCCGACGAGTACAAGACCTACATGCACCGCTCGGGCCGCACCGGCCGCGCGGGCAAGGAGGGCACCGTCGTCACGCTCATCACGCGTCAGCGCCGCCGTCGCATGGAAGAGCTGCTCGACCGCGCCGAGATCGACGCCGAGATGATCGAGGCCCGCTCCGGCGACCGTCTGATCGACGAGCTCGCGGGAGTGCAGGCGTAGCGAGCCCTCCCCGGAGGCTCACACCGCGCCTCCTGCTCTCGGACCCCGTTCCGGACGACGGACCCCCCATCGCGTGGGTCGATCGTTCGGAACGGGGTTCTTCGTCGTGCGGACGCCGTGCGAGGCGGACGAGCCGAGGAGGCACACCGCCGGCCCGCGGCGGACGTCCCGTGGACGGGGGCGCGGCGGGCAGGCCGCACGCCCCCTAGTCTCTCGATGTGCCCCCGACCCGCGACCGCCCCGGCCTGCTGCGCGTGCGCCTGGGGAACCGGAGGCGCTGGCACGTCGTCGACCCGTCGCTCGACGCGGCGGCGGCCGATGCGGCGGTGGCCGAGCTGCGGCGGCGGAACGCGGGGACGAACGTGGGGCCGGTACGGAGGGTGGTCCGGTACGCGCCGCTGCTCGCGTTCGTGCTGGTGGTCGTGGCGGGGAGCGCCGGGATCGCCGTCTTCCTCGAGGCGGCGATGCTGACCGAGCCGTTGGCGGAGGGGACCGTCGGCGTCGTCGGCGGGGTCGCCGTGCTCGTCGCCGCGGGGTTCGCCACCTGGGGTGTGTGGACGGTGACGACTCCCGACCTGCCGATGCCGGTCACGGCACCCGGCGTGGTCGAGGTGGACGACGACGTACTCGGGTGGGTCACCGACGAGACGCTCGCCTCGGACGTGTGGCGACTGAACGAGGCGGTGTCGTTGTATACCGAGTTCGTCGAGGCCATGTGGACGGTCGACGACCTTCTCGACGGGTATGTCGATGCCGATGGCGACGGCGAGCTGGAATTCGCCGGTGACCCGGCACTTCGGCTCGACTCAACGATCGAAGGCCGCGTGGACGCCCCGCCGCTCGTCGCCCTCAACTCGGCGATCGGCGACGCCGCCGAGGCGCTCCGGGTCGTCGCGGGACCGCTGGGGTTCGACCCCGACCCCGTGCTCATGAGGGACGACGCGGCATGACGGCCTTCGTGAGCGTCGCCCACGCAGGCGACGAGACCCATTACCTCGTCACCGATCCGTCCGTCCCTCTCGACGTCGCCTTGGAGGTCGTGCGTCGCCGGGCCTTCGTCTCGAACCGTTCGACGGGCAGGCGCGTGGCCTCTTGGGCAGGCGTGACGCTCGGGGTGGCCGTCGCCTGGTGGCTCGCCTGGGACGTGGCGGGCTGGCGGGAACCACCGTCGTTCGTCGTGCCCGTGGCCGCCGGAGCATCAGCGGGCGCGGCGACGTCGGCGGGTCTCCGTGCCCTCGCCCGCTGGATCGGCGGGCTCGGGACGCGCGGACGGGTGCGTGCCGGGCATCGCTCACGAGCAGAGACTCCCGAGGTTCTCGAGTACGTGCCCGTCGAGGTGCGGCGGTGGGCGGAGTCCGGGCACGCCCCCGTGGCGGACGTCGTGGACCTCGCGCGAGCCTGGACGGCGGCCCGGTCGGCGGCCACGTCGGTGGAGTTGTGGCGTCGCACCGCGTCTGACGGAAGTCGGCCACACGCGGACGCCGTCGTCGGTCCGGTGCTCGCCGCCGAGTACGAGGCGCGCCGGGCCGAGCTCGACGAAGTGGCCGCACGGCTCGGATTCACGGTGCCGACCGACTTCCCGCCGTCCCTCGACGACTGAGACCGCGCCTCCTGCGCTCGTCAGACTCCAGGACGTCGCCGAGAGGCCACCGCGCGGCGAAGGGTCTCGGCGAATTCCGGGGTCTCGGTGCGGGGGCGGCCGGGCGGCTAGCGGCGGTCGAGCAGGCCGCGCACGTAGGAGGCCTGGCCGAGGTGCTGCACGCAGTCGTTGAGGATGCTGACGAGACGGGCGCCGGCCGTGACCGGAGGGTCCCAGGCCTCGTCGACCACGTCGTCGTACGAGGCGCCGTCGAGGTCGTCGAGGTAGCCGCGCGTCCGCAGCGTCACGGCCTCGAGGTAGCCGATCAGCAGCTCGGCGTCGACCCGCACCGCGGCCACGTCGGCTGGCGACATGCCATAGCCCATCTCGGCGGCCGAGAACGGCAGCGCGAACGACTCGGCCCAGCCGTCGGCCGTCCAGACCTGTTCCGAGGCGGCGAGGTCGGCGATCTGGACGTCCTGCCCCCGCGCGGTGTGCCAGACGAGCCAGGCGATCGTGTTCGCCTCGTCGTCGGGGCGCCAGGCGAGGTCGTCGACCGAGAGGTCGGCGACCGCGCGCACGGCGATGGCGGGGAGGCGCGAGAAGGCTTCGACGAGGACGTCCGAGGGGGTCATCGACCCACCCTACGACCGGCCGCGCGCGCCCGTGCAGGTCGCGCGGACCATCCCGACGGCACCGAACCACCGACGTGGCGTCGAACCACCGGAGTGCGTGGTTCGACGCCACATCGGTGGTTCGACCCGGCGGTGGCGGCGTGGTCGCTCAGCCGACGGCGTCGTCGCCGGCCGCCGCGCGCGTCAACGAGTCGCCGATCGCGCGCATCGCCGCCGCGAGGAAGTCGAGGTGGTTCGGGTCGACCGCGTCGCGGAACGCCCGGCGGTAGAAGTCGTGGATCTGGTCGATCGCCTCGCGCCCGGCCGGGGCCAGTTCGAGCAGCACGCTCCGCCGGTCGGAGGGGTGCGGCTGGCGCGAGATGTACCCGCCGCTCTCGAGCCGGTCGACCAGGCTGGTCGTCGCCCCGGTCGACAGCTCGAGGAACTCGGCGGCGCGCTTCGGGGTCGTGTCGTGGTCGGTGGCGATGAAGGTCAGGCAGCGGAGGTCGGTGGTGCCCATGCCGAAGTGGTCGGCGACGACCTTCTGCACGCGCTCGCCCTGTCGCTGCAGCGACGCGTACGCCGAGAGCACGAGGGTCACGTCGAGCTGGCCCTCGTCGTCGAGGGGCGGTGGGGAGCCGGCGGGCGGCTGGGGGGAGACGTCGGACATGGTGGGCTCTCTGCTGGCGGGACGGCGACGCGAGGACGGAGCGAAGACGAGGAGGCGCGGCGACGGACGCCACGGAGGCCACGATACCTCGCCGAGTGAGTTGTTCGAGCTTCGAATCACCCGCCCCGTGCAGCGAATGCCCAGCGCTCGGTCGTTGCCTTCCCCTTGTCGGGCGAGTATCTTCAAACCCAAGCAACTCGACGGCGGTATCGTCGCTCGAGCAGCTCGACCCGCCGCCGATGGTTCTCCCCCTGTGATCGGCGGCGGCCCGCACGGCCCGTGGCCCTGCGCGGATCGGGTGGTGGTCGACCGTGAATCGACCGCCACCTCCCAGGGGCGGAGGCGGCCCGACCGCCCCCGCCCCGGGGCGCCGCCCCCTACCTCGCGATCGGGTTCGCCAGCGTCCCGGCGAAGATCAGCGACGACGACTGCGCCGCGAGGTCGACCATCTGGCGCGTGTCGCGCAGCTGCAGCCGGTTGAGGCAGGAGTGGTCGAAGCGCGCCGCCCGCAGGTCGACCGACCCCGGCAGGTCGGGGTGCTCGTCGGCGTGCCGTTCGACGCACTCGGCCACGAGCGCCCAGAACCGGGCCGCAGGCAGCACGCCGTCGCCGTCGAGGATGGCGGCCAGGTGTCGGAACACCCCGTCGAACACGTCCGTGAACACCGTCAACGCCTTCTCGCGGTCGTCGACCGGGTGCACGGTCCGCCGCACCGCCTCGGGGACCTCGCGCGCGGCGACGACGACGATCTCCTCGCCGATGTCCTTCATGAACGCGGCCCTCGGCACGCACCCCTCGAGCACGAGGATGACGTTCTCGCCGTGCGGCATGAACGCCAGGTCGTGCGCCCGCAGGCAGTGCACCACCGGTCGGAGGTAGGCGTGCAGGTACGACCGCAGCCAGTCCTCGGCCGACAGCCCCGAGGCCTTCACGAGGGCCGAGGCGAGTGCGTCGCCGGCACCGTCGCGGTGCAGCAGTGCCGCCATCGTGGCGAGCCGCTCACCCGGGCCGACCAGCGGCACCGGGCTCTCGCGCCAGAGCGCGGCGATCATCTTCCGGTGCGGCGACGACGTCGTCGTCCGGTGGTAGGCGTCACCGGTGTAGCCGACGGAGGCGCGCTCCCTCAGGACCCGGAACCGCGCCTCCTGCAGGGTCGCGTCGGTGTGCACGAGGTCGTGCACCCAGTCGTTGATCGCGGGCGTCGGCCTCATGTAGGCCGGCGAGAGGCCGCGGACGAAGCCCATGTTCTGGATCGCCAGCGCCGTCTTGACGTAGTGCCGGTCGGGCCGGCTGCGGTTCGCGAAGGTGCGGATCGACTGCTGCGCCTGGTACGTGTCGTCGCCCTCGCCGAGCAGCACGAGGTCACGCCGGGCGACGTCGGGGGCGAACGAGATCGAGACGCGGTGCTGCCACTGCCACGGGTGCACCGGCAGGTAGTGGAACCCGGCCGGGTCGAGGCCCTTCGCGGCGAGGGTCGCGTCGAACCGGGCGACGCTCTCGGGGCCCAGCTCGGCCTGCCACAGCGTCCTCTCGTCGAGTCCGGCGCCGAGTGCGAGGTGCGTCACCGACCGACGCGCCGCCAACCAGACCAGCCGGACGGGAGCCGCGGCCTCGGGGGAGAAGGCGTGGAACTCGTCGAGTCCGAGGCCGATGCGCCCGGCGTTCGCGACGAAGCCCGGGTGCCCCTCGGTCATCGCCGCCTCGACCGTCTGGAAGTCCGCGGTGGTCAACCGCTCGGCGGTCGGGCCGCCCCGGTGCCGTTTGTAGGCGGCGCTCGCCAGGGTCGACGAGACCTCCTCGAGGTAGGTGGCGAGCAGCGACTCGGGGATGCCGAGCAGGTCGTCCAGCTCGACGACCAACGCGAGGGCGTCGAGGGGCTCGGGGCGGCCGTCGATCGTGCGGGTGACCGACGTCTCGTCGACCGCCCAGTGCTCGAGGGCCAGCCGACGGGCCGTGAACCGGTAGTCGATCCGGTGGCCGTCGTGGTCGAGGGCGACCCGCCAGGCGCCGTCCGTCGCAGCGGCGTCGGCGTCGGCGTCGTCGTCGTCGACTGCGGGGGCGGTCGCGGCGTCGCCGTCGGCCACCGGGGCGATCAGCCGCTCGTGGGCGAACTCGCTCAGCGCCTTGGTCACCAGGTGCCGATGAGCCCAGTCCACGGGGCCGGGGGCGAGGTGCGCCGCCGCCCGGTCGTGTCGCGTCAGGACCGAGAGCCGAGCCGTCTTGTCGGGCAGCTCGACGTCGCCGAGTGCCCGGAACCCCACCTCGTCGTTCTTCGCCGCGACGCGGTCGTTGGTCACGTCGGGCTCGACGACGATGCGCCTCGCCCGCTCGATCTCGAAGACGAAGTCGACGACGCTCGCCATGACGGCGCTGGTCAGGCCGTGCACCCGCTGCCCGCGCGGGGGAGCGACGAGCAGGTGCATGCCCACGTCTCCGGGCTCGGCGTCGTGCACCTCGGTCAGCAGCACCTCGGCCGGGTCGTAGGTCTCGACGAAGAACGTCGGTTCGCCGTCGACCCGCCCGAGCCAGGCCTGCTGGTGCGGGTCGGCGTCGATCGCGGCCAGGTAGGCGCGCACCTCGTCGGTGCTCAGGCCCGCCATCTGCCAGGCCGCCGATGCCGGGTGCGCCAACCACCGGCGGAGGCAGACGGCGTAGGGGTCCGCGGCGAACGGCTCGATCGTGACGAGCCCGCAGGAGGCGCGGCGCGAGAACGCCACGCCCGTCGCCCCCTCGTCGGTGCGGGACGGTGCTGCGGGTGCCGCGGGCGCCGCGGAGGATGCTGCGCGTGCCGCGGGGGAGGCTTCGGGCGCGAGCGCCTCGATGTCGTGGGTGGTGCTCATCGGGTGACCCGCGCCTCCTCGGTCGGTGTCGGTGTCGGTGTCGCGGTCGATGTCGGCCCGTCGGGCCGGCCGAAGGTCTGGAAGGCGATGCGGCGCTCGATCGGGTAGATCTCGCGGCCGGTGATCGAGGCGATGATGCTCGAGTTGCGCCAGGCGCCGAAGCCGAGGTCGGGGGCGGTGAGGCCGTGGGTGTGCTCCTCGGCGTTCTGGACGAACAGCCGTCCCCGGCCCCCGTCGATCGAGTAGTCCCGGGCCACGGCGAGGCGGCCGAGGTCGTCCCGGTCGACGCGATCGCCGAGGGCGTCGAGGAACGACGGCAGTCGTGCGGCGTAGCCCGTCGCGACGACGAGCGCGTCCGTGCGGCGGGTGGTCGTCGTGCCGAGCTGCGCGTGCCGGACCGTGATCTCGAGCTGCTCGTCGGCGTCGACCCACCGGGCGTCGACCAGCTCGGTCTCGGTCAGCAGGGTCGAGTCGACCGGCCCGTCGACGCTCAGCCGGTAGAGCGTGTCGTACACGTCGTCGACGAGGTCGCCGCTGATGCCCTTGTAGAGGCTGCGCTGTTCGCGGCCGAGGCGGTCGCGGGTCTCGCGCGGCAGCGAGTGGAAGTGGTCGGTGTACTCGGGGCTCGTGAGCTCGAGCGTGAGCTTCGTGTACTCCATCGGGAAGAACCGCGGCGAACGGGTGACCCAGTCGAGCCGGTGCCCCGGTCGGTCGCCGACGCGGGTCGTGTCGAGCAGGTCGCGGTAGATCTCGGCGGCCGACTGCCCGCTGCCGACGATCGTCACCGAGTCGGCGGCGCGCAGGCGGTCGCGGGCCGTCAGGTAGTCGGCGCTGTGCACGACCCGGCCGTGGGTGTCGCCCCGGCCGTGGGCGTCGCCCCGGTCGGCGAGGCGCTGCAGCGGCTCGGGGAGGCGCGGCTCGGTGCCCACCCCCAGCACGACGTGTCGGGCGTGCCAGGTCTCGACGGCCTGGTCGGCAGCACGTCGCGAGGTCACGACGTACGTCCCGTCGGGCTGCTCGTCGACGCTCGTGACGCGTCGACCCCACCGCAGGGTGTCGAGCTGGTCGGCGACCCAGCGGCAGTAGGCGTCGTACTCCGCGCGGAGCGGGGAGAACTCCTCGCGGATGTAGAACGGGTAGAGCCGCCCGGTCGCCTTCAGCCAGTTCAGGAACCCGAAGCGCGAGGTCGGGTCGGCCATCGTCACGAGGTCGGCCAGGAACGGCACCTGGATCGTGGCGCCCTCGATCATCATGCCGGGGTGCCAGGCGAAGCCGTCGTTCTCGTCGAGGAACACCGCGTCGACGTCGTCGAGCGGGTCGGTCAGGGCGGCCAGTCCGAGGTTGAACGGGCCGAGGCCGATGCCGACCAGGTCGTGGAGGCGCGGGGCGCCGCGCGGGGTGGTGGCGGCCACGGCTGCCGTGGTGGCGGCGGTCATCGGGCGACCTCCGTCCCGGCGGCGACGATGGCGGGGGCGTCGCTCTCGAGCAGGGCCCACGAGGAGGCGCGGACCAGCTCGAGCACGCCCCTCACGTCGTCGAGACCCGAGTCCGGGTTGAGCAGCGTCAGCTTGAGGCAGGGACGCCCGTCGACCACGGTCTTCGCGACGATCGCCCTGCCGGACTCGAAGAGCACGCGTCGGACGAGGGGGACGAGCCGGTCGGCGGTGGCGTCGTCGACGCCGGCCGGCTGCCAGCGGAACAGCGCCGTGCTGAGCTGGGTCTCGGCGAGCAGCACGAACTCGTCGTCGCCCTGCAGCAGGTCGTGGGCTCCGGCCGCCAGGTCGATCACCCGGTCGACCAGCTCGCCGACGCCGTCGGCGCCGAGGGCGCGGAGCGTCGCCCAGAGCTTGAGCGCGTCGAACCGTCGGGTGGTCTGGAGCGATTTCGAGACCTGGTTCGGTTCGGGGTCGGTGAGCGGGTTGAGGTAGTCGGCGTGCCAGGCGACCGGGTCGAGGTCGTGCCCGTCGCGCACTATGAGGGCGCTCGACGACACCGGCTGGAAGAACGTCTTGTGGAAGTCGACCGTGACCGACCGGGCGTGCTCGATGCCGTCGAGCAGGTGCCGACGCGTCGGCGACACGAGCAGGCCACCGCCGTACGCCGCGTCGACGTGCAGCCACACGCCCGTGCGGTCGCAGACCTCGGCGACGGCGGCGAGCGGATCGAGGCAGCCGCGGTCGGTCGTGCCGGCGGTCGCGACGACGGCGACCGGCAGGTGTCCGGCCTGCACGAGGGCGTCCAGGGTGACCGCGAGGGCCTCGGGTCGCATCCGACCGGCGTCGTCGGTGGGGACGGTCACGACGGCGTCCTCGCCGAGGCCGAGCAGCCGGGCCGACTTCTGCACGCTGAAGTGGCTCTCGGCGGAGGCGACCACGACCATGCGGCCGAGCAGGTCGTGCAGTGCCGTGGCGCGCGGGACGGGTCGGTGGCCGGGGGCGGCGGTTCCCCGCAGCCGCGCCTCCTCGTCCCTCGCGTCGGCGCGGGCGCGGGCCGTGGCGTGCTCGCGGGCGAGCAGCAGGGCGTGCAGGTTCGACTGCGTGCCGCCCGAGGTGAAGACGCCGTCGCGGGTGGCGGGGTCGAAGCCGATGCGCTCGGCGGTCCAGTCGACGAGGCGACGCTCGATCAGGGTGCCGACGGCGGACTGGTCGTACGTGTCGACGGAGGGGTTGACGGCGGCGAGCACGGCCTCGGCGGCGACCGCGGGCAGGGCGACCGGGCAGTTGAGGTGCGACTGGTAGGCGGGGTCGTGGAACCAGACGGCGTTCGCCGTGAAGAGCTCGTCGACCTCGCGCAGGGCGTCGTCGACGCCGGTGCCCGGGGCGTCCAGGTCGACGGCGTCGACGAGGTGTTGCAGGTGCGCACGGCTCTCGCCCGAGAAGGGTTGGCGCGTCGTGCGGAAGCGGTCGGCGATCCGGGCGACGGCGGCGCCGGTGAGGCGCTCGTACTCGTCGGCGGTCGCGGTGGTCAGCAGTGCGGACGCGTGGCGTTCAGACACGGGTCTCCTTCGGATCGTGGAGCGGTGGGGCAGGGCGCGGTGTCGCGCGTCGTGCGGGTGGTGCAGGTCGTGCGGATGGTGCGGGTGGTGCTGGTCATGCGGGTCGTGCGGGTGGCTCGACGTCGGCGTGCCCGTCGGAGGCGTGGTCGTCGACGTCGGATGCGACCCGCGGTTCGTTAGGTTAGCCTTACCTTATGTCGACCCGCCGTCCGCCCGTCAAGCCCGCCGACCCCCGAGTGCACCGGCTCGAGGTGCTGCGTTCCGAGCGCGTCTCGCCGAGCTTCCAGCGCGTCACCGTCGTCGGCGACGACCTGCACGAGTTCGGCGGCATGGGCTTCGACCAGTGGTTCCGGCTGTTCTTGCCGGTGCCCGGCAGCGACTCGTTGAGGCTGCCTCGGGCGACCACGTCGCTCTGGTACGCGCAGTACCTGGCGATCCCCGAGGCCGAGCGGCCGCACTGCGCGAACTACACGGTGCGCGAGTTCCGGCCGGCGGGTCCGGCGGGTGCGGGTGCGGCCGGTGCGGGTGCCGGTGCGGCCGGTGCGGCCGGTGCGGGCGGGGCCTCGCGCGCCGAGCTCGACATCGACTTCGTGCTGCACCGCGGCGGATCCGGCGAACTCGAGGGAGGCGCGGCGATCTGGGCCTGCGCCGTCCGCCCCGGTGACGCCCTCGGCCTGCTCGACCAGGGCGTGCTCTTCAACGCCCCCGACGACGCGACCGAGATCCACCTGGTCGCCGACGAGACCGGCTTGCCGGGGACGGAGGGCATCGTGCGGTCGCTGCACCGCGCCTCCGTGGGGTCGGTGATCCAGGAGGTGCCGACCCGGGCCGACGTGCGGCCGCTCGACACGCCCGACGGCGTCGAGGTGACGTGGGTGGTGCGGGACGAGCTCGACGCCCGGGCGCTCGGCGCCCTGGGGTCCGGCAGCCGGCCGCTCGGCGGCGACGACGACGTAGACGGTCGGGGTGCCGGGGGTGCCGGGGGTGCCGGGGGTGCCGGGGGTGTCGCGCCCGGGGAGGGGGCGCTCGCCGCGCTGCTGGCCCGGTCGGCGGCCGACCCGGGGGCCTACGCCTACGTCGTGGGTGAGTCCGCGCTGGCGACCAGCGGACGGCGGCACCTGCACGCGGCAGGGCTGCCGAAGAACCGCATCACGTTCTCGGGGTACTGGAAGCGCTGAGTCCGGGACCCGCCGGCGAGGTCGCACCACCGTCGCGTCGGGGAACCACCTTCTCGCGTGGTTCGACGACGCGACGGTGGTGCGACGTGGTCTCGGACGAGGGCGCTCGAGGGCGAAGCGGTCACCAGGCCGCGGTCACCAGGCCGCGGTCACCAGGCCGCGGTCACCAGGCCGCGGGCAGCGGGTCGCCGGCCGCGGGCGGGTGCTCGACGAGGGCGACGGCGTCGTCGCGGTCGACGTGGCCGGGGAAGTTGTAGCGCGCGAACCGGCCGGTCGGGTCGTGGATCGAGGTCGGCATGGCGACGGAGGTGCGGCGCAGCGCCTCCGCCAACACGGCGGTCGAGGTCGGGTCGAGGGTCGCGTCCTTCCGGTCGCGCAGGATGAAGTCGACCCGCGCCTCCTTGGCGGTCAGGCGGAGCACGAGCACGCGGCCGCCGTTGCCGACCGGGGCCGTCGTCAGGACGGCACGGTCGACCCTGACCAGGGGGACGGGGCGGCGGGTGCCGGCGCGCAGCTGCCCGGAGTCGAGGTCGATCCAGGGCTGCGGGGCCCGGGCGTTCCGGATCACCGTGATCAGCGCGAAGATCCCGACCGTCACCCCGACGGCCACCAACAGGGCGAGATCCCACCGGAAGCTGATCTCGGCGATGCGGAAGACGAACTGGACTGCCTGGATCGCCGCGAAGAAGGCGAACGCGGTCGTCGCCCCGACCCACGTCGACCACCAGCGGCGCTCGCCGACGCGCACCCAGCCGTGCGGGAGCTCGGTGGGTGCCGGTTCGGCGGGTGCCGGGTCGTCGGGAGGCGCGGGCGCGTCGTCGGGATCGCTCACCTCGCCGACGCTAGCGCGTCCCGGGGGCGCGAGTCGCACCGTCGACTGAACGTCGCACCGCGAACATCGGCGGTGCGACGGTCAGCGGACGGTGCGATGCGAGCCCGCGGCGCGGCGCGGGGGAGCCGAGGAGGCGCGGGTCAGCCCCGCAGGACGCGCACCTCCCAGGGCGCGAGCGTCAGCCCGCCCCCGCCGGGCACGTTGCCGATCACGACCTGCGGCACGGACCGGCGCCGCAGCGCCGGGTGGAGCGCCGGGTCGAGCTCGTACGCCTCGCCCGACCAGTTCGCCAGCACGAGCAGCTGCTCGTCGCCGAGCGTGCGGGTGAACGCGTAGAGCCGCTCGTCGTCCGGAGCGAGCAGCTCGAACGACCCGAGCGCCACCACGGGCGACTCGTGCCGCAGCGCGATCAACCGCCGGTAGTGCTCGAACACCGAGCGGTCACCCGCCGCGCGGTCGGCGTCGACGTTCACGGCGTCGTGGTTCGCGACCACCTCGATCCACGGGGTGCCGGTGCTGAAGCCCGCCGTCGCGCCTCCTGACCACTGCACGGGGGTGCGCGCGTTGTCACGGCTGCGGAAGCGCAACGCCTCGAGCAGGGTCTCGGGGTCGGCCCCCGCCGCGACCGACTCGTCGAACCAGTTGATCGACTCGATGTCGCGGTACTGCTCGACCGCGGTGAACCCGGCGTTCGTCATGCCGATCTCGTCGCCCTGGTAGACGTACGGCGTGCCCCGGTGCAGGTGCAGCACGGTGGCGAGCAGCGTCGCCGACTCGAACCGGTGGCGGCCGTCGTCGCCGAAGCGCGAGACCGACCGCGGCTGGTCGTGGTTGCCGAGGTAGAGGCTGTTCCAGCCCTGGTCGGCGAGGCCCTCCTGCCACCGCGACAGCGAGCGCTTGAGCGCCACGAGGTCGAACGGGAGGTTGTCGAACTTCGAGGTCGGTCCGTGGTCGAGGCCGACGTGCTCGAACTGGAACACCATGTCGAGCTCGTGCCGGTCGGCGGCCGTGAACAGCCGGGCGTCGTCGACCGTCACCCCCGGCATCTCGCCCACCGTGATCAGCTCGCGGCCGGTGCGGTCGGCGAAGACCTCGCGGTGCATCTCGCGCAGGTGGTCGTGGATCTGCCCGCCCATGACGAAGTGCGAGGCTCCGGGCGCCAGCGACGAGGGCTCCTTCGCGATGTGGTTGATCACGTCCATGCGGAACCCGTCGACGCCCCGGTCGAGCCAGCGGTTCATCATGTCGTAGACGGCCCGGCGCAGGTCGGGGTCCTCCCAGTTGAGGTCGGGCTGCTTCGACGCGAACATGTGCAGGTAGTACTGGCCGGTGGGCTCGTCGAGGGTCCAGGCCGGGCCGCTGAAGGCGCTGCGCCAGGCGGTCGGGTGGGTGCCGGCCCCGGGCGTGCCCGCGGCGTCGGTCCCCTCGCCCGACGGCAGCGGGTCGCGCCAGAGGTACCAGTCGCGCTTGGGGGAGTCGCGCGACGACCGGGCCTCGACGAACCACGGGTGTTCGTCGCTCGTGTGGTTGACGACGAGGTCCATGACCAGCTTCATGCCGAGCGCGTGCACCTCGTCCATCAGGGCGTCGAACTCGGCGAGCGTGCCGAACAGCGGGTCGACGTCGTCGTAGTCGCTGATGTCGTACCCGTTGTCGGCCTGGGGCGAGCGGTAGATCGGCGACAGCCAGATCACGTCGACCCCGAGGTCGTGCAGGTGGCCGAGCCGCTGCCGGATGCCGCCGAGGTCGCCGACCCCGTCGCCGTTCGAGTCGGCGAAGCTGCGCGGGTAGATCTGGTAGACCGTCGCGGTCGTCCACCAGGCGGGAGGGGTGGTGACGGGCGGGGCGTCGTGCGCCGCGCCTCCGGCGGTCGTGGGGGTGGTGTCGTTCGTCGTCGAGTCGCTCACGCGCCCAGCCTGTCACGGCCGGCCTCGGCCACGCCGTGGCGCCGAGACCCCAGGGGCATCGGGGGCTCAGGAGGCGCGGGGGCTCAGGAGGCGCGGGGACGGAGGCGGGGAGGCGCGGGTGCGGGGTCAGGGCGCGGCGCGGCCGAGCTCGCGCTCAAGCAGCTCGAGGTCGATCTTGACGTGCTCGCGGGCGATGGCCGCGGCGTCCGCCGCACGCCCGTCGCAGATCGCGGCGACGAGCGCCTCGTGGTCGGCGAGGGCGCGCAGCTCCATCTCGCGCATGCCGTCCGGCCCGCCCCAGAGGTGCGCCGGCGCCGAGATGCTCACCCGGGCCTCGAGGTCGAACAGCACCCCGCGCAGCGTGGCGTTGCCGGCGGCCTCGGCGATCGCGACGTGCAGGGCCTCGTCGGCTTTCTGCGACGCGAGGCCGGACGCGGCGCCGCGATAGCCCTCGAGCCGGTCGTGCAGCCGGTCGACGTCGTCCGGGGTGCGGTTCTCGGCCGCGGCCTCGGCGACGACGCCGTGCAGTCGGCTGATCGCCTCGCTCGTGTCGCGCAGGTCGGACCAGCGCGCGGCGAGCGTGCGGCGCACGACGTCGGTGCCCGAACCCGGTGCCGGCGCCTGGACGAACGAGCCCCCGCCGCGCCCGCGTTGCGTCACGATCAACCCCTGCTCGACGAGTCGGGCCAGGGCGGCCCGCACGGTCATGCGGCCCACGCGCAGCGAGGCGGCGAGGTCGCGCTCGGCGGGGAGGCGCGAGCCGGGCAGGTACTCGCCGATCGTGATGGCCGTGACGAGGCGGTCGGTGAGGTCGTCGACCCGGGTCGTGGGGGCGAGAGGGGCCCCGAGGGCGCCACCGAGGGCGCCGTCGACCGCGACGTCCGAGCGCGCGCCGCCCGCGCCTCCTCGGCTGTCGTCCTGGCCCATCGCGTCCCCGTCCCGGCTCGCCGACCCGTCCTGCGCGGAGCCGTCGAGGTCTCGTCGTGTTACGAGCAGATTAAGGCATCGCGAAAGGTCTTGTCGCGAGACCTTAGCCGGGTGCATGCTCACCCGCATGTCCACGATCACCACCGGCACCGCCGCCTTCCACGACGCCGAGACCTGGTACCGGGTCACCACGCCCGACGAGCCGCGCGAGGGTGCACTGCCCCTCGTCGTGGTGCACGGCGGCCCGGGGATGGCCCACGACTACCTGCGCAACCTCGAGGCCCTCGCCGACGAGACCGGCCGCACCGTCGTGCACTACGACCAGCTCGGCTGCGGCCGCAGCACCCACCTGCCCGACGCGCCCGTCGACTTCTGGCAACCGAGCCTCTTCGTCTCGGAGTTCGCCAACCTCGTCGCGCACCTCGGCCTCGAGCGGTACCACCTGCTCGGCCAGTCGTGGGGCGGCATGCTCGGGGCCGAGATCGCCGTGACGACACCGGACGGGTTGGCGAGCCTGGCCATCTGCAACTCGCCCGCGTCCATGCAGCTCTGGGTCGAGGGCGCCGCCGAGCTGCGCGACCAGCTGCCGACCGACACCCAGGAGGCGCTGGCACGCCACGAGGCGGACGGCACGACCACCGACCCCGAGTACCTCGCCGCCACCCAGGCGTTCTACGAGCGGCACGTCTGCCGCGTGGTGCCCATGCCGCAGGACTTCGTCGACAGCGAGGAGCAGATGGAGGCCGAGCCGACGGTCTACCACACGATGAACGGGCCGAACGAGTTCCACGTCATCGGCACGCTGCGCGACTGGACCGTCGTCGACCGCCTGCCGGCGATCACGACGCCGACCCTCGTCGTCGCGGGCGAGTTCGACGAGGCGACGCCCGCCACCTGGCAGCCCTTCGTCGACGGCATCGCCGACGTCCGGTCGCACGTGTTCGCCGGTGCCAGCCACTGCTCGCACCTCGAACAGCCCGAGGAGTTCCGGGCCGTCGTCGCGCCGTTCCTGGCGGCGCACGACGAGCTGCGCNNNNGGCCGCGCCTCCTGAACCGACGCGGCCCGCGCCTCCCGCCCCGCACCCCGACCGCACCCGCACCCCGACCGCACCCGCACCCCCGCACCCGCACCCGCGACCCGACCCGCACCCGCACCCGCATCCGCATCCGCACCGACCCGATCCCCACCCGAGCGAGAGAGCACACCATGTCCCTGCCCACGAAGGCCGCCTCCGGCGGTGAGCTGAGCAACCAGCAGCAGCTCGAGCAGTACGGCTACAAGCAAGAACTCAAGCGGTCGGTCTCGACCGTCGACCTGCTCATCTACGGCTTGATCTTCATGGTGCCGATCGCGCCCTGGGCGATCTTCGGCACCGTCTACAACGCCTCCTCGGGCATGGTGCCGCTGGTCTACCTGGTGGGCCTCGTCGCGATGATCTTCACCGCGCTCGCCTACGCGCAGATGGCGAAGTCGATCCCGCTCGCCGGGTCGGTCTTCTCGTACGTCGGGCGGGGCATCCACCCCGTGGCCGGGTTCTTCGCCGGCTGGGCCATCCTGCTCGACTACCTGCTCGTGCCGACGCTGCTCTACGTCTTCGCCGCCGAGTCGATGATCGGCATCTTCCCGGGCACCGCACGCTGGATGTGGGCGCTGATCTTCGTCGCCGTCAACACCGCCGTGAACCTGCTCGGCATCAGCTCGATCAAGCTGATGAACCGGGTGTTCCTCGCCATCGAGGTCGTCTTCATCGTGATCTTCGTCATCATCGCGGTGACCGCGCTCAACGGCGGCACGATCCCCGGTGCCGAGTTCACGACCGACCCGATCTGGGACTCCAGCAAGGTCACCGCCCCCCTGATCGCCTCGGCGCTGTCGATCGCCGTGCTGAGCTTCCTCGGCTTCGACGGCATCTCGACCCTCGCCGAGGAGAGCACCGGCAAGCGCGGCGGAGCCGGCAAGGCCATGATCATCGCGCTCTTCATCGTGGCGTTCTGCTTCATCCTGCAGACCTGGCTGGCCAGCGCGCTCGCCGGCGGCCGCGATTCGTTCCCCGAGGGCGAGGCCGGGAACGCCTTCTTCGACCTCGTGCGCGAGGCGTCGAACAGCGGGTGGGCGACGGCGTTCTTCGTCGTCAACGTCTTGGCCGTCGGCATCGCGAACGCCATGGCCGCCCAGGCCGCGACGTCGCGCCTGCTGTTCTCGATGAGCCGCGACGGGCAGCTGCCGGCGTTCCTGTCGAAGATCAACACGCGTCAGGTGCCGCAGGCCGCGATCCTCGTCGTGTCGGCGCTCTCGGCCGTGCTCGTGTTGTTCTTCGTCGGCCAGATCGACGTCATCTCGTCGCTGGTCAACTTCGGGGCGCTGTTCGGCTTCATGCTGCTGCACGTGTCCGTCGTGGTGCACTACGTCGTGAAGAAGAAGTCGCGCAACTGGTTGCTGCACCTCGTCGTGCCCGTGGTCGGGTTCCTGATCATCGGCTACGTGCTGGTCAACGCGGCACCCGAGGCCAAGATCGGCGGGCTCGTCTGGCTGGTGCTCGGCGCGGGCGTGTTCCTCTACTACCGCAGCCGAGGAGGCGCGGCGCCGTCCCTCGGGCAGGGTGCGGACGAGCCGGCGGTCACGTCGGTGCCCGCGGCCGACTCGGAACGGCGCGACGCATGACCGCCGAGGACGCCGCCCGCGAAGGGATCGACCACTTCCTCGGCAAGGAGCACGGTCGCCCCGGTTTCACGGCCACGGTGCCACCGGCCCTGCGCATCGAGCCGGGCACCGGCGAACGCATCGGGTTCGAGACGAGCGACGCGGTCTACGCCGAGCTGCACCGACACCACGACCTCGCGAAGCTGTCCGTGCCGATCAACCCGGTCACCGGGCCGGTCTACGTCGAGGGCGCGAAGCCCGGCGACGCGCTCGCCGTCACGGTGCACGAGATCCGACTCATCGAGCACGGCTGGTCGGTCAGCCTGCCCGGGTCCGGGGCCCTGCAGCACGTCATGGGCGACGAGATGTTCACCCGCCGCGTGCCGATCGACTCCGACGGGGTGCACGTCACCGACCGGCACGTGTTCGAGGCCCGGCCGATGATCGGCTGCATGGGCACGGCGCCCGCCGAGGGCGAGAACTCGACGATCATGCCCGCGTACGCCCAGGGCGGCAACATGGACGTCACCGAGAACACGGTCGGGTCGACGGTCTACCTCCCGGTCATGGTCGAGGGGGCGTACCTGTCGATCGGCGACGTGCACGCGATCATGGCCGAGGGCGAGTCATCGTTCGTGGCCATCGAGGCCGAGGGCACGGCGGTCGTCTCGATCGACCTGGTGCCCGGTCTCGGCCTGCGGGCGCCGCGCATCGAGACCGCCGACGACTGGATCTTCGTCGGCCTCGGCGACCCGGTGCAGGAGAGCATCCGCCGCGGGTACGAGGACGCCTTCTCGTTCCTCGTGGACGACCACGGCTGGTCGCGCGGAGACGCCTACGCCGTGCTCAGCGCCGTGGGGCACTCGAGGCTCGGGGGCCCGACCGGCTCGGTCGCCCCCGACCCGCTGCACCCGTTCGACGCCGTCGGCGCGGTCACGCTGCACCGCGTCCCGAAGCACGTGTTGTAGCGCCCGCCGCGCGTGCGTTGCGCGTGCGCCGCGCGTGCGCTGCGCGTGCGCCGCACCGCCGACCGGACGTCGCACCGCCGGATTCGGCGGTGCGACGTCCGGTCCACGGTGCGACAGGTGCAGGAGGCGCGGATTCAGCCGAAGAGGCGCGTCGCGATCGAGCCGATCAGGTCGTCCGTCGGCACGTTCGTCTGGTCGACGGTGATGACGACGTCGTCGCGCAGCCAGTAGGTCTGCGCGCGGTCCACCGGGTACAGCGGGTCGGGCGTCACGAGCTGGCAGCTGCGCCCCTCGTGGACCGAGGTGCAGGTGTAGCCCTGCGAGGCGAGACCGTCGAGGGCCGCGGCGCCGGCGGCGGGCTCGAGGTGGCCCATCGCGACCGAGATGCCCGAGACGTCGGCCCGCGGATCGCGCCAGAGGCAGGACAGCTCGGTCGCCGCCCCGACGACGTCACGAGCGCCGGCCCCGGCGGGCGGGGTGGTCGGCGTGACCACGCCCGAGCTGGTGCCCGAGCCGCCGAACTCGACCGGGTTGAGCGGGATGTCGCCGAAGGTCGAGGCGTAGGTGGCCTGGTCGACGATGTCGGTGCAGTCGACCGGGAGGGCGACCGGGCCGGCGGTCTCGGTGGGCGCGGGCGTGGGGGCGGGCGTGGCGGTGGCCGTGCCGGTGGCCGAGGACGGCGACGCGGAGTTCGTCTCGGACGGGCTCGGCGTCGCGTCGCCGGCGCCGCCCGTGCAGCCTGCGGTCAGCACCAGGATCAGGCAGGCCGTGGCCCCCGTGCCGATGGCGGTGCGCATCGTGGTCGTGCTCCTCATGGTCGTGCCCTCCTGGCCTCCGGTCGTCCTCCGGTGGTCGCTCTCGACGCTACAGACCGGTCCGGCCCGAGCACTCGTCCCAGAGGATGAGGTCGGGCCGGCCAGGATCACGATCGCGTCACGAGGCGTCAGTCGTCGAGGTGCGCCAGGGCGTAGTCGGCCTCCTCGGCGGTGAACTGTTCGCCGTACTCGCTGACGAGCTGGTTGCGCAGCACGTCGCCCGTCATGCCGTCCGCCGCGTAGGCCTTGGCCTTGCGGACGGCGTTGGCCTGCCAGTCGGCGTCGACCGTGTCGACCGCGTACTGCGCCGCGGCCTCGGAGGCGCCGCCGGCCACGAGCTTCGCGTAGGTCTCGAGCTTGCTGCTGCCGAGGCCGTTCGCGATGGTCTCGGCGTCCGCCAGGGCGTCCGAGTGGTCGGCCGGCACGTCGGCGGCCGCCGACGACGGCGTGGCCGACGGGGTGGGCGCAGGCGTCGACGAGGTGCGGACGGGGGCGGGCTCGGAGGTGGCGGTCACGGCCGGGTCGTCCTGCTGCACGCTGTCGATCGCCGCGCCGAGGCCGACGGCGACGACGATGGACACGATGGTGGCGACGGCTCCCAGGCCGAGGCCGATCCACGCCATGACCTTCGACTGGTGCCGCAGCAGCGCGATGATGCCGAGCACCACGGCGGCGAGTCCGACGATCGTGCCCACCACGGGCACGAGGCCGAGCAGGAACGCGACGATGCCCACGACGAGGGCGGCGATCGCGAGCCCGATCGGGCGGCCCGGTCGGGTCGGCGGGGTCGACGTCCCCGTCGCGGGGTAGGAGGTGGTCGGCTGGTCGGCGGAGGGGCGTCGCTCGTCGGAGCCGCCCCCCAGCGGGCTCTCGGTCGTCATGCTCCCAGCCTGCCAGGTGGCGGACAGACGGGTTCACCCTCGAACGGGGCGCGTCGGCGGGCCGGGGGACGCCAGGCGCATCGTCCGGGGCGGGGGCGAGACGCGTCGCCCGGACCGGGTGCGAGACTGGTCGGCAACGACACGGCCGTCACCGACGACGGCGCACGGCGGGCCGCACGACGCCCGCCCCACCAGAGAGGGTGGCCGATGGGCACGCAGCACGAGCAGGCGTCTGAGCACGCACACGACGCCGGGGCGACGACCGACGAGAGCGGCGGGAGCGACGCGACCCGCGCCTCCTCGTCCGGGGTCATGGGCGAGTCGGGCGCCCCGACCGCCGACCTGGTCGTGCACACGGTCCGCGTGCACCGCAGCGACCAGCCGTTGGCCCGCGAGGACGAGCTCGCGTGGCGCCTCGCCGTGCTCGCGACCGACGACGCACCCGTCGACGACGACGTGACCGAGATGGTGATCAACCGCCTGATCGACAACGCCGCCGTCTCGGCCGCGTCGCTGCTGCGCGCGCCGGTCGCCGTCGCACGCGACCAGGCGCTCGCGCATCCGCCGACCACCGGAGGCGCGGGCTCGCAGGTCACGGGCGTCGCGCCCGAGCACCCCGTCTCGCCCGAGTGGGCCGCCTGGGCGAACGGGGTCGCCGTGCGCGAACTCGACTTCCACGACACGTTCCTCGCGGCGGAGTACTCGCACCCCGGCGACAACATCCCGGCGATGGTCGCCGTCGCACAGCACCGCGGACTCGACGGTGCGGCCCTGCTGCGCGGCATCGTGACCGGCTACGAGGTGCAGGTCGACCTCGTCCGGGCGATCAGCCTGCACGCCCACAAGATCGACCACGTCGCCCACCTCGGCCCGTCGGTCGCGGCCGGCCTCGGCACGATGCTCGGGCTCTCGACCGAGGTGGTGCACCAGGCGATCGGCCAGGCGCTGCACACGACGACGGCCACGCGGCAGTCCCGCAAGGGGGCGATCTCGTCGTGGAAGGCCTACGCCCCGGCCTACGCCGGCAAGGCCGCGGTGGAGGCCGTCGACCGCGCGATGCGGGGCCAGGGCAGTCCCGCCCCGATCTACGAGGGTGAGGACGGCGTGATCGCCCGGCTGCTCGACGGACCCGGGGCGTCGTACGACGTGCCCCTGCCGGCGCCGGGTGCGTCCAAGCGGGGCATCCTCGACACGTACACGAAGGAGCACTCGGCCGAGTACCAGGCCCAGGCCTGGATCGACCTCGCCCGGCGGCTCGGCCGCGCGCACCTCGCCCTCCGCGACCCGGCACAGGTGCGCGGCATCGTGCTGCACACCAGCCACCACACGCACGTCGTGATCGGCTCGGGAGCGGGCGACCCGCAGAAGTACGACCCCACGGCCAGCCGCGAGACGCTCGACCACTCCATCCCCTACATCGTGGCCGTCGCCCTGCAGGACGGCGAGTGGCACCACGAGCGCAGCTACGCCCCGGCCCGGGCGCAGCGTCCCGACACCGTCGAGCTGTGGCAGCGCATCACCACGGCGGAGGACCCCGCCTGGACGGCCCGCTACCACTCGACCGACCCCACCGAGAAGGCGTTCGGCGGCCGCATCGAGGTCGAGTTCGTCGACGGCACGACCCTCGTCGACGAGATCGCCGTCGCCGACGCCCACCCCCTGGGGGCGCGGCCCTTCGGACGCGAGGACTACGTGCGCAAGTTCCGGACGCTGGCCGAGGGCGTGCTGCCCGACGCCGAGGTCGAGCGGTTCGTCGACTTGGCCACGCGCCTCCCCTCGTTGACGGCGGCCGAGGTGCGGCAGCTCGGCATCGTCGCTCCCGACGCCCTCGCGGGTGCCGCCGCCCAGCCGGGCGGGCTCTTCTGATGCTGTACTCGACGGTGTCGCCGGCCGACAAGCGTGCGGCGTTCCGGGCCGGGCTGGCCGACGAGCGCACCCTGGTCTTCCCCGGCGCGTTCACGCCGCTCACCGCGCGCCTGATCGAGCAGAAGGGCTTCGACGGCGTCTACGTGTCGGGCGCCGTGATGGCCAACGAGCTCGGGCTGCCCGACATCGGCCTCACCACGCTCACCGAGGTCGCCACACGGGCCGGGCAGATCGCGTCGATGACCGACCTGCCCGTGCTCGTCGACGCCGACACCGGGTTCGGCGAGCCGATGAACGTCGCCCGCACCGTCCAGGCGCTCGAGGCCGCCGGCGTGGCCGGGCTGCACGTCGAGGACCAGGTCAACCCCAAGCGCTGCGGCCACCTCGACGGCAAGCAGGTCGTGGACGCGGCGACGGCGGCCGGGCGCATCCGGGCCGCGGTCGACGCGCGCCGCGACCCGTCGCTCGTGATCATGGCGCGCACGGACGTCCGGGCGCTCGACGGGCTCGAGGCCGCGGTCGACCGGGCCCGGGCCCTGGTCGACGCGGGGGCCGACGCGATCTTCGCCGAGGCGATGGCCGACCTCGGCGAGTTCGAGGCGATCTGCTCGGCGCTCGACGTGCCCGTGCTCGCCAACATGACCGAGTTCGGCAAGAGCGCCCTCTTCACGCACCAGCAACTGCACGACGTGGGCGTGAGCATGGTCATCCACCCGGTGTCGCTCATGCGTGCCGCGATGGGCGCGGCGTCCCGGGCGCTCGACGCGCTCGTGGCCGACGGGTCGCTCGACTCGCAGGTGCCGACGATGCAGACCCGTGCCGAGCTCTACGAGCTGATCGACTACCCCGGCTACGCCCGCTTCGACGCCGGCGTCTACGACTTCACGCTGGAGGGCTGAGGTCGGGCGCCGGTGCTGGACGCCGCCGAGTGGACAGCGCGCCGCGTCATGCGGCGGCGCGCTGTCCACTCGGCGGTTCTCGGTGCGCATAGGTCGTCTCGTCGACATGACGCGGTGGGCGGGCGGTCGTCCACAGCGAAGTTCTGGAGGCGCGGCCGGGTCCGATCGACGGGCGAGCATCGAGGGATGGACGACGACCTCCCCGATCTGATCTTCTCCGCCACGCCGGGTGCGCAGTCCCGTGAGGCGCGCGCCCTGCGACGCGACGCCGCCGCGGGACGTCTCGTGCGCGTCCAACGGGGCGTCTACGTGGCGACGGAGGACTGGGGCCGACTGAGGCCCTGGCGTCGCCACGTCGTCCGGGTGCGGGCCGCCGTGTCCGCGCTCCCCGCCGACTGCGTCGTGTCCCACGGCTCGGCCGTCGCCGTGCACGGGCTGCCGAGCGTCCAGGGCGACCCGCGCCGGGTGCACGTGATCGACCGACGTCGGGCCTCGACCCAGTGCACGCCGGTCCTCGTCAAGCACGGGGCCGGTCTCGAGGACGACGAGATCGAGTCGGTGGGCGACCTGCTGGTCACGAGTGAGCTGCGCACCGCCTTCGACGTCGCGAGGTCATCCGGGTTCGACGACGGCGTCCTCTGTCTCGACGGCGTGATGCGTCGTCGGCTCTTGGTCGAGAGTCGGCTTCCGAGGGCCGCCGAGATGCGCACCCGAGTCGACGATCTGCGTGACGAGTTCCGGCTCCGGTTCGGGGCGATGGCCGACGGCGTGGTCGGACGGCGGGGTGAGCTGGCACTCGGGCGAGCGATCTCGTTCGCCACGCCCCTGTCCGAGAACGGCGGGGAGTCGCTCGTGCGGGTCGCGTTGCATCGGCTCGGTGCGCCTCAGCCGATCCTGCAAGAGGAGTTCTTCGACGCCCGGGGATTCGTCGGACGATGCGACTTCTTCTTCGAAGAGTTCGGGTTCGTGCTCGAGTTCGACGGTTTCGGCAAGTACTCGGACCCTCGCTTGCTCGCGGGCTCGTCCCCGGCCGAGGTCGTGCGCCGTGAGAAGAAGCGCGAGGCTCGATTGTTGGGCACGGGGCGGGTCCGACGCATCGAGAGATGTGACATCGACGACGCGCTCGATCCGCGACGGCTGGCGGCGATCGTGCGCCGTGGCGGGGTGCCGCTGCGGTCGGGCCGCACCTCGGCGTCGTGGTCGTGAGGGTGCGCTATTCGCACAGCGTCGTCGGCGCCGCGGCAGCGAACCGCCGAGTGGACAAGGCGCCGTGTCGCGCGGCGGCGTCGTGTCCACTCGGCGGTGCAGAGCGGTGCAAAGCACGGCAAAGCGGTGCGGTGGGGTTGGTTGGGGCGGACTAGGCGAGGTCGGCGAACAGGGCGCTGACGAACTCGGTGCGCTCGACCATGCCGTGCACGCTGATCCACTCGTGTCGGGCGTGCGCTCCGCCGCCGACGCCGCCGACCCCGTCGAGCACGGCCAGGCCCAGCGCGGCGGCGAAGTTGCCGTCGCTGGCGCCGCCGACCGACACCTCGCGCAACTCGAAGCCGAGCGAGGTGGCGACCCGGGCGGCGCGTTCGTACAGCGCGCCGGTCGCGACCGAGCGCTCCATCGGCGGGCGGTTCCAGCCGCCGGTGACCTTCAGCGTCGCGGCCGGATCGTGCGCCGCGAGCCCGGCGAACACCCGCTCGATGCGCTCGGCCTCGGTCGACGAGGTGACGCGCACGTCGACCATCGCGCGGGCGTAGCCGGCCTTGACGTTGGTGCGGGTGCCGCCCTGCAGCACTCCCACGTTCAGCGAGGTGCCCGCCTCGACGTCGGCGGCCGCGTGCAGGGCCAGGACGACGCGGGCGATCTCGTCGACGGCGCTCGCACCCGAGCGCGGGTGCAGGCCGGCGTGCACCTCGACCCCGAAGGCCTCGACCTCGAAGATGCCGACGCCCTTGCGGGCGGTCTTGACGGCACCGTCGGCGGCCGACTCGAAGACGAACACCGCGCCTCCTCGTCCGACCTCGCGCTCGATCGCCTCCCGCGAGGCGATGCTGCCGACCTCCTCGTCGCCGTTGAGCAGCAGGCGCACGTTCGGCCGGGGCAGCCCCAGGCGGTCGCCGATCGCGAGGGCGTTGCCGAGCTGGATCAGCCCGGACTTCATGTCGAAGACGCCCGGGCCGGTCATGCGGTCGCCCTCGACCGTGACGGGCCACCCGGCCAGCGTCCCCTCGGACCAGACCGTGTCGTAGTGGCACAGGGCCGACACCCACTCGGTCGAGCCCGACGGCGACGGGTAGTCGAGGGTCACCGTGTCGCCGTAGCCCTCGACGACGTGCACGCGGCGCTCGGCCGGCGGGCCGACGGTCTCGCCGAGCCAGGTCTCGATCCAGCGGAGCCCCGCCTCGAGCAGGTCGACGTCGTCGGACGGCGTCTCGAGGCTCGCGTAGGTCGTCAGGTCGGCCACCATCGCGTCGAGGCGGGCCTCGACCTCGCGACGGAGGGCGGTGACCTGGTCGGGCTGCAGGGCGTCGTGGCTCACGGTCTCGCTCTCGTCGGGCCCGCCACGGTGTGCGGGCATCTGACCATCTCACTCCCGTGGGCGAGGCGGCGACCGGTGGGGAGGCGCGGCGCGGGACCCGAGGAGGCGCGGTGCCGGACCCGGGGAGGCGCGGTCGGCTCTGTCGGAGGCCCCCGATACAGTCGGGGGCACCGACTCCGGCACCCGTTGCCGCACCGACCGCGACATCCACGAGAGGGGCCCCGTGCGCATCCTGCACACCAGCGACTGGCACCTGGGGCGCACGCTGCACGGGGTCGACCTGCACGAGCCTCAGCAGGCCTTCGTCGACCACCTGGTGGGGCTCGTGGTCGAACGGTCGATCGACGTCGTGGTGGTCGCGGGCGACGTGTACGACCGGGCCGTCCCCGCGGTGCCCAGCGTGCGCCTCCTCGGCCGGGCCCTCGCGGGCCTGACCGAGCACGCCACCGTGATCGTCACGCCGGGCAACCACGACTCGGCGGTGCGTCTGGGGTTCGCGGCCGAGCTGATGCGCCCGGGCCTGCACCTGCGGGCGTCGGTCGACCTGCTCGACGAGCCCGTCGTCGTCGACGGCCCGGAGGGGCCGGTCGCCTTCTACGGGCTGCCCTACCTCGACCCCGACAGCGTCCGCAGGTCCCTGGCACCGGCGGGAGCCGACGAGCCGTTGCCCCGGTCGCACGCGGCCGTCGTGGGTGCGGCGATGCAGCGGGTGCGCGACGACCTCGCCGGGCGACCCGGCACCCGGTCGGTCGTGGTGGCGCACGCGTTCGTCGTGGCGGGGCCCGCAGCCGACCGCGAGCCCGACGGCGCCCCGACGCCCGAGCGCAGCGAGAGCGAGCGCGACATCCGGGTGGGCGGCGTCGACTCCGTGCCGTCGGCCGCGTTCGAGGGCGTCGACTACGTCGCCCTCGGCCACCTGCACGGTGCCCAGCGCGTCGGCCCGTCCGGTCGCCTGCGCTACTCGGGTTCGCCCCTGGCCTTCTCGTTCGGCGAGCGGAACCAGGTCAAGTCGTCCACGATCCTCGAGCTGGCCGCCGACGGCTCGGTCTCGGTCGAGCTCGTCCCGGCTCCCGTCCCGCGACGACTGGCCGAGGTGACCGACTCCCTCGACGCCCTGCTCGACGGGCGCCACGACGACCTGCGCGACGCCTGGCTCCGGGTCTTCGTCACCGATCCGGTGCACCCCGAACGGCTCTACACGCGGGTGGCCGAGCACTTCCCGCACGCCCTCGCGATCCACCACACGCCCGTCGGAGCGGTCGAGGCCTCGGCGCTGGCCGCCGTGACGGCCGAGTCCGACCCGATCGAGGTGGCGGCCGAGTTCGTCGCCTTCGCCTCGGGCGGGGCGGCGAGCGAGACCGAGCTCGCCGTGGTGCGCGGCGCCTACGAGGCCGCACTCGCGAGCGAGGTCGGCGAATGAACCTCCACCGGCTGACCCTGAGGGCCATCGGGCCCTACGCGGGCGAGCACAGCATCGACTTCGCCGCGCTCGGCGCCTCGGGCACCTTCCTGCTCGAGGGCCCGACGGGTTCGGGCAAGTCGACCATCATCGACGCGATCGTCTTCGCCCTCTACGGCGGGCTCGCCGGTTCGGCCTCGACGCCCGACCGCCTGCGCAGCCACCACGCCGCCCCCGACGTCGAGCCCTTCGTCGAGCTCGTCTTCGAGAACGGCGCGGGCGTGCACCGCATCCGACGCACGCCCGCGTACCGCCGCCCGAAGGCACGCGGCACGGGCACGACGCCGGCGAACGCGACCGCCAAGCTGTGGCGCCTCTCGTCGCCCGACGCCGTCGACGGCGAGATCGTCTCGATCAGCACGCAAGAGGCCGGCGCCGAGGTCTCGCGCATCCTCGGGCTCACGCGCCAGCAGTTCGTGCAGACCGTCGTCCTGCCCCAGGGCGAGTTCGCCGCCTTCCTCCGCTCGACCGGCGAGAAGCGCAAAGAGGTCCTGCAGTCGCTCTTCGGCACCGAGATCTACGAGCGCACCACGGCCGAGCTCGTCGACCGGCGGAAGGTCGCGAACGCCGCCGTGGCCGCCGCCGACCGCGACATCGAGCTGGCGCGAGCCAGACTGCTCGAGGCGAGCGGCCTCGAGGCCGAGGCCCTCGACGAGGGGCTGGCCGCCGACGGCGGGGTCGCCCTGCTCGGTGACCTCGAGGCCCAGGCCGTCGCCGCGTCGGCTCAGCGGTCACGGGTGGTCGAGGCCCGAGACGCGGCACGACGGTCCCTCGATCGCGTGCGGGCGCTGGGGGCGGCACTCGACCGACGAGCCGACCTGACCGTCCGGCGGACGCGCCTCGACGAGGGCGACGGCGAGATCGCCACGGTCCGCTCGCGTGTCGCCGCGGCGACCCGGGCCGCGACCGTGACCGACGCCCTCGCCGCGGTCACGCGGGCGACCGAGGCCGAGCGTGATGCGGCGTCACGCCTGGCCGAGGCCGCCGGGGTCGTCGCGGACGGCGAGACGACCGCGGCGAACGGCGAGGCCCCGCTCCGAGCCGACGTCGCCGCCCGTCGCGACGCCCGACTGTCGGAACTCGCCCTCCTGACCGAGGCGGCCCGGACCGAGAAGGCCCTGCCCGGTCGCCGCACCGCCCTCGAGGCGGCCGAGCAGTCCCTGGTGGATGCCGACGAGCGGCGCCGGGAGCTCGACGCGCACCTCGTCGCGGCCCCCGCCGTGCGGGCGTCGCTCGTCGTCGAGCGCGACGCCCTGGCCGACGCCTCGACCGACCTCGTCGCCGCCGAGCAGGCGACGGCCGAGGCGCGGCTCCGCCTGCGTGACCTCGACGACCTCGACGCCCTCGGCCGGGCCGTCGACGCGGCGTCCGCACGACTGGCCGACGCCTCGGCGGCGGCACTGCGGGCCCTCGACGACGAGGCGGGCCTCCGCCGTCGGCAGATCGAGGGCATGGCGGGTCACCTGGCCGCGGCTCTGGTCGTCGGCGACCCGTGCCCCGTGTGCGGCTCGCGAGAGCATCCGGCCCCGGCGGCTCCCGGCACCGAGCACCCCACCGACGACCAGGTCGAGGCCGCGTCGCGGACGTCCCGAGCGGCCGAGGCCCGTCAGCGCGAGTCCGCCGCACGGCACGCGACCGCCGAGGGGCGGGCCGCGGAGGCCCGCCGCGCCCTGGGCGACCTGACCCGCGACGACGTCGAGTCCGACCTGGCCCGGCTCGCCCTGCGCGTGGCCGAGGCCACCCGGGCCCGTACCGCCCTCGCGGCATCCGAGGCGGCGCTCGTGGCCCACGACCGCGAGGTCGACGAGCTGCGGGCCGAGCGGGACGACCTCCGCGAGCGAGCCGCCACCGGCCGGGAGCGCGTGGCCGCCGACCGGCGGGCCCTGCTCGACGACGAGGCCGAGATCGCGCGACTGCTCGACGGTCGGGCCCCGACCATCGCCGAGCTCACCGCAGCGGTCGGTGACGGGGTCGAACGCGACACGCGCCTCCTGACCCTCCTCGACGCCGCGACGGTGGCGTCCGACGCGGCGACCGGTCGTCGTGCCGAGCTCGCCGCCGCGCTCGGGCGCAGCGGGTTCGACGACGTCGACCAGGTCGCCGACGCCGCCCTCGAGGCAGGCGACCTCGCCGCGCTCGAGGCGCGGGTCTCGGCCCACGAACGCGAACGGGCGATCGTCGCGGCCGGGCTGGTCGAGCCCGAGGTCGCGGTGCTGGCCGGCGACGAGGTGGCGGACGTCCCGTCGGCCGTCGAGGCCCTCGACCGGGTCGAGGCCGAGCTCGACGAGGTCACCGACCGCGCGACGCGCACCGGCGACCGGGCCGAGCGGTCGCGCCAGGCCCTGGCCGCCCTCGAGGCCGTGACCGCCGCGGCCGACGCCGCCGTCGAGCACGCCCGGGCGGTGGTGCGCATGGCGAACCTCGCCAGCGCCTCGACCGGCGAGAACGTCAAGGGCGTGACGCTCGGCACCTACGTGCTGCTGCGCCGGTTCGACGAGGTCGTGGCGGCGGCGAACGTCCGGCTGTCGGTCATGTCGAGCGGGCGGTACGAGCTCGCCTCGTCCGACGAGCGCGAGGTCGGGTCGCGCTCGCGCAAGACGGGGCTCTCGCTCGTCATCCGGGACGCGACCACCGACACCACCCGCGACCCCGGCAGCTTCTCGGGCGGTGAGACCTTCTACGCCTCGCTCAGCCTCGCCCTCGGCCTCGCCGACGTCGTGCAGGCCGAGGCCGGCGGGCTCGAGCTCGGCACCCTGTTCGTCGACGAGGGGTTCGGCTCGCTCGACCCCGAGACCCTCGACGCCGTCATGAGCGAGCTCGGTCGCCTGAGTGCCTCGGGGCGGGTGATCGGCATCGTCAGCCACGTCGACGAGCTCAAGCAGCGCATCGCCGACCGGGTCGAGGTGCGCCGTCGCCCCGACGGGTCGTCGGTGCTCCGCTCGACGGCCGGCTGAGCAGGCAGGGCAGCGCGGATCGGCTGAGCGGGACGGGTCGGCTGAGCAGGGCATCGGGGCGGGGTAGCGCGGCGGGCCGGCTGGGCGGGGCGGCGGGGCGTGCCAGCCGAGCGGGCGACCCCCGTCCGAGGGTGTTCACCCGCGCGCACGGCCTCGTTCACGTGGCGGCCACCCGGCAGGAGTCTGCTGGTCCCCGCCCCGCGGCGACTCCGTCGCGTGGCGACCGGATCACGATCACGATCACAGGAGCAGAACCGTGTCGAAGAACACCCCGAACCGCCGGCGTGCGGCCCTGACGACGGGGGTCGTCGCGACGGCCGCCGCCGCCCTCGCCCTCAGCCCCGTCGCCGCGTTCGCGGCCACCCCCGCGAACGTCGCCCAGAACGGTGGTGCCGCCCGCAGCATCGACGACAGCACGCAGCTGCTGCTCGACTCGGTGGAGGCCGGCCCCGCCAAGAACGTCATCCTGCTGATCGGCGACGGCATGGGCGACAGCGAGATCACGTCGGCGCGCAACTACGCCTTCGGCGCCGGCGGAACGCTGCCCGGCATCGACGCCCTGCCCCTGACCGGCCAGTACACGACGTACTCGGTCTACCGGGACGGCGCGAACAAGGGCAAGCCCGACTACGTGCCGGACTCCGCCGCGACCGGCTCCGCCTGGGCCACCGGCACCAAGACCTACGACAACGCCATCTCGGTCGACGTCGACGGCGTCCCGCAGGACACCCTGCTCGAGATCGCCAAGGCCAACGGCAAGAAGACCGGCAACGTCTCGACCGCCGAGCTGCAGGACGCCACCCCGGCCGTGCAGGCCGCGCACGTCGCCGCCCGCAGCTGCTACGGCCCCGACAGCGTCACCCAGTGCGGCGCCGACGCGCTCGACCAGGGCGGCCTCGGCTCGATCAGCGAGCAGATCATCGGCACCCGTGCCGACCTGACCCTCGGCGGAGGCGCGACCTCGTTCGGCCAGTCCGCCCGTGCCGGTCAGTGGCAGGGCGACACCCTGTTCGCCCAGGCGCAGGACCGTGGCTACCAGGTCGTGCGCGACGCGGCCGGCCTCGACGCCCTGACGACCGCCGACCAGGCGCAGCCCGTGCTCGGCACCTTCACCGACGGCAACTTCCCGACCCGGTACGCCGCCACCACGGCGACCGTCGGCGGGGCCGACCTGGCCCCGCAGACCTGCCTGCCGAACCCGGCCCGCCTGTCCACCGGCCTCTCGCTGCAGTCGCTGACCGAGAAGTCGATCGACCTGCTCGACACCGGTGACCAGGGCTTCTTCCTGCAGGTCGAGGGTGCCTCGATCGACAAGCGCGACCACAGCGCCGACGCCTGCGGTCAGATCGGTGAGGTCCTCGACCTCGACGAGGCCGTCCAGTCCGCCCTCGCCTTCGCGAAGGCCGACGGCAACACGATGGTCATCGTCACGGCGGACCACGCGCACACCAGCCAGATCGTCGACTCGACGCCGCCCGCCACGCTCAGCACCGCGCTGACGACGGTCGACGGCACCACGATGAAGATCGCCTACGGCACCGCCGCGGCGGGCGGGTCGCAGCAGCACACCGGCACGCAGTTGCGCGTCGCGGGTTACGGCCCCGGTGCCGCGAACGTCGTCGGCCTGATCGACCAGACCGACAACTTCTTCACCATCGTCAACGCCCTGCAGCTCGACCGCGACCTCGACGGCCTCAGCACCGACGCGACGATCTCGGCTCCGACCGAGGTCGCCCCCGGCGCCGAGTTCCCGGTCAGCACCGCCGGCCTCGCCGGCGACCGCCAGGTCACGGGCACGCTCGACGTCGACGGCACGGTGACCGACCTCGGCATCGCCGACGTGATCGACGGCGTCGCGACCTACACGGTCACCGCCCCCACCGAGCCCGGCAGCTACACGATCACGCTGACCGGCACGCAGAGCGGCACGACGCTGGCGACGACCGTCGCCGTCGTCGAAGGCGCCGTCACCCCGGCTCCGACGACCCCGCCCGCGGCGGTCCCCGCTGACGGCTCGAGCGCAGGAGGCGCGGGGACGGCCGGCAACGGAAGCGGCCCCCTCGCGTTCACCGGCTCCGACGCCCTGCCCGCCCTGCTGCTCGCGCTGATGCTGGCCGGCACCGGTGCGGCCCTCGTGCTGCGTCGCCGCCACCGCGCGGCGTCCGTGCAGGACGGCGTGCAGCTCTAGGCGTTCCCCGCCCCGACACACGGGAGGCGCGGTGCCAGCCGGCACCGCGCCTCCTGCGTTCTCGGGTCGCGTCGGACCCTCGGGTCAGACCAGCGGGTCGCTGTCGGTCGAGCGACGCTCGACGCGCTCGCCCGTGGCCGGGTCGACCGCGCTGCGGGTCGTGGAGACCGTCGAGCGGCGGCGCGACGCGAAGGCGATGCCGATGATGGTCACGACCACGCCGGCCGCGATGAGGATGTAGCCGATCAGTTTGATGTCGATGCCCGCGACCTGGAAGTCGAGAGCGAACGCGAGGACCGCGCCGATCACGATCAAGGCGATTCCGCCGCCGATGCTCATGGGGTCTCCTTCGTCTGGCGCCGCCCCGGATGGGCGACGGCGCCGACGCGAGGGTCGGCGGGCCCCACAGTACCGACGGGCCGCCCCGATCGGCCACGACGCGGCGGAGGCGCTGCGAGGATGGTCCTGCCCGTCACCCCACCGCAGGAGATCCCATGACCGGACCCGCCGGCCCCGTGCCGCTCGACCAGCCGTACCACCGCGCCTCGCCGAAGGTCGCGGTCGTCCGGTTCTGGCGCAAGTACGCCACGTTCCACGGGAGGGCGAGCCGCAGCGAGTACTGGTGGTGGTTCGTCATCGCGCTCGTGTTCCAGGGGGCGCTCCAGGCCTGGGCCACGGGCAGCGGCGGAACGTCGACCTGGGCCGGGGGCGACAACGGCGACTGGACCTACATCGACCCACAGGGCGTCGTCGTCGTGCTGTGGTCGGTGGTCAGCTTCCTGCCGACCCTGGCGCTGCAGTCGCGGCGCCTGCACGACGGGGGCTTCACCGCCTGGTACGTGCTCTTCTACCTGCTGCCGGTCCTCGGGTGGCTGACCCTGCTCGTCATGTCGCTGCTGCCCTCGCGCGCCTCGGGCGAGCGGTTCGACACGGGTGGCGAGCGGCAGTACCCGGGCCCGGCCTGACCCGGCCGGACGGCGCCGGAGTCCCGCCCGGACACGGCGGCGACGGCGTCGTCGAGAGCCCCGGTCCATTGCCGGTCCTCGTCGTGGACCACGTGGCACTCGTGGGCGCAAGGGGGTTACGGGGTCGGACCACCGACCGCTAACCTGTTCGCACTCCGGTGGGCCCGACCGCCGTGGTGGTCCCGTTGAGCGACGTCCGTCGCTCGTTTCCCGGTGGTGGACTCTGCGTGCGTCGGGCCTCCGGAGCCCTGACGCCCGAGGCCCCGGACGAAGCCGGTCCGACGCCGAGGCGACGCCGTCAGCCCTGCTGCGCCTCGTGCACCAGCTCGAGCGCCGCCCGCAGCCCCGCCGCCGGGACCTGTCCGGGCGCGCTCGTCGCCCCCGCCGATCCGAACGTGACGCACGAGCCGAACGTCTCGCCCGAGAGCCGGGACACGACGCCGAGCGGCCCCATCGACATGGTGATCGCGGGAACGATGCCGGCACCCGCCCGGAACTCGGCCGTGGCCCGCATCAGGGTCAGCACGTCGTCCGTGTTCGACGGCATGGCCGCGAACTTCGCCACGTCGGCACCGTTCTCTTGTTGTTCGAGCAGGCGCGACACGATCTCGCCCTGCGTGGGGGTGCCGCTGAAGTCGTGCGACGACATCACCACGACGAGCCCGGCGTCGTGCGCCGCGTCGACGAGCCCGCCGAGCAGGTCGGGGTCGGTGTACATCTCGACGTCCACGGCGTCGAGCAGTCCGGTGGCCATCGCCGAGCGCAGCACGGCGTCGTAGGTCGCGGGGGCGACGTCGTGCTCGCCTCCCTCGGGCTCGGTCCGCAGGGTGAACAGCAGGGGCAGCTCGGCGTCGAGCGCGCCACGCACCCGACGGACGACGTCGGCCACGAGGTCGAGGTCGGCGGCTCCCGTCGCCTCGGTTCCCGTACGCACGGGACCGTCGGGGTCCGGTGCCGCGGCGAACGCGGCGTCGACGAAGTCGATGCGCAGCTCGACCAGTTCGGCCGTGTCGGTGTCGAGCGCCGAGGCGGCGTCGACCAGCGCGTCGACGGTCCGGGCCACGAGCGGGACGCAGACCGCGGGACGCCCGGTGCCGAGCGCGACCCGACCGATCGAGACCGGAAGAGGGGTCGCCATGGTCAGCGCGCCACGCTGTCGGTCGTCGACCGGTCGCGGATCGGCGAGCCCACGGAGGCGCGCATCGCGTCGCGCAGGACGCCCTCGTCGGGGACCGGCTCGTCCTGCGCCCGCCCGGAGAAGAGCCTGACCTGGCCGAGCGCCTGCTCGACGAGCATGTCGAGGCCGTTGAAGACGATGCCCCCGTCGGCCGACCAGCGCGACGCGAGGCGCGTCGGCCAGGGCTCGTAGGCGACGTCGAAGAGGACGGACGAGCCACCGGCCGGACGCAGGTGGAGGTCGTCCGCCGCGCCTCCGGGCAAGGTGCTGATGACGAAGTCCAACGGGCCGAGCGAGGGCAGCTCGGTGAGCGGGGCGACCATGACGTCGGCGCCCAGCTCGGCGGCCAGGGACGTCAGCTCGCCGGCGCGCATGGGGTTGCGCAGGTGGATCGAGAACGACCGGGCGCCGAGATCCCACGCGGCGGCCATCGCGGACAGGGCGGTGGCGCCCCCGCCGAGGATGGTGGCCGCGGCGGGCCGGGCGTCGTGGAATCCCTCGACGCTGCGGACGATGCCGTCCACGTCGGTGTTGTGCCCGTGGCGGCGACCGTGGTCGTCGAGGACGACGGTGTTGGCGACCCCGAGACGTCGGGCGAGCGGAGAGACGGTGTCGAGCAGGGGCAGCACCTCGCGCTTGAGCGGCATCGTCAGGCTCAGGCCGCGCCAGCTCGCGTCGAGGCCCCCGACGAAGTCGGCGAGCCCGCCCGAGGCAACCTCGACCCGGTCGTAGTCGAAGGGCAGGCCGAGGTGCTCGTACGCCGTGCGGTGCAGCACCGGTGACAGCGAGTGCTCGATCGGCGACCCCAGGACGGCGAGACGTCGGCGAGCATCGGTCACGGGTGGGCCCCTCCCTGCGCCCGCGGCTCGGACGACGACCCACCCTAACGCGAGGGCCCTGAGGGGGTGCGGGGTGGTGGCGACCGGCACCGCGCCTCCTCGTCCCGTCGGGTCTGGCAGGGTCGGTGCATGCAGATCCGACCCTTCGACGAGGCCGACACCGAGACCGTCGTGGCGCTCTGGGAGCGCTGCGGGCTGACCCGCCCGTGGAACGACCCGCGACGCGACATCGAACGCAAGCTGACCGTGCAGCGCGAGCTGTTCCTGGTCGGCGTCGACGACGAGGAGGCGCTGGTCGCGACCGCGATGGCCGGGTACGACGGCCATCGCGGCTGGGTGTACTACGTCGCGGTCGAGCCCGATCGCCAGGGGGAGGGGTTCGGCCGGCAGCTCATGGCCGAGGTCGAGCGGTCGCTCGAGGCGCTGGGATGCCCGAAGGCCAATTTCCAGGTGCGCACCGGCAACGAGCGGGTACGGGCGTTGTACGAACACCTGGGGTACTCGGTCGACGACGCGTTCGGCATGGGCAAGCGGCTGATCGCCGACTGAGGCGCGGTGTCCGGAGGCTCCGGTGGAGCCCCTCGGCGGGCCCGTCGCTCGGCCTCGCGGCGTCGGATGAACAACATGTGACGATCTTCGGCGGACTCTTGTCGGGCACCCAGCGAGAACTTAGGGTCGTGTGGTGTGCCCCCTGTCGGGGGGTGCCGTCCCGCCCGAACCGTCTTCTCCAGGAGCACCGACGCCCATGCGCATCAGCCCCCCGTCATCCGAGTCCGTCCCGACGGGAGGCCGGCGGCGAGTCCGCGGTGCGGCCCTCGCGTCCGTCGCCACCGGCACCCTGCTGCTCGGCCTGGTCGCCGCGGCACCGGCCCAGGCCGTCCCGGTCACGATCGACCTCGTCGGCATCAACGACTTCCACGGTCGACTCGAGGCCGACGCCCCCGGTGCTCGCGCCTCCATCGCCGGCGCGGCCGTCCTCGCGGGCGCCGTCAAGTCGGTCGAGGCGCAGAACCCCAACACGCTCTTCGTCTCGGCGGGCGACAACATCGGCGCCTCGACGTTCACCTCGTTCATCCAGGACGACGAGCCGACCCTCGACGCCCTGAACGCCATGGGCCTCGACGTCAGCACGCCGGGCAACCACGAGTTCGACAAGGGCCAGGACGACTTCAACGGCCGCGTCCGGGCGAACAGCGAGTTCCCCTACGTGAACGCGAACATCCTCCGGAGCGACGGGACGCCCGCCTACGACCCCTACGTCGTCGAGGAGATCGGCGGCGTCCGCGTCGCGTTCATCGGCGCGCTGACCGAGACCATGCCGACGCTCGTCAGCCCGGCCGGCATCGAGGGGCTCACCTTCGCCCCCGTCGTCGAGTCGGTCAACGCCGTCGCGGACGACATCGTCGCGGCCGACGCGGCCGACGCCATCGTCCTGCTGCTGCACGAGGGCGCCGAGACCGGCAGCCTCGACTCCGTCACCGGCGACAACGCGTTCGGCGAGATCGCCCGCGGCGTCTCGGGCGACGTGTCGGCCATCTTCTCGGGACACACCCACCAGGGCTACGACTACCTCGTCTCGCCGTCCGACGGCGGCCCGCAGCGTGCCGTCGTGCAGACGGGCAGCTACGGGACGAACCTCGCCCGGGTGACCATGACGGTCGACCCCGCCGCCACCGCCTTCCGTGACCGCGTGACCATCGCCTCGCACCGTCTGGTGCCGCTCTACGGTGCCTTCACGCCCGACCCCACCGTCCAGGCCATCGTCGCCTCGGCCGTCGACGTCGCCGCCGAGCGGGGGGCCGAGGTCATCGGTTCGATCAGCGACTCCTTCAACCGGGCCTACAACGCCAACCCGGACGCCAACGGCCTCCCCGTCTCGAACCGGGCCGGTGAGTCGACGCTCGGCAACTTCGTCGCCGACATCCAGCTGTCGTCGACGACGGCGAGCGGTGCCCAGCTCGCCTTCATGAACCCGGGCGGCCTGCGGGACGACCTGCCCTTCGTGGCGCCGGACGGCGACGTGACGTACAAGGCCGCCGCGGCCGTGCAGCCCTTCGCCAACACGCTCGTCGTGGTCGACATGACCGGCGCCGAGATCCGCCAGGTGCTCGAACAGCAGTGGCCGACCGCCGGCCGTACCAGCACCCTGAAGCTCGGCACGTCCGAGGGTCTGACCTACACGTACGACCCCACCGCGGCGGCGGGCTCGCGCATCGCGGCCGTCTCGCTCGACGGCGTGGCCGTCGACGACGCCACGATCTACAAGGTGACGGTCAACTCGTTCCTCGCCTCGGGTGGCGACGGGTTCACCGCCTTCGCCAACGGTCGCGCCCACGCCGACAGCGGCAAGGTCGACCTGCAGAGCCAGCTCGAGTACTTCGACGCCCAGGCCGGCGACCCGTCCGACCCCGACTTCGCCTCGCGTTCGGTCGGCGTCTCGGGGCTGACCGCTGCGCCCGTCGGCGGGTTCGCCGCCGGTGACACCGTGTCGATGACCCTGTCGTCGCTCGTCCTGCAGCAGGCCGCCGCGGACGCGTCGGGCACCGTGACCGCGACGCTCGACGGCGTCGAGCTCGCCTCGGCCCCGATCGACGAGACCATCCTCGACAACTCGGACGAACAGGGTCGTGCCACGGTGACCTTCGTCGTCCCCGAGGGCATCACCGCTCCCGCTGCCGGACCGGTCACGCGTCAGGTCGTGCTCTCGGTCGCCGGCACCGGCACGACGGCGTCCGTCCCGGTCGTCTTCGCCGCGGCGGCCGCTCCCGTGGTCGTCCCGCCGACCGACCCCGGCACCACGCCTCCGGTCACGACCCCCGGCGGCACCGTGCCCGGCACCACCCCCGGCTCGGGTCCGGGCACCACGCCCGCCGGCACGGTCCGCAACGCCGACGGCTCGCTGGCCTTCACCGGCCAGGACGGCCTGGGTCTCGCGGCCCTCGCCGGGCTCGCCCTGATGCTGGCCGGCGGCTCGGCGCTGGTCGTCGCCCGCCGCCGTCGCCTCCGCGCGACGGTGACGCCCACCGAGGGCTGACGCCCCCGACATCGCACCACCGACCGGACGTCGCACCACGGAATCCCGTGGTGCGACGTTCCGTTCGTGGTGCGACCATCGCGCGGCGGCGCGGAGGCGACGGCGGCACGACCGACCGGCACCGCGCCTCCCGTACGCTCGTCGGGTGACGACGTTCGCGTACCACCGCCTCTTCCGTTCCCTGCCCTCGTACCGGTGGTGGAAACCGCTGCTGGCGGCCGTCGTGGCGGCCGTCACGTACCTGCTCGCGTCGGTCGTGGTCTACGTGGCAGTCCTCGGGGTGACCACGGCCGTGGGCGGCACCGCCGCCGCCGAACGTCTGCAGCGCGGCATCGAGGGCGACGCCCTGGCCGCCGCCGACCCGCTCGTGCTCTTCACGACGCTCGCCTCGATCGCGGTCATGCTGCCGGCCATCATGCTGGGCACGCTGATCGTCGGCCCCGGCGCGGTCGGCAGCCTCTCGAGCGTCGCCGGGCGGCTGCGCTGGCGGTGGCTCGTGCGATGCCTCGTGCCCGCCCTCGCGTTCATGGCCCTGACGGTGGGGCTCAGCTACGTCGTGGTGCCCCCGCTGTCGGGCGAACCGATCGGCACCGGCCCGGTCACCACGCCGGCCGACACCCTCGTCTGGGCGGTCGTGGTCATCCTCGTGGTCACGCCGCTCCAGGCGACGGCCGAGGAGTACGCGTTCCGCGGGCTCGCCCTGCAGACGATCGGCTCGTGGTCGAGGTACCCGATCGCGGCGATCGTCCTGCCCACGGTCGGGTTCGCGTTCGGCCACGACTACAACGCGTGGGGCATGCTCGACGTCGCCGTGTTCGGCGTGGCCGCGGCCTACCTGACCTGGCGCACCGGCGGGCTCGAGGCGGCGATCGTCGCGCACGTGCTCAACAACACCGTGCTCTTCCTGTTGTCGGCCCCCTTCGCGGGCGTCGAGTCGAGCGACGGCAGCCCCCTCGCCCTGGCGGTGACGCTGGTCTCGACGCCGCTCTACGTGTGGCTCGTGCTGCGGGCGGCCCGACGCGCCGGGCTCGTGACGGTCCGCAGCGCTCCTCTCGTGCCCGGCGCTCCCGCGCCGGGCGAACCCCTCGTCCCCGGTGCCCGTCCGACCGACGACCGTCCCCAGGAGGCGCGGGTCGACTGACCGCGTCGGCGGCCGCTCGTAGACTCGACGCGTGACCACCACCGCCTCGCCCGCCCTGGCTCCCGACGCTCCCACCGCAGCCGTCGACGTGCTGCACCGGGTGTTCGGCTACGACGAGTTCCGTGGACAGCAGGCGCAGATCATCGACCAGGTGGTCCAGGGCGGCGACGCCCTCGTGCTCATGCCCACGGGTGGCGGCAAGTCGCTCTGCTACCAGGTGCCCGCCCTCGTCCGCGACGGCACGGGCATCGTCGTCTCGCCGCTCATCGCGCTGATGCAAGACCAGGTCGACGCCCTCGAGGCCGTCGGCGTCCGGGCGGCGTTCCTCAACTCGACGCAAGACCCCGACCGTCGTCGTGCGGTCGAGCAGGCGTTCGTCGCGGGCGAGCTCGACATGCTCTACCTCGCGCCCGAGCGGCTCAAGCTCGAGTCCACGAAGTCGCTGCTCGACCGGGGCCACGTCTCGCTCTTCGCCATCGACGAGGCCCACTGCGTGGCGCAGTGGGGGCACGACTTCCGTCCCGACTACCTCGAGCTGTCGGTGTTGCACGAGCGCTGGCCCGACGTCCCGCGCATCGCGCTGACGGCGACGGCCACCGAGACCACCCACCGCGAGATCTCACGCCGCCTCGAGCTCGACGACGCGAAGCACTTCGTCGCCGACTTCGACCGGCCCAACATCCAGTACCGCATCGAGGCGAAAGACGGCCCGCAGCAGCAGCTGCTGCGGTTCATCCGCACCGAGCACGACGGCGACGCCGGCATCGTGTACTGCCTGTCCCGCAAGTCGGTCGAGAGCACGGCCGAGTTCCTGGTCAAGCAGGGCATCCCGGCGCTGCCGTACCATGCGGGCCTCGAGGCGCAGACCCGGGCACGCAACCAGGCGCGCTTCCTGCGCGACGAGGGCATCGTGATGGTCGCCACCATCGCCTTCGGCATGGGCATCGACAAGCCCGACGTCCGTTTCGTCGCGCACCTCGACCTGCCCAAGTCGGTCGAGGGCTACTACCAGGAGACCGGCCGGGCCGGCCGCGACGGCCTGCCCTCGACGGCCTGGTTGGCCTACGGCCTGCAAGACGTCGTGCAGCAGCGGCGCATGATCGACCAGTCCGAGGGCGACGCCGAGCACCGCCGCAAGCTCGGCGCCCACCTCGACGCCATGCTCGCCCTGTGCGAGACGGTCGAGTGCCGACGGGTGCAGCTGCTCGGCTACTTCGGTCAGGCGAGCACCGCCTGCGGCAACTGCGACACCTGCCTCTCGCCGCCCGAGTCGCTCGACGGCACGGTGCCCGCCCAGAAGCTCCTCTCGACGGTCGTCCGGCTGAAGCGAGAGCGCAACCAGCAGTTCGGCGCGGGCCAGATCGTCGACATCCTCGTCGGCAAGTCGACCCCCAAGGTCCTCCAGAACCGCCACGAGCAGCTGTCCACCTTCGGCATCGGCACCGAGCTGAACGACGTCGAGTGGCGGGGCGTCGTCCGGCAGCTGCTGGCCCAGGGGGTGTTGGCGGTCTCGCCCGACGGCTACGGCACCCTGCTGCTCACCGACGCGGCGGGCGAGGTGCTCTCGGGCGGTCGCACCGTCCGGTTGCGGCGCGAGCCCGACCGTCCGGCGCGCTCGGCCCGAGCGCGGAGCGGGTCGGGTTCGTCGGGCCGCGGCTCCTCGCGGGGTGCCGCCGAGCTGACGGGTGACGACGCCGCCCTGTTCGAGACGCTGCGCGAGTGGCGTGCCGGCGTGGCCCGGGCGCAGGGCGTCCCGGCCTACGTGGTGTTCGGCGACGTCACCCTGCGGGGCATCGCATCCGAACGGCCCACCTCGCTCGATCAGCTCGCGGGCATCAGCGGTGTCGGCCAGAAGAAACTCGACACCTACGGTCAGCAGGTGCTCGCCGTCGTGGGCGGCACCGCACCGGCCGAGGCGGCGGCCGTCGGGTCGTCCACGACGGCGTCGGCGCCGGCCGGCACGACGCCCCGCTCGTCCCGGGCGACCTCGACCGCCCCCGCTCGTGGTGCCCGCCGTGCCGCGCCGCCCGCCGTCGACGAGGTGCCCGAGGTGCCGGCCGACGATCTCTACGACGTGCCGGCCGACGCTCCCTACGACCCCTACGACGACGCCCCGCCGCCGCCCGACGACTGGCGCTGACCCGGGGTCGACGGGCCGAAGCCGAGCAGCGGGAACGCCTGCGACAGGACGACCAGCGCGACCGTCGTGATCACCATGGCCGAGAACCCGCCCAAGAAGGGCTGTCCGTTCATGCGGGCGACGTAGGCCGCCGCGAGCAGCACGGCCCCGCCCGCCGGGGGTGCCAACCCGATGAAGCGCATGCTCGTCCGGTCGAGCGCAGCGCCCCGTCGCGTCCGGCGGACCGACGAGACCGCCACGACGACGAGCGCGAGCCAGACGACCGCCGACAGCACGTAGAGCCCGGTCGCCACGACCGTCGCGGTGAGACCGACGCCGACCGAGGTGCCCGCGCCGACGATGCTGGCGACGGCGAAGTAGGTGGAGATCAGCGCGGTGGCGCCGAAGACGACCGGCAGGCGCGAAGGGCGGGTGGTCATGGTCTCGTCGTCCAAGGCGGTCCTCTCGGGTCGTCGGGGCTGTCGTCGGGGGATGCGGCGGGGCGCTCGGGGGACTCGGGGCGCCTCGGGCCGTCCGGGGTCGTCCCCGGCTGTCGGAGCCGGAGCGCGGGGGGCCGTCCGCCCGGCCGGACCACGGCCCACGGGGACGGGCGGTGCGTCGCGGCGCTCGCCCCGGGTCTCGGGTCGATCCCCCGACGAGGACTCGTCGGAGGGTCGTGAACCGGACGAGCGTCCCGTTTCGGTCGGTCTCCGACGATAGGCCGCGGCTCCGGCGGCGGCAATCCTCCCTGAGGGGGACACCCGTTGTTCCCCGAATCGGGTGGTGCGGGTGGGTGCCGAGGGCCCCCGGGTGAGGCGCACAGGCGAGCCATGCGCCTCGGGGAATGTGGCGTCGGGCACAGTGGAGCGTGCTCACAACCCTCAGCCGTTCGGTCCTGTCACCCCTGGTGCGCGCGGTCTGGCGCCCCCGGGTGATCGGGCGCCGCAACGTCCCGCGGCGCGGCGCCGTCATCCTGGCCAGCAACCATCTCTCGTTCATGGACAGCGTCGTGATCACCCTCATGGCACCCCGTCAGGTCTCGTTCCTCGCGAAGAACGCCTACTTCACCGGCTCGGGTCTCAAAGGTCGGGCGTCGCGGGCCTTCTTCACCGGCATCGGTGCGATCGGCGTCGAGCGAGGGGCCGGGTCCGCCGCGCAGCACGCCCTCGACCTGGGCCTCGGCAAGCTGACGGACGGTGACGCGTTCGCGATCTACCCCGAAGGGACGCGCTCCCTCGACGGGCGGCTCTACCGCGGCCGGACGGGCGTCGCCTGGCTCGCGCTCACGAGCGGGGCCCCGGTCGTGCCGGTCGCCCTGACGGGGACGCAGGAACTGCAGCCGGTGGGCACGCGCCTCCCGCGCCTCCGGAAGGTCACCGTCGAGTTCGGCGAGCCCATCGACCTCTCGCACCACGGGGAGGCGAAGTCGGGTCGGGCTCGTCGCCACGCCACCGACGAGGTGATGGCGGCCGTCCAGCGTCTCAGCGGCCAGGTCGAGGCGGGCGCGTACAACGATCCGCCCGCGCCGTCGGTCGTCGCGCGGGTGCGGCGTGCGATGCGGCCCGACCCCGTCGGGCCCGATCCGCTCGACTGAGCCGCGCTGCTCGCGCGTCCCGGGCGTAGCGTCTGAGCCATGAAGGTCGCAGTGCTCGGGACGGGCATCATGGGTCAGGGCGTGGCGGGGACACTGCTGCGCGAGGGGTTCGACGTCACGGTCTGGAACCGCACGAGGTCGAAGGCCGAGCCGCTCGCCGCCGACGGTGCCGCGGTCGCCGACACGGCGTGGCAGGCGGTCGAGGGCGCCGACGTGGTCGTCACCGTGCTGTTCGACGGCGACGCCGTGCTCGAGGTCCTCGACGAGGCCGCCGACGCGAGCGGTGCCGACACCGTGTGGGTGCAGGCCAGCACCATCGGCGAGGCCGACACGGCCCGCGTCGTCCGGACGGCCGACGGGCACGGGCTCCGGCTCGTCGAGGCGATGATGCTCGGCACGAAGAAGCCGGCCGCGACGGGGAAGCTCGTCATGCTGGCCGCCGGCGACGACGCCCTGCTCGACGCCGTGCGTCCGGTCCTCGACGCCATGGGCTCCAAGACGATCGTCGCGGGCGACACGGTCGGACAGGGCACGGCGCTGAAGCTCGCCGCCAACGCGTGGATCGCCACGATCACCGCCGCCACGGCCCAGTCGCTCGCACTCACGGAGGCCCTGGGCCTCGACCCGCAGCTCTTCCTCGACGCCATCGACGGGGGCCAGTCGGACACCCCGTACGCGCACCTCAAGGGCGCGACGATGATCGCCGGCGACTACCCGGCCCAGTTCGCGCTCGACGGCATCCGCAAGGACCTCGACCTCATGCAGGAGGCCGCCCAGGGCACCGGCTTCGACACCGGTCTGCTCGAGGCGCTGTCCGGCGTCTACGCGACGGCGGCCGACCGGGGGCACGGCGGCGACGACATCGCCGCGGTCCGCACCGGCTTCGACCGGGACGGTTCCGCCGAGACCCGCTAGGACCGCCGAGACCCTCGTGCGCGCAGGAGGGTCTCAGCGGCCGGGGCTCGGGGCGCCGGTGGCGCCGGCGGCGTAGATGAGCGACGCCGCGACGGCCCGGCCCGTCGTCGTGTCGCGGTCGGGCTCGCGGAGTCGCATGGCGAGGTCGCCGGTGACCACCAGCAGCAGGCGTTCGGCGAGCCCCTCGGCCTCGGGGCCGACGAGCGGGCGTGCCAGGTCGGTGAGTCGCGTCCGCAGCGTCTCGGTGTCGAGCCGCACGGCCTCGGCGACGTCGGCGGGCGGATCGACGTACTCGGCCGCCGAGGCCAGGAACGCACACCAGCGTGCCCCCGTCGGGCGGGACCGGAAGTCGTCCAACGCGTCGAAGACCGCGAGGAGGCGCGGGCCGGCCTCGTCGCACCGGGCGACGGCGGCGTCCCAGGTGGCGAGCCAGTCGTGGTGGCGACGGGTCAGCGCTGCGGCGACCAGCGCCTCCTTGCTGCGGTAGCCGCGGTACATCGTCGCGGCCGAGACGCCGGCGCGGGCGAGGACGGCGTCGACGGGCGTCGCGGCGATGCCGTTCGTGAAGAACAGGTCGTCGGCGGCGTCGAGGATCTTCTTCTCGCTGGCCGGGCGCAGGGGCATGCGGACAGCTTAGGCTGTGAAAATGAAACGTACGTTTTCGAATGGCTCCGGGCTCGTCGCGGCCGGCACGGCCCTGATCGCCGTGACCTACGGCCTGGTCCGCCTCGCCTACGGGCTCTACCTGCCCGAGACGCAGGCCGACCTCGGGTTCGACGCCGGCGTCGCCGGGTTGATCTCGTCGGGCGGATCGCTCGCCTACGTCGCCGGCGCGGTGGCGGGGTTCGCGGCGTCCGCCCGGCACCCACGAGGCCTCGTCGTCACGGCGGGTGCGGCGGCCTCGATCGGTGCCGCGGGCATGGCCCTCGCGCCCGACGTGGTGCCGTTCGCGCTCGCGGCCGTGCTGAGCTCGGCCGGGGCCGGCCTCGCGTCGCCGGCCCTGGTGCGCCTCCTGCAGCGCGGTCTCGAGCACGGACGGCAGGCGCGCGGCCAGACGGTCGTCAACGCCGGGACGGGCCCGGGCCTCGTGGCGGCGGGACTCCTGGCGTCCGCCGTGCTGCCCGACTGGCGACTCGCGTGGTGGGCGGCCGTCGGGGGAGCGATCGTCGCGGCCGGGGCCGTCCTCGTGCTCGACCACCGCGGCTCCGTGGCTCGACCGAGCGACGCGACGGGTGCCACGACCTCGGTCGGGCGCGACCTCCTGCCTCCGCCGTCGTGGTTCGTCGACCACCGGTGGGTGCTGGTCGCGGCGCTGCTCGCCGGTGCCGCCTCGGCCGGGGTCTGGAACTTCGGGCGCACGTTGCTGGTCGACGCCGGGGTGGCGGCCGAGCTGTCGGTCGGGGCCTGGGTCTGCCTCGGCGCGGGCGGCACCGCCGTCATCGCCACCGCCCGACCGCTGGCGCGCCTGGCCCCCGGGGCGGTCTGGACGCTCACGCTGGCCGTGATGGCGGCGGGCACGGCCGGGCTGGCGACCCTGCCGGGCGTCGTGCCGGTGGCGTTCGTGGCCTGCGCGGCCTTCGGCTGGGCCTACACGGCGGCGACGGGTGCGCTGATCGCCTGGACGGCCGAGATCGACGCCGAGCGGGCCGCGAGCGGGACGGCCCTGCTCTTCGTGCTGCTGGTGCTGGGCCAGGCCGTGGGGGCCGTCGTCCTGGGCGCGCTCGTCGGGACCGGCGGCTACGGCGCGGCCCTCGCCGTGGCAGCCCTCGGCGCCCTCCTCGCCGCCCTCCCGGGCCTCGCAGGCCGGGGAATGCATCGTGCAGCGGGGGCGTTGCCTCACGAGCGCCCCCGCCCGAGGGCGCGTCACCGTTCGGAAGGACCACCCTTGGACCTCTTTTCTCCCGCCACCTTCGGCCAGCTCGAGCTGCGCAACCGCCTCGTCATGGCGCCCCTCACCCGTCTCCGCTCCGGTGACGACGGCGTTCCGGGCGACGTCGTGGTGGAGCACTACCGTCAGCGCGCCTCCTTCGGTCTGATCACGACCGAGGGCACCTGGCCCTCGCAGGAGTCCAAGGCCTACGACGGTCAGCCCGGCATCGTCACCGACGAGCAGGTCGCCGGCTGGAAGCGCGTCGCCGACGCCGTCCACGCCGAGGGCGGCCAGATCGTCATGCAGGTCATGCACGGTGGTCGTGTCTCGCACACCGACATCACGCGCACCGACCGCATCGTCGCCCCCAGCGCGATCGCCATCGACGGCCAGGTGCACACCGCCACCGGCAAGGTCGACTTCCCCGTGCCGCACGCCCTCACGACCGACGAGGTCCACCAGGTCACGGCCGACATCGTCGCCGCGTCGAAGCGCGCCGTGCTCGAGGCCGGGCTCGACGGCGTCGAGATCCACAGCGCCAACGGCTACCTGCTGCACGAGTTCCTCTCGCCCGTCTCGAACGTCCGCACCGACGAGTACGGCGGAACCCCCGAGAACCGCGCCCGCCTCGCGATCGAGACCGCGACCGCCGTGGCCGAGGCGATCGGTGCCGGCCGCGTCGGCATCCGCCTGTCGCCCATGCACAACATCCAGGACGTCGTCGAGACCGACGTCGCCGACGTGACGGCCGTCTACCGTGCGCTCGTCGAGGGCCTCACGCCGCTCGGCCTCGCCTACCTCAGCGTGCTGCAGGCCGACCTGCGCGGCGAGCTCGTCCAGGACCTCCGCACGCGCTTCGGTGGTGCCTTCATCGTCAACAGCGGCTTCGGTCAGATCACCACGCGCGACGAGGCCATCGCCGAGGTCGCCGACGGCCAGGCCGACGCCGTGGCCGTGGGCCGTTTCGCCATCGCCAACCCCGACCTGGTCGAGCGGTGGCAGGGTGACCACGAGGTCAACGAGCCGAACCCCGCCACGTTCTACGCCGAGGGTGCCGAGGGCTACACGGACTACCCGACGCTGGAGCGCGCCGCGCGCTAGTCCGGCGCCCGCACCGCGGACCCCGTCCCGGGCGACCCACCACGTCCTCCCGTGGTCGGTCGCCCGGGGCGGGGTCCGTCGTCGTTCGGCCGGCCCGTGCGGCCGACCCGCGCGGCCGCCGGCGCACGGCGAGCCGAGGAGGCGCGGGTCGCGTCACCCGCGCCGCGCACCCGGCGTAGACAGGACGGCATGACCGACGTGAAGCACCCGTCCGACCTCGGGATCGACGTGAGCGAGGGCTCGCCGCAGCAGCTGTACCGCTGGCTGCTCGCGAGCGTGTTGTTCGGCCGGCCCGTGCAGCAGAGCGTGGCCGCCGAGACCTACCAGGTGCTCGTCGACCACGGGCTGACGAGCCCCGCACGCTTCGCCGAGCACGACCACGAGGGGCTGCGCCGTCTGCTCGACGAGGCCGGCTACGCCCGCATCGACCACGTGATGAGCGACGAGCTGCACGAGGTCATGGGGCGCATCGACTCCGACTGGGGGTCGGTGAACCACCTCGTGCGGTCGTCGGCCGACCGTGCCGAGCTGACCCGCCGCCTCACCGACCTCAAGGGCGTCGGCCCGAAGACGGCCGAGATCTTCACGCGGGAGCTGCCCGCCGCCCTCTACGGCACCGCCTGACGGCACCGCCTGACGGCACCGTCTGGCGGCACCGCCTGACGGCACCGCGTGACGGCACCGCCGGACGGCGGAGGCGTCCTCGGGTCGGGAGCGGGGCACCCGTAGACTCGAGGCGATCTCGGGGGCGCGACCCGCGCCTCCTCGGGTGTGATCGGTGCGACCGGCACCGACGGTCCGCGCGATCGTGCAGAGGGGGCCCCGTGACGCTCGTCGACAAGCTGTTCCGACAGGACGAATGGCGCACCGTGCCCAACGCCATCTCGGCGGCCCGGCTGTTGCTGCTGCCGGTGTTCCTCGTGTTGATCGTGGGTGAGCACTACTGGTCGGCGATGGTCGTCATCGCGGTCGTCTTCGTGACCGACTTCCTCGACGGGTTCATCGCCCGCCGGACGAACACCACCTCCGAGCTCGGCCGGTGGCTCGACCCGGTGGCGGACCGCATCACCGTGATCGTGGTCGTCATCGCGTTCGTCGCGGGCGGTCTCGTGCCGTGGCCGGTGTTGCCGCTGCTGCTCGTGCCCGATCTGCTGCTGAGCGCCTACGCCCTGTTCGTGCTGGCCGGGGCCTCGTTCCCGGTGACGTGGGTCGGCAAGATCCGCACCGCTCTCATCTTCGTCGGGCTGCTGCTCGTGCTGGTCGCGGCCGCGGTCGTGGACCAGTTCGGCGGATCGGGAGGCGCGTCGTCGGCCCCGCTCGCCGACGCCGGTGCCGTCGCCCGCACGATCGGCCTCGTGGTGCTCTGGGCCGGACTCGTCGGTCACTGGGTCGCCGCCGTCCTCTACGCCGCGGCACTCGTCCGCACCCGTCGCGCCCGCCGTACCGCCTGACGGTCCGGGGTCCGACCGCCCGTCCAGGGACTGACCGCCCGCCCGGGGCCCGGGCGTAGCGTCGACCCCATGACTCGCATCACCACCCCCTTCAGCGCCGCCACCACCGCGGACGAGGTCGTCGACGGCCTCGACCTGACCGGCAGGCGCATCGTCGTGACCGGCGCCGCGTCCGGCATCGGCATCGAGACCGCCCGCTCCCTCGTCGCCGCCGGCGCCGACGTGACCCTCGCCGTGCGCCGCCCCGAACAGGGAGACCAGGCCGTCGCCGACATCCGCGAGAGTACCGGCGACGGCGGCGGCACCGTCCGTGCCGCGATCCTCGACCTCGAGAAGCGCGACACCCTGCAGGCCTTCGCCGACGCGTGGCAGGGCCCGCTCGACGTGCTCATCGACAACGCCGGCATCATGGCCACGCCCGAGACCCGCACCCCCGAGGGGTGGGAACTCCAGTTCAGCAACAACCACCTCGGTCACTTCGCCCTCGCGAACGCGCTCCGAGGAGCCCTGGTCGAGGGCGCCCAGGCCTCGGGCACCCCGTCGCGACTCGTGTCGCTCAGCTCGACCGGCCACCACTTCTCGCCCGTCGTGTTCGACGACGTGATGTTCGAGCGTCGCGAGTACGACCCGTGGTCGGCCTACGGCCAGTCGAAGACCGCGAACTCGCTCTTCGCGGTCGGCGTCACGCAGCGCTGGGCCGACGACGGCGTGCTCGCCAACGCCGTGCACCCGGGCGGCATCATGACGCCGCTGCAGCGCCACCTGCCCAAGCAGGAGATGCTCGACCGCGGCTGGATCGACGAGGACGGCACCCCCAACCCGGCGTTCAAGTCGACGCAGCAGGGGGCCGCGACGTCGGTCTTCGTGGCCGTCCACCCCCTCGCCGAGGGCGTCGGGGCCCGCTACTTCGAGGACGTGGCCGAGGCCGAGCCGTTCCGCGAGGACGCCCGCGGTCGCGGCGTCAAGGACTACGCCCTCGACCCCGAGCAGTCCGACC
>NZ_LMKB01000007.1:0-21447 GCF_001421165.1 Frigoribacterium sp. Leaf8 | reverse complement strand
GCCTCTGGGCGCTCAGCGAGCAGCTGCTCGCCTGACCGGCGCAGGCGCAGGACGCAGGAGGCGCGGGCCGGGTCGACGACCCCGCCCGCGCCTCCTGCGTCCTGCCTCCGGGCGTCAGCCCGTGTTCTGCAGCCCGGCGGCGATCCCGTTGACGCTCAGCANGCAGGAGGCGGTGGTCGGCGTCCGCCGGGTCGCCTCCGCCCGCGACGCGGATCGCCCGCAGGGCGCGCAGCTGCAGCAGCGAGAGCGCGTCGACGTAGGGCGACCGCAGCCGTACCGCGCGGCTGAGCACCGGGCGGCCGTCGAGCACCTCGCCGTGGCCGCTGACCGCGAGCACCCACTTGCGCGTGCGGGCCATCTCGTCGAGGACGCGTCCGGCGAGGTCGTCGCGGTCGGCCAGCGCCAGGTACTCGCGGGCGATGTGCTCGTCGGTCTTGGCGAGCGACATCTCGACGTTCTTGATCATCGCCGAGAAGAGCGGCCAGGTCGCGTAGGCCTCACGGAGCAGGTCGATGTCGCCCACGGCCTCGAGGGCCGACCCCAGGCCGTACCAGCCGGCGAGGTTGATGCGGGCCTGCGTCCAGGCGAAGACCCAGGGGATCGCCCGGAGGTCCTCGAGGGACTCGACCGAGAGGCCCCGACGGGCGGGACGGGAACCCAGCGCGAGCAGGCCGACCTCCTCCATCGGCGTGACGGCCGCGAACCACGAGGCGAAGCCGTCGGCCTTGACGAGGCCGAAGAACGCCTCGCGTGAGGCGACGTCCATCGTCGAGGCGACCTCGGCGAACCGGGTGGCGGCCGTCGCGTTGGCCTGTTCGTTCGACGGGCTCGAGGCCAGCAACGTGGCCGCGGCCATCTGCTCGACGTGCCGGGCGGCGATGGTCTTGTTGCCGTACTGGGCGAAGATGACCTCGCCCTGCTCGGTGATCTTGAAGCGACCGTCGACCGATGCCGGCGGCTGAGCCAGCACGGCCTCGTTCGCCGGTCCGCCGCCGCGGCCGAGGGCGCCGCCGCGACCGTGGAACAGCGTCAGCTCGATGTCGTTCTCGGCGGCCCAGTCGGCGATGCGGGCCTGGGCGGAGTAGAGCGCGAAGGTCGCCGAGACGGGCCCGACGTCCTTCGACGAGTCCGAGTAGCCCAGCATGACCTCGAGGCGGCGACCGGTCGCCGCGAGGCGCTTCTGCACCGCCTCGGTCTGCAGGGCCTCGTCGAGGATGCGCGTGCTGGCCTCGAGGTCGGCGAACGTCTCGAACAGCGGGATCACGTCGAGCACGGGCGCGGGCTCGTCGCCCATCGCGCGCTCGGCGAGCTCGTAGACGGTGGCCAGGTCGGCCGACGACTGCGTGAACGACACGATGTAGCGCGACGCGGCGCGCACGCCGTAGCGCTTCTGGAGGTCGGCGATCGTGCGGAACACCGCGAGGACCTCGTCGGTCATCTCGCTGCGTGCAGGAGGCGCGGTGTCGGACTCGGCGTCGCCGCCGGCCGCCTGCGCCCCGCCCGCCACCGGGTCGGCCGCCCGGAGCTCGGCGAGGGCCGTGCGGTGCACCTGCGAGTGCTGGCGCACCTCGAGCTCGGCGAGGTGGAACCCGAAGGTCTCGACCTGCCAGACGAGGCCCTGCAGGTCGCCGTTGGCGCTGCGGTGGGCGCCGGCCGCGCGCAGCGACTGCTGCACGACCCGCAGGTCGGCGAGCAGCTCGTCGGGGTGGCCGTAGGCGAGCGGGGCCCCTTCGCGACGGGTGGCGTCGATGCGGGCCGCGACGAACATGAGCACCCGGCGGTGCAGCTCGTGGGGCGAGCGCACGCCGATGCGGGACGCGACGTCCGCGTCCATCCGGCGCTGCGCCTCCGCGAGGGACACCAGCTCGGCGGAGGCCGGGGTCTCGGCCTCGTCGAGGGTCAGGGTGCCGCCGATGCGGCTGGTCGCGCGATGCAGGCCCAGCAGCACGTGCTCGGCGGCGATGTCGGCGGCGGCCCGGGTGACCTCGGCGGTCACGTGCGGGTTACCGTCGCGGTCTCCGCCGATCCAGGTGCCGAGGCGCATGAAGGCCGGGGCGACGGCGGGTTCGCGGCCGGCGGCGTCCCCGAGCAGGCGGTCGTCGAGCAGGCGGTAGACCTGCGGCACGATCTCGAAGAGCGTCTGGTCGAAGATGCTCATGGCCGTGCGGACCTCGTCGAGCGGGGTCGGCCGCGTGGTGCGGATCGGCGAGGTGCGCCAGAGCGTGTCGACCTCCTCGAGGAGGCGGCGCTCGGCCTCGGCCACGGCCACGTCGTTCTCGAGCCGGTCGCGGTCGGTCATCAGGTCGCTGATCCGACGGATGCTCGAAGCGACCGCACGCCGACGCGCCTCGGTGGGGTGCGCGGTGAGCACGGGGTGGAAGCGCAGCGCGTCGAGTCGCTTGGAGGCCTCCTCGGCCCCGACCTCCTCGGTGAGCTGGCGCAGCGTGGCCGAGACCGAGTCGCCCGCGGCGCTCGCCTCGCTGCCGCGGCGGCGCAGCACGCGGACGCGGTGGTGCTCTTCCGCGAGGTTGCTGAGGTGGAAGTAGCAGGTGAAGGCGCGGGCGACCTGCTCGGCCAGCCCCTGGTCGAGGGCGTCGACGAGGCGCTGGGCGTCGTCGAGGCTCGCGCCGTCGGCTCCCTCGTAGGCGGCGATGACGGCGGCCCGGACGTCCTCGACGGCCTGGAAGAGTTCGTCGCCGCCGGATTCGCGCAGCACCCGGCCGAGCAGGCTGCCGAGGTAGCTGACGTCCTGACGGAGGCTGCCGTCGACGGCGCCGCTGATGTCGTCACGGCTGCCGTCGTGTCGTCGTGTGGTCTCGATGTCGGTCACCGCACCATCTTGGACGACCCGGGCGCTCCATGACGCCACGATGTGGTCACGCCGCCATGTTTAATCGTGGCGCGGTGCCCACATCGTGGCGTCGTGGCCCGCGACACGGCGCGATCCGGCTCACGTCGCGGCCCAGAGCGCCCGGTAGTACGCCGTGCGGACGGGGTCGTCGGCGACGCCGTACGCGTCGAGGAAGGTCTGCTCGAAGCCGGGGCCGTGGTTCCAGCCGAGGCTCATCGTCGCGACGGCGAGGTCGGCCCAGCGGTCGGCGACGCCGAGGGCGTCGAAGTCGACGTGCCCCGACCAGAGGCCGTCGTCGCCGATCAGCGTGTTGGGCACGCACGGGTCGCCGTGGCAGACGACGAGGAGGTCGACGGGCGGCGGGTCGCCGAGGTCAGGAGGCACGGCGCGCGCCTTCTCGCTGGTCGCGATCCGGTCGTCCACCGACCAGCTGAACGGGCACTCGTCGACCGGCAACGCGTCGTGCAGTCGCCTCAGCCCCCGTCCCGCCTCGCGCACGGCGGTCGCCGGGTCCGCGGCCCGGAGCAGGTCGACGGCGCTGTGCCCGGGCACGCCCGCCGTGACGAGGTACTCGCCCTCGTCGTCACCGCCGATCTCGAGCACGCGGGGGGCGGGGGTGAAGTCGACGACCCAGCGCAGCCGCATCTCCTCGGCGTGCAGGTCGAGCCCGCTGCCGTGCGGGGCCCACTTCGCGAAGCGCCGGGTCGGGCCCTCGCCCAGGCGGTAGGTGGTGCCGCCGGCCTCGTTGCGCCACACCGCGGTGATGGCGTCGCCGCGCGCGGCCGTGACCACCGCCTCCGGCACCTCGGCGTCGGGGTCGGGCCGGTTCTGCGTCCACATGCCCCGAGTCTCGCACCCGCCACGGCACCCGCACCCGCCCCGGGCACGACGGAGCGGGCCGCCCCCGGAGGGACGGCCCGCTCTGTCGTGGTGCGGGGGAGCTGCTTACGCGCGGCTGCCCTTGCGGCCGGTGATGAAGCCCCAGATGACGAGGACGACGAGCGCACCGAGGATCGCGATGATCCAGCTCTGGATGCTGAAGAAGCCGTCGTAGCCGACGTTGAAGACGGCTCCGCCGATCCAGCCACCGATGAGGGCGCCGATGACACCGAGGATCAGGGTGGCGATCCAGCCGCCGCCCTGACGGCCGGGGAGGATGAGCTTGGCGATGGCGCCGGCGATGAGGCCGAGGAGGATGAAGGCGAGGAAGCCCATGATGTGGTCCTTTTCGTTGGTGCGCGGAGTGCGCGGGTGCTGCTGAGACGGTCGGGGTCGGGTGCGTGTCAGCGGGGTCTGGGTGACGACCGCATGCGAAGAGGCCCGTGAGAAGGTCGTCCTCTCGGGCCCCAGCGGTCGAGAGGACTAGTGCGCGGCCTTGCGGGCCTTCTTCACCGCGGCCTTGCGGGCCTTGGTGACGTCCTTCTTGGCCTGGGCACGCGCCTTCTTCACCTTGGGGTCGTTCCAGAACGAGCCGAAGAAGTTGCTGATCTCCTTGTAGCGGCCCTTCCCGGCCTTGGCGCCGTAGGTGTACGCGAGGAACGCGATGAGGGCGATGACGAGGTACTTGAAGCGCATGTGGTGGTCCTCCCGGTGGGACGTTCTTGTCGTTCGGGGGTCACGCTATTCCTCCTGGGAGTTCTCTGTTACAAATCGGATTGGTGGGAAGTTCCCGGTGTTCGCTTTTGTCCCCTCCCTCGCCGGGCTCCACTCCGACACACCCCCGCCGCACGACCGAAACACCCCGGCAACACCTCCTGGCTAGCGTCGAGCCATGGGTGAGCTCTTCGAGGGATACGCGACCACCACGGGTGCCGCGGCCCGGGCGACCGGCGCCCGCCCGCCGGCCGCCGCGTGGGACGAGATGTTCGAGCGCGACGGCACGCCCCGTCGGGCGTACCACGAGATCCACGCGACCCTCGAGGGCATGACGCAGGACGACCTGCGCGGCCGCACCGCGGCGCTGGCCGACTCGTACCTGGCGCAGGGCGTCACCTTCGACTTCGCCGGCGAGGAGCGGCCGTTCCCGCTCGACGCCGTGCCCCGGGTCGTCGAGCACGCCGAGTGGACCACCGTCGAGCGCGGCATCAAGCAGCGGGTCAAGGCCCTCGAGGCGTTCCTCGCCGACGTCTACGGCCCGCAGACCGCCATCGCCGACGGGGTCATCCCCGCGAGCCTCATCACGAGCTCGAGCCACTTCCACCGGCAGGCGAGCGGCATCGACCCGGCCAACGGCGTGCGCATCCAGGTCAGCGGCATCGACCTGGTCCGGGACGAGGCCGGAGCCTGGCGCGTGCTCGAGGACAACGTGCGCGTCCCGAGCGGCGTCAGCTACGTCATCTCGAACCGTCGCGTCATGGCGCAGACGTTGCCCGAGCTGTTCGTCTCGATGCGCGTGCGGCCGGTGGGCGACTATCCCAACCGGCTGCTCGCCGCCCTCAAGAAGAGCGCCCCCTCGGGAGTCGACGAACCGACCGTCGTCGTGCTGACCCCCGGGGTGTTCAACTCGGCCTACTACGAGCACACGCTGCTGGCCCGCCTGATGGGCGTCGAGCTGGTCGAGGGCCGCGACCTCTACTGCTCCGGCGGCCGGGTCTTCATGCGGACCACCGGCGGGCCCGAACGCGTCGACGTGATCTACCGCCGCGTCGACGACGAGTTCCTCGACCCGCTGCAGTTCCGGGCCGACTCCGTGCTCGGCTCGCCGGGCCTCCTGATGGCCGCCCGTCTCGGCACGGTGACGATCGCGAACGCGGTGGGCAACGGCGTCGCCGACGACAAGCTCGTCTACACCTACCTGCCCGAGCTGATCCGTTACTACCTGGGCGAGGACGCCCTGCTGCCGAACGTGCACACCTGGCGGCTCGAGGACCCCGGGGCCCTCGACGAGGTGCTCGACCGGCTCGACGAGCTCGTCGTGAAGCCCGTGGACGGCTCGGGCGGCAAGGGCCTCGTCGTCGGCCCGGCGGCCAGCCGCCGCGAGCTCGACGACCTGCGCACCCAGCTGCGACGCGACCCCCGCGGCTGGATCGCCCAACCCGTGGTGCAGCTCAGCACGATCCCGACCCTGGTCGACGACGGACTCCGCCCCCGGCACGCCGACCTGCGGCCCTTCGCCGTGCACGACGGCGACGACGTCTGGGTGCTGCCCGGCGGCCTGACCCGGGTCGCGCTGCCCGAGGGCCAGCTCGTCGTCAACAGCAGCCAGGGCGGCGGCTCGAAGGACACCTGGATCGTCGGCGGCGACGTCAACGCCTGGGCCGGTCACGACGTCAGCGCCCTGATCGCCGAGCAGACGACCCCGACGCAGTCGCTCCCGATCATCACCCCCGAGCAGGTCGCCGCGGCCGCGGCCTCGGCGGCCGACCACAGTCCCGACCACGCGCCCCAGGACGACCCCCGCAACGACCAGCAGGCGCAACAGCAACAGACGAAGGAGGGGCGGGCCGGGTCACGAAGCCGACCCGCGCCTCCTGCGTCCCGCGTTCCCGACCACGGGACGACCCCGACCGAAGGGCCATCATGCTGAGCCGCATCGCCGAGAGCCTGTTCTGGATCGGCCGCTACATCGAGCGGTCGGACGGCACGGCCCGCATCCTCGACGTGCACCTGCAGCTGCTGCTCGAGGACCCCTGGATCGAGGAGGACGTCGCCTGTCGCAGCCTGCTCGCCGTGATGGGCAGCGACGCCCCCGAGGGCGATCTTGCCCGCAGCGACGTCCTGTCGATGCTCGCGGTCGACCGGCACAACCCGGCGTCGATCGCCTACTCGCTCGGCGCCGCCCGCGAGAACGCCCGCCGGGCCCGCGAGATCGTGTCGACCGAGCTGTGGGAGTGCCTCAACACGACGCGTGCCCGCATGCCGCGCAAGGTCGCCGACGACAAGGTGCACGAGTTCTTCGCCTGGGTGCGCGAACGGAGCGCGCTCGCCGTCGGGATCATCGAGAGCGCGACGAGCCGCGACGAGGTGTGGCAGTTCTTCACCCTCGGCCGGTCGATCGAGCGGGCCGACATGACCGCGCGCCTGCTCGCGACCCGCACGCTCACCGAGGCGTCGGGCCCGTCGTGGACGACGATCCTGCGGTCGTGCGGCGCGTACGAGGCCTACCTGCGCACCTACCGGGGCGTGCCGAGCGCCCGCAACGCGGCCGAGTTCCTCCTGCTCGACCGGCTGTTCCCGCGCAGCGTGCTCTTCGCGATCAGCCGGGCCGAGGCCTGTCTGCGCGAGGTCGAGCCGACGACCCACCGGGTCGCGGCCTCCGACAGCGGGGTGCGCATCCTCGGGCAGATGCGCAGCGAGCTCGAGTTCCGGCCGATCGGCGACATCCTCGACGACCTGCCCGGGCAGATGGACACCGTGCAGGCCGCGACGAGCGCCGCCTCCGAGGCGATCAGGCAGCGGTACTTCCCGACGAGCGCCGCGCCCACCTGGGTGGGGGAGCGCTCGTGAGCCGCCTGCGCATCCGGCACGTCACGGGCTTCTCGTACCAGGGCGAGGCCGTCGCGAGCTACAACGAGGCACGCATGCTTCCGGCGCACACCGAGGGCCAGTTCGTGCTCTCGTCGCACCTGCGCATCGAGCCGGTCGCCGCCTCGCACGAGTACGTCGACTACTGGGGCACGCGGGTGTCGTCGTTCGAGGTGCTGCTGCCGCACCGGCAGCTCTCCCTGACCGCGACCTCGCTCGTCGAGGTGCGGCCGCAGGCGCATCCGTCCGAGACGATCTCGTGGGACGACCTGGCGGCGGTCGCGGGGGCCAGCACGTCGTTCGTCGAACACCTCGAGCAGACGCCCCTCACCGCGCCTCCGGCCGACCTGGCCGCGGTCGGAACCGAGGCTCGGGCGACCCACGCCGATCCGTGCGCCGCCGCGATGGCGATCTGCGAGACGGTCGGAGGCGCGGTCCGGTACCTGCCCGGCGTCACGAACGTGAAGACCACGGCCGCCGAGTCGTGGGCCGCCCGGGCCGGCGTCTGCCAGGACATCGCCCACGTCACGGTCGGTGCGCTGCGGGCGGCGGGCATCCCGGCGCGCTACGTCAGCGGCTACCTGCACCCGAAGCCCTCGGCCGAGCTGCGCGAGACCGTCACGGGGGAGTCCCACGCCTGGGTGGAGTTCTTCTGCGGCACCTGGCACGGCTACGACCCCACCAACCTGATCGACATCGGCGAAAGGCACGTGGTCGTCGGCCAGGGCCGCGACTACCGCGACGTGCCGCCGCTGCGCGGGGTCTACGCGGGGTCGTCGAACAGCGAGCTCTTCGTCACGGTCGAGATCACCCGCGAGGCCTAGGCCCGCCCGGCGCGGGTCAGCAGGCCGTGTAGGCGTGGGCCGGGTCGTCGGCCGGCACCAGGTCGTGGTCGCGCACGATGGTCGAGGGGGCCGGGTCGAGTCCGGTGACGCGGGCGCACACGTCGGCGACCGAGCCGCGCAGGTCGTCGGTGTACTCGACGTCGAACACGAGCCCGCCGTAGACGTCCGTGAAGGCGCCGCACTCGTCGTAGCGGTCGCACTCCTCGGTGACGGCGAAGTCGTAGCCGACCTCGTCGCGGCCCCGGGCGCCGAGGTCGGCGGTGTTCTTCTGCGCCGTGGCCAGCCCGGCCGCGTGGGCCCGTGCGACGAGCAGCGTCGCGAAGGCGACCGCGTCGTCCTCACCGAAGGCGTCGTCCGACCGCGTCCACGAGTCGAGGTTGTCGAACTCGACCGCCTGGTAGCCCGAGGCGGCGCAGCCGTCGATCGTCGACGCCTGGCGCTCCGCCACGGCCTGCCGGTTCGCCTCCGAGGACAGGTCGAACAGGTGCTCGTCCGGCCAGCCGGGGTCGACCAGCGGTTCGCCGTCGGGCGTACGCACGAGCACTTCGTCCGGCCACTCGACGCCCGGTTGGGTCTGGAACCCGTTGACGTAGCAGATGCCGTAGACGTCGTCGGCGGGGTCGTCGGTGCTGTCGCGGGCGACGACCGTGGCTCCGTCGGGGACCGGCGACGCGCCTCCCAGTTGGTAGTCGAAGCGGGCGCCCTCGGGCGGCAGCACGACGCCGTCGGCCGACGCGGCCCCCGAGGCCACCACCGCGGACGTGGAGGCGCGCTCGGGTCGTTCACCGGCCCCGGCGTCGACGCCCGTGCAGCCCGTCACGACCAGCGCGATGCCGACGAGTCCGACGAGTCCGAGGCGTGTGCGCATGCGGCGAGCCTAGGTGAGTCGAGCGACCGGGCCGACCGTCAGGCGGTGTGCGACAGCGGCGCGGACTCGCGCTCGCCGACCGCGGCCTCGGCGGGGGTGGCCCCCGCGGTGACCACCGTGGCGGTGGGCGACGTGGCTGGCGCGGCGGGGGTGCGGCGCGAGGTCAGGAAGTCGAGGCGCGCCGCTTCGCGGGCCAGTTCGCGGTCGTGCTCCGCCTGTCGGGCGGCGGCGCGGGCGTCCGCCAGGCTGCGCGCGTTCTCACGGGCCCTGGCTGCGGCGGCGGAGGAGGCGCGTCGTGCGGTCGCCCCCGTGGCCCGGGCGGCGACGACGGCACCGGCCGCGGTGGCCCGGCTGCCGTGACGCACGCCGTCCCAGGTCGAGCGGGCGGCCGGTCGGGTGCGCGTCGCGACGGTGGTGCCGGTCGTGCGGAACCAGGCGACGACGACCGGGGTGGTGCGTCGGACCCATGCGACCACGGCCCGGGAGGCGCGACGGACGGCCCGTGCCGTGGCCCGACCGGCCCGGGCCAGGGCGTCACCCGTGGCGCGCACGGCGGCCGCGACCCGGGTGGCGGCGGACGACAGCACGGGACGCAGGCGTTCGGCGAGGGTCGGCCCGGCGGGAGCCTGCTCGGGCACGGCGGAGCGGGTGGACGCGGTCTCGACGGGCGTGCCCGTGGCGGAGGCGATCGCCGGCGTCGGCGTGGCGGCGAGGACGGGGGCGGACGCGACCACGGGGGCGGCCGTCGGCCGTCCTGCGGACAGGACCCGCGCCTCCTGGGTGGTCGGTCGGACGGGGGCCGGCGTCGTCTCGCGGACGGCCTCGTGCTCGAGAGGGTGCTCCGGCTCGTCGCGCGGCAGGGCACCGAGCACCCGGTCGGTCAGCCCGACGAGGGCGAGGGCCACGCCGCCGACGACGAGGGCGGCACCGAGCAGCCAGATCGCGATGGTGACGAAGTCGAGGTCGCCGATGGGCAGGAAACCGCCGGCGAAGAGCCCGACCGTGGCCAGGCGGAAGGTGGCGGCGAGGACGAGCGCCGCGCCCGAGACCAGCATCGCGAGGGCGACCCAGCCCGTGACTGCTGCCTTGCCCATGCGACACCTCCTGAGGATGGAGCGCGCGTCGCGGGTCGGGCCCGCGCGGACGTCCCCTGCGAATGTAACCCGGAGGAGGGCTCGACCGTAACCCGCAGCGGTGGACGCGCCGTTCCCGGGCGATGCTCGGCTCCTGCGGGGGCTACTCGGATGCGGGCCCGGGATGATCGCTCGCATGGCCAACTTCGACCGTCTCCTGGGTGCCGCCGCGCGTGCGCTCGGCAACTCCTCTTCTTCTTCGTCCGGCCGCGGTGGCGCGTCCGGCGGTTCCACCGACTGGCGTGACGTGGTGCGCAAGGTCTCCGACAAGGTGACCGGCGACGACCGCCAGGGCGGGCAGCCGCAGCAGGGCGGCCGCCAGCCCCAGCGCGACGGGTACGGGGCGCCGCAGCGGGGTGTCGGGCGCCCGGCCACCGGGGGCCACGCCCCCCAGGGGTCCGCCGCGGACCGCGCGGCCCTCGCCAAGTACGACTACCTGCTGCAGACCGCCCCGCCGCAGCAGCTCGAGCAGGTCCATCGCGACGCCTTCGAGCGCCTCACCCCCGAGCAGCGTCAGCAGGTGCTCACCCGCCTGAGCGCCGAGGTGCCCGCGGGCGAGCGTCCCGCGTCGAGCGCCCCGGCCGACCTCGCCCGGGCGGCGACCCGGGGCGAGACCGCACACCCCGGCCTGATGAAGCGCGTGCTCGGCAGCACGGGGGGCAAGGTCGCGGCAGGTGCCGCGGTCGGCGCCGGAGTGGCGGGGGTCGCGGGCCTCGCGGTCGCCGTGGCCGGGGCGGCCGCCGTCAGCAGCGTCGCCCTGCCCCTGCTGTCCGACGCCGTGACGTCGGGCATCGACTTCGACCAGCTGACCAACGGCTTCGGCTTCGAGGGGCTGGACGGCCTGACCGCGGGCGGCGAGGAGTACCTCGGCGGACTCGGCGAGCAGGTGGGTGGACTGGGCGACCAGCTCGGCAACCTCGGCGAGGGCTTCCAGATCCCCGGCCTCGGCAACCTCTTCGACCGCTGACCGCGCGGCTCGCGCCGGCGCGGATCGCGCCCGTGCGGCTCGCGCCGGCGCGGCTCGCGTCCTGAGGCCCCAGGATCTCGCCGAGACCCTCGCGCGCGCGGGGGGTCCGGCCCGGTCACCGAACTCGGCAAGTACGCCGACGCCGCCGACGAGATCGAGACGCTGGGAGCAGGACGATGACCAAAGCGGAAGAGCTGCCCGCGCGACGCAGAGAGGCGCGTCGACGACGCCCGAGCAGAACCAGCCCGGAGCACCCGCCGTCGAGGCGACGTCAGCACCCCGGCCGAACGTCGTTCGAGCCAAGCCCGTACGCATCACCGCCGACCTGTCGCCCCAGGTCTACCGAGGCCTCATCGACTACGCCGCAGGCCTCGCAGAGGCTCAGGGCCGAGTGCGTGTCGCGCACGTGCACGTTACCCATGCCCTCGTTGCAGAGCTGCTGGAAAACGACGAGCTGCAAGGGGCCATCGCCCGCCGCGTCCGCGCGCAGCTCGACGACTAGACCGTCCGTAGTTCAGTAACTACGGACTTACGCTACTGGCCGCCCAGCGCCTCAAGGTCTGTGGCCCAGCGCTCCGCGCCGCTCGAGCTTCTGGGACGGGGTCGTGGTGGCGATCGCGGGTCGGCAGGATGACAGTGGTGGGCTCGCCGGTTTCTGATGCGAGAGTCAACAGCCATCCACCGACGCCGCTGGATGAATTGACCGGCACGTCGCGGTAGATGTAGGCACTTTCGGCCAGCGAGGTCATAGCCAGCACAGTACGGCCTCGCCGGCCTCGTTCTTGGAATACGGCTGTGAGATCAGGCGTCGGCGCGGGGGAGTGTCACGGCTGAATCGACCGCGGCCGGGTGCCGCTCGAGCGCCCGGAAGACAGTTGTCCGCCCCGCGCCGAACAGTTCCACCAGCTCGGCGACCGTGTGGTCGCCGGCCCGGGGGAGCGCAACCATGTGCCGCTCTTGCACGGGGGAGAGCTTGGGCTTTCGGCCCTTGAGCTGCTCCCGCACTTTCGCCGTGGCCATGCCCTGGCGCGTGCGCGCTCCGATCAAGTCGGACTCGAACTCGGCCACCATCCCCAGGACGACAAAGAGCAATCGCCCGACGGGGTCGGTCGGGTCGTAGACCGACCTTCCGAGGGTCAGCCGCACCTGCCGGCGCGTCAGCCCTTCAGCGATGTCGGTTGCGTCTCGCAGCGATCGCGCGAGGCGAACGAGCTTCGTCACGCCCAGGGTGTCGCCCTGCCGGCAGGCCGCCAGAGCCTCTCGGAGCCCCGGCTGCTCCCTACTAGTCCCTGTCAGGCCGCGGTCGCTGTAGATCGGTTCCGGCGGCACCCCCAGCACGCAGGCGGCGTCCCGGTGCGCGGTGAGGTCCTGGGTGTCGATGGAGACGCGGGCGTAGCCGATGAGGGGCCCCGTTGTCTTCAGTCTCACAGAGGGTGCCGTCACCGGAACCTATTTCGGACGGCCTATCTGAGACAGCAATACGCCCGGAGGTCCGGGGGAGTGGTCGCAGCCGCAGAACGTCCGATGAATGATCGCCGAAGCGAGAGGGAGCTCGTAGCGCAGGCTACGGGCTCCCTCTAAGCCATCTCAGGGCGAATGGACCAGTCGATAAACCAGCAATGCCAAGCTGCTCCGCCTCATTAGGGTCGGTAGTCATCTCGCTTCTCGGCCCCGATGTACATACCTGGGTGTGCTCGATTGCCGCCTAGAACGCCTATGGCAGTCAGGCCAACACTGAGGCTTGCGATGAGGATTTTCACCAAACCAATGAGAAGGGGCTTTACGCGAATCGACATTTGAGCAACTGCTTTCCTAGTACTTGTTGGAGCAAGTTGCTGGACGAATCTTCTGTGGCCGGATGTGCCGCCTCGAATATGCGTTGCCTCTAGCTGCTACGGCATCCTTAGCCGAAAGTTTCCGAGTCGGGCGCGGGGCAGGTCTTGTCGACTCGTTCCGCTTCGGCGTCCGTCAGCCCTTGACTGGATGCTGATCCAGCGCTCGGGAACCAGCCCTGGTGGGGCCAGGTCGACGCGAACTCCTCGCGCGTCATGCTCGGCTCGGTTGACGGGGCGCCGAGCGCCTCGAAGCACGGCAGCTGGAACATGGTCTGGTAGTCGTACAACCACGCCGCTTGCCCGACCGTGAGCGTCTCAGCGACGGGGCTCGGGTACATGACGTTGCAGCGATAGCTGGCGAGTTCGGCCTGCTCGCGCTGCGGCCCGCCGTCGGGCATCTCGAACGAATAGCCCTGCGAGGTCGAGCCGTCCTTACCTCTCCCGACGTCGTCGACCACGGGCAGGCCGGCCTCGCGGAGGCACGCGATGAGCGGGTCGAGGTCGCCGCCCTCGATCTCGTGGACCAGGGCGACCTCGGGTCGGACCGCGTCGGGGAATTGCTTTGTCACCTGGTCCCAACGCTGGTCGGTGGCCTTCTGCCGCAGTTCGGCGAGGCGGGCTGGGTCCGGCGGCCCCGAGGTAGGGGGCGCACCGAGCTCGTCGAGGACGGCTTGCCGGTCCGGCACCCCGGTTCCGTTCGTCGCGGTGCCGGTCGCGGCCGGTGGCNNNNCCCCCGCCGTAAATCTCCTCATGGGCCACATTGTAAGAGGATTCCTCAAACAGGACATCAAGACGTGATCCAGAACACCACCAGGCGGTGGCTTATCGGAGTGCCAGGGGCGCTCAGATTGAACCAGGCATCAGCGTTTGCTGCAGAGCGACGACAGGCCGCCAACTCGTGGCAGCTCTGAAGGCCCTTTGAGCTATCTGCGTCAGCCGATGCCGCTGCGGGCGAGGTCCCTCACTTTCTCAGGATCGAACGCCTCGCCCGAGTCTGGGGAGGTCATCAGGTTTAGCTTCCCGCAACGCGTTGCGTCTTGCGCCTGACATCCAGCGCTGGTTTTGGGCCTGCCCAAACACTCGGTCACCGTCAGGCCAGACAGAAATCTTGGCGATGTCCTGTCCCAGCAAGAATCCCCGCGACTTCTTAAGCTCTCGAAGCACCTCGCGCGTCTTCCCGGCCTGTTCCTCGTAAGACGCTGCGGAACTGTGCGGTGCTCGTAGCTCTGCGGGATAGGGCCCGCGGCCACGCCACCTGACGAACAAAGGTCGCCGGCGCGCGTATCGCAGCTCGCGTTCACGTATTCCCGGTCCCAAATTCAGAGCATGCGGGTCATCGTCCGTGCACTCAACGCGACCCCGAATTAACCCGCCTCCCGTTTGCCGGCCCTTCCCCCGTGCCGCAATGACCCAGTCAACATCTCGAACGAGGAGATCAATTAGGGCATATCGATAGACCGAGGCCACGGGCACGATGATGAGTGCAATGGCCCAGCCCATGAGTACCACGAGCGAGCCGGGGTCTCCGTTCAGATGACCAGTTGGCGGGTTGAAAAGACGAATGAGCCCGCCGACTGTTACCGAGAGCCACAGGGTGGCTATTACCAAGAGGAGAGTGCCAGTTAGCTGGAACTTCTCGCCGTTTGCCATGACCATTAGCAACAGCCCCATGGTCACCAGAAACAGGTAGCCGAAGTCGGGCACCGGAGAGATGAGCCACGAGCCTGTTCGACTCAACAGGTCAATCGCCCAGTTACCTGTCGCCACGTACATGTCGACCAGCGGGGTGATGATGAGGACTTTCAGCACGGCGATGACCGCTGCGACGACCAAGCCTAATCTGATTTTCCTCAACATGAAGGAATCCTGGGACCGAACCGTCGAAGTTACTAATGCGGAACGCTGTGAATCGGCCGCGTTGGGCGATGTCCCGGAGATTACGGACCGCAGTGTTGTCCGGCTAGCAGTGGATGGGCCTGAGTGGCGCACGGCCGTGGGGTCAGGAGGCTAAGCCGAAACGGTGACCAGTACGAAACGGGGTTCTGAGCCGGTCGGGGTCAAGACCGTTAGTTTGGTGCCCGTTAGACGGTCGTTCATCGGGACACCTTCTGGTGACCGTTCTGGTCGACGGAGGTCAAGTGGCGTCTGGCCTGCGGATTCGCGTATGCCTGTCCCGCAAAAATGCCCGATGAAGGGGGTATAAACGCTACAGTCATCGGATGCTCATCGGATACGCCCGCGCCTCCACCTCGGGACAAGATCTCGCAGCACAACGCGACGGTCTTGCAGCACTTGGTGTTGACGATCAACACGTCCATGTTGACCACGGGCTGTCCGGCACGACTCGAGCACGGCCCGGCCTCCGCGAGGCGCTGGCTGCGTGCCGCGCGGGTGACGTCCTGGTCGTCACGAAGCTCGACCGTCTCGCCCGCTCTCTTCGGGACGCGACGGACATCGCGGACGAGCTGACGAAGAAGGGCGTTGCCCTGAATCTCGGGGGAGCGGTCTACGACCCCACCGACCCCGTGGGCCGGCTCCTGTTCAACGTCCTCGGCATGGTGGCCGAGTTCGAAGCCGACCTCATCCGGGCCCGCACCCGCGAAGGCATGGCCATCGCCAAGGCCGCCGGCAAGCTCCGCGGTCGCAAGCCCAAGCTCACCGCCTCGCAGGAGAAGCACCTCGTGCAGCTGCACCGCACCGGGGAGCACACGACTAGCGAGATTGCTGAGCTCTTCGGCGTCGCTCGCTCAACGGTCTACCGGGCCGTCCAGCGCGGGGAACAAGCGTGACAGGTAATCGGTGCCGAGGCGGTCAGGGAGTCATTGACGAAACAACCTGTAGCTGAGGTCGTGAGGTAGTTTCAGGCTAGATGGAAAGGACGCTCAAGGCCGCATGGCGCAAGCGTTGCGGGCACGGCCGGGGCGACTGGATACACGCACCGCCCCACAGTCATGGCACCGGGCCGAAACTACAAACGAGGGAGGGGGCGTACGCATGACTAAAACGAATCCTGCCCTCTCAAGGCCGTTGAGGCGGGTCGGGTACCCCTCGCGCGCTTTGGCCTCCATCTTTGCGCTGATCATCGTCGCTTCGTGCATCCTGGGCATCCTGGGGGCCGACGGTGAATCGAAAGTGACCGCGCGCGACCTTCTGCCTCCCCTCGCTGTGGCCCTGATCCCTGTGATCGTGGCCCTGCGATCGATGCGTGTCGGGATCGTCGCCCGCGAGGACGGCTTGCTCGTGACCGACTGGTTCTCGACCCGGATTATTCCCTACGCCGTCCTCCGTGAAATTCGAATTGTTCCGTATACGGGCTTCTTGAACTGGTACAACCCTGCTTTCATGAGCACAGCCGTCAAGATGATCCAACTGCAGAGTCCGTCGTTCGCACTGGGGACGCGAAACCTAGAGGTGTCGCTCGACACCGAGGCCCAGCTGCTGCGGGTCGTCGTCCATCTCCGTCACTTGCTCAGGTCGCAAGACGAGGATGGACGTGTTCTGGCCACGCCGGACGCCAGCGCCGTCGAGCGGGAAGTTCAGGAGCTCGCGGCAGCTCAAGTTCGACGGTCGAGGAGGCACTAGTGAAGCCGGAGTCCGTTATCGACCTGACACGGAACGTCACCGAGACGGCCATGTGCACGCCGATCGATGGCCCGCACGGCATGTTCAGCTTGCCCACTGACGATTGATGCGGCGGGCTGGCCAAAAGATGATGCTCAAGCCTGGATCGAGAACTCAGGGGCGATTTGGCGCCCGATGGGGATCGACAACCGGCCGCGCCGATCTAAACGAACCAGCTCGTGGCGTAGAGAACGACTCCGACGGCCAGAGCAAGAGCCCCGACGAACAGCACACGACGTTGCTTGCGTCGTGGCAGTTCCTTTCCTTGGCTGTACTTCACGCCGACGTAAGCGAGCATGCCCAGTGCGACGAATAGGCAGGGGAAGTACGCGAGTCGGAGCCACTCGGAAGTAGTCATCCTGCATCTTCCCGCGAGGTGGTCATTGCACGGTGGTTCCGCGGCAACGTCGCAATAGCCGATCCTTTTTGAGTCCTGAGCAATGGCTACCCTGAGCGAATGACGCATCGGGGCTAGAGGAAGTGGTTCGAGCGAGTTATGGTCGGCTTCGGCATGATCTTGGCCGCATTCTTCTTCGTGATTGCGGACGGCGACAAGCTCTTCATCTTCGTGGGAGTTCTCTCTGCTCTGTCTGCCTTGCTGGGGTTTCTAAGGCTTGTTTTCCGTCGCAAACCCTCGTGATTGGTTGCAGCACGGGACCCGTCCCGATAGGGGATCGTCTGGCGGGCACAGGGGGCCTCACCCAGAAGCTAAGAGAGGATGTTCCGAACAGACGCCAGGCTTTGTCCGCTCGCAATCGCGATGGCTCCTTCCGAGACTCCCGCGTTTGCCGCCTCGCGGATCAGGGCGACCCAGCTCGGCGGGAAGCTCGCCGCCGGATTCTTCCTGCGGCGTAAATCCTCTGTTGCTGAGGCCAGTCATGCCAAGGCGTCGTCGGCAGCGATATTTACAGCAGGAGCAGTGCCCTCGCCTCCAAAGGTGAAGGACCAGTCGGGTGACGCGGGTAGGTCGTGTGCGTCGATGGTTCGCTCCAATGCCAGAAATTGCGAGACGACTTCCAACCTCGAGTGTGTCAGGCGCGTGTCCCGAGAGGGGATCGCGCACTGAGACGGGGGGTCAGTGAGTAGTGGTGTCGGTCTCGGGAGAGCGGGCTAATCGCCCTATAGGCGGTTAGCTATCGGGCGGCGGTGGTCGATCGTCCACCTGGCTGTGTGCCAGGTGGAGTTCTGCAGGAACGAATGCCTATGGTCGTTGGATAGAGGGCGTCTCTTTTCCGGGGTTGAGTCGTTATGCGGGAAAGGTAACGCCGGTGAGTTCCTCGGACACGGACCACAGGTGGCGCTGTGTCGTCAGGTCGTATGAGGCGGCGCTGGATGTAACCAACTGCGGGTGTCCTCGGGTCTCGCGTATGCGGTCGGGGCCGTAGTACTGGCCGCCGAGCACGCTTGGATCAGTTGCGGCACGCAGTGTGGGGAGTGCGCCTCCAGCAGCGCTTTGGGCAAGCAAAGGCTTGACGGCGGCCGACGCGATCCGCGCGAGAGCAGGCAAGTTCTGGGTCAACTCGGTGGAAGCGTTGCCTGGGTGCGCGGCGACGGCCATAGTGCTGCCGTACGCCGTGAGGCGGCGCTGCAGCTCGTAGGTGAACATCAAGTTGGCCAGCTTGGCCTGGCCATAGGCGGCAACCCGGTCGTAGCTGCGGTCCCACTGCAGGTCGTCGAAGTAGATAGCCGCGCGAATGCGGTGACCGTAGCTGCTCACCGTCACGACTCGAGAGCCCGGCACAGGCAGGAGGTGATCGAGCAGCAGCCCGGTCAGCGCGAAGTGACCGAGGTGGTTCACGCCGAACTGCAGGTCGAAACCGTCGGCTGTCTTCTGCTGAGGCGTGTACATCACGCCGGCGTTGTTGATCAGCAGGTCAATCCGCGGGTGCGCCGACCTGAGATCTGTGGCCGCTGCGCGCACGGATTCCAGTGAACCCAGGTCCAGGTTCTGCACGGAGACTTTGGCATTGGGCACATGGGAGGCGATTCTCGACGCGGCCTCCTTGCCCTTGGTGGTGTCGCGGACAGCGAGCACCACGGCCGCGCCATGATCCGCGAGGGCGAGGGCGGTCTCAAAGCCGAGTCCACTACTGCCTCCGGTGATCACAGCGACGCGCGCGTCCTGGCGTGGGATGTCGTTCAAAGTCCATGGCGTGGTCATGTGGCAGCTCCAATGTTTCGTGGTCAATGTCTGGCAAATGCCACTGTAGGGCACATGTGCCACTGAGTGCCACCTATGCCCGTTGCCTTGTAAGCTGGCACATGTGAGCGAGTCCACTCCTATCCCGGTGCGTGAAAGAGCTCGACGAGCCATGCAAACCGAGTTGGCGATGCTGGCCCAGGATCTGTTCGCGGTTAGGGGATACGAGCAGACAACAATCGATGACCTGGTCTCGGCTGCCGGCATCTCCAGGCGAACGTTCTTTCGCTACTTCACCTCGAAAGAGGACGTCATGCTGGGCAAGTACGACGCGTGGTCGCAGATGCTCGCCCAGGCACTCGGTGCACGGCCCGTCGACGAGCCGGTGTGGGAATCGCTACGGCGGGCATTCGACGTCGTCGTCGAGCACTTCGAGGACGAGACACTCGCTGAACGCGCCCTCGCGATCGAAAAGATCATCCATGACAACCCGGCTCTGAGTGCGGGCGAGCTCGAGCGTATCTCGCGGGTCCAGGGCGATCTCGCCGAAATCGTACGGATGCGCCTGGGCCGTTTAGCGGTCACCGACCCGCGCCCGACGGTGATCGCCGGCGCGGCCCTGACCTGCGTGATCGCCGCGAAGGATGTATGGATCACCACGGACCGTGGCCGATCCTTTGGAAGGCTGCTCGACGAGGCCATGGGCGCAATTAAACCCGTCTGATCTCACCCATACGGGGCAGGACTAGTGAGTTCCCAGCGAGCTGGCTCTCGCGATGAGGGCCGAGATTCGCCGTACCCACGCAATCAAGCGCCACACCAAAACCCTGTCCCGCCCACTCGACTGCGAGCCGAGCGTGTTGGTTTGCCGGTTGCGAGGAACGCCCTTGAATGCCAATTGTCTGCGCGAGGGTTCCACCGATCAGAGGCCCTGCGATGGTGCCGGCCATGATGGCGGAGGAGAGGGTGCCCAGCGCCCAAGCGGAGCGGCCTTTAGGGGTCTGAGCGGCGACGAGGATGGTTGGTCCGGAGGCGTAGCCGCCGAGGAGGCCGACCAGCAGCCGCAGCAGTACGAGTTGAGTGACGTCTTGGGCGACCCCGATGAGCGACATCGCGATCGCCATGACGAGGCTCGCGCGGATCAGCATCGGTTTCCGGCCGAAGTGGTCCCCGAGATAACCCCACAGCGGTGCTGTCAAGGCCGCGGTCAGAAACGTCGCGGCGTAGGCGATGCCGGACCAGAGAGTTACCGCGGCCGGATCCCCAACGCCAAGGTCTCGGACGTAGAGAGGAAGGATCGGCAGAATCAGGGTCATGCCAATGATCGTCGTGAACGAGCCAAGCGCGCACACGAGGAGATTCCGCCGGACCACTGCTCGACGTCGGTCAGCGCAGGAGCCAGAACGGCAGCGACGCGACCAATGCGCCGAGCAGGATCAACACGACCGCGACGAAGGGGGACGCCTTCACCTCGCCGGTACCGAATCGGGCGGTGACACGCATGAGCAGCGCACGCGTCCGACGGCGCGCGAGGCTTCCCACCAAGAGCAATACGAGGCACGGGACGCAGTAGACCACCGCGTACCCGGCGAGGACGAGCAGGCCCTCCGCTGGCGTGACCTGCGCGTCTAGGAGGCGCTCGATCGCAATGAAGTACGGGAACGCATTCGGTAGGTCGGCCCCGGTTAGCAGCGCCCCGAACGGGAGCGCAGTCCAGGGTGTGAACCACGATGGCAACCCGATCGGCTTCCTGGGTCGCGTGTGGAAGCGTCGTATCCCGGAGCGGACCAGGACGACGCCCGCGGCGGCGAAGGCGACGTAGCGGATACCCTGCACAATCCCGTCGACGGCACCAGCTGCCGCGCCCGCGCCGAGGAAGAGCGCGGCGCCGACCGCGAACACGGTGAGTGCCGCCCCAAGCACCGTGACGAGTGCCATGAGCGCGGGACGCCGCGGGGCGGCGAGAAGGATCAAGGTCACCGCGACGATCGTGGCCGGGTTCAGCGAGTCAAGCGCAGCGAGGCCCGCGATCGCCAGCAGCAGCTGCGCGGTCACCGCCCGCCCCTCCCACCCGCGGGCAAGAGAGAACCGAGGAGAGCGTCGAGCTCCGCGGCCGTGGGTGCCGGCTCGATGCCGGCGATGACGTTGGCGAACAAGCCGTCGCCGACAAGCCGGATCACCCGTGCGCGGCCGGCGTCACCCACCTCGTCGCGGATCATCGCCTCCCATCGGGCTATGGCCTCCTGGGATGCAGTCGCCACCGCATCACCCGGCGCCTCGACCGCCCGGTGCGCAATGGCCATCGCTCGGAAGACCGCGACGTCCTCCCCCGTGGGGACCGACATGCGCAACCAGGTCTCCGCCGCACTCCCCTCGCCCGCCGCTGCGGTCATGGCCGTGTCGACCTCCTCGAGCGCTGCCATCGCCAGCCCCTGCACCAGCGCCGCACGCGTCGGGAAGTGGTGCACCAACCCGCCCTTGGATACGCCCGCCGCGGCGGCGGTCTCGTTTAACGACGGAATGACCCCGCGTGCGAGCGCGAGCTCGCGGGCGGCGGCAAGGACGAGTGCGCGGCGATCCATGACCACACCATAACAGGCAAACCGACCGGCCGGTCGGTTTGTGAACAGACAGAACGCGGCAGAACCGTCTCGATAGCCGATCCTCTACCGAGGAACCACCTCGATCTCTGCGTCGGGTGTCGGCGGGACGGACAGCGCCCA
>NZ_LMKB01000006.1:545560-545754 GCF_001421165.1 Frigoribacterium sp. Leaf8 | reverse complement strand
CCCCGCCGTGACCTCCACCGCCGCGTTCAGCAGATCCGACGTGTCCTAGTCTCGGTCCGTGCTCTCGACCGTGCTCGCCCTGGTGCCGTGGCTCGCCTTCTCGGTCCTGGTCGGCGTCGTCGTCGTCGGTCCGGTCGCCGGACTGTGGCTCGTGGGACGCCGACGGACGACCGGCGTTCTCCTCGGCCTGGCAG
>NZ_LMKB01000006.1:465898-545526 GCF_001421165.1 Frigoribacterium sp. Leaf8 | reverse complement strand
CCCGGGCCTGCCGTACCTCTCGCCCACTGCGGTGGAGTCGACCGCGAACGTCCTCTTGTTCGTCCCGGTCTCGTTCTTCGCGGGGGTGCTCTGGCGACGACCGGTGGTGGCAGTTCTCGGTGCCGTCGCACTGTCGGGTGCCATCGAGCTGCTCCAGGCGCTGGTGGTGGTGATCGGTCGGGCCTGCGACACGAGTGACTGGATCACCAACACCGTCGGTGCCGTCGTGGGGGGCGTGCTCGCGGCGAGTGCCCTCACCTGGCATCGACGCCGCACGCCCGGTGCGCGAGGCCGCCTCGGCGGCTAGTCGGTGGGGACCACGTCCCAGTGCTCGCGGATGAGGCCGCCGTCGACGCGGAACAGGTCGGCCGCGAGCAGCGGGTCCCCGGGCTTCGCGCCGACCGCCTGCGAGAAGGTCCAGACGATGTCGCCGTCCGAGAGCGAGATGACGGACTGCTGCGCCGGGAACTGCGCACCGCTCCCGAACAGCTGCTTCAGCGCTGCCGTCCCGTTCGGAGCCACCGGGTTGTGCTGCAGGTACGCGGGGTCGAACGCGCGGTCGAGGATCGACGGGTCGTGGTCCCGGAACAGCGTGTCGTACGCCGACACCGCGAGGACGCGATTGCGTTCTTCCTGACGTTCCGACGGCGCGGCGGTCGGACGCGCCGGCCGGTAGAGGTCGCTGAACATCGAGTTCGTGTTCCCGCTGGCCGGTGTGCCGGTCGGAACGGGCTGCTCGAGCGACCAGTGCTCGACGATCCGGCCGTGCTCGAGGCGGAACAGGTCGACGGCGGCGTCACCGCGTCGTTCGTCGCCGGGGTCCGGCGTGATCTGCCAGTGCACCGCGACGAGGTCGCCGTCGGCTGCGACGTGTTTGATCACGGCGTGGGCACCGGGAACGCGGATGCGGTCCGCCGCGAACTGGGCGAGGAGTCCCTCCGGCCCCGCGGCGGTCCCTGCTTTGTGCGCGACCGCGGTCGGGGAGACGAGCCGGGCTGCGAGCTCGCGGGAGGACGTGCCGTCCGGGTCGGCGAAGGTCTGGGTGAGGAGCGTCCGCACGGCGCAGGCGTTGCGGTGTTCGGTGGTGCTGTCCCGCCGGTCCGCGGCAGCCGTCACGGTCGACTTCGGTGGGGTCCCGGGAGCAGCGGCCGCCGGCGTGGCGACGCCGAGTCCGGTGAGGAGGGCGACTCCGGCGAGGACGGCCGTGCCGCGGGCGAGGCGGCGGGAGGGGCTACGCGTGGTCAGGTCGTTCGTCATGTGTTCTCCTGCTCGTGTGGTCGGCGGGTGATCGCAGCATCGCAGGAAGCCCCGTCGTCGGCAGGTACGCACTTTCTCGTAAGCCACTCACGTGGAGGTCGGAATCGTGGAACCGCCTGCGCCGACCGCGCAGGATCGTGGCGCACTCGTTCGCGTCCCTGCGGCGTGTCCGACGCGAGTCGTGCTCACACCCGTCGCGAGTCGGCGGGGCGTGCTCCTGGCGTGCGGGCCGCCGGCACGCGCCGGCGCTGTCGTCCACGACGATCACGCCGTCTCTGCCGGCGCTCGCTCACGGGTCAGAAGGGCAGGGGCGTCAGCAGCCAGAGAAGCAGCAGACACCCGCTGACCGCCAGCCCGAGAAGGCCGAGCGCCATCCCGGCCGTGACGAAGCGCGGTCGGTCGTCAGGAGCCGACTCGACGTCGTCGCGGGCGAAGGCGACGGCGGCGACTCCGAAGAACACGGACACGACCGCCCAGAGGTCCAGCAGGATGCTCGCCCAGGGCACGAGTGGGGTGCCGATCAGCGAGGGGGCGTTGCCCGCGACCAGCAGGACCGGGCCGGACAGGCTCAGCCAGCCCAGGGCCCAGGCCCAGGACCGCGGCTCCGACGTCCTTCCCGGTGATGTCACGACGATCCCTCTCTCCCTCGACGACGACCCGTCCGCCTCCTCGTGACCCTCTCAGCATCGAGCCGCGGGCGCGTCCTCCCGACGGATGACACCCCCGGCGGGGTCGCGTGCTGCGGAGCCGCCGAGAGCGTTCCGCGGCAGTTGCCGTGCGACGGACGTCCCCGCCCGCCCGCCCCCTCGGCAGGAGGGGTGGGCGGACGGGGACGTCGGCGCGTCGGGGGCTACTCGGCCCGGCGACGGCCTCGGATCGGGCCGACCACGCGATGGCCGCGACGCGAGAGCGCCAGGCCGAGCGCGACCCCGAGCAGGGCCATGGCGGCGATGCCGAGCACCGACGCGCTGCCGGTGAAGGCCAGCTGCGTCGCCGACAGGATCATCGGGAACGACACCGTGACGACCGCCTGGACCGTCTCGCCGGCCGTGTCGGTCACGCGGTACTGCACCGACGCCTTGGAGTCGAAGCCCTTCGCGGGGGTGAAGACGACGGTTCCGTCGACGACCGTCCAGGTGCCCTGCTCGGGCACGGTCAGCGTGCTGACTCCGTCACCGGTGGCCGGGTCGACGATCACGACGGTGCCTCGGTCGAAGGTCGCACCCTCGGTGGGGGCGTCGTTCGCCGTGACGTCGACGGCGACCGGGTGGTCCGTCGTGCCGCGCTGCTCGTCGTCGACCGCGACGGCCGCGCCCAGAACCGTGATGGTCACCGTCGCCCGGGACGTCTGCCCCGAGGCGTCGGTCGCCGTGTAGTCGAACGAGTCTGCTCCCACGAAACCGGCGTCCGGCACGTACTCGTACGAGCCGTCGCGCGTCATCGTCACGGTGCCGTGGGAGGGCTTCGAGGCCAGGGCGACCCAGAGGGCCGACCCGTCGTCGTTGCCCAGCACGCCGCCGACCTTGCCCGAGACCAGGCGCTGACCGGCGATCGTCGTGCCCTCGTCGTCGATGGCCTTGACGCCCACGGTGATGCGGACCGTTGCGGTGGCGGTGCCGCCGTCACGGTCGGCGACCGCGTAGGTCACGGCGTCCGGGCCGGAGTAGCCGGTCGTCGGCGCGTAGACCAGGCGACCACCGGCGTCGATGGTGACCGTGCCGTGGGTGGCGGTGCCCGTCCCGGTGACGCGCAGTCCCGTACCCAGGTCGTTGCCCAGCACGCCCGGGGCGGCCACGGTCAGCGTCGTGTCGGCCGGGGTCGAGGCCCCGTCGTCGACCGCCGTCGGCAGCACCGTGATGGTGACCGTGCCCGTGCGGATCTGACCCTCGGCGTCGGTGGCCGTGTAGGTGAAGGCGTCGACACCCGAGAAGCCGGGCTTCGGCGCGTAGACGTACGAACCATCCTTCGCCAGGTCGACCGTGCCGTGGGCGGGGCGCCCGTCGATCGTCGCGGTCAGCGAACTGCCCGAGTCGTTCGCGAGGACGCCGTGCGTGGCATCGACGGTCAGCGGCGTACCGGCGCGGGTGGCGCCGGCGTCGTCGACGGCGAGGGCGCCGACGACGATCGTGGCGACGGCCTTCGTGCCGCGGCCCGACGCGTCGGTCGCGGTGTACTCGACGTGGTCGGTGCCCGAGAAGCCCGCGTCCGGCGTGTAGGCGGCCGAACCGTCCGGCTGGGTGACGATCGTGCCGTGCGCCGGGGTGCCGACGCTCGTCTCGGTCAGGCCGGTGCCGAGGTCGTTCACGAGCAGGCCGGGGGCCGGCACGGAGAGCGTGGTCGCCGCGGGCGTCGTGTAACGGTCGTCGATCGCGCGGGGCGTCACGGTGACGGTGACCGTCGCGGCGTCGGTTCCGCCGTCACGGTCGGTGACCGTGTAGACCACGATGTCGTCGCCCGAGAACCCGGGGGCCGGCGTGTAGTCGAACGTGCCGTCCGGCGCGACCGTCACGGTGCCGTGCGGCGCCGGAGTGACCGCGGTGACGGTCAGGCCGGAGCCGACGTCGTTTCCGAGCACGCCGGGGGCGGCGACCGTCACGTGACCGTCGGCCACGACGGTGGCTACGTCGTCGACGGCCTTCGGGGCGACCACGATGGTCACGGTGCCCGTGCCCTTCTGGCCGTTGCCGTCGGTGACCTCGTAGCCGAAGGTGTCCTTGCCCGAGGTGCCGGGCTTCGGGGTGTACGTGTACGAACCGTCGGGGCCCGTGGTCACGGTGCCGGCCTTCGGCTGGTCGGTGACCTTCGCCGTCAGGTCGGTGCCCTTGTCGTTCGAGAGCACCCCGTGCGCGGCGTCCACGACGAGGGGCTGGTCGGCCACGGTGCCACCGACGGGCGAGTCGTCGACCACGATCGGACCGACGTGGATCGTCACCGTCGCGACGTCCGAACCGCCGGATGCGTCGGCGGCGCGGTAGGTCAGCTGATCGGTGCCCGAGAAGCCGTCGGCAGGCGTGTAGGTGATGGTGCCGCCGGCCGCGATCGTGGCCGTGCCGTGGGTCGGGGCGTCGACGATCTCCGCGCGCAGGTCGGTGCCGAGATCGTTGCCGAGCACGCCGGGCTCCGCGACGGTGACCGCGGTGCCGGCCTTCGTCGACGTGACGTCGTCGACGGCGTCGGGCACGACGACGACGGTCACGATGCCCGTGCTCTTCTGCCCCTCGGCGTCGGTCGCCGCGTAGGTGAAGGTGTCGGTGCCCGAGAAGCCCGTCGCAGGGGTGTAGACGTACGAGCCGTCCTTCGCGACGGTCACGTCACCGTGGCGGGGGGCGCCGTCGAGGGCGCCGGAGAGGCCGGTGCCGCTGTCGTTCGACAGCAGGCCCTTCGCGGCGTCGACCGACAGCGGTCGGCCCGCGGTGGCGGTGCCCTGGTCGGCCGCGGCGAGGTCGCCGACGATCACCCAGGCGCGAGCCGTCGCGGTCTGACCCGAGGCGTCGGTCACCTGGTACTCGAACGAGTCGGTGCCCGAGGTGCCGGCGTCCGGCGTGTAGCTCCAGCTGCCGTCGGCGTCGACCGTCACGGCGCCGTGGGCGGGCGTGCCGTGGTCGGTCACGCGCAGCCCGGTGCCGAGGTCGTTGGCGAGCAGTCCGGCCGAGGCGGGCGTGGTCACCGTGGTGCCGTTCGGCGTGGTCGCCGCGTCGTCGACGGCCACCGGCTTCACGGTGATCGTCACCGTCGCGGTCGAGGTGCGACCCGCGGCGTCGGTGACCTGGTAGGTCACGGTGTCGGTGCCCGAGAAGCCGGGCGCCGGCGTGTAGTCGAACTCGCCGTTCGTGGCGACGGTCGCGGTGCCGTGCTGCGGCCCGGTCTCGACCGCGGCCGTCAGGCCGGTTCCGAAGTCGTTGCCCAGCACGCCGGGGCCGTCGAGGTGGGCGTTGCCGCCCGCCGTGACCTGAACCGCGTCGTCGACGGCCTCGGGGGCGACCGCCACGCTGGCCGTCGCGGTGCTCGTGACCCCGTTGCCGTCGGTCAGGGTGTATGTGAACGAGTCGGTCCCCGAGAAGCCCTTCTCCGGCGTGTAGACGAACGAGCCGTCCGGCGACACCACCACGGTGCCGTGCGAGGGGGCGGTGGCGACCGCGGCGGTCAGGGGGCCGGTGCCGCCGTCGTTCGCCAGCAGGCCACGGCCGGCCGGGACGTCGAGGGGAGCACCCGCCACGGCGTCGACCGAGTCGTCGGAGGCGCGGGGGGCGACCGTCACGGTGACCGTGGCGGTGTCGGTGCCGCCTTGGCCGTCGGTGACGGTGTAGTCGAAGGCGTCGGTGCCCGAGAAGTCGTCCGCGGGCGTGTAGACGACGTCGCCGGAGGGCGTCACCGAGGCGGTGCCGTGCCCGGGCGTCGAGACCGCGGTCACCGTCGTGTCGAGGCCGTCGTCGTTGCTCGTCAGGTCGCTGCCGGCGATGGTCGTCGGGGTGCCCGAGGCGGCGGTCGCCGTGTCGTCGACGGCGGTGGGCAGCACGGTGACGGTCACCGTGCTCGTGGTGCTCGCGCCCTCGGAGTCCGTGGCCGTGTAGGTGAAGGTGTCGGTGCCCGAGAACCCGTCGGCCGGGACGTAGCGGTACGAGCCGTCACGACCGAGCTCGAGGGAGCCGTGCGAGGGTCCGGTCGCCACGGCGGCGGTCAGACCGGTGCCCGAGTCGTTCGCCAGGACGCCCGAGGCCGCGTCGACCACGAGGGCCTGGCCGGCACGGGCCGTCGCGACGTCGTCGCTGCTCACCGGGGTGACGGTGATCGTGACCGTCGAGGTCGACGTGCCACCGCCTCCGTCGGTCGTCGTGTACTGGAAGGTGTCGGTTCCCGAGAAGCCCGTCGCGGGCGTGTAGACGTACGAGCCGTCGGCCGCGACGGTGGCCTGCCCGTGCGCCGGCTGCGTGTTCGACGTCACGGTCAGGTCGGTGCCCGCGTCGTCGGCGAGGACGCCGGGCGCGCCGACCCTCAGCGAGGTTCCGGAGGCGGTGGTCCCGGTGTCGTCGGAGGCTGCGGCCGAGATCGCCGCCACGGTGTTCGTGAAGGTGCACACGACGTCGGTGCCGTCGGCGCTGGTCGCGGCCGGGAAGGTGAACTGCGCGGTGTTGCCCGAGCCCGACGCGACGGTCGCGTCGTCGGTGACGTTCGCGCAGCGGTACGTCGTCGAGTAGTCGGCGAGGCGCGTCGAGCTGTTGCCCGCCGTCTGCGAGACGGTGTACGTCCGGGCCGGGATCGCGAGCGCGGCGCCGGCCTTCTGGGCCTGGACTCCGTTCGCGGTGCCGGAGGTCGTCGCGGTGGACGGCGACGACAGGTTGCCGCCGTCGACCTTGAGGGCGAACTGGTCGCCGGATTTCCAGCGGCCCGTGACGTCCGCCTTGCCCGTCAGGGTGTTGGCGTAGTTGCAGCTCGCGAGGTCGGAGTACGAGGTGACGTTGCTGATGGCCGGGGTCGTCATGCGGCTGACCTCGGTACCCGAACTCGAGTCGAGCTTGATGATCTGCATGCCCGACGAGACGTACAGGTATCCGTCGGACGAGAAGGCGATGCCGGGGCTGTTGGTGCCCGTGGGCAGGTCGGTCAGCTTGGTGGCGGCGAGGGAGGTGGTGCCGGCCGTGGTCGGGATCGTCTCGTCGTTCAGTCGGTAGACCGCGTTGCTCGCCACGACGAAGAGCAGCCCCTGCGTGCTGAAGGCGAAGTCGCCGTTGCCGGCCTGCAGGCCGGGGATGCGGCCGACGACGCCGATCTTGTCCCCGGTCTTCGGGTCGTACGCCGAGATCGTCGACGGGTCGCCACCGGTCGCGTAGTAGTAGATCCCGGTCACCGGGTTCACGGCGCCCCGCAGGGTCGAGGCGGGTGCGCCCGACGGGTTCGCGTTGGCGACCGTCGTGACGGCCCCGGCCGCCGAGTCGTAGCGCGCGAGCGTGTTGCCGTTCGAGTTGTTGGCCGCGCCGTTGGTGAAGGCGTAGGCGTCGAGGCCGTTCCGCCCGACGCCGAGGCCGTTGTTGGCCGGTGAGAACGGGTTCGCCGTCCCCGCGATCACGTCGGACACCGTGTTGGCCGCGACGTTGATGGCGACGAACTGGCCCTGACCGGCCGTCGCGTAGATCGTGTTCTGGTCGCACGAGAGCGCTGCGGCGGCCTGGGCCGGCGCCGGCGAGACGGCCTGGGTCACGGCGACGGCCGCCAGCAGGGAGGCGGTGGCGAAGGCCGCGAACGAGAGGGCGCGACGACGGGGGCGCACGGAGGCGCGGAGAAGCGACATGGGGGTGTCCTCGGGTGGGGGCGTCCGGCCGGGTCGGATACGGTCGGACGTCGGTCCTGCTCGACACGCGGGGGCTCAGGTGCCCGCGTGTCGCCCCCACGGGTACGGGGGCTCCACGGAAGTGGATGCTTCGACAATAAAGCTTCTCGTTTGTCGAGTGGAGTCCCCAGGGCAGGGGTGATTTCGTCCGCCTTGTGGGGGACATCGGGGTACAAAGGGGCGGATGGCGGTGCCGAGGACGCGACCCGCGCCTCCTGCGTCCTACCGGCGGGGGCGCCGCCCGCCGCGGCCCTGGCCCACGGTCGGGATCGACGTCGTGACGACCGCCACCGACGAGGTGATGACCGCGAGCGACGAGGTCGACAGGGTCGCCTGCGCGTGACCGGTCAGCGGGAACCCGCGTCGGCCCGCCACGATCACGACGAGGCTGATCGCGACGATGGCCGCGGCGGCGAACGGCACCGTGGCGAGGCCCGACATGCCGTAGACCTGCCCGCCGATCGCGGCACCGGCGGCGATGCCGACGTTCGAGCCGGCGTTGATCAGCGCGCCCGCGATGTCGGGGCTGACCCCGCCGGTGCGGATCGCGGCCGCCATGAAGAGCGTCCCGGTCGTGCCGTTGGCGGCCATCCACAGCCCCGCGACGACGAACGTGCCGACGAGCGAACCGTGCACGAACGGCAGGGCGGCCAGGGCGCCGATCATCACCGCGACCGCGACGATCAGCGTCTGCCGGGGTGCCCGGTCGACGAACGCGCCGGCCGCGAGCAGGCCGACCACGCCCGTGCCGCCGAGCACGAGCAGGGCGCCGCCGACGAGGTCCTCGCCGAGGCCGGCCCCGGTCAGGTACGGGCCGATGAACGTGTAGACGACGTAGTGGCCGGCGAAGAGCATGAGGTCGGCCACGACCACGGCGAGCAGCCCCGAGCGTGCCCACGAGCGGACCGAGCCGACGTGCGGCGACGACTCGCCCTGGACGTGCGGCAGGAACAGCGCGGCCACGACGGCCAGCACCGCGGTGGCGACGGCGACCGCGCCCACGGCGGGACGCCAGCCGAGCTGGTCGCCGACCGTCGTCGCGAGCGGCACGCCGACGACGAAGCCCAGCGAGCTGCCCGAGTAGACGAAGGCGATGGCGCGGCCCGCCAGGCGCGGCGGCACGATGCGCGTCGCGTAGGCCGAGGCCACCGAGAAGAACAGGGCGTGCGCGATGCCACCGACCACGCGACCGGTCAGCAGCACGCCGAAGCTCGGGGCGAGCGCGACCATCAGGTTCGAGGCCGTGTAGCCGACCAGGGTCGTGACGAGCACGGCCTTGCGGGGGAAGCGTGCGGTGGCCCAGGTGAGGGGCAGGGCCAACGCGGCGACGGCCACGGCGTACACCGTGACGACGACGCCCATGCGCGCCTCGCTGACGCCGAGGTCGGTGCTCATGGTCGAGAGGAGGCCGACCGGGCTCAGTTCGGTGGTGATCGCGAAGAACGTCGCGAGGCCGAGCACGGCGATGCCGACGACGCCCGAGGGGGTCAGGCGGTGCGGCTGGGGCGTGGGGAGGGTGTCGCGCGGGTGCGTCGACGACGAGCGCGGGGGAGGTGCGGCGGCGGGCGTGCGCACGGCGGGCGTGCTCGAGGTCTGGGGCGGGCGCTGAAGGGTGTCGGTCACGGGAATGCCTCCGGGCCCGGGGCGCGTGCGCACGACGATCATCTCGTCGGGGGCATCGTGGACGTCGGCGGCCGACTCGTGGTCGACCCCGGTCTGCACGATGCAGCACACTCGTCGCGGGCCATGCTGCTGGCGGGTGGATTGGGGGGATTGCCACTCCACGACGAGGGCGCTCATCCAGTGTGACATGCCACCCCCGGGGGCTCGCAAGGCCCCCGAACGAGAAACCGAACGACGTTCGCTCGCGGCGAGCGAACCGGGCGGCGATCCGGCGTCCGACCGGATTCCCGGACCGGATCTCGAGACCGGTCGGGGACGAGGAGGCGCGGGTGGCGTGCCCGCGTCCCGTCACCGCGCGTACCCTGGTCGCCATGAGCACCGACACCGCCCCCGACCGCATCCTGATGTTCGGCGCCGAGTGGTGCCGTGACTGCCGTCGCTCGAAGGCGCTGCTCGACCGCGAGGGCGTGGCCTACGACTACGTCGACCTCGAGGCCGTCGCCGACGGTGCCGACCGTGCCTACGCCGTCAGCGGTCGCACGCAGATCCCCGTCGTGGTCTTCCCCGACGGCAGCCACCTGGTCGAGCCGACCGACGCCGAGCTCGCCGCCAAGCTCTAGTCCGGCACGGCCGCGCCGCGTCGCCGCGCCTCCGGCCGCGCCGACCCTCCACCCCGCCACGAAGGAAACAACCCGCCACGCAAACGTGTGGCGGGTTGTTCACTTCGTGGCGGGATGCCCGGCGACGCGCTCGTACGTCGTGAGCGCGTCGTACGACTTCGCCGGCCCGCGCACCGTCCACCGCTCCTCGAACGACGTCGGCGAGAGCACCCGGGTCTCGACGAGGTAGGCGTCCGGGGCGCACGGGTGGTGCGCCTCCCAGGCACCCGACCGCAGGTCGAGGTCGACGAAGTGGCGGCCGTCGGCGAAGCGCACGTCGAGCGATCCATCACCCCGGGCCCCGTAGCCGAGTCGTCGGGTGGCGGGTGTCCGCCGGTCGGCCACGACGAGCTCGCCGGCCTCGTCGTAGGTCGCCACGAGGTCGGAACCCGCCCGCGCCTCCTCGATGGTCGCCGTCCCGTCGAACCGGGCGTGCTCGCCGGTGCGGTGGTCGTCGATCTCGCGCGTGACGGACCACCGGCCGAGCAGCAGCGCCAGCGTCTCAGCCGGCATGTCGATCGGCGACCACGGAGAACCCCTCTCAGGCGGTCCCCCTCGACGACCGCGGGAGAACACCCGATCTTCGCGCACGGCCGTCGACGGACCAAGTCGTGGTGCCGCGCGCGCTCGTGACACACCACACCGCGCTTCGTGCACCGCACCACGACTAGTCGTGGTGCGGTGCACGAAACGCGGTGCAGTACGAGCGGGCGCCTAGTGGCGGGTGGGGTCGTCCGAGTCCTTGGCGACCGTGACCTTCTCGCCGTCGACCTCGTCGCGCTTCGCCTTCTGGGCGTCGCCGCGGGTCTTGGCGAGGCTGGCGATCGTGGCCACGGTGATGGTCGCGCCGATGAAGAGCAGCGAGAACCAGATCGGGATCTCGGGCACCCACAGCAGCGGTTCGCCGCCGTTGATGAACGGCACCTCGTTGACGTGAAGGGCGTGGAAGACGAGCTTGACGCCGATGAACGCGAGGATGATCGCGAGGCCCTGCGACAGGTACACGAGGCGCTCGAGCAGCCCGCCGATCAAGAAGTAGAGCTGGCGCAGACCCATCAGCGCGAAGGCGTTGGCCGTGAAGACGATGTACGCCTCGTTGGTCAGGCCGTAGATCGCGGGGATCGAGTCGAGGGCGAACACCAGGTCGACGAAGCCGATCGCGATGACGCAGAGCAGCAGCGGCGTCACGAAGCGCTTGCCGCCCTTCTTGACGGTGAACTTGTCCTCGTGGAACTCGTCGTCGACGGGCAGGACGCGGCGGGCGATCTTGACGAAGGCGTTGTCGGCCGCGTTGCCGCCGTGGTCGCCCTTGATCTGCTGGTAGGCCAGCACGAAGAGCAGGGCACCGAAGAGGTAGAAGACCCACGAGAAGTTCTCGATCAGCGCGGCGCCGGCGGCGATGAAGCCCGCACGCATGATGAGCGCGATGACGATGCCGATCATCAGCACCTTCTGCTGGTACATGCGCGGCACGGCGAACCCGGTCATGATCAGCAGGAAGACGAACAGGTTGTCGATCGACAACGCCTTCTCGGTGAGGTAGCCGGCGAAGTACTCGCCGCCGAAGCCCCAGCCGCTCACGAAGCCGATGCCGACGCCGAACAGCAGCGCGAGGCCGATGTAGAACGCCGACCAGCGGGCGGACTCGCCGATCGTCGGCTCGTGCGGCTTGCGCACGTGGGTGAAGAACTCGAACACGAAGAACGCGATGGTGACGGCGATCGTGATGAGCCAGGTGGTCAGTGAGACGTCCACGGGGATGCTCCGGGTGGGTCGGGCTGATGAGGCGGGTCGGGCTGAGCGGCGCGAACGGCCGGACAGCGGAGAAGGCTCGTGACGAGCGGAAAGGCTCCTGAGAAGACGGTACGTGGGGGTCCGCTGGGGGCGTGCCCTCAAGCGACCGTGACAGTGCTGAGAAGCTGCAGTGCGTGCAAGGCCCGCACCCGCATCACCGGGGCGGCCGACGCCCCGGCCGGCACCGAGGCAGGAGGCGCCCCGGCTACGACCGGGGCGGCAGGTGCACCCCGGCGAGCATGCAGCGCACGGACCCGCCGGCGAGCTCGATCGTCGGCACCTCGAGCGGCAGTGGCCGTGCGTGCCGCCATACGGTGCGGCGTTGCGACGGGGTGAGGGACGCCCATCCTCGTGCCGAGATCGCCAGCACGGGCCCGTCGGCCCCCGCCAGTTCGAGCGCGTTGCCCGCGAACTCGCCGAGCTGGGCGCGGGTCAGGGCGACCACCTCGCGTCCGGAGGCCGACAGGCGCTCGACCACGCGCCTCCGTTCGCTCGGGGACGCGATCGACTCGAGACCGACCAGGGCGAACCGCGACGCCACGCTCATCATGACGTTCGTGTGGTAGATCGGCACGCCCGTCGCGTCGGTCGCGGTGAAGGTCAGGGGCTCGTAGCCGAGGTCGGAGCAGACCAGGGCGACGGCCGCCCGGTCGGCACGGTGCGAGAGCGCGACGTAGGCGACGCGCCCGACGTGGTCGAGGACGAGCGCCCCGGTGCCCTCGACGACGATCCCGCGCCGTTCGAGCGGCGAGTGGTCGAGCACCTCGGTGACGCGGTAGCGCTCGCGCAGCAGGTCGACGACGTCCGTGCGTCGCTCGCCCCGACGGTTGGGCGAGTGCATCGGGTAGAGCACCACCCGGCCGTCGTCGTGGGTCGAGAACCAGTTGTTCGGGAACACCCCGTCGGGCCGGTCGGTCCGCTCGTCGTCGACGAGGTGCACCGTGACGCCCGCCGCGCGCAGGGCCTCGGCCGCCCGGGTCACCTCGTCGAACGCGCGCGCCGCGAGCTGGGCCCGGGTCGCGTCGACCTCGGCCGGGTCGGTCTGGAACGCGTTGTCGGCCGCGGTCTGCGGGTTCGGCGTGAAGTGGTGCGGCCGCACCATCACGACCGCGGCGGGCGACTGGACGGCCGTCCGCGCCTCCTCGTCGGCGCTTCGGGTGCGCGAGGAGGCGCGGAGTGCGGGGGACGCCGGCGGCGTCACCACGGCGGTCGCCGGGGACGAGGAGGCGCGGGGCGGGGGAGCGACGGTCGTCACGACGGTCTCGGCGCGGCTTCTGCGGTGGGTGCGGTCCGGGGCGGTCGGGGACTCAGGCGCCGACGGGTCGGCGGGCGGCGACGAGGCCGAACAGGTCCTTCGGGTCGTCGGGGTCGGCGACGAGGTCGATCTCGACGGCGTAGTCGGTGCCGACGACGTCCTGTCGGAGGTACTTCAGGGCGCACACGTCCTCGACGGCGAAGCCGACCGAGTCGAAGATCGTGATCTGCTCGTCGCTCGTGCGCCCGGGGCGCTGCCCGGCGACGACCTGCCACAGCTCGGTGACGGCGAAGTCGGCCGGCTGGTGCTGGATCTCGCCCTCGACGCGGGTCTGCTCGGGGTACTCGACGAAGACGTCGGCCCGGCGCAGCGTCGCGGGGTCGAGCTCGGTCTTGCCCGGGCAGTCGCCGCCGATCGCGTTGACGTGGACGCCGGGGCGGACGGCCTCGTCGGGCAGGACGACCGCGTTCTGCTTGTCGGCCGTGCAGGTCGTGATCACGTCGGCGCCGTCGGCCGCCTCACCGGGGCTCGCGCAGACCGTGATGTCGAAGCCGAGCGGCTCGAGGTTGCGGACGAACTTCGCCGTGGCGCCGGGGTCGACGTCGAACACGCGGACCGTGTCGAGCCCGAGGGTCGAGCGCATCGCGAGGGCCTGGAACTCGGCCTGCGAGCCGGCGCCGATCAGGGCGAGCACGCGCGAGTCGGCCCGGGCGAGACGCTTGGCGGCCATCGCGCTCGTGGCGGCGGTCCGGAGCGCGGTGAGGATCGTCATCTCGGCGAGGAAGGTCGGGTAGCCCGTGTCGACGTCGGCGAGCACGCCGAACGCGGTGACGGTCTGGTAGCCGCGGCCCGGGTTCGACGGGTGGCCGTTGACGTACTTGAAGCCGTAGGTCTCGCTGTCGCTGGCCGGCATCAGCTCGATGACGCCGATGGGGCTGTGGGAGGCGACGCGGGGCGACTTGTCGAAGGCGGGCCACCGGGCGAAGTCGCGTTCGAGGGCGGTCACCATGCCGCTGGTGATCGGGCCGACCCCGCGGTCGGTGACCCATCGGATCATGTTCTGCACGTCCACGAAGCGCACCACGGCGACCTCCTCCTGCTCGGCCCGGTTCGGTCGTCGCGCCCGGGTGGCACCACGTTAGGACTGGGCGATGTGCAGCCACAATCACCATCGAGCGCCATTCCGCACGCTCGATCACCCGTTGTGCGCGGTCGTGCTGTACGTTTCGATCCATGGCGGATCTCGACGAGCTCGACCGGCGCCTCCTGGCGGCCCTTCGGGTCGACGCGCGCGAGTCGGCGGCGAGCCTCGCACGGCGGTTGGGCGTGACGCGGGCGACCATCACCTCACGGCTCGACCGGCTCGAGGCGTCGGGAACGGTGCTCGGCTACACCGTGCGGGTGCGCGAGGCCGACGATCCCGACCTCATCCGTGCGATCGGCTTCATCGAGATCGAGGGGCGGTCGACCGACCACGTCATCCGGCAGCTGCGCGGGTTCCCCGAGGTGGCATCGCTCCACACGACGAACGGCGGCTGGGACCTCGTCGCCGAGCTGCGCACGTCGTCGCTCGGCGAGTTCGACCGCGTGCTCGCCCGCATCCGCAGCGTCGAGGGCGTCGTGAACAGCGAGACCAGCCTGCTGCTCAGCTCCGTCCTCCGCTGACCGGCACCCGCGCGGCGGCCGCCGTCCTCGGCCTGGTCGCTCCAGGGGTGCTCAGGCCGNNCCCGCCGTCGACGAGGCGCTCGGGCAGCACCCACCGGCTCTTGAGCACGAGCTCGGTCTCCGTGCGGAGCACGGCCGTGCCGAGCTCGAGCATCCACCGCCAGGCCGGCAGGCCGAACGGCACGCCCAGCACGCGACGGAGGGTGCGCATCACCGTGCGGTTGTCGCTCGGGTTCGGGGACGACAGGTTGAGCGGGCCCTCGACGGACGAGTCCTCACGGGCGAACCGGATCGCCCCGAGCACGTCGTCGACGTGGATCCAGCTGAACTTCTGCCGTCCACCGCCGCGACCCTCGTGGTGGTACGTGCCGGCCGCGAGCCGCGCCCGGGTGGCCGGCCACGGGCCGTCGAACTGCGGCCCGCCGAGGCCGACCCGCACCAGGTTCATCAGGGGGACGAGCGCGCTGCCGTCGCCCAGCACGATGGCCATGCGCAGCGCGACGCGGCGCGTGGCGGGCAGCTCGCCCGAGAAGAACTCGGCCTCCCACGCGGTGGCCACGTCGACCGAGAACCCCGACCCGATCTCGCCGTCCGACTCGGTCATCGGGCGGTCCTCGGCGTGGCGGTAAATCGTCGCCGTCGACGAGTTCATCCAGACCCGAGGAGGCGCGGTGCACGCGAGCACCGCCGCCTTCAGTTCGCGCGTGGTCTCGACGCGCGAGCGCACGATCTCGGCGCGGTTCTCCGGGCCGTAGCGGCAGTTCACGCTCTTCCCGGCGAGGTTGACGAGCAGGTCGGCGCCCTCGAGCAGGGCGGTGATGCCGGCGGTGTCACCCCACGACGCGTCGGGTCCGTGGCGGCCGATCAGGCTGACGCGGGCACCCTCGGCGCGGAACGCGGCCGCGAGGTGCTGCCCGATGAAGCCGCTGGCTCCGGCGAGGACGATGTGGTCGGTCATGCGCTCAAACTAGGGGACCGGACGGTCACCGTCCGTGCGGTCCCTCGACGTCGAGAAGTCCTCACCTGTGGGACGCCGGTTAGCCTCGTCGGCATGAGCCATCCCCTCGTGACCGCCGCCGAGCTCGACGCCACCCTGACGGGCGGGGGAGTCGTGCGCCTGCTCGACGTCCGGTGGCGGCTCGACCGGCCGGACGGCCGTCCCGCCTTCCGCGAGGGGCGCCTGCCCGGCGCCGTCTACGTCGACCTCGACTCCGAGCTCGCCCGGCACGGTGAACCCGTCGAGGGGCGTCATCCGCTGCCCGACCGGGCCGACCTGCAGGCCGCCGCCCGGCGCTGGGGACTCCGCGACGGGGACGCCGTCGTCGTGTACGACGACCTCGGCGGGCAGTCCGCGGCCCGCGCGTGGTGGCTGTTGCGGGCCTCGGGCGTCGCCGACGTGCGTCTGCTCGACGGCGGGCTCGCGGCCTGGACCGACGCGGGCCTGCCCGTCGAACAGGGCGATGCCGACGTGGTGCCCGGCGACGTCACCCTCGGCGACGATCCGTGGCCCGTGATCGACGCCGACGAGGCGTCCGCGTGGCCCTCCACGGGCGTGTTGGTCGACAGCCGGGCCGCCGAGCGCTACCGCGGCGACGTCGAGCCGGTCGACCCGCGAGCCGGTCACGTCCCGGGCGCCGTCAACCTGCCCACGGCGGGCAACCTCGACCCGTCGGGCCGCTTCGTCGACGCGGCGGCGCTGCGGGCCCGGTTCGAGGAGGCGGGGGTCACTCCTGCGACGCCGGTGGCCGTCTACTGCGGGTCGGGCATCACGGCGGCCCACAACGCCCTGGCCGCGACGATCGCCGGGTTCGACCCCGTGCTCTTCGCCGGTTCGTGGAGCGCCTGGTCGAACGACCCCGCGCGACCCGTCGCCACCGGCGACCGCCCCGACTGAGTCGCGACCGGGGTCGCCGGGGCGCGGTCCGTCAGTCGGCGTGACCCGGTTCGGGCACGCTCGTCCGGTCGTCGACCACCGCGTCGACGGCGGTTCGACGCAGGTCGTCGATCGCGTTCATCGCCGCGCCCTTCTGGCGATGGCCCTCGGAGGAGGCGATGACCACGCCGTTGCCGGTGGTGAGGGCGAAGCGGTACTCGCCCGAGGCGTCCTGGGTGACGACGAAGGTGCCTGCCATGGGGTCCCCTTGCACGAAGTGGTGCGCGCGCTCTGCGTGGCGACAGCATAGGGCCGCACCCCGGGCGGGAGGCCACGCGCGTCGCGGAGTCGGGTGGCGCCTCCCGCGGGTCGGCCACCCAATAATCAATTGACATGTGACATTCCAACTGTCACACTGTGTGAGCCGGTGCGGCCGCCCGCGAGTCTCGTCCCCCCTCCGAGACCGGGCGGCCGCACCGGTCCGTCTCGGTCGCGCACCGAGCACACGAGAGCGCCCGACCCCGGATGGCAGTCGCGGGGTCGGGCGCTCTCGTCGTCCCGGGCGGTGGCCGCGGGTCTCGGGTGCTAGGTCAGTCGGCCAGCAGGACCGCCATGGCGCCCTTCAGGGCCTCGCGGTCGCGGCGCAGCTTGGCGACCTCCGCCTCGAGCTCGGCGACGCGTTCGGCCGTGGCGGCCGACCCCGAGCCCGGGGGGCGCCCTCGGCGCGGGGCCGCGGTGGTCGACGGGGCGGGCTCGTCGTCGTCCGAGGTGACGTCGAGTTCCCTCTCGACCGCGTCGTCGGGTGCCGGCGTGGGGGCGGTCGCCCGCTCGTGGGCTCGAATCCAACCGCGCAGGGACTGCTCGCCGACCTCGAACTCGGATGCCGTCTCGCGGATGATCGACCGGTTGCCCGGCTCGGCCTCGCGACGCTCGAGCACCCGGGCGAGCGACTTCTCTCGCGTCTCGTCGCTGTACTTCTGTTCGAAAGGCATGTGCGCTCCTGGTGTCGAGACACGGTGTCGTGTCGGCTCATTGAATAGCCCCCGTGATGACCGTACTGTACGGTGACGTACGAGCGCACGGTTATGACGACAACTCACGTAACCGATCATGTCGCGCATGTTGACGGATGGTGTAACACGACCGTCGATGGGCATCAGGTGTCGCCGATGCGTCCGCCGCCGCCGGGGTGGCGCCCCACGGCGACTCGCGGCGGAACCGCCCGTCCTCCGGGAGTTGTCGAGGCGGACCGCTTAAGGTGTCAGGGTGTGGCGAGCCGACAGACAGCATGACAACGACGACGACGAGAACGACTCCGTCGCCGTCCCGACCCGCGCGCCCACGGGCGTGATCACACCCCACGCCGTCAGCCTCGGGCACCCGGGGCAGTCCCTGGGCAACGTGGCCGAGCCCGTCTGGAACACCTGGCGCGAGTCCCTCCGCCGGGTGGGCGGCCCCTCCACGTTGCTGCACTTCGGCGACTCGCAGCGGTCCCGCATCGAGCTGAGCACGACCCACCCCGGTGGCCTCGCGCAGTTCATCACGGGCAAGACGACCCTGCTCTCCAGCCTGATCCGCGACGACCTCGCCCTGCGCACGGCCCGTGCCGCGGCCGGTGAGATCGCCGCCAAGGGGCTCGAGCTGAGCACGGTCCGCGGCATCGACGCCGTCCACCTGGCCATCGGCGTCGCCGCCTGGTCCTTCGCCGGAGAAGACTTCCGGGCGCCCGTGTTGCTGCGGCCGTTGGCGATCCGTCGCCACGGGCGTGACTTCGAGGTCAAGCTGCTCGGCGAGCCCTTCCTCAATCCGGCCTTGGTCGACGCGCTGCACGACCAGTTCGGCATCACGCTCGACGCCGAGTCCTTCGTCTCCCTCGCCAGCCGAGAGGGGTCGTTCACGCCCAACCCGGTCATCGACCGGCTCCGTGGGCTGACCGCCCACCTCGAGTGGTTCACGGTGCAGCCCCGCCTGGTCGTCTCGACCTTCACCGAGGTCTCGACCGAGATGGCCCTCGACGCCCGCGAGCTGGGGCACCCGGTGCTCGACGCGCTCGCCGGCAACCCGATGGCCATCCGTCAGGTCGAAGAGGCCTACCGCCCGACCACCGCCACGCCCCAGGACGAGCGCAGCCCCGAGACCGACACCCTGCTGCTCGACGCCGATCCCGAGCAAGAGAACGTCGTGGCCCAGATCGCCGCCGGCAACTCGGTCGTCGTCAAGACCCTGCCGGGCACCGGTGGCACGCAGACCATCGTCAACGCCGTGGGTCGTCTGGTGTCGCAGAACAAGCGCGTCCTCGTGGTCAGCGCCCGCCGGGCGACCCTGCGCGGCATCACCAGCCGTCTCGCCGAGGTCGGCCTGCCGGGCGTCGCCGTCAGCCCGACCACGCTGCGTCGTGACGTGATCCGGTCGATCTCCCGCAACGAGAAGGCCACCCACCCGCAGATGGGTGAGGTCGACGACGCCCTCGTGCGCCTCCGCAAGGTGCTCGTCGACTACCGCGGCGCCCTCAGCCGCCGGGACCCCGAGCTCGGCGTCTCGGTGCTCGACTGCCTCACCGAGCTCTCGCGGCTGGCCCTGCTGCCCGCGGCCCCGGCGACCACCGCCCGCCTCAGCCGACGCAGCATCGCCGCCATGGTCGACGGTCGTGGCCGCGTCGCCGAGACGATGGTCGGTGCCGCCAACCTGGGCGAGTTCAAGTACGGCCCGGGCGACTCGCCCTGGTACGGCGCGCGCTTCACCGAGAGCGTCGGGGCCGGTGACGCGCACCAGCTCGCCAAGAACCTCCACCACCGCGACCTGCCGCGTCTGCTCGAGCGCGCCGAAGAGGTGATCGGCAGCACGCGCATGCGCCCGTTCGAGAGCGTCGCCGAGCTCGGCGTCTACCTGCGCCTGCTCACCGAGATCCGCGACACCCTCGACAAGTTCATGCCCGTCGTGTTCGACCGCTCGGTCGCCGAGCTCGTCGCCGCGACGGCGCCGAAGCGCGAGGCACCCGACATGTCGAGCGCCAACCGCCGTCGGCTCAAGAAGCTCGCCCGCGAGTACGTGCGACCCGGCGTCCACATCGCCGACCTGCACGGTGCGCTGCAGCGCATCCAGCAGCAACGCGTCGTCTGGCAGCGCTACGTGTCGGCGGGCACCCCGCCCGAGGTGCCGACGGGCATCGCCGACACGCACGTGCTGCACCAGCAGGTGTCGCAAGACCTCGAGCGCCTCGACGGCCCCCTCGGCCTGACGGGTGACGACGGGCTCACCGAGATCGGCATCGTCGAGTTGCAGCAACGACTCGAGGCCCTCGCCGCCGAGAGCGACGTCCTGCAGAACCTCCAAGAGCGCACCGAGCTCATGACGACCCTGCGCGACCTCGAACTGACCCCGCTCATCACCGACCTGGCCAACCGCCACGTGCCGGAGCACCAGGTCGCGGCCGAACTCGAGCTCGCCTGGTGGCGCTCGGCGCTGGAGTCGCTGCTCGAGGCCGACCGGGCCCTGCTCGGCGCCAACACCGCGATGCTCGACCGACTCGAGGCCGACTTCCGCCTCGTCGACGAGGCCCACGCCGCGGGCAGCGCCCAGTTGCTCGCGTGGCTCCTGGCCGAGAACTGGAAGATCGGGTTGGTGGACTGGCCCGACGAGGCGTCGGCGCTCAAGGGTCTGCTGCGTCAGGGCCACCTGACCGCTCGCCTGCTGCACGACGCGGCTCCGCACCTGTCGCGCGCCATCGCTCCCGTCTGGGTCGCGTCGCCGTACGAGGTCCACACCATCGCCGACACCGTGCCGTTCGACACGGTCGTGCTCGTCGACGCCGGGGCCACGACCCTGGCCGAGAACGTCGGGGCGATCCGTCGGGGCAAGCAGACGGTCGCGTTCGGCGACCCCGTGACCCAGACCCCCTCCGAGTTCGACATCGGCGTCGTGCCGGGCAAGCCGCCCGTCGACGCGGACGAAGAGGCCCTGGCCGCGTCGCACTCCGAGAGCGCCCTGGCGCGCCTCGCGACCCTGCTGCCCACGCTCTCCCTCACGCGCAGCTACCGTGCCGGCGGAGAAGACCTCGCCGAACTCGTCAACCGTCGTTTCTACGGCGGTCGCATCGAGTCCCTCCCCTGGGCGGGCAGCTTCCTCGGCCACGGCAGCATCGCGCTCGACTACGTCTCGGGCGGCACCGCCGTCCCCGATCCCGAGTCCGGTGCCGTCGAGAGCGTCGACGCCGAGGTCGACCGCGTCGTGTCGCTCGTCCTCGAACACGCCCGCACGCGCCCGAGCGAGTCGCTCATGGTCTTGACGGCGTCGGCCAAGCACGCCATCCGCGTCCAGCAGGCCGTGCTGACCGCCGTCTCGGGGCACAAGGACCTGACCGAGTTCGTCGTGGGCGACCGCAGCGAGCCGTTCATGATCGCCACCCTCGAGCAGAGCGTCGCGCAGAGCCGCGACCACGTCGTGTTCTCGATCGGCTACGGCCGCACCCCGCACGGCCGCGTGCTCAGCGACTTCGGGCCGCTCGGCCAGCCGGGTGGTGAGCGCCTGCTGGCCGTGGCCATGACGCGTGCGCGTCGCTCGATGGTCATCGTCACCTGCTTCCAGCCGGGTGACATCGACTCGAGTCGCATGGGCCACGGAACGGTCGCGCTCAGCGAGATCCTCACCGAGGTGCAGGCCAGGACGTCGGCCGAGCACGTCCCCGACGACAGCGAGCCCATGCTCGTTGACCTGGCCCGCCGGCTCGAGGTCAAGGGCATCCCCGTCGCTCTCGGGCACCGGGGCAAGCTCGGTCTCGTCGCCGCCCACGACGGCGTCTGCGTCACGATCGAGACCGACGCGACGCTCTCGCGCACCAGCCTGCGCGAGTCGCTGCGCTCGCGTCCCGAGGTGCTGCGGCGGCTCGGCTGGCACTACATCCGCGTGCACGCGTTCCAGCTCTTCACCGATCCCGACGCCGTCGCCGAACGCGTCGCCGAGGTGCTCGGCATCGGTGACTCGCACACGCACGAGGTGCCGGCCCTGTCGGCCAGCCAGCACGTCAACCGTCGATGACCGCAGGAGGCGCGGCGTCCGAGGGCGACGCCCCTCACGCCCTCGAGGCGGCCGAGCCGAGCCCCCTGGTGGTGCGTCGGCGGTCCGGGCGTCGCGTGAGCACCGACCCGGTGCCGGGCAGCGACCCCACGCCTGCGCCCGAACCCGCTCGGCAGGGGTCGAGCGAGAACGACCAGCGACTGCGTGCCGACGTCCCGCCGCACTGGGGCTGAGTCGGCCCCGGGCGGCGACGCACGCCCGAGGTCGGCATGAACCACGAATGCGACGATGAACCCCGATTCCGGGGGGTTCATCGTCGCATTCGGGGTTCACGGGCTGTCGGAGCCCTTTGGAGCCGCCGGGGCGTCAGCGGCTGCCGAGCGGACCGTTCTCGCTGTGGGGGTCGCGCGACTCGAGCACGGGCGCGGCGTGGGAGCCGCCGCCGACGGCGGGTGCGGCCTGCGCACGCAGCAGGTCGCGGATCTCGCTGAGCAGTTCGACGTCGGTCGGCGGGACGTCGGCGGGGGTCTCCTCCGCCTTCTGCTTGGCGAAGGTGCGCTTGAGCAGGTTGTTGACCGGCAGCACGAGCACGAAGTAGACGACGGCCGCGATGATCAAGAACTGGATCGCGGACCCGATGACGGCGCCGAACTTCAGCTGGGCCTCGCCGCCGGCGAGCGTCGGGATCGTGACGATGAGCGCCTCGTCGAGCATGGTCGCGTTGAACGCGGCCCCGATCAGCGGGTTGAACACGTTGGTCACGAGCGACGTCACGATGGCGGTGAAGGCCGCACCGATGACGACCGCGACGGCGAGGTCGATGACGTTGCCGCGCAGGATGAACTCTTTGAAACCCTTCACGGGCGACTCCTTCTGATCGGACGAGATGAGATTCTCCACGTCAAGCAAACCACGGAGGCGCGCTCGGGTGGCCCCGCCGGTCGCCGCGGCCGGTCAGGACGAGCTGGACGAGCCGCCCGACGAGCTCGAACCGGACGAGCTCGAGCCCGACGAGCCGGAGCCGGACGAGCCGGAGCCCGACGAGCCGCTGCCGGACGAGGACGAACCCGACCCGCTGCCCGAGGCGCCCGACGAGGACGAGCCGCTCGCGCCTCCTGAGCTCTTGTCGGACGAGCCGGACGACGATCCCTTCTCGCCGGAGCCGCCCGACGAGCCCGAGCCCGACGTGCCCTTCGAACGCGAGTCGGTGCGGTAGAAGCCCGACCCGTTGAAGGTCACGCCGACGGGGCTGAACACCTTGCGGAGCTTGCCCTGGCAGACCGGGCAGACCGTCAGCGTGTCGTCGGTGAACGACTGGACGATGTCGAAGGCGTTGTCGCACTCGGTGCAGCGGTACGAGTAGGTGGGCACGGAGGCGCTCCTGAAGGAAGGCGAGTCTAGAACTCGTGGATGCCGGAGGGGGTGACGACGCCGTCGACGGGTTGGTCGTGCCGCTCTCGGGGCACCGACTCGACGTACTCGGGGTCGAACACCACAGCATAGACGGGCGGACGACGCTCCATCGAGCCGAGGGTCTTGTCGAAGTAGCCCCGGCCCCAGCCCATGCGCATGCCGCCGTGGTCGATGGACGCCGCGGGCACGACGATCAGGTCGACGTCGTTGACCGCCATCGGGCTGAGCACCTCGCCGACGGGCTCGGGCAGGTCGAAGAGGCCCCGGGTCTCGCTCTCGCCGTCACCCACCGCCCAGTCGAGCAGGCCGTCGGCCCGCGTGATCGGGAACAGCACGCGGACGTCGTTCGCGAAGGCCCAGTTCAGGAACGGACGCGTGTTCGGCTCGACATCGGTCGACAGGTAGGCCGCGATCGAGCGCACCGACAGGCCCGTCGCGAGGTCGGTGAGGTGCCGCGTGATGCCCTCGGTGGCCTGGTCCCTCTCGTGCGCACCCAGGGTGCGACGCTTCTGGCGGATCTCGGCTCGCAGGGCGCGTTTGGCGTTGCCGACGTCGTCAGTCATGACGACGAGCTTAACCGTCCGACTATTAACCTCCGCGAAACGTCGGGGATGGATACGCTGACCCGCATGGGCTTCACGATTTCTAAAGCAGTCATTCCCGCCGCGGGCCTGGGGACACGATTCCTGCCCGCCACGAAAGCAATGCCGAAGGAGATGCTGCCGGTCGTCGACAAGCCGGCGATCCAGTACGTCGTCGAGGAGGCCGTCAACGCCGGCCTCACCGACGTGCTGATGATCACGGGACGCAACAAGAACGCGCTCGAGAACCACTTCGACCACGTCAGCGAGCTCGAGGAGACGCTGAAGAAGAAGGGTGACCACGACAAGCTCGCCAAGGTCAACCAGTCGACCGACCTCGCCGACATGCACTACGTGCGCCAGGGTGACCCGCTCGGCCTCGGCCACGCGGTGCTCCGCGCCAAGATGCACGTCGGTCGCGAGCCGTTCGCCGTGCTGCTCGGTGACGACATCATCGACGCACGCGACCCGCTGCTGACGCGCATGGTCGAGGTGCAGGGGCAGAAGAACGCCACCGTCATCGCCCTCCTCGAGGTCGACCCCTCGCAGACCCACCTCTACGGCATCGCCACGGTCGAGAAGACCGACGAGGACGACGTCGTCAAGGTCACCGGCCTTGTCGAGAAGCCGGCCCAGGGCGAGTCGCCCTCGAACCTGGCCATCATCGGCCGCTACGTCATCCGCCCCGAGGTCTTCGACGTCCTCGAGAAGCAGGAGCCGGGCAAGGGTGGCGAGATCCAGCTGACCGACGCCCTCATGAAGATGGCCGGTGCCGAGGAGTGGACCGGCGGCGTGTACGGCGTCGTCTTCCGTGGCCGTCGGTACGACACCGGCGACAAGCTCGACTACATCAAGGCCATCGTCCAGCTCGCGTCCGACCGCGAGGACATCGGTGGCGAGCTGCGCCCGTGGCTGCAAGAGTTCACCGCCGGGCTCGAGAAGTAAGCAGGCGACTCGTTCCGTGACGAACATCCCCACGCTGACGGAGGGGGCGGTGACCATCCGCCCCCTCCGTCTCCGTGACACCCGCGACCTCGACCAGGCCCTGATGGAGAACCGGTCGTGGCTGCGGCAGTGGGAGGCCACCAACCCGAACGGCTTCACCAGCCACGACGTGCGCGGCAGCATCCGCTCGTTGCAGACCAACGCCCGGGCGGGGCTCGGTCTGCCGTTCGCGATCGAGCTCGACGGCCGGTTCGTCGGCCAGCTGAACGTCTCGGGCATCGCCTACGGCTCGCTCGGCTCGGCCACCATCGGCTACTGGGTGACCCAGGCCGCGGCGGGCCACAACGCGACGCCGATCGCGGTGGCACTCGCGACCGACCACTGCTTCCGGGCACTGGGGCTCCACCGCATGGAGATCTGCATCCGGCCCGAGAACGCCCCCAGCCTGCGCGTCGTCGAGAAGCTGGGCTTCCGTTACGAGGGTCTGCGGCGGCGGTACATCCACATCAACGGTTCGTGGCGCGACCACTTCTGCTTCGCGCTGGTCGCCGAAGAGGTCCCCGAAGGCGTCCTGCGTCGCTGGACCACGGGCACCGTGCCGGTCGGGCAGGGCAGCGTGCCCGCCGACGCCCTCGCCGAGGCCGGGCGCGCGCTGCCGCTCTAGCGACTCCGCCCCCGGGGGCGCTCGTCGGGTCGCGAGGCACATCCGTGCCGCGACACGCGGACACACCTGTCGATCAGCGGCCTCCGGGGCCCGCCCGCTCATACCTTGGTCACCATGAACATCGAGTCGTGGGGTGGAGGCGTCGTCCTCGCTCTCGTCGCCGCGCTCTGGCTCGTCTACCTCGTGCCCACCTGGCAGCGCCGACGCGAGTACCTCGCGACCGAACGCAACGCCGTGCGGCTGCAGCAGACCCTGCGCATCCTCGCCCAGACGGCCGAGGTCCCCGACGAGGTGCGCATCGAGGCGAACGCCCGCTCGGTCGCCGACGCGCAGAAGATCCTGCGACACGAGGAGGCGCGGCGCGAGGCCCTGAGGCGTGCGCACGAGGCGGCGCGGCAGCGTGCCGTCACCCGTGAGCTCGCCGCGGCCGCCCCCGTGTTGCGTGCCGCCGACCGCGACCCGGCCCTCGCCGCCCGTCGGCTCCGGCGCTCACGCCTGGTCTCGACCGTGGTGCTCGCCGTCAGCGTCGTCGCCGTCGTCGGCGGCGTCGCCGCGGGCCTGACGTCGTCGTGGGTGCTCGTCGTCGCCGGCCTCGTCTTCGGTGCCGGCGCGGTCGCGATGCTGACCCAGCTCGCCGCCGTGTCGCGGGCGCGCGCCCGCCGGGCGGTCGTCGCCCCCGTCGCGCAGCCGCTCAAGGACTTCTCCGGCGTCATGGGGGACGGCGTCGTCATCCGCGACGAGCAGGCCTCGGCCGAGTCGCGCCTGTGGACCCCCGTGCCCGTCCCGAAGCCCCTCTACCTGCGGCGCGGCCGCCAGCGCCCCGTCCCCGACGCGTCGGTGGACGCCGCGGCGGCCGACGCCGCGGCGGCCGAGCTGCAGCGGGACTCCCGTCGCTCGGTCGAGTCCCTCCGGTCGGCCCAACACGACGCCCTGCGCGAGGCCGCGCGGGCCGAGGCCGCGCTGCAGTCGACGCGACGGGCGTCGGTGGCCCGCACCGCGCCTCCTGCACCCGTCGCGGCTCCCGCCGTCCCCGCCGAGGAGGCGCGGGTCGAGCCGGTGGCGCCCCCTCGCCCCCCGAGTCGCTTCGCCCGCATGGGCATCATCGACGACCTGCCGCAGTCGGACTTCTCGCTCGACGAGGCCCTGCAGCGTCGCCGCGCCGTCTGACCCGTGGAGCGTCCGGCCCGGGTTCATCCGGGTGTCGACGAGGTGCTATCGTGGCAGAGCAGTTTCTGGGGCTATGGCGCAGTTGGTAGCGCGTCTCGTTCGCAATGAGAAGGTCAGGGGTTCGAATCCCCTTAGCTCCACCACATCAGGCCCGGGTCGATCACGACCCGGGCCTTCCTCATGCCGGCGCCGCCGTCGTCGGCCCGAGCGACCTGATGGATCCGCTGTGAGCGGGTGCGGCGGGCCGAGGGCGGTCGTAGCATCCGGGCATGTCACTCGCAGTCAGCATCGTGCAGCACGACGAACACGACCACCCGGTCTGGTACCTGCAGTACTCGTACGCCCGCGCCCTGCCCGGCGCGCCGGCCCGGGGGCCGTACCACTCCCGATCCGAGGCCGAGGAGGCGCTGCGCCACCTGCGCGACGCCGCCCACATGTACGGCGAGTTCGAGATCTCGGTGCTGCCGGCCTGACCACCCCGATTCGGCGCATGACCGCCGAGAGGTTGCGGAGGGTGAATCAATTACGACAGATCGGTAACGAAAACCGGTCGCGCAGCCTGTTCGACCCTCGGGGACGTCGAGATCACGACATGCTTGCCTGATGAGCACTCCGCAGCCGCCCTAAGGCTCGTCCGACGAGCCCCGTGACCCTCGCGACGAGAACGGACGCGGCGACCAGACGCCTCCGCCGTCGGCACCCCGGCCCCCGCAGCCGGCCTACGGCACGACGCCCCCGCCGAGTGCTCCCCAGCCCGCCTACGGAGCCCCGCAGCAGCCCTACGGCGGGCAGCCGCAGGGCGACCGCTCGCAGCAGCCCTACGGCGGGCAGCCGCAGCAGCCCTACGGCGGCCAGCAGCAGCCCTACGCTGGCGCCCCGACCGGCGCTCCCGCCTACGGTCAGGCCCCGCAGTCGCCGCAGGGCGGCAACGGCCTGGGCATCGCCTCGATCGTCGTCGGCGGCGTCGGACTGCTGCTGTCGTTCGTCGGGTTCGGCGTGATCCCCGCGATCGTCGGCCTCGTGCTCGGCATCATCGCGCTCGTGAAGAAGAAGGGTGCGCGCATGCTCGCCCTGATCGGCACGATCGTGTCGGGGCTTGGCGTCCTGATCGGCATCGCCGTCGTGATCTTCGGTGTCATCGTCGGGCTCGCCTCCGTCCAGGCCATCAACGAGTCCCTGCCCACGAGCGGCTCGATCGACTCGGGTGACACCGGGACGGCCGACGGCGACGCCTCGGCCGAGAACAACGCCTTCGGCGACACCTTCACCTACGACGACGGCATCGCCCTGACCGTCTCGGCCCCTGAGGCGTACACGCCCGGCGAGTACTCGAGCGGCGCCGACCAGGCGGCTTCCGTGGTCTTCACCGTGACGATCGAGAACGGCACCGACGCCAACTTCGACCCGATGCCCTACGAGACGGCCACCTCGGGCGGCGTCGAGGCCAGCAAGGTCTACGACTCCGACATCGAGAGCTCGCCCACGACGGTCGTCCCGGCCGGCCAGTCCATCTCGTACCGCATCGTGTTCTCGGTGGCCGACGCCGACCAGATCGTCTTCCAGATGTCCCCGTCGTTCGACTACGACGACGTGGTGTTCACCAGCTGAGCCGTTCCGCGTCCACCGGCCCCGTGTCGGGCGGAGCCCCCGTCGTCCGCGACGGGGGCTCCGTGGCGTCCGGGGCGACCGGTGTCGCGCCTCCTGCACCATGATGGTCGGGTGCCTCCGACGACCCCGACCGATGCCCCGACGCCCCACCTCTCGACCGATCCCGAGCTGCTCGCGCGGCTGAGGGCCGACCTGGCGTCGTCCGGGTTCACGGTCGAGCGGCTGCAGGGTGCCGACGCGTGGGGCTCGCACGCCGGGGCCGCACTCTTCCGCGGCGAGCGGGTCGCGGCCCGTCGTGCCCTCGCCCGCAGCTCGGCTCGCGACGAGTCCGTGCGTCCGGCCGCCACCCTCGCGTCGCTCTTCGTGCTCGGCTACCCGCAGGCCGTCGAGGCGGTGGCCGGCGCCCTGCCGACCCTGGGCGCCGAGGGCGCGGTCGCCCTCGGGCTCGTGGCGAGGGAGGGCGACTCGGTCCGTGCGCTCGTCGACCTCCGTCCGTACGCCTTCGTCGACGCCTCGGGCGAGGCGAGCTGGTGGATCGCCTCCGACCTCGGCGAGCTCGTCGTCGAGGGGGCGCTGCGAGAGGACCACGTGCTCGGCGTCGGGGGAGCCTCGGCGACGCTCGCCGGCCTGATGATCTCGCGCCAGGTCGACCGGGCGCTCGACCTCGGCACCGGCTGTGGCATCCAGGCGCTGCACGCGGCCCGGCACGCGCGGCACGTCGTGGCCACCGACATCTCGCAGCGCGCCCTCGACTACGCCGCGTTCAACGCCGCGCTCAACCTGGTCGACGGCATCGAGCTGAGGCTGGGCAGCCTGTTCGAGCCCGTCGCCGGGGAGACCTTCGACCACATCGTGTCGAATCCGCCCTTCGTCATCACGCCGCGTGCCGAGGGCGTGCCCGAGTACGAGTACCGCGACGGCGGCATGGTCGGCGACGACCTCGTCGCCTCGGTCGTCGAGGGCCTCGGGCGCCACCTCGCGCCGGGCGGCATCGCGCAGCTGCTGGGCAACTGGGAGTCCGGAGGCGCGGGTGCGGTCGCCGGCAAGAAGGGCGCGTACTCGGTCGCCGACTGGGCGGCCCGGGGCGGCGTGGCCGTCGACGTCTGGGTCGTCGAGCGCGAGGTGCAGGACCCGACCGCGTACTCCGAGACCTGGATCCGCGACGGCGGCACCCGACCCGGTTCCGCCGACTTCGAGCGCCTGTACGAGGCGTGGCTCGGCGACTTCGAGGCCCGGGGGGTCGTCGAGGTCGGGTTCGGCTACCTGACGGTGCGTCGGCCCGCAGGCGACGCGAGCCTGCCCGTGGTGCGCACGGAGCGCCTCCTCGGCGGTCTCGGCCAGAACGACGTGGGACTCGGTGCCCACCTGCTCGGGACGCTCGACGCGGTCGACCTGCTGCGCGACCTCGACGACGAGCAGCTGGCCGCGCGTCGGCTGGTCGTCGCGGGCGACGTCACCGAGGAGCGCCACTACTGGCCGGGCAACGACGACCCCACGGTCATCTCGTTGCGGCAGGGCGGCGGCTTCGCCCGAACGGTCGACTCGGGCACGGCCCTGTCGGCCCTGGTCGGTGCCTGCGACGGCGAGCTCAGCGTCGGGGCGATCGTCGGTGCCCTGGCCCAGCTGCTCGGGGCCGACGAGGCCGCTCTGAGGGCGGAACTGCTGCCCCAGGTCCGCGAACTGGTGACGACGGGCATGCTGCGGGCCTGAGCCGGACGGGCGTGTCCCGTCCCGGGCTCGGAAGACGTGCCGGGCGCCGGCCGGACGGGGTCAGGCGGGGGTGCCCACCGTCGCCAGCGCGAGGCGCCAGACGAGCTCGACGTGCTCGGCCATGTCGGTGGCGGGGTCGAGCATCCACTGGATCTGCATGCCGTCGCTGACCGCGAGCAGGACGGTCGCGAGGCGGGTGGGGTCGACGCCCGCCGGCACCTCGCCCCGTCGCTGTCGGGCGGTGATCGCCTCGGCGACCTGGGCGCGGATCGACGCGTAGCGCTCGACGAAGTACGCGTGGGCGGCATGGCTCGGATCGCTCGTCGCAGCCGTCGACATGCTGGCGAACAGCTGGACCAGCCCGGGCACGTCGGCGTTGTGCCGGATGACGGTGATCAACTGCTCGACGATGTCCGCCTGCGGGTCGGCGAGCGCGAGGTCGACCTCGTCGCGTCGACGCAGGATGGCCGTGAAGAGTTCGTCCTTGCTGTCGAAGTAGTGCAGCAGCCCGGCCTGGCTGAGGCCGACCGAGTCGGCGAGCTCCCGGACCGACGTGCCGCGGAAGCCGTTGCGGGAGACCACCTCGAGCGCCGTGTCGAGGATCTCCGTGCGCTTGGCCACACCCTTCGCGTACGAACCCCGTTGTGCCATGCGGTCAGGCTAGCGCGACCGTCGGCGCTCGGGCCCGAAACCCACCGTCGCTCGGTTTTCGCTGGTAGCGTCACGTCATGACCCTCCACCACGACGGCGACGCGGCCGACGACCAGATCCGTGCCGACCAGGCCCGGGACGACCAGGCCCGACTGACAGAGTTGCTCGGGCGACTCACGCTCGACGAGAAGGTGCAGCTGCTCACCGGCCGCGACTTCTGGACGACCCACCCGAACGAGAAGATCGGCCTGCGGCGCATCCTGGTCAGCGACGGCCCCAGCGGGGTGCGCGGCGAGGTGTGGGACGAACGCTCGCCGTCCCTGAACCTGCCCAGCGCCTCCTCGTTGTCGTCGTCCTGGGACCCCGACCTGGCCCGTCGTTACGGTGCCGCGGCCGCCGTCGAGGCCCGCCGCAAGGGCGTCGACGTCGTGCTCGGCCCGACCATCAACCTGCACCGGTCACCCCTCGGCGGTCGGCACTTCGAGGCGTTCAGCGAGGACCCGGTGCTCACCGCCGAGCTCGCCGCCGCGTACGTCCACGGCGTGCAGGACAACGGCGTCGGCGCGACCCCCAAGCACTACGTCGCCAACGACTACGAGACGGACCGCTTCACCGCGAGCACCGTGGTGAGCGACCGGGCCCTGCGCGAGCTCTACCTGCTGGCGTTCGAGAAGGCCGTCACCGAGGCGCACGCCTGGCTGGTCATGTCGTCGTACAACTCGATCAACGGCGTGACCGCGACCGAGAACGAGCTGCTCGAGACGCCGCTGAACAGCGAGTGGGGCTTCGACGGCGTCGTGGTCAGCGACTGGACCGGCGTGCGGAGCGTCGAGAGCGCGAAGCACTCGCAAGACCTCGTGATGCCCGGCCCGGACGGCCCCTGGGGCGACGCCCTCGTCGCCGCCGTGCGGGCGGGAGAGGTGCCGGAGGCCTCGATCGACCGCAAGGTGCTGCGCCTGTTGCAGCTCGCCGCCCGCGTCGGAGCCCTCGACGGCTTCGAGCCGGTCGCCGCGACGCCGACCACGGTCGAGGACGGCATCGCCTTCGTCCGCGAGGCCGCGGCCGCCGGCACCGTCCTGGCCCACGACCGGGGAGGCGCGGTGCCGGTCGACCCCGCGACCGTCCGGTCCGTCGCCGTCGTCGGCCACAACGCGCGGTTCGCGCGGACCCAGGGCGGTGGCAGCGCCACCGTGCTGCCCGAGAAGGTCGTCACGCCCGTCGAGGGCATCGAGCAGGCCTTCCCGGGCGCCACCCTGACCTACTCGGTCGGCGCCGTCGTGCAAGAGGGCGTGGCCGAGCTGCCCCTCGACCGCATCACCAATCCCGAGACGGGCGAACCCGGCGTCCGTGTGTCGTTCCGCTCGGGCGACGACGAGCTGTTCTCGGAGGACCGTCGGGCCACCGCGCTCGTCTGGTTCGGTGGCGACGCCCCCATCGAGCGCAGCGACACGGTGCGATTCTCGACCCGCTACACGCCGGAGGTCACGGGCGAGATCCTGCTCGGCGTGGCCTCGGTCGGCCACTCGGTCATCCGCGTCGACGGCGAGGTCGTGCTCGACGGCACGAGCGAGGCCGTCGGCGACGACCTCGGCGCGGCGTTCCTCGCACCGCCGTCGCAGTCGGCGGCCGTGGCGGTCGTCGAGGGGCGACCGATCGACGTCGTCATCGACCACACCATCGGGGCGAGCGCACTCGGCGGAGCCCTGAGCTACACCTTCGGCATCGAGCCCGACGACGCCGACCCGTCCGGGCTGATCGACGAGGCCGTCGCGGCCGCGGCGGCCGCCGACCTGACGATCGTCGTGGTGGGCACGAACGGCAAGGTCGAGTCCGAGGGCTTCGACCGCACCTCGCTCGACCTGCCCGGCCGCCAGGACGAGCTCGTCTCGCGCGTGGCGGCGGCCGCCGCGACGACCGTCGTGGTCGTCAACGCGGGGTCGCCGGTCACGATGCCGTGGCGTGACGAGGTCGACGCCCTGTTCCTCACCTGGTTCGGTGGTCAGGAGTACGGCCACGCGCTCGGCGACGTCCTCACCGGTGCCGTCGAGCCCGGCGGCCGCCTGCCCACGACGTGGCCCGCCACGCAGGCGGACGTGCCCGTGATCGACGTCACCCCCGTCGACGGCGAGGTCGTCTACGACGAGGGCATCCACGTCGGCTACCGCGCCTGGCTGAAGGCCGGCACGACCCCGGCCTACCCGTTCGGGCACGGCCTCGGCTACACGACCTGGTCGCTCTCGGGCCTCGACGTGACCTCGACGGTGAGCGCAGGAGGCGCGGTGCAGGTGGCCGTCGACGTCACCAACACCGGCGCCCGCGAGGGCAAGCACGTGGTCCAGGTCTACGCCTCGCGCCCCGACTCCGTGGTCGACCGTCCGGTGCGGTGGCTCGTCGGGTTCGCGCCCGTCGTGGTGCCGGTCGGGGGGACGAGCCGTGTCGAGGTGACCGTCCCGGCCCGGGCGTTCGCCGACTGGCGCGACGGGTCCTGGGCCCACGAGCCGGGCGCCTTCACGGTGCACGTCGGGTCGTCCGTCGCCGAGCTGCCGCTCGAGGCGACGGTCGTGCTCGAGGGGTGAGGCGCGCCGCGTGACGCGACCCGCGCCTCCTGGTCCGTCGAATCAGGAGGCGCGGGTCGTCGGTGCGCGGAGCGGGCGTCAGCCGCGGTGGTTGCCCGTGCGCTCGCCCCACTCGCGCCACGAGTACTCGGGTACGAAGCCGAGCAGGTCGCGGGCCTTGTCGCTGCTGAGCAGCGGCTCGACGCCCTCGACCGCCCGGCGCTTCTCGACCTGCGGCCAGTACTGCTCGGCGAGCACGGCCGTCGGCGTGTTCATCACGGTGTCGGACGCCGCGATGATGAACGCCTCGAAGCCGACGAGGTCGCTCTCGAGCGCCTTGCGCACGGCCTGGGCGCCGTCGCGGGCGTCGATGTACGAGAACAGGTTGAAGGTGCGCTTCTCGGGGGTCTCGTCGAAGGGGTACTCCGAGTAGTCGCCGTCGTCCATCACGTTCGAGAAGCGCAGGCCGATCAGCTTGAGCTGACGGTCCCACCGCGTGAAGTGCCGCGCCATCTCCTCCTCGACGGCCTTGCCCAGCGAGTACGACGACTCGGGGCGCACGGCGTACTCCTCGTCGAGCGGCAGGTACGGCGGATCGATGTCGAACGGGATGCCGAGCAGGGTCTCGCTCGAGGCCCAGACGACGTTGCGGATCTTCGCGGCACGGGCGGCCGCGAACACGTTGTAGCTCGACGTCACGTTGTTCGTGAAGAGGGCGGCGTTCGGCACCAGGCCGGGGGCCGGGATGGCGCCGAGGTGCACGACGGCGTCGATGTGGTCGTACCGGTCGTCCACGCTCGTGAGCGCCTGGGCGACCTGGCCGTAGTCGGTCAGGTCGACCTTGACGAAGACGACGCCGTCGACGGGGTCGGGGCTGGGGACGCGGTCGAGCAGGACGACCTCGTAGCCGTGGTCGGCGAGGTCGCGGACGACGGCGCGGCCGAGCTTGCCGCTGCCGCCGGTGACGGCGACTCGGGTGGTGGGGGTGCGGGGAGACGACATCGTCGGCCCTTTCTGCCGGACGCCCGGCGGGTCTGGGGGTGCGCGGATCGGGCTCCGCGCCTCCGTCGTTTCTACTAGCCGGCGGGCCTCCGTGGTCGGACGCGGGTGGTCGGGCCGACTCCGTCCCGACGCCCGGGAGGCGCGGTGGGGGTCCGCATCCGCTGGGAGCCGTGTCGGACGTGCCGGGTAGCTTCGGCCTGACCGGGGTCGACCGTCGGCCCCCGAGAGAGGCCCTCATGAGCACGCCCACGAACCCCGCGAACCACGACGCCGACGAGCGCACCGACCCGGCGGCCGTGCACGGCGACAGCCCCGAGGAGGTCGAGCTGAACGGCGAGTCCCCGGCCGACGAGGCCGCCGTCGAAGGCGCCGTCGACCAGGTCGACGGGCTCCTCGGCGGCCCGGGACGCGTCGCCTGAGCCGTCGGGCCGGTCGACGCGTCAGCCGATCGGCTGCAGCGAGTGGAAGGCGGTGCCGTGGTAGACGAGCGGCGCCGCCGTGTCGTCGACCCGGGCGCCGAGCACCTGCAGGATGACCACGACGTGGTCGCCGGCGGGCACCTCGCGGTGCACCACGCACTCGAGCCGCAGCGGGGTGCCCGACACCAGGACGGCCCCGTCGTCGGTGACGACGTGGTCGACGCCGGCGAACCGGGCGGCCCGCGTGCGCGACGAGAGCTGACGGCAGAGCAGGCCCTGGTCGGCGGCGAGCACCGAGACGCCGAGGCGCGGCGCCGTGCGCAGGCGGGCCCAGGTCGCCGAGTCCTGACGCGCGGAGAACGTCACCATCGGCGGGTCGAACGAGGCCCCGACCGTGAAGCTCGAGACGACCATGCCGTCCGGGCCGTCGACCCCGGTGGCGGCGAGCGCGGCGACCCCGCTCGGGAAGGCGGCGAACGCCGAGCGTTCGACCGGGTCGAGCGACGTGGTGCGGGTCATCGGGGCTCCCGTCGAGAGATGTGAACCAGTTGGTTCATCGCGACGTTAGCCGTCCGGTGTTTCATCCGGATTACGAGGTGTTCCAATCACCTGGAAGTCACCCACCACCTCGGGCATCGTCCGAGGTACGGTGTAGTGCGCTCACCGGCTGGTTACCGGGGCGCCCGTTCCCGTCAAGCGGCCGACGAACGCAGCGTGGTCTCCTGATCCGACTTCGTGAGGTCCTCGGCCGTGGGTCCGGTGGGCACGCCCTGGTCCGAGCTCCGCTCGTCGACCGGAGCGTGCCCTCTTCTCGTCCCGGCGGTCGTCGCGGACCGGGCGTCCTCGGGGTCGCGAGTCGCGCCTCCTCGTGCTTTACTTGAGGCCCCCTCACCTCGCGGAGGTTCAGGGCACGAGGCGGGGGACCGGCCGCGGGAGCGTCGTCGCGCTCCCGCGGCCGGACGACCCGTCCGTGGTCGTCGCCGTCGGACCGGTGGATGGTGCAGGGTTGACTCATCATGTCGCCCGCTCCCGTCGCCCCCCTCGCCGCCCTGCTCCCCTCGACGCCGGGCGCCGACTCGTACGACGCCGACGCGGCGTACACGGCCTTCGCCGAGTGGGCCGAGTCGCGGGGGCTGCCCCTCTACCCGGCCCAGGACGAAGCGATGATGGAGCTCGTCGGAGGCGCGTCGGTGATCCTCAGCACGCCGACCGGCACGGGCAAGTCGCTCGTCGCGGCCGGCGCCCACTTCGTCGCCCTGAGCCAGGGCGGGCGGTCGTACTACACGGCCCCGATCAAGGCCCTGGTCAGCGAGAAGTTCTTCGCGTTGGTCGAGCTCTTCGGGCCCGAGAACGTCGGCATGGTGACCGGCGACTCGTCGGTGAACTCCGACGCGCCGATCATCTGCTGCACGGCCGAGATCCTCGCGAACCTGGCCCTGCGGCACGGGGCCGACGCCGCCGTCGACCAGGTCGTGATGGACGAGTTCCACTTCTACGGCGACCAGTCTCGCGGCTGGGCCTGGCAGGTGCCGCTGTTGCTGCTGCCGCGTGCGCAGTTCCTGCTGATGTCGGCGACGCTGGGTGACGTCACCCGCATCACCGACGACCTCGCACGGCGCACCGGTCGGCCCGTGGCTCGGGTCACGGGCGTCGAGCGTCCCGTGCCGCTGCACTACTTCTACGCGCAGACGCCCGTGCAGGAGACGGTCGAAGAACTGCTCTCGACCGGCGAGGCGCCCGTCTACGTCGTGCACTTCTCCCAGGCCGCGGCGCTCGAGCGGGCGCAGGCGCTGTCGAGCATCAAGGTCGCCAGCCGCGAGCAGCGCGACGAGATCGCCGAACTGATCGGCGGTTTCCGGTTCAGCACCGGGTTCGGCAAGACCCTCAACCGCCTGGTGCGCTCGGGCATCGGGGTGCACCACGCGGGCATGCTGCCCAAGTACCGTCGCCTCGTCGAGCAACTGGCGCAACGCGGCCTGCTGCGGGTCATCTGCGGCACGGACACGCTCGGCGTCGGCATCAACGTGCCGATCCGCACGGTGTTGCTGACGGCGCTGACCAAGTTCGACGGCACCCGCATGCGCCAGGTCAGCGCGCGAGAGTTCCACCAGATCGCCGGGCGGGCCGGTCGCGCGGGCTACGACACCTCGGGCACGGTCACGCTCCAGGCGCCCGAGCACGAGATCGACAACCTCAAGCAGATCGAGCGGGCGGGCGACGACCCGAAGAAGAAGCGCAAGATCGTCCGCAAGAAGGCGCCCGACGGCTTCGTGTCCTGGGGCGAACCCAGCTTCACCAAGCTCATCGCCGCCGAGCCGGAGGCCCTGACCTCGCACATGCAGGTCACCCACGCCATGCTGCTCAACGTCATCGGGCGCGGCGGCGACGTCTTCGCCAACGTGCGCTCGCTGGTCTTCGACAACCACGAGCCCCTCGCCAAGCAGTACGCCATGGCCCGGCAGGCCATCTCGATCTACCGCACGCTGCGCACCGCCGAGGTCGTCGTACAAGAGGCCTCGCCCGACGGAGGCGCTCCGACCATCCGCCTGACCGTCGACCTGCAGGCCAACTTCGCCCTCAACCAGCCATTGTCGCCCTTCGCCCTGGCGACCTTCGAGGTGCTCGACGTCGAGTCGCCCACCTACGCCCTCGACATGGTGTCCGTGGTCGAGGCGACCCTCGACGACCCCCGGCCGATCCTGTCGCAGCAGCAGTTCAAGGCCCGCGGCGAGGCCGTGGCCGCGATGAAGTCCGAGGGCATCGAGTACGACCAGCGCATGGAACTCCTCGAGGAGGTCACCTGGCCCAAGCCGCTCGACGAGTTGTTGACCGCCCTGTTCGAGACGTACGCGGCCTCGCAGCCCTGGATCGGCGACTTCGCGCTCAGCCCCAAGTCGGTCGTGCGCGACCTGTACGAGCGCGCCATGACGTTCGGCGACTTCGTGGCCTTCTACGGGTTGGCCCGCTCCGAGGGGCTCGTGCTGCGCTACCTGTCCGACGCCTTCCGCGCGTTGCGGCAGACGGTGCCGGACGAGGCGAAGACCGACGAGCTGGTCGACGTCATCGAGTGGCTCGGCGAACTCGTCCGGCAGGTCGACTCCAGCCTGCTCGACGAGTGGGAAGAGATGGTGAACCCGAGCGAGCTCGAGGCCCACGACGAGATCGTGCCCCCGACGCTCCGCAACCTCACCGCCAACGCCCGGGCCTTCCGGATCATGGTGCGCAACGAGCTGTTCCGTCGCGTCGAACTCGCCGCCCGCGACGACGCGGACGCCCTCGGGGCCCTCGACGCGGGCTCGGGCTGGGACGCCGACCGCTGGGGCGAGGCCCTCGACCGGTACTACGACGAGTACGACTCCATCGGCACGGACGCCGCGGCCCGGGGCCCACAGATGCTCCAGGTCGAGCAACTGCCCACGGTGTGGCGGGTGCGGCAGATCCTCGCCGACCCCGAGGGCGACCACGACTTCGGCATCTCGGCCGTGGTCGACCTCGCCTCGAGCGACGAGCGAGGCGAGGCCGTCGTGACCGTCACGGCCGTCGGGCCGGCCTCCGAGCGGAGCCGACCGTCACCCGTCGAGGGGTAATCTCGTAGGGTCGCGCCCCACCCCGGCAGCCGACCAGCTCCACCCGCGTTCCACCACGAAGAGGTCGCCATGTCTCGTCTGTCCGGCAAAGTCGCCATCGTCACCGGGGCAGCCTCGGGCATCGGCGAGGCGATCGTCCGCCGGTTCGCCGACGAGGGGGCCCGGGTCGTCGCGACCGACATCGTCGACGGGGCGGCCGTGGCCGCCGAGACGGGGGCCGAGTTCGTGCAGCACGACGTCGCCAACGGCGGCGACTGGAAGCGCGTCATGGACCGCATCGCCGAGCACTACGGCCGACTCGACGTGCTGGTCAACAACGCCGGCATCGTCTCGGGTCAGTCGATCGACGTCACCCAGCTCGAGAGCTGGAACCGCGTCTTCGCGGTCAACGTCACCGGCGTCATGCTCGGCACGCGCTTCGCCATCGAACAGATGCGCGCGAACCCCGACGGCGAGGGCGGGTCGATCATCAACCTGGCTCCGGCGACGTCCTTCCTCGGCTTCGGTGACGACGCGGCCTACACGGCGAGCAAGCACGCGCTGGTCGGGCTCACCCGGTCGAGTGCCGCACACGCCGCCCAGGAGGGCTGGAACATCCGCATCAACTCGCTCCACCCCGGCCCGACCGACACCGCCCTGTTCCGCCGTCAGGTCGAGGCCCAGCCGCAGGTGCTCGACGCGTTCCGCGCCATGAGCCCGCGGGGTCGACTCGCCAAGCCCGACGAGGTCGCCGGGCTCGCCCTGCACCTCGCGAGCGACGACTCGGCCTTCTCGACCGGCGCCCAGTTCGTCGTCGACGGCGGGCTGTCGAGCACGCACCCCTCGATGTAGCCGCGCGGCGCGGCGCTGCTTGCCTTGCGCGGTGCGGCACCGCGACTCGTGCACGGCACCGCGTCTAGATCAGGTGCGGTGCCCGATTCGCGGTGCGGTGCGGTGCGGTGCGGGTGGGGCGCGTCAGAAGAGCGTCGCCGGAGGCGCGGGCGGGGTCGCCGGCGCCGCGATCGGGTCGGTCGTGGCGACCGGTGCCCCCGGCCAGCCGGGCCCGGACGGCACGTCGGTGCGGTTCTGGAACGCCGTGGCCGCGCCCCGGGCCCGCACGTCGGCCGCCTCGTTCATCTCGTGGCCGACGTGGCCGCGGACCCACTCGAAGCGCACCTTCCGCCCGGCCAGGGCGGCATCGAGCTCCTTGAGGATCTCGACGTTGAGCACGGGCTTGCCGTCGGCCTTCCGCCAGCCCTTGCGCTTCCAGCCGGGCATCCACTCGGTGCAGGCCTTGATCGTGTACTGGCTGTCGCACAGGATGTGCAGGTCGTCGTCGGTTCCGGCCGTGGCGCGCAGCAGCTCGAGCACGGCGGTGAGCTCGCCCTGGTTGTTGGTGGCACGCGGCCAGCCGCCGGCCGCCCACCGCTCGTCGTCGACGTACCAGGCCCATCCGGCGGGACCGGGGTTGCCGAGGGCCGATCCGTCTGCTGCGGCGGTGATGGTCATGCGGGGTGCTCCTTGCGTCGACGGGTTGCCGGTCCACGGTAACGTGCCGGGCGCGACCGACCGGACCCGCGCCTCCTGCGGGGTGTCAGCGATCGCCCGGTGGGGTGGCGCCCGCCCGTGTCAGCCGTTGTGGTCGGGGTGCGACCCGGTGCGCTCGCCCGTCTCGATGCCCGCGACGGCGGCGAGGTCGCCGGCGTCGAGCTCGAAGCCGAAGACGTCGAGGTTGGCGCGGATGCGCGACGGAGTGACCGACTTCGGGATCACGACGAGGCCCTGCTGCAGGTGCCAGCGGATCGTCACCTGGGCCGGGGTGACCCCGTGCTTCGCACCGATGCGCACCAGGGCGGCGTTGTCCAGGATGCGCCCTCGCGCCAGCGGCGACCACGCCTCGGTGACGATGCCGTGGGTGGCGTCGAAGTCGCGCAGCTCGCGTTGCTGCAACCACGGGTGCGCCTCGACCTGGTTGATGGCCGGCACGACGTCGGTCTCGGCCATCAGGCGCTCGAGGTGCGCGATCTGGAAGTTGCTCACGCCGATCGAGAGCGCGCGGCCCTCGGCCCGGATCGTCTCGAGCGCGCGGTAGGTCTCGACGTACTTGTCCTGCCGCGGAGCCGGCCAGTGGATGAGGTAGAGGTCGACGTGGTCGGTGCCGAGCTTCGTCAGGCTCTCGTCGAACGAGCGGAGCGTCTCGTCGTAGCCGTGCGCGGTGTTCCAGACCTTGGTCGTGAGGAACACCTCGTCGCGCGGCACGCCCGAGGCCCGCAGGGCCCGGCCCACGCCCCGCTCGTTGGCGTAGAACTCGGCCGTGTCGAGGTGGCGGTACCCCTCGGCGAGGGCGGTCTCGACGACCCGCTCGGCCTCGTCGTCGGCGACCTTGTAGACGCCGAGGCCGAGCTGGGGGATCGTGCGGCCGTCGTTGAGGGTGATCTGGGGCACGTCGATGGAGGGCATGCCCCAACTCTGCCAGCGACCGACCGACGCGTGTCGCACGCACCGGGCGACCGTCCGGTGAACGGTGCGCGCCGGGCCCGTCGACCGATGGACGAGGAGGCGCGGGTCAGCTCGTCTGGACCGGCACCGGTTCGGTGTCGGGCAGGGGGCTGGCGTCACGGCCGCGGAGGTCGGGCAGCGCCTTGTGGAACGCGGCCCCGACGATCATGCCGACGAAGGCGAAGCAGGCGGCGACGATGAGCCCGCCCTGGCCGCCGACGTGGTCGATCGCGAAGCCGGCGATGGCCGAACCCAGGGCCGAGCCGATCAGCTGGCCGGTGCCGGCCCAGCCGTAGGCCTCGGCCGTGTCGCTGAACTTCACGCTCGACGAGACGATCGCGAACATCACGGCCAGGGCGGGTGCGATGCCGACGCCCGCGATCAGCAGCGTGATGCTGATCGGCCAGAGGCCCGTCGCGAAGATCGCGAGGGTCATGCCCACGAACACGATGGCGATGCGGCGGGCGAGCGCCCACGGGCCGACCGGGACGTGCCCGAGGGCGAGACCGCCGACCAGCGACCCCGCGGCGAAGATCGCCAGGGCGATGCCCGAGTCGGCGCTCCCCTCGCCGAAGAGCGCGACGACGCCGGCCTCGACCGCGGCGCAGGCGCCGATGAGCAGGAACCCGGCGACGGTCGCGAGCAGCACGGTCGGCCGGGCCAGCACCTTGCCGAAGGCCCGCTTGCTGCGGGGGATGCGGACGCGTCCGACCTCGGGCGAGGCGATGAACCAGATGCCGCCGCCGACCAGGAACGCGGCCGCGAGCCAGATCGCCTCTCGCGTGCCGACCTGCGTGCCGACGAAGGTCGTGATGACCGGACCGGCGACCCAGATGATCTCTTGCGCGGACGCGTCGAGGGAGAAGAGGGGGGTGAGCTGGTTCGAGGTGACCATCTTCGGGTAGATGGTGCGGACGGCCGGCTGGACGGGAGGCACGCTGAGGCCCGTCACGAAGCCGAGCGCCATGAACACCGGCACCGAGAAGTCGTACAGGGTGAAGGTGACCATCGTGATGAGGCAGACCACCAGGGTCAGGGTGAGCACGGGGCGCATCGCCCAGCGGCCCATCCACCGGCTGGTGAGCGGCCCCGAGATCGCCTGACCGATGCTCGTCGCCGCGAGGACGAGACCGGCCGCGGCGTACGAGTGGTGGACGTGCTCGACGTGCAGCAGGAACGCGAGCGACAGCATGCCGAACGGGAAGCGCGCGGTCAGCTGGGCCGCGATGATGCGCGAGACGCCGGGCGTCTTCAGCAGGGTCGAATAGGTGCTCACGAGGGGACAAGTCTACGAGTGGGTCCGCGGTCCGCGACACGCCGTGGTCCCGAACTGGGGACATCCGTCGACGAGTGTCGGTGGTGGGGACGAACATGTGGAGAACGGCGCAGAACCGGGGAGAACCGCCCTCGTTCTGTGCAAAACGTGTGCGGTTCCCTGTGGACAACTCTGCGAGACGAACTACAGGCGTGTAACACCGCATCTAGTTGTGGGGGCAACCCCGGGCCACTAGATGTAGTATCGAGGAGTCGCCACGGGCACCACGACCCGCAGGCTCACGAACCACCGATCCGGCCTCAGGGGCCGGCCAGAACACAGGGGATCCCATGGCCATCACCGTCTACACCAAGCCGTCCTGCGTCCAGTGCACGGCCACCTACCGAGCCCTCGACAACAAGGGCATCGAGTACGACGTGCTCGACGTCACGGCCGACGACGCCGCCCTCGAGAAGGTCCGCGCCCTCGGCTACATGCAGGCCCCCGTGGTCATCGCCGACGACGACCACTGGAGCGGTTTCCGCCCCGACAAGATCGCCGCGCTGGCCGCCAAGGTCGACTAGTCGACCCGGCGCACAGCGCCCCACCAGTCGGATGACCCGGGGCTCGGGCCCACACCACGTCGGAGGCGAGGACTCGTCATGACGAACGAACTCGTCTACTTCTCGAGCGTCTCGGGCAACACCGACCGCTTCGTCAAGAAGCTCGGTCTCCCGGCCCGGCGCATCCCGCTGTTCCCGTCCGAGCCGCCGCTCCACGTCCGTGACCCCTACGTCCTCGTCCTGCCGACCTACGGTGGCGGCGAAGGACGAGGCGCCGTCCCGAAGCAGGTCATCCGGTTCCTCAACGACGAGGGCAACCGGCGCCTCATCCGAGGCGTGATCGCGGCGGGCAACACCAACTTCGGAGAGGGCTACTGCCTGGCCGGTGACATCGTCGCCGCCAAGTGCGACGTTCCCCTTCTCTACCGTTTCGAAGTCTTCGGAACACCAGACGACGTACAAGCCGTACACACAGGATTGGAAGAATTTTGGACGCAGCAGTCGATGACCTCGAAGTGATCGCCGCCCCGGGGCAGGGTCTCAGCTCGGGGATGGACTACCACTCCCTGAACGCGATGCTGAACCTCTACGGTCCGTCCGGCGAGATCCAGTTCGAGAAGGACCGCGAGGCGGCGAAGCAGTACTTCCTGCAGCACGTCAACCAGAACACGGTCTTCTTCCACAACCTGCGTGAGCGTCTCGACTACCTTGTCGAGAACGAGTACTACGAGCTCGCCACCATCGAGCAGTACGACTTCGCCTTCATCGAGAAGCTGAACGACCTCGCGTACTCGAAGAAGTTCCGCTTCCAGACCTTCCTCGGCGCGTTCAAGTACTACACCTCGTACACGCTCAAGACGTTCGACGGCAAGCGCTACCTCGAGCGCTTCGAGGACCGCGTCGTCATGACCGCCCTCGGCCTGGCCCAGGGCGACGAGAAGCTCGCCGTCGACCTCGTCGAAGAGATCATCGCGGGCCGGTTCCAGCCGGCCACGCCGACCTTCCTCAACACGGCGAAGGCCCAGCGCGGCGAGCTCGTCAGCTGCTTCCTGCTGCGCATCGAAGACAACATGGAGTCCATCTCGCGCGGCATCAACTCGTCGCTGCAGCTGTCGAAGCGCGGTGGCGGAGTCGCCCTGTCGCTCTCGAACATCCGCGAGGCCGGCGCCCCGATCAAGCAGATCGAGAACCAGTCGTCGGGCATCATCCCCGTCATGAAGCTGCTCGAAGACAGCTTCAGCTACGCGAACCAGCTCGGTGCCCGCCAGGGTGCCGGTGCGGTGTACCTCAGCGCACACCACCCCGACATCATGCGCTTCCTCGACACCAAGCGTGAGAACGCCGACGAGAAGATCCGCATCAAGACGCTGTCCCTCGGCGTCGTCGTGCCCGACATCACGTTCGAGCTCGCCAAGAACAACGAAGACATGTACCTCTTCTCGCCGTACGACGTCGAGAAGGTCTACGGTGTCCCCTTCGGCGACGTCGCGATCAGCGAGAAGTACCGCGAGATGGTCGCCGACTCGCGCATCAAGAAGACCAAGATCAAGGCGCGCGACTTCTTCCAGACGATCGCCGAGATCCAGTTCGAGTCGGGCTACCCCTACATCGTGTTCGAGGACACGGTCAACAAGGCGAACCCGATCAAGGGTCGCATCAACATGTCGAACCTGTGCTCCGAGATCCTGCAGGTCAACACGCCGACGACCTTCAACGAAGACCTCTCGTACAACGAGATCGGCAAGGACATCAGCTGCAACCTCGGCTCGATGAACATCGCCCTGTCGATGGACGCCCCCGACCTCGGCAAGACCGTCGAGACCGCGATCCGTGGCCTCAGCGCCGTCAGCGACATGAGCCACATCACGTCGGTCCGCTCGATCGAGGTCGGCAACGACCAGTCGCACGCCATCGGCCTCGGCCAGATGAACCTGCACGGCTACCTCGCCCGCGAGCGGGTGCACTACGGCACGCCCGAGGCGATCGACTTCACGAACATCTACTTCTACACGGTGCTGTTCCACGCCCTGCGCGCCTCGAACACCATCGCGATCGAGCGTGGCGTCACCTTCGGCGGCTTCGAGGACTCGACCTACGCGTCGGGCACCTTCTTCGACAAGTACACCGAGACCGAGTGGAAGCCCGAGACCGAGCGGGCGGCGGCACTGTTCGCCGACGCCGGCGTCGCGATCCCCACGCAGGACGACTGGCTCGCGCTCAAGGCCAGCATCATGCAGCACGGCATCTACAACCAGAACCTCCAGGCCGTGCCGCCGACCGGGTCGATCTCGTACATCAACCACTCGACGTCGTCGATCCACCCGATCGCGTCGAAGATCGAGATCCGCAAAGAGGGCAAGCTCGGTCGCGTGTACTACCCGGCGCCGTTCATGACGAACGACAACCTCGAGTACTACACCGACGCCTACGAGATCGGGCCCGAGAAGATCATCGACACCTACGCCGCGGCGACGCAGCACGTCGACCAGGGCCTGTCGCTCACGCTGTTCTTCAAAGACACGGCGAGCACGCGCGACATCAACAAGGCGCAGATCTACGCATGGCGCAAGGGCATCAAGACGATCTACTACATCCGTCTCCGCCAGCTCGCGCTCGAGGGCACCGAGGTCGATGGCTGCGTCAGCTGCATGCNCGGGCCGGTCTCGACGACCGGCCCGCGCCTCCTGAACTCACATTCCTGCTCCTGAAAGGCACGTCATGACCCTCACCGATCCGGTCCACGCCACCGGCAAGTCGGTCCCGCTGATCTCGTCGGTCAGTGCGATCAACTGGAACCGCATCCACGACGACAAGGACGTCGAGGTCTGGAACCGGCTGGTCAACAACTTCTGGCTGCCCGAGAAGATCCCGCTGTCGAACGACGTCCAGTCGTGGAACACCCTCACGCCCGAAGAGCAGCAGATGACGATGCGGGTCTTCACCGGCCTGACGCTGCTCGACACCATCCAGGGCACCGTCGGCGCGATCAGCCTGATCCCCGACGCGATCACCCCGCACGAAGAAGCCGTCTACACGAACATCGCGTTCATGGAGTCGGTGCACGCCAAGAGCTACTCGTCGATCTTCTCGACCCTCGCGTCGACCCCCGAGATCGACGACGCCTTCCGCTGGTCGACCGAGAACGTCAACCTGCAGAAGAAGGCCCAGATCGTCCTCGACTACTACACGGGCGACGACCCGCTGAAGCGCAAGGTCGCCTCGACGCTGCTCGAGTCGTTCCTGTTCTACAGCGGCTTCTACCTGCCGATGTACTGGTCGTCGCGCGCCAAGCTGACCAACACGGCCGACCTCATCCGCCTCATCATCCGCGACGAGGCCGTGCACGGGTACTACATCGGCTACAAGTTCCAGAAGGGTCTCGAAGGCGCCTCGGACGAGCGCAAGCAAGAGATCAAGGACTACACGTTCAACCTGCTCTTCGAGCTCTACGAGAACGAGATCCAGTACACGCAAGACCTCTACGACGGCGTCGGCCTCAGCGAAGACGTCAAGAAGTTCCTGCACTACAACGCCAACAAGGCGCTGATGAACCTCGGCTACGAGCCGATGTTCCCCAAAGAGACGACCGACGTGAACCCGGCGATCCTGTCCGCGCTCTCGCCGAACGCCGACGAGAACCACGACTTCTTCTCGGGGTCGGGTTCGTCGTACGTCATCGGCAAGGCCGTCAACACCGAAGACGAGGACTGGGACTTCTAACCCACCCCCGCACCACGCAACAGGCGTCGCCCATCCCGGGCGGCGCCTGTTCTGCGTCCGGTCCGACCTCGCTCGGCCTCAGTCGGCGAGCAGCGCCGCACGAATCGCGGCGATGCCGATCCGCACCTCGGCGAACGAGGTGCTGAGCGGCGACAGTCCGATGCGCAGCGCGTCGGGGTTGCGGAAGTCAGGGACGACACCGGCCTCCCAGAGCCGCGCCACGATCGACCGGAACGAGTCGTGCGTGATCGTGACGTGGCTGCCGCGGCGGTCCGGTTCGCGAGGCGTCGCGACGGTCACCCCGAGCGGCACGAGCCAGGCGTCGACGAGGTCGAAGGCGTAGTCGGTCAGGGCGAGCGACTTCGACCGGATGGCATCGATGCCGGCCTCGTCGATCAGGTCGAGCATGTCGTGCATCGCGAGCATGCCCATCACCGGGGGAGTGCCGCTGATGAACCGCCGGATGCCGGTCGCCGGCTGGTACCCGTCGGCCATGGCGAACACGTCGGCGGCGCCCATCCACCCCTGGATCGGCTGGTCGAGCTCGGGCAGCAGCGAGGCGCGGGCGTAGACGAACGCGGGGGCTCCCGGCCCACCGTTCAGGTACTTGTAGGTGCAGCCGACGGCGAGGTCGACGCCCCACTCGTCGAGCTGCATCGGCACGACGCCGACGCTGTGGCAGAGGTCGGCCAGCACGAGACCGCCCGCCTCGTGCACGAGCGTCGTGATCGCGGGCAGGTCGACCAGCCAGCCCGATCGATACGACACGTGGTTCACCAGCAGCAGTGCGGTGTCGGGCCCGACGACGTCGCGCACCTGCGACACGGTCACGCCGGTCGCCTTGTCGACGGCGATCCAGCGGATCGTGGCCCCGTGCTCGCGGGCGATGCCCTCGACGACGAAGCGGTCGGTCGGGAACTGGTCGTCGTCGATGACGATCTCGTGGCGGTCGGGCCGGGCCCGCAGGCCCGCGCGGATCGCCTTGTAGAGCAGCACGGTCGTCGAGTCGGCCACGACCGTCTGGCCCGGGGCGGCACCGAGGCAGGCCGCCGCGATGCGGTCGCCGAGCTCGGTCGGCAGGGCCATCCAGCGTTCGTCCCACGAGCGGATCAACCGCGTGCCCCAGGCGCCCTCGACGAATTCGGACAGCCGCGACAGCGTGGCGGTCACGGGCCGCCCGAGCGAGTTGCCGTCGAGGTACGACACCACGTCGACGGCCGGTACGAACCGGTCGACGTACGACGCCAGCGGGTCGGTGGCGTCGAGCGGGCCGGCGGGATGCGCCGAGGCCTGCTCGTCGGGGTCGGTGGCGTCGACGGGGTAGGCGAGCGGATCGGTCATCGGGTCTTCTCCTCGAGGGCGACGGCGAGCAGCTCGTCGGCGGTCAGTGCGGTCGCGCGGGCGAGCCAGGCGGCCCGTTCGTCGGAGGCCGCGGAGGCGCGGGGCGCGTCGGCGATCCAGGTCACGCGGGTGAACGGCAGGCGCGCACCGCCGGTGGGCCCGGCGACGTCGGGGGCGAGGGCGTCGAGCAGGCCGGCCAGCCCGAAGCCGGCCCGACCCATCGCGCGCAGCTCGCGTTCGTTCACCCCGAGCGGAAGGTCGCCGTTGCCGAGGTCGGTGCCGTAGAGCACCCGGCCCCCGGCGGCACGGAACCGCGACAGGTTGTCGACGGCTGTCTCGTGCGCGACCCCACCGAGACCGTAGCCATGGATGTCGAGCGTGCTCACCCACGTCGTGGACGCGGCCAGCCGGGCGATGAGGTCGTCGTCGAGCCGTTCGCTGAAGGGCGTGTGGGCGAGCCGGTCGACCCCGGCGTCGGCCGCGCGTGCCGCCTGGCCGACGCCCTGGACGTGGGCGACCACGGGCAGGTCGAGCCCGTGTGCGGCGTCGACGACGGCGGCCAGCATCGCGTCGTCGAGGACGGGGCCGACGTCGGAGTTCAGGGCGACCTTGACGATCGAGGCGCCGAGGGCGTGCTGCTGCTCGACGAGCCGGGCCGCGCGGCGCAGCCGGGTCGAGGCGCGGAGGCCGCCGACCGGGAGGGAGGCGCGGGGCGGCGCCCAGCCCGCCCGGCTCGGGTACCCGCCCGGCGCCGTGATCAACCCGCCGGCGATCGCCACCTCGGGCCAGCCGTCGCGACCCGACCGGCCGAGCCAGCCGGAGGCGACCGTCGGGTCCCACCCGAGGTCGACGACCCGCGAGATGCCGCCGACGGGCAGCTGCGTGGCGTCGATCAGGCCGAGGTGGACGTGCGAGTCGGTGAAGGGGGCGAGCACGGTGCCCGGCACGTGGGGCAGCTCGGCGCCGGCCAGGGTGTCGGCGTCGTGCGCGTCGGCCGATCCGGCGAAGACCACGCCGTGGGCGTCGAGGCGCAACAGGCTGCGACCGGACCACCGGCCCGACCAGGCGTGGTCGACCGTGACGAGCCGCGCCTCCTGGTCCATGACCCGACCCTATTCGTGCGTGCTGCCCGTGCCCTGCAGGCCCGCCCGCGTCCGGGGACGACGAGGCGGGCTCGCAGGGTGGGTGCCGACGAGGCGGGCTCGCAGGGTGGGTGCCGAGGAGGCGCGACTCAGCCGGGCAGGACGGCCCGCGAGCACCGCGCCACGTAGGGCAGGCGGATCAGGTCGGCGCCGCGGGTGTCCGGGTGCGTGTCGAGCAGCCGCTCGACGTCGCGCAGCAGGGCCGCGCGGTCGTCGGGCGAGAGCGTGATGACGTAGCTGCGCGACGCGATCATGGCGAGGAACTCGTCGCGACCCAGCTCGTGCACCCAGGGGACGTCGTACCGCTCGACGCTGCCGAACGGCGCACCGACGACCGGTGCGTCCGACCCCATGTCGCGCTCGCGGGGTTGGCGCATCACCCGGCTGAGCTCCGCCAGCCACGGCACGGACTCGTCGCGGATGTTCCAGACGAGGCCGAGGGTGCCGCCGGGACGCAGGACGCGGGCGATCTCGGGCACGGCGCGGGCGGGGTCGACCCAGTGCCAGGCCTGCGCGACGAGGACGGCGTCCACCGAGTCGTCGCCGAGGGGGATGTCCTCGGCCGACCCGGCGACCGACGTCGCCCCGGGGACGACCTGCTCGAGGGTCGCGCGCATGCCCGGCGACGGCTCGACGGCCGTGACCGACGGGGCACGGTCGAGCAGCAGACGGGTGAGCTTGCCCGTGCCCGCCCCCAGGTCGACCACGTGACAGGCGCCCTCGGGCAGCAGCCAGTCGACGGCGTCGAGGGGGTACGACGGGCGACCCCTCTCGTAGACGTCGGCGGCCAGCCCGAACGAGGCGGCGAGGTCGGAATCGGGTCGTGCGGGGTCGAAGCCGTGGGCGGCCGGATCGAACCCCTCCTGGAGTGGTTGATGTGTCACCGGAACACTGTCGCACGTCACGATCCGTCACACACCCTCTGTTACGTCGGCCTCGGGCGCAGCATGGAGGGGATGACTTCCTCGCTGCCTCCGACCCCCTCGTCCCCGCGTCCGACCCGTCCCCTGCGGGTCGTCGCGGTGTCCGGCACCCTCAGCACGCCGTCGAAGACCGACGCCCTCGTGCACGAGATCGTGACGGCGCTGGGTGACGTCCTGCCGATCGAGGCGCACGTGATCCGGGTCAGCGAACTCGGCCCCCTGTTCGCCGGCGCGCTCACCCGGGACCAGCTCGACGAGCGGGTCGAGCGCGAGCTGGTCGCCATCGAGACCGCCGACCTGCTGATCGTCGCCTCGCCCGTCTACCGCGCCTCCTTCACCGGGCTGTTCAAGCACCTGTTCGACTTCGTCGAGCAGTACGCGCTCGTGGACGTGCCCGTGCTGCTCGCCGCGACGGGGGGCAGCGAGCGCCACGCGCTGATCATCGAGCACGCGTTGCGACCACTGTTCGGGTTCTTCCAGGCCCTCACCCTGCCGCTGGGCGTCTACGCGCACACGACCGACTTCACGGCGACCGGAGGCGCGGAGAAGTACGCGGTCACGGCCCCTCTGCTGCAGGAGCGCATCCGCCACGCGATCCAGCGCGGCCTGCCGCTGATCCGCTCGAGCATCGCCGAGAAGGGGCGCATCAAGCAGACCCTCGACGACGGCGACGCGCGCGTCGACCTGGCGGTGGGCGACCTGCGCGCCGACGAGCTCGACGTCACGACCCCGACGCGCCTGTTCAGCTGAGCGCGACCCGAAGGCGGGGCAGCCGCTCCGGGATGCCCACCGGTATCGTGATCGTCGTGAACCCCGACCCGACTCCCCGTGGCCCGTCCGTCGCCCGCGCCGAGATCCGCGACAGCGAGGCACAGCGCCGTCTCGGCCTGTTGCCCTCCGGCGTGCTGCCGGGGCGTGCGGCCCGATGGGTGGACGACGGCGTGGACGACCTGTCCGTGCTCGCGCTCGCCGAGGCACAGACCAGCACCGACGACGCCCGTGAGGCGCTCCTCGCCCAGGCGGCCGTCGACCTCGGCCTCGGCTTCGGCTCGGTGCGCGAGGCGCGTGCCCATCACGGTCAGCGCGTCGTCGAGTCGATGACGGCCGCGTCGGCCCCTGCCGACGCCCTGGGCTTCTCGAACGGCTTCACCGACACCATCGAGGAGTCGGTGCGCGACAGCATCGCCCGCCTCTTCAAGCCCCGCGGCTGATCCGGGGCGTCGACGCGACCGGACGCAGGAGGCGCGGTGCCGGTCGTGACCGGCACCGCGCCTCCTGCGGTCGTGCCGTGGGTCAGGCCTTGCCGACCTCGAGCTCGACGACCGCCCACGAGAGGGCGGGCAGGCGGAGGCGCGCGGTGCCGCCGTCGACCGTGACGCCGGTCAGCGGCACGAGGCCCACGGTGTCCTGCGCGTTCTCGGTGTTGGACGAGAAGCGGTCGCCGCCCTCGGGGACGGCCAGGACCTCGGCGCGGGTGACGCGCCCGCCGCTGAAGCCGCGCAGGGCGACCTCGACGTCGGCCGCCTCGTCGAGCCCGCGGTTGGCGAGGAAGAACGCGACCGTGCCGGCCTCCTCGTCGTAGGTGGCGCTGACGTCGACCAGGTCGGCGTCGCCGTACTTCTCGGTGTCGACCTTGTCGCTCGTGACGAGGGTGCGCAGGATCTGCCCGGTGGCGAGCGCGGCCATGCGGGCGAACGGCCAGAAGATCGACTGACGCCACGCGGGCCCGCCGGCCTCGCTGCGGATCGGCGCGATGACGTTGACGAGCTGCGCCTGGTTGGCGATCTTGACCCGGTCGCCGTGACGCAGCAGCGAGTTGAGGAAGGTGCCGACCACGACCGCGTCGGTGACGTTGTACTGGTCCTCGATCAGCCGGGGGTGCTCGCGCCAGCCCTTCGACACGTTGTGCGGCTGGTCGTCCGAGTCGAGGCCCGTCTGGTACCAGACGTTCCACTCGTCGAACGAGATGTCGACCTGCTTCGTGTGCTTGCCGGCGGCCTTGACGCCGTCGATCGTCGACACGACCTCCTCGATGAACGCGTCCATGTCGACGGCCGTCGCGAGGAAGCTCTTCGCGTCGCCGTCGTGCTCCTGGTAGTAGGCGTGCATCGACACGTAGTCGACCTCGTCGTAGGCGTGCGTCAGGACCTCGTGCTCCCAGGTGCCGAAGGTGGGCATGCCGCGGCCCGAGCTGCCGACGGCGACCAGCTCGATCGAGTCGTCGACGAACTTCATGGCCTTGGCGGCCTCCTGGGCGAGGCGGCCGTACTCGGTGGCCGTCTTGTGGCCGATCTGCCACGGGCCGTCGAGCTCGTTGCCGAGGCACCAGAGCTTGATGTCGAAGGGGTCCTTGGCGCCGTTGGCGATGCGGCGGTCGCTCAGCGCGGTGCCGCCGGGGTGGTTGGCGTACTCGACGAGCTCCCGGGCGGCGTCGACGCCCCGGGTGCCGAGGTTGACGGCCTCCATCACCTCGGTGCCGGCCAGCTTCGACCACGCGACGAACTCGTGCAGGCCGAAGGCGTTGGTCTCGACGGTGTGCCAGGCGCCGTCGAGGCGACGGGGGCGCTGGTCGACCGGGCCGACGCCGTCCTCCCAGTTGTACCCCGAGACGAAGTTGCCGCCGGGGTAGCGGATGACGGTGGCGCCGAGCTCCTTGGTGAGGTCGAGGACGTCCTGGCGGAAGCCGTTCTCGTCGGCGGTGGGGTGACCGGGTTCGTAGATGCCGGTGTAGACGCAGCGGCCCATGTGCTCGACGAACGAGCCGAACAGGCGGCGGGGGACCGGGCCGATGGTGAACTCGCGGTCGACGGTGATGCGGGCGGTGGACATGGGTCTCCTAGGTGAGGGGATCGGCGTGCGTGTGGTGGGGACGAGGAGGCGCGGTGCGGCAGGGCGGTCGCGTCCGGGGCGGTCGGATCACTGACCTCCGAACCCGGTGGTCGAGATGCCCTTGATGATCTGCCGCTGGAAGAACAGGAACACGAGGATGAGCGGCAGGGCCGCGAGGACCGCGGCGGCCATGTTCTGCGCGTACTGGATGCCGTAGGCGCTCTCGATGGTCTGCAGGCCGACCGGCAGGGTGAGCAGCGACGCGTCGTTCGTGACGATGAACGGCCACAGGAAGTTGTTCCAGGCGCCGATGAACACGAAGATCGACACCGCGCCGAGGATGGGGCGCGACAGCGGTAGCAGGATCGTGAAGAAGACCCGGATGCGTCCCGCGCCGTCGACGCGGGCGGCGTCCTCGAGCTCGATCGGCACCTGGTCGAAGAACTTCTTCAGCACGAACACCATCGCCGGGGCGATCGCCTGCGGCAGGATGATGCCCCAGTACGTGTCGACCATGTCGAAGGCGAGCATCTGGTAGAACAGCGGCACGATCAGCACCTGCGGCGGGATGATGATCGACGCGATCGTCGCGACGTACAGCCACTTCTTGCCGCGGAAGTCGAGGCGCGAGAAGGCGTAGGCGACGAGGGCCGAGGTGGCCACGACGATCAGCGTGATGACGATCGAGGTGAACAGGCTGTTGAACAGCCACACCGGGATGTTGCCCTGTTCGAGCACCCCGCGGTAGGCGTCCAGCGTGAAGCCGCCGGCCGGGATCCAGGTCTGCGGCGTCGCCGCGGCGTCGGTCTCGCTCTTGAACGAGGTGGCGAGCGACCACAGGAACGGCAGCAGCCAGAGGACGGCGAGCACGACCAGGATGGCCACGCTGATCACGGCCATGGGGCCGAACGGCTTCTGGCCGGGTTTGTGGCCCTTCCGGCCCCGGCCGGCGGTGGGGGCCCGCAGGTCGGACGTGGGGGCGAGGGCGGGGGCGGTCATTTCTGGGCTCCCTTGCGGTTGCGGGCCGTGATGCTGAACTGCGCGATCGAGATGACGACGATGACCGCAAAGAAGATGTACGAGATCGCCGACGAGTAGCCGAAGCGGTAGCCGGTGAAGCCGGTGTCGAAGATGTACTGCACGGCCGAGCGGGTGCTTCCCGCCGGTCCGCCGGTGGTCATCTGGTAGATCTGGTCGAAGACCTTCAGCGAGGCGAGCACCTGGAGGATGACGATCAGGCCGGTGGTCGGGCCGAGCTGCGGGATGGTGATCGACAGCAGCGACCGCCAGCGTCCGGCGCCGTCGAGCGACGCGGCCTCGTACTGCTGGTCGGGGATGTTCTGCAGGGCGGCGAGGTACAGCAGGAAGTTGAAGCCGACCGTCCACCAGACGGTGGTCGCGACCACGGCGATCATGGCGGTGTCGGGGTCCTGCAGCCAGGCGGGTTGCGGCAGCCCCAGTGTGCCGAGCACGTTGTTGATCGGGCCGAGGGTGGGGCTGTAGAGCTGGATCCAGAACAGCGAGACGACCGTCGAGGCGAGCAGGTACGGCAGGAAGAAGCTCAGCCGCCAGAGCCACTGACCCGGCAGCCCGGTGTTGACGAGGATGGCGAGCACCAGCGCGACGACGACGAGCGGGATCGTGCTGAGCACCGTGAACCACAGCGTGTTGAGCATCGAACGCCACATGTCGCCGTCGGCGAAGGCCTCGGCGTAGTTGGCGACGCCGATCAGCTCGCCGCCCTGGCCGGTCAGGCTCTGGCCGGTGAAGCTCAGGTAGAAGCCGTGGAGCAGCGGCCAGACCAGGAACACCGCGAAGAGCACGGTGAACGGAGCGGCGAAGCCCCAGCCGATGCGGTTGTCGGAGGGGCCGGTCCGCTTGCGGGAGGCGCGGCTGCGGTCGGTCGCGCGGGCGTCGGACCGCGCGCGCTCGGCGGTGGCCCGGGGGGCCTTGACCGTGGTGGAGGTCACAGATCGACTCCTTCGTCGTCGTGATGGTCGGGTCGTGCGGAGGGGGAGGAGGGCGGTGTCGGGCGGACGGGGCGGCGGTGCCGCGTCGGCGTGGGGGAGGGCACGACGGTCACACCGGAGCCGGCCGCGACAGCTGCGTGTTGACTCGCGCGACGAACCGACGCATGCCGTCGGCCGCGTCGTCCTTGGCGAGGATCACGGACTGGATCGAGTCGAGGAAGTACGTCTGGAAGTCCGAGCCCGAGCCGGTGAACCAGGCGGGCGGGTCGTAGTTCAGGTAGTCCGCCGCCTCGGCGTAGTTCGCCTGCGGTCGCAGCTCGGCGTACTCGGGGCTCTCGACGATCGGCAGGTAGGCCGGGATGTGCCCGGCCGCGGCCCAGGAGATGGAGTCCTTCAGGATGGTCGAGACCATCTTGTAGGCGTCCTCGCGCTTGACGTCGTCGACCTCGCTCTGCCTCGGCAGCACGAACGCGTGCGAGTCGGCGTAGACGGCCGGCGTGCCGAAGAGCGTCGGGATGATGCTGCCGTCGAACGGGATGCCCGCGTTCTCGGCGCTCGGAACCTCCCACACGCCGGTGAAGAGCATGCCGCTCTCGCCGCTGACGAACTCGGCGATGCCCGACTGGATGTCGCTGGCCGTGGCCATCGCCGTGCCGTCCGTGAGCTGCTGCATGAACTGGAGCGCGGTGACGGCGGCCTGCTCGTCGTACTCGACCGTGCCGCCTTCCTTCAGCACCATGTCGGCGCCCTGCTGCTTGTAGAACGTGTAGAACATGCGCCACAGCTGCGCGCCGTCGTTGAGGTAGCCCCACGAGGCGCCGTGCTTGCCGGTCACCTGCTGCATGGCGTTCGCGACCTCGAGGAACTGCTCGGGGCTGGTGATCTCGACGAGCTTGCCGTCGGGGCCGAGGGCACCCGCCTGGGCGGCGATGTCGGTGTTGTACAACAGGATGAACGGGTGCGAGTCGAGGGCGACCGAGTAGAGGTCGCCGCCGTTGAAGCCCTTCTTCCACACGGCCTCGGCGAAGTCCTCTTCGCGGACGCCGTACGACGCGAGCTTCTCGACGTCCCACGGGTCGAGCAGGCCGCCGGGGGCGTAGCCGGGCACGCGCGAGGCGTGCATGATCGCGACGTCCGGCGCGCGACCGCCGGCCGAGGCCATGGCGAGCTTCGTGTAGTACGGCGTGCCCCAGGCGAGCACGGTCTGCGTCGCGTGGAACCCCGGGTTCTGCTCGTTGGCCTGGTCGATCAGCGCCGACATCTTGATGCCGTCACCGCCGCTGAGCAGGTGCCAGAACTTCAGCTGCGCGACGTCCGTGCCCGAGCCGGTGACCGCCCCGGGCGCACAGCCCGAGAGGCCCGTGGCGACGAACGCCCCGCCGACGAGGGCGGCGGAGCCGAGCAACATGCTGCGGCGGCTGAGGCCGCGGGGGGTGGCGGTGCCGGCGGTGGTGCCCGGACGCGGTGCCGGGGTCGTCCGATGGTTCTCGGTCATCTTCACTCCTTCGTGATGCGTGACGAAAGCGACTATTCCATCGTTGTAACGGATGCGCAAGAGGTTTCCGGCACACCGCCAGGACAGGGCCACAGCGCCAGGCTCTCTTCTGGCGTCGTGCCCCTCTCGTGGTGTCAGGCGCGGCCGCGGGTGCTGGCGCGCACGACGATCTCGTGGGGGACGATCACGAGTTCGGCCGCGCCCTGCCGGTCGGCGATGCGGGCCGCGAGCAGTTCGAGGGTGCGGTCGACGAAGAGGCGCTTGTCGAAGGTGACGGTCGTCAGCGGCGGCACGGAGAACCTCCCGTCGACGATGTCGTCGAAACCGGCGACCGCGACGTCGTCGGGGACCCGCAGGCCCGCCGACGTCAGCGCGCTGACGGCGCCGATGGCGAGCGAGTCGGTGAAGCAGAAGATCGCGTCGGGCCGGTCGCCGCGCTCGACGGCCGCCCGGACGACCGAGAAGGCGTCGGCCGAGGTCCACTCCGGGCACGAGTACTGCAGGGCGTGGTCGAGGGGCAGCCCGGCCTCGGCCATGGCCTGCTCGAAGCCGCGGGTGCGGGCGCGGGCCGTGGCCGTGTCGAACTCGCCGGCCGAGTCGCCGAGGGTCGCGATGCGGCGGTGTCCGGCGGCGATCAGGTGGGCCGTCATGTCGCGGGCCGCGGCGACGCTGTCGACCCGCACCTGGTCGACGAGGGTCTGCTCGACCTCTCCGATGACGACCACGGGCGGCAGCGAGTCGGTGGCCCCCGAGCCGGAGCCGGAGCCGGAGCCGGTGCCGGAGCCGCTGCCGGCGGACGACAGGGCGCTGGCGTCGAGCGTGATCGGGTTGAGGACGAGGCCGTCGACGAGGTGTTCCTTGCCGCGCGAGAGCAGCTCGCCCTCGCGTTCGGGCCGCGAGCCGGTCTGCTCGAGCTGGATCGACCAGCCGCGCTCGTGCGCCTGCTCGACGAACCAGTGCGTCATCTCGGCGCTGTACGGGGTGCTCAGGTCGGGGAACGCCAGGGCGATCGACCCGGTGCGCCCGGTGCGCAGGCCACGCGCGCTGAGGTTCGGCACGTAGTCGAGTTCGGCCAGTGCGCTCTCGACCCGGGTGCGGGTGTCGGGCCGGACGAAGACGACGCCGTTGATCACGTTGGAGACGGTCTTCGGCGACACCCCGGCGAGTGCCGCCACGTCCTTCACCGTCGCGCGCATGCGTTCAGGCTAGTGGCGGCAGGCGCTCAGGCGGAGGCGAGCACCTTGACGATGCGTTGCAGCGAGACGCTCTCGCTCGGCCGCAGGTCTTGTGCGAACAGGCTGAGGCGGAACTCCTCGATCATCCACCGGGCGCGGACGAGTGCAGGAGGCGCGGTGTCGGCGGGCGGGAACGTCCCGCCCGCGGCCTCGTACCGCTCGGTCGCCTGCTGCACCTCGCTGAGCCAGACGCGGTCCCGCCCGGGGTTCTCGAGCAGTTTCGCCGTGCGCTTCGTGATGCCCACGAGGTACACCGGCACGCGCTGGAGCTGCTGGAGCCCGGTCTGCGACACGAAGCCCGGACGGATCAGGCGATCCCGCTGCTGCCGCATGTCGGTCAGCGCCGCGAGCAGGGTCATCGAGGTCGCACCCTTCAGGGCCTTGTCGGCGTCGCGGGCGGCGGTCAGCGTGCGGGCGACGAGCGAGACGGTCTGGAACATCTGGTCCATGACGGCCCCCGAGACCCGGTCGCGGGTCGAGAGGAACTCCTTCTTCGTCATCACCATGCCGTCGGGCTTGACGCGGAACAGCACGTCGTCGACGACGGCCACGAGGCAGTCCGCGAAGAGCGCCGACGTGTTCTGGTACGGGCTCGTCGCGAGGATGAGCTTCTCGGCGCTCGTCAGGTGCTGCTGCACGTAGGCCACGGGCGACGGGGTCGCCAGCATCAGCAGGCGCCGCACTCCCTTCGGCGTCGCGAGGGCCTGGTCGGCGGGCGTCGCCATCAACGTGATCGAGACCGAGTCGCCGTGGTCGACCAACGCCGGGTAGGCCCGGATCACGGTGTCGCCGTGGCGGGTGTCGACGACCGCGGGGAGCTCGTCGAAGTCCCACGACGTCAGGCCCTCGCGCTCGATCGAGCTCGTGGGGCGAGGCGTGACGGGCGTGGCGTCGCCCCCCGCGCCTCCTCGTCCGCGACCCCGGCCACGGCCGCGCTCGTCGCGCCCGCCGCCCTGCGTGACGCGCGCGACGCTGTCGCGCGTGGCGTCGCGCAGCCGGTGCTGGAGCGCGTCGAGGTCCTTGTCGGCCCCGACCGTGCGGCCCCGCTCGTCGACCACGGCGTACGTGACCCGCAGGTGCGCGGGCACGCGGTGCAGGTCGAAGTCGTCGGTCGAGACTGGCGTGTAGGTGAGCTTCTTGATCGCCGCGGCCACGGTCGCCGTGAACGGCTCGTCGACGTCGGCCGGTGGTGCGTCGGGCAGCTCGTCCGTGATCTTCGACGCCCAGTCGGCGGCGGGCACCACGTTCTTGCGGATCTGCTTCGGCAGCGACTTGATGAGCGACGTGACGAGCTCGTCGCGCAACCCCGGCACCTGCCAGTCGAAGCCGACCGGACGGAGGCGCGGCAGCAGCGGCAGCGGAACGATCACGGTCACGCCGTCGTCGTCGGCCCCCGGCTCGAACTTGTAGCGCAGGGTCAACGTCTGGTCGCCCTGCTGCCACGTGCTCGGGAAGCCCTGTTCGTCGACGTCGGGTTCGTCGTCCCCGAGCAGGTCGGCGGCGGTCATGGTGAGCAGGTCGGGCGTGTCGACCTTGGCCTTGCGCCACCAGCCCTCGAAGTCGCGCATGCTCGCGACGTCGGCCGGGATGCGCCGCTGGAAGAACTCGAACGCGGCGTCGCCGTCGACCAGGATGTCGCGGCGACGCGTCCTCTCTTCGACCTCGGTGAGCTCGCGGATGAGCTGCCGGTTCTTCTGCTCGAACGCCTGGTGCCCCTCCCAGTCGCCCTCGACCAGCGCGTGCCGGATGAACAGCTCGCGGGCGTACGCCGGGTCGATGCGCGAGAACTGGATGCGTCGTCGCTCGACGATCGGCACCCCGTAGAGCGTGACGCGCTCGTAGGCGACGACGGCGCCCTGCTTCTTCTCCCAGTGGGGTTCGCCGTAGCTGCGCTTGACCAGGTCGGGCGCCAGCGGTTCGGCCCACGCCGGGTCGATCGAGCCGGCGACGCGGGCGAACAGGCGACTGGTCTCCACCAGTTCGGCCGTCATCACGGCCGCCGGCGGCTTCTTCGCGAGGCTGCTGCCCGGGAAGATCAGGAACCTCGTCTGGCGGGCGCCGACGAAGTCCTTCTTCTGCGGGTCGAACAGCCCGATCTGGCTGAGCAGGCCGGCCAGCAGGCTGCGGTGGACGCCGTCGGGGTTCGCGCTGCGCTCGCCGATGTGCAGCCCGAGGGGCCTGGCCGCGCGGCTGAGCTGGCGGTAGACGTCCTGCCACTCGCGGATGCGCAGGTAGTTGAGGAACTCGTCGCGGCACAGACGCTTGAAGGCGTTGCCGCTGAGCTCCTTCTGCTTGTCCTCGAGGTACTCGAACAGGTTGAGCAGCGTGAGGAAGTCGCCCTTGGGGTCGCGGAAGCGCGAGTGCTTCTCGTCGGCCTGGGCACGCCGCTCGAGGGGCCGCTCGCGCGGGTCCTGGATGCTCAGGGCCGAGACGATGGCGAGCACCTCGCGCGTCGTGCCCTGCGTCTTGGACTCGACGACCATGCGGGCGAGGCGCGGATCGATCGGCAGTCGCGTGAGCTGCTTGCCGACCCGGGTGATCTGGCCGCCCTGGGTGACGGCGCCGAGCTCGCGCAGCAAGTCGAGTCCGTCCTTGATGCCGCGCGAGTCGGGCGGCTGGAGGAAGGGGAAGGCGGCGATGTCGCCGAGGTTCAGGGAGATCATCTGCAGGATGACCGCGGCGAGGTTGGTCCGCAGGATCTCGGGCTCGGTGAACTCGGGGCGCTTCTCGAAGTCGGTCTCGCTGTAGAGGCGGATCGCGATGCCGCTGCTCGTGCGACCGGAGCGGCCCGACCGCTGGTTGGCGCTCGCCTGCGAGATGGCCTCGATCGGCAGGCGCTGCACCTTGGCGCGGGTCGAGTAGCGGCTGATGCGGGCCGTGCCGGCGTCGATCACGTACTTGATGCCGGGCACGGTGAGGCTGGTCTCGGCGACGTTGGTCGCGAGGACGATGCGGCGCCTGGTGCCCGCGGTCGTGCTGGGCTGGAAGACCCGGTGCTGGTCGGCGGCGCTCAACCGGCCGTACAGCGGCAGCACCTCGGTGAACGGCAGGTTGCGGCCGCGGATGCTCTCCTCGGCGTCACGGATCTCGTTCTCTCCGCTGAGGAAGACGAGGACGTCGCCGCTCGACTCGCGGGCGAGTTCGTCGAGGGCCTCGTTGATGCCCTGCAGGTAGTCCTTGTCGTCGGCGCGCTGCCTGCGGTCGCCGGCCCGCGCCTCCTGACGGTCGCCCTGGCGACCCGCGGGGCGGTCGTCGTCGTCGAGGTCGCCGTCGTCGTCGCTCGTGGTGTCGTCCACGAGCGGTCGGTAGCGGACCTCGACCGGGTAGGTGCGACCCGAGACCTCGACGATGGGCGCGTCGCCGAAGTGCTTCGAGAACGACTCGGGATCGATCGTGGCGCTCGTGATGATGAGCTTGAGGTCGGGGCGGCGGGGCAACAGCTGCTTGAGGTACCCGAGCAGGAAGTCGATGGTCAGGCTGCGCTCGTGGGCCTCGTCGATGATGATCGTGTCGTAGCGCTCGAGCTCGCGGTCGAAGTGGATCTCGTTCAGCAGGATGCCGTCGGTCATCAGCTTGATCTGCGTGTCGGCACCGACCTTGTCGGTGAACCGCACCTGGTAGCCGACCACGCCGCCGACCTCGTCGCCGAGTTCTTCGGCGATGCGCTCGCTGATGGTGCGGGCCGCGATGCGGCGCGGCTGGGTGTGGCCGATCTTGGTCCGGCCGAGCTCGAGGCAGATCTTGGGCAGCTGGGTCGTCTTGCCCGAACCGGTGGCGCCCGCGACGATGACGACCTGGTTGTCACGGATCGCCGCGGCGATGTCGTCGCGCCTCTGGCTGACCGGCAGCTCGGCGGGATACGTGATGGTGGGGATCATGAGCCCTCCATCGTAAGCCGCCCGGGGCCGGACCGGGCAACGGGTGGCGCGTCGTAGGATCGCGGCAGACCGCACGTCAACGGAGACGGAGAGACACCATGTCATCAGCACCCAGCCCCCGAGGCCACGCCACCGCGTCGGTCGCGGCCATCCTCGCCGAGTCGGCCGGCCGGTTCCCCGACGACGTCGCCGTCATCGTCGGGCCCACCTCGACCACCTACGCCGAGCTCTGGCAGCAGACCCTGGCCTACGCCGGGGCCCTCCGCGCCCGGGGCGTCGGCCCCGGGGACCGGGTCGCCATGCTCGTCCCGAACGTCGCGGACTTCCCCCGCGTCTACTACGCGACGCTCGCGCTCGGCGCGGTGGCCGTGCCCGTCCACGCCCTCCTCAAGCGACACGAGATCGAGTACGTGCTGCGCGACAGCGGCTCCCGCCTGCTCGTCTGCGCCGCACCGCTGCTCGGTGAAGGAGGCGCGGGAGCGCAGCTCGCGGGGGTCGACGTCCTGACCGTGCTCGCGCCTCCTGCCGGCCAGGAGGACGACGGGCCCGACCGCCTCGAGGACCTCGCCGCGGCCGCCGCACCCCTCGACACCTACGTGCCCCGCGACCCGTTCGACACCGCCACGATCCTCTACACGAGCGGCACCACGGGCCAGCCCAAGGGGGCCGAAGGGTCTCACCTCGCCCTGATCGAGCAGGTCAACACCAACCTGATGACGACGTTCGACATGCATCGCGGCGACGTGCTGCTCGGGGCCCTGCCGCTGTTCCACACCTTCGGACAGACCTGCACGATGAACACCGGGTTCCGGGTCGGCGCGACGATCGTCATGCTGCCGAAGTTCGACGGCGACGCCGCGCTCGCCGCGATGGTCGAGCACGGCTGCGAGGTGTTCATGGGCGTGCCCACGATGTACATGGCCCTGATCGCCGCGGCCACCCGCAGCGAGGCGCGCCCACCGCTGCGCTACGCCGTCTCGGGCGGGGCGTCGCTGCCGCTCGCGGTGCTCAAGAAGTTCCAGCAGGTGTACGACGCCCCGATCCACGAGGGCTACGGGCTGACCGAGACCTCGCCCGTCGCCACCTTCAACCACGTCGGGGTGCCACCGCGGCCCGGCACCATCGGCACGCCGATCTGGGGCGTCGACGTCGAGATCGCCGACCAGCACGTCGAGGACTCGATCGTGTTGCTGCCGCACGGCGAGATCGGCGAACTCGTCATCCGTGGGCACAACCTCATGAACGGCTACCTCGACCGGCCCGAGGACACCGCGAAGGCGATCGTCGACGGCTGGTTCCGCACGGGCGACCTCGGCACGAAGGACGACGACGGCTACCTGACGATCGTCGACCGCACGAAGGACATGATCATCCGCAACGGCTACAACGTGTACCCGCGGCAGGTCGAGGAGGTCCTCGCGCAGCACCCCGACGTCACGATGGCGGCCGTCTTCGGCGTGGCGCACGAACTCCACGGGCAGGAGATCGAGGCGGCCGTCGTCCTCCGTGACGGGGCCACGGCCACCCCCGACGAGTTGGTCGCCTTCGTCGCCGACGAGATCGCGGCCTACAAGTACCCCCGCGTGGTCCACGTCCTCGACGCCTTGCCGCTCGGCCCCAGCGGCAAGGTCCTCAAGCGCGAACTCGTGGACCGGTTCTCGGCCGCCGTCACCGGGGTCGGCGAGGGAGCCGCGGCGCCCCGCTGACCGGGTCGCGAGGGCACCCCCCGGACGGGGATCACCAGGACGGGGGCTGCCCGGACGGGGGCTGCCGGGCGGACGATCGGGCTTCTAGCCTCACAGCAGAACCTCAGCCCGATCTGACAGGACCCCCGTGAACCCTTCCATGTCCCGAGTCCTCGGCGTCACCGCCGCCGTGGGCGGCCTCGTCGCCCTGAGCCTGGCAGGCGTCACCGCGGCGACCGCCGAACCCGCCACCGGTTCCTTCACCGGGTCCGACGCCTCCGCGGCAGCGGCCCCCGCCCTCGACCGCTACCAGGGCGCCGACCGTTTCGCGACGGCCGCCGACATCGCCGGCCGGGCCTACCCGGACGGTGCCGGCACGGTCATCATCGCGAACGGCGTGCAGTTCCCCGACGCGCTGAGCGCCGCTCCGGCCGCCGCGCTGATCGAGGCGCCGCTCCTGCTGACGGCTCCGAACGCCCTCCCGTCGTCGGTGGCCGACCGCCTCGTCGCCCTCAAGCCGCGGAACGTGGTCGTCATCGGTGGCGTCAACGCCGTGTCGCCCGCCGTCGCCACCCAGATCGGCAAGATCACCGGGGCGACGGTCGATCGCGTCCAGGGCGCCGACCGTTACGCGACCTCGCGGGCCGTCGTCGACGCGTTCTTCGCCGAGACCGGCGTCTACCGCGCCTTCGTCACCTCGGGCCTGAACTTCCCCGACGCCGTCAGCGCCAGTGCCGCCGCCGGTGCCGGCAGCACCGACTCGACCGGTGCGCCGGACGCGGTCGTGCTCGTCCCCGGGACCGCCGACGGGGTCGACCAGCCCACGTCGGACCTGTTCGAATCGCTCGGCGTCGAGTCCGTCGCCGTCGTGGGTGGCCCCGCGGTCATCTCGGACGGCATCGTCTCCGATCTCGACGCGCAGTTCCCGGGCGAGGTCGCCCTGCTTGCCGGCCAGGACCGCTACGAGACCTCGGCCTTCGTGTCGTTCTTCGCCTTCAGCGACGCGACGGGCGACGTCCCCCGTACCGACGACTCGGGCACCGTGTACCTCGCCTCCGGGCAGAACTTCCCGGACGCCCTCGCGATCGCCGCGGTCGCCGGTGCCGAGAAGTCGCCCGTGCTCCTCACCGCGCCCGGCTGCACGAACTACTACGCCGAGGACCTCATCGCGGGCCTCGCGTCCGAGAAGGTCGTCACGATCGGTGGCACGGCCGCCGTCTCCGAGAACGCGGCCGCGTTGAACTACTGCCCGGGCCCGCCGCGCACCTGACCCGCGCCGTCGGTACCCTCGCACGATGATCGCCATCGTGCTCGCCGCGCTCCTCTGGGGCACGACGGGCACGGTGGCGTCTTCTCTTCCCGGCGACGTCGGCCCGCTCGCCACGGGCGCCGCGACGATGTGCGTCGGCGGCCTGCTGCTGGCGCTCACGGCCCCCCGCGCCACGCGCGCCGCCCTGCGAGGTGGCCCGGCGGCGTGGCGCTGGCTCGTGCCGGGGGCACTGGGCGTCGTGGTCTACCCGCTGGCGTTCTACTCGTCCATGTCGCTCGCCGGCGTCGCCGTGGGCAACGTGGTCTCGCTCGGGACGGCGCCCGTCTTCGCGGCGCTGCTCGAACGCCTGCTCGACCCGCCCGGCCGGCGGCGTCCCCTCGAGCCCCGCTGGGTGGCGAGTGCGGCACTGGCCGTCGTGGGCGTCGGAGTGCTCGCGGCGACCGGGCAGCACGGTCAGGCGGGCACGGCGGCGTCCCCCGGGTCCGCCCCGCTCGGCATCGCACTGGGCGTCCTCGCGGGTCTCGCCTACGCGACGTACACCTACACCGCGGCTCGGCTCATGGCCGAGGGTCACCCGTCGCGCGGGGCCGTGTCGGCCCAGTTCGGCCTCGGTGCGGTGCTCCTGCTGCCGGTGTTGCTGGCGACCGGGGGTCCGATGCTGCAGTCGGGCGCCTCCGTGGGGGCGACGGCCTACCTCGCGATCGGGCCGATGTTCGTCGCCTACCTCCTCTTCGGCCACGGCCTGCGCACGGTGTCGAGTTCTCGGGCGACGACCGTGACGTTGCTCGAACCGTTCGTCGCGACCCTGCTGGCGGTGCTCGTGGTGGGCGAGCGGCTCGAGCCGCCGGGCTGGATCGGCCTCGCCCTCGTGCTGGCGGGTGTCGTCTCGATCGTGCTGACGAGACCCGTCCGCCCCTCCCGTCCCGAGGCGCTCGCCACCTAGAGTGGAGCCTCGACGATCGTGTCGCGGCCCCGTCCCGGCACGACCGGCCCGCTCCGGCGGGCCCGCCTCATCACGAAGGAGTGACATGAGCGACACCATCACCGCACCCGCCCCGGCCGCCTCCGACGGTCCCGAGATCCACAAGGGCCTGGCCGGCGTCACGGTCGACCGGACGGCGGTCTCGAAGGTCGACGCGGCCAGCAACTCGCTGCTCTACCGCGGCTACCCGGTGCAGCAGCTCGCCGCCGAGCGGGACGTCGAGGACGTCGCCTGGCTGCTGCTGCACGGCGACCTGCCGACCGTCGACGAGCGACGCGACTTCGACGCCGAGCTGCGCTCGCACCGCACGCTGGCCCCCGGGCTGCAGCACCTCATCGACCTGATCCCCACCTCGGCGCACCCCATGGACGTCGTCCGCACCGCGGTGAGCGCCATCGGCGCCGCCCGGCCCGAACCCACGACGGGTGCGGGCGCCTACGACGTCGCCGACACGCGTCGACTCGCCACGCACCTCTTCGCCGTGCTGCCCGCCGTGATCGCCTACGACCAGCGGCGCCGCCACGACCTGCCGCCGGTTCCGCCGCGGGACGACCTCGGCTACAGCGCCGACTTCCTGCACCAGGTGTTCGACCGCGAGCCCGACCCGCTCGACGTGGACGCGTTCGACACCTCGATGACGCTCTACGCCGAGCACTCGTTCAACGCCTCCACCTTCACGGCCCGGGTCGTCGCCTCGACGCTGTCCGACCTGCACTCCTCGATCGTCGGCGCGATCGGGGCGCTCAAGGGCCCGCTGCACGGCGGCGCCAACGAGGCCGCGCTCGAGCTGCTCGACCGGGTCGGCCCCGCCGACGGGGCCGTGGCCTGGCTCGACGAGGCGTTCGCGCGCAAGGAGAAGATCATGGGATTCGGGCACCGGGTCTACAAGAACGGCGACAGCCGGGTTCCCACGATGGAGGACGCCCTCGGCCGTCTGGTCGACCGGGCCCGCGAGCGGGGCGACGACCGGGTCGACGGGCTCAAGGAGACCTACGACGTCGTCGCCGCGACGGTGTTCGAGCGCAAGGGCCTGAAGCCCAACGTCGACTACCCGTCCGGGCTGGCGTACCACCTGATGGGGTTCGAGACGCCGGTCTTCACGCCGCTGTTCGTCGCGTCGCGGGTCCTCGGCTGGAGCGCCCACGTCATCGAGCAGCGCGAGGCCAACTCGCTCATCCGCCCCTTGAGCGAGTACGACGGCGCACCCCTGAGGGACGTCCCCGCGCGCTGACGCCTACCGTGGCCCGCATGCCGAACCAGCTGCGAGACGCCGTCAGCCCCTACCTCAGGTCGCACGCCGACAACCCCGTCGAGTGGCGTGCCTGGGGGACGGGGCCGTTCGCCGAGGCCGTCGAGCGGGACGTGCCCGTGATGGTGTCGATCGGCTACTCGACCTGCCACTGGTGCCACGTGATGGCGCGCGAGAGCTTCTCCGACCCCGAGGTCGCTGCCCAGCTCTCGGCGGGCTTCGTCTCGGTCAAGGTCGACCGCGAGGAGCACCCCGACGTCGACTCCAGCTACCTGGCCGCCGCCTCGGCCTTCACCGAGGGGCTCGGCTGGCCGCTGACCGTCTTCGTCACGCCCGAGGGTCGGCCGTTCTACGCCGGCACGTACTTCCCGCCGGTGCCCGTGCAGGGTCGGCCGTCGTTCCGACAGGTGCTCGACGCCGTCACCGACGCCTGGACCACCAGGCGGTCCGAGGTCGACGCGACCGCGTCGGCGGTGCAGGAGGCGCTGGCTGCGGGGCCCGCGTCGGTCACCGGCACCGCGCCTCCTGGTCCCGGTGCCGGGGTCGCCCTGCCGGGACGGCCCGAGCTCGCCCACGCCGTCGCCCGGCTCGTCGCCCACGAGGACCGCGAGCACGGCGGCTTCGGCGGGGCCCCGAAGTTCCCGACGGCGCCGGCCCAGCTGGCGCTGCTCGCCCTCGGCGCGGGAGGGGACGACGGCGCGCTCGAACTCGTGTCGCGGACGCTCGCCCGCATGGCCGCGTCGCCGCTGCGCGACCCGGTCGAGGGCGGGTTCTTCCGGTACGCGGTCCGACGCGACTGGTCAGAACCCCACTACGAGCGCATGCTATACGACAACGCCCAGCTGCTGCTGGCCTACTCGCGGCTCTCGGTGCTCGACCCGGCCCCGGCCCCGGGCCCCGCGCCGACGTCGGCAACTCAGGAGATCGGCTCGGATCCGGCCCGGGTCGCCGCCGGGGTCGCCGATTTCCTGAGTTCCCGACTGCGCACGGCCGACGGGGCCTTCGGCTCGGCGCAGGACAGCGAGAGCACGATCGACGGCGTCCGTGACGAGGGCGGCTACTACCGGAGGGACGCCGCGGGCCGCGCGGCCCTCGACCCGCCGCCCGTCGACGACAAGGTGCTCACCGGCTGGAACGGCCTCGCGATCGCGGCGCTCGCCGAGGCGGGGTCACGGCACGGCCGCCCCGACTGGGTGCGCACCGCCCGCGGCGCGGCCGACCTGCTGCTCTCGCGTCACGTGACCGACGATGGTCGTCTGCTGCGCGCCTCCGTCGGGTCGACCGTGTCGGACGCCGTGGCGACCCTCGAGGACCACGGCCTGTTCGCGTCCGGCCTGCTGGCCCTCTCGCTCGCGACGGGCGAGGCCCGGTACGCCGTCGCCGCGCGGTCGTTCGTCGACGCCTGCCTGCTCGACGACGCCGACCCGCGGGTCGTCGCGGCCCCGTCGGGTGGCGACCCCGTGCTGGTCTCGCAGGGCGTTGCCCTGTCGAGCGACCCGAGCGAGGGTGCCTACCCGTCGGGACGCAGTGCGGTCGCGGCGGCCGCGCTCACCCTCCACCAGCTCACCGGGGAGGCGCGCTACCGGTCGGTGGCCGGACGGCTCGTCGCCGAGGTGGCCGGTTCGGCCCTCGACAACCCGCTCGCGTACGGTGCCGCCTTCGGGCTGCTCGTCGAGCTCGAGGCCCCGCTGACGCAGCTGGTCGTGGTCGAGCCGTCCCCGACGGACCGCGCCGACGACGGCCTCGCCCGGCGGGCACGGAGCGTCGTCCGCCCGGGCAGCGTCGTCGCCGTGCTGGACGAGGAGGCGCTGGTCGCCTTCGAGCACGCGGGCTTCGAGTTGTTCGCGGGTCGCTCGGCCCCCGGGCGCGTCCCCACCGCGTACCTCTGCCGCGACTTCGTCTGCCGACTGCCGGTCACGACCGTGGGCGACCTCGACGGACTGCTGCTCGAGGGGTGACGACACGACCGCGTCGATCTCCCAGGCACCGGCGACGCACCGGGTAGGGGCGCCAGGCGGGGGCGCCCGGCGGGTGAACCGTGCGGGGCGCCGGGCGGGGGCGTCAGGCGGCGGCGGGCACGAGCGGTGCGGCCGGGTCGGCGACCCACTCGGCGAGCGAACCGTCGTACACCGCGACGTCCGAGCGGCCGAGGACGGCGAAGGCGAGGGCGTCGACGCTGGCCGACACACCCGAGGCGCAGTAGACGACCGTGCGCGGTTCGTCGGGCACGACGGCGAGGCGGTCGCGGAGGACCGGGTCGCGGGCGAGCGTGCCGTCGTCGGCGAGGAGCGTCTCGGCCGGTACGTTGACGCTGCCGGGGATGTGCCCGGCGCGGGTGAACGGGCTCGACGTGCCGTCGAACTCGTCGCGGGGCGAACCGGAGACGAGCGCCGCTCTCTCGTCGCCCGCCACCACGGACTCGACGAAGGCCTTGTCGACCCAGTGGTCGGGACGTTCGGTCGCGACGAACGGGGCGGGCGTCGGCAGGACGTCGCCGAGGTCGTACGGCTTGCCCTGCGCGAGCCACTGCGACCACCCGCCGTCGAGCACCGCCACGGCGTCGTGCCCGTAGGCGCGGAACAGCCACCACAGGCGGGACGCCCAGCGGCCGTCGACCGTGTCGTACACGACGACCGTGCTGTCGTTCGAGACGCCCAGCGCGGCCGCCGCGGCCTGGAAACGGTCGACCCCGGGCCGGGTGAAGGGCAGGTCGGAGCCGGGGTCGCTGAAGTCGACGAGCAGGTCGGCGAGGACCGCCCCGGGGACGTGACCGTCTCGCTCGAACCCGTCGCGGCCCGTGGTGAGGGCCGCCGGGCCGTCGCCACGACCCGGGCCGACGCCGCGACCCGGATCGACGTCGAGGTCGACGTCGAGATCGAGGTCGACGAGCACCGTCGCGTCGACGATCGTCAGGTCGTCGGCGCCGAGGTGGTCGGCCAACCACTGTGTCGAGACGACGGGTGAGGTGAGGACGGGTGCCATGCGGGCCACGGTAACGCCGACCGGTGACATCGGACCCTGAGTCCGCAATGAAGCGTCACAACGTGTGCGCCTCGACGAACGGGGAAACCGCGACCCGCCCCGACGGTCGTGTCAGCGACCGGCCTTCTTCGCGGTGATGACGCCGGTGTCGAAGCCCATCAGGTTGAGCCCGCCGTTGAACCGGGCGTGCTCGACCTTCATGCAGCGGTCCATGACGACGGTGAGCCCCTGTTCTTCGCCGTACCGGGCGGCCTCCTCGTCGTAGATGCCGAGCTGGACCCAGATCGTCTTCGCGCCGATCGCGAGCACGTCGTCGACGACCGATCGGATGTCGGAGGCCTTGCGGAACACGTCGACGACGTCGGGCACCTCGGGCAGCGAGGCCAGGTCGGGGTAGGCCTTCTGGCCGAGGATGGTGTCGGCTCGGGGGTTGACGAAGTAGACGCGGAGGTCGGTCGACTGCTGCAGGTAGGTGCCCACGAACGAGCTCGACCGGCTCGGGTTGGGCGAGGCACCGACGACGGCGACGCTCTTCGCCGAGCGCAGGATGGCCTGGCGCTCGCGGGCCGTGGGGCCGACCCACGTCCGCTGCGACTTGAGCAGCTTGGCCAGGGGAGACGACGCGGGCAGCTCGCAGGTCAGCCCGTTGGTCAGCTGCGTGGTGACGGTGTCGGTCACGTCGGGTCACTCGCCTTTCGTCGCCGCGGCCAGCGCCTGGTCGAGGTCGTGGATGATGTCGTCGGGGTCTTCGATGCCGACGCTGATGCGCACCGAGCCAGGCAGCACCCCCGCGTCGACGAGCTGCTGCTCGCTGAGCTGGGCGTGGGTGGTCGAGCCCGGGTGGATGACGAGCGTCTTCGCGTCGCCGATGTTGGCGAGGTGGCTGGCGAGCTCGACCGACTCGATGAAGGTCTTGCCGGCCGGACGACCGCCCTTCAGCTCGAACGTGAAGACCGAGCCGGGGCCCTTCGGCAGGTACTTCGCCGCGCGCTCGTGGTGCGGGTGCCCGGGCAGGCCGGCCCAGCGAACGCGCTCGATGCGCGGGTCGGCGTCGAGCCACTCGGCGACCTGGCGGGCGTTGTCGACGTGGGCCTGCATGCGGAACGGCAGGGTCTCGACCCCCTGGGCGAGCAGGAAAGCCGAGTGGGGAGCGAGGGCCGGGCCGATGTCGCGCAGCTGCTCGGCGCGCAACCGGGTGAGGAAGGCGTACTCGCCGAAGTTGCCGGACCAGTTGAGCCCGCCGTAGCTCGGCACGGGCTGGTCGAAGAGCGGGAACCGCTCGCTGTCCCAGTCGAAGCGGCCGGACTCGACGACGACGCCGCCGAGCGTGGTGCCGTGACCGCCGAGGAACTTCGTGGCCGAGTGCACGACGACGTCGGCACCCCACTCGATCGGACGGTTGAGGTAGGGCGTGGCGATGGTCGAGTCGACGATCAGGGGCAGGCCGTGCGAGTGGGCCACGTCGGCCAGGCCCTCGAGGTCGGCGACCTCGCCGGACGGGTTCGCGACCGTCTCGACGAAGACCAGCTTCGTCTCGGGACGGATGGCGGCGGCGTAGTCCGCCGGGTCGGAGGACTGCACGAAGGTCGTCTCGACGCCGAAGCGACGCAGGGTGACGTCGAGCTGCGTGATCGACCCGCCGTAGAGGTTCGCGCTCGCGACGATGTGGTCGCCCGCGCCGGCCAGCGAGGCGAACGTGACGAACTGGGCGCTGAGGCCGCTCGCCGTCGCGACGGCGCCGAGCCCGCCCTCGAGGCTGGCGACGCGCTCCTCGAAGGAGGCGGTGGTCGGGTTGGCGAGGCGGCTGTAGATGTTGCCGTACTTCTGCAGGGCGAACCGCGCCGCGGCGTCGTCGGTGTCGTCGAACACGAAGGCGCTGGTCTGGTAGATGGGCAGCGCCCGTGCCCCCGTCGCCGCGTCCGGGATGTTGCCCGCGTGGATCGCCCGCGTGCGGAAGCCGTACTCACGATCTGCCATGCCCCCACGCTAGCCGCTGGTCGTCACGCGGGGACCCGGGACGTCACACGGCGGAACACGGCCGACCCGCGCCTCCTGCGGGGGAGGAGCCGTCGGTCGGCGGACGGCGGCTCCGACGCCTACTTCCAGCTGGGGATCCAGTAGTGCAGCCGGATGAACTCCCAGTCCTCCAGCTGCGCCGTCCACAGGGGGTAGAAGAAGACGGACACGGCGACGGCGACCACGACGACGATCGCCGTGACGCCGATGCCGCTCAGCCGCCGGGACCGGTCGTCGGTGCGTCGGCCGAGGACGATGCCGAGCACCGCGGCCAGGCCGAGCACGAGGTAGGGCTCGAAGGCGATCGTGTAGAACTGGAACACAGTCCGGTCGGTGAACGCCAGCCACGGCAGGTAGGCCGCCGCGACGCCGACGAGGATCGCCCCGTACCGCCACTCGCGGTACCGCGCGACGCGGTAGACGAGGTAGAGGCAGGCCGCGACCGCCGCGTACCAGATCAACGGGTTCGCGACCGAGGTGATCGCCTCGCCGCACCGGGCCACGTCGCAGCCGCCCTGGCCCTCGTCGAACCCCTGGTAGTACATGCTCGTCGGTCGCAGCATCAGCAGCCAGGTGAGCGGGTTCGCCTGGTAGGCGTGCGGGGTGTGCAGGCCGACGTTGAACCCGTAGACGCCCGCCTGGTAGTGCCAGAAGTTCTGCACCACGTCGGGCACCCACGCCAGGGCTCCCGTCCACCGCGTGCCGCCGTCCTCGACCCAGCTGCGGTAGTAGCCGCCCGACGTCGCGAACCAGCCGGTCCAGCTCGCCAGGTAGGCCACCACGGCGACGGGCACGGTCAGCACGAAGCTCACCGGTGCCTGCCTGAACAGGGTGCCCGACAGCCAGAACTCCACGCCGGCCCGGCGGCGCGCCACCATGTCGACGACCACCGTGTAGACCGCGAAGAACGCCAGGAAGTACAGGCCGTTCCACTTCACGGCCGTCGCCAGCCCGCACAGCAGGCCGGCCGTCACCAGCCAGGGACGCGCCCACAGGGCGGGGCCCCAGGCGATGTCGCGACCGGCACCGCGCCTCCTCGCCCGCCAGGCCTCGAGCCGGCGGGCGCTCTGCCGGCGGTCGAGCAGCACCGCCCCGAAGGCCAGCAGGCCGAAGAACATGACGAAGTTGTCGAGCAGGGCCACCCGGGACATGACGATCGCGTGCCCGTCGATCGCCAGGAAGAACCCCGCCAGCGTGCCGAGCAGCGTCGATCGCAGCAGCAACGACCCGATGACGGCGACCAGGGCGACCGCGAGGATGCCCACGACGGCCGTGCTGATGCGCCAACTCGCCGGGTTCTCGGGACCGACCGCCGCCATGCCGAGGCCGATAAGCCACTTGCCGAGGGGCGGGTGCGCCACGAACGACGGTGCCGCGAGGAACCCGCCGACCCCGCCCGCGGCGAAGGTCGGGTCGTAGTCGGCCGGCCACGACCCCTCGTAGCTGAGGTTGAACAACGACCAGGCGTCCTTGACGTAGTACGTCTCGTCGAACACGAGGGTCGCGGGGGAGTTCAGGTGCCACAGGCGCAGCACCGCGGCCAGCAGCGTGACCGCGAGCGGGCCCGCCCAGGCCCAGACGCGCCTCCTGACCGGGGTGCGCAGCACGCGCCCCCACCAGGCGTCGAGCCGGGTCGGGGGAGCCTCGCGGGCGTGGGCCGCGGTCGCGTCGTCGACCGGGGTGCCGACGGGCGGGACGGTCACCCGGTCGGTGAGCGGGTCGGCCGACGCGAGGCCCGGCTCGCCCGCCGTCGGACGGGCAGGAGGCGCGGTGCCGGCCTCGACGAGCGCGTCGAATTCGCGCTCGGGCCCGGTCGTCATCGGGCCATCGTAAGTGGGCGGTCCGGGACCGGGGGACAATGGGCGGGTGATCGTGCTCGCCGCCACCCCCATCGGAAACCTCGGCGACGCCAGCCGTCGCCTGATCGAGACGCTGTCGAACGCCGAGGTCGTCGCCGCGGAGGACACGCGCACGGCGATCCACCTGATGCGCGCCCTGGGCGTCGAGAACCGCCCCCGCCTCATCGCCCTGCACGAGCACAACGAGCGCGAGAAGGCGGGCGAGATCGTCGAGCTGGCCCGCGCCTCCGACGTGGTCGTGCTCACCGACGCCGGCATGCCCGCCATCAGCGACCCCGGGTTCCCGCTCGTCGAGGCCGCCGCGGCCGCGGGCGTCACCGTCACGGCGATCCCCGGCCCGTCCGCGGTGCTCACCGCGCTCGCCGTGTCGGGACTGCCCACCGACCGCTTCAGCTTCGAAGGCTTCCTGCCGCGCAAGCAGGGCGACCGTCTGCGCGTGCTGGGGGCGCTCGCCGACGAACGCCGCACCATGGTGTTCTTCGAGTCGCCCCACCGCCTGGCCGACTCGCTCGGCGACCTGGTCACCGCTCTCGGGGCCACGCGCCGCGTGGTCGTCTGCCGTGAGCTGACGAAGCTGCACGAAGAGGTGCGCCGCGGCAGCGCGGCCGAGCTCGCCGAGTGGGCGGCCGAGGGCGTCCGGGGCGAGATCTGCATCGTGGTCGAGGGCGCCCCCGAACGCGTCGTCGACCTGGCCGCCGGGCTCGCGCAGGTGCAGGCCCTGGTCGCCGACGGCACCCGCCTCAAAGAGGCCACCGCCGACGTGGCCGCCGCCACGGGTCTGTCGAGGCGCGACCTCTACCAGGCCGCCCTCGCCGCCCGCCCGCCCCGCGCGTAGGGCGTGGCGTACCCCGCCCAGCCCGGCGGGTGCAAGCTCGGAGGAGGCGCGTGCCCGGAGGAGGCGCGGCCCACCACGAGCAGGAGGTACGACATGAAGGCGGTCCGTTTCGAGCAGTACGGCGACATCGACGAGCTGAAGGTCGAACAGGTGGCGAAGCCCGAGGCGGGTGCCGGCCAGGTCGTGGTCGCCGTCAAGGCGGCGGGCCTGAACCCCGGTGAGGCGGCGATCCGCGCCGGACTGATGCACGACGCGTTCCCCGCGGCGTTCCCGTCGGGGCAGGGGACCGACTTCGCCGGCGTGGTCGACGAGGTCGGTGCGGGGGTCGACGAGTGGACCGTCGGTGACGAGGTCGTCGGGTGGGCCAACCGGTCGTCGCACGCCGAGTTCGTCGTCGTCGACCACGACGAACTCGTGGCGAAGCCCGAGAACGTGGCGTGGGAGGTCGCGGGCAGCATCAGCGTGACCGGACCCACCGCCTACGCCGCGCTGCGTGCCGTGCAGGCCACCGAGGGCGACACGATCGTCGTCTCGGCCGCGGCCGGCGGCGTCGGCGTGATGGTGTCGCAGCTCGCCGTCCTCGGCGGGCTCACCGTGATCGGCACCGCGAGCGAGCGCAACCACGACTTCCTGCGGCAGCTCGGCGTCACGCCCGTGGAGTACGGCGACGGCGTCGTCGACCGCATCCGTGAGGCCGCCCCCCAGGGCGTGGACGCGTTCGTGGACTGCTTCGGCCAGGGCAACGTCGGGTACGCCCTCGAGCTCGGCGTCGCGCCGCAGCGCATCGACACGATCATCGACTTCGCGGCCGTCGAGCAGCACGGCATCAAGGCCGAGGGCAGCGCCCAGGCGACGTCGCAGGCCGTGCTGTCCGAGCTGCTCGAGCTGATCTCGACCAACAAGATCATGGTGCCGATCGACGGGATCTTCCCCCTCGACGACGTCAAGGACGCCTACCGCGACCTCGAGGACGGCCACGCCCGGGGCAAGTACGTGCTCGGCATGGACGTCGTCGAGTACCCGGGCGAGCACGCCGGCGAGCGGGCGGGTTCCGACGACCGCACCGAGGAGCACGACGCGACCTGACCGGTCGACGCGACCCGCGCCTCCTCGTCCCCGGCGGCGGACGCAGGAGGCGCGGGTCGCGTCATCACGTCGGTGCCCCCACCTAAGATGGTCCCCATGCCCGCCGGCGACTCCTTCTTCATCGCAACGCCCATCTTCTACGTCAACGACGTGCCGCACATCGGTCACGCCTACACCGAGGTCGCAGCCGACGTGCTCGCCCGGTGGCACCGTCAGCGGGGTGACGACGCCTGGCTGCTGACTGGCACCGACGAGCACGGTCAGAAGATCCTGCGCACGGCCACGAGCCACGGCGTGACCCCGCAGGAGTGGGCCGACAAGCTCGTCACCGAGTCCTGGAAGCCCCTGCTCGAGACCGTCGACATCGCCAACGACGACTTCATCCGCACGACCGACGCCCGCCACGAGGCCGGCGTGCAGAAGTTCCTGCAGAAGCTCTACGACGACGGCTTCATCTACCAGGGCGAGTTCGAGGGCTTCTACTGCGTCGGCTGCGAAGAGTACAAGCAGCCGAGCGACCTGGTGCCCGGCACCGGCGCCTACGAGGGCGAGCAGGTCTGCGCGATCCACAGCATCCCGGTCGAGGTGCTGCAAGAGAGCAACTACTTCTTCCGCATGAGCGACTTCGAGCAGCGACTGCTCGACCTCTACGAGGCCCAGCCCGACTTCGTGCAGCCCGACTCGGTGCGCAACGAGGTCGTCTCGTTCGTCAAGCAGGGTCTGCGCGACCTGTCGATCTCGCGACAGAGCTTCGACTGGGGCGTCAAGGTGCCCTGGGACGAGAAGCACGTCGTCTACGTGTGGTTCGACGCCCTGCTCAACTACGTCACGGCCATCGGCTACGGCGTCGACGACGACGAGTTCCGGCGTCGCTGGCCGGCCGTGCAGCTCGTCGGCAAGGACATCGTGAGGTTCCACGCCGTCATCTGGCCCGCGATGCTCATGGCGGCCGGGCTGCCCGTCCCCAAGAACGTCTTCGGCCACGGCTGGCTGCTGGTCGGTGGCGAGAAGATGTCGAAGTCGAAGCTCACGGGCATCGCCCCTCAGCAGATCACCGACGTCTTCGGTGCCGACGCGTTCCGGTACTACTTCATGCGCGCCATCACCTTCGGTCAGGACGGCAACTTCAGCTGGGAAGACATCGCGGCCCGCTACCAGGCCGAGTTGGCCAACGGGTTCGGCAACCTGGCCTCACGCGTCGTGGCCATGATCACCCGCTACTTCGACGGCACCGTGCCCGTCGCCGGCGACCTCACCGAGGCCGACCTGGCCGTCCGCGAGACCGAACTGCGGGTCACGGCCGAGGCCGACGCGGCGATCGACCGGTTCGCCATCAACGAGGCGCTCGCGTCCATCTGGCAACTGGTCGACCAGCTGAACGGGTACATCACCGAGCAAGAGCCCTGGGCCATCGCGAAGGACGAGTCGCAGCGCGAGCGCCTGGCGACGGTCCTCGCCACCGCGCTGCGGGGTCTCGGCACCCTCACCGTGCTGCTGTCGCCGTTCATCCCGACGGCCACGCGCACCCTGTGGCAGTCGATCGGGCAGGGCGAGCTGACCAGCCAGCCCGTCGATCGTGCGGCCGAGTGGTCGAGCGCTCCCGACGTCCAGCCGCTCGCCGCCGGTCTCTTCCCGCGCATCGAACAGCCCGAGCCCGCGGCATGAGCGACGACACGTCCGGTGGCGGCGGCGCGACCTCCGGGCCGGCCGACGGAGTCCCGGCGACGCACGTCCGCCACCGCTCGTCGGGCGCGGACGGCCAGAAGCGCGACCTGACCTACCCCGCGCCTCCCCAGCCCCTCGTCGTGCCGGTCTACGACAACCACACGCACCTCGAGATCGCCGACGGCGTCGGAGACGACGGCGACGGCCCCCTCGACTACCGCGAGCACCTCGACCGGGCCTCGTCCGTGGGCGTGCGCGGCGTGGTGCAGGTCGGCACCGACCTCGAGACGTCCCGCTGGTCGGCCGAGATCGCCAGCCGCGAGCCCCGGGTGCTCGCCGCCGTCGCCATCCACCCGAACGAGGCCCCGGCCCTCGCGGCCGCGGGCACCCTCGACGAGGCGCTGTCCGAACTGGACGGGCTCGCCGCGAGGCCGCGCGTGCGCGCCGTCGGCGAGACCGGGCTCGACTTCTTCCGCACCGGCGACGACGGTCGGGCGGCCCAGCTCGAGGCGTTCCGCGGCCACATCGAGATCGCCAAGCGCCACGGCCTGGCCCTGCAGATCCACGACCGCGACGCCCACGACGACGTGGTCGACCTGCTGCTCGAGGTGGGCGCTCCCGAACGCACCGTCTTCCACTGCTTCAGCGGCGGGCCCGAGCTGGCGAGCATCCTCGCCGAGAACGGCTGGTACGCGTCCTTCGCCGGCACGGTGACGTTCAAGAACGCCCAGCCCCTGCGCGACGCCCTCGTGCAGTTGCCGCGCAACCTGATCATGGTCGAGACCGACGCGCCCTACCTGACGCCGGTGCCCTACCGCGGTCGCCCCAACGCGCCGTACCTGATCCCCTTCACGCTGCGGTCGATGGCCGAGACGATCGGCACCGACGTGTCCATGCTCGCGGCCCAGATCTCGTCGACGACCGAACTGGTCTACGGCAGCTGGGACAGCGAGCCCGTGACGGTCGAGGGCTGATGTCGCGCGCCACCCTGCTCGGCCCCGCCGAGATCCGTGACCTCGCCGACCTCCTCGGCGTGCAGCCGACCAAGAAGCTCGGGCAGAACTTCGTCCACGACGCCAACACCGTGCGTCGCATCGTCGCCGCGTCGGGTGTCTCGGCGGGCATGACCGTCGTCGAGATCGGCCCCGGGCTCGGCTCCCTGACCCTCGGCCTGCTCGAGGCGGGTGCCAAGGTCGTGGCCGTCGAGATCGACAAGCGCCTCGCCGAACAGCTGCCGAAGACCGTCGCGCAGCTGCAGCCGGCGGCCGACCTCACCGTCGTCGTCGACGACGCCCTGCGCGTGACGACCCTGCCCGACGAACCCACCCACCTCGTGGCGAACCTGCCGTACAACGTCAGCGTGCCGGTGCTCCTGCACTTCCTCGAGCACTTCGGCGGGCTCGAGCACGGGCTCGTCATGGTGCAGTCCGAGGTCGGTCTGCGCCTGGCCGCCGAGCCCGGCTCGAAGGTCTACGGCGGCCCGAGCATCAAGGCGGCGTGGTACGGCGAGTTCCGGGCCGCGGGCCAGGTCAGCCGCCAGGTGTTCTGGCCCGTGCCGAACGTCGACAGCATCCTCGTCGCGTTCGACCGCAAGCCGGCCCGCGGCAGCGAGCTCGAGCGTCGGGCGACCTTCGCCCTCGTCGATGCCGCGTTCCAGCAGCGACGCAAGATGCTGCGCCAGTCGCTGTCCTCCCTCTACGGGTCGTCCGCCGCCGCCTCCGAGGCTCTCGAGCGTGCCGGACTCGCCCCGACCCAGCGGGGAGAGCAGCTCACCGTCGACGACTTCCTCGCCGTGGCCCGGGTCAGCGACGTCGACGCCCTCGCCGGGGCGTCCGTCGCCGCCGTGCTGCACGCCGACGAGGGCGAGGCCGGCTGAGCCGTGCCCCGACGCAAGAACGGCCCCGACGGCGCGCCGTCCGGCAGGGCCAGGGGCAGGGACGGTGGCGGTGACGAGCGCGGGCACGGTGAGCAGCGGCTCAGTGACGCCCGGCTCGGGTCGGGCACCGGACGCGGTGCGGCCGAGTGGTTCGCACGGCTCGACGCCGCGGGGGCGGCGCGACTGTCCCACGAGCAGATCTCGCGCCTCCTGGTCGACGAGTTCGAGGTCGTGCCGTGGTGGGCCGAAGGGATCACGGTGCGCTACGAACAAGAACGCGGCGTCGAGCCGCCGGGGCGTCAGCCCGACGGCAGCTACGCGGTCACCGTCGGCCGCAGCCTGAGGGGTGCACCGCTCGAACTGTTCGACCTCGCCGTCGACCGGTTCGCCCGGTACGCCGGCGGTCCGCCCGAGGTCGTCGCCCGGTCCGCGACGCGTCCGACCGCCGACTGGACCCTCGCGCACGGGGACACGCTGCGCCTCCAGGTGGTGTCGACCGCCGGTCCGAAGTGCTCGGTGTCGTTGACGCAGGGCAGCCTGCGCCTGCCCGAACGGGTGCAGCCCGTGAAAGAGGGGTTGACGCGGGCGTTCGGCGTCATGAGTGATCGCCAGAACTGACTAGGTTGGACGCATGACGTCCGTGGCCGCCCCGACCGTGGTCCACACGCGTGCGCCGGGCAAGATCAACGTCTTCCTCGCCGTCGGTGACCTGCAGGACGACGGTTATCACGACCTCGCGACCGCCTACCAGGCCGTCTCCCTCTACGAGGACGTGCGCGCGCGTCGCGCCGACGACTTCACGGTCAGCGTCACGGGTGGCCCGTCCATCGACGTGTCGGGCGTGCCGACCGACGGGTCCAACCTGGCGATCAAGGCCGCCCGCCTGCTGGCCGAGACGACCGGCTACACGGGCGGCGTCGCCCTGACCGTCGACAAGGCGGTGCCCGTGGCCGGCGGCATGGGGGGCGGATCGGCCGACGCCGCCGCGACGCTGCTCGCGTGCGACACGCTCTGGGGAACCGGCGTCGGTCGTGACGAACTCCTGCGGCTCTCGGCCCGACTCGGTGCCGACGTCCCGTTCGCCTTCGCCGGGGGCACCGCGATCGGTACCGGTCGCGGCGACGAGCTCAGCCCGGCCCTGGCGAAGGGGCAGTTCCAGTGGGTCCTGGCCGTGGCCGACGTCGGCCTCTCGACGCCGCGCGTCTACGACGAACTCGACGCGCACCGTCTGCGGCACCAGGGCGAGATCCGCTCGGTGCGGCACCCCGTCGTCGACGCCGGCGTCCTGCAGGCACTCCGGGCGGGCGACCCGGGCATGCTCGCGGACGCCATGCACAACGACCTCCAGGCGCCCGCCCTGCACCTCCAGCCGGGCCTGGCCGACGTCCTCGAGCTCGGTGAGGGCAACGGGGCCCTCGCGGGCATCGTGTCGGGCTCCGGCCCGACGGTGGCGTTCCTCGCACCCGACCTCGACGGCGCTCTCGAGCTGCAGATCGCGCTGAGCGCAGCCCGTCTCACGGTCGTCCGC
>NZ_LMKB01000006.1:465741-465850 GCF_001421165.1 Frigoribacterium sp. Leaf8 | reverse complement strand
GCCACGGGCCCGGTCCACGGCGCCCGCGTCGTCACCGACTAGGCCCGGGCCCCAGGGCGTCGCCGAGCCCCCCCGCGCGCGCAGGGGGGCTCGGCGACGCCCCGGGGTC
>NZ_LMKB01000006.1:385255-465695 GCF_001421165.1 Frigoribacterium sp. Leaf8 | reverse complement strand
TCGCGGGCTCAGCGCTCGTACTTGAGCACGTTCGTGCGGGTGAGGTGCCACTCGTCGGCGACGTGGAAGCCCTTGGCGGCGAGGTCCGCGGTGACCCGGGGCCTCCAGTCCTGCTTGTCGCTCGTGATCAGCCAGACGACGTCGAGGTCGTCGGTGCGGTCGATGACGTCCTCGAGCGGGTGCTGGACCTCCCACAGCCCGCCGGTCTCGGCCGCGGGGGTCTCGAGCGTGAAGTCCGACATCCCTTCGAACGCCGCGGGGTACGTGTTCTCGATGATGCGCGACGTGGCCTTCGGGTGTCGACGCACGGGGCCGAAGACGACGCCTTCGGCCGTCCCGGCCGGTTCGAGCGCCCGTTGCTCGCTCACGAGGTCGGCCACCTGGTTCCACGCGGCCGAGTCCTTCGCCTCGGGCTGACGCTGACGTTCGTAGGTCGGGGCGGTGAGCACCACGGCGACCAGCAGGACGAGGGCGATCACCCGCCGCCAAGGGATGGCGGCCACGGCGACGGCCATCATGATCGCGACGGCCGGGGTGCCGAAGGTCAGGTAGCGGGGCGAGTAGAGCGGCTCGGTCACGAGCGAGACGCCCACGAGGCCGACGGTGGGCACGATCATCCAGGGCAGGACGACCTCGGCCAGTCCCCGGGCACGGGGCACGAGACCGGCGACCACGACGACCAGGCTGGCGAGCACCAGCATCCAGCCGAAGACGGCGAAACGGTCGTTCTGGTAGAACCACTGCGTCGTCAGCACCTGGTCGATCGTCGCGAAGCTCGGCCGGTCGAGCCAGCCGACCTGGCCGCTCTGCTCGGACGTGAAGTACACGACGGGCAGGCTCGCGAGTCCGGCGACGGCCGCACCGGCGAACCAGCCGAGGAACGAACCGCGTGCTCCGTGCGGTGCGCCGACGAGCGGGGTCGACGCCACGGCGTCCTGCGACGTCGCCACCGACCCCGAGGAGGCGCGGAGCCGGCGCTCGCGTCGCCACTGCACCAGCATGGTGACGCCGTGCCCCACCACGACGAAGGCGACGTACAGGAAGAAGAGAACCGAGACGACGGCGAGCACGGCGTAGGCGACCCACCAGCGGACGGCCGAGGCCCGGGTGCGGGTCTCGCCGACCTGGGCGGTCCGGCGCGAGGCGGTGACGAGGACGAGGGTCAGGGCGACGGCGAACATCGCCGAGAAGGCGTACGAACGGCCCTCGCCGCCCATCCAGGTCACGCGGGGGATCAGGCAGAACAGCAGGCCCGCCACGACGGCCGTCCGGCGGTCGGCCAGGGTGCGGGCGAGCACGACCGTGAACGCGGCGGCGAGCCCCGTGACGATCGTGCTGGGCACCCGGAGCGAGATCGGCGAGTACGGGAAGACGTCGAACCACAGATGCATGAACGCGTAGTACGTGGCGTGCACCAGGTCGACGGTCTGGACCATCTGCCAGAGCTGGCCCCAGCTGCGCGTCGCCGAGATGACCGTCGCGGCCTCGTCGTACCAGACGGACGGCACCCAGAGGAAGGCGCCCGACAGCAACGCGGCGAGCAGGCCGACGAGCACGGCGTCGAGATGACGCCAGTGCCGGAGGCGCGTGAGGGCCGTGCTGCGGCCGGTCCCGGGCGTCGTGGATACAGTGGGCGCGGTCGATCGACCGTCGGCCGGATGCAGGAGGTTCGTCATGTCGTCTCTTCCCCCTCTCGGAGGATCTCGCGTGCGACACGGGGGTGACGCGCGCGGGGCGGCCGTGCACGACGGTGGCGTGCACGGTGCCGGCGTGCGCGACGATGGACACGGCGGCGACCCCGTCGAGGGCGAACGCTACTCGCGAAGCGTGCGCCTGCCGGGGTTCGGTCTGGGCTCCCAGGGGCGCCTGGCGGCGTCGAGGGTGCTGGTGGTCGGGGCCGGCGGGCTGGGCGCGCCGGTCATCCAATATCTCGCAGCCTCGGGTGTGGGAACCCTGGGAATCGTCGACGACGACGCCGTCGATCTGTCGAACCTACAACGGCAGGTGCTCTTCCGCCCCGACCAGCTGGGCTTCCCGAAGGCCCGCGCCGCCGCCGACTGGGTGCGTGCCGCCAACCCGGACGTGACCGTCGTCGCCCACCCCGTCCGACTGAGCGACCGCACCGCCTACCTGCTCGACGACTACGACCTCGTGGTGGACGGCAGCGACTCGTTCGACACCTGCTACCTGGTGGCCGACGCCGCGGCCGAGCGCGGTCTGCCGGTCGTCTGGGGCAGCGTCAACCGCTGGGACGGACAGTTCAGCGTCTTCTGGGACGACGCCCCGGACGCCCGGGCGGTCGACTACCGCGACCTGCACCCTGCCCCGCCCGCCTCGGGCTGGGACGAGTCCTGCGCCGACGTCGGCGTGCTGGGGCCGCTGTGCGGGACGGTGGGCGCGGGCATGGCCGGAGAGGTCGTCAAGCTGCTGACCGGTCTCGGCGATCCGCTGCTCGGCCGGGTCGTGACCGTCGACGCCCTGGGCGGCACCTGGCGGGAGAGCCGGTTGGCCCGCGCCCCGCACCGGGCCGAGGCCCGGGCGACGGTGAACGACGCGCGCCGCGCCTCCTCGTCCTCGGTGCCCGAGGCGCAGGCGACCACCGCCGACGCGCCCGCGGCCCGTGGTCGCCGCGTCGGCCCCGACGTCGACGCGGCCGAGCTGACGACCCTGCTCGGGGCGCGAGCGACGGGCGATGCCGACTTCACGCTGCTCGACGTGCGCGAGGTCGACGAGCACGACTTCGCCCACATCTCCGGTGACGTGCAGGCTCCCGGGTACGGCACGCGCACCCGCCAGCGGCCCGAGCTCGATCCGGCGCAGCGGGTGGTCGTCTACTGCGCCCGAGGGCCGCGGGCCCGCGCCGCGGCCGACCTGCTGGCGGGCGAGGGCTTCGACGTGTCGGTGCTGCACGGCGGCATGCTCGGGTGGCAGCTCGCGCAGGGGGCACCCACGCGGCCGTAGGCGGGCGTTCAGCCGCCGGCGAACGGCGGCATGACGTCGATCACCGCGCCGTCGGGGACGAGCTGCTCGCGGTCCCGCGTGGTCAGGCCGTCGACGAGGAACGAGCAGCGCAGCAGCACGTCGCGGAAGTCCGCGGCCGATACGCCCTCGACCGGGCGGACCTCGGTGAGCAGGCGCCCGATGGTCGGACGTTCGCCCGCGGGCACCTCGACGCGCTGGTCGTCGCGGCCCACGGCGGTGCGGGCGGCGGCGAAGAACCGCAGCGTCGCCGAGAAGGGGGCCGAGACGGGGGCCGGGGTGGCTCCGTCGACGGTGGGGGCGGGGTTCGTGGTCGTCATCTCAGCCTCCGATGGCGCTCATGGTGCGTTCCGGCTGCACGAAGTCCGGGTCGTCGATGCCGTGGCCCGAGGGCTTGGCCCACATGGCACCGCGCCAGGCGTCGGCCAGTTCGAGGTCGCTCGCCCCGCTCCGCAGCAGGTCGCGCAGGCCGGTCTCTCCGCCGCTGAAGAGGCAGCTGCGGATGCCGCCCTCGGCGGTCATGCGGGTGCGCCGGCAGTCGGCGCAGAACGGTTCGCTGACCGAGGCGATGATGCCGACCCGCCCGGCCAGTCCGGCGTCGTCACCGCGGCCGACGGCGTCGAACAGCTCGGCGGGTGCTCCGTCGCGCTCGACGTCGGCGGGGCTGAGGTCGAAGCGCGTGGCGATCAGCGAGTGGATGTCGCGTGAGGTGACGAAGGAGGCGCGGTCCCAGCTGCGGTCGGCGTCCAACGGCATCTGCTCGATGAACCGCAGCTCGTGGCCGCCGCGCAGGGCCCAGGCGAGCAGGTCGGGCGCCTCGTGGTCGTTGATGCCGGGCAGCAGGACGGCGTTGATCTTGACCGGGGTGAGGCCGGCCGCCGCCGCGGCGTCGACGCCGGCGAGCACCTTGTCGAGGAACGGACGACGCGAGACCTTCATGAACGTCTCGGCGTGCAGCGAGTCGAGCGACACGTTGACCCGGTCGAGCCCGGCGTCGGCCAGGGCCTGGGCGCGGTGCGCCAGGCCGATGGCGTTCGTCGTCAGCGACACCTCGGGCCGCGGGTCGATCGCGGCGACCCGTCGCACGATGTCGATGAGGTCGGCGCGCAGCAGTGGCTCGCCCCCGGTGAACCGCACCTGCCGGACGCCGAGGTCGCGCACGCCGATGCCGACCAGGCGCACGATCTCGTCGGCGTCGAGCGCCTGTTCACGGGGCAGGGCCGGCAGGCCCTCGGCCGGCATGCAGTAGGTGCAGCGCAGGTTGCACTTGTCGGTCAGCGAGACCCGCAGGTCGGTCGCGGTCCGGCCGAAGCGGTCGAGCAGTCCCGGAGCGGCGTCGCTCGGCGGCCGCGCGGGCAGCAGGTCGTCGGCGGGGGCCCGGCCGGGCATGGTGGGCAGTCCGAGCGAGACGGTCATCCGTCGAGGTTAAGCCCGCGGGGCCGAACGTGGGGTGTCCGCGCGAGGCGACCCGCGCCTCCTCCGGCTCCGCCGTGCACGACGCCCCGCCCCGCAGGCTCGTCCGGAACCAGTCCCTGCGGCTGCGCGACCGCGCATTCGGAACTAGGCTCGCGTCCATGACGCAGATACGGATCAAGGACGCGGCGGCGTTCCTCGGCGTGAGTGACGACACCGTGCGACGCTGGATCGACCTCGGCCTGCTCGAGAGCGAGAAAGACGATGCCGGGCGCGGCGTGGTCGACGGGCTCGCGCTCGCGACGCTCGCCCGGAAGAACGCCGTGCTGCCCGCCGACCCGTCCGAGGTGGGGCGGTCGGCACGCAACCGCCTGGTGGGCGTCGTGACCGAGATCACCGCCGACCGGGTCATGGCCCAGGTCGAGCTGCAGTGCGGCCCCCACCGCATCGTCTCGCTGATGAGCAGCGAAGCCGTCCGAGAGCTGGGCCTCGAACCCGGTTCGGTGGCCATCGCGGTCGTGAAGGCCACGACGGTCATCATCGAGACGCCCGGCGGGAAGGCCTGACCATGAGACGGACCCCCCGCGTCGTCACGGCGCTCGTCGGAGCCCTCGCGGTGGCGACGGCCCTCGCCCTGACGGGGTGCTCGGGCGCGACCGTCGACACGGCGACCAGCGCGACACCGACGGCCTCCGACCCGACCCTCGAGGGGTCGATCACCGTCTACGCCGCCGCCTCGTTGACGACGACGTTCACCGAGCTCGCCGACGAGTTCGAGAAGGCGAACCCGGGCACGACCGTCGACCTGACCTTCGCGGGCTCGTCCGACCTGGTGACGCAGATCACCGAGGGAGCCCCGGCCGACGTCTTCGCCTCGGCCGACGAGAAGAACATGGCGAAGCTGACCGACGCCGGACTCGTCGACCCGTCGGCCTCGGAGGACTTCGCCACGAACGTCCTCACCATCGCCGTGCCGCCGTCGAACCCCGCCGACGTCACGGGCTTCGCCGACCTCGGTAAGTCCGACGTGACGACCGTGGTCTGCGCGGCCCAGGTGCCCTGCGGTGCGGCGACGGTCGCGGTCGAGCGGGCCACCGGCGTCACGATCTCGCCGGTCAGCGAGGAGTCCTCGGTCACCGACGTGCTGGGCAAGGTCACCTCGGGGGAGGCCGACGCCGGGCTGGTCTACGTCACGGACGTCGAGGCCGCCGGCGACAGCGTGACAGGCATCGAGTTCCCCGAGGCCGACCAGGCCGTCAACACCTATCCCATCGCCCCTGTGGCCGACACGGCGAACCCGGCGGTGGCCGAGGCGTTCGTCGCCTTCGTCACCGGCGAGGTCGGGCAGGGCGTGCTGCGGGACGCCGGCTTCGGCGCGCCGTGACGCCCGCCCCGCACCGTGCCTACGCCGGCGTCCCGGTGTGGATCGCGGTCGTCGCGGCCCTGGGGGCGGCCTTCGTCCTGCTGCCCCTCGTCGCCATGGTGTCGAGGGTCGACTGGGCCGAGTTCGTGCCGTTGGTCACCTCCGAGTCGTCGGTCGCCGCGTTCTGGCTCAGCCTGCGCACGTCGGTCACGGCGACCCTCCTCTGCGTCGTGCTCGGCGTCCCGATGGCGGTCGTGCTGGCCCGCACCGGGTTCCGGGGCCAAAGGGTGCTGCGGTCGCTCGTGCTGCTGCCGTTGGTGCTCCCGCCCGTCGTCGGAGGCATCGCGTTGCTCTACACCTTCGGGCGCCGCGGCCTGCTCGGTCAGGCGTTCGACGCGCTCGGCGTGACGATCGCGTTCTCGACCACGGCGGTCGTGCTGGCCCAGACCTTCGTCGCCCTGCCCTTCCTGGTGCTGAGCCTCGAGGGCGCCCTCCGCACGGTGGGCACGCGCTACGAGGCCGTCGCGGCGACCCTGGGTGCCCGGCCCACGACCGTGCTGCGGCGGGTCACGCTGCCGCTCGTGCTGCCCGCCCTCGTCTCGGGCGCCGTGTTGTCGTTCGCGCGGGCCCTCGGCGAGTTCGGCGCGACGCTGACCTTCGCGGGCTCCTTGCAGGGCGTCACGCGGACCCTTCCGCTCGAGATCTACCTGCAACGCGAGACCGATCCCGACGCCGCCGTGGCGCTGTCGCTCGTGCTCGTCCTCGTGGCGGTCGTCGTTGTCGCCCTGGCCCATCGGGCGGGCGGGCCGTCCGGCGTCGCCACCCGGAGGCGCGGGTCGTGACGCTCGAGTTCGCGGCGGTCGTCGAGGACCGCGGCTTCGACGTCGAGCTGGAGGTGGCCGACGGAGAGACGGTGGCCGTCCTCGGCCCGAACGGGGCCGGCAAGTCGACGCTGCTGTCCCTGGTCGCCGGCCTCCTGCGACCCGACCACGGCACGGCCCGCCTGGGCGACCGCGTGCTGTTCGACGTCGACGGCCGCGGGCGCGGACCCTCGCTGCGCCCGCACGAGCGCGGCGTCTCGATGCTCGCCCAGGACGCCCTGCTCTTCCCGCACCTCAGTGCGCTCGACAACGTCGCCTTCGGTCCGCGCAGCACCGGGGTGCCTCGACGCGAGGCCGGCCGCCGAGCCCGCGACTGGCTCGACCGGGTCGACGCCACGGGGCTCGCCGAGCGGCGTCCGGCGCAGCTCTCGGGTGGACAGGCGCAGCGGATCGCCGTCGCCCGTGCCCTGGCCGCCGACCCCTGCCTGTTGCTGCTCGACGAGCCGATGGCGGCTCTCGACGTGTCGGTCGCGCCCGCCCTGCGACGGACCCTGCGCGACGTCCTCGCCGACCGCACGGCGGTGATCGTCACGCACGACGTCCTCGACGCCTACACGCTGGCCGACCGGGTCGTCGTGCTCGACGGCGGCCGGGTCGTCGACGCCGGCCCCACGCGCGCCATCCTCGACCGTCCGACCACGCCGTTCGCCGCGGGGCTCGCGGGGCTCGACCTGCTGACCGGCACGGCCCGCGGGGGAGGCGTCCGGTTGGAGGACGGCACCCTGCTGACCGCCCGGTCCGCCGACGGGCTCCCGGCGGGCGCCGCGGCCGCGGTGGCCGTGCGGCCGAGCGCCGTGCGCGTGACGACCGGTACCCCCTCGGGTCCGACGTCGTCCGAGAACGTCCTCGACGTCGTCGTCACGGACCTCGAACCCCGCGGGGACGTCGTCCGGGTCCGGGCCGGCGACGTGTCGGCCGACGTCCCGCCCGGCGTGGTCGCCGGCCTCGACCTCGTGCCGGGCAGCGTCGTCCGGTTCTCCTTCGACGCCGGAGACGCCGTCGCCTACCTGGTCTGAGCGGGCCCGGGGCTCGACGAGGGGGCGGACCGTCGGCGGCCGACGACCCGACGCAACCGGTCGACGTCGCCCCCGACGGCGTCGAGCAACCGGTCCGTGAACCCGGGGCCGGCCCGCCAGAGCGTCACGAGCAGGATGACGAGCACGGCCGAGGCGAGCGACGCCCGCTGCAGCGCCATGCCCGGCTCGAGCTGGCGCACGAGCAGCGCGAGCGGGATCGCCAGCCACTCGACCCGCCCGGTCAGCGCGACGAACGGCACCAGCAGCAGGGCGTACCAGGGGTAGCGGGGGCTCACCGCCACGAGCGTCACGCCGATCATCACGAGCTGGCCGAGCCACGGGTCGTGAGCCGGGGTCTTCACCCACACGAGCACCGCCGTGACACCGACGATCAGCACGGCGACCGGTGTCGTCCACGCGTCCGGCATGAAGGCCGACAGGAACACGAAGCGCGAGCCGTCCTCGTAGCCCTCTTCGGTCAGGTAGCCCGGCAGGTACCCGAGCACGCCCCACCCGGTCATCGCGACGTAGGGCACGTAGAGCACGGCGAAGGTGACGACGGAGGCGCTGATCACCTTCCAGGGCTGCCCGCGCAGCAGGGCGGGTGCCGCGATCACCGGGATCAACTTGGTCGCGATGGCGGCCCCGAGGGCGATGCCGCCGCGGAAGCGCCGACCGGTGGCGACGAGCAACGACGCGGCGACCACGAGCACGGCACCCAGGAGGTCGACGTGCGAGTTCGTGACGCCCTCGCCGACCACGAGCGGGCACCAGCCCCACAGCGCGGCCCAGCGGGGGTCGAGACCCCGCCGGCGCAGGGTCGCCAGCAGGGCGACGGTCGTGCCCAGCACGAGCACGAAGCCCATCGCCTGCAGCGGGAAGAACCCGGCGTCGGGGCCGACCACGGCGGACACCGCCCAGAAGTACAGTTCGGCCATCGGCGGGTAGATGGTCGGCACGTCGGGCCGGTTGATCAGCGTGCAGACGACGTCGCCCGTCTGGCTGTCGTAGGCACGGTGGACCTGGCGGTCGGGTTCGCCGCAGCGCTCGCCGATCGTGCCGTCGTCGCGGGTGAACGGCGTCGACTCGGGGAAGATCCAGGCCGGCCGCAGGTCGCGCAGCTCGCCCGCGTCGGGCGTGTACTCGTACGGCGAGACGCCGGCGGTCTGCACGATGCCGTCCCAGGCGTAGCGCGCCGGGTCGGTGCTCGTGTTGGGCACGCCGGTCAGGCCCGCCCCGCCGACCAGGGCCGTGCCCGCCACGACGAGAGCGGTGACGTGGCGCACGGGCACCCGGCGCAGCAGCAGGACCGCCAGGGCGAACAACGCCCAGCACACGGCGGTCCAGACGACGAAGTCGGTCCGCAGGTCTTTCATGAGGAATCCGACGTTCACGACGCCCCAGGCGATCGCCCCGGCCAATCCGAGGACGGCCACGGCCGCGAACACAGTACGCACGCCCCCAGTCTGGCCGAATCGGCCCTGGGAGTCGTGCACATCGGAGATGATGAGCCACATGAGACGACCGACACCATGAGGCGCCTGCTGTACGAGGCGCGCCGCGCCGCCTCGTCGCCGAACCGCAACGCCCGGTCGGCGACCGTCTTCGGTCGCCTCCTCGGCGCCGCGTTCGTCATCTGCCTGCTGACCGGGCTCTACAGCCACTTCCTGCAGGAGCCGCTCGACGGGATGCGGTTCCCGACGAGTCCCGTCTGGCTCTACCAGGTGAGCCAGGGCGTCCACATCACCGCGGGCATCGCCTGCATCCCCCTGCTGCTGGTCAAGCTGCACTCGGTGTTCCCGCAGCTCTTCCAGCACCCGCCGATCAAGCACCCGGTCGACGTGCTCGAGCGCGCCTCCATCGCCCTGTTCGTGGCGACGTCGATCCTCCAGCTCGTCACCGGCCTGCTGAACACGTACCAGTACTACCCGTGGCCGTTCCCGTTCAAGCAGGTGCACTTCGCCCTGTCGTTCGTCATCATCGGCTCGCTCGCGATCCACATCGCCGTCAAGCTGCCGCTCATCACCCGCTACTGGCGGGCGCGGGACAGCTACGACGCCGAGGGGCGCTTCGTCGAGCCGTCGTCCGAGCTCGACGAGGCCCGCGCCGCGTTCGTGGCCGAGAGCGAGGCGACCGCCGAGCTCGCCCGGTTCCGTGCCGTGCGCGACGCCGACGGGACGCGACGCGACCGTGATCCGCACGCCGCGCCTCCTGCGCCCGCCCGCGGCCTCACCGGACGCGTCCTCCGCTGGATCGACTCCGCACACGAGGTCGACCGCGAACCGGGCCGCGCCCGGGTGTCCCGCCGCGGCTTCTTCACCGCCGCCGGCGTCGCCACCGGGGGAGTCGTCGCGCTCACGGCCGGGCAGTCCTTCGCCCCGCTGTCACCGCTCAACGCCTTCGGCCCGCGGCAGCGCGGGCTCGGCCCGAACGACCTGCCGATCAACCGCACGGCCGCCGCCGCCCGGGTGCTCGAGACGGCCATGGACCCCGACTGGCGGCTCGACGTCCTGGTGGGCGGCGTCGCGACCTCGTTCACGCTCGACGCGCTGCGCGGGTTCGACGGGGCCGACGAACGCCTGCCGATCGCCTGCGTCGAGGGCTGGAGCCAGACCGGCTCCTGGCGCGGCGTCCGCCTCGTCGACCTGCTGGCGGCTGCCGGCGCCCCGACCGACCAGCGCCTCCGGCTCACCAGCCTCGAAGAGAAGGGTGGCTACCGCGTGACCGAGATGGGCCCCGAGTACGCCTCCGACCCGCGCACCCTGGTCGCCCTCGAGCTGAACGGCGAGCCGCTCAGCATCGACCACGGCTACCCGGCGCGCATGATCGCCCCGGGCCGACCCGGCGTGCTGCAGACCAAGTGGCTCAGCTCGATCGAGGTGCTCTCGTGAGCGCCCGGGTGCCCTCGGCCGCGTCGAGTGCAGGAGGCGCGGGCACGTCGCGCACCGTCCGCGTCGTGCGCGGGGTGCTGATCGCCCTCGGCGTGGCCCTCGTCGGCCTCGGCGGCTGGGTGCTCACCGACACCGTCTCCCCGAACCGGTACGGCGGACTGCTGCTCTGGCTGGCCGGTTCGGTCGTCGTGCACGACGCCGTGCTCGCCCCCGTGGTCGCCGCGGTCTCGCTGCTCGTGCGGCGGACCGGACGCCGCGTCCGGCCCGCGGTCCTCTGGATCGTGCAGGGCGCGGTCGTCGTCGGGGCGATCTTCTCGCTCGTCGTCGTGCCCGAGATCGTGGCGAAGGCGAAGGGGCCGAAGAACGACACCGTGCTGCCGTTCGACTACGGCCTGCGCCTGGCCGTGCTGTGGCTCGTCATCGCGGCGCTGACGGCCGCTGTGGTCGCGCTCTACCTGGCGCGCAGGCGGCAGAAGGTGCGTCCGTCGACCGACCAGGTCTGAGCGACCCTCAGGCCCGCGCGTCGAGCGTGGCGGTGCAGCGCCTCGCGGCCGACCTCCGCCCAGGGGAAGGTCGCGCTGGCGTGACCCTGGTCGTCGACCACGTGGGCCTCGTAGCTGTCGTCGAGCGACGCCTCGGGGGCGGTCTCGACGACGACCGAGCCGGTCGCGGTGAGGATCTCGGCGCAGCGGGTCAGCAGCGCCGTCGGGTCGCCGCCGATTCCGACGTTGCCGTCCAGCAGCAGCGCGAGGTTCCACTGGCCCTCGCGGGGCAGCGGGTCGAAGACCGACCCGCCGGCCACGGGCAGTCCGGCCTCGCGGGCCATCGCGACGGCCGTGGGCGAGACGTCCAGCCCCAGGACGGTCAGGCCGCGGTCCACGGCGGCGCGGACCATGCGGGCCGGCCCGCAGCCGATGTCGAGCACGGGGCCGGTCTCGCCGTCGAGGGTGGTGAGGTCGGCCGCGTCGGCGTCGGCGCTCCAGCGCGCGACGTCGAACGCCTCGTCGTCGCCGGCCTCGGGGGGCGACGCGGGGAGTCCGGCACCGCCGGCCGCGCGGACGAGTTGCAGGAGCCCCTCGTGACGCAGGGCGCGCGCGTACGGCTCCGCGCCTCCTGAACCGAAGGTGGCGGGCTGTTCGGGGGCGATGGTCATGAGGTGACCCCTTCGGTGGCGGGATCGGTCGTGCGGGCGACGCCGTTCGTGGTGGTGGTCGTGGGGGGCGCCTCGGCGTGCCGCAGGGCGGCGGCGAAGCGGCTGTCGGGTGCGACGGACGCGACGAGGCGGGCGTCGTCGATCGTGTCGACGTCGACGAGCTCGGGCAGCATGCGCACGGTCAGGCCAGCGTCGGCGAGTCGGCGGAGCTGGTGGGCACCCGTGTCGTCACGCGACATGGGGACGCCGCGCAGCAGGTCGCCGGTCGGCCGGGAGAGGCCCAGCGCCCAGAATCCGCCGTCGTTCGCCGGGCCGAACCAGGCGTCGACGTCGTCGGTCCACGCGTCGAAGACGGGGGCGAGGGCCTCGACCGTGACCTGGGGGGTGTCCATGCCGATCAGCACGGTCTTCCCGTCGACCTCGTCGAAGAGGGCGCCGAGGCGTGCGTCGAGGTCGCCACCGATCTGAGGGATCACATCGAAGTCTTCGGAGCCGACGGGCCTGCGGTTGCCGTCGAACAACAACACGCGACGCGTGGCGGGCAGCCGACGGACGACGTCGAGGGTGTCCTGGATCGCGGCGGCCGCGACGTCGGCGGCCTGCTCGAGGCTGAGCGGGGGGTGCAGGCGCGTCTTGACCTTGCCCGGGATCGTCTCCTTCGCGATCACCACGAGGGTCGTCATCGGCCGACCTCCCTCAGGAGTCGGGACATGTCCTTGATCGCGACGGACGTGCCGCGGATGGTGCCGGTCACCTTGCTGCGGCCGACCCGGGGCGAGTAGGGCGCGTCCTGTTCGACGATCCGCCAGCCGGCTTCGCTCGCGCGCAGCACCATCTCGAGCGGGTAGCCGCTGCGGCGGTCCTTCAGGTCGAGGTCGAGCAGTGCCCGGCGCCGCGCCACGCGCATGGGGCCGAGGTCGTGCAGGGCGACGCCGCTGGCCCGCCGCATGAGGTGCGAGAGGGCGAGGTTGGCGATGCGGGCGTGCACCGGCCAGGCGCCCCGGGTCGTCGGGCGCCGGCGGCCGAGGACGAGATCGGCGTCACCGGCCATCACGGGGGCGGCGAGGGCGACGAGGTCGGCGGGGTCCATCGACGCGTCGGCGTCGCAGAACGCGACGTAGTCGGCCGTGGCGGCCTCGAGACCGGCGTGGGCGGCGCTGCCGAAGCCGCGCCGCGCCTCCTGAACCACGGTCGCGCCGTGCTCGGCGGCGACGCGGGCGGAGTCGTCGGTCGAGCCGTTGTCGACGACGATCGCGTGCCAGCCCTCGGGCAGGCGGCCGAGGACCCAGGGCAACGCGCCTTCTTCGTCGAGACAGGGAAGCACGACGTCGACTCGGGGGCTGCTCATCCTCTCGACTGTACGGATGCGATCCCATGAAGGTGATGGGAGCGGGCGGTGCGCACCCGAACGGGGGGCGGCCCCGCCCGCCTAGCGGACGACCGCGGCGCGCAGCGGGGCCGAGGCGAACTCGTGCATGCCCTGCTCGAAGGTCACGCTCGGTCGCCAGCCCAGCTCGCCCTGCAGCCGCGCCGACGACGCCGTCACGTGCCGCACGTCGCCCGCGCGGTACTCGCCGGTGACGACGGGCGTCGGTCCGCCGGCCTCGCGCGCCAGGGCCTCCGCCATCTCGCCGATCGTGTGCACCGTTCCGCTGCCGACGTTGAACGCGCGGAACGTGTCGGCCGGCTGGTTCGCGGTCCACTCGAGGGCCGCGAGGTTGGCGGACGCGATGTCGCGGACGTGGACGAAGTCGCGACGCTGGGCGCCGTCCTCGAACACGCGCGGGGCCTCACCGCGTTCGAGGGCGGAGCGGAAGAGCGAGGCCACGCCGGCGTAGGGCGTGTTCTGCGGCATGCCCGGGCCGTAGACGTTGTGGTAGCGCAGGGCGGCGGCCCGACCGCCGGTGCTGCGCGCCCACGAGGTCGACAGGTGCTCCTGCGTCAGCTTCGTGATGGCGTAGACGTTGCGAGGGTCGAGCGGGGCCTCCTCGCCGATCAGCTGCGGCTCGAGCAGTTCACCCGCCTCGTCACGCGGGTCGAAGACGCCCGCGTCGAGGTCGGCGATGCGGCGGGGTGCCGGGCGTTCGGTCGCACCGGTCGAGGTGCGGTAGCTGCCCTCGCCGTAGACGACCATCGACGAGGCGACGACGAGGCGGTCGACGCCGGCGCGGTCCATCGCCGCGAGCACGACGGCCGTGCCGAGCTCGTTCGACGAGACGTAGTCGGGCGCGTCCTGGAAGTCCACGCCGAGCCCGACCTTGGCCGCCTGGTGGCAGACCGCGTCGACGCCCACGAGTGCCCGGTCGACGGTCTCGGCGTCACGCACGTCGCCGTGCACGAAGTCGACGCGCGGGTCGACGTTCGGCTCGCCGCCGTGCACGTCGGCCCGCAGGGAGTCGAGCACGCGCACGCGCCAGCCGCGGTCGAGCGCGAGGTCGACGATCGCCGACCCGATGAAGCCGGCCCCACCGGTGACGAGCAGCAGGCCCGGGCCGTCGGTGGACGAGGAGGCGCCGGTCGCGCTCACCGCGCGGCCTTCCGATCCGAGACGGGCCGGGCGAGCACCTCGGCCACCGCCCCGGGCGGCATGAGCTCGCGGGGCGAGTAGTCGTCGGGCATCGCGGCGACGATCGACTCGATGGCCGCGACGATGCGCGGTTGGGCGGCCGCGAGCCGTTCGAAGACGAGCGAGGCGCTCACGGCGTCGGCGTCGGGTGCGTCGCCCTCGGCCGGGGCCAGGCCGGCGTCGCTGTCGGTCACGTACGAGAGGTTGACGGCTCCCATGCCGAGTTCGAGGGTGAGCGGGATCTCGGGGTACATCGTCATGTTGACCGTGTGCGCGCCCGCGGCCCGGAACCACAGCGACTCGGCCCGGGTCGAGAACCGCGGCCCCTGGATCACCACGCAGGTGCCGGTCGGGGAGAACGGCTCACCCTGCGCCTCGAGGGCCGCGATCGCGGCGGCCCGGAGCACGGGGTCGAACGGGTCGGCGGCGATCAGGTGCTGAACCTGCCCCTCGACGTCGAAGAACGTGTCGCGTCGTCCCCAGGTGCGGTCGATGAACTGGTCGGTCACGACCATGGTGCCGGGGGCGACGTCGGGGCTGACCCCGCCGACCGCCGACGACGACACGATGGCCTTCGCGCCGAGCGACGCCAGTGCCCACACGTTCGCCCGGTAGTCGATCAGGTGCGGTGCCACCGCGTGGCCCGCGCCGTGCCGGGTGAGGAAGGCCACGCGCTTGCCGCCCAACTCGCCGATCGTCACCTCGCTCGAGGTCGGGCCGTAGGGCGTCTCGACGACGTGCCGGGTCGCCTCGCCCTCGGCGAAGAGCGAGTACAGCCCCGATCCGCCGATGACGGCGACGTCGACGGGCGGCGGCCCCGAGGAGGCGCGGGTGGGCTGGGGGACGTCGGGCTCGGTCGCGGGGTCGGTCACCCCCGATACGCTACTGACGATCGCCCGAGAGGAACCGCGTGCGCACCATCGAGACCCACCTCGCCGAGGTCACGGCCGTCGTCGAGGCGGCCGTGCGGGCCCGTCCGGTCGACGCGTTGGTGGTGAGCCCCGAGGCGCTCGCCTCGCGCTCCGACCGGTACCGCGACCGCGTCCTCGCCGCCGACGTCGTCGCCCCGATCGACCTGCCGCCCTTCGCCAACTCGCAGATGGACGGCTACGCCGTCTCGACCGCCGGGCTCGACCCGGACGCGCCCACCAGCCTCCGGGTCGCCGCGCGCATCCCCGCCGGGCGGGCCGCCCCCGACCTGGTCTCCGGCGCCGCGGCCCCGATCATGACCGGCGCGGCCGTCCCCGCCGGTGCCGACGCGATCGTGCCCATCGAGAAGGTCTCGCCGGACGCCTTCCCTCCCGTGGGCGTCGAGGCCGTCGTCGAGGTGCCGTCGGGCGTCGCCGCCGGGGCCTTCGTCCGCGCCGCGGGCAGCGACGTCGCCGCGGGCTCCGTGCTCTTCGCGGCCGGGACGCGACTGACGCCCGCGCGGTGGGGCGTGCTCGCCGCCTCCGGGATCGACGCGGTCGAGGTACGGAGCCGCCCGCGCCTCCTGCTGGTGTCGACCGGCGAAGAGCTCGCCGCACCCGGTGCCCCGCTCGGGCCCGGCCAGATCCACGACGCAAACGGCGTCGCCCTGGCCGCGGCGCTCGCCGAGGTCGGCGTCGTCGTCACCTCCGCCCGGGTGACCGACGACGCGGCCGCCCTGCTCGCCGTCGTCGCCCGCCACGCCGACGAGGTCGACCTCGTGCTCACGAGCGGCGGGGTCAGCGCGGGTGCCTACGAGGTCGTCCGCGACGCCTTCGAGGGTGCCGGCGTCACGTTCGGTCCGGTCGCCATGCAACCGGGCGGGCCGCAGGGCTGGGGGACGATCCGCGTGCACGACCGAGAGCTGCCCGTCGTCTGCTTCCCCGGCAACCCCGTCAGCTCGCTCGTGTCGTTCGAGGCCTTCCTGCGCCCCGCCCTGCAGGGCGTCACCGGCGTCGGCCTGCCCCGACGGCGATGGACCGTGCCGATGGCGCACCCCGTGGACTCGCCGGTCGGCAAGCACCAGCTGCGTCGCGGCCGGGTCGACGTCGACGGGCGCGCCCACCTCGTCGGCGGGCCGAGCTCGCACCTGCTCGCCGCCCACGCCGAGGCCACCGTGCTCGTCTCGATCCCCGTCGGGGTCGACCGCGTCGACGCGGACGACCGGGTCGAGGTCTGGGCGCTCGACGACCCCGCCCCCCACGAGAAGGCCGACCGATGACCCCGACCCCGCCCGACGTGCCGCCGACCGACGCCCCGACCGACGCCCCGCTCTCGCACGTGCGCGAGGACGGCACCGCGCACATGGTCGACGTGACCGGCAAGTCCGAGACGAAGCGGATCGCCACCGCCCAGGCCGTGCTGACCACCCGGCCCGACGTCGTCGCGCGACTGGTCGACGGATCGCTGCCCAAGGGCGAGGCCCTCGGCACCGCCCGCATCGCCGGCATCCTGGCGGCCAAGCAGACGCCGACGCTCATCCCGCTGTGCCACCCGCTGCCGCTCGGCGCGATCACCGTCGACTTCGAGACCACGGAGGCGCAGGTCACCGTGATCGCCCGCGTCTCGACCCGGGGCGTCACCGGGGTCGAGATGGAGGCCCTGACCGCCGCGTCCGTCGCGGCCCTGACCCTCTTCGACATGATCAAGGCGGTCGACGCGCTCGCCGTGATCGGCGAGATCAAGGTGCTCGACAAGCAGGGCGGCAAGTCGGGGGACTGGTCGCGATGAGCGGCGCCCCGCACGAGACGGCCGACGTGACCGCGCCCGGCGTGACCGCGCCCGGCGTGACCGCGCCCGGCGTGACCGCGCCCGACGAGACCGCGCGCCGTCGGGCCGTCGTCGTCGTGGCGTCCACCCGGGCCGCCGCCGGCACCGCCGACGACACGACCGGGCCGGTCATCCGCGACTGGTTCGTCGCGCGGGGGTGGCTGGTCGAGGGGCCCGTCGTCGTGGCCGACGGCGAACCGGTCGGCGCGGTGCTCGAGGCCGCCCTCGAGTGGGGCGTCGACGCCGTCGTCACCACCGGCGGCACCGGGGTGTCGCCGACCGACGCGACGCCCGAGATGACCCTGCCGCTGCTCGACCGCGAACTGCCCGGCATCGCCGAAGAACTCCGGCGCAGGGGTGCGGCCTCGACGCCCCTGGCCGTCCTCTCCCGGGGGCTCGCGGGCGTGGCCGGCGGCACCTTCGTCGTCAACCTGCCCGGCTCGCGCGGCGGGGTGCGCGACGGGCTCGCGGTCCTCGAGGACGTCCTCGACCACGTGGTCGACCAGTTGCACGGGGTCGACCACGCCCAGAACCGCCATCCCAGTCCCGAGGGGGCCGCATGACCACCGACGATCCGACCCTCCTGCCCGGCGGCGCCTCCGCCGGGGCGCCCGCCGCGCCTCCCGCCTCCGAGCGCGTGCTGCTCGCCCGCGTCGTCGACGTGACCGTGTCGGTGGCCGAGTGCTCCGCGCTCGTGACGAGCCGCGCCTCCGGGGCGGTCGTGACGTTCGAGGGCGTCGTCCGCGACCACGACGAGGGGCGGGGGGTCGAGGCGCTGCACTACGAGGCGCATCCGACGGCGACCGAGGTGATCCACGAGGTCGCGGTCGCCGTGGCCGAGGCGCACCCCGAGGTCGCGATCGCGGTCGAGCACCGCTACGGCGACCTCGTCGTGGGCGACGTCGCGCTGGCCTGCGCGGTGGCGTCGGCCCACCGCGCCGAGGCGTTCGCGGCCTGCGCCGCGCTCGTCGACGAGGTCAAGGCCCGCACCCCGATCTGGAAGCGCCAGGAGTTCACCGACGGCTCGGACGAGTGGGTGGCGTCGCTGGGCTGACCCCGGTCGCGCACCGTCGAGTCGGCCGCCCGGCCCGGGCCGTCTACGCTTCTGTGGTGGCTCATCTACTCGGCGCAGAAAACCTCCGTCTCGAATTCCCGACCAAGGTCGTCCTCGACGGGGTGACCCTCGGCATCGACGAGGGCTCCCGCATCGGTGTCGTCGGCCGCAACGGTGACGGCAAGTCGACGCTCATGTCGGTGCTCGCGGGTCGGCTCGAACCCGACGACGGTCGTGTCACGACCCGTCGCGGCCTGACCATCGGCATGCTCGACCAGCGCGACGTCCTGCCCGAGGGCGCCACGGTCGGCAGCCTGATCGTCGGCGACCGCGACGAGCACGAATGGGCCGGCGACGCGCGCATCCGCGACGTCATCTCGGGCCTCGCCACCGACATCCCGTGGGAGGCGCGGGTCGAGGACCTCTCCGGAGGTCAGCGTCGACGCGTGGCCCTCGCGACCCTGCTCGTCGGCGACTGGGACGTCCTGTTCCTCGACGAGCCCACCAACCACCTCGACGTCGAGGGCGTCGCCTGGCTGGCGCAGCACCTCTCGCGTCGCTGGTCGACGAATTCGGGCGCCCTCGTGGTCGTGACCCACGACCGGTGGTTCCTCGACGAGGTCTCGACCGACACCTGGGAGGTCCACGACGGCATCGTCGAACCCTTCGAGGGCGGCTACGCGGCCTACGTGCTCCAGCGCGTCGAGCGGGACCGCATGGCGTCCGCCTCCGAGGCCAAGCGCCAGAACCTCATGCGCAAAGAGCTCGCCTGGCTCCGTCGCGGGGCCCCGGCGCGCTCGACCAAGCCCAAGTTCCGCATCGACGCGGCCAACGAACTGATCGCCGACGAGCCGCCCGTGCGTGACGCCGTCCAGCTGTCGCAGATGGCGACCGCTCGCCTCGGCAAGGACGTCGTCGACCTCGTCGAGGTCGGCGTCTCGTTCGGCGACAAGCGCGTGCTGCAGGACGTCGAGTGGCGCATCGCGCCGGGGGAGCGCACCGGCGTGCTCGGCGTGAACGGCGCCGGCAAGTCGACGCTGCTGAAGGTCGTCACCGGGGCCATCGCCCCCACCGAGGGGCGCGTCAAACAGGGCAAGACGGTCAAGTTCGCGATCCTCGACCAGCAGCTCGCCGACCTCCACGAGGTCGCGCACGAGCGGGTGAACGACGTCATCGGCCGGCAGCGCACCTCGTACGTCACCGGGGGCAAAGAGATGACGCCCGGGCAGCTGCTCGAGCGCCTCGGCTTCACCAGCGCTCAGCTGCAGACCCCCATCAAAGACCTGTCCGGTGGCCAGAAGCGCCGCCTGCAGTTCCTGTTGATCCTGCTGAACGAGCCGAACGTGCTCATCCTCGACGAGCCCACCAACGACCTCGACACCGACATGCTCGCCGCGATGGAGGACCTGCTCGACGGTTGGCCCGGCACCCTGCTCGTCGTCTCGCACGACCGGTACCTGCTCGAGCGCGTCACCGACCAGCAGTACGCCGTGCTCGAGGGCCGCTTCCGGCACCTGCCCGGGGGCGTCGACCAGTACCTGCAGCTGCGTCGCGAGGCGACCCAGAACCAAGGAGGCGCGACCGACCGCCCGACGGCCGTCCAGGGGGCCTCGGCATCGGTCGCGGCCTCGGCCGCCGCCTCGGGCCTGTCGGGAGCCGAGAAGCGCAACGCCGAGAAAGAGCTCGGATCGATCGACCGCAAGCTCGCGAAGGCCTCGGGCGAGCGAGAGACCCTGCTGGCCCAGTTCGCCTCCTTCGACCAGTCCGACTTCGACGGCCTGGCCGCGTTGCAGGCGAAGCTGACGGCGCTCGACCACAAGACGGGCGAGCTCGAGGTGCGCTGGCTCGAGCTGAGCGAGTTGCTGGCGTAGCGAGCGAGCGAGCGAGCGGGCGAGCGGGCTGGCGTGCTCCGCAGGTCGCCCCGACTCAGTCGCCGAGCGTGAGGCTCAGCGTCCGCAGCAGGTCGGTCAGGCGGCGGCGGTCGTCGTCGCTGAGGTCGCTGAGCAGGGTGCCCTCGGCCGTGACGAGACGTTCGATCGCGGCGTCGACCGCGCGCCGTCCGTCGCCCGTCATCGTGACCAGGATGCCCCGGCCGTCGTTCGGGTCGGTGCGGCGTTCGACCAGGCCGCGGGCCACGAGCCGGTCGATGCGGTTGGTCATCGCGCCGCTCGAGACGAGGGTCTGCTGCAGCAGCGTCTTGGGGCTCAGCTGGTAGGGGGCACCGGCCCGACGCAGCGCCGAGAGCACGTCGAACTCCCACGACTCGAGGTCGCTGGCGGTGAACGCCTCGCGACGGGCGCGATCGAGGTGCTTCGACAGCCGCCCGACGCGCGAGAGCACCTGGAGCGGCGCGAAGTCGAGGTCGGGTCGCTCGTGGCGCCACGCCTCGACAATGCGGTCGACCTCGTCCTGCTCGGGCATCAGCCCATCATGCCCGAGGCCGTCGTCGGGTGCGGGAGGCGCGGTGCGGCCCGGCGGGCCCGTCGCCCCGCGCGGGCACCTCGGTCGAGTCGTGGTCTGGCAGAATGGACCGGCGCGCACGCGCGGTCCGCCATGGTGTAACGGCAGCACGACAGCCTTTGGAGCTGTTAGGTCTAGGTTCGAATCCTGGTGGCGGAGCCCCGAGCGTCGCAGGTCGCGGTCGGCTCGTCGGGTCCGTCCCGCCCCGACCGCGGGCGCCCTGGCGTCCATCCGACGACGAGGACTCCTGCCATGTCGAAGACCGATCCCACGCCATCCCTCGTCCGGGCCGTCCTGCTCGGCGTCCTCAGCGGGTCGCGCTCGGCGACGCCGCTCGCCGTCCTGGCCCTGAACCACGACGCCCAGGAGGCGCGGGGCCCCTGGCAGCGCTGGCGCCTGTTCCGCTCACCCCTCGGCCGCGGTGCCCTGGTGGCCGCGGGCCTCGGTGAGCTCGTCGGCGACAAGCTGCCGGCCACGCCGAGCCGGGTCGGTGCCGGCCCGCTGTTCGGTCGCGCGGTCTCCGGCGCCGTCGCGGGGATCGCGATGGCCGGCACCGGCCGTCGCGGCACCCCCGTGGCCGCAGCGCTCGCCGGGGCGTCCGGCGCCCTCGTCGGCAGCTGGCTCTTCTACCGGGCACGGAAGGCCGTCGTCGACGGGACCGGGTTGCCCGACGTCGCCGTCGCGCTCGTCGAGGACGCCGTCGCGGTCTCGGGCTCGGTCGCCGTCGTCCGCTCCCGCTGACTCCTCACCACCGCGTCTCGGCGTCGGCGGCGTCCCCACGCCGGGCGGGTGACCCGTGGTCGGGCGGCCTCCCGTGGGAGGATCGGCGGTGATCACGCGCCACCCCTCACCAAGGAGCACCATGCCCGAACGTCAGCTCGCCGTCGTCGTCCTCGCCGCAGGGCAGGGCACCCGCATGAAGTCCTCGACCCCGAAGGTCCTGCACCGCCTGGCGGGGCTGCCGCTGATCCAGCACGTGCTCGAGAGCGCCGGCGCGCTCCGGCCCGACCACCTCGTCGCCGTGGTGCGGCACGAGCGCGACCTGGTCGTCGCGAGCGTGCTCGACACCGCCCCGCACGCGCTCGTCGTCGATCAGGACGACGTGCCCGGCACCGGTCGAGCCGTCGAACAAGCGGTGGAGGCGCTGCCCGCCGAGTTCACCGGCGACGTCGTGGTCGTCAGCGCCGACGTGCCCTTCCTCGACCACGCGACGCTCACCGCCCTGCTCGACCAGCACCGTGCCGCCTCCGCCTCGGCGACGCTGCTGAGTGCCGTGCTGCCCGACGCCACCGGCTACGGGCGGGTCGTCCGCCGCGAGTCGGGCGACGTCGACCGCATCGTCGAGCACAAGGACGCCACCGACGACGAGCGGGCCGTGCGCGAGATCAACTCGGGCACCTACGTCTTCACCGTCGCCGCCCTGCGCACCCACCTGCCCCGCATCGGGTCGGCCAACGCGCAGAACGAGAAGTACGTCACCGACATGGTCGGCCTGCTCACCGGTGCCGGCGAGGTCGTCGCCGCACGGGCGATCGACGAGACGTGGCGCCTCGAGGGCATCAACGACCGCGTGCAGCTCGCCGCCGCGGCCCGTCGGCTGAACGACCGCATCGTCGAGCACTGGCAGCGCGAAGGCGTCTCGATCGTCGACCCGCAGACCACCTGGATCGACCGCGACGTCTCCCTCAGCCCCGACGTCGAACTGCTGCCGGGCACCCAGCTCCGCGGCGCGACCTACATCGCCCCGGGCGCGGTCGTCGGCCCCGACACCACCCTCGTCGACACCGAGGTGGGCGAGGGGGCGACCGTCAAGCGCACGGACGCGACGCTCGCCGTCATCGGTGCCCGCGCCTCCGTCGGGCCGTTCGCGTACCTGCGTCCCAACACGCTCCTGTCCGCCGACGGCAAGATCGGCACCTTCGTCGAGACCAAGAACGTGCAGATCGGCGCCGGGTCGAAGGTGCCGCACCTCAGCTACGTGGGCGACACCGAGGTGGGCGAGGGGTCGAACATCGGCGCCGGCACCATCACGGCCAACTACGACGGCGTGGACAAGCACCGCACCGAGGTCGGGTCGCACGTCCGCACCGGGTCGCACAACGTCTTCGTCGCCCCCGTTAGGATTGGCGACGGAGCGTACACAGGCGCCGGAACGATCGTCCGCAAAGACGTGCCGGCCGGTGCCCTGGCCTTGAGCATCGCTCCACAGCGCAATGCGAGCGGATGGGTCGAGGCGAACCGCCCCGGCTCGGCGGCTGCCGAGGCCGCCGCTCGCGCCGAACGAACGACCGACTGAACCCGGTCGGGTTGGCCCCTCGGGGCCGGAGAGCGAGTGACGTGTCCGGAATCAAGATCACCGGCGAGAACCGACTCGTTCTGATCTCGGGGCGTGCGCACCCCGAACTGGCCAACCAGATCGCCGCCGAGCTCGGCAGCGAGCTGATCCCGACCGACGCCCGCACCTTCGCCAACGGCGAGCTCTACGCCCGCTTCGACGAGAGCGTCCGTGGCTCGGACGCCTTCGTCATCCAGTCCCACTCGGCGCCGATCAACGAGTGGCTGATGGAACAGCTGATCATGGTCGACGCCCTGAAGCGGGCCTCGGCGAAGCGCATCACCGTCGTGGCGCCGTTCTACCCGTACGCCCGGCAAGACAAGAAGGGCCGGGGTCGCGAGCCGATCTCCGCCCGGCTCGTCGCCGACCTCTTCAAGGCGGCCGGAGCGCACCGCATCATGAGCGTCGACCTGCACGCCCCGCAGATCCAGGGCTTCTTCGACGGCCCGGTCGACCACCTCTTCGCCATGCCCGTGCTGCTCGAGCACTTCCGCGCCAAGCTCGACAACACCACCCTGACGGTGGTCTCGCCCGACATGGGCCGCGTTCGCGTCGCCGACATCTGGAGCGAGAAGCTCGACGCCCCCCTCGCGATCATCCACAAGCGCCGTGACCCGTTGGTGCCGAACCAGGTCACCGTCCACGAGATCGTCGGCGACGTCTCGGGTCGCGTGTGCCTGCTGGTCGACGACCTGATCGACACCGGTCGCACCATCGTCAAGGCCGCCGAGGCGCTCAAGGCCAACGGCGCGATCGGCGTCGTGGTCGCCGCGACCCACGCGGTCTTCAGCGACCCCGCCCCTGAGATCCTCAACAGCGAGTTCATCGACTCGGTCGTCGTCACCGACACCCTGCCGCTCACCGAGCACCAGAAGTTCGACAAGCTCGAGATCCTGCCCATCGCCCCGCTGATCGCCCGGGCCATCCACGAGGTCTTCGACAACGGCTCGGTCACCTCGATGTTCGACGGCGCCGCGTAGCCCCCGCCCGACACCTCCCGTCGCCTCGGCGCACGGAGTCGACCGGCCCGACCCGCCTGGCCCCGACCGCCCGGCTCGCCTGGCTCTCCGACCGCCCGGCTCGCCTGGCTCCGACCGCTCGGCTCGCCTGGCTCCGACCGCTCGGCTCGCCTGGCCCCGACCGGCCCGGCTTGCTCGTCCGATGTCGGCAACTCCGGAGTCCGGCTGCGCCGCGCCTCCTGCGGGCCGTTTCGGCGGTCGTTCTCCTGACTTGCCGACGTGGACCTGCTCGCCCCCACCGGGCCGCTCGGCCCCGACCGGCCCGGCTTGCTCGTCCGATGTCGGCAACTCCGGAGTTCGGCTGTGCTGCGCCTCCTGCCCGCCGTTTCGGCGGTCGTTCTCCTGACTTGCCGACATGGATTTGCTCGACCCGCCCGCCCGCCCGGCCCGTGCCGCCTGGGTCACGCGACCGGCAGGCCACGGCCCGGCCCGAGCGGCCCGCCTGGCCCGCGACCTGCCCGTGCGAAGTCGGCAACTCCGGAGTTCGGCTGCGCCGCGCCTCCAAAGGGCCGATTCGGCGGCCGTTCTCCTGAGTTGTCTACATCGACGTCGGAAGCTCCGAGGTCCGCTGCGGCGGAACGACGAACGGGCGTGCCCGACGCCGGCCGCCGCAGCGGCACCGCATCGAGGGGCACGCCCGTCAGGACGCAGGAGGCGCGGTGAGCGCCCCTGCACCCGTCAGTGGGTCGACGGCTCCGTCTCGATCTCGGCCCTGTCGCCCGACCAGAGGGTGTGGAACGTGCCCTCCTCGTCGACGCGCTGATAGGTGTGTGCCCCGAAGAAGTCCCGCTGCCCCTGGATGAGGGAGGCGGGCAGGCGTTCGGACGCGAGCGAGTCGTAGTACGACAGAGCCGAGGCGAAGCCGGGCACGGGGATGCCCGAGAGGGCGGCCTTGGCCACGATGCGGCGCCAGGCCTCTTCGCCGTCTCGGACGGCCGCGGCGAAGTAGTCGTCCTCGAGCAGGGTCGCGATCGACGCGTCCTTCTCGTAGGCGTCGACGATGCGGTTGAGGAACTGTGCCCGGATGATGCAGCCGCCGCGCCAGATCTTGGCGATGGCGCCCTTGTCGATGTCCCAGTCGTACTCGTCGGCACCGGCGATGATGGCGTCGAAGCCCTGGGCGTAGGCGACGATCTTCGAGGCGTAGAGCGCCTTCTGCACGTCGTCCTCGAAGCCGTCGCCGGCCTCCTGGATCTCGGGCCGTCCCTGCAGGGTCTTCTGCACGGCCGAGCGCTGGGCGGGCTTCGACGACACGGCGCGGGCGAAGACGGCCTCGGCGATCCCACCGACCGGCACGCCCAACCCGACGCTGTTCTGCACGGTCCAGACGCCCGTGCCCTTGGAGCCGGCCTGGTCGACGATCGAGTCGACGAGCGGGCCGCCCGTCTTGGCATCCGTCTGGCGGAGCACCTCGGCCGTGATCTCGATCAGGTACGACTCGAGCTCGCCCTTGTTCCACTCCTCGAAGACCGAGGCGATGGCGGCGGGCTCGTGGCCGCCCACCCGGCGCAGCAGGTCGTACGACTCGGCGATGAGCTGCATGTCGGCGTATTCGATGCCGTTGTGGATCATCTTGACGAAGTGGCCCGCGCCGTCGGCCCCGACGTGCGTGACGCAGGGCTCGCCCTCGGCCACCGCCGCGATCGACGCCAGGATCGGGCCGAGCGTCTCGTAGGCCTCCTTCGAGCCGCCGGGCATGATCGACGGCCCCTTCAGGGCGCCTTCCTCGCCGCCCGAGATGCCGGCGCCCACGAAGTTCAGTCCGCGCTCCTTGAGGGCGGCCTCTCGTCGGCGGGTGTCCTGGAAGTTCGCGTTGCCGCCGTCGACGATGATGTCGCCCTCGTCGAACACGTCGGCGAGCTGGCTGATGACGGCGTCGGTGCCGCGACCGGCCTGCACCATGACGATCGCGGTGCGCGGCTTCTGCAGGGATGCGGCGAAGTCCTCGATCGACTTCGAGGCGATGAACCCGGCGTCACCGTGCTCGTCCATGAGGGTGTCGGTGCGCTCGGGGGAGCGGTTGTAGACGGCGACCGTGTTGCCCTCGCGACTGGCCAGGTTGCGCGCCAGGTTCGAGCCCATGACGGCCAGGCCGACGACTCCGATGTTCGCGTGGGCGGTGGACTGCGATGCTGCTCCGTGTTCGGTCACGGTGCCTCCTTCTCGGTCGGTGGTGTTCGCAGACTATGCCTCGGTGCCGAGCGTCCGACAGGCTCCGTCCGTACCCCTCCACGGCGGCTCGCCTAGGGTTGACGCAACCGTTTCCCCGATCGAAGGCCGTCCGTGACCGACCAGCCCCACCCCGCTCCCTTCCCGCCCGTCGTCGTGATGGGGGTCTCCGGATCGGGCAAGTCGACCGTGGGCGAGCTGTTGGCCGAGACCCTCGGCGTCCCGTTCGTCGACGCCGACGACCTGCACCCCGAGGCCAACCGGCTCAAGATGGCCGCCGGGCAGCCGCTCGACGACGACGACCGGTGGCCGTGGCTCCGCCTCGTCGCCGACCGCATCGCCGCGGCGGGCGACGACTCGGTGGTCGTCGCCTGCTCGTCGCTGAAGAAGGCGTACCGCGACGTCCTGCGGGAGGGCGACCCGCGCCTCCGGTTCGTGCACCTGACCGGCGTGCGCGACCTCGTCGCCCGACGTCAGCGCGAGCGCAAGGGGCACTTCATGCCGGCCGGCCTGATGGAGTCGCAGTTCGCCACCCTCGAGCCGCTGACCGACGACGAGGCCGGTTTCGAGGTCGACGTGGAGCCCGGTCCCGACGACGTCGTGGCGGCCGTGACGGCCCACCTCGGGGCCGTGCGACGAGGCGAACTCGGGCACTGACGAGCCCGACTCGGGCGCTGAGGGGGCGCCCTCGCGGACGGACGAGCCGAGGAGGCGCGGGTTGGCGACACGCCCGGCCGACGTGTAACCTTGGTAGCTGAACCTCGGCGAGGGGTGCTCCGGCACCCGTGATCGACGCGGTAGGCAGGCGCTCGGTGCTCACGCACCACTCGTGCAGCGGTGATCGTCCCTCGGGCGGCACCCCTCGGGTTGCGGGTCCTTCCTCACGCGATTCGCGTTCGAGTTGACACCGACCACACACCCCCGGGCCGTCACGGCCCCTGCAAGGAGACGACATGTCCGACCAGAACAACCTCAGCGCCCTCGTGCGCACCAGCTTCGGCAAGGGCGCGGCCCGCAAGATCCGTGCCAAGGACCAGATCCCCGCGGTCATCTACGGCCACGGCACCGACCCCCAGCACGTCACGCTGCCCGGTCACGAGACCATGCTGATCACGCGTCGTGCCAACGCCGTCATCACGCTCGACATCGAGGGCACGAACCAGCTCGCCCTCGTCAAGGACATCCAGCGCGACCCGGTCAAGCAGACCATCGAGCACATCGACCTCATCGTCGTCCGCCAGGGCGAGAAGGTCACCGTCGAGGTGCCCGTGCACGTCGAGGGTGAGTCGGCTCCCGGCACGATCCACGTCGTCGAGCTCAACGCCGTCGAGCTCGAGGTCGAGGCCACGCACATCCCGCAGAACGTCGTCGTCTCGATCGAGGGCCTCGAAGAGGGCGCCCAGATCTCGGCGGCCGACCTCGTGCTGCCCAAGGGCGCGACCCTGGTCAGCGAGCCCGAGACCCTCGTGCTCGCCGTCTCGGTGCCCCAGCTCGACCTGACGACCGACGCGGTCTCCGACGAGGACGGCGAGGCCGCCGAGGCCGAGGGCGACGTCGAGTCCATCGAGGACGAAGAGCGCTCCGAGTAACACGACGCAGCTCGAACACCCTGCCGGCGCAGACCCACTGAGAGAACGACGACCACGACGATGGCACTCGACGACCAGTGGCTCGTGGTCGGGCTCGGCAACCCCGGGCCCGGCTACGCCGGCAACAGGCACAACGTGGGGCAGATGGTCCTGGCCGAACTGGCCGACCGACTCTCCACCGGGTTCAAGAACCACCGCACGAACGCGACGGTCGCCGAGGGGCGCACCGCTCCCGGCGGCCCTCGCTTCGTGCTGGCCAGGCCCGCGACCTTCATGAACGTCTCGGGCGGGCCGACGCAGGCGCTGTTGAAGTACTACGACCTCGACGTGTCGCGGCTCATCGTCGTCCACGACGAGCTCGACATCGACTTCGACGTCGTCCGGCTGAAGCACGGTGGCGGCCACGGCGGCCACAACGGCATCCGCGACATCATCGCCGCCACGGGGTCGAACGAGTTCACCCGGGTTCGTGTCGGCATCGGCCGTCCGCCCGGCAGGCAGCCAGCCGCCGACTTCGTCCTCAAGGACTTCTCCTCCACCGAACGCAAAGAACTTCGGTTCCTGGTCGCCGACGCGGCCGACGCGGTCGAGATGATCGCCACCGACGGACTGACCGCGGCGCAGCTGAAGTTCCACACCGCGAAGAGCTGACGCGTCCGGAGCCCGGCCGACCACGGACGTGGTCGAGTCGCGGACCGCGACGAGCGGGTCCGTCCCGCCGGTGACCGACCTCCGGGCGCCTCCCGGTGTCGCCGACAGCGAACCCCGACCGCGGTGTCGGTGGTGCCGCGTAACATCGTGCGGGTGATACTCGCGGGCTTGATCCAGGCGCTCTCGCGCGCCTCCACGTTCTCTGCCGCCCTCGACCGGGCCGCACGCAGCACCGATTTCTCCGTCGTCGACGGCCTCCGCGTTCCCCTGCTGGCCGGTCTGCTCGACCGTCGCGAGGGTCCGCAGGCGATGCTGGTCGTCACGGCCACGGGCCGGGAGTCCGAGGCGGTGCGGGGGTCGCTCACCAGCTACCTGCCCGAGGCCGAGGTCATCGAGTTCCCCGCGTGGGAGACCCTGCCCCACGAACGTCTCAGCCCCAGCGCCGAGACGGTCGGCAAGCGGATCCACGCCCTGCGGCGTCTCGCCACCTGGCGGCAGGAAGCTGCCGAGGCGCCGGGTTCCGTCCGCCCCATCGTCGTCGTCGCCGGTGTGCGCGCCGCCCTCCAGCCGCTCAGCGACAACCTCGTCGAGCTCGACCCCGTGCGGCTCACCGTGGGCGAGCGCGGCCACGACCTCTCGGGCATCGCCGTCCATCTCGTCGACCTGGCGTACGCCCGGGTCGACATGGTCACCCGCCGTGGCGAGTTCGCCGTCCGCGGCGGCATCCTCGACGTGTTCCCGCCCACGGCCGAACACCCGGTGCGCGTCGACTTCTTCGGCGACGAGGTCGACCAGATCCGTCGGTTCTCCGTGGCCGACCAGCGAAGCCTGGACGGCGAGGTCATGTCGGTCGAGCTGCCGCCGAGCCGCGAGATGCTGCTCACCGAGGCGGTCCGTCAACGGGCTCGCGAGATGCAGCACGAGTTCCCCAGCCTGTCGCAGATGCTCGCGAAGATCGCCGAGGGCATCCCGGTGGAGGGCATGGAGAGCCTGGCACCCGCGCTGGTGCACCGGCTGGTGCCGGTGACCCACTACCTGCCGGCCGGCGCCTCCATCGTCGTCCTCTCGCCCGAGCGGGTCGTGTCGCGCGCCCAGAGCCTGGCCGAGACGAACCGCGAGTTCCTGTCGGCCGCCTGGAACGCCGCGACGGCCGGTGCCGAGGCGCCCATCGACCTCGACTCCGGCGACTTCCTCAGCCTCCGCGACCTGCGTGACGCGGCGGGCGACCGGTCCTGGTTCACGATGAGCGGCTTCGACTCGGGCGAGGTGCTGTCCGACGACGAGGCGGTCGCGGCGGCCGGCGACTACGTCCGCGTGGACGCGGCCGTCGTCCCGAGTTTCAGCGGACACGCCGAGGGGGCGCTCGAGCACGTCGTCGAGCGCGTACGCGACGGCTGGTCCGTCGTCGTCACGGCCCGTGGCACGGGGCTCGTCGAGCGGGCCCGAGACGTCCTCGCCGAGCGCGAGGTCGCCGCCCGCCTCGAGGAGAGCCTGCCCGAGACCCTCGAACCCGGCGTCGTCCACCTCGTGGCCGGTGGTGTCGAGGCCGGCTTCGAACTGATGGAGTCCAAGATCGCCGTCCTCGGCGAGTCCGACTTCTACGGCCGTTCGGCCAACTACGACTCGCGTCAGGTCAAGAAGCTCGCGACCCGACGCAAGAACGTCGTCGATCCCCTCCAGCTCAAGCCGGGCGACGTCGTCGTGCACTCGACCCACGGCATCGGCAAGTTCCTCGAGCTCACCAGCCGCGAGGTGTCGAGCGGTGGCAAGAACGCGGTCAAGCACTCTCGCGAGTACCTCGTGCTCGAGTACGCGCCCTCGAAGCGCGGTTACCCCGGCGACAAGCTCTACGTCCCGACCGACCAGCTCGACCTGCTCAGCCGCTACGTGGGTGGCGAAACCCCGACGCTCAGCAAGATGGGCGGCGGGGACTGGGCGGCCGCCAAGGGCAAGGCACGCAAGGCCGTCCGCGACATCGCGGTCGAGTTGGTCAAGCTCTACTCGGCCCGCATGGCGAGCAAGGGCCACGCGTTCCCGCCCGACACCCCGTGGCAGCGCGAGCTCGAAGAGGCGTTCCCGTTCGCCGAGACCCCCGACCAGCTCACGACCATCGACGAGATCAAGGCCGACATGGAGCGCCCGATCCCGATGGACCGCCTGCTCTCGGGCGACGTCGGCTACGGCAAGACCGAGGTCGCCGTCCGAGCGGCGTTCAAGGCCATCCAGGACGGCAAGCAGGTCGTCATGCTCGTCCCGACGACCCTGCTCGTGAAACAGCACTTCGACACCTTCAGCGATCGCTTCGCCGGGTTCCCCGTGCACCTCCGCAGCCTCAGCCGGTTCCAGTCGGCGAAAGAGTCCAAGGAGACGATCGCCGGGCTCGGCGACGGCACCGTCGACATGGTCATCGGCACCCATCGACTGTTGAGCGAGGGCATCTCGTACAAGGACGTCGGCCTCGTCATCATCGACGAAGAGCAGCGTTTCGGCGTCGAACACAAGGACGCCCTGAAGAAGCTCAAGACCAACGTCGACATCCTGGCCATGTCGGCGACCCCGATCCCGCGGTCGCTCGAGATGGCCGTCACGGGCATCCGCGAGATGTCGACCCTGGCCACCCCGCCCGAGGACCGCCACCCGATCCTCACCTTCGTGGGCCCCGAGAGCGACCGGCAGAAAGCCGCCGCGATCCGGCGCGAACTGCTGCGCGAGGGCCAGGTGTTCTACGTGCACAACCGCGTGTCGAGCATCAACCGCATCGCGGCGCAGATCGCCGAGCTCGTGCCCGAGGCCCGCGTCGCCGTCGCCCACGGCCAGATGGCCGAGTCGACGCTCGAGCAGGTGATGGTCGATTTCTGGGAGCGCAAGTTCGACGTCCTCGTGTCGACCACCATCATCGAGACGGGTCTCGACATCGCCAACGCCAACACGTTGATCATCGACCGGGCCGACAAGTACGGTCTGAGCCAGCTGCACCAGCTGCGTGGGCGGGTGGGTCGAGGCCGGGAGCGCGGCTACGCGTACTTCCTCTACGACGCCGACAAGCCGCTCAGCGAGACCGCACAGGACCGCCTCGAGACGATCGCCGCCAACAACGAGCTCGGTGCGGGCATGCAGGTCGCCTTGAAAGACCTCGAAATCCGTGGGGCCGGCAACCTGCTCGGCGGTGAACAGTCGGGGCACATCGCCGGGGTCGGTTTCGACCTCTACCTCCGCATGATCGGTGAGGCCGTCAGCTCCTTCCGCGGGGACGTCGCCGAGGGGCAGACCGAACTCCGGCTCGAACTCCCGGTCGACGCCCACGTCCCCGAAGAGTACGTCGAGAGCGAGCGGCTGCGCCTCGAGGCCTACCAGAAGCTCTCGACGGCCAGCTCGCCCACGTCCACCGACGACCAGATCGACTCGGTGCTCGACGAACTCACCGACCGTTACGGTGAGCCCCCGGCACCTGTGCTGGCGCTGATCGAGGTCTCCCGCCTGCGTCGGGCGGCCCAGAAGGCCGGTCTCAGCGAGGTCGTGGTCATGGGCAGCAACCTGCGGGTCTCGGGCGTCGACCTGCCCGACAGCATGCAGGTCCGCCTGCAACGGATGTACCCGGGTGCGCGGTGGTTCGCGCAGACGAACGCCGTCAGCGTGCCCCTGCCACGAGCCCATGGGCAGGCACCGAGCGACGACGAGTTGATCGTCTGGGTCGAGCAGCTGCTGTCGGCGATCTACGCGGCCCCGGTCGCGCGTCCGGCGACCGACACGGCCGCGGCGAGCTGACCGTGTCGCGTCGCCCGGACGGAGCCCACGACGAGGAGGCGCGGGGCGCCTCCGAACCCGGGGCGGGCGCTCGGCTCGACGAGCTCGTCCGCGTGGTCGACGCCCTCCTCGCCGACGAGGGCGGGTGCGCCTGGAACCGTGCGCAGACCCCACGGTCCCTGGTGACCTACCTCGTCGAAGAGACCTACGAGCTCGTCGACGCGATCGAGGACGGCACCTCGGACGACGTCCGGGAGGAGCTCGGGGACGTGCTCTACCAGGTGGTCCTGCACGGCGCCCTCGCCGCCCGCGCCTCCTCGGGGTCGTTCGACCTCGCCGACGTCGTGCGTGACGTCGTCGAGAAGACCGTGCGGCGTCACCCCCACGTCTTCGGGGCCGACCGGGCCGACGACGTCGACGAGATCGTCCGACTCTGGTCGGCGGCGAAGGCCGACGAGAAGTCGCAGCGGACGAGTGCCTACGACGGCGTCCCCGTCGGGCAGCCCGCTCTCGCGCGCGCCCAGAAGCTCGATGCGCGACGGGCTGCCGCAGGTGGCGTCCGCCCCGAGCCCGATCGGGCACCGACCACGACGTCGGGCACGGAGGTGACGGGCACGGAGGTGACGGGCACGGCGGCGGTGGACACGGCGGCGACGGACGCCCTGGCCGAGTCGCGCGAACTCGCGTGGGGCCGAGGGCTGCTCGCGCAGGTCGACGAGGCCACCGACCGGGGCATCGATGCCGAGCGCGCGCTCCGGGCCGCCGTGCGCGAGCGCGAGATTCTCCTGCGGCGAGACGAGGCCGAACCGGCCGAAGGCGGGCAGCTCGAGGGCGGCCAGGCGGAAGACGAGCAGCCCGAAGGCGGGCAACCCGGGGGCGCCCAGGCCGGAGGCGGGACGATCGAGGGCCGTCCCGTCGAGCAGGTGCCCCCTCAACCCGAATGAGGGGGCACCTCGGCCTCGCCCGCTCAACCCGAATGAGCGGCTAGGCCGGCGCTCGTCCACCAGAGGGTCGGCCCGAGGGGCAGCGACCCGGTGGGGTCCGAGTGGTGTCCTCAATGTAGAGGATGTGTGTTGACATGTCAAAAGCCGACATGTCGGTGCACTCGGCGTCCCGCCCGGGGTGCTCGGGGGGCCTCGCGGATGCCGGTCGACCGACCGGTCGGCCACGACAGACGTCTGTTATGGTCCACTACGACGACGGCGACCGCGCAGGGCGAGTACGACTCGTCGGCACGAAGGAGCGGCACCATGCCTCGCAAGCCTGATCCCACCCGCAAGCCCGAGCTCCTCGGCCAGATCCTCGAGCACCTCCGGGGTCGCTCCCTCGCCACCGTGTCGTTCCGCACCCTGGCCGAGGCCCTGGGGGTCAGCACGTACGTCTTCGTCTACCACTTCGGCAACCGGGCAGAGCTCATCGCCGAGATCGTCCGCGCGGTCGTCGCCCGCAACGACGCCTTGCTGTCGGTCGCGGTCTCCGAGCTCGACCGCGAGGCCTTCGGCAAGCACCTCGCGAAGGTCTGGCACGAGGTCACCACCGAGCGGGGCCGAGACCTGCACCGCCTCGAGCTCGAGGCGGCCCTGCTCGAGACCGTGGCGGGTGAGGTCGGCGGCACTGCTCGCGGGGCGGTCGGACGGTGGGTCGACCACGTGGCGGGCTGGGTCTCGGCGAACGGGGTCGCGCCGGCCGAGGCCAAGGTCGCGGCACGGGTCTTCGTCGATGCGTTGTTCGGCCTGCAGTACGACGCCATCGTCTCGGGGGACGGGCGTCGTGCGTCCGCAGCGTACAAGCATGCCGTCGAGACCCTCGTCTCGCGCGTTCCTCAGCACTGACCCTGCTCGCCGTCGGCCTCGGGGTGGGTGGAACCTGATGGTGTCGGCGGGCGTCGGGTCGGGCTGAACCGGGCCGAGCGCTCAGCGCCCGGCCCGGCCAGGGCCCTCACCGCAGGGAAGGGAGGGCCGAGTGGTGTGACCGACACGCAACCCGATTCGCGCCGACCACCCGAGAAGACCATAACGTAGAATGTGACATGCCTGCAAGTCGGTGCCGACGTCAGGGGTGCGGCGTCTCTGGGATGATGTCCTCATGCCGACCCCCGTCAACCCGCCGCGCGGCATGCGCGACCACCTGCCCGCCGACAAGAGGCGCCGCGAGGGCGTGCTCTCGGTCATCCGAGGCGTCTACCGCTCCTACGGCTTCGACGAGATCGAGACGCCCGTGGTCGAAGAGAGCTCGCGCCTCCATTCCGGGCTCGGGGGCGACAACGAGAAGCAGGTCTTCGCCGTCCTCCGGCGGGGCCTCGACCTCGACGACCTGCGATCGGCCGAGAGCGTGCTCGGACTCGCCGACCTCGGACTCCGCTTCGACCTGACGGTGCCGCTCGCGCGCTTCTACGCGTCGCACCGAGCCGAGCTGCCGACGGTCTTCCGCTCCGTGCAGATCGCCCCGGTGTGGCGGGCCGAGCGTCCGCAGAAGGGCCGCTACCGCCAGTTCGTCCAGTGCGACATCGACGTCCTGGGCGAGGCCGGGCCGCTGGCCGAGATCGAACTGATCCAGGCCACGACCGCCGTGCTCGACGCCCTCGGCCTCACCGGCACGACGATCCGCGTGAACGACCGCCGCATCCTGCTGGCGATGCTCGCCCACTGGGCGGTACCCGAGGCGCTGACCGACCAGGCGCTGATCGTCGTCGACAAACTCGACAAGATCGGCGTCGACGGCGTCGTCGCCGAACTCGCCGACCTCGGCGTCACCACGCCGGGTCTCGGCGACGCGCTCACCCAGCTGGCCGGCGCCTCCTGGGCCACCGGTGAGGCCACGGACGTCCCCTGGCTCGACCGTGCGGCGTTCGCCGACCTCGTCGCGCTGCGCGAGGCGCTGCCGGGGTCCACCCTCGAGTTCGATCCGACCCTGGTCCGCGGCATGGGGTACTACACGGGCACGATCTTCGAGATCGCCCACCCGGACGTGCCCTATTCCCTCGGCGGCGGCGGTCGCTACGACGGCATGATCGGCCGCTTCCTCGGCAGCGACGTGCCCGCGGCCGGTTTCTCCCTCGGCTTCGAACGCCTCGTCGACCTCGTGACCCTCGAGGCCGACGGCGACGAAGGGCTCGCGGTGGTCTACGACAAGAAGGTCGAACCGGTCGAGCTGCTCGCCCTGCAGCGCGCGTTGCTGGCGGGCGGCGAACGGCGCGTGCGCCTCGAGAAGAAGGCCAAGAACTTCACCAACCAGCTCGACGGACTGGCGGCGGCGGGGTTCGGCCGCTTCGTCACCGTGCGCGGGGGCGAGTCGGCCGCCGACCTCGAGGTCCGCACGATCGGCTGACCGTCGCCGACGGCTCCTCGCCACGAACCAGGGCAGGAGGCGCGGCTAAGCTGGGCCGCGGACCTCGCGTCCCCAGACGAACGACTACTAAGGAGCTCTCCAGTGGCAGCAATCGACGCCGTAGGCGCCCGCGAAATCCTCGACTCGCGGGGCAACCCCACCGTCGAGGTCGAGGTCTTGCTCGAGGACGGCACGGTGTCGCGTGCGGCCGTCCCCTCGGGTGCATCGACCGGGGCCTTCGAGGCCTACGAGCTCCGTGACGGCGACAAGAGCCGTTACCTCGGCAAGGGCGTGCTCAAGGCCGTCGCCGCCGTGATCGACGAGATCGGCCCCGAGGTCGAGGGCCTCGACGCCACCGACCAGCGCCTGATCGACCAGGCCATGATCGAACTCGACGGCACCGACAACAAGAAGCGTCTCGGCGCGAACGCCATCCTCGGCGTCTCGCTGGCCGTGGCCCGGGCGGCGGCCGACTCGGCCGACCTGCCCCTCTTCCGCTACCTCGGCGGGCCGAACGCGCACACGCTGCCCGTCCCCATGCTCAACGTCATCAACGGCGGTTCGCACGCCGACAGCAACGTCGACATCCAGGAGTTCATGATCCTGCCGGTCGGCGCGTCCTCGTTCGCCGAGGCGCTGCAGTGGGGTGCCGAGACGTACCACGCCCTGAAGAGCGAGCTCAAGGCCAAGGGCCTCTCGACCGGTCTGGGCGACGAGGGTGGCTTCGCGCCGAACCTCGACAGCAACCGCGCCGCGCTCGACCTGCTCGTCGAGGCCATCACCAAGGCCGGCTTCACCCCGGGCAAGGACCTCGCCCTGGGTCTCGACGTGGCCTCGAGCGAGTTCTACGCGGACGGCAGCTACACCTTCGAGGGCGAGAAGCGCGACTCGGCCTTCCTCGCGAACTACTACGCCGACCTCGTCGCGTCGTACCCCCTCGTCACCATCGAGGACCCGCTCGACGAGGACGACTGGGAGGGCTGGGCCCACCTGACGAGCGAGATCGGCTCGAAGACGCAGATCGTCGGCGACGACCTGTTCGTCACGAACCCCGAGCGACTCGCCAAGGGCATCAAGGCCGGCGCTGCCAACTCGATCCTCGTGAAGGTCAACCAGATCGGCACGCTGACCGAATCGCTCGACGCCGTCGCGCTCGCCCAGCGCAGCGGCTACACGACGGTCCTCTCGCACCGTTCGGGTGAGACCGAGGACACCACGATCGCCGACCTCGCCGTCGCGACCGACGCCGGCCAGATCAAGACCGGTGCCCCCGCCCGCAGCGAGCGCGTGGCGAAGTACAACCAGCTCCTCCGCATCGAGGAAGAGCTCGGCGACGCCGCGGTCTACGCCGGGTACAGCGCTTTCCCGCGCTTCTCCGCCTGACGCGACCCGCGCCTCCTCGGGGCCCGTCCTGCTCGTGCGGGGCGGGCCTCCGTCGTTCCCCAGAGACGTCCTTTAGGCTCGTCCCATGCCCCGTGAGACCGCGAACCGCCGTGTGCCGGTGACCCTGCCGACCGGCGAGACGCCGACGGGCCACTGGCTGCGGTCGATCCGGTTCTCGGGGTTCAGCGTGCTCATGCTGGTCATCCTGGTCATGTTCGTCGTCATCCTCGCGCCCTCGCTGCGCACCCTGGTGCAGCAGCAGCAACAGATCGCGGCCCTCCAGGACGACGTCCGGCAGCAAGAGCAGTCCGTCGACGAGTTGAAAGAAGACGTCGCGCGATGGAGCGATCCGGCGTACATCGAGGCCCAGGCACGCGACCGCCTGCTCTACGTCTACCCGGGTGAGTACAGCTACCTCGTGATGGGCGACGACGCGGCCCAGGCGCCCGGCACGGCTCCGGGCACCGGCACGACGATCAGCGACTCGCTCCAGACGCCCCAGGTCGACTGGGTGGCGGCGATGACGGCCTCGGTGCTCGACGCCGGGCTGAGCGACGAGCCCGCGACCGAACTCGTCGCCCCCGACATCAGCGGCAGCCAGGTGCCCGCCCCGACCTCCGAGCAGACAGGTGGCACGCCGTGACCACGCCCCCCTTCGACCCCGTGACCGACCACGACGTCCGTGTCGTGACCGCCCAGCTCGGGCGGCCCGCGCGCGACGTCATCGGCATCGCCGCGCGCTGCGTCTGCGGCGCACCCACCGTCGTGGCGACGAAACCGCGGCTGACCGACGGCACGCCCTTCCCCACGCTCTACTACTTGTGCCACCCCGGTGCCACGGCTGCCGTGTCGACCCTCGAGGCCACCGGGGTGATGGCCGAGTTCACCGAGCTCCTCGAGTCCGACCCCGAGTTGCGAAGCCGATACCACGCCGCGCACGAGGCGTACCTGGCCGACCGCGAGGGCATCGAGCACGTGGACGAGATCGACCACGTCACGGCGGGTGGCATGCCCGAGCGGGTCAAGTGCCTGCACGCCCTCGTCGGTCACTCGCTGGCGGCCGGGCCGGGGGTCAACCCCTTCGGCGACCTCGCCCTCGAGCGGGCGTCGTGGAGTCCCGACGTGTGCCGGTGCCCCGACTTCCTGGCCGACGACCAGCAGGCCGCCGCCTCGCCCGAGATCGGCGGGGGAGCCTGACGCGCGTGCGCCGTTCCGGGGGGTTCGTGGTGGCGATCGTGCTGGGGGCCCTCGTCGCTGCCGTCGTGCCGGCGTCGGCCGCATCGGCCGACCAGGTCCGCGATGCCGAGTACTGGCTCGCCGACTACGGCATCCAGCGGGCGTGGCAGACCACACGGGGGGCGGGGACGACCGTGGCCGTGATCGACACCGGCGTCGATTCGTCGGTGCGTGAACTCCAGGGCGTCGTCGTCGGCGGCACCGACGTGTCGGGGCTCGGCTCGGCCGACGGTCAGACGCCCGTCGGCGACGACCCGAACCACGGCACGCTGGTCGGATCGATGGTCGCCGGCCGTGGCACCGGGTCCGGCGACGGCGTGATCGGCGTCGCGCCCGAGGCCGACCTGCTCTCGGTGTCGGTGGGCTTCGGCTCGTCGGCGGTGGACTCCGACGACCAGATCGCCCGGGCGGTGCGCTGGGCGGTCGACGCCGGGGCGGACGTCATCAACATGTCCCTGACCCGCAACACGCTCGACTGGCCGACCAGCTGGGACGACGCCTTCCTCTACGCCATGCAGCACGACGTCGTCGTCGTCGCGGCGGCCGGCAACCGCGGCAGCGGCACGACCGAGGTCGGCGCGCCCGCGACCATGCCGGGCGTCCTCACCGTCGCCGGTGTGGATCGCCAGGGCACGGCGAGCTTCGACGCGTCGAGCCAGGGCATCACGATCGGTGTGGCCGCCCCGAGCGAGGACCTCGTGGGTGTCGGTCCCGGTGACGTCCACTACAGCTGGAGCGGCACGAGCGGTGCCACGCCCCTCGTGGCGGGCATCGTCGCCCTCGTGCGCAGTGCCCATCCCGAGCTCGACGCCGACGACGTCATCAACCGCGTCGTCGCGACGGCCACGCCGAAGGGCGCCACGACACCCGACCCGCTGTACGGGCACGGCCTCGTCGACGCGGCCGCGGCCGTCACGGCCTCGGTGCCGACGGTCGCCGAGAACCCCATGGGCGACCTGGCCGAGTGGATCCGGGTGCACCGGCGGGCGGACGTGCCGGCGCCGTCGGCGCAGGCGACGAACCCGACCGTCGAGGCCCCCGTGCCGACACCGGTGACCGATCCGGGTCAGCCGTTGGCGGTCCTGCTGCCCACGGTCGAGACCATGAGGTCGACGGGCATCCCGTTGATCGTCCTCACGGTCTTCGGGGGAGCGGCCGTCCTCGTCGCCGTCGGGGCGGTCCGCCAGTTCAGGCGTGCGCGGCGCTCGGGGTAAGGTCGTCTGCGACACCCCCACCTCAAGGAGACATTCGCCGTGCCCAAAATCCTGATCGTCGGCGGCGGCTACGCCGGTTTCTACACTGCCTGGAAGCTCGAGAAGTGGTTGCGCGCGGGTGAGGCCGAGGTCACGATCGTCGACCCGCTGCCCTACATGACGTACCAGCCGTTCCTGCCCGAGGTCGCCGCCGGGTCGATCGAGCCGCGCCACGCGGTCGTCGCCCTCCGCCGCCACCTCAAGAAGACGAACGTCGTCACGGCCAAGGTCACCGGCGTGGACCACGCCTCGAAGACCGCCACGATCACGCCCGAGGTGGGCGACGCGTGGACGATGCAGTACGACCAGATCGTCATGACGGCCGGCGCCGTGTCCCGCACCTTCCCGATCCCGGGCGTCGCCGACGAGGCCATCGGCCTCAAGACCATCGAAGAGGCCGCCGCGATCCGCGACAAGGTGCTCACGAACTTCCAGAAGGCCGCCAACCTGCCGGCCGGTCCCGAGCGCGACCGCCTGCTCACGGTCGTCGTGGTCGGCGGTGGCTTCGCCGGCATCGAGGTCTTCGCCGAGCTGCGCAGCTTCGCCAGCGACCTGCTCAAGAACTACCCCGACCTCACCATCGACGACACGCACTTCCACCTCGTCGAGGCGATGGGCCGCATCATGCCCGAGGTCTCGCTCGAGACGAGCCACTGGGTGCTCAAGAACCTCGCCGAACGCGCCGCGACGGTCCACCTCGACACGCAGCTGCAGTCGGCGGTCGGCGGGAAGATCGAACTGTCCACGGGCGAGTCGTTCGAGTCCGACCTCATCGTCTGGACGGCCGGCGTCATGGCCAACCCGATGGTCCGCGGCACCGACTTCCCGCTCGAACAGCGCGGACGCATCACCGTCAAGGCCGACCTGCGCATCGTCGACGGCGAGACCGTCGTCCCCGACGCCTGGGCCTGTGGTGACGTCGCCGCCACCCCCGACCTCACCGGGAAGGGCGTGGGCGGCTTCTGCGTGCCGAACGCCCAGCACGCCGTCCGCATGGGCAAGCGTCTCGCGAAGAACATCGTCGCCTCGCTCCGCGGAGAAGGACTCGTCGACTACAAGCACGAGAACCTCGGAGCCGTCGCCGGCCTGGGGCTGAACGTCGGCGTCTTCCAGAGCGGCAAGTTCGCCATGAAGGGCTTCCCGGCCTGGGCCGCCCACCGCGGGTACCACGGCATGGCGATGCCCTCCTTCGAGCGCAAGTTCCGCGTCGTCGGCGGTTGGTGGAACAACTTCTGGTTGGGACGCGACATCGTCTCGCTCGACAACCGTGAGCGTCCCCGGGCGGCCTTCGAAGAGTTCGCCTCGCGTCCCAAGGCGGCCGTCGAGACGCCCGCCGAGGTTCCCGCGCCCGCATCCGTCGGTGCCGGCCAGCCTGCCGGCGAGGCGGGGCCCGCGTACGCGAACCCGGTCGAGGACGACGGAACGGCCAAGAAGGGCACGGCCGAGGTCGGCGAGGCAGCGACCGGTGCTCCTCGCAAGGCGCCCGCGCGCAAGCCCGCCGCCAAGTAGGAGATCACCGGCGAGACCTCGGTGACCGACGGGGTGCCCGCCTCCGAGTGACCCTCGAGCACGTCCGAGACGCCCGCCCGCTGCCTGCAGCGTGGCGGGCGTCCGCGTCTCGTAGGCTGGTCGCTCGGGCCCCCGTAGCCCAATCGGCAGAGGCAGGCGACTTAAAATCGCTTCAGTCAGGGTTCGAGTCCCTGCGGGGGCACGCGCCGCCCCTCGCGGGGCCCGTGTCGCCCCGCGGTGGCGAGGTCGCATCTGCCCCGGCACGCGGTGTCGATCGCGGCCGGGCCCCTGCGGGACGCAGGCGCCTCGCGGACGAACCCGCCCGCGCCTCCTGCTCTCGCGTAGGCCCCCGCCCGCGCCTCCTTCTCTCGCCCCCGCCTCCTGCTCTCGCCTAGGCCCCGAGCCCGAGCCCGAGCCCGCGCCCTCGCCCGCGCCTCCTGCTCTCGCGTAGGCCCCCGCCCCCTCGCCCGCTCGTCCGTTCCCACCCCGTAGCCCCGCCAGCTCTGCCAGCCAGACCGCCCGCCCGACCGCCCGCCCGCGCGGCGCGAGCATCGTCGGCAACTCAGGAGATCGGCGTGCTCCGGGGCACGTCGCGCGCGTTCCGGCGTCGTTCTCCTGAGTTGCCGACTTCAGGCGTCCGGCCGGCGGTCGCGTCCGCCGTGTGGCCGCATCGCCTCGGCCCCTGTCGCGCGCTGTCCGCCCGCGTGTTCCGCTCCGCCGCCCCCTGCCGCGCCCCGAGCTACCTCGCCGCACCCTGCCGGCCGCGCTCAGCCCTGCTCTGCCGCGCTCTGCCCCGCTCCGCCCTGTCCCTGTCCCTGCCCCGCCCCGTTCCGCCCTGCCCCGCTCCGCCCTGCCCTGCCTGGCCCCGCTCCGCCCTGCCCTACCCTGCCCTGCTCCGTCTGCCCTGCCCTGCCCCGCTCCGTCTGCCCTGCCCTGCCCCGCCCGCCCTGCCTAGCCCCGCCCTGCTCTACGTCGACAACTCAGGAGATCAGAGGATCGGCAGGCCGTTTCCGTCCGTTCGTGCGTTGATTTCCTGAGTTGCCGACGGCGACGACGCCGACGACGCCGACTGCGGCAGGCAATGCGGCGAGACCGGGACCACCGGCAGCCCGACGGCCTGGCAGCCGTCCGCGCGACCGCCGCCGCCCCGCCCGCCGCCGCCCCGACCGCCGTCGCGTGGACCGCAGTCGAGACGGCCGGCGACGGAGGCGCGTCAGGTCAGGCGTCGTCGGTGTCGATCTCGACGAACGACGTCCAGAGCCAGGCCGCGACGCAGAGGCCCGCGGTCACGGCGGCGGCCACGACCGCGCCTCCGATCGGGAAGGACGACGAGCCGCCCGTGAGCACGGCGGCGGCCGCCGTGACGCCGACGACCGTGAGAGCCACGTGGAGCGGGCGCGACCAGGCCCAGAGGCGTCGACCAGGCAGGGAGCCCACCGGCACGAGCGCGAGCACGAGCGATCCGAGCCCGGTCAGGCAGACCGTCGCGCTCGTCTCGAGGGCCAACTCGGTGAAGAACCCACCGGTGGCGGGGAGGGCGCCGTGGACGGCCCAGGCTCCGGCCGCCACGACCACCAGAGCGGCGACCTGGACGAGCGCGAGCAGTCCTGCCTCGCGATCGCCCACCTCACCGGTCCGGCCGTGGTGCGCCGACCGGGGCGCTGCGGCGAGGCTTCCGACGAGCACCACCCCGAGCACGAGGGGCGGGTCCAGGCCGAGCGACCGCGTCACCGCGCAGGCGACGACGGCGACGAGGAGGAGGCGCGGTGACATGTGGATGCGCGCCTCGCGGTCCGGGGAACGCCCCATCACCAGGGTGGGGACGACGACCGCGAGCACGTTGACCAGGGCGACTCCGACGACGATCCCGGCGAACAGGCGTGCGTAGCGGACCTCGTCGTCGAGGCCGGCCGCCAGCCCGACCACGGCGGCTCCGGCCGCGATGGTCAACCCGGCGGCGAGGCGCGGGTCGAGTGTGGCGGTCGAGAACGAGGTCGGGAGTTCCCGACGACGGTTCCGGCCGGTGAGCCGCGGGGCGCGCGGCGCGAGGCGACCTCGCATCGCCGTGGCCAGCAGACGTGCCGGGGCGACGACGAGCAGCACGAACGCGGCTGCGAGGCCGAGAGCGATCAACCATCCCGTCCCGGTCATCGTCCGGCCGAGGGACGGCAGGTCGCGACCGAACGTCGTCGCGGCCGCCCAGGAGTCCGCCGTCGGTGTGGAGGCTTCGGGTGGTACCTCGCCGTCGCCACCGGGAGCGCCTCCCGGCCCGTCACCGGTCCCCGGGGCTCCGGGCGTCCCGGGAGACGGCTCGGAGGGGACGGCGCCCCCGGACGCGCCGGGCGCCGCCGTCGGTGCCGGAGCGGCCGAGGACGAAGGAGGCGCGGGCTGCGCGGCCGACGACGTCACCGTGATCGAGATGCCCGCGCTGGGCGGCCCGACGTTCACCGACGGGTCGATCTGGGCGGCCTGGACCACGTGCTCGCCATCGGCGAGGGCGGCATCGGACGACGTGCAGGCCCATGCGCCGCCGGAGACCGTGGCCTGGCAGACGGGTGTGCTGTCGACGTAGGCGGTGACGGTCGCGCCGTCTTCTCCCGTCCCCGAGAAGGTGAGCGGTTGCGAGGCGACCCGTTCGCCGGCCCGGGGCGAGAGCACGGCCGGCGGGGCGGGTGGGTCGCGGTCGATCGTGACGGTGACGCCGGTGGAGGTCGAGGACCGGGGCACGGCGGGAACGGAGTCCGAGGACTGGGACGCCGTGACCGTGTACCGGCCGGTCGGCCAGGTCGCCGACGGGAGCACGGCCGACCAGGCCCCGGCGTCGTCGGCCGTCGCCGAGACCGGTGCCGCGCCCCCGCCGACGGTGATGCGGGCACCGGGGAACGCGGTGCCCGCGACCTTGCCACCGACGGCGGGTCCGCCCTGGACCGTGGGCGGGCCGAGCACCGAGAACGGAGCGCTGACGGCGTCGTCGACCACGGCGGCATTCGTCACGTCTCGGACCGTGAGGGTCTGGTCGGCACCGTCCTCCAGCGTCACCGGGCACGACCAGGGGACGCCGGCCGGGTCACCGGTGGGCAGGGTGACCTCGCAGAGGGCTCGACTGGGGACGCGGGGGTCGAGCACCCTCACGGTGGCTCCGGGCGTGCCGGTCCCGCCGACCACGACGGCGTTCACGTCCCGGTCTCCGACGTCGCCGATCGTGGGTGCGACCGGACCGGGAGGGGACTGGCCGAGCGACGGGCCGGGTGCGGGGGTGCCCGACGGGCTGCCCGCGGCGAGCGCGCCGACTCCGCCCGACAGGGCGAGCGAGAGACCCAGCACGACCGTCGCGAGGGTCGAGGCGACACGTCGTCCGTGTCGCGGCTCGACCACGAGCCGTCCGTCGACGGGGGTCGACGGACGCGGGGGACGCAGGGTCGGCGGCTCGAACACTGTCACCCATTCAGCACGTTCGCGGGGTACAAGTCAATCCGTTGTGCGGGGGAGATGCCCGGTCGGGCCCTCCTCGGGAGTCTGCTTCGAGATCACCCGGCGGGCAGGGACCCCACATGCAGCGCATTTATAGTGTCCAACGGACTCCCGACGACCCGACCCCGGTCGCGGGCGACCATCCGGCGCCCGCCGTCATCGGTCCACCACCTAGGAGTGACACGTCATGCAACCGGCCACGATCGGCATCTTGGTAGCAGCAGGGATCATCGTCCTGCTCGCGGTCATCATCGGCATCTACCTCTGGGCCACCTACAACTCGTTGGTGACCCTGAAGGTGCGCGTCGACGAGGCGTGGAGCGACATCACGATCCAGCTCAAACGCCGGGCCGACCTGATCCCCAACATCATCGAGGCGGTCAAGGGATACGCCTCGCACGAATCGTCCGTCTTCCAGAACGTGACGGCGGCCCGTGCCGAGACCATCGGGGCGGGCACACCGGCCGAGGCGTCGGCTGCCGAAGGGCACATGCAGACCGCCCTGAAGAGCATCTTCGCCGTGGCCGAGGCCTACCCGCAGCTCCAGGCGAGCCAGAACTTCCTGCAGTTGCAGTCCGAGCTGGTCGACACCGAGGACAAGATCCAAGCCGCGCGCCGCTTCTACAACGGCGGCGTCCGCGAGTTCAACACCAAGAACCGCGTCTTCCCCAACTCCCTCTTCGCGAAGCGGCTCGGCTTCAGCGAGCGGGACTTCTTCGAGGTCTCCGAGCCGTCGGCGATCGCCGAACCGCCGCGCGTCCAGTTCTGATCCAGTCCGAGTCGTCCTCGACACCGTGTACTCCGCGATCTCGCGCAACAAGCGCAACACCGTCTTCATCGTCCTGATCTTCCTGGTGATCGTCGGGGCCCTCGGGTTCGCCGCGAGCGCCATCTGGAACAACGGGTCGATCGGTTTCCTGGTTCTCGGCGGTGCCGCGGTGTACGCCGTGATCCAGTACTTCGCGGCAAGCGGGCAGGCGCTCTCGATGAGCAACGCCCAGCAGGTCGACGGTGTGACGGCTCCGCGGTTGTACCGCACGGTCGAGAACCTCAGCATCACGATGGGCATGCCGATGCCCAAGGTCTACGTCGTGGTCGATCCGGCCCCCAACGCCTTCGCCACGGGCCGCGACCCGGAACACGCCGTGGTCGCCGCCACGACCGGCCTGCTCGAGATCATGGACGACAGCGAGCTCCAGGGCGTCATGGCTCACGAGCTCGGTCACGTGAAGAACTACGACATCCGTGTGTCGACCATGGTGTTCGGCCTCGTCGTGGCCGTGGGCTTCCTGGCCGACATCCTGTTGCGCATGTCGTTCTTCAGCGCGTTGTCAGGGGGGAACCGCAACTCGAACAACAACGGTGGGGGCGGCGGGAACCCCGTCTTCCTGGTGCTCGGTCTGGTGGCCATGATCATCGCCCCTCTCGCCGCGGCAGGTGTCCAGGCGGCCGTCTCGCGTCAGCGCGAGTACCTCGCCGATGCCACCGGGGCGTTGACGACGCGGTACCCCGAGGGTCTCGCCCGAGCCCTCGAGAAGCTCGGTGCCCAGGGGCGGCCCATGCGGCAGCAGAACACCTCGATGTCGCATCTCTGGATCAGCGATCCGATGAAGCCCGGCGTGATGGACCGACTCTTCAGCACGCACCCTCCGCTCGCCGATCGCATCCAGCGGCTGCGACAGAACGCCGGGACCTTCTAACCGAGGGGGTCGGCCGGGCCGGCCGCGTCGTCCCGGCCGGTCAGCACCGTGCGGAGTCGCCCCGCCAGGTCGCCCCGATCGGCCACGTCGACGGCGTGCAGTCCCTGCCAGGCGGCCGCTCGGCGCAGCGTCGTCGCGAGCCGCTCGACGTCGACGGGGAGGTCGCGCTCATGCCATGCCGCCTGCACCCGCAGGACGCCCGCCTGACGATCGCTCTTGAGGTCGACCCGTGCCACCAGCTGGTCGTCCTGCAGGACGGGGAGGACGTAGTAGCCGTGCACGCGTTTCTCGCGCGGGGTGTAGATCTCGATGCGATAGCGGAAGTCGAAGAGGCGTTCCGCCCGGGGCCGGTGCCAGACGACGGGGTCGAACGGTGACAGCACGGCGTCGGCCTCGAGCCGACGGGGTACGCGGGCGTCACGGTGCAGCCACGCGGTCGCACCCCAACCCGGCACGTCCACGGGTTCGACGACACCGTCGTCGTGGAGCTCGCGCAGGGCGGGTACGACGTCGGCGGCCTTGAGACGGAAGTAGTCGGCGAGGTCGGCGGCCGTCGCGACCCCGGAGGCGCGGGCCGCGTGGGCGACGAGGCGCCGGTGGGCCTCGTGGCGGTCGACGTCGACGGCCAGGACCTCAGCCGACAGCACCTGTTCGGGCAGCGCGTAGACGCGCTCGAACCGACGGCGACCGGCACTGACCAGGGCGCCCGTGCGGAACAGCGACTCGAGGCCGCGCTTCACGTCACCCCACCCCCACCACGGGCCCGTCCGGTCGGGCTGGGGGAAGAGGGCGGCGTCGGCCTCGACCAGGCTGGCCGGCAGCGGCCCCTTGTCACGGATCTCGTCGAGCAGCCAGCGTTCCATGCGCGGACTCGTGGACAGCCACGAGGAGGCGTCCCCCCGCCACTTCGCGTCGTAGTCGCGCATGCGCCACCGCAACAGGGGCCAGGTCGACACCGGGACGATGGCGGCCTCGTGGGCCCAGTACTCGACGTACCGCCCGCGGGGAGCGAAGGTGAGGCGGTCGAGGGTCGCGCGGTCGTACGCGCCCAGTCGTGCGAACGCGGGCAGGTAGTGGCTGCGCTCGAACACGTTCACCGAGTCGATCTGCAGCAGGCCGAGGCGATCGACGAGGCCGTTCAGCTGCCGCGTCCCCGGGCGGGCAGGGCCGTCGACGGGCCTCCCGAAGCCCTGGGCCGCCAAGGCGACACGACGGGCCTGGGCGGGGGAGAGCTGCTGACGGGGCACGCGGACGACTGTAGCGACGGCCACCGACGCGCGCCGCGCCTCCTGGTGTCGCCTGGTCCCCGTCGACACATGCGTGCACCGGCATGTGGAGGGGTAGGTGACCGGCCCCGCAGGGCCATAAACTGACGCGATGATCTGGCGGAACCGCCCCACGCGCGGCGACGAGGTGCAGGGCGACGTCACGAGCGGTCGCGCGGCCGGTGTCGTCGCCGATCCGTCGGTGCCGCGGGGCATGGTCATCGCCGGGGCCTGGTCCTGGCGCATCCTGGTGATCGTGGCCGTGGCCGGCGTCGTCATCTGGTCGATCACCCAGCTGCGGGTCATCGTCATCCCTTTCTTGGTGGCCCTGTTGATCTCCGCGCTGCTCGTCCCGCTCTCGGGGTGGCTGCAGCGGCACCGCTGGCCCAAGTGGTTGGCGGTCGTGTCCGTCCTGGTGGGGTTCCTCGTCGTGGTCTCGGGCCTCGTCGTCCTGGTCGTCCTCCAGATCGTCGACGGCTGGCCCTCGTTGCGTGATCGCTCGATCGCCTCCTACGGCGACTTCAAGGACTTCCTGCTCACCTCGCCGTTGCACCTCACCGAGGCGCAGATCAACGGGTACGTGTCCGACGCGGTGGCGGCCGTCCAGCAAGACAGTCAGCCGCTCGTGCGCGGTGCGCTCTCGGTCGGGTCGACCGCGGGTCACGTCGCGGCCGGGCTCGTGCTCGGGCTCTTCGCGACGATCTTCGTGCTCGTCGGCGGGTCCGAGATCTGGCGGTGGGTCGTCCGGCTCTTCCCCCGGGCCTCGCACCCGGCGATCGACGGGGCGGGCCGCGCGGGCTGGCTCACCCTGACCAACTTCGTCAAGGTGCAGATCTTCGTCGCGTTCGTCGACGCCGTGGGCATCGGGTTGGGGGCGCTCTTCCTCGGCCTGCCCCTGGTGGCACCGATCGCCATCGCGGTCTTCCTCGGGTCGTTCGTGCCCGTCGTGGGCGCCGTCGCGACCGGAGCCGTCGCCGTCGTCATCGCCCTCGTCTACAACGGCTGGGTCGTGGCCCTGCTCATGCTCGCCGTGGTGATCCTCGTGCAGCAGATCGAGGGGCACCTGTTGCAGCCGTTCGTCATGGGCAGTGCCGTCAAGGTGCACCCGTTGGCCGTCGTCTTCGCCGTCGCGGCCGGCACCCTGGTCGCCGGGATCCCCGGCGCCCTCTTCGCGGTCCCGTTCGTGGCCGTGCTGAACGTCATGATCACCTACGTCGCGAGGGGTACGTGGCGAGAGAAGCCGCGACCCGTCGAGCACGACGTCACGCAGCCCGGAGGCCTCACCGATGTCTGAACGCACCCTGGCCGGTCCCACCCTCGTCGAGATCGAGGAGGCGCGCGACCGCGTCTCGCAGGTCGTCCGCGTCACCCCGATGGAGACCTCGCAGTACCTCGCCGAGGTGCTCGGTTCGCGGGTGCACCTCAAGTGCGAGAACCTGCAGCGCACCGGGTCGTACAAGATCCGAGGCGCCTACAACCGCCTGACCCAGCTGAGCGACGACGAGAAGGCGCGCGGGGTCGTCGCCGCGTCGGCCGGCAACCACGCTCAGGGTGTCGCCCTGGCGGCCCGTGAACTCGGCATCGTGGCCACGATCTTCATGCCCGTCGGCGTGGCCCTGCCCAAGTTGCAGGCGACCCGGCACTACGGCGCCGACGTCGTCCTCCGGGGGCACACGGTCGAGCAGTCGCTGCGAGCCGCACAAGAGTTCGCCGACACGACCGGCGCCGTCTTCATTCCCCCGTTCGACCACGCCGACGTCGTGGCGGGCCAGGGCACGCTGGGGCTCGAGATCCTCGAACAGGTGCCCGACGTCGACACCGTGATCGTGCCCGTTGGCGGAGGTGGGCTGGCGGCCGGCGTCGCCAGCGCCCTGAAGCAGAGCGCGGCACGCACCGGGCGCGACGTCCGCATCATCGGCGTGCAGGCGGCCAACGCCGCCCCGTACGCCGTCTCGATGAAACTCGGCGTGCGGACCGACATCGACGCCCAGCCCACGATCGCCGACGGCATCGCCGTGGCGAAACCCGGCGTGCTCAACTTCGAGATCATCCGCGACACGGTCGACGAGATCGTCACGGTCAGCGACGACGACACGGCCCGGGCGATGCTCGTGCTGCTCGAGCGCGCGAAGCTCGTCGTCGAGGCCGCGGGTGCCGTGGGCATCGCCGCGATCCTCACCGAGCAGGTGCGTGACCTCGGCACGACCGTGGTGATCCTCAGCGGCGGCAACATCGACCCGCTGATGATGGAGCGCGTGATCGGTCGCGGCCTCGCGGCCGCCGCCCGCTACGTCAAGCTGCGCATCGGCATGCCCGACCGCCCCGGCCAGCTGACCCGCGTCAGCGAGGTGCTGTCCGACGCCAACGCGAACGTGGTCGAGGTGCTGCACACCCGCCACGGTCGCGGGCTCCAGATCAGCGAGGTCGAACTCGAGCTCAGCGTCGAGACGCGCGGGCCGGACCACGTCGAAGAGGTCCTGCAACGGCTCCGCGACGCCGGGTACGAGCCCAACGTCGACTTCTGAGCCGACTCCGCGAGACGTGCCCCGCGCCTCCTGACCGTGGCCGTGCCTCCTGACCAGGTCTGCGCGTCCTGACCGTGTCCGCGCCTCCTGACGGTGGCCCGCGCCTCCTGACCGGGTCTGCGCGTCCCGACCGCGCCCGCGCCTCCTGACGGCACCGCGTCCCCGTCGGCAACTCAGGAGAACGGCCGCCCGCGGGCGCAGGACTGCCGCGGACGACGCCGCATTCCGGAGTTGCCGACACCCCCGTCGAGGGTCCGGGCCCCCGCGGCCGGGACGACGAAGGCCCCCGCTCCGTTCGAGCGGGGGCCTTCGGCGTCGGACCTACGGCTGGTAGGTCTCGACGTTCGTGATCGACACCGAGATGTCCTTGCCGTTCGGGGCGGTGTAGCTGGTCGTCGTGCCGACCTTCAGCCCGTTGATGGCCTGGCCGAGCGGGCTGGTCTCGCTGTAGACCGAGAGGTCGCTGCCGGCGGCGATGATCTCGCGGTTGCCGAGCAGGAAGGTGCTCTCGTCGCCGGCGATGGTCGCCGTGACGACGGTGCCGGGGCCGACGATGCCGTCGGCGGCCGTCGAGTCACCGACCGTCGCGTGCTTCAGCAGGTTGATCAGCGTACGGATGCGCGCCTCCATCTTGCCCTGCTCGTCCTTGGCGGCGTGGTAGCCGCCGTTCTCCTTCAAGTCGCCCTCTTCGCGGGCGGCTTCGATGCGTGACGCGATCTCGCGACGTCCCTCGCCGCTGAGGGTGTCGAGCTCGGCCTGCAGACGGTCGCGGGCGTCCGTCGTGAGCCAGGTGGTCTCGTTGTCAGTGCTCATGGTGTCTCCGTTTCGTGCGGCGGCCGAACCCGGTCGGGCGACTCGAGCCGAGGAGGCGCGGTGCCGGGAGCCGGGGCGAGGTCGCCCACCGAAAAAAGGAGACCGGCCGAGTGGCCGGTCTCGTCGTGCGATTCCGAGCAGTCTAGGGAAGCCAGCACCGGTAGATCAAGCCCGTGACCGCCCGTTCCGACGTCGCGAGCGAGGTCGTGTAGGTCACCGAACGCCGCTCGGAGGCGGGCAGGTGCACGATCTTCCAGCCGACGACCGCGAAGCCGCTGTTCTGGGCTTCGACCGCACAGTCGACCGCCTCGCCCGTGTCCGCGGTGACCGTGTACTGGACCTCGACGGCTCGGTCGGAGGTGACCTGGTAGCCCACGTCGGCGGATTCGAGCTGGGACGAGGTCCCGTCGAAGGCGGCGAAGACGACCCACGCCGCGAAGACGACGACGAAGGCGACGGCGACGGACAGGCCCACGACGAGGCGCCTGCGCCGACCCCGCGGCGAACGCCCGTACCGTGCGTCGAGGCGCGACGAGGGCGAGGTGACACGGGGCGTGGACGTCACGCGGATCTCCGTCCGATTAAGCTGTCCCCAGGGTAGCAACGTCTGCCCGGCACACATTGCGAGGAAGAATTGACCCTGCGCCTGCTGGCGGTCCACGCCCACCCCGACGACGAGTCCAGCAAAGGCTCGGCGACCTACGCCTACTACCGCAGCCTCGGCGTCGACGTCCTCGTCGTCAGCTGCACCGGCGGCGAGCAGGGGTCGATCCTCAACGAGCAGCTCGAGGCCCGAGCTCACGCCGAGCGTGACATCGCGGGCCTGCGCGTGCACGAGATGGCGGCCGCCCAGGCGGCGATGGGCATCGACCACCTGTGGCTGGGCTACGCCGATTCGGGCCTGCCGGCCGAGGGCGAGTCGGTCGCGGTCAACTCGTTCTCCACCATCCCGCTCGAGATCAGCGCCGAGCCGCTCGTCGCGATCATCCGTCGGTTCAAGCCGCAGGTGCTGGTGACTTACGACGAGAACGGCGGGTACCCCCACCCCGACCACATCCGCACGCACGAGATCTCGATGGCGGCCTACCGCGACGCCTCCGACCCCGAGCGCTACCCGGCGACCGGCGACGCGTGGCAGATCGACAAGGTCTACTACGACCGCATGTTCAGTGCCGGACGCATCGGCGCGATGATCACGCACCTGCGCGAGAGCGACCCCGAGTCGCCCCTCATCGAGTCGTTGACCGAGATGCTGGCCCGTTTCAGCGACCGGCCCGACCTGGCCACGACCCGCGTGCCGGTCTCCGACTTCTTCCCCGTGCGCGACGCCGCCCTTCGGTCGCACGCCAGCCAGGTGCCGCTCGACAGCGCGTTCTTCTTCTGGCCCCACGACCTCCAGGTCGCCGCCTGGCCCACCGAGGACTTCCAGCTCGTCGAGTCGAACGTCGGGTCCGACCTGCCCGAGGTCGACCTCTTCGCCGGGGTCGTCGACCCCGACACCGGCCTCGTGGGGGTGCAGCGATGAGCGTGCTCTCCGAATCGGTGGTCGCGGTCACGACCCGTCTGCTGGCGCAGCCGCAGACCCCCGACCCGACGCTGCCGCCGTCGACCATCCCCGACGAGGCCGTCACGCCCGGCGTCTGGGGTTTCGTCGCCATCGCGTTCGTCGCCGTCGCGACGGTGCTGATCGTCGTCGACATGACCCGTCGGGTCCGACGCACCCGGTACCGAGGCGAGGTGCGCGAGCGCATCCAGGCCGAGCGCGACGAGGCGACCCTGGCGGCCGCGGCTCTCGACGACGAAGAACTCCCCGGAGACGCCGATCGGCGGGCTCGCCCCGTCGAGGGCGACCTCGACGACGACGGCGACCGCAGGAGGCGCGAGCGCGACTCGTGACCGACGCGACCGGTGCCGGGGTGGCGACCCGCGCCTCCTCGGCTCGGACGACCTCGCGCTAGAAGGTCGGCGGGTCCAGGGCCACGAGCAGGATGCCCGTCCAGTGGCAGAGGTACGCCAGCACCGTCATGGTGTGGAACAGCTCGTGGAATCCGAAGTGCCCCGGTACGGGGTTCGGCCTCTTGATGCCGTAGAACACGGCACCCGCGATGTAGAGCGCGCCGCCGACCAGCACGAGCACCATCATCGCGACGTTCGCGTCGAGCAGGTCGACGATGAACCCCAGGGCGCCGACGCCCAGCAGGACGTAGAGCGGCACGTACAACCACCGCGGCGCGTTCAGGAAGAACACCCGGAAGAGGATGCCCAACACGGCGCCCGTCCAGACGAGCACGAGCAGCGTGACGCCCTTCGACGGCGGCAGGGCGATGACCGCGATCGGCGTGTAGGTGCCGGCGATCAGCAGGAAGATGTTGGCGTGGTCGAGCCGCTTCAGGAAGCGTTTCGCGTTCGGGCTCCACGGGAAGCGGTGGTAGGTCGCCGAGATGCCGAAGAGCAGGAGCGACGTCGTCATGAAGACCGCGCAGGCCCAGGTCGCCGCCACGCCCTGCGCGAGGACGACGAGCACCACGCCGGTCGCGATCGCGACCGGGAAGGTGGCCGCATGGATCCAGCCGCGCCAACTCGGTTTGCGCTCGATGCCGGGGTAGGCGAGGGCGTCGTCGAGCAACGGCAGGTTCGGGATGTCGTCCCCGTCTGCCCGGTCGGCTCCGTCGGCCCCGTCGACCTCGTCTGCCCGGAGGCTCGCGCGATCTCCGTCGGTGTGGCTGCTCATGGGGCCGAGCCTAGGGGAGCGTCCGAGGAGGCGGGCTGAGAATCCTCGGCTCTGTGGACGGCCCGCCGTGGGCTACCGTAGCCCTGTGAAAAAGCGCCGTCCCTCTCCCCTCGCCAGGGGAGTCCTGTACGGCCTCTACCAGAACCGCATCCGCCGGAGCCTCGACGGTCAAGAGCTGCCGCACCACGTCGCCATGATCGTCGACGGCAACCGGCGCTGGGCCAAGCAGCGCATGCTCGAGACCGCCGCCCACGGGCACCGCGCGGGTGCCGCGAAGATCAGCGAGTTCCTCACCTGGTGCGACGACCTCGGCATCAAGGTGGTCACGCTGTACCTCCTCTCCGCCGACAACCTCGGCAACCGACAGTCCGACGAGTTGACCGAGCTCTTCGGCATCATCGGCGACGTCGCGGACGAGCTCTCGCGTCAGCGGGACTGGCGCGTGCAGCACGTCGGCGCGACCGACGACCTGCCGCCGGCGCTCTGCTCGGCCCTGCGCGAGGCCCAGGCCCGGACCGCCGACAAGACGGGGCTGCACGTGAACCTCGCCGTCGGCTACGGCGGGCGCCGTGAGATCGCCGACGCCATGCGCAGCATCGTGCGGGCGCACGACGCCGCGGGGGGCACTCTCGACGCCCTGGCCGAGGTGCTCACCCCCGAGCTCATCGCCGACCACCTCTACACCGGCGGCCAACCCGACCCCGACCTCGTGATCCGCACGTCGGGCGAGCAACGCTTGAGCGACTTCATGCTGTGGCAGAGCGCCCACAGCGAGTTCTACTTCGTCGAGGCCTTCTACCCCGACCTGCGCGAGGTCGACTTCCTCCGGGCCGTGCGCGACTTCGCCCTTCGGCACCGGCGCTACGGCAGCTGACGCCCGAGCGGCCGCCGACGCGGTGACCGGGCTGGTGTCGGCAACTCCGGAATCCGGCTGCGCCGCGCCTCCTCAAGGGGTTCTGGTGCGTCGTTCTCCTGAGTTGCCGGCTGTGCGCGCGGTGGCCGGGCTGGTGTGGGCGACTCCGGAATCCGGCTGCGCCGCGCCTCCTGCTGGGGTTCTGGTGCGTCGTTCTCCTGATTTGCCGGCCGCGTGCTGGCCCCCCGCGCACGGCCCCGCGCGGACGACCGGACGAGGAGGCGCGGGTCGGCGGACCGCGGACGGCACTACGGTGGACCAGTCACCGCCGCCTAGGAGAACACCGTGAAGACCATCGACGACCTCGCCTCGGGGTTCACCGACGAGCCCGGATACTTCGACTTCGCGAAGTGGGGTCCCATCTCGAGCTCCGTCGCCGACGAGCAGCGCTCGTTGGTCGAGGTGCAGGCGAGGGCCCGTTTCGGGTCCGAGATCGCCCTGACCGAGCAGGCGGGTCGCGTCGGACGGGCGATCTCGTCCCTCGTCGGCTTCGCACCCGACCACGTCGTCTTCCAGCCGAACACGAGCGAAGGGCTCACGCACACGCTGTTCGGTCTCACCGGGCAGGTGCTCATGTCGCCGCGCGACTACCCGAGCATGCCCGTCGCGGCGACCCGCTCCTCCGAGGCCCTGCGCGTGCTCGAGCCGGTCTGGATGGACCTCGACCACGACGTGGTCACGCCGGCCGTGGTGCAGCGTCACCTCACCGACTCGGTCACCGCCGTGGCCGTCAGCCTGGTGGACTACCGCACGGGGTACCTGGTGGACCTCGAGGGCATCCGCCAGGTGATCGGCGACCGGTTGCTGATCGTCGACGCGATCCAGGGGTTCGGTGTGGTCGACGCGCCCTACGCCGTGGCCGACGTCGTGGCGTCGGGCGGTCAGAAGTGGGTCCGCGCCGGGTGGGGGACGGGCTTCCTTGCCCTGAGCGACCGGGCGCTCTCGGCCCTGACACCGGTGTTCAGCGGTGTCGCCGGGAGCGACCTGACCCTCGGCGGCTCGTACCACGGACGGCAGCCGACCCGCCCGGGTGCTGCGGCGTTCCAGTTGACGAATCCCGACCCCATCGCCCAGGCGCGCCTCGCCACGGCCCTCGAGGACCTCGCCGACGTGGGCGTCGCCGCCGTCTCGCGGGCCGTGGCCGAGCGGGCCACGCGGGTGATCGACCTCGCCGACGAGTTCGCGGTGCCGGTGGTCTCGCCGCGCGACGAGGCGGAGCGCGCCGGCATCGTCGTGCTCGAACCCGCCCTCGACCAGATGACGACGCTGACGGCCGCACTGATCAACCACGGGGTCACGGCCACCGTGCGGGACACGACCGTGCGGCTGAGCGTGCACGTGTCCACGGGCGACGATTCGTTCGAGATGCTGCGGGGTGCGTTCACCTCGTTCGGCACGACCGTCTTCTACTAGGCGGGACCGCCCTGCGGGGTGGGGCTCGCGCGCCGCACCCTCGACCGTTACATGAGGGTCGTTCACCTGATCGTCACACGACACGGTGGTGTCGATGATGCGGATGTCGGAGGCGCGTCGTAGGTTCGACACATCGGGCAAGGAGCCCGATCGAGACGGCCACGAAAGTTCGCCTCGCAACTGCTCCGCGGCCGTCTCTGCCGAAGGTACCCGGGTGCCCAGCCGCCCGAGGACGGAGTGGTCGTGACCGCGTCGAACATCACCTCAACCGAACGCAACACCGCAGCAACGACGGGGGGTGACCAGTCGGTCGCCCAACGCACGTACGTGCTCGACACCTCGGTGTTGCTGTCCGATCCACAGGCGCTCTTCCGCTTCGCCGAGCACGACGTGGTGCTTCCCGTCGTCGTCGTCAGCGAACTCGAGGGCAAACGTCACGACCCCGAGCTGGGCTACTTCGCGCGCCAGGCCCTGCGCCTCCTCGACGACCTCCGCGTGAAGCACGACCGTCTCGACTTCCCGGTGGCCGTGGGTGACGGGGGCTCCCTGCGGGTCGAGCTGAACCACTCGAACATGTCGGTCCTGCCCTCGGGCCTGCAACTGAACGACGCCGACTCGCGCATCCTCGCCGTCGCGTCGAACCTCGCCGCCGACGGGCTGGCCGTCACGGTCGTCTCGAAAGACCTGCCCCTGCGGGTGAAGGCCGCGTCGATCGGACTGGCCGCCGAAGAATACCGGGCCGAACAGGTCGTCGACAGCGGGTACACCGGGCAGACCTCGATCGACGTCTCGAGCGAGCAGATGGCCTCGTTCTACGAGTCCGAGAAGATCTCCGCCCGTGCGCTCGCGGACGTCCCCGTGAACACCGGGGTGGTCGTGCACTCGGAGCGGGGCTCGGCACTGGGGCGCGTGGTCGCCCGCGGCGAGGCTCGTCTCGTCCGCGGCGATCGCGACGTCTTCGGGCTGCACGGTCGATCGGCCGAGCAGCGCCTCGCGATCGACCTGCTGCTCGACCCCGAGGTGGGCATCGTGTCGCTGGGGGGCAGCGCCGGCACGGGCAAATCGGCCCTCGCGCTCTGCGCCGGCCTCGAGGCCGTCCTCGAGAAGCAGCAGCACAAGAAGATCATGGTGTTCCGCCCGCTCTACGCGGTGGGCGGCCAAGACCTGGGGTTCCTCCCGGGCGACGCCGGCGAGAAGATGAACCCGTGGGCGCAGGCCGTCTTCGACACGCTGGGCGCGATCGTGTCCCAGAACGTCCTCGACGAGGTGGTCGAGCGGGGCATCCTCGAGGTCCTGCCCCTGACGCACATCCGGGGCCGGTCGTTGCACGACGCCTTCGTGATCGTCGACGAGGCGCAGTCCCTCGAGCGCAACGTCCTGCTGACCGTCCTGAGCCGCATCGGCCAGAACTCGCGGGTGGTGCTGACCCACGACGTGGCGCAGCGCGACAACCTGCGCGTCGGCCGGCACGACGGGGTCGCCTCGGTCATCGAGACGCTCAAGGGTCACCCGCTGTTCGGTCACGTGACGCTGACCCGCTCCGAGAGGTCCGCGATCGCCGCCCTCGTCACCGAGATGCTCGAGTCGAACGACCTGGTGTAGCAGGGACGCAGGAGGCGCGGGTCACCTGACCCGCGCCTCCCGCGTGTCTGGCGCCGCGGCTCCTGCGTTCTGGCGCCGCGCCTCCGGCGTGTCCGGCGCCGCGCCTCCTGCGTGTCTGGCGCTGCGCCTCCCGCGGTCTGGCGCCGCGCGTCTTGCGTGTCTGGCGCTGCGCGTCCTGCGTTCTGGCGTCGCGCCTCCTGCGTGTCCGCCACCGCGCGTCGTGTCGGCAACTCCGGCGATCGGCAGGCTGCGGGGAGTCAGGGCCGCACCTGGTCGCCGTTCTCCTGAGTTGCCCACCGGACTGTGCTCGGGGTCGCGTGGTGCTCGGTGGTCCGTGACGAGTCGGCGTCTCGGTGCGACCCGTGCCGTGCTCGACCGGCACCAGGGTCCACCTGCCGGTCGGCAACTCAGCAATCCGACACGGTTCGAGGCCGTGTCGAGGTCGGTGGGCGGTATTCTCCGGACTTGCCAGCATGGTCGGGAACGCCCGGACGGGCGCGGGGCGCGGGCACGGGCGCGCCGCGGGGTCGACGAGCCGCGGGGTCGACGAGCCGCGGTGAGGGACGCCTCGGCCCCACCTCGCGCGACGCGGACGTTCTCCACCGGCGGGCTCTCGTGCGCCGCGGAGGAGGCGCGGGTCGCGTCAGCCTGTCGGCATGCAGCAGATCGCGACCCACGTCAGGAGGGCAGGCGGCGTCCTCCACAAGCGGGATCTCGTCGCCCTCGGAGCCACCGACCGGATGCTCACCGCAGCAGTGCGATCCGGGCACGTTCACCGAGCCCGACGCGGGTGGTACACGACCTTCGCGCCGGGGGACGCACGGTACGAGGCCGTGCGCATCGGGGGCCGGTTGACCGGGGCGTCGCTCTTGGCCCTCCTCGGGGCGTGGATGTGGACCACCGTTCCGATCGTCAGCGTCGTGGTGCCCCCTGGAGCCTCACGACTTCGGGCCAGGCACGGTGCGAGGGTGCTGTGGCGCTCCGACGGGGGCGTGCCCTGTCGTCCGTCACCCGGGCCGGTGCCCCGTCCGCCGGATGACGACGAACACGGATCGGAGGACGCACGGCGGGCGGCCTGGGCCGTTCCCGTCGGCACCGCTCTGGTGGACGCCGTGACGGCGGCTCCTCTCGACGAGGCCGTCGCCCTCCTGGACTGGGCGCTGTCGAGCGGTCACTTCTCAGTCGCCGGACTGCACGCGGCGTTCGCCGAGGCTCCCGCCGATGTGAGGGGCATCGTCGACTGGGCCGATCCGCGGAGCGAGAGCTTCATCGAGAGCGTCATGCGGGTGACGTTCGCCGACCTGGGGCACCGCGTCGAGTCCCAGACCCGGGTCGGCCCGGAGGATCGCCGCCGCATCGACGTCGTCGTCGACGGTGTCGTCGCCCTCGAACTCGACGGGCGCAGGTGGCACGGCGACACGTTCGACGCGGACCGTCTGAAGGACCTCGCGATCACGGTCCAGGGACGAACCGCCCTTCGAGCCAGCTACGAGATGGTGCGCGACCATCGATCGCTCATCGTCGAGGCCGTGCACGCGGTGCTCGACGACGCCCGGCGACCTCGACGGCGACTCGTCGTGACGACGGGCCGTGCCCACCGTCCGCGAACTCGGCGCACGCGAGGTCGACGCCCGTGGCATCTGGTCCGACCAGCTCGGGGACGTACTCCGCATTCGGGTCGGTCGGGATCGGAGACGGCCTCGTCATCAGGAGCATCGTGAGCTCGTCGGAAGGTCTCGTGGACGAGACGGCGTCCCCGGACGGGACGGGTTCGTCGGACGGGACGGGCTCGCCGGACGGGACGCGCTCGCCGGACGGGACGCGCTCGTCGGACGGGGAAGCGGTTCGAGGTGGTGATGGACCGCGACAGGAGCGCACGCAGGCCCTCGAAGCAGTCGCCGCGGCTGCACTGTCGGCGGTCACGGTCGCTGCCGCCACACTGGATGCCGGCCCCCTCACGGGCGCGAGCGCCGGGGCGGTGACGCTCGTCGGATGTCTCGGAGTCGCGGCCGTGACTCCGGCCCTGGTCTGGATCGACATCGCCGAGCGTCGACTGCCGAACGTCCTCGTCGGAGTGGCCGCGGGTGCGTGGGGGGTGTCGACCGTCCTGCTCGTCGCGGGGGGCGGTATCGCCACGGCGGCCACGAGCCTGGCCTTCGCCCTGGTCGCCGCCGTGCTCGGTCTGGTGGCCGCCATCGCCGGCGGCCTGGGCATGGGGGACGTCAAGCTCGGCGCCGTGTTGAGCGGACTCGTCGCGACGGGTAGCCCGGCGGCCCTCCTGGGTCTCTGGGCTCTTGCCGGAACGTTCGCGGTCGGGGTGGCCGGCGTTCGGGCGTTGGGCTCGAGGTCGCGACGGGCCGGCACGCCTCCGTGGCCAGAGCTGGCATCGGTCAGCCGGGGCATCCCTTTCGGGCCGTGCCTGCTCGCGGCCTTCTGGTGTGTCGTGGCCAGCCCGTCGGTGGCCGTCGCCGTCGATGCCGTCGTGACGGGTCCGTGAGGTCCGCGTCGCGGCGTGCCCCCGTCGACGGGAACGGGAACGGGAACAGGAACGCGAACAGGCAGGCGAGAGGGTAGAGAAGCCTAAAGGTCGAGGAGGCGCGTGTCCGTCGACGACGGGCGCGCGCCTCCTCGACGTGCTGTGGTCCCGGCCGGCCGGGGATGGGCTCAGGACGGAGGGCTCGACCCGGGCCGCTCGGGGCTGGACTCAGGCGGGTGGGCTCAGCCCGGGTGGGTCATGCTGAGCACGTCGAGTGCGGTGTCGAGCTGCTGCTCGGTGACCTCGCCCCGCTCGACGAACCCGAGATCGACGACGGCCTCGCGAACGGTGAGCTTCTGGGCCACCGCGTGCTTGGCCACCTTCGCCGCGGCCTCGTAGCCGATGACGCGGTTGAGCGGCGTCACGATCGACGGGGACGACTCGGCGAGGGCCCGGGCGTGCTCGACGTTGGCCTCGAGCCCGTCGACGGTCTTGTCCGCCAGGGCGCGGGTGGCGTTCGAGAGCAGGCGGATCGACTCGAGCAACGCCGTCCCCATCACGGGGATCGCCACGTTGAGTTCGAAGGCTCCGGACGCGCCCGCCCAGGCGATCGTCGCGTCGTTGCCGATCACCCGTGCCGAGACCATGAGCACGGCCTCGGGGATGACCGGGTTGACCTTGCCCGGCATGATCGACGAGCCGGGCTGCAGGTCGGGGATGTGCAGCTCGCCGAGACCCGCGTTGGGCCCAGAGCCCATCCAGCGGATGTCGTTGTTGATCTTGGTGAGGCTCACGGCGAGCACGCGCAAGGCACCGGAGGCCTCGACGAGCGCGTCGCGGGCCCCCTGCGCCTCGAAGTGGTCGAGCGCCTCGGTGACGGGCAGCCCGCTGTCGTCCGCGAGGGCGGCGATGACCCGCTGCGGGAAGCCCTGAGGCGTGTTGATGCCGGTGCCGGTGGCCGTTCCGCCCAGGGGGACCTCTGCCACGCGCGGCAGGGCGCTCTGCACCCGTTCGATCGCGAGACGGATCTGCCGGGCGTAGCCGCCGAACTCCTGCCCGAGCGTGACCGGCGTGGCGTCCATGAGGTGGGTGCGGCCCGCCTTCACCACGTCGGACCAGGCCGTGGCCTTCTTCTCGAGGGCGACCGCCAGGTGGTCGAGGGCGGGCACCAGGTCGTGCAGCAGCGCGCCCGTGACGGCGACGTGCACCGAGGTCGGGAACACGTCGTTCGACGACTGCGACGCGTTGACGTGGTCGTTGGGGTGGACGGCGACGCCGTCGACCGTTCCGGCGAGGGTGGCGAGCACCTCGTTCATGTTCATGTTCGAAGACGTGCCGCTGCCGGTCTGGTAGACGTCGACCGGGAACTGGTCGTGATGGCTGCCACCGATGATCTGGTCCGCGGCCGAGACGATCGCATCGGCGACGGGACGGTCGATGATGCCCATCTCGCCGTTCACCAGGGCGGCCGCGCGCTTGATGCGAGCGAGCGCGACGATCTGCGCCGGCTCGAGACCGGCCCCGCTGATGGGGAAGTTCTCGACGGCACGCTGCGTCTGGGCGCGGTAGAGGGCCGATGCGGGCACCCGCACCTCGCCCATCGTGTCGTGCTCGATGCGGTACTCGGTCTCGGATGTGGTCACGACGTCGTGGTCCTTTCCTCGGGCCCTGCCGGGCTGCTGCGCCCGTCGAGGGCGCGGGGCGTCGGAGCGTTCGCACCGACTCGGTTCAGAGTCGGCCGACGACGACCGAAGGGTCGACCCGCCCGTTGGCGAGGTCGTAGTTCGCGCCGACCACGGCCAACTTACCGTCCGCGACGGCGGACGCGATGAGGGCGGACCGGTCGACGAGCGTGCGGACCGACGCCTCGATGTGCAATTGGCCGACCGTGCGGGGGTCGAGGTCGGCACCCGTCTCGAGGTCGAGCTGGGCACGCTCGACCGACGGCATGATCATGTCGATCAGCCCACCCAGGAAGGCCGACCCGGGGGCGGCGTCGGAACCGATGGAGTCGATGGCCGAGGCGACGGCGCCGCAGCTGTCGTGGCCGAGCACCACGATGAGGGGGACGTGGAGCACCGAGACCGCGAACTCGAGCGAGGCGATGACGGTGTCGCCGACCACCTGGCCGGCGTTGCGCACGACGAAGAGGTCACCGAGGCCGACGTCGAAGATGATCTCGGCGGCCAGTCGCGAGTCGGCGCATCCGAAGAGGGCCGCCACGGGCTCTTGGCCGGCGGCGAGGGACGACCGCCGGTCGCTGTCCTGGTGGGGGTGGCGAGGTGCCCCCTCGACGAAACGGTGGTTGCCGTCCACCATCCGGCTCCATGCCGTCCCCGGCTCGGACGCGCTCACCGGCGCGATGGCCGAGACGTCCGTGGGCCGGGACGTCGCGGTGTTCTCGGGTGCGGAAGGGACCGCGGTGGCGGGCACGCCGGCGGCGGGGTCGTGTCGGGTCACGTCATTCGCTTTCTTGGCTGGAGATCTGCTCGGCAAGGGAGGTGGCCAGCACGTCGAACTCGGCATCGTCGGCCGTGCCGTAGAGCACGTACGAGCTGCGGTCGACCGTGGTGGTCAGGGCATAGGCGTAGTTGCCCGGGTCGTCGGCGTCGCGCCGGTCGTAGACGTCCCAGGTCAGACCGCCGATCGACCGGGTCGACGTCGCCGCCGCGTTCTGCACCTGCAGGCTGACCCAGGTCGGATTGGCGTCGATGCCCTGTTCGAGCCCGATGAACTGCTGGGCCGGCGTGATCAGCCCCACGTACCAGGTCGGCACGTCGTCGCGGGTCGTGGACCGGACCTCGGCGGCGTTCGAGCTCCAGCCGTCGGGCAGCGGAGGCGCGGCCAGGGGGGCGTCGACGCTCGCCTGGGCCTGCGACGCGACCTGGACGTAGTCGATCTCTTGCCGGTTCACCGTGCCACTCGGGCGGACCACGACGAGCACGAGGAAGAGCACGATGCCGAGCGAGGCGACGATCGACAGGGTCAGGTTGATCGCCGTCTGGTTCGCGTAGTGCTTGCGGGTGTTCTCGGCCTTGCGCGCGGCGGTCTCGTCCGGGGTCTCGGGTCGGCCGAGTTCGGCGACGATGCGGGGCTCTCGGGGACGTCGCGAGCCCCGGGGACCGCCGTCGGAGGGGGAGGTCATTCTGCCGACCCCTGACGGCGGGCCGCCTCGAGGCGCTCCCGCGCCCCCATCAACCATTCTTCGCAGCGCCGGGCGAGCGCCTCGCCGCGTTCCCAGAGGGCCAGCGAGCGCTCGAGGGTCGAGGCGCCCTGCTCGAGTTCGGACACGACGGACACGAGCTCGTCGCGGGCCTGCTCGTAGCTGAGCGACGAGACGTCGGGCGGGGTGCTGGTCGGGGTGGTGTCCACGCGACGATCCTAACGAGGGGTGCTGACGGAGGTCGTGGCGGACGCCACGGGTGACGACTCGTCGGGAGCGTCGGAGCCTGGGGAGGAGGCGCCGGTGCTGACGGCGCCCACCGCGCCTCCGTCGGTCGTCACGAGCAGGCGCGTCTCGGCGGGGGCCTCGGCGGGGGACCGCAACACCCTGCCCGACGGCAGCTGCACGATCGCGTAACCGCGGCGCAGCGTGCCCTGCGGCGACAAGGCGCGCAGCTGGGCCGTGAGCTCCGAGACGCGGGTGTGCGCCCTCTCGACGGCCCGGCCGACGAGTTCTTCGCCGCGGGCCACCGCCCGGACGACCTCGTCGGCCCGCACGTCGACGAGGGTCTGGGGCGACGCCAGCACCGGCCGGCTGCGGATCTGTTCGAGCCGGTCGATCTCGGTGGCGACCAGCGAGGTCAGGCGCACGCCGATGCGGGTGCGCGCCTGTTGCACGCGCGACAGTTCTTCGGTCACGTCGGGGACGACCCGTTTCGCGGCGTCGGTGGGCGTGGACGCGCGCAGGTCGGCGACGTCGTCGAGGAGCGGCCGATCCGCCTCGTGCCCGATGGCGCTGACGACCGGCGTGGTGCACGCCGAGACGGCGCGGACGAGGCCTTCGTCGCTGAAGCCGAGGAGGTTCTGGAAATCGCCGCCGCCTCGCGCGACGATGATGACGTCGACCTCGTCGTCGGCGTCGAGGCGCTGGATCGCCGCCGTGACCTCGCCGACCATGCGGTCGCCCTGCACCGCCGAGTGCACGACGCGGAACGAGACCGAGGGCCATCTCAGCTGGGCGTTGCGCAGGACGTCTTTCTCGGCGTCGCTGTCCTTGCCGGTGACGAGGCCGATGCAGCCGGGCAGGAACGGCAGGGCCCGCTTGCGCTCGGGGGAGAAGAGCCCCTCGGCCGTGAGCTGGCGACGGAGGCGCTCGAGTCGTTCGAGGAGGTCGCCGAGCCCGACGTGGCGCATGTCGAAGACCTGCATCGTGAGGCTGCCGCCCTTGACCCAGTAGTTCGGCTTGACGGCGGCGATGACCCGGTCGCCCTGCTTGAGGTCGGCGGGTACGCGTGACTTCACGCTGGACCAGATCGAGAACGAGACGGTCGCGTCGTGTTCGAGGTCGCGGAGCTTGCCGTAGACGTTGCCGCCCGAGACGTTCCACTGGGTGATCTCGCCCTCGACCCAGGCCGTCCCCAGGCGGTCGATCCAGTCGCGCACCTTGCTCGCGAGGAGGCCGACGGGCCACGGGGACTCGGCGGTGGGGGGAGGGGGAACGATCGTCATGGAGCTCCGTTCGAGGGGTGGTCGACACCGGCAGGACGAGCGGCGACCCCGGTGATCGACCGGTCGCGCGGTCTCTCCCAGTACGCGACCAGTCCGGCACACCTAGACTCGTCGGGTGAGCCACATCTCCAACGGCGCCCTCGCCATCGACCTGCCGACACCGCGTGTTCCTGCGGTGCGGAACAGGCTAAAGGATACCCCCGTCAACGGACGCAAGCAGGTGCTGCTCGCGGCACCCCGCGGGTACTGCGCCGGCGTCGACCGCGCCGTCATCGCGGTCGAGAAAGCCCTCGAGCACTACGGCGCGCCCGTCTACGTCCGCAAGCAGATCGTCCACAACGTGCACGTGGTCGCGACCCTCGAGAGCCAGGGGGCCATCTTCGTCGACGAGGTCGACGAGGTGCCCCCGGGGTCGCACATCGTGTTCAGCGCGCACGGCGTCTCGCCGGCCGTCGTGAAGGGTGCGGCGGATCGCGAGCTGCAGGCCATCGACGCGACCTGCCCCCTCGTCACGAAGGTCCACCGCGAGGCCGTGCGCTTCGGCAACCAGGGCCGGCACATCATCCTGATCGGCCACGCCGGGCACGAAGAGGTCGAGGGCACGATGGGCCACGCGGCGGATCGCACCACCCTGGTGCAGAACCCGGGCGAGGTCGACGACCTCGTCGTCGCCGACCCCGACAACCTCGTCTGGCTGTCGCAGACCACCCTCAGCGTCGACGAGACGATGGAGACCGTGCGTCGACTGCGTGAGCGGTTCCCGAACATCCAGAACCCCCCGAGCGACGACATCTGCTACGCCACGCAGAACCGCCAGGTCGCCATCAAGAAGGTCGCCCAGGGCGCCGACCTCGTCATCGTCGTCGGATCGGCGAACAGCTCCAACAGCGTGCGTCTCGTCGAGGTCGCTCTCGAGCACGGCGCCAAGGCCGCCTACCGCGTCGACTACACGAACGAGATCAAGCAGGAGTGGCTCGACGGCGTCGAGACGGTGGGGGTCACCTCCGGCGCGTCGGTTCCCGAGGTGCTCGTCGACGAGGTGCTGGCCGACCTGTCGGACGCCGGCTACGTCGACGTCCACGAGGTCGTCACGGCTGAGGAAGACCTGATGTTCTCACTGCCGAAAGAGCTGCGGAAAGACGCGACGGGCCAGGTCGACGCCCGCGGCCTCGGCGGTCGCACCCGATGACCGACGACCGACCGAAGCCGCGCTACGGCGAGTACGCGCCCGAGGGCTGGGTCAATCCCGCCGCGGCCGAGGCCGACGCCGCCGAGGAGGCGCGGGTCGCCGGTCAGGGCGCCCGGCCCGCGGTCTCGACCGACGTCCGCCCCGGTGACGAGACCCGCACCGCGCCTCCTGCGCTCTCGACCGGGCGGCGCATCGACCGGGTGGCGACGTTCGCCCTGATCGGGCTGGGTGCCTTCGGGGCGATCCAGGCCGTCGCCCGCGTGCCCGGTTACGCGACGACGCAGCTCGCCCAGTTCGAGACGTTCGGGCTCGACCTCTCGGGGTTCGGCTCGTCCGCTGCGCTGCAGACCTTCGGGGTCGTCATGGCCGTGCTGGCCGTGACGCTGTTCGCCGTCTCGACCTGGTGGACCCTCCGGCGGCTGCGTGCCGGGCGTCTCGGCTTCGTGGTGCCCCTCGTCGCCGGTGTGGTCTTCGGCCTCGTGCAGGGCTTCGGGGCGGCAGCCATCCTGATGGGTGACCCGGCTTTCGCCGAGGCGATGCAGAGCTTCACGAACGACTACTTCTCGGGGTCGAACTGACGTCCACCCCTCGCTCCCACGACGAAGCCCCCGAGCACTCGCTCGGGGGCTTCGTCGTGCGACCAGGAGGCGCGGGTCAGCTCGCCGACTGACCGTACGACCCGAGCTGCTTCGTCGCCTCGACGACGCGGGCGGCCATGGCGCTCTCGGCGACCTTGCCCCAGGCGCGGGGGTCGTACTGCTTCTTGTTGCCGACCTCGCCGTCGACCTTGAGGAACCCGTCGTAGTTCTTCAACACGGTGTCGGCGATGGACCGGCTGAAGGCGTACTGCGTGTCGGTGTCGAGGTTCATCTTGACGACGCCGTTCGAGACGGCCTCGGCGATCTCGGCGTCGGACGACCCCGAACCACCGTGGAAGACGAGTTCGAGGGGCTTCGCGGCGGTGCCGAACTTCTCCTGGATGCCCTGCTGGATCTCGCCGAGCAGTTCGGGACGCAGCTTGACGTTGCCCGGCTTGTACACGCCGTGCACGTTGCCGAAGGTGAGGGCGGCGATGTAGCGGCCGTGTTCGCCGAGGCCGAGCGCCTCGACCACGCGGGTGACGTCGCCCACCGTGGTGTAGAGCGCGTCGTTGGTGCCTTCGTGCTGCACGCCGTCTTCTTCGCCGCCGACGACGCCGATCTCGACCTCGAGGATGGCGTTGATGGCCTTGGTGCGCTTCAGCACGTCCTGCGCGATCGAGATGTTCTCGTCGAGCGGGACGGCCGAGCCGTCCCACATGTGCGACTGGAACAGCGGGTTGCGACCGGCCCGGACCTCTTCTTCGGAGGCGGCGATGAGCGGGAGCACGAAGCCGTCGAGGGCGTCCTTCGGGCAGTGGTCGGTGTGGAGGGCGACGGTCACCGGGTAGTTCTTCGCGACCTCGGTCGCGAACTTGGCGAAGGCGATGGCGCCCGCGGCGCGGTTCTTGACGGTGTGGCCGGCGAAGTAGTCGGCGCCGCCGGTGGTGACCTGGATGATGCCGTCGCTGCCCGCCTCGGTCAGGCCCTGCAGCACGGAGTTGATCGTCTGCGACGACGAGACGTTGACGGCGGGGTAGGCGAAGCCCTTGTTCTTCGCCTTGTCGAGCATCTCGGCGTACTGCTCGGGGGTTGCGACGGGCATTGAATCTCCTTCGATCACGGCTGGTGGCTCATCCACCCTAGTCAGCGCACGTCTGTTCGTCCTGGTCGTCGGAGCCCGGTCGGGAGGCGCGGCGCGGGTAAGATCCGGAGCATGGCTGACACGGATTCCGGAACCCTCTACTCGCACCCCGACCGCAACCTCGGCATGGAACTGGTCCGGGCCACCGAGGCGGCCGCGATCCGTTCGGCGCCGTTCATCGGCAAGGGCGACAAGAACGCCGCCGACAAGGCCGCGGTCGACGCCATGCGCAAGTTCTTGGGCACGGTGGCGTTCGACGGCGTGGTCGTGATCGGCGAGGGCGAGAAGGACGAAGCCCCGATGCTCTTCAACGGCGAGCACGTGGGCAACGGCTTCGGCCCGGCCTGCGACATCGCCGTCGACCCCATCGACGGCACGAGCCTCACCGCGGCGGGACGCATGAACGCCCTCTCGGTGATCGCCGTCAGCGACCGCGGCAGCATGTACGACCCCAGCGCCGTCTTCTACATGGACAAGATCGTCACGGGCCCCGAGGGCCGCGGCATCATCGACCTCGACCGTCCCATCGGCGAGAACATCACCGCCCTGGCCGCCGCCAAGGGCATCGCCGTCGAGGACATGCAGATCGCCGTCCTCGACCGTCCCCGTCACGCCGACCTCATCGCCGAGATCCGGGCCGTGGGCGCGTCGACCCGCCTGCTCCTCGACGGTGACGTCGCCGGTGGCATCAACGCCGCCCGTCCCGACTCCCGCATCGACATGTGCGTCGGTGTCGGTGGCACGCCCGAGGGCATCATCACGGCCTGCGCGGTCAAGGCCCTCGACGGCCTGATCCTCGCCCGCCTCGCCCCGAAGGACGACGCCGAGCGCCAGAAGGCGATCGACGCCGGTCACGACCTCGACCGCGTCCTCGACCAGGACGACCTCGTCACGGGCGACAACGCGTACTTCGTCGCCACGGGTGTCACCGACGGTGCACTCGTCGCGGGCGTCACGCGCAAGCAGGGCATGATCCGCACGTCGAGCATCGTGCTGCGCTCGCACTCGGGCACCATCCGCCGGGTCGAGGCCGACCACCTCGTCTCGAAGTGGTACGGCGAGAAGGCCTGATCGGCGCGACACCCACCTGACACGACGAACGCCCGGCCTCGGCCGGGCGTTCGTCGTGTCGGGGGGTCACTCGTGGTCGGTGCTGCCCTCGACGAGGGCCGACGCGAGCTCGGGGGCGGTGAGTTCTCGGGGAGACTCCTCGACGATCGTCGGGGTCGCGAGGACCTTGGACTCGTCGAGCATGCTGAGCCGGCGGGCCGACGGGAGGACCGTCCGCTCGAGCGACCCGACGAACCGGTTGTAGTCCGTGACGCCGGCGCGTAGCGACCGGCCGAGCTTGTCGACGTGGCCGGCCATGGTCGACAGCCGACCGTAGAGTTCGCGGCTGAGGTCGAAGAGCTCTTTCGCCTCGGCGGTGACGACGTCCTGTTGCCAGCTGAAGGCGACGGTCTTGAGCACCGACCAGAGGGTCACGGGCGAGGCGAGGGCGACGCGCTTCTGGAAGGCGTAGTCCATCAGGGCCGGGTCGGCCTCGAGGGCGGACGACACGAGCGACTCGCTCGGGATGAACGCGATGACCAGCTCGGGCGAGGACTCGAGTCCGGCCCAGTACGTCTTGCCCGCCAGGGCGTCGACGTGGGCCCGCAGCGCCTTGACGTGCTGCCGGACCAGCTGGTCGCGTCGTGCGCCCTCGTCGCCCGTGGCGGATGCGGGGATGGCGCTGGCCTCGAGGTAGGCGGAGAACGGCACCTTGGCGTCGACCGCGATGTTCTTGCCGCCGGGGAGGTGCACCACCATGTCGGGGCGACCGGAGCCGGCGTCCGACGAGATCGACGTCTGCACGTCGAAGTCGACGCGCTCGACGAGACCCGCGGCCTGCACGACGTTGCGCAACTGGGTCTCGCCCCACACGCCGCGGGTGCTGTTCGACTTCAGCGCGGAGGCGAGCGACTCGGCCGTCCCGCGGAGCCGTTCACCCGATTCGGCGGCGGTGCGGAGCTGCTCGCTGAGGGCGCCGTACTGGAGGGTGCGTTCGGCTTCGAGCTCGGCCACCTTCTGCTGGACGGCCTGCAGGCTCTCGGCCACAGGGCTGAGCGCGACGAGCACCTGACCGTCGGTGCGTGCCCTCTCGGCCTCGGCGATGCGGACGTCGCGGAGGCGGTCCTGGAACTCGCGGAGGCGGTCTTCTTGCTGCGCGATCTGTCGACGGTACTGGTCGTCCTGACCGTCGAGGCGCTCACGAGTGGCATCGGCCACGGCGCGGGCTGCGGCGAGGTCGGACGACAGGCGTGCCGTCGCCTCCGCGGCGCGGGTACGAGCGACGAGTGCTCCGACGGCGACGCCGAGGACGAGACCGAGCAGCAGGGCGAGGAACAGCGCGAGCGGAAGGGGCATGGCGGAAGTGTGGCAGCGGCCACCGACACCGGTCGGGAGTCGACGCGGTGGGGTCGGGAGAGACCGACGCGCCCCGGGGGCGTCGGACTGGCGTGAGGGAGGCGCCTAGCCGAAGGCCATCGGGCGTCGGTCGGCCCGGGGCACGGCGGGCGCCGTCGGCGCCCCGGCCGGCTGCAGCACCTTCACCTTGACCGACGCGATCGTCGCGAGTTCGGACAGGTCGGAGGCGCCGTGGAACAGTGCGGCGTGGGCGACGATGGCCGCACAGGCCTCGGCGTCGGCGAGGGCGTCGTGGTGGGAGAAGGCGTCGAATCCGGCGGCCGTCGCGGCGACCGGCAGTCGGTACGAGTCGAGCGAGTAGGTCTTGCGGGCGACCTGCAGGCTGCAGAGGTACGACCACGGGGGAGGGGTGAGCCCGGTCGCTGCGCAGGCGGCCTTGATGACGCCCATGTCGAAGCCGGCGTTGTGGGCGACGAAGACGTCGTCGCCGGCGAAGTCGGCGAGCAGCTCGAACTGTTCGGCCCAGCCGAAGGCGCCGACGACGTCGTTCGCGACGATGCCGTGGATGCGGGTGTTCCACTCGGAGAACTCGTCGTGCCCGGTGGGTGGCTGGATCAACCAGCCGACCTTGTCGACGACGACGCCGTCGCGGACCTTGACGAGGCCGACGGAGCAGGCACTGGCGCTGCTCGAGTTAGCGGTCTCGAAGTCGATCGCGGTGAAGTCGATGGGCATTGACTCATGCTCTCACGCGCCTCCGACACCGCCTCCCCAGGCGCGGTGGGGGACCGTTCCGTCCACAGCGGACGCGGTTCCGACGGCACGGCTCGGCAGGCCCGGTACGCTTGACCCTCGTGGCTCTCACTATCGCGATCGTCGGACTGCCCAACGTCGGCAAGTCCACCCTGTTCAACGCCCTGACCAAGAACCAGGTGCTGGCGGCGAACTATCCGTTCGCGACCATCGAGCCCAACGTGGGCATCGTCAACCTGCCCGACCCGCGCCTCCAGGTGTTGGCCGGTCTCTTCGGCAGCGAGAAGATCCTGCCCGCGCCGGTGTCGTTCGTCGACATCGCCGGCATCGTCAAGGGGGCGAGCGAGGGCGAGGGGCTCGGCAACAAGTTCCTGGCGAACATCCGCGAGGCCGACGCCATCGCCGAGGTCGTGCGCGGCTTCGACGACCCCGACGTCGTGCACGTCGACGGCAAGGTCGACCCCGAGAGCGACATGGGCACGATCAACACCGAGCTGATCCTCGCAGACCTCGAGACGGTCGAGAAGGCGCTCGTCCGGTACGAGAAAGAGCTGCGGCTGAAGCGCGTCGAGCCGATCGTGCACGAGACGGCCGTCGCCGCCAAGGAGGCGCTCGAGCGAGGCGAGGCGCTCTCGGCCACGAGCATCGACCTCGAGCCGATCCGCGAACTCGGGTTGCTCACCGCGAAGCCCTTCATCTACGTCTTCAACGTCGACGAGGCCGTCCTCACCGACGAGGCGCGCAAGGCCGAACTGCAGGCCCTGGTCTCGCCGGCCGAGGCGATCTTCCTCGACGCGCAGGTCGAGTCCGAGCTGATCGGCCTCGACGACGAGGACGCCGCCGAGCTGCTCGCGTCGCTCGGGCAGGACGAGTCCGGTCTCGACCAGCTCGCCCGCATCGGCTTCGAGACGCTCGGGCTGCAGACCTACCTGACGGCCGGCCCGAAAGAGACCCGCGCCTGGACGATCGGCAAGGGCTGGAAGGCCCCGCAGGCCGCCGGGGTCATCCACACCGACTTCGAGAAGGGCTTCATCAAGGCCGAGGTCATCTCGTTCGACGACCTGGTCGAGACCGGCTCCATCGCCGAGGCCCGCTCGGCCGGCAAGGCCCGCATCGAGGGCAAGGAATACGTCATGCAGGACGGCGACGTGGTGGAGTTCCGCTTCAACAACTGACCCTCCGGCTCGGGGGCGAGCGCCACTCATCTACTCTCAAGCATGAGCCAAACGGATTCCCCGCCCACCGGCACCACCTCCGGCGCCCCCGCACTGCTGCGCCTCGGCGTCCTGGCCACCTCGCGCAAGCCCGACGAGCGGCGCCTGCCGATCCACCCCGCCCACCTCGACCGCATCGACGCCGACCTGCGGGCGAACATGACCCTTGAGCGCGGCTACGGCCTGCGCTTCGGCATCCCCGACGCCGACCTCGAGCCCCTCGTGGCGATGGCCGACCGCGAGCAGATCGTCGCGGACAGCGACGTCGTCCTGCTGCCCAAGCCCCAGGCCGCCGACCTCGAGGGCCTGCGCGACGGTCAGACCCTCTGGGGCTGGCCGCACTGCGTCCAGGACCGCGAGATCACCCAGCTCGCCATCGACAAACGGCTCACCCTCATCGCGTGGGAGGCCATGAACCACTGGCAGTCCGACGGCGGCTACGGCCTGCACGTCTTCCACAAGAACAACGAGCTCGCCGGCTACTGCTCGGTGCTGCACGCCCTCCAGCTCTGCGGCTCGACCGGCGACTACGGCCGTCGCCTCAGCGCCGTCGTCATCGGCTTCGGCGCCACCGCCCGCGGCGCCGTCACGGCCCTCAACGCCCACGGCATCCACGACGTGCGCGTCCTGACGAACCGCAACATCGCCGCCGTCGGGTCGCCGATCCCGTCGGTCGACATCTTCCAGTTCGAACACGACCCCGAGACGCCCGGCGCCAGCACCGTGAACACCCCCGACGGGCCGGTCGCCCTCGCTCCGTTCCTCGCCGCAGCCGACATCGTCGTCAACTGCACCCTCCAGGACCCGAACGCCCCGCTCACCTACCTGCGCGAGACCGACCTCGACGCCTTCCGCCCCGGCAGCCTCATCGTCGACGTCTCGGTGGACGAAGGCATGGGCTTCGACTGGGCCCGCGCCACGACGTTCGCCGAACCGCTCGTCACGGTGGGCGCCACCACGAACTACTACGCCGTCGACCACAGCCCGTCGCTCCTCTGGAATTCCACGACGTGGGAGATCAGCGAAGCCCTCCTCCCCTTCCTCCGCACCGTCATGGAGGGGCCGACCTCGTGGGCGGCGTCCGACACGATCCGCCGCGCCGTCGAGATCGCGGAGGGGCGGGTCGAGAACGAGGCGATCCTCGAGTTCCAGCACCGCGCCTCCTCGTACCCGCACGCACCGCTCGACTGAGCAGAGCGCCAGGCCGGGCGGTCGCGGGGGACGGATCAGACCGCAGGAGGCGCGGCGAGGGCCGCGAGGACGCGCTCGGCCCCGAAGTCCCACGCCCCGTCGACGTCGCCGCCCAGCTGGAAGCCGCCGTTGAGCTCCATGATGACGAAGCCCGCCACCCACGCCGTGAGCGTGCGGGCGGCGTCGAGGGCCCGCTCCGGCCCGACGAGCTGCTCGCCGACCCGGAGGGCGGCGGCGCTCGCCGCGGCGCCGAACTCGCGTCGCGCGGTGGGGACGCCGGGCCCGGGCGTCATGACCAGCTGGAACGCGGCCGGGCGCTCGTGCCCGAACGTGCGGAAGGCGTCGAGCACCTCGCGAGCGGACCCCGCCCCGTCGAGCCGCGCGGCCAGGTCGGTGAGGGTGGCCTCCGCGACCGACCGCAGCAGCGCCTCCCGGTTCTCGACCCTCTTGTAGAGCGAGGGCGCACGCACGCCGACCCGTGCCGCGACCGCGGCCATCGTGAGGCCGGACGGGCCGTCGGCCTCGAGCAACTCGCGCGCGGCGAACAGGATGGCGTCGGGTGAGGTGCGGTCGGGTGTGGGCATCCGTCGAGTATAGCTATTGACAATAGCCATGATGGCTAACTACCGTAGCCATCATGGAACTCGCCCCCTCCCTCCACCGCATCGGCAACGACATCGTCGCCGCGTACCTCGTCGTCACGCCCGAGGGCGTGACCGTGATCGACGCCGGTCTGCCCGGCCTCTGGTCCGAACTCGTCTCCGAGCTGGCCGCCGTCGGACGCACCCCCGACAACGTGAAGGGCGTCGTCCTCACCCACGGTGACTCCGACCACGTCGGCTTCGCCGAGCGGCTGCGTCGCGAACACGGGGTGCCCGTGTACGTCCACGCCGCCGACGCCTCGCGGGCGAAGGGCGGCCCGAAGCCGGGGAACGGCATGCCGCCCATGAAGCTCGGCCCCCTGCTGGGGTTCGCCGGCTACAGCCTGCGCAAGGGCGGGGCGAGGACCGCGTGGCTCACCGAGGTCGTCGAGGTGCACGGGGGCGAGACGCTCGACCTGCCGGGTGCGCCTCGGATCATCCCGATGCCCGGGCACTCCGAGGGCAGCATCGCCGTCTTCGTCCCGAGCGTCGACGCCGTCTTCGTGGGCGACGCCCTGACCACGCGCCACGTGACGACCGGGCACGTCGGGCCCGCCCCGGCTCCGTTCACCGACGAGCCCGAGCAGGCCCTCGCCTCGCTCGACGCCCTGCTCGGGACCGGTGCGACCTGGGTGCTGCCGGGCCACGGCGCTCCCTGGGACGGTGGCGTGGCCGCGGCCGTCACCGCCGTCCGCGCCGCCGCCCGCTGACCCGACCGAGCCGGCTCGGACGGCGCCGCCCGGCGACGGGCCGACCCGGGGTCAGACCCCGACCGGCACCGCCGCCGGCGTCACCCGCACCAGCACGGCCTTCGACACCGGGGTGTTGCTGCCGATCGACGCGCTGTCGAGCGGCACGAGCAGGTTCGCCTCGGGGAAGTACGCGGCGGCGCACCCGCGGGCCGTGGGGTAGGCGACGATGCGGTAGTCGCGGAGCACCCGCTCGACGTCGTCGGTCCAGACCGTCGACACGTCGACCTTCTGGCCGTCGGTCAGCCCGAGGTCGTCGAGGTCGAGCGGGTTGACGAAGACCACGTGCCGACCCTTCTTGATGCCGCGGTAGCGGTCGTTGAGGCTGTAGATCGTGGTGTTGTACTGGTCGTGCGAGCGCAGGGTCTGCAGCAGCAGCGTCCCCTCGGGTCGTTCGACGTGCTCGAGGTCGTTGACCGTGATCATCGCCTTGCCGACCTTCGTCGCGAAGGTCCGCGAGTCGCGCGGCCCGTTCGGCAGCACGAAGCCGTCACGGCTGCGCACCCGCTCGCTGTAGCGCTCGAAGCCCGGCACGACCCGGCTGATGTGGTCGCGCAGCGTGTCGTAGTCGTCCTCGAAGCCCTTCCAGTCGATCTCGAGGTCGGCCCGGTCGCCGAGCGTCGCCCGCGCCAGGCGACTGACGATGGCGACCTCGCTGAGCAGGTCGGGCGCGACCGGCGGCACCTGGCCGTGGCTGCCGTGCACCGAGCACACGGTGTCCTCGACCGAGACGAACTGCGGCCCGGCCTCCTGCACGTCGATCTCGGTGCGGCCGAGCGTCGGCAGGATGAGCGCCTCGGCGCCGACCACGGCGTGCGAGCGGTTCAGCTTCGTCGACACCTGGACGGTCATGTCGGTCCCGCGCATCGCGGCTTCGGCGAGCTGGGTGTCCGAGATCGCGGCCACGAGGTTGCCGCCCATGCCCATCCAGAACTTGATGCGCCCCTCCTGCATGGCCTTGATGCCCTTGAGGGCGTCGACGCCGTGCTCGCGCGGCGGGTCGAAGCGGAACTCCTTCTGCAGGGCGTCGAGGAACTCGTCCGAGACCTGCTCCCAGATGCCCATCGTGCGGTCGCCCTGCACGTTGCTGTGCCCGCGGATCGGCGAGGCGCCGGCACCCGGCTTGCCGATGTTGCCCCGCAGGAGCAGCAGGTTGATGATCTCCTTGATGGTGTCGACGGCCTTGCGGTGCTGCGTGATGCCCATCGCCCAGGTGATGATCACGCGGTCCGAGGCCAGGTAGCGGTCGGCCAGCTCGTCGATCTCGGCCCGGTCGAGCCCGGTCGCGAGCAGCACCTCGTCGTCGTCGACCTGCGCGATGTGCTCACGGAAGGCCTCGAGCCCGACGGTGTGCTCGGCCAGGAACTCGTGGTCGAGCACCGTGCCGGGGGCGGCGTCCTCGGCCTCGAGGACGCGCTTGGCGACGGCCTGCAGCAACGCCATGTCGCCACCGAGCCGGATCTGCAGGAACTGGTCGGCGATCTCCGTGCCGCGACCCGCGACGCCGCGCGGCAGCTGCGGGTTCTTGTAGCGACGCAGGCCGGCCTCGGGCAGCGGGTTGACCGCCACGATCTTCGCGCCCTTGAGCTTGGCGTCCTCGAGGGCCGTCAGCATGCGCGGGTGGTTGGTGCCCGGGTTCTGCCCGAGGATGACGATCAGGTCGGCCTGCTCGAAGTCGTCGTAGGCGATGGTCGACTTGCCGATGCCGACCACCTCGGCCATGGCGAGGCTCGTCGACTCGTGGCACATGTTCGAGCAGTCGGGCAGGTTGTTCGTGCCGAAGGCGCGCACGAACAGCTGGTACGCGAAGGCCGCCTCGTTCGAGGTGCGGCCGGACGTGTAGAACGACGCCTCGTCCGGGCTGTCGAGAGACCTCAGCTTGTCGCCGACGATGCGGAACGCCTCGTCCCACGACACCTCGCGGTAGTGGTCGCTGCCGGCGGGCTTGTGCACGGGCTTGGTGAGGCGGCCCTGCATGCCGAGCCAGTACTCGGTCTTGTCGAGCAGGTCGGTCACCGAGTGCTCGGCCCAGAACGTGTCGGGCACGAGCACCGGGTTGGCCTCCCAGGTGACCGCCTTGGCGCCGTTCTCGCAGAACTCGGCGACCTTGCGGTGGTTCGGGTCGGGCCAGGCGCAGCTCATGCAGTCGAAGCCGTCCTTCTGGTTCAGCGACGTCATGAGCTTGACGGTGCGGGCAAGCCCGAGCTGCTTGATGGCCGGGTCCATCGAGTGCAGCACGCCGGGCACGCCGGCGGCCCACTCGCGCGGGGGGCCGACCTCGATGTCGGCGTCGGTCACGTCGGAGACGGGGGGTTTCTCGGTCACGGTCTGGTTCCGATCGTCAGGGGGACGGGCGAGGAGGCGCGCGTCGCGCCGCCGGGGGAGTCGAGGGCGTCGGCGTCATCGGCGTCGGCGGATTCGCGGGATGAGGAGGCGCGGGTCGCGTCGCCGGCGTCGCGCGAGCGGGCCGACGGCTCGATCCCGTCGGGCTCGCCGAGCCGGTCCGGTCGCGAGTAGACGACCATCGACCGACCGCGGAGGAACCCCACGATCGTGACGCCCAGCTCGGTCGCGAGGTCGACGGCGAGCGACGACGGTGCCGACACGGCGGCGAGCACCGGGATGCCGGCCATCGACGCCTTCTGCGTGAGCTCGAACGAGGCGCGACCCGAGACCATCAGGACGGTCCCGCCCAACGGCAGCCGCGCCTCCTTGACGGCCCAGCCGACGACCTTGTCGACGGCGTTGTGCCGACCGACGTCCTCGCGCAGGACGAGCAGCTCGCCCGTGCGGCCGTCGAAGAGCGCCGCGGCGTGGAGCCCGCCGGTCTTCTCGAACACGTCCTGGCCCTCGCGCAGGCGGTCGGGGAAGGTCGCGAGCAGGGCGGGGTCGACGACGAGGGGGTCGTGCCGCACGTCGTGTTGCGACGTCGTGCGGACGGCGTCGATCGAGGCCTTGCCGCACAGCCCGCACGAGCTGGTCGTGTAGAACGCCCGCTCGAGGCTCGGGTCGGGCGCCGGCACCCCGGGCGCGAGCGTGACGTCGAGCACGTTGTACGTGTTGAGCCCCTCGGCGGTGGCCCCGGCGCAGTAGCGGGCGGCGAAGAACTCGTCACCGGTCGAGATGACGGCCTCGGACACGAGGAACCCCGCGGCCAGGTCGAAGTCGTGACCGGGCGTGCGCATGGTGATGGCGAGCGACGTGCCGCCGACGCGGATCTCGAGGGGTTCCTCGACCGCGAGGGTGTCCATGGTCTTGCGGACGCCGGCGCTGCCGTCGTCGCCGACCGTGATGCGGGTCACCGGTTTGCGGGACGTGATGCGTGCCATGGGTCAGGTCTACCCCTCGAACCCCGGAATCGAAAGCCGGCGGGGCCCGTGACTCACCACGGGAGGCCGAGCGAGGGGACGACGTCGCCCGCCCGCGCCCCGCCCTCGGGCACGACGAGCAGCCCGTCGGCGTCGGCCAGGCCGCGCAGCATCGCCGACGACTGTCGCTCGGTCGGCACGGCTCCGTCCGGGGTCGCCCGGTACGCCTGCACGAGCGCGCCGGGTCGGGGGTGGGCCACGTCGACGGCGAGCGTGACGGACCCGGGAGGCGCGGGTCGCCTCCCGAGGAGGCCGTCCACCACCGCGGTCCCCACGACCACGAGCCCCACGTAGGCGGCCATCGGGTTGCCCGGCAGGCACAGGTAGACCGTGTCGCCGCGGCGCGCGACGACCAGGGGCTGCCCCGGACGCATCGCGAGACCGTCGACCACCAGCTCGGCGCCCAGCCGGTCGAGGGCGGCGCGGACGTGGTCGGTCGGGCCGTGCGCGGTGCCGCCGGTCGTCACCACGAGGCGACGGTCCGGGCGGTCGAGGGCGGCGATCGTCGTGTCGAGGTCGTCGGCCACCCGCGTCGTGGTCGCGGACGCCGTGCCGAGGGAGCCGAGGAGGCGCGGCACCGGCACCGAGAACACGTCGCGGACCGTGCCGCGCTCGGGCACGCCCTCGGCCACGACCTCGTCGCCGAGCACGGCCAGGGCCACCGTCGGGCGGGTCACCACGGGCACGGCGTCGTGCCCGCCGAGGGCCAGCACGGCGACGCGGGGCGGGGTGAGGAGCGTGCCCGCGGTGATCAGGGCGTCGCCGCGGTCGATCTCTTCTCCGGCTCGCCGGACGTGCGGCGGACGGCGGGGGTCGTCGTCGGCCGTCAGGACGCCGTCGGCCACGTGCCCGGACTCCGAGCGCAGCACCCGGTCCGTCCCGTCCGGGACGACGGCGCCCGTGGTGACCGGTCGCGCGACCCCGGTCGGCAGCGAGCCGTCGTCGTCGGCGACCCGGCCCGCGACGATCGACGGGCCGAGTCGCCAGGGGCCCTCGCCGGCGACCGCCCAGCCGTCCATCGCCGAGACGTCGGAGCCGGGCACGCGCGCGAGGCTCGTGGCGTCCCGGGCCAGCGTGCGACCGACCGCGTCGGCGAGCACGACGGTCTCGAGGTCGCGGGGCAGTGCCCGGGCGGCGTCGGACGCCTCGGCGCGGGCCACCCGCCAGTCGGCCCGCCGGACCGTCACGCCGGGTCGGCCGTGGCCGTGGCCAGCGCGGTGGCGGTCGCGGTCGCCCGGTCCAGCTCGGCCTGCGAGCCGCCGGCGAGCCCCGCGGCGTAGCCGACGAGGAACGTCGTCAGCGGGGCGGCCGGGCGGGCGACGCCGTGCGCCGCGTCGCGGGCGAGGTCGAGAACCACGGGGACGTCGACCACGAAGTCGTCGGGCAGGCCCAGGGCCCGGACGAGTCGTGCGGCCCAGGCGTCGAGTTCGGCAGGTGTGTCGGTCATGGTCGACACTCAACCAGTCGCGTCGGCCTCGCGCCGGACGACACCCAGGCGGTCGGCGTCGGCGACGGTGTCGACGTCGGCGCAGAGCGCGTCGGGCACGGGGACCTCGAGCAGGTCGAGCCCGTCGAGCAGACGGCGGAGCGACAGGCCCTCGAGGGGGCCGTCGGCCCGCAGTCCTCCGAGTCGCGTCCGCAGGGCGTCGGTCCGGTAGAGAGCGAGCAGTGGCTGACGTCGCCCGCCCGAGTCGACGGCGAGCCGACCGTCCCGGTGTTCGTCGTCCTCGGCGCCGCCGGCGACAAGGGCCGCCACGGCCTCAGGCGCCCGCGGCAGGTCGCAGGCCAGCACGAGTGCCCACGGTGCCGGGTCGCCGACGACGGCGAGACCGGCCGCGAGGGCGGCCACCGGCCCGGACCAGGCAGGCTCCTCACGGGTGAGCAGGGCTCCGGCGGGCGGCACCCGACCGTCGCGCAGGCCGACCACGACGAGGGTCCGGGCTCCGGCCGCCGCCTGGACGGCCCGGTCGAGGAGCGTCGCGTCGCCACTCGTGAAGCCGGTCTTGTCGGCACCGTGCACCCGGGAGGCGCGACCCCCGGCGAGCAGGACGGCGTCGAACCCGGCGTCCCCGGTCATGCCCTGCCACCCGCGTCCACGCCGCGAGCCTAGACCTGCCCTCGACCGGCGTCCTCGGGGCGAGGCCATCCCGGAGGATGATCCGATGTCGTCCTCGGAGCCGAGGCTTCCTCGTGTCGTTGTCGTTAGGCTGGAGAGATCAGCCGACAGACCGGTCCGGCATCGGCCTGGCGAGGGGGAGACGACCATGAAGCGTTCCGTGAACACCGCCCTCGTCGGTCTTGCACTGGCCGGACTGCTGGCCGGTTGCGCGCCGGCGACGGGTGGAGCGGGCGCGTCGACGTCCGGTCCGACCGCCCCGGCGACCGACGTCGCCGCCTCGCCCGAGGCCACCGCGACCCCGTCGGAGACCCCGACGGGGACTCCGTCGCAGACCCCGACGACGCGGCCCGTGTCGATCCCGACGGACTGCACCGACCTGGTGGACGCCGCGACCTACGCCGCCACGATGGGCGACGCCCCCCTCAACGACCCCGCCTACTTCGGTCAGCCGATGGGACAGGTCGCTCCCACGGCACCCGGCGCCGACGCCGACCTGAGGGACGTCGTGGCGTCCGCCCAGGTGCTCCGCTGTGGCTGGGCCGACATGCGGGCCGACGTCACGGGCCTCTTCGCCGACGTCAGCACGGTGGACGCCGCGACGGCCGCGGCGTATCCCGCCTGGCTCGCCGAGGGACGCGAACCCACCTCGGTCTTCTGGCTCGACGGCGTGGTCTACGACTGCTCCGAGGCGTACGGCGGCTCGCTCTGCCAGTACGTCACGACCCACCCGATGTACGGCGTCGACATGGCGGACACCGTGCTGGTGCGCGACGACGTCGTC
>NZ_LMKB01000006.1:385099-385216 GCF_001421165.1 Frigoribacterium sp. Leaf8 | reverse complement strand
GTCACGGTGTCGCAACGGAATTTCCCGACCGACGACCTCATGGGATCGATCGTCACGCGCCTCTGGGGCTGAGGAGCGACCGGACGCCAGGAGGCGCGGTGCCGGTCGAACCGGCAC
>NZ_LMKB01000006.1:233935-385074 GCF_001421165.1 Frigoribacterium sp. Leaf8 | reverse complement strand
CGCGCCTCCTGGGGTCCGACGGGCGTCAGCCCGCGGCGACCTGCTGGTCGCGCTTCGGCAGCACCCAGCCCGGACGGACGAAGTGGCAGGTGTAGCCGTAGGGGTCCTTCTCGAGGTAGTCCTGGTGCTCTTCTTCGGCCTCCCAGAAGTCGCCGGCCGGGGTGACCTCGGTGACCACCTTGCCGGGCCAGAGGCCGGACGCGTCGACGTCGGCGATGGTGTCGAGGGCCGTCGCGCGCTGCTCGTCGTCCGCGTAGAAGATCGCCGAGCGGTAGCTGTCGCCGACGTCGTTGCCCTGGCGGTCCTTCGTCGACGGGTCGTGGATCTGGAAGAAGAACTCGAGGATCTCGCGGTACGAGGTCAGACCCGGGTCGAACACGATCTCGACGGCCTCGGCGTGGCCGCGGTGGTTGCGGTACGTCGCGTTCGGCACGCTGCCGCCCGAGTAGCCGACGCGGGTCGAGACGATGCCCGGTCGGCGGCGGAGCAGCTGCTGGGCGCCCCAGAAGCAGCCGCCGGCGAGGATCGCGGTCTCGGTCGTGCCGCTGGGGGCAGGGGTGGATTCGGGGGAGAAGAGCGTCATGTAGGCACCGTATCCTTCGGTTTCGAGTGAGGCGTAGGGGACGAAGCGGAGAGCCGCCGAGTTGATGCAGTACCGCAGCCCGCCGGTCGCGGTGGGTCCGTCGCGGAAGACGTGGCCGAGGTGGCTGTCCCCGGCGGTCGAGCGCACCTCGGTGCGCTTGAAGAACAAGCCCTCGCGCTTCTCGACGACGTGTTCGGCGTCGATGGGTCGCGTGAAGCTCGGCCAGCCGGTGCGGCTGTCGAACTTGTCGACCGAGGCGAACAGGGGCTCGCCCGAGACGACGTCGACGTAGATGCCCGCGTCCTTCGAGTCCCAGAACTCGTTGCGGAAGGCGGGTTCGGTGCCACCGCCCTGGGTCACGCGGCGCTGGGTCGAGGTGAGGCGGGCGACCGCCTCGGGGTCTTTCCGGTACTGGTCCGACATGATGCCTCCTGTTCGTCGGCGTCGGTGCGATCGGATGGGTCGGGTGCCCGCCGTCGCCTCGATGCCTCTCACGACAACAACCGGGCGGCGCCGGGTGTTCCGTCGGCCTGCGAGGATCGACGCATGAGCCTGATCCGACTGAACGACGTGACCGTCCGCTTCGACGGCACCCCGGTGGTGCGCGAGGCGTTCTTCCGCCTCGACGAGAAGGAGCGCGTGGGGATCGTCGGTCGCAACGGCAGCGGCAAGTCCACGCTGCTCAAGCTGATGCTCGACCAGGTGCAGCCCGACGAGGGCACGGTCACGCTCGAGCAGGGCGTCCGGGTGGGGTACTTCTCGCAGTTCTCCGAACTCGACGGCACGCAGACCATCGTCGAGGTGCTGACCGGGCTCTTCGCCCACGAGCGGGCGATCGAGGCCGACCTGGCGCAGATCGACGCCGACATCGCCGTGGTCGCGATGGACCCCGACGGCGGGGACGCCCTCGACCAGCTGATCCACCGACAGTCCGAACTGTTCGCCGAGATGGACCGGGTCGACGGCTGGGAGTACCCGCGCCGCATCGACACGGCCCTGAGCGTGCTCGGATTCAGCGACGCGCACCGCACCAGCCCGATCGACGACCTCAGCGGTGGTTGGCGCAACCGGGCGGCCCTCGCGAAGATCGTCCTCGAGGACCCGGACGTGCTGCTGCTCGACGAGCCCACGAACTTCCTCGACGTGGCCGGCGTCGAGTGGCTCGAGTCGTGGTTCCGTGACTTCCACGGCGCGGCCGTGGTCGTCTCGCACGACCGCAGCTTCCTCGACGCGGTCGTCACCCGCATCGTCGAGGTCGAGAACTTCCACCTGCACGACTACCCGGGCGACTTCGCCGAGTACGTCGTGCAGAAGCAGTTCCGGCTGAAAAGCCTCGAGCAGCAGTTCGTGCACGAGTCCGAGCTGCTCGCGTTCGAGGCCGAGGGCATCTCGGACCGCCGCGACGCCGCCAAGGCCGCCAAGCGCCAGGACGGTGGCGACCTGCTCAAGCAGCTCGCCAAGGTCAAGAAGTCGCGGGCCCCCCGCCCCGTCGACCAGATCATCACCGAGATCTACTCGGGCCTGCACGTCAAGGACGTCCTGTGCCGGGTCGACGGTCTCGGCAAGGCCCGCGACGACCGGACGCTCTTCGACGACCTCACGTTCGAGCTGCGGCGCGGCGACCGCCTGGTGATCACGGGGGCGAACGGCAGCGGCAAGAGCACGCTGCTGCGGGTGCTGACGGGGGAAGAACGTGCCGACGCCGGTCGGGCCGCGTGGGCGGGCGGGGTCAAGGTGGTCTCGTACGACCAGGTGCTGGCCGAGCTCGACGACGACGACACCGTCACGCACTCGGTCAACGCGATGCCCGACAGCCTCGCCCTGACCGCGACGCGGAAGTCCGTCGGGCGGTTCCTCGCGATGTTCCAGTTCAGCGAGGCCGAACTCAAGAAGCGCATCGGCGCGCTCTCCGGTGGTCAGCGGGCCCGCGTCGCGATGGCGCAGTGCCTGCTCTCGGGGGCCTCGGTGCTGCTGCTCGACGAGCCCACCAACCACCTCGACGTGCCGAGCGCCCAGGTCATGGAGCGGGCGCTGCAGCACTTCCCCGGGGCGGTCGTCGTGGTCAGCCACGACCGGTTCTTCGCCGACAAGGTCGCCACGCGGCGTCTGGTCTTCGGCGCGGACGCCGACCGTCCCGAGCGCGTGGTCGTCACCGCCGCCTGAGCCGCGGGGCGCGGGGCGCGGTTCGCCGGGCGCGGGGCGCCGGGCGCGGGGCGGGTCGGCGTGCGACCGGGCTCAGCCCTCGGTCGTCAGCTGCCGGACGACCTCGGCGACGCCCGAGACGACGAGCCCGGACGCACCCCCGTCGAGTGCGGCGCGAGCGGCGTCCAAGTCGGACACGATGTGGCCGAGGACCGGCTTGCCGGTGGCCGTCATCGTCGCCCAGGTCGCGGCCGGGGCGGACCAGTCGAGGCCCAGCATGCTCCAGCTGTCGGAGGTCCGGGTGAGCAGCTCGGGGTCGTCCGCCAGCTCGTCGGCGTAGTAGTACCCCCAGGTCGCGCACCCTTCGGAGGCGGCGAGGTCGCCCCACTCGGTCTGCGTGCAGTACCCCTTGCCGACGAGGGTCTGCGCCACCTCGGACGTCCCGAGCTGCATCCACGCGATCTCGAACAGCTCGGGGTAGAAGCGGGCGTCGACGTACTTCGGGTCGACGAACAGGGCGTGTTCGCGGCCGAACTCGCGCACGATGTCGTCGAAGCGGGCGTACGGCTGGTCGGACTGCTCGGGGTCGTTCGTCTCGGCCGCCGAGATGCGGTACTGCTGCACCTCGCTCCACGTGTGGTCGGCGGGGACGAACCCGGTCGTGCCCGAGGTGCGGTCGAGGGTCTCGTCGTGCAGTCCGAACCAGACGCCGTCCGAGGTGCGGGAGAGCGACACCTCGAGCCCGTCCACCCCGGCGGCGACCGACTGCCGGTAGGCGAACATCGACATCTCGGGCCAGTCGCCGGACCCGCCGCGGTGGGCGACGGTGGAGGGTCGAGCCGCCAGGAGGGCGTCGACGGGCCGAGGAGGCGCGGCTCGGGTGACCGGCGCCTCCTCGCTCAGTCGCGCGGAACGCAACCCGAGGGCGACGGCGGCCGTCCCGAGGACGGCGACGCCGCCGACGCCGAGCAGGACCGTTCGACGGGAGAGGCGTGCCAGGGGCTCGGGCGTGCGGGGCATGTGCCCACTATGGGGGGAGACCGGGTGCCGCGCCGACCACCGCCCGCCGGATCACCCGTCGTTCGCCCGGATCAGTCGGCCGCGTACTCGTCGAGTGCGGGCAGCGGGCGACCGTCGTGGTCCCACATCGCCTGGTTCTCCCACGCGTTGCCCGAGGTCGGGTCGTCCGGGTCCCACCCGGCACCGTCGACCGCGGTCCACGCGGGTTCCCACGCGACGACGCCGATTCCGCGGCCGCCCGGGGCCGAGGCCACGACGTCCTGGATCGCACGGAAGTTCGCGGCCTGCCCCTCGGGCGTCGCGGGGTAGCCCGCGACGAGCTGCGACGGGTCGACGACGACGTTCTCCCAGAGGTGGTCGGGGTCGTCCTCGAGCGTCCAGGGGTACGACGTCTCGACGATCAGCACGTCGCGGTCGTAGCGCTCGGACAGCGTCGTGACCGCCTGCTGCATGCCCGACAGTCCGCCGTGCCAGTAGCCGTAGTACGACAGGCCGATCAGGTCGAACGGCACGCCGCGCGAGGTCGCCTCGTCGAACCACCAGGTGAGGCCGTCGACGCCGGCGTTGATGTTGGTCAGGTGCAGCACGACCTGCGTCGTGGGCGAGACCTCCTTCACCGCCGTCGCACCGGCCGTGAGGAACATCGCCAGGTTGCTCCACTGCGCGCCGCTGACGCCGTCGCTCGGGTCGACGTCCCAGGTCTGGCCCAGCGGCCAGACCATGCCGGGGTTGATCTCGTTGCCGACCTGCACGGCGTCCGCCGTGATCCCCTCGGCGGCGAGGGCGTCGAGCACGCTGCGGGTGTGGTCGTGGATCCTCGTGGCGACCTCGGGGGCGCTCAGCCCGAGCCAGGCCCTCGGCATGGTCTGGGCGCCCGGGTCGGTCCACCGGTCGCTGTAGTGGAAGTCCACGAGCAGCTGCATGCCCGCCGCCTTCACCCGCGCCGCCATCGCGACGACGTCGTCCTGGTCGTTGTAGCCGTCGGTCGGGTCCACCCAGACCTTCAGCCGCACCATGTTCGCCCCGTGGTCCGCCAGCTGCGTCACCGGGTCGGTGGGGCGGCCGGCGGCGTCGAGGTAGACGGCTCCGCGATCCTCGTTGCGGGGCAGACCCGACAGGTCGGCACCCCGCACGTCGCGCGTCACCCGCCCGGGCGTGACGGTGACGTCGTCGATGCTCGCCCAGGCACCGGCGGCGCCACTCGTGGTGAACGTCGGAGTGCACTGGCTGTGCGTCACCTCGGCCGAGACCGAGAGGCGCAGCCACCCGTCGTCGGACTCGGTCGAGGGGATCACCGTCGTCGCCGCGGCGTCCTTGCTCGAGCCGGTGCCGCACCCGGTCAGCGACAGCGTGCTCGAGGCCAGGCCGCCACCGCTCTTCACCCAGGCCGAGAAGGTCCACCACCCGGGCATGACCTTCTTGAGCTTCTGGCTGGTCGTGGCCGTGCCGGCCGTCGACAGCACGTGCGTCAGGCGCGTGGCCGAGTCGTGCCCACCCGCCTCGAGCGTCGTGGTGCCCGACCCCTTCGAGACCCAGCCCGTCGCGCCGTGCTCGAAGCCGGGGTCCTGCACGACGACGGGGCGAGGAGCCGGGCCGCCGGGCACCGCGGTCGCGGGGGCGCCCGACAGCAGGCCGGCTCCCAGGGCCGCCGTGGCGAGGGCGGCGCCGACGGCGAGACCGCGCCGGCCCCTCCGGTCGACGGGGGGCCGGGGTGTGGTGGTGGGTCGTGTCATCGCGTCGTCCTCCTTGACGATCGGTGGGGCGGGTGCTGCGGGGGCGGTACGGGGTTCGGGACGGTGGGGCGCAGGAGGCGCGGTGCCGGTCTCGACGCCGGCACCGCGCCTCCTGCGGTCGCCTCGCGGCTCAGCCGCGCGGGCGGCTCACGACGCGGACCGCACCGGCGGGGACGCCCACGCGGCCGTCGACGGCGTCGCCGGTGATCAGCTCGGTGCCCTGACCCACCACGACGTCGGTCGCGGTCTCGGCGTGGTTGACCAGGAAGGTGAAGTCGACGTCGTCCCCGTGGCGCACGACGACCTCGAGCCCCTCGGGGTGGTCCACCGGCAGCGGCACCCCGGCGTCGTCGAGCACCGACCGGACGAGACCCTCGAGGTCGGCCCCGGTCGTGCGCGTCGAGACGTACCAGGCCGAGCCGTCGCCGTGGGCGTGGCGGGTGACCGCCGGACCTCCCGCCGCCGGGCCGTCGACGTAGCTCGCGACCGCCACGGCGCCCTCGAGCACGATGTCGTCGGACCAGCCCGTGCCCGTCGTGCCGTCGTCGAGGGTGACGACCTGGTCGGCGTACAGGGGCAGGAACTCGGGCACCGAGAGGCCGAGCACCTCGCGCAGGGCGCCGGGTGCACCACCGGCGTGGACGGTGTCGTTCTCGTCGACGACGCCCGAGAAGTACGACGCGACGAAGGTGCCGCCCCCGCGGACGAACGCGCCGAGGCCGTCGGTCGTCCGCCGGTCGGCCAGGTACAGCGAGGGGGCGAGCACGAGGTCGTAGCCCGAGAGGTCGTCGTGCGGGTGGCGGAAGTCCACCGTCACGCCGAGGTGCCACAGGGCGGAGTACCAGGCGACGACGCGCTCGCGGTGCTGGAGTTCGACCGACGGCCGCCATTCGAGGTCGTGGGCCCAGAAGGACTCGACGTCCCAGAGGATCGCGACCCGCGCCTCCACCCGGCTGCCGCGCACGGCCGAGAGCCGACCCAGGTCGGCGCCGAAGTGGACGACCTCGCGCCAGGTGCGGGTCGAGGTGCCGGCGTGGGGCAGCATCGCGGAGTGGAACTTCTCGGCGCCGTACCGCGACGCCCGGAACTGGAAGAACAGGATCGCGTCGGCGCCCCGGGCCAGATGGCTCGCGGCGTTCCGGGCGAGCTCGCCGGGGCGCTTGGCGATGTTGCGCGGTTGCCAGTTGACGGCCGAGGTCGAGTGCTCCATCAGCATCCACGGGGCACCGCCGGCGAGCGAACGGGTGAGGTCGGCGTCCATGGCGAGCAGCACGTGGTTGTCGCGGCGCTCGGCCACGAGGTAGTGGTCGTTCGCGACGACGTCGACCTCGCGGGCCCACCTCCAGTAGTCGATGGAGGGGCAGTTGGTGGCCATGAAGTTCGTGGTGACCGGGAGGTGCGGCGCGTGTCGTTTGATCGCGTCGCGTTCGGCGGTGAAGCAGGCCAGCAGGGCGTCGGAGGTGAAGCGGGCGAAGTCGAGGCGCGAGGTCTGGTTGACGACCGTGGCCGAGGTGCGCGGGGCGTCGATCTCGTCCCACTCGCCGTAGGTCTGGCCCCAGAAGCGGGTGCCCCAGGCCTCGTTGAGCGCGTCGAGGGTGACGTACTTCTCCTCAAGCCAGGTGCGGAAGGCGAGCACCGAGTGGGGGCCGTAGTCCTCGCTGATCGGGGCGCCGTACTCGTTGTGGACGTGCCAGAGCACGACCGCGGGGTGGTTCGCGTAGCGCTCGGCCAGCCGCTCGGTGATCGCGAGGGCCGCCCGGCGGTAGTCGGGGCTGCTCGGGCTGACCATGCCGCGGGAGCCGCGGCCCAGGGTGACGCCGTCCCGCGTGACCGGGTGGGAGTCGGGGTAGGCCTTCCAGAACCAGGCCGGCGGGACCGTCGTCGGGGTGGCCAGGTCGACGTCGATGTCGGCGTCGTGCAGCAGGCCCAGGATGTCGTCGAGGAAACCGAAGTCGTACTCGCCCTCGCGGGGTTCGAGCAGGGCCCACGAGAAGATGCCGACGCTGACCAGGTTGACGCCCGCCTGCTTCATCAGGGCGATGTCCTCGAGCCAGACCTCGCGCGGCCACTGTTCGGGGTTGTAGTCGCCGCCGTAGCGCAGGTCGGCTCGGCCGGGCAGCCAGGTCGTGGTGGCCTGGGGCGTGGGTCGGGCGTCGAGCTCGAGTGACATGCGGTGATCTCCTTTGACTGTGTGCGCTCCCAGTTGTAACACACCGGTATCGAGCGGCGAAAGGGCCCGTAACGGTGTTGACAAGCGAAAACCGCTGTGCGTAACTGTAACCGCTCACAGGCACAGCGACGTGGTTCTCCGAAGCACGCGCTGTCCCGCCCCCACCACAGCTCTTGCTTTCCTCAAGGAGGACGAATGCGCAGCTCATTCCGCCGTCTCGGTGTCGCCACGGTCGCGACCGCCGCCCTACTGCTCACCGCCGGGTGCTCCGGCGCCGGGGGAGGCGCGGCCGACGACGGTCCCGTCGAGCTCAGCTACTGGGCCTGGGCCCCGAACCTCGACAAGGTCGTCGACCTCTGGAACCAGGACAACCCCGACATCCAGGTCACCGTCAACAAACAGGACGGCGGAGACCCGGCCATCACCAAGCTGCTCACCGCCATCAAGGCCGGGAGCGGCGCACCGGACCTGATCCAGGCCGAGTACCAGAAGATCCCGACGCTCGTGTCCTCGGACGCGCTCGCCGACATCTCCGACCAGGGTGCCGCCGACCTCGAAGGGGACTTCTCGGAGGGCACCTGGTCGTCGGTCACCCTCGGCGGTGACGGCGTCTACGCCATCCCGCAGGACTCCGGCCCGATGATGGCGTACTACCGCACCGACGTCCTCGACCAGTACGGCCTGAGCGTCCCCACCACGTGGGACGAGTACGCCGACGTCGCCACCAAGCTCCACGCCGCGGACCCGACGAAGTACCTCGGCACCTTCTCGGCCAACGACGCCGGCTGGTTCGCCGGCCTCACGCAGCAGGCCGGTGCCTCGTGGTGGTCGATCGACGGCGACAGCTGGGGCGTCGACATCGAGGGCGGCCCGACGGAGAAGGTCGCCTCGTACTGGGGCGGGCTCGTCGAGAGCGGAGCGATCGACAACAAGCCGATGTACACGCCCGAGTGGAACGCCGGTCTGAACGACGGCAGCCAGGTCGGCTGGATCAGCTCGGTCTGGGCGCCGGGCGTGCTGGGCGGCAACGCCCCCGACACCGCCGGCAAGTGGACCGCGTCCCCGATGCCGCAGTGGGACGCCTCGAAGCCGGCGGACGGCAACTGGGGCGGCTCGACCACGGCCGTCACGACCCAGTCCGAGCACAAGGAGGCGGCGGTCGAGTTCGCGACGTGGCTCAACACCGACCCCACGGCCGTGGCGGCGCTCGCCGACATCGCCGGCGTCTACCCGGCGGCCACCGACGCCGCGTCGGACGCACTGACCACCAGCCCCGAGTTCTTCAGCCAGCAGGACGACTTCTACGACATCGCCGCCGAGGCGTCCGAGTCGGTGCAGCCGTTCACCTACGGCCCGAACGTCAACGTGGCCTTCAGCGCCTACAACGACGAGTTCGCCAAGGCGGCCGACGCCAAGACGCAGGCGGCCTTCGAGGACGCGGTCACGGCCATGCAGAAGATCACCGTCGACGACCTGACCAAGAGCGGCTTCTCGGTCAAGTAGCGACATCGGGCGGGGCGGCCGGGGTCGCCCCGCCCGCCCCGTCACCCCTCCGTCACACCCGTCTCGACCCAAGGACACGGCATGGCCGACACCCTCACCCCCCTCAGCCCGCGAACCGACGGGGCCGGCCCTCCGCCGTCGTCGGCCGGCCGCGAGGCACCCCGCCCGGCGACCCGCAAGGGCAACGGCAGCTTCCGCACGCGGGTGCTGACCCCCTACGCCATGCTGGCCCCCGGCATCGTGCTGTTCGTGCTGTTCATGGCGGCGCCGATCGTCTACACGCTGTTCCTCAGCTTCCAGAAGAAACAGGTCGTCGGCCTGGGGCTCGGCTCGGGCGGCGAGAGCCAGGTGTTCGCCGGGTTCGAGAACTACGTCGGTTCGCTGACCGACCCCGAGTTCGCCTCCAGCGTCGGTCGCGTCCTGCTCTACGGCGTCGTGCTGATCCCGTGCATGCTCGGCCTCGCGCTGCTCTTCGCCCTGCTGCTCGACTCGAAGCGCACGCGGGCCACCGCCTTCTCGCGGGTCTCCATCTTCCTGCCCTACGCGGTGCCCGCCGTGATCAGCTCGCTGCTCTGGGGCTTCCTCTACCTCCCGGCCGTGAGCCCCTTCTACTACGTGTTCGACCGGCTCGGCTGGGACGTCGACGGGGTGCTCGGCTCGGGAACCGTGCTGTTCGCGATCGCGAACATCGCCCTCTGGGGCGGTGTCGGCTTCAACATGATCGTCATCTACACCTCGCTCAAGGCCGTCCCGACCGACGTCTACGAGGCCGCCCGCCTCGACGGTGCCAGCGAGGTGCAGATCGCCCTGCGCATCAAGATCCCCATGGTCACGCCGGCGCTCGTCATGACCGCGCTGTTCTCGATGGTGGCCACCCTGCAGGTGTTCGCCGAGCCGACCACCCTCCGTCCGCTCACGAACAGCCTGTCGACCAGCTGGTCGCCGCTCATGCTCGTCTACCGCGACGCCTTCACCCGCGACGACATCTACTCGGCGGCGGCGACCTCGGTCGTCATCGCGCTCGCCACCTTCATCGTCAGCTTCTTCTTCCTCCGGGTCGTCCAGAAGCGCGCATTCGGCCAGGAGGACTGACCATGACCACCATCGACCTCGACGGCTCCCGAGACGCCACGGCCCCGGTGCCCGGCCCGACCCGCGCCTCCTCGACGGGCCGCCGCCCCTCGGGCAGGGTGCCGCGCGACCCGTCCGCCCCGCGCCTGCACGCCGAACGGCCGAGCGTCGTCTCGACGGTGCTGCTGCTGATCGGCGCCGTCTACTGCCTGTTCCCGGTGCTCTGGGTCGTCATGGCCTCGACCAAGGACGGCGGCGAGCTCTTCTCGACCTTCACCCTGGCGCCGAGCGGTCACCTGCTCGACAACGTCGTCGCCCTGACGCAGTACCGCGACGGGCTGTTCTGGCGATGGATGCTCAACACGGCCCTCTACGCCGGCATCGGCGCGATCGCCTCGACCTTCGTCTCGGCGCTCTCGGGCTACGTCCTCGCGAAATTCGAGTTCCCGGGCAAGAAGGTCGTCTTCAACGTGCTGCTGATGGGCGTGCTCGTGCCCGGCGTCATCCTGGCGATCCCGCAGTACTTCCTGCTCGCGAACGTCGGCCTGACCAACACCTTCTGGGGCGTGCTGCTGCCGCAGATCATCAGCCCCTACGGCATCTACCTCGCCCGCATCTACGCCGCGGCCGCCGTGCCCACCGACGTGATCGAGGCCGCGCGCACCGAGGGGGCCCGCGAGATGGGCATCTTCTCGAGGATCGCCGTGCCGATGCTGCTGCCCGGGCTCGTGACGATCTTCCTGTTCCAGTTCGTCGCCATCTGGAACAACTTCATGCTGCCGTACATCATGCTCGGCGACGACTCGCTGTTCCCCCTCACGGTGGGACTCAACGGGCTGCTCAACCAGGGGGCCTCGGCGCCGGCGTTGTACACGCTCGTCATCACGGGTGCCCTGCTCTCGGTCATCCCGCTGATCGCGATCTTCCTCGTGCTGCAGCGGTTCTGGAAGGTCGACCTCGCGGCCGGCGCGGTCAAGTAGTGCGGCCTCGACGACCGGTCGTGCCGGCGGGGCGGAGCGCGCCGTCGGTCCGGCGGTCGCCGCACCCTATGCTGGCCGCGTGAGCAGCACGACCGGCCGCGGCCGACCGACCATCGACGACGTCGCGACCGCCGCCGGCGTCTCGCGGGGCACGGTGTCACGGGCCCTGAACGGCGGCCGGTGGGTCAGCCCCGAGGCCAAGACCGCGGTCGACGCCGCCATCAAGGCCACCGGGTACCGCGTCAACCCGCACGCGCGCAGCCTCGCGACCAACCGCACCGGCTCGGTCGCCTTCCTGCTCACCGAAGACCACGAACAGCTCTTCGAGGACCCGAACTTCTCCATCCTGCTGAGGGGGGCGGCCTCGGCGCTCGCCGAGCGCGACGTCTCGCTCGTGCTGATCATGGCCGGGTCGCCTGCCGAACAGCAGCGGGCGTTGGCCTACATCGGGGCCGGGCACGTCGACGGCGTCCTGCTCGTCTCGGCGCACAGCGGCGGAAGGCTGCTCGCCGACGTGGTCGAGTCGGGGGTCCCCGCGATCGCCTGCGGCATCCCGATCGGCCACGAGAAGAAGATGGGGTGGGTGGCCGCCGACGACCGCGAGGGCGCGCGCGAGATGGTCGCGTACCTCCGCGGCCTGGGGCGCAGGCACATCGCCACGATCGCCGGCCCCGCCGACACCCCCGGCGGCATCACCCGCCTCGAGGGGTACCGGGCCGAGCTGGGCGACGACGCCGACGACGCGCTCGTGCGCCACGGCGACTACGGGCGTGAGAGCGGCCGCGTCGCGATGCAGTCCCTGCTCGCCGAACGGCCGGACCTCGACGCCGTCTTCGCCGCCAACGACCGCATGGCCGCCGGGGCGATCGACGCCCTGACGGCCGCGGGGCGGCTCGTGCCGGACGACGTCGCGGTCGCGGGCTTCGACGACTCGAGCGTCGCGACCGCGACGTCGCCGGCCCTCACGACCATGCGTCAACCGTTCGACCGCATCAGCAGCGAGATGGTGCGCCTGCTCCTGCAGGTCATCGACGGCGAGAAGCCGGCTGCCATGACGTTGCCGACCGAGCTGGTGGTGCGCGCGTCCGCGTGACGCGACCCGCGCCTCCTGCGGTCCCTCGCCCCGGCGTCCCACCGGGACGCGCGCGTAGGGTCGGCGGCATGACCGATCTCGACGGAGCCGTGGTGCTCGTGGCCGGTGCGTCCGGTGGACTGGGGCAGCGTCTCGCAGCGATGCTCGAAGACGAGGGGGCCGTCGTCGTCCGCGCGGCCCGACGACCCGAGTCGCTCTCCGGCCCCGGCGCCTACCTCGCCGACCTGCGTGACCGGTCGGGAGGCGCGGCGCTGGTCCGGTCGGCGCTCGACGAGCACGGACGCCTCGACGGCGTCGTGGTCGCCGCGGGCGTCGTCGCGTTCGGAGCGGCGAAGGACCTCGACGACGACACGCTCGACGAACTCGTCGAGACGAACGCTCTCGGACCCATCCGTCTGGTGCGTGCCGCGCACGCCGCCCTCGCGGAGTCCGCGGCGGCCGGTCGCGAACCCTTCGTCGTGACGATCAGCGGCGTCGTGTCCGAGGCCGCGACCGTGGGGATGGCCGCCTACTCGGCGTCCAAGGCGGCCCTGGCGTCCTTCGCGTCGGCCGCCGGACGCGAGTACCGGCGAGACGGCATCCGCATGCTCGACGCGCGCCCGGGGCACACCGACACCGGCCTCGCCACGCGGGCGGTCGCCGGGAAGGCGCCGGCGTTCGGCGCGGCCCTCGACCCCGACGCGGTGGCCGAGCGGATCGTGCGGGCGATCGTCGACGGCGAGAAGGACCTGCCGAGCTCGGCGTTCTCGAGCTGACTCCCGACCGGCCCGACGCTGCTAGCTGAACTCGTCGCCGACGAGCCGCAGCAGGTCGGCGAGCTGGGCCTGCTGGGCGGGTGACAGCGAGTGCAGCCGTGCGCTCTCGGCGTCGACCAGGCTCAGCATGGCGGCATCGACCCGCGCGATGCCGTCCTCGGTCACGCGCACCAGAACACCGCGGCCGTCGCTCGGGTCGCCGTGGCGTTCGACGAGGCCGCGCTCGACCAGGCGGTCGAGTCGGTTCGTCATGGTGCCGCTCGTGACCATGGTCGCCGTGACGAGGTGCTTCGGGCTGAGCTGGAAGGGGTCGCCGGCCCGACGGAGGGCCGAGAGCACGTCGAACTCCCAGATCTCGAGGCCCGCATGGGCGAACGCCTCGCTGCGGATGCGGTCGAGGCGCCGCGACAGGCGGCGGAGGCGCGAGAAGACGTCGAGGGGTGCGAAGTCGATGTCGGGGCGCTCGCGGGCCCAGGCGTCGATGATCAGGTCGACTTCGTCGTTCGTGGCCACGGTGCTGCGTTCCCATCGGTCGGTTTCGGACTCCTCATCTTCGTCCACCTGCCGGTGAATCGTCCGCACGGGTCGCCGGGGCGACCCGGGTGGTGGGCTACTGGTACGTCACCAGGTCGGGCGTCGGCGACACGTCGGCCATGGTCTGCTCGGGCGAGAGCATCGGGGCGTCCTCGTCGTAGAAGTTCTTCCAGCCCCAGGCGACCCCGGCCGGAGCGCCGTCGTGCAGCGTGCGCCAGGTCGCCTGCTTGTCGGGCTGCGAGCCCTGGCCGTCGGCGTGGATCAGCGTGGCCAGCTCGGGCCGCGACGTGTCGATCGACGCCCGGTCGCGCAGCATGTCGAGTCGGAACTGGTGCAGCACGAACATCTTCGGGGGCAGACCCTTCGACGCCACGAGGTCGGCCAGCCAGGTCGACACGGCGTTCACCTCGCCCGCCTCGACGCCGCCGATCTGGCGCAACGGCACCTGGTCGGCCTCGAGGCGCCATTCGGGGTCGAGGGCCAAGCCGACGTTCGGCCGCGACAGCAGCGACTCGTAGCGCTTCGCCTGGCTGAGGAAGTCCGCCCGACCCGGCTGCAGGTCGATCACCACGTACTGCCCCGCGGCGGCGGCCGCGTCCACGTAGGGCTCGATGCTCTCGACCGACAGCTCGTTCGAGTAGTCGCCGTCGTCCCCGGCGGCACCGGCGGCGACCGTCGCGATGACCTCGAGCATCGGCACCACGGGGCGGTCGCTCGCCGCGTCGTAGCTCGCCGCGACGTCGGCGGCACGTTGCACGGTCGCGGCGACGTCCTGCTCGCCGAGGACGCCGAGCGCTCCGGTGCCGGGCGCGCCGTAGAGCGCCACGAACCGCCGGTCCGGGAAGAACCGTTGGCCGCCGCCGGGCAGCTGTGCCCCGGTCCGGGCCGCCGCGACCGACCACGCGGCGTCGCGCACGGTCGAGAAGGACGAGCCGATCAGGACGGTGTCGGTCGTCGTCGAGTCTTGCAGCGCGTCGATCGCCTCACCGGAGGCCTGCAGGTCGACGACCCCCTCGGGCAGGGCCTGGACCTCGGCCCCCGCGGCCCGCGCGGTGGCCGTGGCCGCGACGTCCTCGGCTCCGGCCACGACGGCGAGGACGTCGTCCAGGGGCGTCGCCGGGTCGGGCACGTCGACCGAGGACGCGCGGGTCGCGATCTCGACGCCCGCCCCGTCGATCGCCCCCACGTCACCGACCGCCAGCACGGTCTCGACGCCGAGCCGGTCGAGCTCGGCCGCCAGGACGGACGGCCCGGTCGTGGGGCTGTCGCTCGACGGGCCAGCGGACGGCGACGCCGCCGGCGCCCCCGCCGGGGCGAGCAGCAGGGGCACGCCTAGTCGCTCCGCCTCGTCGGCCGCCTCCGCCTGGCCCGCCGCGTCCCCGTCCGCGGCCAGGACCGCGACCGGACTGGAGGCGAACAGCGCCCGGCTGGCCTCGACCGCCCTGTCGGGGGCGGTGGCGCCGCCGACGACCGTGACCCGCGCCTCCTGCTGGTGGGTGACGAGGGCCGTGCGCCCGTCGGCGTCGTCGGTCGACGTGGACGTGCAGCCGGTCGCGGCCAGCAGGGCCACGGTGGCGAGCGACGCCGCCACGGTCAGGCGGCACGGGCGGGAGGGGACGCGGGATCGGCGGGTACGGGAAAGCACCGATCCACGGTAACCGCGACCGCCGACACGGGCGCGCCGACGGCTCAGCTCAGGACGTCCTTCGTGGTGAACCGGCCGAGTGCCAGGGCACCGAAGACCACGACGTAGCCGGCCTGCAGCAGGGCGTTGGCGCCGAACGAGTCCCACGAGACCGGGTCGCGCATGAGGTCGGCGAATCCCAGCCAGTGGTGCGTGAACAGCCAGGGGTCCAAGACGTCCAGTTGCGGCAGCGCATCGACGATCTGGGCGACGGTCGAGAGCACGATCGTGGCCGCCATGGCCCCGACGGGCACGCTCGTCAGCGTCGAGGCGAACAGGCCGATGGCGCTCAGGCCGAGCAGCGACATCGTGACGTAGAGCGCCATCAGCAGCAGCCTCAGGGCGTACTCGCCCAGGCCGATCGTCTGCCCGGAGAGCAGGGTGACCGGCCCGACCGGGAACAGCGCGGCCCCGGCGATCGCCCCGAACACGACCACCACGAGCGTGGCGGCGAGGCAGAACGCCGCGGCCGCCGCGAACTTGACGAGCAGGAGGCGCACCCGGCCCACCGGCGTCACCAGGAGGTACCGCAGGGTGCCGAGGCTCGCCTCGCCCGCGATCGTGTCGCCGGCGACGACGCCGACGGTCAGCGGGAGGAACAGCGGGATCGCCACCGTGAGGGCGGTGAGCGAGACGAAGAGGCCGTTCTGGGTGATGTCGCCGAGGAAGGCGGGCCCGCGACCACCGCCGCCGTCGGACGACGTGACGCGCACGGCGACCGCGAGCAGCACCGGGATGAGGGCCAGCGCGGCGAGCAGCGCGATCGTGCGGACGCGGCGGAAGAGCACCGCCAGCTCGCTGCCCAGCAGGCCGAGGCCGAGCGCGCTCCGGGGGCGGTCGACGGTGGGGGCGGCGTCGGGACGCGCGCCCGTGGACTCAGCCGGCGACATCGAAGCCCTCCCCGGTCAGGTCGACGAACCGGTCCTCGAGGCTGGCGCCGGCCACCTCGAACCCGCGGACGCGCACGTCCGCGGCGACGAGCGCCGCGACGACCGACTCGGGCGAGAGCCCGTCGACCGCGAGTTCCGCCTCGACGCCGACCGCACCACCCGCGGTCGCGGGCGTCGCGTCGGGCCGTGCCCGTGCCTCCGGGGAGAGCCCCAGGCGGACGAGCACGTCGCGGGCGGCGTCCGGATCGGGCGTGAGCAGGCGGACCCGGTGCGTGCCGAGCGCGCGCAGGTCGTCGAGCGTGCCCTGGGTCAGCAGCCGCCCGGCGCTCATCACGCCGATGTGCGTGCACATCTGCTCGACCTCGCTGAGCAGGTGGCTCGAGACGAAGACGGTCGTGCCCTCGTCGGCCAGGGAACGGATGAGGGTGCGGACCTCGCGCGTGCCCTGCGGGTCGAGGCCGTTGCTGGGCTCGTCGAGCACCAGCAGGTCCCGCGGCATCAGCAGGGCGTTCGCGATGCCGAGGCGCTGCTTCATGCCGAGCGAGTAGGCGTGGGCCTTCTTCGACGCCGCGTGACCGAGGCCGACGCGGTCGAGGGCGGCGTCGACCCGGGCGCGTCGCGTCGAGGCCGGGGCGGAGCGGTCGCCCGAGTCGAGGCGGTGCAGGTTCGCACGGCCCGAGAGGAACGGGTAGAACGCCGGGCCCTCGACCAGGGCGCCGACGCGGGGCAGCACGCGGCGCAGGTCGTCGGGCATCGACCCGCCGAGCACCCTGATGTCGCCGCTCGATGCCGAGGTGAGCCCCAGCAACATGCGGATCGTGCTGGTCTTGCCCGAGCCGTTCGGACCGAGGAACCCGTAGACGCTGCCGTGCGGCACCGCGAGGTCGACTCCGTCGACGGCGCGCTGGCGTCCGAACTGCTTCGTCAGGCCCGTCGTCTCGACGGCGAACGCCCCTCGGGGTGCGTCGCCCACGGCGGGTGCCCGGGCGGCGGGGGTGTCGAGGCTCACCGGCCGGAGGTCACTGCCCGGCCACGGCGGCCTGCAGGGTCGAGGCGTCGACCGCCCCGGCGAACACCCGACCGTCGTCGGTCAGCAGGACGGACACCAGCGACGTCTCGAGTACCCGGCCACCGTCGACCTTCGTGGTCAGCTGGTCGAGCAGACCCTGGGCGTCGGCATCGGTCGACGAGGTGCCGTCGCTCGACCCGGAAGCCGGGGTGACCCCGACGATCGTGCTCCAGCCGGAGCCGATGACGGTCTTCTCGGCGTGCGCCGCGTCACCGTGCGACCGTCCGGAGGCGCCGGTCGGCACGGTCACGTCGGTCACGGTCGCGTCCGCCGGGGGAGTGAACGCGAAGACGGACGCCGCGGGGGCGCCGAAGTCGACCGAGGTGAAGCCGGCCGACAGCGCCGGATCGCTCTGCCCCTTCGCGGCGACGACCACCTTGAGCGGGACGCCGGTCTCGGCGTCGACGGTGAGGGTCGCGCTCGCGACGAGCGTCGAGGAGTCCTTCGGGGTCAGGACCACCTGGTACGCGTCGCGTCCGGCCACCCTCACGTCGGAGTCGGCCGTGACGGTCGTCGTGGGCTCGACCGACGACAGGACGAGGTCGGCCAGTTCGGCGGGCGTCTGCGGCACGGCGGTGCCGTCGGGGAGGGCGCTCGGCGTCGGGGTGCTCCCCTGGTCGGGCAGCGTCGCGTGCGTCGCTTCCTTCGTCTTCGAGTCGTAGGCCCACACGCTCGACCCGTCACGGATGACGTCCCGCTCGGCGAGCTGGTCGATCACCTGAACTCGCTGCTTCGTGGCGCCGTCGGCGTAGACCTTGGCCGTGTGGCTGCCGCTCAGAAGTTCGAGGGCGCCGGCGGCGTCGGACGACGATCCGCCGCCCGTGGCCTGGGCCGACACGTCGGGCAGCCCGAGGTCGGAGGTCTGCTCGACCGTGCCCGAGTAGGACGCGCCCGAGCTCGAGGCGGCGAGGGCCAGCACCTGCTGCGGCGTCTTGTCGGGCAGGTCGACGTCGGCCGTGGCCGAGACGGCGGGGACCACGATGCTCGCGGCGATGACGGCCACGGGGACGGCGGCGGCGGTGGCCCAGCGGGTGGACTTCTTCATGACGATCGCGACCTCTCACGCCGGGCCCCGAGCGGGTCGGCGATTGGGCAGGAGACTACGCGCGAAGCCTGGAGATCGCTGTCATCCTCGCCCCCGGTCGCTCGACGTCGAACGAGCCGTGCCGACGCCGGCCGGACGCCCCGGCGCGACCGTCCCGGTCAGAGCTCGACGACCTCGAACTCGAGCAGGTCGGCACCCGTCGCGACCGGCCCGCGCGGGGCGTCGCCGGATGCGGCGGGGCGGGCGTGGGCGGCCTTGGCGCCGTCGGCCGACCAGGCCGCGAAGTCCTCTTCGCTGCGCCAGGTCGTCACGACGAAGTAGCGGTCCTCGCCCTTGACGGGACGCAGCAGCTGGAACCCCTCGAACCCCTCCGCGCCGTCGACCGAGTGCTTGCGGGCGGCGAAGCGTTTCTCGAGCTCGGAGCCGGAGCCCTCGGGGACGTGGATGGCGTTGATCTTGACGACGGACACGACGGTGCCTTTCGGTGGGGATGGGAGGGGGAGCGGGGTGGGGAACGACGGGAGGCGCGGTGCGGTCGGCGGGACGGCCGCGCGTCAGGCGGTCTTCATGACGTTGGCCGTGAAGCCCTGCACCCGTTCGGCGAGTCCGGCCGAGCGGCGGGCGATCTGCTCGGGCGGGTTGAGGTGCGGGGGAGCGACCCGGATCAGCAGCGAGCAGGCGAGGTCTTCACAGATGTAGGTGCCGAGCGTGTTGCCGTTGAGCCCGGCCTCGCCGGCCTTGGGGGCGGTGAAGAGGCGTACCTGCGTGGCCGGCTGGGGTGAGTGGCAGAGCGAGCACATGGCGGCGATGCCGGGGCGCAGCGAACTGCTCGACGACCGGACGACGAGTCCGACGGGTCGGCCGTCCATCCAGTGGACGATGTAGCCGCGGTGATGGGCCTGCGGATCGCGCCAGCCGAGGAACTCGCGTTCCTCCCAGAGCATCTCGTGCAGTCCGGGGATCGGCAGGCGGTCGAGGTCGCCCGGCAGGGCGTTGACGAACGACTCGCGGATGTCGGTCTCGGTCAGCGGCTTCATGTTCTCCCTCGTGCCGTCGGGTCTCGTCAGCCTACGCGTCGGTCTAGCGTGGGCGCGTGACGATCCCGGAGGCCGACCGCGAGCTGATCGTCGCGCGTCGCCTCCGAGCCGCGGGCTGCGTCTTCGCCGAGGACGAAGCGCGCCTGCTGGTGGCCGCCGCCGACGCCGGAACCCGGCCCGACGCCGACGCCGGAACCGAGGCCGACGCCGACGCCGACGCTGACGCGCTCGAGTCGATGGTCGCCGACCGCGTCGCCGGACGACCGCTCGAGCAGATCCTCGGCTGGGCGGAGTTCGCGGGGCGGCGGATCGTCGTCGAGCCGGGCGTCTTCGTGCCCCGCCGCCGGACCGAGTTGGTCCTGGGGCAGGCCTCCGCGGCGCTCGTGGACGATGCGGCACCCGTGGCCGAGGGCGACGGTCCGGCGACCCGTTCCCCCGCCGTGCTCGAGCTCTGCTGCGGCGCCGCCGCCGTCGCGACCGTGCTCGCCGCCGAGCACCCCGGTCTCGACCTCTGGGCCACCGACCTCGACCCGGCCGCCGTGCACTGCGCCCGTCGCAACCTCGACGGGAGGGGGACCGTCGTCCGGGGAGACCTGTTCGACGGGCTGCCCCCGTCGCTGCGCGGCCGGTTCCGGGTGATCGCGGCGAATGCGCCCTACGTGCCGACCGGGGCGATCTCGTCCCTGCCGCCCGAGGCGCGCCTCCACGAGTCGTCGCTCGCCCTCGACGGCGGGGCCGATGGGCTCGACCTCCACCGACGGATCGCCGCCGAGGTCGGCGAGTGGCTGGCACCGGGCGGCACCCTCGTCCTCGAGACGAGCGAGCGTCAGGCTCCCGACACGCAGGAGGCGCTGGTCGCCGCGGGCCTGCGGGCCCGGGTCGTGCGCGACGACGAGGTCGACGGCACGGTCGTCGTCGCCGTCGCGCGGTGAGGCGGTCGGCCCCCGGCGCGGTGGTCCGTGACCGGACTCAGACGTCGGCCGGGGTGACGGAGTCGACGACCGGGGCGTCGGGGGTGCCCGAGATCTGGCAGGTCCACTCCGTCGCGGGGCGGCCGTCGGCGAGGTGGCCCATCGTGACGGTGGCCACCGCGCCCGTGGCGCTGTCGCGGACGTCGTCGGCCTCGTAGGCCCACACGTCGCCGAGGTACGGCAGGTCGGGGTACTGCTGACCGATCGCCGTGACGCACGCGTGCCAGGCAGGAGGCGCCTCCTGGGCCTGGGCCGTGGCGGGGGCGGGCGGCTCGGTCGTCGGGAGCGCGGTGGCGTCGGGCAGGGCCGTCGCGTCGTCCGAGACCGTGGGCGTGGGCGTCCGCGACGCCGCGGCCGTCGGGCCCGGGGACGAGGCCGGCGCGCCCCCGGCGCTCCCGGCGCACCCGGACACGAGCAGCACGAGGGCCAGGCCCGTGACGGCGAGGGCCGGGGCGGTTCGGTGGGACGGGCGGAGGCTGCGGGGCACGAGGGCTCCTCGAGGTGGGTGCGACACGGCGGGGTGTTGCACAGGGTAGCGAGTGGCCGGGCCGCCCACCACGCGCGACGCTGAGCCGACACGGAGGTTCGCCCGGCAGGCTGGTCGGATGACCGACACGGACAACCGCGAAAAGACCGCACTCGAACAGGCCATCAGCAAGGGCCAGGCGGGTGAGGGCGACATGAACAGCGTGCTCGCCGAGTTCGTCAACGCCCAGGTCGTCGTCGCCACGGCCACCGACGCGCAGGAGTCGCTGAACGACCTGCAGCCCGTGCTCTTCGACCGCGAGGGCGTGCCCATGCTGGCCGCCTTCACCCACGTCGACATGATCGGCGAGCAGGTCAGGGGCGTCGCCGAGTTCTCGGCGACCCTCCCGGCGGCCGAACTCGTCCAGGCCATCCCGGCCGAGACCGGCCTCGTCGTCAACCCGGGCAACCGCGAGGGCTTCGAGATGCTGCCCGAGGGCGTCGCCCAACTGGCGGACGACGTGCGCAAGCTCGTCGCCGAGCACGAGGCGGCCGGTTCGCCCGAGCCCGGGCAGCCCTCCCGCGCCGTCTGACGCACCCGCACGACCCCACGACGCCCCGACCGAACCCGGTCGGGGCGTCCGTCGTCGTCCGGGTGGCCCGGATCGCGTGAGATCCCGAAACCTGCGTGTCACACGACGACGCTAGGCTGGCGCCACAATCGAACATCGGGCCACGAACACGTCGCGGGAGAGCCCCGGTGCGCAGAGACTGCGCCGACCGGGCACCGAAGGAGCAAGCTCCCCGCCAATCTCTCAGGTACGCGTACCGCGACGGACTGGCCACTCTGAAAAGCAGGAGGCGCGAGGCGGTCGACAGACCCCCTCGCCGGTCCTCGCCCACGGTGAAAACCGGCCTCGGCCGGTGAAGCTCTCAGGCCCATGACAGAGGGGGAGCCCCGACCGGCGGACCGCCGGACGGGGCTGCCCCGTCGTGCCCCATCCGCACGACACCGTTCCCGGCCGAGACACCTGGCGGCCGGTCCGTCCCTCTCAGGAGCACGATGTCCGACGCAGCCTCGAACCTTCCCGCCGCCCCCGGGCCCGACGACGACGACCTCGGCGGTGCCGACGCGTCCGCCGTGCTCGACGGCGACGTCGTCCTCTCCGACGACGGCACCGAGGGCATCGCCACCGGGCCGGGCGACGCCCACGACCTGACCGGTACCGACGAGCCCGACGAGCGCTACAGCCCGTTGCACGAGGTCCACGTCGCCGCCGGCGCCGTCTTCACCGACTTCGCGGGGTGGCAGATGCCGGTCCGCTACGACTCCGACCTCGCCGAGCACCACGCCGTCCGCACCGCCGCGGGGCTGTTCGACCTCTCGCACATGGCCGAGATCGCCGTGGTGGGGCCCGACGCCGGCGCCTTCCTCGACCACGCCCTGGCCGGCACCCTCTCGACCATCGCCGTCGGGCGGGCGAAGTACTCGCTCCTGCTCGCCGCCGAGGGCGGGATCGTCGACGACCTGGTCGTCTACCGCCTCGACGAGCACGACTTCCTGGTCGTGGCCAACGCGGGCAACCGCGAGGCGGCGTTCGCGGCATTGGCGACCCGCGCCTCCGGGTTCGACGTCACCGTGGACGACGAGAGCGACGACACCGCGCTGATCGCGGTCCAGGGGCCCGAGAGCGAGGGCATGCTCGACGAACTCGTCACGGCCGACCGCCTCCAGCCCGACGCCCCGCTGTCCACGCTGCGGTACTACCGCGTGCTGCAGGCCACCTTCGACGACGCCCCCGTGCTGATCGCGCGCACCGGGTACACCGGCGAGGACGGCTTCGAGCTCTACGTCGACCCCGAGACCGCCCCGTCGCTGTGGGCCGCGATCGCCGAGGCCGGCGGACCCCGGGGGATCGTCCCCGCGGGGCTGGCCAGCCGCGACACGCTCCGTCTCGAGGCCGGCATGCCGCTCTACGGCCACGAACTCGGCCTCGACGTCCGCCCCGACCAGGCCGGGCTCGGCCGGGTCGTCGACACCTCGAAGGACTTCGTCGGGCGCTCGAACGTCGAGCCCGCCGCCGGCGCCCGCGTCCTCGTCGGACTGACGCTCACCGGGCGCCGGGCCGCCCGGGCGGGCTACCCGGTCGTCACCGACGACGGCACCGTCGTCGGCGAGGTCACGAGCGGCGCGCTGTCGCCCACCCTCGGCCACCCGGTGGCCATGGCCTACGTCGACCCCGACGTCGTCGACCGCGGTCCCGCCCTGGCCGTCGACGTCCGCGGCACCGCCGTCGCCGCCACCGTCGTCCCGCTGCCCTTCTACAAGCGCTCCTAGGCACCCCCTCCCTCGAAAGGACCGGCCATGACCGATCTCACCGCACTGAAGTACACCGCCGAGCACGAGTGGCTCCTGATCGACGGCGACACCGCCACCGTGGGCATCACCGACTACGCCGCCGACAAGCTGGGCGACGTCGTCTACGTCGACCTGCCCGCCGAGGGCACCGAGGTCGAGACCGGCACGGTCGTCGGCGAGATCGAGTCGACCAAGTCGGTCGGCGAGCTGTTCGCCCCCGCGCTCGGCACGGTCCTCGAGGCCAACCAGGCCGTCGTCGACAGCCCCGACCTCGTCAACAGCGACCCGTTCGGCGACGGCTGGCTCATCAAGATCACCCTGTCGTCGACCGACGGCCAGGGCCTGCTCTCGCGCGACGAGTACGTCGCGCTGACCGCCGAATGAGCGCCGAGCAGACGGGCGGGTCCGTCTTCGGCGGCTGGTCCGACCAGGTCGCCACCGGCTTCGTCGACCGCCACGTCGGCACCACCCCGGACGACCAGGCGACCATGCTCGCCGCCGTGGGGCACGACAGCGTCGAGTCGCTCGTCGCGGCCGCCGTGCCCGACGCGATCCACGCCGCGCCCGTCGAGGGCAGCGTGCTGCCCGAGCCGATCGGCGAAGAAGAGGCGCTCGCCGAGTTGCGGGCCCTCGCGGGGCGCAACCGCGTCTCGCGCAGCCTCCTCGGTCTCGGGTACTACGACACCGTCACCCCGGCCGTCATCCAGCGCAACGTGCTCGAGAACCCCAGTTGGTACACCGCCTACACGCCGTACCAGCCCGAGATCTCGCAGGGTCGACTCGAGGCCCTCATCAACTTCCAGACGATGGTGGCCGAGCTGACCGGGCTCTCGACCGCCAACGCGTCGATGCTCGACGAGGGCACGGCCGTCGTCGAGGGCATGCTGCTGGCCCGCCGTGCGTCCAAGGCGAAGACCGACGTCTTCGTCGTCGACAGCGACACCTTCCCGCAGACCAAGGCCCTGCTCGCCGGCCGCGCCGAGGCCGTCGGCATCGAACTCGTCGAGCTCGACCTCTCGGTGCTCGACCCCGCCGAGCTGCCCGAGTCGTTCGGCCTCTTCGTCCAGTACCCCGCGGCGTCCGGGTCCGTCTGGAGCCCGCGTGCCGTCGTCGAGGCGGCCCACGCCCAGGGCGGTCTGGCCGTCGTCGCCGCCGACCTGCTCGCGCTCACGCTGATCGAGGCACCCGGCGAGTTCGGGGCCGACGTCGCCGTGGGCACCAGCCAGCGCTTCGGCGTGCCGATGGGCTTCGGCGGTCCGCACGCGGGCTACATGGCCGTCCGCACGGGGCTCGAGCGTCAGCTGCCCGGGCGCCTGGTCGGGGTCTCGCAGGACGCCGTCGGGCAGCCCGCCTACCGCCTCAGCCTGCAGACCCGCGAGCAGCACATCCGTCGCGAGAAGGCCACGTCGAACATCTGCACCGCACAGGTGCTGCTCGCCGTGATGGCGTCGATGTACGCGGTCTACCACGGCCCCTGGGGGCTGCGGCACATCGCGACGCGCGTGCACGGCCACGCCTCCGACCTGGCGGCCGCGATCGGGGCGAGCGAGCTCGAGCTCGAGCGGGACTCGTTCTTCGACACCCTTCAGGTCTTCGTCCCGGGTCGGGCGGCCGAGATCGTCGCCGCGGCACACGCTCGGGGCTACCTGCTGCACGCCGTCGACGACGACTGCGTCCGTCTCTCGTTCGACGAGACCACGACGCGGGACGACGTCCGGGTCGTCGCCGAGGTGCTCGGCGTCGAGCTGCTCGACGATGCCGCACCCTCGGGCCTGCAGGAGGCGCTGCTGCGGACGAGCGACTACCTCACGCACCCGGTCTTCCGCACCCACCGCAGCGAGACCAGCATGATGCGCTACCTCAAGCACCTGGCCGACAAGGACTACGCGCTCGACCGCGGGATGATCCCGCTCGGCAGCTGCACGATGAAGCTCAACGCGGCGACCGAGATGGCCGCGGTCACCTGGCCCGAGTTCGCCGGCGTGCATCCGTTCGCCCCGGCCGACGACGTGGCGGGGTACCTCGACCTGATCGGTCAGCTCGAGGGATGGCTGGCCGAGGTCACGGGCTACGACACGGTCTCGCTGCAGCCCAACGCCGGCAGCCAGGGCGAACTCGCGGGTCTCCTCGCGATCCGCGGTTACCACCTGTCGAACGGCGACGGCGAGCGGACGGTGTGCCTGATCCCGCAGAGCGCGCACGGCACGAACGCGGCCAGCGCGGTGCTCGCGGGCATGCGCGTCGTCGTGGTGGCCTGTGACGCGGGCGGCAACGTCGACCTCGACGACCTGCGCGCCAAGGTCGAGCAGCACGCGGCCCAGCTCGCGGCGCTCATGATCACCTACCCGTCGACGCACGGCGTGTACGAGCACGACATCGTCGCCCTCACCGACGCCGTGCACGCGGCCGGAGGCCAGGTCTACGTCGACGGGGCGAACCTCAACGCCCTGCTCGGGGTGGCGCGCTTCGGTGACTTCGGCGGCGACGTCTCGCACCTCAACCTGCACAAGACCTTCTGCATCCCGCACGGTGGGGGCGGTCCGGGCGTGGGTCCGGTCGCGGCCAAGGCCCACCTCGCGCCCTTCCTGCCCGGTCACCCGATGGCCCAGCAGGCCGACCGTCGCACGGGTTCGGCCCCCGCGGCCGAGGGGGACCGTCTCGCCCACGCCGGCGTGCCCGTCTCGAGTGCTCCGTACGGGTCGCCGAGCATCCTGCCGATCAGCTGGGCCTACGTGCGCATGATGGGCACCGAGGGCCTCACCCGGGCGACCGGGGCGGCCGTCCTGGCGGCCAACTACGTCGCCGCCCGCCTCCGCGAGCACTTCCCCGTGCTGTACGCGGGCGAGAACGGCCTCGTCGCGCACGAGTGCATCCTCGACCTGCGGCCGTTGCGCGACGCGACCGGGGTCACCGTCGACGACGTGGCCAAGCGCCTCATCGACTACGGCTTCCACGCCCCGACCATGTCGTTCCCCGTCGCGGGAACCCTCATGGTCGAGCCGACCGAGAGCGAGGACCTGGCCGAGATCGACCGCTTCGTCGACGCGATGATCGCGATCAAGGGCGAAGCCGACGCCGTGGCGGCTGGTCGGTACACCGCCGAGTCGAGCCCGTTGCGCGGTGCGCCCCACACGGCCGAGTCGGTCGTCGTGGGCGAATGGACCGCCGAGTACGGCCGCGAAGAGGCCGTGTACCCGGTCCGCTCGCTCGTGCGCAGCAAGTACTGGCCGCCGGTGCGTCGCATCGACCAGGCCTACGGTGACCGCAACCTGTTCTGCAACTGCCCGCCGGCCGAGGCGTTCGCCTAGATCGCGTCGGGCGCCGACCGCGCCTCGGACGGGAAACCGCCAGCACCCGATCCCGTCGAGTGCTGGCGGTTCCCTCTGGGTCCCTCGGGCGTCGGCCGCCGAGTGTCGCGGAGGGCGTTCACGTAGCGGCGACCGTCCCGATCGACGCCCGGGGGACAGCTCACGCTGTGTGGCTAGCTCGGGGTGCTCCGACCCGTGGATCCATCAGACTCGCCCCCCGAACGAGTGTCAAGACCCAGTTCCGCCCGCGAGCGTCCCCGGCGTTCCGTCCCGGTGCGTCAGGACGGGAGCCCGAAGAGGGTGGGGAAGGTCATGGCGGCCCACGGGTAGCCCACGAAGACGGCCGCGTCCATCAGGACGTGCGCGACGACGAGTGGCAGCACCCGGCCGAATCGTACGTAGAGCCAGCCGAAGGCGACGCCCATGACCACGTTGCCGACGAAGGCGCCGAACCCCTGGTAGAGGTGGTAGCTGCCGCGGAGCACGGCCGCCGTCACGATGATCGACCACGTGCGCCAACCGAGGTCGCGGAGGCGCGCGAAGAGGTAGGCGACGACGATCACCTCCTCGGTCACCCCCGCGCGCACCGCCGAGAGCAGCAGCACGGGGACGGTCCACCAGTGCTCGCCGAGGTTCGTCGGCACGACGGTGACCGTCAGGTCGAGCGCCTTGCCCACGAGGTAGAGGCCGATGCCGGGGATGCCGATGGCGAGGGCCAGCCCGACGCCGCCGAGGGTGTCCCGTCCGGCACGCGAGAAGTCGACGCCGAGACGTCCCAGGTGGGGTCGTTCCTCGCGCCACAACAGGAAAGCCACGAGCACCACCGGCACGAGGTCCACCGCGACGCCGAGCACCTGGTAGGCGAGGTCGAAGAACTCCCGACTGCTCAGAGGTGAGTTCAGCGTGGCCGTCTGCTGCGAGAGGGCGGTCTGCTGGGTGAGCCGGTTCACGATCGAGAGCACCGAGTACACGGCCGACGCGCCGAGAGAGAGGCCGAGGACGATCGCGATCTCGACCCGGAGGCGCGCTCGGGTCATCGGGGCCGGGCGCGGTGCGAGGGCATCGCGTGGTGTCACGGCGGAGGCGGGGTCCTGGGGGCGGCTCACGGGGGCGATCGTACGGGACCGGCGTGGGTGGGCCGACCCGCGCCTCCTGCCGTGGCGGAGAACAATACCTGCCAGGTGGCGGATTTCTCGCAGCCGATTCATGCGAACTTCAGGCCCCACACGCAACGAACCGGGTGCCGACGCAACGATCCGGCGAGTTGGTTTCCGTCGTGTAACCGTTGACGTCGGGGTTTGGTGATGCCCGAACGGGGTGCCTAGGCTCACACCATCCAACGCGGCACGGCCCCTGGGCACAGTGCTGCGTCCTTTCCCGCATCAGGAGGAACATTGAAGAAGACGCGCATGGGCCTGTCGGCCGTCGCCGTCGTGGGGACGGCAGCACTCGTCCTCACCGGTTGCGCCAGCGGCAGCGGGGACGACGACACGTCGTCCGGTGACGCTACCGCGATCATCAAGACGAACGGCACCGAGCCCGAGAACCCGCTCGTCCCGTCGAACACCACCGAGACCGGTGGTGGCCGCATCGTCACCTCGATCTTCGCCGGTCTCGTCAGCTACAACGCCGACGGCACCACCAAGAACGAGGTGGCCGACAGCATCGAGAGCGACGACGCCACCGTGTGGACCGTCACGCTCAAGGACGGCTGGAAGTTCACCGACGGCACCGACGTCACGAGCGAGTCGTTCACGAAGGCCTGGAACTGGGCGGCGAGCTTCGACAACGTCGCGAACTCGTCCGGCAGCTCGTTCTTCGAGAACTTCAAGGGCTACAGCGACACCGAGCAGAGCGACCTCGACCTCACCGTCGAGAGCCCGACCGAGTTCACGGTGACGCTCAACACCCCCGAGGCCGACTTCCCGCTGCGCCTCGGCTACTCGGCCTACTCGCCGCTGCCCGAGTCGTTCTACGCCGACCCCGCCGCGTTCGGCGAGAACCCGGTCGGCAACGGCCCGTACATGCTCGACGGTGAAGGCGCCTGGACGCACAACCAGGGCATCAAGCTCAAGACGAACCCCGACTACGACGGCAACCGCAAGCCGAAGAACGGCGGGCTCGACATCAACTTCTACACCTCGCTCGACTCGGCCTACGCCGACGTGCAGGGTGGCAACCTCGACGTGCTCGACCAGATCGGCCCGGCGGCGTTCCAGACGTACCAGAGCGACTTCCCCGACACGAACGTCAACCAGCCCGCCGCGGTCTTCCAGGGCATGACGATCCCGCAGTACCTCGCTCACTTCGGTGACGACGAAGAGGGCGACCTGCGTCGTCAGGCCATCTCGATGTCCATCAACCGCGACGACGTCACGAAGGTCATCTTCCAGGGCACGCGGACGCCGGCCAAGGACTTCACCTCGCCCGTCATCCCCGGTTACACCGACGAGCTCGAGGGTGAGAGCGTCCTCTCGTTCGACGCCGACAAGGCCAAGGACCTCTGGGACCAGGCCGACGCGATCTCGCCCTACGGCGACACCACGTTCACCATCGGCTACAACTCCGACGGTGGACACCAGGAGTGGGTGGACGCGGTCACCGCGAACATCTCGAAGACGCTGGGCATCAAGGCCGAGGGCAAGCCCTACCCGACCTTCGCCGAGTTCCGCACCGACGCCTCGGGTGGTGCCATGACCGGCGCCTTCCGTTCGGGTTGGCAGGCCGACTACCCGTCGCTGTACAACTTCCTGTACCCGACGATGGCCACCGACGGCAGCTCGAACGACGGCAAGTACTCGAACCCCGAGTTCGACGACCTGCTCGCCGAGGGCAGCGCCGCGAGCGACGTGGACGACGCGAACGCCTCGTACCAGAAGGCCCAGGAGGTCCTGCTCAAGGACCTGCCGATCATCCCGCTGTGGTACGCGAACGTCAACGGCGTCTGGGCCGACACGGTGAGCAACGTCGAGTACGGCTGGGACTCCGTGCCGATCTACGAGAACATCACCAAGTAACCAAGTAAGGTCGTCGCTCACGCGCTCGACCGACGCTCGACGGGGTCCGGGCAGTGTTCGCACTGTCCGGACCCCTTCGGCGGGCCCACCCACCTCTCCCTCCACACGATTGCGATAACGATGCACGCGCAGACGTCCGAGGAAGCCTGATGCTCTGGTACACCGGACGCCGGCTCCTCCAACTGATCCCCGTCTTCTTCGGGGCGACGTTCCTCATCTACTTCATGGTCTTCGCGCTGCCCGGTGACCCCGTGGCGGCGCTGTTCGGCGACAAGACCCCGTCGCCGGCCGTCATCGAGGCCATCCGCGCCGAGTACAACCTCGACCAACCGTTCATCGTGCAGTACCTGCTGTACATCGGCGGCCTGTTCACCGGCGACCTCGGCACGACCTTCTCCGGGCGCCCCGTGGTCGACGAGCTGATCCGCGCGTTCCCGATCACGTTCCGGCTCGCGATGCTCGCCCTGCTCTTCGAGGCCGTCGCCGGCATCGTCGTGGGCCTGATCGCCGGGCTCCGCAAGGGCAAGCTCTTCGACACGAGCGCCCTCGTCGTCAGCCTGCTGCTCATCTCGGTGCCGACGTTCGTCATCGGCTTCCTGCTGCAGTACGTCTTCGGCATCCAGCTCGGCCTGTTCCGCACGACGGTCAGCTCGCAGGCGCCCTGGGACGAACTCGTCCTGCCGGCCATCGTGCTCGCCTCGGTGTCGTTCGCGTACATCGTCCGCCTGACCCGCGCCTCCGTGTCCGAGAACTCGAGCGCGGACTTCGTGCGCACCGCGTCGGCGAAGGGCCTCACCCGTGGCCGCGTCGTCACGGTGCACATCCTGCGCAACTCGCTCGTCCCCGTGGTCACCTACCTCGGCGTCGACATCGGTTCGCTGATGGTCGGTGCCATCGTCACCGAGGGAATCTTCAACATCCAGGGCGTCGGCGGAACCGTCTACCGGGCGATCACGCTCGGCGAGGGCCCCACCGTCGTCTCGTTCGTCGCCGTGATGGTGATCATCTTCATGATCGCCAACCTCCTCGTCGACCTGCTGTACGCCCTTCTCGACCCGAGGATCCGCTATGCCAAGTAACGACTCGTCGGCGTTGTCCGCCGACCACTTCGTCGCCGATCTCGACGAGACGCCCGTCAAGGCCGTCGACGCGATCGACGAGTCCGAGAAGCCCCGCAGCAGCTGGAACGACGCGTGGGACGCCATGAAGCGTCGCCCGACGTTCTGGATCGCGGCGTTCCTCATCGTCGTCGTCATCATGGTGGCGCTCTTCCCCGGGCTGTTCACCAGCGTCTCGCCGACGGCCGCCGACCTGCCCCGCAGCAACGAGGGCCCGTCGGCCGGTCACCTGCTCGGTTTCACCTTCCAGGGAACGGACGTGTTCGCCCGCATCGTCTGGGGCACCCGTGCCTCGTTGACCGTCGGACTGCTGGCGACGATCATCGTCACGATCGTCGGCATCGTCATCGGGTCGCTCGCCGGGTTCTACGGCGGATGGCTCGACGCGATCGTCTCGCGCCTGGGCGACATCTTCTTCGCGATCCCCACCGTCCTCGGTGCCATCGTGTTGATGTCCATCCTGCCGACCAGGACGCCCCTCACCGTGGCCCTCGTGCTGTCGGTGTTCGCCTGGCCCCAGATCGCGCGCGTCATGCGTGGTTCGGTCCTCAGCGCCCGGGCCGCCGACTACGTCACGGCCTCCGCGGCGCTCGGCGTGTCCCGCTTCCGCATCCTGGTCCGACACGTCGTGCCGAACGCCATCACCCCGGTCATCGTCGTGGCGACCGTCTCACTCGGCACGTTCATCGTGGCCGAGGCGACGCTGTCGTTCCTCGGCATCGGGCTGCCGCCGAGCACCATGTCCTGGGGCAACGACATCAACGCCGCACGCAACTCGCTCCGCGTCGCGCCGATGCCCCTCTTCTGGCCCGCAGCGGCGTTGTCCGTGACGGTGCTGTCGTTCCTCCTCATGGGCGACGTCGTGCGCGACGCCCTCGACCCGAAGGCGAGGGCACGTCGATGACCGACACCTCAACCCGACCCGAGACGGCGGGCACCGCGTCGTCCTCGACGCCCCTGCTCGAGATCAAGGGCCTGAAGATCGGCTTCAAGACGCAGGCCGGGTACGTCGACGCCGTGCGCGGGGTCGACCTGACGATCCGCCAGGGCGAGAGCCTCGCGATCGTGGGCGAGTCCGGCTCGGGCAAGTCGACGACCGCCACGTCGATCATCGACCTGCTGCCCGGCACGGGAGAGGTCACCGGCGGCCAGATCCTCTTCGAGGGCAAGGACCTCACGAAGGTCAGCGCGTCCGAGATGCAGGCCATCCGTGGTCGCGACATCGGCTACGTGCCGCAGGACCCCATGTCGAACCTCAACCCCGTCTGGAGCATCGGCTTCCAGGTCGAGGAGGCCATCCGGGCGAACGGCGTCGCGACCGGCAAGCAGGCCGTGCGCCAGCGAGCCATCGACGTCCTGAAGGAGGCCGGGCTCAACGACGCGGGCGAGCGCCTCAAGCAGTTCCCCCACCAGTTCTCGGGCGGCATGCGCCAGCGTGTGCTGATCGGCATCGGCCTGTCGTCGCGGCCCAAGCTCCTGATCGCCGACGAGCCCACCTCGGCCCTCGACGTGACCGTCCAGCGCCGCATCCTCGACCACCTCGAGACCCTGACCCGCGACTACGGCACCTCGGTGCTCTTCATCACGCACGACCTCGGCCTCGCCGCCGAACGGGCCGAGAAGCTCGTCGTCATGTACAAGGGTCGCGTCGTCGAGTCGGGGCCGTCCAAAGAGATCCTCGCCAATCCTCAGCACCCCTACACGCAGCGACTCGTCGCCGCCGCTCCTTCGCTGGCCAGCCAGCGCATCCAGTCGAGCATCGCACCCACGCACTCCCACGGGCTCGCGATCTCCGACGAAGGCGCCGACGACGCCGAGCTCATCGCTCGCGCCCGTCAGCGCGAGGAGGCCGGCAAGAAGGACTCCGAGTACATCTCGGTGACGAACCTGTCCAAGGTCTACAAGATCCGCCAGGGCGGCTTCAAGACGACCGAACTCCGGGCCGTCGACGACGTGTCCTTCTCGATCCCGCGGGGCACGACGATGGCACTCGTGGGCGAGTCCGGTTCGGGCAAGTCGACCGTGGCCAAGCTCGTGCTCCAGCTCGAGTCGATCACCTCGGGCACCGTCGCGGTCGGCGGCCAGAGCGTCGGGGCGCTGAAGGGCCGCGAGCTCTTCGACTTCCGTCGTCGCGTCCAGCCGGTCTTCCAGGACCCCTACGGTTCGCTCGACCCGATGTACAGCGTGGGCAACACCATCGCCGAACCGCTCGTCACGCACGGCATCGGCGACCGGGCCAGCCGTCAAGCCCGCGTCCGCGAGTTGCTCGACCAGGTGTCCCTGCCCGCGTCGACGGTCAACCGGTACCCGAACGAGCTCTCCGGTGGTCAGCGCCAGCGCATCGCCGTCGCTCGGGCGCTCGCCCTCAAGCCCGACGTCATCGTCCTCGACGAGGCGGTCTCGGCACTGGACGTCCTCGTCCAGGGGCAGATCCTCGACCTGCTCACCGACCTGCAGACCGAACTCGGGCTGACCTACCTCTTCATCACGCACGACCTCGCCGTCGTCCGCCTCATCGCGGACAACGTCAGCGTCATGCAGAAGGGTCGCGTCGTCGAGGCCGGCACCACGGACGAGATCTTCGCCAACCCCACGAAGCAGTACACGCGTGAACTGCTCGAGGCGATCCCCGGCGCGAGCTTCGAGTTCGGCCGGTAGTCGACCCGCGCCTCCTGGTGTCGAAGGGGCCCCTCCGCCGTGCCGAGAGCACGGCGGAGGGGCCCCTTTACCACGTGCCGTAGACTGTTCCCGCCGGGCTCCGACCCGACCACTTCCCCCTCTCTCTTCTCGTAAGGAATACATCCATGGCGACTGCCATCCGCAGCGACCTGCGCAACGTGGCGATCGTGGCCCACGTCGACCACGGCAAGACGACCCTCGTCGACGCCATGCTCAAGCAGACCAACTCGTTCGACGCGCACTTCGACACCGAAGACCGCATGATGGACGGCAACGAGCTCGAGCGCGAGAAGGGCATCACGATCCTCGCGAAGAACACCTCGGTGCTCTACAACGGTGCCCACGCGACCGACGGCCCCATCACCATCAACGTCATCGACACCCCCGGCCACGCCGACTTCGGCGGCGAGGTCGAGCGCGGCCTGTCGATGGTCGACGGCGTCGTGCTGCTCGTCGACGCGTCCGAGGGCCCTCTGCCCCAGACGCGCTTCGTGCTGCGCAAGGCCCTCGCGGCCAAGCTGCCCGTCATCCTGCTGGTCAACAAGACCGACCGCCCCGACGCGCGCATCGACGAGGTCGTCGCCGAGAGCCAGGACCTCCTCCTCGGTCTCGCCAGCGACCTGAGCGAAGAGGTCGACGACCTCGACCTCGACGCCATCCTCAACGTCCCTGTGGTCTACGCCTCGGGTCGCAACGGCGCCGCGTCGACGAACAAGCCCGACGACGGCTCGCTCCCCGACAACCCCGACCTCGAGCCCCTCTTCGAGGCGATCCTCACGCACGTGCCGGCACCGCGCTACGACGACGAGCACCCCCTTCAGGCGCACGTCACCAACCTCGACGCCTCGCCGTTCCTCGGTCGTCTCGCGCTCCTCCGCGTCTTCCACGGCACCCTGCAGAAGGGCCAGACGGTCGCCTGGGTCAAGTCCGACGGCTCCGTCCAGAACGCACGGATCACCGAGCTGCTGATCACGAAGGCCCTCAGCCGCTACCCCGCCGAGAGCGCGGGCCCCGGCGACATCGTCGCCGTCGCCGGCTTCGACACCATCACCATCGGCGAGACGCTGTCCGACCCGGACGACGTGCGCCCGCTGCCGACCATCACGGTCGACGACCCGGCCATCTCGATGACCATCGGCACGAACACCTCGCCGATCATCGGCAAGGTCAAGGGCCACAAGCTGACCGCCCGCATGGTCAAGGACCGCCTCGACCGCGAACTCGTCGGCAACGTCTCGCTCAAGGTCCTCGACGTCGGACGTCCCGACGCGTGGGAGGTCCAAGGTCGCGGCGAGCTCGCGCTGGCCATCCTCGTCGAGCAGATGCGCCGTGAGGGCTTCGAGCTCACCGTCGGCAAGCCGCAGGTCGTCACGCGTCGTGACGAGAACGGCAAGCTCCAGGAGCCGTTCGAGCACATGACCATCGACGTGCCCGACGAGTACCTCGGCGCCGTCACGCAGCTCATGGCCGCCCGCAAGGGCCGCATGGAGAACATGGCGAACCACGGCTCGGGCTGGGTCCGCATGGAGTTCATCGTCCCCTCGCGCGGCCTGATCGGCTTCCGCACGCAGTTCCTCACCGACACGCGCGGCACCGGCATCGCCAACGGCATCAGCCACGGCTACGGCCCCTGGGCCGGCGAGATCTCGACCCGCACCAACGGCTCGATCATCGCCGACCGCTCCGGCGTGGTCACCCCCTTCGCGATCATCAACCTGCAAGAGCGCATGTCGTTCTTCGTGCAGCCGACCGAAGAGGTCTACGAGGGCATGGTCGTGGGCGAGAACTCGCGCGCCGACGACATGGACGTCAACATCACCAAAGAGAAGAAGCTGACCAACATGCGTCAGTCGACGGCCGACAACTTCGAGTCGATGACGCCCTCCAAGGTGCTCTCTCTCGAAGAGGCCCTCGAGTTCGCCGGTGACGACGAGTGCGTCGAGGTCACCCCCGACGCGATCCGCATCCGCAAGGTCGAGCTCGACGCCAGCGCCCGCCAGCGCAGCACCGCTCGCCTGAAGAAGCAGAACGCCTAAGCAGCACCGCTCCACCGCACCACCCATCGAGGAGGCGGTCCGCACCACTGCGGGCCGCCTCCTTCGTGCATCGTCGGCACGTTCCACGCCCGCCCTCAGCGACCGCGGTTAGCCTCGCGGGGTGCTGATGCAGAAGACGACCCTCGCCCGCTCCGCCGCCACGCTCGCGCTGGCGGCCGGCCTCGTGACCGGCCTCACCGCCTGCGGCGCGGGCTCGCCCGTCGACAACATCGTGGGTGGCGCGGTCGACAGCGGCATCGAGAGCCTCAAGGGCACGGCGCAGAAGGCCGTCGAGGACGCCGCCGGGGAGGCGCTGAACGGTGCCGGCATCACGACCGACGGCACCCTGCCCGCGAGTTTCCCGACCGAGGTCCCGCTCGTCCCCGGGACGACCCGCGGTGGGGGAGCCGGTCCCGACGGCACCGGCTGGGTGGCCCAGATCGCGGTCTCGGGTGCCGACCAGTTCACCGTCGCCCAACAGCAGCTCGAGGCCGCCGGGTTCACGGCCTCCGGGGTCGACACCGACGCCGAGAGCGGCTTCGGCACGTTCACGGGTTCCGCTTACCGCGTCGTGCTCACCGTCTCGACCGACAGCGAGGGCCGGGCGATCGCCACCTACGTCGTCACGTCCGTCTGAGCGACCGCGGCGCATCCCGACGGACTGTGCGAGTCCCGCGGGTCTCGGCGAGTCCCGGGGCCCGACGGTCGCGTCAGGCGAAGAGGGTCTCGCCCACCCAGCCGTCCTGGGACGCCCCCGGTGGAACGGCGAAGATGCCCGATCCGACGTGCTTCACGTACTCGTTCATCCGGTCGTTCCGCGACAGCGCCTGCTGGATGGGCACGTACTGCCGCCGCGGGTCCCGGTTGAAGGCGATGAAGAACAGCCCGGCGTTGAGGCGGCCGAGTTCGTCGTTGCCGTCGACGAAGTTGTAGCCGCGGCGCAGCAGCGTGGCCCCGTCGTTGTTCTGGGGGTGCGCCAGGGCGACGTGCGAGTCGGGTGCGATGGCCGGCCCGCCACCGGTCGGGGCGGACGCGGCGAAGTCGGGGGCCGTGAACTCGGTGCCGCCCGAGAGCGGAGCCCCCTCGCCCTTGTCCCGACCCACGACCGTCTGCTGCTCGGCCAGCGAGGCGTGGTCCCACGTCTCGATCGTCATGCGGATCTTGCGCGCGACGAGGTACGAGCCGCCGCTCATCCACCCGGCGCCGTCGGACGCGGTCGCCCAGACGCCGTCCTCCACCGCGGTGACGTCCTCGGCCTTGACGTTGGCCGTGCCGTCCTTGAAGCCGAAGAGGTTGCGGGGCGTCGTCTGGCCACGGGTCGTCGACGAGGTCCGACCGAATCCCAGCTGCGACCACCGCAGGGAGGCGCGGCCGAAGGCGATCCGCGAGAGGTTGCGGATCGCGTGCACCGCGACCTGCGGGTCGTCGCTGCAGGCCTGTACGCACAGGTCGCCGCCGCTCGCGGCCGCCACGAGCTGGTCGCCCGAGAAGTGGGGCAGGTCGACGAGGGCCGGAGGCCGCTTCGAGGCGAGCCCAAAACGGTCGGTGCCGTCGCTCGTGGTGAACAGCGACGGACCGAACCCGATCGTCACGGTCAGCCCGGCCGCGGGCAGACCCGTGGCCTCGCCCGTGTCGTCCGGAGGTGCCAGGGGGCTGCCGCCCGTGGCGCCCGTCGGGCTGACGTCGAGGCCGGCCGTCAGCCTCGACGCGGCGTAGCTCCAGTCCTTCAGCAGCTCGACGAGTTCGGCGCGGGAGACCCCGTCCGCGACGTCGAACGAGGCGAAGTGCAGGCGGTCCTGCGCGGCGGTGACGATGCCCGACTGGTGCCGACCGAAGAACGGGTACGACGGCGAGGCCCCGGAGGACCCATCGGCGTGGGCCTGCACGGCTCGGTCCGTGCCGATTCCGACCCCGAGGCCGAGGACGCCGGCTCCGACGCCCGTCCCGACGAGTCCCAGCAGACCGCGGCGCGAGAGGCCGCCTCCCTCCGTCACCGTCAGGCGACCAGCGCGGAGGTGAGCTCGCTGAGCGGCTCGCTGAGGGCGTTGACGGCATCCGACAGCTTCTTCTTGTCGGCGTCGGTCAGGTCGGTGTACGACGGGTACCCCGTGTCGAGGCTGCCGTACCCCGCGAGCAGCGTCTCGACCTTCGTCAGCCGGTCGTCGATGGAGGTCGCCAGCTCGGGGTCCTTCTGGTCGACGATGTCGCGCACGCCGTCGAACGCCACCCGGGCGCCCTCGAGGTTGCCCTGGAAGTCGTAGAGGTCGGTGTGCGACCAGATCTCTTCCTCGCCGGTGATCTTGCCGGTGGCCACCTCGTCCATCAGGCCGACCGCGCCGTTGGCGATCGCGTCGATCCCGACCGTGAAGTCGTCCGCGGTGACCTCGTCGTAGAGGTCCTTCGTGTCGCTCGTCAGCAGGCCGGCGTAGTGGGCACGTTCGTCGGCCGTCAGGGGGACGTACGCCGCGCCTCCGTTCTCGGACGCCGCGGGCTGCCAGAGGTCCTTCTCGATGCGGTGCCATCCGGTCCACTCGGTGCCGGCTTCGACGTCGGCCTCGCGGAAGTCGATCTTCGGGTCGAGGTCGCCGAACGACTCGGCCACCGGCTCGATGCGCTCGTAGTGCGCCCGCGCCGACGGGTAGAGCGACCGGGCCTTCTCGTCGTCGCCGGCGGTGTACGCGGCGAGGAACTCGTCGGTCGCCGTGACGAGCTGCCCGGTCTGGTCCTTCACGTAGCCCACGTACGCCGTCGCCGCGGCGTCGATCTGCTGCTTCTCGCTGCCCGTCGCCTCGACGGCCGCGCCCGAGTCGGTCACCGTGAAGGAGGCGCGGACGCCTTCTCCGACGAGTCCCGGGACGCAGGCGGTGTAGTAGTCGCCGGCCGGCACCGAGACCGTCATCGAGCCCGTCGTGCCGGGGCCGATGTTCTCCTTCTCGCTGATGATGCGGAGACCGTCGTCGGCGAGCAGTTCGAACTCGCTGTTGTCGCTGCCGGTGTTCGTCATGGTGAACGTGACGGGGCCGCTCGGGACCGAGGTGGTCGAGAGCGAACACGTGTCGTCGGAGCCGTCGACGGTCACGGCGGTGGCCGCGGAGGAGCCGGCGGGAGCGTTCGCGACGCAGCCGGTCAGGGCCAGCGCGAGGGCGGCGACGCCCGAGGCGACGGCGAGGGGGCGGAGGGGGCTGGCGATCATCGTGATGCTCCTGCGGTGCGGGGTGACGGGGTGGTCGAGGGGACGGACGTGCCGAGGGTCGCGGACGAGCCGGACGGGGTCGTGGTACCGGGTCGACGTCGGCGGGTCGCCCGCACGAAGAGGGGGACGACGACGGCGAGGTAGGCGAGCCAGACGACGACCTGCAGCCAGCTCGGCGTCGGGGTGAAGTTCACGAGCCCCTGGAGCAGGGTGCCGTACCAGCTGGTCGGCGGAACGGCAGCGCTCACGTCGAAGGCCAGGGAGGCGCGGCCCGGCAGCACGGACGCCTCCTGCAGGTCGCCCACCCCGTAGGCGAGGACGCCCGCCGCGACGACGACGAGGAAGTAGCCGGTCACCCGGAAGAACCGGGCGACGTCGAGGCGGACCACGCCACGGTAGATCGCCACCTGGACGGCGACCGCCGTGACGATGCCGAGGAGCGCACCCACCAGCGGCGTCGCGCCGCCGCCGGTCGACTGCACGGTGGCCCAGACGAAGAGAGCGGTCTCGATGCCCTCGCGACCGACCGAGAGGAAGGCCAGCGCGACGACCGCCCAGGCGCCGCCGCCGAGGGCTCGCTCGAGGCCCGACTCGAGTTCGCCGCGCAGGCCGCGCGCGGTGCGGGCCATCCAGAAGACCATCCAGGTCACGAAGCCCACGGCCACGATCGAGAGACCGCCGCCGATGATCTCCTGGGCCTGGAAGGTCAGCCCGTAGGTGCCGAAGGTGAGCACGGCGCCGAGGCCGAGCGAGAGGACGACCGCGGCGCCCACGCCCAGCCAGAGGCGGGGGAGGACGTCGCGTCGGCCGACCTTGACCACGTAGGCGATGAGGATGCCGACCACGAGAGCGGCCTCGAGGCCCTCTCGGAGTCCGATGAGGTAGTTGGCGAGCACGGGGACGGCTTTCTCGGGGGAGTGGAGCTCGTCGTCGAGCAGGATGGGGATCAGGGACGCGGTCGACCGGTCGGACCGCAGAGGGACCGAACGGGCTGGTATGGTTAGGCTAACCTCACTAAGGGCACCCTGAGCCAGACCGACAGTAGTGCGGCGCGGCATATCCTGTCCAGTGATGAACTCCTCCGCCTCGCCGACGCCCGCGTCGCCCTCGACCGCCGGCGACCCTCGGCTCGAGCGCGTGCTCTTCGTCCACGCCCACCCCGACGACGAGACCATCACCACGGGTGGCACCATCGCCGCGATGGTCGAGGCCGGTGCCGCGGTCACCGTCGTGACCTGCACCCGGGGCGAACTGGGCGAGGTGATCCCCGACGACCTCGCCGCCCTCCGGGCCGACCAGGCCGCCCTCGCCGTCCACCGCGAGGGCGAGATCGCCGCCGCCATGCGAGACCTCGGCGTCGACGACCACCGGTTCCTCGGTTCGGCCGGTGCCCGCACGCCGGGGCTCCCCGAACGGGTCTATCGCGACAGCGGCATGGTCTGGCGGTCGGACGGCGTGGCCGGGCCGACGCCCGACCTGCACCCCGCGGCGTTCTGCGCCGCCGAGTTCGGCGAGGTCGTGAGCGACCTGTCGGCCGTCGTCCAGTCCGTGCGCCCGACCGCGATCATCAGCTACGACGAGGACGGCGGGTACCACCACCCCGACCACGTCCGGGCCAACCGGGTCGCCGTGCGTGCCGCCCGCCTCGTCGGCGTGCCGTTCTTCGCGATCGTGGCCGGTGCCGAGTCGGCCGTGGGGGCGGAGGCCGAGGCCCTCGCCACCGACGACACCGTGCTGACGACCGACACGCGTCACGTGGCTCCTCGCAAGCTCGCCGCACTCCGCGACCACCGCAGTCAGGTCGAGGTCGTCGACCTCCCGGGTGGCCAGGCCGGCATCCGGTTCCCGCACGGCGCCGTCGAGCCCGTGACGGTCCGCGAGTCGTTCCGCTTCGTGCCCGAGCCGACGGTGGACGAGGGCGATTCCGAGATGGCCCGGATGACGACGGGCGGACGCGTCGTCGCGCTCGTCCTGGCGCTCGCCGCCGGAGCCGTGTTCGGCACCATCGGCACCGTCATGCACCAGTCGACGATCACCGTCGCCGGCTCGCCGTTCTGGTCCGGGCTCGTGCTCGCGTTGCTCATGAGCCTCACGCTCCTCGCCGGTCTCCGCTCGGTCTTCGGCTCGCGGGCGATGGCCGGGGCCGCCGCCGTCGGTCTCATCGGGGCGCTCGTCGTCCTGTGGCAGGCGAGTCCCGGGGGGTCGATCCTCGTGCCCGACAACACGCCCGCCCTGGTCTGGCTCGGCGGAGTGTTCCTGATCTGCCTCGTGGTGCTCGGGTGGCCGCGATTGCGGGGCCCGGCCGCCGGGGGAGCGACGCCGCCCCGCGACGCGGCCCGCGCCTCCTCGGTCGAGGCACAGCCGGCAGACGATAAGCTGGACGCCCTGCCCGACGCGAAGGGAACCCCCCAGACGTGACGTACGTGATCGCACTTCCCTGTGTCGATGTCAAAGACCGTGCCTGCATCGACGAGTGCCCCGTCGACTGCATCTACGAGGGCGAACGCTCGCTCTACATCCACCCCGACGAATGCGTCGACTGCGGTGCGTGCGAGCCCGTCTGCCCGGTCGAGGCCATCTACTACGAAGACGACCTGCCCGACAAGTGGGCCGAGTACTACAAGGCCAACGTCGAGTTCTTCGACGAGATCGGCTCGCCCGGTGGCGCGGCCAAGGTCGGCGTCATCGCCAAGGACCACCCCGTGATCTCGGCGCTGCCCCCTCAGGGCGCCGGCGCCTAGGACGGCCTCCGTGGCGCTCGACCTGCCCGAGTTCCCCTGGGACGCCCTGGTGCCGTACGCGGCCACCGCCCGGCGCCACCCCGGAGGCATCGTCGACCTCAGCGTCGGTTCGCCCGTCGATCCGACGCCCGAGGTCGTCCGTGAGGCCCTCGCGGTCGCGACCGACGCCCACTCGTACCCGCAGGTCGCCGGCACCCCGGCCCTGCGGTCGGCCATCTCGGAGTGGTACGCGCGCCGCCGAGGGGTGACCGGACTCGGCGACGCGAACGTCCTGCCGACCATCGGCTCGAAAGAACTCATCGCCGGCATGGCTCTCTGGCTGGGCATCGGTCCGGGCGACACGGTGGTCTACCCGACGAACGCCTACCCGACCTACGCGCTCGGCGCCGCCCTCGTCGGAGCGACGGCCCTCGCCTCCGACGACCCGGCCGAGTGGCCCGTCTCGACGAAGCTGGTCTGGTTGAACAGCCCGGGCAACCCCGACGGGGCCGTGCTGGGCTTCGAGGCTCTCCGCGCCGCCGTCGCCCGTGCGCGTGAACTCGGTGCCGTGATCGCCGGCGACGAGTGCTATGCCGAACTCGGGTGGACGGGCGAGTGGGCCGACCGCCCCACGCCCTGCATCCTCGACCCACGCGTGGTCGGCGACGACCTCCGCGGCGTCGTCTCGGTCTACTCGCTCAGCAAGCAGTCGAACCTCGCCGGGTACCGCGCGGGCTTCGTCGCGGGCTGCGACCACGTGCTCGGGCAGCTCCTCGCCGTGCGCAAGCACGCGGGCCTCATGCCGCCGGCCCCGGTGCAGCAGGCCATGGTCGTCGCCTTGGCCGACGAGGCCCACGTGGTCGAGCAGAAGGCGCGGTACGCGGCCCGCCGAGCGCGCCTCCTGCCCGCTCTCGAGGCAGCGGGGTTCCGCATCGACCGCAGCGAGGCCGGCCTGTACCTCTGGGCCACGCGGGACGAGGACGCCTGGGCCTCGGTGTCCTGGCTCGCCGAGCGTGGCGTGCTCGTCGCCCCGGGGTCGTTCTACGGGCCCGCCGGTGATCGCCACGTCCGCGTGGCACTCACGACGACCGACGAGCGCATCGACGCCGCCGTGGGGCGACTCGGCGGCTGACCGCTAGGCTGACCGGGTGACTGACACTGCCAACGACGCCCAGAAGGCCACGCTGCAGTTCCCGGGGGGAACAGCCGAGTTCCCGATCGTCGCGAGCACCGAGGGTGCCTCGGCGATCGACATCTCGACGTTCACCAAGCAGACCGGTTACACGACCCTCGACACGGGCTTCGTGAACACCTCCAACGCCCGAAGCACGATCACCTACATCGACGGTGATCAGGGCATCCTGCGCTACCGGGGCTATCCGATCGAACAAGTCGCCGAGAACTCGACCTACCTCGAGACGGCCTGGCTGTTGATCTACGGCGAACTGCCCACCCCCGACCAGCTCGCCGACTTCGACGCGCGCATCCGGCGGCACACGCTGCTGCACGAAGACCTGCGCCGCTTCTTCGACGCCCTGCCGCACAACGCCCACCCGATGTCGGTGCTGTCGAGCGCGGTCGGCGCACTGTCGACGTTCTACGAAGACAGCATGAGCGTGCACGATCCCGAGCAGGTCGAGCTCCAGACCGTCCGACTGCTGGCGAAGCTGCCGGTCATCGCGGCGTACGCACACAAGAAGAGCCTCGGCCAGGCGTTCCTCTACCCCGACAACTCGCTCAGCTTCGTCGACAACTTCCTCAAGCTGAACTTCGGCACGATGGCCGAGCCGTACGAGGTGAACCCCGTCCTGTCGAAGGCGCTCGAACGCCTGCTCATCCTGCACGAGGACCACGAACAGAACGCGTCGACCTCGACCGTGCGTCTCGTCGGCTCGACGCAGGCCAACATGTTCTCGTCGATCTCGGCGGGCATCAGCGCCCTCTACGGGCCGCTGCACGGCGGGGCCAACGAGGCCGTCCTCAAGATGCTCGCCGAGATCCGCGACAGCGGCCAGGGTGTCGAGCGATTCGTCGAGCGGGTCAAGAACAAAGAGGCCGGCGTCAAGCTGATGGGCTTCGGCCACCGGGTCTACAAGAACTACGACCCGCGCGCCAAGCTCGTCAAGGAGAGCGCCACCGAGGTGCTCGAATCGCTCGGCGTGAAGGACGACCTGCTCGACATCGCGATGGAGCTCGAGGGCATCGCCCTGGCCGACGACTACTTCGTCGAGCGCAAGCTCTACCCGAACGTCGACTTCTACACGGGCGTCATCTACAAGGCGATGGGGTTCCCGCCCCGCATGTTCACGGTGCTCTTCGCCATCGGTCGCCTCCCCGGCTGGATCGCCCACTGGCGCGAGATGAACACCGACCCGACGACCAAGATCGGCCGCCCCCAGCAGTTGTACCTGGGCGCGACCGAACGCGATTGGCCGCAGCGCTAGTCCGCCGGATCGATCGGCACGACGCGAGGGGGTGGGCACGACGCCGGGTTCAGACCTGGGGTCGTGCCCACCCCTTTCGTCGTGGTGCTCGTCGAAGACCTATGCGTGCAACTGCGAGTTGAGCGTGATGCCGTGGCCCTTGCGGGGCAGCACCTCGACGGCGCCGGTCAGCGAGTTGCGGCGGAAGAGCAGTCCGGGCTGGCCCGAGAGCTCGACGGCCTTGACCGTCTGCGGCGAACCGTCGTTGGTCGGGGTGCCGCCCACGACGACGACCTTGGTGCCCGCCGTCACGTAGAGCCCGGCCTCGACGACGGTGTCGTCGCCGATCGCGATGCCGATGCCGGCGTTGGCGCCGAGCAGGGCGCGGGCGCCGATCGTCACCCGCTGGGTGCCGCCGCCCGACAGCGTGCCCATGATCGAGGCTCCGCCGCCGATGTCGGACCCGTCACCCACGACGACGCCCTGGGAGATGCGGCCCTCGACCATCGACGACCCGAGCGTGCCCGCGTTGAAGTTCACGAACCCCTCGTGCATGACCGTGGTGCCGGGGGCCAGGTGGGCACCGAGCCTCACCCGCGACGCGTCGGCGATGCGGACGCGGTCGGGCGAGACGTAGTCGAGCATGCGGGGGAACTTGTCGATGCCGGTCGCGACGATGCCGGCACGCTGCAGCCTCGGACGGAGCCGTGCGAAGTCGTCGGGGTGGACCGGCCCCGCGTTCGTCCAGGTGACGATGGGCAGGTGCGCGAACACGCCGTCGAGGTTGACCGTGTTGGGCTCGACGAGGAGGTGGCTCAGCAGGTGCAGTCGCAGGTACGCGTCGGGCGTGGACGCAGGAGGCGCGCTCAGGTCGATCTCGACGGTCACCGGGACGAGGTCGACCGCGCGGCGCTCGTCGGGTCCGGCCGCGTCGGCCAGCTCGGCCGGGACGATCTCGGGGTCACGGTCGGCCGGGAGGGTGCCGAGCCGGGGGGAGGGGAACCAGGTGTCGAGCGTGGTGCCGTCGTGCGAGACGGTCGCGAGGCCGTACCCGTAGGCGTGGGTCGGGGCGGTGGCGGTGGCGTCGGAAGTCATGGACCCGAGCGTATCGGCAGCCGCCGACGGACCGCTTCGGAGGTGACCCGTGCCCTGGCCCCGTAAACTCGCCCGCATGGCACCGATCGACCTCTCCGTCTCGCCCGTGGACGTCACCAGGCAGCTCTGCGACATCCGATCGGAGTCGGGCGACGAACGCCTCGTCGCCGACGAGATCTGGTCCACGCTCGACGGTTGCGACCACCTCGAGTTGTTCCGTGACGGCGACGCGATCGTCGCCCGGACCCGGCTCGGCCGGGCCTCGCGGGTCGTCATCGCCGGTCACATCGACACGGTGCCGATCAACGACAACGTGCCCACGCGCTACGAGACCGAGGACGGGGTCGACTACCTCTGGGGTCGCGGCACCGTCGACATGAAGGCCGGCTGTGCCGTCCACCTGAGGCTCGCGGTCGAGTTGACCGAGCCCGGCGTCGACGTCACCTGGGTCTGGTACGACCACGAAGAGGTCTCCGACGCCCTGAACGGCCTGGGCCGCCTCGCGCGGGCCCGACCCGACCTGTTGGCCGGCGACTTCGCCGTCCTGGGCGAACCGAGCAACAGCGGGGTCGAAGGGGGCTGCAACGGCAACCTGCGCGCCGAGATCCGCACTTTCGGCGCCCGCTCGCACAGCGCCCGCTCGTGGGTCGGCGACAACGCCATCCACAAGGCCGCGCCGATCCTCGACGTGCTGGCGGCCTACGAGGCGCGAGAGGTCGAGGTCGACGGGCTCGTCTACCGCGAGGGCCTCAACGCCGTGGGCATCACGGGCGGCGTGGCCGGCAACGTCATCCCCGACGAGTGCATGGTGCACGTCAACTACCGGTTCGCCCCGAGCCGCAGCGGCGACGAGGCCGTCGCCCACGTCCGCGAGCTCTTCGAGGGCTTCGACGTCACGATCGTCGACCTCGCCCCCGGGGCCCGGCCCGGTCTGGACGCCCCGCTGGCACAGCAGTTCCTGCGTGCCGTGGGCGGCGAGGCCAAGCCCAAGTACGGGTGGACGGACGTCGCGCGGTTCTCCGCGCTCGGTGTCCCCGCGGTCAACTACGGTCCCGGTGACCCGATGCTGGCCCACCACGACGACGAGCGGGTGCCCGTGCAGCAGATCCTCGACAACGAGCGCGGACTGCGGGCGTGGCTGACGGCCTGACCGTCGACGACGCGAGTCGCGCCTCCTCGTCCCCGTCGACGCGGCACGATCCCCGACGACCGACCTCGGCGTCGAGGCGCCTCCTGCTGCGCTACCGGCTCACGCCGTGGTGGGCCCGGGTGCTCGTGGTGTTCGTCCTGTCGCGCGTCGTCAGCACGATCGCGCTGCTCACCTTCGCCGGTGCCCAGCAGGCCAACGCGTGGACGCTCGCGAGCCCGGACTACGGCAGCTTCGCCACGATCTGGGACGGTCACTGGTACAACATCATCGCCGTGGTGGGGTACCCGCGCGACCTCCCCATCACCGGGGACGGCCACGTCGGAGAGAACGCCTGGGCGTTCATGCCCGCCTACCCGCTCGTCGTCCGTGGGCTGATGGGCCTGACGGGCCTGCCGTTCGCGACGCTGGCCGTCGTCGTGTCGGTCGCCTGCGCCGCGGGGGCGGCCCTGTTGTTCTACCGCCTCATGCGGCACGCGCTGCCCGAGTCGACCTCGTTGTTCGCGGTCGTCCTGTTCTGCGTGGCGCCCCTGTCGCCGCTGCTGCAGGTGGCCTACGCCGAGTCGATGTTCCTGCTGCTGCTCTGCGCGAGCCTGCTCATGCTGGTGCGGCGGCAGTACCTGGCGATGCTGCCGGTCGTGCTCATCATGTCCTTCACGCGACCTGGAGCCCTTCCGCTCGCCCTGGCGATCGGTCTGCACGGGTTGCTGCGCTGGTGGCGCCGGCACGACGATCCCTTCCCGGTGCGCGAGCGCGTCCGGGTGGCGGTGTCGGTGGCGGCCACGGGCGTGTTCGGCGTCGCCTGGCTCGTCGTCGCCGGCGCGGTCACGGGCGTGCCGGGTGCGTACACCGAGACCGAACTCGCCTGGCGGGCGCCCTACATCGGCTACGGACCGCTCGTGCCGTTCACCCCGTGGGTCGACGGGGCGAACTGGTGGTTTCCGGGTGGTTCCGGCATCGCCCTCCTCGTGGTCACGCTCGTGGCGTTCGGAGCCCTGCTGCTGTCGCCGTGGGCACGCCGGACGAGCACCGACCTGAGGCTGTGGGGCGTCGCCTACGGGCTCTACCTGCTGGCGGTGTTCTTCCCGCAGTCCAGCACCTTCCGGCTCCTGATGCCGCTCTTCCCCCTGCTGGGCGTCCTCGCGGTGCCGCGCTCGAAGGTCTACCGGGCGCTGCTCGTCGCCGTGTTCGTGGCGGCACAGTGGGTGTGGCTCTACTACTGCTGGTGGGTGAACGGGTACGACTGGACGCCGCCGTGATCGGTCGGGGAACGGCGTCGTTTAGGTCGGGGGCCCGAAATCACGGATAATGGGACCAGCAACTTGCGAAAGGGGACTATCTGATGGCAGCCATGAAGCCGAGGACCGGCGACGGGCCTATGGAAGCCGTTAAGGAGGGCCGTCTCATCATCGTGCGTGTTCCGCTCGAGGGTGGGGGACGCCTCGTGGTGTCGGTCAACGACGACGAAGCCAAAGAGTTGCACGACGCCCTCGCCGGCGTCGTCAGCGCCTAGTCGGCCGCCTCCTTAATAACCCCGGACGCCCCGCCCGCCGCACCTGCGGCGCGCGGGGCGTCCGTGCGCGTGCCGCGTTCCGTGGCGCTGCCTACCGCGCCGGTTGCCTGCTGCACGGGCAGGGAGCCCGGCGGGGGAGCGTCACCGCTTGATCAGCGAGAGCAGCCCGTCGCCCGCCGTCGAGAGCGAGCTGATCACGGCCGGTGAGGTGGACACCTCGGTCAGCAAGGTGCGGAAGCCCGTGGTCGTGCTGTCGCGGACGGCGGGATTGGCCACCCGTCCGTGCCAGAGTGCGTGCGCGACGAGGACGAGTCCGCCCGGGCGGGCGAGGCGCAGGCCGTGCTCGACGTACTCGATGACCGAGCCGGGGTCGGCGTCGACGAAGACGATGTCGTACGAGTTCTCGTTCATCCGGGGCAACACGTCGGCGGCACGGCCGGCGATCATGCGGAAGCGGCTGGCAGGGATGCCCGCCTGCAGGTAGGCGTCCCGGGCGGCCTGTTGGTGCTCGATCTCGCGGTCGATGGTCGTCAGGACGGCCGCGGGGGCGCCCGAGAGCAACCAGAGCCCGCTGACGCCCAGGCCCGTACCGACCTCGATGATCGACGAGGCGTTCGAGGCGGCGGCGATGACCGCGAGCTGGGCGCCGACCGCCGGCGAGACGGCCTCGACCCCGACCTCCAGCGAATGCTGTCGAGCCTCGGCGATCGCGTCGCTCTCGGTGACGAGTTCTTCCGCGAACTTCCAACTTGACTCTATCTGCGACACACCCACTCCTCGAAAGGCCAACTCTAGGGGGTTCCCCGAGTCGTCACCGGTTAGTCTGCTTGCGTGTCCATGTTCGGTCTGACGTTCGACAAGCTGCTCATCATCGGTGTGCTCGCGGTCTTCCTGCTCGGTCCCGAACGACTGCCCGGCTACGCGGCGAAGCTCGCCCAGCTCGTCCGGACGGTGCGCGACATGGCCAACGGTGCGAAGACGCGCATGCGCGACGAGATGGGCCCCGAGTTCGACGACGTCGAGTGGCAGAAGCTCGACCCCCGTCAGTACGACCCGCGGCGCATCATCCGCGACGCCTTGCTCGACGGCACGGATGGCGCTCCCAAGCCCTCGGCGCCGAGCATGGCGACGGCCGGTGCCGCCGCCGCGGCTGTGTCCGCAGGATTGCCGGGGGGTCGTTCCCCCGCACAGGTGGTGCCGCTCGCGACGGGCGAGGTGCCGCCGTACGACTCCGAGGCGACCTGACCCGCCTGCGGCACCGCACCGCCTGACCTCGTCGCCCGCCTCGTGGTCTGCCGCGTGGCTCCTCGCCTCCAGCCCCTCACTCGGTCTCCACGCGGCCCGTGGGCGGCGTGATGGTTAGACGCCTCCGTGCAGTGCCGCCACGCGTGAGGCCTCGGCCCTGAGCGCGTCGACGACCCGTCGCACCGAGGGGCGCTCGGCCCGGTCGCGCCGCATCACGGCGGACACCCAGCGCACGGCCCGGATGCTCTCGAGCGGCACGAGCACCATGTCGTCCCGGGCGTCCTTGGCGGTGAAGCGCGGCAGCACGGCGATGCCGAGGCCGGCCCCGACGAGCGACTCGGTCACCTTGGTGTCGCTGAAGCGCTGGGCGACGCGGACGGGGCTGCCGGTCACCCGCTCGATCTCGCGGTAGACCCACTCGAACGGGAAGTCGTGTGGGACGCCGATCCAGTTCTCGCCCTCGAGGTCGCCGGGTGCGAGCGAGGCGCGACCGGCGAGACGGTGGTCGGCGGGCAGGGCGATGTCGAGGGGCTCGGTCAGCAGGGGGACGGTGACGAGTCCGCGTCCGGGCCACGGCTTGTCGTCGGACGAGTGCGCGACGACGACGTCGTGGTCGGCGGCCAGCTCGGGGAACTCGCGGATCGACGGGTCGTGGTCGCTCGCGACGACCACCAGGCCGGGGGTCTCGGCCACCGTGCGCAGCAGCCCCGGCAGCAGCATCTGCCCGCCCGTGGGGAAGGTGGCCAGCGTGACCTCGCCCTGGGGGGTGGCGACGAAGTCGTCCCAGACCGCCTGGGCTCGTTCCAGTGCCACGGCGACGTCGGTGGCCGTCTGGGCCAGCACGCGCCCGGAGCCGGTGAGCACGATGCCGCGTCCCACCCGCTCGGTCAACGCCACGCCGGCCTCGCGCTCGAGCACCTTGAGCTGCTGCGAGACGGCACTCGGGGTGCGATGGGTGGCCCGGGCGACGGCGGCCACGCTGCCTCGTTCGGCGAGTTCGCGGAGCAGTTCGAGACGCTTGACATCCATGTAGCAAATCTACGCTGTTTCGGTAGAAACGTGAGATTGATCTACCGCTTCTCGGGGCGCATCATTGAGGAGTCCCCGGAGCGCGTCGTAGCGTTCCCGAGCTCCGGTCGACCTGGTCCCGGGCTCGGTGGCGAATCCATCCCACCACGCAGAATCGCGCGTCGAACCGCGCCAGAAAAGAGTCCCCCATGCTCACCGGAATCATCGTCCTCGCCATCGCCGCAGTCGTCGGAATCGCCGGCTCGCTCGTCTCGGTCGCCCGAGACGGTTTCCGCGCCATCCCGACCAAGACCTACAACCGCTGGTCCTAGTCCACTTCGCGGTGGTCGGCGCGTCTCCCTCCTGAGCGTGCCGTCACCGCGTGTGCCGCCTCCGTGCTGGGGTGCGGCACGAGCACGTCGCCGCCCCTCGGGCGAGACGCTGTGACGAAAGGGCACCTCGCCACGCGAGGTGCCCTTTCTGCACGTCTGGGGTGCTCGACCCCGGTCAGGTGACGCTGAGTCCGAGCTTCCGGCCGGCCAACCCCCGGGCCCGCACCGCCAGTCGGCCCGCCAGCTCGTCGATGGCCGTGGCCGCAGGATCGTCGGGAGCGGCGAGCACGACCGGTACGCCGTCGTCGCCCCCCTGGCGCAGGCCCAGACTGAGCGGCACGCTGGCGAGCAACGGCACCTCGGCTTCTTGACCGGACGACAGTCGGCGGGCCGTCTCGACGCCACCACCGGAGCCGAAGAGCTCGAGGACGCTGCCGTCGGCCTGGGGCAGACCCGCCATGTTCTCGACGACCCCGAGCAACCGCTGACCCGTCTGGCGTGCCACGAGCCCGCTGCGCTCGGCGACGTCGGCGGCGGCCGGTTGAGGGGTCGTGACGACCAGCACCTCGGCGTGCGGCAGCAACTGCCCCACCGAGATGGCGACGTCGCCCGTCCCGGGCGGCAGGTCGAGCAACAACACGTCGAGGTCGCCGAAGTACACGTCGGTCAGGAACTGCTGGATCGTCCTGTGCAGCATCGGCCCGCGCCAGGCGACGGCGGTCGAGGCGTCGTCGACGAACATGCCGATCGAGATGACCTTCACGCCGTGGGCGACGGGCGGCAGGATCATGTCGTCGACGCGGGTGGGCTTCACCGAGGCGCCGTCGGGGCCGACGAGGCCGAGGAGTCCGGGGATGCTGAAGCCGTACACGTCGGCGTCGACGATGCCGACGGCGAGGCCCCGGGCCGCGAGGGCGACCGCGAGGTTGGCGGTCACGGTGGACTTCCCCACGCCGCCCTTGCCGCTCGTGACGGCGTACACGCGGGTCAGCGTGTCGGGGCCGAACTGCATGCCGCGCGCCGCCCGGCCCGCCCGCAGCTTCTCGGTGAGGGCGTGTCGTTCGTCCTTGGTCATGACGGTCACGTCGACGGTGACGTCGGTGACGCCGGTCACCGAGCCCGTGGCCTCGCGGACGTCGCGTTCGATCGTGTCGGCTGCCGGGCACCCCACGATCGTGAGCTTGACGGCCACCGTCGCCGCGCCTCCTGCGTCGACGACGACGTCACCGATCATGTCGAGTTCGGTGACGGGCTTGCGGATCTCGGGGTCGAGCACCCGCGCGAGCGCGCGACGGACGTCGTCCGGCGTCGCGGGGCGGGTGGCGGCGACCGGCTCAGCCACGGTGGTGGCCGTCGCGCCGGGCGTCGCGTCGTGACGACGAGGAGGTGCGGGTCGGCTCGACCGCGGGGCTCTCGTCGTCGTCGCGCCGGTCGAGCTCGTCGAGCAGAGAGCGGAGCTCGGCCCGGATGAAGTCCTTGCTGGCCATGTCGCGGATCGCGATCCGGAGCGCGACGACCTCGCGGGCCAGGTACTCGGTGTCGGCCAGGTTGCGTTCGGCGCGCTGACGGTCCTGTTCGAACTGCACGCGGTCGCGGTCGTCCTGCCGGTTCTGCGCGAGCAGGATGAGGGGAGCGGCGTACGACGCCTGCAGCGACAGGATCAGCGTCAGCGCCGTGAAGCCGATCGCGGCGCTGTCGAAGCGGATGTCGATCGGGGCGACCGTGTTGTAGATCATCCAGACGACGCAGAACAGGGTGAGGGCGATCAGGAAGTAGGGCGTGCCCATGCCCCGGGCGATGGACTCGGTCGCCCGACCGAAGCGGTCGCTGCTGACCCGCTTGCGCCCGGGCAGCACGCGGGGGCGCAGACCCTTGGGGGCGTCGAGGCGGACGTCGTTGCGGTTATCGCGGGCCATCGTCGCTCCTCGTGCTCTGGCCGATCGCGGGGCGACGGGCGCGGCCACGCGGTCGGCTCGGGGTCAGCGGTTGGTCGGGGTCCTGACTGCGCCAGTCGTCGGGCAGGACGTGGTCGAGGACGTCGTCGATGGTGACGACGCCGACGAGGCGGTGCGCCGAGTCGACGACGGGGACCGAGACGAGGTTGTAGGTCGCCATGACCCGCGTGACCTCGAGGGCCGTGGCGTCGACGCGGACCGGTTCGGTGGTCTGGTCGAGGATCGTCCCCAGGCGCTCGTTCGGCGGGTAACGGAGCATCCGCTGGAAGTGCACCATGCCGAGGAACCGGCCGGTGGGTGGTTCGTAGGGTGGCAGGACGACGCAGACCGCCGCGCCGAGCGCCGGGGCCAGTTCGTGACGACGGATGAGGGCGAGGCCCTCGGCGACCGTGGCGTCGGCCGAGACGATGACGGGCTCGGTCGTCATCAGTCCGCCGGCGGTGTCGGAGTCGTAGCTGAGCAGCATGCGCACGTCGTCGGCCTCGTCGGGCTCCATCAGCGTGAGCAGCTGCTCGGTGCGTTCGTCGGGCAGCTGGGCGATGAGGTCGGCCGCGTCGTCCGGCTGCATCTGGTCGAGGACGCTCGCCGCACGGTGGTCGTCGAGGCCCGTGAAGATCTCGACCTGCTCGGCCTCGGGCAGCTCTTCGAGCACGTCCGCGAGGCGGTCGTCGGACAGTTCGCCGGCGACCTCGAGCCGCCGCTCGGGCGTGAGGTCGAGCAGGGTGTTCGCGAGGTCCGCGGGCACGAGGTCGGAGTACGCGGCGATCAGGTGTTCGGCGCTCTGCGCCTCGCCCGGTCCGGCCTCCTCGACGACGTCGTCCCACGCCGCGAACGCCGTCGGCGCCTTGACGAACGGCGACGGCGACGTCTTGGGCTTGCGCAGGAAGAGCTGGCCGACCTCCCAGTCGCCCTCGCTCACCTCGTCGATCGCCACGTCCTCGATGGTGGCGTGGCCGCCACCGTGCCGGAACGACACGCGACGACCGAGCAGGTCGGCGATGACCCGGGTCTCGCCGCCACGCTGCTCGAAGCGGCGGAGCGTGATGACGCCGTTCGTGATGATCTGGCCCGAGCCGATGCTCGTGACGCGTCCGATCCCCACGAAGACCCGGCGCTTGCCGGGGACCTCGACCACGAGGCCCACCACGCGCGGCGCCCCGGTGCGGCGGTAGACCACCAGCACGTCGCGCACCTTGCCGACCTTGTCGCCCGCAGGGTCGAAGACGGAGCAACCGGCCAGCCGGGCGACGAAGACTCTGGTTGCACTCACGCGTCCAATTTAGTCGCTCGCGGGGTCGCCGCCGACGGGTGCCCGGCAGGGGCACCGTGTTTAATGCTGGGATGACGAACCCGGGCCCCGTGGGCCGCCGCCCGCCGATGGTGCCCACCCTGCCGCGGGGCGACGTCCTCGGCACCTACGACACGTATCCCGAGGCGCAGCGCGTGGTCGACCGGCTGTCACAGGCCGAGTTCCCGATCAAGCGGCTGGCGATCATCGGCAACGACCTCAAGACCGTCGAACGCGTCACCGGTCGCCTGAGCTACGGGCGCGCCGCGCTGGCCGGGGCCGTGACCGGACTCTGGCTCGGCGTCTTCTTCGGGCTCGTCATGCTCGTCTTCGCGACCGAGACCGCCACCGCGGCCACCGTCGGGGCGGCCGCCCTGCTCGGAGCCGGCTTCGGCATGCTCTACGGCATCGTCAGCTTCGCGATCACCCGTCGCCGCCGTGACTTCACCTCGACGCACCAGGTGCTCGCGTCGAACTACCAGATCGTGGTCGACCCCGAGGTCTCCGGGCGGGCGCACGAGATCCTCGCGCGTCCCGAGACCCCGCGCCGCTGACGTACCCTGGTGTCGACATGGCACCCCGCGACCCCTCCACGACGGCCACCCGGGCCGAGCGCTTCGCGCGTGGTTGGCTGACCGCCGGTGCGTCGACCCTGGTCGCGGCCTTCTCCCACGTGGCCGGCGGTGGCATGGAGCCCGGACTGCTCGGCGTCGTCCTCGCCCTGGCCGTGGCCGTGCCCGTCTCGATCGCCCTGGCGGGCGTGCACCTCTCGACCGTCCGGCTCGCCGTCGCGGTCGCGCTCAGCCAGGTCGCGTTCCACCTGTTGTTCTCCCTCGGAGCATCGGACGGCGGGGGCGCCTCGGCGACGGGCGGGCACCACTCCGCACTCGTGATCTCGACGATCGCCGACGGCGCCGCGTCCGGTGGCGGCGTCGGCCAGGCCATGGTCATGGGGGGCCCCGCCATGTGGCTGGCCCACGCGCTCGCGGCCGTGGTCACGATCGTCGCCCTCCGGCGTGGCGAGGGCGCCGCGTGGGCCCTCGTCCGACTGGCCGTCCGCGGTCTGGCCGTCGCGCGCCTCCTGACCGCCGGGCACCGGCCCGAGGCGCCCGTCGTCCGGCGCCCGCCGGCTCCGTTCGGCGTCCTTCCGTGCCCGCCCGGCCGACGACACCTCACGGCCCGACCCCGTCGCGGTCCGCCCTGCCCTGCCTGACCCCGCACACCGCCGACCTCCGTCGCCGGTGACCCCGTCGGACGCGCCCGTCGCGCCGTCGGGCCCCATCGTCATGCACCGCAGACCGATCGCGCTCGCGATCGAGAGGACCAGATCCATGAACCGCAGCACCAACCCCATTTCCGTCGCGTCCCGCCGTCCCCGGTCGTCCGCCGTCGTCGCCCGTTCGGCAGCGGCCCTCGGCGCCGCCGCCCTGCTCGCGTTGGCCGCGCCCCTCGCGGCCTCGGCCCACGTCCACGTCGAGCCCGGTCAGGCCGAGGCCGGTTCGTACGAGACGTTGACCTTCAAGGTGCCGAACGAGTCGGCGACCGCGGGCACCGTCGGGCTCGTCGTCGACCTGCCCACCGACACCCCGTTCACCTCGGTGTCGTACGAGCCCCTCCCGGGGTGGACCACCGAGGTCACCACCAGCACGTTGCCCGAGCCGGTCGAGCTCGACGGCACGACGATCACCGAGGCGCCGACGCAGGTGACCTGGACGGCCGAGGGCGACACGCAGATCGCACCCGGACAGTTCCAGCAGTTCGTCATCTCGGCCGGTGCGGTGCCCGACACCGGGTCGATCGCGCTGCCGGCCCACCAGCGCTACTCGGACGGCACGGTCGTCGACTGGGCCGACGCGACTCCCGCCTCGGGAGAAGAGCCCGAGCACCCCGCACCGACCCTCTACGTCAACGACGCGCCGCCGGCCGACGAACACGCCGGCCACGCGACGGACGACGACGCGACGACCGCGGGTGTCGGCACCTCCGGCGACTCGGCGTCGGGCTCCGGCGACGGCGCGGTCGGACCGCTCTCGATCGGCCTCGGCATCGGCGGCCTCGCCCTGGGTGCGCTGGCGCTCGTCGTCTCGGTCGTCGCGCTGACCCGTCGGCCCCGGGCGACCGCGTCCCGCACCTCGACGAACGGCGGGGTGGACGCGTGACGGCCGCGCGCTCGCGGACACCGCGCCTCCTCGGCGTCCTCGTGACGGCCGGGCTGGGTGCCGCGGTCGGCGCCCTCGCCCTCGTACCGGCGGGATCGGCCGCGGCGCACGACTACGTCGTGAGCAGCGCGCCGGCCGCGGGCTCGACCGTCGACTCGTCCCCGGCGACCGTGTCGATCACCTTCAACGACGTGATCCTCGACCTCTCGGGCACCGGCAGCTCGAACGTGCTCGAGGTGACCGACGCCGCCGGCCTGCACTACGAGGACGGCTGCTCGACGACCTCGGGACCGACGCTGACGACCGGTGTCGCGCTCGGGTCGCCCGGCGCCTACACGATGACCTACCAGGCCGTCTCGGCCGACGGCCACACCGTCTCGGACGCCGTTCCGTTCACCTACGCCCCCGCCGCGGGCACCGCGGAGGGGGCGGGCTCGCCGACCCGTCCGAGCTGCGGCAGCGCAGGAGGCGCGGCTGGCGGTGCCGGCGCCCCCACCGGTGACGAGACCGAGGCGGCCTCGCCCTCGGCCTCGTCCGAACCCGAGATGACGACCATGGCGACCCCGGGTGACGACACCATGGCGACGCCGTCGGCTGCGCCCGAGTCGGGCTCGGTGAACGCCGGACTCGTCATCGGCATCGCCGTCGCGATCGTCGTGCTGGCCGCCGCCGGTGTGGTCGTGGCCATCGTCACCGGCCGACGACGTGACGGGACACCGTCCGAGGCCGACGACACGTCGGCCCCGGACGGCGACTCGTCGTCCGACGGTCGATGATCCTGCCTCGCTGATCGGGGTGTGAACGGGCGAAGGGCCCCGGGTGCGACGCACACGGGGCCCTTCGGTGTCGGACTTCAGTCGCGGGAGATCCACGCCTCGACGTCGGCGACCGTGCGGGGGATGCCCACCGAGAGGTTCTCGGCCCCGTCGGCGGTCACGAGGATGTCGTCCTCGATGCGCACGCCGATGCCGCGGAACTCCTCGGGCACGGTGAGGTCGTCGGGCTGGAAGTACAGGCCGGGTTCGATCGTGAACACCATGCCGGGCTCGAGCACGCCGTCGAGGTAGAGGTCGCGACGGGCGGCGGCGCAGTCGTGCACGTCGATGCCGAGGTGGTGGCTCGTGCCGTGCACCATGTAGCGACGGTGGTACTGGTGGTCGGGCTGCAGCGACTCCTCGGCGGACACCGGCAGGAAGCCCCATTCGGCGGTGCGTTCGGCGATGACCTTCATGGCCGTCGCGTGGATCTCGCGGAACGCGATGCCCGGACGCACGATCGCGAACGCCGCGTCGGCCGCCTCGAGCACGGCTTCGTACACGAGACGTTGCACGTCGGTGAACCGGCCCGAGACGGGCAGCGTGCGGGTGATGTCGGCCGTGTAGAGGCTGTCGAGTTCGATGCCCGCATCGATCAGGATGAGGTCGCCGTCGCGGACGACGCCGTCGTTGCGGGTCCAGTGCAGGACGCAGGCGTGGTCGCCCGACGCGGCGATCGTGTCGTAGCCGACCGTGTTGCCGTCGGCGCGGGCCCGACGGTTGAAGGTGCCCTCGACGAGCCGCTCGCCGCGCGGGTGCGCAACGATGTCGTCGAAGTCGGCGATCACGTCGGTGAACCCCTTGCCCGTCACCGTCACGGCCTGACGCATCTGCGCGACCTCGTACGCGTCCTTGACGAGACGCAACTCGCTCAGGTCACGGGCCAGGTCGGCGGAGGTCGCCCGCTCGCGGGGGCGGTCGTCGTCGGAGGTCACGACGGCCGTCGTCCCCGCCGAGACGGGGGACTGTTCGGCGGCGGCCTCGATGACGGCGTCGAGACGGCGGGTCAGGTCGGGGTCGGCTTCGCGGACGACGAGGGTGCCGGCGTCGATCGTGCCGACCACGGCCTCGAAGTCGGCCAGGTCACGCGTGGCGAGACCCAGGTCGGCGGCGACCTGCGTCAACGAGGGGCGCGGGCCGATCCAGAACTCGCCGATCTCGGGGTTGGCGTAGAACTCGTCCGAGTCGCGCCCGGCGCTCGCCCGCAGGTACAGGGTGGCGTCGTGGCCCTCGGCCGTGGGCTCGAGCACGAGCACCGAGCCGGGCACGGTGTCGGAACCCCAGCCCGTCAGGTGCGAGAACGCCGAGTGCGCACGGAAGGGGTAGTCGCAGTCGTTGGACCGGACCTTGGCGGAGCCGGCCGGCACGACCAGGCGGGTGCCCGGGTGCAGCGCGGACAGCCGCTCGCGACGGTCGGCGGCGAACGGCGCCTGCTCACGCGGCTCGGGGAGGACGTCGGGGCGGTCGGCCCACTGCGACGAGATGTAGTCCTTGAACGTGTCCGACCCGGGGGTGGTGGAGCGGTTGGTGGTCGCGCGCGGCGCCTTCTGATCTGCCATGCCCACCATTCTCCCGCCAAACGGGCCGGACGCCCAGTCGGTGGGCTCAGGCTCCCGTGCGACTGAGCTGGGCGACGACCGCCCGGTGGTCGCTGCCGGCGTCGTCGAGCTCGGTCACGACCCGGAAGCCGGTCGGCAGCCACTGCTCGGTGGCCATGACGTGGTCGATCGGCGCACCGAGGAGGGGAGGGACGTCGGTCGGCCAGGTCCCGACGCCGGCGTTCGCGGTCGCCTCGGCGGCATCGCGGCAGGCGCCGAGCGCCCCACCGTCGGTGCCGAGCCCGGCCATGTGGTCGAGGGTGGCGTTGAAGTCACCCGCCATGATCACGTCCCCCGACCGGCAGACGTCGGCGAGGTACCCCAGGCCGGCACGCCACTGCCCCATGTGCTCGGGCGTCGGCGACACGGGATGGGCGGCGACGATCGTGGGGCCCTCGCCCGACACGGGTGTCGCGACGACCGTCGGGAGGACGGGCGTCGTCCGTGCGTCGGTGGTGCCGTCGTCACCGATCGCGACCTGGTAGTCGCCCAGTGCGGCACTGATCAGGAGGGTCGTCGAGCGGCCGCTCGCGATCTGGTCGTAGGCCACCGTGTGCACCCACATGGGCTTGCCGGCGGCGGCCATGGCCTCGGCGACGGCGACGCCGACCTCCTGGCGGGTCTCGGGCAGGGCGATCACGTCGGCACCGACCTCGGTCGCGAGGGCGACGACGGCGTCGGCCCCGGTCGCCGCGCCGAGGGTGTTCCACGACAGGACGGTGACGTCGGTGGGCGTCTTCTCGACGAAGTCGGTGCGGCCCAGGCCGCGAGCCGTCACGACGCCCGCCGAGAGGACGCCGAACACGAGCAGCAGCACGGCCGCGCTCGCCGTGAGGGACCGGATCGGCCGCGCGACCAGACCGAGCACGAGCAGCAGCACCATCAGGACGATCGCGACGGCCCCGGCGACGAGGCGGAACGACACCACCTGACCGACCGGGAAGACGCGCTGCAGCCCGACGGCCTGGGGCCAGAGGGCGACCAGGAGCACGGCGGCAACGGCGAGGACGAAGACGAGGGCGACGAGACGACGGATCATGGCCCCTGGAGCCTAGGGGAACCCCCGACCGCACGTCGGGCGCCGCACGGACGGCTCGGATGCGCGCCGCCTACGATGGGGGGATGCCCACGCGCCTGGTCGACCTGCACACTCACTCGAGCGTGTCGGACGGCACCGAGGCGCCCGCCGCGCTGGTCGCGTCGGCCGTGCGCGCGGGGCTCGACACCGTCGCCCTGACCGACCACGACAGCACGGCCGGGTGGTCCGAGGCCACGGCCGCCGTCGCCGGCACCGGTCTCACCCTCCTCCCCGGCATGGAGCTCAGCACCCGGCTCGGACTGAACAGCGTCCACATGCTCGGCTACCTCTTCGACCCCGCCCACCCGGGCCTCGTCGCCGAGACGGCCCGCCTGCGCGACAGCCGTCTGCACCGGGCCGAGCGCATCGTCGAACGCATCGCCGCCGACTACGACCTCACCTGGGGCGACGTCCTCGCCCAGGCCAGCTCGGGGGCGACCCTGGGACGGCCGCACATCGCCGACGCCCTCGTCGCCAAGGGCTACGCGCCCGACCGCAGCGCCGCCTTCGCGGGCATCCTGCACTGGCGGTCCGGGTACTACGAGCCGCACGAGGCACCCAGCCCCCTGATCGGCGTCCGCCTGATCCGGGAGGCCGGGGGCGTCCCCGTCATCGCCCACCCGGCGACGCGGGGTCGCGAGCCGAACGTCTCCAGCGAGGGTTTCGAGGCCCTCGTCGACGCCGGCCTGCTCGGCGTCGAGATCGACCACCGCGAGAACACCTCGGCCGGTAAGGTGCGGTTGCTCGAGCTCGCCCGACGGTACGACCTCATCGTGACCGGGTCGAGCGACTACCACGGCGACGGCAAGCCCAACCGGTTGGGTGAGAACACCACGGCTCCCGGACAACTCGACCGGATCGTCGACGCGGCGACCGGGTGGGTGCCCGTCCGGGGCTGAACCGGCCCGCGCCTCCTCGTCCGGACGGCTCCCTGCCGGGCGATGACGTGCCGGACGGCGGCGTTCCGGACGGTGACGTGCCGGACGGCGACGTGCCGGACGCACGAGACCCCCTCGCCGCGGACGGTCGAGGGGGGTCTCGTGCTGGATCGGTCGTCAGCCCTGCGGCTGTGACGACGAGTCGCCGGCGGGACGACGGCGACGGTTGCGGCTGCGCTTGCGCGGGGCCTCACCCGTGACCTCGCCGGCCGGAGCCGCCGCGTCGGGCGCCTGTGCGGCGCCGCGGCCCGTGGTCGAGGGCTCACCGGAGGCCCGCACGGGAGCGTCGCCACGACCGCGACCGCGACCCCTGTCACGATCGCCCTGGGGGCCGCCGGTGCGCTCGCGCGAGCCGACCGAACCCGCCTTGACAGCCGACAAGGAGCTCGCGCGCAGGCGTCCCTTCGTCCCGGCGGGGATGTCGAGGTCGGCGAAGAGGTGCGGGCTCGACGAGTAGGTCTCGACCGGCTCGGGCTGGCCCATGTCGAGGGCCCGGTTGATCAGGGCCCACTTGTGCAGGTCGTCCCAGTCGACGAACGTCACGGCGATGCCGGTCTTGCCGGCGCGGCCGGTACGGCCGGCGCGGTGCAGGTAGGTGTCGTGGTCGTCGGGCACGGTGTGGTTGATCACGTGCGTGACGTCGTTCACGTCGATGCCTCGGGCCGCGACGTCGGTCGCGATCAGGATGTCTTTCTTGCCCGCCTTGAACGCGGCCATCGCGCGCTCGCGCTGCTCCTGGTTGAGGTCACCGTGGACGGCCGCCGCGTTGAAGCCGCGGTCGTTCAGCTCTTCGACGAGCTTGGCGGCCGCGCGCTTGGTCCGGGTGAAGACGACGGTCTTGCCACGCCCCTCGGCCTGGAGGATGCGCGCGATCACCTCGTCCTTGTCGAGCGAGTGGGCCCGGTAGACGACGTGCTTGATGTTCGCCTGCGTGAGGCCCTCGTCGGGGTCGGTCGCGCGGATGTGGATCGGCTTCGACATGAACCGGCGTGCCAAGGCCACGATCGGGCCGGGCATGGTCGCCGAGAACAGCATGGTGTGACGGGTGGCCGGCACCTGCTGGAAGATCTTCTCGATGTCGCTGAGGAAGCCCAGGTCGAGCATCTTGTCGGCCTCGTCCAGCACGACCTCTTGCACCTCTTTGAGGTTCAGGAGGCGCTGGCCGGCCAGGTCGAGGAGGCGCCCGGGGGTGCCCACGACGATCTGCGCGCCGGCCTTGAGTTGCTCGACCTGGCCCTCGTAGGCCTTGCCGCCGTAGATGCTGACGATCTTGGTCGCCCGGTTCGAGGTGGCGAGCTCGAGGTCGTCGGCCACCTGGACGCAGAGTTCGCGGGTCGGGACGACGACGAGCACCTTGACGCCGGGGGCCGGGTCGAGGCCGATGCGCTGGATGATCGGGAGGCCGAAGCCGAAGGTCTTGCCGGTGCCCGTCTTGGCCTGGCCGATGATGTCCTGCCCGGCGAGGGCGAGGGGGATGGTCTGCGTCTGGATGGGGAAAGGTTCGAGGATCCCCTTCGACGCCAGAGCGTCGACCATGTCGGGGTCGATCGCGAGGTCAGTGAATGTCAAAGTGTTGCCCTGTCTCATATAGGGGGATGCGTCGAGTTTAGCCCGTCGCGACGGGCGGCCCCTCGGACCCCGTAAGATGTGGGCGTGGTGTCCTGGCCCGGTCGAGGTGCGAAACGCGGCGTCCCGTCCCTGCAGTGGCCGCGGCCCGCGGCGAAGCCGACCCCCGCGGCCCGGGTCGAGCTCGACCAGTTCACCCCCGACCTGTTGGTCTTCCTGGGGCACGCGGCCTACCTCGAACTCGCGCTCTTCGAGACGCTGGGCCGCTCGTCGGCCTTCGCCCCCGACGTCCGTGCGAAAGAGACCACCGGCCGCATCGCCGAGACGACCTTGGCCCGACACCGCGGCCTGGTGGCCGAGATCGAACGGTCCGGCCACGACGCCACCGAGTCGATGGAGCCCCACATCGCCGCCATCGACGAGTTCCGGGCCCGGACCGGAGGCACGGACTGGTACGAGGCGATCGTCGCGGACTACGTCGCGGCCGGCCTGCTCAACGACGTCTTCGTGCGGTTGGCGGCCGGACTGCCGGCGGACCACCACAAGCGGATCGTGGCGGTGCTCGAGGCCCACGACGACGCACCGCTCGTGGTGCGAGAACTCTCCGCGGCCATCGAGGCCGACCCGCGGCTCGCGTCACGGCTGGCCCTCTGGGGGCGCAGGTTGGTGGGAGACACCCTGTTGGTCGCTCGCGCCGCGGTGTCCGCGTCGCACGTGTCCGCCGACGACGAGCGTCTCGAACCCGTCTTCACAGAACTCATCGCCGCCCACACGCGCCGCATGGACGCCCTCGGACTCACCGCCTGAGCGCTGACCGCTGGTAGTCCTCCGGCTGGCGGGACTGTTCTCGGCGACCTGGCGTGGCCGCCCTGGGCGACCGGCCGTGCATCGAGGGCATGGCGGAGGCGCGGCGTCAGGAGGCGGAGCGCACCAGGCGGGCGAAGTGCTCGCTGTCGTGAGCCCGGCGGCGAGCCGCCGCGACACGGCAGACCACGAATGCGACGACGGCGGGAAGGACGAGTGCTGCCACCCAGATCCATCCGCCGTCGGCGGGCCATCCGGCCCAGGTCAGGACCTCCCACACGATCGCCGCCACGACGGCGCCGGACGCGGGCGCGAGCAGGACGCCGCGGGTGTCGCCGTCGGGCAGCGCGTAGTGGAGGACGAACCCGAGGATGGCGCCACCCAGGACGACGAAGAGGAGTTCCACGACTAGCTGACGAACCCGACCTTGCGGCTCTCTTCGCTGCCGACCTCGACGTAGGCGAGCGATGCGGTGGGGACCAGGTAGGTCTTGCCCTTGGAGTCGGCGAGGGTGACGTACGACTTGCCGCCGTCGAGCGCGTCGCCGACGACCTTCTCGACCTCGTCGGCGGTCTGGGCCGTCTCGAAGCTGATCTCACGGGGGCTGTTGGTGATGCCGATGCGAATGTCCACGAGGTCACGATATCCGACCTCGCCGTCCCGACTCTGCACGTTCTCTGTCGGCGCACACGGGGTGGCCCGTCGGGCCGTCGAGGGTCCACGCGACCGACCTCGATGTCGGTGCCAGCCGGTAGCGTCGGGACATGGCCTCGACCGTCTCACCGCCCCTCTCGAGTCCGGCCCGAGCCTCGGTGTCGCCGGTGCTCGACGACTCGCAGCGGGCCGTGCTCGACCTGGCCGACGGGCGATCGGCCGCGGTCCTGGGTGCTCCGGGCTCGGGCAAGACCCGGACGCTCGTCGAGTTCGTGGTGGACCGCGTCGAAGGGCGCGGTTGGGGTCCGGCCGCCGTCATGGTGCTCGCACCGACGCGCTCGACGGCGACGACGCTCCGTGACGTCATCGCGTCGAGGCTCACCGTGCCGACTCCGGGGCCCCTGGCCCGCACCGTCTCGTCCCTGGCGTTCGACGTGGTCGGCCATGCGGCGCGGCTCGTCGGCCTGCCCGCGCCGACCCTGCTGACGGGCGGTGACCAGGACAGCATCGTCCGTTTCCTCCTCGAGGGGCACGAGGTCGACGGCACGGGTCCGTCCTGGCCCGAGGGGCTCGGCCCGACCGTTCGTCGACTCCGCGGCTTCCGCACCGAACTGCGCGAAGTCCTCATGCGGTCGACCGAGCATCGCATCGGGTCCGAGGGGCTCCGACGAGCCGCCGAACGGGCCGACCGGCCCGAATGGGCGGCGGTGGCCGACTTCCGCGACGAGTACCTGAGCGTCCTCGACGCGGCGCGGGGGCAGCACCTCGACTCGGCGGACCTGGTCGACTACGCCGTCGCCGCCCTCGACCGCGGCGAGACCTCCCCGGTCGTCGAGGGGCTGCGGGTCGTCCTCGTCGACGACGCGCAAGAAGCGACCGAGTCGACCCTGGCGCTGCTCCGCGCCCTGACGCGGCGGGGTGTCGCCGTGGTCGCGTTCGGCGACCCCGACCTGTCCACCAGCGCGTTCCGCGGGGGCACGCCCGACGTGCTCGGTCGTCTCGGCCCTCGGCTCGGCCTGTCCGACGTCGAGACCCTGTACCTCTCCACGGCCCACCGGCACCAGCCTCCGTTGCGCGATCTCGTGCAGCGGGTCACCTCGCGCATCGGGACGGCCGGCGCCGGTCGCCAGCACGCCGCGGTGGCGGCTCCGGCGATCGAGCCCTCCGAGGCCGGGGGAGCGGCGGACCCGGTGGCGGTCCCGATCGTGACCGTCCGGGCCGACAGCCCGAGCCACGAAGTGGCGTCGGTGGCCCGCCTGCTGCGCGAGCACCACCTGGTCCGCAGGGTGCCGTGGTCGCGCATGATGGTCGTCGTCCGCAGCGGTGGGCAGGTGGCCGGAGTCGCCCGGGGGCTGCAGCTCGCCGAGGTCCCGACCCGCACCTCCGTCGCCGGACGCGCCGTGCGCGACGAACACGCGGCCCGCCACCTGTTGCTCGCCGCCGCCGTCGCCGTCGGTCGCGACGAGCTCACCGTCGAGCTCGCGACCGAGCTGCTGCTGGGGCCGCTCGCCGGCTTCGACGCGTTGTCGCTCCGACGCCTGAGGCTCGCCCTGCGAGCCGACGAGCTCGGCACGGGCGGCGTCCGCTCGGCCGACGACCTGCTCGTCGAGGCGCTCGAGGGGGCCGGTCGCTTCGTCACGATCGACTCGAGGTTCGCGGCCCGAGCCGGGCGTTTCTCCACCAGTCTCGACGCGGCCCGTCGTGCAGCCGCGACCGGCGCCAGCATCGAAGAGGTGCTCTGGGGCCTCTGGGAGCGCAGCGGACTCGCGGCCGAGTGGTCGGCCCAGAGCGACGGTCGCGGCATCGTGGCCGCCGAGGCGGACCGTCACCTCGACGGTGTCGTCGCCCTGTTCACGGCCGCCAAGCGCTTCGTCGAACGCACCCCCGAGGCACCCGCCGGTGCCTTCCTCGACTCGCTTCTCGGGGCCGAGGTGCCCGAGGACACCCTCTCGCCGCAGGCGACGGCCGAGACCGTGTTGGTGTGCTCGCCGTCGAACGCCGTGGGCATCGAGGTCGACGTGGTCGTCGCCGCTCGGCTGCAGGACGGCGTGTGGCCGAACCTCCGGGTCCGGGGCGGGCTGCTCGCCCCCGACGAGCTGGTCGACCTCGCCGAGCGCGGCCTGCTCCGCGGCGGTCCGATGGACGACCACGACCACGACGACGAGCCGGCAGCCCCCTCCGACGCGCGGGCCACGGTGCTCTCCGACGAGCTGCGCATGTTCGCCCTCACCGTGTCGCGGGCCACCCGACAGGTCGTGCTCTCCTGCACCTCGAACGACGACGAGGGGCCCTCGCCGTTCTTCCGGCTGCTGCCCGACGGCTGCCCCGAGGCACCCGCCGGGCACCCCCTGTCGCTTCGAGGACTCGTGGGGCACCTCCGTCACGTGCTCGTCTCGGCGCCTCACGGACCACGGGCCGACGACGCGGTCGAGGCGTTGGCCCGACTCGCCGGCGAAGGCGTGGCGGGGGCGTCGCCGGACGACTGGTACGGGTTGCTCGACCCCAGCACCGTCGAGCCGCTCATCGACCTGGAGGCTCCCGAGGCCCACGTGCCGGTCTCGCCGTCGCAACTCGGGTCGTTCGAGGAGTGCCCCCTGCACTGGTTCGTCGACCGGTTCGGCGGGTCCCCTCCCAACGCGGCGATGGGTCTCGGCACGGTGCTGCACGACGTGATGGAGCACGCCGAGGGCACCGACGTCGACTCGCTCTGGCAGTCGGTCGAGGGGCGCTGGCCCGAGCTCGAGTTCGAGTCGGCCTGGATCGCTGAGGCCGAGAAACGCCGGGCGCGCGACATGACCGAGAGCCTCTCCTCCTACCTGCGGGACTTCGAGGCGTCGGGCGGGAGCCTGCTCGGCGCCGAGTCCACCTTCAGCCTCGACATCGGGCCGGCACGTCTGCGCGGGTCCATCGACAGGGTGGAGCGCACCCGCGAGGGCGCCGCCGTGATCGTCGACCTCAAGACGGGCCGGTCGGCCCCGACGTCGCCCCAGGCCGTCGCCGAACACCCCCAGCTGGGCAGCTACCAGGTCGCCCTCGCCGACGGTGCCGTCGAGGCCGTGCCCGAGGGCACACCTCCCGGCGGGGCGAAGCTCGTGATCGTGTCGTCGGGCGTCCGGGGCAAGCTCTACCGGGAGCCCGCCCAGGGGGCGTTCGACGACGACCGACTCGCGGCCTTCCGTGCCCGGGTCGTCGACGCGGCCGAGCACATGGCGGGCCGGGTGTTCGTGGCCCGCCTCGACGACCACTGCGAAGGGCGGCACGGCGGATCGTGCCGCATCCACGTGGTGGGCGAGGTGAGCGGCTCGTGACGGCCGGAGGCCGCGCCGCCGACGGGGGTGGCGCCGCGGGCACGCGTGACGGGGTGGACGGTCGTGGCGTCGACGGCACGACGCGCGCCTCCTCGTCCCGGCTCGGAGCAGCCGAGATCTCCGAGGCGCTCGGGCTTCCCACGCCGACCCCCGAGCAGCAAGCCGTCATCGAGGCCCCTCTCGAACCCGCCCTGGTCGTCGCGGGCGCCGGCAGCGGCAAGACCGAGACCATGGCCAACCGCGTGGTGTGGCTGCTGGCCAACCGTCTCGTCGGCGTCTCGCAGGTGCTCGGCCTGACGTTCACCCGCAAGGCCGCCGGCGAACTCGGTGAGCGGATCGAGCGGCGCATCGGCCAGCTCGCCGCCGTCGGACTGCTCGGCGACGAGGCCGATCCCTTCGACGTGCCCACCGTCTCGACCTACAACGCGTTCGCCAACGCGATCTTCCGCGACAACGCCCTGCGGGTCGGTCGAGAGAGCGAGTCGCAGGTGCTCGGCGATGCGTCCGCCTGGCAGCTGGCACGCTCACTCGTCGTGGGCAGCCACGACGAGCGCCTCGCCGGGCTCGGTCGAAGCGTCGACGGCATCACCGAGGCCGTCCTCCGCCTGAGCCACGCCCTCAGCGAGAACGTCACCGGGCCCGAGCCCGTGGCACACCTGGCCGACCGGTTCCTCGACCTCGCGAGTCTTCCGTCGACCAAGGGCAGCGCCTACAAGTCGGTCGTCGACGCCGTCGGCGCGGTGTCGGCGCTCCCGCCGCTGCTCGACCTAGCCGTGGCCTTCGCCGACGAGAAGGCCCGTCGGGGCCTCGTCGAGTACTCCGACCAGGTGGCCCTGGCCCTCGAGGTGTGCGACACGGCGCCGAACGTCGTGGCCGAGTTGCGCGACCGCTACCGCGTCGTGTTGCTCGACGAGTACCAGGACACCAGCGTCGTGCAGACCACCTTGTTGTCCCGCCTCTTCGAGGGCACCGGGGTGATGGCGGTCGGGGACCCCCACCAGTCCATCTACGGGTTCCGGGGTGCCAGCGCCGCGAACCTCGGACGGTTCCCGGTGGACTTCGGAGCCCGGCCCGATGCGGTGTTCAGCCTCTCGACCAGCTGGCGCAACGCGTCACGAGTGCTCGACGCCGCGAACACCGTCGTGGCCGAACTCGCGCGGTCCTCCGGGGCGGTCGTGGGCGAGCTGCGAGCCCGGCCGGGTGCGCCCGAGGGGCGCGTCGAACTGCTCTTCGACCAGACGCTGCCGGGCGAGGCCGACCAGGTCGCGGCCTGGCTGCAGAGCGAGCTGGCCGTGCCCACGATCGTCGACGGCGAGCCCGCCCGCCGAACGGCGGCGTTGCTCTTCCGATCGAAGAAGACCATGCCCGTCTTCGTCGAGGCCCTCGCCGCTCGCGGCGTCAGGTACCACGTGCTCGGCGTCGGTGGTCTCCTGCAGCGGCCCGAGGTCGTCGACCTCGTGTCCTGCCTCCGGGTGCTGCACGACCCGTCGGCCGGTTCCGAGGCGATCCGTCTGATGGCCGGTGCCCGATGGCGGATCGGCGTTCGAGACATCGCCCGGCTGCGCGACGTCGCCTCGTGGCTCTTCTCGCACGACCACGCCCAACAGCGCCTCGACGACGAGGTCGCCGCCGGGTTCCGGGCGTCGGTCGCCGCGGGTGAGCACGGGTCGATCGTCGACGCCCTCGACTTCGTGGCCACGGCGCCCGTCACGCATCGGCAGCTCTCCGAGTTCAGTGACGAGGGGCTCGTCCGCCTGAGGCGGCTGGGCTCGCAGCTCGCCTTCCTCCGCGCCCGCAACGGTCTCGATCTCGTCGACCTGGTCACGCTTGTCGAGCACGAGATGCTGCTCGACGTCGAGGTGGCGGCGGCTACCGGCGCGCCGTCGGGGGGCGCGTGGCTGCAAGCCTTCGAAGACGAACTGGCGGGGTACGTCGCGACCGACGAGAACGCCGGCCTCGGGGGCTTCCTGTCGTGGCTGGCAGCAGCCGAGCGGCGGGACGACATGGGTCCGCGGTCCGAGCAGGCCGAGCGGGGCACCGTCCAGCTCCTGACCATCCACGGCTCCAAGGGGCTCGAGTGGGACGTCGTCGCGGTGCCACGACTCGTCGAGGGCGAGTTGCCCGGCACCTCCCGCGAAGGCGTGGGGTGGCTCGGTTTCGGCGAACTGCCGTACGAGTTCCGCGGCGATGCCGCCGAGCTGCCCGTGCTCGGCTGGCGGGGCGTGGCCGACCAGAAGGAGTTCGACCAAGCGCTGAAGGCGTTCAAGGACGAGTTGATCGTCCGGCACCAGGCCGAGGAGCGGCGTCTGGCCTACGTCGCACTCACCCGGGCCCGTGACGCCCTGCTCGTGAGCGGCTCCTTCTGGACGAGTGCCGTCCGCCCCCGCCCTGCCAGCCGGTTCGTCGTCGAATTGGCCGAGCGTGGGCTCGTACCGACCGGAGACCTCCCCGAACGACCCGACGACGACGAGAACCCCCTGGCCGCCGCGTCCCGAGAGCTCAGCTGGCCGCTCGACCCCTTGGGGCAACGCCGCGCGGTGGTCGAGGACGCCGCTGCACGGGTCACCACGGCCGTCGACCGGCGCTCACGAGACGAGCCCGCCGACACGCAGCAGCCAGGCACCGCGTCGAGATGGTCGTCCGACATCGACCTGCTGCTGCTCGAGCGCGACGCCGCGCGAGCGGGCGCCGGGGCGGTCCCCCTTCCCCAGCGCATCCCGGCCTCGAGGTTCAAGGACTACGTCGACGACCCCGCCGCGGTCGCCGCCGCGCTCCGTCGTCCCCTGCCCGAACGGCCCTACCGGGCGACCCGCCTCGGCACGCTGTTCCACGAGTGGGTCGAAGAGCGCTTCCGGCCGACGGGTCGTGCCGAGACCCTCGACGCCTGGGGTGACGAGAGCGATCTCGACGACGAGCGGGTCGGCTCACCCGGGTCGGGGCCGATCGATCCCGACGACGCGAGGCGGTTCGAGCAGCTGGTGACGACCTTCGAGCGCTCGGCCTGGGCATCTCTCGAACCGACGGACGTCGAGCTCGAGATCCACCTCCCCTTCGGCAGTCGCACCGTCATCTGCAAGATCGATGCCGTCTTCGAACGCGACGGCCGGTTCGAGGTCGTCGACTGGAAGACGGGCAAGGCACCCACCGACGACGCCGACCTCGAGCTCAAGCAGCTCCAGCTGGCGCTCTACCGCGAGGCCTACGCGCGATTCAGGGGTGTCCCGGCGGACACGATCGACGCGGTCTTCTACTTCGTCGCCGACGACGTGGTGCTGCGGCCCCGGCACGTGGCCGACCGCGACGAGCTCGTCGAACTCTGGCAGCGGGTCGAGGCGTCGACTCAGACGTGACGGCGCTCGGTGGCCTCGAGCAGGTCCTCGACGCCGTCCACGTCCAAGGCCGCGGTCGAGCCCGAGCCGATGCCGGCCCGTCGGTCACCGGGCAAGGAGTCGACCAGCTTCGTCATCATCTCGACGGCGTCGTCGACCACCGACGTGTTCTTGGTGCCGGTGCCGTGCAGCAGCCACTTCGCCAGGTCGAGTTCGCGGTAGAGGGTCGCCCGGTGCCGCAGCTGGTGGTCGCTCGTGCCGCGAGCGGTGTTGTAGGCGTCGAACGCCGTGTCGACCGCCGTCGGGCTCGGGGCACCCAGCAACCAGGCGAGGTCACGGGCGGGGTCACCGACCTGGAGGTCGTGCCAGCCGAGCACACCGCTGACCGTGTCGCCGAGGACGAGCACCGAACCGGCGTCGAGGGAGCCGTTGACGACCGTGGGCTGGAACTGCCACAGCACCGAGTCCTGGATCGCGGCTTCCCATCGCTCGAGCAGCGCGGCCGGCAGGAGGCGGGTCGAGGCCGCACGATCGACCAAGGCCGCCGACGAGCGCATGGCCTCGAACGGGGTGTGACTGATCAGGCCGGCGTCGGTCACGAAGCTCGTCGGCAGCGAGTGGATCGCCGCCACGGCACGGCCGAGTGCCGTCGGGAGGTCGCTGGTGGCGGTCAGTCGCGAGATCGACAGGTGCTCGCCGGGGACGACGTCGTAGACGATGCCGCGTGTGCGGCCGATCGGGGCCTGACCCCGGTAGGCCGGCACGTCGAACGAGAGCCGCCCTCGGACCCCTGCGCTCAGGGCACGGAGGGCGACGAGGTCGGCCGACTGCTCGGCCTCGGCGCGTTGCGAGCGAGGGACGCGGACGATGCAGTGCTCTCCGCCACGGCCGTCGACGAGTGCGGAGTCGAAGTCGCCACCCGTCTCGCTGCCGTGGCGTGACGCACGCGTGACGTCCAGGTCCGCGACGGCGGCCGTGGCCAGCGCGGCTAGAGTGAGATGAGATCTGGCCATGCCCTCAGGGTAGGCCGCCGCACGCGATGCCCTGCCGTGCGCCACGCTGTCAACTCGCGATGATTGGTCGTCCGATGTCCTCGCCTCTCACGTCCCGGCTCCCGCTGTCCCGACACCAGGTCGACCGGGACTACCTCACCCGTGAGCGTGACGGAGTCGTCGACGAACTGCTCGCGTCGGAGGTGACCCGTGTGCTCCCGGTCTGGCGGGGGCGGACGTTGATGGCCTCCCCGGATTCCCTCGCGCTCCTGCCGGCTGCCGCGGTGCCGGCCGCCGACGACTACGTCTACCTCGGTGTCTCGAAGGACCCCTCCGCCGTGGAGCCGGTGGGCACACCCGTCCTCGCGGCGTTGCTCGACGACGAGCGCGCGCGGTCGCTCTCGTCCGACGACTCCGCCTGGGGCAGCCCGCGCGTCTCGGGAACGGCGTTGAGCGCCCGCGACGCGGGACTCGCCGTCGAGGCCGTCGCCGTGGCGAACTGGCACGACTCGCACCGGTTCTCGCCGCGCACCGGCCGCCGCCTGGTCACCGACAAGGCGGGCTGGGTCCGTCGCGACCCGGACGACGGCCACGAGGTCTTCCCCCGGACCGATCCTGCGATCATCGTCGGCGTCACCGACGCGGACGACCGACTCCTGCTCGGCTCGAACGCCCTGTGGGAGCAGAACCGGTACTCGTTGCTCGCCGGCTTCGTCGAGCCCGGCGAGTCCCTCGAGCACGCGGTGCAGCGCGAGATCTTCGAGGAGTCCGGCATCAACGTCGTGTCGCCTCGATACGTGGGCTCGCAACCGTGGCCGTTCCCGGCGAGCCTCATGCTCGGCTTCCGGGCCGAGGTCGACGCCGACGACCCGGGGACGCTCACGCCTGACGGGGCCGAGATCCTCGACCTGCGCTGGTTCAGTCGTGACGACCTGGTCGCCGGCCTGGGCGAGATCGTCCTGCCCGGACGGACGTCCATCGCCCGGGCGATCATCGAGGACTGGTTCGGCGGCGAGATCGACCAGTGACCGAGGCCGCCGACCTGATCGCGGGGCTCGACGAACAGCAGCGCCGTGCGGCGTCGAAACTGCTCGGCCCCGTGTGCCTCCTCGCGGGTGCCGGTACGGGCAAGACCCGTGCCATCACCCATCGCATCGCCTACGGGGTCGCCACCGGCGTGTACGCCCCCAACCGCGTCATGGCGCTCACCTTCACCTCACGCGCGGCCGCCGAACTGCGCGGCCGTCTGCGTCACCTGGGCGCCGGGGGAGTCTCTGCACGGACCTTCCACGCCTCGGCCCTGTCCCAGCTGTCGTACTTCTGGCCGCAGACCATGGGTGGTCAGATGCCGCGGCTCCTCGACAGCAAGGCCAAGGCGCTCGCCCACGCCGCCGAGTCCCTGAGGCTCAAGATCGACACGGCGGCGTTGCGCGACCTCGCGGCCGAGATCGAGTGGCGGAAGGTCTCTCGGCTCACCCTCGAGGACTACGCCGAGGCGTTGCCGAGCAGGTCGTTGCCGCCGGCCATCAGCGTCGAGAAAGCCGTCGACCTGCACCGTGCCTACGAGGCCGTCAAGGACGAACGGCGACAGCTCGACTTCGAGGACGTCCTGCTCGCGACGGTCGGCATGCTCGAGCTCGAGCCGCGGGTGGCCCAACAGGTGCACGAGCAGTACCGCTTCTTCGTCGTCGACGAGTACCAGGACGTCTCGCCCCTCCAGCAGGACCTGCTCGACCTGTGGCTCGGCGGCCGGAACGACCTCTGCGTGGTCGGCGACGCCAGTCAGACCATCTACTCGTTCGCGGGTGCGTCCTCGGACTACCTGCTCGGGTTCGGTTCACGATATGACGACGCCACGGTCGTCCGTCTCGAGCAGAACTACCGCTCGTCGCGGCAGATCGTCGACACGGCGAACCAACTCATGCGGGGCCGTCCGGGTGCCCTGCACCTCCACCCGGCCGTCGAGACGACGGGCCCGGTGCCGCCCGTGACCGAGTACGCCAGCGATTCGGCCGAGGCCAGGGGCATCGCCGAGACCATCGCCGACGAGATCCGGTCGGGAGTCGCGCCGGAGGAGATCGCGGTGCTGTACCGGGTCAACGTCCAGGCGGCGGCGATCGAGCGCGCACTCGCCGACGTCGGCGTGTCGACCCGCATCCACGGCGCGACGCGCTTCTTCGAGCTCCGTGAGGTGAAAGAGGCCCTGATGATGATGAAGGGCGCGGCGGTGAGCATCGTTGGCGAGCCGCTCTTCAAGACCGTCAGCGACGTCCTCCGGTCGCTCGGCTGGACCCAGGACGCACCCGACCAGAGAGGCGCGATCCGCGACCGCTGGGAGTCCTTGAACACGATCATGGGCCTGGCCGAGGCATCACCCCCCGGGACGACCCTCCGCCAGTTCGTCGACGAGCTCTTCGCCCGCCAGGCCGGTCAGCACGAGCCGACCCTGGCCGCGGTCACCCTGGCGACGTTGCACTCCGCGAAGGGCCTCGAATGGCGCAGCGTCTACCTGATCGGCCTCAGCGAGGGCCTCGTCCCGATCAGCTACGCGAAGGACGACGCGGCGATCGACGAGGAGCGCCGCCTCTTGTACGTCGGCGTCACGAGGGCGCGTGAGCGGCTCCGGTTGTCGTGGAGTCGCTCGGGGCAGGGGCGCGGCGGCGAACGGCGGGTGAGCCGGTTCGTGGAAGAGCTGCGCACCCGCACTCCGGGTGCGGCGGCACGTCCGCGCGAGTGACCAGCCCGTCGGCGATCGAGATCGACTCGACCTCGGAGTCCTCGGGGGCGCCGTCCGCGCCGGTCAGACGGGACCACAGCCGGCGGGCGGCTCTCGTGGCGACCTCATGGACGGACAGCAGCGGAGGCGCGGTGAGGGGACGGGCGCTCAGCTGACCGGCGATCGCGGGCCAGGCACGGTCGGCCTCGCCGGCGTGGAGGTCGAGACACCGGGCGCAGGCCGTCGAACCGGGCACCGTCACGGGGCCGATCCGCGTGTGACGATCGCCCACTCGTACGACGAGGTGCGTCAGATCGGACCTCACCCACTCTCGGACGACCCGGGGGTCGAGCACGTGCCCGCCGACCAGGACGCCCGTGGCGTGCCGCGGCGGAGCCAGGTCGGCGTCGGCCCGTCGGACGTCGGCACCGCAGGAGCCGAGGAGGCGCGCGACGGCATCGGCGACGGGGCCCGGCCCGCCGACGACGACGGTCGGCGGGACGACCGACCGGGTGTCGCCGCCCAGCGCGGGTCGCAGGCGCTCGACGGAGGCTTCGACCGCGGCGCGATCCAGGCCGAGGTGGGCGACGAGGGTGGGCAGGCCCCCTGCGCCGTGCCCCGCGGCGAGGGCCGCGACCACCCGCTCGTCGAGCCTGCTGACCGGACTCAGGACGAGCGTGGGGCGGTCGACGCCGACCTGGAGGGTCGACGGATCGCGCCAGATGACGGGGATGCGGGGATCGAGGACGAGGTGCATCGTCCGATCATGTCGTGGGGCCGGGGCGGATGAGGAGTTGTCCACAGGTCCGCCCGGGCCCCGGTGACGGTGTCCGTCAGGATCGGGGGGCGTCCTGGTCGGGCCCGGACTCGCCGGGCTCGGTCGCCGAGCCGTCGTCCCCCTCGCGGGGGCGGTCGTCGGTCGTGTCGTCGAGCAGGTCCTGGATCGCCTGGTCGACGTCGTCGAAGGTGGGCTCGTCCGACGTCAGGCGGGCCACGAGGGCCTGCGGGTCGTCGACGTCGGCGCTGGTGGGCACGATGTCCGGGTGCGACCAGAGGTCGTCTCGGCGCTCGGCACCGACGGCGTCGGTCACAGTCTGCCAGAGGACGGCCGCCTCGCGGAGGCGCCGCGGCCGCAGTTCGAGGCCGACCAGGGTGGAGAAGGCCGACTCGGCAGGCCCGCCGGCGGCCCGGCGGCGGCGGACCGTCTCGGCGATCGCCGCGGACTTCGGGAGGCGCGCCGTGGCGTGGGCGGTCACCACGTCGACCCAGCCCTCGATCAGGGCCAGGGTGGTCTCGAGCCGGGCGAGGGCGGCGAGCTGCTCGTCGGTCTTCGGGGGGATGAGGGCCCCGCTCTTCATGGCCTCCTGCAGGTCGCCGGGGTTCGAGGGATCGAAGTCCACCGCGAGTTCTTCGAGCCGGGAGGTGTCGATGCGGATGCCCTGGGCGAACTCGCGGATGGACGAGATGAGGTGCAGGCGCAGCCATCGGGCGTGCCGGAACAGGCGGGCGTGCGCGAGTTCGCGGACCGCCAGGTAGAGCTGGACCTGGTCGGCCTCGATGTCGAGGCCCTCGCCGAAGGCGGCCACGTTCTGGGGGAGCAGCGCCGCCTGCTGTTCGTCGAGGAGCGGGATGCCGACGTCGCCGCCGGACACGACCTCGGTCGAGAGCTGGCCGACGACCTGTCCGAGCTGCATGGCGAAGAGCGTGCCACCGACGCTGCGCATGACCTGGCTGGCCCCGGCGAGCATCGAGCGCATCTCTTCGGGAGCCTGCTCGCTGAGCACGCCGGTCAGGGAGTCCGCGATCGACGTGGCCACGGGCTCGGCGAGCTGGCTCCACACGGGCATGGTGAGACGGGCCCACTCGGCGCGGGTCACGAGACGCGGCGTGGCGGTGAGCTCGGCCACGAACGTGACGTCGTCGAGCCACAGTGCGGCGACGTGGAACGCCTGCTCGAGGGCGGCGGTCTCGGCCGCGGTCGGCACGACGGCGCTCTGGGCGCCCACGGCGGTCGCCTGTTCGGTGGCGATCGACCAGTCGATGCCGTCACCGCTGCTGTTGACGGCGTTCTGCAGCTGACTCATGAGTCGCGCCACGAAGGCCGGGTCGTCGGGCAGCCCGGCGGCCCCGGCGAGCTGCGACGGATCGATCTCGGAACCGCCGGACAGGAACTGCCGCAACATGTCACGGAACTCGTCCTCAGGCCCGCGCGGCGAATCATCGGTCATGCTGACTACGCTAGCTGCTGGCCGCACGAAGATCCTGGGATTCGGCCACCGCTCCGGGGGCGTCGCTCCGCTCGTGGCGAACGCGACCCGCGCCTCCCCGGCCGATCCCGAAAGGACCCTCCGTGGCCTTCTTCACGCCCCCGCGCACCGCCCCCTCGTCAGCACGCCGAGCGAGCAGGTTCGGCTGGCCCCTCCTGGGTGTCGCCGTCGTCTCGGCCGTGGTCCTGAGCCTCCTCCCGGGGCCCTACCTGATCGAACAGCCCGGCCCCGTGTTCGACACCCTGGGCAGTGCCGAGTACGAGGGTTCGTCCCAACCCCTGATCACCGTGTCGGGCCACGAGACCTACCCCACCGCGGGCACCCTCGACCTGCTGACCGTGAGCGTGCAGGGCAACCAGGACGTCCGGCCGGGCTGGGTCGACGTCGTCCGCGCGTGGGCGGACCGTAGCCGTTCGGTCATCCCGGTCGAGGCCGTGTACCCGTCGGGGGTGTCGAACGACCAGGTCGACGAACAGAACGCCGTCGACATGCAGAACTCCCAGAAGTCCGCGATCGCCGCGGCGCTGATCCACGAGGGGTACGCCGTCCCCAGCGCCGTGACCGTCAGCCAGGTCTCCCAGGGGAGCCCTGCCGAGGGCGTCCTGCGCGAGGGAGACGTCCTGGTCAGCGTCAACGGCACCAGTCTCGCCACCGATGCGGACGTGGACGTCCTCCGCGGCCTGGTGGCGGCGAACGGGGCGTCGACGCCGGCGGAGGTGGTCCTCGAACGCGCGGGGACGAGCATGACCGAGCAGGTGACCCCGCAAGAAGTCGACGGCACGCCGCTCCTCGGGGTCGGGGTCAGCGTGGACTACACGTATCCCTTCGACGTCACGCTCAAGCTCGACCAGGTCGGCGGACCGAGTGCCGGCATGATGTTCGCGCTCGGCATCATCGACAAGACGACACCGGGGGAGCTCACCGGCGGCGCGAAGGTCGCCGGCACGGGCACGATCACGGCCTCGGGCGAGGTGGGTGCCATCGGCGGCATCCGACAGAAGCTCTACGGTGCTCGCGACGCCGGGGCGACCGTCTTCCTGGCGCCGTCCACGAACTGCTCCGAGGTCGTCGGGAACGTGCCCTCCGGGCTGGACGTCTACTCGGTCGCCACGTTGGACGATGCGGTCACGGCGCTCGAGACGGTCGCGGACGGCGGCGACACGTCGTCCCTGGCCACCTGCACGGCCGGTCGATAGCGTTCGTGCAGCCCGCGCAAAGCTGAGAAGGGGACGCTGAGTCGGCCAGGCTCGACACGTAGGATGGCCGTCCACGTCCCCGTCAGCCAGGAGTCCACCCTTGACGTCACCCGCATCGTCGCGAACCGCACGACGCTCGCCCCGATTGCCCGTCCTGGTCACGGTGGCCGTCCTCGCCGCCCTGGTCATCGCCTTCTTCATCTTTTCGTCGCTGCTGACCGACTACCTCTGGTACCAGCAGCTCGGGTTCACGGGAGTGCTCACGACACAGTGGATCTCCCGCCTCGTGATGTTCGCGGTGGGCTTCGTGGCCATGGCGGTGCCGGTGTACGTCAGCATCGAGGTGGCCTTCCGGTTCCGGCCGGTGTACGCCAAGTTGAACTCCCAGCTCGACCGCTACCAGCAGGTCATCGAGCCCCTGCGTCGGGCCGTCGTCATCGGCGTCCCCGCCGTCCTCGGCCTCTTCGCCGGCATCGCCACGTCGACGCAGTGGCAGACCGTCCTCGAGTGGATCAACCGCACCCCCTTCGGTCAGACCGACGCGCAGTTCGGGCTCGACATCGGGTTCTACGTCTTCGAGCTGCCGCTCTACCAGGCCGTGGTCGGCTTCGCCTCGGCCGTCGTGCTCATCGCCGGCATCGCCGCCGTCGCGACCAGCTACCTCTACGGTGCCCTGCGCTTCACCGGTCGCGAGGTGCGCATCTCGAAGGTCGCGCGCATCCAGTTGGCCGTCACGGCCGCCGTCTACCTGCTCCTCCAGGGCGTGAGCCTCTGGCTCGACCAGTACGCGACCCTGTCCGACGGAACGAACAAGCTCCTCACGGGTGCCACGTACACCGACGTCAACGCGGGCATCCCCGGCAAGCAGATCCTGGCCGGCATCGCGGTGGTCGTGGCCGTCCTGTTCATCGTGACCGCGATCGTCGGCCGCTGGCGCCTCCCGGTCATCGGTACGGCCGCGCTCATCATCATCAGCATCATCGTCGGGGGCATCTACCCCTGGATCGTCCAGCGCTTCACGGTCGAGCCCAGCGAGCGGACGGTCGAGTCGCCGTACATCGAGCGCAACATCCAGGCGACGCGTGAGGCGTACGGCGTGGCCGACGTCGAAGAGCAGACCTACGATGCGAAGTCCGACGCCGAGGCCGGTGCCCTGGCCGGTGACGCCGTCACCACCGCGAACATCCGCATCATCGACCCCGCTCTCGTGACCGACGCCTTCGCCCAGCTGCAGCAGTACCGCCAGTACTACAGCTTCCCCGAGCAGCTCGCGGTCGACCGGTACACGATCGACGGCAACGTGCAAGACACCGTCATCGCCGTGCGCGAGCTGAACACCTCGCAGCTCGGCAACTCGGCGACCCCCTACAACACGACCTTCGTCTACACGCACGGCTACGGCGTGGTGGCGGCCTACGGCAACCAGCGGTCGGCGGACGGCCAGCCGGTCTTCCTCGAGTCCGGCATCCCGGTGACGGGTGCCCTCGGCGACGCCGGCGACTACGAACCGCGAATCTACTTCGGCCAGGAGTCGCCCACCTACTCGATCGTGGGTGGCGACGGCGGCAACGACATCGAGCTCGACTACCCGTCGGGCAGCAACGACAACGGCACCAACGAGACGACGACCTTCGAGGGCGACGGTGGGCCCAAGCTCGACAACGTCTTCAAGAAGCTCATCTACGCCATCAAGTTCCAGTCCGAGCAGATCTTCCTGTCCGACGCGGTGAACGACCAGTCGCAGATCCTCTACGACCGTGACCCCACCGAGCGCGTCCAGAAGGTCGCTCCCTACCTCACCATCGACAGCGCGCCGTACCCCTCCGTCGTCGACGGCAAGGTCGTCTGGATCGTCGACGGCTACACCACGACCAACGAGTACCCGTACTCGAAGCCGCAGGCGTTGTCCGACGCGATCGCCGACACGTACAACGACCGCCCGGTGTACGCCTCGAACAACATCAACTACATCCGCAACTCGGTCAAGGCCACGGTCGACGCGTACGACGGTTCGGTCAAGCTCTACGCGTGGGACACCAGCGACCCGATCCTGCAGACCTATGACAAGATCTTCCCCTCCACGCTGTCGCCGCTGAGCGACATGTCGGCCGAACTGCTCCAGCACGTCCGCTACCCGCAGGACATGTTCAAGGTGCAGCGGGCGATCCTCGGCACGTACCACGTGACGGACGCCGACTCGTTCTACTCGAGCGACGACGCGTGGGTCACGCCCAACGAGCCGACGAGCAACGCCCAGAACCCGCCGTTGCAGCCTCCGTACTACTTGACGCTGCAGCTGCCCGATCAAGACCCTGCGTTCTCGATCTACTCGACGTACATCCCGCAACAGTCGGGTGAGAACGCCCGGAACGTCCTGACGGGCTATCTCGCGGCGAATGCCGATGCGGGGTCGACACCGGGTGAGATCTCGTCGGACTACGGCAAGCTGACGCTGCTGGCCCTGCCGCGCACCGACACGCTGCCCGGTCCCGGACAGGTGCAGAACAACTTCAACACCGACACGGCCGTGGCCAACCAGCTCGCTCTCCTCACCCGGGGTGACACGAGCGTCGTCCGAGGCAACCTGCTGACCCTGCCGGTCGGCGGTGGTCTGCTCTACGTCCAGCCGATCTACGTGAAGTCGAACTCCGAGACGTCGTACCCGGTCCTGCAGCGCATCCTGGTCTCGTTCGGAGACAAGATCGCCTTCGAGGACACCCTCGACGGCGCCCTCGACTCGCTGTTCGGTGGCAATTCGGGTGCGACCGCCGGAGACAACGGCGTTCCGACCACGGGTGACGGGACCGACGGCACGGGCACCGGCACCGGCGACGGAGCGACCGACGGTGGCACGGCGACCCCCGACACCGGCGGCACCGGGTCGGGTACCGACAACGCGGCGCTCGACCAGGCCCTGGCCGACGCTCAGCAGGCCCTGACCGACCGTGCCGCGGCCTACGCCGACAACGACCTGGTCGCGGCGGCGGAAGCCGACACGCGCCTCCAGACCGCCCTCGAGGACGCGGTCGCCGCCAGCGGTCAGTAGGCCCGACCGGTGATCGTCGACCCCCCTTCCGGCATGCCGGGAGGGGGGTTCGTCGTCGATCAGGCGTCGTGGGTGCCTCTTCCGATGGCCCGATTGGACGGGGGCCGAACGGCGTGCTAGAGTCATTTCTTGTGCCGCGGGGTGGAGCAGTTCGGTAGCTCGCTGGGCTCATAACCCAGAGGTCGTAGGTTCAAATCCTGCCCCCGCAACAAGAACGACGAAGGCCCCGGTCGAATGACCGGGGCCTTCTTCGTGTCCTCGTGCGCGTGATCGGGTCTGTGCCCCGGCCGCCGATCATGCCAAGGTTGAGGCATGTCGAGACTCCGGGTGGTCATCGCGCCCGATTCGTTCAAGGGAACCCTCGGCGCACCCGAGGTGGCGGCGGCACTCGCCGCCGGCTGGTCACGATCACGGCCGGACGACGTCGTCGTGACCCTGCCCTTGGCGGACGGCGGCGAGGGCACCCTCGACGCGTTCGAGCGGGCGTGCCCCGGGAGCGTCCGCCACGAGAGCGTCGTGGAGGGCCCTGACGGCCGCCCGGTCGACGCCCCCTGGCTCACGCTGCCCGACGGCACGGCCGTCGTCGAGCTCGCCTCGTCCTGCGGGCTCGGCCTGCTGAGCTCGCCCGCGCCGCACGACGCGAACACCCGCGGACTGGGTGGCGTCATCCGTGCGGCCGTCGACGCCGGAGCCACCCGGCTCGTCGTCGGCCTCGGAGGCAGCGCGTCGACGGACGGGGGAGCGGGCGCTCTGACGATCCTCGGTGCCCGCATCGTGGATTCCCTGGGGGAGCTCGTCGCCTCGGGCAACCACGGCCTCACGACAGCCGCCCGAGTCGATCTGACGGGTCTCATCGCCCTTCCGCCCGACGGCGTCACGCTGTTGGTCGACGTCGACAGCCCCCTGCTCGGACCCGACGGTGCCGCGGCCGTGTTCGGGCCGCAGAAAGGTGCCTCCGTCGACGACGTCCTCGCACTCGAGCAGGGGCTCGAGCGTTTCGCGAGCCTCGTCGACGTCGATCCCACGACGCCCGGGGCCGGGGCCGCAGGAGGAACGGGTTTCGGTCTGCTCGCCTGGGGTGCCCGTCTGCAACCCGGAGCGGTCGCCGTCGCCGAGACGGTCCGTCTCGCCGAGGCACTGGCCCACGGTGACGTCGTCGTCACCGGAGAAGGATCGTTCGACGGTCAGACCGCCGCCGGGAAGACCGTGTCGCTCGTGCGTCGGATGGCCGACGCCGTCGGAGTCCCCGTCGTCCTGGTCGCCGGTTCGGTCGACGCGCCTGCGGACGGCTTCGCGGACGTCGTCTCGACCACGCAGATGGCCGGGGGCGTCGCCGAGTCCACGACCCGCGCCTCCTACTGGGTGGGCGAGGCCGCCGCCCAGGTGGCGGGGCGGTGGGCGCGATGAGCGCCGGCAGGACACCCGAGGTCGTCGTCGCGGTCGTGCAGACCGCACCCGGCGACGACCCGGCGAGCAACCGGCGGACCATCACGGACCTCACCGAGGAGGCGGTCCGCCGCGGAGCACAGGTGGCGGTCTTCCCTGAGTACTCGTCGTATTTTTCCCCCGACCTGGGCCCGGCGTACCTCGAGGCCGCGGAATCGACGGACGGGCCCTTCGTGCGCCATCTGACCGCGCTGGCCGACCGGCTCGGCGTCGTGGTCGTCGCCGGCCTCGTCGCCGTCTCGCCCGACCCGGCCCGGTTCGAGAACCTGCTCGTGGCCGTGGCGCCCGGTCGGGGCGTCGTCGCCCGCTACTCGAAGCAGCACCTCTACGACGCGTTCGGTGGGCAGGAGTCCCGGTGGATCGTGCCGGGCCCGTTGGCCGTCGCCGCGACCTTCGAGGTCGGCGGGCTCGTCTTCGGTCTGCAGACCTGCTACGACCTGCGGTTCCCCGAGGTCACGCGGACGCTCGTCGACGCCGGGGCCGACGTCGTCCTGATGCCGGCCGAATGGGTGCGCGGGCCGCTCAAGCAGCACCACTGGACGACCCTCCTGACCGCTCGTGCGCTCGAGAACACCGTGTACGTCGCCGCCGCGGACCACGCACCGCCGATCGGCGTGGGCTGCAGCACGATCGTCGACCCGACGGGCGTGGCCGTCGCCTCGGTCGGGGACGAGGTCGACGTCATGGCAGTGGCCGGGGTCTCGGCCGACCGGATCGCCGCCGTGCGGCGCCTGAACCCGTCCCTGGCCCTGCGTCGGTACGACGTGGTCCCGCGCCGCGTGGGGGCCGGCGAGACCTCCACGGAGCGCTCAGACCGAGAGTGACGCGAGTCGGGCCGCGGCCTGCTCGAGCACCTCGACGCGCTTGCAGAAGGCGAAGCGGACGAGGGACGACTGCTCGGCGGCGAGCGCCGGGTGGCAGAAGGCGCTGATCGGCAACCCGACGACTCCGACCGATTCCGGGAGGCGCCGGCAGAGCTCGGCCGCGTCGTCGAACCCCAGCGGAGCGGCGTCGGCGACCACGAAGTACGAGCCGCGGCTCGCGCGCACCGCGAAGCCGGCCCGACGCAGCCCGTCCGACAGCACGTCTCGCTTGTGGGCCAGCGTGCGAGCGATCCCGTCGAAGTAGGCGTCGGGAAGTCCGAGTCCGACGGCGATCGCGGGCTGGAAGACCGAGCCGTTCACGAAGGTCAGGTACTGCTTGACGGCGACGATGCGGTCGACGAGTTCGGCCGGACCGGTCAGCCAGCCGATCTTCCACCCCGTCGTGTTGAAGGTCTTGCCTCCCGACGAGATGCTGATCGTCCGGGCCGCCGCCCCGGGCAGGGTGGCGAACGGCACGTGTGCCGCTCCGTCGAAGAGCAGGTGCTCGTAGACCTCGTCGGTGACGACGAGCGCGTCGTGCTCGACGGCGAGTTCGAGCAGGAGGCGCCTGGTCGCGTCGTCGAGGACGCTGCCCGTGGGGTTGTGCGGGTCGTTCAGCACGACGAGGCGGGTGCGCGGTCCGAAGGCCCGCCGCAGTTCGTCCGGGTCGACGACCGAGTCCGGACCCCGGAGCGGGACGGTGACGTGGACGCCGCCCGCGAGCCCGATGACGGCTCCGTAGGCATCGTAGAAGGGCTCGAGCGTCACCACCTCGTCACCGCGGTCGACGAAGGCCAGGATCGTGGCCGCCAGCGCCTCGGTCGCCCCCGCGGTCACGAGCACCTCGCGTCGCGGATCGAGGTCGATGCCGTAGAACCGCCTCTGGTGGGCGGCGACGGCGTCGAGGAGGACGGGCATGCCCCGGCCCGGCGGGTACTGGTTGAGGCCCGAGCGCAGTGCCTCGTGCGCCGCCTCGAGGACCTCGACCGGGCCGTCCTCGTCGGGGTACCCCTGCCCGAGGTTGATGCTGTCCGTCGCCGTGGCGAGCGCCGACATCTCGGCGAATATGGTCGGGGCGAGTCGACCGGCGCCGTCGAGGAGCATGGCGCCGCTCGCCGCGCGTTGCCAGGGTGCTTGAGGAGTCATGATCCCGTCACCGTAGCCGCGCTGGAGGGGCTCGGGGGAGGTCCCGTCCAGCCGCCGCATAAGCTGGGCGCAGTCCGCTCACAGGCTCGCCGTATGATCCGCCCAGCTTGGGCGACCAGGCTGTCAGGGCTTGGAAGGAGCACCATGACCGACACCCCCCGCCACGACGACGCCGACGACGGCGCACCGCGCACGCCCGAGGGCACCGCCGCCGGTTCGCAGGGCGTCCCGGGCGACGACCGGGCCACGAACGACGGTGCCCAGCCCACGACGCCGTACCCGGCGGACCAGGGCGTCACCTACGGTGCTCCGCCTCTCCCCGGCAGCACGCCGCGAGCGGGCGAGTTCGAGTCCGGCCCCGACGGGCGCCGGAACGACGACTCGCAGCCTCGACCCGGCTCGTTCCCGCATCCGTCGTCTCACCAGCAGGCGGGTCCCTACCAGCAGCCCGGTTCGTACCAGCAGATGGGTTCGTACCAGCAGTCCGGGGACCCTCAGCAACCCGGTTCCTACCAGCAGCCCGGTTCGTACCAGCAGCCGTCCTCCTACCAGCAACCCGGGTCGTACCAGCAGCCGTCCTCCTACCAGCAGGCCGGGACCGACCCCTATCGGCAGCCGGACTCCGACCCGTCGGCGTTCGCGTACGACACGACGAAGTCGTACGCAGCGGCTGGTTGGCGGGCGCCTGCGGAGAAACCGAAGAAGAGCCGGCGTGGTGCGGGGTCCGTCGCGGCGGCCCTCCTGGTCGGCGTCCTCGTCGGAGGCGCGGCGGGCGGCGGCGTCGCCGCGGTGCTGTCCCGCGACTCCGGGGCCGGCGTCTCGGCCACGGGTCAGTCGCGAGACCTGACGGTCAACGACTACGACGACGCGACGGTCGTCACGGCGGTGGCGGCGAAGGCCACGAAGTCGGTCGTCACGATCAACGTGACGGCGGGCGAGTCCGGCGGCACCGGCTCGGGCGTCATCCTGAGCGACGACGGCTACATCGTCACGAACACGCACGTCGTCACCCTCGACGGGGCGAGTGCGTCGGGTTCCGTCACCGTCACGCTCAGCGACGGCAGCATCCTGCCGGCCGAGGTCGTGGGCCTCGACCCCACCGTCGACCTCGCCGTGCTGAAGGTCGACGCGACCGGGCTCACCCCCATCGCCTTCGCCGACTCGTCGGAGCTGAACGTCGGCGACACCGCCGTGGCCATCGGCGCACCGCTCGGTCTGTCGAACACGGTGACCGACGGCATCGTCTCGACCCTCAACCGCAGCATCACCGTGCAGTCCTCGGCCGCCCCGACGGACGGCAGCGACCAGGGCCAGCAGAACGACAACAACGGCCAGGGGCCCTTCTCCTTCAACAACGGGGACGGCGGCGCGCAGAACCAGGCCAGCTCGGTCATCTCGCTGCCGGTCATCCAGACCGACGCGTCCATCAACCCGGGCAACTCGGGCGGTGCGCTGCTCGACTCGCAAGGAGAGCTGATCGGCCTCAACGTCGCCATCGCCAGTTCCGGAGAATCGTCCGGCAGCATCGGCGTCGGGTTCTCGGTGCCGTCGAACCTCGTGCAGCGCGTCGCCAAAGAGATCATGGCGAACGGGAAGGCCAGCCACGGCCTCCTCGGCGCCAGCGTGAACGACGCCACGAGCGACGCGGCCGCCACCCGGGTCGGGGCGCTCATCGTCCAGCTGAGCCCTGGTGGTGCGGCGCAGAACGCCGGCCTGCGGCAGGGCGACGTCGTGACCGAGTTCAACGGCGTGCCGATCAGCGACCGGACGGACCTCACGGCGCAGGTCCGGTTCCTCGCCGGTGGCGCGACGGCCGACCTCACCTACGTCCGGGACGGGAAGACCGACACCACGAAGGTGACCCTCGACACCTTGACCTCCTGAGGCTCTGCCCGGTCGGTGCGGCGGGGGTCGGGACGCGACGGCGTCCCGACCCCCGTTGGGGTGTTGCTAAGCTCGCCACGATCCCTGCGGCCGTCCGCAGTCCCGACCCGCGCCTCCCCGGCGCTCACGAGCCCGAGGAACGCGATCCATGCAAGCAGGCGACGCCACCCGACCCGGTGTCTCGTACGTCATGCCCGTCCTCAACGAAGAGCACGAGATCCGGGCGGCGGTCGAGAGCCTGCTCGACCAGGACTACGAAGGCCCGTTCGAGGTGATCCTGGCCCTGGGTCCGAGCGTCGACCGCACGAACGAGGTCGTGGCCGAGATGTCGGCGGCCGACCCGCGTGTCCGCAGCATCCCCAACCCCGTCGGATCGACCCCTGCCGGGCTCAACGTGGCCATCCGGGCGTCGGTCCACCCCGTCACGGTCCGCGTCGACGCCCACTCGGTGCTGCCTCGCGACTACACGCGCATCGCGGTCGAGACCCTCGAACGCAGTGGGGCCGACAACGTGGGCGGCATCATGGCCGCCGTCGGGCGCACCCCCTTCGAGAAGGCCGTCGCCCGCGCCTACGGCAGTCGGGTCGGCCTCGGTGGGACGCCGCACCACGTCGGTGGGGCCGAGGGGCCGACCGACACGGCTTACCTGGGGGTGTTCCTGCGGCACCGTCTGATCGAGGTCGGCCTCTTCGACGAGGGCGTCAAGCGCGGTCAGGACTGGGAGCTCAACCGCCGGCTCCGGGCCACGGGCGGCACGGTCTGGTTCACCCCTCGGCTCGTGGTGACCTACCGTCCGCGACCGAGCCTGCGCAAGCTGGCGCGCCAGTTCGTCGCCACCGGGCTCTGGCGGGGTGAACTGGCCCGACGCTTCCCCAAGGCGAACACCATGCGGTACCTGGTCCCTCCCGCCATGGTGCTCGGCGTGGCGCTCGGCCTGGTGGTCGGCCTGACCGGCCTGGTCGGCCTCGCCCTCGGCACCGCCCTCGGGTGGGCCACGCTCGCCCTCGTCGTACCCGGTGTCTACGTCGTCTTCGTGCTCGCGGCCGCTCTGCTCGCCGCCCGCGGCGACGACCTCCGCACCCGGCTCTGGTTTCTCGTAGTCTTGCCTTCCATCCACTTCGGGTGGGGCGTCGGCTTCGTGCTCGGCTTCCTCGACCTCACGAAGAACATCACCGCCCAGACCGGAAGGTAGCCGCCGATGACCGCGCTGCCCACCAGACCGAGCTCGATCGCCGAGCTGCGACGCGTCGCCCAGCCGCCCGAGGTGCGCAGCCGCGCGAACGCCGAGCACTGGACGGCCTCGCTGTACCTGCGCGACGTCTCGCCCTACCTGACCTGGTGGCTGCTCAAGACCAGCGTCTCGGCGAACGGCGTGACCGGGTTGATGATCCTCGTCGGCTGGTGCACCGCCCTGTCGCTGCTCGTGCCGGGCATCACCGGTGCCCTGCTCGCCCTCGTGCTGGGCCAGCTGCAGATGCTCGTCGACTGCTGTGACGGCGAGGTGGCCCGCTGGCGCGGAACGAGTTCGCCGGCCGGGGTCTTCCTCGACAAGGTCGGCCACTACTCGACCGAGGCGCTCATCCCGATCGTGCTGGGCGTCCGTGCCGCCGGATTCCCCTTCGAGACCCCGGACGACTTCCTCTGGACGACCGCCGGCTTCGCCCTGGCCCTCGTGATCGTGCTCAACAAGGCCCTCAACGACATGGTCCACGTCGCCCGGGCGAACGCGGGCCTCGCCCGGCTCGAAGACAAACGAGGAGGCGCGACCCAACCGAGCGGGCGCCTCCTGTCCCGACTGCGCAGCGCCGCGCGCTTCGTGCCGTTCCATCGGCTGTACCACTCGGTCGAGCTGACGATGCTCGTCTTCCTGGCCGCGATCGTCGGCCTCGTCGTGGGCGGTGTCACCGCCGACCGCGTCCTGCTCGTCGCCCTGCTCCCGCTGTCGGTGCTGGCGTTGGTCGGCCACTTCGTCGCCATCATGGCGTCGAAGCGGGTGCGCTCCTGAGCGAGGTCCGGCCCCGGGTCGGAGTCGTGAGCCTGACCCAGGGGCGACGTCCGCGCGACCTGGCTCGGGGATTGGCCACGATGCTGGCCCAGCGCGACGTCGAGCTGGACGTCGTCTGCGTGGTGAACGGACGAGACGCCGCGACCGCCGAGGTCGAGGTCCCGACCGGGGTCCGTCTGCTCGAACTCGCCGAGAACGTGGGCATCCCCGCCGGCCGCAACCGAGGAGCCGAAGCGGTCTCGGGCGAGTGGATCTTCTTCCTCGACGACGACGCGAGCCTGCCCTCCGAGCGGTTCCTCGCCGACGCCGTCGCGTTGATGCGGGCCCGACCCGAGATCGGGCTCCTGCAGCCGCGGGTCGTGGACCCCGACGGCGCCGCGAACCCCCGCCGCTGGACGCCTCGACTGCGCAAGGGCGACCCTCGCCGCTCGAGCGACGTGTTCTCCGTCTGGGAGGGGGCCACCCTGCTGCCCCGCGACGTCTTCGACGCCTGCACCGGCTGGGGGGAGCCGTACTTCTACGCGCACGAGGGCATCGAGCTGGCGTGGCGGGTCTGGGCCCAGGGCAGGCGCACCTGGTACGAGGGCTCGCTCGTGGCGAACCACCCGGCCATCGACCCGGCGCGCCACGCGGACTACTACCGTCTGAACGCCCGGAACCGGGTCTGGCTCGCCAAGCGCAACCTGCCCTGGCCGTTGGTCCCCGTCTACGTCGCCTCCTGGACGGGGGTCCAGCTGCTGCGCTGGGCACGCACCCCGCAGCGCCTGCGGCCCTGGTTCGCGGGCTGGGTGGAGGGGTGGCGAGAGGCGCCGGGCGGTCGACGCTCCATCGGTTGGGTAACGGTCCTCCGCATGTCCAGGGCCGGTCGACCTCCGGTCCTCTAGGCTTTCCGGGGTCCGGCGCCGATCGGGTGACGGACCGACCCGAGGAGGGCATGTGCCGCTGACCCGAGACCTGGGGCTCGCCTGGAGCCTCGCCCGCCGGGCCGTCCGTTCCCGCAGCAGTCGACGTCGGCTGGAGCGCGACCCGCGGGTCGCGGTGACGCCGGCTCCGGGCACCGTGCGCGTCGCCGTGTACTTCGCCGACACGGCCGTCAACATGTACCAGATCCGCCAGTGGTACGCGCCTCTCGCCCACCTGGCCGAGACCTTCCCCGTCGCCATCGTCGTCCGTTCGCCGGGCACCATGGTGACCATGCTCGACGAGAGCCCGGTACCGCTGGTCTACGCCCGCAAGGTGGCCGACCTCGAGGACTTCGTCGCCGCTCAGCCGCTGGCCCTGACCCTGTACGTCAACCAGAACGCCAAGAACTTCCAGATGATGCGGTACGGCCGCATGTGGCACGTCTTCGTCAACCACGGCGAGAGCGACAAGATGTACATGACGACGAACCAGTTCAAGGCCTACGACTACGCCTTCGTCGCGGGCGACGCCGCCAAGGACCGCCTCGCCGCCAAGCTCTGGGACTACGACCTCGAGAAGCGCGCCGTGCCCATCGGACGCCCGCAGGCCGACCACTTCTCGGGCGAGGTGCCCTACCCCGACGACGACCGCCTCGTCGTGCTCTACGCCCCGACCTGGGAGGGTGACCGTCCCGCGGCCGCGTACGGGTCGATCGCGACGCACGGCCTCGCCCTCGTCAGGGCCCTGCTGGCGTCGGGGCGTCACCGGGTCGTCTACCGGGCGCATCCGCGAAGCGGCGTGCTCGACCCCGAGTACCGGCGGGCGCACGAGGCGATCATCCGGGCCCTCGGCGAGGCGAACGCGCGTGATCCCGACGCCCACCACGTCCACGACGTGGGGCCCGAGCTCGGCTGGCAACTGGCCGCGGCCGACGTCGCCGTGACCGACATCTCGGCGATGGTCTACGACCGCCTCGCCACGGGCCGTCCCCTCGTCGTGACCCGTCCGGTCGCCGTCGAGGCCGACGTCGACGAATCGGGCTACCTCGGTGACGCCGAGTGGTTGACGGCCGACGGTGCGGGCGACATCGTCGCCCTCGTCGATCGGGTCGTCGACGATCCGGAGGCGCGGGGTCGCCTCGAGCACTGGGTCCGTCGTCACTTCGGTGACACGTCGCCCGGAGCGGCCACGCATCGGTTCGAGAGCGCGGTGGCGCGCCTCGTGCAGCTGCGTGACGACTACGCGGCGCGCCGGCCGTCGACCGACGACCCGCGTTCGACCGGTTCGGCGGGCGACGCCGACCAGGAGGCCGGCGACGCGGAGGCGTCCGACCTCTGACCCCCGGCACCGCACTCGAGGGGTCTGAGGCACCAGGGCTTTCATGTCTCGGTGCCGTGGACTCTGGATGTCAGACGCTGAGCAGCGTATCCATGAGGCATGCCTGAACCGACGTCCGCCGCCGCCCGCCTCTTCGGAGAACGCATCCGTGACGAGCGTCTGCGCCTCGGGCTGAGCCAGGACGAGGTGGCGCACCTCGCGGGCATGAACGTGTCCAACTACGGAAAGATCGAGCGCGGCATCGGCAACCCCGTGTTGCACACGATCGTCCGTCTCGCCGTCGTGCTCGGGGTCGACCCGGGCGTGCTGGTCACCGACCTCGGGGCCGATCACCTGCCGCCCGTCCTCGAGGCCTTCACGGCTGCGGACTACGTCGCCGAGAGACGCGCTCGGCTCAGCAGCTGACCCGCCACCTCACGGGAAGGGCTCGTCGGCCAGGGTTCCGACGACCAGGCTCAGAAACTGAACCGCCAGAGGTACTCGTCGCCGCCGGGCCGGAACCATCGCACGACGGCGATCGCACTCCGGCTCAGTTCGACGCCCAGCACGCAGAGGTCGACGGAGTGGTCGGGGTCGAGACGGGTGGTCGCGACGGGGACGAGGAGCCCGGTGCCCACCAGGGTGACCCTGACGCCGGTCACGGTCTCGGGGGAGTCGTTGACCAGCCGGTAGACGCGGGGGGCGCGGGAGCGGTCGAGGCTGAAGGGAACGGTGTAGGCAAGGGTCGACGTCGTCATGTCGTCGACCCTAGGAGCGACCGACGCGGGTCGACGCGCGTTCTTGTGGACGACGGCTGACTGGGGAGGACCCGTCGCGGGACGGGTCGCCGCCTCGCGCGAGGCCCGCGTGGCCGCCTCGCGGACGCCGGGTCGCCCTGGCGAGGGGAACGGTCAGAGCGACAGGTCGAGGGGGAATTCGGCAGGGGCCGCACCGAACGCCGTGCGGGCCGTCGTGACGACCTTGCGTCCGAGGAGGTGGTTGCCCGTCCCTCCGACGACGGCACCGATGCCGAACGGGAGGGCCCTGCCGAGGACGGAAGCCCCCTGCGACGCGGCGAACCGTCGGATGAACTGCTTGCGGATCGTGTCGGTCAGGCCACTCATCGCCGCCTTGGGCAGCTTGGAGGTCACGAGCTCACCCCAGAACGCGGTCCTGGCCGGGGCCGTCCCCATGGCCTCGCCCGCGAACTGTCGGACGAGGCTGGCACCCGGGCCGCCGAGCAGCATCGCCATGACGAGGGCCCGGGCGCGGTCGGGGTCCGAGACGGCGATGCCGTGGACCTCGGTCACGGACTGCGCGAAGAGGGCGCTCGCCTCGAGGAAGCCCGCGGTCTCGACACCCGAGAGGGCCAACGACACGCCCCAGCCGACACCGGGGATCACGGCGCTGGCCCCGACGGCGGCCCCGCCGGTCGTCACCGCGGCGAGGTACTCGCGTTCGAGGATGGTGATCAGCTTCTGTGGTGTCGCCTTCTTGTGCCGACGGCGCAGCGTGGCGACGTGCTTGACGACCACCGGACGCTGGACGGCCAGCAGCTTGTCGAGACGGCGCACCCAGGCGGTGTCCTCGGACCTGTCGGGCGCGGACGTCTGGTAGTGGTACTCGGTCGAGTTCCCGGCGTCACGGGCGACGAGTCGTCCGTCCGCCGTCGAGGCGTCGTGGTCGGGGCTGTGGGGCTGACTGCGTTCGGGCACCCCTCGACCCTACGCCGAGGGGCGGGGAGGGTGATCGGTGGCGTACCGGGCCAGGGCGTCGTCGAGTGGGCCGTCGAACACCAGGGCGCCCTTGTCGAGGTAGAGGCCCCGTCGGCAGAATCGTTTGAGGTCGCGTTCGTTGTGCGACACGAGGAAGAGCGTGCGACCGTCGGCGAGCATCTCGCCGATCCGGGCGTAGCACTTCTCACGGAACGCCTTGTCGCCCACGGCGAGCACCTCGTCGACCAGCACGACGGGCTCCTCGAGCCGCGAGATGACGGCGAACGCGATGCGGACCTTCATTCCGCTCGAGAGGTGTTTGTAGGGCGTGTCGACGAAGTCGCCGATCTCGGCGAACTCGATGATCTCGTCGAAGCGCCGGTCGATCTCGGGGCGGGACATGCCGTGCAGGCCGGCGGTCAGGTACACGTTCTCCCGGACGGTGAGGTCGGCGACGAAGCCACCGGTGATCTCGATGAGCGGCGCGACGCCGCCCGTCACCTCGACGGTGCCGGTGTCGGGCAGGATCACCTCGGCCACCAGCTTCAGCAACGTCGACTTGCCCTGGCCGTTGCGTCCCACGACGCCGATGGCCTCGCCCGGCTGCACCTCGAAGCTGATGTCGCGCAGGGCCCAGAACTCGCCCGGCCGGGACCGCCTGCCGCTGTCGGCGAAGAGGTCCTTGAACGACCGTCGGCCACGTCGGTTGCGGCGGAAGCGGATGCCGACCCCGTCGACGCGGATCACGGGGCGAGGTCCGGCGATGGTCATCAGATCTCCTTCAGGACGGCACGTTCGCTGGCTCGGAAGACGAGCAGCCCGACCGCCAGGACCACGACGCACACGCCTCCGCCGACCAGCACCTCGGTGAGGTCGAACTGTTCCGGGAAGAACGCCGACCGGTAGAGGCCGAAGATGCCGCTCAACGGGTTGAACGCCGCCAGCAGGTGGAGGCTCTCGGGGAGGTCCTGGGTGCCGTAGATGATGGGCGAGGCGTAGAAGGCGAACCGGAGGGCGAGCTTCGTGGCGCGCTCCAGGTCGCGGAAGAACACGACGAGCGGCGCGACGATCAGCCCCACCCCGGCGACGAGCACGGTCTGCATGACCATGGCCAGGGGGAAGAACACCACCTGCCACTGCAGGTGCGCGCCGCCCACGACGGCGAACAAGGCCAGGACGGGAAGGCTGAGGGTGAACTCGATGCCCTTCGAGCCGACGAGCCGGAACACCCAGATCGTCCGGGGGATCTTGGTCGACCGGACGAGCTTCGCCTCGCGGATGAACGCCCGGGTGCTGTCGGACACCGCCCCGTTGAACCACATCCAGGGCAGGAGGCCCGAGAGCAGGAAGACGATGTACGGCTCGTCGCCGACCGACCGCTTGAAGACGACCGAGAAGACGAAGAAGTAGATGCCCGACATGACGAGCGGGTCGAGGATCGACCAGAAGTAGCCGAGCTTCGACGTCGAGTACCGGACCTTGAGGTCGCGGCTCGTCAGCAGCCACAGCGTCTGTCGGTACCGCGCGAAGCCGCTACGACGGGGCCGTTCGGCCAGGTCAGTGCTCACGGACGTCCTTCTCGTTCAGGACACCAGGCACCGGCGCGCAGCCGTCGGGAGACGGCTCGGTTCAGACGAACAGGTTCGCGCGCTCGAGGTCTTCGGCGAAGTCGACCTCGACGGCGTAGAGGTCGGAGATGTCCACGGGCTCAAAGCGTAGCCCGTCCTGGCCGATGGCCAATTCGATGCCACGCTCGAAGTAGTCCTGGTTGTCGACCTTCGAGAGCTGGTGCATGAGCGTCGCCTTGTCGGCCTTCGACACGAAGTTGATGCCGACGGCCTCGCCCAGACCACCCTTGACCTGCTTCGACAACTCGGCGATGTAGCCCTCGGCGTCGGTCGTGTACTTGACCTCTTCGTCGGACACCTTCGAGGTGTTGACGGTGACGAACGACTGGTCGTCGCGGACCAGGCGGGCCGCGCGAGTCAGGGCCGTGGGGTCGAAGACGACGTCGCCGTTCATCCACAGGACGCCACCGGAGGCGCTGGCCCGCAGGGCGCGGAGCAGGCTCTTCGACGTGTTGGTCTGGTCGTACATCTCGTTGTAGACGAACGAGGCCGACGGGAACGCCTCGACGATGTGCTCGAACTTGTAGCCCACGACGACGGTCACCCGGGCGTCGGGCCCGAAGGCGTCCCGGATGTTGTCGAACTGCTGCTGCATGATGGTGCGGCCGTCGCTGAGCTCGGTCAGTGCCTTGGGCAACGAGCGGCCGAGGCGGCTGCCGAGCCCGGCGGCCAGGATGACGATCTGCTGGCGGTGGTTCGTGTCGTTCTTGCTCACGCTGGTCTCCTCACAAGGGGCGAGCCCATGCGGGACGGGCTCTGCGGTGGCCCCGGCGGTGCGGACCGGACCCGTCTCTGGGTGCGATTCGCCTCGTGTTCGAGCGGTGTTCACCGCGGAGCATCGATCTGGACACGTCGTCGTGCTGTTGCAGACTACCCGATGGGGCCAGGAGCGGCCAGGGACCGTGCCCGAAGCGTGTCCGTTTCGTGATATGAGTCACCCGTCGACCGGTCGGCGTCGCGGCCTTGGTACGGTGGGGCGATGGCTGGACGGCGCGAGGACGAAGTGGGTGACATCGCCCCCGACTCGACACCGGGTGACGACACGGTCGGAGCGGTGGGCGCGTCCGACCAGGGGGAGAACACAGTGGACGACGACTCGACGACCGCGGGGGACGTGGCCGAGGGGACGGCTGAGTCGACGGGGGCCGCGACGCCCCGCGTCCCGGTGACGAAGTCGTCGACCGCGCGCAAGCCCCCGGCACCCCGGAAGCCCGCGTCGCCCCGCAAACCCTCGCAGCGCACCGCCGCCGACCGGTCGGCGGCGGCCAAGAAGGCAGCGGCGACCCGTGCCGCGAACGCGCGCGCCCGGGCCGAGGCGGCGGCGAAGGCCGCGGAAGAAGAGGTCGTCGCCGAACTCGCCGATGCGGGTGCCACGACGGACGGTACGGTCGTCGTGCCCGTCTCGGCCGACGACTACTTCGGCGACGCCCTGACGGCCGAGGAGGAATCGGCGGTCGCCCCGGACGACGCGCTCGCCGCCGACGCACCGACGACCGCCGGCGCGACCGCCCCGGACGACGAGGCCACCGTCGAGGTCCCCGAGGCCGAGACCGAGGCCGACGACGTCGAGGCCGCCGAGGCCCTCGACAGCGAGGGCGACGTCCGACCGACCCGTCAGGTCGACGTCGAGGCGCCCGTCGTGCTGTCGATCTCGGGGCTCATGAAGCGCTACGGCGGCACGGTCGCCGTCGAGAACGTCGATCTCGAGGTGCGGGCCGGGTCGTTCTACGGCATCGTCGGTCCGAACGGGGCCGGCAAGACGACGACCCTGTCGATCGTGACCGGTCTCCTGCGTCCCGACGCCGGCACCGTGACCGTCCTCGGGGCCGACGTCTGGCGCGACCCGGCCGCGGCGAAGCGAAGCCTCGGCGTCCTCCCCGACCGCCTGCGGCTCTTCGACCGGCTGACGGGTGCCCAGCTCCTCTATTATTCCGCGACCCTGCGGGGGCTCGACGGCGTGACGGCGCGCAAGCGCTCCTCCGACCTCGCCACCGCGTTCGGGCTCCACGACGCGCTCGGTCGTCTCGTCAGCGACTACTCCGTGGGCATGACGAAGAAGATCGCCCTGGCCGCCGCGATCATCCACTCGCCCCGGGTCCTCGTCCTCGACGAGCCCTTCGAATCGGTCGACCCCGTCTCGGCCGCGACCGTGACGGACGTCCTGCAGCGCTACGTGGCCGGGGGTGGGACGGTGCTGCTCTCGAGCCACAGCATGGACCTCGTCGAGCGCATCTGCGACAGCGTCGCGGTGATCGTCGACGGCCACGTGCTCGCCAGCGGCACGGTCGACGAGGTGCGGGCCGGACGCTCCCTCGAGCAGCGGTTCGTCGAGCTCGCCGGCGGGCGCGCGGTCACGGAGGGCATGGAATGGTTGCAGAACTTCTCCGACTGAGGCTCCAGACGATCGGCAACACGGTCCGCTTCGGGCCCCGCCGACTGACCGTCGCCGTCGCGTCCGTGCTGGCCGTGTTGATCGCGACCATCGCGGTCGCGAGCCTCGTGAGCGGCCTGCGTGATGCGCCCCTCGACGACGTGCGCGCCCTCGCGGTCGGCGGGGGAGCCCTCTTGCTGGTCGGATTCGCCGTCGTCCCCTTCGCGACCGTCCGTCCTGCCTGGAGCGACCCCCGCCGCCTCGCCGTCCTCGGCGTGCCCGAGGGGCGGGCGGCGATCGGACTCGCGCTCGGTGCCGCGGTCGGACTCCCCACGCTGGCCCTGCTGGTCCTCTCGACCGGATACGTCCGGGCCTGGGGCGAGGGCACCGGCGTCGCCGCCGTCGCGGTCGTGGGGGCACTCGTCGCCGGCGTCACCGCGCTGTTGCTGGCCCTCGTGGCCTCGACGCTGAACAGCGTCGTCCTGACCTCCCGACGCGGTCGCGAGCTCGCACTCGTCGGTGCCGTGCTCGTCGTGTTGCTCGCCGTGCCCGTGATCGTCGACCTCGTCCGTCTCTCGTTGCCCGGCCGTTCGGGCAGCGGCGTCGTCGCGGACGCCCTCGCCTGGACTCCCTTCGGAGCCGCGCTGGCGCTCCCCGGTCACGTCGCCGCAGGTCAGACCGGTCGCGTCGTGGCCGACGTCGTCATCGCCGCCGTCACGCTCGTGGCGCTCTGGCTCGCCTGGCGGGCACTCGTCGCGCGTGCGTTCGTCGACCGACCCGAGCCCGAGGAGGTCGACGACGGCGACGGACTCGGGTGGTTCGAGTACGTCAGGGCCTCGCCGACCGGAGCCGTCGCGGGCCGCAGCCTCACCTACTGGATGCGCGACGCCCGCTACCGCATGTCGCTCGTCATCATCCCGTTCCTCCCGCTGCTCGTCGTCCCCCTCGGCATCGCGGGTGTCAGCTGGAACTGGCTGGCCCTCGTCCCGGTGCCGATCATGTGCCTGATCCTGGGGTTCCTGCCACACAACGACGTCGCCTACGACAGCACGGCGCTCTGGATGCACGTGGCGTCCGACACGCGGGGTCTGGCGGACCGGGTGGGGCGACTCGCGCCTCCTCTGCTGATCGGCGTCCCGCTCGTGGTGCTCGGGTCGGTCGTCGCCACCTGGCTGTTCGGCGACTGGCAGGCCCTGCCGTCCGAGCTGGGGGTCAGCGCCGGCTTCCTCCTCAGCGGCCTCGGTCTCTCGAGCCTGGTGTCGGCCCTCCTGCCGTACGCCACGGTCCGACCGCACGACGACCCGTTCCAGCAGCCGCAGTCGAACGGCGCGACCGCGGCCTGGGCGCAGACCGTCATGATCGGGGGAGCCGTCCTCGTCACGGCACCCGCCCTCTGGTTCGCCGGTCGCGGGCTCATCACGGGCTACGCCGCGGGCGGCACGTGGGCGCTGGTCCTCGGCGTCGGCATCGGACTCGTCGTGCTGGTCGCGGGTGTCGCCCTGGGCGCCCGGGTCTTCTCGCGGCGGGCTCCCGAGCTGCTGGCGTTCGCCCTCCGCAGCTGAGACGAGGTCGACGTACGATGTCTGCATGACTGACACGCAGACGGGCGGCGGCCTCGACGTCATGGACCGCGAGCTCGAGAAGCTCCTGAACGACGAGGCGATCGACCCGGGCGACCACGAGCGCTTCTCGCACTACGTGAAGAAGGACAAGATCATGGAGTCCGCGCTGAGCGGCAAGCCCGTCAAGGCGCTCTGTGGCAAGAAATGGACGCCTGGTCGCGACCCCGAGAAGTTCCCGGTGTGCCCGACCTGCAGGGAGATCTACGAGAAGATGACGTCCGAGTGATGTGGGCGCCTGATCAGGCGTAGACGGTCGGCACGACCGGCTCGCCACGACCCAGCCGTAGCGCCTGGTCGGGTAGCTCTGCCACGGCCGCGGCCCGGTGGAGGCGCGCGCGGGCGACACCTTCCGGCCCGGTGTGCCGGGCATCGATCTCGCCGGCCGTGACGAGCGGGACGTGCAGCGATCGCTCCCCGGCCGCCGTCTCCGACGACCCGATGCGGATGAGCTCGCGGGTGGCGACCCCGTCCACGATGACGCGCACGGGGGACTTCCGTCCTCCCACGGAGGCCTTGTCGGCCGACTTCTTCGCCACGGAGACCCAGTCGCCGTCGTCGCCGCGACGGGCGACCAGTTTGAAGACCATGCCGGCGGCCGGGTGGCCCGATCCCGAGACGACCGAGGTGCCGACGCCGAACGAGTCGACCGGGGCCGCGCGCAGGGCGGCGATCGTGTACTCGTCCAGGTCGTTCGTGACGGTGATCTTCGCCGCCGTCGCGCCGAGCTCGTCGAGCTGAGCGCGGACCTGCCCCACCAGCGACGGCAGGTCGCCGCTGTCGATGCGCACCGCCCCGAGCGACGGTCCGGCGACCCGGACGGCCGTGGCCACGGCTTCGGGGATGTCGTAGGTGTCGACGAGCAGGGTGGTGCCCGGCCCCAAGGTGTCGACCTGGGCGCGGAAGGCGTCCTCCTCGGTGTCGTGCAACAGGGTGAACGCGTGGGCGGCGGTGCCCATCGTCGGGACGCCCCACGACCGGCCGGCCTCGAGGTTGCTCGTGGCACCGAAGCCCGCGATGTAGGCGGCCCGGGCCGCGGCCACGGCGCTGCGTTCGCCCGTCCGCCGTGAGCCCATCTCGGCGAGCGGGCGACCGTCGGCGGCCGAGACCATGCGCGCCGCCGCGCTGGCCACGGCCGAGTCGTAGTTGAAGACGCTCAGCGCCAGGGTCTCGAGCAGCACGGCCTCGGCGAACGTCGACTGGATGACCAGCAGCGGCGACCCCGGCAGGTAGACCTCGCCCTCGGCGTAACCCCAGATGTCGCCCGAGAACCGGTAGTCGGCCAGCCAGTCGGCGGTCGTCGCGTCCACAACCCCCGCCTCGCGCAGCCAGGCCACCTCGTCGTCGCCGAAACGGAAGTCGGCGAGCAGCTCGAGGAACCGACCGGTGCCCGCGACGATGCCGTAGCGCCGCCCCTCGGGCAGGCGTCGCGCGAACACCTCGAACACGCTGTCGCGGTGGGCCGTGCCCGCCTTGAGGGCGGCCTCCACCATGGTGAGTTCGTACCGGTCGGTCAACAGCGCGCTGGTCACTCCGCCAGCCTAGGCTCGCCCGGTCGTCGAGGGGGTCGCGGCTCGCGCCGGGTAGGCTTCGTGGTCGTGACGGACGCACCCATCGGAGTCTTCGACAGCGGCGTCGGCGGGCTGACCGTGTCGAGGGCGATCATCGACCAGCTGCCCCACGAGTCGATCCGGTACGTCGGCGACACGGCCCATTCGCCGTACGGGCCGAAGCCGATCGCCCAGGTGCGCGGCTACGCCCTCGCCGTGATGGACGACCTCGTCGCCCAGGGCGTCAAGTTGCTGGTCATCGCCTGCAACACCGCCTCGTCCGCGGTGCTGCGCGACGCCCGGGAGCGGTACACGATCGGCGCGGGCATCCCCGTCGTCGAGGTGATCCAGCCCGCCGTGCGCGCGGCGGTGCAGCAGACGCGCAACGGCCGCATCGGCGTCATCGGCACCGAGGGCACGATCAACTCGCGTGCCTACGAGGACGCGTTCGCGGCGGCCGCGGGTCTCGAGCTGATCACGCAGGCCTGTCCCCGCTTCGTCGAGTTCGTCGAGGCGGGCGACACGTCGAGCCCCGAGCTGCGGGCAGTCGCCGAGGGGTACCTCGCCCCGCTGCGCGACGCCGGCATCGACACCCTCGTCCTGGGCTGCACCCACTACCCCCTCATGTCGGCGGCCGTCCAGTACGTCGTGGGCCCCGACGTCCGTCTCGTGTCCAGCGCGGAAGAGACGGCAGCCGACGTCTACCGCACCCTCGTCCAGCACGGGCTCGAGCGCACCGACCGGGGCGAGCCGCACCACGAGTTCGAGGCGACCGGGCCCGACGAGAAGTCGTTCCTGCGCCTGGCCCGCCGGTTCCTGGGTCCCGAGGTCTCGCGCGTCGGGCACCTCGAGACGGGGGCGATCGAGTTGCCCCCGGGCCGCCGCACCGTCGAGCGGACCTGACCCGCGCCTCCTGCGCCCGTGGGGTCGACGACCCCGCCCGCCACCGTCCATCCCCAGCCGAGAGAAGGCACCATGACCGACACCACGAGCACGACCGTCCGCGCCGACGGGCGCAGCACGACCGACCTGCGCCCCGTCACGATCGAGACCGGGTGGAGCGCCCACGCCGAGGGCAGCGCCCTCATCACCTTCGGCGGCACGAAGGTGCTCTGCACGGCGTCCTTCACGAACGGCGTGCCCCGCTGGCTGACCGGCAAGGGCAAGGGCTGGGTCACGGCCGAGTACGCGATGCTGCCCCGGGCCACCAACTCGCGCAACGACCGCGAGAGCGTCAAGGGCAAGATCGGCGGTCGCACGCACGAGATCTCGCGCCTGATCGGCCGCAGCCTCCGCGCCGTGGTCGACACCAAGGCCCTCGGAGAGAACACGATCGTCCTCGACTGCGACGTCCTGCAGGCGGACGGCGGCACCCGCACCGCCGCGATCACGGGTGCCTACGTCGCCCTCGCCCAGGCGATCGAGTGGGGGCGCGAGAAGAAGTTCGTCGGGCAGAAGGCCACGCCCCTGACCGACAGCGTCTCCGCCGTCTCGGTGGGCATCATCGACGGCGAGCCGATGCTCGACCTCGCCTACGTCGAGGACGTCCGGGCCGAGACCGACATGAACGTCGTCGTCACGGGCAGCGGATCGTTCGTCGAGGTGCAGGGCACGGCCGAGGGCGCGCCGTTCGACCGTCGCGAGCTCGACTCGTTGCTCGACCTCGCCGTCGCCGGCGCCGTCGACCTGAGCCGCTTCCAGCGCGAGGCACTCGGCCGATGACCCGCGTCGTCATCGCCACGCACAACCAGGGCAAGGTGGCGGAGCTCCGACTGCTGCTCGCCGAGACGGCGCCGGGCGTCGAGCTGGTCGCCTACGACGGCCCCGAGCCGGTCGAGGACGGTGAGTCGTTCGCGGCCAACGCCCTGATCAAGGCGCGTGCGGCAGCACGTCACACCGGGCTGCCCGCCCTCGCCGACGACAGCGGGATCTCGGCGGCGGCCCTCGGCGGGGCTCCCGGCATCCACTCGGCGCGCTACGCCGGCACCCGCGACGCGGACGACAACATCGACAAGCTGCTGGCCGAGCTCGACGGGGCCGACGACCGCTCGGCGTGGTTCTCGTGCGCCGCCGCCCTCGTCGTGCCGCCGCCCGTCGGTGCCGAAGGCCCCGACGGGCCGCCCGAGGCGAGCGCGTGGGTCGAGCACGTCGAGTACGGCGAATGGCACGGCGAGGTGCTGGAGGCGCGGGTCGGCTCGAACGGGCACGGTTACGACCCCGTGTTCCGCCCCGAGGGCGAGAGCCGCAGCGCGGCCGAGCTCACCGCGGACGAGAAGAACGCCGTCAGCCATCGCTCCCGGGCGTTCCGGGCGATCGCGCCCCGGGTGGCCGCGCTCGCGGACTGAGCCGCGCGCGCCTCCTCGGGGCCCTCGGCCATCGGCCGACGGGCGCCTGGGTGCCCGCGGTGGTCAGGCGTCGTGCGGCGCGGACGACACCTGCGGCGTCTCGACCTCGCCCGAGGCCTCGGCCTTCTTGGCCTGGTGCACCCCGTGGAAGTAGTGGATCGCGATGGGGATCACCGTCGCCAGCACGGCCCCGAGCAGGATGAGGTCGATGTACGAGCTGACGAAGTCCGCGACGGGAGGGATGTGTCCGATGCCGAAGCCCGCCAACGTGATGCCCATGCCCCAGACGACGGCGCCGACGGCGTTGAACAGCGAGTACCGCCGGTAGCTCATGTGGCCGACTCCGGCCATGATCGGCGCGAAGGTGCGGATCACCGGGACGAACCGGGCGATGATGACGGCCATCGGGCCGAACCGCTCGAAGAAGGCGTTCGTGCGGTTGACGTTCGCGACGCTGAACAGCCCGCTCTCCTTCCGCTCGAAGATGCGGGGGCCGACCTTGTGGCCGATGAGGTAGCCGAGCTCGCCGCCGGCGAACGCGGCGATGCTGATGAAGATCGCGATCAGCCAGATCGGCAGGCCGAGGGCGCCGGGGTTCGTCGCGGCGAGGATGCCCGTGATGATCAACAGCGTGTCACCCGGGAACAGGAAGCCGATCAGCAGGCCCGTCTCGGCGAAGACGAGCAGGCAGACGCCGAGCACGGCCCACGGTCCGAAGGACGTGAGCAGGTACTCGGGGTTCAACCAGGGGATGGAGACGAGGGGCAGCATCGGGTGTTCTCCGGTCGTGGTGGCCGGCCTGCCGGTCTCGCTCAGGGTACCCGTGCGGGTGGAGGGACGTGAACCCTGGCGGGAGGGGGCACGTCGTTACGGCGCTCTGTGTGCGGGAGAAGGGACTTGAACCCTCACGCTCGAAAGCACAGGAACCTAAATCCTGCGTGTCTGCCAATTCCACCACTCCCGCGGCAGCACCGAGTGTACCGACGGCGACCCTCGGCGGGAACGGGGACGAGGAGGCGCTAGCGCTGAGAGCGGGGCACGTGCGGTGAGTAGCGGGGCACGTAGCGCAGGAGGATCGCCGCACCCACGAGGCCGAGGACGCCCATCACCCCGCTGGCGAGCGAGATCGACACGACCGCGGTCACCCCGGAGATGAGCAGGGGCGCCGCAGCGCTGCCCGCGTCGCCGGTGAAGCGCCAGGCGCCGAGGAAGGGGGCGGGGTCGCCTTTGTCGGCCAGGTCGGCACCGAGCGTCATGAGGATGCCGCTGCCGACGCCGTTGGCCAGGGACATCAGGATCGCGACGGCGACGAACCATCCGACCCTGGCGTCGAGGTCGTGCGTGACCGACAGGGCGAGGTACGAGAGCCCGAGGCCCACCATGCAGGGGACGGCGCTCCAGAGGCGCCCGAAGCGGTCCATGATCTGTCCGCTCGTGTAGAAGAGCGCGAAGTCCACGGCGCCGGCGATGCCGATGATGATCGCGGTCTCGGACGCCCCGAGGCCGATGCTGACGGCCCAGAGGGGCAGCATGACCTGGCGACCGGAACGCATGGCGCCGATCAGGGCCGCCCCGCTGCCGAGCTTCAGCAGCACGCCTCGATGACGCCAGAGGGTCGCGAAGAGGCCGTGTGCCTCCCGGGCGACGAGGTCGGCGCCGTCCTCCGTGCCGCTGCCCGGCCGGACGCCGAAGGCAGCCGACGGGTCGCGCAGGACGAGCAGCGCGATCGCCGCGCCGAGGCAGCCGACGATGTGGACGACGAACGCCGATTGCACGGACCCGGTCAACTCGATGACCCCGGCCGAGAGGAACGGGCCGACGAAGTAGCCGAGTCGGAAGACTCCGCCGAGGCTCGACAGCGCCCTGGCGCGGATCTCGACGGGCACGAAGCTGGTCATGAAGGCGTGCCGTGCGAGGGCGAAGACCGCGGTCGCGAGGCCGATCACCAGCACGCCGACGGCGAGGACGATCTCGTTCGGCGCCAGCAGACAGGTGACGAGTCCGCCGATGCTCACGAGCGAGGCACCGATCATCGCGGTGCGCTCGCCGATGCGGCTGACGAGCCATCCGCTCGGGATGTCGCCGATCAGCTCGCCCACGAGGATGAGCGCGGCGACGAAGCCGGCGAAGGGGAGCGAGGCACCGAGCTCGCTCGCCACGACGGGGATGATCGGGATGATGGCCCCCTCGCCGATGGCGAAGAGCGCCGCGGGCAGGAACGCCGCGAGGGCCACCGACCGCATGCTGAAGGCGGGGGAGGAGGAAGACATGTCGCTCGCCACCCTAGGCCCGCTGCGTACACTTGTCGGATGAAGGTCTTGGCAGCGATGAGTGGTGGAGTCGACTCGGCGGTGGCCGCGGCGAGGGCGGTCGAGGCCGGCCACGACGTGGTGGGCGTGCACCTGGCCCTCAGCCGGATGCCGGGGACGCTCCGAACGGGCAGCCGTGGCTGCTGCACCATCGAGGACTCGATGGACGCCCAGCGCGCCGCCAACAAGATCGGCATCCCCTACTACGTGTGGGACTTCTCCGAGCGCTTCAAGCTCGATGTCGTCGACGACTTCGTCGCCGAGTACTCCGCAGGCCGCACGCCCAATCCCTGCATGCGCTGCAACGAGCGCATCAAGTTCGCCGCCCTGCTCGAGAAGGCGCTCGCGCTCGGCTTCGACGCGGTCTGCACGGGTCACTACGCGACCATCGTCACCGACGACCGGGGCAACCGAGAGCTGCACCGCGCCTCCGCCTGGGCGAAGGACCAGTCGTACGTGCTGGGCGTGCTCACCGCCGAGCAGCTCGCGCACTCGATGTTCCCGCTCGGGGCGACGCCCTCCAAGGCCGAGGTGCGGGCCGAGGCCGCCGAGCGCGGCTTCAGCGTGGCGTCCAAGCCCGACAGCCACGACATCTGCTTCATCCCCGACGGCGACACCCGCGGGTGGCTCGCCGAGCGGGTCGGTGCCGAGACGGGTGAGATCCTCGATCGCAGCGGTGCCGTGGTCGGGTCGCACGAGGGGGCGCACGCCTTCACGGTCGGCCAGCGCAAGGGCCTCAACATCGGCTTCCCGTCCGATGACGGGAAGCCGCGCTTCGTGCTCGAGGTGCGACCGGTCGACAACACGGTCGTCGTCGGACCGAAGGAGGCCCTCGACATCGCCGAGATCGCCGGCGGCTCGTACACCTGGGCCGGGCTCGCCCCGGTCGACCCGACGGTCGCGTTCGACTGCGACGTGCAGATCCGTGCCCACGCCGACCCCGTACCCGCCGTCGCGCGGGTGTCGGAGGTCGAGGGTAAGAAAGAACTCGTGATCACACCTCGCGAACCCCTCAACGGCGTCGCCCCCGGGCAGACCGCCGTCGTCTACGTCGGCACCCGCGTCCTCGGTCAGTGCACGATCGACCGCACGGTCAGCGCCGTGCCCGTGCCCGCAGACGTCACCGTCTGAGGCGACCACGATGAGCGAGACCGGCGACGACGCCTCCGCCTCCGCCTCCGGGCCCGCGGTCGAGACCGACGGCGTCCCCGACGACCTGTCGCAGGCGCGAGACGAGGCCGAACGTCTGACGACCCGCATCCTCGAACTGCGTGACCAGTACTACGAGGGCAACGGCTCGACCGTCTCCGACGCCGACTACGACGGCCTCGTGCGACGCCTCGACTCCCTCGAGCGGGCTCACCCCGAGCTGCAGAAGCCCGACAGCCCCACGCAGACGGTCGGTGGCCGGGCCGAGACCACGCAGTTCGCCCCGGTCGAGCACGCCGAGCGCATGCTCAGCCTCGACAACGTGTTCAGCGACGACGAGCTCGCCGAGTGGGCGGGCAAGGTCCAGCGCGACGCCGGGACCGAACGCGTGCGGTTCCTCACCGAACTGAAGATCGACGGCCTGGCGATCAACCTGCGGTACGAGGACGGCGTGCTCGTCACCGCCGCCACCCGTGGCGACGGCGTCGTCGGCGAGGACGTGACCGGCAACGTGCTCGCCATGGGCACGATCCCCGAACGGCTCGAGGGCACCGGCCACCCGCCGCTGGTCGAGGTGCGAGGCGAGATCTTCTTCCCGGTCAGCGAGTTCGACGAACTCAACGCCCAGCAGCGCGAGGCGGGAGAACGCGTCTTCGCGAACCCCCGCAACGCCGCCGCCGGCTCGCTGCGTCAGAAAGAAGAGGGCAAGAGCCCCGAGAAGCGCGAGTTGATGCACGCACGCCTGCGCCGCCTGCGGATGCTCGTGCACGGCATCGGCGCGTGGCCGGTCCGAGAACTCGAGCGGGCGACCGAGGTCCGCTCGCAATCCGAGGTCTACGACCTGCTGGGCGGGTGGGGCCTGCCCATCTCGACCCACTACCGCGTCTTCGACACCGTCGACGAGGTCGAGGCCTTCATCCACGACTACGGGGTGCGGCGCTCGTCGGTCGAGCACCAGATCGACGGCATCGTGGTCAAGGTCGACGACCTCGCCCTCCACGAAGAGCTCGGGGCAACGAGCCGGGCTCCCCGGTGGGCGACGGCGTTCAAGTACCCGCCCGAAGAGGTCAACACGACGCTGCTCGACATCGTCGTCAGCGTCGGACGCACGGGCCGAGCGACGCCCTTCGCCGTCATGGAGAAGGTCGAGGTCGCCGGCAGCGAGGTGCGCCAGGCGACCCTGCACAACCAGCAGGTCGTCAAGGCGAAGGGCGTGCTGATCGGCGACACCGTCGTGCTGCGCAAGGCGGGCGACGTCATCCCCGAGGTGCTCGGCCCGGTCATCGAGCTGCGCGACGGCACCGAACGCGAGTTCGTCATGCCCGTCGACTGCCCCGAGTGCGGCACCCCGCTCAAGCCCGCCAAAGAGGGCGACATCGACCTGCGCTGTCCCAACGCCGAGAGCTGCCCTGCCCAGGTCCGCGGACGCGTCGAGCACATCGCGTCCCGCGGCTCGCTCGACGTCGAAGGTCTCGGCGAAGTCGCGGCGGCCGCGCTGACGCAGCCCGTCGAGCCGGCCACGCCGCCCCTGCGCACCGAGGCCGGCCTCTTCAGCCTGACGATGGCCGACATCTTCCCCGTACGGGTCGTCGTCCGCGACACCGAGACCGGCATGCAGAAGCTCGAGGCCGACGGGCAGCCGAAACTCGTCACCCCGTTCCGCCGGAAGCGCGCCAAGCGCGACGGCGCCTTCGACCCCTCGGCCACCGAGTTCTCGGGTGACGAGACCTCGGTGCCGTCCAAGACGGCGATCGAGATGCTCGCGAACCTCGAGAAGGCGAAGACCAGCCCGCTGTGGCGGTTCCTGGTCGGTCTGAGCATCCGACACGTCGGGCCGGTCGCGGCCCGGGCGCTGGCCAACCACTTCGGCTCGCTCGACGCCATCCGAGCCGCCTCGCGGGACGAGCTCGCGGCCGTCGACGGCGTGGGCGGCATCATCGCCGATGCGCTGCTCGCCTGGTTCGACGTCGACTGGCACGTCGAGATCATCGATCGGTGGACGGCGGCGGGAGTGCAGTTCGCCACACCCGGTCATCCCGGACCGGGTGCCGCCGAGGCGGCGGGTGGCGTGCTCTCGGGCGTGACGGTCGTGGCGACCGGGAGCCTCGAGGGATTCACCCGCGAGGGCGCACTCGAAGCCATCGTCGAGGCCGGCGGCAAGGCGGCGAGCAGCGTCAGCAAGAAGACGGACTTCGTCGCGGCCGGACCCGGCGCCGGATCGAAGTTGACGAAGGCCGAGCAACTCGGGGTACGGATCATCGACGCGGAGCAATTTGCTGTCCTCCTTAAGGAGGGCCCGGCGGCTCTCGTTGTCCCCCAGGTGGGGGACGAGGAGGCGCCTGAATCATGATTTCCCTGGTCAGGGGCACTTTGGTTTCCTAGGATGTGAGGACGTGTCGTTCTCCAGCAGTAGGGAGCCGGGGTACAGGCACGTGACTAGGGGGAAGACCCGACGTGCTGTTCCTCGCTGCAGCAATGCTTTCTGCCTCGGTGCACCTCGCCGGGGTGGCCGATGCTCCGACCGTGCCGTCGGCGACCGCCGTGACGCTCGACCGCCCGGCCACTGGGCCACTCGTCGGGGCGTCGCCGGGCAACGTCCCGGGGGTCGCACCGGTACGGGACGGTCGTGCCGTGCCCGAGCTCGACGGCTGCCGGGAGGTCGAGGCGACCGCCTTCTCGGCCGAGGCCTGCCTCGACCAGCTGGCCCGCGCCTCCTCGGCCGGGGTCGAGCGCTTCGCCGACACCCTCGACGCCGACGGTGACGACGCGACCGCGCTGACGGCGGCGCTCGGTGAGCAGGTCGCACCCGAGGTCACGGCCGCCTGGTGGTCCGGGCTGGGCGACGGTCGGCAGGCGGTCCTCGCGCGCAGCGTGCCGGGCGTCGTCGGCAACCTCGAGGGCGTTCCGTACTCGGTGCGCGACACCGCCAACCGGCAGCTCCTGCGGTACGCGACGGTCGCCGTCTCGCAGCGGATCGGTTCGGACGACGAGGAGCCGGGTGACGCCCGTCGTCTGGCCATGCTCCAGCAGGTGCGGGCGACGCTCGACGGGGCGACGAACGACGTCCCCTTCGCCGGGGCGGCCGACCGACACCTCGTGGCGCTCGACACGGTCCTGCCCGGACGCGCGGCCGTCACCGTCGGCGACCTCGACACCGCCGACGACGTCAGCGTGCTCGTCCCCGGCATGCTGTTCACGGTGTCGGACCAGCTCGTGGACTGGACCAACACCGCCGGCGCCCTCCACGACGAGCAGGCCACCTGGGCGACGTTGCTGGGCCGCGGCGGCCCCGGCCCCGTGCCGACCGTCGCCGTCGTGGCCTGGATGGGCTACCAGACGCCCGACCTGACCAACTTCTACGACCTCGGCCTCGCTCGGCAGGGTGCGTCCCACCTCGTGGACGCGCTCGACGGGCTCGACGCGGCCCGGGCGGACGACGAGCCGCGGGTGTCGGTCATGGCGCACTCGTACGGCTCGACGACGGCGACGATCGCCCTGTCGTCCGGACGCGTGTCGGTCGACTCGCTGGTGCTGCTGGGATCGCCCGGCAGCGTCGTGTCCGACGCCGGGGAGCTCGCGGTCCGCGGTCACGACGTGTACGCCGCCGCGGGCAGCTTCGACCCCGTGGCCGGGAGCGGCTTCTTCGGGGCCGACCCGGCGACGGGCGCCTTCGGCGCCGTCGTGCTGCACCTGAGCGGTGGAGCCGACGCGGTGACGGGACACGCCCTGGCCTCCGCGCTCGGTCACAACGACTACTTCCGGGCCGGCACCGAGTCGATGCGTAGCCTGGCCCTCATCGGGCTCGGGCACGGCGCACTCGTCGACGGTCGCACCGGCCAACCGGGCGAGGGCGGTCCGGAGGCGCCCGCCCTCACGCTCGTGCGGCCGCAGGACGTCTACTTCCGCGACTGAGGGTCCGACGCCGCGACCCCCCACGACCCCGCGCGTCGGTGCCGCCCCGTAGAATCGTGCGGTACCGCCGCCGCGGTACCCCCGCACGACCACGTGAGAGAGAAGCATGTCCGAAATCACGCGCGAGCAGGTGCAGCACCTCGCCGGTCTCGCCCGCATCGCCCTCACCGAGGCCGAGATCGACACGATGACCGCCGAACTCGGCCACATCGTCGACAGCGTCGCCAGGGTCCGAGAGGTCGCGACCGACGACGTCCCGGCGACCAGCCACCCGATCCCGCTCGAGAACGTGTTCCGGCCCGACGTCGTGGGCGAGACGCTCACGGCCGAGCAGGCCCTGTCCGGCGCCCCCGACCACGACGGCTCGCGCTTCCGGGTGAGCGCGATCCTGGGAGAAGAGCAGTAGCCATGACCGACACCACCTCGCTCGTCCACCTGTCCGCCGCCGAGCTGTCGACACGCCTCGCCGCCGGCGACGTGTCGTCGGTCGACGTCACGCGCGCCCACCTCGACCGCATCGAGGCGGTCGACGGGGACGTCCACGCCTTCCTGCACGTCAGCACGGCCGCACTCGACACGGCGGCCGACGTCGACCGCCGCCGCGCCGCGGGCGAGGCCCTCGGCCCGCTCGCCGGCGTCCCGATCGCCATCAAGGACGTCCTCTGCACGATCGACATGCCGTCGACCTCCGGCAGCAAGATCCTCGAGGGTTGGGTGCCGCCGTACGACGCCACCGTCGTCGCCAAGCTGCGCGCGGCCGACCTCGTCCCCCTCGGCAAGACCAACATGGACGAGTTCGCGATGGGCTCGTCGACCGAGTTCTCGGCCTACGGACCCACGCACAACCCCTGGTCGCTCGACCGCATCCCCGGTGGCTCGGGAGGCGGCTCCGCGGCCGCCGTCGCCGCCTTCGAGGCGCCCCTCGCCCTCGGCAGCGACACCGGCGGGTCCATCCGCCAGCCCGGTGCCGTCACCGGCACCGTCGGGGTCAAGCCGACCTACGGGTCGGTCAGCCGCTACGGCGCGATCGCCCTGGCCAGCTCGCTCGACCAGGTCGGCCCGGTCAGCCGCACGGTGCTCGACAGCGCCATGCTGCACGACGTCATCACCGGGCACGACCCCCGCGACTCCACCTCGCTGCGCGACGCCTGGCCCTCGTTCACCGAGGCGGCCCGCACCGGTCTCGCCGGCGGTGCCCTGCAGGGCGTCCGCATCGGAGTCGTCCGCGAGCTGAACGGCGAGGGCTTCCAGGCCGGCGTCAAGGCCCGCTTCGCCGAGGCCCTCGAGCTCATGAGCGCGGCCGGTGCTGAGATCGTCGAGATCTCGGCCCCCAGCTTCGAGCACGCGATCAGCGCCTACTACCTGATCCTGCCGGCCGAGGCGTCGAGCAACCTCGCCAAGTTCGACTCGGTGCGCTTCGGCCTGCGGGTCGTCCCCGAGGGAGGCGGCACCGTCGAGGACGTCATGGCCGCCACCCGCGAGGCCGGCTTCGGCCCCGAGGTCAAGCGCCGCATCATCCTCGGCACCTACGCGCTGAGCGCGGGCTACTACGACGCCTACTACGGCAGCGCGCAGAAGGTGCGCACCCTCGTGCAGCGCGACTTCGCGGCGGCGTTCGACCAGGTCGACGTCCTCGTCTCGCCGTCCGCGCCCACCACGGCGTTCCGGCTCGGCGAGAAGATCGACGATCCGCTGGCCATGTACCTCAACGACATCACGACGATCCCGGCCAACCTGGCCGGCATCCCCGGCATGACGGTGCCGATGGGCCTGGCCGCCGAGGACGGGCTGCCGACGGGGTTGCAGTTCATGGCCCCCGCGCGCGGCGACGCCCGCCTCTACACCTACGGTGCCGCCCTCGAGCAGCTGCTCGAGCAGGGCTGGGGCCACACGCTCATCTCGCGCGCGCCCGACCTGAGCGCGACCGAGCAGACCGCCGCCACCGAGGGAGTCATCTGATGGCCAAGGCAGACCTGATGGACTACGAGAAGGCCCTCGAGCAGTTCGAGGTCGTCCTCGGCTTCGAGGTCCACGTCGAGCTGGCGACCAAGACCAAGATGTTCTCGGACGCCCCGAACTTCTTCGGTGGCGAGCCCAACACCAACGTCACCCCGGTCGACCTGGGCCTGCCCGGGTCGCTGCCGGTGGTCAACGAGCAGGCCGTGCGCTACTCGATCAGCCTCGGCTTGGCCCTGGGCTGCTCGATCGCCGAGAGCTCGCGCTTCGCCCGCAAGAACTACTTCTACCCCGACAACCCCAAGAACTACCAGGTCAGCCAGTTCGACGAACCCATCGCGTTCGAGGGCGAGGTCGAGGTCGAGCTGCCGGACGGGACCGTCTTCGCGATCCCGATCGAGCGCGCCCACATGGAAGAGGACGCCGGCAAGCTGACGCACGTCGGCGGGTCGACCGGTCGCATCCAGGGCGCCGAGTACTCCCTCGTCGACTACAACCGCGCGGGCATCCCGCTCGTCGAGATCGTCACCAAGCCGATCATCGGCGCGGGCGCCAAGGGCCCCGAGCTGGGCGCGGCCTACGTGTCGACCATCCGTGACATCGTGCGGGCCCTCGGCGTCAGCGAGGCCCGCATGGAGCGCGGCAACCTGCGCTGCGACGCGAACGTCTCCCTGCGTCCGCACGGGCAGGAGAAGCTCGGCACCCGCACCGAGACCAAGAACGTCAACTCGTTCCGTTCGGTCGAGCGCGCGGTCCGCTACGAGATCCAGCGTCAGGCCGCGATCCTCGCCGCGGGCGGCACCATCACGCAAGAGACGCGCCACTGGCACGAAGACACCGGTCGCACCTCGGCGGGCCGCCCCAAGAGCGACGCCGACGACTACCGGTACTTCCCCGAGCCCGACCTGCTGCCCGTCGTCCCTCCTCGCGAGCTCGTCGAAGAACTGCGTCTGGCCCTCCCCGAGGCGCCGGTCGCCCAGCGTCGCCGGCTCAAGTCCGAGTGGGGGTTCGCCGACCTCGAGTTCCAGGACGTCGTGAACTCCGGCCTGCTCACCGAGCTCGTCGAGACCGTCGCCGCGGGTGCCTCACCCCAGGCCGCACGCAAGTGGTGGACCGGCGAGATCGCCCGCCTCGCCAACGCGCAGGGCGTCGAGGCCTCGAGCCTCGTGTCGCCCCTGCACGTCAGCGAACTCATCGCGCTCGTCGAGAGCGGCGAGCTGACCGACCGACTGGCCCGTCAGGTGCTCGAGGGCGTCGTCGCCGGCGAGGGCAGCCCGTCCGAGGTCGTCGAGGCCCGCGGGCTGAAGGTCGTCTCGGACGACGGCGCGCTCATCGCCGCCATCGACGAGGCCCTGGCCGGTCAGCCCGACGTGCTGGCGAAGATCCGCGACGGCAAGGTCCAGGCCGCCGGTGCCGTCATCGGCGCCGTCATGAAGGCCATGAAGGGGCAGGCGGACGCCGCGCGCGTCCGCGAGCTGGTGCTCGAGCGGGCGCAGGCCTGATCGACGTGACCACGGCCGCGGCAGGGAGCGGCGCACGATGAACCTCGTCGCGCGTCTGCGCCCCGCCGTGCCCGTGGCCGTCGCCCTCGTCGGCGTGCTCGTGACGCTCGCGGTGGCCTCGCGCGTCCTGCCCGGCCGGGTCGTGATGGTCCACCTCAGCGAGACGGGTGGGTCGGCGTTCGCGGCGAGCCGTGACGACCTCGTCCTCCTGGGCGCAGTGCTCGTGGTCGGCATCGTCGTGACCTGGTCGGTGTCGGCTCTGTTCCTCGCGGTCACGCCCGCCCGCCACGTGCTCGTCCCGCGCGCCGCCTTCTGGAAGAACCCGGCCAACCGGGCCGAGATGAGGCGCCGGTACCAGCGCTACCTCGCGGTGGCGACCAGCGCCTCCCTGTGGTTCGTCGCGGCGCTGTTCGTCCTGGCCCTCGTCTCGCAGGGTGGGCCCCTCGCGGCCTGGTGGCTGCCCGCGGCCGTGTCGGCCGCGTTCGTGCTCTTCGTCCTGGGTGGTCTGATCTGGGTGTTCACGGTCGGCTTCACGCCGACCCCGGCGGGCGTCGCGGTCCGCACGGCCGCATCCGACCGGGAGGCGCGGGTCGCGTCGTCACCGTCCTCCACCCGCGTCGCGCTCCCGAAGCCCGACGCGTCGGCGGCGCGTCCGCCGAAGGTGAGCCAGCGCCCGACCGAGGCGACTCCACGGAGCGGCACCGCGCCTCCTGCTCCGTCCCCCCGGCCGGGCCGCACGTCCGGGCGTCCCGAGACCGCACCCGCCGACGGCCCGCGAAAGGGCCCACCCCGCCCCTACCAACCCCGACCACGCTCCGGAGGCCCCCGTGGATGACGACCGGTACGGTGCCGACGTGCTCGCCGGCGACTGGAAGCGCTCGACGAAGCCGGCGCCGACGCCGACCGACGCGGTCCGCGACCTCGTGGTGGAAGAGGTCCGGTCGGGCTTCACGGGCGCGATCGTCCGCGTCGAGGCCGGCACCGTCGAGCTCGAGGACTGGAAGGGCCGGGTGCGGGCCTTCCCGATGTCGGGCTCGTTCTCGATCGACGGCGCCCCCGTCGCGCTGCGGGTGCCGCGGGCGGCGCCTCAGGGTCGGGCGCGCACGGCGTCCGGCTCGTTCGCCGTCGAGGGGGCCAAGGCCCGGGTCGCCCGTCAGAGCCGCATCTTCGTCGAGGGGCGGCACGACGCCGAGCTGGTCGAGAAGGTCTGGGGCTCCGACCTGCGGGTCGAGGGCGTCGTCGTCGAGTACCTCGAGGGCGTCGACCACCTGGCCGACGTGCTCCGCGACTTCCGGCCGGGGCCCGAGCGACGCGTCGGCGTGCTCGTCGACCACCTGGTGCCGGGCTCGAAAGAGAGCCGGGTCGCCGAGGGCATCGCCCGAAGTCCGCTCGGCCGCCACGTGTTGGTGGTCGGGCACCCGTTCGTCGACGTCTGGCAGGCCGTCAAGCCCGGGCGGCTCGGTGTCGAGGCCTGGCCGGTCGTGCCCCGATCCGTCGAGTGGAAGCACGGCGTGTGCGCGGCCATGGGCTGGCCGCACGAGGACCAGGCGGACATCGCGCGGGCCTGGCAGCACATCCTGTCGCGCGTGCGGAGCTATGCCGACCTCGAGCCGTCGGTGCTCGGCCGGGTCGAGGAACTCATCGACTTCGTCACGTCGGGCTGAGTCCCGGCGTCGACGAGGGTGACGCGGCCCGAGTCGTGCACCGCCGTCGGCTCCGCGGGCTGCTCGGACACCTCGATCCCCGGGAATCGCCCGGGCGTGTCGGCGTCCCGGCCGCTTTTCGCCCTAGATTCGAGGCATGGCCGAGCAGATCGAGGGACGCGTGAGCTCTGCCGTCGACGCCTGGCTGCGCTGGCTGCCCCGGTGGCACATCGGCACCGCCCGCGGTCGCACGCGACCGTGTCGGGTGTGCCTCGGCTCGCCCGTCGCCACCGCCGCCGGGTTCGACCACGACGTGCCGCACGCCGTGCAGCACGCGCTGCTGAACCGGATGCGGCAGATCGTCGACGACGACGTCGACGAGTACACGGCCCGCAACCTCCCGCTCGTCACGCGCGAGCTGCGACTCGCCGAGGCCCAGGAGGCGCGGGGGTACCGACCCGAGCAGGGTCTCGACCCCGAGTTCCAGGGTCTCGATCTCGACCCCGAACCCGAACCGGGCCAGCCGTTCCTCTTCACGCTCGCCGGGCTCGCGGGGATGCCGGCGGACGCCGGCATCATCCCGCCCGACCCGACCGTCGTGGGCGGGTCCACGGACTCCACGTCCGAGGCCGACGTCGCTGCCGCGCCGTTCGACCCCGACGACCTCGACGGCTGGCTGCTGCCGCCCGATTCGGCGATGCCGACCGACGCGCCCTTGCTCGACGATCCTCGTCCGGCCGCCGGATCGGAACACCGACCGGGTCCTGCCCCGCGACCCGAGCCCGAGCCCGAGTACTCGGACGAGGCCAAGGCCGCACTGCGACACGAGATCACCCTGGCGGGCGACCACGCCGAGTCCGTCGGCACGAGCCTGTGCCTGGCCCTGGTGCAGCACCGTCCGCGCATCGCCGAGGCCCTCGACCGCCTCGTGGCCCCCCAGGTCGACGAACTGCTGGCAGAGTTGTCGCGCGCACTCGAGCAGCCGCGGTCGCGCTGAACCCGAGCGACCCGGTCCGCGGCTGGAGCCGACGTCACGAGAGGACACCGAGATGACCCGCCCCAGCCCGACCTCGTCCCCGACGACCCGGCGGCGGGAGGTCGGCCCGGCCTGGTGGCCGATCGTCGTCGACCTCGTCGCGGTCCTGGCCTTCGTCGTCATCGGCCGTCGCAGCCACGCCGAAGGTCTCGACCTGCCCGGCCTGCTCGGCACGCTGTGGCCGTTCGTGGTCGGCTCGGTCGTCGGCTGGGCGAGCGTGACCGGCGTCCGCTGGCCGCTGTCGGCCGTCCGCTCGGGAGCGGTCGTCTGGGTCTCCACCGCCGTGATCGGCGTGCTGCTCCGTGTGGTGAGCGGTCAGGGTGTGCAGGTCAGCTTCGTCGTCGTGACGGTCGTCGTGCTCGGCGTGTTCGTCGTGGGGTGGCGAGCGGTCGCCGCCCTCGTCCGCCGCTGACGCGGGGACCTCAGACGACGCGGACCGAGCGGGCCTCGATGCCCACGTTGCCCCGGCCGTCGAGCGCGTAGACGTAGATCTTCCACACCCCGGGGCGGGACGGGGCCTGCACCGTCATGGTCCCCGGCCCCGTGGTGGTCGCCGGCATCGGCCGGAGGGACTCGTCCCCGTCGACGTACCGGCTCGTGGCGTAGACCCGGTAGGTCACGGGGTCGCCGTCGGGGTCGGTCACCGAGGTCGTCAGCGTGACGGGTGTGCCCGGGCGCACTCCCGAGGCCGGGGACAGCGTCATGGAGCGCACGACGGGCGACGTGTTGGTGGGCGCCTCCCCGCCGTAAGCGCGTTGGACCGCGAAGTACGACAGCCGACGGAGACCGTCGGTCCGCAGGTTCAACCAGACGCCGGGCTCGTCGTTCTCGAGGCCGTAGTTGAAGACGGTGGCCCCGAGGGCGACGCCGGGATGGGACAGGACGGCCTGCCACGCGGCGGTGTAGGCCCGGGCCTTGGCCTCGTCGCCGGGTTCGAGCGGGATGCCGTTCGCGTCGTCGGGGACCTCCCACGAGCCGGCCGGACCGGTCTCGGTCACCAGGTAGGGCTTGGTGTAGCCGCCGGAGGTCCACCCGTCCTCGAGGTACCCGACACCGCCGTACGAGTTGACCGAGTAGAAGTCGAGCGACGGAGCGTGCTCCTCGTAGTACGAGAGGGCGCCGATCCAGGCGTCGGTCGAGGTGACGGGGTGGCCCGGGTCGATCGAGTGGATCGTCCGGGCGACCTCGTCGACGAAGCGGGCGTAGGCGACCCGTTGGGTCTCGCCCTGCCCCAGCATCACCTCGTTGCCCACGTCCCAGGCCAGGAGGCTCGGCCGATCCCGGTAGGCGGCCACGGTCGAGCGGATGCTCGCCAGGGTGGCCGTCTTGTACGCGGTGTCGCCGACGTAGTCGACGCCGTGGTCGAGCCACAGGCCGGCGACGACGTGGAGACCGGACGCCGACGCGGCGTCGAAGAGGCGCCCCGAGCCCGTGTCGGTGCCCCAGGTGCGGACCGTGTTGGCGCCCATCGAGGCGATGTCGGGGAAGTGGGTGGCCGCCTCGGCGACCGGGGCGCCGTAGGTGACCCCCTCGACCATGAAGGGCCGCCCGTCGACCTCGAGGCGCCACGAGCCGGCACCGCCGGCGAGCCGGACGCCCGGGGTGGCGGACGGCGACCCGGTCCGGGACCCACGCACCGTCAGCTCCGACAGCGAGTACCCCGTGCCCGTGGCCGAGACCGTCGCGAGCACCCGGACGTGCCTCCCCGTCCCGGCCACGTCGTACGTGTCCGTGCCGCCGTCACCCCGGGTCGTCGACGCCAGCGTGCGCCAGGTCTTGCCGTTCGACGAGATCTGGACCTCGTAGGCCGTCGCCGGGGCGTCACCCCATTGCAGCAAGACCTGCGACACGTCGACCTGCGGCCCGATGCTGACCTGCAACCACTGCGAGCCCGCCCGCGCGCTCCTCCAGCCCGTCCGCCCGTCGCCGTCCACCGCGGCCGCTGCCGGGGTGGACCGCGAAGAGACCGACGAGGCCCCCGCACTGCGTCCCTGCGAGAGGACGGCGTCCGAGGCCCGGGCCGCGACGGGGGCCTGGGCCGTCACGAGGGTCGCGACCAGGGCGACCGTCATCATCGTGGCGATCGTGAGACGGCCCGCGCTCGCGCGCCTGGCACCCTGCATGACCGCCCCCTCCGTCGCCGTCGGGCCCACGGTACGGAACGGACCCGAACCGGGTCAACGCCTCGAAAGGGGGGAGGTGCGGGTCAGCCGCGTCGTTTGGCGCTGTTGTCGAGACTGGGCTCGTCGGTGAGGACGAGGCCGGACGAGCTGTTCGACGAGGCCGTCAGCTCGGTGAGCCAGTCACGGTTGATCGACGGCACCCGGCCGCCGGAGTACTTGAAGTAGAGCGGGATGCCGGCGTCCAGCCAGATGCTGCTGCGACCGTCACCGACCTTCTGCGTGTCGCGCCACGAGAAGAAGAACGACTCGCGGCGACGCAGCTTGGTGGCGATGACGATCTGGAGGTGTTCGAGCACGCGGTCCTCGAACTCGACCTCGATGCCCGAGGTTCCGTAGATGAGCGATCCCATTGGGGTCCTGTTTCGTGAGTGTGTCCGGCGTCGGAAACCAAGCCGACACAGGTCAATGTAGCAAGCGATGCGGTGTTCCCCGTCAGGCGCAGCCCACCCGGGCGTTGTGGGCGGACGCGCAGGCTGCCCCGCCATACTCGGGGCTGCCGATCCGTTGCGCCCCCGAGCGCCCGACCGACCACCTGGGACCCATGACCTCGACAGCCCTCGTCCTCCGCGCCTCCTCGTCCTCGAGCCAGGACGTCGTCGCCGACCTCGACGGCCTCGTCGGGTTCGCCGCCCGCGTCATCGACGCCCTCGGCGAGTGGGGCGTCGCCCTGCTGACCTTCGTCGAGACCGTGTTCCCGCCGATCCCCAGCGAGGTCATCCTGCCGCTGGCCGGGTTCCTGGCCGGCGCCGGGTCGATGAACATCGTGCTGTTGATCGCGCTGAGCACCTTCGGCGCCTACCTGGGCGCCCTGGTCCTCTACGGGCTCGGGGCCGGTCTCGGCCTCGACCGCAGCATCCGGTGGCTGGCCAAGCTGCCGCTGGTCGACCGCCACGACTTCGAGAAGGCGGCCGGCTGGTTCGAGCGCCACGGGCGGTCCGCGGTGTTCTTCGGCCGGTTCATCCCGGGCGTGCGCAGCCTCATCTCGCTTCCCGCCGGTGCCGAGCGCATGCCCCTGCTGGTCTTCTCGGTCTTCACGATCGTGGGCAGCGGCCTCTGGAACGGGCTGTTGATCGGGTTGGGCGCCGCCCTCGGCACCCAGTACGAGCTCATCGACCGGTACGCGAAGTACCTGGACTACGTCGTGTACGCCGCCATCGCGGGCGTCGTGGTGTTCCTCGTCGTCCGGTCGGTGGGCCGCCGTGGAGCCGGCGTCGACGACGCGTCGCGTGACGCCGTCGATCAGGACGTTCGCGGCTGACGTTCCGTCGCCGTCCAGGCGGCGGGCCGGGACGATCCGTACCGTGGTGGGCAGACCGACGTCGCGCCCCGCGCGCGGCACCGAGCACACGATCCGACAGGACACCACCATGGGATTCCTCGACCGCCTCCTCGGCCGCGAGCCGCAGCAGGGCCAGCCGCAGCAGCCCTCCGCTCCGCAGGGCTACCGGTACGGGCAGCAGAGCTACGAGCAGCCCGCCGCCCCGCAGCAGGGGTACGGCCAGCAGGGGTACGGCCAGCAGGGGTACGGCCAGCAGGGCTACGGCCAGCAGTCGTCGGTCCCGGCCTCGTCGGCCGGCACCGGCCCGGCCCGCAGCGACGACGAGATCGCCGTCGAGCGGTACCGCTACCTGCTGAAGACCGCCCCGCCCGAGACCATCGAGCAGGTGCACGCCGAGGCGTTCGCGAAGCTCAGCCCCGAACAACGCCGTCTCGTCTTCGACCAGCTGACGGCCGAGTCGAGCCCCGGCGAGGCACCGCGCGGCGACGACGCCGGCTCGCTCGCCCAGGCCGCCACCCGGTCCGAGCTCCGACGACCCGGGACCCTCGAGCGCACCCTCGGCGGCGGCCCGGACGGACGGCAGCAGGTCGGGCCGAACGGCCAGCCCCTCCGTCAGGGCCCCGGCATGGGTTCGATCATCGGCGGGTCGATCCTGGGCACGGTGGCCGGTTACGTCATCGGGTCGACCTTGATGAGCGCGTTCCTGCCCGACGCCGGGGCGACGGCGGACGGAGGCGCGGGTGACGACGCCGGCGGCGACCAGGGCTCCGAGGGCGAGGGCGGCGCGGACGGCGGTGCCGACGCCGGCACCGAGACGGCGAGCGACGGCGGCGGCGACTTCGGTGCCGACGGGGCCGGCGACTCCGGCGGGGGCTTCGGGGACTTCGGGGGAGGCGACTTCGGCGGAGGCTTCGACATCTGACACCTGGGCATCACCCCCGGGACGGACCTCCGGTCGCGGACTAGCGTCGGGGGTCCGTCCACGATCCGCCGAGAGGCCCGAGGGAGCACCATGACCAGCACGAGAACCGCCGTCGTCACCGGAGGGTCCGCGGGACTCGGCCGGGCCACCGTCCGAGAGCTCGCCGCGCGCGGATGGGACGTCGCGATCCTCGCTCGGGGACAGGACGGCCTCGACGGGGCCGTCCGCGACGTCGAGGCCGCCGGTCGCCGTGCGCTGGGCATCTCGACCGACGTGGCCGATCGCGCCCAGGTCGAGTCGGCCGCCGATCGCGTCGAGGCCGAACTCGGGCCGATCGACCTCTGGGTCAACGACGCGATGGTCGGTGTCTTCGGCGAGTTCCTCGAGACGGACCCCGACGACTTCGAGCGGGCCACGGCCGTCAACTACTTCGGCTTCGTCAACGGCACTCGTGCGGCCCTGTCGCGCATGGTCCCCCGCGACCGCGGGCAGGTCATCCAGGTGGGATCGGCGCTCGCCCACCGAGGCATCCCGCTCCAGGCCTCGTACTGCGGCGCGAAGCACGCCGTCCAGGGCTTCACCGAGTCGGTGACGACCGAGTTGATCCACAACAAGAGTGCGGTGCGGATCAGCACGGTCGACATGCCGGCCCTCAACACCATCCAGTTCAACTGGGTGCGCTCGACCCTGCCCGAGCACCCCCAGCCCGTGCCGCCCATCTTCGAACCCGAGGTCGGGGCCCGGGCGATCGCCGACGTCGCCGACAAGCCGCGTCGCCGGACCTGGCTCGGCGAGCCCACCGTCATGACGGTGCTCGGCAACCGGTTCGTCGCGAACTTCCTCGACGTCTACCTCGCCAAGAGCGGGTACTCCGGCCAGCAGGCTCCCGACAAGAGCGAGCCCATGCTGCCCGACAACCTGTACGAGCCCACGGCCGGTGACCACGGGGCTCGCGGCATCTTCAGCGACCGCGCGCGCACCACGAGTCCGCAGGTCTGGTACACCCGCAACCGCGCCCTGACCGTGGGGGCCGTGGTGGGGGCGTCCGCGGCCGCCACCGCCGCCGTGGTGGGTCGGGTGACCCGCGGGCGTCGGGCATGAGCGCCGCGCCCGAGGTGGACGCGGTCGTCGTCGGTGCGGGGCCCAACGGTCTCGCGGCGGCCGTGGTGCTCGCTCGGGCCGGTCTCCGCGTCGAGGTCGTCGAACGGGCCGACACGATCGGTGGGGGAGCGCGCACGCAGGAGGCGACCCTGCCGGGCTTCCGCCACGACATCTGTTCGGCCGTGCACCCCATGGCCCTCGCCTCGGGGTTCTTCCAGCGGTTTCAACTCGACCGCCGGATCGAGCTGACGGTCCCCGACATCTCGTACGCCCACCCGCTCGACGGCGGACGTGCCGGCATCGCCTACCGTGACCTCGACCGGACGGCGGACGGGCTCGGTGCCGACGGGGCCGCCTGGGCGCGCCTCCTCCGGGGTCTGGTCGAGACCGAGCCCCGCATGGCGAAGTTCACGATGCGCGAGCTCGTCCGGGTGCCGGACGACCCGGTGACCCTCGCGCGCTTCGGTCTGGCCGCCCTGTCACAGAGCGGCCCCTGGTGGAACGCCGGGTTCTCGGGTGACGAGGCCCCTGCCATGCTCGCCGGGGTGATGGCCCACGCGATCCGCCCGATGCCGAGCCTGTCGACCTCGGCCGCCGGGCTCGTCCTGGCCGTCCACGCGCACGCCCGGGGCTGGCCGGTGCCGACCGGTGGCAGCCAGTCGATCGTCGACGCCATGGCCGACGACGTCCTGGCCCACGGAGGCACCATCACGACGGGCGTGGACGTCACGTCGATCGACGAGCTGCCGAGGGCGAAGGCCACGATCTTCGACACGAGCGCCCGTGCCCTGGCCGACATCGCGGGCAGTCGTCTGCCCGACCGGTACGAGCGCGCCCTGCGGCGCTTCCGGTACGGGAACGCGGCGGCCAAGGTCGACTTCGCGCTGTCGGGGCCGGTGCCCTGGGCGAACGACGAGGCCCGGCGCAGCCCCACGCTGCACCTCGGGGGGACGCGGGCCGAGATCGCCTCGGGCGAGCACGACGTCGCCTCGGGTCGACACGCCCGCACGCCGTACGTCCTGGTGGCCCAGGCGGGCGTGGTCGACGGCACGCGCGCCCCCGACGGTGAGCAGGCCCTGTGGGCGTACACGCACGTGCCGCGCGGGTCCACGGTCGACCAGACCGAGACCGTCATCGCCGGCATCGAGCGCTTCGCGCCGGGGTTCCGTGACACGATCCTGGCCACGAACAGCCGCACGGCGGTCGACCTCGAAGCGCACGACCCCAACTACATCGGCGGCGACATCGCCGCCGGGGCCCCGAGCGTCTGGCAGCTGGCGGCACGGCCGACGCTGTCGACCGAACCGTGGCGCACGCCGACGCCTGGCCTCTACCTGTGTTCGTCCTCGACCCCGCCGGGCCCCTCGGTGCACGGGCTGGGTGGCGCCTACGCCGCGCGCAGCGCCCTGAAGCACGAGTTCGGCATCGACCGGCTGCCGTACCTCGGAGTCGACTCCTGATCGCGTCGACTCCCGACGGGGGAGGCGCCCGACGCCCGATCTGATCCACGGCGGCAGGGGCGCGTCAACGGGGTGCGCCGCGCGCGGGGACCGTGCCAGGATCGACGGATGAGCACCACGCACCGCTTCATCGAGGCCTCACCCCACGACGTCTTCGACGTGCTGAGCGACGGGTGGCTCTTCACGAGCTGGGTCGTCGGGTCGGCGCGCATCCGCGAGGTCGAACTGACCTGGCCGAGCGTCGAGGCCAGGGTCCACCACTCGTTCGGAGTCTGGCCGTTGGTCATCGACGACGTGACGACCATCCTCGAGTGGGACCCTCCGGTCCGGGCCGTGTTCCACGCCAGGGGCTGGCCGATGGGCGAGGCCCGGGTCGAGATCGACGTGCGCAACCGCATGGGCGGCTGCTTCGTCACGATGACCGAGTACGCCGTCGCGGGCCCCGGTCGGCTGGTGCCGAAGGCCCTGATGGACCCGCCGCTGCACTGGCGCAACAGAGAAGCGCTGCAGCGACTGGCCTGGTTGGCCGAGGGTCGCATGACGGATCGCGTCTCGCCCAGCTGAGCCGCGCCTCCTGAACCGCGGCCGCGGGTGGACCGACCCGCACCTGCCGACCGTCGTCCGGTCGAGGAGGCGCGGGTCCGGTCTCAGCGCTCGGCCAGCGAGTCGCGTACCTTGCGGCGCAACACCTTGCCGATGAGCGACCGGGGGAGGTCGTCGACGACGACGATGCGCCGCGGCACCTTGTACGGCGTGAGGTGCTTGCGCGCGAACGAGCGCAGGGCCGCGACGTCGACGTGGGCGCCCGGCTTCACGACGATCGCGGCGGCCACCTGTTCGCCGCCGGGGGTGGGCAGACCCACGACCGCGGCTTCGGCGACGCCCTCGAACCGGGTCAGGACCTCTTCGACCTCGGACGGCGAGACGTTGAAGCCGCCGGTGATGATGAGCTCCTTAATGCGGTCGACGATGCGGACGAACCCGTCGTCGTCGATGGTGACGATGTCGCCGGTGCGGAACCAGTCGCCGTCGACGAAGACCTCGCCCGATTCTTTCGGCTTGCGGTAGTACCCGCTGAAGACCTGCGGGCCACGGACGATCAGCTCGCCGCGTTCTCCGGCCGCCACGTCGACCGTGGGGTTCTCGGGGTCGACGACGCGCACCTCGGTGCCCGGCAGGGGCAGACCGACCGTGCCCGCGCGGCGCGTCGGACCGACGGGGTTGGCCATGAGGACGGGCGAGCACTCGGAGAGCCCGTAGCCCTCGACCAACCAGCCGCCGGACTCGGCCTCCCACGGCTCGACGACGTCGGCCGAGAGCGGCATGGCCCCCGAGATCGCGACGTCGACGCCCTTCAGCGAGACGCCGGCGTCGTCGGCGGCCTTCTGCAGACGGGCGTAGATCGGGGGGACCGCGGGCAGGAAGGTCGGCGGGTGCTTCTTCATGACCTTGAGCACCAGCGCCGGGTCGAAGGCCGGGAAGAGCACGAGTCGGGCGCCCATGCTCATCGCGAAGGTGAGGCAGAGCGTCAGGCCGTACGCGTGGAACATCGGCAGCACCGCGTAGACGACGCAGGTGCCGCGCTCGATCGTCGGCACCCAGGCCTGGGCCTGCGCGGCGTTCGACAGGAGGTTGTGGTGCGTCAGCTGGGCACCCTTGGGCGCGCCCGTGGTGCCGCTCGTGTACTGGATGACCGCCAGGTCGTCGGTGGTCGGTCGGGGGTGCCTCGCCTTGATGCGCGACGAGCCGACGACCTTCTCCCACGGCGTGGTGCCCGTCACGGTCGTCGTGAGGCGTTCACGGGACTGGCGGGCCTTCTTGATCGGCAGGGCCAGGGCCGCCCGCGTGGTGAACGGCATCGCCCGGGTGACGTCGACCGAGACGAGGTGTTCGACGGCCACGTCGTCGGGGAAGGCCTGGATGGTCTCGACCACCTTGTTCCAGGCGATGGCCACCTTGGCGCCGTGGTCCTCGAACTGGTGACGCAGCTCGCGCGGCGTGTAGAGCGGGTTGTGCTCGACGACGATCGCGCCGAGGCGCAGCACCGCGTAGAACGCGACGACGTGCTGCGGACCGTTCGGCAACACGATCGCGACGGTGTCGCCGTGGCCGACCCCGAGCTTGCGCAGCCCCTCGGCCGCCCGCGCGATCTGGTCGACGAGCTCGGAATAGGTGGTCGTCGCCCCGAAGAACTCGAGCGCCACCGCCCTGGGGTACCGCGCCGCGGAGGCCTCGACCAGGTCGAGCAGCGAGCCGTCGACCGGTTCGAGGTCGTGCGGCACGCCGGGTGCGTAGGAGTCGAGCCAGGGACGAGCGCTGTCGGTGGTCACCGGGCCACTCTATCGACCGCCGGGCGTACCCCGTGGGCTCGGTGCCGACTGGCAACCTGACCGTGGACGAGGAGGCGCGGCGCAGCATGGTCCTCGACATCACGAAGAGAGGAACGACACATCGTGAGCAAGGTCTGGTTCATCACCGGTGCATCCAAGGGCTTCGGCCGCGAGTGGGCCGAGGCGGCCCTCGAACGCGGCGACAAGGTCGCGGGCACCGCACGGAAGATCGACGACGTCACGCCCCTCGTGGACGCGTACGGCGACTCCTTCCTGCCCCTCCAGCTCGACGTCAACGACCGTGCGGCCGACGTCGCCGCGGTGCAGAAGGCCGCCGAGCACTTCGGACGACTGGACGTCGTCGTGAACAACGCCGGCTTCGGCCACTTCGGCATGATCGAGGAGATCACCGAGGACGAGGCCCGTGCCCAGCTCGAGACGAACCTGTTCGGCGCCCTCTGGGTGTCACAGGCGGCCCTCCCGATCATGCGCGAGCAGGGCTCGGGTCACATCGTCCAGGTGTCGAGCATCGGCGGCATCAGCGCCTTCCCGACGGTCGGCATCTACCACGCCTCGAAATGGGGGCTCGAGGGCTTCAGCCAGTCGCTGGCCCAGGAGGTCGCGGGCTTCGGCATCAAGGTGACCCTCGTCGAGCCCGGCGGCTACTCGACCGACTGGTCGGGCCCCTCCGCCTCGCGCAGCGACGAACTCGAGGCCTACGCCGACGTCCGTGAGGCCGCGTCGAAGCGTCCCTCGGCCGCCGACCCCGGCGACCCCACGGCCACCCGTTCCGCGATCCTCACGGTCGTCGACGCCGACGAGCCGCCGCTGCGCGTCTTCTTCGGCAAGGCGCCGCTCGAGATCGCCACGAAGGACTACGAGTCGCGTCTGGCGACCTGGAACGAGTGGCAGCCCGTCTCGATCGAGGCTCACGGGAACTGAGACCCACCCCGAGTCGCACGCCGCGCCTCCTGCCCCTCCCCGGGACGCAGGAGGCGCGGCGTGCGTCCGGTGCGAGCGTCCAGCCACCGCGGCGCATGATCGAGGCATGCCCGCACTGACCGAACCGCTCCGCGCCCGCCTGCAGTACACCTTCAACGGGCAGTACACGGGCACGCCCGAGTGGGTCACCGACCTCGAGAAGGGCGACGACGAGGGGTTCTTCCTGCCCGGCTCGGCGGTGTGGGCCGTGCACGGCGCCATGTCGACCATCCCCGCCGGCGTACGGGCACTGCTCGTCCAGGCGCTGCACCCGGGGGCGCTCGCCGGCGTCCACGACCACTCGCGCTTCCGCGAGGACCCGCTCGGCCGTCTCGCCGGCACCATCCGCTGGATCTACACCGTCTCGTACGGCAGCCGCGAGGCCGCCACCCACGCGTCGAACTGGGTGTCACGCCTGCACACGAAGGTCGTCGGCACGTACGACGACCGGAACGGCGTGACCCACGACTACGCCGCCAACGACCCGGAGCTGCTCAGCTGGGTGCACATGGCCTTCGCCGACTCGTTCCTCGCCGCCTACCTCGAGTGGGGCCGAGAGCCGATCCCCGGGGGGCCCGACGCCTACGTCCGCGAGTGGGCGACGGCCGGCGAGCTGATGGGCGTGCCGAACCCGCCGCGCAGCGTCGCCGAGATGCAGTCACAGCTGATGGACTTCGACCGCCGGGGCGTGCTCGAGCGCACCGCGCGCACCGACGACGTCGTGAAGTTCATCAAGCGGCCCCCGCTCTTCCCCGCCCTGAAGGTCGGCTATCCCGTGCTCTTCAACGGCGCGGTGGGCACCCTGCAGCCGCGCTTCCGCGAGTTGCTCGGGCTGCGCGCGCCGCACGTCGGCCCGATCGGCATCCCGACCCGGGCGCCGGCGCAGGCCATGCTCGCGGGCGTCGGGGGAGTCCTCGGCAAGCGACCCGTCGCCGAGGAGCACGCCCTCGCCCGGCTCGACCGCATCGGATGGACGGCCGCCTGACGGACGACCCGGGGCACCGGGACCGTGGCCCCACGGCCCCCTGACCGGGGAGGGCGGGCGCGGGCACGCGCTGACAGGATGAGCCGGTGACCGACAGCAGCCCCCTCGCGGACGCGACCGACGAGGGCGAGGGGACCCGCGCCTCCGGGATCCGCCGGAACCCCACGGGCCGGTGGCTGCTCGAGTTGCTCGCGATCGTCCTGGTGGGGCTGTTGCTGTCGTGGGGCGTGCGGACCTTCCTCGTGCGCAGCTTCTCCATCCCGTCGGGATCGATGGAACGGACGCTGATGATCGGCGACCGGATCATCGTCAACGAACTGGCACCCGGACTCCTGCCGTTGCACCGCGGCGACATCGTCGTCTTCGAGGACCCGGGCGGGTGGCTCGGCTACGGCGACGACGCCGGTCAGGACCTCGTCAAGCGCGTCGTCGGCCTGCCGGGCGACCACGTCAGCTGCTGCGACGCGGACGGCCACGTGCTCGTCAACGGCCGGGCCCTCGACGAGCCGTACCTCACGCTCGCCGACGGCGGACCCCGCGCCTCGGCGACCGACTTCGACGTGACCGTGCCCGAGGGGGCGCTCTGGGTGCTCGGCGACAACCGCGACCGGTCGGCGGACTCGCGCGCACACCAGACCGGGCCCTACGCGGGCTTCGTTCCCGTCGACGACGTGATCGGGCGGGCGTTCGTGATCAGCTGGCCGGTCGACCGGTGGCAGGGCCTCTGACCACGCCGACCGGACACGCCGACGGGGCCTGCCGACGGGGCCCGTTGGCAGGACCCGCCCGAAGGGTCAGCCCGCAGCGATGAGCCGGTCGCGCACCTCGCGCCGCAGCACCTTGCCGATCAGCGACTTGGGCAACTCGTCGAGCCGGACGACCCGCCGCGGCACCTTGTAGGCCGCCAGCTGGCCGCGTGAGGCTTCGCGGATGGCCTCGGCGTCGAACGCGGCACCCGGCTCGAGCACGACGGCCGCCACCACGTCCTCGCCGCCGCCCGACCGGGGCAGGCCGACCACGGCCACCTCGGCCACGCCGGGGGCGTTGCGGACCGCCTCCTCGACCTCGGAGGGGGCGACGTTGAAGCCACCCGTGACGATGAGCTCCTTGATGCGGTCGACGATCGTGACGTACCCGTCGGTGCTCATCGTGACGATGTCGCCGGTGCGGAACCAGCCGCCCTCGAGGAAGGCCTCGGCGGTCTCGTCGGGTCGGTTCCAGTAGCCGCGGAACACCTGCGGGCCCCGCAGCAGCAGTTCTCCGGCGGCCCCGGCGACGACCGGGCGGCTCGGATCGGGGTCGTCGCGGTCGACGACCAGGGCCTCGGTCGACGGGAACGGCACGCCCACGGTGCCGACGCGACGGGTCGGACCGATCGGGTTGCCGAGGGCGACGGGCGAGGTCTCGGTCAGTCCGAACCCCTCGACCAGCATGCCGCCCGTGACGCCCTCCCAGGCCTGGACGACGGCGGTCGGCAGGTTCATCGCGCCCGAGATCGCGAACCGTGCCGACGACAGGTCGACGCCGCGCTCGCGGGCCGCGTCGGCGAGGCGCTGGTAGATCGGCGGCACGGCCGGCAGGAAGGTCGGCGGGTGCTTCTTCGCGGCCTTCAGCACGAGGTCGACGTCGAACTTGGGGAAGAGGACGAGGCGCGCCCCGATGCTCATCGCGAACGTCAGGCAGAGCGTGAGGCCGTAGGCGTGGAAGAACGGCAGCACGCCGTAGACCGTCTCGTCGCCGTCGACGAGTCCCGGCACCCAGGCGCGACCCTGCGCGGCGTTGCTGCGGAGGTTGCGGTGGGTGAGGATCGCGCCCTTGGGCGAGCCCGTGGTGCCGCTGGTGTACTGCAGCAGGGCGATGTCGTCGACGTCGGGTCGGGGGTGCTTCTTGCGCAGCGGACGGTTCGCGAGCAGCCCTTGCCAGGTGACGTCGCCCTCGGCTCCGTCGGTGAGGGCCGCGCGGCTCTTCTTCGCGGCGGGCACCGGCAGCTTGAGGGCGAGGCGCGTGCCGAGGGGCATGCCCTTCGTCACGTCGACCGAGACCACGGTCGAAAAGCCGATGTCGGCGGGCAGGGAGCGCAGTCGGTCGACCAACTTGTCCCAGGCGATGGCGATCGTGGCGCCGTGGTCCTCGAAGAGGTGGCGCAGCTCACGGTCGGTGTAGAGCGGGTTGTGCTCGACCACGACCGCGCCCAGGCGCAGCACCGCGTAGAACGCCACCACGTGCTGCGGGCTGTTCGGCAGGATCAAGGCGACCCGGTCGCCGCGACCCACGCCGAGCCTCCTGAGGCCCTCGGCCGCGCGGGCGACCTGGTCGCCCAGGTCGCGGTAGCTCGTCTCGCGGCCGAAGAACTCGAGGGCCGGCTTCTGCCGGTACGTCGACACGGCGTCGTCGATGAGGTCGACGAGGCTGCCCGTCACGGGCTCGATGTCGGCGGGGACGTCGGGGGCGTAGCTGTGCAGCCACGGGCGATCGATCGGGGCGGTCATGCCACCACCTTGGCAGGGCCGGGTGATGAACCCCCGGGAGGCGCGGGTCGGGTCGCGCAGAACGCCCACCCGGGTGGGCGGACGGCTCAGCGGGCGTCGCGCCCGGTGAGGGCGAGCAGGCGGATGCGCAGCGGCGCGTCGTCGTCGACCGGGACGGGGGACGCGAAGAGGCCCGAGGCCTCGAGAGCGTCCTTCTGCGGCGCGAACACGCCCCAGACGGCCTCGACGAGCGCGTCGTCCAGCTCTTCGTCGGTCCCCACGGCACGGGCGAGGTCCCAGGTGTGGATCGTCACGTCGGCGACCTGCTCGGCGAGGTACTCGTGGACGGGCACGACGTCGGCGCTCAAGCGCACCTCGGCGTGGGGGTCGGCCGCGCTCCAGGCGGCGGTGGCGGCACCGGACCACCGGTGCCAGGCCTCGACGAGGTCGTCGCCGAGCGGCTCGATGGAGTTCTCCGCCTCGGAGGGGTCGCCGCCCTCGAGCAGCAGCGGCACCCACTGCTGCTCGCGCGTGACGTGACGCACGAGGTCGCGGACCTTCCACTCGGTGTCCGGCGTCGGGGCGTCCCAGTCGGCCACGGCCTCGACGCGACGGGCGAACTCGTCGTGGGCGGTCTTCTGCAGGGTGATCCAGTCGACGGTCATCGGGAGTCCTCTCGGGGCGGGGCGGTGGCTCTCGGCGTCAACCGCGTGGGACGGCACGGTGTTCCCGAGGGCACTGCCCCGATGGTAGGACCGTCGGCTAGGGTCGTCGGCATGACCCTCGGCCTCTCGATGCTGGCGCCCCTCGCGGCGTTCGTCGAGGCCGTGCTCTCGTCCGGCGGAGCGCCGCTGTCCGCGGTCGTGCTCGTCGGCCTGCTCGGTGCGGCCACCGCGGTGGCCGCGCTCGGCGTGGCCCGGGTCGTGCTCACGCTCTGCGGGCTGGCCGGGGCGGTGCCCGAGGTGACGCTCCGTGAAGAAGCCGGCACGCGCCTCCTCGTCTGGCGACGCGACCCGGACGCCCGCGGGCACGTGCGGTCCCGGGCTCCCGGGCGGGCCGTCCCGGCCGCCTGAGCGCACCCGCGCCCGCGTCGACCCGACGCCCCTCGGCGGCCAGAAGACACCCACCGTCTCTCTGACCGAGGAGTCCGCATGGACCTGTCCACCTTCCCCCCGATCGCCGTCGTCCTCGGCGGTCTGCAGTCGCTCGTCACCACCCTCGGCGTGCTCGTCGAACCGGTGGCCGGGTCGTCCGCCGCCGCCCTCGGCGTCGTGCTGCTCACCCTGCTCGTCCGGCTCGTGCTCGTGCCCGTGGGCATCTCGCAGGTGCGCGCCGAGGTCGCCCGCCGCCGCCTGGCCCCCGCGATCGCCGACCTGAACCGCCGGATCACCGACCCCACGGCCCGGAGCACGGCGCTGATGGCGCTGTACGCCTCCGAGAAGGCGTCCCCGCTGGCCGGCTGCCTGCCGACGCTCGCGCAGGCACCCGTGCTCACGGCGGTCTACTCGCTGTTCGCGCACTCCGAGATCGCCGGGCACGCCAACGCCCTGTTGACGCACACCCTCGGCGGAGCCGCCCTCGGCGCCAACCTGTTCGCGTCTCTCGCGGTGGGACTCCCGGCGGTCTGGCCTTACCTGGTGCTGCTCGCGCTGCTCGCCGTCGTGGTCGAGACGAGCCGGCGTGCCACGCTGCGCTTCACCGGCGCGGTCACCGTCACGACGGCCGCACCGGGGCAGGAGGCGCTCCCGGGCATGGCGGGCATGGTGCGCTGGCTGCCCTTCGTCAGCGTGCTGTTCGCGGCGTTCGCCCCGCTCGCGGCCGCCCTCTACCTCGTGACGAGCGCGGCCTGGACGCAGGGGGAGCGCGCCGTGCTGCGGCGCGTCCTCGCGCGATGACGCGGAAGGGCCCGCCCTCGCCGAGCGAGAGCGGGCCCTTCGTGGTGCCGGTGTCTACGCGGCGAGCGTGAACTGGATCTCGAGCGTGACGGTGACGTCGTTGCCCAGCGTGAAGCCGCCGGCCTCGAGGGCCGCGTTCCAGGTGACGCCGAACTCGGTGCGGTCGATCTTGGTGGTCGCCGAGAAGCCGAGCTTGGTCTGGCCGTAGCCGTCGACGACGAGGCCGCCGAACTCGCTCTTCAGGGTGACGGGCTTGGTGACGCCGCGGAGGGTCAGGTCGCCGTGCACGAGGAACGCGTCGTCGCCCTTCTCCTCGATGCTGGTCGACACGAAGGTCATCTTGGGGTGCTCTTCGGCGAGGAAGAAGTCACCGGTCTGCAGGTGGCCGTCGCGGTCCTTCTGGTTGGTGTTGACCGAGGCCACGTCGATCGAGGCGGTGACCTTCGAGGCGGTGTGGTCCTCGGCCGTGACCAGCGAGGCGTCGAAGGACTCGAACGAGCCCTTGACCTTGCTGATGGCCAGGTGGCGGACGCTGAACGAGACCTCGCTGTGGGTGGGGTCGAGGTTCCAGGTGCCGGCGGGGATCTTCTCTGCGGTGATGGTCATGGTGTTCTCCTGAATCTGTGAGGTCGAGGTCGATGACGTGTCATCGAAGCTGGTACGAGTATATGCAAGCGCATCCAGCGGGACAACATTCCCGGGGTGTCCGGACGATGTCGAGGGGATGTCCTGCGGACCGGCCCGGGTCGGGCCGGACGGGCGTCAGGCCGGGCGGCGCTCGGGGGAGACCGTCTTGCCGGGGTCCTTCTCGGCGAGGTCGCCGAGCGCCTCGTCGATGCGGGCCATGACGTCGGCGGGCACCGTGACGCCCGCCGCCTTGACGTTGTCGGCCACCTGCTCGGGGCGCGAGGCCCCGATGATCGCGGAGGCGACGTTGTCGTTCTGCAGCACCCATGCGATGGCCAGCTGGGCCATCGAGAGGCCGAGGTCGGCGGCGATCGGCTCGAGCTTCGCGACGCCGGTGAGCACCTCGTCGGTGAGGAAGCGCTTGATCGTGTCCGCGCCTCCCTTGTCGTCCGTCGCGCGGCTGCCCGCGGGCAGCTCGGCTCCGGGCTTGTACTTGCCGGTCAGGACGCCCTGGGCGACGGGCGACCAGACGATCTGGCCGAGGCCGTGCTGCTTGCTCGCCGGCACGACGTCGGACTCGATGACGCGCCAGAGCATCGAGTACTGGGGCTGGTTCGAGATCAGCTGCACGCCGTGCTTCACGGCGAGCTCGTGGCCCGCCCGGATCTGCTCGGCGGTCCACTCGCTGACGCCGATGTAGAGCGCCTTGCCGGCGCGGACCACGTCGGCGAACGCCTGCATGGTCTCTTCGAGCGGGGTCTCGTGGTCGTAGCGGTGGGCCTGGTAGAGGTCGACGTAGTCCGTGCCGAGGCGGCGGAGCGACCCGTCGATCGACTCGAGCACGTGCTTGCGGCTGAGGCCGACGTCGTTGTGTCCGCGAGGGCCGGTGGGCCAGTAGACCTTCGTGAAGATCTCGAGTCCCTCGCGACGCTCACCCTTGAGGGCGTCGCCGAGGACCTGCTCGGCCGCGGTGTTCGCGTAGGCGTCGGCGGTGTCGAAGGTCGAGATGCCGGCGTCGAGGGCCGCACGGACGCACTGCGTCGCCACGTCGTTCTCGACCTGGGACGCGTGCGTCAGCCAGTTGCCGTAGGTGATCTCCGAGATCTTGAGTCCGCTGTCGCCGAGGTGTCTGAATTCCATGACCCCACGCTACGCGTCGCAGGGGACGCGGCGAAGGCCCGTGCGGTCGACTGAGGAGGCGTACAGTGACGATTCATCAGATCATGTCCCCCGGCTGGGGGACACGATCCGTCGGACGTCGCGGTCCCCTGCGGGACCGGACGTCCGAGGCTCCCACTGCCCCGACCCGACTGGATCACCACCGTGACCTCCGCACCCGCCTTCGCGGCGCCCGGCCCCGTCCTGACGCCGACGCTGCCCGCGACGCCGACACCGTTCGTGCCGAACCGGGGCGGCCTGCCCTCCGTCCCGGGGGAGGACGTCTCGGCCGCCCTGCCGTGGGCCGACTGGTCGAGCCTGCAGTGGGCCGGCACGGCGCTGCTGGCCGTGCTCGTCGCGCTGGTCCTGACCGTCACCATCGGTCGCATCGTGCGCAGGCTCTACCTCGTCCGCGAGCTGGAGGAGCTCGGCCACGGCGACCTCGACGGCCCGGTGCTGCCCCCGGCGCACGCGTTCACGGCCCTGGTGCCCGCGCACGGGCCGGCCGGCCTGGCCGTGACGCTCGACCTGCTGGCCCGGCAGCGGCACCCCGACGTGCGCGTCCTCGTGGCCGTCGACGTGGACGACGCCCTGACCCTCGACGTCGCCGCCTCCGCCGTCCGGCGTCACCCGGAGCGGGTCCGGATCGTCAGGACCGGCCCGCTCGCCGGGCGGACGCCCGTGGCCGCCTCCTCCCTCGCGGACGAACTCGCCCCCGACGGTGACAGCATCGTCGGCGTCTTCTCCGCGGGCGACCGGCCGCACCCCCGCCTCTTCGCCCTGGTCGACTCGGTCCTGACCCGCACGGACGCCGACGCGGTCCAGCACGCCAGCCGCCCGGCGCTCGCGGCGACCCCCTGGTGGACGCCCCGGTCGACCGTCGACCGCTGGTGGTGGTCCCGGTCGGTGGTCCGCTCCCACGGTCGCGCCGGCTTCGTGCCGCTGTCGGACAGCACGCTCTTCGTGCGTCACGCGTGGCTCGCCTGGGCGGGGGGCTGGGACGCCTCCCGCGTCGAGGCGGGCCTGGCCCTCGGCGTGCGCATGACGGCGGCCGGTGCCCGGATCGTCATCGCGACCTCGGCCGAGGCGACCACGGTCGAGCGGTCGCCGGGTGGGCTCCGCGACCTGGCCCGTGCCCGGGCGACGTGGGTCCGCGGCTGCCTGCAGGTTCTGGGGCAGGGCGACTGGCGTCGGCTCCGGCCGGGCGCGCGGCGCCGTGCCCTCGGCGTCCTCACCGAGCCGCTGGTCGACGCCGCCGTGACGATCGTGATGGCCGTGACGGTCGCCTCGACGGTCCTGGTCGGTGCACCCGTCCTCGTCGTCGCGCTCGCGGCGCTCCCGGTGCTGCCCTGGATGCTCTCGCAGCTCCTCGACGTCGGGGCCACGACGGAGGCGGCTGCGGAACAGGGGCGGCGCGCGACGAGCCGGGAGCGCCTCCTGGTCGTCGTCGGTTCGGTGCCGGACCGGCTGGTCACCCTCTGCGCGGTCGTCACGGCGGTCGCGGCGGAACTCGCGATCGTCCGCCCGCGGGTCGTCGGCCCCTCGACGAGCGCCCCGGTCCTCGCCGGGCGACCCGTCGGGCTCGACGAATCCGCCGTCGGATGACCGGCAGATGTCGCCTGTCTGGCAGTTGGCCCAGATCTGCGTACCCCGACCAAACCGATCCGGCGACGTCCCCCGAACCGGTGTCATGCCCGAACCAGAGTCCCCCGTCCAGGGGGCACGTCCCGACCGTGCCGCCACGACGAACCCGACGCCACCCCTGCGCCTCGTCGCACGGGTGAAGGAGCTCGCGACGTTCGGCGCCGTGGGCGGGATCGCCTTCGTCGTCGACGTCGGCGTGTACAACCTGCTGCGCGCCACCCTGCTCGACGACAAGCCCATCGGGGCCAAGGTCGTCTCGGTGATCGTCGCGACGGCCGTCGCCTGGCTCGGCAACCGGTACCTGACCTTCCGGGAAGGACGCAACCAGGCCGTCGTCCGTGAGGCCGTCACCTTCGGCCTCGTCAACGTGGGCGGCCTGTTGATCGCCTCGGCCTGCCTCTTCGTCTCGCACTACCTGCTGGGCTTCACGAGCCAGCTCGCCGACAACGTCGCGGCCAACGGGATCGGTCTCGTCCTCGGGACCGCATTCCGCTACCTGGCCTACCGCCACCTCGTCTTCCGCGGCTCGCCCGCGGTCACCACCACGGCCGACACCCCCGACCCGTCGGCCGCGCTCGCCACCGTCATCGACCCCCGGTCGACCGACGACCCCATCCCGCAGACCACCTCGCAGGCCCACCTGCACCCGACCCCCTGACTGGAGAGTGATCCTGTGTCGACTGACCCGACCCAGATCCCGACATCACATCTCGCAGCGGGCGAACCCGCCCCGTTGCTCACCCCGCAAGCCCCCGCCGACCCGTCGCAGTTCGTCCCGAACCGTGGCTCGACCGGTGCCGCCGACTCGATGATCGGCTTCCAGCTACCCGACTGGTCGCCCCTCGAGTGGATCGGCTACTCGTCGCTGATCGTCGTGACGATCCTGCTGACCGCGGTCGCCGTGTCGACCCTCTGGTGGATGCTGCACGCCTGGCGGTCGAAGGACAACCTCGACGACAGCCAGTTCAGCGAGAACCCCCTCGACGCCGCCCACTCGTTCACCCTGCTCGTGCCCGGCCGGCACGAGGAGGAGGTCATGGGCCAGACCCTCGACCGCCTCGCCCAGCAGGACCACCCCGACTTCGAGATCATCGCGATCGTCGGCCACGACGACCCCGGCACCGAGCGGGTCGCCCGTGAGGCGGCCGCCCGTCACCCCGAGCTGATCCGCGTGGTGGTCGACTCGAGCGTGCCGAAGAACAAGCCCAAGGCGCTGAACCTGGCCCTCCAGTCGTCGCGCGGCGAGATCGTCGGCGTGTTCGACGCCGAGGACGAGGTGCACCCCCGCCTCCTGACGCTCGTCGACTCCCGGTTCACCGAGACCGATGCCGACGTGGTGCAGGGCGGCGTCCAGCTGATGAACTTCCAGAGCAGCTGGTGGAGCCTGCGGAACGTGCTCGAGTACTACTTCTGGTTCCGGTCGCGCCTGCACTTCCACGCCAAGGAGAAGTTCATCCCGCTCGGCGGCAACACCGTCTTCGTGCGCAAGGACTGGCTCGACTGGTCCGAGGGCTGGGACGCCGAGTGCCTCGCCGAGGACTGCGAGCTCGGCGTCCGCCTCTCGAGCGCCGGGGCCAAGGTCGTCGTGGCCTACAGCCCCGAGGTCGTCACCCGCGAGGAGACCCCCGGCACCTTCGTCTCGCTGCTCAAGCAGCGCACCCGCTGGAACCAGGGCTTCATGCAGGTCTACGGCAAGGGCGAGTGGAAGAAGCTGCCCCGCCTGCGCCAGCGCCTCATGGCCCGCTACCTGTTGACCATGCCGTTCATCCAGGCCGCCACCGGTCTGCTCATCCCCGTCTCGATCGTCCTGATCCTGACCACGAAGGTGCCGACCGCCATCGCACTCGTGTCGTTCGTGCCCCTGGCGCCGACGCTCGTGCTGTTGGCCGTCGAGTTCACCGGCCTGCGCGAGTTCGGGCGGGTCTACGGCCAGAAGGTCCGGGCCCGGGACTACTTCCGCCTCGTCTGGGGACTGCTGCCGTACCAGATCTTCCTCGCGCTCGCCGCGGTCCGGGCGGTCTTCCGCCAGCTGCGCGGCCTCAACGCCTGGGAGAAGACCGAGCACACCGGCGCGCACCGCGACGAGGTCGCGACCGAACCGCAGGAGGCGCCCCGCGCCTCCTCGACGGAGCCCGCCCTGGCCATGACCGGAGGTGACCGATGACCAGCACGCTGAACCGCCCCCGCGCGGCCGGCACCACGGTGTCGAACGGACCGGGAACCCCCGTGGTCCCCACGAAGGACCCGAGGGGCGCCCGGCCCGCGTCGTGGTTGCGTCGACACGGCGCGAGCCTCGCCTGGCTGCTGCCCGTCCTCGCCATCGCCGCGGTCGTCATGGCCTTCAACATGGACGGCTCGCCGCAACGCATCGACGACGAGGGCACCTACGCCGCCCAGGCCTGGGCCATCCAGAACCTAGGCGAGATCACCCACTACACCTACTGGTACGACCACCCGCCGGTCGGTTGGCTGCAGATCTCGGCCTACACGGCCCTGACCGGCGCCTTCTCGCGGTACGACGTCGCCGTGCTCGCCGCTCGCGAGGCGATGCTGTTCTTCACGGTCGTCTCGGTGGCCCTCGTCTGGCTGCTCGGCCGCAAGCTCGGCCTCAGCCGTCCCGCGGCCGCCGTGGCCGGTCTCGTGTTCGCCGTGTCGCCGCTGGCCCTGCAGTTCCACCGCACGGTCTACCTCGACAACGTCGCCACCCCGTGGCTGCTGGCCGCGTTCGTCTTCGCCCTGAGCAAGCGCTACCAGCTCGCCGGCTTCGCGGCGGCGTCCCTCTCGTTCGGCATCGCGGTGCTCTCGAAGGAGACGTACCTGCTGGCGCTGCCCTTCCTGGCCTGGATCATGTGGCGCGGGGCCGACAAGTCGACCCGTCGGTACACGTTGTCGATCGCGGGCAGCCTGCTCGTGCTCGTCGGCCTCGGCTACGTCGCGCTCGCCGCGGTGAAGGGCGAGCTGCTGCCCGGTGCCGGCAGGGTGAGCCTGCTCGAGGGCATCCAGTTCCAGCTCGCGACCCGTGAGGCGAGCGGCTCGGTGTTCGACACCGGCAGCCTCTTCTTCGCGACCGTGTCGCAGTGGTGGCAGCTCGACCAGGTGCTCATCGTGCTCGGCACGCTGGCCTCGGTCGTCGCGGTCTTCGTCAAGAGGCTGCGCCCGCTCGGCGTGATGATGGTGTTCCTGATCGCCTTCATGTTCCGTCCCGGCGGCTACCTGCCGGTGCCCTACGTGATCATGCTGCTGCCGTTCGCGGCGCTGCTCGTCGCGGCCGTCACCGACCACGCGGTCCGGGCTTTCCGTGCCCGTCGGGCCGGCGCGCTCTCGACCGCGGCGTCCCGCACCGGTTCGGTGGCCTGGCTCGCCCTGACCCTCGCGGCCGTCGTGGCGATCGTCCCGCTCTGGGCCGTGCAGTTGCGCGGCTTCCTGGACAGCGACCTCGACGCGCCCATGCGCAACGCCGAGAGCTGGGTCGAGACGAACGTGCCGAAGGACAGCCGCCTGCTGGTCGACGACGCGGTCTGGGTCGACCTCGTCAAGGCCGGCTTCGCCCGCGACAACGTGATCTGGTTCTACAAGATCGACACCGACGGTGCCGTCCAGGCGCAGTCGCCGAACGGCTGGCGCGACTCGGACTACCTCTTCGAGACCGAGTCGGTCCGCACCTCGGGGCCGACCTCGCCCGAGATCCGCGAGGCCCTCGCGAACTCGACCGTGATCGCCTCGTTCGGCGACGGCGACCAGCAGGTCAACGTCCGGCAGATCGACAGCCAGGGGGCCGCGCAGGCGCAGACCGAGGCGGACGACGCCGCGTCGGCCCGTTCGCAGGCCGGTGCCGAACTCGCCCAGAACCCGAACCTGCAGATCTCGTCGACCCTGTCGACGGCGCTCTCGGACGGCCGCCTCGACCCGCGCGCGATCATCGTGCTCGGTCAGCTCGCCGCCCTCGGGCCGATCTCGGTCGCCGACCCCGCGGCCCTGCCGGGCGAACAGGACGCCCTGTTCCGGCAGTTCGACGTCACCCCGCAGGGTGGTCAGTCGGTCGACGAGGTGCGGACCACGCTCGAGGGCCTGGGCAGCGTCTACGTCCCCGAGTCGGTCGTCCCCTCGGGCGACGGACTGCGCGTCACCTTCTCGGCCGTCGCACCGACGGGCGTCCTCGCGAACTGATCGCCACGCCGGCGTCCGTCCTCCCGCGGGCGCCGGCACCTCCTCACCGCGTCCCACCCGTCCCGGGTGGGACACCCGACCGGAAAGGACCAGCCATCGTGGCTTCCCTCTCACGCACCACCACCGCACCCGCCGCCGTCACCGGCGTCCCGTCCCGACGCCGCCGTCTCGCGACGGTGCTCGCCCTCACCGCCGCCACCGGGGTCGCCCTCGCCGGCGCCCTCGTGGGCACGTCGCCCGCGCACGCCGCCGACGGGGACGGCTGGGTCCGCGTCGGCCACCTCTCGCCCGACACGAAGGCCGTCGACGTCACGCTGACCTCGCTCAAGGGCGGGCAGGTCGTCATGGACCTCGACGACGTCACCTACGGCCAGGTCAGCCCCTACCAGGCGCTGGCCGCGGGCACCTACGTGGTCTCGATGACGGCCGCGGACGCACCCACCAGTGCCAAGCCGGTCATCACGTCGAACATCACGGTCGACAGCGGCCAGCCGATCACCGCCGTCGCCTACGGCCCGAACGACGACCTGAAGACCCAGGTCTTCACGGACGACCTGACGGCCCCGGCCGACGGCCAGGCCAAGGTCCGCCTCGTGCAGGCCGCGAACGTCAGCAAGACCGTGACGGTCGCGACGAGCACGGGCACCACCATCGCCGAGGACGCGCCCTTCGGCAGCGCCAGCGGCTACGCGCAGGTCGCGGCCGGCCCCTGGACCCTCGACCTGACCGGCAAGAAGGTGACCGGCACGAGCGACGTCGACCTCGCGGCGGGCAGCATCAACACGCTGTTCGTGCTCGACAACTCGACCGGCGGTCTGACCGTCGTCCCGGTCGTCGACAGCGCGGCCACGGCGCAGGCGCCCGTCGGTGGCGTCCAGACCGGTGGCGGCTACCTCGCCGAGCACCCGCAGAAGAGCGAGACCAAGGGCCTCTGGGCCACCGTGCTCGGCTGGTTCGGGGCCTGACGCCCGGCACCACCCGACAGGACGAGGAGGCGCGGTGAGCGACCCGTCGCACCGCGCCTCCCCGGCACCGATCGCGTCCAGAGCGTCGACCGGGTCGACCGACCGCAGCACCGAGCAGGAGAAGAGAACGACATGACGAAGAAGACGAAGGCGCTGCTCGCAGCGGCCGTCGTGGTGGCCCTCGCCATCACCGCCGGCATCGCCTCCCTCGTCGTCGGAGGGGCTGGCGGCCCGTCGACGGACCAGGCAGGCGCGGACGCGACCGGCACCCCCGGGACGGGTACGGCCACTCCTCAGCCACGGACGGCCGCCGAGATCGGCAAGGACTTCCTCGACGGGTACGTCGACGACGACGGCCGCGTCGTGCGTCGCGACCAGGGCGACGACACCGTCAGCGAAGGGCAGGCCTACGGGATGCTCGTCGCCGTCGGAGTGGGCGACGAGGACCGTTTCGATGCGATCTGGGACTGGACGAAGAGCAACCTGGTGCGCCCGGACGGCCTGCTGGCCTGGCAGTGGAAGGACGGCGAGGTCGTCGACGACATGCCGGCCAGCGACGCCGACGTCGACGCGGCGCGGGCCCTCGTGCTCGCCGGCTCGACCTTCGACCGCTCCGACCTCACGACCGAGGGCGTCGACCTCGGCACCGACGTGCTCGACAAGATGACGGTCTCGACCGACGTCGGCCGCATCCTGCTGCCCGGACCGTGGGCGATGGGCTCCGGCCCGTGGTCGTACAACCCCTCGTACGCGTCGCCCGCGACCTTCGCGCAGCTCGGCGAGGCCAGCGGCGACCCTCGATGGGCCGAGCTCGAGACCGGCTCGCGAGCCGTGACCACGAACATCCTCGCCTCGACGGCCCTCCCGAGCGACTGGGCCCAGGTGCAGCAGGACGGCACGACGGTCCCGCTGCCGAGCGCCGACGGGTCGTCGGGCACCGTGCAGTACAGCTACGACGCCGGTCGGCTCGCCCTGCGCTACGCCGAGTCGTGCCAGCCCGAGGACGTGGCGCTCTCGGCGTCGATGGCCTCCGTGCTGCAGCGCTACGACGAGCTGCCCATGCAGCTCGACCTCGGCGGGCAGTCGGTCGGTTCGGACCAGAGCCCCCTCGCCTACGCCGCCCGTGCCGCCGCCGAGGCCAGCGACGGCCAGCACGACCGGGCGACGGCCGACCTGCGGACCGCCGACTCCCTGTCACAGTCGACGCCGACCTACTACGGCAGCGCCTGGGCGGCGCTCGCCGCCCTGCAACTCGAGGGTTCGAGCCTCGGCGCCTGCACCCCCCTGGTGGTGAACGGATGAGCCTCTCGACGTTCGTCGCCGGTCACCGCGCGGCGGTCCTCGCCGCGGTCGCCGCCGTCGTCCTCGTGGCCGGTGGCGTGACGGTGGCCGCCGTCGCCGCCCGGCCCGACGCGGACGCACCCGGCTCCGTCGCCACGGCCCCCGCCACCACAAATGCGACGCCGGATGCGGCGAGCGGAGCGGCCGGTGCCTTCCAGGACCCGGCGGCCCCGTCGTACACCTCGCCCCCGGCCGACGCGACGCCGGTCCGCCTGCAGATCCCCTCGATCGGGGTCGACTCCGGCCTCGAAGACCTCGGCCTCGGCGCCCAGGGCGAGCTCGACCCGCCGAAGGAGTGGCTGTCGGCCGGGTGGTACCAGGACGGCGTCGTGCCCGGCGCGGTCGGACCGGCCGTGATCGCCGGACACGTCGACTCGGGTGACGCCCCCGCGGTGTTCGTCGACCTCGCGAAGCTCGTGCCCGGCGACGAGGTGCAGGTGACGCTGTCGACCGGCTCGGTCGAGACCTTCCGCGTCACGGGCAGCGAGCGCACCCCGAAGGCGACGTTCCCGACGAGCGACGTCTACGGGGCCAGTCCGACCCCCGGCCTCCGGCTGATCACCTGCGACGGCACCTTCGACCGGTCGACCGGGCACTACGTCGACAACCTCATCGTGTTCGCCGACCTCGTGGCCTGACGCCCGACCGACGCCTCCGACACCCGACACCCGACACCCGACACCCGACACCTCCGACTCCCACCCGACGGGAAAGGACCCCACCATGAACGACGCCCTCGTCATCATCCCGACCTTCAACGAGCGCGAGAACCTCGACTGGATCGTGGGGCGCACCCTCGCCTCCGGTGCCGCGGTCGACGTGCTCGTCGTCGACGACGGCTCGCCCGACGGCACCGGAGAGCTGGCCGACGCCTACGCCGACCGCGATCCCCGCGTGCACGTGATGCACCGCACCGAGAAGGCCGGCCTCGGCGCCGCCTACCTCGCCGGCTTCGCCTGGGGGCTGGAGCGAGGCTACGACGCCCTCGTCGAGATGGACGCCGACGGCTCGCACCACCCCGAGTACCTGCCCGGCATGCTCGAGCTGCTCCGCGAGAACGACCTCGTGCTCGGCTCGCGGTGGGTGCCCGGCGGCGCCGTCGAGAACTGGCCCCTCCGCCGGGAGCTGCTCAGCCGTGGCGGCAGCTGGTACACGCGGGGAGCCCTGGGCATCCGCGTGGCCGACACGACCGGTGGGTTCCGGGTGTTCCGCTCGTCCGCGCTGCGCCGGATCGACCTCGACCGGGTCGAGTCGCGGGGGTACTGCTTCCAGGTCGACCTGCTCTGGCGCGCGCTGCAGGCGGGCCTGCGGGTCGTCGAGACTCCGATCACGTTCACCGAGCGCATCCACGGCGCCTCGAAGATGAGCGGCTCGATCGTCCGGGAGTCGCTGACCAAGGTGACCTTGTGGGGTCTGCGTCGACGGTCCCGCGCCGTCGTCGAGTTGGTCGTGCGACACCGTCGCCTGCCGAGCGTCCGCGCGACCTCGCACCGGGTCGGGCCCGTGCGCGGCGGCGTGTCGACGCGCTAGCAGGGAGGCGGCACGCGCGCGCCCGGGGTGGTCAGCCCCGGGCGCGCGTCATCTGTCCTGGCCCCGGTCGGGCCCGCGTCGGCCGTGCCCGCGTCAGCGGACGATCGCGACCGAGTGCGCCGGGAGCAGCAGGCTCGACCCCGCGGCGATCGAGGCGTCGCTGGCGAACAGGACGGTCTCGGCGCTCACCGCGACCCGCGCCTCCTGGTCGGCGAGGTTGATCGCGATCTTCAGGTCACCGCGCGTCAGCACGAGCCAGCGGGCGTCGCCGTCGTACTCGACGCCCGTCTCGCCGAAGCGGGGGTCGGTCAGGGCGGGCTCGCTGCGGCGCAGCGCCCCCAGACGGCGGTACGCGTCGAGCAGCACCGCGTGGCGGCCGGTCTCGAGCTCGGACCAGTCGAGCTTGCTGTCCTCGAACGTCGAGGGCTCCTGCGGGTCGGGCACGGACGACTCGTCCCAGCCCATCTTCGCGAACTCCTCGATGCGGCCCTTCGCCGTCGCCTCGCCGAGGTCGTGCTCGGGGTGCGAGGTGAAGAACTGCCACGGGGTCGAGGCGCCCCACTCCTCGCCCATGAAAAGCATCGGCGTGTACGGACCGGCCAGGGTCAGCGCCGCGGCGATGATCAGCTGCCCGTCGTCGAGCGTCGCGGCCAGGCGGTCGCCGATCGCCCGGTTGCCGATCTGGTCGTGGTTCTGGTTGGCCACGACCAGGCGCCAGGTCGGCATGTGCTCGGTGTCGACCGGGTACCCGTGCGTCGCCTCGCGGAACGACGACCAGGTGCCGTCGTGGAAGAAGCCCTTGGTCAGCACCTTGGCCAGGGCGCCGAGCGGCTCGAAGTCGGCGTAGTAGCCGGTCGTCTCGCCGGTGAGCGCGACGTGCACGGCGTGGTGGAAGTCGTCGCTCCACTGCGCGTCGAGGCCGTAGCCCTGGCGGTGGTCGGGGCCGAAGCCGCCGCCGTCGCGCGGCGTGACGAGGCGCGGGTCGTTCAGGTCGCTCTCGGCGATCAGCGAGAGCGGCCGGCGCAGGTGGCTGCTGAGCGCGGCGGTCCGCTCGGCGAGCTCCTGCAGCAGGTGGACCTCGCTGTCGTCCTTGAGGGCGTGCACGGCGTCGAGGCGCAGGCCGTCGACGTGGTAGTCGTCGAGCCACATCGCCGTGTTGTCGAGGATGAACTCGCGCACCTCGTGGGCGCCGGCGTCGTCGAGGTTGACGTTGTCGCCCCAGGTGTTCGCGTGCTTGCTCGACAGGTACGGCCCGAACAGCGGCAGGTAGTTGCCCGACGGGCCGAGGTGGTTGTACACGACGTCCTGCACGACGCCGAGACCCGCCGCGTGCGCGGCGTCCACGAAGCGCTGGTACGCCTCGGGACCGCCGTAGTTGTCGGTCACCGTGAACCAGTCCACGCCGTCGTAGCCCCAGTTCCAGCGGCCGTTGACGCCGTTCACCGGCAGCAGTTCGACCAGGTCGACGCCGAGGTCGACCAGGTGGGGCAGCTTCTCGATCGCCGAGTCGAGCGTGCCCCCGGGCGTGAAGGTGCCGACGTGCAGCTCGTAGACGACCGAACCCGCCAGCTGGCGGCCGGTCCACGCGTCGTCGGTCCACGCGAAGGCGCCCGGGTCGTAGGTCTCGCTCAGGCCGTGCACGCCGTCGGGCTGGCGACGCGAGCGGGGGTCGGGCAGCGGCGTCTCGCCCTCGGGGGAGTCGCCGCCGTCGAGCACGAAGCCGTAGCGGTGACCCGGGCCCCGGTCGAGGTCGGCGGGGGTGCGCCACCAGCCGGTGTCGGGCTCGGCGGACAGCGGCAGCAGCTCGCCGTCGAGGTGCAGGTGGACGGTGGTCGCTTTCGGGGCCCAGACGTCGTAGACGCTCATCGGTCTCCTCGGGTTCGGAAGGGGCGGGGGAGGGGGTCGAGAAGGCACGACATGCCGCTCACGTCGAGAGGTGAGCGGCATGTCGTGACGTCTCGCCCGGGGGCGACGGTAGTCGGGCGCGACGGGGCGCGACCCGACGGGGTCAGTCCTCTGCGGGGATCAGCAGGGCGACGGGGTACGTGTCGAGCACGTCGGCCAGTCGGAGGCGACCGCCTTCGTGCCGGCGGCCGGTGAGCACGTCGCGGTACGCGCCTCCTGCGGTCAGGACCACGGTGTCGTCCCAGCCGCCGGCCTGCTCGAGGGCGACGGGCAGACGGGTCGCGATCGCGAGCGCCCCGCCGCGGTCCACGGCGACGGCCGACGCGGCCTGCTCGCCGAAGACCGGCAACGCGGCGTAGCGCGTGAACAGGTCGGGGCGGTCGCGGCGCAGCGTCAGGGCGTGGTGCGTCACCACGAGCTTGGCGGCACCGGTGTCGTCGATCGCCGGCGTCGCGCCGCCGCGGACCTCGTCCAGGAGGCGCCGGCGCAGGGCGAAGTCGACCTCGCGTCGGTTGTCGGGGTCGACGAGCGAGAAGTCCCACAGCTCGCCGCCCTGGTAGACGTCGGGGCTGCCGGGGCCGGTCAGCTGCATCAGCGCGACGCCGAGGGAGTTGCTGTAACCGGGTGCACGCAGCACGTCGACGATGCGCTCGACCTCGTGACGCACCTCGTCGTCGTCGAACGCGGAGTCGACGGCGGCGTGCATCCGCCCTTCGAAGGCCTCGGCCTCGGCGGTGCGGTCGGTCCACGTGGTCGACGTGCTCGCCTCGCGGGACGCCTTCTCGGCGTAGGCGTGCAGGCGCTCGCGCGACGCGGGCCACGAGCCGACGATCGTCTGCCAGAGGATGTTCTCGAACGGGCCGTCGCCGACCGGGGCCAGCTCGCGCAGGCGTTCGAGGGTCGCCGCCCACTCGGTGGCGACCTCGGCCAGCACCGAGACCCGGGCGCGGACGTCGGCGCTGCGCTTGGTGTCGTGCGTGGAGAGGGTCGTCATGCCGAAGGGACGCTCGGCGAGGCGGACCTGCTGACGCGCGTGGAACTCGTCAGGAGTGACGGAGAACTCGCTCGGATCGGCGCCCACCTCGGTCAGCGTCGCCAGGCGGCTGTAGCGGTAGAAGGCGGTGTCCTCCACGCCCTTGGCCATGACCATGCCGCTCGTCTGCTGGAAGCGCACGGAGGCGGGGTGCGACTCGTCGCGCAGCACGGCGACGACGCGTCCGACGGCGTCGGCCAGGTCGGGGCGGTGGGTCGTGGCGACCTCGGCGGCCTCGGTCAGCCACTCGGCACCCTGCGGCAGGTAGCTGCGGTACACCGGGAAGGCGGCGGCGAGCTCGGCCAGCGCGTCGACCACGGACGGGTCGACGGTGTCGCCCTCGGCGATCAGCCGGGCGAGACGGTTGATCTCGCTGCCGAGGATGCCGTCGGCGATGCCGCGCTTCGTGCCGAGGATCATCTCGTGCCAGTCGACGGGCTCGTCGCCGGTGGTCTCGTCCGCCCCGGCGGCGTGCTCGTCGGCGTCCACGCCGCGGGCCCGGCGCAGGCGCGCGTCGAGGGCGTCGAGGGCGGGTGCGCCGTTCGGGTCGACGAAGAGGCGGTCGAGGTCGGCGAGGGCGTCGTAGCCCGTCGTGCCGGCCGTCGCCCAGTCCTCGGGGAGGCGCTCGTCCCCCTCGAGGATCTTCTCGACGAGCACGTGGGCGTCACCCGTCAGGGCCGCGAGCAGGTCGAGGTAGCCCTTCGGGTCGGCCAGTCCGTCCGGGTGGTCGACGCGGAGGCCGTCGACCAGGCCCTCCGAGAACCAGCGGCCGATCTCGGCGTGGGACTCGGCGAAGACTCCCTCGTCCTCGACGCGGATGCCCGCGAGGGTGTTGACCGCGAAGAAGCGGCGGTAGTTCAGGTCGGTGTCGGCGCGCTTCCAGTGCACGAGCTCGTAGTGCTGCCGCGAGTGCACGGTGGCGGCGTCGTCGCCGGGCGAGCTCGTGCCCGGGGCGATCGGGTACACGTTGTCGTAGTACTGCAGCTCGTCGCCGTCGACCGTGAGGCCCTCGATCGAGCCGTCCGCCGCGGCGGGCTCGCCGAGCACCGGCAGCAGCACCTTGTCGCCCCCGGCGGCCCAGTCGACGTCGAACGCGTCGGCGTAGCGGGACCCGCGGCCGTGGGTCAGGAGGTCCCACCACCAGACGCTCGCCTTCGGGGTGGCGACGCCGACGTGGTTCGGCACGATGTCGACCAGGACGCCGAGTCCTGCGGCGTGGGCGCGGGTCGACAGCTCGTCGAGCCCCTCGGCGCCGCCCCGCTCGGGGTCGACCTGGCTGTGGTCGACGACGTCGTACCCGTGGTCGCTGCCCGGTTCGGCGGCGAGGATCGGGGACAGGTAGACCCAGTCGGCACCGAGGTCGCGCAGGTAGGGCACCAGCTCGGCTGCCGCGTCGAGATCGAAGGAGGCGCGCACCTGCAGGCGGTACGTCGAGCGCGGGTGCATGGTCGGTTCGTGTCGGGTCACAGTTCTTCCTCGGCCGTGGCACGCAGGACGACGAGCGAGCGACCCGCCACGGGGAGTCGATCGCCGGCCCGCAGGGCCGCGGGGGCCTGCGGGGTCGAGGGCGGTTGGGTGGTGGTGGCGGCGCGGGTGGCCGTCGGGGTGCGGGGCGCGGCGCTGGCGGGCGGCGGAGGCGCCGTCACGGTGCTGTCGACGACGACCTCCCAGCCCTGGGCGTACTCGTCGGGCGGGAGGACGAAGGTGACCGTCTCGGCGCTGGCGTTGAAGTACAGGACGAAGTTGACGTCGGTGATGCGACCGCCTCGGGCGTCACGGCCACGGATGCCGTTGCCGTTGAGGAACATGCCGATCGCCTTGGCGTAGGACTCGTTCCACTCGCCCTCTTGCATGGCGTCGCCCTCGGTCGTCAACCAGACGATGTCGGGCAGGGGCTCGCCCTCGCCACGGGTGACGGGACGGCCGTTGAAGTACCGCTGGCGGCGGAAGGTCGGGTGGTCGTGGCGCAGCTTGATGACCTCGGCGACGAACTCGATCAGCTCGCGGTCGGCGTTCGGCCAGTCGATCCAGCTGATCTGGTTGTCCTGTGCGTACGTGTTGTTGTTGCCGCCCTGCGTGCGACCGAGCTCGTCGCCGTGCAGCAGCATCGGCACGCCCTGGCTGAGCAGCAAGGTGGCGAGGAAGCTGCGCTGGCGCTGCTCGCGCAGGGCGCGGATCTCTCCGTCGTCGGTCTCGCCCTCGACCCCGGAGTTCCACGAACGGTTGTGGCTCTCGCCGTCGTTGCCGTTCTCGCCGTTGGCGTCGTTGCGCTTGTCGTTGTAGCTGACGAGGTCGCGCATCGTGAAGCCGTCGTGAGCGGTGACGAAGTTGATGCTCGCGACCGGGCGTCGCCCGTCGCGTTCGTACAGGTCGGCGGAGCCGGTGATCCGGCTGGCGAACTCGCCGAGCGTCGAGGGCTCGCCGCGCCAGAAGTCGCGGACGGTGTCGCGGTACTTGCCGTTCCACTCGGTCCACTGGGGCGGGAAGTTGCCGACCTGGTAACCACCGGGGCCGACGTCCCAGGGCTCGGCGATCAGCTTGACCTGCGAGACGATCGGGTCCTGCTGCACGAGCTCGAAGAAGGTCGAGAGACGGTCGACCTCGTAGAACTCGCGGGCGAGCGACGCGGCGAGGTCGAAGCGGAAGCCGTCGACGTGCATCTCGGTGACCCAGTAGCGCAGGCTGTCCATGATGAGCTGCAGCGAGTGCGGGTGACGGACGTTCAGGCTGTTGCCGGTGCCCGTGTAGTCCATGTAGTGCTGCTGGTCGCCGTCCATCAGCCGGTAGTAGGCGGCGTTGTCGATGCCCTTGAACGAGAGGGTCGGACCCAGGTGGTTGCCCTCGGCCGTGTGGTTGTAGACGACGTCGATGATGACCTCGATGCCGGCGTCGTGCAGCACCCGCACCATCGTCTTGAACTCCTGCACCTGCTGGCCGATGTCGCCGGTGGCCGAGTAGGCGGCGTGCGGGGCGAAGAACCCGATGGTGTTGTAGCCCCAGTAGTTGCTGAGGCCCTTCTCGAGCAGGGTGTTGTCCTGCACGAACTGGTGCACGGGCATCAGCTCGAGGGTCGTGATGCCGAGCTTCTTCAGGTGGTCGATGATCGCCGGGTTCGCGACGCCGGCGTACGTGCCGCGTTCTTCTTCGGGGATGTCGGGGTGCGTCTCGGTGAGGCCCTTGACGTGCGCCTCGTAGATGACGGTCTCGTCGTAGCTGTACTTGGGGGCGCGGTCGCCCTGCCAGTCGAAGAACGGGTTGATGACGACGCCCAGCATCATGTGCGGGCCGCTGTCCTTGTCGTTGCGCGAGTCGGGGTCGCCGAACGTGTAGGCGAACAGCGCCTCGTCCCAGTCGATCTCGCCGCAGGTGGCCTTGGCGTAGGGGTCGAGGAGGAGCTTGTTCGGGTTGGCACGCGAGCCGTTCGCGGGGTCGTACTCGCCGTGCACGCGGTAGCCGTAGCGCTGACCGGGTTGCACGGTGGGCAGGTAGGCGTGCCAGACGTAGGCGTCGACCTCGGTGAACTCGACCCTCGTCTCGGTGCCGTCGTCGTCGAACAGGCACAACTCGACCTTGCTGGCGGCTTCGCTGAAGATCGCGAAGTTGGTGCCGCTGCCGTCGTAGGTCGCGCCGAGGGGGTAGGGGTTGCCGGGCCAGGTGTGCATCGAACCTCCGATTGGGACTCGCTCAGCCTAGGGGCGAACGGGCGCCCCGTCCGCGCGAGGACGGGGCGCCCGCCGGGCCGCACGGGCCGGGCGGGCGCCCCGTCGGGGCGGTGCTCGCTCTGTGGTGCTCCTCCTGCTGGGTCGGCTACTTCGTCACGGCGGCGAGGGCGTCGACGATCCCCTCACCGAACCAGCCGTTGTCGGCCGGCGTGCCGGTGCAGGTGGTCGTGCCGGTCGGGCACGGGGTGTCGGTCGCCTGTCGCTCGAGCAACCCGACGAGGGCCGTGCCGCCGAGACGCGGGTGGGTCGACTTCAGCAGGGCCAGCACGCCGGCGACGTGCGGCGAGGCCATCGAGGTGCCCGACTTGGTCCCGTAGCCCCCGCCGGTCACGGTCGAGAGGATGGCCGAACCGGGGGCCGCGACGTCGACGACGCCCTCGCCGTAGTTCGAGAAGCCCGACTTCGCCCCGGCCGAGGTGGTCGACGACACGGTGACCACGCCGTCGAGCTCGGTCGGGATGTCGAGGCAGCGTGAGTCGATCGGGCGGATCGTCGGCGTGGTGTCGTTCGGGCTGTCCGTGTCGACCGTCTTGTTCGCGAGGTCGATCGACGAGTTGCCGGCCGCCGCGACGTTGACGATGCCCTTCTTCTGGGTGAACTGCACGGCGCGGTCGACGGCGGTCAGCACGGCCGCCTGGTCGACGTCCGAGCCGCACCAGAACTGCCACGGGTCGACGTAGTAGCTGTTGTTCGTGATGTCGGCACCGGTCGCAGCGGCCTGCATGAAGCCGCAGATCGCGGCCTCGGGGTAGATGAAGCCGTCGTCGCTGACGACCTTGACGGCCGACATCGTCACGCCCGGGGCGACGCCCACGATGCCGACGCCGTTGCGGGCCGCGGCGATCGTGCCGGCCACGTGGGTGCCGTGGTCGCTCGTCGTGGGCTGCCAGGCGGCGTAGCTCGAGTCGGGCGTCCCGGTCAGGCAGCTCGCCGAGGCGGCCACGTCGATGTTCGGCTGCAGGTCGGGGTGGTCGCCCTCGATGCCCGAGTCGAGTACGGCCACGAGCACGTCGCGGCTGCCGTCGGTGACCTGGTGCGCCTGGTCGGCCCCGATGGCCGTGAGGTCCCACTGCTGGGCCTCGAGGGGGTCGGCGACGACGGTCGTGGTCTCTTCGAGCCGCTGCTCGGGCGAGGTCGCGGCCTTCGGCTTGCCGGGGTGTCCGGGACCACCGGGCTTGCCTGGACCGCCCGGGTGGCCGGGCCTGACGGGCTTGCCCGGGCCCGGGGCGGTCGTGCCGACGCCGTAGGTCGGGTCGGTCTCGGCGACCGCGGCGGTGCGGGTGGCACCGGCCGACGAGACGGCCTTGTCGCTCCGCACCGAGGGGGCGAAGTTCGCGTTGCTCGACTGCGCCACGACCACGCCGAGCTCCGTGTACGCGGCGATGACGCTGCCGCCCGCAGCGGCGACCGCCCGCTCGACCTGCTTGGTCGCGCCGGGGTTGGCCTTGCCCGCGTTGACGACGTAGTTCATCACCGGCCCCTCGACGACCGGCAGCGTCGGGGCGGGGCCCGGCTTGCCGGGTGCGGCGGGTGCACCGGGCGCGGACGCGGGAGGCGCGGCGACGGCGGCGCCGGAGCCCACGGCGACGAGTCCCAGGGTCAGGGACGCCGCGAGACAGACGGTCGTGACGCGGCGGCGGGTGCCGCGGGCGCGGGGGTCGGTGAAGGTCATGGTTCTCCTCGTCGGGTCGCGCGTGCCGGATGGGACGCGCGGAGCGGATGGCTCGTCGCGGGCCGTGCCCGATGATCCGACGAGCCGCCGTGCTCCTCAGAGGAAGTCTGAAGAATCCGGGGCCACGGCGCAGTGGGCACTTGAGGGGACGCCGCGTGACCCCCATGCGGGGTACACCGCTGTCGGGGGCGCCGGGTAGCGTCGAGCCATGTCCTCCGATGCCGTGTGCAGAGCTGCCACCCTTCGTCCCCGCCGTCCGTTCCCGGCCCTCTCGATCGTGTCGGGGGTCGCGTCGTGAAGATCGTCGTCATCGGGTCCACCGGCCACGTGGGCGGATTCCTCGTCCCGCGACTCGTCGAGGCCGGCCACGAGGTGGTCGCCGTCAGCCGGGGGGAGTCCGAGCCCTACCGGTCGCACGCGGCGTGGTCACGCGTGACGCGCCTCCTGCTCGACCGCGAGGCGGGCGACGCCGACGGCACGTTCGCGGGCGAGATCGCCGGGCTCGGGGCCGACGTCGTGATCGACATGATCTGCTTCACGGTCGCGTCGGCGCGGCAGATGGTCGACGCCTTGCAGGGCACGGGCACCGTGCTGGTGCACTGCGGCACGGTCTGGGTGCACGGTCCGTCGCGTGAGGTGCCGATCACCGAAGAGGACGAGCGCACCCCGTTCGGCGAGTACGGCACGCAGAAGGCCGCCATCGAAGAGTTGCTGCTCCGCGAGTCACGGCGCCCGGGCGGAGTGCAGAGCATCGTGCTGCACCCCGGGCACATCACCGGCCCGGGGTGGCCGATGATCAACGCGGTCGGCAACCTCGACCTCTCCGTCTGGGAGGCCCTCGCCGCCGGGCGCGAGATCGCGATGCCGGGCCTCGGGCTCGAGACCGTCCACCACGTCCACGCCGACGACGTCGCGCAGGCGTTCCAGCTCGCGGCCGAGCGGCACTCGCAGGTGGTCGGTGAGGCCTTCCACGTCGTCAGCGAGCGGGCGATCACGCTGCGCGGTCTCGCCGAGGCGATCGCTCGGCACCACGGTCAGGAGGCGCGGCTGCGGTTCGTCTCGTGGGCCGAGTTCCGAGACCAGACGTCCGACGAGAACGCCGACGCGTCCTGGCAGCACGCGTCGCGCAGCCACTCGATGACCATCGCCAAGGCGCGCCGTCTGCTGGGCTACGCGCCGCGCTACACCTCGGTCCAGGCCGTCGTCGAGGGCCTCGAGTGGCTCGAGGCCGACGGGCAGCTGACGTTGGGCTGAACCGGGTGGTGATGGTCGGCCGCCGGGGCGGACGGGGCCGATCCGATCGCCAACACCCGGGTGATCCGCCGGGGCTGCCCGGGCGGAACATCACGACGGCCGTGGTCAGCCGCGGCGGAGCAGGTGGGCGGTGACCGCGGCCTGCCACGAGTGGCCGTAACGGGTGGTGCCGGCCGCGGTGCGGACGACGAACGCGCCGGCGCGGTAGGCCAGTCGCCCGTGGCTGACGAGCTGCTCGCCGAAGCGCTCGGCGATCGACCACGTGTCCGACGACTCGAAGCTGATCGCCACGGGGAACCGCGAGCGGGGCAGGTGCACCTCGACGGGCGCGGCGTGGGGATGCGTCGGGAGGTGCCCGAGGAGCATCGGGGGAGTCAGGGGGGAGGCGGTGGGGACCATGGGGCTCCGTTCGTCGGTCGGCCGCGTGGCCAGGGCAGAGGAAACCCCCTCGCGCAGGGGAGCGCGAGGGGGGCCACCGGGATGACCGGCCCTCGACGCAAGGTGAGGGCCGGTGCGTCGCCATGGAGACGACCCAGGGGCCTGCCGACCCGGAGGTCGGCAGGCGGGGTGT
>NZ_LMKB01000006.1:233715-233878 GCF_001421165.1 Frigoribacterium sp. Leaf8 | reverse complement strand
CACCGTGGTGCCCTCGAGGACGGCGTTGGAGCCTTCCATCTGGATCGGCTTGAGCGTGCCACCCCAGAGGTTGAAGAGGTAGGCGTCTTCGGCGGCGACGGTGCCGTTGGCGGTGACGGTGCCGTAGAGCTTGCTCTCACCCGGGTCGATGCGGAAGTCGGTG
>NZ_LMKB01000006.1:233461-233615 GCF_001421165.1 Frigoribacterium sp. Leaf8 | reverse complement strand
GACGAAGGACTGGTCGACGGCGACCTGGGTGTCGACGCCGTTGCTGAGGTCGGCGATCGACGCAGCGGGCGTCGAGGCGGCGCTGGGCTCGGAGGACGTCGAGCTCGACGAGGAGGACGTGTCGGTCGAGGTGCCGGAGTCCATCGAGCACGCC
>NZ_LMKB01000006.1:220351-233424 GCF_001421165.1 Frigoribacterium sp. Leaf8 | reverse complement strand
CGAGGGTGGTCTTGGTGATGTTCTTGCGAGTGAAAGCGTTCATGGTGAAGCTCCTTGTCAGTTAGTCCCGGTGGGGATGTACGGGGTTCGCCACCGGGCCCGAAAAGGATTGGAACGCATCATCTTCGTTACCCGGCCGTGACCTCCACCGCCGCGTGCGGCTTCACCCGGCGAGGAACTCGTCGGTGTCGTCGGCGATCCGAGTCGACTGCGTGTGGTGCAGGTAGTGGTCTCCGTCGAGCTGGACGACCTGGCCGCGGTCGACGCTCGCCGCCTGCTTCTCGTGCAGCTCGAGCCAGCCGTCGTCGTCGGTGCCGTCCTGCACCACGAAGAGAAGGACCGGCAGGTCCGCCGGGAACGTCCGTCCGCTGACCGAGGCGACGTTGCTCGCGGTGTGGTCCATCTCGTCGAGCAGGGTCGTGGCGGTCGCGTTCTTCGTGGTGAGGAAGCGCATCTGTTCTTTCGTGCCCTCGTCGTAGGGCAGTCCGGCGTAGGCGTCGCCGGCGAGTGCGCTCGCCACGCGGAGCAGACCCAGGCCGCGAAGCGTGGTCAGTCCGTCGGTCGGCACGGGGTCGTCCGTGCCGGGCTGGTCGGGGACGCTGCTGTCGATCCCGATGAACGCCGTGAGTTCGTCCCCGAAGAGCCTGCTGTACTCGAGGGCGTAGACGCCCGAGATCGAGTGCCCCATGAGCGCGTAGCGGTCGATGCCCAGTCGGCGGAGCGCCTCGTGCACCTCGCCCGCGATGTTCTCCGCCGTGCGGGGGGAGTCGGTCTGGTCGCTCAGCCCGGTGCCGAACGGCTCCACGGCGACGACGCGATGGGTGTCGTCGAGCTCGGAGATCAGTGGCTGGAAGTCCAGGCCGGGTGCCGCCGTCCCGAGGCCCGGAAGCAGGACGATCGTGTCCGCGCCGGACCCGCTGACGACGACGTTCATCTCCCTCCCGTCGACGGACACGAGCTCGCCGTACGAGGTGATGGCGGCCAGCTCCGACCCCGTGGCGACGACGTCGACGATCGACGTGGTCGCCAGCGTCAGGACGGGCAGGGCCACGAGGGCGCCGACGGTCCGCAGGGTCACCTTGAGGGTTGTACGCACGGGGTCCTCTCTCCGGGCGTCCGGGTCGGGTCCGGACGCTCCTCCGGAAGCACACCAGAGGGTGACGTCCTCGAGAAGTGCCGAGGCGTCACCACATCCCGTGACGGATGTCATCACCGGCCGTTCCCGCCCTCGCGGGTCGTCGCCCTCCGTTATTTTCGTGGGGTGATGAACTCTCGTGGCTCCCGTTCCCCCGACGGTCGCGGACGGACGGGCCTCGACCTCACCGGCCGCGACCTCGCCCGCAACCCCGACGTCGTGGTCCGCGACGTCGAGGTGACCTCGGACGGCTGGCACGTGCTCCGCCGCACCACCTTCGACGTGCGCGGTCGCGACGGGCGGTGGTCGACCCAGCAGCGCGAGACGTACGACCGCGGCAACGGGGCGACGATCCTCCTGTTCGACCCGAGGCGGGGGACGGTGCTCCTGACCCGGCAGTTCCGGTTCCCCGCCTACGTGAACGACCATCCCGACGGGATGCTGGTCGAGACCGCCGCGGGACTCCTCGACGAGGACGATCCCGAGACCGCGATCCGCCGAGAGACGCGCGAAGAACTCGGGGTCGAGGTGGGCGGGTTGATCCACGTGTTCGACGCCTACATGAGCCCGGGGTCGGTGACCGAGCGCGTGCACTTCTACGCCGCCACGTACTCGGTGGCCGACCGCACCGGTGACGGGGGTGGCGTCGAGGAGGAAGGGGAGGACATCGAGGTCCTCGAGCTGCCGTTCCGGGACGCCCTCCAGATGATCGCCGACGGGCGCATCGTGGACGGCAAGACGATCATGCTGCTCCAGTGGGCCGCCCTGAACCCGGGCCGCCTCGACCTCCGGTCCTGAGCGGGCGGCCGCGGGTGGTCCGGATCACGTGTTCGGGAGCCACTCCCGGATCGTGGCCGCGACCAGATCGAGGTGCGACTCGAGCAGGAAGTGTCCACCGTCGACGAGCTCGACGCGAGCGTCGGGGGAGTCGCGGGTGAACGCACCCGCACCGGTGGCATCGAAGATCTCGTCGTTGCGGCCCCAGATCGCGAGGACCGGGACGCGGGAGGCGCGGAGCCAGGAGTGCACGGCGGGGTACAGGGTGCGGTTGGTGGCGTAGTCGCGGAAGAGCGCCAGTTGGACGTCGTCCTGTCCCGGTCGGGCGAGGAGCGCGAGGTCGTGCTCCCAGGCATCGGGGTCGACGGACGTGGGGTCCGGTACACCGTGGGTGTACTGCCACTCGACCGCCTCGCGGCCCAGGGCAGGCCGGAGCGCGTCGCGCGTCTCGGGTGTCCGTTCGGCGGCGTCGGCCCAGATCGGGTCCCAGAAGCTCGGCACGAAGCCTTCTTCGTACGCGTTGCCGTTCTGCGAGACGACGGCGGTCACCGCGTCGGGCTCGGCCAGCGCGAGGCGCCACCCGACGGGGGCGCCGTAGTCCTGCACGTAGATCGCGTACCGCGCGACGCCGATGATCGACAGGAAACGACCGGTCACCCGCGCCAGGGCCTCGAAGGTGTAGTCGAACTCGTCGACCGACGGGGCGGAGGAGCGGCCGAAACCGATGTGGTCGGGGGCGATGACGCGATATCGGTCGGCCAGTGCGGGGATGAGGTGGCGGAACATGTGCGAGCTCGTGGGGTAGCCGTGCAAGAGGACGAGGACGGGCGCGTCGGCGGGCCCGGCGTCGCGGTAGAAGACGTCGAGCCCGTCGACGGAGGCGGTGCGGTGGTGGACGGTGTGCATGTCTAACCCCTTTGGATTGTTTTAGTGGTTATTCCGACGGTAGCATGGTCGAGATGCGCCGGACGGTGCGAGAGAGCGGGGAGACGTGCTGCGTGACGAAGAGCTGCTGCTGGCCGTGCTGAACAGCGCACCGGTGGTCGAGGGCATCCCGACGGACGCCCTCGAGGGCGCGGCAGGGCGAGATCTGGCGCGGACCTGGGGTGGTACCGGCTCCTCGGGCGAGGTCGCCCAGCTCCGGCGCGTGCGGGAGGCCCTGCACGCCGTCGTCCGCGGTGGTGACGACGGGGCCGTCGGCGAGCTCGCCGACGTCATGGACCGGGCCGTGCAGATCCCCCGGACGACCCGGGACGGCGTCGTCTGGGAGCTCCGGGTCGCCGATGACGACCGCCTCGCCGCCGAAGCCGTGTCGGCGTGGTCGAGCGTGACCTCGCGGCTCCCCGGGCGCCTCCGGGCCTGCGCGAACGACGAGTGCAACCTCTTCCTGGTGGACCACAGCCGTCCGGGCAGTGCGAAGTGGTGCTCCATGGCGACCTGCGGCAACCGGATGAAGGCGCGGACGCACGCACGCCGCGTGAAGGACTGAGCGCGCCTCCTCGGGGCCGCTCGGCGTAGCGTCGTCCGGGTGGATGCTCCGGCCCTCGGCGCATCCCTCGATCGAGGGAGCGCGTCATGAAGGTCGTCATCACGGGATCACGAGGCAAGGTCGGCCGTGCCGCCGTCCGCCGGTTCGTCGAGGCCGGGCACGACGTCCTCGGCGTCGACCTCGTCCGGCCCGTCTTCGACACGGGCGTCGACGAGCCCGGCCGGTACGTCATGGGCGACCTGACCGACGCGGGGACCGCCTTCTCGGTCGTCGCGGGGGCCGACGTCGTCGTCCACGTCGCGGCCATCCCGCAGCCCACCGCGAACCCGGCCCACGTCGTGTTCCACACCAACCTGATGTCCACGTTCAACCTGGTCGAGGCGGCCGTACGGTTCGGCGTGCCCCGCTTCGTCAACGTGTCGAGCGAGAGCATCGTGGGCAACTTCTTCCCCGAACGGCCCTTCCTGCCCGACTACGTGCCGGTCGACGAGGAGCACCCCCTCCACCCGCAGGACCCCTACGCCCTCTCGAAGGCGTTCGGCGAACAGCTGATGGACGCCGCCGTCCGCCGCTCCGACCTGCGCGCGATCTCGATCCGCCCGAGTACCGTCCACGACGACGACAACTACGAGGCCAACCTCGGCCCTCAGGTGCGCGAGGCCGACCCCGACAGTGCGAACTTCGGCAGCTACGTCGACGCCGACGACCTCGCCGACGCCCTCCTGCTCGCCGCAGAGTCCGACCTGCCGGGTCACGAGGTGTTCTACATCGCAGCAGCCGACAACGCCGGCGGCCACGACTTCGCCGCCACGCTCCGTCAGCACCACGGCGACCGGATCGAGTTGCGCGAACTCACCCGGGCCGACGCGTCGGGCATCTCGACCGCCAAGGCGGCCCGCATGCTCGGCTGGAGGGCGACGCGCTCCTGGCGAGACCACCTCGACGCCGAGGGTCACGCCCTGCCGAAGGCCTGACCGCCGACGAGCGTCAGAGCAGCTCGGCCAGCAGGGCGAAGGTGCGGTCGGTTGCCTCGAGGTGCCTGTCGTGGTGGACGCAGGGCGGACGACGGATCCGCCAGGCATGTCACCATGGGGCGTACGCCGACCCGACCGAGCCGACGCACGCACGAACGCACGAGAAGGGCACGATCATGGCCGACGCCGGGTTCAGCAAAGAAGAGAAGGCCGCCATGAAGCAGCGCGCCGCCGAACTGCGGGCCGAGGCGAAGCGCCAGAAGCTGGCCGACAAGTCGGCCGCCGAGGCGCAGGACGCCGCGGACGCCATCGCGGCCATGACCGACGTCGAACGACCGATCGCCCAGATGGTGCACGAGGTCGTCGCCGAGCACGCTCCGAACCTCGCCCCCAAGACCTGGTACGGCTTCCCCGCCTACGCCGGGGAGGACGGCAAGGCCGTCGTGTTCTTCCAGCCCGGCGCCAAGTTCGGCACGCGCTACTCGACCCTCGGGTTCCAGGACGGTGCCCGGCTCGACGACGGCACGCTCTGGGCCACCTCGTACGCGGTGACCGGCGCCGACGACGCGACCCGCGCCTCCGTCGCCGCCCTCGTCCGGAAGGCCGCCGGACTCTGACGCCGGCCGGGGTCGGCGCTATGATCGACCCCACAACACACGGGAGTCCGGTGAGCCGGGCTGAGAGGAAGCGAACCACGCTTCGACCGTCGAACCTGATCTGGGTCATGCCAGCGCAGGGAGGAGAAGAACAGATGTCCACGTCCACGCCCGAAAACCGTTCCACGGCGGCTCGCGACAGCTCGACCGGCTTCACGCCGAAGGCCCGCACCACCCCGACCCGCCGGTGGCGGGTCGTCGACATCGTCGTCGCCAGCGTCATCGGCGTCGCCGCCGGCGTCGTCTTCTGGGCCTGGGGCCTGGCCTACACGCCCATCGACAGCGTCCTGAGCTTCTCGGGCGGCTTCGAGGGCATCCTCAACGGCGGATGGCTCTTCGCCGGCGTCCTGGGCGGCATCGTCATCCGCAAGCCCGGGGCCGCCGTCTACACCGAGGTCGTCGCGGCGGTCGTCTCGATGCTGATCGGGACCCAGTGGGGCTTCTCGGTGCTCATCTGGGGCATCGTCCAGGGCCTGGGCGCCGAGATCGTGCTCGCGGTCTTCCTCTACAAGTCGTGGCGGATCGGCACGGTTCTGCTCGCGGGTGCCGTCGCCGGCCTCGCCGTCGGCCTGATGGACACGAGCTTCGCCTCGGCCGCCGCCTACGCCGCCGGTTCGAAGACGATCTACGTCGTGACCTCGGTCGTCTCGGGCACCGTCATCGCCGGCCTGCTCTCGTGGCTCGCGGCCCGCGGCCTCGCCCGCACGGGCGCACTCTCGCGGTTCGCCTCGGGACGCTCGGCGGACGCCCGGATCTAGGCGCGCCTCCTCGTGGTCCTTCCCGTGAGCGGAACGAGCGGCGGACGACCGGCGGTGGACGCGGGTGCCCGCGTCACCGCCCGGGGCTGGGGGTGGCGGCACGCCGGTCGTCGCCTGCCCGCCGTCTCGCAGCTCGACCTCGACGTCGCCCCCGGTGAGCGCGTGCTGCTGCTCGGCGCGTCCGGCGCCGGCAAGTCGACGCTGCTCGCCGGCCTCGCCGGGGTGCTGGGCGGAGACGACGAGGGCGACGAGGCCGGCGACCTGCTGGTGGACGGCCGCGCCCCCGCCGAGCAGCGCGGCCGGGTCGGCCTCGTCCTGCAGGACCCCGACTCGCAGGTCGTCCTCGCCCGCGTGGGCGACGACGTCGCGTTCGGCTGCGAGAACCTCGGCGTGCCCCGCGACGAGATCTGGCGCCGCGTCGGGCACGCCCTCGACGCCGTCGGGCTCGACCTGCCGCCGTCCGCGTCCACGTCCGAGCTGAGCGGCGGCCAGAAGCAGAGACTGGCGCTCGCCGGGGCCCTCGCCATGCGTCCTGGCCTGCTGCTCCTCGACGAGCCGACGGCCAACCTCGACCCCGAGGGCGTCGTCGAGGTGCGCGACGCCGTGGCCCGCGTCGTCGCCGACACCGGGGCGACGCTGGTCGTCGTCGAGCACCGCGTGTCGGTCTGGCTGCCCGTCGTCGACCGCGTCGTCGTGCTCGACTCCGGTGGGGGAGTCCTGGCCGACGGTCGCCCCGACGACGTCCTGCGTGCCGAACGCGACCGCCTCGTCGCCGCCGGGGTCTGGGTGCCCGGCGCCGCGCCTCCTGCGCCCGTCCGGTCGCGCACGACCGGTGACCGGTTGGTGACGGCGTCGGGTCTCGACGTGGGGCACAAGGGGCCCAAGGGCCGCGCGGTGGCCACGGGCATCGACCTCACGGTCGTCGAGGGGCGGGCGCTCGCGGTGACCGGCACGAACGGCTCGGGCAAGTCCACGCTCGCCCTCACCGTCGCGGGGCTGCTCGCCCCCGTCGCCGGAGTCCTCGAGGCGACGCCGTCGTTCGCCGACGGCGCCGGTCCGTCTCCGATCCGATGGAAGCCCCGACAGCTTCTCACCCGCGTCGGCACCGTCTTCCAGGACCCGGAGCACCAGTTCCTGACGGCGACCGTCCGTCGTGAGCTGGCGGTGGGTCCGGAGGCGCTGGGCGCGTCCCCGACCGAGGTCGCGTCGCGCGTCGACCACCTCCTCGACCGCCTGCGGCTCGACCACCTCGCCGGTGCGAACCCGTTCACGCTCTCGGGCGGCGAGAAGCGCCGGCTCTCGGTCGCGACCGTGCTCGCCTCGCGCCCGTCGGTGCTCGTGCTCGACGAACCGACCTTCGGGCAGGACGCCCGCACCTGGCACGAGCTCGTGGTCCTGCTGGCCGACCTGCTCGACGAGGGCCGCGCGGTCGTCGCCGTGACCCACGACGCCGAGTTCGTGGCGGCCCTCGCCGACGACGTGCTCGACCTGAGCGCCCACGCCCGCCACCCCGACCCCGTCGAGGCGCGTCGATGAGCGTGCTCACCCCGGTCGTGGCGACCGGCGTGGTCGGGCGTGTCAACCCGGTCGCGAAGCTGCTCGCCGCCGTCGTCCTCGCGCTCGCCCTCCTGCTGTCGATCGACTGGGTCTCGGCCGGCACCGCTCTGCTGCTCGAGGGGCTGTTGCTGCCCTTCGCCGGTCTGTCGGCCCGACAGCTGCTCGCCCGCACGGCGCCGCTCTGGATCGCCGCCCCGACGTCGCTCGTCGCCATCGCCCTCTACGGACGCGACGGCGGGGCGTCGGTGGTCGAGTGGGGGTTCCTCTCGGTGACCGAGGGGTCGCTGGCCCTCGCCGGCGCGATCGGCCTGCGCATCCTCGCCGTCGGCGTGCCGGGCATCGTGCTGTTCGCGACGACCGACCCGACCGACCTGGCCGACGGTCTCGGGCAGGTGTTGCGGCTGCCGGCGCGTTTCGTGCTGGGGGGACTCGCCGGGTTGCGTCTGGTCGGGCTGTTCATGGACGACTGGCGCCAGCTCGCGTTGGCCCGACGTGCCCGGGGCGTCGCGGACTCGGGCGGTCCGATCGGTGCGCTGCGGCGGTTCGGGCAGCAGGCGTTCGCGTTGCTCGTGCTGTCGGTCCGACGCGGCAGCAAGCTCGCCACCGCCATGGAGGCCAAGGGCTTCGGCAGCGACGCCCCGCGCACCTGGGCGCGTCCGTCGTCGTTCGGCCTGCGGGACGTCGTCCTCGTCGCCATCGGCGTCGTCATCGCCGCCACCTCGGTGACCGCGGCCGTCCTGGCCGGCACGTGGGAGTTCGTCCTTGCCTGAGCACGTCGTCGTCGACGAGGCCGTCGACGTCCTGCTCCGCCGAGCCGAGGAGGCGCGGGTCGGCTCGCGTCGCCTGGTCCTGTTGATCGACGGCCGCTCCGGTTCGGGCAAGACCACGCTCGGCCGTGCGGTGGCCGCCGCGTGGCCCGACGACCGGCTGGGCCCTGCACGGCTCGTGCACCTCGACGACGTCTACCCGGGCTGGTACGGGCTCGAGGCGGCGTCCCGGGCGCTCGAGACGTCCATCCTGTCGCCGGTCGCTCCGGGATGGCAGCGGTGGGACTGGGAGCACGACCGCGCGGGGACGTGGGAGGTGCTCGACCCGGCCGTCTCGCTGATCGTCGAAGGGGCCGGGGCGGTGACCCGCGCCTCCTCGTCGCTCGCCGACGTCCGCGTCTGGCTGGAGCTCGACGCGGACACCCGTCGGCGACGGGCCCTCGACCGCGACGGTGCCGCCTTCGAACCGTGGTGGGACGTCTGGGCCGCTCAGGAGGATCGGCACCTCGCGCGCTCGTCGCCCCGGGAGCTCGCCGACGTGGTCGTCTCGGCCGGGTGGTCGCCGACCTCAGAGCACGCCCCGGGCTTTGAGCAGGTCGCCCAGGACGGGTGACACGGCGAGTGCGAACGCGGTCGTGAGGTGGACGCGATCCTCTTTCACGGGGACGTCGCCGACGAACGCCGGACAGAGGTCGCTGACGCAGGTCAGCACACGCAGGTCGACCAGCACGCCGCCGATCGACTCGAGCACGTCCTGATCGGCGGCCGCGCGGTCGATCCAGGTACGGGACGTCCGGGAGATGCAGTCGACGGGGCTGCCCCCGCGCCGGAAGCACGACGCGATGTCGGCGTCGTCCGGCGGCGGAGTGAGGACGACGACGGACCCCGCGGCCTCGGCCAGGCGCCGGGCGTAGGCGCCGAAGCCCTCGGACCACCGATCGGGCGTGATCGTGCCGCCTCCGTCCTCGGAGAGCGTCTGGTACGAGTTGGTCACGAGGACGACGTCGGGGTGCGTCTCGTCGATCAGGGCGAGGGTCTCGTCGTTGTGCGCCCGGCAGGACTCGAGGATGCCCGTGACGTCGTTCTGGACGCGGATGTCGACGAACGGGCAGGCGAACTTGGCCCGGTTGACGAGGGTGAAGCCGCTCTCGGCCGACTCGGCCAGCGGGACGAGGGCGTCGAGGTGGTGCATCGCCGTCGAGTCCCCGACGAGCACCACGGTGGTGCTCGCCGAGGGAGAGGTCCACGAGCAGTCGTCCGGGGTGAGGCCCTGGGCCTCGGCGTCGCCGCAGGCGAGGTGCGGGCTGCCGGTTCGCGTCCCGTCGAGGACCGACTCGATGCTCGGGTCGAGCTCGGGCCACGAGGTCGCCGACAGCGCCCTGCCCACCTCGCCGGACCACTCGTCGACCGACGGGACGTCGAGGCCGTCGAGGCCGTCCGTCCCGCCGGGCTCGCCGGGCCCGCCGGTCGTCCCCCCTGCGGCGCCGTCGGTCGCCGCGGAGGGCAGGACGGGGGGAGCGGCGGCGGGGCGGACGGCGTCCACGGCGAGGGCGGTGGCCGTGAGGGCGGCCACCGCGAGCAGCGCAGCACCTCCGCGCCGGTAGGTCGATCGATGGTCTCGTCTCCACCGTCGCCAGGCGTGCCCGGGCGGGGCCGGCTCGAGCAGGGGCGAGGTGATGAGCGGCCGTTCGACCAAGTGGTAGGTCAGGGCGGACAGGACGAGGGTGGACACGAGGACGGCCGGCCAGAGCCGGGCCGGTTCGTCGCCGAGCAACGACGTGCCGACGACCAGGGCGACGAAGTGCCAGAGGTAGATCGAGTACGAGAGGTCTCCCACGATCATCACGGGCCGGCCGGCGAGGGGCCCGAGCCACGGTGTGCCGGCGCACCCCGTGCCCGAGGCGAGGACGAGCAGCGTGGCCGCCACGGGCAGCAGGGCGCCGGGGGCCGGGAACGGGACGGTGCTCGTCGTGACCCAGGCCGAGGCCACGACGCCGACGATTCCGACCCACGCCAGGGCCGGACGGAGGACGGCGGGGAGCCGGGTCATCGCGGGGGCCGCCGTCGCGAGGAGCGCTCCGAGGGCGAGCTCCCATGCGCGGGTCAGGCTCGAGAAGTAGGCGACGGTCGGCGACGTCGTGGACTGGTGCCAGGCCCACGCCAGCGATCCGAGCACGAGCACCAGCAGCAGGACCCCCAGGGCGACCCTCGGGACGGTCGGCCCCTTCCGTCGCCGGGCGACGGCGACCGCGGCGACGACCACGACGGGCCAGACCAGGTAGAACTGCTCCTCGACGGCGAGGGACCAGTAGTGCTGGAAGGGCGACTCGGGGCCCTGGGCGGCGAAGTAGTCGGTCCCGGTGGCGGCGAAGTGCCAGTTCGCGAGGGACGCGACGGACCAGAGCGCGTCGATCGCCGCCGACGCCCCACGGGACGAGCCGACGACGAGCCAGGTGGCCGCCGTGCCCAGGACGAGCACCAGGACGCTCGCCGGCACGATGCGGCGGATGCGTCGTCGCCAGAAGGCCGCGATCGAGATCCGTCCGTGACGATCGGCCTCGCGCAGCAGGAGCCCCGTGATCAAGAACCCCGACACGACGAAGAACACGTCGACCCCGACGAATCCACCGGCGGGCCGCCCCGTGACGTGTTCGAGGACCACCATCGTCACGGCGAGGGCCCGGAGGGCCTGGACGTCGAGACGGTGGGCGGGGGCGGGACGGCGAGAGGCGATGTTCTGGTCGATGGTGTGCACCCGATCTTCTGACGACATGTGGTGAGGCATATATTACCCACGCTCGTGTACCCTGCCGTCATGACCGATCCACTCGACCAGACGCCGATCCGATCGCGTCGCGGTTTCCTGCTCGTCGGTGCGGCGGGCATCGCGGCGGCCGGTGCCGCGGCCGTCGCCCCCGGCGCCCGTGCCGCTCGCGCCGACGACGGGCCGGCCTCCGACGGGCCGCCTGCCGACGGTTCCGGGGCGGCGCCGGCTGCGGAGGTCGGGACGTCGGACGACCGCACGGGGGTCGACGTCCGTGACCACGGTGCCGTCGGCGACGGTCTGACGGACGACACCGCCGCCTTCGCCGCGGCCGTCGAGGCGGCCAGGGTGGTCCGGGGGCGTGTGCTCGTCCCGGCGGGCACCTACGTCGTCGACTCCGTCACGGTGCCCCTGTTGGTCTCGATCCAGGGCACGGGGGCCGATGTCAGTCGCTACGGGGCCTCGACCGACGGTGGCGTCACCATCCGGCACCTCGCCCGTTCGACGAGGCCGATGGTCGTCGTCGACGGGAACGGTGTCACGCTCGAGGGGCTGACCCTGCAGGGCAACGGCTCGGCGGCACCCCTCGTCCAGGTCGTGAACGGGTTCGAGTCGCGCTTCGACAGGGTGCAGTTGGCCGGCGTGGCCGGAACGGCCCTCCTCGTCGAGCGCGTCAACAACAACCTCTGGTCGGACCTCTTCGTCAACAACTGCGGGTCGGCCGACGCGGCCGCGGTCGTCGTGCGGTCACCGGCGTCGGGTGGGTCGAACACGAACACGTTCACCTGCGTGAACCTGCACATCGAGGGCAGTGCGAACGTCGCCCTCGATCTCGCCTGGGGTTCGACCGCCGAGTACTTCGTCGAGTTCGTGAGGCTGATCGCCCCGCACATCGAGACGTTGCAGCGGGCTGGATCGGGCGGTGACGCGACCGTGCGCATCGGCAACGTCCGGCAGATCGAGTTCGTCGCCCCGACGATCTACGGTGGCCCGGGTCCCCTGATCGAGCACGACGAGAGGCGACGTCGTGGCGTCGACATCGACGGCGGCATCCGACTGCTCGGCGGTGCCCTGCTCGGCGCGGACCCTGCCCAGGTCGGAGCGTCGACCGTGCTGGTGCGGCTGACCAAGGGCGACGACTTCGCCCTGGTGGGCACCCGTCTCGGTCGCTTCACGCAGGCAGGGGTCGAGTTGGGGGCCGGGTACGGCTCGCGGTTCGCCGTCGATCCGACGACACGGATCGCCACGACCGGCTCGGCCGTCGACGTCGTCGACCGACGCGAGGTCGAGGCTCGGCCGCTCTGGGCCTGGGGTGGCGACCTCGCGGTGGGACGTCGGTTGCTGGGTGCCCTCGGTGGCCCCTCTCCCGTGGCGTCGGCCATGGGGCGGAACGGCGACGGCGCCCCGGCTCCCACCCTGTCGGGTTCCGATCTGAGGGGAACGGTCGGCTTCGGTTCGGGTCGGGCCCGTCGTCCCGGCACGCAGGTGCGGGTCCGCTATTCGAAGCCCTTCACCACGGCGCCGGTGGTCTCGATCTGTCCGGCGTCGAACACGGCTGCGTCGGCCCAGTTCTTCGTCGTCTCGCGACCCGACGCCTTCGACGTCGAGATGGTCGGTGACCTCGAGGAGGGCCTCCCGGCCGACGCCTACCGGTTCACGTACCAGATCATCGGCTGACGGCGGCCTCCGTCAGGCCCAGCCGAGTTCGTGCAGTTGGTGGTCGTCGATCCCGTAGAAGTGGGCGATCTCGTGGACGAGCGTGACGTGGATCTCGTCGGCGAGCTGGTCGAGGTCGTCCACGGCGGCGAGGTGCGGTTCGCGGTAGAGGATGATCCGGTCGGGTAGTTCGCCGAAGCCGTACTGTCCACGCTCGGTCAGGGCGACGCCGTCGTAGAGGCCGAGCAGGTCGAGCGTGCCGTCCTCGGGGCGGTCTTCCGTGACGAACACGACGTTGTCGAGCCCGTCGACCATGTCGTCGGGCAGCAGATCGAGTTGGTCGACCACCATCGCGTCGAACGCCTCCGCGCTCACCTCCGCCGGGTCGATGCCTGCTGCCGGTCGTTCGTCGGCATCCAGCGCGTCGTCGCCGTTCTCGGGGGAGTCGTCCACCCTCTCACTCTCGCACGCCCACACGGCCTGTCGCTGGACGCGGCCCCATGCCCGTGACGAGCGCAGCGATGCGGCAACCCGCCAGGC
>NZ_LMKB01000006.1:154418-220308 GCF_001421165.1 Frigoribacterium sp. Leaf8 | reverse complement strand
CGTCTCGGATGCGCTCGCGCATCAGAGACCAAAAGGCCCCAGAACCCAAAAAATCCCCTGCCCGTAGGAGGGCAGGGGATTTCATTTGGGTGAGTAACGGGGCTTGAACCCGCGGCCTCCTAGACCACAACCAGGCGCTCTACCAGCTGAGCTATACCCACCATGTGTCGTTTCCGACGATGCTGTCGACTGCCGAGGCGATCGCAACGAGAAGACTCTACTACAGCCGGGGGGCCCATTCGTCCACGACGGCCTTCGAGATCGCCTGGACGTCCTCGGTGGTGGGACCCGGGTCGGCGACGAATCCGGCACGGCGGTAGTACTCGAGTTCGCGGATGGATTCGAGGATGTCGGCCAGGGCCCGGTGTCCGCCGTGTTTCTGCGGAGCGTTGAAGTACACGCGGGGGAACCAGCGGCGGGCCAGCTCCTTGATCGAGGACACGTCGACGCTGCGGTAGTGCAGGTGGCCGTCGACGCGCGGCATGTACTTGGCGAGGAAGGCGCGGTCCGTGCCGATGGTGTTGCCGGCGAGGGGCGCGTGCTGCTCGGTGGGCACGTACTTCAGGATGTACTCGAGCACCTCGAACTCGGCCTCGGCGAGGCTGACGCCGTCCGGGATCTCGTCGATGAGGCCGGACGAGCGGTGCATCTCGGTGACGAACTCGCCCATGTTGTCGAGGGCGGACTGGTCCGGCTTGATGACGATGGCGAAGCCGGGGTGCACGGGCTTCAGGTCGAAGTCGGTCACGACCACGGCCACCTCGACCAGTTCGTCGACCGAGAGGTCGAGCCCGGTCATCTCGCAGTCGATCCAGACCAGTCGGTCGTTGCTCGTAGCCATTCCGCGAGTCTAGTCCGGTGCCCTTCCGGCACCGCGCCTCCTGCACGGGACCAGGGCAGGAGGCGCGGTGCGGTCCGGTCAGATCGCCTCGCCGGCTCCGATGGCCTCGGCTTCGACACGAGCCGGTTCGGGGCCGTCGTCGACGCGGCGCAGGGCCCCGCGGGCGGCGACCACGACGACGAAGGCGACGGCGACGCTCGCGGCGGCGAACACGTAGGCGGCACTCGGATCGATGGTGTCGGCGAGCAGCGTCGCGACGGGCGGGGCCACGGCGCCGCCGAGGAAGCGCACGCCCGAGTAGGCGCTGGACGCCACCGAGCGGGGCAGGTCGGTCGCCTCCATGACGGACTCGGTCAGCACCGTGTTGAGCACGCCGAGCACCAGGCCGCCGACCACCACGCAGACCACGAGGGCGGCCGGCGTCCGGACGACGACCGCGGCGGCGACGAGGTCGAGCGCGAGCAGGGGGAGTGCGATGCGCAGCACGGTCGTCCGACGCAGGCGTGCGGTCAGCAGCGGGGCGACCCAGACCGAGGTGATCGCGAGGCCGACGCCCCAGCCGAAGAAGGTGAACCCGATGCCGAGAGCCCCGAAGCCCAGCGGATACGGCGTGTACGCGAGCAGGACGAAGAATCCGATGTTGTAGAAGAGGGCGGTCGCCGCGAGGGCGCCGAGGGCCGGGCGACCCAGGGCGCGGAACGGGGCCGACAGCGTCGTGGGCGTGGGTTTCTCCATGGCGTCGCCCTCGAGGAACAGCACGATCGCGATGAAGGCGATCGCCATCAGGGTGGTGACGCCGAAGAACGGGCCGCGCCAGCTGACCGAGCCGAGCAGGCCGCCGATCAGGGGGCCGATGGCGATGCCGAGTCCGAGGGCCGCCTCGTAGAGGATGATCGCCGAGGCCGTGCCGCCGGATGCCGCGCCCACGATCGTCGCGAGGGCGGTCGAGATGAACAGGGCGTTGCCGAGCCCCCAGCCGGCACGGAAGCCGATGATCGACCAGACGTCGCCACTGGTGGCGGCGAGCAGGGCGAAGAGCACGATCAGGGCGAGCCCGATCAGCAGGGTGCGCTTGGCGCCGAGTCGACTCGACACCCAGCTGGTGAAGAACATCGCCACGCCCGTGACGGCGAGGTAGCTCGTGAAGAGCAGTTCGGTCTGGGTCGGGCTGGCCTTCAGCGACTCGGCGATGGCGGGGAGGATCGGGTCGACGAGCCCGATGCCCATGAAGGCGACGACGCAGGCGAAGGCGATGGCCCACACGGCGGTCGGCTGCTTCAGGATGCTCGGCCCGGCACCGTGCGCGGCGCCGGACGAGGAAGAAGGGCTCGAGGCAGAGGCGCTCACGCGAACACCGCCTCGGCGTCGGAGTGGACGTCGGCGTGGCCGGCGGCGCGATGGCCGACCCGTGACGCCAGGAGGCGGGTGGCGTGCTCGAGCACGGCCCACTCGTCGTCGTCCAGGTCGGCGAAGAGGCCGCCGAGCGAGTCGGCGAGTTGCCCCCGCCACTCGACGAGCGCCGCCGTGCCCTTGTCGGTGATGGCGATGAGCCACGCCCGGGAGTCGTCGGTGTCGGCGATGCGCTTGACGAGCTCGTCCTCGGCGAGGCCCCGGAGGAGCTTGGTCATGGTGGGCTGCGACACGCGGCTGGCCCGGGCGAGGTCTCCGACGCGGAGCTCGCCGTCGGTCGTCAGGATCGAGAGCGTGCGCCACACGGCGGGTGAGGTGGTGCGGCCGGTCTCCTGCGCGGCGATGCGCGTCAGGCGATGGGTCGACGTCAGGAGGGACTCCAAGATGTCTGTCGGCTGGGGAGTCATCCCTCAAGTGTATAGCCAAGCTATATAGCTTGGCTATGCGGTTTCGCCGAACGAAGCTGGGCGCCGACTCCGTGCCTCCTGGTAGACCTGTGGACATGACAGACAGCAAGCCCACCGTGGCCGAGGGTTCCGAGTACGTCGTCTTCTTCGACGGCGGTCCGAGCGACGGCTCCACCGACACCCGCATCAGCACCGACGGCTCGTACGACGAGCAGATCACCGATTTCGTGTTGGTCGACGGCATGGAGACCGGCATCGTCTACACCGCCACCGAGGCCAAGATGGTCGGCGAACAACTGCAGGTCCACTACTCGCTCGACGCGAAGGACAGCGACCCCGTCGTCGACCCGGAAGACCGAAACGACGACCGCGACAACTGACGTCGGCGGCCTCGGCCGCACCGACTCACCAGACCGCAGGAGGCGCGGGGGAAGATTCCCCCGCGCCTCCTCGTTGTCCCCGGCATGATGCTCGAGCTCTACACGTCGGCCTTCTGCGGTCCCTGCCACGCGGCCAGGGCGGTCGTCGCCGAGGCGAAAGGCCTCGTGCCCTCGCTCGTCGTCGACGAGGCCGACGTCGCCGCCCGGCCCGCCGACGCCGAACGGCGCGACGTCCGCAGCACGCCCACCATCGTGGTCACGCGGGACGACGGCGAGGTGGTCTTCCGCTCACCGGGCGTGCCGACGTTGGACCGCCTGCTCGGGGCCCTGTCCCTCGCGATCTGATCGCGGGACCCCCGTCATGGGAGGCTCATAGGATCTCCGCGGCGTCGCCATCGACTGATGCGAGGCCGCTGATGGCGTGGCGACCGATCGTGGTCCCATGCCTGACACCGACATCCTGCGTCTCGACATCGTGGTGCCCGTCTTCGACGAGGCTGCCACCCTCGAGGCCAGCATCACGAGCCTCCATGACCATCTGACCCGCCACGTCACCGAGACCTGGCGCATCACCGTGGCCGACAACGCCAGCACCGACGGCACGCCGGCCCTCGCCGACGACCTCGCCCGACGCCTGCGGTGCGTGACCGCCGTCCACCTCGCCGAGAAGGGCCGAGGCCGTGCCCTCAAGCAGGTCTGGGCGGCCTCGCCCGCCGACGTGCTGGTCTACCTCGACGAAGACCTCTCCACCGACCTCTCTGCGCTCGGCCCGCTCGTCGCACCGTTGCTCTCCGGCCACTCCGACCTCGCGATCGGCACCCGGCTGAGCCGGTCGTCGCGGGTCGTGCGCGGCGGCACGCGGGAATTCGTCTCGCGCAGCTACAACTTCCTGCTGCGTCGCACGATGGGGGTCGGGTTCAGCGACGCCCAGTGCGGCTTCAAGGCGATCCGGCGCGAGGCCGCCGAGCGACTGCTGCCCCTCGTCGAGGACACCGGGTGGTTCTTCGACACCGAACTGCTGATCCTCGCCGAGCGCTCGGGCCTGCGCATCCACGAGGTGCCGGTCGACTGGGTCGACGACCCCGACAGCTCGGTCGACATCGTCTCCACGGCCGCCGCCGACCTCAAGGGGATGCTGCGCGTGGGCACGGGCATCGCCCGGGGCGCGATCCCGGTCCAGGCGGTGTACGACGCGATCGGGAGGCGTCCGTTCGAGCCGCCCGCGCCTCCGACGTTCTTCTCGCAGGTCGTGCGGTTCGGCGTCGTCGGGGTCGCCTCGACCGCCGCGTACGCGCTGCTCTACCTCGGCGCGCAGCAGGTGATGCCGGCCCAGGCGGCGAATTCCGTGTCGTTGCTCGTCACGGCCGTGGTCAACACGGCCGCCAACCGGCGGTTCACGTTCGGGGTGCGGGGGGCGTCGGGCGTGGCGCGACACCAACTGCAAGGGCTGATGGTCTTCGTCCTCGCCTGGGCGCTGACCTCGGGGTCGCTCGTCGTGCTGCACGCCGCGGCTCCCGCGGCCGACGCGCAGGCCGAGCTGCTGGTCTTGACGGCCGCGAACCTCGTCGCGACCGTCCTGCGCTTCGTGCTCCTGCGCGCCTGGGTGTTCCGGTCGGAGGCGACGCACGTGACGCCGGGACCGGCCGACGAGCGGGTCGGTGTCGCCGACCCCGTGTCCGACCTCGCCACCCGCGTCGCCGCCGTGGCCGGCGACGACGACGTCACGGTGGTCGGTCGATGAGCGCCGGGACGACGCCGGTGCCGCTGACCGATCGACGCTCGCCGTCCGGGTCGGCCGGCCCGCGCCTCCGTCCGCTCGCTCGTCGCCTGGTGCGCGGGCGTGAGGACGCGGCACGGTGGGAGCGACCGGCGTTCCTCGCGCTGCTGGTCGCCACGGGGGCTCTCTACCTGGTGAACCTGTCGGCGAACGGCTGGGCGAACTCGTTCTACTCGGCCGCGGTGCAGGCCGGTTCGCAGAACTGGGAGGCGTTCCTCTACGGCTCGTCCGACGCCGCGAACTCGATCACGGTCGACAAGCCGCCCGCGAGCCTGTGGGTCATGGCGTTGTCGGTCCGGGTGTTCGGACTGTCGTCGTTCAGCATCCTGCTGCCCGAGGCACTGATGGGCGTCGCGACCGTCGGACTCGTCTGGGCCACGGTGCGGCGGCACTTCTCGGGCGTCGCCGCGTTCGTCGCCGGTGGAGTCCTCGCGCTGACCCCGGTCGCCGCGTTGATGTTCCGCTTCAACAACCCCGACGCGCTGCTCGTGCTGCTGCTGACCCTCGCCACGTACCTGACGCTGCGCGGCGTCGAGACGGGCCGCGTCCGTTGGGTCGTCTGGGCGGGCGTGGCGATCGGCTTCGGCTTCCTGACCAAACAACTGCAGGCGTTCGTCATCCTGCCCGTACTGGCCGGGGTGTACCTCGTCGCGGCGCCCGTCCTGCTGCGCAAGCGGCTGCTGCACCTGCTGGCCGCGCTCGGTGCGGTCGTGGTGTCGGCCGGCTGGTGGGTCGCCCTCGTCGAGCTGGTGCCCGCGGGCATGCGGCCGTACGTCGGCGGCTCGCAGACCAACTCGTTCCTCGAGTTGACCTTCGGCTACAACGGCCTCGGACGGCTCACGGGTGACGAGACCGGCAGCGTGACGGGCGGGGGCGGCGGCACCGGTGCCGCCACGACAGGCATGTGGGGCGAGACCGGCATCACCCGGCTCTTCACGGGCGAGTTCGGGGGCCAGATCACCTGGTTGCTTCCCGCCGCCCTCGTGATCGGCGTCTCGGCACTCGTGTTGCTCGGCTGGCGACACCGGACCTCGGCCCGTCGGGCGACCCTGCTGCTGTTCGGGGGCTGGACGGTGCTGACCGCCCTCGTCTTCAGCTTCATGTCGGGCATCTTCCACGCGTACTACACGGTGGCGCTCGCCCCGGCCATCGCGGTCACCCTCGGGGCTGCGGCCGACGTGTTGTGGCGACGACGGGCCCGGTCGTGGGTGCGGATCGTGCTGGCGGCGTCGGCTCTGCTCACGGGCGTCTGGGCCTGGGTGCTGCTCGGACGGGCGGAGTCCTGGCAGCCGTGGCTCCGGTACGTCGTCGTCGCGCTCGCCGTCGTGGGCGCCGTGCTCGTGCTGCTGCCGCGACGGGGCCGGGCGCTCACGGCGGCGACCCTCGCCGTGCTGCTCACGGGCGGCCTGCTGGCTCCGGCGGCCTACTCGGTCGAGACCGTGTCGACGGCCCACACCGGTTCGATCGTCACGGCCGGGCCGACCGTGTCGGGTGGCACGGGCGGGTTCGGCGGTGGTGGCGCGGGCGGCGCCGGCGCCGGCGGCTTCGGCGGTCGCGGCGGGGCCGTTGGTGGCGGGCCCGGTGGCGCGGCTGGCGGAACGCCCCCGCAGCTGCCGGGCGGCACCGGCGGGGGAGCGGGCACCGGCACCGGCACCGGCACCGGGGCCGGAACCGCAGGAGGCGCGGGTACGGCCACGCGCGGACTCCCCGGTGGCGGGGGCGGAGCCGGCTCGCTGCTCGGCTCGGGCTCGGTCAGCGACGAGCTCGCTGCCGTGGTCGGCGCGGACGCGGACCGGTACACCTGGGTCGCCGCGGCCGTCGGGTCGAACAGCGCGGCGGGCTACCAGCTCGCGACGGGCGACCCGGTCATGGCGGTCGGGGGGTTCAACGGCAGCGACCCGTCACCGACCCTCGCGCAGTTCGAGCAGTACGTCGCCGACGGGCAGATCCACTGGTTCGTCGGAGGTACCGTCGGGCAGTCGAACGGCGGCAGCTCCTCCTCGAGCGAGATCGCGGCCTGGGTCGAGGCGAACTTCTCCTCGACCGAGGTCGACGGGGTCACGCTGTACGACCTGACCAGCTGACCGACCGGACGTCGCCACCGGTCCGCCCGGCCGCCCCGCACCTCCGGGGCGCGCGAGACACCGCGTTTCGTGCACCGCACCGCGACTAGTCGGGGCGCGGTGCACGAAACACGGTGCGGAGCGTGGCCGGACCGCTACCGGGACGGAGGAGCGGGCACGGTATCGTGGTCGGGTTCGCCCCCGTAGCTCAGCGGATAGAGCAGGAGCCTTCTAATCTCTTGGTCGCAGGTTCGATTCCTGCCGGGGGCACCACGCCATCCATGATCTACGCGGTGCTTCTCATCTCTTGCTCGCAGGTTCACGGTGCTGATGACGCTGGCTGCCGGGGGCACCACGCGACACCACCCCCCCCCACACGACGACGCGCCCCCGACCGAGGTCGGGGGCGCGTCGTCGTTCCTTCACCTGGTCAGTCGTCCGCGCGTTCGGGTGTCGTCCGGCGTCGGACCTGGCTCGCACTGACCGGCTGCTCGAAACGCTCGTCGTCCATCGCGTCGTCGCGGGTGTCGTCGTGGCTCGCGTCAGCCGGCGTGACCGCCGGTGCCTCGGGCGCGGACACCGGCGACGGTCCGGCCAGCGGGGCGTGAGCCGTCGGTGCCCGGTAGGCCTCGTCGCCACCGCGAACCAGGGCATCGTCGAGGGCCGCCGGGCGGAGCGCTGCCGAGGGTGCGGCACCCGAGGGCGCGGAGGTCTCGGTACGTCGCTGCTCGGTCGCCGCCGCAGCCCGATGCTCGGCTTCCCAGGCCTTCTGCTTCGCGGCCGTGTCTCGGTCGACGTCGGCTTCTTCGTACTTCCAGCGGGCGAGATCGTCGCGGAACAGCTTCTTGGCCCGCCCGGGGCGGTTCTGCCACTCGACGAGGCGGTCGCGGAGTTCGCCCAGCGTCTGCTCGGACTGGAAGCTGAAGGACGCCGAGTTGCGCTTGATCTCGGCCAGTTCGTGAGCCGCCCAGTCGGCGGCGAGGGTGCTGCCGGTCGCGGGCGACAGCCGCAGCCGGACGTCGGCTTCGTGGCCTAGGTGATCGGCGTAGGCGCGCTCCTCGACTCCGAGCGAGCTGTAGACGGCACCCTTGCGGGCTGCCGAGACGAGGGCCGCGACCGCCGCCGCTTTCGCCTCGTCCTCGTGCAACGACACGACCCGCCGCGTGCTCGCCCGGCCGATGAGGGCTGCGACGATGCCGGCCACGACGATGGCGACGAAGGGGATCACCGCATCGGTGACGACACGCCACCCGTTGTCCGAAGAGAGCCATTCGACGAGATCGTTCCACCACTGCATGGGGCGAACACTACAGCCGAGGTCGAAGGTTGCACCGCTGCGACATGCTGTCGAGCCCGCCGCCGGAGACGCCGTCACGGTGCTCCGGCGGAGGCGTCGGGATCAGGCGAACCGGAAGCAGTCGGTGGCGTCGTCGCGACTCCAGAACTCGCCGATCTCGACGAACCGACGCTGACGGGGCAGGAACCGCTTGGCGCGGTAGCGATCACCCTGCGGGTCGTCGAAGCGCTCGACGTAGCCCACGATCTCGCCACCGGGACGGGTCACCCGGGCGAGGTCGTCGTGCACCTGGACGAGCTGCAGGCCGCCGCGGGTCGAGCGCAGGGAGGGAAGGGGAACGCGTGCGTGAGCGTGCGGCGCAGGCGGGACGATCGCGTGGTCGAGGGTGCTGCTGGTCATGAGGTGCTCCTGAGGTCATCCGGCCGATGCTGTCGAGAACACCCCTGACGCTAGGGGTGACCACCGACATCGACGTCGGACACCTGGGACACCTCGGACACGTCGGACGCGTCGGACGCCTGGATGGCGCGGTGCCCCGTCGGCACCGCGCCGTCCGGTCAGCGGCCGGTGCCGTCGACCGCCAGCGGCTCGATCGCCGCGAGCTCGTCCTCGGTCAGCTCGGCACCGTCGAGTGCGTCGAGGCTGTCGTCAAGCTGGGCCACCGACGAGGCGCCGATGAGGGCGCTGGTCACGGCGGGTTGGCGCAGCACCCAGGTGAGCGAGAGCTGCGCGAGCGACTGGCCCCGCGCCTCCGCGATCTCGTTCAGGCCGCGGACGCGGGAGAGGTAGGTCTCGTCGAGGGCGTCCTCGGAGAACCACCGGCCCTCGGCCGCGCGCGAACCCGCGGGAGCACTGCCCGAGAGGTAGCGGTTCGTCAGGAGGCCCCCGGCCAGGGGCGAGAACACGATCGAACCGACGCCGCGGGTCAGGAGGGTGTCGAAGAGCCCTCGCTCGGGCCGGCGGTCGAACATGTTGTACCGCGGCTGGTGGATCAGCAGGGGCACGCCCTCGGCGGCCAGGGCGTCGATCGCGGCCTCGGTCTGCGCCGGGTCGTAGTTGGAGATGCCGGCGTAGAGCGCCTTGCCCTGCCGGACGGCCGTCGCGAGCGCCCCCATCGTCTCGTCGATCGGGGTCTCGGGGTCGGGGCGGTGCGAGTAGAAGATGTCGACGTGGTCCATGCCGAGCCGCCCGAGGCTGGCCTCGAGCGAGTTGAGCAGGTACTTGCGCGACCCCCCGTCGCCGTACGGTCCGGGGGTCATGTCGTAGCCCGCCTTCGACGAGACCACGATCTCGTCGCGGTAGGGGCGCAGGTTCGCCGCGGCGATGCGACCGAACTGCTCTTCGGCCGAGCCGTAGGGCGGGCCGTAGTTGTTCGCCAGGTCGAAGTGGGTGACCCCCCGGTCGAACGCGCGCAGCACGATGTCGCGCTGCGTCTCGAGGCTCCGGTCCGAGCCGAAGTTGTTCCAGAAGCCGAGGGAGATGCGGGGCAGCCGGAGTCCGCTGCGGCCGGTACGGACGTAGTCCAGTCGTGAGTACCGTGCGTCGTCGGCGACGTAGGGCGTGAAAGGTGATCTCATGCGGTCAGCCTAGGGCGGGCCCTCGGCTCGGGAGTAGGTTCACGGGCATGACGACGTTCGTTCTGGCCGGTGGGTGCTTCTGGTGCCTCGACGCGGTCTACCGCACCCTCGACGGCGTCACCGAGGTGGTCTCGGGTTACACCGGCGGAGACACCGAGCGGCCGAGCTACGACGACGTGTGCACGGGCCGCACGGGTCACGCCGAGGCCGTCGCGGTCGGCTTCGACCCCGAGAAGCTCCCCGCCGACGTCGTCCTCGACGTCTTCTTCACCCTGCACGACCCGCGGCAGCTGAACCGGCAGGGCGCCGACGTCGGCACCCAGTACCGCTCGGCGATGTTCGCCGCCGACCACGACCAGGAGGCGGTCTTCCAGGCGGCCCGTGACCGCGCCTCCGAGGCCTGGGGCGGCGGTGTCGTCACGACGATCGAGCCGCTGTCCACCTGGTACGACGCCGAGGAGCACCACCAGGACTTCTTCGCCAAGAACCCCGGCCAGGGCTACTGCACCGCCGTCGCGCTGCCGAAGGTCACCAAGATCCGCAAGTCGTACGCGAAGTACGTGCTCGCCTCGTAGACGGGTCACGCCGCCCGGTGTGACCGACCGAGAAAGAGGAAAGGGGCGCTCGACGATGAGTGACCAGAACACCTTGCACCGACAGACCTGGGTGGCCGTGGGCCCGGCAGGCGCGGTCGGGACCATCCTGCGGACCGACGGCGGCTTCACGGTGCGCCTGTCCGCGAAGGGAGCCGACGGCGGCGTCTACCCGAGCCTGGCCGTGGCCAAGAGCGCCCTGTTCGCGGCGTTGGGGCCCGGCGCCGACTACCCGGAGTTCCACGAACACTGAGGCCCGGTCGTCCCCGGACGACTTGTCGTCGTGTCGTCCCCCGGGCGGCCCCCGCGCCTCCTTCTCCACAAGGAGGCGCGGGTGCCGTCCCGGGGGTCCCTCGCCCCCGCGAGACTCCCGTCATGACAGACACCATCACCCTCACAGGGATCATCGCGACCGACCCCCGGGCCCTCGTCACGCAGACCGGCCTCTCCATCACGAGCTTCCGACTCGCCTCGACGCAGCGACGGTACGACCGCGTCAAGGGCGAGTGGGTCGACGGCGAGACCAACTGGTACACCGTGACGTGCTTCCGTCAGCTCGCCGACAACGTGCTGGCCAGCCTCCGCAAGGGGCAGCGGGTCGTGGCCACGGGGCGCGTCCGCATCCGCGCGTGGGAGTCGGGCGAGCGCAGCGGCATGACGGTGGAGGTGGACGCGGACGCGGTCGGTCACGACCTCGTCTGGGGCAGGTCGACCTTCGAACGGCGGGTGGCGTCCGCTTCGTCCGCCACGGCGGGCTCCTCCTCGGCCGCGGGCGGGGGCGATCCGACCGTCGCCTCCGACGAGAGCGGCGCGGCACCCGAGACGGAGGCGGACCACGGAACCGGTCACGGAGGCCCCTCGGACGGTGCGGCGACGGATGCGTCGTCGGACCCCGACCGGGTGGCGATCCCCGACGACGGCGCGGACTGGGGTGCTCCCGCGGCCGTCGGCGCGGACGAGGTGGCGGCCCCGTTCTGACCACCCCGGTGACGCCCGTGTCCCGGGCCCGTGGGTCGGCACGCCGTAGACTCCTCACGGCTCGCCGACCCGCGGCCGCCGCCAGCGACGAAGGGCCCCCGTGACCGGTTCGAGACCTCCACGCGGCCTGGCGCTCGCCGCGATCGTGCTGGCCGTGGCGATCCCCCTCGTGGGGTGCACCTCGTCGCCCGAGCCGTCACCGACGCCGTCGTCCGTCGCCCCGTCGACGGACGCCCCGCCGTTCTCGTCCACGTCCACGACGGCCGAGGCGCTGGCCCACTTCGACGAGGTGAACGCCGCGACCGTCGCGGCGAACGCCCGCCCGGGTGGGCGCGCCGTCGTCGACGCGCTGGTGGCGGCCGGCTTCGACAAGTCGACGATGCAGGTCACCGCCGACACGACCTCGATCGGCCGCGACGCCGACAGCGTGCAGTTCTCGGTGCTCTGGGGTCAGGACTGCCTGATCGGGCAGGTCTCGGGCGCGGGCTACAGCAGCCAGACGGCGCCGGTCCTCGGCACGGGCGCCTGCCTCATCGGGTCGACCCGAGCCATCGACTGGTGACGTCGGGGGCGGGGCCCCGCCCGATAGACTCGCTGTCATGGCCGAATACATTTACTCGATGGTGCGCGCCCGCAAGGCGGTCGGCGACAAGCTGATCCTCGACGACGTCACCATGTCGTTCATCCCGGGGGCGAAGATCGGTGTCGTGGGGCCGAACGGCGCCGGCAAGTCGACGATCCTCAAGATCATGGCGGGGCTCGACACCCCCAGCAACGGCGAGGCGAAGCTCAGCCCCGGCTACTCGGTCGGCATCCTGATGCAAGAGCCCGAACTCGACGAGACCAAGACCGTCCTCGAGAACGTGCAAGAGGGCGTGGGGCCGATCAAGCAGAAGCTCGACCGCTTCAACGAGGTCTCGGCCGCCATGGCCGAGCCCGACGCCGACTTCGACGCGTTGCTCGCCGAGATGGGCACCCTCCAAGAAGAGATCGACGCCGCCGACGCCTGGGACCTCGACTCCCAGCTCGAGCAGGCCATGTCGGCCCTGCGCACGCCTCCGGGCGATGCCGAGGTCGCGAACCTCTCCGGTGGTGAGAAGCGTCGCGTCGCGCTGTGCAAGCTGCTGCTGCAGAAGCCCGACCTGCTGCTCCTCGACGAGCCCACCAACCACCTCGACGCCGAGAGCGTGCTCTGGCTCGAGCAGCACCTCAGCAAGTACCCCGGCGCCGTGCTCGCCGTGACCCACGACCGGTACTTCCTCGACCACGTCGCCGAGTGGATCGCCGAGGTCGACCGCGGCCGCCTCTACCCCTACGAGGGCAACTACTCGACCTACCTCGAGAAGAAGGGCGAGCGCCTCCAGGTCCAGGGCAAGAAGGACGCCAAGCTCGCCAAGCGCCTCGCGTCCGAGCTCGAGTGGGTCCGGAGCAACGCCAAGGGCCGTCAGGCGAAGTCGAAGGCACGTCTGGCGCGCTACGAAGAGATGGCGAACGAGGCCGAGCGCACGCGCACCTTGGACTTCGAAGAGATCGTGATCCCCGTGGGCCCGCGTCTCGGCTCACAGGTCATCGACGCCAAGAAGCTCCACAAGTCGTTCGGCGAGCGTGTGCTCATCGACGACCTGTCGTTCACGCTGCCCCGCAACGGCATCGTCGGCGTCATCGGGCCGAACGGCGTCGGCAAGACCACCCTCTTCAAGACGGTCGTCGGCCTCGAGCCGCTCGACGGTGGCGAGCTCAAGGTCGGCGAGACGGTCGACATCTCGTACGTCGACCAGAGCCGTGGCGGCATCGACCCCAACAAGAACCTGTGGGAGGTCGTCTCCGAGGGGCACGACTACATCCAGGTCGGCAAGACCGAGATCCCGTCGCGGGCCTACGTGTCGCAGTTCGGCTTCAAGGGTCCCGACCAGCAGAAGAAGGCCGGCGTGCTGTCGGGTGGTGAGCGCAACCGCCTCAACCTGGCGCTGACGCTCAAGCAGGGCGGCAACCTCCTCCTGCTCGACGAGCCCACCAACGACCTCGACGTCGAGACGCTGGGCAGCCTCGAGAACGCGCTCCTCGAGTTCCCCGGCTGCGCCGTGGTCATCACACACGACCGGTGGTTCCTCGATCGGATCGCCACGCACATCCTCTCGTGGGAGGGCCTGAACGACGACGGCACGCCCAACTGGTACTGGTTCGAGGGCAACTTCGAGGCGTACGAAGAGAACAAGGTCGAGCGCCTCGGCGCCGACGCGGCGAAGCCGAGTTCGGCCACGTACCGCAAGCTCACGCGCGACTGACCGGCACCGCACCGTCATGACCCGCCTGCACGTGCCGACCCGAGTCCGCTGGAGCGATCTCGACGGGTACCGTCACGTGAACAACGCGTCGATGCTGCGCCTCCTCGAGGAGGCGCGCATCGACGCGTTCTGGTCTGCCGACGGGGCGATCGACGAACGGTCCTCGGCCGCCGTCCTCGACGGCAGTCCCAACGCCGCGACGATGACGCTCATCGCCCGGCAGGAGCTCGAGTACCTCGTCCCCATCCCGTACCTGCGGGCCCCGCTCGACGTGCAGATCTGGGTCGGGCGACTCGGCGGGGCGAGCCTCGAGGTCTGCTACGAGGTCTGGTCGCCCGAGGGCGTCGAGCCCCGGACGCTGTTCACGAAGGCCGCCACCACCATCGTGCTGGTCGACTCGGCGACGAATCAGCCCCGGCGCATCTCCGACGTCGAGCGCGACGCCTGGTCGCCGTTCGTCGAAGAACCCCTGGCCTTCCGCCGGCGCTGACCAGGAACGTGGCGGGTCAGCCTCGCGGCACCCGCACCATGCCCTCTTGTGCGACGCTCGCCACGAGAGTGCCCGCGCGGTCGTAGATGCGCCCGAGCGAGAGGCCACGTCCGCCCACCGCATTGGGGCTCTCTTGCACGTAGAGAAGCCATTCGTCGACGCGGGCGGGACGGTGCCACCACATGGCGTGGTCGAGGCTCGCGGCCTTGAGCCCGGGGGTGACGAACGCGACGCCGTGACGGCGGTAGATCGGTTCGAGGAGCGTGTAGTCGCTCGCGTACAGCAGGGCGGCGCGGTGCAGGTCGGCGTCGTCGGGCAGAGGGCCGGTGGCCTTGAGCCAGACGGCCTGGTGCGCGACGTGGTCGCCCTCGACGCTGAAGAAGACCGGCGACGGCACGTGGCGCATGTCGAACGGCCGCCGGGCCCACGACTGGGCGACGGGGTTGTCGACCGCGGACAGCAACTCGGCGTCGCTCGGGACGTCCTCGGGATCGGGCAGGCCGGAGGGCATGTCGACCTGGTGGTCGAGCCCCTCGTCGGGGGTCTGGAAGGACGCGATCATCGAGAAGATCGGCACGCCGTCCTGCGACGCCTGGGTGCGACGGGTCGCGAACGACCGGCCGTCGTGGATGCGGTCGACCGTGAACGTGATGGGGATGTTGAGGTCGCCGGGCCGCAGGAAGTACGAATGCAGCGAGTGGACGTCGCGTCCGCCGCCGACGGTGCGCTGGGCGGCGACGAGGGCCTGCGCGGCGACCTGGCCGCCGAACACGCGACCGAGCGGCTCGGGCTGTGACCCACCCGTGAAGACGTCCTGACCACCGACGTTGCCCGCCGGCGAGAGGTCGAGGGTGGACAGCAGGCTCTGCAGCGGATCGTCGGTCACGCGATGTAGTTTAGGGGGCCGATGAACGACGCATTCACCCTCCCCGACTCCCTGTCCCTCAGCGATCTCGCGACCTATCTCGGGCGTGCGGGCCGGGTGGAGGACGGCTCGGTCCGGCTCATCGCCGGCTCCGGTGTCCTGGCCGTCTACGTCGCCGTGTTCTACCCGATGGGTCTGCTCGACTCGAGCCCTACCGTGCTGGGGCTCCGCACCTTTCAACTCGACGACCGCCCCGAGTTCGACGCCGTGGTCCCGGTCCGGTCGCTGAAGGAGCGCCTCGTACGCCTGCAGAACGACGTCGTCGACCCGACCGCTGCGGTCACCGTGTCCGTGCCCGCCACGGTCAACACCGTGACCTGGGCAGCGATCTCGCCGCCGCGCGGGGGCTGGACGCGACTCGGCCCGATCGAGGCCGACCGCCTCCGATCGACCGCCGAGGCCGGAATCGCCCGCGTCGCCGAGGCGATCCCCACGGGCACCGGTGAGCAGATCGTGCACCGGGTGCGAGCCGACGTGTGGTCGGCCCCCGTCGAGGGTGCCGAGGGGGTTCCCGCCGGAGCCGGCTTCGGTGCCCTCAGCCTGGGATTCCTCGACGGCGAGGACGAGGTCGCCGTGTTCGAGACCGGCACCTGGACCCGCCTCACGACGCCCAAGGGCCACGTGCTCGTCAAGCGGCGATCGTCCCTGCTCTGACGATCGGCCCGGCGGTGGGCGGTCCGAGGCGGGCAGCCCGGCGGTGGGCGGTCAGCGCTCGAACGTGTTGACCATGGCCTGCGCGGCGCGATCCAGGTAGCCCCAGAGCATCGCGTCGTCGAGCGGAGCGAGTTCGAGTTCGTCGACGGCCACCCGCATGTGCTGCAGCCAGTGGTCACGTGCCTCGGGCGTCACCCGGAACGGCATGTGCCGCATGCGCAGGCGGGGGTGCCCGCGCTCCTGGCTGTAGGTGGTGGGGCCGCCCCAGTACTGCTCGAGGAACCCCGTCAAGCGTTGGATCGCGCCCTCGAGATCCGCTTCCGGGTACATCGGCCAGAGCACCTCGTCGGTCCGGACGCCCTCGTAGAAGCGGCGGACCAACTTCTCGAAGGTCGGCCGCCCACCGATCTGCTCCCAGAAGTTGCCCTGGGCGGCGTCGTCACCGAGGCCCAGCCGGACGGTGACCGGCACGGCCGACGGCGGGGGAGTCACGGGCTGAGCGGTGGACGGGCGCGGCGTCAGCGGCAGGTCGGTCATTTGCGCTTGCTCCGCGGCACGTGGGGCGTCGGCGCCGTGCGGGGCGCCCGGGCGCCCTGGACCGAGGAGGCGCTGTCGAAGCCGGTGAGGACGACGCTCGTCAGCGAGGGCAGCACGATGTCCATGGCATCCAGGGTCTTCTTGAGACGGGACCGCAGCTCCCGGTCGACGTTGTCACGGTCGGCGGACCGTGTCTTGGCGACGATGCGGATGACCACGTGCTCCTCGGCGATCGACTGGATTCCCCAGACCTCGGGCTGGTCGATGATGGCGCGCCTCCACTTCGGGATCGCGGCGAGCTCGTTCGCGGTGTTCAACATGGCGTCCTGCACCTGGTCGACGTCGGCGGAGTACGGCACGGCGAGGTCGATGACCACGCGCGTCCAGCCTTGCGACATGTTGCCCACGCGCAGGATCTCGCCGTTGCGGACGAACCACAGCACGCCGTTCACGTCGCGGATCTGCGTGACGCGGATGCCGACGGCCTCGACGACGCCGGCCGCGGGCCCGACGTCGACGACGTCGCCCACCCCCAGCTGGTCTTCGGCGACCATGAAGATGCCGTTGAGCATGTCCTTGACGATGTTCTGGGCGCCGAACGCGAGTCCGGCACCGACCACGCCCGCCGCGCTGACGATCGCGACGGCGTTGAAGTTCAGTTCGCCGAGGATCAACACGAGCGCGATGCCCGCGACGACGACCGTCACCACGTTGTTCAGCACGCTGCCGAGCGTGCGGGTGCGCTGGACGACCCGGACGGCCTGCAGCGGCGAGGCCATGAGGGCCTGCGTGTCGTCGACGTTCTGCTTCCGCTTGATTCCGTTCACGACCTGGTCGACGACCCGCCGGATGGTGAAGTGCAGGGCGACGCGCAACAGCACCGCGACGAGCAGGATCGCCACGATGCGGATGGGAACGCGCCACATCGTCCAGAAGGCGTCCCAGTCGAAGGCGATCGGGGCGGCGGGGTCGGTGGCGGCAGCGAGGAGGAGGTCCATATGAGCGACAAGTCAAGCACGCCACCGCAACCCCACCCGGGAGGTGCCTGGACGCCGGAACGGCGGGCCCTGTGAGAGGGCCCGCCGTCCGGGTCGGTCGTCGGGTCGTCGCGCGACCCGGGGCACGACTACTGCCGGTCGACCGCCTGCACCCGCAGGGCCCGCTCGACGCCCGCGACGCTCTCGCTCACGATGCGGCGCAGGGCCGGCGTCTCGGGGTTCGCCTCGAGCCACGCGTACGACGCGTCGACGAGGGCCTGGTCGGCGAGGCCGGCCGGGTACAGCCCCGAGACGAGGGTGTCGGCGATGTGGTAGCTGCGCGACTCCCAGATGCCGGTGAGGGACGAGAAGTAGCGCTCGACGAGCGGCTGCAGGATCGCCGGGTCGTTCGTGTGCTGGAACCCGAGGGTCGTCGCCCGGACGATGGCGTTGGGCTGCTCGGCGCTGTCGACGACCGACGCGAAGGCGGTGAGCTTGCCCTCGGTGGTCGCGATCGTCGCGCGGGCCCGCGCGGCGGCCTGGGCGCCGTTCGCCGTGTTGTCCTCGGCGAGGGCGGCGTCGATCTCGGCCTCACCGGCACCGCCGACGAGCACGAGGCCCTCGAGCAGCTGCCAGCGCAGGTCGGTGTCGACGGTGAGGCCCTCGAGGGCGAGCGATCCGTCGAGCAGGCCGGCCAGCGCCTCCCGGTGGGTCTCGGTCGACGCGATCGCGGCGAAGAAGGTGACGAACTGGAACTGGGCGTCCGACCCGGCCTCGGCACCCTGGGCGAGGGCCCAGAGGCCGTCGCCGACCTCGGTGATCGTGGAGGTGCGGCGCGCGGGGGCGACGTAGCTGCGGGCGGTCTGCAGCAGCTGTGAGAGCGTGGTGCGGATCGTCGTCGACTCGGTCTCGGTCGCGATGTTGTCGAGCACGAGACGCACGTAGTCCGAGGCCGAGGTCTCGGCGTCGCGCGTCGCGTCCCAGACCGAGCCCCAGACGAGGGCGCGGGCCAGCGGGTTCGAGATCTTCGACAGGTGGGCGATGGCCGTGGCGAGCGACACCTCGTCGAGTCGGATCTTCGCGTAGGCGAGGTCGTCGTCGTTGATCAGCACGAGGTCGCCGCGGTTCAGGCCGACCAGCTCGGGGACCTCGGTACGGGTGCCGTCCACGTCGATCTCGACGCGGTCGGTGCGGACCAGGGCGTCGCCCTGCAGGGCGTAGAGGCCGATGGCGAGGCGGTGCGGGCGGATGGTGGGGTGGTCGGCGGCCGCCTCCTGGAGCACGGCGAACGAGGTGATCACGCCGTTCTCGTCGACCTCGAGCTCGGGACGCAACGTGTTGACGCCCGCGGTCTCGAGCCAGAGCTTCGACCAGCTGGTCAACTCGCGGCCCGAGGTGGCCTCGAGTTCGACGAGCAGGTCGCTCAGCTCGGTGTTCGAGTGGTGGTGCTTCTTGAAGTACGCCGCGACGCCGGCGTAGAAGGCGTCGATGCCCACCCAGGCGACGAGCTGCTTGAGCACCGACCCGCCCTTGGCGTAGGTGATGCCGTCGAAGTTGACCTGGACGTCCTCGAGGTCGTTGATCGTGGCGACGACGGGGTGCGTCGACGGCAGCTGGTCCTGGCGGTAGGCCCAGCTCTTCTCCATCGCCTGGAAGGTGGTCCAGGCCTCGGTCCACTCGGTCGCCTCGGCGGTCGAGATGGTCGAGGCCCACTCGGCGAACGACTCGTTCAGCCAGAGGTCGTTCCACCACTTCATCGTGACGAGGTCGCCGAACCACATGTGCGCGAGCTCGTGGAGGATCGTGACGACGCGGCGTTCCTTGATGGCGTCGGTCACCTTGCTGCGGAAGACGTAGGTCTCGACGAAGGTGACGGCACCCGCGTTCTCCATGGCACCGGCGTTGAACTCGGGCACGAAGAGCTGGTCGTACTTGTCGAAGGGGTACGCGTAGTCGAACTTCTCTTCGTAGTAGGCGAAGCCCTGACGGGTCTTCTCGAAGATGTAGTCGGCGTCGAGGTACTCGGTGAGGGATCGGCGCGTGAAGATGCCGAGCGGGATCGTGCGGCCGTCGGAACTGGTGAGGTCGCTGCGGACCACGTCGTACGGGCCGGCGATGATCGCCGTGACGTAGCTCGAGAGCACGGGCGTGGGCGAGAACGTCCAGGTGCCGGTCTCACCGTCGACGACGGGTTCGGGCGTGGGCTGGTTGCTGACGACCTGCCAGCGTGTGGGTGCGGTGACCGTGAACTGGAACGTCGCCTTGAGGTCGGGCTGCTCGAAGACCGCGAAGACGCGGCGGCTGTCGGGCACCTCGAACTGCGAGTAGAGGTAGACCTCGCCGTCGACCGGGTCGACGAACCGGTGCAGGCCCTCGCCGGTGTTGGTGTACTCGGCATCGGCGACGACCTCGAGCACGTTCTCGGCGGCCAGCTCGGCCAGCTGGATGCGCACGCCGTCGGAGACCGCGTCGACGTCGAGCGCGGTGCCGTTGAGGGTCACCGAGTGCACGGTGCTGGTGAGCGCGTCGATGAAGGTCGACGCTCCGGGGGTGGCGGTGAAGCGCACGGTGGTCGAGCTGCCGAACACCTCGTCGCCGCGGGTCAGGTCGAGGGCGATCTCGTACGACTGCACGTCGACGACGTTCTTGCGCTCTTGCGCCTCGACGCGGGTGAGGTTCTCTCCGGGCACGCTGGCTCCATCCGTCTTGGGGGTGAGGGGGGACTCGTGGTCCGCTGAAAGCCTAGACCGGCTGTACGACGCCGGGGTGTTGACTGAGGGCATGACCGACACCCCCGCTCCCGCGTCCCACACCGTCGTCGACTTCTGGTTCGACCCGTCGTGCCCCTGGGCCTGGATGACCAGCCGCTGGGTCGACGAGGTCGCGAAGCACCGTGACCTCGACGTCACCTTCCACGTGATGAGCCTCGCGGTGCTCAACGAGGACGCCGACGTCAGCGACGAGTACAAGGCCAACTTCGCCCGCATGCTGCGCTACACGCGGCTCGTCACGGCCGCAGGTGAACTCCACGGTCAGCAGATCGTCAAGCCGCTCTACGACGCCCTCGGCACCCGCATACACCACGAGGGCGAGAAGGACGGCGACGTCGTCATCGCCGGTGCCGTGGCCGAGGTCGGACTGCCCGCCGACTTCGCGCGGTACGCGGACGGCGACGAGTACGACGAGCAGATGCGTGCCAGCCACTTCGACGGCATCGGCCGGGTCGGCCAGGACGTCGGCACGCCTGTCATCTCGGTCGACGGCGTCGCCTTCTTCGGCCCCGTCATCTCTCCGGCGCCGAAGGGCGAGGAGGCGCTGCGGCTGTGGGACGGAGTCGTCGCCGTGGCCTCGTACCCCGGCTTCTTCGAGATCAAGCGCACGCGCACGGTCGGGCCGATCTTCGACTGAGCCGGTCGTAGGATCGTCTCCATGCGCATCCACGTGGCGACCGATCACGCCGGCCTCGACTTCAGCACGACCGTCATCCAGCACCTCACCGACGCGGGCCACGACGTGACCGACCACGGTCCGACGAGCTACGAGCCCCTCGACGACTACCCGTCGTTCTGCATCGCGGCGGCCCGGGCGACCGTGCGGGACCAGCGTGCCGGCCACGAGGCGCTGGGCGTCGTCTTCGGCGGCTCGGGCAACGGCGAGCAGATCGCCGCGAACAAGGTCGAGGGCGTCCGTGCCGCCCTGGTCTGGAACGACTCGACGGCCAAGCTCGCCCGCCAGCACAACGACGCGAACGTCATCGCGATCGGGGCGCGCCAGCACACCGAGGCCGAGGCCCTGGCGTTCATCGACGCCTTCGTCGCCGAGCCGTTCAGCCACGACGAACGCCACGTGCGCCGCATCGCGCAGGTCGGCGAGTACGAGACCACGGGCGCCATCGCCGGTCACCCGGTCGACTGACGACGTAACGTCGAGAGCGGCGGGACCCCGACCGGGGCCTCGCCGCTCCGTCGTCTCCGGCGTCACGCCCGAGACCGTTCCATCGACCACCGAGAGAGGTGTCGCCGTGCCCGAGGGCCATTCCGTCCACCGCATCGCCAACCAGTTCGAGCAGAGCTTCGTCGGCCACCGAGTCCGGGTGAGTTCGCCCCAGGGTCGGTTCGCCGACGGGGCGACCAGGCTCGACGGCGCCACGATGGTCGACTCCAAGGCCGTCGGCAAGCAGATGTTCCTCGAGTTCGACAACGGCCTGTGGCTGCACGTGCACCTCGGGCTCTACGGTGCGTGGGACTTCGCGGGCGCCATCGCCACGGGCCATTCGATGGCCGAGTCCCGGACTCGCCGGGCGGCCACCCGCAAGGCCGAGAACGCCCCCGACGACGACGGAGAGGACTCGATGGCCAGCATCGGGGCGCCACGCCGGTCTCGCGTGCGCATGGCCGAGCAGGAGAAGACCGAGGACGACATCGACTCGTTCCCGCCCGAGCCCGTCGGGCAGGTGCGCGTGCGGCTGTTGACCGACACCGCGGTCGGCGACCTCCGTGGCCCGACGAAGTGCGAGGTGCTCGACGCGGCCGGGGTCGACCTGGCGATCTCCAAGCTCGGTCCCGACCCCCTCGTCGACTCGCCGAAGAAGGGCGCCGACCGCTTCGTGTCGATCGCGGGCGGGAAGCGCACCCCGATCGGCCTGTTGCTGATGGACCAGAGCGTGGTCAGCGGCATCGGCAACATCTACCGGGCCGAGCTGCTGTTCCGGGCCCGGCTCGACCCGCACACTCCCGGCAACCAGGTCCCCGAAGAGGTGCTGCGCGCCCTCTACAAAGACTGGACGAAGCTGCTCAAGAGCGGCGTGGAGCTCGGCCAGATGATGACCATGGACGGTCTCACCAAGTCCCAGCACGCCAAGGCCCTGCGCAGCCGGGCCGACCGGCACTGGGTCTACCACCGCGAGGGTCTGCCCTGCCGGGTCTGCGGGACGAACGTCGTGATGGAGATGGCCGCGGGTCGCAAGCTGTACTGGTGCCCGACCGACCAGACTTGACCGCATGCGGCACAGCCCCACGTTCGTCCTGTCCGACGTCGACGAGGTCAAGAGGCTGATCCACGAGAACCCGTGGGCGACGATCGTGTCGCACACGGCGGCCGGTCTCGTCGCGTCGCACTACCCCGTCGTGCTCGAGCAGGACGACGCCGACCCGGGGGCCATCGTGCTCGTCAGCCACGTCGGTCGTCCGGACGAGCGCTCGCACGAACTGGGCGAGCACGAGGTCATGGTGATCGTCCAGGGCCCGCACGGCTACGTCTCACCCGGCTGGTACCCGGCCGAGCAGATCATCCCCACCTGGAACCACGTCACGGCGCACCTCTGGGGCACCCCCGAGATCCTCTCGGACGACGAGAACTTCCGCGTGCTGGGCGAGCTCGTCGACCACTTCGAGCGCGTCATGCCCGAGCCCTCGACCCTCACCCTCGACGACGAGGGCTCTCGCCGGGTCGCGAAGGGCACCGTCGGCATCCGGCTGCGCGTGACCCGGTTCGACGCCCGCGCCAAGCTGAGCCAGAACAAGGCACCCGAGGTCGTCGACCGCATCGTGGACGAGCTCGAGCACGGCGAGCACTACGCGCAGCCGGCGCTCGCCGCCGAGATGCGCCGGGTGCGCGACCGATGACGGTCGGCGCAGGAACCCGGGCCGAGGAGGCGCGGCGCACGCTCCTGACGGGCGCCCGCCTGGTCGGCGGCGGACCCGCTCCCGTGGACGTCCTGCTCGAGGGTGGCCGGGTCGTCGCGCTCGCGTCCGGCCCCGCCCCCGTCGGTGCCGAGGTGGTCGACCTCGACGGCCGCTGGCTCGCCCCGGGCCTCTGGGACTCCCACGTCCACATGGACCAGTGGGCGTTGGTGCGCCGACGACTCGACCTGTCGCGGGCACGGTCCGCCGCCGAGGCGGCCTCGATCGTGGGGGAGCGCCTCCGCGTCGAGCCGGTCGAGGCGGGCGGGACCCTCGTCGGCTACGGCTTCCAGGACGCCCTCTGGCCCGATGCTCCGAGCCGCGCGCTCCTCGACTCGGTGGCCGGTGACGTGCCGGTCGTCCTCGTGAGCAACGACCTGCACTCCGTCTGGCTCGACTCGTCCGCCCTGGCCCGTCACGGTCACGCCGACCACCCGACCGGCCTGCTGCGCGAGCAGCCGGCCTTCGACGTCAGCGCCGCGGTGAGCGTCGTACCGGACGAACAGCTCGACGGGTGGGTCGCCGAGGCCGTCGACGCGGCCGCCGCACGGGGGGTCGTCGGCGTCGTCGACCTCGAGATGACGCTGTCGCTCGACCGCTGGACACGTCGGGTGGCCGGAGGCACGCGGGGCCTCCGCATCCGTCCCGGGGTCTACCCCCGCGACCTCGACGCCGTCGTCGCCCGCGGGCTGCGCACCGGCGACGTGGTCCCGGGCACCGAGGGCCTCGTCACCATGGGGCCGTTCAAGATCATCACCGACGGCTCCCTCGGCACCCGCACCGCGTGGTGCCACGACCCGTACCCCGGGCTCGAGGGCGACCCGGCTGCTCGGGGGGTGCGCATCTACGAGACCGACGAACTCGTCGGGTGGCTGCGCCGCGCCTCCTCGGCGGGACTCGTCCCGGCCGTGCACGCGATCGGCGACGCCGCGAACGCCCAGGCGCTGGACGCCCTCGAGCTGGTCGGCTGCGGGGGCAGCATCGAGCACGCCCAACTGCTCGACCTGCACGACGTCGACCGGTTCGCGCGCCTCGGCATCGTGGCCAGCGTGCAGCCCGAACACGCCATGGACGACCGCGACGTCGTCGACCGGCTCTGGGTGGGCCGCTCCGAGCGTGCCTACGTCTTCGAGAGCCTCGTCGCCGCCGGCGTCCGCCTGCAGCTCGGTTCGGATGCGCCGGTCGCCCCGCTCGATCCCTGGGTGGCGATGGCCGCGGCGATCTCGCGCTCGCGCGACGGACGCGAGGCGTGGCACCCCGAACAGCGACTGGTCGCCTCGGCGGCGCTCGCCGCCTCGACGGGCGGTCGAGCCACGGTCGAGGTCGGCTCCGTCGCCGATCTCGTGGTCACCGAGGTCGATCCGCTCGCCGCGTCGGACGACCAGCTGCGCCGGATGCCCGTCGTCGGCACGGTCCTGGCGGGTCGGTGGACGCACCGCACGCTCTGACGAGGCGGCGTCGACCCGACACGGCGAAGGCCGCCACCCCGTGCGGGGTGGCGGCCTTCGTCCGTCCGGCGGGACGGGTCAGCCGGCGACGTGCGCGGCGAGGAACCAGCGGTCCTTCTCGAGGCCCCGCGAGATCTCGATGGCGACGTCCTGGCTCGAGGCGTCGAGCTCGCCGAGCTCGTCGATGGCCTCGCGGACGGCGACGAGCGAGGCGTCGATCTGGGCGACCAGCTCGGCGATCGTGACGTCGATCTGGTTGAAGCCGGGGGAGGTGGGGGGGATGACCGTCTTGGCGGCGACGGTCTCGATGCGTCCGTCGACCGGCAGGCCGAGGGCGACGACGCGCTCGGCGGCGAGGTCGGCCCACTCGCGGGCGTGGTCGACGACCACGTCGATGAGTTCGTGGACGGCGACGAACGCGATGCCGCGCACGTGCCAGTGGGCCTGCTTGCCGTTGACCGACAGGGCCGTCATGTCGGTGACGATCTGGCTGAGGAACTGGGCGACGCCGGCGGCGACGTCGGGGTCGACGGAACCCTGGGGGACGGTGCGGGTGATGTCGGTCATGACGTGGTCCTTTCCTAGACGATGGAGGCAACGCTAGACGTCTGGGAGAATTCCGCAAGCAAGCTGAGGCTCGGCTCACCTAGGCCAGCCTCACCTCACCACGGGTCGTGAGGGGGGATAACCCCACCGGCGGTCCGGGCGCTGGCACCATGGGGTGGACGCCCCGTCCGGACCAGGCTCGAAGGCATGATCCAGGAGACCACCATCACCGCCGCCAACCCCTACCTCTCGCCCTCGCCCCCACCCGGTGGCTACCGACGCCGTTGGCGCGAACTGCCCCGTGAACTCGGCTACGTCGCCCTGTCGGCCGTCCTCGTCGTCATCGTGACGGTGGCCGCCTCGTTGTTCCTGCACACGGTCAGCGGGTCGAGCGACTCGCTGTTCACCCTCGTCTTCCTCGCGATCGTCGTCTTCGGCGCGCTCTGGATCGCCCGGTGGTTCGGCACCTTCGAGGTGCTCCGCCTGCGGTGGGCCAGCGACCGACCCATCCGCCCCGTCGACTGGACGCCGAACACCGAGTGGGGCCGGTCGACGAACCGCTTCGCGCGGGCCGTCTCGGTCTTCGCCAACCCGCACTACTGGCTGTACCTGCTCTACGGCGTCGTGGTGTTCCCGATCGTGGCGGGCTTCACGTCCTTCGTCCTCGTGGGTCTCCTGGCCGGCCCGGTGCTCGCCGTCCTGGGGGTCGTGCTCGTCTTCCAGGCGTTGCCGCCGTTCGACACCTTCAACTGGGCGTCCGCGATCGGCAACGGCGGAGGCGCGGTGCTCGTCGTCCTCGCCCTCGCGCTCTTCGCGGGCGTCGTGCTCGTCTATCCCTACGTCGTGCACGGGTTCGTCGTCATGCACCAGGCGATCGCCGCCGTCATGCTCGGGGGGTTCCGCAGCGAGCAGCTCGAGGTCGAGCTCGCCGACCGTGAGATCTCGCGCACGGCCGCCCTGTCGGCCGAGGGCACGGCCCTCCGCCGGCTCGAGCGCGACATCCACGACGGACCGCAACAGCGTCTGGTGCGTCTGCAGATGGACCTCGCCGCGGCGTCCCGCGCCGTCGACACCGACCCCGAGAAGAGCAAGACCCTCATCGAGGAGGCGCGGGTCCAGTCCCGCGAGGCCCTCGAGGAGCTGCGTGCCCTGTCCCGCGGTTTCGCGCCTCCGTTGTTGATGGACCGGGGCCTCGTGGCGGCGCTCGAGTCGCTCGTCGACCGCTCGGTGGTGCCCACCACGATGCTCGACCGGGTGCCCGCGCACGTCGTGATCCCGAGCGACATCGAGCGCAACGCGTACTTCATCGCGTCCGAACTGGTGACGAACACGGGCAAGCACGCCGGGGCGGCCAGCGCCGACCTCGTGCTGCGCACGAGGCAGGCTCCCGACGGCATCGGCACCCTGCTCGAACTCGTCGTGACCGACGACGGGCGCGGCGGCGCCGGCCTGCGCGACGGCCACGGTCTCGCCGGGGTGCAGGAGCGCCTGGTGGGCCTCGGCGGCTTCCTCGACATCAGCAGCCCGCAGGGCGGGCCGACCATCGTCACGGTGAGCATCCCGATGACGATCGAGGTGCCGAGCAACCCGACGCTGCCGCTGCCGACCGAGCCGCTGCCGCCGTTCTCGTCGACGGCCGTGACCGAGCCGCTGTCCGACGCCGCGCTGCCCGACGGGCCGCTCGACCCGCCGGCCGGGCCGCCCGCGCGACCGTAGTCCGTGGGCCGCGCCCGTAGTCTGGACGCGTGAGTCTCGAGAGCCCCTCCCGTCAGCCCCTCCGTGTCGTCGTCGCCGACGACTCGGTGCTGCTGCGGGAGGGGCTCGTCCGACTGCTCGACGAGATCGGGGTCGACGTCGTGGGGGCGTACGGCGACGCCGACGCCTTGCTGGCCGACCTCGACGAGGTCCGTCCCGACATCGCCGTCCTCGACGTCCGCATGCCGCCGACGCACACCGACGAGGGCGTCCGGGCCGCGATCGAGGCGCGACGCCGTCGGCCCGACCTCGGCATCCTGCTGCTGTCGCAGTACGTCGAGGTGGCCTACGCCCGCGACCTGCTCGAAGCGGGCTCGGGCGGGGTCGGCTACCTGCTCAAGGACCGCATCGCCTCGTTCGACGAGTTCCGTGACGCGCTCGGGCGGGTGTCCGACGGCGGCACGGTCCTCGACCCGCAGGTCGTCTCGCAGTTGCTGGGCCGTCGCAGCGATCCGCTCGCCGCGCTCACGCCGCGGGAGCGGGAGGTCCTGACGCTGATGGCCGAGGGTCGCACGAACGCCGCCATCGCGGCCGAACTGGTCATCGGAACGGGTGCGGTGGAGAAGAACGTCACCTCGATCTTCCAGAAGCTCCTGCTGGAAGACAGCGGCACCGACCACCGCCGGGTGCTCGCCGTGCTGGCCTTCCTGCAGCACTGAGTCGACGCGTCCCCCGCGTCGGCATCGCGCCCCTGACCGGGCGGCCGAGGTCGAGGACGGGCGTCGTCAGCTGGTCGTGCCCGGAGGGGTGTCGGCCGGGTCGGCGGGGGAGTCCGCCTGGGGGGCGACGACCCGGGCGCCGGCGACGTCGAGGACGACGTCGCGCAAGGCGTGGCCGACGGCTTCGTACCCGGCCGTCGTGGGGTGGATGCCGTCGACGGTCGTGCCGGCGGCGAAGACGTCGCCCGCCCGCGCGAACCCCCAGGGGTCGGTGAAGGTCCAGCCCTTGTCGGCGACGTAGCGTTCGAGCTGTGCCTCGTACCGGGCCGCGGCCCGGGGTGCACGGTCGTAGGGCGGGATCGCGGCCACGACGACGTGCTCCGGCCGGATCGTGTCGACGATGGCGTCGTACGACGAGGCGGACTCGGCGAAGCTCGTGCCCAGGCGCACGTCGTTCGTGCCCGACATCAGGACCAGGACGTCGACGTCGGCGACGGGGCGCACCGCGGCGGCCTGCTCCTGCACGGTCGAGCCGCCCTTCGCGTAGCCGCCGACGTAGTCGACGCCGTCGCCCTGGGCGTAGGTCATCCAGGTGTCGGCGGTGAGCCCCTCGCTCAGCAGGCGACCTCCGCCGGCCGTGAGCGAGTCGCCGACGATCGCGACCCGCACCCCGCCCGAGGTCGGTGCCACGGCCACGCCGGGCCCGGCCGCGGCCTGCGCGATCGCGCCGGACCCGGACCCGGACCCGGACCCGCTGGTCGCCTCGGTCGGTGGGGCGGCGCACCCGGCCGCCAGGGTGGCCACGACCGCACCGACCAGCGCGACCCGTGCGAACGTCGCGCGTCTCATGTGGCCATCTTGGGTCACGTCGCGCCGGGAAAAATCATCCGCCAGCACGACTTCCCCCCGAGCTGGCCGAGAGACCCCTGAAGGCCGCCGACGCCTGCGTGCAAGGCCCGGAGAACATTTCATCGAGGGCGCCTGCCGGCGTCGACGCCTGCGTGCAAGGCGCGGAGAAGGTTTCATTCGAGGCGCCCCCGGCGCCGGACGCCGGAGGCGTCGAACAAACACAGAGGGGATGACGGGAATCGAACCCGCGTGATCAGTTTGGAAGACTGAGGCTCTACCATTGAGCTACATCCCCGTGAGCGGCCGGGCCGCACGGGTGAGACCAGCATAAGGCATCCGACGAGGTCGCTCAGTCACGGCCCCCGGTGTCGGCTAGACTCGACGCGGCCTTCACGTACCCGACCTCAACGGGGCTCACGCGTGCAGGCCGGTTCCAGGCTGATACACGGGGCGTAGCGTAGTGGCTAGCGCGTCCGTTTTGGGGGCGGAAGATCGCAGGTTCGAGTCCTGTCGCCCCGACGATCGTCTACCTGCTGTCTCGGATGTGAGTTCAGCGCCACCAACACAGGAGAAGCCCCACATTGGTCCAGACCACGGTTGAGAAGCTCAGCCCCACGCGCGTCAAGCTCAACATCGTCGTCACCCCCGACGAGCTCAAGCCCAGCGTCACGCACGCCTACGGTCACATCGCCGAGTCGGTCAACATCCCCGGGTTCCGCAAGGGCAAGGTGCCGCCGCCCATCATCGACCAGCGCGTCGGTCGTGAAGAGGTGTTGAACCACGCCGTCAGCGAGAGCCTCGACAAGTTCTACCGCGAGGCCGTGACCGAGACCGAGATCCGCGTCCTCGGCCGTCCCGAGGCCGACGTGGTCGAGTGGCCGAACGTCAAGGACTTCTCCGGCGACCTGAAGATCGCCGTCGAGGTCGACGTGCGTCCCGACTTCGACCTGCCCGAGTACGACGGCCTCGAGCTGACGGTCGACACGGTCGACATCACCGACGACGAGATCGCCGAAGAGCTGACGAACCTGCGTACCCGTTTCGGCACGCTGGTCACCGTCGACCGCCCCGCCACCACGGGTGACTTCGCGCAGATCGACCTGACGGCCACCATCGGCGACGACGTCGTCGACACCGCCAAGGGCATCTCGTACGAGCTCGGCTCGGGCGAGCTGATCGAGGGCATCGACGAGGCCCTCGAGTCCCTCACCGCCGGTGAGAGCACCACCTTCGAGTCGAAGCTGCTCGGCGGGGACCGCGAGGGCGAGACCGCCCTCATCGCCGTCGACGTCACGGCCGTCAAGGAGCGCGAGCTGCCCGAGGCCGACGACGACTTCGCCCAGATCGCCAGCCAGTTCGACACGATCGACGAGCTCAAGGGCGACCTGAAAGAGCAGCTCGCCAAGTCGAAGACCTTCGGTCAGGGTGCCCAGGCACGCGACCAGGTCGTCGAGAAGCTGCTCGAGGCCGTCGAGATCCCCGTCCCCGAGAAGCTCGTCGAGGACGAGGTGCACCGTCACCTCGAGCAGGAGAACCGCCTCGAGGACGACGAGCACCGCGCCGAGGTGAAGGAGAGCAGCGAGAAGGCCTTCCGCAACCAGATCCTCCTCGACGCCATCGCCGAGAAAGAGGCCGTCAAGGTCGAGCAGGACGAACTGACGCAGTACCTCATCCAGGGTGCGGCGCAGTACGGCATGGAGCCCGGCGAGTTCATCAAGGTCCTCGACCAGAACGGCCAGATCCCCGCCATGGTCGGCGAGGTCGCCCGCAGCAAGGCCCTCGCGGTCGTGCTCAGCAAGGCCAAGGTCGTCGACGGCAAGGGCGACTCGGTCGACCTGTCCGCCTTCACGGCGACCGCCGGCGTCGGCGGCGACGACGACGACCACGCGGGTCACGACCACGCGTAAGCGAGAGCGGCGGGTCGGCTGACCCGTCACGTCCGAGAGGGCCGGGTGCGAGTGCGCACCCGGCCCTCCGTCGTTCCCGGCACCGCGCCTCCCGGGCTCGTGGACGGGCCCCCGACGGGGCCGGGGAGGCGCGGTATCTGCCGTGGGCGAACAGCCCGGAACCCGTGCGTTGGCTCCGATAGATTCGACGACAAGCGACAACGAATGGGAGCTCCACCATGGCCGACGTGACACTGCCCAACAGTGTTTTTGACCGACTGCTCAAAGACCGGATCATCTGGCTCGGCTCTGAGGTCCGCGACGAGAACGCCAACGAGATCGCCGCGAAACTGCTGCTGCTCGCTGCGGAAGACAGCGAGAAGGACATCTACCTCTACATCAACTCGCCCGGCGGGTCGATCACGGCGGGCATGGCGATCTACGACGCCATGGAGTTCGTTCCGAACGACATCGTCACCGTCGGCATCGGCATGGCCGCCTCGATGGGCCAGCTGCTCCTGACGGCCGGCACCAAGGGCAAGCGCTACATCACGCCGAACGCGCGCGTCCTGCTGCACCAGCCGCACGGCGGGTTCGGCGGCACCTCGTCGGACATCCAGACGCAGGCGCAGCTCATCCTCTCGATGAAGCGTCGACTGGCCGAGATCACGGCCGCACAGACGGGCAAGACCGTCGAGCAGATCAACGAAGACGGCGACCGCGACCGCTGGTTCACCGCCGAGGAGGCCCTCGAGTACGGCTTCGTCGACCACATCCGCGGCTCGGCCACCGACGTCGTCGGCGGCGCCGGCACCGACCAGGCCTAGGCCCTCCGCCCCTTCGTCAGAACGAGAAAGAGAAGAACTCATGGAACTCCCGATGATGGGTGGCGCGGGTCGAGTGCAGACCCCCAGCTCCCGGTACATCCTGCCCAGCTTCGAAGAGCGGACGGCCTACGGCTACAAGCGTCAGGACCCGTACGCGAAGCTGTTCGAAGACCGCATCGTCTTCCTCGGCGTGCAGGTCGACGACGCCTCGGCCGACGACATCATGGCCCAGCTGCTCGTGCTCGAGAGCATGGACCCCGACCGCGACATCACGCTGTACATCAACTCGCCCGGTGGCTCGTTCACGGCCATGACGGCGATCTACGACACGATGCAGTACATCCGTCCCGAGATCCAGACGGTGTGCCTCGGTCAGGCCGCCTCGGCCGCGGCCGTCCTGCTCGCCGCGGGTCAGCCCGGCAAGCGTCTCGCCCTGCCCAACGCCCGCGTGCTGATCCACCAGCCCGCGACCGGTGGCAGCAGCGGCGGCCAGGCCTCGGACATCGAGATCCAGGCCGCCGAGGTGCTCCGCATGCGCACCTGGCTCGAAGAGACCCTGTCGAAGCACTCGAACAAGACGCCCGAGCAGGTGAACCGCGACATCGAGCGCGACAACATCCTCGGAGCGCAGGAGGCCCTCGACTACGGTCTCGTCGACCAGGTCCTGGGTTCGCGCAAGAACCAGCCGGCGGCGCTCACGCGCTGACCACGGCACGACGACGACGGCCCCGGGCACCCGCCCGGGGCCGTCGTCGCGTCGACGGGTGGACGGACGGCCCGGCGTCCGTCCGCCACCACCGCGGATGTGCTCGAACCACCCGGGTCGGTCCGTGAGTGTCGGCGGATCGGGTTAGGCTCGTCCCACACGACGACCGGTCCCGGTCGATGACCTCAGCCAATCAGGGAGGCCGAGCATGGCGCGCATAGGTGAGAGTGCCGATCTGCTCAAATGCTCGTTCTGCGGCAAGAGCCAGAAGCAGGTCCAGCAGCTGATCGCCGGTCCCGGCGTCTACATCTGCGACGAATGCGTCGAGCTCTGCAACGAGATCATCGAAGAGCGCCTCGCCGAGGCCGGCGACGAACCCGCGAGCGAGTTCGACCTGCCCAAGCCCCGCGAGATCTACTCGTTCCTCGAAGAGTACGTGATCGGTCAGGACGCGGCGAAGCGTGCGCTGTCCGTGGCCGTCTACAACCACTACAAACGGATCCGTGCCGCCTCCACCCTCACGGCCGCCGAGTCGCTGGCCGACGAGGTCGAGATCTCGAAGTCGAACATCCTCTTGATCGGCCCGACCGGCTGCGGCAAGACCTACCTGGCCCAGACCCTCGCCAAGCGACTCAACGTGCCGTTCGCCGTCGCCGACGCCACGGCCCTGACCGAGGCGGGTTACGTCGGCGAAGACGTCGAGAACATCCTGCTGAAGCTGATCCAGGCTGCGGACTACGACGTCAAGCGGGCCGAGACCGGCATCATCTACATCGACGAGATCGACAAGATCGCCCGCAAGGCCGAGAACCCGTCCATCACGCGAGACGTCTCGGGCGAGGGCGTGCAACAGGCACTCCTCAAGATCCTCGAGGGCACCGTGGCCTCGGTGCCGCCGCAGGGTGGCCGCAAGCACCCCCACCAAGAATTCATCCAGGTCGACACGACCAACGTGCTGTTCATCGTCGCCGGGGCGTTCGCCGGACTCGAGGACATCATCTCGAACCGCGCCGGCAAGCGCGGCATCGGCTTCGGCGCCCCGCTGCACAGCAAAGAAGACGAGGCGGCCCTCTTCAGCGAGGTCCTGCCCGAAGACCTGCACAAGTTCGGTCTGATCCCCGAGTTCATCGGCCGTCTGCCCGTGGTGACCACGGTGACGCAGCTCGACCAGCCGGCCTTGATGCAGATCCTCACCGAGCCCAAGAACGCCCTCGTGCGGCAGTACCAGCGCATGTTCGAGATCGACGGGGTCGAGCTCGAGTTCGATCGCGGCGCCCTCGAGGCGATCGCCGACCTGGCCGTCCTGCGCCAGACCGGTGCCCGTGGTCTCCGCGCCATCCTCGAAGAGGTCCTCGGGCCGATCATGTTCGACGTCCCGTCCGACGACACCGTCGGGCGCGTCGTCATCACGCGGGCGTCGGTGCTCGAGAACGCCGCGCCCACGATCGTGCCGCGCCTCGTCGAGCAGCGCACCGAGAAGTCCGCCTAGCAGCGACGTCAGAACGCCCCGGCCGGTTCGGCCGGGGCGTTCTCGTGTCAGGCGAGGCCGCGCCGCGCGAGCAGCGGCTCGACGCGGGCGTCCCGCCCACGGAAGTCGCGGTAGGCCTCGAGGGGGTCCTTCGCGCCGCCGACGCCCAGCAGGCGTGCGCGGAACCGGTCGCCGTTGTCGCGGGTCAGCCCGCCGTTCTGCTCGAACCACTCGACCGTGTCGGCGTCGAGCACCTCGCTCCAGATGTACGAGTAGTAGCCGGCGTCGTAGCCCCCCGAGAAGGTGTGCGCGAAGTACGTGCTCGAGTAGCGGGTGGGGACCGACGCGAGGTCGAGGCCGACCGCGGCCAGCGCCTCCTGCTCGAACGCCTCGACGTCGGTGACCGCCGCGGCCTCGGCCGACGAGAGGGCGTGCCAGGCCTGGTCGAGCAGGGCCGCCGCGAGGTACTCGCTCGTCTCGAAACCCTGGTTGAAGCCCTGGGAGGCGAGGAGGGCGTCCACCAGTCGTTGCGGCAGCCGGTCGCCGGTCTCGTGGTGAACGGCGTAGTTCGCGAGCACCTCCGGCCAGAGCATCCACATCTCGTTCACCTGGCTGGGGAACTCGACGAAGTCGCGGAAGACGTTGGTGCCCGAGAAGCTCGGGTAGGTCACCCGGGCGACGAGACCGTGCAGGGCGTGCCCGAACTCGTGGAAGAACGTGGTCACCTCGTCGAGCGTGAGGAGGGTCGGCTGGTCGGCCGGCGGCTTCGGGACGTTGAGGTTGTTCACCACGACGGTGGGCAGCCCGGTGAGCGACGACTGCGAGACGAGCGGGTTCATCCAGGCGCCGCCGCGCTTGCTGTCGCGCGTGTAGAGGTCGAGGACGTAGAGGCCGACGTCGCCGCCGTCGGCGTCGGTCACCTCGAAGACCCGCGCGTCGGGGTGGTAGCCCATGAGGTCGGCGCGTTCGGCGAACCGCAGGCCGTAGAGCAGCCCCGCGGCGAAGAAGACGCCGTCCTGCAGCACGCGCTCGGCCTCGAAGTACGGGCGCATCGCGGCCGTGTCGACGTCGTGCTCCTCGGCGCGCACCCGTTCGGTGTAGAAGGCCCAGTCCGAGGCCCGGATCGTCCGGCCGGCGACGCGCTCGAGTTCGGCCTGCTCGGCGCGGGCGTTCCGGGCGGCAGGAGGCGCCAGTCGCCCGAGCAGGTCGGCCACCGCCCCGGGGGTGCCCGCGGTCTCGCCCGCCGTGACGTAGGCGGCGTGCGACGCGAAGCCGAGCAGTTCGGCCCGCTCGGCGCGCAGCCGGGCGATCTCGAGGACGAGTTCGCGGTTGTCGTGGTCGCCTCCGCGCCGTCCACGCGAGAGCGACGCCTGCATGATCCGATCGCGGAGTCCCTCGTCGGTCAGGCTCGCCAGGTAGGGGTGCCCGCTGAAGAGGACGAGCGTGATGACGTAGCGGCCCTCGAGCCCTCGCTCTCGGGCCGCCTCGGCGACGGCCGCGATCGCCCCGGCGTCGAGTCCGTCGAGTTCGGCGACGTCGTCGACCACGACGGCGAGGTCGTTCGTGTCGGCCAGCAGGTTCTTCTCGAACCTCGTGGACAGGGTGGAGAGCCGGCCGTTGAGGTCGCGGAGGCGGACCTTGTCGTCGTCGGCGAGGGCGGCTCCCGAGCGGGTGGCCTCGGCGACGAGCCGCTCGACGAGGTAGCGCTGCTCGGCGGTCAGGTCGAGGGCGTCGCGGCGCTCGTGCACGCTGCGGAGACGGGCGAAGAGCCGCGGGTCGAGTCGGATCGCGTCGGCGTGCGCCGCGAGCCGCGGGGCGAGTTCGAGTTCGAGGGCGTCGGTGGCCTCGGTCGAGTCCGACGAGGTCTTGTTGAAGAAGACGTGCTGGACACGGGTGAGGATGGCACCGCTGCGTTCGAGGGCGGCGACCGTGTTCTCGAAGGTCGGCTCGTCCGGGTCGGTCGCGATCGCCTCGACCTCGGCCAGCTGTTCGGCGAACCCGGCGTCGAACGCGGGGCCGTAGTCGTCGTCGGTGATGCTCGCGAACGGCGGCAGCGAGTACGGCAGCGTGCTGGGGGAGAGGAACGGGTTCGTCATCAGCCCACACTAGGAGGCGCGCTAGGGTCGCCGCATGAGCGAACGCCCCGAGACGCCCGCCCGGTACACCCATGGCCACCACGAGAGCGTGCTGCGCAGCCACGCGTGGCGGACGGTCGAGAACTCGGCCGCGTACCTCGAGCCGCACCTCGTGCCCGGGGTCAGCGTCCTCGACGTCGGGTCGGGGCCGGGGACCATCACCGTCGACATCGCCGGCCGCGTCGCGCCCGGTCGCGTGATCGGCATCGACGCCGCCGCCGGCATCGTCGAGCAGGCGACGTCGCTCGCGGTCGGGGCGGGGCTCCACAACGTCCACTTCGAGACCGCCGACCTGTTCGCCCTGCCGTTCGAGGACGACGCCTTCGACGTGGTGCACGCGCACCAGGTCCTGCAGCACGTCGGCGACCCGGTCGCCGCCCTGCGCGAGATGCGCCGGGTGGCGCGGCCCGGGGGAGTCGTCGCCGTCCGCGACGTCGATTACCACGGCTGCGTCTGGGCACCCGAGAACCCGGGTCTCGACCGGTGGATGGACGTCTACCAGACCGTGCACCGGGGCAACGGCGGTGAACCCGACGCCGGGAGGCGCCTCAAGGGGTGGGCGCTCGAGGCGGGCTTCGTCGACGTGGCGAGCAGCGCCTCCGTCTGGTGCTTCGCGTCCGACGAGGACCGCACGTGGTGGGGCGACAGCTGGGCGGCCCGCGCGACGGAGTCGGCGTTCTACGCCGACGCGATCGAGAAGGACGCCGCCACGCACGACGAACTGCACGCGATCGCCGACGCCTGGCGCTCGTGGCGTGACGCCCCCGACGGCTGGTTGATCATGCCGCACGGCGAGCTGCTCGCCCGCGCCTGACGGCTCACGACCTCCCCGGTGGACGCGACGTGCCGCTCACCTCGAGAGGTGAGCGGCACGTCGTGGCTCCGAGGACGGGCCGGTTCAGTCGTCGTCGCCCTCGGCGTCGACCGGCTCGTGGATGCGGGCCTCGCCGGTGACGGCGTCGACCCGGATGATCGTGCCGTCGTCGAGTTCGACGACGGGGCGACGCTCGAGCCAGGTCAGCGTCCAGCGCCACGACGTGGCGTCGACGCCCTGGTCGGAGAGTTCACGCTCGACCTGGGCGACCGCCCCGAGGACCGCGGCGGGCAGCTCGGCCGGAGCCGCGCCTCCGACGCTCCACCGCGTACCGAGCTGCATCAGCCACCCGCCGTCGGGGCCGGAGCGGCCGTAGCGCCGGCACCGGAGGCGGACGCGCCGGCGTCGGCCGGCACCTCGGCGAACACGATGTCGCCGACCGCCAACTCGTCACCCTCGGCGAAGGACAGCTCGGCGATCTTGCCGACCGCGGCGAGGTCGCCCGCCGCGAGCTTCACGAGGTCGAGCTGGGCCGAGGGGCCCGTGATGACGGCCGAGGCCACCGGGGTCTTCTGCGAGGCCTTGGCGTCCGACTTCGCCCGCCGGACGAAGATCAGTGCCTGGCCGACGAGCCCGACGAGGCCGGACGAGGTCTCGCCCTCGGAGAGTCCGAGCTCGTCGACCGTCGGCCACGCGGCCCGGTGCACCGAGTCGTCGTGCGTCCAGGACCAGACCTCTTCGGTCGCGAACGGCAGGTAGGGCGCGAGCAGACGCAGCAGGCCCTCGAGCACCGTGCGCAGCGCGAGCACGGCCGAGGCCTGCTCGGCCGGCGTGGTGGCGCCGTAGGCGCGCTCCTTCACGAGTTCGAGGTAGTCGTCGCAGAACGTCCAGAAGAACTTCTCGGTCGTCTCGAGCGCCCGGGCGTGGTCGTAGCCCTCGAGCGCCTCGGTCGCGGTCTCGATCACGGCGGCGAAGGACGCGAGGAGGTCGCGGTCGAGCGGCTGGGTGATCTCGAACTCACCCGACGGCAGCTCGAACGAGTACACGAACTTGGCGGCGTTGAGCACCTTGATCGCCAGACGGCGACCGATCTTGATCTGCTTGGGGTTCTGGGGGTCGAACGCCGCGTCGGTGCCCAGGCGGCTCGACGCCGCCCAGTAGCGCACCGAGTCCGAGCCGTGGTCGTCGAGCATGGCGGCCGGGGTCACCACGTTGCCCTTCGACTTCGACATCTTCTTGCGGTCGGGGTCGACGATGAAGCCCGAGATCGACGCGTTCTTCCACGGCACGGTGCCCGACTCGAGCTGCGACCGCAGCATCGTCGAGAAGAGCCAGGTGCGGATGATGTCCTGCCCCTGGGGGCGCACGTCGTACGGGAACACGAGGTCGAACAGCTCGGGGTCGCGCTCCCACCCGCCGGCCAGCTGCGGGGTGAGCGACGAGGTCGCCCAGGTGTCCATGACGTCGACCTCGCCGACGAATCCACCGGGCACGCCCCGCTGCGACTCGTCGTATCCGGGGGCAGCCTGGGACGCCGGGTCGATGGGGAGCTGCGCCTCGGTGGGAACGATCACCTGGTCGAAGACGGGGTTGCCGTCGCCGTCGAGCGGGTACCAGACCGGGATGGGCACGCCGAAGAAGCGCTGGCGCGAGATCAGCCAATCGCCGTTGAGGCCGTTGACCCAGTTGTCGTAGCGGACGCGCATGAAGTCGGGGTGGAAGGCCACCTCACCGCCGCGCTCGAGGAGCGAACCCTTGAGCTGCTCGTCCCGGGCGCCGTTGACGATGTACCACTGACGCGTCGACACGATCTCGAGCGGCTTGTCGCCCTTCTCGAAGAACTTGACCGGGTGCGAGATCTTGCGGATCTCGCCCACGAGCTCACCCGACGCGGTCAACTGCTCGACCACGGACTGCTTGGCGCTGAAGACCGTCTTGCCGGCCAGCTGCGCATAGGAGGCGCGCCCCGCCTCGGACGTGATCGCCTCGGGGGCCTCGCTGACGAAGCGGCCGTCGAAGCCGATCACGGCACGGTTCGGCAGCTGCAGCTCGCGCCACCAGACCACGTCGTTGGTGTCGCCGAAGGTGCAGACCATGGCGATGCCCGAGCCCTTGTCGGGCTGTGCGAGGTGGTGGGCCACCACCGGCACCTCGACGTCGAACAACGGCGACCGGACGGTCGTGCCGAACAGCGCCTGGTAGCGCTCGTCGTCGGGGTGCGCGACGAGGGCCACGCAGGCCGGCAGCAGCTCGGGCCGCGTGGTGTCGATCAGCACGTCGCCCTGACCGTCGGTGCGGTGGAACGCGAGCTTGTGGTAGGCCCCGGGCATCTCTTTGTCCTCGAGCTCGGCCTGCGCCACGGCCGTGCGGAACGTGACGTCCCAGAGCGTGGGGGCGTCGGCCTGGTAGGCCTCGCCGCGGGCCAGGTTGCGGAGGAACGCCTTCTGGGCGATGGCCTGCGAGTCGTCGTCGATGGTGCGGTAGCTCTGGGTCCAGTCGACCGAGAGGCCGAGCTTCCGCCAGACGTCCTCGAACTGCTTCTCGTCCTCGACGGTGAGCCGCTCGCACAGCTCGATGAAGTTGCGGCGCGAGATCGGCACCTGGTCGGCGGCCTTCGACGACTTGTTGTCACCCCCCTCGAAGGGCGGGGTGAAGTCGGCGTCGTAGGGCAGCGACGGGTCGCAGCGCACACCGTAGAAGTTCTGCACGCGACGCTCGGTGGGCAGTCCGTTGTCGTCCCATCCCATCGGGTAGAACACGCGCTTGCCGCGCATGCGCTCGAACCGGGCCTTGACGTCGGTGTGCGTGTAGCTGAACACGTGACCGATGTGCAGGCTGCCCGACGCGGTCGGCGGCGGGGTGTCGACCGAGAACACGGAGGCGCGGGTCGCGTCGGTGCGGTCGAAGCGGTAGGTGCCGCCGGCCTCCCAGACCTGACCCCAACGGGCCTCGAGTCCTTCGAGGGCGGGCTTCTCGGGCATCGCTGACGGCATGGTCTTCTCCGGTTCTGTGGACGGCACCGTGTCGGTGGGGAGGTGCCTGGTTGTGGGACTCCGACCAGTGTACGCACCCCCGCGAGGGCTCCTCGTGGACCGCCACCGCGCCTCCTGCGCGCTGCGGTGGCTGCACGCCTGCACGCCCTGCACTGGTACTGACATGGCGGTTCTGTTAGGCTCGACGGGTTTTTTGCCGACGCTGGGGTCGACTGCCACCGCCCGACGACCTGGAGGCCTCACCCGATGTCAGCCAAGAAGAACGACAGCAAGAAGCCCGCCCGCCGCAGCCTGACCACCGACGACGTCACCGTCGTCGAAGAGGGTCTGCTCAAGCGCGCGGTCAGCGCCGCAGCCCTCGGAAACGCCATGGAGTGGTTCGACTTCGGCGTCTACGCCTACATCACGACGACCATCGCCCAGGTGTTCTTCCCGCCGGGCAACGACGCGCTCAACATCCTGTTCACCTTCGGCACGTTCACCGCCGCGTTCATCGTGCGGCCGATCGGCGGCGCGTTCTTCGGCCCGCTCGGCGACCGCATCGGACGCCAGAAAGTGCTCGCCCTCACGATGATCCTGATGGCCGCGGGGACGCTCGCCATCGGCCTGATCCCGTCGTACGCGACCATCGGCCTCTGGGCGCCCGTCCTGCTGCTGCTGGCGCGCCTCCTGCAGGGCTTCTCGACCGGCGGTGAGTACGGAGGCGCGGCCACGTTCATCGCCGAGTACTCGCCCGACAAGCGCCGCGGCTTCATGGGCTCGTGGCTCGAGTTCGGCACGCTCGCCGGCTACGTGCTCGGCGCCTCGCTGGTCACCGGCCTCCAGCTCGGCATGAGCGAGGAGGCGCTGCTCGCCTGGGGCTGGCGCATCCCGTTCCTGATCGCCGGACCGCTCGGCCTGATCGGGCTCTACCTGCGCCTCAAGCTCGAAGAGACGCCGGCCTTCCAGAAGCAGCAAGAAGAAGCCGCCGGTCGCGAGCACGTCAAGGTGCCCCTCGTGAAGCTCTTCGCCGAGAACTGGCGGGCGTTGATCGTCTGCATCGGCCTGGTGCTCGTCTTCAACGTGACCGACTACATGCTGCTGTCGTACATGCCGACCTACCTCACCAACACGCTGGGCCGCAGTGCGACCTCGGGGCTGTTGCTCGTCATCGTCGTGATGGTGCTGATGATGATCGTCATCACGTTCAGCGGACGCCTGAGCGACCGGTTCGGCCGTCGACCGGTGCTGTTCGCCGGCTGCGTCGGATTCTTGGTGCTGTCGTGGCCGGCGCTCAAGCTCGTGCAGTCCGAGAGCACGCCGCTCGTCTTCGTCGGCCTGCTGGTGCTCGGCCTGGTGCTCGTCACGTTCACGTCGACCATGCCGTCGACGCTGCCCGCGCTGTTCCCGACGATCATCCGCTACGGCGCACTGGCCATCGCGTTCAACGTGTCCGTCTCGCTCTTCGGCGGCACCACGCCCCTGGCCACCGAGGCGCTGGTCGTCTGGGCCGAGGGCGAGGGCTTCTCCTGGGCCCACGACATCCCCGCCTTCTACCTCATGGCCGCGGCCGTCATCGGCCTCGTCGCCGTGTGGTTCACGAAGGAGACCGCCAACGAGCCGCTGCTCGGCTCGGGCCCCTCGGTCGCGACCGACGACGAGGCGCGCGAGCTGGTCGAGGCCTACGCCGACGAGTCGAGCGAGGTCGCGAAGTCGGACTGGGCGCTCGAGTGGGCGCAGTCCGGCCTCATCGACGTGGTCGACCCGAAGGCCGCCGAGGCCGACGCCGCCCGCCGCGGCTGAGGCGGCCGCGGGCCCCGGCGGGCGGGGCCGGGTCCGCCCCGGGGCAGGGCCCGGCTAGGGGCAGGGCCCGGCTAGGGGCGGGCGGCGAGCAGGGCGCGGGTGTGGGCGTGCTGCGGGGCGGAGAACACGTCGGCCGTGCGGCCCTGCTCGACGATCCGGCCCTCGTGCATCACGGCCACGCGATCGGACATGTGCTCGACGACGTCCAGGTCGTGCGAGATGAAGACGTAGGCGAGCCCGTCCTGTCGCTGCAACTCGTCGAGGAGGTCGAGCACCTGGGCCTGGACCGAGACGTCGAGGGCCGAGACCGGCTCGTCGCAGACGATCACGCGGGGCCGCGGGGCCAGGGCGCGGGCGATCGCCACCCGCTGCCGCTGCCCGCCCGACAGGGTGTCGGGCCGCCGCGTCACCGTGTCGGCGTCGAGTCCGACCCGTGCCAGCAGGGCGACGACCTCGGGTTCGACGGGACCGAGGCGCGTGCTGCGGCCCGACGTCAGCGCGTCGGCCAGCAGGCGGCCGACCGTGAACCGGGGGTCGAACGAGCTCGAGGGGTCCTGGTAGACGGCGCCGAGGTCGCCACGGCGGGGACGACGGTCGCGCTCGCGGGCCGGGGCCCAGGACGTGCCGAGTAGGTCGACCGTCCCGGCGTCGAGGTCGTCGAGGCCGAGCAGCAGGCGGGCCGTCGTCGTCTTGCCCGAACCCGACGCACCGACGAGGCCGAGCGTCTCGCCGGACCCGAGCGAGAGCGAGACGTCGTCCACGGCGACCCGGTCGGGCCCCCGGCGCCCCGGGAAGACCCGGCGCAGGCCCGTCGCCAGGAGGACGGGGCCGGACGGGGGAGTCGTCGCCGCGACCGGCGTCGACGGGCCGGGAGCGCCTCCTGGGCCGGGCGCGTCGGAGGCGACCGGCGTCGTCGACGCGGGCGCGCCTCCTGCGTCCGCGCCGTCGGAGGTCGCGGGGGCGGAGAGGCGGCGACCCCGCGGGGCTCCGCCGGGCAGGGCGGCGATGAGCATGCGCGTGTAGTCGGCCTGCGGCGAGTCGAGCACGGTCGCCGTGTCACCCTGCTCGACGACGTGCCCGTCGCGCATCACGACCACGCGGTCGGCCAGGCGCCGGACGACCCCGAGGTCGTGACTGATCGCGAGGACGGCCGTGCCCGCGTCGCGCAGGGCGGCGAGTCGGTCGACGACGAGACGCTGCACCTCGGCGTCGAGGGCGGTGGTGGGCTCGTCGGCGACGATCACGCCGGGTCGCAGGGCGAGGGCCGCGGCGATGAGCGCCCGCTGCCGCAGTCCACCCGACAGCTCGCCCGACCGCAGCCCCCGGCGCACCTCGGGGTCGGGCATGCCGACCTCGGTGAGGGCCTCCCGCACGCGGGCTCGGCGGGCGGCCGGCGAGAGTCGCGTGTGCAGTCGCAGGGCATCGTCGATCTCGCGGCCGACCGGGCGCAGGGGGTCGAGCGAGACCAGGGCGTCCTGCAGCACGAGTCCGATGCGCGGTCCCCGCAGCCGACGCCAGCCCCGTTCGGACAGGGTGAGCAGGTCGTCGTCACCGAGCCGCAGGGCGTCGGCCGTCACGGTGCCACCGGTCAGCCCGAGCAGGGCCCGCGCGGTCACGCTCTTGCCCGAGCCGGACTCGCCGACCAGGGCCACGCATTCGCCGCGACCCATCGAGAACGACACGTCGTCGACGGCCGTCACCCCGCCGAAGGTGACGTGCAGGCGGTCGACGACGAGGTCGTCCGAGGAGGCGCGGTGCCGGTCGCGGGGAGCGGCGCCGGTCGCCAGCGGGTCCGTGGTCATCGTCGTCCTCCTCGTCCGCGTCGTGCGAGACCTCGCCCCAGCACCGTGGCCGACGCGGCCGTCACCACGACGGCGAGCCCCGGGAAGACGGTCATCCACCAGGCGACCGCGAGGTACGTGCGCCCGGCCGAGAGCATCGCGCCCCACTCGGGTGCCGGGGGCGGCGACCCCAGCCCGAGGTAGCTCAGCGACGAGGCCCAGACCACGGCCTGACCGAGGCCCAGCGTGGCGAGCACGACCACGGGGGCGAGGGCGTTCGGCAGCACGTGACGCACGAGGACGAGCCCGGGGCGACGGCCGAGCACCGTCGCGGCCTCGACCATCGGCGACCGGCGGACGGCCGCCACCTGGCTGCGGACGATCCGCGCGTACCCCGGCGCGGTCGCGAGGCCGACGGCGATCGTCGCCGGCACGGCCCCCGGCCCGGTGAAGGCGATGACGACGAGCGCCAGCAAGAGGCCGGGCAGGGCGAAGAGCACCTCGAGGACGCGGCTCACGCCGGCGTCGGTCGCGCGGCCGACGAGGCCGCGACCGCCGAGGCCCGCCAGGACGCCGAGGACCACGCCGAGTCCCGTCCCGATCATCGTGGCGACGAGGCCGATCGTCAGCGAGGCACCGGCTCCGTGGACGACGCGGGTCCACACGCCTCGCCCCGACTCGTCGGTGCCGAACGGGTGCGCGAGCGACGGACCGGCGAACGCGTCGGTCGGCGACACGGCGAGCGGGTCGGCGGGGGCCAACAGGCCCGGTGCGACCGCCATCACGACCAGCAGCGAGAGCAGTGCGGCCGCCACGAGTTCGGTCGGGCCGAGCGGCAGGCGCCGCCGGGCCGTGCGGGACGAGGAGGCGCGGGCCGGGTCGGCACCCCGGGGCAGGTCGGGCAGCGCCGTCATGCCGCACGTCCTCTCGGGTCGACCGCGCGTTCGGCCAGGTCGCCGAGCGCGACCACGACGACGTAGGCGAGCGCGGAGACCAGGGCGACGCCGGTCACGAGCGGGATGTCGCGCAGCGTGACCGCGCCGAGCAGGGTGCGACCGAGACCCGGGCGGGCGAAGACCGACTCGACCACGACCGCGCCGCTGAGCAACGAGCCGAAGGCCCAGCCCGACAGGGCGAGCCCGGGCAGCGCCGCGTGTCGGAGCAGGTGGCGGACGAAGAGTCCCGACGGGCCCTCGCCCCGGGCACGTGCCGAGAGGGCGAACGGGGTGGCCGCCGCGTCGAGCAGCGAGTCGCGGGTGACCTGCCCGAGGAACCCGGCGACGGGGATCGCCAGGGTGACGACCGGCAGGACGAGTCCCGCGGGGGTTCCCGTGCTCACCGGGGGCAGCAGCCCGAGCCGGGTGCTGAAGACGAGGATGAGCAGACTCGCCAGCCAGAAGTGCGGCACGGCCGAGGCGACGACCTCGAGACCCGACGACACCGCGGAGGCGATCCGGCCGCCGAGGGTCGCCCACCAGGCCGTCGCGATCGCGATCGACCAGGCCACCACCAGGGCGAGGAGCGCGAGACCGATCGTGCCCGGCAACTGGTCGAGCAGCAACCGGCCGACGTCGGTCCGCATCGAGTACGACGTCCCGAGGTCGCCCGTGGCGAGCCGTCCGAGCTGCGCGAGGTACTGCACGAACAACGGCTGGTCCAGGCCGTACTGCCGACGGACGGAGTCGAGGGCTTCGGCCGAGGCCTGCGACCCCGGACCGCCGAGGATCGCCTCGGCCGGGTCGCCCGGGACGAGCCGGATGGCGAAGAAGATCAGCGTCGCGACGGCCCAGAGCACGAAGACCGCGCCGAGCAGGCGGCCGACGAGCCACCGACCCGCCCGTCGCCACCGCCCCGGAAGCACTCGATCAGCTCGTCTTGTAGGCGTCGTACATCGTCGGTGCCTGGACCGTCGGCAGGGCCCGGACGCCCTGGACGGCTGAGCGCACCAGGTAGTGGTTCTGCTGGTCGTACAGCGGCAGGACATGCCATCCCTCGAGGATGGTCTGCTGGGCCTGCTGGTAGAGGTCGGCGCGCTCGTCGGCGTCGCTCGTCCGGGAGGCGCGGGTCAACAGGTCGTCGAGGGCCGGGTCGCTCGTCTGCGAGAGGTTGGCGAAGTAGCCGCTCGGGGCGGGGGTGATGCCGTCGCTGTCGTAGAGGATGCGCAGCACGTCGGGGCCGACCTTCGTGTAGGGCGCGCTCACCAGGTCGTACTCGTTCGCCGCGAGGGCGCCGTACCAGCTCGAGAGGTCGAGGGGTTCGAGGGTGACGTCGAAGCCCAGGTCTTTCGCGCCGGCCTGGACCTGCTCGAACAGCGACTGCTCGGCGGGGATCGACTGGTTCGTGCTCACGGGGAAGGTCGCGGCGAGTCGCACGCCGTCCTTCGTGCGGTACCCGTCCGCGTCGCGGGTGCTCCACCCGGCCTCGTCGAGCAGGTCGTTCGCCGCGTCGGTGTCGACGTCGAAGAGCGACTCGTCGGAGAACGCCAGCGGCTCGACGCTCGACAGCGGACTGTACGACCGCTTCGCCGTGCCGAAGAACAGCGAGTCGATGCCCGAGTCGACGTCGACACCGCGGATGAACGCCTCGCGGACGCTCGCGTCGTCGAAGGGCGCCTTGCCGGCGTTGAGCTCGATGCGGTTGGAGGCGCCGGGGCGCGGGGCGTCGATCTCGTCGAGCGAGTCGTCCTTCGCCGCGGCGACGAGGGTGTCGGGCTGGGCGTTGTCGATCACGTCGACCTGGCCGGCCTGCAGCGCGGCGTAGCGGGACGCCGAGTCGGGGATGAAGCGCCAGACGATCTCGTCGAGGTGGGCGGGCCCCTGGTGCCCGGCATCGGCCGGCGGCGAGCTGTAGTCGTCGTTGCGGGTGAGCACGACCTGTTGCTGCTTGGTCCACGACTCGACCGCGAACGGACCGGTGCCGACCGGTGATTCGCAGTTGACCTCCTGGCTCCGGGTCAGGGCCTCGGGTGACTCCATCGCGAGCCAGGGCTGTGAGAGGGACTCGAGCAGGGCGCTGTCGGGCTCGCTCAGGTCGAAGCGTGCCGTGCGCGCGTCGACCGCCTCGACGCCGGTGACCTTCCCGAGGGCGAGGTACCCGGTCGACGACAGCGTCGCGGGGTCCTGGAGATGGGCGACGTTGGCCGCCACGGCGGTGGCGTCGAAGGGGGTGCCGTCGGTGAACGAGACGCCGTCCTTGAGCGTGAAGGTCCAGCTGAGGCCGTCGGAGCCCTCCTGCCACGAGTCGGCCAGCCACGGGACGATGTCGCCGTTGGCGTCCTTCGAGACGAGCGACTCGAGGTACTGCGTCGACACGAGTGCCTGCGGGTAGTTGCCGCCGACGTGGGGGTCGAGGCAGGTCGGCTCGGCGTCGCCCGAGGCGTAGGTCAGCGTCCCCCCGGCGACCGGGGTGGACGAGGTGTCGGGGTCGCCCCCGCTCGTGCAGCCGGCGAGCACGAGGCTCGCGACGGCGGTGGCGGCGATCAGGACGGGCAGGCGGCTGCGCATGGGGCTCCGGGGGAGTGACGGGACGTCGGGTGGGATCCGACGACGCCGAGACGAGGCGGCATTCGTGGACCGGGTGCAACAAGTGCGCCGTCGAGTCTAGCGGCATGATGGTGGCCATGTCAGATGGACCAGACGCCACCCGCCCTCGGCGGCCGGTCGGCCGACCTCGCCGCTCGTCCGCCGAGATGCTGGCGGACGCCGCGGCCGAGTTGTTCCTCGAGAACGGCTACGCCGGGACGACCGTCGACGACATCGCCCGTCGGGCCGGCGTCAGCCGTGGCACGTTCTTCAACTACTTCGAGGCCAAGTCCGACCTCTTCTGGCTCGACCTCGACCGGAGCCTCGCCGATCTCGGCGACCTCCTGCGCGCCTCCTCCGACTTGTCGCCGGTCCGTGCGGTCGAGGCCGCACTCGTCGCGCTCGCCGAGGCCCACGACCCCGAACGCGTGCCCTGGGCCCTGACCCAGTCCGAGGCGATGGCCCTCGGCGACGACCTCGTCGCCTCGGCCGCGGTCCGGTTCGTGCGTCAGCAGGGGGCGGTCGCATCGTACGTGGCCGAGCGGTCGGGGCGGGATCGGTCTGATCTCGCGGCGCAGGTGATCGGGTCGACGTTGATCGCGGCGGCGGCGGCCGCCATCGCGAACTGGGCGCGTGCCGGGGTGTCGCGCGGCCCCCTCGGGCCGGTGGTCGCGGCAGCCGTGGGCCCCGTCGCGGACGGACTCGACGCCCGGGAGGCGCGCTCGGCCTAGACCGTCGGCGTCGGTGACGTCGACGGGGACGTCGGCGAGAGGACGTCCACGAGCTCGGCGCGCTTCGGGAAGACCCACTTGTTCATCGCCCAGTACCGGAACACCATGGCGAGCATGGTGCCGATGATCGGCCCGCTGACGAAGTCGGCGATCTCTTGCGTGGTGCGCGAGACGTTCGGCACCTCGAGGCCGAATCCGTAGCGCGAGAGGTAGAGCGGCGCGGAGTTGAGGCCGACCCCGATGACGCTGACGATGACGAAGAGCAACATCTCGTGGGCGGTGTGACGCTCGCCCCGGTCGTCGAACGACCACTTCTTGTTCATCCAGTACGAGAAGACCGTCGCGACGATGATGCCCAACGCGAGGGCGGTGACGGGGTGCTGAGGGATGACGAACAGCTTGAGCCCGTAGTTGATCACCATGGTGATCACGAAGCCGATGCCCCCGACGACGAGGAACCTCGCCGCGGAAGGGTGCTCTCTGATGAGCTTGATGACTGCTTGCACTGCATCACGGTAGCCGAGGGCGCGCGGAATCGGCTGAAAGCGACCACGGGATGCGTCACAAATCACCCCCCGAACGAGAGGGTGAGCCCGCTCGGCGCCGGAGGATTGAGGACGGCTCAACCTTGCGGATGACTTCTCGTCACGGCCTGGTCACGGCGTGAGGATCCGTCGCCCCCGGTGGCTAACGTCGTGCTCGTCGGACCGGATCACCGGGACGGCGACCGGTCGCCCCGGGGTGGGTCAGGGCGACCGGTCCACCCTGACTCACTGAAGAGGACACCACTCATGAAGAAGACCGTGTCGACCGCCACCGTGCTGTCGACGGCCATCGTCATCGCCCTGGGGGGCATCGCGCTGAACGGACAGGCGGCTTCTGCCGAGCCTGCGCCGCTGGATCGGACGGCGACGGCGTCCGAGGTCGAGCCCGAGGTCGGGGGCCCGGCCGTGCTCGAGGACGTCGAGGACGCGCCGGCGGTGACGCCGACGCCCGAGATCGACGACGAGGCGGGGCCGGCCGCGCCCGCCGTCGGGCCCGGGGCCGACGCCACGACCGGCCCGTCGGACGAGTCGGGGGACGGCTCCGGGGTGACCGACGACGGCGCGACGGCCCCGTCGGCGCAGCCGTCCGCGGCGGCCCCCAGTGCGGCCGAGGGTGCTGCTGCACCGGCGGCACGGTTCACGGTCGCGAGCCCCCTGGACGGTGCGGTCTACGCGACCCTGGGCTACGAGCTCGTGATCGAGGCACCCGATGCCCGGTTCTCGTACGAGGTGTTCGACTCCGCGGGACAGTCGGTCCGGGGCGAAGCGGACGTGGCCGGTCCGCGGGCCGTCCGGTACGTGCACCTGCCCCAGGACGCAGCGCCCGAACAGTCGATGACCGTCGTCGTGTCGAACGCGGACGGTTTCGTCCTCGGTTCCGAGACGCGGTCCTTCCGGGTGGAGGTCCCGACCTCTCCTGCCGTCACCATCGGGTCGCCGCGGCAGGGGGAGACGCTGCGAACCCCCGCGACCACGTGGCCGGGGGGCGGCTCGTTCGTGCTCGAGGGCACCGGCCAAGCGGGCTCGTGGCTGCACTACTCGTACGAGGCGCTCTCGGAGCAGACCGGGTGGGGCAGCGACTACGACTCACCGATCGTGCGTGCCGACGGCACGTGGGCCATCGGCGACGGCCTGCCGTACGGCTCGTGGCGTGCCACGGTCCAGCAGTACGCGGGCGCGGGCGACCCGAGCCTGGGGGGAGTCCAGCAGCCCTCGCGGAGTCGGCTGTCGGCACCGGTGACCGTCGACTTCACGTTGGCCGCACCGGTCGTCGTCGCCGCTCCGTCCGAGCCGGCCGTGGTGTCCGTCGCCGTGCCCCCCGCGGCTCGACCGTCCGTGCCGATGCCCGCACGGGTCGTCCCCGTGGCGCACCGCTCCGACCTCGCCTACACGGGCTCCTCCGAGACGACTCCGTGGGCGGGTCTCGCCGGCATGGTCCTCGTGGGGCTCGGGGCGGCGACCGTCCTCGTCACGCGGCGCCGCGCCTCCCGGGGCTGAACCGCAGCGCGGCCGTCAGCGACGAGCCGGGTCGGACGCCCTCCGTGGCGTCAGGCTCGGCTCGTCCGGCGTCGAGAGGGTGAGCACGGCCTCCTCGACGGCGTCGTGGTCCTCGAGCTGCCGCTCGACGCGGCGCAGGGCGGCGGCGACGTGCTCTTCGCGGTCGTCGCCCGTCATGTCGACCGCTGCGACCAGGTAGAGCCGGCCGGGGCCCACGAACTCGGTGTGCAGATACGTCACGCGAGCGATCTCGGGGCGCGCGAGCAGACGTTCGAGCACGGTCGACTCGAGCTCGTCCGAGGGGCTCTCGCCGACGAGGAACCGCCGGTTGCGGTCGATCAGCACCAACGCGACCACCCCCAGGAGCACGCCGACGGCGATGGACCCGATCGCGTCGAACACCGCCGAGCCGGTGACCTGGTGCAGGAAGATCCCGAGGAAGGCGATCAGCAGGCCGATCAGGGCCGCCGCGTCCTCGGCGAACACCGCCCGCAGGGTCGAGTTCGAACTGCGCAGCACGTGCCGCAGCGTCGGCACCTGCCGTTCGGCCGCCGATCCGCGGGCCTGACGGAACGCCTGCAGGAAGGACGTGCCCTCGAGCACGAAGGCGATGGCCAGCACGACGTAGTTGATCAGGTAGTTCTCGGCCTCCTCGTCGGCGGTCAGCTGGGAGATGCCGTGCTGGATGGACACGACGGCCCCGACGGTGAACAGGCCGAACGCGGCGAACATCGACCAGACGTAGGTCTCCTTCCCGTAGCCGAGGGGGTGCGCGTCGTCCCGTCGCTTGACGCCCCGTTTGTCGGCGACGAAGAGGAAGATCTCGTTGCCCGTGTCCGCCCACGAGTGCGCGGACTCCGCCACCATCGACGCGGAACCGGTGAGGAAGGCGGCGACCGTCTTGGCGACGGCGATCAGCAGGTTGGCGACGAACGCCACGATCACGGTGACCGTGCTCTCGGGCTTGACCGGGGGGTCGGACGGGGTGGAGGACATGGCCTCGATCCTGCTCCTCGGGACGGCCTCGCGCCTCCTCGGCTCTGACGGTAGGATCGAGCACGCATCGATCCGGCCATCACCGGGGAGCACCCGGAAGAAAGCGAGCGGCGGGCCCAGGCCCGGTGGTCGTCGGTAGAACCGGGCGGGGCAGGCCCGTCACAGCCGCAGCAGAGCGGTCGCGGTCGCCGTCCGAGAGGACGACGACGGCGGCAAGCGGGGTGGTACCGCGCCACCCGGGTCAGGCACCCGGACGGCGTCCTCGTGGTCAGAAGGTCCCTCGGCCAGCGCAGCGGGGGCGACCCACCGCACGACCTGGAGAACCGATGACCTACCCCAAGGGTTCCGACGCCACCGGCGTCCCCGCCTCCCCGCGATTCCCCGAGATCGAGACCGGCGTCCTCGCCTTCTGGAAGCGCGACGACACCTTCGCCGAGTCGATCCGTGCACGCGAGGGTTGCGACGAGTGGGTCTTCTACGACGGCCCGCCGTTCGCCAACGGCCTGCCGCACTACGGACACCTCCTGACGGGTTACGCCAAGGACGTCTTCCCGCGGTACCAGACCATGCGCGGCAAGCAGGTGCACCGCCGCTTCGGCTGGGACACCCACGGCCTGCCCGCCGAGCTCGAGGCGATGCGTCAGCTCGGGCTGACCGAGAAGCACGAGATCGACGACATGGGCATCGACGTGTTCAACGCCGCCGCCCGCCGATCGGTGCTGCAGTACACCGACGAATGGCAGCGGTACGTCACCCGCCAGGCGCGCTGGGTCGACTTCGACCACGACTACAAGACCCTCGACGTCGACTACATGGAGAGCGTCGTCTGGGCCTTCAAGCAGCTGCACGACAAGGGACTCGCCTACGAGGGCTTCCGTGTGCTGCCCTACTGCTGGCACGACCAGACCCCCTTGTCCAACCACGAACTGCGCATGGACGACGACGTCTACAAGAACCGTCAGGACCAGACGGTCACCGTCGCCTTCCCCCTCGTCGGCGCCAAGGCCGAGGCGCTCGGCCTGACCGGCGTCGAGGCGCTGGCCTGGACGACCACCCCGTGGACCCTCCCGACCAACATGGCGCTGGCCGTGGGACCGGCCATCGACTACGTCACCGTGCCCCACGCCCTCCTGCCGGGCGAGCGCACCGGCGACCAAGAGCTGTTGACCGGCAGCGTGTTCCTGCTCGCGGCCGACACGCTCGGCGCCTACGCGCGTGACCTGGGCTACGAGTCCGCCGAGTCCGCCCAGGCCGCCGTCACCGCGACCTTCGCCGGTGCCGAGCTCGAGGGCGTCGAGTACGACCGCATCTGGGACGTCTACGCCGACACCGAGGCCTGGGGCACCGAGAACGCCTGGCGCGTGCTGGTCGCCGACTACGTCGCCACCGGCGAGGGCACCGGCATCGTGCACCAGGCCCCGGCCTACGGCGAGGACGACCAGCTGGTCTGCGCCGCCGCGGGCATCCCCGTGATCGTCTCGGTCGACGACGGTGGGCGCTTCCTGCCGATGTTCGACGAGCTGGGCGTCGCCGGCCTCCAGGTCTTCGAGGCCAACAAGCCGTTGGTGCAGCGCCTCCGCGCCGACGGTCGCCTGGTGCGCCTCGCCAGCTACGAGCACAGCTACCCGCACTGCTGGCGCTGCCGCAACCCCCTGATCTACAAGGCGGTGTCGAGCTGGTTCGTGCGCGTCACCGAGTTCCGCGACCGCATGGGCGAGCTGAACCAGCAGATCACCTGGGTGCCCGACAACGTCAAGGACGGCCAGTTCGGCAAGTGGGTCGGCAACGCCCGCGACTGGTCGATCTCGCGCAACCGCTACTGGGGTTCACCGATCCCGGTGTGGAAGAGCGACGACCCCGCCTACCCGCGCGTCGACGTCTACGGCTCGCTGGCCGAGATGGAGGCCGACTTCGGCCGCCTGCCGCTCAATGCCGACGGCGAGCCCGACCTGCACCGCCCCTACATCGACGAGCTCACCCGACCGAACCCCGACGATCCGACCGGGCAGAGCACGATGCGCCGCATCGAGGACGTCCTCGACGTCTGGTTCGACAGCGGCTCGATGCCGTTCGCACAGGTGCACTACCCGTTCGAGAACCAGCAGTGGTTCGACGAGCACAGCCCTGCCGACTTCATCGTCGAGTACATCGGCCAGACCCGTGGCTGGTTCTACACGCTGCACACGCTCTCCACCGCGTTGTTCGACCGCCCGGCCTTCTCGAACGTGGTCAGCCACGGCATCGTGCTCGGCTCCGACGGTCAGAAGATGTCGAAGAGCCTGCGCAACTACCCCGACGTCAGCGAGGTCTTCGACCGCGACGGGGCCGACGCCATGCGCTGGTTCCTCATGTCGAGTTCGGTGATCCGCGGCGGCAACCTCGTCGTCACCGAAGAGGGCATCCGCGAGGGCGTCCGGCAGTTCCTGCTGCCGCTCTGGAGCACCTGGTACTTCTTCTCGCTCTACGCCAACGCGGCGTCCGGAGGCGCGGGTCGTCACGCCGCCCCCGGTCACGACGCGCAGTGGCGAACCGACTCGAGCGACGTCCTCGACCGCTACCTGCTGGCGAAGACGCGCCTCCTGGTCACGGACGTCGAGGCGGCCCTCGACGCCCTCGACACGCCGCGGGCCACCGCGACGCTGCGCGACTTCGCCGACGTCCTGACCAACTGGTACGTCCGACGCTCGCGTGACCGGTTCTGGTCGGGCGACGACGTCGACGCCTTCGACACCCTCTTCACGGTGCTCGAGACCCTCACCCGGGTCGCGGCCCCGCTCGCGCCCCTCGTCGCGGACGAGATCTACAAGGGACTCACCGGGGGTCGCTCGGTGCACCTGACCGACTGGCCCGACGCCTCGGCGTTCCCGGCCGACGACGCCCTCGTGGCCGCGATGGACGCCGTTCGCGCGGTCGCATCGAGCGGCCTGGCGCTGCGCAAGGCCCAGGGGCTGCGCGTCCGCCTGCCGTTGGCCCGTCTGACCGTCGTCACGCCCGACCCCGCGGGCCTCGAGGCGTTCGCCGACATCGTGCGCGACGAGCTCAACGTCAAGCAGGTCGTCGTGACCCGCCTGACCGAGGAGAGCCTCGGAGAATACGGCGTCACCCGCAAGCTCACCGTCAACGCCCGGGCGGCCGGTCCGCGCATCGGCAAGCAGGTGCAACAGGTCATCCCGGCGGCGAAGAGGGGCGACTGGCAGCCCGCGGGCGAGAACGTCGTCGTCGGCGGCGTCGAGTTGCTGCCCGGCGAGTTCACGCTCGAGCTGGCCGTCGCCGACGCGTCGAGCGCTCTCGCCTTCGTCGGCGACGGCGGCTTCGTGCTGCTCGACACCGCGACCACGCCCGAGCTCGAGGCCGAGGGCCTGGCCCGCGACGTCGTGCGTGCCGTGCAGCAGGCCCGGAAGACCGCCGACCTCGACGTGTCCGACCGCATCGTGACGACGCTCACGACCGACGCCGTCGCGGCGGCCGCCGTCGAGGCCCACCGTGAGCTGATCTCCCGCGAGACCCTGACCACCGAGCTGATCGTCGACGTCCAGGAGGGCGTCGGCGAGCGGCCCGAGAAGACCGTCGTCGGATCGGGCTCCGGCTCGGCCGTCGTCGTGGAGGTACGACGCGCATGACCCCGAAGAAGAACGACCGTCAGGGCGATCCCGCCGACGAGCAGGGAGGCGAGTTCGCGGCCGGCGCGCAGCGCGTCCACGACGAGCTGCTGGCACGCATCGGCGAGCAGGCCCCGCAGCCGCGGCTCGAGCCGACCCGGCGAGCCGTCGAGCTGCTGGGCGACCCGCAGCGGGCCTACCCGGTGATCCACCTCACCGGCACGAACGGCAAGACGTCGACCAGCCGGATGATCGAGAGCATCCTGCGGGCGCACGGCCTGCGCACCGGGCTCATGACGAGCCCGCACCTCGTGCACCTCAACGAGCGCATCGTGGTCGACGGCGAGCCGATCAGCGACGAGCGCCTGGTCGCCAACTGGGACGACATCCAGCCCTACCTGACCATGGTCGACACCGATCTCGAAGCGTCGGGGGAGCCCACCCTGACCTTCTTCGAGGCCCTGACGGTGCTCGCCTTCGCCTGCTTCGCCGACGCTCCCGCCGACGTGGTCGTGCTGGAGGTCGGCATGGGGGGCGAATGGGACAGCACGAACGTGGCCGACGGCCAGGTCGCCGTCTTCACCCCCATCGCCCTCGACCACCAGAACCGTCTCGGCTCGACCGTGGCCGAGATCGCCCGCACGAAGGCCGGGATCGTCAAGCCCACGGCCGCCGTGGTCTCGGCGTCGCAGACCCCCGAGGCCCTGGTCGAACTCGAACGCGCCGTCGAGTTGAGCGAGGGGTCGCTCGCGGTCGAGGGCACCGCCTTCGGCGTCGAGTCCACCACCGTCGCCGTCGGCGGCCAGGTCGTCACGATCCGCGGGCTCGCGGGCCGGTACGACGACCTGCTCCTGCCGCAGTTCGGTGACCACCAGGCCCAGAACGCCGCCGTCGCGGTCGCGGCCGTCGAGTCCTTCCTCGGCGGCGGGTCGCAGCCGCTCGACCACGAGGTGCTCGCCGAGGGACTCGCGAGTGCGACGTCGCCCGGCCGCCTGCAGATCGTCGCCAACGAGCCGACGATCCTGGTCGACGCGGCGCACAACCCGCACGGCGCCCGCGCCCTGGCCAAGGCCCTCGACGACTACTTCCAGTTCGGCGGCGTCGTCGCGGTGCTCAGCGTGTTGGCCGACAAGGACGCCGCGGGCATCGTCCGCGCCCTGGCGCCCACGATCACCCAGTTCGTCGTGACGAGCTCGAAGTCCGACCGGGCGATCGACGCCGACGAGCTCGCCGCCATCGCGGTGGGCGTCGTGGGTGCCGATCGCGTCGTCGTCGAGACCGACCTCGTGGCGGCCCTGCGCACGGCGCGCGACCTGGCCGACGAGGTCGAGGGCGACGAGCCCGGCGGCGTCGTCGTGACGGGGTCGATCACGCTGGTCGGCGACGTCATCGCCCTCTCTCAGCAGCCCGAGGGGCTCTCGTGACGACGCCACCGCCTCCCGCCGGAGCCGGAGCCGGAGCCGGCGGGCGCGCGCCGCGCCCCCGTCGACGTCGCGGGGCGGCCGAGAGCCTGCTCTCGATCGTCCTCGTGCTCGAGGCCATGACGCTGTTCTTCGTCACCCTCGTCGTCTTCGGGCGGCAGTTGCTGCCGGCCGGCGTCGCCTGGGGCGGAGGCCTCGCCGCGATCGTCCTGACGCTGCTGATCTCGCAGACCCTGCGCTGGCGGTGGGGCGTCGCCCTCGGCTGGCTCGTCCAGCTGGGTCTCGTGGCCTGTGGGTTCCTCGATCCGGTCATGTTCGTCGTGGCCGCCCTGTTCGTGGCCATCTGGACCTACTGCCTCGTCAAGGGCACACAGCTCGACCGCATGAACGCCGCCCGGCTGCGCGACGCGCCCGGTGACGTGGCCTGAGCCGACACCCACCGACCCGTCCTCCGGGCGCCCGCCCGCGAGCCATCCGCCACCCACCGAGCCATCCGCCACCCACCGAAAGAGGAGCAATGTCCGATCTCGAAGAAACCCTCGTCCTCGTCAAGCCCGACGGCGTCGCCCGCGGCCTGACCGGCGAGATCCTGCGCCGCATCGAGGCCAAGGGGTACTCGCTCGTCGACGTCCGCCTCGTGCAGGCCGACCGCGACCTGCTCGCGAAGCACTACGAGGAGCACGTGGGCAAGCCGTTCTACGAGCCCCTCGTCGAGTTCATGCAGAGCGGCCCGACCGTCGCGCTGCGCATCGCGGGCGACGCCGTCATCGCGGGCTTCCGCTCGCTCGCCGGCACGACCGACCCGACGACCGCGGCCCCCGGAACGATCCGTGGCGACCTCGGCCGCGACTGGGGCCTGAAGGTCCAGCAGAACCTGGTGCACGGCAGCGACAGCCCCGAGAGCGCCACGCGCGAGCTGGCCCTCTGGTTCTGAGCCGCCGACCGGCGTGACGCCGGAGACCACCGAGCCCGCGCCTCCTGAGTCCATCAGGAGGCGCGGGCTCGGTCGTGTCGACGGGTCGCGTCGTCAGGGGGCCGGCGTCGCCGTCGAGCCCTCGGTGTCGCCCGTGCTCGTGTCACCGGTCGGGGCGCCGTTCTGCACCTCGGCGACGAACTGCGCGAAGGTGCTCGCGTCGGTCAACGAGCCCTGGTACTGCTGGCCGTTCACCAGGACGAGCGGGGTGCTCGCGAGCTTGTCGAGCGACGAGTTCGGGATCGGGTCGTTCAACGCCCGCTGGGTGGCCGAGGCGACCCAGTCCTCGAAGTCGCCCGCCTTGATGCACGACGGGATCTGGTCGTCGGTCGCCCCGGCACCCTGCACCAGGGTGACGAGCTCGTCGTTCGTCAGGCCCCGGGTGTTCTCCTCGGGTTGCTGCGCGAACAGGGCGGTGTTGACGTCGAGCGCCTTGTCGGGCTCGTGGTTCGCGACGCAGGCGAAGGCGTTGGCGGCCCGCGTCGAGTACCGGCTGCCCTGCGAGGCGTTGTCGAGGAACCCGATGGGGTGGATCGCCAAGGTGGCGGCACCGCTCGAGACGGCTTCCTCGAGCTGCTGGGCGTTCGTCGTGTCGAACTGGCCGCAGAACGGGCACATGTAGTCGAGGTAGACCACGATCGACGGCACGTCGCCCGAGGCGCTCGGGGCCGGGGTCGGGGTCGCGTCGGCGGCGAGGGCGCCACTCGGCACGGCGGTCACCGCCCCGTTCGAGCCCTCGAGCACCAGGCCGTCGCTCGCCATGTTCGCAGGGCCGGGACCGGCCGGCTTGATCGACTGCGTGATGACGAGCGCGACGATCGCGAGCACCGCCACGATGCCCACGACCAGGCCGCCCTGCAGGAGCCACTTGTTGCGTCGTCGACGTCGGGCCTCGGCCTCGCGCGTGACGCGGGCCTTCTCGCGGGCTGCTTCTCGGCGTTCCTTCTTGCTGGCGGGGGAGTCGGTGGGTGGCGTCATCAGTCCTCGTCGTGGCTCGGGGGTCGTCGGTCAAGACTGGCGAGGCCGACCCTGATTCGGCTGGGAGCGACCTGAGTGCGACTGACGGGGCGGGTGGGCCCGAGCCGGGGACGCGAGGAGGCGCGGCTCACCCGAACAGCGTCGGCAGCAGCAACGGGAACACGACGACGATGGTCGTGGCGACGACGATGTAGTTGAGCACCGGCAGCACCCACGAGTAGGGGAGGAAGCGTGCCGCCGCACGTCGGAGCGGCCCGTCCGGGACGGTGACGCCGCGAGCCGCGCCCCACACCGTGAAGACCCAGAACAGCGGGATGGTGAAGAGCCAGACGAGCATGCACCACGGGCAGAGCGCGCCGATGACGAACACGGTCTGGGTGAAGAGCCAGGTGATGAAGATCCAGGCGAGCAGCAGCCCGAGGTTGAAGGCCAGCCAGAACCACCGGGCGAAGCGCGCACCGGCGAGCAGGCCCAGGCCCACCGCCACGGGGGCCGCGAAGCCGATCAGGCCGAGGATCGGGTTGGGGAAGCCGAAGAGCGAGGCCTGCCAGCTGTTGATGACGGGTGAGCAGCCCACGAACGGGTTGACGTCGCAGCCGAGCGCCGCGCCCGGGTTCTCGAGCAGTCGGAACTTGTCGAGGGTCAGGGCGAAGGCCCCCACGAGTCCGCCGAGACCGGCGACGACGAGCAGCACGGCCGCGACGAACGGGGTGCGGCCGGTGGGCAGGGTCACGGCCCGAGGCGTCTCGACGGTCACGTCCAGCAGTATCGCACGGGCCGTCGGGGCGTCCGCTTTGACCCCGGACCGGCGTGGGCGTGCGATAATCGAGCCAGTCGTGGGGCCCAGGCCCCGAGATCCAGGCTTACCGGGCAGTGCCGGCCGTCGTCGTCACGCGAGAGATCGCGTGGTCGACCAGGTCGAGCGGAATCCGGGCCAGAGCGCAGGCGCTCATCGTCGGATGGCCAGTTCCGAACCAGCAAGGCGACACGAAGAACAGCACGTCGACGAACGACATCGAGGGCGACGACCGCAGGTCGGTCGACACCCCGGGTGACCGAACGTGGCGTGTCCGACAAGGCGCGCCGTGAGAGGGCGCGGTGGTCAGGGGCAGGTGCCACGTCACCGCCCGGCCACGACACGAGAATTCCTGCCGACGGCATGGCCTCGGCGGGGCGAGGAGCGCACCGCAAGTGGTGAACGACAACACAGACAACGACGGACGTCCGAAGAAGAGAAGGGGATTGTTCGCAGGCCTCAGGGCTCGCCAGGCGGCGGTCGACGCCGCCCCGGCGACGGCCCCCGCCAGGCAGCAGGCAGCACTCCCTTCACCCGTCCGGACGACAGACGACGCCCAGGAGGCATCACCCGTGACCCACGAGACCGAGACCACCGACGAGCAGGTCGCGGCCCAGGCCCCGACCTCCCAGCAGAGCGAGACCGACGCCGTCGCCGAGGCGTTCGTCGCTGCGGCGACCCAGCCGTCACCGACCGGGGCCGCGACGGCCGACGACGCGACGACCGACGGGGCGTCGCCGATCCCGGCGAACCTCACGACGACGTCGTTGATCTTCCACGCACCCGAGATCACCGTCCTGCCGGCCCGCCCCGGTCGACGACAGCGCGACGACCGTGACGACCGGTACGACCGCGACGACTCGTGGGACGACGACCGCGAGGGCGACGACGACGACCGCGACGACCGTGACGAGCGCGACGACCGCGAGCAGCAGCCCGCCTCGCGTCGCCGCCAGCGCGGCCGCTCGCAGGACCGCGAGGAGCGCGACTCCGAGCCCCGTGGTCGCGACCGCGACCGTGCCCCGCGTCAGGCCGAGCTCATCACCGAGCCGCAGCGCATCAAGGGCTCCACGCGTCTCGAGGCGAAGAAGCAGCGTCGTCGCGACGGCCGGGACGCCGGACGCCGTCGCACCGTCATCACCGAGGCCGAGTTCCTCGCCCGTCGCGAGAGCGTCGACCGCAAGATGATCGTCCGCTCGTCGGGCGACCGCATCGAGATCGGCGTCATGGAGGACGGCACCCTGGCCGAGCACTACGTCGCCAAGGCGCAGAACGTCTCGTTGATCGGCAACGTCTACCTCGGCCGCGTCCAGAACGTGCTGCCCAGCATGGAGGCCGCCTTCGTCGACATCGGACGCGGTCGCAACGCCGTGCTCTACTCGGGCGAGGTCGACTGGGACTCCCTGTCGACGGGCAACCAGCCCCGTCGCATCGAGCTGGCCCTCAAGCCCGGCGACCGCGTGCTCGTCCAGGTCACCAAGGACCCCGTCGGCCACAAGGGCGCTCGTCTCACGAGCCAGATCTCGCTGCCGGGCCGCTACCTCGTCTACGTGCCCAACGGCTCGATGAACGGCATCAGCCGCAAGCTGCCCGACACCGAGCGCGCGCGTCTGAAGAAGATCCTCAAAGAGGCCCTGCCGGAGAACACCGGCGTCATCGTGCGCACGGCGGCCGAGGGCGCGACCGAAGAGCAGCTGACCCTCGACGTCAAGCGCCTCACCAACCAGTGGGCCGACATCGAGAAGAAGGTCGCGGCGGGCAACGCCCCGAACCAGCTGCACTCCGAGCCCGACCTGCTGATCAAGATCGTGCGCGACGTCTTCAACGAGGACTTCCACGAGATGGTCATCGACGGCGACGAGGCGTTCGAGACGCTGCAGTCGTACCTCTCGGCGGTGGCGCCCGACCTCATGGACCGCGTCAAGCGCTATGAGGGTGACAAGGACGCGTTCGACGAGTACCGCCTCAACGAGCAGATCGAGAAGGCGCTCGACCGCAAGGTCTGGCTGCCCTCGGGCGGTTCCCTCGTCATCGACCGCACCGAGGCGATGACCGTCGTCGACGTCAACACCGGCAAGTTCGTCGGTTCCGGCGGAAACCTCGAAGAGACGGTCACGAAGAACAACCTCGAGGCCGCCGAGGAGATCGTCCGTCAGCTGCGCCTCCGCGACATCGGCGGCATCATCGTCGTCGACTTCATCGACATGGTGCTCGAGTCCAACCGTGACCTCGTGCTGCGTCGTCTGGTCGAGTGCCTCAGCCGCGACCGCACCAAGCACCAGGTGGCCGAGGTCACGTCGCTCGGGCTCGTCCAGATGACGCGCAAGAAGTTGGGCCTCGGCCTGGCCGAGTCGTTCTCCGAGGCCGGCAGCGCTGCGCGCGTCCAAGAACAGCAGCCCCGCAAGGGCGGCCAGCAGGGCGACCGCCGACGTGGCGGCCAGGCCGGCGGGTCCGGCAAGTCGGGCGGCAACGGCCACAACACGGGCGCCGGTGCCGGCACCGCGCCGCAGTCCGGTCGCGGCGGCCCCTCGGCGCCGACCGGTGGGGCTCACCCCACGACGGGTACGCACGCCATCACCGACGACGTGAAGAACGCCCTCTCGCGCATCGCGGCGAGCACCATCGCCCATGCCGAAGAAGGCGGCACCAAGGACGGCGACGCGGCCAGCCAGGCCGCCGCGGCGGTCGAGGCCGCCATCGACGCCGCCGCCGCGAGTGCCACGAAGGCCGAGCCGGCCGCCGAGGCAGCCGGTGACCAGGCGGACGAAGGCCGTCGCGGGCGTTCGGGCCGCAAGGGCCGCCGTGGATCGTCACGTGCCGCGCGCGAGACCGGCGAGGACGCCGCCGAGTCGGCTCCTGCCGAGTCGTCGCCCGCCGAGTCCGCTCCCGCCGACTCGAGCGCCGGTGTGATCGAGGTCCCCGCGGCCGCCCCGGCCGAGCGGTCGGCTCCGGCCGCCGCCGTGGCCGCACCCGTCGACGAGCCCACGGAGGCGCCGGTCGCCAAGGCCACGGAGCGTCGCCGGTCGTCGGCCACGGTCTCGACCCCGGACGCCACGGTCGCGATCCTCGACATCCCCGTCGCGACCACGCGTCGCGAGCCGCGTCGCATCAGCAGCCAGGACGCCGAGCAGCTGCTCGACTCGGTGCTGGGTGCGCTGCCCGAGCCGAAGCAGCCCGGGCAGGGGCGTTCGCGTTCGCGCCGCGCCTCCAGCCAGGGCACGACCGCAGCGGCTCCGGCCGAGCCGACGACGACCGGCGAGTCCGGTCCGTTCATCCTCGGCGTGGGGGTCAGCTCCGACGATCTGTAGGTCGTCTAGGGTGACTGCGTGCCTCTGACCCAGCCCGGACCCCCGACCGTCAGGTCGAGGCTCCGGGCTGCGTCCGTCTCGGCCTCCGGGCCGGAGGGACGCGAGCGCCTGCTCGTGGCGGCCACGGCCCTGGTCGTCGTGCTGGTGGCGCGTTTCGCCCTCGGCCTCGTCGCGCTCGTCGGTTCGGCGGTCGGCTTCTCGGTGACGGCGTTCCCCAGCGGGTTCGTCGCGACGCCGGTCGGGCAGTTCCTCGGCAGCTTCGTGCTCTACCCGTTCCCGTTCTACGTCGCCTCGTTCGTCGTGCTCGCCACGATCAGGCCGCTGACGCCGCGGTCCGACCTCCGGACGGTCGTCCGCCACGCCGTGGTCGCGGGCGGCGCGGGCACCCTCGCGCTGGCCGTGGTCGGGATCGTGCCGGGCATCGTGCTCTCGATCGACGGCGGCACGTGGGTGAACCTCGCGCTCTACCTGACGACCATCCCGCTGTCGGCGGGCATCGTCGACACCGCCCTGCTCGTGGCCGGGGCCGTCCTCGCCCGGCTGTGGCTGGGCGGCGGCCACGGCGACGAGGTCTGGGCGGTCGAGCCCACGCCCCGGGTCGCCGAGGCCGGGGAGGGTGACGACGCGGGCGACGTCGAGGACGACGTCGCGCCTCCTGCCGTCCGGGGCGATCGCTCCACCCGCCTCCCGACGACCGTCGCCGCGGCGCCGTCGGCCCCCGTCGTCCCGCCCGAGCGCCCCGTCGTGCCGTCGCACCCGGCCCCCGCACCGGACGACTGGTCGCGCTTCGCGCCCCCGGCCGGTCCGAACGAGGACGACCGGTGAGCGCTCCCGTCCGGGAGCGCACCGACCACGCCGGGCACGGCGCGGGACGGCGTGCGCGTCGGGCACCGTCGCGCGTCCCGCTGCTCGTGGCCGGTGGGCTCGTGCTCGCCGTGCTCGTGGCGGTCCGCCTCGCCTCGCCCCTCCTCGGCCCGGGCCTGCTGCCGAACGCGCTGCAGGACTTCGTCACGCTGACCATCAGCGTCATCGTCGAGTCGATGCCGTTCGTCCTGCTCGGCATCGTCCTGTCGATCATCGTGCAGGAGTGGCTGCCGCAGGCGTTCTTCTCGTCGTGGCTGCCGAAGCGGGGGCTGCCCCGTCGCGCGGTCATCTCGTTCCTCGGCATGTTCCTGCCCGTCTGCGAGTGCGGCAACGTGCCCTTGGCGCGGGGGCTCGTGCTCAAGGGCTTCACGGTGTCCGAGTCGATGACCTTCCTGCTCGCGGCGCCGATCCTCAACCCGATCACCATCATCACCACGCACCAGGCGTTCGGGTGGGACGACGGCATCCTCGTGGCCCGGTTGATCGGCGGGTTCGTCATCGCGAACCTGATCGGCTGGCTGTTCAGCAAGCACCCGAACCAGCAGAGCCTGCTGACCTCCTCGTTCGCGGCCGAGTGCCGGGTCGACGACGGCCATGCGCACGGCCGGGGTCGCACGGCGAAGAGCGTCGACCTGTTCCGCCGCGAGATGTCGACCATGATGCCCGCGCTGTTCATCGGCGCGGCCATCGCGGGCGCGATCCAGACGATCGTTCCGCGGTCGGTGCTCGTCGCGCTCGGCAGCAACCCGGTCTGGTCGGTGCTGGCGATGATGGTGCTGGCCTTCGTCATCTCGATCTGCTCGAACGTCGACGCGTTCTTCGTGCTGCCGTTCGCCTCGACGTTCATGCCCGGCGGCATCGCCGCCTTCCTCGTCTTCGGCCCCATCATCGACGTCAAGATGCTGGCCCTGCTGCGGACGACCTACACACCCAAGGTGCTCGGGCAGGTCACCCTCGTGGTGGCCCTGACCAGTGCCGCGATCGGACTGGTGGTCAACTATGTCGCCTAGCCCTGCTCCTCGCCCCTGGCGCCGACTGCTCGACCGGTGGCAAGGGGTGCTGCTGACGCTCGTCGTCGGCGTCGCCACCCTCTGGCTCGCCGCGACCGGGCAGCTCGTGCTGTACATCCACCCCCGGTACGACGTCTTCACGGTCGTGATGATCCTGATCGGCATGACGCTGTCGTTGGCCACGCTGGCGTTCTCACCCGTCCGGGGCGACGACGCGCACGACGGCCACGACCACGATCCCGGGCACGACCACGACCACGACCACGACGGCCGCCTCGACGCGGCCGAGGTGCCCGCGGTCGAGGACGGCCTCCGGCCGCGCCGGCGTCGGCCGGTCGCCACCGGCGCCCGACGTCTCGCCTTCTCGGTGGGCGTCGCCGTCACCGCCGCCATCGCGATCGCCGTCGTCGCCCTGCCCCCGGCCACCCTCACCAGCGCCACGGCCGGCCAGCGCGACGTGAACTCGTCGACCGCGGCGCTCGACCGTACGACCGTGGTCGACGCGACCAGCGCCTCCTCGGACGCCTACCGGTCGTTCAGCGTCCTCGACTGGGCCGGCCTGCTGAGGCAGACGACCGACCTCGCCTTCTACGAGGGCAAGACCGCCGACGTCGTCGGGTTCGTCACGCCGTCCGACACCGACCCCGACGACGTGTTCTACGTGTCGCGCTTCGTGATCACGTGCTGCGCGGTCGACGCCCAGCCCGTCGGCGTGCCCGTCTACCTGCCGGGGTGGCAGGACCAGGTAGCCGCCGACGACTGGGTCGAGGTCACGGGCGGCTTCGACACCAACCGCAGCAGCTCGAGCCAGGACCCCGTCGCCCTCGTGCCCGACGACGTCACCACCGTGGGACAGCCCAGTGACCCGTACCTCTACTGAGGGCGGACGGGGCCGGGGCGCGACGGGAGGGGCTGCCACGCCCGATCCGTTCGCGTCCGACCCCGTGTTCCTCACCGAGCAGGACGCCCGTGAGGCCGGTGCCCGCTGGCGCACGCGATGGGTCGCCGTCGTCACCGTCCTCGCGGTGGTCTGTGCCGCCTTCGTGGGCCTGACCTACTTCCAGGGCCCCAAGGCGGGCGAGACGCAGGTCGACACGACGGCCGTGGTCGAGCGTCCCGGTCAGCAGCTGCGGGTGTTCGCCAACCAGGCGCTCGCGCACGTCGACGCCTCGCAGGTGGTCGTGACGCCCGCGGCCGCCTTCACGGTGCAGACGTCGGGTGACGTGGTCGCCGTGACCTTCACCGGCCGGCTCGCGTACGACACCGACTACCACGTCCGCGTCGACGGGGTCTCGAGCGTCTACCAGCGACAGACCTCGACCCTGGAGGCGCGGTTCAGCACGCCCCCGGCGACGGCGTACCGGCTCGTGCGCGGCACGTCCGGGGCCGACGACCGCATCGAACGGGCCGGGCTCCGGGGCTCGGACAGGACGACCGTCTGGTCCGCGCCGCGCATCCAGGCCTACGAGGTGTTCGACTCGGCCGTCGCGGTCGTGACGGACGACGGGACGCAGAGCAGCCTCAGCCTCGTGTCGCTCGACGGGGCCGCCGTCGAGACCCTGCCCGTGCCCGAGGCCCCCGGCCTGATCACCCGCTTCGCGGCCGACCGTGCCACGACCACGCTGGCGTTCTCGTTCCGTCCGACCGGTTCGGACGTCGAGACGTTGTACACGCTGCCGCTGCAGGGGGAGCGGGCGGTGGCCCCGGTCCTCGGCCTGTCCGGGCAGCCCGTCGAACCCACCGACTGGGCCTTCGTGCCGGGTGAGGACGACGTCGTCGTCCAGGCCGTCGACGACTCGGTGAGCGTCATCGACCTCTCGGGAGTGGACCCCGTGCGGCCCGTGGGGACGTACTCGCTGTTGCAGGGGGTGTCGCTCGACGGCACCACGCTGATCGCCGCGTCGGCGATCGCCTCCATGGTCGTCGACCTCGCCACGGGGGACGAGCGCCCCCGTGCCCCCGCCCCGGTCGACGGCGTCCTCCCGTTCGCCGGACCGCTGGTGGCCCTCGACCCAGGCCACGTCGTGCAGCAGGTGTCGGTCCCGTCCGACGACGGGCTCACGTACCGGACGCTCGTCGTCGCCGACGACGGTGCCACGTCACGGACGCTCTGGCAACCCCCGAGCGCGTCCGGTGTGATCGAGGGCTTCGACGTCTCCCCGAACGGGCAGTACCTGGCGGTCCAGTCGGTCGGGGACGCGACGACGCCGACCGACTACTCGTACACGATCGACCCCGTGGCCGACGGGGTCACGACCACCATCGTCGAGATCGCCTCGGGCGCGGTCGTGGCCAGTTACGAGGGCTTCGACACGAGTTGGTGACCGCGCCTGCGGCCGGGGCGGACGGAACCGGTCAGGCCGTGAGGCCGCGTTTCACCCGCTGGGACACCCGCAGCCCGCTGCGTTCGAGACGGCGGGCGAGGTCGAGGCCGGTCACGGCGACGGCCCCACCGGCGATCAACTCCGCCCGTCGGGACTCGGGCACGTCGTAGTGGTCGTGGTCGAACCCGCGGCGGGGGATGCCGTGACGGGCGGCGAAGGCGTGCAACTCGTCGTACGAGTCGTCGCTCACCAGGTGTGCCCACAACGTGTCGTGGGCCGGCCACACGGCCTCGTCGATCAGGATCACGCCCTGGATGCTAGTCGTCGGTCCGCCTGCCGGTGCGGGGGTCGTGGACGGAGGAGGCGCGGCGCCCGTCGGAGGACGCGTTGACGGCCCCAGCGGCCCCCTGTACGATGGGCGGTTGGTGCGCGCTGGCTCGAGGCCGCGTCGTGCCGGACACCCCAACTCTTAAGGAACAGACATGGTCTACGCAGTCGTGCGCGCCGGTGGTCGGCAAGAGAAGGTCGAGGTCGGCACGATCGTCACCCTCGACCGCCTCAAGGCCGCCGAAGGCGACTCCATCACCCTCCCCGCCGTGCTGCACGTCGACGGTGACACCGTCACCTCCGCCGCCGACGCCCTGGCAGGGATCACCGTGACCGCCGAGGTGCTGAACGACCTGCGCGGCCCGAAGATCGTCATCCAGAACTACAAGAACAAGACCGGCTACAAGCGTCGCATGGGCTTCCGTGCCGACCTGACCCGCGTCAAGATCACCTCGATCAACTGAACCAGGGGCTGAGAA
>NZ_LMKB01000006.1:90111-154375 GCF_001421165.1 Frigoribacterium sp. Leaf8 | reverse complement strand
CTTCCACCCCGGCGTCAACGTCGGCCGCGGCGGAGACGACACCCTCTTCGCCCTCGCCCCCGGTTCGGTCGAGTTCGGCGCCAAGGGCGGCCGCAAGGTCGTCAACATCGTCGCCTCCGCGACGGCGACGGTCTAGCACCACCACGCGGCGTCGGCACACGACCCGCATCGGCGGCCCCTCGCGGGTCGCACCGTCTGGGGCGAGCATCCTGCTCGCCCCAGACGTGTTTGACCCGGGCAGCTCGCACCGGCACGCACAGACAAAGAGATCAAGCACCTCATGGCCACATTCGTCGACCAAGTGACCCTCCACCTCCGCGCCGGCAACGGCGGCAACGGCTGCGTGTCCGTCAAGCGCGAGAAGTTCAAGCCGCTGGCCGGCCCCGACGGCGGCAACGGCGGTCACGGCGGCGACGTCGTCATCGTCAGCGACAGCGGCGTCACGACGCTGCTCGGGTTCCACCGCGCACCGCACCGCTCGAGCGACAACGGCGGCTTCGGCATGGGCGACCACCGGGCCGGCACCAACGGCGAGACCCTCGAGCTCGTCGTGCCGGTCGGCACCGTCGTGAAGTCCGCCGACGGCGTCGAGTTGATCGACATGGTCGAACCGGGCATGCGCTACGTCGCCGCCGAGGGCGGCATCGGGGGCCTCGGCAACGCGGCCCTCTCGTCGACCAAGCGCAAGGCGCCCGGCTTCGCCCTGCTGGGCACCCCCGGCTGGGCCGGAGACGTCCTGCTCGAACTCAAGGTCGTCGCCGACATCGCGCTCGTGGGCTACCCGTCGGCCGGCAAGTCGAGCCTCGTCGCCGCCCTCTCGGCCGCCAAGCCGAAGATCGCCGACTACCCCTTCACGACGCTGCACCCCAACCTCGGCGTCGTCGAGTCGGGTGACACGCGCTACACGGTCGCCGACGTCCCCGGGCTCATCGAGGGGGCCAGCGAGGGCAAGGGCCTCGGGCTAGAGTTCCTCCGGCACGTCGAGCGCTGCTCGGCCCTGCTGCACGTGCTCGACTGCGCGACGCTCGACCCGGGCCGCGACCCGTTGACCGACCTCGACGTCATCCTCCGCGAGCTCGAGGCGTACCCCGTCCCGGACGGCCAGAAGCCGCTGCTCGACCGCCCGCAGCTGATCGCGCTCAACAAGGTCGACGTGCCCGACGGTCGCGAGCTGGCCGACTTCGTCACGCCCGAACTCGAGGCCCGCGGCTACCGCGTCTTCGAGATCTCCGCCGTGAGCCACGAGGGCTTGCGCAACCTGTCCTTCGCCCTGGCCGAGGTCGTCGAGGCCAGCCGCGCCGAGATCGCGGCGCGACCCGCGCCTCCTCGCATCGTCATGCGCCCACGCGCCGTCAACGAGAAGCCCTTCGTCATCAGGGTCGAGGGTGGCACCTACGGCAACGTCTACCGCATCCTGGGCCAGAAGCCCGAGCGGTGGGTCGTGCAGACCGACTTCAACAACGAGGAGGCCGTGGGCTACCTCGCCGACCGGCTCAACGCCATCGGCGTCGAGGACGCCCTGTTCAAGGCGGGTGCACAGGCCGGTTCGACGGTCGTCATCGGCCCCGAGGGCGGCATCGTCTTCGACTGGGAGCCCACCCTCACCTCGACGGCCGAGCTGATGACCAGCGCCCGCGGCACCGACCCGCGCCTGATCCAGAACGACCGCCCGACCCGCAACCAGCGCCGCGAGGAGTACTTCGAGCGCATGGACGCCAAGGCCGAGGCCCGCGCCGAACTCCAGCGTGAACGCGCCGCCGGCCTGTGGACCGACGACGATGGGTTCCTCGTGAAAGAGGGCGACGACGTCGAAGGCGACGAGCGGGCGTGACCGGGGGCGTCGTCGACCGCGCCGGCCTCGGCACGGCCCGCCGCATCGTGGTCAAGGTCGGCTCGTCGTCGATCAGCGGTGAGAACGCCGGACAGATCGAGCCGCTGGTCGACGCCCTCGCCGCGACCTACGGGCGGGGTGCCCAGGTCGTGCTCGTCTCGTCCGGGGCCATCGCCACGGGCCTGCCGCACCTGCGCGTCGACTCCCGCCCGACCGACCTCGCGACCCAGCAGGCGGCCGCCGCCGTCGGGCAGAACGTCCTGATCTACCGGTACCAGCAGAGCCTGCGCCGCTACGGCATCGTGGCGGGGCAGGTGTTGCTGACCGCCGGGGACATGCAGAACCCGACGCACCGCAGCAACGCCCAGCGCGCCATGGAGCGCCTGCTCGAGCTGCGCATCCTGCCGATCGTCAACGAGAACGACACGGTCGCCACCCACGAGATCCGCTTCGGCGACAACGACCGGCTCGCGGCGCTGGTGTCGCAGCTGGTCGGTGCCGACGCCCTCGTCCTGCTCAGCGACGTCGACGCCCTGTACACCCGCCCGCCGCACGAACCCGGCGCCGTCGCCCTCGTCGACGTGCCCTTCGGCGACGACCTCGCCGGGGTCACCTTCGGTGCGGCCGGTGCGGCCGGCGTCGGCACCGGAGGCGCGGGCACGAAGGTCGCGGCCGCCCGGTTCGCGGCCGAGGCCGGCACCCCCGTCCTCGTGACGAGCGCCGCCAACGTCGCCCGGGCCCTCGCGGGCGAGCAGGTCGGCACCTTCTTCGAGGCGGCGGGAGCCGCGGGGTCGGGACCTGCGGCGGGGGACTCCGGGAGCGCGGGCGGGCGACCGGACTGACCCGCGCCTCCTCGGGGGCGTCCGCGCCGCCGCGGTCACCGCCGGAGCGGTCTCGCGAGACGAGGGAGCGGCGCATAGGCTTCGTGCATGTCGCTCATCGATGCCCCGGCCCCGTCGCTCACCGACAAGCTGACCGCCGCGAAGGCCGCCTCCCGCGTGCTCGCCACCGCGACGGCCGACCGCAAGGACGCCGGTCTGCGCGCCGTCGCCGCCGCCCTGCTCGCCAACGTCGACCGGATCGTCGCGGCGAACGAGCTCGACCTGGCGAACGCGCGCGAGAACGGCGTCGGCGCCTCGCTCCAGGATCGCCTGAGGCTCGACTCCGGTCGACTGGCCGGGCTCGCGGCCGCCACCGAGCTGGTGGCCTCGCTGGTCGACCCGGTCGGCGAGTCGGTGCGGGGCAAGGTGCTGCCGAACGGGCTGCGCCTCGACCAGGTCCGCGTGCCGTTCGGCGTGGTGGGAGCCATCTACGAGGCCCGGCCGAACGTGACGGTCGACATCGCCGCGCTCGCCCTGAAGAGCGGCAACGCGGCCGTCCTGCGCGGCGGCAGCGCGGCGCAGCAGTCCAACCGCGTGCTGGTCGAGGTGATGCGCGAGGCCCTCGCCGAGGTGGGGCTGCCGGCCGACGCCGTCGTCACCATCGACGAGTTCGGCCGCGAGGGGGCCGCCGACCTCATGCGGGCCCGAGGGCTGGTCGACGTCCTGATCCCCCGGGGCAGCGCCGAGCTGATCGACACCGTGGTCCGCGAGTCGACGGTCCCCGTCATCGAGACCGGTGCCGGGGTCGTGCACGTCTTCCTCGACGCGAGCGCCGACGAGGGCTGGGCCGTCGACATCGTCCAGAACGCCAAGGTGCAGCGTCCGAGCGTGTGCAACGCCCTCGAGACGTTGCTCGTCCACCGCGAGGCGGCGGAACGCCTGCTGCCGCCGGTGCTGGGTGCCCTGCGCGCGTCCGGCGTGACGATCCACGGCGACGAACGGACGCTCGAGGTCTTCCCCGACGGGGTCCCGGCGACCGACGACGACTGGGCGACCGAGTACATGGGGCTCGACCTCGCCGTCCGGGTGGTGGCCGACGTCGACGAGGCCATGGCGCACATCGCCCGGTGGTCGACGCACCACACCGAGTCGATCGTGACCAACGACCTGGTGACCGCCGAGCGGTTCCTGGCCGAGGTGGACAGCGCCGTCGTCATGGTCAACGCCTCGACCCGCTTCACCGACGGCGGCGAGTTCGGCTTCGGGGCCGAGGTCGGCATCTCGACCCAGAAGCTCCACGCCCGCGGACCGATGGGGCTCGCCGAACTCACGAGCACCAAATGGGTCGTGCGGGGTCAGGGCCAGGTCCGCGGGTAGACTGACCGACGATCGTCACCGCCTGAACGGGAGAACCCATGCTCGACGCCTCGCTGCTGCTCGCCGAAGCCCACGAAGAACTCGCACCGCTGATCGCGCCGGCACCCGTCATCGCCGGTGTCTTCGCCGTCGCGTTCCTCGTCCTCGGCTACGTGGTGTTCAGCTACCGCGACGTCGCCAACCGTTCGCTGCGCAAGGCGAACAAGCTCGACCACCACGACGGTCCGATCGACGAGTTCGGTCACCCCGAGAACCACTGACCGCCGAGGTCGGCGAGATGGTCGTGGCGGGCGCCACCGTGCCCGACGGCGAGGGCGTCAGGCGACCCCGCGTCGGCATCATGGGCGGCACGTTCGACCCGATCCACCACGGGCACCTGGTCGCGGCCAGCGAGGTCGCGCAGTCGTTCCACCTCGACGAGGTCGTCTTCGTGCCGACCGGTCAACCGTGGATGAAACCCGAGGTCAGCGAGGCGGAGCACCGCTACCTCATGACGGTCATCGCCACGGCGTCGAACCCGACCTTCACGGTCAGCCGCGTCGACGTCGACCGTGAGGGGCCGACCTACACGATCGACACCCTGCGCGACATCCGACGCCTCCGTCCGACGGCCGAGCTCTTCTTCATCACCGGCGCCGACGCCGTCGCCCAGATCCTCGACTGGAAAGACGTCCAAGAGCTCTGGGACCTCGCCCACTTCGTCGCCGTGTCCCGGCCGGGGCACGACCTCAGCGTTAGCGGTTTGCCCGAGAGCGACGTAAGCTTGCTCGAAGTCCCCGCACTGGCCATCTCGTCGACCGATTGCCGCGCCCGGGTGGGTCGAGACTTTCCGGTGTGGTACTTGGTCCCCGACGGCGTCGTCCAGTACATCTCCAAGCACCATCTGTATCGGAGCGTTTCATGAGCACGTCCGACGGTCAGCCGCCCCTCACCCGGCGACAGATCCGCGACCTCGAGCGAGCCCGCGAGGCCGGTCAGGCCATCACCGGTGCCGTGCCCGTGGTGCCCGCCTCGACGTCCGCTCCCGCCCCGCGGCCCGCGACCACCCCCACGGGTGACGTGCCGATGCCGACTCCCGTGCCGTCGGCTGCCGCCCTGCGCGACGTGCCGCCCCCCGCACCCGGCTCGGTCGTCGACCCCGGCACCGGCCTGACCCGCCGCCAGATGCGCGCCCTGCGCGACGCGAGCCAGAGCCGCGACGCCTCCCCGGTGCCTCTGCAGGCACCGGCTCCCGAACCCCGTCGTCCGTTGGCCGACGCGCTCAACACCGTCGACGAGATCGCCCCGGCCGCCGACCGACCGGCCTCTGCGCCCGGTGCGTCCGCGCCGGCCTCGGCGGCCCTCCGTCCCGCCTCGGCCCCCGTGCCGTCCGCCGTGTCGGACGTCGACCCGTCGGACGACGACGACTCGTCGGACGACGTCCCCGGGCCCCGACGCACGGGTGCGACCGGCGCGGCGACCCCGGTGTCCTCGACCCCCACCCCGACGTCGACGCCGACGGTGTTCCCGTTCGCCCTGTCCGACGAGCAGGACCGCAGCGGACAGGACTCGCCGAGTGCGCCTCCTGCCCCGTCCCGTCCCGTGTCGTCGGCGCCGCGACCGTCCGGCGTCGGTCCGTCACGCGACCAGCGCGACGACTCGTCCGACGCCGCGCCCGTCGTCCCGTCCGGCCACTGGTCCACCCAGTCCGACGAGCCCGACGCGGAGTCCGTCCCGGGCCGCCAGCTCGGCACCAGCACCGGTCAGCAGAACGCCTTGATCCTCACCGACGCGCAGGTCGCCGACGTGACCGGTGCGCTGAACGCGACCGGCGAGATCATCATCACGGGCTCGATCGACCTGCCGCGCAGCCTGGCGTCGACCGGCTCGCAGGCACGCATCGACAACTCCGACATGGACCGCATCCTCGAGCAGGGCGACGCCGAGCAGGCGTCGAGCGACGCCGAGCCCGTGCGTGCCAGCCGGGCCATCAGCACGCACACGTCCACCCGCGCCGTCGTGCTGGCCGCGTCGCAGCCCAAGGGCAACCACCTGCCGCTGATCCTCGGCATCTCGGGCGGCGTCGTGGGCCTCGGTATCATCGGCTTGATCATCGGTGGCTTCGCCACCGGGGTGCTGGGCTGAGGCCCGACCCACCCGAACCGACCCCTGTCGGCCCGCATCACCACCTACCCCCTAAGGAACACGTGACAGCCACCCCTCGTGCCATCGAGCTGCTGCAGATCGCCGCACGCGCGGCCGACGACAAGCAGGCCGACGACCTCGTCGCCCTCGACGTGTCCGGCCCCCTGCCCCTGACCGACGTGTTCCTGCTGGCCACCGGCCGCAGCGAACGCAACGTGGTCGCCATCGCCGGCGAGATCGAGGACAAGATGCTCGAGGCCGGCGTCAAGACCCTCCGTCGTGAGGGTCGTGCCGAGGGCCGCTGGGTCCTCCTCGACTTCGGTGACGTCGTCGCCCACGTCTTCCACGACGAGGACCGTCAGTACTACGCGCTCGAGCGCCTCTGGAGCGACTGCCCGACCATCCCGCTCGACGTGCTGACCGAGTCGGCCACCGCTCCGGCCGAGGTCGCAGCCGACGCACCGGCCGAGGCCTAGTCTCCCTGCGCCTCCTGGGCCCCGCCGTGTCGGCGGGGCCTCATGACATGCCGCTCACCTCCCGAGGTGAGCGGCATGTCGTGTCTTCTCGGCCGCGCTCGAGCAGGGTCGAGGGCGGGTGAACGTGCGCGGTCGAAAAGTGTAGTAATGTAGACGAGTTGCTTCCGACGGGGTGAAAACCCCCGAAGGGCAGCAGTTCTGGGTCTGTGGCGCAGCTGGTAGCGCACCTGCATGGCATGCAGGGGGTCAGGGGTTCGAGTCCCCTCAGATCCACCAGAACCACCGAAAGCCCCTCCTCGTGAGGGGCTTTCGTCGTTGTCGGGCCGTCTGTTCGAAGGGGCCGGCCGCTACGCCGCCACGAAATAAACACTCCGCCACGAGATGTCGTGGCGGAGTGTTTACTTCGTGGCGGGTCGCGCGGGTCGCGCGGGTCGTGCCCTCACGCCGACGGGCGCAAGAGGCGCATGAGGCGCAGAAGGCGCAGGAGGCGCAGGAGGCGCGGGTCGCGTCAGACTCGGGCGCGCAGCTCCGCCGACGCCCGGGCCGCGCCCTCGGCGAGCAGACCCTGGTCCGCGTGGACGAGCTCGCCGTCCGCCACGACCGCGTCGCCGCCGACCCAGAGCCGGGCCAGCGGCGGTATCGAGGCGAGCCCCAGGGCGGCCACCGGGTCGGCGATGCCCGCGAACTCGACCCCGTCGACGCGCCAGAGGGCGAGGTCGGCGAGCTTCCCGACCTCGATCGAGCCGAGGTCCGCGTCGCGTCCGAGCACGCGGGCACCGCCGATCGTCGCCAGGCGCAGGCCCTGCCGGACCGAGAACGCGTCCGCCCCGGAGCGCAGGCGCCCGAAGAGCACCGCCTGCCGGATCTCGGTGCCGAGCTGGCCGGACTCGTTCGACGCGGCACCGTCGACCCCGAGCCCGACGGGCGCCCCCGCGCGCAGCAACGACGCGATCGGGGCGATGCCCGCGGCGAGACGACCGTTCGACGACGGGCAGTGCGCCACACCGGTCCCCGTCGCGGCGAACCGTCCGATCGCGTGGTCGTCGAGGTGGACGCAGTGGGCCATCCAGACGTCGTCGCCGAGCCAGCCGAGGTCCTCCAGGTACTGGGTCGGCGTGCGGCCGAACCGCTCGAGGCAGAACGCGTCCTCCTCGACGGTCTCGGAGCCGTGGGTGTGCAGCCGGACTCCGAGCTGCCGCCCGAGGACGGCGGCCTCGCGCAGCAGGTCGGGCGTCACCGAGAACGGCGAGCAGGGCGCGATCGCGATCTGGACCCGCGCGTCGCCGGACGGGTCGTGGAACCGCGCCACCGCCTCCTGGCTGGCGCGCAGCGCGGCGTCCGTGGTCTCGACGGCGAAGTCCGGGGGCAGGCCGCCCCGCGACCGACCGAGGTCCATCGAGCCGCGCGTGGCGTGCAGACGGACGCCGACGGTCGCGGCGGCCCGGACGATGCCGCCCACCAGGTCGCCGGCACCGGCCGGGAAGACGTAGTGGTGGTCGCCGACGGTCGTGCACCCCGACCGGGCGAGCACGGCGATCGCGGCGGCGGCCCCGGCCTCGACGAGCGGCTCGTCGATGCGCGCCCAGGTCGGGTAGAGCGCGACGAGCCAGTCGAACAGGATCGAGTCCTGCGCGATGCCGCGGGTCAGCCACTGGTAGAGGTGGTGGTGCGTGTTGACCAGGCCGGGGGTCAGCAGGTGGCCCCGGCCGTCGACGCGCTCGACCGCGATCGGTGCGGCATTCGGCCCGGCTGGCTCAGAAGCAGGCCCGCCCGGCCCGGGAGCCGACCCGGCCGCCGGGCCGGGCGGGGTCAGCCCGGCGGTGCACCACGCGGGGGCGGGTCCCGGCCCGACGGCGACGATGCGCGATCCGTCGACGACGACGTGCCCGCCGGCGTGCTCGGTGTCGTGGGCGTCGACCGTCGCGACGTGGGCGCCCTCGACGACCAAACGGCGGATGGGCGGGGTCACGCCGCCAGCCACGCCGCGATCTCGCCGGCCGCCTGCTCCTTGAGTCCGTCGCTCGCCCCCGAGCACTCGATCGAGCTCAGGGCGCATGCGGCGAGCTGCTCGTCGGACAGACCGAGGGTGGTCCGGGCCAGCTCGTACTCGGCCAACACGCCCGGCCCGAACAGGATGGGGTCGTCGGCGTTGATCGAGCACCGCACGCCGGCCTCGACGAGGCGCTTCAGCGGGTGGTCCTCGATGGTGGGGATCACCGAGAGCAACACGTTCGAGGTGAGGCACACGTCGAGGCAGACGCCCTCGGCGGCCAGTCGGGCCATCAGCGGTTCGCTCTGTACGGCCGTCACGCCGTGCAGCACGCGGTCGGCACCGAGGACGTCCAGCGCCTCCTCGATCTGGTCCGGGCCGGCGAGCTCGCCGGCGTGCGGCGTCGAGAGCAGGCCCGCGTGCTTGGCGATGCGGAACGCCTCCTCGTAGCGCGCCGCCGGGTTGCCGCGCTCGTCGTTGGCGAGGCCGAGCGAGACGACGCCGCGGTCGGCGTAGGCGGCGGCCAGGTGGGCCAGCTCGTTCGCGGCCTCGACGCTCTCGGTGCGGTCGACCGTGATCATCAGGCCGACCTCGACGCCCCACCGCTCGCCGCTCTCGGCGCATGCCGCGAGCATCGCCCGCAGCGAGGCGTCGAGGGACCCGAAGGTGGCGACGTAGAACTGCGGGCTCGCCCCGAACTCGACGTAGGCGACGCCCTCGACGGCGCAGTCCTCGACCGCCTCGTCGATCAGGCGGAAGAGATTCTCGCTCTCGGCCAGGACCACGAGCATGCCCTGGTACGTCGCACTGAACTCGCTGAAGTCGCCGAAGCTGGTCGGCATCGGCACGACGACGCCCGACGCCGCCGCCATGTCGGCCAGCGAGTTGGAGCGGATCGCCGCCTCCATGTGCAGGTGAAGGTGGCCCTTGGGCAGGGCGCGCAGGTCGCGCACGACGGCGCCGGCGGGTGAGGGGGTGGCAGCCGAGGAGGCGCGGGTCGCGTCGGCGGGGGAGGTGGTGGTCACGAGCGGGCTCCGTGGATCAGGGCGTCGACGAACGACGGGAGGAAGAGGTCGGTGTGGACGGCGGTGACCGCCGTCGTGGGGGTCGACGGGTCACCGGTCGGCACGGGGCCGTCCGGGTGCCAGTCGACCTCGGCGCCGTCGGCCGTGCGCAGCACCCGGCCGCGGGTCGCGAAGCCGTCGTTCGTGATGCCGACGGGGCCGGTGACGCTGTCGGCGATCCACTCGGGGTGGACCATCAGCGCGGCGGCGAGTCCGTCGTGCACGGGGCTGACGCGGCGGCCCCAGGCGTTCCGGTAGAAGTCCAGGTAGGTCGCCAGGACGTCGGCGGCGAACGTGCCGGTCGGCGTGCCCGAGTCCCGGAGCGCCGCGACGTGCGACTCGTCGGTGATCACCTGCGACGTCGCGTTCACGCCGACCATGAGGCGCGAGGTCGCCGGGGCGGCGAAGACCTCCCGCGCGGCCACGCCGTCGTTCTGCACGTTCGCGTCGACCATGTCCGTGCGGCCGAGGGGAGGGAACGGCCCGCTGCCGCCCATGATCGTCACCGACCGGAAGAGGGTCAGGAGGCGCGGCTCGGCCCTCAGCGCCAGGGCCACGTTGGTCAGCGGCCCGAGGGTGAGCAGGTCGATCTCGCCCGGGGACTCCCGGGCGACCTCGACGAGGCGTCCGGCCGCCGGGGTGTCGAGCAGCACGCGCGGGAGCGGCCGGTCGGCGACGACGTCACCGAGACCGTCGTGACCGTGGACGTAGTGCGCGATGTGCGCCTCCGCCTCGAGGGGGCCCTCCGCGCCCCGGGCGACCGGGACGTCCTCGAGCCCGACGAGCCGCAGCACGTGTCCGACGTTCCGCAGGGCGTCGTCGACGGCGCAGTTGCCGTAGACGGCGGTGATGCCGACGATCTCGACGTCGGGTTGTGCGGCGAGCCAGAGCAGCGCGAGGGCGTCGTCGATGCCGGTGTCGGTGTCGACCAGCACGCGGCGCGTCACGAGGCGGTCGCCTTGCCGGCGTTGGGGCCCCACTTCGCGAGCACCGCCGTCTCGACGAACGTCGTGACCGTGTAGAGCACGATCGAGACGAGGGTGATCAGCACGACGATCGCCCAGATCTCGCCGTACTGCGACTGCGACTTGGCGGCCGTGATGGCGGCGCCGAGGCCCTCGTAGGTGAACAGCCACTCGTAGAGCATCGCGCCGGTGATGCCTCCCGGCACGGCGATGCGCATCGAGGCGAAGAAGTACGGCAGGGCGGTGGGGAACGCGACCTTGCGCATGATCGTCCACCGGCTCCCGCCGTAGACCCGGATGAGGTCGACCGACTGGGCGCTGACCGAGCGGAAGCCGAGGGTCAGGTTCACCAGCAGCGGGAAGAACACGACCACCCCGCCGATGAAGCCGGCGGTGACGATGCCGTTGCCCAGCACGAGGTAGATCACGGGCGCCATCGCGAGCAGCGGGACGGTGCGCAGCAGCATGGCGATCGGCATGAACATGAACTCGACCGGGCGGATCAGGGTGAACACGATCGCCACGACGAGGGACCCGCCGACGCCGAAGACGAAGCCGATCGCGGCGTGCCACAGGGTCACGCCGAGCAGGCCGGCGATGTGCACGCGGTTCTCGGCGGCCGTGGTCCGACTGAGTTCGGAGTCGACGAAGAACCAGCGGAACACGTCGGCCGGGGTCTTCGCGATGAACGCGTTGGCCTGCAGCACGACGATGGCGAGGTTCCACAGGATGCCGAGGATGATCGCCGAGATCGCGATCGTCAGCACGGTGCGGCCGATGCGCCGCAGGACGAACCGGGCGGTCGAGGAGGCGCTGGTCGAGACCGCGGGGGCGGTGACGCGGGTGCCGGTGCCAGTGGGCAGGGTCGTGGCCATCAGAACCCCTCTCCGGCGCGGCTGTCGCCCGCCGACCAGGGCGTGACCAGTCGGCTGATCCGCCCGATGACGAAGTAGGCGATCCCGGCGATGCCGCCCGAGATCAGGGCCAGCGCCCAGAGCTTGACCGACGCCGCCGTGGCCTGCGCTGCGAGCAGCAGGATGCCGAGGCCCTGGTCGACGCCGATGAGGAAGTACTCGCCGAGCACCGCCCCGAGGAACGCCGCGGGGGCCGCCAGCTTCAGCGCCGCGAGGATGCTGGGGAGGGCGGCGATCAGACGGACCTTGACCAGCTGCGTCCAGCGCGAGCCGCCGTAGGCCGTGATCACGTCGAGCTGGGTCTCGCTCGCGGCCCGCAGGCCGAGCAGGGTGCCGATGACGGTGGTGAAGATCACGCTGAGCGCGGCCAGGAAGATCGACGTCGTCCGGCCGCCGGCGGGCGACATGAGCGTGACGATCGGCGCGATCGCCGTCAGCGGGATGCACGAGCAGACCACCGCGAGCTGGGTCGAGAGGCCCTCGAACCACGGCACGAGCAGCACGGCGAAGGCCAGCGCGAACGCGATGAGGTTGCCCCAGAGGAAGCCCCACGCCGCGCTGCCGGCGGTCGCGCCGATGGCACGCCAGTAGACGAGGTCGCTGAGGTCGGTGACGAGCTGGACGAGCACCTGGCCGGGTGGGGGCACCGAGCCCGTCACCGAGAAGAGCGTGACGGCCACGACCTGCCAGATCGCGACGATGAGCACGATGCCGACGAGGGCGCCGACCCACGGCGGGGCAGCGGCCATCGAGCCGAGCACCGACCGTCGCTCGCGACCCCGGACGGTCTCGGCCTGGAGCGCCACGCTCTGGCCCAGCTCCGCCTCGACCTCGCGCTCGGCCGTCTCGCGGGGCGAGGTGTGCAGATCAGTCATCGGCGGCCGCCCCGTGCGAGCCGAACAGGATCTCGGAGATGCGGTCGACGTACGCGTGGAACTCCGGCGTGCGGGTCAGCTCGGGCAGGCGCGGTCGGGGCAGGTCGATCTCGACCACCTCGGCGATGCGGCCGGGCCGGGCGCTCATCACGGCGACGACGTCGGACAGGAACACGGCCTCGGCGATGCCGTGCGTCACCATGAGCGTCGTGGCGGGCTTCTCGCCCCAGATGCGCAGCAGCTCCACGTTCATGCGCTGCCGCGTCATGTCGTCGAGCGCGCCGAAGGGCTCGTCGAGCAGCATGATGGTCGGCTGCACGGCGAGGCAGCGGGCGATCGAGACGCGCTGGCGCATGCCGCCCGACAGCTGCGCCGGCTTGGCCTTCTCGAAGCCCTTCAGGCCGACGAGGTCGATCAGGTCGTCGATCAGGCCGGCCGGGGGAGTCAGCCCGGCGACTTCGAGCGGCAACCGGATGTTGTTCTCCACGCTGCGCCAGGGCAGCAGGGCCGAGTCCTGGAACGCGATGCCCGTCTCGTGCCCGCGCTGCACCTCGGCCGCGGTCTTGCCGTTGATCACGACGCTGCCCGAGGTGGGCGTCTCGAGCCCGGCCAGGATGCGCAGGATGGTCGACTTGCCGCAGCCCGAGGGGCCGAGCAGGCTGAGGAACGAGTCCTTCTTCGTGCCCAGGTCGATCTGCGTCAGGGCCTGCACGCTCTTCCGGCCGAGCTGGAACGACTTGGTCAGCCCCTGGATGTTGATGCCCGTGGCGAGTTCGGGTCGGCCGGCGGGGTCGCCCGTGGCCGTCGTGAGCGGCAGCGTGGTGCGCGCGGTCGTGGTGCCGTCCGTCATGGTCATGCCGTGGGGATCTCGAAGGTCGTGACGAGGTCGGGGTTCTCCTCGTAGACCTCCTTGATGATGCTGAGGTCGAAGAGGTCGTCGGCCGACACGTCGGTGCCCATGGCCTTGAGCGAGGCGATGTTCTCGGCGACCAGCTCGTCGGTCATCGTGAACAGGCCGTTGGCGTTGACGTCCTCGGTGAGGATCAGCGTGTTCTGCGCCTCGGCCTCGGCCGTCTGCTCCTCGACGTCGAGGTCCTGGTCCTTGCCGTACTTCTCGGCGGCGTACTTCGCGCTCTGCTCCGGGTCCTTCACCGCGTCGGTCCAGCCCTTGATCTCGGCGACCAGGAAGGCCTTGAGCATGTCGCGCTCGTTGTCGATGGTGTCCTGCGTGACGGTGAAGGTCTCGGCGACGAAGGGAAGTCCGTTGTCGGCGAAGCCGAGCACGACCGGGGTGAAGCCGTCCATCTCGGCGAGGATCGGCTCGTTCGTGATGTACGACATGTGCGCGTCGTAGGCGTTCGTCTCGAGCGGGGCGATGTCGTACTGCGTGGCGACGAGCTCGACGTCGTCCAGCGTCATGTCGTTGGCCTTGAGGAAGCCCTCGAAGATCGTCTGGTTGCCGCCGGACTGCACGCCGATCTTCTTGCCCTTGAGGTCGGCCAGGGTGCGGATCGGCTCTCCCTCCTCGAGCGAGAGCAGGCAGAACGGGTTCTTCTGGAACGTCGTGCCGATGATCTTGAGGGCGGCGCCCTGAGCGACCGAGGGGCCGGTGAGCGAGGCCGACGACAACCCGACCTTGGCCTGCCCGGCGAGCAGCGCCTCCTCGGCTCCGGTCTGCCCGCCGCCCGCGAGCAGCGTGACCTCGCTGAAGCCGGCGTCGGTGTAGTAGCCCTTCTCCGTGGCGAAGTACTCGCCCGCGAACTCGATGTTCTTGATCCACGAGAGCTGGACGGCGATGGTGCCGAACGACCCGCCGGACGCGGCCCCGCCGGTCGCCGCGCCCGTCCCGGCCGACGAGTCGGTGCAGGCGGCGAGCAGGGCGGTCGTGCCGACGACGAGGGCGGCCGACCCGCCCAGGCGCAGGAACCCGCGGCGGTCGAGGGAGGTGGAGCGGAACGCGGGAGGAACGGAGAGAGGGCTCATGGGGGAACTCCTGAGGTTCGTTCGGGTGAGGTGTCGAAAAGCTAGACCCGGACTGTTTCATCGTCGTTTCGGTCGTGTTGCCGTCGTCGCCGACCTCGCGAGACGTTAGTTTCGGGGTCATGGCCACGCGTGAGTCGTCCGACAAGAGGGCCGAACTGCTCGAGCGCGTCGTCGACCACGTGCTCGAGAACGGCGTCGGCCAGCTCACCCTGCGCGCCCTCGCGACGGCGGTCGGCTCGAACAACCGCATGCTGCTGTACTACTTCGGCAGCCGCGAAGAACTGGTCGTCACGGCGCTGCACGGGGCCGAACGGCGGTTCCCGGGCATCGTCGGGGTCGTGGACCACCTGGCCGGGCCGGACCTGCCGCTCGACCAGCGCCTCCTCGCCGTCTGGCGGACGGTGTCCGATCCCGTCAACCAGCCCTTCAACCGCCTGTTCTTCGAGGTGTTCGGCCTCGCGAGCTTCGATCGCGAGCGCTACGCCTCGCTGCTCGGCGACATCGGCTCCGAGTGGGTGGGTCAGGTGGCGGCCGCGTACCGCGCCGAGGGCGTCGAGGAGGCGCGGGCCGAGTCGCTCGCGCACGAGACGGTCGCGCTCTGGCGCGGTCTCCAGGCGACGCTGCTCAGCGCCGGGGCGAGCGCGGCCGTCGACCGCGCGGCCGTCGACGCGACCGCGGCGCTCGTCGCCCGCGTCCGCGCCGCCGCCGTCCCCGCCTGAGGGGAGCCCCGTGTTAAGACCTTGTTTCGGGGCTGGACTCTGGGTGAACCATCCGGTTCACTGACGGCATGAAGCAGATCCGTCTCGGTGTGTTCGAAGTCGCCGGCCCCCAGGTCGGCGGCACCCTCAGCTGGTCCCACCCGCGCAGCGACTCGCTCGGCTACCACGGGCTCGACCTGTGGATCGGCATGGCGAAGCTGCTCGACGCGGCCGGCTTCGACTTCCTGTTCTTCGCCGACGGGTTCGGCTACCCGTCGGTCGACGGCGACCTGCCCGAGACCGCGGCGCGCGGCGGCATCAACTTCCCCGGCATGGACCCGGCCCTGCTGATCCCGACCCTGGCCCGCGAGACCGAACGCCTCGGCTTCGTCGTCACCTCGTCGACCGGCCTCGACCACCCCGTGCAGTCGGCCCGCCGCTTCGCCACGCTCGACCACCTGACGGGCGGCCGCATCGGCTGGAACATCGTCACGGGCGCCTCGCAGAACACCGTCGCCGAGCTGTTCGGCCACGACCAGATGCGCGGTCACGACGCCCGCTACGACCAGGCCGACGAGTACGTCGACCTCGCGATGACGCTCTGGGAGGGCTGCTGGGAGGACGGCGCGTTCCGCGGTGACGCCGAGGCGGGCGTCCTCGCCGACCGAGACCGCATCCACCGGGTCGAGTTCGCCGGCGAGCACTTCCGGTCGTCCGGCTACTTCACGGTCGCCCCGTCGCCGCAGCGGACCCCCGTCCTGTTCCAGGCCGGCACGTCCGACCGGGGGCGCGCCTACGCCGCGCGCAACGCCGAGTGCGTCTTCGTGCAGGGCACGACGGTGCCGAAGACGGCCGCGAACGTCGCCGACATCCGCGCGAAGGCGGCCGCCCTCGGCCGCGACCCCGAGTCGGTCAAGATCATGGTCGGGCTGACCGTCACGGTGGCCCCGACCCACGACGAGGCCGTCGCGCTGCGGAAGGAGTTCGACGACCTCCAGACCGACGAGGTCGTCGCCGTCCTCTACGCGGGCAACACGGGCATCGACCTGCTCTCGCTCGACCCGTCCCGCGACCTGACGCAGCTGCAGGACGACGGAGGCCCCGTCGGGCAGATGGGTCAGAGCAACATCGACCGGTTCCTGCCGAAGGACGGTTCGCCGGCCCCGACCGTGCGCGAGATCCTCGACGACCTGCGAGGCAAGGGCACCCGGGGGCTCCAGCTGGTCGGCGACCCCGTGGAGGTCGCGGACGAGCTCGAGCGGCTCGTCGACGAGACCGACCTCGACGGTTTCCTGATCGAGCCGATCTTCGGCACGGCCGACCTGGCCGACTTCGCCGACCTCGTCGTGCCCGAACTGCGTCGCCGTGGCCGGATGCCGGCCGAGCCGGCCACGGGCACGCTGCGGGAGCAGATGCTCGGCCGTCCCGGCGCACACCTCTCGGCCGACCACCCGGGTGCCCGCTTCGCGGTGGTGCCGGCGACGGTCTGACGCCGGCCCGGACGCCGCCGACGCCGATCTCGCGACGGGTGGTGCGCCTCCTCGGGGGTCGTGTCCCGGAGGCGCAGGGCGCTCAGGACGCCCGGCTGGTCGGGGGAGGCGCGGCTCCGCTCAGGAGGCGCGTCCCGCCCAGGCGCGGATCGCCGGGTACAGCTCGGGCAGCGTCCCCGCGCGATGCGTCGGCCGGGCGTCCGCGGAGGGGAACCGCTCGACCAACGCGGTCGGCGAACCCTGGGCGGCGGCCGGTTCGAGGTCGTTCGGCCAGATGTCGCCCACGCTGAGCAGACGGTCGGGGCGGCCGGCGAGACCCGCGTCGGCGCGGAGCCGGTCGAGAACGGCGGGCAGCCCGGACGGTTTGCGCGCGTCGGTGACGATCTCGTCGACGCGGTCGGCGAGGCCCAGTCGTTCGAGGGGCTGGACGACGCCGTGCTCGGGGGAGTTCGTCACGAGCACGACGTGCACGCCGTCGGGCAGCGAGTCGAGCAGTTCGGCGAGTCCGTCCGGCGCCTCGATCTCGAGGCGGCCGTCCGCGAGGGCCGCCCGGGCCCCGGCGTACGCGGCCGAGCGGGCCGCGTCGGCGACGCCGAGGGCGCGCGAGACCCGCTCGGCGACGACGTACCCGTCGGGCGATCCGTCGGCCTCGGCCAGGGCGGCCTCCACCCCGGCGGGTTCGTCGGCGAGCGGGCTGCCGACGAACCGGGCCAGCGCCGCTTCGACCAGCCGGGGTGGGTGCCGCTCGTCGGTCGCCGCGAGGGCCTCGTCCAGGAGGCGCGCGTAGGTCAGGACGGCGCCGTCGCCCAGGCAGACGGTCCCGTCGAAGTCGAGCACGAGGACGTGGGTGGTGGTCATCCGTCGATCCTGCCCCACCCGCCGACATCGGAGTGTGGGAGGGGCCGTGGCGCGGCCGGTGGGACTGGGAGCGCGCCAAGGAATGCTGTGGGCCGTCTGTGCATTCCCTCCGCGTCGACGCGGGCGCGATAGAACGGGAGCATGAGCAACGAGCAGGACACCACGCCCACCCCCGACGACCGCCCCCGCCCCGCGTACGGCGAGTACGCACCGCAGTCCGCCGGACAGCAGCCGGCAGGCGACCAGGGTCAGCAGGCCGGGCAGGCCCCGGGCCCGTCGGGCACGGTGCCGGGTCAGGGCGACCAGTCGGGCGCGCCGTACGGCCAGCCCGGCTACGGCCAGACCGGGCCGCAGGCCACGCCGACGACGGGCACCCCGGGCCCCGGCGGCATCGGCGCCTTCGCGGGTGCGGGCTACCCCCAGGTGCTCGCGTCGTTCACGAAGTACGAGGACGCCCAGTCGGCCGTCGACCTCTTGTCGGACGAGGGCTTCCCCGTCGAGAGCGTGTCGATCGTCGGGCATGACATCCGGACCGTCGAGAACGTGTCGGGTCGGTTGACCTCGGGCAAGGCCGCGGGACGCGGTGCCGGTGGCGGAGCGTGGTTCGGCCTGCTGCTCGGCTTGCTCTTCGGCATCTTCGCCCCGTCGGGTGCCTGGATCGGCGTGCTGCTCGTCGCCGTCGGCCTCGGTGCGCTGTGGGGAGCGCTGTGGGGCTTCGTCGGCCACAAGATGCTGCGTGGTCGTCGCGACTTCTCGTCGGTCCGCACCATGGAGGCCGGCCGGTACGAGGTGCTGGTCCGTGGTGAACTCGCCGCCCGGGCGCACCAGACGCTGGCGCAGGGTCGCAAGGTCGCCTGAGCGACGCCACCCGCGCCTCCTCGGTTCCGCCGTTCCGCGCCCGCCCCGTTCGTCGGGGCGGGCGCGGTCGCGTCTCCGTCCGCCGTGGCCCTGTCGTTGGGGCACCAATCGTTGGTAGACTAACCATCATGACGAGACCCGAGCGGCACCACGACCACGGCAGCAGGTTCGGCGACCTGGTCGAGCGCATGAACGCCCGACTGCGTCCCTACATCGGCGGCGCGCAGCTGGGATTGAAGAACGAGGCGCCGGCGGTGGCCCCCCAGCACGGTGGCACCTGCCCGCTCTGCGGCGCCCCGATGGACGAGCACGTCGTCGACCGCACGGGCGTCCGCACCATGGTGCACTGCCCGGCGCCGCGGGCATGAGCGCCGCCGGCGCCGATCCGCTCGAACTCGAGAGCCAGATCTGCTTCGCGCTCTCGGTCGCCTCGCGGGGCGTCGTGGCGGCCTACCGTCCGGTGCTCGAGCCGCTCGGGCTGACGCACCCGCAGTACCTCGTCATGCTGGCCCTCTGGCAGCACGCACCGCTGTCGGGTCGTGAGCTCAGTCGTCTGCTGCGGCTCGACCCGGGCACGCTCAGTCCGCTGCTCAAGCGGCTCGAGGCCCAGGGCATGCTCACCCGAGCGCGCCGGGCCGACGATGAGCGCGCGCTGTCGATCGAGCTGACCCCGGCCGGTGCCGCGTCGAGGCGTGAGGCCGAGAGCATCCCCGCCCGCATGATGGCGCGGCTCGGGGTGACGCCCGACGAGCTCGTCGTGCTGCACCGCACGATGACGAAGCTGATCGCGGCCGCCGACGCCGAGGGCGACTGACCCCCTCGGCTCCGCCGTGCCTCAGCGCAGCGGCGCGGGGACGCTCGCCGAGCGCGACCACACGACGTCGACGGTGCGCCCGAGGACGCGGGTCGCGATCTCGCCCGCCAACGCCTCGCGGAAGTGCGACGCGGCCCGCTCGTCCGAGACCACGACGTCGACCCGCAGACCCGCGAGCTCGTCGGTCACCAGGGCGGGACCGTCGGCGAAGCGCACGAGGTACTGGTGGTCCGTGACGGGGACGTTCTCGTAGTGGTCGCGGAGGCTCTTCTCGAGCAGGCGGACCGAGTGGATTCCGTCCTTCGGCTTGACGAGGGCGCTGAGCGAGATCATGCGTCGATGCTCCACCCCGGGGGCGACCGGTGCGTGAACAGGACGTGACGGGCGCCTGTGCGTCCACCGCGCCTCCTCGGTGGGTCGGCCGTACGCGCCGACCGCACGGCCGGGACCGGGCGGGAGGCTGTGGCCGAGCAACGGCCACGGCCGGGCGGGCAGGCGGTCGGGGCCGATCAGGCGGCGGGGGAGCCGCCCGACTCGGCCACGAACTCGTCGACGGTCGTGTCGATCAGCCGCCACGAGCGGGAGAAGGCCTCGTCGGCGTCGCCGGCCCGGATCGCGAGGGCGAGGTCGAGGTGCAGTCCGGCCGCCGCGGGCGTGTACTCGGTGATGGTGAAGCGGCGTTCTTCGGTCCGGGTGCGCAGCAGGGCCTCGACGGTGGACGCGAAGTGGCCGATGACGTCGTTGCCCGAGCCCCGCAGCACGGCGGTGTGGAACGCGACGTCGGCCTCGAGGTAGGCGCGGCCGTCACCGGACGCGGCGGCGGCGACCATGGTGCGGGCGGCGTCCTCGACGGCGGAGGCCTGATCGGGGGTGAAGGCGAGCGCGCTCAGTCGGGCCGCGACCGGCTCGAGCCCGAGCCGCAGCTCGAGCAGTTCGCGCATCTGGACGAAGTACTCGGGACTGCGACCGCGCCAGAGGATGATCTGCGGGTTCATGAGATCCCACGAGGTGCGGGGGAGCACCTGCGTGCCGATGCGCTGACGCGGCTCGACCATGCCGAGCGACTGCAGCACGCGCAGGGCCTCGCGCAGCACCGACCGGGACACCGTGAAGCGGACGGCCAGGTCGTCGAGGTTCAGGATGGAGCCCACGGCCAGTCGACCGTCGACGATCTCGCTTCCGAGGACGTCGACCACCCGGGCGTGCAGGCCGCGTTCTCGTGATGCTGCGAGGCCGGGGGTCATCGACGACTCCTTGATCGAGGGGGGTGGGCAGGCGGGTGGCGGGGTGGTGCCGACTGTGGCACACTCCATAAGTCTGATTATTCACACTAATCAGATTCGTTCGTGGGACAAGACTGCCAGACATCCGTCCGGCGCCGACGGACGACAACCCCCCGGGCTCCGGCCCACGACGAAGAGGTCGCAGTGAAGCGTCCTCGGAAGGACGCGACGGAATGCACCTCCTCGCAGCGGCCACGGCCGCCCCCACGCCCTCGGGCACCGACGCGCAGTTGATCATCGCGGCCCTCGTGGGCATCGTCGTGATCGTCGGCCTCATCACCTGGCTCAAGGTCCACCCCTTCCTGGCGCTGCTGCTCGGCGCCGTCGGGGTCGGCATCGGCGCCGGCCTCGCCCCGGGCGACGCCGTCACGAGCTTCGGCACGGGCTTCGGATCGACCATGACGAGCGTCGGCATCCTGATCGGGCTCGGCGCGATGTTCGGCAAGCTGCTCAGCGACTCGGGCGGAGCGGACCGCATCGTCGACACCCTCATCTCGCGCTCGTCGCAGAAGGCGCTGCCCTGGGTGATGGCCCTGATCGGCGCGCTGATCGGCCTGCCGATGTTCTTCGAGGTCGGCCTCGTGCTGCTGATCCCCGTGATCGTGCTCGTCGCCCGCCGGTCGGGCCTGCCGCTCATGCGCATCGCGATCCCGGCGCTCGCCGGCCTCTCGGCGATGCACGCCCTCGTGCCCCCGCACCCCGGCCCGCTGCTCGCCGTCTCGACCGTGGGCGCCGACCTCGGCCTGACGCTCGGCCTCGGCGTGCTCGTCGCGATCCCCACGGTGATCGTCGCCGGCCCGCTGTTCTCGACGCTCGCCGCCAAGTGGGCGCCCGTGCCGGTCCCCGACCTCTTCGTCTCGAAGGAAGAGGACGGCGGCGAGGGCTCGGCCCGCAGGCGCCCGAGCTTCGTCAACGCCCTGATCGGCATCCTGTTGCCCGTCGTGCTCATGCTCGCGCGCTCGATCCGCGAGGCGGCGCTGCCCACGGCGACCGGCTCCTGGGTCGACCTGCTCGAGTTCCTCGGGACGCCGATGGTCGCGTTGACCGTCGCCGTGCTCTACGCGATGGTCTTCTACGCCCGCGCCGGGGGCATGGACAAGGCCGCCGTGTCGAAGACGCTCGGTTCGTCGCTGCCCGACGTCGCCGGCATCCTGCTCATCGTCGGCGCCGGTGGCGGGTTCAAGCAGGTCCTGATCGACACGGGCATCGGGACCGTGATCGGTGACGCGGTGTCGGAGTCGGGCGTGAGCGTCCTGCTCGTCGCCTGGGTGGTCGCGGCGCTCGTCCGCGTCGCCACCGGGTCGGCCACCGTCGCCACGGTCACGGCCGCCGGCATCATGGCCCCGCTCGCCGCCGACATGTCGACCCCCGAGGCGTCGTTGCTGGTGCTCGCCATCGGTGCGGGCTCGGTCTTCCTGTCGCACGTGAACGACGCCGGCTTCTGGCTGATCAAGGAGTACCTCGGCACCACGGTCGGCCAGAACTTCAGGACCTGGAGCCTGATGGAGTGCGTCCTCAGCCTCACGGCCCTCGCCGGGGTCATGCTCGCGAGCGTGTTCATCTGATGACCGTCCTCGAGAACGCGGACCGCGCCTCCTCGGCTGCCGCGCCGGATGCGGGAGGCGCGGTGCCGGCGGGCGGTCCGTACGCCGCCGACCCCGTGCTCGTCGTCATGGGCGTGTCGGGTTCGGGCAAGTCGACCGTCGCGGCCCTGCTCGCCGAGCGGCTCGGCTGGGACTCGTACGAGGGCGACGACCTGCATCCCGACGAGAACGTCGAGAAGATGGCGGCCGGCACCCCGCTCGACGACGACGACCGGGCACCCTGGCTCGACACGGTCTCGTCCTGGATCGTCGAACACGCCCTGGCGGGTGTGCCCGGCGTGATCACCTGCTCGGCACTGAAACGGAAGTACCGCGACGTGCTGCGCGAGCACAACGTCGTCTTCGTCTACCTGCGCGGCAGCCGCGACCTGCTCGGCGACCGCATGGCCGCCCGCGAGGGCCACTTCATGCCGACCGCCCTGCTCGACTCGCAGGTCGCGACGCTCGAACCGCCCGAGGCCGACGAGCGGCACGTCGTGGTCGACGCCGGCCGGTCGCCCGAGGACGAGGCCGACGACGTGATCCGGGCGCTGGGGCTGACGCCGGTCGCCTGACCCGGGCCGCGCCTCCGTCGCTCCTGCCGGTGCTCGTGACCGGGGCCCGAGTGGGCAGGAGATGCTGGTCACGGGGTGGGCGACGGCATCTTCCGTCCACTCGACGGTGCGGCGCGTTCACCGGGTGGACGCCCGCCGTTCGCCGGACCGCCACCCGCCCTGCCTAGGGTCGTGGCGTGCGCGGGAGGCCGGGTGCGAGGGGTGGGGGACGATGTCGAGGGCGACGCAGGCGGGGCGGCCGCGGGTCGACCCGATGCGTCCCGTGCTCGATGGCCACGACGTGTGCCTCGACCCGCCGGCGTCGGCACAGGTCTGGCTCGGCACCGGGGTCGGAAGCGGACACGGCTTCAGCGAGATCGCCGTGCCGGGGGTGCGCCTCGCGCGCGGGGACGCCCTGGTCGCCGTCGAGCTCACGGCCGTCCGCCTCGACGTGGTGCGCTCCCTCGGCGATCGGGGGGCGGCGTGCCTGCCCGTGGTGCCGGGCGGCTCGGCGGTCGGGCAGGTCGTCGAGGCCGACGAGCACGCCCGCGCCCACGACGGCCGACGGCTGCGGCCCGGCATGCGCGTCGTCTGGTCCGGCACCGTGGCGTGCGGTCGGTGCGTCCCGTGTCATCGGGGTCTGACCTCGGCCTGCGTGTCGGGGGAGCGGTACGGCGAGGAGCGCACGCGGCGCAGCTGGCAGTTGTCCGGCACGGTCGCGAGCCACGTGCACCTGCGCCGGGGGACCACCATGGTGGTCGTCGCCGACGACGTGCCCGCGGCCGTGCTCGCCCCGGTGGCGGGCGTGACCGCGACGGCCGCGGAGGTGCTGCACCGCGCCTCCTCGGTGCTCGGACTCTCGGGGGTGCCGTCACTCGCGGGCCAGGTCGTCGTCGTGTCGGGGGCGGGTGCCGTCGGACTGGTCGCGACGGCGATGGCCACGGACGCCGGGGCGCGCGTCGTGGTCGTCGACCCCGAGGAGGTGCGGCGCGAGCGGTCGCGCGCGTTCGGCGCCGTCGCCGTGGCCGACCCCGGGGCGGAGACCGGGCCGCACGCCCTGTCTCGCGTGCTCGCGTCGGTCGACCGGTCGGGGCGTCACCGCACGGTGGGGCTCGCCTTCGACGGGGTCGCGGCGGCGTCGGCCCTGGTCGAGCGGGTGGCCGTCGGGGGAGTCGTGGTGCTGGCGGGGGCGGCAGCGCGCGGCGGGGAGGTCGGCGTGAGCGGTGCCCGGCTGGTCGAGGGGCTCGTCACGGTCGGCGGCGTGCGCGACGCGGAGCCGGAGCGGCTCGACTCGTCCGTGGCGTGGGCGACCGAGGCGTGGCGGCGGTGGCCGCTGGGGTCGCTCGTGGGCGGGACGATCCCGCTGGCGGAGGTGGGCACGGTGCTCGCCGCGGCGGACGTGGACGACCGCCTGGTCGGGGTCGAGCCCGGGTAGGCCACAGGGTGGGGCCGGTCGCGTCTCGCGTGCCCCCTGCCTCGGCGGTCCGTCGCCCGGAGCGGCGTCGCCGGTGGCGCGGGTCAGGAGGCGCGGCTCAGGCGGTACAGCACGTGCGGTCGGAGAGCGTGGCCCGGCGGGAGGGCGGGGTGCTCGAAGTCGTCGGCGGGGTCGTGCGTCATGCCGAGGCGGCGCATCACGCGGCGGGACGGTTCGTTGGTCGCCGTCGTGAAGCTGACCAGGGCGGGCAGGTCGGCGCCGGCCGGGTCGAACGCGAACCGGACGACCTCCCGGGCGGCCTCGGTGGCGACGCCCTGACCCCAGGCCTCGCGGGCGAGTCGCCACCCGATCTCGACCTGCCCCACGAGCGCGGGGTCGAACGAGGGACGGGACAGCCCGACGAAGCCGACGAACGCACCCGAGTCGCGACGCTCGACGGCCCACAGCCCGAAGCCGTCCGCCTCGATCGCGGCGTCGAGCCGGTCGACCAGGGCGTCGCTCTCGGCACGGGTGCGGGTCGAGGGGAAGTACCTCATCACCTCGGGGTCGGCGTTGAGGGCCGTGAACGGCGCACGGTCGGACTCGTGCCAGCGGCGCAGCAGCAGGCGGTCGGTGGTGAGCACCCCGTGACGCTAGCAGCGGCTGCGCTCAGGTGACGCAGCGCCGATGCGACGACGAACCCCGTTCCGAACGATGCACCCGGAGGAAGCGGGGTGCGTCGTTCGACACGGGGTTCGTGGGGGAGGCGCGGTGCGGCGGGGCCCGTCAGCCGCGGTCGCGAGGCCGACGCAGCCGCAGGGCGACCCCGAGCGCCACGATCAGGAACGCCGCGAGGGCGATGCCGATCCACTCGCCCGAGCCGGTCCAGGCGAGCCCGACCGGCGACGCCACGACGGTGCCGCCCGAGCCCGAGCCCGAGCCCGTGCCCGACCCGCCGCCACCCGGCGTGCCCGGCGTGCCCGTGCCCGGCGTCCCGCCACCCGGCGTCCCCGGGTCGCCCGGCACCGCCGCGGCGAGCACCGTCAGGGTGGCCCGGGCGATCTGTCCCGTCCCCTCGAGCTCGACGACGTGCGTCCCGGGTTCGAGGTCGGCCGGCACGACGAACCGCAGCACGCCGACCCCGGCCGCCGTGGCCGTCGTGGCACCGATCGACTGCGGCTCCGAGAACACGGTGCCCGCGAGGTCCTCCCCGGCGACGAACCCGGTCGCCGTGATCGACACCGTGTCGCCCGGGCGGGCGGTCGCGGGGTCGAGCGTGCCGGGCACGACGACCTTCGTCGGCTCGACGACGTCCAGGTCGATACCGAGCACCGTCGCGAACCCGGCCAGCGCCACGTCCGGCAGACCGCGCTGCAGCGCGTTCTCGGCGTCGGCCGTCAGGGCCGCCGACCCGTCGACCGCCGTGCCGTCCACCATCGCCTGCTGGGCGAGGTCGCGGGCGACCGACACGAGGGCGTCCGCCGTGGACATCGCACCGAGGTCGGTCCCGCCGACCGGGGCGACGGCGGCGAGCAGGAGGCGCAGCGCGGCGGCGGCGTCCGTCACGGCACCGTCGCCGTCCCACACGTCGGCGTCGAGCACGGCCTGCACCGCCGCTCGGGAGGCGCCCTCGGGCAGGGAGGCGACCAGCGCCTCCAGACGCTCGCGGGCACCGTCGGTGCGCAGGCCCCAGCCGTACGGGTAGAGCGGCTCGTAGTCGGCGTCGCCCACGTTGATCGGCACCTGGTCGGCACGGGCCGCCCAGGTCACGGGCAGGCGCCCGGTGAACGGTCGATCGCCGAACAGCACGTCGGCGACGCCGGCGCCCTCGGAGCCCGGCAGCGACGACGCGACGACCGCGTCCGCGACGCTCACGACGTCGCCGAGCAGTTGCGGTCGGCCCGAGACCACGAGCACCACGCACGATGCGGCAGCGGCGCAGACCGTGTCGACGATCGCCTGGTCGGAGGCCGTCAGCGACAGGCTCGAGCCGTTGTTCGGCACGTCGCCCTGACCCTCGGCGTACGGACGCTCGCCGACCACGACGACACCGGTCTGACCGGCGCCGATCGGTGCCGAGGCGTCGGGGCTGAGGGTGACCGAAGCGCCGGGAGCGACCTCACGGATGCCCTCGGCGATGCTCGTGCCCGTCGTCGTGTCGCCCGATCCGCCCTGCCAGCTGATCGTCCAGCCGCCCATCTGGCGGCCGAGGTCGTCCGCGCTGGAGCCGGCCACGTACAGGTCGGCGTCCGCGGCCAACGGCAGCGCGCCTCCGGCGTTCTTCAGCAGCACCTGCGACTCGCCGGCGGCCTGACGGGCGACGGCGCGGTTCTCGGCCGAGCCGACGCCGTCGACGTTGGTGCGGTCGGCGAACGGCTGCTCGAACAGGTTGAGGTCGAACTTCTGCGTGAGGATGCGACGCACGGCGTCGTCGACCCGCGACTCGGCCACGTCACCGGAGCGGACGGCCGCCACGATCGCGTCGATGAACGCGCCGTAGTTGTACGGCGCCATCGCCATGTCGAGCCCGGCGTTCACCGAGCGCACGGCCTTGTCGGCGTAGCTGCCGCCGGGCAGCTTGTCGATGCCCTCCCAGTCGCTGATCAGGAAGCCCTGGAACCCCAGGTCGCCCTTCAACAGATCGTCGTTCAGTGCCGCGTTCTCGTGCATGCGCACGGGCCCGTCGCCCAGGTCGACCGCCGAGTACGACGGCATGATCGTGCCCACGCCCGCCTCGAGTGCCGGCAGGTACGGGTCGACGTGCAGCCGGGTGAAGTCCTCGAGCGAGTCGGCGTGCGTGACGCCCTGGTCGATCGGGTACGCACCCGTGCCGGCCACGGATTCGTCGTAGCTCGTGCCGCCGTCTCCGGCCCAGTGCTTGGCCGTGGCCAGCACCTCGTCGGCGCCGCCGATGTCGGTCGGGTCCTCACCCTGCAGGCCGATCACCGACGGGGCGGCGAAGGTGCGAACCAGGTCGGGGTCCTCGCCGAACGACTCGTAGCTGCGGCCCCACCGCTCGTCGCGGGACACGCAGAGGCAGGGGGCGAAGGTCCACGGCACGCCCGTCGCGCGCACCTCGGTCGCCGTGACCTCGGCGATCCGCTCGACGAGGGCCGGGTCGCGGGTCGCGCCGAGGCCGGTGTTGTGCGGGAAGATCGTCGCGCCCACCACGTTGCTGTGGCCGTGGACGGCGTCCACGCCGTAGACCATCGGGATCTGCAGGCGAGTCGACAGCGCCTCGCGCTGGTACGCGTCGACCATGTCGGCCCAGGCCACCGCGGTGTTGCCCTCGGGCACCGAGCCGCCACCGCTCAGCAGCGAGCCGAGCGCGCGTCCGCTGACGTCCTGCGGCGACGACAGGCCGAGCCGCTCGGCCTGCGCCATCTGGCCCACCTTCTCGTCGAGCGTCATGCGGCCGAGCAGGTCGGCGACGCGGTCGGCCGTCGGCAGCGACGGGTCGAGGTACGGCAGGTCGTGCGCGCCGATCACGACGCGCGGACCGTCACCGACCTTCGCCGTGGTCGAGGCCAGCGTGACCGCGAACTCCTTCGACTCGGCGGCCCCCGAGGAGGCGCGGGTCGACACGGTCACGGGTTGCGCCGTCCCCGAGGCGGTCCCCGCCGCGAAGGTCACGGTGCCCGAGGCCGCGTCGTAGTCGGTGCCCTCGACGGCCGTGCCGTCGGCGGTCGACCAGTCGACCGACACGTCCGACGCCAACGGCTCGTCGCCCGCCGTCGTCACGGTCAGCGGGATCTCGACCGAGCCGCCGGCGTCCACCAGGTAGACGTCCTGCGACGGGTCGACCGTGACGGACGCGGCGCTCGCCGGGGTGCCGTAGAGCTGCGTGTCGTCGAGGGCGTAGCCGACCGGGGCGGGCGTGCCCGGGGTGAAGGTGAACGAGTAGCCGAACGCGCTCGTCAGGTCGAGGGTGCCGTTCGTCGTCGCGGCGTCACCCGGCTGGTAGCCGGACGGCGTGAACGCCGAGAAGGGCAGCTCGACGAGCTTCCAGCGGTTGGTGCTGCTGCCCCAGTTGTCCTTGAAGGTCGTCGCCCACAGCTCGCTGGTCTCGGCGCTGTCGCCGCCGGCCGGGTCGCCGTCCTTGAGCTCGACCTTGATGTCGGCGCCCGCCGTCGGGGAGGCCGGGTTGTTCGCCTGCGAGGCGTACCACCAGAAGCGCAGGCCCTGGTAGCTCGACCAGTCCTGGCTGTCGGCGAGGTTGTGGCTGAGGCCGCCGTAGCCGCCGGCCGGGATCGACGAGGTGCCGCTCAGCACGTGGTTGTCGGCGCGGCCGTCGCGCTCCTGCACGGTGACGTCGCGGCTGATGGTGGGCTCGAGCGGCGCGGGTGAACCCCAGGTGAAGAAGCCGAGCGGGTCGGCCGTCGTGCCGAGCGGGACGTCGCCTTCGAAGTCCTCGATCATCGTCGCGCGCTCGAAGAGGGCGACGTCGTCGACCTGCCAGGTGCCCGCGCCGAGGCCGGTCAGGGTCACGGCGAAGCCGGTCGACGCCGACGGGTCGAAGCGCAGGTCGCTGGACGGCTGGCCCTTCTGACGGAGGTCGGCGAACAGCACGCTGACCTGCTTCCAGTCCGCGCTGTCGTCGACGACGGTCTGCTCGAAGAGGGCGCCGTCGCCGTTCTTCAGCTCGTAGCGCAGGGGCAGGCCCGAGGCGGCGCCCTTGAACCAGAACGAGAAGCCGTCGTGGTCGCTCCAGTCCGTGGCGGGGACGTCGTGCGAGAAGCCGAACCAGCTCTCGGCGGTGGTCGGGCCGACGACGGTGACGCGCAGGGCCTGGACGCCGGTCGCTCCCTCGCGCTGCGCCTCCCCGGTCTCGAGGGTCGGGGTGACGGCAGGGCTCTGGCCCCAGCCGAAGTAGCCGCTCGGCACGCCGCCCTCGAAGTCGTCGAGCACCGTGGTCGCGCCGACGTTCGGCAGGGTGCCCGTCGGGGTGAGCGCCACGGTGAGCGTGGCCCGCGTGCCGACGACCGTCGGGTCGCTCGGCTCGGACGCGGTCAGCTCGATCGACCTGCGGGGCGTGAGGGCGCCCGTCGAGGTCGTGACGAGGTCCACGGAGGCGCTGGTCTCGCCGGGCGCGAACGTGACGGTCTCGTCGAGCGCCGTGTAGTCGGTGCCCGCCACCGCCGTGCCGCCGGTGGAGCGCACCCGGACGGTGACCGGCTCGTCGCTCGGACCGGTCAAGCTGAGGCCCGCGGTCAGGGTCTGGCCGGCCGCGACGGTCGCGGTCGACCGGTCGAAGGTGACCGAGCGCGTCTCGGCCTCACCGAAGACCTGCAGGCCGAAGGCCGAGTAGCCGTAGAAGTGGGGGCGCGCCGGGTCCCAGGTCGCAGCCGACCGGTGCAGCATGCTGACGCGCACGTACCGGGCCTCGGTGGGCGTCGACAGGGTCACGTCGTCGCGGCCGCCGTCGCTCGCGACGGTCTGCGCGGTGGTCCAGCTCGCCGGCAGGGTCGGGTCGCCCGACGTGACGTCGACCGTGTAGTCGGTCGCGTACGAGGCCTCCCAGTCGAGGCCGATCGCGTCGACGCGGGCGGTGCCGCCGAGGTCGACGATCACCGACGCGGTGAACTCGACGTCCTCGTCGGGCCCGTTGCCGCTCGCCCAGCGGGTCGCCGGATCGCCGTCGATCAGGGCCTCGGCCGGGAACGTGCCGTCGCCGTCGGCCTGGCTCGCCGAGGCGGTCACCGTGCCGAAGCGGGCGAGGTCGACCGGTGCGGCCTGCGCGGCGATCGCGGGCAGGCCGCTGAGCAGCAGCGCCGCGGCGGCGGTCCCGGCGGCGAGCGCGAGACCGCGACGCGGACGGCGCGGGGCTCGCGACCGAGGGGTCGAGGAAGAGCGGGCAGGGGCAGCGGACACGATTACTCCCTTGTAATCACGGCTGTCTCACGACAGAGCTGGAGCCACCCCCGAACGAGGGCGGCTCACGTCTGGCTCATCGTAGGGTCACAGGCGACTCGAGGGCAATGGGGCCCGTGGGGGCTTGACGCGACCGGCCGACAGCGCACCGCGTCCCGTGCACGGCACCTCGTCTCGACCGGGTGCGGTGCACGACACGCGGTGCGGTGACGGACGCGGCGCGGCGGGGCGGCACGCGGCGTCAGGCCGACGCGGTGCCGGGGGTCCGGCCGCTCGCGGCCCGGGCCCGCGCGGTGTCGCTGCGCGGACCGACCGGCACCGACCTGGTCGCCCGGGCCAGCCCCGACGGCGCCATGCCGACGTACATGCTCTCGGCGCGCTCGACCACGAAGGTCTCGTGCCAGATGCCGACGGCCCCCGGGGCCGTGCGTGCCCGACGGTTGAACGCCATCCAGGCCGGCCGGTGCGCCTGCTGCGGCGAGCTGGCATAGGCGTAGAGCTTCTCGAGCGAGGTCCAGTACTGCACGAGCACCGGCCCGCCACGTCCGAGCGTCAGCCTCATGCCCGCGAGCCCGCTCTCGGGATCACGGAACAACTCGGTGAGCATCGGTCCCATCGCCGCGAACACCGGCCCCCACTGGTCGGGCCGCCACCAGCGGTTGACGGTCATGCCGATCAGGAAGACGACGAGTTCGCCGTCGTGCTCGTGCGTGGTGCGGCCCGGGTTGACTCTCGACATGATGTCTCCTTAGATGGATAGTGGCGCTCTCCAATATTGGAGAGTCGCGCTATCCAATGTCAAGGGGCAGTCCGTGCGCATCTCCCAGCTCGCCGAGACGACCGGGGTGCCGGTCGCCACGATCAAGTACTACCTGCGCGAGGGGCTGCTGCCCGAGGGCGAGCGCACCAGCGCCACCCAGGCCCGGTACGGGGACGACCACGTGCGCCGCCTGCGGCTCGTCCGGGCGTTGCTCGGCGCGGGCGGGCTCAGCGTCGCCGGCGCGCGCGCCGTCCTCGGGCAGCTCGACGGTGAGCACGAGACGGTCGCCGAGGTGCTCGGCGTCGCCCAGTCGGCCGTCACGACGACGGCCCCCGAGGGCGTCGACCTGTCGCGGGCCGAAGCGCTCGTGGCCGGGTGGGGGTGGACGATCGATCCGGGGTCGGCCGACGTGCTCGCCGCCCTCGAGGTCGCGGTCGACGGACTCGAGGCCGCAGGGTTCGAGCTGCCCGACGCGACGCTCGACGGCTACGCGCGGTCGATGGCCGAGGTCGCCGAGGCCGAGATCGCGGGCATCCCGGTCGATTCGGTGGACGCCGCGGTGCAGTACGTCGTGCTCGGCACCGTGTTGGTCGAGCCGCTCCTGCTCGCCCTGCGCCGCCTGGCCCAGCAGGACGCGTCCTGGCGCCGCTTCGGGCCCTGACGCCGCGCCTCCTGCTGGTCGCGTGCGGCTGGTCGCCTCGCGCCGGCGCCCTCAGGAGGCGCGGGTGCGGTCGCGCAGACCGACGAACGACACCAGCGCGCTCACCCCGAGCAGCACGGCGACCACGATCACGACGCGATGGAACCCGCCCACCGTGAGCGCGCCTCCGGCGATGACCCCGAGGAACGCGACCGCGACGAGCCCGGCCACGCGCGAGATGGCGTTGTTGACGGCGGAGGCGATGCCCGACTGGCCGGCCGGGATCTGCGACAGCACCGTCGAGGTGAGCGGAGCCACGGTCACCGACAGGCCGAAGCCGAAGAGGACCACGCCGGGCACGACCTGCCACCAGACGTCGATCGGATCGGCGACCATCAGCATCCAGAGGAACCCGCTCGCCGTGATCAGCGGCCCGGCCGTCATGAACGGGCGCGGGCCGTGGGTGGCGGCGAGCGTGCCGAACAGGGTCGAGAACAGCAGCGACACGATCGTCGTCGGCAGGGTGACGAGCCCGGCCAGGGTCGCCGTCAGACCCGCCAGTTCTTGCACCACCAGGGGGATGGTCAGGGTGCCGAGGCTGAGGGCCGCGTAGATGCCGACGGTGGCCAGGTTGCCGACGGTGAAGGTACGGGTCCGGAACAGCGTCAGCGGCATCATCGGAGCGGGTGAGCGGCGCTCCCACCAGACGAAGGCGGCGAGCGCGGCGAGGCCGACCACGAGCGGCGTGACGACGAACCAGGTGCCGAACCCGACGCGCTGCCCCTCGATGAGCGCGAAGACCGGTCCGGCGAGGCCCACCGCGGCCAGCACGGCGCCCACGACGTCGACCCGCGGGGGAGCACCGTCGCGCCCCCGGTGGGCGTCGCCGGGCAACCGGGTCATCAGCACGAGGGTGAGGACGACGGGCACGACGACGACGGCGAAGACCCAGCGCCAGCCGAGCGTGTCGACGAGCGCGCCCCCGGTCAGCGGACCGATCAGGAACGCGACGCCGGTCCAGGCCGTCCAGCTGCCGATGGCCTTGCCCTGTGCCGGGCCGCTGAAGGTCGAGGTGATGAGGGCGAGGCTGCTCGGCACGAGGAGGGCCGCGGTCACGCCCTGCAGGGCCCGGGCGGCGATCAGCAGGCCCGGGTCGGGGGCGAGGGCGGCGAGCACGCTCGTCACGGCGAAGCCGATCAGGCCCGCGCGCAGCACCCGCACCCGGCCGAACGTGTCGCTGAGCGAGCCGGCGACGAGCATGAGCGATCCGAGCGTCAGCAGGTAGGCGTCGACGACCCATTGCTGCAGGGCGAGGCCCGCGCCGTCGTCGGCCGTCGCGCCGCCTCCCGTGCCGGTGCCGAGTTCGCGGGCGATCGCGGGCAGCGCCACGGTGACGATCGAGCCGTCGAGGAACGCCACGAACGAGGCCAGCACGGCGACCACGAGGACGACCCGCCTGCCGCGCAGGGTCGCGGCGTCGCTCGGGGCGGGGGGAGGTGTGCTCATGCTGCACTCAACACCCGCCGGGCGCCGATCGATGCCCCGTCGTCCGACGGCCCGGCCTCACCCCTCGCGGACGACGTCGTCCGGCGACTTGTCGGGCCGCCACCCGCGCCAGCTCGGCTGCCGCAGCCGCCCGGTCGAGGTCCACTCGGCGATCGACACCTCGCCCACCCGCGACGGGGTGACCCAGTGGGCGCCGCGGGCGTCCACGGCGGGCACGCCCACCAAGGGGCTGGTCTTCCGCTCGGCGGCGCGCAACGCCGGCAACAGCTCGTCGAGCTCGCGGTCGGTGAACCCCGTGCCGACCCGGCCGACGTAATGCAGCCCGTCCTCGCCCGGCACGCCCATCAGGAGCGAGCCGACGCCGTCGGCCCTCCGGCCGGCACCGGCGCGCCAGCCCGCGATCACGACCTCCTGCGTCTGGTGGTGCTTCATCTTGATCCAGGCGCGGGACCGTCGACCGGCGCTGTACGTCGCGTCGCGCCGCTTGGCGACCACGCCCTCGAGGCGCAGGCGCTTCGAGGTGGCGACCGCCGCCTCCAGGTCCCCGTCGAACGCCGGGGGCACGTCGACGGCCCCGCCGCTCTCGACGATCCGCTCGAGCACCTCACGCCGGTCGTCGTACTCGTCCTTCACGAGCGAGCGCCCTTCGGCCCGCATGACGTCGAACAGCAGCAGCTTCACCGGCGCGCCCGCGGCGGCTCGCGCCACGTCGCGCGACCGCGTCAACCCCATGCGCGTCTGGAGCAGGCCGAAGTCGGGGCGACCCTTCTCGTCGACGGCCACGATCTCGCCGTCGAGCACCGCGCCTCCTTCGCTGTCGACCCGCTCCGCCAGCACCTGCAGCTCGGGGTAGGCCGGGGTGAGGTCGTTGCCGTTGCGGCTGGTCAGCGTGACCGCGCCGTCGTGGACGACCGCCACGGCGCGGATGCCGTCCCACTTCATCTCGAACGCCCACCCGCCCTCGGACACGTCGTGCGCGTCGCCCGTCGTCGCCAGCATCGGCGCGACCGGGTCGGGTGCCGGGAACTCCTGCTTCCCGTCGCGAGCCGAGGAGGCGCGGCCCGACCCTCCGGGGGAGCCGCCGGTCGCGTGCGCCGCGCGTGAGGACTTGCCGGCGTCGCCTCGCCGATTCGCCCGCGCGGACGGCGGCAACTCAGGGGATCGCGCGTCTTCGGTCGTCTTCCGGGCTCGATGCGGTCGTCCTCCTGAATTGCCGACGGAAGCGCCGTCGTGCGAGCCGACGTCGCCCGCGTCGTCCTTCATGCGGTGGATGAGCCAGTTCGATTCCGCCCGCCCACCGCCGTGGCCGGTGTGGATCAGCGCGACGCGTCGGGTGCCGCGCTGCTCGCCGTGCAGCACGACGATCACCTCCTTGCCCTCCCGCCACTTCTCGAGCTCGTACTCGCCGGAGTCCCAGATGGTCACCTCGCCGGCGCCGTACTCGCCCTTGGCGATCGTGCCCTCGAAGGTGCCGTACTCGAGCGGGTGGTCCTCGGTCTGGACGGCCAGGTGGTTCGTGCCCGGGTCGTCGGGCTCGCCCTTCGGCAACGCCCAGCTGACCAGCACGCCGTCGTGCTCGAGGCGGAAGTCCCAGTGCAGCGAGCTGGCGTGGTGCTCCTGGATGACGAAGCTCGTGCCGTCGGTCGAGGCAGGGGCCTCGTCGGGCACGGGCTCGGCGGTCTTCGACGCGTCGCGCTTCGAGCGGTAGACCTCGAGGCGGTCGCGCACCTTCTCGGAGGGGTCGTGGTCGGGGGCCTCGGTGTTGCGGAAGTCCTCGCCCAGCTCGCCCGAGGGCACCGGCACGTGCGCCGAGACGTCGGCCAGGGGGTCGCCGCGCCGCTTCAGGCGCGAGAGCACGTCGGTGTACTCGAGCTGCGCCAGGGTCTTCGACGCGAGTTCGCGCCAGGTGCGAGGCATCGCCACGGTCGGCCGGGACCGACCCCGCAGCGAGTACGGGGCGACCGTCGTCTTGTTGCCGTTGTTCTGCGACCAGTCGAGCAGCACCTTGCCCCGGCGGTCGGCCTTGCCCATGGTGCTGAGCACGAGGTCGGGGTGGTCGGCCTCCATCGCACGGGCCAGTTCGTGGGCGACCTCGCCGACCTGGGCACTGGTCTGCCTCCCGTCGAGCCGGGCGTACAGGTGCACGCCCTTGCTGCCGCTCGTCACGGGCATCAGCTCGAGGCCCATGCCCTCGACGATCGGCTTGAGCAGCTGCGCCACGGCGACGCACTCGGCGAGGCCGACGCCTTCACCCGGGTCGAGGTCGAGCACCAGCCGGTCGGGGTTGCGCTGCGCCCCCTTCGGGCCGAACCGCCACTGCGGCACGTGCACCTCGAGCGCGGCGACCTGCGTCAGCCAGGTGAGCGTCGCGACGTCGTTCACCATCGGGTAGACGTTGGCGTGGTCCTTGTGCTCGAGGGTGTGCCGGGCGACCCAGTCGGGCGCGGAGTCGGGCAGGTTCTTCTCGAAGAACACCTCGCCGTCGACGCCGTTCACCCAGCGCTTGCGGGTGGCCGGCCGACCCTCGACGTGCGGCAGCATCCACTCCGCGACGGCGGCGTAGTAGCCCAGGACGTCGGCCTTGGTCGTGCCGGCATCCGGGTAGAGCACCTTGTCGAGGTTCGTCAACTGCAACCGGTGCCCGCCGACCTCGACCGTCTCGCCGCGTCCCTTGCCCGCCATCGCGCGCCTCCCTGTCTCGTGTGTTCCTCGTTCTACCCGGCTGTGGGTCCGTGTCGTCGGGACGACGGAGCCGAGGAGGCGCGGATCAGACCGCGGGCATCGCTCCGGCGATCGTGATGGTCGCGCCCGAGGTGTAGCTCGACTCCGGGCTCACCAGGTGCACGTACGCGGCGGCGAGCTCGGCGGGCTGGCCGGGGCGACCGAACGGCGCCTGGCCGCCGAACTCCGACACCGTCTCGGCGTCGTCGGAGCCGGGCTGCAGGGGCGTCCAGACCGGGCCGGGGGAGACCTGGTTGACGCGGATGCCCTTGGGTGCGAGCTGCTGCGCGAGGCCCGAGGTGAAGACGCCGATCGCACCCTTGGTGAGCGCGTAGTCGATCTTGTCCGGGCTCGGCTGCGTGCCCTGCACCGAGCCGGTCGTCACGATCGACGAACCGGGCTCGAGGTGCGGGATGGCGGCCTGGGTCAGCCAGAACAGCGAGTAGACGTTGGTCTTGATGGTCGAGTCGATGTCCTCGGTGGTGAGCGTGAGGATGTCGTCGTTGCTCTTCATCCGACCGGCCACCATGACGAGGGTGTCGAGCCCGCCGAACTCGTCGACGGCCTTCTGCACGAGGTCCTTGCAGTACTGCTCGTCCGAGATGTCGCCGGGGACGAGGACGGCCTTGCGCCCCTCGCCCTCGAGCAGGTCGCGCACCTCCTCGGCGTCCTTCTGCTCGCTGGGAAGGTAGCTGAGCACGAGGTCGGCGCCCTCACGGCTGAGCGCGATCGCGGCGGCGCGACCGATGCCCGAGTCCGCGCCGGTGACGACGCCGCGGAAGCCGGTGAGGCGCTCCTTGCCGACGTAGCTGGTCTCGCCGTGGTCGGGCTTGGGGTCCATCTTCCAGGCCTCGCCCGGCAGCGACTGCTCCTGCTTCGGGAACGGCGGCGCGGGGTAGAGGTCGACCGGGTTCTTCTTGTCGTATTGGCTCATGACGCCCACGGTGCCCTCGCCGCGCCTCCGCCGCTCGGGGGTCTGTACCCCACCGGCGGTCATTCGGAGCGCACGCGGAGAAAGATGAGCGTCATGCGATCGATCTGGAAGGGCGCGATCACGTTCGGGCTCGTCAACGTCCCCGTCAAGTTGTACAGCGCCACCGAGGACCACGACGTGTCCCTGCACCAGGTGCACGACGCCGACGGTGGCCGCATCCGGTACCAGCGGAAGTGCGAGATCTGCGGCAAGGTCGTCGACTACGAGCACATCGACAAGGCCTACGACGACGGCGACCGCACCGTGGTGATCACGGGTGACGACCTGAAGTCGTTGCCCGAGGAGCGCTCGCGCGAGATCGACGTGCTCGAGTTCGTCCCGAGCGACCAGGTCGACCCGATCATGCTCGACCGCAGTTACTTCCTCGAGCCGGACGGCACCTCGCCCAAGGCCTACGTGCTGCTGCGCCGGACCCTCGAGGAGACCGACCGCACGGCCATCGTCCACTTCTCGCTGCGGCAGAAGACCCGGCTCGCGGCCCTGCGCGTCCGCGGCGACGTGCTGATGCTTCAGACCCTGCTCTGGGACGACGAGGTGCGCGAGGCACGGTTCCCGGCGCTCGAGAAGCAGACGCGCGTCAGCGACAAGGAACTCGACATGTCGTCGTCGCTCGTCGACTCGTTGAGCGACGACTTCGAGCCCGCGGACTTCAGCGACGACTACCAGGAGCAGTTGCGACAGCTGATCGACGCGAAGCTGGAGGAAGGCGAGTCGCTCGACACGGACGCCACCTTCGGCGAGAAGCCCGAGGACGACGACGAGGGCGGCGAGGTCATCGACCTGATGGAGGCGCTGCGTCGGTCGGTCGAGAAGAACCGGTCGGGCGGACATCCCAAGCCGACCAAGAAGGCCGCGGCGTCGTCGTCGACGAAACCCGCCGCGAAGAAGTCGCCTGCGAAGAAGGAGCCCTCGAAGAAGGAGTCCTCGCGGTCGACGTCCGGAGGGTCGGGTTCTGCGGCGAGGAAGAAGCCCGCCTCGTCCGCCTCCGACAAGAAGGCGGCCCCGAAGAAGAAGGCCGGCTGACCGCGACGGTCAGTGTTCGCGGAGCGCCTCGATCAGGTCGGCCTTCTTCAGGTCGGAGTAGCCGGTCACGCCGAGTTCCTTCGCGCGTGCCTTGAGTTCCTCCACCGTCCAGTCGTCGTACGAACCGGACTTCCCGCCTTTGGCGGCCACCTTCTTCTCGCTGTTGCCCTTCTGGGCGGCGGCGTTCGAGATGCGCGCGGCCTTCTCCTTCGACGCCCCCTCGTCGCGGAGTGCCTCGTACATGTCGGGGTTCTTCAGCTGCGGGGGAGTCTCGTCCTTCGGCGTCATGCGCCCGACCGTACGCCCGGCGCGGCGGCTTGTCGCACCCCTAGGCGCCGAACTGCCAGCCGGTGACGTCGGGGTGGTCCTCGCCGTGCTCGTAGGCGTACGCCCGGGCCGCCTCGCGCCGCGACTCGACGTCCGCCACCAGCTCGGGGTGCTCGTCGGCCAGGCCCGGTACGCGGTGCAGCACGTCGAGCACCAACCGATAGCGGTCGATGTCGTTGAGCATGGCCATGTCGAACGGCGTCGTGGTGGTGCCCTTCTCCTGGAAGCCGTGCACGTGCAGGTTCGCGTGGTTCGTGCGGCGGTAGGTGAGCCGGTGGACGAGCGACGGGTAGCCGTGGAAGTCGAAGACGATCGGCTTCGAGGTCGTGAAGAGTGCGTCGAAGTCGTCGTCCGTGAGGCCGTGCGAGTGCTCCCTCGCGTCCTGCAGCCGCATCAGGTCGACCACGTTGACGACGCGCGTGGTCAGGGACGGCAGCACCTGACGCAGCAGGTCGGCGGCCGCCACGGTCTCGAGGGTCGGCACGTCGCCCGCGCAGGCCAGCACCACGTCGGGGTCGACCCCGTCGACGGGCGTCCCCTCGGTGCCCGCCCACTCCCAGATGCCGACGCCGCGTCGGACGTGCTCCTCGGCCTCGGGCAGCGACAGCCAGGCGGGGGATTCTTGTTTGCCGGCGACGATCACGTTGACCGTGTCGGTCGTGCGGAACGCGTGGTCGGCGACGGCGAGCAGCGTGTTGGCGTCGGGGGCCAGGTAGATGCGCACGAGGTGCGCCTGCTTGTTGACGACGACGTCGAGGAACCCGGGGTCCTGGTGCGAGAAGCCGTTGTGGTCCTGCCGCCAGACGTGCGACGACAACAGGTAGGTGAACGACGAGATCGGCGCGCGCCAGTCGATCTCGTCGGCGCTCTCAAGCCACTTCGCGTGCTGGTTGAACATCGAGTCCACGATGTGCACGAAGGCCTCGTAGGTGTTGAGCAGACCGTGGCGCCCGGTCAGCAGGTAGCCCTCCATGAGTCCCTGCAACAGGTGCTCGCTCAGCACCTCCATCACGCGGCCGCTGCGGGCCACGTGCTCGTCGTCGGGCCAGATGTCGGCCGCCCACACCCGCTCGGTCACGTCGAACACCGGGTCGAGTCGGTTGGACACCGTCTCGTCGGGCCCGAAGAGACGGAAGGTCGACTGGTTGTCGCGCACGATCTCGGCGAGCCACCGGCCGAGGACGCGCGTGGCCTCGGCCTGGGTGCGGCGATCGTCGGAGGTCTCGACCGCGTGCGCACGGTAGTCGGTGAGTTGCAGGTCACGACGCACGAGACCACCGTTGGAGGCCGGGATCGCGCTCATGCGCTTCGCGCCCCGGGGGCGGAGCCCGTCGAGCCGGGCCACCGGCCGACCCGTCTCGTCGAAGAGCTCGTCGGCGCCGTACGACCGCATCCAGTCGTCGAGCTGCGCCCGGTGACCGTCGTCCTCGCGGACCCCGCTGAGCGGCACCTGGTGTGCACGCCAGGTGCCCTCGACGCGCTCGCCGTCGACGACCTTCGGGCCCGTCCACCCCTTGGGGGTCCGCAACACGATCATGGGCCACCGCGGGCGTGCGGTGCCGTCGCCGTCGCGGGCCTCCCGCTGCAGCTCGTCGATGCGGAGGAAGGCGTGGTCGAGGGCGGCGGCCATGCGCTCGTGCACCCGCATCGGGTCCTCGCCGTCGAAACCGCCCGCGACGACGAGCGGCTCGTATCCGTAGCCCCGCATCAGCTCGAGCAGTTCGCCCTCGGGGATGCGCGAGAGCACCGTCGGGTTGGCGATCTTGTAGCCGTTGAGGTTGAGGATCGGCAGCACGGCCCCGTCGTGTCGGGCGTCGAGCAGCTTGTTCGCGTGCCAGCTCGTCGCCAATGGCCCGGTCTCGGCCTCGCCGTCGCCGATGACGCAGACGGCCACCAGGTCGGGGTCGTCGAGCACCGCACCGTAGGCGTGGCTCAACGAGTACCCGAGTTCACCGCCCTCGTTGATCGACCCCGGGGTCTCGGGTGCCGCGTGCGACGGGATGCCGCCCGGGAACGAGAACTGCGTGAAGAGCTTCTGCAGTCCCGCCGCGTCTTGCGTCACCTCGGGGAACAGCTCGCTGTAGGTGCCCTCGAGGTACGTGTTGGCGACCATGGCCGGCCCGCCGTGCCCCGGGCCGCAGACGTACAAGAGGTCGCGGTCGTCGCGCCGGATCACGCGGTTGAGGTGCGCGTAGACGAAGCTCAGCGCGGGCGACGTGCCCCAGTGGCCGAGGAGGCGCGGTTTGATGTCGTCGCGCGCGATCGGCCGCGTGAGCAGCGCGTTGTCCATCAGGTAGATCTGCCCGACGGTCAGGTAGTTGGCGGCCCGCCACCACGCGTCGACGAGAGCGAGGTCGTCGGGGGTCGCCGGTGGCATCGGCGTCGAGTGGTCGTTCGTCACTGGCCCTCCATGTCGTCGGTGGTGCCCTCACGGCTCATCTCGTCGATGGTGATCGCCGCGTTGACGAGGGCGAGGTGGCTGAGGCCCTGCGGCACGTTGCCGAGGAACTGCCCGTCGTCGGCGCTGATCATCTCGGTCAGCAGGCCCACGTCGTTCGGCTGCTGCACGAGCTGGTCCATCAGCTCGACCGCTTCGTCCTGACGGCCCACGCAGGCCAGGGCGCTGGCGAGCCAGAAGGCGCAGGCCACGAACGTGCCTTCCTCCTCGGCGACGTCGCTGTAGCGGAAGACCAGGGGGCCCGCACCCAGCTCGCGCCGGATGGCGTCGATCGTCCGCGACATGCGCTCGCCGCGGTCGAAGCCGCTGGGGGCGTGCAGCAGCACCGAGGCGTCGAGCCTCGCGCTGCCGGGGTACATGACGTACGAGCCGACCTCTTCGTTCCAGCCGTGCTCGGCGATCCACTCCTTGATCAGGTCGCGGTTCTTCTTCCAGAAGACGACGTCCTCGGGGTCGGGGTGCATCTGCCCGACCTCGGTGAGGTGCAGGGCGGCGTCGATGGCCTGCCAGCAACCCATCTTGCTGCTCACGTAGTGCTGCTCGTCCGGCAGCTCCCACATGCCCGAGTCCTTCTCCTGCCAGCGGCGGCAGGCGTCGTCGGCGAAACCGGCGAGCAGGTCGCCGGTGGACTCGTCGAGGATGTTGCCGTCGGCCGCGTACTGGCTCATGATCGCCAGGATGTCGGCGTAGGTGCCGAGCTGCAGCTGCTCGCCCGCCGGATTGCCCTTGTAGACCGGGCCGATGCCGCGCCAGCCCTCGGACCCCGTCTCGTGGGTGCCGTCCGGCACCGAGCCGTCGAGGTTGAGGAAGATGTGCATCGTGCGGCCGTTGGCCTTGAGCGCCGAGAGCAACCACGAGACGGCTGCCTGGGTCTCTTCTCGCAGGCCGAAGCGGACGAGCGCGTTCACCGTGTAGGCCAGGTCGCGTACCCAGGCGAAGCGGTAGTCCCAGTTCTTGTCCCCGGTGAAGTTCTCGGGCAGGGCCGCCGTGGCGGCTGCCGCGATCGCGCCGGTGGGGCTGAAGATCAGCAGCTTGAGCGCGAGGGCGCTGCGCTGCACGGCGTCGGACCACGGGCCGTCCCAGTTGAACTCGTCCGACCAGGTCTGCCAGTTGCGGACCGTGCGGTCGATGCCCTGGTCGACCACGTGCGGGTCGGGCAGGTGCAGGGGTTCGTCCTCGACGCCGCAGAGACAGATCAACGAGCGCGACCCCTCGTGGGTGGTGAACTCGCCCCAGAACCGGTGCGGTCCGCCGTGGGCCTCGCCGTCGCCGGGTTCGACCGAGTCGAGGCGGCCGTGCTCGAAGCCGACGAGCGCCAGGTTGATGTCGGCGGCGCGCAGGACCGGCCCGTGCAACGTGTCGACCCGGCGGATCGGGTGCGTGCCGAACGTGTTGCCCGGGATCACCGCCCAGCGCATGGCGACCGACCCCGTCACGCCCTCGATGCGGCGGGCGAGCTCCGCCCACGGCAGCCGACCGGCGATGCCCGTGACGAGCGCGTCCGTGATCTCGACGACGCCCGTGGAGGTGCGGAAGCGGGTCACGAGGACGTTCGTGTTCTCGACGTACTCGCGCTGCACCTCGAAGTCGTCGTCGACGGGACGCAGCTCGATGCGTCCGCCCTTGCCGGCGTCGACGATGCCGGAGAACACCGGGTCGCTGTCCATGTCGGGCATCGGCAGCCAGTCGATCTGGCCGTCGCGGGCGATGAGGGCGACGGTCCGACCGTCGCCGATCGCCCCGTAGGAGCGCAGCGGCACGTAGCCGTCGTCCCGGGGGTCGGGGCGGTGCCATTCGCCGGCGGCGGCCGTCGTCGCGCCGAAGTGGTCGGCCTGGATGTCGTCGGTGGTCTCGAGGGTGTCCGTCACGCCTCCTACGGTGGCCCAGCGCGCCTCCTCGTGCCCGTCCCTCGCAGTGTTCTGTGTGCCAACAACGGCCTCCGTACCCCTGGGGGCGAGAAAAGGAGCCGGTGGACATGTCGGGCGGGTAGACCGGTCGGATGCCTCTTCCGACCGGAACCACGTCCGAGCCCCGCTTGTTCTTCGACGCGAGGGCCACCCTCGGCGAGAGTCCCGTCTGGGACGTGGACGCCCACGAGCTGGTCTGGACCGACATCACGAACGGCCTCCTGCACCGCACCTCGGCGGACGGCACACGCGACACGACGGTCGTCGTCGACCCACCCCTGCCGAGCTTCCAGCGTCGGCGCGGCGGCGGCCTGATCGCCGCACTCGACGACACGGTGATCGTCATGCGCGACGACGGGACCGAGCAGCGGACGATCGCGACGGTCGACCACGCCGACGAGCGCCTCCGGCTGAACGAGGGCAAGTGCGACCCGTTCGGCGCCTTCGTCGTCGGCGCCACCGACCCCGAGGGCAGCCCCGTGGCCGGTCTCTACCGCGTCGCCCCCGACGGCACCCTCACCCAGCTGCGCGACGACTTCGCCACGACCAACGGCTTCGAGTGGAACGACGACGGCAGCGAGATCTACCTCACCGACACCGGTGACGACACGATCTACCGGGCCTCGTGGGATGCCGAAGGCACCCTGGGCGAGCTCGTCCCGTTCTCGTCGCAGGGCGCCCACGACGGCCTGGCCCGCGACGAGCGCGGCGAGTTCTGGGGGGCCATCTACGGCGAGGGCAAGGTGGTGCACCTCGACGCCGACGGCGGTCTCGTGGACGAGATCACCTTCCCGGTGCCGAACCTGACCGGCATCGGCTTCGGCGGGGACGACCTGCGCACGCTGTTCGTGCTGTCGGCCCGCGAGGGGCTGAGCGACGAACAGCTCGAGGAGTTCCCGCTGAGCGGCGGCATCTTCGCGCTCGAGCTCGACCGGGCCGCGCGCCCGCCGTTCCTCTTCGGCTTCAAGTAGACGTGATCAAGGCGTTAAGCAATATAAAATTAGCCGCTTTAGATCGCCCCCAATTTTGTGTATTCGATGTAGTTGTTGAATGGAAGTTGCCATTCGCCGCGTACCGTCGGCCCAAAAGGTAGGTCCCAATCCTTGAGGAGCTTTCGCGCGTATGGACTGGCAGCCTGAGCTAGTGCTGTCGACAAGGCAGCACCGCTGAGGCTTCCATTAATATTTTTCGGTGTTGTTGGGTTAGTTCTTAGAGCAAGAGTCGTGGGTCCGAACCTGTCGATAAGTAGGGAGTGTGCGAAGAAGAGTACTGGACCGGCGTTCTTATCGCCTTGGAGGACAAGTTTGTCTGCAAGACGACAGATTGCTACAAGGCCGCGTTGAGCCTGGATTGGTTTTAGATAAGGAAGCAAGGGATCGTGGAGCGATAAAGCAGCCGCACCCAGTCCGAGTCCAGGCTCGTAATCAGCTTCCAAGAGCAGATGTGCCTCAGTGAGCAACCCCCTCGTCGCTGTGCGCCAATCCCGATAGCGCCCCAGATTGCTGGCTGTGCCTCTCGCGAAAAGAAGTGCATCCTCGTACTGTTCTAGCCTGCGAATTGTTGATATGTAGTTTACTCGAGCCTCAAGCAGCTTGGGAGCTCCCAACATCGCCCCCCTGCCTGCAGCAACTGCTAGACCGTAAGTGGGCATGCTCCCCGGCAGCATGTATGCATCGTAATCATCCGTGGAAACCAGGCCCGCTTGCCGGAGGGTAGCGCCTGCAAATGCAGTCTTTTCGCAGACGGAACCTAGTCTTTGATTGTCCTCGAGCCACGCGACCACAGCTGTTGCTATCGCGGGGTGCCTCGCGTAGACGCGTTCACCGGAGAATGTCAGCGCAGCCTCCCGTCCCAAGCGAAAGAGAACAGTTTCGTCGAGAACTGCTTCGTCGCCTTTGATGAGCTCCGACAGGAACTTGCGGGTCGCCCCCTTTGCGTTGGTATTCGCCGCGTCGAGAAAATGTTGCTGAACGCAGATAGATCCGAAGACATCCGTGAGGGTTATGGTGTTTGCGCGAGAGACAGTTACTGCGTCAAGACTCCGCATAAGGGCACCAATACGCTCATTAAGCGTTGCCGCTTCCCTCACGGCTAGAATTGCGCCAAACAGAGAGCTTCCGTCGACCTGGGGGTTGCCGTGAGCTGCTTGAAGAAGAGCTGATGCCAAGACCTCCTGGCTTGAGGACGATTCGGGAAGAATGTTGTAGCGATCCCACGTCCGGGTTATAGCGTCGGCGTCTTGTTCTTCCAGGTCACCAAATTTGACTACATGCGCCAAACCATGTGCGAAACGCAGGGCCGAAGCCCAGTGGCGGTCGTGACATGCCACCATCACGCGCAGCCCGATGTCCGTCTCTTCTAACACTCGGATGAGCCTTCGAAGCAGCGGTACTGCACTCTCCACGTCGTCGATGACAATTAAAGTCTTAGGCTTGAAATCCATATTTCCCAGGGCTTCGTCTGCCGCTGGAGATGCGCCCGCCTCGCGCCAAATGACCCTGCAGGATTCGGTTTCGTTCGCGAGACGCCAGGCAACCTGTTTGAGGGCAGTGCTCTTACCCTCGGCTATGGGTCCAACCGCGGCGACCAGCTTTTTACTACCTTCTGCCACTAGGTCGTATAGCTGTTTGCCAGGGGACAAAAGGGGCCACGTTCCATTAGCGGCATCAGTCCATGTGGGCTGCGCCCCCTCGGCAAAGGATATAGGCAGGCTGGCAATGAGGGGGACACCTTCGACGCTCGTATAGCCCCTGGGAAGCAGGACCTCTGCCGTTAGTGGCTCCGTCGTATCCGCCGTCACGAAGAGTTCGCCCGCGTCAACACCTACGAAAAGATGGAATCCAGGCCGGCCATCGAGTTCAGCAATGATCGGAACGTCCAGTGCATTATTTGCGTTTCCGTCGAAAGTGCTCCACAGGACCTCGGCGTCGGTAAGTGTCCTGTAGGAGGAATCGCGCCACAGCATTCTCGTGAAGGCGTCATTCCACCCGCCGTATCCTGCTACTACTACAGAGTGGCCCTGTAGAAGCTGCTGCAGATAGTTCTCCGTGTTGGGCCGCACGCGCTCGAGCTGACCAATTGTATTCACACCGAATGTCGAGGCGAAGTAGCCGTGGAGATGGACGACTTTTTCAGTCCGACTGAAGCGACTTGCTTCGACGGAGGGTGGATTGTCAAAGTCCAGCGTTTCGGGCTCGGCTTCTAAGCCCGCCTGAGCAAGAGCCATCTCTATAAAAGGATCAAAGTTCGTTGTCAGTACCCGTCCACGGAATTCGGCAGGAATGCTCTTGAAAAATTTCGCGAAGGATCGGTATCCCGAAGGTATGTTCCAGAGTCCTGGGGACATCGTGAGGTCATGGAGGGCCGCTTCGTCATACGTGCCGGGACGACCGGTAATTTCCAAGCGTGACGTGTCGCCTCTATAAGCGCTTAGGACGGCTTCGCGAATGACACGAGCTATCACCAAGTCACCCTTGTGGAGCGCCACAAGTTTGGCAGCCTCTTGATAAAGGCCCGGCGCACCCTTCCGCCCGTTATCCGAGGTGCGCACTTCCTCCTGAAATGCTGGCTTTAAGAGTGCGAGAAACGTGTCGGCCAGAAGGGCGGTTGAGGGCAGCGTGGCATTGCTCAACCCTGACCCGAAGAAAAAGCTGAGCTTGCGCTGCGGCTCTTCTCGAAGGCCCTCAAGGCGCGTTTGTAAGTCGATGAAGCGACCGGCCATTCGAGACTCCCGAACTCTTAGTTGCACGGCGCAAGCTTGGATGCGGTCCGCCAAGAGAAGTGATAACAACTCGGAACCTATCGCATATACGGGCCTTTAGGGGTTGTCCTAGATGAGTCCAACTAGGTTTTTCTGCCCAAGATCGGAACCCGCCGCGAGGACCGCCCGGGCCGCGTCACGCGCCTCCTCGACGTTCCAGAGCAGCACGCCCTCGACCGCGCCGTCGTCGCCCAGGTAGTACGCCACGGCCTCGCCCTCGCCCTTGTCGTCGACGATCGTCTCGAGCGACGCGTCGAGCGTGCCGACGGCCTCGTACGAGAGGTCGAAGACCTTCGAGTAGTAGTACGGCGTGTGGTCGTAGACCTCGTCGGCACCGGTCATGTTGCGACCGACGACGGGGCCCTGCGACTTCGCGTTGTCGACGTGCTCGACGCGGCGGCGCCCGAGGATCGCGTCCGGGTACGAGGCCACGTCGCCGGCGGCGAACACGTTCGGGTCGCTCGTCCGCAGGTGCTCGTCGACCACGATGCCGTCGTCCACGGCCAGACCCGCGTCGGCCGCGAGCTGGTCGTCGACCGAGATGCCGAGCCCCACGACGACCGCGTCGGCGTCGAGGGTCGAGCCGTCGTCGAGCCGGAGGTGGACGCCGGCGTCGTCGGCCGTGCCGCTCTCGACGCGACGTCCGCGCGCCAGCTCGACCCGCGCCTCCTCGAATCTCTTCTCGAACGACGAGGCGAGGGACGCGGGGAACACCGATCCGCCGAGCACGTCGTCGGGGAAGACCAGCGTCACGCGGGTGTCGTTCTGCACGAGGGCCGCGGCGAGCTCGGTGCCGATGTAGCTGCCGCCCACGACGACGACGTGCCGGCCGCCGCCCGAGAGCGAGCGGAGTCGGCGGTAGTCCTCGGCGGTCCGGAAGTACACGACGCGGTCGTCGTCCGGCAGGTCGAGGGCGACGGGGCTGCCTCCAGTGGCGAGCAGCAGGGCCCCGTAGCCGATCACGTCGCCGCGGTCGGTGGTCACGGTGCGGGCCTCGCGGTCGATCGACTCGACGAGCGTGCGCAGCCGGATCTCGGCACCCGAGTCGGCGACGGTGCCGAGAGCGTTGTCGGCCTCGGTGTAGTCGGGGTCGGTCCAGAGCTTCTTCGACAGCGCCGGGCGCGTGTACGGCGCGTCGACGTCGGCGCTGACGATCAGCACCGACGCGTCCGGGGTGGTGTCGTGGATGGCCTTCGCGGCGGCGTCGGCGGTCATGCCGCCGCCCACGATGACGTGGTCGAACGATTCGGTCATGGGGTCGTCCTCTCGACGAGAGAGGGCACCGCCCGGGAGGCGCGGGTGGCGCGCTCCCGGACGGTGCCCTCGTGAGGTGGTCGGGTCAGTTGGCGACGGCGCCGACGCGGTCGAGGCCCTCGGCCGCGGCGTCCTCGTCACGCTGACGCGTGTCGTCCTGGCGGGCGTCCTTCTCGGGGTGGCGGTTCTCGGCGCCGGTCATCCAGGCGAGCTGCTCGAGGCGCTCGAGGATGCTGTGCAGCACGTCGGCCGTCGTGGGGTCCTCGTCGTCGACGTCGTCGTGGACCGTGCGCATCGTGCCGGTGACGGCGTACATGCGGTCGACGATGAGGTCGACCACCGCGGTGGTCTCGACGGGGCCCGCGGGGAACTCGGGCAGGCTCGTGCCGCGGGTGACGGTCGAGGTGCGGCCGTCGGGGATCAGGTAGACGGCGCGCATGCGCTCGGCCACCTCGTCGCTGAACTCGCGGGCCGCGTCGACGATCTCGTCGAGCTGCAGGTGGAGGTCGCGGAAGTTCGAGCCGAGCAGGTTCCAGTGCGCCTGCTTGCCCTGGACGTGCAGCTCGATGAGGTCGACGAGGACCTTCTGCATGTTGTCGCGGAGTTGGTCGGATCCCTGGAACATGATGTCTCCCGTTCGTCGTGGGTTCGTGCGGAGTCGTCGCACCGGTGGGTGCGACGTGGACGGTAGACCGTGGGCCCGGGCGACGGCTCAGCCTTCGGGGGACAGCTCGACCGACGACGGGTGGGGACGCCGGGGCGCGTCGGCCCGAGGGGTCGCCGGCGCATGCCGTCCCGAGCCGGTCCAAGGGGTCGCTCGCCGCCGTGATCGACTCGTGATCGAGGGTGCTGGAGCCCGGACCGTACTGGATGGTATGTTCGCCTGCATCGGCACCGAAGCCGACGCCCGGCCGTGGGTACCCGATCCGTGGCCATGCTCTGAGGGGGGCTGACATGGCACGAGCGGTACCCGGACGCGCCGACCGTCACGGTTTCGACGCGGTCGAGATCACGAGGCTGCGACGAGAGATCGAGAGCGCCTGGGGGGCGTTCGACGACATCGAGCAGATGGACTTCGCCCACCGGGTGAGGGTCGTCCACGGGCTGACCGACTCCCTGCCGGACGCGGCGAGCGCGGCCGCCCGCGCGGGGCTCGGGCGACTCGCCCTGGCGCTGCTCGACGACGCGTCGGAGTTCCCGCCGCCGTGGGCGTCGATCTGTGGCCGCTGGGACGTCACGCTCGAGATGGCCCGGGCCGCGGTCGAGTCGATCGCCTGGCCGGAGGGCGAGCCCTGGGGCGAACTGCCCCTGGTGGGCACCGCCGCCTGACGTCGCCTAGCGTGGCGGCATGAGCTCCACACCGTCGCGCGGCCACGGACGTCGCCGGGTCGGCCTCTGGCGCTTCGTCCGCACGGTCGTGCTCGACTACCGGTACGTCTGGTGGGTGCACCTCGTCCCGCGGTCGGGCCGGGTGGTGCCGCGTCGCTACCGGGACGGCGGCCGTGAGCCCGTCCTGCTGCTGCCCGGCGTCTACGAGACCTGGCGCTTCCTCCGTCCCGTGGCCGACCGGCTGAACGATCGGGGTCACCCGATCGTCGTGGTGCCCGGCATGGGCCACAACCGTCGTCCGATCGCGGCCACCGCCGAGGTGGCCCAACGCATCCTCGACGCCCACGACCTGCGGGACGTCGTCGTGCTGGCCCACAGCAAGGGCGGGCTCGTCGGGAAGACGATGATGGTCTCGACCGACGCCGAGCGACGCATCACCCGCATGGTGACGGTCAACAGTCCCTTCTCGGGGTCGCGCTGGGCGAGGGTGCTGCCGGTCAGGGCGCTGAGGCCCTTCTCGCCCCGGGACGCCGACCTGTTGCGGCTCGCCGGACAGCGTGAGGCGAACGGGACCATCACGTCGATGGCGTCGCGGTTCGACGCCCACGTCACCGAGGGCAGCGTCCTGCCGGGGGCCGTCAACCTTGAGTTCCCGGTCGACGGCCACTTCCGGCCGCTGGGCCACGCGCGGTGCGTCGCGATGATCGTGCGCGAGGTCGGGGCCGGGGCGGGCTCGGCGGCGTCGGCCGAGGCGTCCTAGCCCTCCACCCAGCCGAGGGCCCGCAAGGTCTCGTGGGGCCGTTCGACGTGGGCGAAGTGCCCGCAGTCGGCGAGGAGGGTCGTCCGGGCGTGCCGCACGACGCCGGCCAGGCGGTCGAGGTCGGACGACCGGGCGAAGACGTCGTCGGCTCCGCTGACGGCGGCGACGTCGCACTCGATGCCTCGCCACCGGGTCGCGTCGTACCCCTGCCCCGACCTCGAGGCCGCCAGGAAGCCCCGGGGCCTGAGCTCGGCCACGAACGCCTCGAGCACCGAGCGCGGGACGCGGTCGACGTGGCGGAACACGGGCGACGACAGCGCTCGCAGCAGTCCGATGCGGGCCGCGCCGCGCAAGAGGGACGCGGAGGCGCGGGGCAGCACCCCGAACGCCGCCCGCAGCAGCGTGAAGGCCGGCAACCGCACGAGGCCTCGCACCGGGTGCGTCACGGCGTCGATCGCCGAGAAGGACGTGACCGACACGACCGAGACGCTGAGCACGAGGTCGGGTCGGACGGCGGCCAGGTGCAGGGCGACGAACGCGCCCATCGAGTGTCCGACGAGGTCGAACTCGGTGACGCCCAGCGCCTCGGCGACCTCGACCACCACGGCGGCGGCCGACTCGACGTCGAGGCCCGGGTCCGGCTCGGGCGAGGCGCCCCACCCCGGCAGGTCGATCAGCACCGGGCGGGAGACGACCGCGTCCACCTCGCGGGCGGCCTGCAGCAGGGGGGTCCACGTCGTCCACGAACCAGCCGCCCCGTGCAGCAGGACGGTCGCCCGGCGGCGCGAGGACCGGTCGGCCGACGCCGTCGCGTGGTGCACGACCGTCCGGCCGTGTGCCGTCTCGATCATCGAGCGGGTGAGCCCGAGGGCACCGGGCTCGGTCACCAGCGCGAACGGGGCGTAGCGGTCGAGGGTCGGGTCGGCCACCCCTGTCGCCCGGCCCCGTCGCATCGTCGGATGCTACCCGATGATCTCCTCGCGCACGCGGCGCAGGTCCTCGAGCAGCGACCCGACCAGCACCCAGTTGTCCGGGTCGGGGCGCAGCACGCTCACCGGCGACGTGAGCGCCGGGCCGTCGTCGTGCCCGGTGCCCGTCGCGGGACCGCCGGTGGCGTCGGGGAGGCGGGAGGCGCGCCCGGCCGGCAGCGCCTCCTCGGTGGTCCGCGCCAGCAGGCGCACGTCGTGGGCGGCTCGTCGGAGGTCTTCGGCGATGCTCTGCACCACGGGGTCGTCGGACAGCCGGGGGTCGTAGTTGTCGTGGACCGACCGCACCATGCCGACCACCCGGTTGACGAGCACGGTGAGGCGCCGCAGCAGCGCCGCGTCGGCCTCGAGGACGCTGCGGTTGCGGCTCGCACGGGGGTTGAGCTGGAGGCTCTCCTCGCCCGCGGTGACCGCGTCGACCGCCCGGGCCTGGGCCACCCTGAGCTCGCGGGCCCTGGTCAGGCCCGTGGCGAGCCGCGACCCGTCGACCGGTTCGTCGAGCACGGCGGCGGTCTCGTCGAGCACGGACGCGATGTCGCGCGCGAGCCGTCCGACGGCGAGGTGCGCGGGGGCGAGGGCGACGGGAGGCACGATCAACGCGTTGATCGCGAGCGCGATGGCCGCACCGATGATCGTCTCGAGCACCCGGTCGAGCGCGTAGTCGGGGGTCTGGGCGCCGATCGCCAACACGAGCATCGCCGAGATCGGCACCTGGTTCGCCGAGCTCGGCGTGAGCCGGAAGGCCCAGGCCACGAGCAGGCTCACCACGACGATCGCCAGCACGATCCAGGTCGCGTCGCCGAACAGCTGGCCGGCCGCGAAGGCGATGAGCACGCCGGCGATGACGCCGACGCTGCGCTCGAGGCCGCGCACGAACGACTGGTTGACGCTCGGCAGCACCACGAGCAGGGCCGCGATCGCGGCGAAGATCGGCAGGGGCTGCTGCAACAGGGCCACCGAGGCGAACCAGGCCGCCATCACCGCGACGCTCGTCTTCACCACCTGGAGCAGGGGCGTGCGCTTCGTCTGCCGGATGCGCGAGACGACCTTCACGCCCTCCAGGGTAGACGGGGAGGCGCCGCCCGCGTCGCGACGTCGCGACAGGTCACGAAACGGTCACCCCGCCCGCGCCTCCCCACCGATCGGTCCGGCTGCTGGTTGACTGCCTCCTCGTGTGGCCCAACTCCGCCGAGGTGCTCCCCGCCGCGTTCGCGAACTCGGGGCTGACCGTCGTCGCCTTCCGACCCCACTCGGTCGAGCCCTCGGGCGCCGGGTTCCTCTACGGCTACGAGGTCGACACGGTCGACCCGGTCGGCGCGACCTCGACCGTGCTGACCTTCATCGACACCGACACCCGGGCCGCCGACGAGTCCTCGGTGCTCACCCGCGACCCGAACACCGGTCAGCCGCTCGCCGTCTGGGCCTACCCGGCCGACCCGATGCTGCCGGCGCTCGCCGGGGCCACGTATCCCGACCGGGTGGCCGACGCGCTCGCGGCGCTCGGCGTCGTCGTCACCGAACCGCGGCTGAGCGTCGCGGCGTACCGACCCGGCAAGCGCGCCGTCATCCGACTCGACGCCGCCGAGACCACCGTCTTCCTCAAGGTGGTCCGCCCCGACCGGGTGGCACCGATCGTCGCCCTGCACGAGGCGTTCCGGGCGCAGGGGCTGCCGGTGCCCGCCGTGCTCGCCTCGCGGGCGGACGGCCTGCTCGTCCTCGAACGCGTCCCGGGGGTGCCGGCCGGGCAGCGCGTCGTCGAGCTCGTCGACGACCCGCGGTTCGTCGAGCAGATGGTCGACCTCGGCACGCGCATCGCCCGCGTCGACGTGGTGGCGCGGGCGCAGTCCGACGCCCTCGACCACGGAGCCTGGCACCGCTCGACGCTGCGCGCCGCGCTGCCCGACCGGGCGACCGAGATCGACGGCCTCTACGACGAGATCGACCGGCGCCGCGCCTCATCCGCCTCGGACGCCCTCGCCGTGATCCACGGCGACCTGCACCTCGAGCAGCTCTTCGTGCACCCGTCCGAGCCGTGGCGGGTCACCGGTCTGCTCGACGTCGACACCGCGGGGCTCGGGCACCCGGCGCGCGACGCGGCGGCCCTCGTCGCCCATCTGGTCGTGACGGGACAGTGGCACCGGGGCAACGGCGACGAGGCCGAGGCCCGGGCCTGCGAACGCCTCGCCGACGACGTGACGCGCGCCTGGGTCGAACGCCTGCCCGGCCTGGCCGACCGGCTCGCGCCGGGCGTCGCGTCGCAGCTGCTCGCCCACGCCGGCGGACAGGCCACGCTCGGCACCGACACGGGCCGCCGCAAGGCCGTCCAGCTGATCGGTGCCGCCGCGGGCACCCTCGCCCGCCCCGCCTGACCGCCGGTCCCTCCGCCGCCCACCCACGGACGGGTCCGCCGCGCACCCACGGACGGGCGGACGGGCCTACCGTGGCGCGCAGCACCCACCCGCGCACCCGGAGGCCCCCATGCCGTCACCCTGGCTCGACGCCGCTCCCGACGTCACCACCGACAGGATCGACCCCGAGACCGTCTACGACGACGTGATCGTCGGCGGGGGCCTGACCGGACTCGTCACCGCCTTGCTGTTCGCGCGTCGCGGTCACCGGGTCGCCGTCCTGGAGGCGCGCACGGTCGGCAGCGTCGCGAGCGGCAGCGGGTCCGCGTCGATGTCGCTGCTGCAGGGCAGGCAGCTCCAGCGCATCCGCACGAACACCTACCAGAGCGTCGTCGACGCCTACGTCGCGGCCAACCGCGCGGGCTTCGACTGGATGGTCGACTACCTCGACGAGGCCGGCGTCGAGGTCGAGCGCCGGGACGCCTTCAGCTACGCGACGACCCGGGCCGGGATCGCCACGGTCGACGACGAGTACCTCGTCGCGAGGAAGGCCGGCCTCCCCGTCGTCAAGGAGTTCGGCCTCGACCTCCCGTTCGGCACGACCGGCGGACTCCGGTTGCCCGACCAGGCGCAGTTCGACCCCGTGCAGGCGATCGTCGCGCTCGTGGCGGACGTCCGGGCGCTCGGTGGCGTCGTCGTCGAGGGGGTGCGCGTCACCGGCGTCGACGCGACGAACCCGACGGTGACCCACAGCGACGGTCCCGACGTCCGCGGCCGCCGCGTGCACGTCACGACGGGCAGCCCCGTGCTCGACCGCGGCCTCTACTTCGCCAAGCTCCGCAGCGAGCGCTCCTACGGCCTGGCCTTCGAGGGCGTCGACGACCTGCCGGACGGCATGTACCAGGCGGTCGACGGTCCCACCCGGTCGTTCTCCGCGGTGGGCGACCGCCTCGTGACCGGCGGCAACCGGCACCCGGTGGGTCGCGCCTCCTCGACGATCGCGATGGTCGACGACCTCGCCGAGTGGACGACGCGCCACTGGCCGGGTGCGCGGCCGACCCACTCGTGGAGCGGTCAGGACTACGGCACGCCGCACCACGTGCCGTTCGTCGGCTGGCTGCCGCGGGGTCGAGGCCGCATCTACCTGGCGACCGGCTACGAGCACTGGGGGCTGACGAACGCGGTCCAGGCCGCGATGACCCTCGTGTCGGACGTGCTCGGCGACCCGCAGCCCTGGATGACCACGCTGCACGGGCGGGTCACGACGCCGATCGCCATCGCGTCGGGGATCGGCATCAACGCGGCCGACGCGTGGTGGGCGGCCAAGGGCTGGGCCGGGGCGATGACCCGCCGTCTGGTCGCCGTCGCACCCGCCGAGGGCCAGGGGGAGGTGGGCCGGTCGGGCGGCTTCGCCCCCGTCGCGCGCTCGACCGTCGACGGCGAGGTCTGCACCGTCTCGGCGATCTGCCCGCACCTCGTCGGGATCGTCACCTGGAACGACTCCGAACGGTCGTGGGACTGCCCGCTGCACGGGTCGCGGTTCGCCGCCGACGGCAGCGTGCTCGAGGGGCCGGCGACCCGCGGCCTGCGTCGTCGCGGCTGATGCGTCGCCGGCCCGTTGCCACCTGGGCCCGGGACACGAGGAGGCGCTGGTGGCGTACCGGCGCGTCGTACGCGTAAACTGTCCCCAGCTTCACCGCCCGGGTGTTCTCCGGTCCGCGCCTCCTCCGGTGCGAGTCGACACCTCGGCGTGACGGGGCTTCGGGGCACGTGCCGTCGTCGGACTGCCCGCCACGAAGGTCGCCCGTCGCGAAGCCGGTACAGCTGTCCATCGCGCGGCACCCCGCCCCGCACGCATCCGGCGCGACCCTCTCGGTCGTCGTCCGTCCGGGTCGCCGAGCCTCTCGGCGTCCCGCGCAGCACCCTCCGCCGACACGGCGGCACAGCACCGTCGACGTCCCGCGTCGACCACGAGGAGGAGCCTTGGCTCGACCAGGCCAGCGTCAATCGGGTGGTACCCGCACCGCCCAGCGTCCGAACCGTCGCCGCGAGGTCGACAACGACGGGCTGATCCCCGTCCTCGCCCGTGCGGTGCGCGAGGTCGAGGCCGCCGCGCAACGCGGTCAGGTGAAGCCCTCGAGCCGCACCAAGTTCCAGGTCATCGCCCTGCTCATGCGCGAGGAACGCGCCCGGGTCAAGGTCGACAAGGCCATCAGCGAGTCCGAGCGCGCCGAGCAGATGAAGCGCCTCGACGGCGTCGCCCAGATCCTGGCCAAGACCGCCGCCCGCGACACGTCGCTGATCACCCTGTTGGGCGACGCGGCCACGGTCAGCGAGGCCGCCAAGACGCTCAAGCGCGACATGCAGATGTCGGCCGGGCTCGAGCTCGAGCCCGAGCAGCAGATCATCGTCACCGAGGCCGCGCCGGTCGCGCCGACCTCCGAGCGACAGGTCGTCCCGCAGTCGGTCATCTCGCGGCAGCTGGCGAACCCGTTCCTGCCGCCCGACTTCGCGCTCGCCGAGGTCGCCCGCGAGGCGCACCCGCGCCGGCTCGCGAACTGGGAGCTCTTCGGCCCCCTGTTCAAGTCCTTCGAGTACGGCGCCGGGGGAGGCTCGGCCTGCATGCCGCTGCCCGAGCCCACCACGGTCGACGCCCCCGCGGGCGCCACCCTGATGCACCACCAGGCACAGCTCGTCGAGTCCGCCCGCCAGGGCCACCGCACCTACCTGCTCGCCGACGAGCCCGGCCTCGGCAAGACCGCCCAGGCACTGCTCGCCGCCCAGGCGGCCGCGGCGTACCCGCTGCTCGTGGTCGTGCCCAACGTCGTCAAGACGAACTGGGCCCGCGAGGTCCAGCTGTGGACGCCGACGCGCACGGCGACCGTCATCCACGGCGACGGCGAGAAGCTCGACGCCTTCGCCGACGTGGTCATCGTCAACTACGAGGTGCTCGACCGTCACGTCGGCTGGCTCGGCGAGCTCGGCTTCAAGGGCATGATCGTCGACGAGGCCCACTTCATCAAGAACAAAGAATCGCAGCGGTCGCGGCACGTGCTGCAGCTCGCCCAGCGCATCCGGTCGCGCACCGCGCACCCGCTGCTCATGGCGCTGACCGGCACCCCGTTGATCAACGACATCGAGGACTTCCGCGCCATCTGGGAGTTCCTCGGCTGGATCGGCGACAAGAAGCCCGCCGCCGAGTTGATGGAGCGCCTCGAAGAGGTCGGCCTGACCCCCGCCGACCCCGGGTTCTTCTCGTCGGCGCGCGAGATCGTGATCGACCTCGGCATCGTCCGTCGCAAGAAGGTCGACGTCGCCTCCGACATCCCCGCCCGCCGCATCGCCGACCTTCCGGTCGAGCTCGACGACGAGGTGGGCCGGTCCATCCGCGACGCCGAACGCGAGCTGGCCCGCCGCATGGTGCAGAAGTACCGCACCGCGCTCACCACCCGCACGTCCGGCGTCCGCGTCGAGGGCATCGATCACGACCTCGTCCGCCAGGTCGCCAAGTGGGAGCTCGAGGACGCCAGCGCGTCGAGCACGGGTGAGAACGTCTTCAGCATGGTGCGCCGCATCGGTCAGGCCAAGGCCGGCCTGGCCGCCGACTACACCGCCCAGCTCGCCCGCAACGTCGGCAAGGTGGTGTTCTTCGCCAAGCACATCGACGTCATGGACGTCGCCGAGGCCACCTTCGCCAAGCGGGGCATCAAGTACTCCTCGATCCGCGGCGACCAGACCCCGGCCGTCCGTCAGCGCCAGATCGACGCCTTCGTGAACGACCCCGAGGTCGAGGTCGTCGTCTGTTCGCTGACCGCGGCCGGCGTGGGGCTCAACCTGCAGGTCGCCTCGAACGTCGTGCTGGCCGAGTTGTCGTGGACGGACGCCGAGCAGACGCAGGCCATCGACCGCGTGCACCGCATCGGCCAGGCCGAGCCGGTCACGGCGTGGCGCGTCATCGCGGCGCAGACGATCGACACGAAGATCGCCGAGCTGATCGACAGCAAGGCCGGCCTCGCCGCCCGGGCACTCGACGGCGACGACTCCGAGGTCGTCGACTCCGTCGACGTGCAGCTCTCGGCCCTCGTCGCCTTGCTCACCGAGGCCCTCGAAGCCTGACCCGCCCTCACCCCGCCGCACCGCGCCGCACCGCGCCGCACCGCGCCGCACCTCGACGCACCGCGCCGCACCTCGACGCACCGCGTTTCGTGCACGGCACCGCGACACACCGCCGCACCTCGACGCACCGCGTTTCGTGCACGGCACCCCGACTAGTCACGGTGCCGTGCACGATTCGCGGTGTGGACGCGCGGGAGGCCGGCTCGCTCGAGCCGTGTGACGATCCGCTGCGGACGCGCGAGATCGCGCCAGATGGTTCGTGTCACCCGATTCACGTAGGGCAGCCCACTCAGCCGGTCTTCACGGACCTTCTCGAGGATCACGATCTCCTCCGCCGTCAGCCCGTGCCGCATCTCGCGGTCGAGGTACTTCACGAAGCCGTCGAACTCGTCGTACACGCCGTAGGCCTCCCACCCGAAATCGGTGAACCCGATGAGCCCCTCGTCGTCGACGTGCCGTTCCTGGAGACGGGGTGCGGGGAATCCGAGACCGTCCAGGGCAACCCGGTAGACCGATTCACCGGCGGAACCGGCCAGGGGGCTGGCGAACTCGGCGACCCAGGAGGCGCGGGTCGAGCCCCGGACACGGTCTCGTCCCAGCAGGCACGCCTGGTACTCGGCCAGCGTGCACAACCGACGTCGCAGGCAGTGGTCGAGGACGGCCACGGCCTGGCTGCGTGTCCCGCTCAGAGCGACGTCCACGGCCGTCCGGGCCGGCGTGGTCACGAGGAGACCCCGATGAGGGGTGATCTCGTCCGAGAGCAGCGGTGCCGCATGTCTGGTCACGTGCGCACCCGTGTGGGTCCGGGCGCGCGCCGGGTCGGTCGTCGAGACGCGGGCGAGCGGCGGGCCGAGCACAGGCATGCCCCACACCGCGGCCGCCGAGGTGTGGGAGACGACGACCGCGTCACGCATCCGGCCGACCGCGGCCGCCGTTCGGACGGCGTGGCGTTCCTCGCGGCGCAGGCCCCGCCAGGCCGCCGACTCGACGTAGCGTCCGGGCGCGACGCGCACGAGTTCGCCACGCGCGTGGGCTCGGCGTTCCGACGGATCGTCGAACCGCGAGCGGATGAGGAGGGAACGAAGGTCTCGTTCGTGGGTGGTCACGCGTCGATCGTCTCGGGCTCGAGCGGACTCCGGGATCGGATCTCGCCATCCTGTGGAGGGATGCGGGGGACGGCGGAGCGCGGGACGAGAGGCCGTTCTCAGTCGAGGCGAGTTCGGTGGGTCGGAGAACACCCGACCACCGAAGGAGCACCCCATGCCCGAACTCTCCGGCTACGCCCACGTCGCCATCACCGTCTCCGACCTCGACACGAGCCTCGCCTTCTACGAGAAGCTGCTCGGCGCCGGCCCCGTCGGCCGCATCGAACTCGACGGCCTCGATCGCCGCATCTTCTCCGTCGGCAACGGGCAGATCCTCGGGGTGACGGCCTACACCGGGGGATCGAGCGCGGCCTTCGACCCGACCGTCCCCGGGCTCGACCACATCGGCCTGGCCGTGACCGATCGTGACGGCGTCGTCGCCTGGCAGGAGCACGCCACGTCGGTCGGCATCGAGTCCGACCTGCAGGACGCGGACTTCGGCCACGCCCTCATGATCAAGGACCCCGACGGCAACCAGATCGAGTTCTTCGCCCCGCCCGCACAGAGCTGATACGGGCCGCCTGCCGCGACGGCACCGCGTTTCGTGCACTGCACCGCGACTAGACGGTGTGTGGCGCACGAAACGGGGTGCGGAGGCGCGGGGGCCTTTTACCCAGGACGCGCCGGACCGGGCCGCCTGCCGGCATCGCACCGCGTTTCGTTCACCGCACCGCGACTAGAGGGAGCGTGCTGCACGGAACGCGGTGCGCTGCATGGCGGCGGGCGGCGGCTGGCGTGCGGCGGGCGAGGCGCGAGGCGCGGCTCGCAGAGACCGGCAGAGCGCGGGTCGGCCTCAGCGGTCGCGGGCGGCGGTGAGCAGCTCGCGTTCGTCGGCGGGCTCGAGCCCCGCGCCGTGGGGGCCCGCCGGGCCGGGACGCGAGAGTTCCCACGCGAGGACGTCGCGCAGCGTCTCGTCCACGGGGCGCGGCACGAGCCCGGCGGCCCGGCCCGCGCCTCCTGACCGGGCGCCGAAGCCCGCGTGCGTGGCGAGGGGCACCCAGAGGGGCATCGACCGGGGCCCGGCCCACGGCCCGACCCCGTGTGCGTCGAGCCAGGGCTCGTCGACCGGTACGACCTCGCCCGTGTGGCCGGCGACCCGGCGCGCCACCGCGAGGTGGTCGGCCAGCGACTGCCGATCACCCACCGCGTCGAACGTTCCCGAGAGACCTCGCTCGACGGACGCGACGATCCAGCTCGCCAGGTCCCGGACGTCGACCGGCTGCACGTCGAGGCCGGGCACGTCGGGCACGAGCACGGGATCGGGCTCCGTGGACGCGGCGGCCAGGGCGAAGCGCAGCGGCCACCAGCCCGTGCGGCCCGTGTGGTCGCCCGGTCCGCCGATGAGGCCCGCCCGGACGAGCAGTGACCGGTCGGCGCCGAACGCCTCGACGACGGCGCGCTCGCCCGCGACCTTCGACCCGCCGTAGTCCGACTCGTCGGCGTCGACGAGGGCCGCCGTCTCGTCCGCCCCGGTGGTGGCGGTGTCGGCGTAGACGCTGACGCTCGAGACGAAGACGAAGGAGGCGCCGACTGGTTCGAGCACCGACACGGCGTCACGCACGTGCGACGCGTCGCGGCTCAGGTCGACGATCGCGTCCCAGCGTCGTCCGCCCCCGAGCACGGCGTCGTACGCCCCGGGCGTGCGACGGTCGGCCCGGACGAACGCCGCGCCCTCGGGGACGTCGCCGGACGACCCGCGGGCGAGACACGTGACGTCGTGGCCGCCGGCGAGGGCGGCCTCGACGATCGTCCGACCGAGCCAGGCGGTGCCGCCGAGGATCAGCAGCCGCAGGGGGCGACGTGCCGAGGAGGTCGTGCCGGTCGGGCCCACGACGGCGTCAGAGGCCGAGCTTGGCCTGGACGTCGGCGAGCGAGGGGTTCGTGGCCGTCGAGCCGTCGGGGTAGACGATCGTCGGCACGGTCTGGTTGCCGCCGTTGGCCTTCTCGACGATCTCGGCCGTGCCGGGGACCTCTTCGATGTTGACCTCGGTGAAGGCGATGCCCTGCTTGCCGAGTTGCTGCTTGAGGCGGGCGCAGTAGCCGCACCACGAGGTGCTGAACATGGTGATGGTGCCGGACTCGGGGACGTACGTGCTCGCGATGTCGCTCATGACCCCAGGTTAAGCCCGGTCGGCGGTGAGCGCCGGGGGAGTTGTCTGGGAGGCGTACCAGCACGCACCACGAAGGGATCACCATGGCAGACACGGTCGCCGACCAGATCATCGCCCAGCTCGTCACCGCCGGCGTCCGCCGGATCTACGGCATCGTCGGCGACAGCCTGAACCCGATCGTCGACGCCGTGCGTCGCACGGGCGGCTCGGCGAAGGGCGGGATCGACTGGATCCACGTCCGCAACGAGGAGGCCGCGGCGTTCATGGCCTCGGGCGACGCGCAGATGAGCGGTGAGCTCGCCGTCTGCGCCGGGTCGTGCGGCCCGGGCAACCTGCACCTCATCAACGGGCTCTACGACGCCAACCGCAGCCGTGCCAAGGTCCTGGCCATCGCCAGCCACATCCCGAGCACGATGATCGGCTCGGACTACTTCCAGGAGACCCACCCCGACCGCCTCTTCGTCGAGTGCTCGGGCTACAGCGAGATGATCTCGACGGCCGAGCAGTCGCCGATGGTCGTCGCCAGCGCGATCCGGCACACCCTGGCGGGCGAGGGCGTCAGCGTGATCACGCTGCCGGGCGACATCGCCGAACTCGACGCGGGCGGCAAGGTGCCCGCCTACATCAGCGTCCGCCCGCCCGAGCTCGTGCCCGACCGGCACGACGTGCAGGCCCTGGCCGATGCCGTGAACCAGGCCGACACCGTCGCGTTCTTCGTCGGCGAGGGCGGTCGTGGGTCGCACGACGAGATCATCGCCCTGGCCGACCTCGTCGGTGCCCCGATCGGGCACAGCCTGCGGGGCAAGGACGTCATCCAGTACGACAACCCGTTCGACGTCGGCATGACCGGCCTGCTCGGCTACGGTGCCGCCCACGCCGGCATCCACGACGCCGACCTGCTCGTGCTGCTCGGCACCGACTTCCCGTACCCGCAGTTCCTGCCGGACGCCTCGACGGTCACCATCGCCCAGGTCGACGTCGACGCCGCCGTGATCGGTCGTCGCGCCGACGTGCAGGTGCCCGTCCACGGGGCGATCGCCCCGACCCTCCGGGCGCTCATGCCGCTCGTGACACGCAAGAAGAACCGCAGGTTCCTCGAGAAGACCCTCAAGAAGCACGAGAAGCTGATGACCGGTGCGGTCGGGGCCTACACGAAGAACGTCGAGAAGATGCGGCCGATCCACCCCGAGTACGCGGCCTCGCTGCTCGACGAGGTCGCGGCCGACAACGCCATCTTCACGGCCGACACGGGCATGGGAAACGTCTGGGCCGCTCGCTACGTCACCCCGACCCCGCGGCGGCGCATCTTCGGCTCGTACCTGCACGGCTCGATGGCCAACGCCCTGCCGCACGCCCTCGGCGCGCAGATGGCCTACCCCGATCGCCAGGTCGTCTCGATCTCGGGCGACGGCGGGCTGTCCATGTTGATGGGCGAACTCGTCACGGCGCAGATGTACCAGCTGCCGGTGAAGATCGTCGTGTTCAACAACTCGACGCTCGGCCTCGTCAAGCTCGAGATGCTCGTCGACGGGTTCCCCGACTTCGGCGTCGACGTGCCCTACACGGACTACGCCGCGGTGGCGCGCGCCATCGGCATCCACGCCGTCCACGTCGACGACCCCCGCGACCTCCGGGCGGCCTACGAGGCAGCCTTCGAACACGATGGTCCGGCGCTCGTCGACATCGCGACCGACCCGAAGGCGCTCTCGCTGCCCCCGACGATCACGGGCGCCCAGGTGAAGGGCTTCTCGCTCGCCATGTCGAAGATCGTCATGAACGGCGGCGCAGGCGAGGCCGTGGCCATGGCGCGGTCGAACCTGCGCAACGTGCCGCGTCCCTGAGGTCGGCGCCGCGCCTCCTGCCCCCTCACCGTCGAGGGGTCAGGAGGCGCAGCCCGTCACGCGGAGGGCGCCTCGCGACCCTGCCCGTCACGCGGAGGACGCCTCGCGACCCTGCCCGCCCGGCTCAGCCGGCGGCGGGGGCGCTGCGTGCGGCGAGCCGGGCGACGGCCGCGAGCGGGATGTCGATCCAGTCCGGCCGGTTGCGGCTCTCGTAGATCGCCTCGTACACGGCCTTGTCGATCTCGAACGCGTCGAGCAGGGCCCGGGCGGCCCGGACGTCGACGCCGGACGAGGCGACGTACCCGTCGACGAACGCGCGGCGGGCGTCGTGCGCCCAGGCCGCGGCGTCCACCGGGACGGCCTCCTGCGCCAGCGAACCGGCCACGTAGTCGAACGACCGCAGCATGCCCGCGATGTCGCGGATCGGCAGGTCGGGGCGCGAGCGCTCGGGCATCGGCCGCAGGGGCTCGCCCTCGAAGTCGATGAGCATCCAGCCGCGCTCGGGCGAGAGCAGGGCCTGACCGAGGTGGAGGTCGCCGTGGATGCGCTGCAGGTCGGGCCAGTGCAGGTGCTCGGCCGCGTCGTAGACGGCACCGATCGCGGCGGCGTGCTCGGCGATCTGCGGCACCTCGCGCGACGCGGTCGTGATGCGTCGACGCATGCTCGTCAGGGCCCCGGCGATCTCGTCGTCGCCCGCGGGGACCGTGCCCAGGTCGGCGGCGAGGGTCGCGTGCACCTCGGCGACGGCGACGCCGAGCGCGTGGGCATCGGCGGTGAAGTCGGTACCGTCGGCCGCCGCCGTCAGGGCCACGCGCCACGCGTCCTCGAGGCCGGGGAGGAACTCCTGCGAGAAGGCGAGGTGGCCGGTGGCCGTCCCGCCCTCGCGCCCGACGTCGGGCCAGGTCGCGCGCAACGAGCCGAACGACGAGGGGACGTGCGTCGACCCGCCCCGGGTCAGGGCGGCCTGGGTGGTGACGTCCGGGTTGTCGCCGTGGTGCAGCACCCGGAAGACCTTCGCGATGACCTGGTCGACGGGGCCGCCCTCGACGTCGTAGACGATCGAGGTGTTCGACTGTTCGCCCGAGAGCACGCGCGAGCGACGCACCTGCCCGGGGTCGACGATCCGCGTGCCGTCGACCGTGACGTCGGCACCCACCACGTGCGCCTCGGCGGACATGGTGCGCAGCAACTCCCGGGCGTAGGCCGGGTCGTGGGGACCGTCGTAGAGGTAGCGTCCGTCGGCCGAGCCGATGAAGGCCGCGTCGCCGCCGGGCAGGGGGGTCGCGCGGCTGACGAGGGGCACCTGGTAGAGGACGGGGACGTCCGCCGCCTCGTCGATGATCAGCAGCGTCATGGTGAGGGCGTCGTCCACCTCGGCCTCGAACGATCCGATCACCCGCAGGGCGGGCGTTCGTCCCTTGGTCGCGTACCAGCGCTGACGCGCCATCCATCCGGCAAGAATCGGTGCCACATCGCTCATGCGACGACCCTACGCCGGGCCGCCCCGCGGGGTCCGGAGGGCCGGCCACCAGGCCTCCCGACTAGAACGGAGGCATGAGCACCGCATCACCGCGCCGCACCGAACAGACCGAGATCGAACGCAAGTACGACGTCCACGAGACCGCCGGGGTGCCCGACCTGGTCGGGGTGGGGGGCGGCGCCGCCGAGGCGCTCGTCGTCGACGGCGTGGGGCACGACGACCCCGTCGAGCTCGCCGCGACCTACTGGGACACCGTCGACCACACGCTGCTCGGGGCCCGGACCACCCTGAGGAGGCGCGAGGGCGGTGGCGACGCCGGATGGCACCTCAAGCTGCCGCCGTCGGCCGGCACGACCGGGCGCCGCGAGGTCCACTGGCCGCTCGGCGACCCCGGCGAGCCCGTGCCGGACGCCCTGCGCCGGCTGGTCGAGGCGCGGCTGCGGGGCCGGCCGGTGCACCCCGTGCTCCGACTCGAGACGACGCGCACCGTGACCCGCCTGCTCGACGGCTCGGACCGCGAGCTGGCCGAACTCGCCGACGACGTCGTGCGGGCGTCGAACCCCGACACCGGCGTGTTGCGCACCTGGCGCGAATGGGAGGTCGAGCTCGCGCCGGGCGTCGACGGGGACGAGGGCGAGCGGCTGCTCGACGCGGTCGCGGAGCGGCTGGAGGCGGCCGGCGCGTCGCTCTCGTCGTCGAAGTCGAAGCTGGCCAGAGGGCTGGGCTCCGAATTCGCTGTGCCGGCAGCGTCGGGCGACGGCACCGGCGGGGCCGCCTCGACGGTCGTGCCTGCCCCGGCCACCCCGGCCCCGAAGAAGAAGTCGGCCGCGGCTTTCGTGGCGTCCGCTGCGTCGGGACTCCGTGACGAGCTGCTCGCGGTCGACGCCGCCGTGCGCGACGGCCGCCCGGATGCGGTCCATCGGCTGCGGACGACGACCCGGCGACTGCGCGCCCT
>NZ_LMKB01000006.1:72426-90080 GCF_001421165.1 Frigoribacterium sp. Leaf8 | reverse complement strand
TGGCGGGGGCCCGCCACGTCGGCCACGTCTCGGGTGCCGCTCGGGACGTCGAGGTGGCGCGAGGCCGGGTGGCGACCCGCGCCTCCTCGGCTCCGGAGGGCTTCGTGGCCGCCCAGGTCACGGGGCGGATCGACGCCCGGCTCGGCGAACGACTCGACGAGGCCGTCGGTGACGTGCGTCGCCTGCTCGACTCGGGCGCCTGGTTCGACCTGCTGGACGCGGTCGACGCGCTCGTGGCGGCCCCGGCGACGGGGGACCACGCCACCGACCCGGCCGCCGACCTCTCGGCCGCGCGGCTGCGGGCTGAGCGGAAGCGGACGAGGCGGGCGGTCCGGGCAGGGCTGGCGGCCGTGGACGCGACGGACCGCGCAGGCGCCGTGGACGCGCTCCCGGTCCTGCACGACGCGCGGAAGGCCGCCCGACGACTGCGGTACGCCCTCGAGGCCGACCGGGCCCGCAGCGGATCGGGCCGCGGCCGGGCCCGCCGGGCCGAGGCCGTCCAGGACGCCCTCGGCGAGCACCGCGACGCCCTCGCGGCGGTGCGTTCGATGCGCGAGGTCGCGACGCTCGCGAACCGGTCGGGCGAGGACGCCTTCGGCTACGGCGTGCTGGCCACCCTCGAGTCCGCCCGTGCCGACGACGCCCTCCGCCGCTTCCGCCGCGCCGCCGCCGACCTCTGACGTCGGGACGCCGACCTCTGACGTCGGGACGCCGACCTCTGACGTCGGACCTCGGGCGCGGAAGGGGTCAGGCGGAGCGGCGGGCGAGCAGCGCCTCGAGCTTGCGCACGGTCGCGTCGTTCCGGGCCGTGACCGGAGTCGGCAGCCCCCGCCACCAGGCGGCCGGCACCCGCGAGGCGAGCACGCCTGCCGGCAGCCACTGGCGGACGGCGTCGGGCGAGACCACGATCTCTTCGTCGCCCAGGTCGACGTCGGGAGGCGCCACCCCGTCGAGCGCGCCCGGCACCTCGGCGAACGCGACCGACAGCAGCTTCGGCTCGCGCTCCTCGCGTCGGAGGGGGTTCGCCACGGCCAGCCGCGTGAAGCGCTCGGCGTCGAGCAGCACCAGGTCGGCGTCGACGCCGGTGGCCCGGGCGATCGACGCCCGGAGCCCGGCGGCGTCGTCGGCACCGAGCCGCGACGACGCCCCGAACACCAGGTTGCCGCTGTTGAGCAGCGTCTCGGGGCGCTCGAAGCCGAGGTCGGCGGCCACGCGTCGCAGGTCGGCCATGGCCACCCGCTTGGCCGTGCCGACGTTGACGCCCCGCAGCAGGGCGACGTGGTCCACGTTCGTCAGGCCCGCCCGAGGACGTCGAGGATCCACGCGATCTCGAACGCCCGCTCGCGCCAGGACTCGTACCGTCCGCTGACGCCGCCGTGCCCGGCCGACATCTCGGTCTTGAGCAGCACGGGGGCGTCGACCTCGCGCAGCCGCGCCACCCACTTGGCGGGTTCGACGTAGAGCACCCGGGTGTCGTTGATCGAGGTCACGGCGAGGATGCGCGGGTAGGTCACGTCGTCGCGAACGTTCTCGTACGGGCTGTAGCCGCGCATGTACTCGTAGACCTCGGCGTCGTGCAGGGGGTCGCCCCACTCGTCCCACTCGATCACGGTGAGCGGCAGGTCGGGGTCGAGGATGCTCGTCAGGGCGTCGACGAACGGGACGGCCGCGACGATGCCGGCGAACCGGTCGGGGGCGATGTTCGCCACCGCGCCCATCAGCAGGCCGCCCGCGCTGCCGCCCTCGGCCACCATCAGCTCGGGGGTCGTGCGACCCTCGGCGATCAGGTGGTCGGCGACGGCGACGAAGTCGGTGAAGGTGTTCTTCTTGGTGAGCGTCTTGCCGTCCTCGTACCAGGAGCGTCCCAGTTCGCCGCCGCCGCGGACGTGGGCGACCGCGAAGACGACGCCGCGGTCGAGCAGCGACAGGCGGGCGACGCTGAAGCCCGGGTCGATGCTGTGCTCGTACGAGCCGTAGCCGTAGAGGTGCACGGGCGAGGGCCCCTCGGCGGGGACGGCGTCACGGCGCCAGACGAGCGAGACGGGCACGCGGGTGCCGTCGGTCGCCGTGGCCCACTCGCGGGCCTGGTCGTAGTCGGCCGGGTCGTAGCCGCCGAGCACGTTCTGACGCTTGAGGAGGTGACGCTCGCCCGTGCGGACGTCCAGGTCGTAGACCGTCGACGGCGTGACGAACGAGGTGTACCCGAAGCGGACGGTCGGCTGGTGGAACTCCGGGTTGCCGCCCGCGCCGGCGGCGAACAGCGGCTCGTCGAAGCCGACCTCGGAGACCTCGCCGTAGCCGTCGGGACCGAGCGGCACGACCGCGAAGCGCGGCAGCGCGTCGCGGCGGTACTCGACCACGAGGTGGCCGGAGAACGCGTCGACGGACTCGAGCCGGACGGAGGCGCGGTGCTCGACGATCACGCGGCGGTCGGTCGTCGAGGTGGGGTCGTCGGCCGGCACGTCGACGAGCTCGAAGTTCTCGGCGCCGTCGTTGTGGACGATGAGCAGGCGGTCGCTGCCCGCGACGATCGCGTGCTCGACGTCGTACTCGACGCCCTCGCGGCGCGGCCAGACGACCCGGAACTCGCCGGTCGGGTCGGCCGCGTCGAGCAGCCAGGTCTCGCTCGTGATCTTCGACCCGACGTCGACGACGAGGTACTGGCGGCTGCGCGTGAGGCCCACCCCGATCCAGTAGCGGTCGTCGGTCTCGGTGAACACCGTGACGTCGTCGCCGGGCTGCCCGACCTCGTGACGCCAGATGGTGTCGGGCCGCCAGGACTCGTCGACGGTGGGGTAGAAGACGTATCGGCCGGTGGCGTCGAACAGGGCGCCGGCGGCCGTGCCGGTGACCACGTCGTCGAGGTCGCGGCCGGTCGCCAGGTCGCGGATGCGCAGCGTGTAGCGCTCGTCGCCCTCGACGTCGACCGCGTAGGCGAGCAGGGTGCCGTCGGGCGAGACGTCGAAGCTGCCGATCGAGAAGAAGTCGTGCCCCTCGGCCTCGGCGTTGCCGTCGAGCAGCACCTGCTCGCCCTCGGCGGCCTCGCCCGCCTCGATCGACGGGGGATTCCAGTCGTCGGGCCCGGTGATCGGTGCGCGGCAGTGGATGCCGTACTGCTGCCCCTCGGCCGTGCGCGAGTAGTACCACCACGAGCCCTCACGGACCGGGACGCCCAGGTCGGTCTCTTGCACCCGGCCCTTGATCTCCTCGAAGACCGTCTGCCGCAGACCGGCGAGGTGGGCCGTCTCGGCCTCGGTGTGCGCGTTCTCGGCCTCGAGATGCGCGACGACCTCGGGGTCGTCCTTGGCACGGAGCCACTCGTAGTCGTCGACGAAGTCGTGGCCGTGGTGCGACCGGGTGACGGGCTTCTGGGGGGCACGGGGAGCGGGAACGGAGGCCATCACCCGAGCCTAACGGCGGCTCAGACGGAGCGGTCGCTGGCCGTGATGCCGTTGAAGGCCGGCACCTCGGGGTACTCGTCCGAGGCGACGTGGACGTCGGCCGGGTCGGGCGCCTCGCCCTCGCGGGCCTCGTCGATCGCCTGCTCGGGGGTGCCGGCCTTCTCGGCGGCCGACTCGGAGTGCGTCCCGGGGACCGTGTACGTCGCGTCGACGTCGTGCCCGGCCGGGTCGACCGTCTCGCTCGCGCCGGACGCGTCGTCGCGGGGGGTGGTGTCGGGGGCCGGGGTCTGGTCGCGGACGCTCATGCGGGGGACGGTACCCGCGCCTCCTCGGTGACGTCCGGCCAGGCCGTCGGTCGTCGGCCGGCCCTGACGCGGGTCGGCGTCCGACCCGGCGGCGGTCAGTCGTCGACGGGCAGGGCCGTGGTGGGCGCGCTCAACCCCTGGACGGTGGCGCCGAGGTGCGCCTCGCCGGGTTCGAGGTCGGAGATGGACCGACGGTCGGACCTCAGTCGTCGGACCGAGGCGTTGAGCCGGGCGTGCAGCTGCATGAGGTGCAGGCGGTAGCGCTCGGGGGCGTCGTCGCTGTCGTCGAGGAAGGTGTTGCACGCCAGCGTCATCTCGTTGAGCACGGGCAGGGCCGACGAGCGAGGACGGAGCGCCCGTCGCGCCCGCCGGATCTCGCCCCGCAGGGCCGAGATCGAATGACGGGCCTGCTCGTAGACGGGGTCGAGGGCGCGGGGGTTGGGGCTGAGCCTCGGTGCCACCCGGCGCAGTACGCGCCGGAAGTGGATCTCGGTGATCAGCTCGTTGAGGGCCGACGCCTCGCGCCGGCGCGACTCGATCAGCCGCACGAGCAGGTTCGACGCGAACGCCGCCCCGGCACCCACGAAGGCACCCACGGTCACGGTCACGACGTCCCACCAGCTCATGGGGCCACGCTACGGCGGACCACCGACAGCCGGGTCGGGCGAGGCGCGGTCAGCGAGAGGCGTCGTCGAGCCGCCCCATGAGCGACCAGACGGCCCGTGACAGCTCGGGGTGCCACAACGCGATGGTGCGCAGGTAGCCGAGCTCGTCGGCGAGACCGAGCCCCGTCGCGGTCGGCACGCCGTCGGTGCCCAGGGCGTCGGCCCGCAGCGAGATCACGACCTGCTCGTCGACGGTGGGGAGCCCGGGGATGACGTCCCAGGGGTCCTCGCCGTTGCGGCAGCGCAGTTCGATCAGGGCGGAGAGCTCGTCGTGGGCCTCGGCGCGCAGCACCTCGAGGCTCCGGCCGGCGCCGCGGAACTCGGGCCCGGGGCGTCGCCTCCCGCTCGATCGTGCTTCGGACATGCCGACGAGCCTACGCGCGAGGCGTCGTGCGGTTCCCGGGGACGCGGCCCGCGCCTCCTGCCGTCAGCCCTCCTGCCGTCCGCCCTCCTGCCGTCCGCCCTGTGGGCGGGACGACAGCCGGTAGCCTTCCGGCATGCCGGTCTACCGCGTCTGCGTCGCCTACCTGTTGCGGGAGCACGAGGGGCGTCGGCAGGTCCTGCTGGGACGCAAGAAGCGCGGACTCGGCACGGGGCACTGGGTGGGCCTCGGGGGCAAGCTCGAGCCGGGGGAGGGCGTGCAGGAGGCGGTGGTCCGCGAGATCGCGGAAGAGAGCGGCGTCGAGGTGCTCGCGTCGGACCTCGACCGGAGGGGCGACCTGCTCTACCTCTTCCCGCACCGTGAGAGCTGGAGCCAGCGGTCGACGGTCTTCGTCGTCACCGCGTGGCGCGGCGACCCCGCCGAGAGCGACGAGCTGGTGCCCCGGTGGTTCGACCTCGACGAGCTGCCCCTGGACGAGATGTGGGACGACGCGTCGCACTGGCTGCCCGGTGTGCTCGCCGGGGGACGGGTCACCCGGACGTTCGTCTTCGCGGCCGACCTCGCGACGGTGGCCTCCGACGCTCCGCTGCCGGCGGAACACGCCGGCCCCTGAGGCCTTCCGGCCCGGACGCCTGGCCCTCGCAGAGGGGGGCGCGGTGGCGCCGTGCTCCGCTTAGGGTCGGTTCCGAGACGGATCACGGGGAGATCCCCGCCGTCGGACGGATCTCACGGGGAGCGACATGACCAGCTACGACGGCCTGACCACGACCACGCTCCGGAGCCCGGCCCGCACCGCCGTGGCGCCCCGCCAGCTGTCGTTGCCGCTCTGGCTGCCCGCGGTGGCCTGGGCCCTCGGCCTCGTCGTCGTCGTGGTGGGGGCCGCCTTCGGCGGCGTCCTGCTGGCGCTCTCGAGCCTCGGCGTGGTCGCCCTCGTCGCGGGCATGGCAGCCACGGCCGCGCGGTGGCAGCGCATCGAACGCCTCGCGGCGATCGAGCTGGCCGAGCGACGTGCCTCGACCGCCGAGGCACGACTCGTCTGAGCCCGACACCCCGTCCGGGCGGGTCAGCGTCCGCGTCGGGTCCCGGTGCGCGACAGACCCGCGCGTACGAAGAAGTCGACGACGCCGGTGAGCACGGCACCGACGACCGCGAACCAGGCGTAGCCGACGAAGCGCGCCGCCACGTCGGGACCGCCCTGTGGTGCCAGCGTCACCGAGAGGACGTAGAGGGCCCCGGCCGCGACGAGCAGCAGGACGGCGAGGGCGACGAGCAGGCGGTGCAGGGTGGTCGTGGTCACGAGCGTCGAGGGTACCGCCTCAGCGCGCGACGCCGTCCTCGCGCCCGGGGTGCCCCGACCCGATCCGGTCGCTCGGGACGACGCGCACGGGTCGAGTCGCGAGCTCGTCGTTCTCGAGCCCGCCGGGTGCACCGAGGAACATGTCGCCCCGCTCGCCGGGGTCACCGAGGTCGTCGCGTTCGTCCGCCGGGATCGTGTTGATCGTGCCCGTGTCCGTCGCCACGAGGCCGTGTCGGGCGAGCACCTCGTCGCGCTCGGCGACGAGGAACTCGCGGTTCGCGTTCTGGGCGTCGGCGAACATCGTCGTGCGGCCGGACACGATGCGGGCGATGCGGCGGCTCTCCCACCAGCGCTTGCCGACGAGCATCAGCACGATGCCGAGAGCGGCGTAGCAGAGCATCATCGTCACGCCGCGGCCGTAGCCGGGGCCCACGCCGTAGAGCACGCGCTTGAGCATCTCGGTGATGCCGCTCCCGACGACGACGGCGTTGAGCCACGCGAACGGTTGGGGCATGAACCATGCGGGGTAGGCGGCACCCGAGGACGGCATGGACAGGAAGACGAACACGATCATCGCGGGCAGGGCGACGAACCGTCCGACGAAGTAGCTGATGCCGTTGACCGCGAGGCCGATCGCGATGATCCAGGCCCAGGCGATGAAGAAGAGCGGCACGAAGTGCCCGTCGACGGCCCCGATCACCGGCCCGGCGAGGACGTTCGTCACGAGCGAGATCACGCCGCCGCCGACGCCGATCACCGTCATCCGGGTGCGGTGGCGGAGCGGGGCGCCCATCAGCCCGATGAACATCGCCACCATGTAGCCGCCGATGCACCACGAGAGCATGAGGTACATCGACACGGTGCCGTACTCGTCGTTCGCGGGCAGCGGTGCCAGGTCCGTGACGGTGGGCGTGACCCCCTGGGCCTCGAGCACGGGGGTGATCGTCGCCGGGATGAGGGCGGCGACCTGGTACTGGTGGGCGCTCGCGGTGTAGATCGTGGTCTCGGCCGGGTCGTAGGCGACGGCGACGCGTCCGGCGAGCACCGCCTCCTCGGCCTCGTCGGCGGAGCCGTAGGCGCGCACGTCGATCACGCCGGGGCGGGCGTCGTCGAGGCCCGTCTGCAGGTCGGCGGCGGCCGACGAGGACCCGACGACCGCGACGGGCACGTCGTGCGGGTGGGGGGCGTGGAAGGCCGCGATGTAGCAGAGGCAGAAGCCGACGATGAAGAACAGCGGCAGCCAGAGCTGCAGGCCGATCAGCTGCAGCGACGGGTGGAGGGTCGAGTACCAGCGACGGTACCGTCCGAGTTCGGGCTTGGGCGGCCCGCCCGCGTCGTCCGTGGTCGTCTGGTTCGTCGTGGTCGCCACGGTGCAGCGCCCTCCTGCTCTCGGTCGTGTTCCCGTCTCGTCGCCGGTGCCGCTCACGATACGCCGCGGCGGCGTCACGACCTCGTGCTCGTGAAGGCCGAGGTGTCCATGGCGAGCTCCTCGGCGTCGAGCCCGAGCAGCACGCGCCTCATGACCTCCTCGTCGAGGGCCCCGGCGTCGCGCTCGCGCAGCACCACCTCGCGGCGTTTGGCGAGCAGCTCGCGTCGGATCGAGCCGAGCGCCTGGGGCGCCGCTCGACGGCGGGCGCGCTGGGCGGCCGTCGCCCCCGAGACGTCCCGTTCGTCGGCGTCGTCGACGGCCGTGCGCTGCAGCGCCTCGTTCTGCCGCAGCAGCCGAGTCGTCGCGAGCAGGACAGCGCGTTCGGTGAGCTCGGGCCCCCAGCGCTTCTCCCAGTCGGCACGCCGTTCCGCGACGTAGGCCATGGTCTCGTCCGTGCTCGTCGCGAAGACCGCCAGCTCGGCGGCGAGGTCACGGTCGCGCTGCGTGTCGTCCCGGACGCCGAGCACCCTGATGACGACCGGCAGCGTGAGCCCCTGCAGCAGCAGGGTGCCGACCGTGACGATGAACGCGATGAGGAACATGGTGTCGCGCGCCGGCACGGGGATGCTCGACTCGGTGACGGCCGGGATCGACACGGCGGCGGCGAGGGTCACCACGCCCCGCATGCCGGTCCACGAGATGACGCTCAGCTGTCGCCAGTCCATGCGGGGTTGCGGGTGGTAGCGCAGCGTCCGCAGAGCCGGCGCCCGCCGCAGCCGGCGGAGCGCGGGCACCCGGCGGAGCTTCCGCAGCACCGTCGAGAGGAAGAGGTACCGGCCGGCACGGGCCGCGTGGTAGGTGCCGAACACGAAGACCGGGCGCACGAGGACGACCACGGCGAGGACGGCGAGGGCGACGCCGACGCTCTGTCCGAGGCCGCGCTCGCTCTCGCTGACGTCGAGCACGACGGCACGCAGCTGGAGGCCGATCAGGGCGAACACGAACCCCTCGAGCAGGACGTCGGCGGCGGACCAGAACGGGCGCTCCTGCAGCCGGGTCGCGTAGCCCGTGCGGGGTGAGTTGAATCCGACGTAGAGGCCCGCGGCCACGACCGCCAGCACGCCGGAGCCGCTCAGCTCCTCGGCGGCGATGTACGCGATGAACGGCAGCAGCAGGCCGATGACGTTCTCGACCACGGGGTCGTCGATCCGCATGCGCACGCGGTGGGCGACGAAGCCGAGGACCAGACCGACCGCGACGCCGACGCCGATCGCGAGGCCGAAGATGCCGAGGTCGTCCCAGAGCGTGAGGCTGGCACCGCCCACGATCGCCAGGAACACCTTGACCAGGGTGAGCGACGCGGCGTCGTTGATCAGGCTCTCGCCCGACAGCACGGTCATCACCTTGCGCGGCAGGCCGAGCTTCCGGCCGATGGCGGCCGCCGACACGGCGTCGGGAGGCGCGACCACCGCCCCGACGAGGAGGGCGGCCGGAAGGGTCATGTCGGGGATCATCACGTAGGCGACGCCCCCCACGGCGAAGGCCGTCACGATCACGGCACCGACCCCCAGTCGGGCGATCTGCACGCGGCTCTCCCGGAAGTTCAGCAGCGAGACGTCGAGGGCGGCCGAGTAGAGCAGCGGCGGCAGGACCACGGTCAGGATGACCTCGGAGTCGATCTCGATGTCGGGCACGCCGGGGATCAACGACACGAGCAGAGCGACGCCCACGGTCAGCAGGGGGGCGGGCAGGCCCCGCCAGCGGGCGAAGGCGGTCACGACGAGCGACCCGGTCAAGATGATCAGCAGCTCGCCGAGTTCCATGTGAGCCGGGCTCCGTCCAGTCGTCGGGGCAGCCGTGCGATGTGCATCGACTGCAAAGTCCCGACCATCCTCCCAGGCACCCCCTAGGAGAACGTCGGGTGAACGGCCCCGGTCGACCGTCCGACCACCCGTAGCATCGCTCCGTGACCGCACAGCCCCGGGCGACCGTCCCGGCCCCCGACCTCGTCCGCACCACCCGCTTTGGCGAGGTCCGCGGCGTGCGGGAGCGCGGCGTGCTCGCCTGGCGCGGCATCCCCTTCGCCGCACCACCCGTGGGGCGCCTCCGTTTCCGGGCCCCGGAGGCGCCGGCGGCGTGGACGGGCGTCCGCGACGCCGGCCGGTTCGGACCCGCGGCCCCCCAGGACCGCGTGCAGTTCGTGGGCGTCGACGCCACCACCCCGCTCAGCGAGGACTGCCTGACGGTCAACGTGGTCGCACCGGAGGGCACGGCACCGGGCGACGGGCTGCCCGTCCTCGTGTTCGTCCACGGAGGCGCGTACAGCGTGGGGTCGTCGCGAGAGTTCCCGAGACAGGGCGAGACGCTCGTCCGTGAGGGCGGCATCGTCTACGTGAGCCTGAACTACCGGCTGGGTGCCTTCGGCTACCTGGACTTCAGCCACTGGGCGACCGAGGACCGCCCGTTCGACTCGAACCTCGGGCTGCGCGACCAGGTCGCCGCCCTCGAGTGGGTCCGCGACAACGTCGCCGCGTTCGGCGGCGACCCCGGCCGGGTCACCGTGTCGGGCGAGAGCTCCGGCGGCAACGCCGTGACGACCCTCATGACGGTGCCGCGCGCTCGCGGCCTCTTCCGGGGGGTCGTCGCCCAGAGCGCACCGCCGAACGCCATCTACCCGCCGGACGTGACGCGGCGCTGGGCGGGCGAGTTCCTCGAGCTGCTCGCCCACGACCTGCGCGACGACGACCTCGAGGCCACGAGCGTCGACGACGCGGCGACGATGCTCGCCGAGGCACCGACGACGGCGATCGTCCGGGCCGCCAGCCGGTTGCAGTTGCGCACCCCGGACGAGGACCCGGGGACGATCTGCTTCAGTCCGGTCATCGACGGCGACTTCCTGCCCGAACGCCCGCTCGACGCCTTCAAAGCGGGCCGGGCCCACCCGGTGCCGCTGATCATCGGCACGAACGACCGCGAGGGGTCGGTGTTCACCGGCCGCCGCGACATCCTTGCCACGACGAAGCCCCGCATCCGGGCCATCTTCGCCGCGACCGAGAAGAAGGCCCGGAAGGCGATCAAGAAGCACTACCCGGGGCTGCCCGCCCGCCCGGCCGCCCTCGACTTCGGCGGTGACTACGCGTTCTGGTTCCCGAGCGTCAAGGTGGCCGAGCGGCACGCGGTCCACCAGCCGGTCCGGTTCTACCGCTTCGACGCCACGACGCGAATCCTCCGCACGGTCGGGGTCGACGCGTTCCACGGTCTCGAGCTCTGGGCGATCTACGACCGGATGGGCTCCGCCTTCGGGTGGGCGATGAGCCTCCTGGGCGGCCGTCGGGCGTTCCTGCGCACGGCGGCGCGGACGCGTTCCCGCTGGCTCGAGTTCGTCCGCACCGGGGCGGTCGCCGACTGGCCGACCTACGACCCGCACCGCCGACGCACCCTCATCATCGACGCCCGCGACCGCGTCGAGCACGATCCGCGGGGCGAACGGCGACGGGCCTGGCAGGACTTCGTCCCGCACGTGTGAGGCGCGCCCCGGCCGCGCGACGGTCCGCGTCACCCGCCGTTCACCGGGATGTACCCCGCAGGTCACCACCGAGTTGACCCGCGTCCACCCACCTGTGACACTCAGGCCGGTGGACATCACACTCATCGTCGTCCTGGTCATCGCGCTGGCTCTCTTCTTCGACTTCACGAACGGGTTCCACGACACGGCCAACGCCATGGCGACCCCGATCGCGACCGGCGCGATGAAGCCCAAGGTCGCCGTCACGGTGGCCGCGATCCTCAACCTCGTCGGCGCCTTCCTCAGCACCGAGGTCGCGAAGACCGTCTCCGGCGGCATCATCCGCGAGGGGGACGGCGGGGTGCAGATCACCCCCGAGATGATCTTCGCGGGCCTCATCGGCGCCGTCGTGTGGAACATGTTCACGTGGCTGCGAGGGTTGCCCTCGAGTTCCTCGCACGCCTTGTTCGGCGGGTTGATCGGTGCGGCGATCGTCGGTGCCGGCATGGGGTCGGTGGACTTCGGCGTCGTGCTGTCGAAGGTCGTGCTGCCCGCCCTGCTCGCGCCGTTGATCGCCGGCGTCGTGGGGTACACCGCCACGCGGCTCGCCTACACGATCACCCGACGCCGCGACGACAAGAGCGAGCGCGGCGGGTTCCGCTACGGCCAGATCTTCACGTCGTCGCTGGTCGCCCTCGCGCACGGCACGAACGACGCGCAGAAGACCATGGGCGTCATCACGCTCACGTTGATCGCGGGCGGGCTGCTCACGCCCGACTCCGGCCCGCCGTTCTGGGTGGTCGTCGTCTGCGCGTTCGCCATCGCCCTGGGCACCTACACCGGCGGCTGGCGCATCATCCAGACCATGGGCGGCGGTCTGACCGAGGTCAAGCCCACCCAGGGCTTCTCCGCCGAGGCGTCGACGACCGCGACCGTGCTGGCCTCCAGCCACCTGGGCTTCGCGCTGTCGACGACGCAGGTCGCGAGCGGATCGATCATCGGTGCCGGCCTCGGACGCCGCGGCTCGAAGATCCAATGGGGCACCGCCGGCAAGATCGTCGTCGCCTGGTTCATCACGTTGCCCGCCTCGGCGGCGGTCGGCGCCGTCGCGGCCCTGATCGCCACGCTCGGCGTCGCGGGGCTCGTGATCGACGCCGCCGTCGGTGCCGTCGTCATCGCGGGAATCTTCGTCATCTCCCGCCGCCGGCCGCACGACCAGGGCTCGGCCATCGAGGTCGACGTCGCCGCCACCTCGGTGCTCTCGCGTCGCCGTGCCCGACGAGCGGTCCGCAAGGGCCGCGTCGACACGCCCGCGTCCGGGGTCGAGGCCCCGTTCGTCCGGATGGACGACCCACCCGAGCCCGTCTCCGCCCCCCGGGGTCCGGTCCCGACCGACGACGAGGTGCGCTGATGATCGACTGGTCCGCCTTCCTCGTGGTCGCGCTCGTCGCGCTCTTCTCCGCGGCCGCCCTCGTCTCGCTCTACTCGCTGGGCCTGCGCCTGCTGACCGTCGAGGGCCGCACGCCCGTCCGCACCGCCGCGGGGTACGCCTGCTTCGTCGTCTGCGCCCTCGGCGTGCTGTACGGCATCTACCTCATCGTCCCGGGCTTCCACCGCTGACCCCCGGCCACCCCGGCTCGTCTCGTCCCCAGGGCGGGACCCTCTCGGGCGGCCGCCCCGCGCCTCCCCGGGAACGACCCGTCCGCGGTCCCGCCGGTAGGCTCGACGGAAGCGTCCGGTCGACGACGACCGGGCCCCGACTGACGACGGAGGCTCACCACACGTGACGACCGAGACAGCAGCACCGACCCGCACCGAGACCGATTCGTTGGGCAGCCGAGAGGTGCCCGCCGACGTCTACTGGGGCATCCACACCGCCCGGGCGCTCGAGAACTTCCCGATCTCGCAGCGGCCGATCTCGGTCTATCCCGACCTCGTCACGGCCCTCGCCCTCGTGAAGCAGGCGGCGGCCCGCGCCAACGTCGAGATCGGCGTGCTCGACCCGGTCAAGGCCGAGGCCATCGAACGCGCCTGCGAAGAGATCCGCGGGGGCGCGCTGCACGACCAGTTCGCCGTCGGGGTCATCCAGGGCGGCGCCGGCACGTCGACCAACATGAACAGCAACGAGGTCATCGCCAACCGCGCCCTCGAGCTGCTCGGCCACGCCAAGGGCGAGTACCGCCACCTGCACCCGATCGACGACGTCAACCGCAGCCAGAGCACCAACGACACCTACCCCACCTCGATCAAGATCGCGATGGTGCTCACCCTGCGCCGCCTCCTGGTCGAGCTCGACCTGCTCGCCGACTCGTTCGCCGCCAAGGGCGCCGAGTTCCACGACGTGCTCAAGGTCGGCCGCACCCAGCTGCAGGACGCCGTGCCCATGACCCTCGGGCAGGAGTTCACGGGCTTCGCGCACACCCTGGCCGAGGACGTCCAGCGTCTGCGCGACGTCGTGCCGCTGCTCGGTGAGATCAACCTCGGCGCCACGGCCATCGGCACGGGCATCACCGCGGACCCGCTCTATGCCGACGCCGTCCGGCGACACCTCAGCACGCTCTCGGGCATGGACCTCGTCACCGCCCCCGACCTCATCGAGGCGACGAGCGACACCGGCGTCTTCATGACGCTGAGCGGCGCCCTCAAGCGCAGCGCGATCAAGCTGTCGAAGATCTGCAACGACCTGCGACTGCTGTCGTCCGGTCCGCAGGCCGGCATCAGCGAGATCACGCTGCCGCCGCGCCAGGCGGGGTCCTCGATCATGCCGGGCAAGGTGAACCCGGTGATCCCCGAGGTGGTCAACCAGGTCGCGTTCTCGGTTGCCGGGGCCGACGTGACGGTCACGATGGCCGCCGAGGCCGGGCAGCTGCAGCTCAACGCGTTCGAGCCCGTGATCACCCACTCGGTCATGCAGAGCCTGCAGTGGATGACCTACGCCTGCCAGACCCTGCGGATCAACTGCGTCGACGGGATCGAGGCGAACCGCGCCCGCCTGACCCAGCAGGTCGAGACGAACGTCGGCAGCGTCACGGCGCTCACGCCCTACATCGGCTACACGGCGGCCGCGGCCATCGCCCACACGGCGCTGACGACCAACGCGGCGATCGCGCCTCTCGTCGTCGCGGCCGGCCTCATGACCGACGAGCAGGTGCGCAAGGTGCTGTCGCCCGCCCGACTGTCGGGGCTCGCGCCGATCACGAGCGCGATCACCGTCATCGACGTCGAGGACCCTGCCGCGGCGGTGGCCCGGGCGGCCAACACGACGGGCGCCCGCAACCCGGGCGACGAGACCGCCGGCTGACGCGACCATCGTCCAGGATGCGCGGTGTCGGGCGGCCGGGCACCGCGCCTCCTGAAGGTCCGCGCCTCTAGGACGTCGAGGGGGCGTGGGTGCTCGGGTCGACCTGGTCGGCGAGTTGCGCGGCCTGCGGCCGTTCGTCGGCCGGCCGGTCTCGATCACCCCGGAGGTGGACGCGCCGGAGTTCGTCGGGTTCGAGCACGCCGCCGTTCTCGCGCAGGGCACGCTCGCGGATCGCCCTGCCTACCCGGACGTCCCACGCGAGGTTGCGAGCCAGGATGTGGTTGCGCGCGGTGTCACGGAGCGGCAGGGGGATGACCTCTTCGGCCTGCACCCCGCGACGGAGCTGACGCATCCGCAGGATCTCGCTGTCGAGCTCACCGCCGATGACGAGCACGAAATTGCTGATGTACGCGTAGAGCAACACGACCACGACGCCGCCCACCCAGCCGTAGAAGCGGTCGTAGTTCGACACCGTCGCGACGTAGACCGCGAAGCCGACCGTGGCGAGCGCCCAGCCGCCGAGGGCGACCATGGCCCCGTACGACACCCAGCGCAGGCGCGGAGGCCGCACGTTGGGCGTGAAGAAGTAGAGCATCGCGACCGACAGCACGGCCAGGGCGACGAGCACCGGCCACTTGGCGATGTCGTAGAGGTCGGTCCAGGGGCGGCCGATGCCGAAGCGTGCGGCCACCGCGTCGCTCAACGTGGGCGTCACCAGCAGGATGACGGCGATGACGGCGAACGACACCATCAGGACGAGCGTGACGATCATCATGTGGCCGCGGAACTTCCAGATGCGGCGCCCCTCCTCGACCTCGTAGGCGGTGTTCATGGCCCGGCCGAACGCCGTCGTGTAGGCCGACAGCGACCACAGCGTGAGCCAGAGGCCGATGCCGAACGCGACGCCGGGGTTCGACAGGCTGAGCATCTGTTCGAGCGGCCAGCGCAGGGTGTCGATCGCGTCGGGGGTGAGGACGTACCGGGCCACCGAGAGGATCTCGTCCACGGCGTCACCGTCGTCGACGAACAGCGCGACCCCGGAGACGAGGGCGAGCGCGCCGGGCACCAGGGCGAGCATCGAGAAGAAGGTGAGCGACCCGGCCGCGTCGATGGTGCGATGGCGCAGGAAATCGTGCCAGACCCGCATCACCACGTACCGGACCAGCGACGGGTCCTCGGGCAGGGAACGCGTCGAGGCCATCCTGCGAGATTACCGGGCCGTCCGGCTCGTCGCGGCCCGCCCGCAGGCTGCGCCGACCCCGGCGTCAGCCCGTAGGGTCGGGGGATGACCTGGTCCGATCCCCGCGGCGTCGGACACGACGCGTACGGCCGCCCGCTGACGCCGTACGCCGACCCCTCCTCCGTCACCCCGGGGGCCGCTCCCGGCTGGTCGGCGCATGCTCCCGCGGTCAACCCCGAGCCGGTCTGGTACCCCGTGCAGCCGGTCTTCGTCCAGCCGACGCCTCGCCGCCGGGTGGCCAGTGCCGTGGCGCTCGCCGTCGGGTTCACCGTGATCGGCACCTTCGCCCTGGCCGTCGGACTGTACTTCCTGGTCTTCGTTCAGCCCGCCGTCCTGCTGGCCGGGAGCCTGCTCGCCTTCGTCCCGTTGGCCATCGTCCTGGTCGGCATCTGGTTGGTCGACCGCTGGGAGCCCGAGCCACGGGTGGCCCTGCTGTTCGCGTTCCTCTGGGGCGCTGCGGTCGCGGTGGGGACCGCTCTGATCGTCGACTACGCCCTCGAGACGGCTCGGGCCGTGCTCGGCGTCAGGTCCGGCGAGCTGGGGGACGTGCTCGGGGCGGTGGTCCAGGCCCCGCTCGTCGAAGAGGGTGCGAAGGGACTCGGGGTGCTGCTCGTCCTGTGGATCTTCAGACGGCACTTCGACGGCCCGGTCGACGGCATCGTCTACGCGGCGACGGTCGCGGCGGGCTTCGCCTTCGTCGAGAACATCCAGTACTTCGCCCTGCAGGTCGGGGAGGACCTGGCCACGGGCAGCCAGGGCCTCGCCTACGTCTTCTTCGTGCGGGCCCTGATGTCGCCGTTCGCCCACGTGATGTACACGGCCTGCACGGGCTTCGCCCTCGGTCTCGCGGCACGGCGGACGGGCCCGTACGGCGCGATCGGCTGGTTCTTCGTCGGCCTCGTCCCCGCGGCGGGACTGCACGCGCTCTGGAACGGTGCCCTCTTCGTGGTCGGCGACGGCTTCTTCGTCTACTACCTGCTCGTGCAGGTGCCGATCTTCGTGGCCATGGTGTTGCTCGTGGTGTTCCTGCGACGCAACGAGCGGAGGGTCACCCACGACCGGCTCGCGGAGTACGCCGCGGTCGGCTGGTTCAGCGCCGACGAGGTCGGCATGCTCTCGTCGAGCGCCGGTCGCCGCCGCGCGCGGTCGTGGGCCGCGTCACGGGGCATCCGACCCGCCATGAAGGTCTTCATCTCGAATGCGACGCGCCTCGCCTTCACCCGCCAGCGGCTGGTGAAGGGCCGCCGCGCGCTCGACGAGGCCGTCCAACGCGACGAGGCCGAGCTGCTGCAGGCCCTGACCGCGAGTCGCGTCGCCCTGCAGGCTCCACCGACGGCCTTCGTCGGGTACCCGCAGCACCCGGGGTGGCCGTCGCAGGTGACCGGGCCGCCGCACTCGGGCCCCGGGTGGTGACGCGCTCGCGACGGCGACGGCGACGGCGGTGACGGCGGCAGCGGCGACCGTGGCCGCCGCCGCGGGTCAGGGCGTCGGCGCCTCCGCGTCGTAACGTCCGAACGCGGGCGTCAGCCGGGCCACGAGCGCGACGAGGGCGGCGACCACCAGACCGCCGAGCAGCGGTGGCCAGAAGACGGCGATGCCCGCGACGAGTCCGACGAACAGGTCACCGACTCGCGGCCCGCCCGTGACCACCACGATGAAGATCCCCTGCAGGCGGCCCCGCATCGCGTCCGGTGCGGCCGACTGGAGGATGGTCGAGCGGAAGATCGAGCTGACGTTGTCGCTCGCACCCGCTCCGGCCAGGGCGAGGGCGGCCCCGCCGAGGGCGGCCAGGTTCGCCTGGTCGAGTCCGGCCGTGACGCCGCCGCCGTGGGCCGGCGTCACGAGCAGCACGACGCCGAACGCGGCGATGCAGAGACCGTAGGCGGTGATCGCCCACCGCACGGCGACACCCTGTCGGCGCACGTGGCCGAGGCGTCCCGAGAACACGCTGCTCAGCAGGGCGCCCACCGCGAACGAGGCGGAGAGGACGCCGACCGTCACCGCGCCTCCTCCGATCACGAGCGTGCCGACCACCGGGTAGAGGACGCGGGGCATGCCGAACGTCATCGCGACTATGTCCATGACGAAGGTCGTCCGGATGTTCGGCGACCGCTTCAGGAACGCCAGGCCGAAGCGCAGCGACTCGAGCCCCGGACGTTGGGTCTCGCCCTCGGGACGGATCGGGGGCA
>NZ_LMKB01000006.1:42582-72402 GCF_001421165.1 Frigoribacterium sp. Leaf8 | reverse complement strand
CCCCACGCCCGCCACGAGCACGCCGGCCAGGGCGGGTCCGACGGTGAGCATCAGACCCATGCTGATGCCGCTCAGTGCGGAGGCGGCGGGCAGCAGCTCGCGGGGCAGGAGGCGCGGCACGATCGAGGCGCGCGAGGTCGCGATCATCGTGCCCGCCACGGCGTTGACCGTGGTCAACAGGTAGAGCAGCCACACCTCGTGCAGCCCGAGGTACGCGTGCAGCGCGATGGCCGCGGTCGAGAGCCAGGCGAAGACGGCGGCGACCAACGCGACCTTCCGACGGTCGAAGGCGTCGGCGAGCATGCCGCCGTAGAGGCCGGCGAGGATCATGGGAACGAGCGAGACGACTCCGACGAGCGCGACGGCGAAGGTCGACCGGGTGATCTCGAAGATCTCGAGGCCGACGGCGACGAGCGTGAGCTGCGTCCCGATGCCACTGATCGCGCTGCCCGCGAAGAGGCGGGCGAAGGCCGGGCTCGTCCGCAGCGGGGTGACGTCGACGAACAGCGGGCGACGGGCGGGCGCGGCGGGGCCGGACGGCGGAGGCGGGGTGGCGGACAAGCTGCCATTCTTGCCGATCGTGCAGGTTTCCGCAGGCCGGCGGCGGCGGCGGCAGCCGGTGCGGCTCCCGGCGTCGCCCGGGCCCGTGCCCCGGCCCGCCCGGGCCCCCGCCCCCGGCCGCGGCGGAGCCCGATCGATTTGGCGTCCCGTCACCGTCGGAGTAGCGTCCATGTGTTCGCATCGATGACGTCATCTCGGTGCGGATGTCGGGTCGGCTCCTCGAGCCTCGCAGGGAGGACGCGAGTGGCCGACCCGCCCCCTCGGCCCGTCGGTGGTTGGATGGTCGGCATGACTCACGATCCCCAGACCAAGCCCGAGATCGACGCCCCGACCGGCCCCGCCCCCACCGAGCTGACGATCACCGACATCACCGTCGGCGACGGAGCCGAGGCGCAGTCCGGCTCGACCGTCAACGTCCACTACCTCGGCGTCGAGCACGACTCCGGCGAGGAGTTCGACTCCTCCTGGAGCCGTGGCGAGGCCATCAACTTCCCGCTGCAGGCCCTGGTCCGCGGGTGGCAGGAGGGCATCCCCGGCATGAAGGTCGGCGGACGCCGCGAGCTCGTCGTGCCGCCCCACCTGGCCTACGGCCCCGCCGGCGGCGGGCACCCGCTCTCGGGCAAGACGCTGATCTTCGTCATCGACCTGCTCGGCGTCAGCTGATGACGGCCGCCCCCTCGGTCGGCCTCAACGACGGGCGCACCCTGCCCCAGCTCGGCCTCGGCACCTACGGGCTGAACGGCGACGAGGGCACGGCGCAGGTCGTCCAGGCGATCTCGTCGGGCTACCGTCTGCTCGACACGGCGCTGAACTACGGCAACGAGGCGGCCGTCGGGGCGGCAATCCGCGATACCGACGTGCCCCGTGACGACCTGGTCGTCACGACGAAGCTGCCCGGCCGACACCACGGGTTCGACGAGGCCCTGGCGAGCTTCGACGAGAGCCGGGCGAACCTCGGCCTCGACTTCGTCGACCTCTACCTGATCCACTGGCCCCTCCCGCGCATCGACAAGTACGTCGAGGCGTTCAAGGCCTTCGTCCGGTTGCAGGAAGACGGCCTCGTCGGCTCGGTCGGCGTCTCGAACTTCACGGCCGAGCACCTGCAGCGCGTCGCCGACGAGACGGGCGTGGTGCCCGCGGTCAACCAGATCGAGCTCCACCCGTACTTCCCCCAGGCCGAGCTGCGTGCCGTGCACGAGAGCATGGGCATCGTCACCGAGAGCTGGAGCCCGCTCGCGAAGCAGAGCGAACTCCTCACGGAGGCGCGGGTCACCGACATCGCGCGGGCCCACGGCAAGACGCCCACGCAGGTCGTCCTGCGCTGGCACGTCCAGCTCGGCGCGGTCCCCGTCCCGAAGTCGGCCGACGCCGGTCGTCAGCGCGAGAACCTCGACGTCTTCGACTTCGAGCTCACGCCCCACGAGGTCGAGTCGATCAGCGGCCTCGAGCGGGGCCGGCTGTGGGACGGCGACCCGCTGACCCACGAGGAGTTCTAGGCCCGGCTCCACCGCGGCCACCCCAGGAGGCGCGCTCGTCCCCCCGAGGACGAGCGCGCCTCCTGCGTCCCGGGTCGGATTCCCGGGCCTCGCCGTCGGTGGTCGGAAGCTAGACTGGCGTGCCGACTTTTCCCGAAGGGTACGAACACCTGTTGTCATCCGAGATCGACCGCGAACGCGCCTATGTGGGCACCCTCTACGAACGCCTCGACGAGCTGAAGGCCGACGCCCGCGTCCGTCTCGAACGGACCCGCCGCGAGACCGTCGGCGGCAACCACCAGAGCCGCAGCGAGCGCGACGCCTACGCGCGCCTGTACGAAGACACCATCGTCCAGCTCGGCTCGGTCGACGAACGGCTCGCGTTCGGTCGCCTCGAGCTCGAGACGCCCGACCTTCTCGGCCAGACCGGCGACGTCGACCGCCCGGCCGAACCGGGCGAGGGCGGGCGCTACCGCTACATCGGCCGCATCGGCCTGCGCGACGAGGCCCACCACCCGATCCTGCTCGACTGGCGCGTGCCCGGGGCCAGCGCGTTCTACCAGGCGACGGCCGCGACGCCCATGGGTGCCCGGGCCCGTCGTCACCTGACCCTCGACGGCCGCACGGTGACCCGACTCGAGGACGAGGTCTTCGACCCCGACCTGCTCGATCGCGACGACGTGCAGCTGCAGGGCGAGGGAGCGCTGATGGCCGCCCTGACCGCCCAGCGCACCGGCCGCATGACCGACATCGTCGCCACCATCCAGGGCGAGCAGGACCGGATCATCCGCTCGCAGCTCGACGGCGTGCTCGTCGTCCAGGGCGGCCCCGGCACGGGCAAGACGGCCGTCGCGCTGCACCGGGCCGCGTACCTGCTCTACTCGCACCGCGACCGGCTCAAGGGTTCGGGCGTGCTCGTCGTCGGGCCGTCCCGGTCGTTCCTGCGCTACATCGAACAGGTGCTGCCGTCGCTCGGCGAGAGCGGCGTCGTCCTGTCGAGCCTCGGCGGCCTGTACCCGGGCGTCGAGGCCCAGACCGACGACGCGCCCGACGTCGCCGCCCTCAAGGGGTCGGCCGAGATGGCTGAGCTCATGCGTCGCGCCGTCCGGTCGCGGCAGGTGCGCCCGGTCGAGCCGACGACCATCGACATCAACGGCGAACGACTCGTGGTGCGGCCGGAGCTCGTCGGCGAGGCCATGCGCAAGGCGCAGGAGCGCGGCAAGCCCCACAACGTGGCCCGGGTCACCTTCAACAAGGCGGCCCTCTCGGCCCTGACGCGCCAGCTGGTCGACCAGATGCGCGAGCACGGCACGACGGTCGACGAGTCCGACGAGGCCGTCCTCCGGGAAGACATCCGGCAGTCCTACGACGTGCGCGTGCTGCTCAACACGGCCTGGCTGCCGCTCAGTGCCGAGAAGCTCGTCGAGGACCTCTTCGCCCGCCCGAACTGGCTCGCGTCGATCACCCCGCGCTGGACGCCCGAGCAGCGCGCCCTGTTGCGGCGCGAACGCGGAGCGGGCTTCACGGTGTCCGACGTGCCGCTGCTCGACGAGGCCGCCGAGCTGCTCGGCGAGTTCCAGACCGGTGTCGACCCCGAGCGCCTGGCCCGCAAGGCCCAGCGCAAGCGCGACATCGAGAACGCCGAACGGGCGATCGAGAACATGGGCGTCGAGGGCATGGTCAGCGCCGAACAGATCGCCGGCGGCTTCGCCGAGCGGGCGGCGTCGATGACCACGGCCGAGCGGGCCGCAGGCGACCGTACCTGGGCGTTCGGCCACGTGGTGGTCGACGAGGCACAAGAACTCTCGCCCATGCAGTGGCGACTGCTCTCCCGGCGCTGCCCGCTGCGGTCGTTCACCGTCGTCGGCGACATCGCCCAGGCGTCGAGCCCGGCGTCGGCGACCTCGTGGGACCGCGCACTCCAGGCCCTGCTCGGCCGTCGTCGCGGCGGAGGCGCCCAGGGCACGTCGGCTCCGTGGCGGCTCGAAGAACTGACCGTCAACTACCGCACGCCGGCGCAGATCGTGACCTACGCCGAGGGCGTCGCGACGGCGAGCGGCCTGCAGATCACCCCGAGCCGATCGGTGCGCTCGAGCGAATGGCCGGTGCGCGAGGTGACCGGCGCCTCCTCGAAGGACGACTTCGTCCGTGCCACCGTCGACGCCGTCCGGGCCGACCGGGCGATCGACTCCGAGGGCACGCTCGCGGTGATCGCCCCCGAGCAGGCCGTCTCGACCCTCGTCGAGGCCCTGTCGGCCGAGTTCGACGGTCTCGTGGCCGCCGGCACGGCGTCGTTGACCAAGCCGATCTCGGTGCTGAGCCCGGCGACGTCGAAGGGTCTCGAGTTCGACTCGGTCGTCGTGGTCGACCCCGAGCGCGTCCGACTGGCGAGCCGACGCGGCAACGCCAGTCTCTACGTGGCGATGACCCGGCCCACGCAACGCCTCACGGTCGTCTCGTAGGCCGGATCGGGGCGGCCGGCCCGGCTGGCTCGGCCGCCGAGCCGGCTCGGCCCCCGCGCCGGCTCGGCCCCTGACCCGGTCAGGCCCCGGCCACCCCGAACTCGTCATCGAGGGCCGCCAACTCCCGGTCGACGCGTGCCCTCAGGGCGTCTTTCTCGACGGCGGGCAGCCAGCTGGCGTCGACGCCAGCGGAGGCCATCGAGCGCACCTGGTCGGCGGTGGCCCCGATCTGTTCGTGCACGATGCGGTACTCGGCGGCGAGGGTCGTCGGGAACATGCCCGGGTCGTCGGAGGCCGGCACGACGTTCAGGCCCGCCTCGAGCATGGCCTCGATGGAGGCGCGGCGCCAGGGACGCCACGACCGTCGCGAGGTCGTCGACACGACGGTGAACGCCACCTGCTCGTCGCGCACGCGTGCGACGACCTCGTCGTCCTCGAGCACGTAGTACCCGTGGTCGATGCGGTCGCAGCCCAGCTGGTCGAGGCACGTGATCGTGTTGACCGCCGTGGGGGAGTGCTCGGACGAGTGGGCCGTCCGGCCCAGCCCGGCCTCGCCCGCCAGCCGGTAGGCGTCGACGAAGCGCTCGGGTGGCCCGCTCGTCTCGAGGTTGTCGAGGCCGATCCCGGCCACGTACTCGTGCGGGTGGTCCACCACCTGACGGACGAGCTCGAGGGCGTGCTCGCCGCTCCTGCTGCGGTCGATTCCCTGGATCATGAGCCCGGTCATGCCGAAGTCGCGCTCGGCGAGCCGGATGCCCTCGGCGTAGGCCTCCACCGAGCCGGTGTAGCCGAGCGACGCGAGGTGCGGCGGGACGGCGTCGAAGAACAGCTCGAGATGCCGGGTCGCACTCGCGTGGTGCGCGTCCTCGAAGGCCTCGTAGACGATCCGGGTGAGGTCGTCCGCGTCGCGGAGCACCTCGACGACCCAGTTCGAGGCCTGGAACAGCGAGTACGACACCTCGGGCTCGTCGACGCTGCGCCCCTGCGGCACGGGGATGCGCGTGTCGCGGTAGAGAGCCGGGTCGGGCGGGAGCGAGTTGATGTCGGCGAAGATCCGCTCGGGCTCGTCGGGCAGCTCGAGACCCTCGCGGCGGGCCAACTCGGCGAAGGTGCTCGCGCGGACCGTCCCGATCAGGTGGCAGTGCAGGTCGACCTTGGGCATGCGGTCCAGGTAGGCCGGGGGCAGGGTGGTGTCCGTCACCGCGAGGTCACCTCGCGGGCGAAGCGGTCGACCCAGTCCGAGCGGGTGGGGACGAGTTCGGTCGGGTCGAGGGTCGAGTAGCCCGCCGCGACCGGGTCGGCGGCGATGTCGCCCACGACGGCCTCGATCGTGTCGGGCACGGTGGCGCCCGGGGCGACCGGCAGGTCGCCGACGATCTCGGCGGACGAGGTCTGCGCCTCGACCGAGAGCAGGTAGTCGATGAACTGGTTCGCACCGTCGACGTTCTCGGCGCCGGTCGGGATCATCGCGCGGTTGGTGGCCATGTAGCGGCCGGTCGCGGGGGCCGTCCAGGCGATCGGTTCGCCGGACTCGACGAGGTCGGTCGCGAAGCCGCTCAGGGAGTCCGCGGCGACGATCTCGCCCTGCGTCAGCAGGTTGGTCACCTCGGTGGAGGAGCTGTAGAACTGCAGCACGCCGGGGGCCCACTCGCCGAGCCGGTCGAGGGCCGCGTCGATGTCGTAGGGTCCGTCGCCGTACTCCTCCGCGACGCCCGAGACCATCAGCTGGCCGGCCGTCACCGAGATGTCCGGCAGGGCGACCTTGCCCGAGAGCTCCTCTTCGCCGTACAGGCTCCACTGCGCGGCCTCGTCGGCGGTCAGCTCGTCGGTCGAGTACATCGTCCCGTTGAGCTGGTAGCTGTAGGCCGGGCCGAGGTACGAGTCCTCCTTCGCGAAGTCGGCGATCTCGTCGAGCGACGGCACGGCCGAGGCGTCCACCTGCTGGAAGAGGTCGTCCTCCTGGCCGAGTGCCGCGTAGTAGTCCGAGATCAGCATGACGTCCACGTCGGGCTGCCCGCCCGCGACCTGCAGCTGGGACAGGCGGTCGGAGTTCGATCCGGTGTCGACGACCACCTCGATGCCGGTCTTCTCGGTGAACGGGTCGATGACGGCTTCCTGGAACTCCTCGACGCCGAACGGGAACGTGCTCACGGTGATCGTGTCGGCGTCGGGCTCGCCGCCGCCGTCGGCGGAGCAGCCGGCGAGCACGAGGGTCGTCGCGGCGACGCCGGCGACGATCGCCAGGCGGGTGCGGAGGGTGGAGGTCATGGTCGTGTCCTTTCGGGGCGGTCTCGGTGAGACCGGTCGGTGTGGAACGCGGGTGGGTGGGACGGTGGAGGGAAGAACCGAGGAGGCGCGCGCGGCTCCGCGCACCGGGCGGGTCAGTCGGCGAGGGCCACGAGTCGCGACGCCGGCGCCGAGACGGTCACCCGGTCGCCGATCGCGACCGTCTCGGAGCCCGTGCTGCGGACGTCCGACAGCAGGCGCACCTCCGCACCGGCGGCGTCGACGGCCTGCACGGTGACGAGCAGGTCGACCCCGCGGTACGCGACGTCGGTGACGACCCCGGCGAGCTGCAGGCCGTCGGGCACCGCGCCTCCTGCGGGGGTCCCGGGGACGACCCCGAGGTGCTCGGGGCGGATCGCGAGCAGCGTGCCGTCGGGCGCCGTGACGAAGTTCTCGTAGCCGAGGAAGTCGGCGACGAAGCGGTTCGCCGGGTTCGGGAACACGTGCTGGGGCGAGCCCTGCTGCATGATCCGGCCGGCCCGCATGAGGACCATGTCGTCGCTCATCTCGAGCGCTTCGTCCTGGTCGTGCGTGACCAACACGACGGTGAGGCCCGTCTCGCCCTGGATGCGGCGGATCTCGGCGCGCATCTGGACGCGAAGGCGCGCGTCGAGGTTCGACAGGGGTTCGTCGAGCAGCAACAGCTTCGGCCGGATGGCGATGGCGCGGGCCAGCGCGACGCGCTGTTGCTGGCCGCCCGAGAGCTTCTTCGGCTTGCTGCCGGCGAGGTGGGCCAGGCCGACCAGGTCGAGGGTCTCCATCACGCGACGGCGGCGCTCGGCGGTGTCGACGCCGCGCAGCTTCAGTCCGTAGCCGACGTTGTCGGCGACGCTCAGGTGCGGGAACAGCGCGTAGGACTGGAACACCATGCCCAGGTCGCGCTTCTCGGGTGGGGTGCGCGTGCTGTCGACGCCGGCGATGCGGATCGTCCCCGACGTCGGGGCGGCGTAGCCGGCGAGCATGCGCAGGCTCGTCGTCTTGCCACATCCGCTCGGGCCGAGCAGCGTCGTGAGCTTGCCCTCGGCGATCGACAGGTCGATCGAGTCGACGGCGGTGAAGTCGCCGAAGACCTGGCTGACGGCGACGAATTCTGCTGCGGTGCTCATCTGTTGATGCCTCCGAAGATCTTGGCGAAGCCGACGGTGCGTTCGGCGATGACGGCGATGACGACGGTGCCCGCGAGGATCAGCGTGGCCATCGCCGCGACCATGGGGTCGTAGCTCTGCTGCACGTAGTCGAGCATCGTGACGGGCAGGGTGCGGAAGTCGCGGCTCTGCAGCAGCAGCGACAGGGGCACGTTGTTGAACGAGGTGACGAAGCTGAGCAGCGCCGCCGAGAAGATGCCGGGCCGCAGCAGGGGCAGGGTCACCGTGACGAAGGCCCGCAGGGGAGACGCGCCGAGACCGCGGGCGGCCTCCTCGAGGGCGGGGTCGGCCAGGGCCAGGGAGGCGCCGGTCACGCGGACCGCGTAGGGCAGCATCAACACGGTGTGCCCGATCAACAGCACGGGGAAGGCGTCGAGCCGGAACCCGATGACGAGCTGCTGGTAGAGCGCGAGCCCCACCACGAGCTCGGGGACGATCAGGGGCGACAGGAACAGCGCCTCGACGAGGCCCTTGCCCGGCAGCCTGCCGCGATGGATCGCCAGGGTCGCGGGGATGCCGACGAGCAGGGCGAGCACGGTGGCGATCAGGGCCAGCTGGAGGCTCGAGACCAGGGCCTGGGTGAACGGGTCGTAGCCGAAGGCGGCCTCGAACCAGCGCAGCGAGAACCCCTGGGGCGGGAAGCGCAGGGTGCGTTCACTCGTGAACGCGGTGGCGACGACGAAGAGGATCGGGACGATCATCACGACGTAGCCCGCGACGGCGAGCGTGCCGGCGACCGGGCGGCGGGTGGTCACGAGGTGGCTCCCTTCCGGGCGACGAGCGACGACAGGCCGGAGACGACGAAGACCAACACGGTCATGATCAGGGCGGTGGCCGAGGCCCCGGCCCAGTCGATCGTCACGCTCGAGTACGAGAAGAGCTGGGTGGCGAGCATGCGTTGGCCCGAGCCGCCGAGCAGGTACGGGGTCGTGTAGGCGGTGACCGAGCCCGCGAAGACGAGGGTGGCCGCGACGACGACGCCGGGCAGCGAGAGGGGCACGACGATGCTCCAGAAGGTGCGGGTGCGGCTCGCGCCGAGTCCGCGGGCGGCGTCGTCGAGGCCCGGGTCGACCTGGGCCACGGCCGAGTAGCACGAGATGATCGCGAGCGGCAGGAACAACTGGGTCAGGCCGAGGACGATCGCCAGTTCGGTGTAGAGCAGCTGCGGGGCCTCGTCGACCAGGCCGAGCGTGGTGAGCAACTGACCGATGGCGCCGTTCTTGCCGAGCACCACGAGCCACCCGAAGGTGCGGACGACGTTGCTGAGCAGCAGCGGGAAGATCGCCAGGGCGAGCAGGACGCCCGACCAGCGCGAGGTCGAGCGGGCCAGCAGGTAGGCGATGGGGAAGCCGAGGGCCACGCAGATGACCGTGACGACCAGGCCGAGCCCCACGGTCCGACCGATGATGCGCAGGTCGAACGGGTCGGTGAGCATCTGGCCGAGGCGGCCGACGATCTCGCCGGCGGTCACGCCGGGCGGGGCGAACAGCATCGCGAGCGACGGCACCGCGAATCCGATCAGCAGGAACGCGAGGCCCGGCAGCAGCAGGAGCAGCGCGGGTTTGCGGGACGTCACGGGTTGTCCTCCGATCGGTGTGGCCTCTGGGGGGATGCCGACCCCACCTCGGGTGAAACCGGTTACATCGACCCTAAGGGCGCTGATCGCCTGCGTCGGCCCCGCCGTGTAAACACCTTGTTACAAGCGTCGGACCACCGCGCGGGACCGGTTTCACGGAGGCCCTAGGGTGGTGGGCATGAATGGGGCAGGGCGGCTCGCGACGCTGGCGGACGTGGCGACGCTGGCGGGCGTGTCGAAGGCCACCGCCTCTCGCGTCCTCAGCCGCCCCGAGCTGGTGTCGCCCGACACGGCCGGACGCGTGCGCGCCGCCGCCGAGAAGCTCGGCTTCGTGCCCAACCGGGCGGCCCGTCAACTGGCGAGGGGGCGCACGGGCGTGGTCGCGCTCGTCGTGCCGACCCTCGACAACGCGTTCTTCACGCCGATCATCGCCGGGGCCCAGGCCGCGGCGGGCGAGGCCGACCTCCAGCTGACGGTCGTCGTCCACCCGCTGGCCGAGGCGGGCGAGCTGGCGGCGTTCGAGCGGCTGTCGCACCAGGTCGACGGGTTCATCGTCGTCGCCCCGCGTGGGGCCGACGACGTCGTGCGGGCCGCGACCGGCCACAAGCCGACCGTGCTCGTCGACCGCGAGGTGGCCGGGGTGTCGTCGGTCGTCGCCGACACGGCGACCGCCTTCGGCTCGCTCGTGTCGCGCTTCGTCGCCGAGGGGCACGAGCGCGTCGTCTACCTCGGCGGGCCCGACGGCTCGTGGCAGAACACCCAACGCACGGCCGCGGTGGTCGACGCGGCGGCCGGCCGGGCCGAGCTGACGGTGCTGGGTCCCTACCCGTCGACCTTCGAAGCCGGCGTCCGGGCGAGCGACCACGTCCTCGCCTCCGGGGCGACGGCCGTCGTGCCCTACGCGACGGCCATCGGGCTCGGCCTGATGTTCGTCCTCCGTGCCGACGAGCACCGCGCCCGCTCCGTCACGGTCAGCTCGGAGCGCATGGTCGTCGACGCCCTCGGTCTGGTCGGCGTCCCGGCGATCGACGTCGACGGCGAGCACCTGGGGCGGGTCGCGGCCGGCCGCCTGCTCGAGCTGCTGGCACCGGGTGGGCCGTCCGAGCCGACCTCCACGCGCCTCCCGGTGCCGGTCCGCTGGCCCTGACCTCGCCGACGGGCTGCGGAGCCCGACGCGGCTCGGCGGGAGGCGGCCGGGCCGGAGGAGGCTCGGCGGTGGGCGCCGGGCGTCGGGCGTCAGGCGTCGGGCATCGGGCGCCTCAGCGGGAGGCGCCTCAGCGGTAGTCGGCGGGCCAGGCGAAGGCCGGAGGCGCGGTGACGGTCTCGCCGATCGGCGCGAGCACGAGGTCGATGCGTTCGAAGTCCCGCAGCGGGATGCCGGCCGGGTCGGACGTGTAGGGGCTGCCGCCGACGAAGGTGTGCAGTTCGAGCCCGTCGTCGTGCCCGAGCGACCCGACCCCGCGTCCGTCGAGGGCGACGTCCCACTCGCTGAACAGTTGGCCCAGCACGAACGTCTCGCGGGTGGGGGACTCGACGTGCACGATGCCGCTCGTGTCGTGCGTGTGGATCTCGGCGGCGAACTTCGCGTCCGAGTCGTGCCCGATGTCGCCGGGGACGGTCATCGCCTGCCCGTCGACGGTGATCGAGAGGTGCGTGTGCACGTGCATGGCGAGGTCCTGGCCCCAGACGTTCTCGAGACCGGCGGCGGCGGCCCGGGTCTCGAGCCGGTCGGTGGCGGGTCGACCCCACGGAGGCGCGGTGACGGCCCCTCGGACGTTCAGCGGGTTGCCGCTCTGCACCACGGCCACGCCGACCCCGCCCGCCACGAGGACGACGAGGGCGAGCAGCCCCGCGAGCACCTCGCCCGAGAGACGCCGACGAGGTCGGCGCGCGCGGTCGCTCATCGGGTCGGACCGGCCTCGGCCTCGGAGGTGCTGCGGACGCGGTCCACGAGCTCGCGCCACGGGCCCGTGACCTGCTGCTCGGGCAGTTTGGCCTTGCGGGTGGGCCGGGTCTCGGCCGTGATGACCCAGACGAAGCGATCGGGCTGCACGGCCTGCGCGGCGGCCGGGGCCTGCGACCAGGGCACCTGGTCGATGAGGACGAGCCACGACTCGGTGTCGGGCTCGGAGTCGACGTCGACCGTCCAACTGCGGGTGAGACCGGCGAAGCCACCGGAGCGCGACACGGTGACCTTCATGGGCGCGATGCTACCCCGGCCGTGTCCGGGGCAGCAGGGTCTCGTGCCGGTCGGCGTCAGCTGGCCGGGGTGACCCCGACGCCCGTCCACCCGGCCGACGTCGCGCGGGTCTCGTCGGAGTCCGCTCCGTACCGTGTGGTCGCCGCCTCGACGGTGGCCGCCGCGAACTGCGCGAAGGTCGCCTCGGTCGACAGCGTGCCGCCGATGAGCGTGTCGTACCAGATCTGCCCGGCCCGCAACCAGGCCTCGCCACCGAGCGCCTCGGCGACGAGGAAGAAGGCCCGGTTGGGGATGCCCGAGTTGAGGTGCACCCCGCCGTTGTCGTCGGTGGTCTCGACGTAGTCGTCCAGGTGGGCGGGTTGGGGGTCCTTCCCGAGGACGTCGTCGTCGTACGCGGTGCCCGGGGCCTTCATCGACCGCAGCGCCCGCCCCTGCACCTCGGCGGTGAAGAGCCCTTCGCCGATGAGCCAGGTCGCGTCGTCGGCGGTCTGCCCGAACAGGTGCTGCTCGACGAGCGCCCCGAACACGTCGCTGACCGACTCGTTGAGCGCACCCGACTGCCCCTGGTAGGTGAGGTTCGCGGTGTACTGCGTGACGCCGTGGGTGAGCTCGTGCCCGATGACGCTGACCGAGGCCGTGAAGCGCCCGAAGACTTCGCCGTCGCCGTCGCCGAACACCATCCGCTCGCCGTTCCAGAAGGCGTTGTCGTAGTCCTGGCCGTAGTGGACGGTCGCGTCGAGCGGCAGCCCGGCACCGTCGATCGACGAGCGCCCGTAGACCTCGTGGAACAGCGCGTAGGTCGCGCCGAGAGCGTCGTACGCCTCGGTGGCGGCGACGTCGTCGGTGGCGGGTTCACCCTCGCCGCGGACGCGGACGCCCGGCAGCTCTTCGGTGCCCTGCGCGTCGAACACCGTGCGCTCGAGCACGGACTCTGCGCCGAGCGCCCCCCGGACGACCGGGGGAGTCGCGTTGCGGTCGACGGCCTCCATCGCGAGCAGGCCGTTGCGCGCCGCCCGAGGTGCCCGGTGCAGGCGGGGCGAATCGGCTTCGGCGAGGTGGGCGAGCAGGTACGGGGGGACGATGAACCGCGACATGCGTGCACTCTCGCACGCGCCTCCGACATCGGGCCCGACTGTTCACACGATCGTGACGTACCGGTCGGTCGCGCGTCGCGGGGACGGACGCAGCAGGGCTCGAGGGGCAGGGGGCGTCGTCCGCCCGACTACCGTTGAGGGCATGACCGTCACCGATGCCTCCTCGTTCGTCGACAGCAAGATCGCCGTCGTCCCCGACTTCCCGAAGCCCGGCATCCTCTTCCGCGACGTCACCCCGCTCTTCTCCGACGCCGACGCGTTCGCCACCGTGACCACGGCGCTCTCCGAGCCGTTCGACGGCGGGTTCGTCGCCGTCGCCGGCATCGAGGCGCGCGGCTTCGCGCTCGCCGGGGCCATCGCGATCGAGCAGGGCGTCGGCGTCCTCACGGTGCGCAAGGCGGGCAAGCTGCCCGGCGAGGTCCTCAGCGAGAGCTACGCCCTGGAGTACGGCGAGGCCACGCTCGAACTGCGTCCGAACCAGATCCCGGCGGGGTCGAGCGTCCTGATCGTCGACGACGTGCTGGCGACCGGCGGCACGGTCGAGGCGACCGTCACCCTGCTCGAACGAGCGGGCTACGTCGTGGCCGGCGTCGCCGTGCTGCTCGAGCTCGACGGCCTCGGTGGCCGGGCCCGCCTCGAGGGCCACGTCCCCGTGCACGCCCTGTCGTCCGCCCCCGCCTGACGTCTCGCGTCGGCCGGGTGCCGGTGGCCGTCGGACCTCAGGCGAACGACCGAGCGGCTTCGAGCGCACCGGGGAAGAGCAACCCCGCCCCGCCCAGCAGGCAGCCCAGGGCGACGAGCACGAAGACCCCGACCCAGACGACGCCCGGCACCCGGGTCAGCCCGGCGAGCTGGTCGGCGTCCGACGCGGTCGAGCGTGAGCGCCGCCGGCTCCGTTGCAGTTCGAGCGACGCCCGCAGCGCGCCGAAGCCGAGGACCGACGTCACGACGAGTCCGAACACCGCCTGCCAGGTCGGCGACGCGAAGAACGTCACGGCGACGACGAGGGCGGCGCCGAGCAGCACCACCCAGAGCCCGAACCAGTTGCGGATCTGCACGAGCATCAGCGCGAGCAGCAGCAGCAGGGCCCAGAGCAGCCCGGCCGCGTAGCCGGCCGACAGCAGCCACGCGGCGCCCAGGGCGGCGATCGCGGGTGCGGTGTAGCCGGCGAGCAACGTGATGACCATGCCCGCCCCGGTCCGCGGCCCCTTCGACACGGTCAGGCCCGAGGTGTCCGAGTGCAGTCGGATGCCCGTCAGCCGACGACCGGTCAGCACCGCGGCGAGGCCGTGCCCGCCCTCGTGCACGACGGTGACGGCGTGCCGCACCGTGTGCCAGATGCCCGGCAGCAGCACGAGCAGGAGGCCGGCGGCGACGCTGCCGAGCAGCCACGAGCCGGGCAGGGGGGCGGCGAGCTGGCTGATCCGGGCCCAGAGGTCGGTGAGTGCGTCCACCCGACGAGCCTAGGAGGCGCGGTGCGCGGGGTCGCGCACCGCGCCTCCTCGGCCCTGCCGCGGTCGCCCCCGGGGCGGGTCGTCCTCCAGGCTGATCTTGGGCCGTTCCGGGCGTCCTCCCACCGACCGGTGCCGCACCATGGACGGATGCGTCGCGCCGTCCTCCTCCTGCTCACCCTCGTCTACCTCGCCGGGGTCGCCTGGATGACCCTGCGACCGAGCGTCTACGACGCGGACACCGGAGCGTTGCTCTGGCGGGCGCTCGACGTCTTCGCCCGGCACGATGAGACCTCGTGGATCACCTTCGCCCGGGTCGAGGCCGCGGCGAACGTGGCCATGTTCGTCCCGATGGGCATGTTCCCGGCGCTCCTGCTGCCGAAGCGCTTCTGGTGGGTCGGCATCGTGGTCGGGTTCGCCGCGACGGTGGGCATCGAGACCGTCCAGGCGACGTACCTGTCGGCCACGCGCTTCTCCGACCCGCAGGACCTCGTCATGAACACCCTCGGGGCCGCGATCGGGGCGGCGTTCGTCGGCCTCGTCCTGCCCCGGCGGCGTCGGGGTCGGGGACGGGGCCGATCGCGACAGGGGTCGGCGGCGCCCGTCTGGTAGGCTCCTCAGGTTGCCGTCTGAACGGCCGCGGAGAAAGAGAGCTCGCACATCCGGTGACGAGCACCGCGCAACGAACTGAAAGGGGATCCCTCCATGGCACTCGCACCTGACGTCAAGACCCGGATCATCGAAGAATACGCGACCCACCCCGGCGACACCGGATCCCCCGAGGTCCAGGTCGCCGTGATGACGCAGCGCATCCTCGACCTGACCGAGCACCTCAAAGAGCACAAGCACGACCACCACTCGCGTCGTGGCCTGTTGCTGCTCGTCGGCCAGCGCCGTCGCCTCCTGGGCTACCTGTCCAAGGTCGACATCGAGCGCTACCGCACGCTCATCGGTCGTCTCGGCCTGCGCCGCTAGTCCTCGCGCTCCGGACGTCTCGACGACGGCCCCCTCGGCACCCAGCTCCGGCTGCACGCCGAGGGGGCCGTTCTCTCGTTCCGGGGGCGGGGCGGTGCCCGTGCCCGAGGGCAGGTGCGGCGCTCAGTACCAGTTGTTCGCGACCGAGTGCGCCCACGCGGCGCACATCGTGCCGTAGCGGCCCTGGATGTACCCGATGCCCCAATCCACCTGGGTGCGGTAGTTCGTCTGCCAGTCCAGTCCACTCGAGGCCATCTTGTTGCCGGGCAGGGCCTGGGGGATGCCGTAGGCACCGCCCGACGGGTTGGTCGCGTTGGTGCGCCAGCCCGATTCTTTGTTCCAGAGCTGGACGAGGCAGGTGTACTCGGCCCCGGACCCGACCTTCGTGGCCGCGTAGGCCTTGGCGCCCGCCGGGTCGTTCACCGCTCCGGTCGGGGGAGGCGTCGCTCCGCCGGGACGTCCCGTGCCGGGGACGGTCGCCCCGCCCCCGGACGATCCACCACCCCCGGACGATCCGCCACCTCCGGACGATCCGCCACGTGACGGCGCCCTCGCGGCGGCGGCGGCCTGGGCCTTCGCCGCGGCCTCCTGCGCCGCGTACGCCTGCTGCGCGGCGACCCCGGCCCGGTACTGCTGTTCGAGCTCCGCCGTCGAGTCCTTCAGGGCGGCGAGCTGGGCGTAGAGGTCGGACGACCTCTGGGTGGCGCTGGCCACCTCGGCGTCCGCGGTCGCCTGCGCCGCGGCGGCCTGGTCGGCCGCGGCCCGGGCGTCGCGCGCGAGCGAGTCGCGCCGGTCGGCCGCGGTCGTCGCCTGCTCGCTGAGGGACGACACCGTGTTGCTCGCGGTCGTGGCGTCGGCGAGCACCGTCTGCCACCGGTCGCCGAGCTGCGTGAGCGAGCCCAACTGGTACAGCGCGGCCCCGGGGTCGGGCGACGTGAAGAGGTCGGTGCCCAGGGTCTGCGTGCCGCCGGTGCGGAACAGGCTGCCGGCGAGCTGGCCGGCCTCCCGCTCCGCCGTGTGGGCGGTGGCCCGCGCACGCTCGGCGTCGGCCGAGAGCTCGTCCGCTCGCTGCGACGCCGCCGCGAGGTCGGACTGCGCCGCCGCGTCGGCCTGGTCGGCGAGGACCGCCTCGTCGCTGCGGTCGGACGCGGCCTTCTCGAGGCTGTCGAGCGACGCGTCGATCAGGTCGACCTGCGCCTGGGTCGCCGCGGCGTTCCCCTCCGCGGCCTCGACCTGGGCCCAGGTCGGGTACCCCGCGGCGGACGCGGCGGACGGCGCCACGAGCGTCGTCAACACGAGAGCCAAGGAGGCGCCGGTCGCCACCGCGAGGCGGCTCGCGCGACGATCCCGGCCGGACCTGTCGTGAGCACGCATGGAGACGACCCTAACGCCGTCCCCCCGGCACCGCGCCTCCCCGTCCGGGCGACACCCGCGTCGCGGACCCCGGCCGGACGGGTCCGAGTGCTAGGATCGCGCTCGGAGCAGGCCGGTACGGCTGCTGGTCACCGGTGGTGACAGGCGGAATGCCCCGACCGACGCCGAGCGTCCGGGTCGGGTGCGGGGTCCGACCGTTTCTACTGTTGGCCAGACGTGCCACCGCCTCCGTCGCGTTGTTGCACGTGCATGTCGCCATGCCGTCCACGCCGCCCGCTCCGGTACACATCGATGCCCACACGGGGCCTCGATGCAAAACAAAGAGGAGTAGCCCCCACATGGAGGGTCCAGAGATCAAGTTCGGCGAAGCCGTCCTCGACAACGGCAAGTTCGGCAAGCGCACCATCCGATTCGAGACCGGTCGTCTCGCCCAGCAGGCTCAGGGAGCCGTCGCTGCCTACCTCGACGAAGACACCATGCTCCTGTCGGCCACGAGCGCCAGCAAGAAGCCGAAGGACAACTTCGACTTCTTCCCGCTCACCATCGACGTCGAAGAGCGTTCGTACGCCGCGGGCAAGATCCCCGGCTCGTTCTTCCGCCGCGAGGGTCGCCCCTCGACCGAGGCCATCCTGGTCTGCCGCCTCATCGACCGGCCGCTGCGTCCCTCGTTCGTCGAGGGTCTGCGCAACGAGGTCCAGGTCGTCATCACGGTGCTGAGCATCGCTCCCGACGAGTTCTACGACGCCCTCGCGATCAACGCGGCCAGCGCCTCCACCCAGATCTCGGGTCTGCCGTTCTCCGGCCCCATCGCCGGTGTGCGTCTCGCCCTGATCGGTGACCAGTGGGTCGCCTTCCCCAAGGCCAGCCAGCTCGCGGACGCCGTCTTCGACCTGACCGTCGCGGGCCGTGTCGTCACCGACGCCGCCGGCAACGAGGACGTCGCGATCATGATGGTCGAGGCCGAGGCCACCGAGCACGCCTGGGGTCTCATCCAGGGCGGCGCCACGAAGCCCGACGAGGCGATCGTGGCCCAGGGCCTCGAGGCCGCCAAGCCCTTCCTCAAGCAGCTCGTCGACGCCCAGGCGACGATGGCCGCCCAGGCCGCGAAGGAGATCGCCGACTACCCGGTGTTCCTCCCCTACACCGACGAGGTGCTCGAGGCCGTCACGGCCGCCGCCGGCACCGAGCTCGCCGAGGTCTACAAGATCGCCGGCAAGATCGAGCGCCAGGACGCCGACGACGCCCTCAAGTCGCGTGTCAAGGACGCGATCGCCGCGAAGGTCGACGCGGGCGAGTTGCCCGACACGGCCCTCGGCCAGGTCGGTGCCGCCTACAAGTCGGCCACGAAGAAGGTCGTCCGCGACCGCATCCTCACCGAGCAGATCCGCATGGACGGCCGCGGCCTCGCCGACATCCGTCCGCTCGACGCCGAGGTGCAGGTCATCCCGCGCGTCCACGGCTCCGCCATCTTCCAGCGCGGCGAGACCCAGATCATGGGCGTCACCACGCTGAACATGCTCAAGATGGAGCAGCAGATCGACTCGCTGAGCCCGGTCACCAAGAAGCGCTACCTGCACCACTACAACTTCCCGCCCTACTCGACCGGTGAGACCGGCCGCGTCGGGTCGCCGAAGCGTCGCGAGATCGGGCACGGCTTCCTCGCCGAGCGCGCCCTCGTGCCGGTGCTGCCCAGCCGCGAAGAGTTCCCCTACGCGATCCGTCAGGTGTCCGAGGCCCTCGGCTCCAACGGTTCGACGTCGATGGGTTCGGTCTGCGCGTCGACCCTGTCGCTGCTCAACGCCGGTGTGCCCCTCAAGGCCCCGGTCGCCGGCATCGCCATGGGACTCGTCTCCGACACCGTCGACGGTCAGACCCGCTACGCGGCCCTGACCGACATCCTCGGTGCCGAAGACGCTCTGGGCGACATGGACTTCAAGGTCGCCGGCACGAGCGAGTTCGTCACGGCGATCCAGCTCGACACCAAGCTCGACGGTCTGCCGACCGCCGTGCTCGACGCCGCCCTCAAGCAGGCGAAGGAGGCGCGCACCGCCATCCTCGGCGTGCTCAACTCGGCGATCGACGCCCCCGACGAGATGGCCCCGACCGCGCCCCGCGTGATCTCGGTCCAGATCCCGCAGGACAAGATCGGCGAGCTGATCGGCCCCAAGGGCAAGACGATCAACGCCATCCAGGACGAGACCGGCGCCGACATCAGCATCGAAGAAGACGGAACCGTCTACATCGGTGCCGTCGACGGCCCCTCGGCCGAGGCCGCCCGCGCCCAGGTCAACGCGATCGCCAACCCGACCAACCCCGAGATCGGCGAGCAGTTCCTCGGCACGGTCGTCAAGATCGCGTCCTTCGGTGCGTTCGTCTCGCTCCTCCCCGGCAAGGACGGCCTGCTGCACATCAGCGAGGTCCGCAAGCTCGCCGGCGGCAAGCGCGTCGAGAACGTCGAGGACGTCCTCGGCGTCGGCCAGAAGATCCTCGTCGAGATCACGAAGATCGACGACCGCGGCAAGCTCTCGCTCGCCCCGGTCGTGGCGGAAGAAGCCGACACCGACTCGAGCGGAGCGACCGAGCAGTCGACCGACGAGTCCGTCGACGCGTAGTCACCGCACCACGAANNNCCCGCCCCGACCTCGGTCGGGGCGGGCCCTTCGCCGTCCCGGCGGGGCTCCCTGGTCGCTGCCGGAGCAGGAGGCGCGTCCCCCGGATCGGGGCGGCGACACGGCGTAACGATTGGGTGCGGCGGCGGCGGAAACCGGGCGCGTGGCCGTATTCTTGATCGTGGAGGGCGAACCATACCCCATGCGATCGCACAGAGTCGCATCGGGAGTTCGCGACGAGGAAGGAACGGCGTGACCGAGACGACGGCCGAGCTCGCCCGTTCTGCCACGTCCGACTTCGCCGCCGCGGCCGCCATCGCGGCCGCCGCCGCCCGGGCCTCCGCCGCCCAGCCCACCGTTCCCGTCGATCTCGGCATCATCCAGCCGCGCCGCCGTCTGGGCCTCTCCGACCTCAAGGTCTTCCCCCTGGCCCTCGGCGGCAACGTGTTCGGGTGGACGGCCGACCAGGCCGAGACGACCTCCGTGCTCGATGCCTACTTCGATCTCGGCGGCAACTTCGTCGACACGGCCGACTCCTACGCCGGGGGTCGCAGCGAGATCATGATCGGATCGTGGATGCGCTCCCGTCGATCACGCGACGACATGGTCGTGTCCACCAAGGTGGGCAAGAGCGCCGACAACCCCGGTCTGACCCCCCGCGCGATCGAGCGGGCCGTCGACGCGTCCCTCGAGCGGCTCGGAACCGACCACATCGACCTGCTCTACTTGCACGTGGACGACACCGAGGTGGCGTTCGAGCGCACCCTGCTGGCCGTCGACCACCTCATCCGGGTGGGCAAGGTCCGATGGTTCGGCGGTTCCCACCACTCGGGCAACCGCCTCTACGAGGCCCGCATCGCGGCGGGGATGCTCGGAATCGCCCCGATGGTGGCCCTGCAGAACCAGTACAACCTCCTCGACCGGTCCGAGTACGAGAAGGGCCTGGCGCACGTCGCCGCGCAGCAGCGACTCGCCGTCATGCCGCGCTTCGCCCTCGCCAGTGGGTTCCTCACGGGCAAGTACCGTTCGCGCTCCGACTTCGCCCACAGCCCCCGTCGCCGGGCGCTCGCGAAGTACTTGTCCAAGAGGGGCCTCAAGGTCGTGCACGAGCTGGACCGCATCGCGTCCGTCCACGAGGTCTCGAGTGCTGCGATCGCGCTGGCCTGGTTGCTCGCCAAGCCGAACGTCGTGGCACCGGTGGCCAGTGCGACGAACGCCAAGCAGGTCTACGAACTCGCCCAGGCCGCGCGGGTGCAGCTCACACGCAACCAGGTCCTCGACCTCGACCGCGCCTCGGCCTGACCGCCAGGCGACGTGGTCGGCCCGTACCTGGGGGTACCCGACGACGACGTCCGCGGGGACGGCGCCACGGTGACGCGTTGCGGGGGACAGCGCCCATGGTGACGTCGATGTGCGGCGTCGTCCGCCGATGACCTAGGCGGCGACGAGGAGCCGCTCCGCCGTGCGGCGCAGGGAAGCCGCCGCGGCGATGGCGTCGCCGGCGTAGGCGCCCACCTGGGCGCCGTCGAGGGCGAGGACGAGATCGTCTGCTGCGTCGCCCGGCAGGGGGTGGCCCGCGACCTTGAAGAGGGAGACCATCTCGGCCGTCAGCCACTCGCGGTGCTCGGCGATGGCGAGACGGACGGGGTGGGTCGGATCGCTGAACTCGGACGCCGCGTTGGCGAAGGCCGAGCCTCGGAACGAGACGGTCTGGAGTCGGGCGCCGACCGCCTCGAGGTACGCCTCGAGGGTCGCGCGGCCCCCGTCGTGGGCCTCGACCAGGGCGGACAGCTCGGCTGCCTCGAGGTCGTGACGACCGGCGAGGTACTCGAGCACGAGGGTGTCCTTCGCGCCGAAGTGCTTGTAGAACGTCGCCTTGGTCACCGACGACTCGGCGATGAGGCGGTCGACGCCGACGACGCGGACGCCCTCGTCGTAGAACAGGCGGTCGGCGGTCGTCAGGACGCGGGATCGGGCACCGGGGACGGGGGAGTCGGCGCGAGGGCGACCAGGGAGACGCTGGACGGCCGGTTGGGGGGAATCGACCGTCACAGCGTGGCTCCTTGGGACGTCTCGGCTAGAAGCCGCGTGGGGGACGCGCGCTCCGGACCTTCTGACGACGTCCGACCAGCCGCCGACGACGACCATCAGGGGGGATGGGGTCGTCGTCGGTGGTCTGACTCTAGCACCGATGAGGACAAACAGAGTTGTCTGTTTGTCCCCAGAATCGTCCCCCAGTTCGGGTGCCAGCCGTCCCGTGGGGCTCACGGACTACCGCAGGGAGGGTCGCCTAGGCTCGACATGATGAACGGCCCTGTCTCCTTCCCGCTCGACGAGGTCGAGATCTCCTTCCGCGCCACGGGCGACGCGCTGGTGAGTCGCACGGTGCTGCCCTCGGGCGTCCGGGTGCTCAGCGAGCGCATGCCCGGGGCGCGCAGCACGACCATCGGTCTTTGGGTGGCGGTCGGGTCCCGTGACGAGTCGGACGCCGAACGGGGGTCGACCCACTTCCTCGAGCACCTCCTCTTCAAGGGCACCCCGACCCGTTCCGCCCTCGACATCGCGGTGTCGTTCGAGTCGGTGGGTGGCGAGCACAACGCCGCGACGGCCAAGGAGTACACCTGCTACTACGCCCGGGTGCGCGACGTCGACCTCGACGACGCGATCGACGTGCTCACCGACATGGTGACCTCGTCGACCCTCGACCCGGCCGAATTCGAGACCGAACGAGGGGTGATCCTCGAAGAACTCGCCATGGCGGAGGACGATCCCGCCGACATGGCCGGTGAGCGGCTCTTCGAGTCGGTCTTCGGCGACCACCCGCTCGGTCGTCCGATCGGGGGTTCGCCCGAGAGCATCCGTGCTGCGGCCCGCGACGACGTGGACCGGCACTACCGAGCGAACTACCGTCCGCAGGATCTCGTCGTGTCCATCGCCGGGGCGGTCGACCACGACCGAGCACTCGAACGGTTGACGGCGGCGCTCGACCGGGCCGGGTGGCCCACCGAGGCGGCGTCGCCCGTGCCCCGTCGCGACGACGCGCCCGTCGGGCTCGTCGCGGGCGAACCGCTCCAGGTGATCCGGCGTCCCCTCGAGCAGGCCACCGTCCTGCTGGGGCTGCCGGGCATCTCCGTCGGGGACGACCGTCGACCCGCCCTGGCCGTGCTGAACTCGGTGCTCGGCGGGGGCATGTCGTCTCGACTGTTCCAAGAGATCCGTGAGCGCCGGGGACTCGCCTACTCGGTCTACTCGTTCGCCCCGAGCTACTCCGACGCCGGTCTCTTCGGGCTCTATGCCGGGTGCACGCCCGCCAATGCCGGAGAGGTCGCCCGGCTCATGCTCGGCGAGCTCGAAGGCCTCGCCACCGACGGCATCACCGACGACGAGCGCCGACGAGCCCTCGGCCAACTCGGAGGGGCGGCGGCCCTCGCCCTCGAGGACAGCGACACCCGGATGAACCGCCTCGGTCGGGCCGAGATCTCGACGGGTGAGTTCGTCGACCTCGACACGTCCCTCGCCCGGGTCGAGGCCGTGACGTCCGACGACGTCCGGACGTTGGCGGACCGTCTCCTCTCCGGCCCCTTGTCGACCGTGCTGGTGGGCGAGGTCGACGAGACGTCCTTCCCGATCCCGATCCCGACGACGACGTCGGGAGCGACCCCTCGATGAACCAGGAGACGACGGTGTCCCATTACCTCTACCTCGTCCGGCACGGCGAACAGCAGGACGCCGAGCACGGACTGCCCGACGGTCCACTGAGCGAACGGGGCAAACGCCAGGTGCGCCTCCTCGCCGAGCGCCTCGGGGGAGTCCCCTTCGACGCAGCGTGGCACTCCCCGCTCGAGCGTGCCGAAGAGACGGCCGCGATCATGACCGAGCGCATGCCGGCACTCGAGTCACAGCCGTCGACCCTCCTCTTCGACTGCGTGCCGTCCGGTCCGACGGCCGACATGCCGTCGTCCTACAAGCCGTTCTTCGGCGGGGTCACGGACGAGCAGATCGAGGCCGGGCAGGCCCAGATGTCCGACGCGGTCGCCGAGTGGCTCACCCCGGCCCGAGAGGATCGCCATGATCTCCTGATCACGCACAACTTCGTGATTGGGTGGTTCGTCCGCGAGGTGTTCGGAGCACCCGACTGGCGGTGGATGGGCGTCAACCAGGCCAACGCCGGGTTGACGATCATCCGGGTGCGATCGGCGAAGCCGCCGGAGCTCGTGACGCACAACGACCTCGGGCACCTGCCCGTCGAGCTGCGCACCGGCCTTCCGGTCGAACAACCCTTCTGAGCTCTTCGTCCGCCGGTGGCACCCCCCTCAGGCGGTCCCGCGCGGGTCCTCTGCCCGGACGGCCTTGCCGTACCACGTCGTGGCGTTCGGGTTCGCGTTGTAGGGCTCGATCGTCGTGTACCCCGCGCTGCGGTAGAGCCCTCCGGCAGCCGCCAGGCTGTCGTTCGTGTCGAGCACGATCTCGTCGGCCCCGAATGCGGACGCCCGACGTTCGAGTTCGTCCAGCAAGGCCCGACCGAGACCCAGTCCCCGGCCCGCGGGACGCACGTAGAGGTGCTTGACCTCGTACCGCACGGCCCCCGAGGCCGAGGGGGCGATGAGTCGGATGCCGCCGCACGCGGTCGGCTCGGAGGCCCGACCCGCGTCCGGGTCGGCCGCTTCTCCCTCGACGACGACGAACACGCCGCCCGGCGGCACGAAGGCCGTGGCGTCGGGCAGGGTCGTCGTGTACGTGCCCTGTGCCGAGGGGAAGGTGCTCTCGCGCTCGGTGAAGTACTCGGTCAGGAGGGCGGCGGCATCGGGGGAGGAGACGCTCGTCTCGCGGAACCTGGGCATGCCGTCCATGCTAGGTCGCGGCGCGGCCCGGTCCGTCGTGGTGCCCCCGGTAAGTTGGACGGCATGACTTCGCGCATCGCCGTGGTGGGAGCCACCGGCACCCTCGGTTCGTTCATCGTCGACCTCGTCGAGCGCACCCCGGGGCTCGAGCTCCACGCCGGTCTCTCGTCCCGCGACGATCTCGACGACGTCCTCGGGGCCGACCTCGTCGTCGACGTCACGCACCCTGCCGTCAGTCCGGGGATCGTCGAGCACGTCGTCCGCGCGGGCATCCCGGTGCTCGTCGGAACCTCGGGCTACAACGCCGAACGCCTGGCCCGTCTCTCGACGGTCGTCTCCGACGCGGACGGCCCCGGCGTCCTGGTGGTGCCGAACTTCTCGATCGGTTCGGTGCTCGCGACGCGGTTCGCCACCCTCGCGGCGCGCTTCTACGAATCCGTCGAGATCGTCGAGGCGCACCATCAGGGCAAGGTCGACTCGCCGTCGGGCACGGCCGTGCGCACGGCGGAACTCATCGCCGAGGCTCGTCGGGACCTCGGCCCGGTGTCGGCGCCGCACGCGGACCAACGGGCCAGGGGTCAGCAGGTGGCGAGTGTGCCGGTGCACAGCATGCGCCTGCGCGGCGTCGTCGCGAGGCAGGAGGTCGTCTTCGGCGGTGACGGCGAGACCCTCACTCTCACGCACGACACGCTCTCGCAGCGCGCGTACGAGAAGGGGCTCCTCGTCGCCATCGAGGCCACCCCGGGCGTGACCGGGGTCGTCGTGGGGCTCGACGCCGTCCTGCCCCTCGAATCGTGAAGGGGCGTGCGGCCGCGCTCCTGATGGCGCTGCTCCTGCTCCTCTACGTCGTGCTGGTCGGTCAGCGGGCCGTCCTCTTCCTGTCGACGGGCGAACCGGTCGCCATCGCGCTCGGCGTCGCCCTGCTCGTCCTCCCCCTCCTGGGATTGTTCGCCTTGGTGGTCGAACTGCGCTTCGGTCTGCGCACACAGCAGATCGTCGCGCAACTCGCGGCCGAGGGCGGATTGCCGGTCGACGACGTGCCACGGCGTACCTCCGGTCGGTACGAGCGCGAGGCGGCCGACGCGGCGTTCCCCGCCTACAAGACGGCCGTCGAGGCGGCACCCGACGACTGGCGCGCGTGGTTCCGCCTGGGCCTGGCCTACGACGCCTGCGGTGACCGCCGACGAGCTCGTCAGGCCCTGCGCTGGGCCATCAAGCTCCGGCGCGAGACGGCCGGCTGAACCCGCCCGCCCGAGTCGTGCCCGTGCTCAGAGCGCGTCGACGAACGCGGTCAGCGCGTCCTCGACCGTGCGGTGCCTGAAGGTGAAGCCGTCGCGCTCGAGCACCTCGGGCACGACCTGCTGGCTCGGCAGCAGCATCTCCCGCCCGGCCTCCTGCATGGCGGTCGAGATGACGGCCTCGGGAACGCCCAGCAGGTAGGGACGGTGCAGGTCGGCCGCCAGGGTGCGCGTCACGAGATCGCTCGTCGCCGGCGTGGGGCCGACCAGGTTCACGGGTCCCGAGACGGACGACGTGAGGAGGTGCACGATCGCGGCGGCCTCGTCGTGCAGGCTGATCCAGGGCCAGAACTGGTCGCCGGTGCCGAGTCGCGAGCCGAGCCCCAGCTTGGTGAGCGGCAGCAGGGGCTTGAGCGCGCCTCCTCCGGGGCCGATGACGATGCCGGTCCGCAGCATCACGACGCGCGTGGTTTCGGGGGCCTTCCGGGCGGCGGCCTCCCAGGCGACGACGACGTCGCTCAGGAACCCCTCACCCCGGCCGCTCGACTCGGTGAGTCGTTCGCCGGGCCGATCGCCGTAGACGCCGACGGCCGAGCCGCTGAGGAACGTCGAGGGCGCCGTGGACGCCGCCGCCATGCCGTCGACGAGCGTCGACGTCGCGGCCAGACGTGACTCGAGGATCTCGCGCTTGTACCCGGCCGTCCAGGGCAGACGACCCAAGGAGGCGCCGGCCAGGTTCACGACGGCGTCCGCGCGGGCGATCAGGTCGTGGTCGACGATGCCGGCGCTGGGCACCCAGGTGTACTCGTCGTCGGCCCGGGGTTCGCGACGCACCAGCGAGAGCGGACGGTGGCCTGCCTCGCGCAGCTGGCGGGTGAGTTCGGTGCCGATCATGCCGCTGGCGCCGGAGATCAGGACGGTGAGTGCGTCGGTCATGGGGACACCGTATTCCGGCCCGCTGGGGGAGCGTCCGCCGGTGGCGCGGGCGCTTCCCGTCGGGAGCGCCCTGCGAGGTAGAGTCGACGCCGTGCCCGAGACCGAAGCCACCCCCGCCGTGCCCGCCGACAAGACCCCCGAGTTCCGTTCCGACGTCACCGTCGAGCTGGTCCGCTCGAGTGCCCACGACTCCGACGTGCTGTTCGCGGCCCGGGTCTCCACCATGGGCGAGCTCACACTCGACGGCGCGCAGGCGTCGGCCGACGGGGCCCAGGCGACCAAGGGTGCCGGCCTGATCAACTACCTGATGCGCGACCGTCACGGCTCGCCGTTCGAGCACAACTCGATGACCTTCTACGTGCAGGCGCCGATCTTCGTCTTCCGCGAGTTCATGCGTCACCGCATGGCCAGCTACAACGAAGAGAGCGGTCGTTACCGCGAGCTGAACCCGGTCTTCTACGTCCCCGCTCCCACGCGCAACCTGCAGCAGGTCGGCAAGCCCGGCGCCTACGACTTCCTGCCCGGCACACCCGAGCAGTCCGCGCTGGTCGACGAGGCCACCCGCGCCGCGTCGGTGCAGGCGTTCGAGGCCTACCAGCGCATGCTGGACGCCGGCATCGCCCGCGAGGTCGCGCGGATCGTGTTGCCGTTGAACATCTACTCGTCGATGTACGTGACCGTGAACGCACGGTCCCTGATGAACTTCCTGAGCCTCCGGACGAAGCGCGAGGGCACCCACTTCCCGTCGTTCCCGCAGCGCGAGATCGAGATGTGCGCCGAGAAGATGGAAGACCTCTGGGCCGAGCTCATGCCCCTCACCTACGCGGCGTTCGGGGCGAACGGGCGCGTCGCCCCCTGACGGCCGTCCTCGCCGACGCGACCGGCGCCTCCTGACCGGGGCGTCCGACGCCTCACGAGGAGGTCGGGCCCGACGCGAGCCAGTACGCTGGAGGGCGTGTCGAACATCAGCAACCCCTTCGGTCAGGTCCTCGTCGCCCTCGTGACGCCGTTCACCGCTGACGGCGAGGTCGATTGGCCTGCTGTCGAGAAGCACATCGACGACTGCATCAGCGCCGGGGCCGACGGCATCGTCGTCACGGGCACGACGGGCGAGACCAGCACGCTGACCGACCCCGAGAAGCTCCGACTCGTCGAGGTGGGCAAGTCGGTCGCCGCAGGCCGGGCCAAGATCATCACGGGTGGCGGGTCGAACGAGACGGCGCACGCCATCCAGCTCTACAAGGCCAGCGAGAAGGCCGGCGCCGACGGCGTCATGATCGTCACGCCTTACTACAACAAACCCACGCAGGCCGGTGTGCTCACGCACTTCCGCATGATCGCCGACGCGACCGACCTGCCGGTCATCCTGTACGACATCCCGGGCCGCACCGGCATCCCGATCAAGTACGAGACCCTGCTCCGGGCCGCCAAGCACCCGAACATCGTCGCCGTGAAGGACGCCAAGGGCGACTTCGCCGAAGTCAGTCGCGTCCTCAACCAGACCGACCTCCTCTACTTCTCGGGCGACGACGCCAACGTGCTGCCCCACCTCGCCATCGGCGCGTCGGGCCTCATCGGCGTCACCGCGAACATCGCCGCGGCGCCGTACCGCACCATCGTCGACGCCGTGAACGCCGGCGACCTGCACACCGCGACCGAGGCCCACCAGACGCTCGAGCCGCTCGTCCGCGCCGTCATGACGCACGTGCCGGGCACCGTCGCGGCGAAGTACATCCTGCACGGCCTCGGGCGCATCTCGAGCCCCCGCGTGCGCCTCCCCCTGGTCGGCCCGGAAGACAGCGAGGCCGCCCTGATCGAGGACGAGCTGTCGCACGTGGGCTCGATCCCCGGCCTCGACCTCAGCCGCTTCCGGCCCGACCGCAACGCGGCGGCCGGCGGTGCGCTGCCCAAGGTGCACGGCACCACGCGCTGACCTCCTGATCCCCGCCGACGACGACGTCGGCCGCAGACCTCCCGCACAGAGGGGCACGAGCCCCACGCCAACCGAAGGAACAGATGCCCACGACAATCCACGCCCCCCGAGAACTCGCCAAGGGCACGCTCCGCGTGATCCCGGTCGGCGGGCTCGGCGAGATCGGCCGCAACATGACGGTCTACGAGATCGACGGCAAGCTGCTCATCGTCGACTGCGGAGTGCTCTTCCCCGAAGAGCACCAGCCCGGCGTCGACCTGATCCTGCCCGACTTCTCGCCCATCCGTGATCGCCTCGACGACATCCTCGCCGTCGTGCTGACGCACGGCCACGAGGACCACATCGGCGCCGTGCCCTACCTCCTGCGTCTCCGCAAGGACATCCCGCTGATCGGTTCGCAGCTGACGCTCGCGCTGATCGAGGCGAAGCTCAAAGAGCACCGCATCACGCCTTACACCCTGGCCGTCAAAGAGGGTGGGCGCGAGTCGCTCGGGCCGTACGACCTCGAGTTCATCGCGGTCAACCACTCGATCCCGGACGCTCTCGCCGTCGCCATCCGCACGTCGGCCGGCACCGTGCTGCACACCGGCGACTTCAAGATGGACCAACTGCCGCTCGACGACCGCATCACCGACCTCCGGGCGTTCGCCCGCCTCGGTGAAGAGGGCGTGGACCTCTTCCTGCCCGACTCGACGAACGCCGACGTGCCCGGGTTCACCGCGCTCGAGCGGGACATCGGGCCCGTGCTCGACGACGTGATCCGCCGGGCTCCGCGTCGCGTGGTCGTCGCGAGCTTCTCCAGCCACGTGCACCGCGTCCAGCAGGTGCTCGACGCGGCTCACGCCAACGGTCGCCGCGTGGCCTTCATGGGCCGCTCGATGGTCCGCAACATGGGCATCGCGGCCGACCTGGGGTACCTCAAGGTGCCGGACGGCGTCCTGATCGACGCCAAGAAGGCCAAAGACCTTCCCGACGACCGCATCGTCTACATGAGCACCGGGTCACAGGGCGAGCCGATGGCCGTCCTCGCCCGCATGGCGAACCTCGAGCACCAGATCGAGATCGGCGCGGACGACACGATCATCCTCGCGTCGAGCCTGATCCCCGGCAACGAGAACGCGGTCTACCGCGTCATCGACGGCCTCACCAAACTCGGGGCCAAGGTCGTCCACAAGGGCAACGCCAAGGTCCACGTCTCGGGGCACGCCTCCGCCGGCGAGCTGTTGTACTGCTACAACATCCTGCGGCCGAAGAACGTCATGCCCGTCCACGGCGAGCACCGGCACCTGTACGCGAACGCGGCGTTGGCGGTCCGGACCGGCGTGCCGCAGAAGAACACCATCCTCGGCGAGGACGGCATCGTCGTCGACCTGCGCGACGGAGTCGCCGAGGTCGTCGGCCAGCTCGACATCGGTTACGTCTACGTCGACGGCTCGACCGTCGGCGAGATCACCGACGCCGATCTCAAGGACCGCCGCATCCTGAGCGAAGAGGGCTTCATCTCGGTCTTCATCGCGATGGACGCGTCCACGGGCCGTGTCGTGGTCGGACCCGAGATCCAGTCGCGTGGCTTCGCAGAAGACGAGCGGGTCTTCGACGACGTCAAGCCCAAGATCATCGCGGCCCTCACCGAGGCGGCGGAGAACGGCACGCGCGACACGCAT
>NZ_LMKB01000006.1:42410-42547 GCF_001421165.1 Frigoribacterium sp. Leaf8 | reverse complement strand
GCCTTCAGCCAGGTCGTGCGGCGCACGGTCGGTCGCTGGGTGAACACGCAGCACCGTCGTCGTCCGATGATCGTGCCGGTGGTCATCAGCGCCTGACGCGCAGGCACACGACGACGGCCCACGGGAGACCCCGTGGG
>NZ_LMKB01000006.1:26595-42374 GCF_001421165.1 Frigoribacterium sp. Leaf8 | reverse complement strand
CCGTCGTCGTACCCCGGGCGCGAGGCCGGCACTCTGATGGTCCTCGAGGAGGGCATCGCGGGCCCGCAGTCATCCTCGGGGGTGAGGCGGCGACACCCGGCGCGTCGATACGGTGACGTCTGACACGTCAGTACATCGACCGGGGGTAGCCGTGCGCATCGCCAAAGTCTGGGTCTTCCCGATCCTGCGCATCCTGATCTTCGTCGCCATCGCGGCGGCACTCGTCAAGCTCGCGTTCTTCGCGGCGCCGGCCGTCGGCGACGACACCGTCGCCGTGCCGACCGGCGAGCTCGTCGAACCACAGGTCGCCGTGGCCGTCGGCACCATCACGAACGACGTGGTGGTGGACGCGAGCGTCGTCGCCGACCCCGCGGCTCCCGTGCCCGCGACGCTGGCGGGCACGGTCACCGGCGTCGACGTCGTCAAGGGACAGGCGGTCGCGGCGGGGGACCGACTCGCGACGCTCCGGTCCGAGACGCCGCAGGAGCCCCTGGTGGCCGCCGACGGCACCGTGACCGAGCGCAAGCCGATCGTCAAGACGGCCGTCATCACGGCACCCGTGGCCGGGACGATCTCGGCCGTCGCGGTGATCAAGGACCAGACGGTCGTCGTGGGTGACGCGGTCGCGCAGGTCGCGCCTCCCACCTTCCACGTGACGGGGTCGCTCGCCGCGGACCAGCTGTACCGTCTCGTCAGCCGCCCGACCGAGGGTTCCGTCGCGATCACCGGGGGACCGGCACCGTTCCCGTGCACGGCGCTCACCGTCGGGGGGAGCACCTCGTCGTCCGCCGGGCCGGACGACGGCGGGGACGCCGGGGCGCCGACGGGGGACTCGTCGGGCCAGAGCGTCTCCTGCGTCGTGCCGGGCGACGTCACCGTGTTCAGCGGACTCGCCGCCAGGCTGACCATCCCTGCCGGTGTCGCCACCGACGTCCTGACCGTGCCCCTCACGGCCGTGGAGGGCGCGGCGGGCAAGGGCGTCGTCTCGGTCGTCGGAGCGGACGGTTCCACCGAGGAGCGCGACATCACGCTCGGCATCAACGACGGCACGATCGTCGAGGTCACGGGTGGCCTCGCCGAGGGCGACCAGGTGCTCGAGTTCGTCCCGGGTGCCGCCGCCGCACCACAGGGCGACTGCGTCGACCCGGCCACGGGCGCGGACCTCTGCGGCTGATGGCGCTGATCAGGCTCGAGGCGGTCACCAAGACGGTGCCCCTCTCCGACGACCGGACGCTGGACATCCTGACCGGCGTCGACCTCGAGGTCGACGCCGGCGAGCACGTGAGCATCGTGGGTCGTTCGGGGTCGGGCAAGTCCACGCTGCTCAACATCCTCGGGCTCATCGACGAGCCCACCACGGGGACGCACTGGTTCGACGACGTCGACGTACGCTCGATCCGGCGCGGACGGCGCGACCGGCTGAGGGGTGCCCAGGTCGGGTTCATCTTCCAGCAGTTCAACCTGCTCCAGGGGCGCTCGGCCCTCGAGAACGTCATGACCCCCCTGCTCTACTCGTCGGGTTCCGAGTTCTGGCGTCGCCGGTCCATCGCGGGCGAGATGCTCGAGCGCGTGGGTCTCGGTCACCGGGCCGACTCCATGCCCCATCGCCTGTCGGGTGGCGAACAACAGCGCGTGGCGATCGCCCGGTCGCTCGTGCGACGGCCGCGCGTCATCCTCGCCGACGAACCCACCGGTGCCCTCGACGTCGAGACGGGCGCCGGGGTGATGACGCTGCTCGACGGCATCGCGACCGAGAACGAGGCCGCCCTGGTCACCATCACCCACGACCTCGCCGTCGCCGCCCGGGCCTCGAGGCACTACCAGCTCGACACCGGTGTCCTCTCGGCGTCGGTCGACGGAGCTCTCGGAACACCGACGCCGACGTCGTCGTCTCCCGCGTCGACGTCGTCCCTGCGGGACGAGGTCGACGCGTGAGGCGTGTGGTGGCCGACGTGGTGGGGGCTTTCGCCGAGGCCTGGGCCGAACTGCGCGTCAACAAGCTCCGCGTGCTGCTCAGCCTGATCGGGGTCGCAGTCGCCGTCGCGGCCCTGACCGGCGTGGTCGCCCTCGGCGGGCTCGCCGAGCAGTCCTCCCGCGAGAACGCGGAGCGGTTCGGTGGCCGTCCCGCGAACTACTACGTCAACGCCTATTCCAACGGCGCCACGTCGCCGAGCACCGAGGCGATCGCGGACGCCTTCGCCACGACGACGGCACGCTACGGCATCGAGCAGACCAGCCGCGTCGTGTACGGCAATCGAGCCGTCCAGCTGCCCGACGGGGTGACCGAGGTCGGGGCCGTCACGGTCGACGTCCCCTACGGCGAGATGCACCGGGTCGTCATGACGGAGGGGGCGTGGTTCACCGACGGGGACGCGTCACGTCTCGCGCCGCCCGTCATCGTCAACGAGGTGCTCTGGCGGCAGCTCGGCTCCCCACCGTTGTCGTCGCATCCGACCCTGCTGGTCCGAGGGGCGGATTCGGCGACGCTCGTCGTCACCGGAGTCTCGGCCGCGACCGAGTACGACGGTCCGCAGATGTACCTTCTGCCGATCACCGACCACGACCTCGCCCTGGCGAGCTACGGCGCCGAGACCCCGCAGTACGAGATGTGGCTGCCGCCCGAGACCAGCGATGCCCTGAGCGCTCAGGTGGCGTCCGACATGGGGGCCAGCCTCGGCGACGACGTGCAGGTCGACGTGTCGCGACAGGACTACGCCGCAGGCGGCGACGCCGACCCCTTCGGTCCCATCAAGCTGATCATCACCGGGGTCGGTGTGCTCGTGTTGTTGCTGGGCGGTCTCGGCCTCGTCAACATCGCGCTCGTGACCGTCCGTCAGCGCATCCGCGAGATCGGCGTGCGCCGGTCCTTCGGGGCCACGGCTCCTCGGGTCTTCTTCTCGGTCATGCTCGAGAGCGTCGTCGGCACGGTCGTCGCGGGAGCCGTCGGCGTGATGGTGGCCGTCCTGGTCGTCGAGAACCCGACGGTCCAGGGCTTCATCGCGCAGGGCGCCGTCAGCGATCTCCCGCCGTTCCCGGTCGAGGCGGCCCTGATCGGTCTGGCGTCGGCCACGGCGATCGGAGCGGTGGCCGGTCTCCTGCCTGCTCTCGTGGCGATCCGCGTCAAGGTGATCGACGCCATCCGCTACTGACACACACCGGAGCACCTCCGGCCGCTGTCGGTGCCGAGAGGTACCTTGGAGCCCATGGCCACGCCCACCAAGTCGACCGCGCGCGCTCGCTCGTCGTCGCGAGCGTCGCAGACCTCCGGCGTCACGAAGGCGACCAAGAAGCTGCCCGCGTCCCGTCAGCCCGACCCGGTCCCGGACGGTCCAGGGCCGTTGGTGACGGCGTGGATGGGGCTCGCGCACCTGACCGGGGGCGCGTTCCGGCTCCTGGGCAAGGAGTCCCTGGCGAAAGACGAGCGGCGAGACGGCGTGCCGTTCCTGCTCGTGCTGCTCGCGATCGCCGGGGCTGTCGTCGAGTGGCTCAACCCGACCAGCCCCCTCGCAGTCGGCTTCGACGCCTACACCTTCGGCGGGCTCGTGGGGCGGGTGGCCTACGCCCTGCCGGTCATCATGATCCTTTTCGCGGGCTGGCTCTTCCGGCACCCGGCGTCCGTCCACGACAACACCCGCATCGGCATCGGACTGGGCCTGTCCATCGTCTCGATCAGCGCTCTGTGCCACATCTTCGGAGGGCAACCCGAGGCCGCGGCCGGGCTCCGGGCCCTCGCCACCGGTGGCGGCGTGCTGGGTTGGGTCGTGGCGTCCTGGCTCGTCGCTCTCGCCACCGAGTGGGTCGCGGTCCCTCTCGTCGTGATCCTCCTGGCGTTCTCGCTGCTCATCATCACCAAGACGCCGCCGAACCGCATCCACCGCCGTCTGGGCGAGCTCTACTCCTACCTCTTCGGCGAGACGACCTCGGCTGCGGACGGGGCCGACGCCGATCCCGACCTCGTCGACCTGGCAGAGTCCGAGTCGTTGCCCTGGTGGCGGCGGAACAAGGACCAGCGCGAGGACGACCCCGCATACGACACCCCACTCGTGAAGGCGGACGAGTCGTCCGCCACCGAGCCGTCAGGACGACGTCGACGGAAGAAGCCCGTCTTCGAGCCGAGCGTGGACGACGCGGGCAGCGCCGCCGCGGCGGGTGCGGCAGGCTCCGCCGCGCCGACGACGGCTCCGACCGACGTCTTCTCCGCCGACCTCCTCGGCGACCTCGATCGGGCAGAGGACGCCGTCCGTGCCCAGGGGTTCGACGTCCCGTCCGTTCAGCCCACCGCGTCGACCACGGTGCTCCCGGTCGTCCCGGTCGTCCCGGCCGAGCCCGTCGGCGAGAGCGACGCAGCGGCCGACTTCCTGGCGGTCGACCCCGACGAGGCGGCACCGCCCTCTCTCGACGAGGTCGACGACGGTGCCGAGAGCGCCCCGTATCGCCTCCCCGCCGCCTCGAGCCTGTCGGTCGGCGAGCCCGCGAAGGCCCGCAGCGAGGCGAACGACGCGATCGTGGCCGCCATCAGCCAGGTGCTCGACCAGTTCAACGTCGACGCCAAGGTGACCGGCCTCAAGCGCGGTCCGACCGTCACGCGGTACGAGATCGAACTCGGTCCCGGCGTCAAGGTCGAGCGGGTCACCGCCCTGACCAAGAACCTCGCCTACGCGGTGGCCTCCAACGAGGTCCGCATCCTGTCGCCGATCCCCGGCAAGAGTGCGATCGGCGTCGAGATCCCCAACACCGACAAAGAGATCGTCGCCCTCGGCGACGTCCTGCGGTCCTCAACGGCGAGCAAGAGCGTCCACCCGCTCACGATCGGCGTCGGCAAGGACGTCGAGGGCGGCTACGTCGTGGCCAACCTGGCCAAGATGCCGCACCTGCTCGTGGCCGGCGCCACCGGGTCGGGCAAGTCCAGCTTCATCAACTCGATGATCACCTCGTTGTTGATGCGCGCCAAGCCGACCGACGTCCGCATGGTGCTGATCGACCCCAAGCGGGTCGAGCTCTCGATCTACGCCGGTGTGCCGCACCTGATCACGCCCATCATCACGAACCCCAAGAAGGCCGCCGAGGCCTTGCAATGGGTCGTCAAAGAGATGGACATGAGGTACGACGACCTCGCCAGCTTCGGCTTCCGGCACATCGACGACTTCAACCGTGCCGTCGTCGGTGGCGAGATCGTCCTCCCCGTCGGCAGTCAGCGCAAGCTCAAGCCGTACCCCTACCTCCTCGTGGTCGTCGACGAGTTGGCCGACCTCATGATGGTGGCTCCGCGCGACGTCGAGGACAGCATCGTCCGCATCACCCAGCTGGCCCGTGCGTCCGGAATCCACCTCGTTCTCGCGACGCAACGCCCCTCGGTCGACGTCGTGACCGGACTCATCAAGGCGAACGTCCCCTCGCGCTTCGCGTTCGCCGTCTCGAGCGTCACCGACTCGCGGGTGATCCTCGACCAGCCCGGGGCCGACAAGCTCATCGGTCAGGGCGACGGGCTGTTCCTCCCCATGGGTGCTTCCAAGGCCATGCGCGTCCAGGGCGCCTGGGTGCAAGAGAACGAGATCGCCCAGGTCGTGGCCCACGTCACCCGCCAGGCGCGACCCGACTACCGCCCCGACGTCGCCGCGGTGGTCGAGAAGCGCGAGATCGACGGTGACATCGGCGACGACCTCGAGTTGCTCCTCGCGGCTGCCGAGCTCGTGGTCAGCACGCAGTTCGGTTCGACGTCGATGCTCCAGCGCAAGCTGCGCGTCGGGTTCGCCAAGGCCGGCCGCTTGATGGACCTCATGGAGTCGCGAGACATCGTCGGTCCGTCCGAAGGGTCGAAGGCTCGCGACGTGCTCGTCACCACCGAGCAGCTCCCCGGTGTGCTCGCGAAGCTGCGCGGGGGCGACGCGGCCTCCGACGCCGGCGCCGGCCGCGCCTCCTCGGGGTCCTCTTCCGCCGCGCGCGCCGACGCCGGTGACTACGACGGCGATCCGGTCGAGGCCATGACCCGTGGGTACACCGAGGACGACGACGCCGGCAGCGAAGACGCCTGGCACCTGACCGGCAGGGAGTAGACCATGAGCCACGACGACGCCTCCCGCCCGACGGCACCACGCTCGGCCTTCTCGTTCCGAGGGCGGGTGGCCTCGAGAGGGCCCGGGCCCGCCAGCACCGGCAACATCGCGAACGTGATCACCGTCGTGCGCATACTCATGGCGCCGCTGTTCATCGCCTGGTTGCTGATCGACGACGGGGCCGACGGCTCACTCCGCGTCTGGGCCGCTGCCCTGTTCGTCGTCGCGATCCTCACCGACAGCCTCGACGGCATGCTGGCCCGTGGCCTCGACCTCGTGACCGACTTCGGCAAGATCGTCGATCCGATCGCCGACAAGGTGTTGATCGGTGGCGCACTCGTCTCGCTCACCATCCTCGGTGAGCTGCCGTGGTGGGTCACCGCCCTCATCCTCGTCCGCGAGGTCGGCATCACCGTCTACCGCTTCGCCGTCCTGCGGGACCGGGTGATCCCGGCCTCCCGCGGCGGCAAGGTCAAGACCGTGCTGCAAGCCGTCGCGGTGACGCTGGCGCTCTTCCCCCTCTGGAACGTCGTCGGAGAAGGCATGCACTGGGTCAACGGCGTGCTCATGACGGCGGCCACGGTCGCCACCCTCGTCTCCGGGGCGGACTACCTGCGCGTGGCGATGAAGCACGGACGGACCGCCGCATGACCGTGGCTGCCGACCTCGTGGCCGAGTTGACGAGCAGGGGGCTGACGGTCGCCGTAGCCGAGTCCCTCACCGGCGGTGCCCTGGTCGCCGAACTCGTGTCCGTGCCCGGAGCCTCGGCCGTCGTCCTGGGCGGGGTGGTCGCTTACCAGACAGAGCTCAAGCACACGCTCCTCGGAGTCGATCCAGGACTGCTCGCGCGACACGGACCCGTGCATCCCGACGTCGCCGCGTCCATGGCCGTCGGGGTTCGGGATCGGTTGGCCGCAGGCGGTCACCCGGCCGACATCGGTCTCGCGACCACCGGCGTCGCCGGTCCCGACCCCCAGGGCGGTCACGCACCCGGAACGGTCTTCGTCGGTCTGGCGGTGCCCGGTGACGTCCGCGTCGCCGAGCTCTCGCTCGCGGGCGACCGGCAGGCCATCCGAAACGCCACCGTCTCCGAATCCCTCGCAGCACTCGATCGATGGCTGGTCGAGACGAGGGAATAGCCGGCGTTTCGGTCTCGTTACATCTCTCGAGTTCACAACAGGTGCACAGTCCCCGATGGCTACAGTCGTGGTCAGTCGGTCCGAGCACCACCCGCCGTCCCCCATCTGCAACCATCCCGGCAGATGGGTCGTCCCCGAAGGAGGGTCCCATGGTCCTGGTACGTCAAGAAATCGGCGACGTCCTTCGCGACTTCCGTCTGCAGAAGGGTCGCACGCTCCGTCAGGTCGCGAGCAAGGCCAGCGTCGCCCTCGGTTACCTCAGCGAGGTCGAGCGGGGTCAGAAAGAAGCGAGTTCCGAGATCCTCGCGTCCGTCGCGGACGCCCTCGAGACGCCCATCTCGGTCATCATGCGCGAGGTCGGTGACCGCATGGCCGTCATCGAGGGGCTGAACCGGATCCCCGACACGCTTCCGGACGACCTCGTCGCCGAGTTCGACTCCGACCTCGCGGTCCGCTGACCGTCCTTCGTCGCCACGAACGCCCCCGGCTCCCGCCGGGGGCGTTCGTCGTCCGGGGTACCCTCGTCTGATGCGCAAGAGCGAGTTCGCCCGGGCCGTCGAGGACGAGTTCGGAGAAGCCTACGGTCGGGTGGTCACCCGGGATCTCGTGATCCAGTCGCTCGGTGACAGGACCGCCGACCAGGCGATCGCGCAGGGCGAGTCACCCCGCGACGTGTGGCTCGCCCTCTGCGACGCCGAGGGCGTCCCCATGGGCCGTCGCCACGGTGTGGGGTTGCCCGAACCGACGGACTGAGGCGCAGTCCGGTCGGGCGTGTGTTCGACACGCCGAGGCCGATGGGTCGAACACCTGTTCGGACGGGTGGTAGCGTCCTCCACAAGGACGTGGACGAGCGAGTTCTGTACGTCGGGCCCCCACCGCCACTGCGATGTCGGAGGTGGCCCGTAGCGTTTCTCGCATCGACGTCCCGCGTCACCGGCACATGCCGGCGACACCAGCCTTGTCGTAGCGACGACGACCTTGCACTACCGGTCGGCGTCGACGCGACAGCCTACAGGCGCACGGACGACCACCACGAAGGAGAACGACATGCCCTCAGTTGAAAACCGCGAGAAAGCACTCGAGACGGCTCTCGCCCAGATCGACCGCCAGTTCGGCAAGGGCGCCGTCATGCGCCTCGGCAGCGACGAGCGTGCTCCCGTGGCGGTGATCCCCACCGGCTCGATCGCCCTCGACGTCGCTCTCGGCATCGGTGGCATCCCTCGTGGCCGCATCGTCGAGATCTACGGTCCCGAGTCGTCCGGTAAGACGACCCTGACCCTGCACGCCATCGCGAATGCCCAACGCAACGGCGGCATCGCTGCGTTCATCGACGCCGAGCACGCTCTCGACCCCGAGTACGCCAAGAAGCTCGGCGTCGACATCGACGCGCTGCTGGTCTCGCAGCCCGACACGGGTGAGCAGGCTCTCGAGATCGCCGACATGCTCGTCCGTTCGGGGTCGATCGACCTCGTCGTCATCGACTCGGTCGCCGCGCTCGTGCCGCGTGCCGAGATCGAGGGTGAGATGGGCGACTCGCACGTCGGTCTGCAGGCTCGACTCATGTCACAGGCATTGCGCAAGTTGACCGGTGGGCTCAGCCAGACCGGCACCACGATGATCTTCATCAACCAGCTGCGCGAGAAGATCGGTGTCTTCTTCGGCAGCCCCGAGACGACGGCCGGCGGAAAGGCGCTCAAGTTCTACGCGTCCGTACGTCTCGACATCCGCCGCATCGAGACGTTGAAGGACGGTACCGACGCGGTCGGCAACCGCACCCGCGTCAAGGTCGTCAAGAACAAGATGGCTCCGCCCTTCAAGCAGGCCGAGTTCGACATCCTCTACGGTGTAGGCATCTCGCGCGAGGGCAGCCTCATCGACTTCGGTGTCGAGCACGGCATCGTCCGCAAGTCGGGTGCCTGGTACACGTACGAAGGCGACCAGCTCGGTCAGGGTAAAGAGAACTCGCGCAACTTCCTCATCAAGAACGCCGCCATCGCTCAAGAGATCGAGCAGAAGATCCTCGCCAAGCTCGGAGTCGGTGGTGCCAAGCCCGTCGAAGCGCCCGTCGAGTCGATCGAGGCCAAGATCGCCGCTCGCAAGGGCGCATGACCACGCGCGACGACGACGCCACGGGGGCGGGTCCCGCTGTCGACGGCGTCGACAGCGGGCGGCTCGCGCCGGTCACGCCCCTCTTCGGTGTTGCAACCGGATCGTCGACGTCCGGCGAGAGGGTCGCTCCAGCGGCTTCGGACGCTCCGTCCCACGATTTCGAAGCCGTCCTGACGGCCATCAGCGCCCACTGGGTCGGCGACGCGTCCCCGCTGGCCTCGGAGGCCGACCACCCGTCCGCGCGAGGTTCTCGGGCGGGCGCGGCCGGTCGGCCCAAGGCCACCGGGTTCGACGATCAGCCCGATGACGGGCCGGAGGACCTCGAAGCGCAGAAGCGACGGGCGGAGAACGTCAGCCTGCACGCCCTCTCGCGCCGTGGTGTGTCCTCTCACGAGATGGAGAAGCTGCTTCTCTCGCGTGACCTCGATGAATCGGTCGTCGCCGACGAGATCGCTCGGCTCGAGCGGGTGGGCCTGCTCGACGACAGCGAACTGGCCGCGACCCTGGTCCGGTCGAAGCAAGAGCGCAAGGGGCTGGGCCGCGGGGCCGTCACGTCCGAACTCCGCGCCCGTGGAATCGATCCGTCGATCATCGACGAGGCGCTGTCCGACACGGACGACGACGAAGAGCAAGAACGTGCCGACGAATGGGCTCGCAAACGGGCCGGTTCGTTGCGCGGGCTCGACCGCGAGACGGCGGAGCGTCGTCTCAACGGGTACCTGATGCGCCGCGGGTACCGGTCCGAGGTCGTGCGTCGTGCCATCGAGAAGGCCCTGCCTCGGGGTGGCAGCGGTCGTGGCGGCGTCCGCTTCGAGTGATCGGCTCGGGGGTGGCGGCGATCTACACTGAGTCACCATGACGACGGTCGCCACCACCAGCATCCCCTCGCCCGTCGACGGCCCGGCCCGCACGTACGAGGTCCGTACCTTCGGGTGCCAGATGAACGTGCACGATTCGGAGCGGTTGAGTGGTTCACTCGAGGCGGCCGGCTACGTGGCCGCCGACGGAGCCGAGGCCGACATCGTCGTCATCAACACCTGCGCAGTACGCGAGAACGCCGACAAGAAGCTCTACGGGACCCTGGGGACCCTCGCCGGCCTGAAGAAGAAGCACGAAGGCATGCAGATCGCCGTCGGCGGGTGCCTGGCCCAGAAAGACAAGGACGTCATCCTCGACAGGGCGCCGTGGGTCGACGTCGTCTTCGGTACGCACAACATGGGTGCCCTGCCCACGCTGCTCGAACGCGCGCGGCACAACGACGAGGCCCAGCTCGAGATCCTCGAAGCGCTCGACGTCTTCCCTTCGACCTTGCCGACCAAGCGCGAGTCCACGTACAGCGGCTGGGTCTCGATCTCGGTCGGCTGCAACAACACCTGCACCTTCTGCATCGTCCCTTCGCTCCGAGGCAAGGAGAAGGACCGCCGCCCCGGCGACATCCTCGCCGAGGTCGGGGCGCTCGTCGACGACGGGGCCGTCGAGGTGACGCTGCTCGGGCAGAACGTGAACTCGTACGGTGTCGAGTTCGGCGATCGACTCGCCTTCGGCAAGTTGCTGCGGGCCGTCGGCGCGATCCCCGGGCTCGAGCGGGTGCGCTTCACCAGCCCGCACCCGGCGTCCTTCACCGACGACGTCATCGCCGCCATGGCCGAGACGCCCGCTGTGATGCCCCAGTTGCACATGCCCCTGCAATCGGGGTCCGACCGGGTGTTGCGGGCCATGCGACGCAGCTACCGCAGCGAGAAGTTCCTCGGCATCATCGATCGTGTGCGCGCGGCCATGCCCGACGCCGCGATCAGCACCGACATCATCGTCGGGTTCCCCGGCGAGACCGAGGACGACTTCGCCGAGACCCTCCGGGTCGTCGAACGATCCCGGTTCGCCTCGGCGTTCACGTTCCAGTACTCGGTGCGCCCCGGGACACCCGCGGGCGAGATGGCCGACCAGATTCCCAAGGCCGTCGTCCAAGAACGGTTCGAGCGGTTGACGGCCGTTCAGGACCGCATCTCGGCCGAAGAGAACCGTCGCCAGGTCGGGCGTCCCGTCGAGGTCCTCGTGGCCACCGGCGAGGGGCGGAAGGATGCCTCCACCCACCGTCTCTCGGGTCGTGCCGAAGACAGCCGTCTCGTCCACTTCGAGGTGCCGACGGGTGCTGCCGTTCCGCGACCCGGCGACGTCGTCAGCGTGAGGATCACCGACGCCGCGCCGTTCTACCTGCTCGCCGATGCGGTCGATGGGCCCGAGTCCCTCTACGAGGTCCGTCGCACGCGCGCGGGCGATGCCTGGGACGCCGCGCAGGCCGCCTCGTGCGGGGTGCCGTCCGGGGGTGACGCGACCCGCGCCTCCTCGGCTCGGCCGGCGAGGGTGAGCCTCGGTCTGCCCACGCTGCGGGTGGCGACGACGCCGATCTACAGCACGACCGACGACCTCCGCTGACGTGCTGGTCGCGATCGTCGGGGCGACCGGCACGGGGAAGTCCGCCTTCTCGCTGGACCTCGCCGAGGCACTGTCCGCCCGGGGCGAGACGGTCGAGATCGTCAACGCGGACGCCATGCAGCTCTACCGGGGCATGGACGTCGGCACGGCCAAACTGCCGGTCGCCGAACGGCGAGGCTTCGCGCATCATCTCCTCGACGTCCTCGACGTCACCGACGAGGCGAGCGTCGAGTGGTATCAACGCGAAGCCAGGGACCTCATCGACGGCATCGTCGCGCGCGGGGCGGTGCCGGTCCTCGTCGGTGGGTCCGGGCTCTACGTCTCGAGCGTGTTGTTCGACTTCCGGTTCCCCGGCACCGACCCTGCGATCCGGAGTCGCTACGAGGCGATCGCCGACGAGCGGGGGCCAGGGGCGCTGTACGACTTGTTGAGAGAGCGTGATCCGGCGTCCGCCACGTCGATCGGGCCCTCCAACGCCCGACGTCTCGTCCGGGCGCTCGAGGTCGGGGACCTCACCGGACGTCCCCTCTCGGGAACGCTGCCCGAGAAGTCGTCACCGTGGCGGCCGTCGAGCGTCTTCGGCGTGGCCGAGGAGCGCCCCGTGCTCGTCGAACGTCTCGACCGACGCGTCGACCAGATGTGGCGAGACGGCCTCGTCGACGAGGTACGGGGTCTGCTTCCCCTCGGGCTCGAGCGAGGGGTCACGGCGAGCCGGGCGATCGGTTACGCGCAGGCCGTCGCCCAGATCCGGGGTGAGCTCGGCGAGGGGGACGCCATCGATGCCACGGCGGCCCTCACCCGTCGCTACGCCCGCCGCCAGGCGAGCTGGTTCCGCCGGTACGACGACGTCGAGTGGTCCCGCTCGGGCGACGCCCAGGCGGTCGACCGGGCCGTGGCTAGAATCCTGGGGTGACCACCACGCTGCAGTTCACCAAGGGGCACGGCACGGGCAACGACTTCGTCTTGTTCACCGATCCCGATGCGGGCACCGACCTGAGCCCTGCCATGATCCGGGCCCTGGCGGACCGGAGGTTCGGGGTGGGCGGGGACGGGGTCATCCGTGCGGTCCGCACGGCGGCGTTGTCCACCGAGGCGGGCCTGCTCGAGACCGAGCCGCGCGCCGAGTGGTTCATGGACTACCACAACGCCGACGGCAGCCCGGCCGAGATGTGCGGCAACGGCATCCGTGTCTTCGCGCGCTACCTCCTCGAGCGGGGGCTGGTCCAGCTGGGCGAGGACGACGTGCTCGTCGTCGGCACGCGGGCCGGCGCGCGTGAGGTGCGTCGTGACGGCACGGGCTTCCGCGTCGACCTGGGGCCGTGGAGGCTCGGCGACGACGATCCGGTCGTGCGGGCGCGCGAGCTGCACGCGGCGCGTCCCGGCCTGCCGATCTCGGTGGGCAACCCCCACGTGGTGGTGGCACTCGCCGGCGACGACGAACTGGACGGTCTCGACCTGACCTACGTGCCGATCGTCGACCCGGCCCCGGCCGACGGGGCGAACGTCGAGTTCGTGGTCCCGGCGGACCCGCTCGTGGTCGACGGGCTGGGTCGCATCCGCATGCGTGTCCACGAGCGGGGCAGCGGCGAGACCCTGTCGTGCGGCACCGGTGCGGCAGCGGCCGCCCTGGCGACGCGGTACTGGGCAGGAGCCTCGGCACCCGAGGCCTGGTTGGTCGAGGTCCCCGGCGGCGTCGTGGGCGTGTCGGTGAGTCATCACGCCGATGGTGAGCACGTCTCACTCAGCGGGCCGGCCGAACTGGTCTTCACCGGCGCGCTCGAACTCTGAGCCGCGCCGGGGGCGGCGTCCAGATCTCGGCGAGAAGTCCGATCAGTCGGCGTCGCTGAGTCGCTCGGCACGCAAGATCCGGTATCCCTTGCTGGTGGAGGCGCGGGTCACCTCCACGACGCCGGTCATGGTCTCGTTCATCCAGCGCTGCAGGGAGTCGGCCCCCAGGTTCTTCTGCACGACCAGCCACGCGTCCGACCCCGCGTCGAGGCGGGGGAGCCACCGTTCGAGCAGGGAGTGCAGCTCGGCCTTGCCGACCCGGATCGGCGGGTTCGACCAGATCGTCGCGAAGCGCAGATCGTCGGGAACACCGTCGGGGGTCACGGCGTTGACGTTCTCGAGGCCGACCGACCGCGCGTTCTCGCGCACGAGGTCGAGCACTCTCTCGTTCACGTCGACGGCCCAGACCGTCGCGTCGGGTGACGACAACGCGAGGCTCAGTGTGATGGGGCCCCACCCGCACCCGACGTCCAGCAGATGGCCCGCCCTCGGCGGCGTCGGCGTGCCCCCCAGCAGGACCGAGGTGCCCGGGTCGACGCGGCCGGGGCTGAAGACGCCGGCAGCCGTGGTCAGGGTCAGCTCCCGGCCCGCGAGGACGACCTCGATCGTCCGGGGCTTGGCCGCGCTGCCGGGCTGGGGGGAGAAGTAGTGCTCGCTGGCCATGGTCGCCAACCTACCGAACATCCGGCAGGGCCTCGCTCCCTGCTCTCCGCACACCGAAAGGGTTAGTATCACCCCGATGACAGACCACACCACGACCCCGCTCGATCCGGAGCGGAACGACCAGCCCGACGACGTCGTCGCGCGCGTGCTCGATCGTGCAGCCCAGAGGGCATCCGGCTACACCGTGTTCTCGCCGGCTCAGGCCATCCAGACCCGCTCGTTGCACCACGACGGCGACTCCGACGGCGATCAGTCCGAGCGCGACGACCGCCAGGCCCTCCGCCGCGTGGCGGGCCTGTCGACCGAACTGCAGGACGTCACCGAGGTCGAGTACCGGCAGTTGCGCCTCGAGAACGTCGTCCTGATCGGCGTCTACTCGCAGGGGTCGATGGCGGACGCCGAGAACTCCCTCCGTGAACTCGCTGCCCTGGCCGAGACGGCTGGGGCGGTCGTGCTCGACGGACTGCTGCAGCGACGGCCGAACCCGGACCCGAGCACCTACCTGGGCAAGGGCAAGGCCGAAGAACTGCGGGGAACGGTCGCGGCCCTCGGCGCCGACACCGTCATCGCCGACACCGAGCTGGCCCCCAGCCAGCGACGCGCCCTCGAGGACGTGGTCAAGGTCAAGGTGATCGACCGTACGGCGGTCATCCTCGACATCTTCAGCCAGCACGCCAAGAGCCGGGAGGGCAAGGCGCAGGTCGAACTGGCCCAGCTCGAGTACCTCCTGCCCCGTCTCCGCGGTTGGGGCGAGTCGATGTCCCGCCAGGCCGGTGGACAAGTCGGAGGCGCGGGTGCCGGAATGGGCAGCCGCGGGCCCGGTGAGACCAAGATCGAGCTCGACCGGCGCCGCATCCACACCCGCATGGCCCGGCTCCGCAAGCAGATCAAAGAGATGAAGCCTGCCCGCGACGCCAAGCGAGCCAACCGTGACCGCAACGAGGTGCCCACCGTCGCCATCGCCGGGTACACGAACGCCGGGAAGTCCAGTCTCCTGAACCGGTTGACGAGTGCGGGCGTCCTCGTCGAGAACGCGCTGTTCGCGACCCTGGACGCGACGGTCCGCAAGAGCGTGACGGCTGACGGTCGTCCCTTCACGTACGCCGACACCGTCGGATTCGTCCGGAACCTCCCTCACCAGCTGGTCGAGGCATTCCGATCGACGCTCGAGGAGGTCGAGGCGTCCGACGTCATCGTGCACGTCGTCGACGGGTCGCACCCCGACCCCGCCGCCCAGCTCGCCACCGTCCGAGACGTCATCGCCGAGGTCGACGGTCGCGACATCGCCGAGATCGTCGTCTACAACAAGAGCGACCTCGTCGACGACGACCAGCGTCTCGTCCTGCTCGGGCTCGAGCCGACGGCGGTCTTCGTCTCGGCACGGACAGGTGAGGGCATCGACGAGCTGCTCGCCCGCATCGCAGCCGTCCTGCCCGAACCCGAGATCGAGCTCGACCTGTTGGTGCCGTACGACCGCGGCGACGTCGTCTCCCACCTCCACGACTCGGGCCGCATCGTCAGCACGGACTACGAAGAAGAGGGCACCCGCGTCCACGCGCGTGTCTACCCGAGTGACGTCGCCGGGCTCACGCCC
>NZ_LMKB01000006.1:26440-26574 GCF_001421165.1 Frigoribacterium sp. Leaf8 | reverse complement strand
TACGTGGCTCCCGTGGGCGTGGGGCGCTGACGCCGAGCCGCACGTCCTCGAACGACGAAGCGCCGACCACCTGTGGTGGTCGGCGCTTCGTCGTTCGCGGGGCGGGTCGCCACCGTCGAGAAGAGATCAGACGG
>NZ_LMKB01000006.1:0-26404 GCF_001421165.1 Frigoribacterium sp. Leaf8 | reverse complement strand
AGCGCAACACGGCGACGACCTTGCCGACGATCTGCGCATGGTCGCCGACGATGGGTTCGAACGCGCTGTTCCGGGGAAGCAGCCAGGTGTGGCCGTCTCTCTGGCGGAACACCTTGACGGTCGCTTCGTCGTCGAGCATGGCCGCGACGATGTCGCCGTTCTCGGCGTCCTGCTGCTGCCTCACGACGACCCAGTCCCCGTCGCAGATGGCCGCGTCGATCATCGAGTCGCCGACCACCCGCAACATGAACAGTTCGCCTTTGCCGACGAGTTGACGCGGCAGGGGCATCACGTCCTCGATCTGCTGCTCGGCCGTGATGGGGATGCCGGCGGCGATCCGTCCGACCATGGGGACGTGAGCCGTGTCGCCGTCGTCACTCGTCGTGAAGACGGTGGCCGGGGCCGCCGCAGGCGCCGTCGCGTCCACGAGGACCTCGAGGGCTCGGGGTCGGTTCGGGTCGCGGCGGATCTTGCCGGCGAGTTCGAGCTGGTTCAGCTGGTGCGTGACGCTCGACAGGGACTTGAGGCCGACGGCGTCGCCGATCTCGCGCATGCTCGGGGGATACCCGCGGTGTCCGATGCTCTCGGTGATCGCGGCGAGGATCGACTCCTGCTTCGCCGTCAACTCCTTGCGGGGGAGGACACCCGGATCGAGCGGACGGGGGGCGTCGGTGGCCGCCTGCGGGGTGCGCTTCGGGTCGCTCATGGGTCTCCTGCCGTCGATGTCGGTGGTCCCTGTTTGACTCTTACCACCGATCGAAACCGTATCCGATCGGGCGGTGTCGACAAAACACATGTTCGAGTGTGTCGCGTTCTCGCCTCCCGATCCACAGCGATTCCGTCCGGTGATACCTGTCGCGGGGGTTGAAAGCCTCGGCAATCGAATGTATGTTCGGAACACGTCTTCGTGCCCGGCATTCCCGGCCGAGTGCCGGGCACGAACTCGTCCCCTGTCTTCCACGGTGAAAGGACCACCTCATGAGCGTCACCTCAGCATCAGCAGTTGTGTCCCCCGTCGACTCGACCCGAGTCGTGCGCACGCGTCTGCGCATCACCCGGCGGGGCCGCGCGGTCGTCGCCGCGCTCGTCGCGGTCCCGCTCGTCGTCGTGGCGGGTGCGCTCGTCCTCAACGGTGGCGGCGCCGTCGCGTCCGACACGACGGGTCGCGCGGACTTCCAGCACGTGACCGTCGACGGCGGCGAGACGCTCTGGCAGGTCGCGTCCGAGATCGACCCCGACGCCGATCCTCGCGACGTCATCGCTGACCTCGTCTCGCTCAACAACCTGCCGAGCGCCGAGGTCTCCGCCGGGCAGAGCCTCGCCGTCCCCGCTCAGTACGCTCGCTGAACTGCCGTCGCCGACGAGGCGGGTGGTCCGGTCCACGGCCATCGTGTTCGTTCGGTGGCGACCGACCCGACACACCGTCGGCCCGCCCGTACGATGGTGGGGTGTCCTTCAGTCTCGACGACCTGCCCATCCGTGACGACCTCCGGGGGCTGACGCCCTACGGTGCTCCCCAGAAAAAGGTCCCGGTCGCTCTCAACGTCAACGAGAACACGCATCCCATCCCCGAGGACGTCGCTCGCGACATCGTCGAGTCGGTGGCCCGGGCGGTCCTCGACGTCAACAGGTACCCCGATCGTGAGTTCACGACGCTGCGCGACTCGCTGGCGGCCTACCTCGGGCACGATCTGACCCGCGACAACATCTGGGCGGCGAACGGCTCCAACGAGGTCATCCAGCAGCTCCTCCAGGCCTTCGGAGGCCCGGGCCGCTCCGTCCTGGGGTTCCCCCCCACGTATTCGATGCACTCGATCATCGCCACGGGCACCGGCAGCCGGTGGATCGAGGGTCGTCGTGACGAGGGGTTCCGCATCTCGCCCGAGACCGCGGTCTCCGAGATCGAGCGCACCCGTCCCGACATCGTCTTCTTCTGCGGTCCGAACAACCCCACGGGCACCCCTCTCGATCTCGCCACGATCGAGGCTGCCTACGACGCGACGGACGGCATCGTCTTCGTCGACGAGGCCTACGCCGAGTTCATGCCGGCCGACCAGCCGACGGCACTGACCCTCCTGGCCGGCCGCGAACGTCTGGTCGTGTCCCGCACGATGAGCAAGGCGTTCGCGTTCGCCGGTGCCCGGGTCGGCTACCTGGCCGCGCACCCGGCCGTGGCCGACGCGCTGCGTCTGGTGCGCCTCCCGTACCACCTCTCGTCCCTGACGCAGGCGGCGGCCGTCGCAGCGCTCTCGCACGCGAGCGAGATGCTCGCCATGGTCGACGACATCAAGGCCCAGCGTGATCGCATCGTGCACGAGTTGACCGAGCTCGGGTACGAGCCGTGGCCCACCTGGTCGAACTTCGTCCTCTTCGGCGGGGTCGACGATCCGACCGACGTCTTCGAGCGCCTGCTCGAGCGGGGCGTCATCGTCCGCAACCTGGGCATCCCGAACCACCTGAGGGTCAGTGCGGGCACCGAGGCCGAGACCACCGCGTTCCTCGAGGCGCTCCGCGACATTAGGCTCTCTTCGTGACCGAGACGACCCGCGCCGCCCGTACCGCTTCCCTCTCGCGCGAGACGAGCGAGTCCAGCATCGCCCTCGCCCTCGACCTCGACGGTTCGGGCCGATCGACGATCGACTCGTCGGTGCCGTTCTTCGACCACCTCCTGACGGCGTTGTCGAAGCACTCCCTGATCGACCTCGAGGTCACCGCGAAGGGCGACACGCACATAGACGTCCACCACACCGTCGAAGACATCGGCATCACGTTCGGCACCGCGCTGAAGCAGGCGCTCGGCGACAAGTCGGGCATCTCGCGCTACGGTGACGCGCTCGTCCCGCTCGACGAGGCCCTCGTGCAGGCGGTCGTCGACGTGTCGGGGCGTCCGTACCTCGTCCACACGGGCGAGCCGGAGGGGTTCGAGTACCACCTCATCGGCGGGCACTTCACCGGCTCGATGGTCCGCCACGTCTTCGAGGCGATCACCTTCCACGCCGGCATCACCGTCCACGTCCGTGTGCTGGGCGGGCGTGATCCGCACCACATCGCCGAGGCCGAGTTCAAGGCGTTCGCCCGGGCGCTCCGCCAGGCGGTCCAGCCCGACCCGCGCGTCAGTGGCATCCCGTCGACGAAGGGCGCCCTGTGAGCGGCGCGCGTCCCTCCGTCGTCGTCCTCGACTACGGCAGCGGCAACGTCCACTCGGCCGTCAAGGCGCTCGAGTTGGCGGGTGCCGACGTCGAGTTGACGTCCGATCGCGCCCGGGTGCAGGCGGCCGACGGCCTCTTCGTCCCCGGTGTCGGCGCGTTCGCAGCCGTCATGAGCCAGCTCGAGTCCGTGCGAGGTGGCGAGCTGATCGACCGACGGCTAGCCGGCGGGCGTCCGGTCATGGGCATCTGCGTGGGCATGCAGGTCTTCTTCGAGGGCGGCGTCGAACGCGGCAACAGCACCGGTGGCCTCGGGGCGTGGCCCGGGGTGGTCGACGAACTGAAGGCCGACGTCCTGCCGCACATGGGCTGGAACACCGTCGACGTGCCCGAGGGCAGCGTGCTCTTCGACGGGGTGGCCGACGAGCGGTTCTACTTCGTCCACTCGTTCGCCGCACAAGAGTGGTCCCTCGACGTGATCCGACCCTTCACCGAACCGCACGTCACGTGGGCCGACCACGGCGGCCGCTTCGTCGCCGCCGTCGAGAACGGCCCGCTCTGGGCGACGCAGTTCCACCCCGAGAAGTCGGGCCGGCCGGGCATCCGGCTGCTCTCGAACTGGCTCGGCACCCTCTGACCCCGGCGCGACCGACCCGATCGCGCCTCCTGACCCTGCGGTGCCCGGCGCCGTGAGAGAGACGACATGAGCGAGTTCTGCACCACCCCCGCCCTGACCCTGTTCCCCGCCGTCGACGTGGCGGGCGGTCAGGCCGTGCGCCTGACCCAGGGTGAGGCCGGCAGCGAGACGAACTACGGCGACCCGGTCTCGGCAGCCGACGACTGGGCGAGCCAGGGCGCCGAATGGCTGCACCTGGTCGACCTCGACGCCGCCTTCGGGCGCGGAGACAACCGCGCCGTCATCAGGAGGGTCATCAAGCAGGTCAAGGGCGTCAACGTCGAGCTCAGCGGTGGCATCCGCGACGACAAGTCCCTCGAGGACGCGTTGAGCACCGGCGTGAAGCGCATCAACCTCGGTACCGCGGCCCTCGAGAACCCCGAATGGGCCGCCCACGTCATCGCCGAGTACGGCGAGGCGGTGGCCGTCGGGCTCGACGTCCGGGGCGCCACGCTGGCGGCGCGGGGTTGGACCGAAGAGGGCGGCGATCTCTGGACCGTCCTCGCGCGGCTCGAAGAGGCCGGCTGTGCGCGCTACGTCGTGACCGACGTGACGAAGGACGGCACGCTCCAGGGTCCCAACGTCGACCTGTTGCGTCAGGTGATGGAGCACACCGATCGTCCGGTGATCGCCTCGGGGGGCATCTCGAGCCTCGACGACCTCGTGGCTCTGCGTGAGCTCGTGCCACAGGGGCTCGAGGGCGCCATCGTCGGCAAGGCGCTCTACTCGGGAGCCTTCACCCTCGGCGCAGCCCTCGACGTCGCGTCGAACTGATGACGACCGCGCCGGGCGGACCGGGGCACGCACACGACGATCCCGGTCCCGGCGGAGACAGCGCCGGGCGTCCGTGGGCCGGGCGAACCTTCGATCATCACGACACGGCGCACGCCGGAGACGACGGGTCCGCCGACCCGGACCTGCTCGACGCCCTCCTCGGGTTCCGCGAGGGGCGGCTCGGAGAGAGCGACGTCGTCGACGCCCTCCGTCCGGCGCGCCTGCTCGTGCCTCTGGTCGCCGTGGCGGGGGACGAAGGTCTCGACGACCACGGTCGCCGCGTCGACAAGACGCAGGAGCTCTCCATCGTCACGGTTTCCGGTCCGGACGGCCGGGACGTGTTGCCGGCATTCACCTCGGTAGAGACCTTGACGCGGTGGCGTCCCGCTGCCCGACCGGTGCCGGTGGAGGCTCGGCGCGTGGCCCTCGCGGCCGCCTCGGAGTCGACCGACCGCATCGTGGTCGACCCCGGATCGATCACCGAGTTCGGTCTGCGTCGTCCGGCCGTCTGGGCCGTCGCGCAAGACCTCCCGTGGGTGCCGAGCCACCACGACGAAGAGGTCCTGCGCGCGTTCCTCGACGCGTCACGTGACGAGGAGGCGCTGGTCAGCCTGGTCGTCGCGCCCGGCTATCGAGACGCCCGGCTCGGTGCCCCCGAGATCGTCGTCCAGCTGGGCGTGGCGCCGGGTCTGGACCGGGACGCCCTGCACGCGCTGCTGCAGCGACTGCAGGCGGCCTGGGCCGCCGATCCGGTGATCGCCGACCGGGTCGACAGCATGTCGGTGAAGGTCGTCCCGGGCTGAGGACGAGCCGTCCGTCAGGGTGCGGGAGCCGGATGGCCCCTGGGCGCGCGGGTCACGGGACGCGTGGACCTGGGGGCGCACCGAGCAGGGGATGCGCGGGCCTGGGGACGCGCGGTACGGGGGACGCGCCGTTCAGTTGACGGGGCCGGTGTACTTCTCGCCGGGGCCCTGGCCGATCGCGTCGGGGATGGCCGACGCTTCACGGAAGGCGAGTTGCAGCGATCGCAGGCCGTCGCGGAGCGCCCGGGCGTGCTGGTCGCCGATCTCGGGTGCGCTGGCGGTCACGAGTCCGGCGAGGGAGGTGATGAGCTTGCGGGCCTCGTCGAGGTCGGTCTGTCGCTGCGGATCGTCGGCCAGGCCGACCTTCACCGCGGCGGCGCTCATCAGGTGGACGCAGACGGTGTTGATGACCTCGACCGCGTTGACGTCGGCGATGTCACGGGCGGCGTCGTCACCGAAGTGCAGATCGTCCTCGAACCGCGCCGTCGCGGGGGAGGTGTCGGGCGACGTGGCCGGTGCCGGATCGCCGAAGCGGGCGTCGGGAATGGGTGCGTCGTCGGGGGAGTGGCTCACGAACTGATCCTCTGCTAAACTCGTCCAGGCTCGGAGCGTCTGCTCCGTGCGAAAGTGGAGATTCTCCCACCCGCGCTTGACCGTTAGACAAGGTTACCGGGTTGTTGGCACCCCGTTCGATCAGCACCACCGTTCCACCTCGTTCCTCGTCAGAGGCCTCGGGTGGACGACGACCGAGCAGCCAGGGTGCGGTGTGATGCGTCGTCAGACGGTGCTCGCACGAAACTCCTCTTTCTCTGGCGAGGCCGTCCGGCCCCGCCAGATGCAGAAATGACGACAGAGGAGTTCCGCATCAGCGATCCCCGTACGAACGACCGTATCCGCGTCCCCGAGGTCCGCCTCGTCGGGCCCGCAGGTGAGCAGATCGGCGTCGTTCCCATCGCCATGGCCCTGCGTCTCGCCGCAGAGGCCGAGCTCGACCTGGTCGAGGTGGCCCCCAACTCGAAGCCTCCCGTGGCCAAGATCATGGATCACGGAAAGTTCAAGTACGAGGCTGCGCAGAAGGCGAAAGAAGCCCGTCGCAACCAGGCGAACACGATCCTGAAAGAGGTCCGTTTCCGCCTGAAGATCGACAAGCACGACTACGAGACGAAGCGCAAGCGCGCCGAGGGCTTCCTCCAGGGCGGCGATAAGGTCAAGGCCATGATCCTGTTCCGTGGTCGCGAGCAGTCGCGTCCCGACCAGGGTGTCCGCCTGCTCCAGCGCTTCGCCGAAGACGTCGCCGAATGGGGCAGCGTCGAGTCGACGCCCACCATCGACGGCCGCAACATGGTGATGGTCATCGGCCCGCACAAGAACAAGTCCGAGGCCAAGGCCGAGGCAGAAGCTCGCAAGGCGGCCAACAAGCCGCCGAAGCACCCGACGTCCGACGAGGTCCCGGCCGATGCACCGGCCGAGCGACCGACAGAAGAAAGTAAGTAAGACATGCCCAAGCAGAAGACCCACTCCGGCGCCAAGAAGCGCTTCAAGGTCACCGGTTCCGGCAAGATCATGAAGCAGCAGGCTGGCATGCGCCACAACCTCGAGGTGAAGAGCGCCAAGCGCAAGGCTCGCCTGAACCAGGACCAGGTGCTCGCTCCCGCCGACGCCAAGGTCGCCAAGAAGCTTCTCGGTCACTGACCGCTGACACGAACGTAGAGGAACAAGAAAATGGCAAGAGTCAAGAGAGCGGTCAACGCCGCCAAGAAGCGTCGCGTCATCCTCGAGCGTGCCGAGGGTTACCGCGGTCAGCGTTCGCGCCTGTACCGCAAGGCCAAAGAGCAGGTCACGCACTCGCTCGTCTACTCGTACCGTGACCGTCGTGCGCGCAAGGGCGAGTTCCGTCGTCTGTGGATCCAGCGCATCAACGCCGCATCGCGTGCGAACGGCCTGACCTACAACCGCCTCATCCAGGGTCTGTCCCTGGCCGGCGTCGAGGTCGACCGTCGCATCCTGGCCGAGCTGGCCGTCAACGAGCCCGCCACGTTCGCGTCGCTCGTCACCACCGCCAAGGCCGCGCTGCCCGCCGACACCTCGGCCCCCAAGGTCGCCGCGTAGTCGCACCCGCACCACCCTCGAGGCCCGACGGCCCGACGCCCATCCCGGTGTCGCCGTCGGGTCTCGTGCGTCCGCGGCAGGCGGTGGTCCTCGTGCGGCATCATGGACAGGTGCCCCACGACTCCCTGCTCGAAAATCCCCGTTCACCCCGAGTCCGGGCGGTGGCCAAGCTCTCGAAGCGCGACGCTCGCACCGAGACCCGCACGTTCCTGCTCGAAGGGCCGCAGTCGGTCGGTGAGGCCCTGGCCTTCCGGCCCGAGCTGATCGTCGAACTCTTCGGCACCCCGACGGCTCTCGAGCGTTACCCCGAGGTGGCGGTCGCCGCCGGGGCAGAGGGCATCGACGTCCAGTTCGTCACCGAGCCGGTGCTCGCGGCCATGGCCGACACGGTCACGCCACAGGGCATCGTCGCCGTCTGTCGGCAGTTCCCCACGTCGGTCAAGGACGTCTTCGCCGCCGAGCCGAAGCTCGTCGTGATCCTCGAAGAAGTCCGCGACCCCGGCAACGCGGGCACCATCATCCGGGCCGCGGACGCCGCGGGTGCCGACGCCGTCATCATGACCGGTCGCAGCGTCGACCTCTACAACCCCAAGGTCGTCCGGTCCACGACGGGTTCGCTGTTCCACGTGCCGGTCGCCGTGGGCGTCGAGTTGCCGGCGATCGTCGACCGGTGTCGTGAGGTCGGCCTCCAGGTGCTCGCCGCCGACGTCAAGGGAGACGACCTGCTCGCCGCCCGCACCGAGGGCGTGCTCGCCGAGCCGACCGCCTGGCTCTTCGGCAACGAGGCCCGAGGCCTCACCGACGCGGACCTCGCGCGTGCCGACCGCGCCCTGGTCGTGCCCATCTACGGTCACGCCGAATCGATGAACCTCGCGACGGCGGCCTCGGTGTGCCTCTACGAGAGCGCCTTCGCCCACCGCAGCTAGCGCCTCCTCGTCCCGCAGGAGGCGCGGGTCGGGTCGGGCACTCCGGTCGCGGTGGGACGCGTCGTTTCGTTTTCATTAAGAATCCACTGTGAATTTGACCCCGACCTGGGGGTCTGTTTGTGTGGGCGCATGGAACCCCTCGTCGTGGTCGACCACGTCAACAAGCACTTCGGTGACCTCCACGTCCTGAAGGACATCACGACGACGGTGGGCAAGGGTGAGGTGGTCGTCGTGATCGGCCCGAGCGGTTCGGGCAAGTCGACCCTCTGCCGGGCGATCAACCGCCTCGAGACCATCGACGACGGCGTCATCACGATCGACGGCACGCGTCTGCCCGAAGAAGGTGCGGCTCTCGCCCGCCTGCGCGCCGACGTCGGCATGGTGTTCCAGAGCTTCAACCTCTTCTCGCACAAGACCATCCTCGAGAACGTCATGCTGGGCCAGCTCAAGGTGCGGAAGCGCACCAAGGCCGAGGCGCGCGAGCGGGCGATGCAGTTGCTCGAGCGGGTCGGCGTCGCGAACCAGGCCGACAAGATGCCGTCCCAGCTCTCGGGCGGGCAGCAGCAGCGTGTCGCGATCGCCCGGGCACTGGCGATGGACCCCAAGGTGATGCTCCTGGACGAGCCCACCAGCGCACTCGACCCCGAGATGATCACCGAGGTGCTCGACGTCATGGTGCAGCTCGCGAAGGACGGCATGACGATGATCGTCGTCACCCACGAGATGGGGTTCGCGCGCAAGGCCGCCGATCGCGTCGTCTTCATGGCCGACGGTCAGATCGTCGAAGAGGCGACGCCCGAGAAGTTCTTCACCGACCCCCAGTCGACCCGCGCCCAGGACTTCCTCGCGAAGATCCTCACGCACTGAGCGGGCGCGGCCGAGTCCGCGACCCGTTCCCCGGCACCCGAACAGCCGGCCCACGACACCCGATCGCCGCCCGGCGTCCGGGTCACCCAGCAAGGAGATCAGAATGCGACTCAGCAAGGGATTCGTCGCCGTAGCCGCAGCAGCCGCCGTGGTCCTCGGCCTCTCGGCCTGCACCGACTCGTCGGCCCCGGCCGTCGACGTCGAGACGCCGGCCGACTTCGCCGAAGGCAGCACCATGGCCCGCCTCGCCGACGCCGGTGAGATCACCATCGGCACCAAGTTCGACCAGCCGCTGTTCGGCCTGGCCAACCCCGACGGCGTGCCCGAGGGCTTCGACGCCGAGATCGGCAAGCTCGTCGCCGCGAAGCTCGGCATCGAAGCCGACAAGATCACGTGGGTCGAGACCGTCTCGGCCAACCGCGAGCCGTTCATCCAGAACGGCCAGGTCGACCTCGTCATCGCGACCTACACGATCAACGACGATCGCAAGAAGGTCGTCTCGTTCGCCGGCCCGTACTACACGGCCGGTCAAGACCTGCTGGTGCTCGACGGCAACCCCGAGGGGATCGAGTCCGCCGACGACCTGGCCGGCAAGAAGGTCTGCACCGTCAGCGGCTCGACCAGCGAGAAGAACGTGGCCGAGTACACCACCGACATCCTCGCCACCGACACGTACTCGAACTGCCTCGAGCCCCTCCGCACCGGTGCGGTGTCGGCCGTGACGACCGACAACGTCATCCTGGCCGGCCTCGCCGACCAGAACGAGGGCGAGTTCGAGGTCGTGGGGGAGACCTTCACCGAGGAGCCCTACGGCATCGGTCTGGCCCTCGACGACACCGACTTCCGCATGTTCGTCAACGACACGCTCCAGGACGCCGAGGACGACGGCACCTGGGACGAGCTGTGGGAGAAGACCGCGGGCAAGGTGCTCGACACCCCGACGCCCCCCACGATCGACCGCTACTGACACCGCGCGGGCACCCGGGGCGACCAGCCCCGGGTGCCCGCGTCCTGCCCCGACCGAAGGACCCTGTTGAACCCCTTGGACGTCATCCCCGGCTTCGACGCCGTGACCGACAACTGGCCCCGCTTCTGGGACGGCTTCGTCACGACGCTCCAGCTGCTCGTTCTGTCGGGCCTCGGGGCCCTCGTGATCGGTTTCTTCGTCGCGGCTCTGCGCATCTCGCCCGTGGCGTCCTTCCGCACGTTCGCGACGGTCTACACCGAGGCGCTGCGCAACATCCCGCTCACGCTCGTGCTTTTCTTCTGCGCCTTCGTCCTGCCGTACCTCGGAGTCGACTTCGGCACGTACTTCCCGTTGGCCGTCATCGGCTTGACGGCGTACACCTCGCCGTTCGTCGCGGAGGCCATCCGGTCGGGCATCAACGGCGTCCCCGTCGGGCAGGCCGAGGCGGCCCGCAGCATCGGCCTCGGCTTCGGCCAGACGCTCGGCCACGTGATCCTCCCGCAGGCCATGCGCATGGTCGTGCCCCCACTGATCAACGTCTTCATCGCCCTCACCAAGAACACCTCGGTGGCCGGTGGTTTCTTCGTGGCCGAACTCTTCGCCGCGGGGCGCTACATCGCGAACGATCGTGGTGACGCCGTCATCACGACGCTGCTCGCCGTGGCGTTCTTCTACCTGCTCGTCACCATCACGCTCGGCCGTCTCGCCGCCGTGGTCGAGAAGAAGGTCGCAGTCCTCCGATGAGCACCTCCGTCCTCTACGACGCCCCGGGGCCGAGGGCCCGCCGCACCTCGCGGATCATCTCGGTGGTCGGCGTCGTGCTCGTCCTGGCCCTGGTCGCCTACCTCGTCTACCTCCTCGGCCGCCCCCGCATCAGCGCGAACGGTGCCGAGAGTCCCGGCGTGCTCGACGCGTCGCGGTGGGACATCCTCGGGGACCTCGCGCTCTGGCGGGCGATCGGTCGGGGCTGGTTGGCGACCATCCAGGCCGCGGCCGTCGCGTCGGTCCTCGCGGTGGTCATCGGCGTCCTCTTCTCGTTCCTCCGGACGGCGCGGTCCGCCTGGGTGCGCGTTCCGACAACGGTGCTGCTCGAGTTCTTCCGCGGCATGCCCGTCCTGCTGATGATGCTGTTCATCCTGTTGGTCTTCTCGACCGGGGCCTTCTGGGCGGTGGTCGCGGCGCTGGCGGTCTACAACGGGGCGCTCATCGGCGAGGCGCTGCGCGCGGGCATCGCCTCGCTGCCGCGGGGGCAACGCGAGGCGGGCCTCGCGATCGGGCTCACCCCGATCCGCACGCGCTTCTCCATCGAGTTCCCGCAGGCCTTCCGTCAGATGCTGCCGATCATCCTGGCCCAGCTCGTCGTCCTGTTGAAGGACACCTCGCTCGGCTACATCGTCGGCTACGTCGAACTGACCCGGAGCGGTCTCACGCGTCTGGGCACCTACTACGGCAGCACGTACACGTTCACCCTCTTCGCGGTCGTCCTCGTGGTCTACCTCGCCACGAACCTCCTGCTCTCGTGGGTCGTCCGCGTCGTCGACCGACGGACGGGGCGGCGTGCGGTCGTCGCCAAGCGCCCGGGCACGCCGAAGGACCCGGGCATGTTCGGACGCGGCGGCCGCTACGAGTCCGACCACGTGTCGGGCCGCGCGACCTGACCCGGTCCGTCCACCCGATCCCAGCCCGCGCCTCCTCGTCCGTCACGACCAGGAGGCGCGGGTCGCCTCCCAACGATCGCTAAGCTTGGTTCTCGTGTCAGACTCCGTCCCCCTCTCCGAAGACGCCGTCGCGTCGGCGGTCGACGCCGCCCTCGCGGCGATCGCCACGGCGGCCACCGTCGCCGAGCTCAAGACCGCCCGTGCCCAGCACGTCGGCGAGGCCTCGGTGCTGGCCCGCCTGAACGCCGGTCTGCGCGACCTGCCGAACGACCAGAAGGCCGCGGCGGGCAAGCTCGTCGGTCAGGCCCGGGGCCGGGTCGGTCAGGCCGTCGCCACGCGCGAGGCCGAGCTGGCCGTGATCGAGGAGTCCGCGCGGCTCGAGGCTGAGGCCGTCGACGTCACGGCTCTGCCGTCGCGCCGTCGCGCCGGGGCCCGCCACCCCCTGACCTTGCTGCAAGAGCGCATGGCCGACCTGTTCGTCGGCATGGGGTGGGAGGTCAACGAGGGCCCCGAACTCGAGCACGAGTGGTTCAACTTCGACGCCCTGAACTTCGACGCCGACCACCCGGCCCGGGCCATGCAGGACACGTTCTTCGTCGACCCCGTCGACCGTCACCTGGTGTTGCGCACGCACACGTCGCCGGTGCAGATCCGCACACTCCTCTCGAAAGAGCTGCCGGTCTACAACGTCGCGCTGGGCCGGGTGTTCCGCACCGACGAGCTCGATGCGACGCACACGCCCGTCTTCACCCAGCTCGAGGGCATCGCCGTCGACGAGGGCCTCACCATGGCGCACCTGCGCGGAACCCTCGAGCACCTCGCCCGCTCGATGTTCGGCGCCGAGGCGCAGATCCGGCTGCGCCCCAACTACTTCCCCTTCACCGAGCCCAGCGCCGAGATGGACGTCTGGCAGCCGAACGCCAAGGGCGGCGCACGGTGGGTCGAGTGGGGCGGTTGCGGGATGGTCAACCCGAACGTGCTGCGGGCGGCCGGCATCGACCCCGAGCGCTACCAGGGTTTCGCCTTCGGCATGGGCATCGAGCGCACCCTCCAGTTCCGCAACGACCTCAACGACATGCGCGACATGGTCGAGGGTGACGTCAGGTTCAGCGAGCAGTTCGGGATGGTGGTCTGATGCGGGTTCCGCTGAGTTGGCTCGGTGAGTTCGTCGAGTTGCCGGGCGACGTGTCGCTCGAGAGCGTCCACGCCGCCCTCGTGTCGGTCGGGTTCGAAGAAGAAGACGTCCACGTCGGCGACGTGACCGGGCCCCTCGTGGTCGGTCAGGTGCTCGAGTTCACGCCCGAGCCGCAGAAGAACGGCAAGACGATCAACTGGTGCCAGGTCGCCGTGGGCCCGAACGCCTCGACCGAGCCCGATGACGTCCGCGGCATCGTCTGCGGTGCCCACAACTTCGTCGTCGGCGACAAGGTCGTCGTGTCGTTGCCCGGTGCGGTGCTGCCCGGGCCGTTCCCGATCGCCGCCCGCAAGACCTACGGGCACGTCTCCGACGGCATGATCGCCTCGTCCCGCGAGCTCGGCCTCGGCGACGAGCACGACGGCATCCTCGTCCTCTCGTCGCTCGGTCTCGATCCCGAGGTCGGCACGGACGCGATCGCGCTGCTCGGCCTCGACGAGGCCGCGGTCGAGATCAACGTGACGCCCGACCGCGGCTACGCCTTCAGCATCCGGGGGGTGGCCCGCGAGTACTCGCACGCCACCGGGGCGACCTTCCGCGACCCCGCGTCGCTCGTCTCTCCGACCCCGTCGTCCGGCTTCCCGGTCGTCGTGGACGACCAGGCCCCCCTGCGCGACCGGGTCGGCGTGCAGACCTTCACCACCAAGGTGGTCCGCGGCATCGACGCGACCCGTCCGACCCCTCCGTGGCTCGCGTCGCGCTTGCGGTTGGCCGGGGTCCGCAGCATCTCGCTGCCGGTCGACGTCACGAACTACGTCATGTTCGAGCTCGGCCAGCCGATCCACGGCTACGACCTCGACAAGGTCAGCGGTGGCCTCTCGGTCCGCCGGGCCGCACCGGGCGAGCGCCTCGAGACCCTCGACGGCCAGGTACGCGACCTGCACGCCGAGGACCTCGTGATCGCCGACGAGTCGGGTGCCGTCGGCCTGGCCGGCGTCATGGGCGGCGCCTCGACCGAGATCGGCGCGACCACGACCGACGTCCTCGTCGAGGCCGCGACCTTCGACCCCACGTCGATCGCCCGCACGGCCCGCCGCCACAAGCTGCCGAGCGAGGCGTCCAAGCGCTTCGAGCGTGGTGTCGACCCGCAGGTGGCCGAGGCAGCCGCCCAGCGCGTGGTCGACCTGCTCGTCGAGCTCGCCGGCGGCACGTCCGACGCGCTCGGGTCACGGTGGGACGCCTCCACCCCTCCCGACGCGATCACCCTGCCGGTCGATCGAGCCGCCCGCCTCATGGGCGTCGACTACACCGACGACGAGGTCTCCGGTGCCCTCACGGCCATCGGGGCGAGCGTCGAGCGAGCTGGTGACGACTGGCTCGTGACCCCGCCGACCTGGCGCAGCGACCTGGTCGACTCCGCGTCGCTCGTCGAAGAAGTCGCTCGCATCACGGGTTACGACCGCATCCCCTCCGTCCTGCCCGTCGCCCCGGCCGGTCGTGGGTTGTCGCGCGAGCAGCAGCTGCGTCGGCAGGTGTCGAACGGGCTCGCCGCGGCCGGCTCGACCGAGGTCGCCGCGTACCCGTTCGTCTCCTCGGCCCAGAACCTCGCCTTCGGCTCGGCCGACGGCACCGGGCTGCCGGCCGTCCGACTCGCCAACCCCCTCGACTCGGCGGCGCCCGAACTCCGTCGGTCACTGGTGCCGGGGCTGCTCGAGGTCGCCCGTCGCAACCTCGGTCGCGGTCTCGTCGACCTCTCGGTGTTCGAGGTGGGCACGGTCTTCCTGCCTGACGAGGGCGTCGTCTACGGCAGCGACGAGGTCCCTTTCGGGGCCGCCCGCCCCGACGACGCCACGCTGGGCGCCCTCGCCGACGCCCTGCCGCGCCAGCCGCGACACCTCGGCCTCCTGACGGTCGGCACGGTCGTCGATCGCGCCCCCGGGCAATCCGCCGTCCCGGCGTCCCTCGCCGACGTGCTCGACGCCGTGCGCGTCGCGGCGTCGGCCGTGGCCGCCGAGGTCACCTTCCGACAGGCCCGGCACGTCTCGCTGCACCCGGGCCGCACGGCCGAGGTGCTCGTCGGCGACGAGGTCGTGGGCATCGCGGGCGAGCTGCTGCCCAGCGTGGCAGCCGAGCTCGACCTGCCCCGGGTGGTCGCCGTGGCCGAGCTCGACCTCGACCGCCTCATCGCCCTCCCCGTCGCCGAGCCGGCCACCTCGGCCCTCTCGTCCTACCCCGCGGCGACCCAAGACCTCTCCCTCGTGGTGGGCGTCGACGTCCCCGCGGGCGACGTGCTCGCGACCGTGCGCGAGGGGGCGGGCCACCTGCTCGAGACGGTCCGGCTGGTCGACGACTACCGAGGTGCCGGGTTGCCCGACGCGTCGAAGTCGCTCACCTTCGCCCTGCGCTTCCGGGCCGGAGACCGCACCCTCACCGCCGCCGAGGCCTCCGAGGCCAAGTCCGGCTCCGTCCGCCTGGCCGGCGAGCGATTCGGGGCGGCGCTCCGCGACTGACACTCGCCCGGCGCCGCCGCCCCTGATCCCAGGCCGAATTCGAACATTAGGGTGGACGCATGCCTTTCTCCGTTGCCGTGGCCGGCGCGAGTGGTTACGCCGGTGGTGAGCTCCTGCGCTTGCTGGCCGAGCATCCCGACTTCGAGGTGCAGACCGTCACAGCGTTCCAGAACGCCGGTCAGCCACTCCTCGCGGTCCAGCCGCACCTGCGCTCGTTGGCGCACCTGACCCTGGTCGACACGACGCCCGAAGCCCTCTCGGGGCACGACGTCGTGTTCCTCGCCCTGCCCCACGGCAAGTCGGGGGCGATCACCGCCCAGTTGCCCGACGACACGCTCGTCGTCGACTGTGGTGCCGACCACCGGTTGACCGACGAGTCCGCCTGGCAGGCGTTCTACGGTGGCGAGTTCTACGGAGCCTGGTCGTACGGCCTGCCCGAACTCGTCCTCGGTGACTCCCCGGGTCGCCAGCGCGACGTCCTGGTCGGGGCCAAGCGCATCGCGGTGCCCGGCTGCAACGTCACCGCGGTGACCCTGGGGCTGGCCCCCGGCGTCCAGGCGGGCGTCGTCGAGACCGCCGACATCGTGACCGTGCTGGCCGTCGGTCCGTCCGGGGCGGGCAAGGCGCTCAAGACCCACCTGTTGGCCAGCGAGTTGATGGGGTCGGCGTCGGCCTACGGGGTGGGCGGCAGCCACCGGCACATCCCCGAGATCCAGCAGAACCTCCGGGTGGCCGGCGCGACGGAGGTGAACGTCTCGTTCACCCCGGTGCTCGTGCCGATGGCGCGGGGCATCCTCGCCACGACGACGGCGCGTCTCGCCCCGGGCGTCACCGCCCACGACGTGCGATCCGCGTGGCAGCAGGCCTACGGGAACGAGCCCTTCGTGCACCTGCTGCCGGACGGCGAGTTCCCGCGGACGGCCGACACGATCGGTGCCAACACCGCCCTGATCGGACTCGCCGTCGACGAGGCCGCCGACCGCGTGGTCGTGGTCACCGCCCTCGACAACCTCGTGAAGGGCACGGCCGGTGCCGCCGTCCAGTCCGCCAACATCGCGCTCGGCCTGGCCGAGACCACCGGCCTCGGCCAGAACGGAGTCGCCCCGTGAGCGTCACCGCAGCAGCCGGTTTCGAGGCCTCCGGCGTCGTCGCCGGCCTCAAGAGTTCGGGCGCGCCGGACGTCGCCCTGGTCGTCAACCGAGGTCGCAGCACGGCCGCAGCGGCCGTCTTCACCAGCAACAGGGCCAAGGCGAACCCCGTCCTGTGGTCCCAGCAGGTCGTCGCCGACGGTCGCGTCGACGCCGTCGTCCTCAATTCCGGAGGCGCGAACTGCTTCACGGGAGCCTTCGGCTTCCAGACGACGCACTCCACGGCCGAGACCGTGGCCGGCGCCCTCGGCCTGTCGGCGACGGACGTCCTCGTCTGCTCGACGGGCCTCATCGGCGTCGGCGACCAGACCTTCCGCGACAAGGTGCTGAGCGGCTCCACGGCCGCGGCCGACGCCCTGTCGGTCGACGGCGGCCTCGATGCCGCCACGGCGATCATGACGACCGACACCAAGCCCAAGCAGGCCGTCGTCTCGGGTGACGGCTGGGTCGTCGGCGGAATGGCCAAGGGTGCGGGCATGCTCGCCCCCGGACTCGCCACGATGCTCGTCGTGCTCACGACGGACGCCGACGTCGACGCGTCCGGTCTCGATTCCGCACTCCGCGAGGCGACCCGGGTCACCTTCGACCGTCTCGACTCGGACGGCTGCATGTCGACGAACGACACCGTCGTGTTGTTGGCCAGCGCCGAGTCCGGTGTCGCGCCTCCTGCCGGCGACTTCGCGGCGGCGGTCACGGCGCTCTGTGCCGACCTCGCCGAGCAGTTGCAGGCCGACGCCGAGGGTGCCTCGCACGACATCCGCATCGAGATCGTGGGGGCGGCATCCGACGACGACGCCGTCGAGGTGGGCCGTTCGATCGCTCGCAACAACCTCTTCAAGGCAGCCGTCTTCGGCAACGACCCCAACTGGGGCCGCGTGCTCGCCGCCATCGGCACCACGTCGGCCGAGTTCGACCCGTACGACGTCGACGTGACCATCAACGGCGTCCGCGTCTGCCACGCCGGGGCACCCGATCGGCCGAGCGACGACGTCGACCTGACGCCCCGGGCGGTCCACGTGCTCGTCGACCTGAAGACGGGGCCGGTCGAGGCGACCATCCTGACGAACGATCTCACGCACGACTACGTGCACGAGAACAGCGCGTACTCCAGCTGATGGGCGTCCACACGAGCACCGGTGCGACGGCGGCCGACGAGCAGGAGCTCGCGGCGGTCAAGGCCTCGACCCTGATCGAGTCCCTGCCCTGGCTGAAGCGCTTCTCTGGCAAGGTCGTCGTCGTGAAGTTCGGCGGCAACGCCATGGTCGACGACGCCCTCAAGCAGGCGTTCGCCGAGGACATGGTCTACCTGCGGTACGCCGGGTTGCACCCGGTGGTCGTCCACGGCGGGGGGCCACAGATCTCGGCCGCCCTCGACGCCGCCGGCATCGAGAGCGAGTTCCGGGGCGGTTACCGCTACACGTCGACCGAAGCGATCTCGGTCGTGCGCGACGTCCTGGCCGGCGAGGTCAACCGCGAGATCGTCGACCTGATCAACGAGCACGGCGACCTGGCCCGCGGTGTCTCCGGCGAGGGCTCGACCTTGTTCGAGGGTCGCAAGCGCGGTGTCGTGGTCGACGGCGAGACCTTCGACCTGGGACACGTGGGCGACGTGACACACGTCGACCCGTCGTCGGTGCTGGTCGAGATCGAGGCGGGGCGCATCCCCGTGGTGTCGTCGATCGCGACGAACACGATCGATCCCGAGCACGCCCTCAACGTCAACGCCGACGCGGCGGCGGGGGCCCTGGCCATCGCCCTCGGTGCGGCCAAGCTCGTCGTCCTGACCGACGTCGCCGGGCTCTACGCCGACTGGCCGAACCGCGACTCGCTCGTCGAGGCCATCACGGTGTCGGCCCTCACCGACATGCTCCCGACCCTCGAGTCGGGCATGATCCCCAAGATGCGCGCCTGCCTCGACTCGGTCGTCGGTGGCGTCGGAGGAGCGACCATCATCGACGGTCGCATCCCGCACTCGATCCTCCTCGAGGTGTTCACCCAACGCGGGTCGGGCACCGAGGTGGTCCCCGACGACCGGGCGGCGTCGACCGGCGCCCCCGTCGTCACCTCGTTCGGCACCCCCGCCGGCGAGATCGTCACCACCGGGGGCACCGCCCCGGGCGGCCCTGCCGCGAGCGGCACCGACACGAAAGGACAGTCGTGACCATGATCCAGACCCAAGGCGGTACCTGGCAGCGCCGATTCGGCGACTCGATGATGCGTTCGCTGTCCACTCCGAAGGTGATGCTCGACCGCGGCGAGGGCTGCCAGGTCTGGGACGTCGACGGCAAGCGTTACCTCGACTTCCTGGCGGGCATCGCCGTGAACGCCCTCGGACACGCCCACCCGGTGCTCGTCGAGGCGCTCACCGAGCAGGCGAGCAAGCTGATCCACGTCTCCAACTACTTCGCGACGGCCCCGCAGGTCGAGCTCGCCGAACGGCTGACCCGCATCAGCGGTGCCGGCGAGCGTGGGCGCGTCTACTTCGGCAACAGCGGGGCCGAGGCCAACGAGGCCGCGGTCAAACTGGCCCGCCTGAACCGCGGTGACGGCTCGCGCACCCGCATCCTCGCCCTGCAGAACTCGTTCCACGGGCGCACCATGGGCTCGCTCGCGCTGACCGGCAAGCCGGCGCTGCGCGAACCGTTCGAGCCGATGATGCCCGGGGTCGAGCACATCGACACGACCGTCGAGGCACTCGAGGCGGCCCTCGACGGTACGGTGGCCGCCCTGTTCGTCGAGCCGATCAAGGGCGAGGCCGGCGTCGTCGACCTGCCCGAGGGCTACCTCGAGCGTGCCCGCGAACTCACCACGGAGCACGGTGCCCTGCTGATCCTCGACGAGATCCAGACCGGCATCGGCCGGACCGGCTCGTGGTTCGCATTCCAGCAGCACGACATCGTCCCTGACGCCATCACCGTCGCCAAGGGCATCGCCGGGGGAGTCCCCATCGGCGCGCTCATCACCTTCGGCGACACGTCCGACCTGTTCGAGGCCGGTCAGCACGGCAGCACCTTCGGCGGCAACCCGCTCGCCACCGCCGCGGCCAACGCCGTGCTCGGCGAGATCGAGTCGAGCCAGCTCGTGCTCAACGCGATCGTCCGGGGCGACCAGCTCCGCGCGGCCGTCGAGTCGATCGGTTCGCCGCTCGTCCGCGAGATCCGCGGCAACGGCCTCCTGATCGGCCTGGGGCTGGCGCAGCCCGTCGCGGCGCAGGTCGCCGCCGACGCCCTCGAGGCCGGCCTCATCGTCAACGCCCCCAACGACTCGAGCATCCGTCTCGCGCCTCCCCTGATCGTCGGTGACGACGAGATCGCCGAGTTCACCCAGATCATGACCACCGTCCTGAAAGGCCTCGAATGACCCGCCACTTCCTCCGGGACGACGACCTGACCACCGCCGAGCAGCTCGAGGTGCTCGATCTCGCCGACGAACTCAAGCGCGACCGTTGGTCCCAGCGCCCGCTGGCCGGTCCGCAGACCGTCGCCGTGATCTTCGACAAGTCGTCGACCCGTACCCGGGTCTCCTTCGCGGTCGGCATCGCCGACCTCGGCGGCAGCCCGCTGATCATCGCCACCGCGAACAGCCAGCTCGGCGGCAAGGAGACCCCGTCCGACACGGCGCGCGTGCTCGAGCGCATGGTGTCCGCCATCGTCTGGCGCACCTACGCGCAGTCTGGCCTCGAAGAGATGGCGGCGGGGACGACCGTGCCCGTCGTCAACGCGTTGAGCGACGACTTCCACCCGTGTCAGCTGCTCGCCGACCTGCAGACCATCCGCGAGAAGAAGGGCACGCTCGCCGGCCTCTCGGTGGCCTTCGTCGGTGACGGGCGCTGCAACATGGGCCAGTCGTACCTGCTGGCCTGCGCGACCGCGGGCATGCACGTCCGCATCGGTGCCCCCGAGGGCTTTCTGCCCGACCCGACCGTCGTGGCCGACGCCGAGGCGATCGCCGCGCGGACGGGCGGCTCCGTGCTCGTCACGACCGACGCGGCCGAGGCCGTCGCCGGGGTCGACGTCGTCGTGACCGACACCTGGGTCTCGATGGGCAAGGAGGACGAGAAAGACGAACGGGTCGCCGTCTTCGGATCGTTCAAGGTCGACCAGGCCTTGATGGCCCAGGCCGACGCCGACGCGATCTTCCTGCACTGTCTCCCCGCCGACCGCGGGTACGAGGTCACGGCCGACGTCATCGACGGCCCGACCAGCGTCATCTGGGACGAGGCCGAGAACCGGCTGCACGCCCAGAAGGCGCTGCTCACCTGGCTGTTGGCCCGCTGAGCACCCCCACCACCTCACACACACGTAGCCACACCCACACCACTCAAGGAGAACCATGGCGGAACGCGTCGTCCTCGCATACTCAGGAGGCCTCGACACCTCGGTCGGCATCGGCTGGTTGGCCGATGCCACCGGAAAAGAGGTGGTCGCCCTCGCCGTCGACGTCGGACAGGGCGGAGAGGACATGGAAGACATCCGACAGCGTGCCCTCGACTGCGGTGCGGTCGAATCGGTCGTCGTCGACGCCAAAGAAGAGTTCGGCACCGACTACCTGATGCCGGCCCTCAAGGCAAACGCGCTGTACCAGAAGACCTACCCGCTGGTGTCCGCCCTCAGCCGTCCGCTGATCGCCCGCCACCTGGCGTCGGTCGCGAAGGAACTGGGTGCGAACAGCGTGGCCCACGGGTGCACCGGCAAGGGCAACGACCAGGTCCGCTTCGAGGCGGCCGTCGCGGCCCTCGCCCCCGACCTGACGAGCATCGCCCCGGTCCGTGACCTGGCCCTCACCCGCGACAAGGCGATCGTCTACGCGGAAGAGCACGCCCTTCCCATCCGCCAGAGCGCCAAGAACCCCTACTCGATCGACAAGAACGTCTGGGGCCGCGCGGTCGAGACCGGGTTCCTCGAGGACCCCTGGAACGCTCCCATCGAGGACCTGTACGAGTACACGCAAGACCCGGCCGTCGTCAAGGACGCCGACGAGGTCGTCATCACCTTCGAGGCCGGAGTCCCGACGGCGATCGACGGCGTGGCGTTCACCCCGCTGGGCATCGTCGAGCGCATGAACGAGCTCGCCGGCAAGCACGGCGTCGGCCGCATCGACGTCGTCGAGGACCGGCTCGTCGGCATCAAGAGCCGCGAGGTCTACGAGGCCCCCGGCGCGATGGCGCTGATCGCCGCGCACGAGGCGTTGGAGGCCCTGACCATCGAGCGCGACCTCGGCCGGTACAAGCGTGGTGTCGAGGCCGAGTGGTCCAACCTCGTCTACGACGGCCTGTGGTTCTCGGGTCTCAAGCGGTCGCTCGACGTCTTCATCGACGACACGCAGAAGTACGTGTCGGGCGAGATCCGTCTCAAGCTGCAGGGCGGGCGCGCGGTCGTCACCGGTCAGAAGAGCGACGCGAGCCTCTACGACTTCGACCTCGCGACCTACGACACGGGAGACACCTTCGACCAGTCCCTGTCGAAGGGCTTCATCGAGATCTGGTCGCTGCCCAGCAAGATCTCGGCTCGTCGCGACCTGGCCCACGGGGCGTGACCGACGCGAGCGGGCTCGGCGAAGGGTCGGGCAAGAACGAGCGAGCAGGCGAGGCGGGCGCCCTCTGGGGCGGCCGCTTCGCCTCGGGGCCGTCCGCCGAGCTCGCCGCGCTCAGCAAGTCCACGCAGTTCGACTGGCAGCTGGCCTCGTACGACATCGCCGGGTCGCGGGCACACGCCAGGGCGCTGGCGGCGGCGGGATACCTCGACGCGTCCGAGCTCGACGCCATGCTGTCGGCACTCGACCGGCTCGAGTCGGACGTGCTCGACGGCACGTTCACCGCGGCCGAGACCGACGAGGACGTGCACTCCGCCCTCGAGCGGGGCCTCATCGGCATCGCCGGCGCCGAGCTCGGCGGCAAGCTCCGGGCGGGGCGTAGCCGCAACGACCAGATCGCGACGCTGGTGCGCTTGTACCTGCGCGACCACGCCCGCGTCATCGGCCGGCAGGTCGTCGACCTGGTCGACGCGATCGCCGGTCAGGCGACGGCCCACCCGTCGGCCGTGATGCCCGGCCGGACGCACCTCCAGCACGCCCAGCCGGTGCTGTTGGCGCACCACCTCCTCGCCCACGCCTGGCCTCTGGTCCGCGACCTCGAGCGCCTGCGCGACTGGTCGCGTCGGGCCGGTGCCTCGCCGTACGGAGCGGGTGCCCTCGCGGGTAGCTCGCTGGGGCTCGACCCGCTCCTCGTGGCGACCGATCTGGGCTTCGACCGCACGACCGAGAACTCGATCGACGCGACGGCCAGTCGTGACGTCGTGTCGGAGTTCGCGTTCGTCACGGCGTCCATCGGCATCGACCTCTCGCGGCTGGCCGAAGAGATCATCCTCTGGAACACCCGCGAATTCGGCTTCGTCCGTCTGCACGACGCGTTCTCGACCGGGTCGAGCATCATGCCGCAGAAGAAGAACCCCGACATCGCCGAGCTCGCGCGCGGCAAGTCGGGGCGGCTCATCGGCAACCTGACGGGTCTGCTCGCGACGCTCAAAGGGCTGCCGCTGGCCTACAACCGAGATCTCCAGGAAGACAAAGAGCCGGTGTTCGACTCGGTCAGCCAGCTCGAGGTGCTGCTCCCGGCGTTCACGGGCATGGTGGCGACCCTCGATTTCGACGAGGTCCGCATGGCCGAGCTCGCGCCGCAAGGATTCTCACTCGCGACCGACGTCGCCGAGTGGCTGGTCCGTCAGGGGGTCACGTTCCGCGACGCACACGAGATCAGCGGCGAGCTGGTGCGGTTCTGTGAACAGCACGACCTCGAGCTGCACGAGCCCACCGACGAGCAGTACCGGTTCGTCTCGGCGCATCTCACACCCGAGATCCGCCCCGTCCTGACGGTCGAGGGCTCGATCGCCAGCCGTCGAGGGGCCGGCGGCACGGCTCCCGAGCGGGTCGCCGAGCAGCTCGCGCAGCTGACCGAGCAGATGCGCCACCTGGTCCGGTCCCTCGCCCCGGCGGCAGCGTGACCCGTCGACGACCGGGCGCTCGTGACGACCGGCCGGTCCGTGCCTGGGTGGTCCCCGTCGTCGTCGCGATCGCCGTGGCGGTGCTCGTCGCCGTCGCGGTGATCGCGGTCGCCAGTGGTCAGCGCTTCTTCTGAACGAGACGATCGCGGTGAGCACGGGGGAGCGGTGACGACGACACCCGACGACGACGTGCTCGAGGCACTGCTGGCCGAACCGGCGCTGGCCGTCGCGCCGCGCCTCCTGGGCTCGGTCTTCTGGTCGGGCGGCGTCGGCATCCGCCTGACCGAGGTCGAGGCGTACCACGGTCAGGGGCAGGACCCCGGCTCGCATGCGCACCGGGGCCGGTCGGCGCGCAACGACAGCATGTTCGAACGCGGCGGAACGCTCTACGTGTACCTGTCCTACGGCATCCACCGCTGCGTCAACATCGTGTGCGGGCCCGAGGGCTTCGCGTCCGGTGTCCTCTTGCGTTCGGGCGAAGTGGTGGCCGGCGTCGACGAGGTCCGGGCGCGCCGGACCACGTCGCGGACGTCGGCCGACCTCGCCCGAGGTCCCGGCCGTATCGGCTCCGCACTCGGCATGGAGCTCGGCGACGACGGCTCACGCCTCGTCGCCGACACCCCCGGTCAGGAGGCGCGGTTCCGCCTTCGCCTCCCGTCCGCACCGGTCGGTCCGATCGCCGCCGGCCCGCGTGTCGGTGTGTCGGGTCACGCCGGTGGCGACGCGTTCCCGTGGCGCTTCTCGCTCGAGGGTGATCCCTCGGTCTCCCCGTACCGCGCCGCCGTCTCGCGACGACGCGGTGGGGCGTGAAGACGGTGACGGAGGCCGCTGGTACCGTTTCCGACGTGACCAGTGAAACGACTGCAGACGTCCTGGCCGCCCAGAGCAACGACCCCTCGTTCGACGACGTGTGGGACGAGATGCAGTGGCGCGGCCTGGTGCACGTGTCGACCGATGCCGACGCCCTCAAGACCCTTCTCGCCGGTGCGCCGATCACGTACTACTGCGGTTTCGACCCGACGGCCCCCAGCCTCCACCTCGGCAACCTCGTGCAGTTGCTCACCATGCGCCGCCTGCAGCTCGCCGGTCACCGGCCCCTGGGACTCGTGGGCGGGTCCACCGGCCTCATCGGCGATCCACGCCCCACCGCCGAGCGGGTGCTCAAGACGCCCGAGCAGACGGCCGAGTGGGTCGACCGCATCCGCGTCCACGTCGAGAAGTTCCTCTCGCCCGACGGTGACAACGGTCTCCGAGTGGTGAACAACCTCGACTGGACGTCTCCGCTCAGCGCCATCGAGTTCCTGCGCGACATCGGCAAGAACTTCCGCGTCAACACCATGCTCAAGAAAGACGCCGTGGCCGCGCGTCTCAACTCCGACGCCGGCATCAGCTACACCGAGTTCAGCTACCAGATCCTCCAGGGCCTCGACTTCCGCGAGCTCTACCGCAGCTACGACTGCGTCCTGCAGACCGGCGGCAGCGACCAGTGGGGCAACCTCACCAGTGGCACCGAACTCATCCGCCGCACCGAAGGCGTCTCGGTCCACGCGATCGGCACGCCGCTGATCACCAACACCGACGGCACCAAGTTCGGCAAGAGCGAGGGCAACGCGGTCTGGCTCGACGCCGAGTTGACCAGCCCGTACGCGATGTACCAGTTCTGGCTCAACACCGACGACGCCGACGTCGTCCCTCGGCTCAAGGTCTTCACGTTCCTCTCGCGTTCCGAGATCGAGCGGCTCGAGAGCGCCGTCGCCGACGAACCGTTCCGTCGGGAGGCGCAGCGAGCGTTGGCCTGGAACGTCACGTCCCTGGTCCACGGCACCTCGGCCACGCAGTCGGCCATCGACGCAGCCGCCGCCCTCTTCGGGCAAGGAGACCTCGCGGTCCTCGACCCGCGGACTCTCGCCAGTGCCATCGCCGAGTTGCCGGCGGCCGAGGCCGATGCGTCGACCACGATCGCTCAGGCGTTGGTCGACACCGGACTCGTCGTGTCGTTGGGTGCCGCCCGCCGGGCGACGGCGGAGGGTGGCGTCTACGTGAACAACACTCGGGTCGAGAACGGTGATGCTCTGGTCGCCGACTCGAGCCTCGACGGGGGAGTCGTCGTGCTCCGACGCGGTAAGAAGACGCTGGCCGGCGTCACCGTCAAGGTCTGACCCCGAATCGACCTCCGGACGACGGAAGCCCGTTCCCTCGTCGAGGGGGCGGGCTTGACGTCATCCCACGGCAGGGGACGCACGCGGTTGGCCGTACTTTCAGGGATTCAGTCACGCGACACGCCCGGGATGCCTCGACATTTGGAGGTGCGACCGGTGAGCTGTGTAAAGTAATCCGAGTCAGCCCAAAGGTGCGGCGGAACGGCTAGGACAGCGACCAGCAATGGTTCTGCTCCGGAGTTCCCCGGCCTCAAGTGGTGACATCCTCCCCGAAGCCAAGCCGTTTACGGCTTGCGATTCGTGTGGTAGGGTTTCAAATCCATCCTCTGGTCAAAGCCAGGTGCTGGTCCTCACCGCGTGGGGGCTGGAAATCGAGTCGTTCCGACTTGGTCCATCAGGATGGTACGGTTCCACAGCAGCTTCGAGCGAAGGTCTTTCCGGCCGGGCCTCGAGTGCGTTTGGTCCTTGAGAACTCAACAGCGTGCACATTGTCAAATGCCAAATTATACCCTGGCATTGCTTGTGGCT
>NZ_LMKB01000005.1:1421029-1464855 GCF_001421165.1 Frigoribacterium sp. Leaf8 | reverse complement strand
GTTCCAGGAGCTACTCTCGGACCCGAAACAACCACCCGTTGCAACGACCCCCTGAAACCGCCACCGGCTATCGGACGTCAACCAAGGCCTCCAAGATTGCTGCATGACAGCAGTAGGTGACGGCGAGCGGGGCCAGCATGACCGGCAGGAAGCTCCCGAGCACGAGGAGCTGGGGAGACGCGCACTGGCGCGCAGCTTCGCGCGCTACGACACGCTTGCGGCCCGTGCCGAGGCGCTGGCTGTGAAGGCAGGCTCATCACTCGCGGGGGACCGAAGCGCGACCCCGTACAGCTCGGCCCCTGACCAGCTACGCGCTGGCCTCGGCGTTGCCCTTGACCACCTGCACGCGTTCAAGATCATCGTTACGGACGGCGGAGCCGTCCTCCCCTTTGCCATGTTCACGCTTGTGAGAAGCGCCTACGAGGCCGCGGGTACGGCCCTGTGGCTCCTGCACCCGTCGTCCCGCGACGACCGAGTGCTTCGGTCATTGAAACTCGCGCGCGAGAACCGCCGTCTGGTTCACGTCGCCATGCAGCATTTGGAACGAGACGACCCAGGGTGGGCGCGAACTCTTGCCGCCCTCGAAAGGAACCGGGACGCGCGGCCCGGACTTGTTGGCGTCGACCTTCGAGACGTTGAGAGGGTGACGAATCGTCTTAAAGAGCTAGGCCCACTACTGCCGTCGTTGTTCCAGTCGCCGTTGACTCTCTGGCAGACCTCTAGTGGCATGGCTCACGCGAACGGCTCGATGATTCTTCTCATGCTTGACCGCGAGCAAGTCGGTCCGTCCGAGCACGGCGGGGCCGACTTCATGATGACGCCCAGCCTGCTTGCCCTAGCCGGCTACTTCGATGCCGCGCTCGACATGATCGAGATAGCTCTCGACCTCTGGGACAGCCGAAACAGGCCCGCCGAACTGCACTGACGGAGGCTCGCCCTACGCTCCCGCCGTGGGAGTTCGAGGATCAGGTGAAGCAGTGGCCAAAATTCTGCGCCGGCCGATCCCAACGCACCCGTTCGCAGTGCCGCCAGCACCGGGACACTTCGGTGTCTGGCAGGTACGCCGGGACCGTGCCGCGCCCCTTGGCTATGTCCTCTCGCGCCCCGAGCTGGGCGGCATCGTTTACCACTGCTACGCCCACGGCCGAGACGATGCCGGCGGCCGGCCCTGGCTGCGCCGAGAGGGGAGCCTGAACAGCGCCGTCGCATGGATGATCCAGCACGAGGCCGAGCTGTCGGCCCTCACGGGCCGGCTGCACCCTGAGCCGGACGAGTGGCCGTCGTGACCCCGGGTAGCGCCCGGTCATGAGCTGGTTCGTCAGGCACCGCCCCAAGGCTGACACGATCGCCGAGGCCATGGCCGTCGAGGTCAACGCCCCGACACCGGCCGCCGCGATCGACCAGGTGCGCGCCACGCTGCCCGAGGATCGCATCGTGACCTCAGTCGCTCCCTACTGAGCCCGAGAGAGCCGTCAGTGGGCTGCGCGTAGCTTGGCTCCGGTCAGCTTCCCCCCGAGCTGGCCGAGAGCTGCCGGGCGGTCCCTAACCCGCTAGGCAGTAGCAGCCCCCGCATTCCGGCTCTCCCAGCCGGGCGGGGGCTTCTTCGTGCACTCCGACCGTTCTCGAGTCCTGTGCCGGCCGACGCGCGCTCGTGTCAGATGACGGCGTAGGCGATGGTCGCGGCCGCGACGATGCCGGCCGCGCAGAGCGTCATGATTGCGCGCCGAGACGCGGGGCGGTTGGCGCGAATGTCTTTCACCATGAGCACCATCGCGACCACGGCGATGACCACCATGAGGCCGACGCCTAGGAGGATCACGACTCGCATCATCACGGGTCGACAGTAGCGAACGGCCCGCTTTGCGGTCCGGGGGAGTCGCTGCGCTCCCAGGGAGCCGCTACGCGGCGCTCAATGCCCTTCGGGCACGTCTTTTTGCCGTGAAGCCTTCGGCGGCTCGGTCGCTGCTCTCCCTCGTAGCCACCTCCGAGACTCCGTTCAAGTGGCTACGCCACCGGCTCCTCCGAGATTTTCGGCACGCGGTCACAAGCTCCCTTATTTCGCGCTGAAATTCTCTCCCTGCCGCCCTCCGGGTTGCATTGCGCCCTGCGGGTAGCCTCTGCTCATGACCGCGATCTCGGCCGGCATCGCCGTCGTCTTCCTGCTGCTCTTCGCCGCGTCGCGTCGGCGGGACGCCCGCCGGTTCCGCAACGGGGTGTTCCTCTTGATGGCCGGGGGCTTCGGGGTCGTCGCCGCCGCGAACGTCCTCGTCGCGGCGTTCCCGCCGCTCGTCTTCGTGTTCCTCGTCGCCGTGGCGCTCGTGCCCCTGCTCGTCCTCGCGCTCGCCGTCTTCGCGATCGCGAACGGCGTCACCATGCTGCGGTCCGAAGGGCGCAGCCTCGGCAACCTGCTGTCGTTGCTGGTCGGCATCGCGCTGATCGGCGTGCCGTTGCTCGTCGTCGTGATCGTCGAGGCCGGTCGCCGGTCGGACGTCGCGGCCCTCCAGGACGCAGCCGTGGGGCTCGGCATCGTCGTGGTCTTCGTCACCGGCTACGCCGCGCTCACGTTCGCCGCGTTCACCCTGTGGTCGCTCGTCTACGCCCGACCCCGGGTGCGCGAGCAGCCCGACGCCCTGATCGTGCTCGGCTCCGGGCTGATCCGCGGCGAGGTGCCGCCGCTGCTGCGCAGCCGACTCGACCGGGCGCTGGCGATCTACCGCGCGACCCCCGAGGGCGTGAGGCGGCCGGTGCTCGTCCCGTCGGGCGGTCAGGGGGCCGACGAACCGCGTCCCGAGGGCGAGGCCATGGCCGAGTACCTGATCGCCCAGGGGGCCGACCCGGCCGACGTGCTGCCCGAGACCGAGTCGCGCTCGACCCGCGAGAACCTCGTGCTGTCGGGGAAGGTGCTCGCCGACGCCGGTCGGACCGGGTCGACCCTGGTCGTGACGAACAACTACCACGTCCTGCGCGCCGCGCTGCTGGCGCGGGACGCCGGCAGCAGCGCCGACGTGGTCGGGGCGCCCACCGCCGCGTACTACGTGCCGAGCGCCTTCCTGCGCGAGTGGGTCGCCGTGATGGTCGAGCACAAGCTGCTCAACGTGCTGCTGATCGCGCCGTTCGTCGTGCTGCTGGCGTCCCTGCTGGTCTACGCGCGCCTCTGACCCGCCGGCACCGCGCCTCCCGGTCAGGACGGTCGCGTCGCCGTGCCCTCGTCGACGGCGAACTCGGCCGCGGTCTCGTCGCGCGCCCGGGCGGCGGCCGCGTCGCCGTCGTGCTGCAGGCGGTAGTGGAACCGGCCCGCCCCGAGCACGGGCAGCGCTCCGGTCACGGGCTCGGGCTCGCCCCCACGGACGCGGCGCACCCGCAGGTGTTGCCCGCGGACGAGCCAGACGATCGCGACGCCGGCCGCCACGAAGCCCGACGCCGCCGCGACGCCGATGGCCCAGCGCGGTCCGGCGACGTTCGCGACCCAGCCGACCATCGGTGCGCCGAGGGGCGTGCCGCCGGTGAAGACGGCCATGTAGAGCGCCATGACGCGCCCGCGCATGCGGGGTGCCGTGGTCAGCTGCACGGTGGCGTTCGCCGTCGTCATCAGGGTGATCGAGGCGAGTCCGACGGTGACGAGCACGGCCGCGAAGCTCCAGTAGGTCGGCATGACGGCGGCGACGAGGCAGGTCACGCCGAAGGCCAGGGCCGCCGTGACGAGCACGCGCCAGCGGGGCTTCTCACGTCGGGCCGAGAGCAGGGCGCCGACCAGCGACCCCACCGCGATCGCCGACGACAGCAGGCCGAACCCGCTCGCGTCGACACCGAACTCGACGCTGGCCATGGTCGAGGTGAAGATGGCGAAGTTCAGGCCGAAGGTGCCGATGACGAAGACCATGACGAAGACGACGACGAGGTCGGGCCTCTCGCGCACGTACCGGAACCCCTCGCGGATCTGGCCCTTGGCCCGCGACACGGCCGGCTTCAGCTCGAGCTGGGCCACCCGGATGAACCGCAACGACAGCAGCACGGCCGCGAACGAGCCGGCGTTGATCAGGAACACCCACCCCGTGCCGATCGTCGCGATCAGCACGCCGGCGACCGCGGGGCCGACCAGGCGTGCGCCGTTGAACGACGCCGAGTTCAGGCTGACGGCGTTCGTCAGGTGGCCGGGGGGCACGAGTTCGGACACGAAGCTCTGCCGCACCGGGGCGTCGATCGCGGCTGCGACGCCGAGCAGGAGGGCGAAGAGGTAGACCATCCAGAGCTGCACGCTGTCGGTGAGGACGAGCACGCCCAGGCCGAGCCCGAGCAGGCCCATGCTCAGCTGCGTGACCATCAGCAGTCGCCGCCGGTCGAACCGGTCGGCGATCAGCCCCGTGATCGGCACCATCAGGATCGGCGGGGCGAACTGCAGCGCCATGGTGATGCCGAGGGCCGTGGCGTCGTTGTCGGTCAGGTCGGTGAGCACGAGCCAGTCCTGTGCCGTGCGCTGCATCCAGGTGCCGATGTTGGACACGAGCGCCCCCGCGAACCAGAGGCGGTAGTTGAACAGCGACAGGCTGCGGAACATGGCGCTCACGAGCGGGTCAGCTTCCGCAGGATCTCGGTGGCGTCGGCCAGGGTGCGGCGCTCGTCCGCGGTGAGGGCCGAGAGGCGGGGCACGAGCCACTCGTCCCGACGTCGACGCGTCTCGAAGACGAAGGCGGCGCCGGCCTCGGTCGTCTCGAGCAGCACGCGGCGCTTGTCGTCGTCGTCGACCGTGCGACGCAGCAGCCCGGCGTCGACGAGCTTGCCGACGGTCCGGTTCATCGACGGGGGAGTGACGCCCTCGTGGGCGGTCAGCGCCCCGATCGTCAGCGGTTGGTTCTGCACGACGTAGCCGAGGGCGGCCATCTGGGCGTCGGTGACGTCGGCGTCGGCCTTCTGCTGGCGCAGGCGGCGGGCGAGCCGCAGCACGGCGCCGCGCACGTCGGTCGCGAGGTGGGCGTGCGGCACGGCCCGGGTGGCGGAGGGGGCGGGAGGCGCGGAGTCGGTCATCGCCGGGCCACGATACTCGTTTAGTTCGGCTAAGTAAACGTCTGGTCGCGGTCCGCGTGCGACGCGACCCCTCGGGGCGCCCCGCGCCTAGGCTCGTGCCGATGAGAGACGACGACGTCCCGGCCGAGCCGAGCCGCCCCTCCTGGTTGTCCGCGAGGGGTGCCGTGCTGACGGTGGCGATCGTCGTGGGCATCTCGCCCTTCGCGACCGACATGTACATCCCCGCGCTGCCGGCCATCGCGCGCGACCTCGGGGCGTCGACGGCCGAGGTGCAGCTCAGCCTGACGGCGTTCCTCGTCGCGTTCGCGGTCGGGCAGATCGTGATCGGGCCGATCAGCGACGGTCGGGGCAGGAGGCGCATCCTGCTGGGCGGGACCGTCCTGTTCGCCCTCGCCTCCCTCGCCTGCGCCGTGGCTCCCGACGCGGCCACCCTCGTCGTCGCGCGCGTCGCGCAGGGCCTCGGCGGCGCGGCGGGCTCGGTGGCCGCCCGGGCCATGGTGGGCGACGCGACGACGGGCCTCGTGCGCAGCAGGCTCTTCGCGACGCTCGCCGCGATCAACGCCGTCGGCCCGGTCGTCGCCCCGCTCGTGGGCGGTGTCGTGCTCTCGGTGTCGAGCTGGAGGGCGACGTTCGTCGTGCTCGCGGTGCTCGGGGCCGCCCTGACCTGGGCGGCCGCGCGCCGTCTGCCCGAGACGCTCGTCGACCCCGAGCCGGGTGCGGGCTCGCTGGTCGCCTCGCTGCGACGGATGGGCACGCTGCTCGCGATGCCGCGCTTCCGGTGGTACCTCGTGACAGGGTGCGCCGCGACGATCGGGTTCTTCTCGTACATCGCGACGTCGTCGTTCGTCTTCCAGGAGCAGTACGGCTTCGGCGAGGGCCTCTACACGCTCGTCTTCGCCTCGAACGCGTCGTGCATGATCGCCTCGACCCTGGTGTTCCGCCGCCTCGTCGGGCGCTTCGCCGAGGACCACCTCTTCACCGTGGGGCTCGTCACCTGCACCGTGGGGTCGGCCCTCGTGCTCGTCGGTGCGCTGACCGGCGTCGGCCCGGCACTGATCTGGCCCGCGCTCGCCCTCGTGACGGCGGGCTGGGGCTGGGTCATCCCCGGGTCGATCACCCTGACGCAGGCGCTCGGGCACCGCGCGCCCGGTACGGCCGCCGCGCTCGCGGGCGGCCTGCAGTTCGGGCTCGGCGGTGCCGCTACCCCGCTCGCCGGGGCACTCGGCGGCACGGCCGTGGTCATGGGCGCGCTGATGCTCGGGTTCATCGCCGCCGGTCTGGCCGTGCAGCTGTGGGCGTCGTCGCGAGGCGGCACCCCGGCGACCTGACCCCGGGGGCCCGACCCGCGCCTCCTGCCGTCGATCCGGGGCTGGTGCGCCGGCCCGGGTGGTGCCACCCTGGGCTCGACGCCATCCGGCGCCGTGACCCGAGGAGGCCCCCGTGACCGTGCAGCTCACCCCGTACCTGGCGTTCCGCTCCGAGGCGAGGGAGGCGTTCGACTTCTACGCCTCCGTCTTCGGCGGCAGCCCCACCTTCAGCACCTTCGGCGAGTTCGGCGTCGGCACCCCCGACGAGGCCGAGAAGGTCATGCACGCCCAGCTGGCCACGCCGTCGGGCCTGCTGCTGATGGGGGCGGACCGCCCCGACTCGTACCCGCTCGAGGAGGCGAGCAGCGTGTCGCTCTCGCTCTTCGGCGGACCCGACGACGCCGAGACGCTGACTGGATGGTTCGACGCGCTCGCCGAGGGCGGCACCGTGCACGAGGCCCTGTCGCAGGCGCCGTGGGGCGACTCGTTCGGCATGCTCGACGACCGCTTCGGCCAGCACTGGATGGTCAACGTCGGCGGCACCGCGGCCTGAGTCGGCACCGCGGCCTGAGCCGGCACCGCGGCCTGAGCCGGGGCACGCCCGACGGACGAGGAGGCGCGGTGGCGGTCGCCGAGGTCGCCCCGCCCGCCCTGCCTGCCAGGCCCGCCCCGCCTCAGTCGCGTCCGAGCCGACCGATCACGCTCTCGTCGAGTCGGGCGAGCAGGTCGGCCACGTCGTCGTAGACCTCCTCGGCTCCCGCCTCGACCAGCTCGGCCCGGGAGAAGCCGCCGCTCAGCACGCCGATGCAGGTCACGCCCGCCCGGTGCGCGGCCTCGACGTCCCACACGGCGTCGCCGACCATGACGGCGCGTTCGGCCGGCACGTCCGCTTTGTCGAGGGCGACCTCGACGATGCCCGGGTCGGGTTTCGCGGTCTCGACGTCCTCGCTCGAGGTGACGGCCCAGAGGGCGTCCTCGACGTCGAGCAGGTCGCGCAGCGCCTTCAGCTCCTCCTCGGGCGCGCTCGTGGCGAGCACGACGCCGTGCCCCCGGCGAGCGAGCTCGGCGAGCAGGTCGGTCGCCCGCCCGAAGACGTGCAGGTCGCCCCGCTCGCCGAGGTGCTCGGCGTAGTGGCGTGAATGCGCGTCCTTGACGTCGTCGAGGAGGCGCGCGGCGGCGTCCTTCCCCACCAGCCCCTCGACCAGCAGGGACGAGTCCTTGCCGATCGACCGGTGGATGCGCCAGCTGTCCACGGGGTGGCCGACGTCGGTGAAGGCCCGCGACCAGGCGTCGACGTGCGCGAAGTTCGAGTCCACCAGGGTGCCGTCGATGTCGAAGAGGACGGCGGTGGACGGAGGGGAGGACGTGGGGGAGGTCATCCCGCCACCCTGCCCCCGAAGGAGCGAAGGTGCACGGACTGCACGAGATCGGCCCGGATCAAGACGACACCTGTTGCTCATGGGTCCCTGCGGGCGTACGTTCGCAGACGGGCTCGTCGACGAGCCCGACCGGCCCCGACGGTCGGCCCACGAACGAGGAAGGCACGCACCATGGCACGGTTCAGCGACAAGACGGCACTCGTCACCGGCGGAGGCAGCGGCATCGGCGCCGCGATCTCGCGCTCCCTGGCGGCCGAGGGGGCATCGGTGGTCGTCACCGACATCAAGCTCGACGCGGCCCAGGGCGTCGTCGACCAGATCGTCGCCGCGGGCGGCACGGCCGTGGCGTTCGAGCAGAACACCGCGAAGCCCGAGCAGTCCGAGGCGGCCGTCGAGTTCGCGAAGACGACCTACGGTGCCCTCCACCTCGCGGTCAACAACGCGGGCATCGGCGCCCCCGCCGCCGACATCGGCGAGTACGACATCGCCGCCTGGGACCGCGTCCGCTCGGTCGACCTCGACGGCGTCTTCTACGGCCTGCGTTACCAGCTGCCCGCGATGGTCGAGGCGGGCGGCGGGTCGATCGTCAACATGAGCTCGGTGCTCGGCTCGGTCGGCATCGCCCAGAACGCCGCCTACGTCGCGAGCAAGCACGCCCTGGTCGGCCTGACCAAGGTCGCCGCGCTCGAGTACTCGAAGCGCGGCGTCCGCACCAACGCGGTCGGCCCCGGCTTCATCGACACGCCCCTCGTCCGCGCCTCGCTCGAGGGCGACGCGCTCTCGTACCTCGAGTCGCAGCACGCGACCGGTCGCCTCGGGACCGACGCCGAGGTCTCGGCGCTCGTCCTCTTCCTGCTGAGCGACGAGGCGTCGTTCGTCACGGGCAGCTACCACCTCGTCGACGGCGGCTACTCGGCGCACTGACGACCGTCCCTCAGGAGGCGCGGTGCGGGGAGTCCTGCGCCGCGCCTCCGCTGCCGGTCCGCTTCAGCCCGGCTTCAGCGCGCTCCCGCCATGATGGGCACGACGCGCACCCGGCGCGACCGAGGGAGGCCCCGTGCGCGTGCTCGTCGTCGAGGACCAGGCGACCCTGGCCGAGGGTCTGCGGCTCGGGCTCGAGGCCGAGGGGATCGCGGTCGACGTCGCGGCGACCGGCACCGACGGGCTCTGGCGGACCCGTGAGGGCAGCTACGACGTGGTCGTCCTCGACATCATGCTGCCCGGCATGAGCGGCTACGCCGTGTGCCGGGCGATGCGCGAGGGAGGCGACTGGACCCCCGTCATCGTGTTGACCGCCAAGGACGGCGAGTGGGACCAGGTCGAGGCCCTCGACACCGGCGCCGACGACTACCTCACCAAACCGTTCTCGTTCGCCGTCCTGCTCGCCCGGCTGCGCGCCCTCGTCCGCCGCGGTGCCCGTGAACGCCCCGTGGTGCTCGAGGCCGGCGACCTCCGCGTCGACCCCGCCTCGCGGAGCGTCCACCGTGGCGACGTCGAGGTCGAGCTCACGAGCCGCGAGTTCGCGGTGCTCGAGTTCCTCATGCGTCACGCCGGCAGCGTCGTGACCAAGCGCGAGGTGCTCGACGGGGTCTGGAACGACGACTTCGAGGGCGACCCCAACATCGTCGAGGTGTACGTGCGTCACCTGCGCAACAAGGTCGACCGGCCGTTCGGCCGAGAAGCCATCGTCACGCTCCGGGGGGCGGGCTACCGTCTGGAGGCGCGGGGTGGCTGAGCGGGCCCCTCGCCGCCCGGCTCCCGGGCCCGGGCCGTCCGCCGGCATCGGGCCGCGCCGGGTGCGACGGGCGTCGCTGCGGTCGCGCATCACCGTGGCCGCCGTGCTCGCCGTGGCGCTGACCCTCGGGGTGTTCGCCCTCGTCTTCGCGCTCGTGCAACAGGCCGTGCTCGCCGACGCCCCGCGCCAGGCCGCCTCGGCCGACGTGGACCGCGCCGTGTCGGCCCTCGCGATCGGTTCGACGCCGAGCGTGGCCGTCGCGGGCGAGACGGACGGGTCCCTGGTCGTCGTGACCGACGCGTCCGGGCGCGTGCTCGCCGTGGGAGGCGACGACGACTTCGCCGACGTCGCCTCGTCGATCGCGTCGTCCGGTTCGGGGGACCGGGTCTCGCTCGACGGCGACGCGTTCGTCGTCGAACGCGAGGACGTCGGGGTCGAGAGCACCGCGACGCCGACGCCGGCCGCGTCGACCCCGACCCCGACGCCGACCCCCACGGATGACGACGACGACGACGCCGACGCCGACTCCGGGTCGGGCGGCTCGCGCCCCGACGACGGCGAGGCGGACGACGACGCCACGTCCTCCACCGACGTCGCCACCCCCGTCCCCACCCGGGTCGTCACGACCGGGTACGGCGTCGTGGCCGCGCGCTCCCTCGAGGAGGCGAGCGCCGCCTCCTCGGCCAGTCTCGTCACGCTCGGCGTGGCGATCCCGGTGGCCCTGCTCGTGCTCGGCGTCACCACCTGGCTCGTCGTGGGCCGTGCCCTGCGCCCGGTCGAGTCGATGCGCCGCGAGGTCGACACGGTCACGGCCCAGAGCCTGTCGCATCGGTTGCCCGACCCGGGCGGCGGCGACGAGATCGCCCGCCTCGCCCGCACGCTGAACGGGATGCTCGACCGGCTCGACTCGTCGGCGACGGCCCAGCGGCGCTTCGTCGGCGACGCCTCGCACGAGCTGAAGACGCCGCTCGCCACCATCCGGCAGCACGCCGAGGTGGCCTTGCTCCACCCCGGCAGCATCGACGGTGCGGCCCTGGCCGGCACCGTGCTCGGCGAGGAGGCGCGGTTGACGGCGCTCGTGCAGGGCCTGTTGGTCCTCGCCAGGGCGGACGAGGGCGCCCTGGGCGTGACGCGCCGCCCGGTCGACCTCGACGACCTCGTGTTATCGGAGACCGCCCGCCTGCGCGGGGTCGCCCGTGCCGACGGTCGGGGGCCCCTCACCGTCGACGCCACGGCCGTCGGCCCGGCTCGCGTCGACGGCGACGAGGGGTTGCTCGGCCAGGTCGTGCACAACCTCGTCGCGAACGCGGCCCGGCACGCCGACGCCCGCGTCGCCGTGGCCCTCGTCGAGCGCGACGGAGGCGTGGTCCTCACCGTGGACGACGACGGCGCCGGGGTGGCCGAGGCGGACCGCGAGCGGGTGTTCGACCGGTTCGTGCGCCTCGACGAGGCCCGCGCCCGCGACGCGGGCGGCAGCGGACTGGGGCTCGCCATCGTGCGCGAGATCGTCCGGGTCCACGGAGGCGCGGTGTCGGTCACGGCCTCGCCTCTCGGAGGTGCCCGGTTCGTGGTCCACCTCCCCGCCGGTCCCGCCTGACCCGAGCGCCCCACCGGGTGGTCGGCGGGTTCCCGCCCTGCGGGGCGGGTGCGCGCCGACCCGCCGAGGGGCACGTGGACCCGCCCGCTCCGGTGACGCGACCCGCGCCTCCTGAACGGATCTTCAGGTCGCTTCAGGACCGCTTCAGTGCCCTCTCGCGAGAGTGGGGTCCATCGGCTCGAGAGAGCGACAGACCCGGCCGCCCGGCGGCCCCACGAACGGAGCGAACCATGCTGAAGAACACCCTCACCAAGAAGAAGTCCCTGCTGATCGCCGGCGGAATCGCGGGCGTCCTCGTGCTGGGCGGCGGCGGCGTGGCCCTCGCCTCGGGCCTCGACGACGGCGTGTCCGCGCAGACCCGCGACCGGGCCCAGGAGGCGGCGCTCGCCGAGACCGGCGGCGGCACCGTGACCGAGGTCGACACCCTCGACGACGGACTCGTCGGCTACGAGGTCGAGGTCGTCCTGCCCGACGGTCGCGAGGCGACGGTGCTGCTCGACGACGACTACTCCGTCACCTCGAGCCGCGTCGACGACGACGACTCGCGCGGGTCCGGCGCCACCCCGACGCCCGTCGCCGGCGAGGACCGCGACGACGACTCGCTCGGGTCGGACGCCACCCCGACGCCCGTCGCCGGTTCGGGGCGCGACGACTCGACCCGCGACGACTCGGCCCGTGACGACGACCTGACCGGCGCGGACTACGACCGGGCCGCGGCCGCCGCCCTCGCCGCCGCCGGTGGGGGCACGGTGACCGATGCCGACCGCAGCGACGACACCGGCGTGGCCTACGAGGTCGACGTGCGCCTCGACGACGGCACCGAGGTCGACGTCGACCTCGACCAGGCGTTCGGCGTGGTGCGCACGGACGTCGACGCCCGGCGCTGACGGGACGGGGCCCGGCGGGCCCGGGCCGGACCGGCCCGGCCCGCGGGGCTCCGTGATGGGAGACTGGCTCCGTGCCCACCTTCTCCGCCGCCCGAGGCGACTACGAGTTCACCGATGCCCACGGCGTGACCGTGCACTACTACGTCTGGAAGGCGGCGTCGCCCAAGGCCGTGGTGCAGCTCGCCCACGGCCTCGGCGAGTACGCCCTGCGCTACGAGGACCTCGCGCAGGACCTCGTGCGGGCCGGCTACACGGTCTACGCGAACGACCACCTCGGTCACGGCGAGACCGGCCTCGGCCAGTGGGGCGGTGACCACACGAAGCTCGGCCGCCTGGGCCCGTCGGGGCTGCGCGGGGCCATGGAGGCGGTGGTCCGGTTGACGGGCATCGCGCGCTCCGAGAACCCCGGCTCGCCGCTCGTGCTGCTCGGGCACTCGTGGGGCTCGTTGATGGCGCAGAAGCTCGTCGACGAGGGCTCCGACCGGTTCGACGCCGTCGTGCTGAGCGGCACGGCCTATCGCATGCCCGGCAGCATGAACGCGGGCGACCTGAACGCCCGGCACGCCCACCTCGGCGACACCGGCTACGAGTGGCTCAGCCGGGACCAGGCCGTGGTCGACGCCATGGCGGCCGACCCCCTGTCGGTGCAGGCGACGGCCCGACAGCTGTTCGGCACGGCCGACACGCTGCGGCTGATGGGTCGCCCCTCGACCCGGCTCGCGAGCGACCTCCCCGTGCTCGTCCTCGTCGGCGACGACGACCCGCTCGGCGGCGAGGCCAGCGCCCGCAAGCTCGCCGATGCGTACGTCAACCGCAGTCGGCTCAGCGACGTCGAGCTCGTGGTCTACCAGGGCGCCCGGCACGAGGTGTTCCGCGAGACCAACCGCGACGAGGTCGTCGCCGACCTGGTGCGGTGGCTCGACGACCGCGTGGGGCACCAGGCATAGGCTGCGACCATGCACGGTGAGTACAAGGTCCCAGGCGGAAAGCTCGTGGTCGTCGACCTCGACGTCAGAGAGGGGCGCATCGCCGGGTTCCGTCTCGCCGGTGACTTCTTCCTCGAGCCCGACACGGCGCTCGACGCCGTCGACCGGGCGGTGAACGGCCTGCCGGTCGAATCCGACGCGGCGACGATCGCGGCGACGATCAAGCAGGGGCTGCCGGCCGACGCGGTGCTGCTCGGCTTCTCGCCCGAGGCGATCGCCGTGGCGATCCGCCGCAGCCTCTCGAAGGCGACCGACTGGCGCGACTACGACTGGCAGATCATCCACGACGCCCCGGTGTCGCCCAACGTGCACCTCGCCCTCGACCAGGTGCTCACCGAAGAGGTCGGAGCGGGCCGCCGCGGGCCCACGCTCCGCTTCTGGGAGTGGGACCAGCCCGCCGTGGTCATCGGCAGCTTCCAGTCGTTGAAGAACGAGGTCGACCTCGACGCCGCCTCGACCCATGGCTTCGAGGTCGTGCGCCGCATCAGCGGCGGCGGTGCGATGTTCATGGACGCCCAGTCGATCGTGACCTACTCGCTCTACGCCCCGGGCGAGCTCGTGCAGGGCATGAGCTTCGCCGACTCGTACGCGTACCTCGACGAGTGGGTCATCACGGCGCTCAAGTCGCTCGGCATCGACGCCTTCTACCAACCGCTCAACGACATCACCAGCGCCAAGGGCAAGATCGGCGGGGCCGCGCAGAAGCGCCTGGGCAACGGGGCCCTGCTGCACCACGCCACCATGTCGTACGACATGGACGGCGACAAGATGGTCAAGGTCCTGCGCATCGGCCGCGAGAAGATGAGCGACAAGGGCACCACCAGCGCCGCCAAGCGCGTCGACCCCCTCCGGAGCCAGACGGGATTGTCCCGCGCCGAGATCATCGAGCGGCTCAAGCAGACCTTCACCGGCCTCTACGGGGCGACCGAAGGGCACGTCACCGAGGCCGAGCTCGAGAAGGCCGAGCAGCTCGTCACCTCCAAGTTCGCGACGCCCGAGTGGCTGGCGCGCGTGCCCTGAGCACGTGAGGGGCGCCGTCGAGGCGACCCGCGCCTCCTGCCGGGGGTACGGCTCGGCGGTCTCGCCGTGGTCGCCTCGGCGGCCGCACCGCGGTCAGCGGTCGAGCAGCTCGCGGTAGTCGACGTGGTCCTCGACGAAGTCGACCACGAACGGGCAGACCGGCACGACGCGCAGGTCGGTGTTCGCGCGCACGTCGTCGAGGGCGCCCTGGACGAGCCGGGCCCCGAGGCCGGCGGATCGTCGGCTGGGGTCGATCTCGGTGTGGGTGAAGCGGATCTCGTGGCCGGCGACGTCGTAGGCCGCGAAGCCGATCGTCTCGCCGTCCTCGACGAGGGCGTACTGGTTCTGGGTGGGGCGGTTCTCTACCTCGGTGGTCATCCCGACACGCTACGCGCCCCGGGCCGGGAGTCGGGCGCGTGTCGGTGCCCGCCAGGCAGCAGAATGGTCGGATGCCCCTCGACTGGACCACCGCCTCCCCGAGCCTCGTGGTCCACGGCGACGCCCTCGACGTCACGGCGCAGCTGCCCGACGGCGGGTTCACGATCGTCTACCTCGACCCCCCGTTCAACACCGGACGGCAGCAGCGTCGCCGGTCGACGACGTCCGTGCGCAGCGCCGAGGACTCGACCACCTCGGTGGCGGGCTTCAAGGGCGTGCGGTACGAGCGCATCCGGGGCGACCTGATGGGCTACGACGACCGCTTCGAGGACTACTGGTCGTTCCTCGAACCGCGCCTGGCCGAGGCCTGGCGGCTGCTGGCCCCCGACGGCACCCTCTACCTGCACCTGGACTACCGCGAGGCGCACTACGCGAAGGTGCTGCTCGACGCCCTGTTCGGGCGGGACTGCTTCCTGAACGAGATCATCTGGGCCTACGACTACGGCGCCAAGAGTCGCACCCGGTGGCCGACCAAGCACGACACGATCCTGGTCTACGTCAAAGACCCCACGAAGTACCACTTCGACTCGACGAGCGTCGACCGCGAGCCGTACATGGCCCCGGGGCTCGTCACACCCGAGAAGGTCGCCCGGGGCAAGCTGCCGACCGACGTGTGGTGGCACACCATCGTGTCGCCGACCGGTCGCGAGAAGACCGGCTACCCGACGCAGAAGCCCGAGGGCGTGTTGCGTCGCATCGTGCAGGCCTCCAGCCGCGAAGGCGACTGGGTGCTCGACTTCTTCGCCGGCAGCGGCACCACCGGGGCGGTGGCGGATGCCCTCGGTCGTCGTTACGTGCTCGTCGACAGCAACGAGGAGGCGGTGGCCGTCATGCGCAGACGGCTCCCGTCGGCGCAGGTCGAGTCGGTCTGACGGCGTGCAGGTCGGCGGCCGAGACGGCCGTCGTGACCGAGCCGCGGACGAACGACACGAGTTGCTCGTGGGTCAGACCCTGCATCTGCTGGGCGGAGAAGCCCGACGGGCACGTCATCGCACGACGCCGAGCGCGAGGAGCAGGGCGGCGACGAGACTGACGCTCGCGCCGGTGGCAGCCGTCGCGATGACGGCCAGCGTTCGCTGGCGGGCGGTGTCGCGCACCTCGGAGAAGGTGCTGCGGGCGGTGGTGCGGTCGCTGCGAGCGACGTCGATCGTGGTCATGTTCGGCTCGTCTCTGGCACCCCTGCGATGCCTGGCGGAACGGTGGGACTTCGGACGGTCACGACACCGCCGTGAATCGGTGTCGCGCGGTCAGACTGTCACGTCGATGGTTAGTCGATCTAGTCAGTTCACCAGTTGTTCGCTCAACGGCTAGGACGGATGGTGACCCGTGCCCGTGCCCGTGCCCGTGCCCGTGCCCGTGCCGGCCCGGTCGGCCGGATCGCCGTCGACGTGGTGGTCGTCGATCTCGATCGCGGCCGTCATGCGCTGCAGGAAGCCCACGACCACGGCCGCCTCGTCGGCGTCGAGCGACTCGGCCGTCGAGATCATGCGGGCGTGCATCGCCGCCATGGTGTCGCGCACCTCGGTGTTCGAGTCGCCCGTGGCGGTCAGCAGGACCCCGCGCTTGTCGGTCGGGTGGGGGTGGCGCAGCATGTGCCCGCTCGCGACGAGGCGGTTGATCAACACCGACGTCGACGCCGAGGTGATCTTCAGCTGGGCGGCCAGTTCTTTCGCGCTGACGGGGTCGCCGAGCCGCTGGGCCCGGAGCAGGAACCGCAGGGCCGCGAGGTCGGTGTCGTTCATCTTCATCGACTTGCGGGTGCGGGCCCGCATCGCGACCTCGGCGGCACGGTAGGCGCGGAGGGTGTTCAACACCGTGACGCCGCGCTCTTCGGTGCTGCTGCTGTACCAATAGCCGGACGCGTCGAAGGGCGCGGCGGTGGCGTGCTGATCGGGCATGAGGGGGAGTCTAGCCCCGTCGCTAGTCCGTCTAGCAAAAAGTCATCGCTGACCAGGTTTTTCTCGTTGTCAACCCCTGTGCTGCGGCTCGTGGCCGTCCTAGGCTCGACATGTCCGCCTCGAGTGGGCAGAGGCGTCCCGCCGTGTCGACCAGAGCTTCACGCAGGGAATCGATTCGGTGGGGCGTCCCATGACGGAGAAAGGCCGCACACCCCGTGGGTGTGCGGCCTTCGGTCGTCTCGCCTCCCGCGTGAGCTTCACGGGCAGGGAACGCCGGACGCGGGACGAACCGTTCGGCACCGAAGCGCCGTCGAGGGAACGCTACCCGACACTTGCCGTGTCGCGACACCAGCTCGAGCGGATCGGGTGCCGGGCGAACGTCGCGCCGGGCACCCGATCAGCGCCGAGACGAGGTGTCGCCGCGCCGTTCTTCCGTGGGCACGACGTCGATCGAACCCGTGTCGGGGGCGACCAGCGAACTGGTCTGCGCGGCGGCGGCCTGCGCCGCGAGTGCGGCGTCGGCGGCCACGGCGGCCCGCGCGTCGTCGGCTGCCTCGTCGATGGCCGACTTCTGGCGCAGCGGCGTGGCCTTGAGGAAGAAGCTCAGCACGAAGGCCACGAGCACCACCACCAGGGCGACCCAGAAGACCGTCACGGCCGCGTTCGCGAAGCCGTCGAGGAACGGCGCGGCGAGACGGCGGTCGGCCGTGTTGAGGAACGACGTGTTGCCGTCGAGTGCGCCGCCGACCTGCGACGTGTCGCCGCCTCCGGCCGCCTGGTAGAGCTTGAGGATCGCGGCGTTCGCCGGGTCGCTCAGCACCGACTGGTCGGCGAGGGCGGCCTGGGCACGGCCCTGCAGGCTCGAGTCGGCGAAGGCGTCCGCGATCGTCCGGGGGATGCGGCTGAAGAGCACGGAGAACAGCACGGCCGTGCCGAGCGTCCCGCCGATCTGTCGGAAGAACGTCGACGCCGACGTGGCCACGCCGATGTCGCGGGCCCCGACCGAGTTCTGCGAGGCGATGGTCAGGGTCTGCATCAGCTGTCCGAGTCCCAGGCCGACCAACAGCATGCCGACCATCATGAACCAGTACGGCTTGTCGAACGAGAGGTTCGTGAACCAGAAGAACCCGGCCGCCATGAACGCCGTGCCCGTGATCGGGAAGATCTTGTACTTGCCCGTCCGTGAGATGAGCTGGCCGGCGACGATCGACGAGATCATCAGGCCGGCGATCATCGGCAGCATCTGGAAGCCGCTCTCGGTCGGGGTCGCCCCGTTCACGAGCTGCAGGTACAGCGGAACCGTCAGCAGGGCGCCGAACATGCCGAACCCGACGAGCACGCCGAGCACGGTCGCCATCGAGAAGGTGGGGTTGCGGAACAGCTTCAGCGGGATGAGTGCGTCGTCGCCCATCGATCGCTCGATCACGACGAACGCGACGATGCCGACGGCCCCGATGACGTAGCAGGCGAAGGCCCCGGGCGAGCTCCAGCCCCAGGTGCGGCCCTGCTCGGCCACCAGCAGCAACGGCACGGCGGCCACGATGACGGCGGCGGCGCCGAACCAGTCGATGCGGACGTTCTCGCGACGCTTCTGGCCCGGGATGTGCAAGAACCGCACGACGATGAACAGCGCCACGATGCCGATCGGCACGTTGATCAGGAACACCCAGCGCCAGCCGGTGACGAAGAGGATCTGGTCGGCTCCGGCGAAGAGTCCGCCGACGAGCGGGCCGATGACGCTCGAGATGCCGAACACGGCGAGGAAGTAGCCCTGGTACTTCGCGCGCTCACGCGGGGCCAGGATGTCGCCCATGATCGTCAGCGGCAGGGCCATGAGGCCGCCGGCGCCCATGCCCTGGATCGCCCGGAAGATGGCGAGCTGGTACATGCTCTCGGAGAAGCCGGCCGCGACGGACCCCAGCAAGAAGATCGTGATGGCGATCAGGAAGAGCGGTCGCCTTCCGAAGATGTCGCTGAGCTTGCCGTAGATGGGCGTCGAGATGGTCGACACGATCAGGTAGGCGGTGGTCACCCAGGCCTGCAGGCTGAGCCCGTCGAGGTCGTCCGCGATCGTCCGCATCGAGGTGCCGACGATCGTCTGGTCGAGGGCCGAGAGGAACATGCCGGCCATCAGGCCGAAGATGACGTACAGGATCTGGCGGTGGGTCATCAGGCCCTGGCGCTCGGCGGGGGCCGTGGTCGTGGGTGCGGAGGCGGCGCTCGACATGGTGTCTCTTCTGTCTGGAAGGGGGAGGCGCGACGAGGAATTGCGCAGTACGCAAAGTTACTTCACGGGCAAGCATCCGACAACAAGAGGAATCGTCCGTCGCGGTCGCGGTCGCGGTCGTGGTCGTGGTCGTGGTCGTGGTCGGCGGCGGCGACGTCCGTCCGTGTCGGTCCGCTCCTCGTGACTAGGCTCGACGCGATGTCACGCCGCCCCTCCCTGCCGCACCCCGCGGCCACCGTCCTGGCCGTCGTCCTCTCGGCCGGCCTGCTGGCCGCGTGCTCGGGGGGCGCGCCCGAGCCGAGCCCGAGCACGTCGGCCGCGACCGTCTCGCCGACGCTCACCCCGACCCCGTCCCCGACCCCGACCGAGGAGGCGCCTCCCACGTCCCCCACGACACCCGCGTTCGACAAGGCGGCCCGGTCGGTCGACGACCCCGCCAGCCTCTGGGTCGTCAGCGACAAGCTGCGCGCGCTCGACCCGGTCGACTACGTCCCCGGCGATCTCGTCACGCCCGACGTGGCGCACCAGAACCCGCCGACCCTCCGCGCCGAGGCGGCTGCCGCGGTCGTCGAGATGTTCCGGGCGGGCGAGGCCGAGGGGGCCGGGGCGTTCCAGGTGCAGAGCGCCTACCGCTCGTACGACACCCAGGTGAGCGTCTACGCCGGCTGGGTCCAGCGTCTCGGGCAGGCACAGGCCGATGCACAGAGCGCCCGTCCGGGATTCAGTGAGCACCAGACCGGGCTCGCCCTCGACATCAGCCCCGTGCCGCTCAGTTGCGCGCTGCAGGCCTGCTTCGGCGACACGCCCCAGGGGCAGTGGCTCGCGGCCAACGCGTGGCGCTTCGGGTTCTTGCTGCGCTACCCGGCCGACAAGGTCGCCGTGACCGGCTTCACCTTCGAGCCGTGGCATTTCCGGTACGTGGGCGTGCCCCTCGCCACCGAGATGCACGACACGGGCGTCACCACGCTCGAGGAGTTCTTCGGCCTACCGGCCGCCCCCGACTACGCGGGCTGACCCTGCCGCCTGCCCGCCGCGCACCCCGCGAACCGCGCGACGGGCGTGTTCGTCGGACGAGGGCGACCGAAGTCGCCCGTCCGTCACGAACACGCCCGTCGGGCGGTGCGGGAGGCGCGGGTCAGGCGCCGAGCGCGGCGTCGACGATGGTCTTCGCCTCGGCCTGGACGCGGGCGAGGTGCTCGGGGCCCTCGAACGACTCGGCGTAGATCTTGTAGACGTCCTCGGTGCCGCTCGGGCGGGCCGCGAACCAGGCCTTGTCGGTGACGACCTTGACGCCGCCGACGGCCGCGTCGTTGCCCGGAGCCTTGCTGAGCTTGGCCGTGATGCGGTCGCCCGCGAGCTCGGTCGCCTCGATGGCGTCGCCGTCGAGCTTGCCCAGACGGGTCTTCTGCTCTTTCGTCGCCGCCGCGTCGACCCGCTGGTAGACCGGGTCGCCGTACTTCTCGACCAGTTCGGCGTAGAGCTGCGAGGGGGTCTTGCCGGTGACGGCGATGATCTCGCTCGCGAGCAGGGCGAGCAGGATGCCGTCCTTGTCGGTCGTCCAGACGGTGCCGTCCTTGCGCAGGAAGGACGCGCCGGCGCTCTCTTCGCCACCGAAGGCGACCGAGCCGTCCACCAGCCCGGGGACGAACCACTTGAACCCGACCGGGACCTCCCACAGGCGACGACCGTGCGACTCGGCGACCTTGTCGATGATGCTCGACGAGACGAGGGTCTTGCCGATGGCCGCGTCGTCGCGCCACTCGGGGCGGTGCGTGTAGAGGTAGTCGATGGCGACCGCGAGGTAGTGGTTCGGGTTCATCAGGCCGCCGTCGGGCGTGACGATGCCGTGCCGGTCGGCGTCGGCGTCGTTGCCGGTCAGGACGTCGAACTCGTCCTTGCGGCGCACGACGCTGGCCATCGCCGAGGGGCTCGACGGGTCCATGCGGATCTTGCCGTCCCAGTCGAGCGTCATGAAGCGCCAGGTGGGGTCGACGCCCGGGTTCGTGACGGTGAGGTCGAGGCCGTAGACGTCGCGGATCGCGCCCCAGTACTCGACGCTCGCGCCACCGAGCGGGTCGGCGCCGATCTTCACGCCGGCCTTCTTGATGGCGTCGATGTCGATGATGTTGACGAGGTCGCCCACGTAGCCGCGGAGGAAGTCGTGGCGGCCGGGCGTGCCGACGCCGCGCTTCACGTCGACGTTGCCGGCGGCGATGATCTCGTTGGCGCGGTTCGCGATCCAGTTCGTGGCGTCGCTGTCGGCCGGCCCGCCGTGGGGCGGGTTGTACTTGAAGCCGCCGTCGCGGGGCGGGTTGTGGCTGGGGGTGACGACGATGCCGTCGGCCTTGTCGGTGTTCGCGGGGTCGTTGTTGTAGACCAGGATCGCGTGGCTGAGCGCGGGCGTCGGCACGTAGCCGCCCTCGGCGTCGGCCAGCACCTTCACGTCGTTGCCGGTGAGCACCTCGACCGCGGTCCGCTCGGCGGGGCCGCTCAGGATGTGCGTGTCGCGCCCGATGAACAGCGGGCCGGTGATGCCCTGGCCCGCGCGGTACTCGACGATCGCCTGCGTGATGGCCGCGATGTGGGTCTCGTTGAAGGCGGCGTCGAGCGAGGACCCGCGGTGGCCCGAGGTGCCGAAGACGACCTTCTGCTCGACCTCGCCGACGTCGGGGACGAGTTCGTAGTACGCGGCCGTGACCTCTTCGGGGTCGATCAGGTCGCTGGCTTCTGCGGGGGTTCCGGCACGGTCGGTCATGGGGACATCCTGGCACCCGCCGCCGACCTTCGTCGCGGTGCCCGGGCGGCTCTCAGTAGGCTCCTCGTCATGCCGACCCGCGCCTCCTCGACGACCTACAGCTACCTCGGGCCCGCGGGCACGTTCACCGAGGCGGCGCTCAAGCAGGTGCCCGAGGCCGTCGGTGCCACCTGGAAGAGCGTCAACAACGTCGGCGAGGCCCTGGCCGACGTCGTCTCGGGCGTCAGCACGGCCGCGATGATCGCGATCGAGAACAGCGTCGAGGGCGGGGTCAGTGCGACGCAGGACGCCCTCGCCACCGTGCCGGGCCTCCGCATCGTCGGCGAGTACCTGGTGCGCGTCAACTTCGTGCTCGTCGCCCGGCCGGGCACCCGCATCGAGGAGGTGCGGGTCGTCAACGCGCACCCGGTCGCCTACGCGCAGACCCACCGCTGGCTCGAACGCAACCTGCCCGGCCACGGTCACCTGCCGGCCTCGTCGAACGTGGCCGCCGCCGCCTCGCTGCTCGAGCCGGGCGGCGCCGGGGGCTCCGCGGACGCCGCGGTCGCGCCTCCCGGCATCACCGACCACCACGACCTCGAGGTGCTCGCCCGCGAGATCGGCGACAACGACCAGGCCGTCACGCGCTTCGTGCTGGTCAGCCGGACGGTGCCCGTGCCGCCCGCGACCGGTGCCGACAAGACCAGCCTGATCGTCGAGCTGCCGGCCGACGGCTCGGGGGCCCTGGTCGACATGCTCGAGCAGTTCGCGACCCGCGGCATCAACCTCAGCCTCATCCAGTCGCGGCCGATCGGCGACGCCCTCGGGCGCTACCGGTTCGTCATCGACCTCGAGGGGCACGTGCTCGACGAACGCGTGGCCGACGCCCTGCTCGGGCTGAAGCGCTTCAGCCCGAGCGTGATGTTCCTCGGGTCGTACCCTCGTGCCGACGGCGCCCCGGCCGAGGTCTCGCCGCGGTACGACGACGAGGCCTTCGTCGACGCCCGCGACTGGCTGCGCGGGCTGATTAGCGGCCTGCGCTGATCAGCGGCCTGCGCTGACGACCGGCCTCGCTCGGCCGGCCGCCCGTGCCGATCAGGCGTCGGCCGGCACGCGGACGGTCAGGCCGCCCGGGTCGACGACCGCACGCAGGGCGACGACCTTGCCGACGGAGTCGCCGTCGATCTCGAAGTCCTGGGGGGAGTCGAGGCGGACCACGAGCTTCTTGCCCTTGTTGTAGCGCAGGGTGCGCACCTCGCGGCTGTTGGCGGCGAGGATGCGGCGGCCGACCTGGGTGCGGCGCATGACGCCGTTCTCCCACACGATCTTGACCCAGATCTGCACCCAGCCGAAGAAGCCCTCGGGGCGCAGGGCGACGATGTCGAAGATGCCGTCGTCGATCGCCGCGTCGGGCAGCAGCATGATGTTGGCGGGCAGCAGGCCGCAGTTGCCGACGATGATCGTGTGGGCGCGCATCGACTTGCGGCCCTGGTCGTCGAGCTCGTACCGGACGTCGATCTTGTTGTCGTCGCGGAGCGCGCGGGCGATGGCGTCGACGTAGGCGAGCCACCCGACGCGCTTCTTCAGCTCGTCGTTGGTGTTCGCGAGCATCTTCGCGTCGAGGCCGACGCCGGCCATGACGACGAACGCCTTGGTCTCGCGCGAGCCGTCCTCACGCTCGACGTCGACGACGCCGAGGTCGATGTCACGGTCGCGACCGCTGAACGCCGTCGCGATCGAGTCGTCGAGGTTGTCGAGCGAGAGCTCGAGGTTGCGGGCCAACAGGTTGCCCGTGCCCGAGGGCAGCAGGGCGAGGGACGCGTCGGTGCCCTGCAGGGCCTCGGCCACGGCACGCACCGTGCCGTCGCCCCCCGCGGCGATCACCATGTCGACGCCCTCGGCGAGGGCCTTCTTCGTCACCTCGCCGCCCGGGTCTTCCTTGCTGGTCTCGTAGAACGTCGTGGGGGCCCAGCCGTTCGAGAACTCGTGGCGCCCGACGGCCGTCTTGATGGCGTCGAGGTCGACCTTGATCGGGTTGTAGACGACCGCGGCGGTCTGGCGAGCCGTCTCGGGCTCGGATGCCGAGGCGTGCTCGGCGGGGGAGGGGGAGGTGGCGGTCATGGGGCGAGCGTATTGGACGCACCCCCGTGAGGTAACGGGAAGGCGAAGGCTCTGTGCAGAACGTCGGCCGCGCGGGTGCCGTTGCCTAGGATGGGCGGGTGATCGATCCCCAGTTGCTTCGTGAATCCCCCGACCTCGTCAAGCAGAGCCAGCGGGCCCGGGGCGACTCCGAGTCGCTGGTCGACGATGCGGTGGCGGCCGACCAGGCCCGCCGCGCGGCGATCGCCGCCTTCGAAGACCTGCGCGCCGAGCAGAACGCCTTCGGCAAGACCGTCGCCAAGGCGCCGAAAGACGAGAAGAAGGCCCTGGTCGCGCAGGCGCAGCAGCTCGCCGCCCGCGTGAAGGAGGCGCAGGCCGCTTCGAACGAGGCCGATGCGGTCTTCGACGCGGCCGCGCGCGGCATCGGCAACCTGATCATCGACGGCGTGCCCTCGGGCGGCGAAGAGAACTTCGTGACGCTCCGTGAGCACGGCACCCGCCCCTCCTTCGACTTCGAAGCCCTCGACCACGCCGACCTCGGCGAGAAGCTCGGCGCGATCGACATCAAGCGCGGCACCAAGGTCTCGGGCTCGCGCTTCTACTTCCTGCGCGGCATCGGTGCGCGCCTCGAGCTCGGCCTGATGAACATGGCCCTCGACCTCGCCCTGAAGAACGACTTCACGCCGCTGATCACCCCGACGCTGGTGCGACCCGAGGTCATGGCCGGCACCGGGTTCCTGGGCTCCCACGCCGACGAGGTCTACCACCTGCCCGCCGACGACCTCTACCTGACCGGCACGAGCGAGGTCGCGCTCGCCGGGTACCACTCCGACGAGATCCTTGACGTCGAGGCGGGCCCGATCCGCTACGCCGGCTGGTCGACCTGCTACCGCCGTGAGGCCGGGGCCGCCGGCAAGGACAACCGGGGCATCCTCCGCGTGCACCAGTTCAACAAGCTCGAGATGTTCAGCTACGTGCACCCCGACCAGGCAGAGGCCGAGCACGACGCCCTCGTCGGGTTCCAGGAGAGCATGCTGCAGGCCCTCGGCCTCACCTACCGCGTCATCGACGTCGCCGCCGGCGACCTCGGTTCGAGCGCCGCACGCAAGTTCGACATCGAGGCCTGGGTGCCGACGCAGGGCACCTACCGCGAGCTGAGCAGCACGTCGAACTGCACCACCTTCCAGGCCCGCCGCCTCGACACCCGCTACCGCACCGAGAGCGGCAAGACGGCTCCCGTCGCGACGCTCAACGGCACCCTCGCGACCACGCGGTGGCTCGTCGCGATCCTCGAGACGCACCAGCAGGCCGACGGCTCGGTGGTCGTGCCCGAGGCGCTGCGCGGCTACCTCGGTGGCCTCGAGGTCATCGAGCCGGTCGCGTGAGCCAGGCCGCCGCCGCACCCCGGCCCGGCGACGAGCCCGTGGCCGCCGCCGACCGCTGGCTGGTCGCGCTCGACGTCGACGGCACGATCATGCCCGAGGACGGCTCCATCTCCGAGGCCGTCCTCGGCGAGATCACGCGCCTCCACGACCAGGGCCACCAGGTCATGATCGCGACCGGACGCTCGGTGTCGATGACGCTGCCCGTCATGGAGCGTCTCGGTCTCGTCTCGGACTACGTCGTCTGCGCGAACGGTGCGATCACCCTGGGCCGTGACGAGTCGGCCCCGACGGGGTACCGCCGCGTGCACGTCGAGGAGTTCGACCCGACCCAGGTGCTGTCGACGATCCGCGAGGCCCTGGCCGACGCGGGGGCCGGGTACGCCGTCGAAGACCAAGAGGGGCTGCTGCGGTACTGCGGGTCGTTCCCCGCGGCGGCGGCGGCACTGAACGCCGAGAAGGTCGAGTTCGACGACCTCGTCGGCCGGCCGGCGACCCGCGTGGTCGTCGTCTCGCCCGACCACGACACCGAGGACTTCCTCACGGCCGTCGAGCGCATGGGCCTCCAGCACGTGAACTACAACGTCGGCTGGACGGCCTGGCTCGACATCGCCCCGGACGGCGTCACGAAGGCGACCGCCCTCGAGCGCGTGCGGCAGTGGCTCGACGTGCCGCGGTCGCAGGTCCTGGCCGCGGGCGACGGACGCAACGACATCGACATGCTGCGCTGGGCCGCGGCCGAGGGACGCGGGGTGGCCATGGGCCAGGCGCCCGACGACGTCGCCGCGGTGGCCAGCGAGCAGACGTCGAGCGACCTGGACGACGGGCTCGCCGAGGTGCTCGCGACGCTCTGAGCCGGTAGACTCGGCCCCGGTTGCCCGATGCGTGCATCCCGCCACGACATGAACACGACGCCACGGTTGAAAGTGGCGCAGTGATCACATCGTGGCGGCGTAGCTCGTCCGGCCACCGGGAGGGCTGTCCGAGCGGCCGATGGAGCTTGTCTTGAAAACAAGTGGGCAGAGATGTCTCGTGGGTTCGAATCCCACGCCCTCCGCCAGACGGGTTACGCGTTCCGCACCGCGCCCTGGGGGGCGCCGACCGGGCGGACGCGTCGCTGGCGCGCCGCGGGGTTCGAATCCCACGCCCTCCGCCGGTCGGGTTACGCGTTCCGCACCGCGCCCTGGAGGGCGCCGACCGGGCGGACGCGTCGCTGGCGCGCCGCGGGGTTCGAATCCCACGCCCTCCGCCAGTCGGGTCGCGCGTTCCGCAGATGACGCGACCCGCGCCTCCTAGGCCTTGGCGGCGGCGTAGGTCGCGAAGGCCTCGCCGATCAGGGTGCTGAGGTCGCGCCAGGTGGTGTCGTCGACCGAGACGGCGGCGTCGCCGTCGACGAAGCCCGCGTGCTTGTGCAGCACGTCCGAACCGACGGCCGGCAGCACGAAGAAGTCGCGGGTCCAGTCGTCGGTGTCGGCCATCACCGGCGCGCGGTACCAGTCGAGGTAGCCGTCGAAGACGTCGTTGCGCTCGTCGCCCTTGAGCCAGGTCTCGACGGAGTCCCGCCACGCGTCTCGGTTGGTCTCGCCGTTCATGTGGTCCTCCCGGGCCTGGTGCGCGCGCGGGAGCGTCCGCGACCGCCCGTCCAGTCTCCCAGGTCGGCCGCCGCGAGGGCCGCCGTGACGATTGCCTCGGATGCCGTGCCCGGAAACCCGCCAGAGGCCCTCTCCGACCCCCGTGGCCCCCGAAGTGGAACGCTCCGTCCCCCCGAACAGGGACTGAACGCCGAGGCACCCCCGTGTTGCACTGATCGAGCCCCCCGTTGCGGTCCCGCACCGGTCGGCACCCCGGGTGGGCCGAACACCGCCCGGGCCCCTCGACACCAGGACCCCCGCCATGACCCACATGACCCCGACGACCCGCGCCGCCGTCGTCCTCGGCGTCGCCGTCGCCCTGACGGCCGGCCTCGCGGTCGCTCCTGCGCGAGCGCACGCGGCCCCCGTCGCCCCCTCGTCGACCTCGGTCACGGCCTCGCCGACCACGGCGTCGAGCCCGCCCGCACGGTCGTCCAAGTCGGCCGAGCGAGCCATCGCCGCCTTCACCTCGCGCGGGGAGCGCGGGTCGACCGGGTCGCCCGTGTCGCCCGACCCGGCCTCGACGTCGGTCCCGTCGGTCCCCACGGTGACGACGCCCGCCGCGGTCTCGCAGACCATCCGCACCACGCCCACCACGACGCTGTTCCGGGGCGGTCTGTACGTCGACCCCGCCGGTGAGGCGGCGCGCGCCGCGACCGCGCTGACGTCCGAGGGCCGGACCGCCGAGGCCGCGGCGGCCCGCACGATCTCCAAGCAGCCGGTGGCGACCTGGCTCGGCAGCTGGCTGACCGACGCCCAGCTCGTGAAGAAGATCGACGGCACCGTCGCCGCCGCCGAGAAGGTCGGCGCGACCCCCCTGTTCGTCACGTACAACATCCCCAACCGCGACTGTGGCAGCCACTCGGCGGGTGGATCGGCCGACAACGCGGCGTACCTGCGCTGGAACTCCCTCGTCGCCTCGCGGCTGGCGGGCCACCGGGTCGTCGTGGTCGTCGAGCCCGACGCCCTCACGCTCATCAGCAACTGCCCCGAGCAGACGAGCGGGCGGGAGGCCACCATCGCCTCCGCGGTCGCGACCCTGGCGGACGCGGGCGTCCCCGCCTACCTCGACGCCGGCAACTCGAACTGGGTGCCGCCGCAGACCATGGCCGCGCGCCTCAAGGCGGCCGGTGTCGACCGTGCCCGCGGCTTCGCGACCAACGTGTCGAACTACTACCCGGTCGAATCCGAGCGCGTCTACGCCGAGAAGGTGTCGCAGGCGACGGGAGGCGCACGGTACGTGATCGACACGTCGCGCAACGGTCGCGGCTGGAAGGGCACGTGGTGCAACGCGCCCGGGGCCGGCCTGGGGGTCGTGCCCTCGGTGCAGACCGGCACGACGAAGCTCGACGCCCTGCTCTGGATCAAGACGCCGGGAGCGAGCGACGGCGAGTGCAACGGGGGACCGGCCGCCGGCAAGTGGCACGCCTCGTACGCCGTCCAGCTCGTCGCGAACCGTGCGACCGGCTGAGTCCCGGCAGCGGCCCAGGACCGCCTGGGTAGTATCTCCATCTGCCCGTACACCGAACGGTGCCCTTCTGCCCGCTCGATCCTCGAACGATCCCGAGGCCGCGCGAGCGAGGGTCGCCCTCGATGACCGAGAGGACACCGCGTGAGCGACCTTCGCGACCGATCCGGCCGTGGCCGACGAGCTGCCCGACCCGAGGCGACCGCCTCCGGACGCCGTTCCGCCCCCGCGACGACGGGAGTCGCCCGACACGGCCGGCTCAAGAGCGGAGGCGCGGTGCGGGCCGTCACGAAGGTGGTGGCCGCCTCGGTGGCCGTCCTGCTCGTGAGCGGAGCCTCGGTCGGCGCCATCGCGGCGTACCAGGTGCGCAGCGACCTCGGTGACGGGGTCGAGCTGCAGGCGGCCCAGGGCGAGACCACCAAGCCCGCGCCCCCGTCGATCAGCGAGTACGAAGGCGGCTTCAACATCCTCGTCGTCGGGACCGACAACGACGCCAGCCAGGACCAGGGGGCGTTCGGCGAGCGGGACGCGACCCTGAACGACGTCAACATCCTGCTCCACGTGTCGGCCGACCACACCAACGCGACCGCCGTCAGCATCCCCCGCGACATGGTCGTGCCGATCCCGTCGTGCGCGAAGGAGGACGGCTCGGGGTACTACTCGGCGATGTCGGCCCGACCCATCAACGAGGCCTACTCGTACGGCGGGCTGAGCTGCGTCGCCTCGACCGTCTCGAGCCTGACCGGTCTCGACATCCCCTTCGCGGGCATGATCTCGTTCAACGGCGTCATCGAGATGTCGAACGCCATCGGCGGCGTCCCCGTGTGTGCCGCGACGCCCATCAAGGACCGCTACACGGGTCTCGACATCCCGGCCGGCGAGACCGTGCTCTCGGGTGCCGACGCCCTGGCCTTCCTCCGCACCCGCCACGGCGTGGGCGACGGGTCCGACCTCGGCCGCATCAGCAGCCAGCAGGTCTACCTCTCGTCGCTGCTGCGGACGGTGAAGAGCGCCGACACCCTCAGCAACCCCACGAAGCTCTACTCGTTGGCCCGCGCCGCGGCGAGCAACATGACCCTGTCCGACCAGCTGACCAAGATCGACACCATGGTGCAGATCGGTCTCGCGCTCCGGGACCTGCCGCTCGACGCCGTCAACTTCGTCCAGTACCCCGGCACGACCGGAGGCTCGGGCGTCTACGAGAACAAGGTGCAGCCCGACGAGGCCGTGGCGACCCAGCTCTTCGACGCGATCGCGAACGACGTCCCGTTCTCGATCCCCGAGGGCAGCACCGGCATCGGCTCCGAGAACACCGCCACGGGTGACGGTGGGGCGGCGACCCAGGCCCCGGCCGCTCCGGTCGAGACGGCTGCTCCGGCCCAGACCGCTGCTCCGGCCGACACGGCGGCACCCACCGACCCGGGCTCGGGGGCGTCGACCACGCCTCCGACGACCGAGGTCATCGAGGGCCTCACCGGCCAGACGGCGGCCGACCAGACCTGCTCGGTGGCGTTCGGCTCGAACTAGGCGCTCCGCCGAGAAGTCGCCCCGGCGAGTAACCAGCTCGCCGGGACGACCGGTGACCTCAAGCGGCGGCCCGAACCGGCACGCATGAGAACCCCGCGATGCCGGGATCAGGGGTGCGGCACCGTGGGGGGTGTGGAGGCCGGCGTCGGTGCCGGCGGCGAGCCCCTCGGGCGCAGCCGTTCGGGTGCGGCGCTCGATGGTGGGGCACGTGACGCGGCGACCGTCGGGGGCCGTGTTCGGCAAGGGTGAACGGGCCCGTGCTGTCGGGCCCCGGCCCCTCGGCCGTCGTCGGCGTCAGGGGTACTCTATGTGTCGGCACAAATGCCGACAAGCCGATCACGCCCCCCAGAGCGGGTGGGGCACGGGTGGTTCTGTCCACGCCCGTCCCGGCCGGACGTCCGACCGGCCCCGGGCCCCGGTTCGGCATCTGGCCTCCGGGCCGCTATGCTTGTCCCTGCGCGTTCGCTCGCGAGCCGCATGGAGCCGTCGCATAGTTCGGCCTAGTGCACCACCCTGCTAAGGTGGAGTTCCCTTTGTGGGAACCGTGGGTTCAAATCCCACCGGCTCCGCGGAAAGCCACGTCGGTTCTCTCTCTCGCCAGAGATGTTCCGGGGTGGCTTTTCTTCTGCCCGCTCGAGGGCCCACCGACGTCGCCCGGCACGGGGCCTTCCCGCCCCGTCGCGCGTAGCGTGATCGGTGACGACGAGTCGTCTCGACTGCAGGGAGAACCACGGGTGAAACGCATCCACTACACCGACGAGTACCTGGTCACCGGCGACGCGATCGCGGCGGCCGTCGTCGAGTACGCGCGAGCGCTGGCCATGCAGAACAAGTCCGACATGGTCGACCTGCCCGGCATGGATCGTGGCGGGGTGCACCAGCGGTTCCAGGTGCTGCTCGGTCCCGCCAGTCAGATGCTGGTCTCCGAAGAGCAGACCGACGAGGCGGAGATCGACGACGGCGCCCTGGTCGACGACATCGAGGGGCGCATCGGCCGCCTCCGCGGAATCGAGCCCCAGACCGCCGAAGCGGCCGAGCGCATCCCGCTCGACAGCGACGAGTTCTGACCCTCCCGCACTGCCCGACGCCTGTCGTCCACCCCGTTGTCAACCCCCACGCTCGATCGGACGACCGACTAGCGTCGAGACCATGAGTCCCTCCGCGCCCGCGCGCTCGACCGACCCGATCGAGCCGGTCACCCTGGGAGGCGCGGGTCCGGTCGTCGGGACGGCCACCGCTCTCGTCGTCGAGGGGCTGCGATCCCGTCAGGCGCCCTCGGTGGGCGACGCACTCGACCTCGCCGTCGAGCTCGGTCGACACGGGGCCCTGCCCGGACTGGGCTCGACGGCCGACCTCTGGCAGGCCCTGGCGACGCTCGCCGCGCACGATCTCGGTGCGGCCCGAGCGGCCGAACCGCACCTCGACGCCCTCGCCATCCTCGACCAGCACGCCGAGGTCGGCGCCGCGACCGCGATCGAGACCCTGTCCGACGAGGACGACGGCGACCGCTCCTCCGTCCCCCCGCGCGCTCGGACCGCCGACCCGTTCACCTGGGGCGTGTTCGCCGCCGAGGGGCCCGGCGTCCGTCTGACGGCGACCCGGGGCCCGGACGGGTCGGGTCCGTGGTCGCTGGCCGGCACGAAGCCCTGGTGCTCCCTGGCGGGCACCCTCGACGGCGCGCTCGTCACCGCCTGGGTCGGCGACGAGCGTCGCCTGTTCTCGGTCGACCTCCGTCAGGCGGGCGTGACCGTGACGGCGGACGCCTGGCACGCCAGGGGCCTCGTCGAGATCCCCTCCGGCCCGGTCGACTTCGACGACGTCGAGGCACGCGAGGTCGGCGCTCCCGGGTGGTACCTCGAGCGTCCCGGCTTCTCGTGGGGCGGGATCGGCGTCGCGGCGTGCTGGTACGGCGGCGCGGTCGGCGTGGCCCGCACGCTGCTGGCCGCGGCGGTGACCGCCTCGTCGCGCACGCCGGAGCGCCCTGCCGACCCGCACCTCCTGCAGGCCCTCGGCCTCGTCGACACGCGACTGGCCGACGCCCGCCGGGCTCTGGTCGAGGCCGCCGACCTCGTCGACGCCGGTGAGGCGACCGGTGACGCCGGGCGGCTGCTGGCCAAGCGCGTCCGCGGGACCGTCGCCCACGCCTGCGACGAGGTGCTCGCGCGGGCGTCCCGTGCCCTCGGCCCGGCCCCGCTCGCGACCGACGCGGCCCACGCCAAGCGCGTCGCCGACCTCGAGCTCTACCTCCGCCAGCACCACGGCGAACGCGACGACGCGTCGCTCGGCCAGACGGTCCTGCGCCGGGCCGTGGCCGACGGACGTCCCACGTGGTGAGCTTCGACGGTCGCGCGCCGGGGACCCCGGTGGAGACCTGGGAGGCCGACCCGCGCCTCCTCGACCTGCCGCCGCTCGACGGCGCCGTCGTCCCGACCAGCGCGTCGCGCGTGGTCGTGCTGGCCGCCCACCCCGACGACGAGACCCTCGGCGCCGGCGGGCTCATCGCCCACGCGGCCGCCCACGGCATCCCGGTCACGGTCGTCGTGGTGACCGACGGCGCGGCCTCGCACCCCGGCTCGACCACGAGCGCCGAGGATCTCGTCGCGACGCGGGCCGAGGAGGCGCGGGTCGCGGTGGACCTGCTGGGTCACGACGTCGAGCTGGTGCACTGGAGCATCGCCGACGGGACGGTCCGCGAGGCCCGTGCCGAGATCACCGAGCGGCTGCGTCCCCTGCTGCCCGGGCCCGGCGGCCTGCTCGTCGCGCCCTGGCGCGGCGACGGGCACCGGGACCACCGCGTGCTCGGCGAGATCGCCGCCGAGCTGGCAGCCGAGGCGGACCAGGCCGGCACGACGGTGCTCGAGTACCCGATCTGGCTGTGGCACTGGGGTTCGCCCGACCACCCCGACGTGCCCTGGCCGTCGCTGCGGCTGTCGCCCCTGGACGCCGTCGCCGACGCCGCGAAGCGCTCGGCCCTCGCGGCGTACGTCTCGCAGCGCCGACCCCTCTCGACCGCGCCCGAGGACGCACCCGTGCTGCACCCGGTGTTCGAGCGGCACTTCACCCGCGGGCGCGAGGTCTTCGTCGTGGCCGGGTCGGAGGCGGACGGTCGGGACGCGGGCGGTCAAGACGCGGGCGGCCAGGACGCGGACGGCCAGGGCGCGGGCGCCGCGGCGTCGGTCCCGGCGACCGAGGCGACGTTCGACCGGACGCACGCCCGCCGCGCCGACCCGTGGCGGGTCACGACGCGCTGGTACGAGCGCCGCAAGCGCGCCCTCACCGTGGCGTCGCTGCCCCGTGAGCGCTACGGTCGCGTGCTCGAGGTGGGCTGCTCGATCGGCGTGCTGACGGGCGACCTGGCCCCCGCGGCGGACCGCCTGCTGGCCCTCGACGTGTCGTCGGTCGCCGTGCAGGCCGCCCGCGAGCGGCTCGCGAACCTGCCCCACGTCACGGTCGAGCAGGCCGACGCCGCCGCGGACTACCCGTCGGGCACCTTCGACCTCGTCGTGCTCAGCGAGGTCGGCTACTACCTGGCCCCGGAGGCGTTCGGGCGGCTGGTGGACTCGATCGTCGACGGTCTGGCCGACGACGGCGACGTCGTGGCCTGCCACTGGACCCAGCCCGAGGGGGACTTCCGGCAGGGCGCGGACGACGTCCACGCCCGGCTGGGCGCCGACCCGCGCCTCCACCGGGTCTCGCACCACGTCGAGGGCGACTTCGTGCTCGACGTCTTCTCGCGCGACCCCCGGTCGGTCGCCCAGCGGACGGGCCTGCGATGAGCGACGCGCCCGCCCGATCGACCCCGCCCCCGGCCCCGACCCCGGCCCGCCCCGTGCGGGCCGTCGCGGTCGTCGTCCCCGCGCACGACGAGGAGGAACTCGTCTCGCGCGCCCTCGACGGCGTCGACGTCGCGCGGCGGCACACGGCCAGGACCCATCCGGAGGTGCGGGTCGTCGTCGTCCTCGTGGCCGACGCCTGCACCGACGGGACGGTGGCTGCCGCTCGTGCGCACGCCCGCGTGACCGTCGTCGAGATCGAGGCCCGCGGGGTCGGCGTCGCACGGGCCGTCGGCGTCGACGTCGCCCTGGACGAGCTCGGCGCGCCCTTGGACGACCTGCCGCTCGACGCGGTGTGGCTCGCCTGCACCGACGCCGACTCGGTCGTGCCGCCGGGCTGGATCGACGACCAGCTCGACCGGGCCGCCTCGGGCGCCGACGTCGTGATCGGGACCGTGCGCCCGGACTTCGCCGACCTCTCGCCGCGGCAGATCGCGGCCTGGACGGCCCGGCACACGCCCGGGCGGCCGAACGGCCACGTGCACGGCGCCAACCTGGGGGTGCGGGCGTCGTCGTACCGGTCCGTCGGCGGGTTCGCACCCGTCGACCTGCACGAGGACAACGTCCTCGTCGACCGGCTGCGTGACGCGGGCGCGACGCTCGTCGCCTCGGACGTCGGCGAGGTGCTGACCTCGGGACGGCGCGACGGACGCACGTCGGGCGGCTACGCCGGCTACCTCGCCGTGGACCTGCTGGCCTGACGAGGCCGGCGCCGCGCCTCCTCGTCCCGAGCCCAGCGTGTCGCACCGCGTTTCGTGCACGGCGCCACGTCTCTACCCGGTGCCTAGCACGAAACGCGGTGCCGTGCGGTGCGGTGCGGACCGGCTCAGGCGACGGGCCCGAAGCCCGTGCGGAAGCGCTCGAACGTCGTCGCCCAGTAGGCGCGGAGGGCGTCGACGCGTTCGTCGTCGGTGGTCGTGTCGACCCAGGGGTCGTAGACGCCGCGCAGCACGGCGATGACGGCACCCCAGGTCGAGTGGATCAGCAAGGACGTGGTCAGGTCGTCCCGCGAGGGGCCGACGGCCAGGCCGATCACGTCGCCGACGCGTTCGGTCATGGGGACGCCGACCGCGAGCACGTAGGGCAGCAGGGGTTCGTGCGTCCGCAGCAGGTGGCGGAGGCTGATCATGTAGTCCACGAGCTGGGCGTCGACGGCCGACAGCAGCAGCAGCTCGAGCAGGTCGATGTCGGTGCCCTGGAAGGACGCGAGCATCGACAGGTCGGAGGCGTCGACCGCCGCGCCCGCCTTGTTCAGGAGCACCGAGGCCACGGCGTCCTCCTTGCACGAGTAGTGGTTCGCGAAGGTGCGCCTCGAGTAACCGGCCAGAGCGGTGACGTCCTCGACGACGAAGCCGTCGAAGCCCTTCTCGGTCGCCAGTCGGAAGGCCGCGTCGGCGAGCCCACGGCTCGTCGCCCGACGCTTCTCGTCGCGCCCGCCGACCGCTTCCGTGCCGAATCGGGTGAGGTCCCCACGCGCCGGAGTCTGCTGCATCGGACCATCGTGCCGGGGCTTCCTGAGAATTTCCATGCCCAATGGGCAACGGAGCCTCCGGATCGCGTATCCTGCAAGAGTCCGATTCGGGTCGGACGGCCTCGAGAGGCACCAGGCACACAACCCCCTGTGAGATCGCGCAGGGTCGCGTCGGGTGCGACCCTCCAGCTGAACCACGGAGGGGGCCAGGTCCCCTCGAGACATACGCCTCGTGGCCCCCGTGGTCACGGGGCGTTCCCGTGTGCCCGGCGGGTGGTCCCCGTCCGGCACGCTCGGGTCCGCAGGGGTGACAGGCTGAGCCCATGAAGCGAGGGCGGTTGCGGGTGGTGCTGGGGGCGGCGCCCGGCGTGGGCAAGACGTACACGATGCTCGAAGAAGGGGCACGGTTGCGATCCGAAGGGGTCGACGTCGTCGTGGCCGTCGTCGAGACGCACGGGCGGCGCGCGACCTCGGCGCTGGTCGGCGACCTCGAGGTCGTGCCCCGCCGGGCGGTCGTCCACCGCGGCGTCGCGCTGGACGAACTCGACCTGGAGGCGGTGCTCGCGCGGGCACCGCAGCTCGCGCTGGTCGACGAGCTCGCCCACACGAACGCCCCCGGCTCCACCCACGAGAAGCGGTGGCAGGACGTCGAGGCCCTGCTCGTCGCCGGCATCGACGTCGTCTCGACCGTCAACGTCCAGCACGTCGACTCGCTCACCGACGTGGTCGAGCGCATCACCGGGGCGACGCAGCGCGAGACGGTGCCCGACGCCGTGCTGCGGGCGGCCGACCAGGTGGAGCTCGTCGACCTCGCCCCTCAGGCCCTCCGGGACCGACTGGCCGAGGGCGTCGTCTACCCGGCCGACCGGGTCGACGCGGCGCTCTCGAACTTCTTCCGCCTCGGCAACCTGACGGCCCTCCGCGAGCTGGCGCTGCTCTGGCTGGCCGACGAGGTGGACAGCGCGCTGAAGGCGTACCGCGACGAGCACGGCATCGACAGCACCTGGGAGGCCCGGGAGCGCGTCGTCGTCGCCCTGACCGGCGGCCCCGAGGGCGAGACGCTGATCAGGCGGGGCGCCCGCATCGCCGCCCGGTCCTCCGGAGGGGAACTCGTCGCCGTGCACGTCAGTGCGCAGGACGGTCTCCGGCAGGGAGCGCCGGGTGCCCTGGCGGCGCAGCGGGCCCTGGTCGAGAAGCTCGGCGGCACGTACCACCAGGTCGTCGGCTCGGACGTGCCCCGCGCGCTCGTCGCCTTCGCCCGCGGGGTCAACGCCTCGCAGCTCGTCATCGGCGTCAGCCGGCGGGGGCGCCTGGCCGCGGCGTTGACCGGGCCCGGCATCGGCTCGACGGTGATCCGCGAGTCGGGACGCATCGACGTGCACATCGTCACCCACTCCTCGGCCGGACGCGACCGGGTGCTGCCGCGACTCGGCGGGGCCCTGTCGCGACGCCGCGTGATCGCCGGGTTCGTGCTCGCCCTCGTGGCCGGGCCGCTGCTCACCGGGCTGCTGGCCGGGCACCGCTCGGAGGACGCCATCGCGGGCACCGTGCTGGTCTTCCAGCTGCTGGTCGTGGTGGTCGCCGTCACGGGCGGCATCTGGCCGGCCCTGCTGGCGGCGCTGCTCTCGGGCGTGACGCTCGACCTGTTCTTCATCGCGCCGATCTACCAGCTGACCATCGCCGAGCCGCTGCACCTGGCGGCACTCGTGCTGTACGTGCTCAACGCCGCGATCGTCAGCTACGTGGTCGACCAGGCCGCACGCCGCAGCCGTGCCGCCGCCCGGGCGCTCGCCGAGACCGAGCTGCTCGCCACGGTCGCGGGGAGCGTGCTGCGCGGCCAGGACGCCCTGCAGGCCCTGATCGGCCGCACCCGCGAGGCCCTGGGCATGACCCGGGTGCGCGTCGTCCAGGGCGGGGTCGAGATCGGGGAGGCGCGGCTCGCCGACGACGGCCGTCCCGGAGCCGGGTCCCCGGCCGGGACCACCACGTCGATCGCCGCGGGCGCCGACGCAGCCCTCGAGCTGACCGGACCCGAACTGCAGGCGGCCGACCGGCGCCTCCTGGACGTCGTCGCGGCGCAGGTCGAGGCGGCCCTCGAGCACTCCGAGCTGAGCCGGGCCGCAGGCCAGGTCGCGCCGCTCGCCGAGGTCGACCGCATGCGCAGCGCCCTGCTCGCCGCCGTCGGTCACGACCTGCGTCGCCCGCTGGCCGCCGCGACGGCCGCCGTCAGCGGACTGCGGCAGACCGACGTCGCCTGGAGCGACTCCGACCGGGACGAGCTGCTGTCCACCGCCCACGAGAGCCTCGACTCGCTCTCGACCCTGGTCACCGACCTGCTCGACGTCAGCCGCGTGCAGGCCGGGGCCCTCGCCGTGACGCCCGCCGACGTCGACGTCGACGAGGTCGTGCTCGGCGCCCTCGACGAGCTCGGCCTCGGGCCGGCCGACGTCGAGCTCGCGCTGCGGGCGACGGTGCCGCCCGTGCGGGCCGACGCCGTGCTGTTGCAGCGCGTGGTCGTCAACCTGCTCGACAACGCCCTGCGACACTCGCCGCCGGATGCGAGCGTCCGCATCTCGACGAGCGCCTTCGGCGACCGGGTCGAGCTGCGGGTCGTGGACCGCGGACCCGGGGTCCCGGTCGAACGGCGGGACGAGATCCTCGTCGCGTTCCAGCGGCTGGGCGACACCGACAACGGCACGGGCCTCGGGCTCGGGCTGGCGCTCAGCAAGGGGTTCGTCGAGGCGATGGGCGGCACGCTCGCACTCGACGACACCCCCGGCGGCGGGTTGACCATGGTGGTCGGGCTGCCGGTGGTGCCCGGGGCCGGCGGGGCAGGCGAGGCCGATCGGGTACGGTCGGCCACGTGAGCGCCGTGAAGATCCTGATCGCCGACGACGACCCGCAGATCCTGCGGGCGCTCAAGGTGACCCTCGGCGCGCGCGGCTACGACGTCTTCACGGCCGCCGACGGGCGGGAGGCGCTCGACCTCGCGGCGAGCCGGCACCCCGACCTCGTCATGCTCGACCTCGGCATGCCCCATCTCGACGGGGTCGAGGTGATCACCGGTCTGCGCGGCTGGTCGACCGTGCCCATCCTCGTCGTGTCGGGCCGCACCGACGCCGCCGACAAGGTCGAGGCGTTGGACGCGGGCGCCGACGACTACGTCACGAAGCCCTTCTCGATGGACGAGCTGCTCGCCCGCATCCGGGCGCAGACCCGCCGGTTGCCCTCGGGCACCGACGACGAGCAGCCCGTGGTCACGTTCGGCGACGTACAGGTCGACCTCGCGGCGAAGACCGTGGTCCGTCGTCCGGGCGGCGGCGCGGGCGGCGGCGCGGGTGCGCGCGGCGGCGCGGGTGCGGGCGGCGGCGCGGGCAGCGGCGGCACGGCCGTCCGGCTGACGCCGACCGAGTGGAAGATCCTCGAGTTGTTGCTGCACAGCCCCGACAAGCTGATCACGCGCGAGACCATCCTGACCGAGGTCTGGGGCCCCTTCCACGCGAAGGACACCGGCTACCTGAGGCTCTACTTCGCGCAACTCCGCAAGAAGCTCGAACCCGTGCCGGCCGCACCGCGACACCTCGTCACGGTGCTCGGGATGGGCTACCGCTTCGTGCCCGACGCCGGGGCAGAGGTCGTCGAGGAGGCGTGACCGCGGTCGCCGTCGGGATCCTCACGGTTTCCTAACGCTGGACGTCACCACCGGGAGGCGCGCGAGGCCTAACGTTGCAGGGCGCGTGCCCGCCTCCCGGTCGGTGCGCCCCGCACGTCCGAGAGGAACCCGTGTCCGCGCAGCCCGAGTCACCCGCCAGGGTCGCACCGCCGACCTCGCACCCGACCACGCGACGGATGCGGAGCTGGCTGCTGCACGGCCTCACCGAGACCGCGGGGACGCACCAGGGTCCGCACGCCGAGACCCCGGAGAAGACGCACTCGTGGTGGCGGGTGATGTGCCTGACCGGCGTGGACTACTTCTCGACCCTCGGGTACCAACCGGCCATCGCGGCCGTCGCGGCGGGGCTGCTCTCGCCCCTCGCGACCATCGTGCTGGTGCTGCTGACGCTGTTCGGCGCGCTCCCCGTCTACCGCCGCGTCGCCCGTGAGAGCCCGCGCGGCGAGGGCTCGATCGCGATGCTCGAGCGCCTGCTGCCCTGGTGGGGCGGCAAGCTGTTCGTCCTCGTCCTGCTCGGCTTCGCCGCCACGGACTTCATGATCACCATCACCCTGTCGGCGGCCGACGCCACGGCGCACGCCGTCGAGAACCCGTTCGCCCCGTCGTGGTTCCACGGGGCCGAGGTGCCACTGACGCTCGTGTTGGTCGCGTTGCTCGCCGCCGTCTTCCTGCGGGGCTTCCGCGAGGCGATCGGCATCGCGGTCGTGCTCGTCGCGATCTTCCTGACGCTCAACCTCGTCGTCATCGCCGTGTCGCTCTTCCACATCGGCGAGAATCCGGTGGTCATCGGCAACTGGTGGGAAGCGCTGACCGTGCAGCACGGCAACCCGTTCGTGATGGTCGGCATCGCGCTGATCGTCTTCCCGAAGCTGGCCCTCGGCCTGTCGGGCTTCGAGACCGGGGTGGCCGTCATGCCCCAGATCACCGGCGACCCGACCGACACCCCGGCCAAACCCGTGGGACGCATCCGCGGGGCCCGTCGCCTGCTCGCCACGGCCGCGATCATCATGAGCTCGTTCCTGATCCTGTCGAGCTTCGTCACCACGCTCTTGATCCCCCAGGCCGAGTTCCAGGCCGGCGGGTCGGCCAACGGCCGAGCCCTGGCGTTCCTGGCTCACCAGTACCTCGGCGACGGCTTCGGCACGCTGTACGACGTCAGCACCATCTGCATCCTGTGGTTCGCCGGGGCGTCGGCCATGGCCGGGCTGCTCAACCTCGTGCCGCGCTACCTGCCGCGCTACGGCATGGCGCCGCAGTGGGCCCGGGCCGTCCGTCCCCTCGTGCTGGTGTTCACGGTGATCGCCTTCGTCATCACCATCGTGTTCGAGGCAGACGTCGACGCCCAGGGCGGGGCCTACGCGACGGGGGTCCTCGTGTTGATCACCAGCGCCTCCGTGGCCGTGACGCTGTCGGCACGACGCGCGCGCCAGCGGAAGCGCACGATCGGCTTCGGCGTCGTCGCCCTCGTGTTCGTCTACACGACCATCACCAACGTCGTCGAGCGTCCCGACGGCGTGCGCATCGCCGCGATCTTCATCATCGGGATCATCGCGGTGTCGCTCGTCTCGCGCGTGCAACGCTCGTTCCAGCTGCGGGCGACCTCGGTCACCCTGGACGACACCGCGCTCGCGTACGTGCGCGAGGACGCCGACGAGTACGGCACGATCCGCGTCATCGCCCACGAGCCGGGGCGCGAGGTCGCCGAGATCTACAAGAAGAAGCTGACGGCCGAGCGGAAGTACAGCGGCATCCCGCAGCGCTCGCCGGTCATCTTCCTCGAGGTGCACAAGGGGGACTCGTCGAACTTCGAGGAGGACCTCGTCGTGACGGGGCACGCGCTGCACGGCTACCGGGTGCTGCGCACGACGAGCGGCGCGGTGCCGAACGCCGTGGCCAGCGTGCTGCTGGCGATCCGCGACGAGACCGGCGTCGTGCCCGACATCTACTTCGAGTGGACCGAGGGCAACCCGCTGTCCAACATGGGGCGGTTCTTCCTGACCGGGGTGGGCGAGGTCGCACCGGTGACCCGCGAGGTGCTGCGCCGGGCCGAGCCCTCGCGCAGCCGCCGCCCCGACGTGCACGTCAGCTAGCCGCTCCTGCCCCAACCTTCTGCACGCGCGCGAACCCCGTTTGCGAAGATGAACCCCGATTGAACGGGGTTCATCTTCGTGAACGGGGTTCATCCGGACGCCCCGACGAAGCGCCGTCGAGCGACCCGTGCAGCGTGCGTCACCCGACGTGGATCGATGAGGACGTCGGCCGCCCGGAGGAGTTCGACCAGCCTCTCCGGGAACACCAGATCGGCGTATTCGCAGTGCACCACGTGACGGATCTCGGGATGGCGCAGGAGGCGGCGGTCGCGACGTCCCCGAAGCCTGATGGCCTCCGCGGGAGTCCGTCCGGCGAGGATCTCGGGGTCGGTGAGCTTGATGTGCCCGTCGAACTCGACCGCGACGCCGAAGGTCCGGAGGAAGACGTCGCAGCGTCCGAGGAACCGGTCGCCGAGGATGAAGGTCTTCTGCAACTCGACCGACGACAAGCCCAGTTCGAACAGCACGACACGCAGGAGGGATTCGCCTCCGTTCTCGGCCCACGCGGACGAGAACTCGACGGCGCGACGGGCCATCCGTCCGCCCGGGTGTGAGGACGGGCCCAGTCGGGACATGAGTCGAGTGCGTCGGCGGAGGAACTCGGCCTCGACGGCAGCGCCCGTCCGGTGTCCGTCGGGCAGGACCAGGCGGCGCAGGACGGCGTCGACACACAGCACGGCATCGCCGAACGAGGCGCTCCGAGCCACGTCGACGGCGGTCCGCTCGAGGCTCGTGAGCCACACTCCGTGGAGTTCGTCGCGGTCGGCCGCCTGAACCGAGCCGGGGCGGCGCAGGAGGTCGGTCGAACGCCTCGTGGTCGTCCGCCGAGGATCGATGACGGTCACCACGTCCGCGTAGGCGTCGTGGACCCGCGGCAGACCCCACAGGGCCGCGGCCGAGTCGTGGGAGACCGTGCACCGTCGGTCCAGCCCTCGGGTGACCGCCCTGGTCAGGACGACGTGCCGCCCTCGCGCGTCGAGGTCGTCCCAGTCGGCGGCGGCGGCGTAGGTGCCCCGATGGACGCGGACCAGCGATCCCCGCCGCGCCTCGAGCTGCAGGCGTCGCGCCTCGCGTGTCGTGCCCCCGTGGGTCGAGGTGAAGACGAGCGGGCAGAGGTGGGGCGCGGTGCTGGTCATGGGGCGAGCGTGACGGGCGGCGCCCGACCAGCGTGATCCGCGCCTCCTCGCCTGGGGGCGGTGGGAGCTCCCTCCCGGCGTGTGGGGGAGGCGTGGTCGTCCTCGACACGAGGCCATGAACCCCGTTCACGAAGTTGAACCACGCGGAAACGGGGTTCATCTTCGTGAACGGGGTTCGTGGCGGGGAGGGCCGGGCAGGCGGGGGAGGCGCGGGCGGGGCGGGCGGGACGGTTCGGCGGGGTACGGCGCTCAGCTTGGCCGCCGGCGGCGCTCCTCCTGTACTGCTGGGAGCATGAACGACTCCCGCTCCCTGCCCTACCCCCTCGGCGTGACGCCCCTGCCCGACGGCGGCGCCCACGTCGCGGTGTACTCCGAGACCGCCGACCACGTCTGGTTCTGCCTGTTCGACGACGAGGCCGACGGCGGCACCGAGCGCCGCTTCGAGCTGACGAACCGCACCGGCCACGTCTTCCACGCCGTGGTCGAGGAGGCGCGGGTCGGCTCCCGCTACGGCCTCCGTGTCGCAGGCCCCTGGAACCCGGCCGCCGGCCTCCGCCACAACGAGCACAAGCTGCTGCTCGACCCGTACGCGACGGCCCTCGACGGCACGTTCGACTGGGGTCAGGCCGTCTTCGGGCACGACATGGACGAGCCCGAGACGATGGACGAGTCCGACTCCGCCGCGGCCATGCCCCGCAACGTCATCGCCGACCGCGACTTCGACTGGGGCGACGACCAGCGTCCGCTCACGCCGATGGAGGACACGGTCGTCTACGAGGTGCACGTCAAGGGCTTCACGCAGACGCACCCCGACGTCCCCGAGGACATCCGGGGCACCTACGCCGGCATGGGGCACCCCGCCGCGATCAAGCACTTCACCGACCTGGGCGTGACCGCCGTCGAGCTGCTGCCGACGCACCAGTTCGTGCAGGACAGCCACCTCGAGGAGAAGGGCCTCCGCAACTACTGGGGCTACAACTCGATCGGCTTCTTCGCCCCGCACGACGAGTACGCCTCGAAGGCCGCGGGCACGGCCGGCGGCCAGGTCGCCGAGTTCAAGCAGATGGTCAAGGACCTCCACGCCGCCGGCCTCGAGGTGTGGATGGACGTCGTCTACAACCACACGGCCGAGGGCAACCACATGGGCCCGACGATCTCGTTCAAGGGCATCGACAACGCCGCCTACTACCGACTGGTCGAGGGCGACGAGGGCAACTACTTCGACACGACCGGCACCGGCAACAGCCTGAACGTCAGCCACCCGGCGGCGCTCGGCCTGATCATGGACAGCCTGCGCTACTGGGTCACCGAGATGCACGTCGACGGCTTCCGCTTCGACCTCGCCACGACGCTCACCCGTCAGGGCGGCGAGGCCAGCGAGCACAGCGCGTTCCTCACGCTGATCCACCAGGACCCGGTGCTGCAGAGCGTCAAGATGATCGCCGAGCCCTGGGACACCGCCGGCTACCAGGTCGGCGGCTTCCCGGCCGACTGGTCGGAGTGGAACGGCAAGTTCCGCGACGACGTGCGCGAGTTCTGGAACGGCGAGCCCGGCGTCCTCTCGACGTTCTCGGACCGCGTGCTCGGCAGCCCCGACGTCTACGAGGGTGACCGCCGCTCGCCGCTGTCGAGCGTCAACTTCGTCACCGCGCACGACGGCTTCACCCTCGCCGACCTGACGAGCTACGCCGAGAAGCACAACGAGGAGAACGGCGAGGACAGCCAGGACGGCGAGAGCGACAACAAGTCGTTCAACGGCGGCGCCGAGGGCCCGACCGACGACCCCGCGGTCAACGAGTACCGCGACCGCCAGCGTCGCAACTTCCTCGGCACGCTGCTGCTCAGCGCGGGCGTGCCGATGATCCTCGGCGGCGACGAGATCGCCCGCAGCCAGGGCGGCAACAACAACGCCTACTGCCAGGACAGCGAGATCTCGTGGTTCGACTGGGAGCGCGCCGACCGCGACCTGCTCGCCTTCACGACCGAGCTGATCACGCTGCGTCGCGAGAACCCGGCGCTGCGGCCCGACTGGTTCCGTTACGCGCCCGAGGTCGAGAGCGACGACCACGTGCAGGTGCGCCGTGCCGACGACCACTCGTTCTCGAGCGGTGACTGGCAGCAGGGCGAGAACAAGGCGATCACCTTCGTGCTGACCCACAAGGACGCCGACGCGTTCGCCTACCTCGTCAACGGTTCGACGGCGGTCGTCGAGTTCAACGTGCCCGACGCGCCCCACGGCGAGTGGGAGCTCGCCGCGTCGAGCGACCCCGGCCAGCAGGTCGAGG
>NZ_LMKB01000005.1:1420893-1421006 GCF_001421165.1 Frigoribacterium sp. Leaf8 | reverse complement strand
GCGCCGTCACGACGCTGCTCGTGCGCGACGCGAGCTTCACGCTGCTGCGGAGCCGCGCCTCCTAGGCGGAGGGGCGAGCGCAGGAGGCGCGGTGCCGGTCCCCGGGATCGGCA
>NZ_LMKB01000005.1:1346826-1420872 GCF_001421165.1 Frigoribacterium sp. Leaf8 | reverse complement strand
CCGCGCCTCCTGCTTCCCCCGGGCATGCGAAAGACCGCCGCCCCGAGGGGACGACGGTCGTCGTGTGGGTCGGCCGAGGCCGAACGGGGATCAGGCGGAGGCGAGCTGCTGCGCCTCGGGGGCGAAGAAGTCGGCGTAGCTCGGTCCCGGCGTGATGTCGACGACGGTGCCGCAGACGACGGGCCCGGGGTCGACCGGCGACCGGTGGGCTCGACCGGCGGGTCGACGCTTGGGGTAGACCTCGATGCGAGCGGCGGGCACCCGCTGGTCGGCGGCGTAGTGGCCGGTCACGTCGACGGAGCGACGGACGTGCGCCACGAGCTGGTCGTGGCTGAGGCGGGCGAGGTCGGCGGCGCTCATGCCGCGGCCTCGGCCAGGAGGAGTGCGCTGATGTCGATCGGCTCGGTGGGAGCCAGGTCGTGCGCGAGGGGGTGGTGCCCGGAGGCGTGGACGATGTTCATGTGTTCAGCTCATCTCTGCGGCCCTGCGACCGCGTGCGGAACGGGGTGGTGCGGGTCGCGTCGCCGTGAATCGACGCGTTCCCGACTCTCGCAGGTCACCGGGTGATCGCCACCATCGCCCGACACATCGTTCGCAAGGTGGACATCTGTTCGAACGGCGGGGGCTCAGGTGCGACGGGCCCAGAGCGCCTCGACCAGCGACGTCGTCAGCTCGTGGTCGATGGCGAACGGCCGGCCGTCGAGGTCCGACACGGGAGCGATCTGACGTCCGCTGGACAGCAGCCACAGGGCGTCCGCCTCGTGCACGCGGGTGAGCGGCAGCAGCTCGTACGCGGTCTCGTGGCCGAGGTCCGCCAGGGCGTCGAACACGGCCGCCTGCGTCGTGCCCTCGAGGATGCCCTGGTCGGTGCGCGGGGTGACGAAGCGGTCGCCGAAACGCGCGACGAGCGAGGCCGACGGCCCCTCGAGCGCGTACCCGTCGCTGCTGACGAAGAGGACGTCGTCGGCGCCCCGACGGGCGGCCTCGCGCAGCACGCTCTTGTTCACGGCGTACGAGAGCGTCTTGGCGCCCTGCAGCAGCCACGGCGAGGTCGTCGCGACGTCGTGCCGGTAGCCGCGGTCGAGCGCCACGACGCGGATGCCGTCGCGGCGCTCGACGGCGTGGTCCTCGTAGACCTCGGTCCGGGCCCACGCGGTCGGTTCGCTGTCGGGCACGCCCTCGAGGCCGCGCGTCACGATGAGCTTGGTCAACGCGAACGGGACGGGCGCGTGGGCGGCGGCCGAGGCGAGCACCGCCTCGCGGATCAGGTCGAGGTCGAGGACGGGCAGGTCGAGCAGGGCCGCCGACCGTGCCAGGCGGGTCAGGTGCGGCTCGAGCGCCTGCACGGCTCCGTCGACGACGCCGAACGCCTCGAAGATGCCGTCGCCGCGGGTCACGCCCAGGTCGACGACGTTCACGGTCGGCTCCGCCGCGTCGGCGAGGTGCCACCCGGGACCGTCGCCTCGGGCGCCGGCCCGGGCCCGGTCGATCACCACGAGCACGGGGGCAGGAGGCGCGGTGTCGGTCGTGGGGGAGGCGTCTGCGGCGAGGTCGGTCACGCCCTCGACCGTACCTCGGGCGCGGGTTTTCGCTTTGTGGACAGGCTGTGGATAATCACTCGTCGTCGAGAGGTTAGACGTCCACGGGATCTCGATCGGCCCGACGGCTGCTCGGAGGTGCGCATCGGGCACCCGCTCGCCACGGTGACTAGTGCGTCTAGCTAATTCCGGGCGCTGAACAGGCGTTTTCCTGGCAGGGTCCTCTTTGCCCGCCCAGACTGCAGCGGTACCGTGAGCGAGCCCGCCCACGGTGGGCGCGTGGTGCCCGGTGGGCCGGGAGCTTCTTCACGGGGCGGCCCGCCCGGCACCACACCACACACGTAGGACCACCCGCGCCACGGCGCGCACGTCCAAGGGCCGCACCATCGAGACGGTGCGGCCCTTCGTGGTCGGTCCGGGAGGCGTCAGCCGCGGGGCCGGGGCGGCCCGGGCTTCGGGTGCGACGGCGCGGCGCCGTCACCCGAGGTCGCGTCGGCGGGATCGGGCTCGCCGGGCTTGGGGTGGCCGGGGATCGAGTCGCCCGAGAGGTTGAGGTCGTCGGGGTCGACCTCGATGTCGCCGCCGTCGTCCGGCCCGCCCTCACCGGGCAGGGCCTGGACCGCGTCCAGGTCGGTGTCGGCGTCCACGGCGGGGGAGTCCTCCGTCGCCGACCGCTGCATCTCGGCGGTGGTCGCCTCGCTCCGCGGGAAGTCCGCGGTCGGGTCGTCGGCGTCGCGACGGTCCGGTGCGGTCTCGGCGGTGCCTGCGTAGCCGACGCCGTCCGTGGCCGTCGTGGCGTCGCCCGTGGTGGTGCCGGTCTTCGTGTCCTGCTCGTCTTCGTGCATGCGGGCACGGTACGCCGTGGGGGTGCGTGCCGCATGTGCGCCGGGGCAGACTGTGGCCATGACGACCCTCACCTGCCGCGCGATCGTGTTCGACATGGACGGCACGCTCGTCGACTCGACCGCCCTGGTCGAACGCATCTGGGGCGACTTCGCGGCCGAACACGAGCTCGACGTCGTCGAGTTGCTGGCGTTCGCGCACGGCCGGCAGACCCACGACACCGTCACCCGGTTCCTGCCCCGGCTGCCCGAGGACGAGGCACGGTTCCTCACCGACGGGCTGCAGGCGGTCGAGGCCGGCACCCGTGACGGGACCGTCGAGATCCCGGGCGCCGCCGCCTTCGTGGCGAGCCTGCCGGGTGACCGGGTGGCCCTCGTGACGAGCGCGAACCACGAGCTGGCGCGGTCGAGGATGGCCGAGGCGGGCGTGCCCTGGCCGGCGGTCGTGTTGGCGTCCGAGCAGGTGGCCGTGGGCAAGCCGGCCCCGGACGGTTACCTGCTGGCTGCCGAGCTGCTCGGCGTCGACCCGGGCGAGGTCGTCGTCTTCGAGGACGCCGCGGCGGGGCTCGAGGCCGCCCGCGCCTCCGGAGCCTCGGTCGTGGTCGTGGGAGACCACGACGGGCCGGCCGCCGACGGGCTGCCGCGCATCGTCGGGTACGAGGACGTGTCGGTGACCGTGCGGGCCGACGGGCTGCTCGAGATCACGCTGCCGTAGGGCCTGGAGCTCGCGCGGGCCGGCAGGTGGCACGGGCTCGCGGCGCGCGGCTCGCGCGGGCGCGGGCTCGGCCTCGCGGTTCGAGCTCGGGCTCGCCGCTCAGCCGTGCAGCGGGTGCGACCCCTCGTGGTTGGTCCGGTGCGCGAGGGCGTGGGCGAACTCGCGCAGGGTCTCGTCCGAGGTGTGACGGGGCGTCCAACCGAGGACGTCCCGGGCCTTCTCGGTCGACATGACCGGGATCTTGGCCGCGATGTCGAGCCAGCCCGGCTCGGTCGGCTGCAGGCGGGCCAGCCAGGTGAGCTGGACGACGGCGCGCAACAGGCGATACGGCACGGGCAGCAGGCGGGAGCCGAAGGCCCGGGCGATGCGGTCGGGGTCGACCACGGGTTCGGCGGCGAGGTTGAACGCCCCGCCGGCGCGGCGGTCGATGGCCCGCCAGAACGCGTCCGCGACGTCGCTCGCGTGCACGACCTGCGACACGAAGCGCGGGGCGAGCGGGATGAACGGGAGGCGCACGCGCTGCATCCAGCGGGTGGGCACCCAGCGACCGGCGAAGAGTCCGACGATCTCGCTCGCCGCGGAGGCCTGGAACACGAGGCCCGGGCGCATGCGGGTCAGCGTGACCTCGGGGTGCTGCTCGACGAAGGCGTCCATGACGCGCTCGTTGATCGACTTGTGCTTCGAGTAGCTGGAGCGGCGGACGCCCTTGGTCTTGTAGGTCTCGTCGACGCGTCGACCCTTGGGGCCCCGCGAGTAGGCGCCGACCGACGACGCGACGAGCACGTGCGGCACGCCGGCCCGGGCGGCGGCGTCGAGGACGTGCGAGGTGCCGAGCACGTTCGTGCGGTACATGACGGCCTTGCGGTGGCTCGGCTGCAGGGCCCAGCCGAGGTGCACGACGGCGTCGGCCCCGGCGAACGCCCGCTCGAGGGCCACGGGTGAGTCGTCGGCCCCGACGTCGATCGAGAACCAGGTCACCTCGCCGTACGGCGGCGTCGCCATGCGCGGCCCCCGGCGGGCGACGCCGACGAGGGAGGTCACCTCGGGTTCGGCCTGCAGACGGGTGAGCAGGGCGGTGCCCAGGTTGCCCGTGGCTCCGACGACGACCACGCGCATGGGGGTCTCACTTTCACGACTCGACGATCGGCCAGGCGCCGACCCCGGGTGGGCGGCAGGCCTGCCCCGAGCCTACGCGCGGCCCCTGGGCGACGGTCCGGCCTCGGCGGCGATGCGGGCGACGGCGGCCTCGTCGAGCACGAAGACCTCGTCGCCGTCGCGCGGGTCGTGCGCGCGCACGACGGTCGAGCGCACCGACCCGTCGGCCGCCACCTCGACCACCGCGAAGCCCGAGCCGCGCACGGCCCGCTCCGTGCCGACGGTCGCCAGCACGTCCGTGTCGTTCGCCACCCCGGGCGCGACCACCACGGGGACGCCCGCGAGGTGGCCGACGACGTGGTGGTGGTAGTGCCCGGCGAGGACGACGCGGACGTCCGACGCCTCGAGGACCGCGGCCAGCGCCTCCGGGTCCTGCAGGGCGAGCGACTCGTGCAGGGTCGTCGGCGCCGCGATCGGCGGGTGGTGCAGCACGAGCACGGTGCCCCGCTCGGCGGGCGTCGCGAGCTCGTCGCGCAACCAGGCGAGCTGCTCGGGTCGCAGCAGTCCGTAGCCGGCCCCGGGCACGGACGTGTCGAGCCCGACCACCCGCCAGCCGTCGACGTCGCGCACGAGGTCGAGCGGCCTCGCCGGGTCGCCGCCGAGCACCTCGGCGAAGGGCTCGCGCACGTCGTGGTTGCCCGGCACGAGCACCACCTCGGCACCGGCCGCTCGGGCCCAGGCGTCGGTGCGTTCGAGGAGGTGCCGGTAGGAGGCGCGGGTCCCGTCGTCCGACAGGTCACCCGACCCCACCAGCAGTCGCACCCCCTCGACCCGCGCGGCCTCCGCCAGCACGAGGTCGAGGGCCTCGGTCGTGTCGACGACACCCTGGTGCAGGGCCCCGTCGGCGAGCAGGTGGGCGTCGCTGAGGTGGACGATGCGGAGGGCTCCGGGCGGCAGGGCGTGCATGCCGCGACGCTACCGGGTGCGGGGCGGCGCGTGCGCGTGGCCCGGGGTGCCGGGGCCGCTCGGGCGGCTCGGGCGGCTCGGGCGGTCGGGTCGCACCACGCACGTGGCGTCGAACCACGCACGGGGGTGGTTCGACGCCGCAACCGTGGTGCGACCTCGCGTGTGGCGGGAGGGCTCAGCCGCGGAACTGGTCGGCGGGGGCGAGGCGGCCGTGCACGCGGCGCCCGAGCTCGGCGAACATGTCGGTGACGGTCGCCCAGTCCTCGTGGGTCGGGGAGGTCGGTTCGACGAACAGGCCGTAGAACCGTCGCCCGCTGTTGAGCGACTCGACCAGGACGGTCTCGGAGCGGTCGAAGAACTGCGTCCCGTCGTGCTTGAGGGCGGACGCCCGGACGGGTTCGCCGGTCAGGGTGCTGAAGCCGGCCGACGCCAGGGCCCGTGCGGTCCTGCGCCGGGACAGTCGGGGGAGGACGGGACCGGCCTCCCCCGCGCTCAGCACCGCGCGCACGTGCGCGAACACGAGCTCTTGCTCGTGGACGGGGTGCGAGGTGGAGGTCGGCGAGTTCGTCACGGCATCACCGTGGCAGGTCGTGGCGCGGAGTGCGACGCCCAGTGCGGGGGCGGCCCCTTGGGGTGCGACCCGGACTGGGGAGCCGACCGGGTGTACCCGGCGCCCGCCCACGGTGTAGCTCGGGCCGGCAGGCGTGTCCGAGAGGAGGCCCGGGGACGGGGCGCCGGGGCGTGTCGGAGAATGGCCCGATGCTTCCTGCTGCTCCCGCCGCCGGCTCCGGCCGCGACCTCGACGACTCGGCCCGGTGCCCCTGCCTCAGCGGCGAGACCTACGGATCGTGCTGCGGGCCGCTGCACCGGGGCACGACGCCCGCCCCGACGGCGGAACGGTTGATGCGCTCGCGGTACTCGGCGTTCGTGCTCGCCCGCGCCTCCTACCTGCTCGAGACGTGGCACCCGACGACGCGGCCCGCGACGCTCGAGGTCGACCCGGGCACGCGCTGGTTCCGGCTCGACGTCGTGCGGACGCAGGCGGGCGGGCCGTTCGACGACGAGGGGACGGTCGAGTTCGAGGCGCACTTCCGCGACGACGAGGGCGTGGGGTCGCAGCACGAGGTCAGCCGGTTCGCCCGGGTCGACCGGCGGTGGCTCTACGTCGACGGGACGGCGGGCTGACCAGGCCGCACTGAACGAGCTCGGGCCTGGCCGGGTCCGGCGGGGCAGACGCGCGACGTCGGCATCGGGCGTCACGAAGAGGACGGCGGGTCCGTCGGGCCCGGCATCCTCTCCGTGACGCCGCCGGGCCGCAGGGAGAGCTTCACGGGCAGGGACCCACGGTCCGGACGACACCGATGCAGGGCTCGCGCCCTCCATCTCGACGAACGCTAGGCCGCACGAGATGGTGCGGTTCAGACGTGGACGCTCCTCACAGGCAGGGCGTCGGGACGCGTGTTTCGGGGGACAGGACGCGCGCGGGTCACATCCGTCAGGGGGCGCGGCGTGCGAGGGCGACCGCCTCGAGTGCCCGGACCACCTCGCCGACGGCCCGCTGCGCCCGGACGACGCCGACCGGGCCGCCGAGCACCGACAGGGCCGGCTCGTGCACGACCCGCACCACGAGGCGTCCCCGGTCGTCCACGAACCACTGCACGCCGAGGGTCAGCAACTGCGCCCGCCCGGCGAAGGCGCGCAGCGCGAGGGTGGAGGCCAGCGTGCCCCGGACGGCCCGGGTGCTGCCGTCCGACGCGAGCGACAGGGTGAAGCCGTGATCGATCAGGGTCTGCTCGACGAGGTGTCGCGACTCGTCGTGTGCGCCCTCGAGGAAGACGTCGTGCGTGCTCGCCACCGGACGGGTGCGGCGGTCAGCGCAGCGGCGCGAGCATCTCGAGCTCGCGCGCGGCGGGGTCGAGGGCGTAGGGGTTCGTGTGTCCGGTCGGTTCGTACCCGCGTCGACGGTAGAACGCGATGGCCCGCTCGTTCTGCTCGTGGACGTGCAGGCGCAGGGTGTCGCCCTCGGTCGCGGCCCACGTCTCGACGCCGTCGAGCAGCAGGTCGGTGACCCCGGCCGAGCGCCCTCGATGGCTCGGGGCGACGTACACGCCGACCAGCAGGGGCTGCCCCGCCGACTGCAGGAAGCCGCCCATGGCGCCGACCCAGTCGCCCGTCCCGTCGTCGATCGCGACCAGCGAGGTGCCGTGCTCGGCCTCGCCCCGGGCCCCGCGCATCCGCCACTCGGCCTCGGCGTGACGACGGGCGACGGCGAGCGTCTCGCCGTAGGCGATCGGCGTGTCCGCGAGCATCGCGAGGCGCAGGTCGCGGACGCGCTGCCAGTCGTCGGCGGTCGTGCGGCGGACGGTCACGGGTCGTGCGGGCATGCCGCCACCCTGCCACACGGGCGGGACGCGGCGGGTGCAGGAGGCGCGGGTCGCGTCCCACCGCCGGGTCGGGCCCCGTCGTCGTCACGTCAGGAGGCGCGGGTCGCGTCCCGACGCGGACCCGCGCCCCGGGGTCGTCACGTCAGGAGGCGCGGTGCGGCCCTCAGCCGACCCGCGCCACGGGGGCGGGGCCGAGGCGCTGCTCGGGGCGGGCCGGTGAGATCAGCGTCGCGCGCCTCCCGCGGTCGTCCGGCTCGGTGTCGACGCCGAGCACCTGCAGGCGCTCGGGCGTCCGCGCGCGGAGCGCCGCCGTCCAGGCGCAGACCAGTGCGTCGAGCAGGTCCTCGCGGTGTTTGTAGGCGCGGTCGACCAGCGGCGAGGGCTCCTCGAGCAGCGCCGCGGACACCGGGTGCGAGTCGAGGCGCAACGGCACCTCGGCCCGGGCCAGCCCGCCCAGCCGACGCAGCAGCTCGTCGCAGGCCGCCGCGCGGGCCTCGCGCCGCGCCTCCTTGGGCAGGGTGAGGTCGGGTCGCTTGTAGCGGGGACGCTTGTCGTCGTAGGCGAGCTCGGTCATGCCGACGAGCGTCGTGTACGGGTAGCACTCGAAGTGCCCCACCGCGTCGGCCGCCACCGGCACGACGCCGTCGTCGTAGACGCCGCCGGCACGCTCGAGGCGCTCGCCGAGGGTGCGCCCGCCGAGCCAGGGCAGGGAGGCGCTGCTCGCGTTGGCCGACACGTGCCAGCGACCGTAGGCACGCGCCACGAGGCGTTCGCTCGCCCTCATGCCCGTGGCGTTCGGCACGAGCACGGGGGCGTCGACCGCGACGACCGAGCCGGGCGTCGACCAGCGTCGGACCCACGCCTCGACCTCGTCGACGCCGCGCGCCCAGCCGGCGTCGAGCACCGTGCCGTCGGCGTCGATCACGGCCAGGCCGGTCTCGTTCGCGGGGCGCTCGGGCGTCGAGTCGCGCCAGGCGAGGTCGACGCCGAGGTAGCGGGGCCGGGGTGTGGTCACCGCTCGACCGTACTCGCGGCCGATACTGTCCCCATGCCCACGAGCAGCACCCGCACCAGCGGCGGCACGAGCACCCGCACCCCCGCCGACCTGCGTCGCTGGCGGCGTTACCTCGCCGACGAGCGCGCCGAGGAGTCGACCTACCGCGACCTCGCCCGCCGCCGGGACGGCGAGGAGCGCGCGATCCTGGTCGCCCTGGCCGACGCCGAGGGCCGCCACGCACAGCACTGGGTGGACCTGCTCGGCGCCGACGTCGGGCGTCCGGCCCGCACCGACCTGCGCACCCGCGTGCTCGGGGTGCTCGCCCGGCGCTTCGGCTCGATCTTCGTGCTGGCTCTCGTGCAGAGCGCGGAGGCACGGTCGCCCTACGCGACCGACGCCGACGCCACCGACGCGATGGCCGCCGACGAACGCATCCACGGCGAGGTCGTGCGCGGCCTGGCCGAGCGCGGACGCAACCGCCTGTCGGGGTCGTTCCGCGCCGCCGTGTTCGGGGCGAACGACGGTCTGGTCAGCAACCTGGCGCTCGTGCTCGGCATCAGCGCCTCGGGCGTCGCGAACCACGTGGTGCTGCTGACCGGGCTGTCGGGTCTGCTCGCCGGGGCGTTGTCGATGGGGGCGGGCGAGTACGTCTCGGTGCGGTCTCAGCGCGAGCTGCTCGACGCCTCCACCCCCGACCCGACGGCGCGACACGTGCTGCCCGACCTCGACGTCGACGCGAACGAGCTGGCGCTCGTCTACCGGGCACGGGGCATGTCGCCCGACGAGGCCGAGGCCCACGCGCGGGAGGTGCTCGCGGGCGCGGGGCGAGGGGCCTCGTCGCCGAGCGCGCCTCCTGCGGGGGCCGCACCGGGCGCCGCCACGGCCGGCTGGGCGGACGCCCCGGACCAGGAGGCGCGCTCGGCCGACGAGCCCGCCACCCACGAGACCCTCGGCACGGCCTTCGGCGCTGCCGCCTCGAGCTTCTGCTTCTTCGCGTCCGGGGCCGTGATCGCCGTGCTGCCCTACCTGTTCGGGCTGTCCGGGCTCGTGGCGGTCGTCGTGGCGTCGGCGCTGGTCGGCGTCGCGCTGCTCGGCACGGGCGCCGTCGTCGGGTTGCTGTCGGGGGCGAGCCCGGTCAGGCGGGCGCTGCGCCAGCTCGGCATCGGGTTCGGGGCGGCCGCCGTGACCTACCTGCTGGGGCTGTTGTTCGGGACCGGCGCCGCGGGCTGAGCGGATCGGGCCACGTGCGCGTCAGGCCTTGCGGTCGAGCTTCCAGGCGATCCAGCACGTGACGAGGACGACGCCGGCCGCGGCGAGGCGCGCGCCCATCAGCACCCCTTGGCCGGTCGAGGTCGTGAGGCTCATGTCGGAGCCGATGCCGATGCTCCAGATCGCGCCCGACAGGGTGAGGCAGACGACCAAGGCGAGGCCCAGCACCACCGAGGTGGCCCCGTGCGACCGGGGGCCCACGTCGTCGCGGCCGCGAGGGTCACGTGAGAGGCGGGCGGCGGCGATGCGGACGAGGCCGAGCCAGAGCAGGGCCACGGCGCAGGCGCCGACGACGTCGCTGCAGCGATGCCAGCCGAAGGCGACGGTCTGCTCGGCGACGACGGCCGCGAACGCCGCACCGACCATGTAGAACAGGGGCCGGGCGTGCCGGCCGAACGTGGTCATGATCGCCAGGACCGCGGCGACGGCGACCGTGACGTGCCCGCTGGGGAAGCTGTTGCCGTAGAGCTCGCCCGTCAGCTCGGGGCGGGGCGCGAGCTGCTTGAGCACCTGGGTGGTGACCGTCGCGCCGATGATCAGCACGCCCGCCTGGACGGCCGACCCGGGCCGGCGGCGGAGGAACGCCACCACCATCGTGAGGGCGACGACCAGCAGCACGGCCGGGGGAGAGATGGCGTCGAGCGCGACCCCGGACTGCAACAACGTGGTGCCGTCGACCGAGCGGAGGATGCTGTCCTCGATGGACTGGCCGGTCTCGGTGAGGACCGCGATCGTGTAGACGCCCGCCAGCACGACGAGCGAGGCCGACGACGCGACCACCCAACGACCCGTGACCCGTCGACGGACGGCAGGCGCCGTCGAAAGGGTCGGGTGAGCAGTCACCGGACGAGCTAACTACACGTCGCCTGGAAACAGGCTCGGTCCGACCTGCCGATGCGCCGGGGTCGCCCCGACTCACAGCGAGGGTGCAGGTGGCCGGCCGCCGGGCGGGCCCCGACGCTCCATCAGTCGCCAGTGACCGCCGGTGAGCGGGGCGAGCGTGACGGTCGTGTAGACCACGGCGACGATGCCGAACGCGACCGTCAGCCCGATCGTGTCGGCCGCGACCCCGCCGAGCAGGGCGCCGGCCGGGATGCCGGCCCAGGCTCCCGCGGTGACCAGTCCGAAGACCCGCCCGCGGAGGTGCTCGGGGGTGCGCTCGAGCTGCACCGTGCCGAGGATCGGGTTGAGGGCGCCGGCGGCGAGACCCGAGAGCGCGGTCGCGGCGACCAGCACCGGCAGCGGGGCGCCGAGGGCGAACGCCAGGCTCGACGGCCCGCCGGCGAGGGTGAAGCAGGCGACGAAGGTGAGGCGGCGCGGCACCCGGTGGGCGACGAAACCGAAGGCGACGTTGCCGGCGAGGGCGCACCCGCCCATGGTGGCGACGAGTAGTCCCAGGGCGGCCGCGCCTCCGAGTCGGTCGTTCGCGTAGAGGGGCAGCAGGGTCGACCCGCGTGCGGCGTCGAGCAGGTTCGTGGTCAGCACGAGCGCGACGATCAGCCGCATCAGCGGGTCGCGGACGACGAAGCGGGCGCCCTCGACGAGGTCGGACCGGTAGGAGGCGCGGGTCGGCTCGGTCGCGTCGGTGGCGTCGGTCGGGTGGTCGTCTCTCGGATTCGGTGATCCGGTCCGTGCCGGACCGGACGCCGGGACGAGTGCCCCGGTCAGGGCCGCCGAGACGGCGAAGGTGGCGGCGTTGACGAACAGGGACGCGACCGGTCCGACGGCGGCGACGAGGAGCCCGGCGATCGACGCCCCGATCAGCTTGGCGAAGCGCTCGGACCCGTCGAGGAGCCCCACGCTGCGTTCGATGCGGACTCCGGCCCGCTCGGTCAGCGCGGGCAGCATCACCCGGCGCGCCGTCTGTCCGGGGCTGTCGAGCAGGCCGCCGACGAAGACGAGCGCGAGCAGGGCCCAGAACGGCAGCCCGACGGTGAGCGCGAGCACGGGCATCGCGAGGACGGAGGCGCCACTCACGAGGTCGGCGACGATCGCGGCCCGCCGGTGCCCGACCCGGTCGACGACGACGCCCCCGAGCGGGCCGCCGATGATCACCGGGGCCGTCGCGAACGCCGCCGCGAGCCCGACCTCGGCCCCCGACCCGCCGAGACCCAGGACGTAGAAGGGCACGGCGAAGGCCGTGACGACGTTGCCCGTCTGTGAGATCGCGTGGGCCGCGACGAGGGACGACAGGGCTACCCGGTCGGTGCGCTCGGTGCGGACGGTGTGACCCGTGCGCCCGCCGCGGGGCCGGGCCGGACGACCGCCGCGAGTGGCGCTGTCGGTGCCCCGCGCCTCCTCGGCCGGCGTGCTCTCGCTCACGACGCGCCTCAGGGGCGGCGGTAGGCCTGGTAGACGAGCACGACCGGCGCGGCGCCGTCGTCGGCCGCCGGGTCGTGGGCGGCGCTGACGTCGAGCCAGCGGTCGACGACGCCCTCGAGGTCGCGGCGCAGGGCGGCGAGCTCGGTCGTGGTGAGGCGCAGGCTGCGGTCGCCGCTCGCCCCGGCCGCGATCCACTCGCGAGGCAGGGTGGGCATCGCGTCGACGTACTCGCCGAAGCGGGCGGCGTAGGCCTGGCCGATCGACTTCTGCAGCGCGGACGAGGCGACGAGGCGGTCGGGGTCGTCGAGCAACTCGGCGGGCTCCCAACTGGTGAGCTGCGCGGTGGCCTGCCACCAGCGCTCGCGCCGGTCGGTGGTCTGCGGCTCGGCCGCCTCGATCAGGTCGATCGAGGCGAGTTTCGAGAGGTGGTAGCTGATCGTCCCCGGGGCCTCGTCGACGGCGTCGCCGAGCTGGGCGGCCGTCTGCGCGCCGCGTTCGCGCAGCAGACCGAGGAGGCGCAACCGGGTCGGATGGGCGAGCACGCGCATCGAGGCGGCGTCGGTGAGGGTGCTGCGGGAGGTCTCTCGGGGGGACATGGAGTCGACGATAGGTGCACAAGAGCCGTTGCGCAAGATTCGTTGTGCTTCTCGACGAGGGCGTGGGCGGGCCGACCAACCGTTCGAGCCGTGAGTGTGGTGGGTGTCGCGGGCGGAGGTCGGACCCGCGGCGCATGCTCGGAGCACGACCGCCGGACAGTCCGGCGCGCAGGAGGAACCCGATGACGAAGACCCCGGACGACCCGCACGGCACCGACGAGACCGACCTCGAGCGTCGTGGCAACAGCAGTGGCGAGGGTCACGGCGACCACACCGTCGGAGAGCGGGACGACCGCCCCGTCGAGATCACCAGCGAGAACCACCCCGACGGCGGCACCGGCTCCCGTTCGCTCGACGACGGACCGGCCGACGACGCCGTCCCCACCCGCCAGCCCGGCCAGGCCGAGGCCGGCCAGGTCGACGAGCTGATCGGCGACTACAAGGGCGACGGCGAAGGCAAACACACCTACTGACACGACCCGAGGAGGCGCGGGTCGGCCTCGATTCGCGCCCCGCGCCTCCCTCGTGTAGTGTTTCCTCTGGCCAATCGGCCAGCGAAACGCGCCTGTAGCTCAACGGATAGAGCATCTGACTACGGATCAGAAGGTTGGGGGTTCGAGTCCCTCCAGGCGCACAGACTCGAAAGCCCCTGCCCAACATGGCAGGGGCTTTCCTCGTCTTCGGTGCTTGTCTTGCCGCCTCCGGCGGCGTGCGCCTTCGGTGCGGACCCGAAGAGCCCTGCCCTACGCGGCAGGGCTTTTCTCGTCCTCGGTGCTCGTCTTCTGAGATCAGCGGCGGGTCGCGCCGATGGCCCAGACCCGTGGCGGCTGGACGTCGTTGACGGCGTGGTCGCCGACGATGCGTGCTTTGAACACCCACGGGTTGTGGCTGCCGGCGGTCCGGGCGTTTCGCCAGTGCCGGTCCAGGTTCTTCGTGGTGCTCACGCCGGATGCCGCCAGCGCGTCGAACAGGTGCGAGGTCGCCTGGGTCGCGAGCGATGTCAGGGCGACCTGGGCCTGCGCGGTGGCGAGTTCGGCGCGGTCGTTCCGCTGTTCGTCCTCGGTCTCGTCCAGGAAGGCACCCTCGTAGGCGCCCTGGAGGGCCTGGGCGGCGCGGTCGACGACCGCCCGTGCGGCGAAGCCGGCGGCTGAGACCTCGCCGACGACCTGCAGGATCTGCGGGTCGGCGGCGAACGTGTCGGCGTTGCCGTGGGAGAACACCCGGGTGCGGTTCCTGACCTCGAACGCGATGTCCCGCTCGGCTGCCACGACGGAGCCGGCGAGGACGCTCAGCAGCACGGCCTGGTAGAAGGCCGTCTGGTACCTGAATCGCTCGTCGAAGAGCACGACGTCGTCGGCACCGACACGAGCATCTCGGAAGGTGCTCGTGCCCGACCCCGTCGTCCGCTGCCCGAACCCGTCCCAGTCGTCGGTGTGGGTGACGCCTTCCTGGCGGGCGTCGACGATCGCGATGACCCGGTCGCCGGTGTCCGTGCGTTCGGCGTACGTGTCGATCCAGTCGGCGAAGATGCTGCCGGTGGAGTAGTACTTCTGCCCGGTGATGCGGAATCCGCCGCCCGGGTCCGGGCTGACCTTCGTCGCGACGTCGCCGACCTGCACCGTGCCCACTTCGGTCCAGGAGTTCCCGGCGATCTCGCCGCGGCCGAACCGTTCGAGCCAGACGTCGCGCGGTCCGGACCGGGCGACGAGGCGGTCCTCGACGAGAGCGAAGTGGCCGCGCAAGGCCTGGGGGATGTTGCTGTCCGCCGCCGCGAGCTCGGTGAGCAACTCGAACAGCTGCGGGAGGGTGGCGCCGGAGCCCCCGAACTCGACGGGGACACGGAGGGCTCCGAAGCCCGCGTCGGCGAGCTCGCGGATCTCGGCCACGGGGAGGCGGTGCTCACGGTCGCGTTCCGCGGCACCGGCGGCGATGCGGTCGAAGAGCGGGCGGAAACGCGCGGACAGGGCGTCGTCGGTGGGTGACGCCGTGGTGACGGACGTGGTGGAGGTGGTGGTCGTCGTGGTCATGGGTCTCGGTTCCGTTCTGGTGGGTCAGGCAGCGGCAGGGGCAGGCGTGTGTTCCGGCTGGGGACGTGTGGCGGCTCGGCGGGTGAGAAGGACGGCGCCGCCGAACACCCCGACGAGCGCCAGGAGTGCAGCCGTCGTGGCGACCGAGCCGGTCGGCCAGTGCCCGGTGAGGCCGAGGAGCGCGGGGACCGTGGTGGTCACCTGGCTCGCGAGGACGAGGGCCCACCCGGTGTAGGTGCTGATGGCCGATCGGCCGAGGGCGAGCAGGACGAAGAACAGCGCCCAGAGCGCCGCCCATCCCGTCCAGAGCACGGCGAGGAAAGGGTCGTCCGCGACGTGGACGATCGCGAAGGCGACGGCGAGAGCGGCGACCAGGCCGCAGAACCAGCCCGGGCCCACGGCGCCGAGGCCGAGGAGGGAGTCCACGCCGACGTAGAGGTACGTGATGCCGAACAAGAAGGTGCCCGAGATCCCGAAGAGGATGGGCAGGGAACCGTCGGCTGACACGGCCACGGCCACGCAGAGGACGAGCTGCAGACCGCCGACCAGGACGTTGAACACGCCGCTGTCCCGGCCGGGCACGCGCCCGAGCAGGGTGAGGCCGTTGACCAGGAGGGCGGCCCCGGAGAGGACCAAGCAGATGAGCGCCATGCGGAGACCTTGACACCGTTCACCCCTCGGTCGGTGTCTCGTGTCCCATCATGTCCGTCCGCTACGCCCCGTGACGGCGGTACCCGTCGTGTTCGTCACGGAAGCCGACCGCCACGTGAGCAAGGCCCCCGTACAATGAGCCAGCGCCATGGAGCCACGTCCACGCCGGCGCAGATGACGCCAAGCTGCGTTGCGGAGCGTGCAGGATGGAGCCCGGGTGAGCGTCAGAGGCGGCGGTGAACGTCTCGGTCTTCGCGAGGTTGCCGAGCGTGCTGGTGTGTCGCACATGACCGTGTCACGCGTGCTCAATGGTCACCCGCAGGTCAAGGAGTCCACGCGCCAACGCGTGCTCGAGGTCGTCGCCGAGCTCGACTTCCGTCCCAACAGTGCTGCGCGCGAGCTCGTCACCCAGCGGGCCCTCCGGATCGGCGTGCTGATCGAGAGCGCCGTCGAGTTCGGTCCGTCGAGCATCTTGCGGGCCATCGAGCGATCGGCGCGCGACGGCGGGTACTCCGTGGCGTCGTTCGCGCTCCGCGACGACTCGGCGACTCCCGAGGAGGCCGTGCGCCACCTCACAGGCCAGGGCATCGACGCACTCTGCGTGGTCGCTCCGCGCTCGTCGTCCGTGGCCGTGCTCCGGACCATCACGACGGGGCTGCCGACCCTGGTCGTCAAGGCCGAGAAGGACCCGGCCTTCCTCACGGTCTCCGTCGACCAGGCTGCCGGCACGAAGCTGGCCGTGGATCACCTCGCGTCGCTGGGTCACCGCGACGTCCTCCATCTCTCAGGGCCCCTCGACTGGTTCGACGCCCGCGCTCGCGAGCGTGCCTTCCATGCGCGCACCCGGGCATGGGGCATGCACGAGCGGCCCATCGTCATCGGTGACTGGTCGAGCGACTTCGGCTACGACTACGCACGCGGACTGACCGGAGTTCCGGAATACACCGCCGTGTTCGTCGCCAATGACGAGATGGCGCTCGGGGTGATCCACGGCCTCCACGACCGCGGCATCCGCGTGCCGGAGGACCTGAGCGTCGTCGGCTTCGACGACCTGCCCGTCTCGCGCCACTTCCTCCCGCCGCTCACGACCGTGCGGCAGGACTTCCCGGCGCTCGGGTCGCTCGTGGTGGACGTCCTGATCGCCGCGATCGAGGGCCGAGAGATCCCGCAGAACAGCCGGATTCCCGCCGAGCTCGTGGTGCGTGACTCCAGCGCGGCTGCGCGCCCTCTCGACCGAGATGGCCATCTGAGGTAATCCAGCTCGTCGTCGTTCGCCCGCGTGCATCACGACAGCTACAGTCGTGCACGTCGGGCACCGCCCGGCGCGAGGCCGTCAAGGCCTCCGACCCGAGGAGCACCACGTGCGTCACGTACGGGCATCGACGACGATGCACCCGATCGGCCCTCAGGCCGCTGGCCCGACCTGGTCCGGTCACGACGAGCGGCGGGACGGACCTGCCCACCCCACGGTGCAGATGCGGGGGATCACCGTCGCGTTCTCGAACGGCGTCGCGCTCGACAGGGTCGACCTCGACCTCCACTCGGGCGAGGTGCACGCTCTCCTCGGCGAGAACGGAGCGGGGAAGTCCACGCTCATCAAGGCGCTGCTCGGCGTGTACCCGATCGAAGCAGGGGAGGTCCTCGTGGACGGCGAGCCCGTCCGTCTCGGCGGTCCGGCTGACGCGCGGGCCCTCGGCATCCAGGCCGCGTTCCAGGAATCGCACCTGGTCGAGAACCTGAGCGTCGGTGAGAACGTGATGCTGGGCCACGAGGTGCACGGTCGCGTCGGCATCTCCTGGCGTGCGACGCATGAACGCGCCGCCACGATGCTGGCCGAGCTCGGACTGGCCGAGCTGGACCCGCGAGCCCTGCTGGCGGACCTCACTCCCGCCAGCCGCCAGCTCGTCTCCATCGCCCGCGCCATGGTCGACCGACCACGGGTGCTCGTGCTGGACGAGCCCACGTCGAGCCTCGATGCCGTCGACGTCGCGCAGCTCTTCGAGGTGATCCGCCGCCTCCGCGACCAGGGTGTGGCCATCCTCTTCGTCTCGCACTTCCTCGAGCAGGTGCTGGCACTCAGCGACCGGATGACGATCCTTCGAGGCGGTGTGAAGAAGGGCGACTACCTGCCGCACGAGATCGGCCGCGCCGAACTGGTCGCGCGGATGATCGGCAAGGACATCGCGCACCTGCAACGCATCGGGTCAGAGCGCCGCGCCCATCGTGTGGATCCGGTCGGCCCGCCGCTGTACCGCGCCACCGGTGTAGGACGCCGCGGGATGTTGCGGCCGGTCGACTTCGAGCTGCACGCGGGAGAGGTGGTCGGCATCGCGGGGCTTCGCGGCTCCGGGCGAACCGAGCTCGCGCGCCTGCTGGCCGGCGCCGACCGAGCTGACGGCGGCGTGGTCACGCTCGGTGGTCGGACCGTCGTGATCGACCGCCCTGCGGACGCACTGCGGAACCGGGTGGCGTTGTCTGCCGAGGATCGAGGGGCGGAGGGCCTCATCAACGACCTCAGCGTGCGGGAGAACATCGTCCTCGCGTTGCAGGCTCTGCGTGGGTGGGCGCACCCGCTCTCCAAGGCCGAGCGCGAGGACCTCGTCGAGCGGCACATCGAGCACTTCGACATCACGCCGGTCGATCCGGCGACACCCGCCGGCGAGCTCTCGGGCGGCAACCAGCAGAAGGTGCTCCTCGCTCGCTGGCTGGCGATCCGGCCCCGCGTGCTGATCCTCGACGAGCCGACGCGCGGCGTCGACATCGGCGCCAAGGTCGACATCCAGGCGCACATCGCGCAGCTCGCGCTCGAGGGTGTCGCCGTCGTGTTCATCTCGAGCGCGTTCGACGAGCTCGTGCGGGTGAGCGACCGGATCGTCGTCCTCAAGGACCGGGAGAAGATCGGCGAGCTCAGCAACGGGCCGGGCGTCACGGTCGACACCCTCGTCGAGCTCATCGCCGCACCGGACGACGAGAGCGACGAGGGCGACGACTTCCCGCCGGTGTGGCAGGGCGGGCCCCTCCTGCCGCCTGCAGCGCCGTCACGCCGCTGAGGCTCGCAGTCGATCCCTTCCCGACGGGCGGATGTTCTCGAGCACTCTTGCACTCGCGAAACTGTTACCGGTAACATTCCCAGCACGCGGAAGCACCCGAGCCCACGCAGCACGACCGGCCTCATGGCCACGACCGGACGAAGACGTCCGGTCATCTCAAGGAGGAGATCCATGTCCACGAAGAGGCGCATCGCCACCATCGCCGCCGCAGGGGCCATTGCCCTCGGTCTCGCGGCCTGCAGTTCCGGCACCGGTTCGACGGACGGCGGTGACGACCTGGCAACGGTCGGCTTCGTCGCGGTCGGCCCCGAGGGCGCCTGGCGTCAGGCCAACGAGACGAACATCCAGGACACCTTCACGAGAGACGCCGGGTTCGATCTCAAGTACGCCCCGGCGACCAACAACGACCAGAAGTCGCAGATCGACGCGTTCACGTCGTTCGTGGACGAGGGTGTCGACGTGATCCTTCTCTCGGCCACCGAGGGCTCCGGCTGGGAGGACTCGCTCGAGCGGGCGAAGGAAGCCGAGATCCCCGTCGTCCTCATCGACCGTGGCATCGAGCCGGACGACACCTCGCTCTACGCGACCCGGATCGCGCCCGACAACATCGCCGTCAGCGAGTCCGTCGCCGAGTGGGCCAAGGGCGCGCTTCCCGAGGGTGGCAAGTACTTCACCCTCGAGGGCCCGGCGGGCGTCTCGGTCGTGAACGAACGCAACGAAGGTTGGGACGAGGTGATCGGCGCAGACAGCGCATTCACGAAGATCGGCGCGCAGACGGCCAACTGGTCGACCGAAGAGGCCAAGAGCGTCTTCGAGACGGTGCTGAAGTCGAACGGCAACGACGTCCAGATGGTCTTCGCCCAGAACGACGAGATGGGACTCGGCGCCGTGCAGGCGGTCGAGGAGGCGGGCCTCACGCCCGGCAAGGACGTGAAGATCGCCACCATCGACGGCACGAAGAGCGCCCTCGAGGCGTTGTCCGAGTCCAAGCTCAGCTTCGTCGCCGAGTACAACCCGCTGTTCGGCGACACGGCCCTCGAGGCAGTGCAGAAGCTGCTCGACGGCGACACCGTCGAGTCGTCGATCGTCGTCGAGTCGGCCACGTTCGACTCGCCCGAGGCAGCCGCCACGGCACTGCCCGACCGGAAGTTCTGACCAGCCCGCACGGCCACACCCGGCGGCGAGGCGGACGAGTCCGCCTCGCCGCCCCCGCCACCCACCCGCTGCCACGGCAGCGGGCGGGTGGGCATCGGCAGACAAGGAGTTACACGCATGCAGGCACCCGGCCCCATCGTCGAGATGCAAGCCATCACCATCGCTTTTCCCGGGGTCAAAGCCCTCGACGGGGTCGACCTCCGTCTCTACCCCGGCGAGGTCCACACGCTCATGGGCGAGAACGGCGCCGGTAAATCGACGCTCATCAAGGCGCTCACGGGCGTCTACGCCATCGACTCCGGACGCGTCGTCGTCGACGGCGTCGAACGTCGCCTCTCGGGCACCGCGGACGCGCAGGCTGCGGGAATCTCGACGGTCTACCAAGAGGTCAACCTGTGCAGCAACCTCACCATCGGTGAGAACGTCATGCTCGGCCACGAGAAGCGCGGCCGGTTCGGCATCGACTGGAAGGGGACGCACGCCGCCGCCTCCGAGGTCCTGGCGCGTGTGGGACTCGGTCACCTGGACGCGCGCACCCCCCTCTCGTCGCTCAGCCTCGCCCTCCAGCAGCTCGTCGCGATCAGCCGCGCCACGGTCGTCGAGGCGAAGGTGCTGATCCTCGACGAGCCGACCTCGAGCCTCGACGCGGACGAGGTCGAAGGTCTCTTCCGGGTCATGCGACGCCTTCGTGACGAAGGCGTCGCCATCCTCTTCGTCTCTCACTTCCTCGACCAGGTCTTCGCGATCAGCGACCGACTCACCGTGCTGCGCAACGGCAAGTTCGTGGCTGAGCACCTCACACGAGACATCGATCGTGCCGGCCTCATCTCGGAGATGATCGGCAAGGACCTGCAGAGCCTCCGCTCCCTCGACCGGGACCGGGCGAGCCGACAGGTCGCCGAGGGCGAGCCCGTCTACCGGGCCACCGGGATCGGCCGCAAGGGCTCGCTCGACGCGACGGACGTCGACCTGCGTCGCGGCGAGGTCGTGGGCCTCGCCGGCCTCCTCGGCTCCGGCCGCACGGAACTCGCCCGTCTCCTCTACGGAGTCGATCGCCCCGACTCGGGATCCGTGACCATGGACGGCGTCCCCGTGGCGATCTCGTCCCCTGCGAAGGCCCTGAAGCACCGCATCGCGTTCTCGAGCGAGAACCGTCGAGACGAGGGGATCATCCGCGACCTGAGCGTCCGCGAGAACCTCGTGCTCGCCGTGCAGGCGAAACGGGGCTGGGCCCGCCCGCTCTCGGCCAAGGAGAAGGACCGCATGGTGACGAAATATCTCACCGAGCTCAACGTGCGACCCGCAGATCCCGATCGACCCATCAGCAACCTCTCCGGCGGCAACCAGCAGAAGGTCCTGCTCGGCCGGTGGCTGGCGACCGAGCCGGAGCTGCTGATCCTCGACGAGCCCACACGCGGCATCGACGTCGGTGCCAAGGCCGAGATCCAGGAACAGGTCGCCGCCCTCGCCGACACGGGAGTCGCCGTCGTGTTCATCTCCTCGGAGCTCGAGGAGGTCGTCCGGCTCAGCGATCGGATCGTCGTGCTGAAGGACCACCGCAAGATCGCCGAGCTCGCGGCGGGACCGGACGTCACCGCCGAGTCCATCGTCGCCGCCATCGCCGAGGAGGGCGTCTCCGAGATCCCCCTCGAGACCATCCCCCGCACCACGCCCGAGGAGGCAACCCGATGAGTGACCCGACGACCACCATGACCAGGCGCCTGGGCGCCCACGGGCTCGGTGACCTGTTGCACCGGCCCTGGGTCTGGGGCACGGTCGCGATCGTGCTGCTGCTGGCGATCAACGTGGCGAAGGACCCCGGTTACCTCGCACTGTCCGTCAACCCGGACACGGGCAACCTCGTGGGCAACCTCGTCGACATCCTCCGGGCCGCTGCCCCCGTGCTCATGATCGCGGTGGGCATGTGCCTCGTGGTCGCCACCGGCGGCATCGACCTGAGCGTCGGCTCGATCATGGTCGTCGCCGGTGCCGTCTCGATGGAGTTCCTGAAGGCGGCCGGCTCCGACTCCCTCGGCGTCGCGCTCGCCGCGATGGGCCTGGCGCTCCTCATCGCCGGGGTCCTCGGCGCGGTCAACGGCATGCTCGTGTCGGTCGTCGGGCTGCAGCCGTTCATCAGCACACTCGTGATCATGCTCGCCGGCCGTGGCCTGGCCAAGGTCATCACGGGAGGCCAGAACACGGCCGCGGCCAACGAGCCCTTCCGCTGGGTCGCCAACGGTTACCTCGTCGGACTACCCGTCGTGTTCCTGCTGGCCGTGCTGATCACGCTCGGCGTCGCCGCCCTCGTGCGGCGCAGCGCCCTGGGGCTCATGATCGAAGCGATCGGAATGGACCCGAAGGCCGCGCGCCTCGCGGGGCTGGACCGCCGAGCCCTTCTGTTCACCGCCTACATCGGGAGCGGCCTGCTCGCCGGCGTGGCCGGGATCTTCGCCACGTCCAGCGTCATGACGGTCGACGTCTCGCGCACCGGTTACCAACTCGAGCTCGACGCCATCCTCGCGGTCGTCATCGGCGGGACGTCGCTGGCCGGCGGCAAGTTCCACCTGCTCGGAGCCGCGGTCGGGGCGCTCCTCATCGCGACGCTCGACAAGACCGTCGTGTTCCTCGGCGTCTCCTCCTCGGCGACGCCCGCCTTCAAGGCGATCGTGATCGTGGCGATCGTGCTGCTGCAGTCCCGGCGCGTCCGCGCCCTGTTCACGAGGCGCCGCCGCCCGGCGCCGACCTCCGTGCCGACCGAGAAGGAGGCCGTGTCCGCATGAGCGCCACGACGATCCGCCCGCCCCTCACCCCCACGCCGACCCCCGGCCCGGGCCCCGGCAACGGGCCCCTCGAACCGCGTCGCCGCATGCGGCTCCGACTCGATTCCCTGCCGACGGTCGCCGCCCTGGTGATCCTGATCGCAATGCTGGCCTACGGAGAGATCGCCTACGGCCGCATCGTGCAGGCCGCGACCCTGTCGAACCTGCTCATCAACAACGCCCATGTGATCGTCCTGGCCGTGGGGCTCACGTTCGTGATCCTCACGGGGGGCATCGACCTCTCCGTCGGTGCGATCGTCGCGGTCAGCAGCGTCGCGGGCGTGCTGCTCGCGAACGCCGGCTGGAACCCCTGGGTCGTGATGGTGCTGATGATCCTCATCGGCACGGCATCCGGCGTCGTCTCGGGCGTGCTGATCCAGTTCTTCGACGTGCAGCCGTTCATCGCGACGCTCGCGATGATGTTCCTCGGACGGGGCCTCGCCTCCATCCTCAGCACGGTGCCCGAGCGACTCGCCGACGAGTCGCCCATCCGCTCGCTCGCGACGAACATAAAGGTCGTCGACGGTCCGAAGGTGAACGACGTCGTGACGACTCCTGGCGTGCTCATCGCGCTCGTGGTGGTCGCCGTCGCGTTCTTCGTGCTGCACCGCACGCGTCTGGGTCGCACCGTGTACGCGATCGGAGGGTCGGAGCAGTCGGCCGCCCTCATGGGCCTCCCGGTGCGCCGCACGAAGCTCGCCGTCTACGTGATCAGCGGATCGCTGGCGGGGCTCGCCTCGGTCATCTACACGGCCCGGCTCGGGAGCGCGCAGAACATCACCGGCATCGGGTGGGAGCTCGATTCGATCGCCGCCACGGTGATCGGTGGCACCCTCCTCACCGGCGGCGTCGGCTTCGTGCTCGGGTCCGTCGTGGGAGCGCTCGTGCTCGGCCTCATGAACGTGCTCATCACGCGAGATGGAGGCATCCCGCCCGAGGCCACCACCATCATCACCGGCGGCATCCTCCTGGTCTTCGTGCTCCTGCAGCGCGCCGTGATGGCGAGGCGGCGGACCTAGCGACGACGTGACGCGCGCCACGGCCAAAGCCACTGTCACCGCATGATCGCTGGCGAGAGGTGATCCTCTCTGACTCCACCAGCCGCGTCGCTCGCCACGGGCACCACGGGGGTCGGCTCCGCACCCCGGGCGCCGAGTGGGCAGAAGGTGTCCTTCCCGTCGAGATGAAGGACGTTTTCTGCCCACTCGATCGGCGCAGGGGCCGAGTGGGCAGAGTGCGGCCTCCGGGTCAGGGGGACGAGGCGAGGGCGGCGAGCTCGGTGCGGCTGCGGGCCCCGAGCTTGCGCAACAGGTTCGACACGTGGAACTTCACCGTGTTGTCGCTGATGCCGAGCACCGTCGCGATGTCGCGGTTCCGGTCGCCGGCCGCGACCCGGTGCAGCACCTCGCGTTCCCGCTCGCTCAGGGCCGCGACCAGCTCCCACGGCTCGTTCGACGGCGGCGGGTCGAGCGGCAGGCGCACCGTCAACTCCGAGCCCCACCCCACGGTCGACGCCACCGTCAGCTCGCCCCCGACCCCCGAGACCTGCTCGGTGATCGGCCGCAGCGCGTCGTCGTGTGCCGTCAACTCGCCCGCGCCGTCGTCCCGGATCGCGATCAGCAGGTTCAGGCCGTCGCAGTCCCACTGGATGCGCACCCGACGTGCGTCCCCCGCGTCGACGAAGGTGAGCACGGCGTTCCGGACGACGGCCCGGGCCACGTGCGCGACGTCCCCCGGCAGGGCCCGACCCGTCGCCGGAGGCTCGACGAACTGGACGTCCAGGTCGCCGAAGCGCACGAGCGGCCGGAGGTCGGACCGGAGGCGCGCGAAGGCCCCGACGACCGGCTCGAGGGTGGTCCCGCGGTCACGGTCGGAACCCGTCCGGAGGGCGACCAGGGCCCCCGCCGCGACGTCGATGGCCTCGGCCCGTGCCGCCCGGTCGTCGAGGCGTCGTGAGCGCAGGGCGGCCAGCACGGACTCGAGCGTCATCGCATGCCGGTCGACCAGGTCGGCGGTCGCCCGCGCGTGCTCGGACGCCAGGGTGCGGGCCAGGGTGTCGGAACCGGCCCGACCGGGGACGTCGTGCACGGTGTGGCTCATGCGCCCACCCTAGGCGTCCGCCTACCCGACGCCACCCTCCCTACCCGAACGGGTGGGTGGGACGCCCCCGTCGAGGGGCTGCTCTCACAGCATCGTCGGACCAGGATCGAAGGCAACGGGATCGACGACGTACCAGAGGCCCGATCGGGCCCCGTCGCCCCCACGAGGAGCACCACATGAAGCTGCAGTTCGCCATGGACACCCTGACCACCGACGCCGCCCTCGAGCTGGCCGCCGCCGCCTCGCCGAGCGTCGACATCATCGAGCTCGGCACTCCGCTGATCAAGGCCGAGGGCTTCCGCGCCATCACCGCGATCAAAGAGGCGCACCCCGACAAGATCGTCTTCGCCGACCTCAAGACGATGGACGCGGGCGAGCTCGAGGCGGGCGAGGCGTTCAAGGCCGGCGCCGACCTGGTGACCGTGCTCGGCGTCGCCGGTGACAGCACCATCGCCGGTGCGGTCAAGGCTGCCAAGGCCCACGGCAAGGGCATCGTCGTCGATCTCATCGGCGTCGGCGACAAGGCCGCCCGTGCCAAGGAGGTCGTCGCACTCGGCGCCGAGTTCGTCGAGATGCACGCCGGGCTCGACGAGCAGGCCGAAGAAGGCTTCACGTTCGAGAAGCTGCTCGAGGCCGGCAAGGCCTCGGGCGTGCCGTTCTCGGTCGCCGGTGGCGTCAAGGCCGCCACGGTCGGCTCGGTCCAGGACGCCGGAGCAGACGTCGCCGTCGCCGGTGCCGCGATCTACTCGGCCGACGACGTCGCCGGTGCCGCCGCCGAGATCCGCGCCGCCATCAAGTAGCAGCACCAGCACCACCCGCAGCGGCTCACGAGAGAGCGCTGACGCGCAGGAGGCGCGGTGTCGGTCGGACCGGCACCGCGCCTCCTCGTCGTCCCGCGGTCAGCGGGATGCGTCGACCAGACGGGCCGAGACCGACACCACGACGTCGCCCGTCACGCCGGAGGCGGCCAGGCGTCCCCGCAGCGCGTCGGCCGCCCGGGCCAGCGTCTCGGGCGTCGGGACGTCGAGTCCGGTCGCCACGTGGGCGGTGACGGACACCGAACCGGCCGCCCGCGAGATCTCGACGAGGCCGGTCGAGCCCGCGAGGTCGAGGCCGGCCGCGACGGCCCGCACCGCCCCCTCGACGACGGGGTGCGCGTCGAACACGTCGACCACGCCCTCGACGCCGCGCAGCACCTCGGTCAGGTCACGGGAGAGCAGGTCGTCGCTCATCGGTCGTCCTCTCCCGCCACGAAGACGTCGTCGACGAGCACGTCGACCCGGACGACGGTCAGCCCGGTGTGCCGCGTCAGCGTCTCGGTGATGCGGGTGCGCAGCTCGTCCGCGACGGCGCCGAGGTCGAGTCCGTACCGGGCCGCGGCGGTCACCCGCACGACCACGTCGGCCCCCGCCGTCGTCAGGTCGCCGTCGAAGGTCGTCGACCCGAGCACGACGCCGGACTGCTCGTCGCCCGCCCGTCGCACGAGCCCGCGCGCCGCGGCCTCGGTGACGCTCAACCGGACCGCGGGGTCGGGGTGGCCGATCGGGATCACCCGGCCGCCGACGACCTCTCGACGGATCGAGTCGAGGAGGCCGTCGATCCAGGCGCCGTCCCGGTCGGGTTCGCGGCGGGCCTCGTGCTCGAGGGAGGCGCGGGACAGGTCGTGCACCCGGGCCAACGACTGCAGGTACAGGCGGCAGGCCGCCGAGCCCTCGATGGCCGGGTCGCGGGGCATGCGTCCGGCGTCGAGGTAGTCCGCGAGGCGGTCGGCGGGGATGCCGTCCACCGTGTCGTCGTCCTCGGGCACGTCGAGGGGGGAGCGGTCGTCGGTCGTCATCGCCACGCCTCCATCTCGGTCATGAGGAACACCCGGGCCCGCGCGATCTTGCCCCGGACCGTCGAGACGGGCAGGTCGAGGGCCTCGGCGATGTCCGCGTACGAGTAGTCGGCGGTCTCACGCAACAGCCAACACCGTCGCTGGTCGAGGGGGAGCTTGTCGAGGGCCGACCACATGGCGTCGAGCTGCAACCGGGCCTCGACCACGCGTTCGGGCGTCTCGTGGCGCGGAGCCGACACCTCGAGCCGGTCGACGTCGTCGTGGTCGCGTCGCACGCGCAGACGGTCGACCGCCTTGTTGCTGACGATGCGCATCAGCCAGTTGCGCACCCGCGACGGGTCGTCGAGGTCGGCCAGGCGTCGCCAGGCCGTCATGAAGGCGTCCTGCACGACGTCGTCCGACTCGAGGTCGGAGCCCAGGAGGCGCGCGGCGTACACGCGCATCAGCGGTCCGTGTCGGCGCGCGATGACCTCGTAGGCGTGGACGTCGCCGTCGCGGGCCCGCACGGCCAACGTCGCGTCCGCGGCGTCGAGGAGGGGGTCGTCGGTGGTGATGACGACCTCCTGCGATCGGACGGGCGGGACTGGGCCCGGCGGGACGGGACGCGGGGGGGACCCCGGGACGAGGCCCGGACGGCCCGCGTCATGCCTCTTGACTACCACCCCGTGCCCGGATCGGGGGACGTGATGGCCGAAATGTGAGTGGTGGTGAATCGTTCCCTGAAAGCTGGCTGACCCACCATGACACCTGCCGTGCCCCGTGCGTCTGAATGATGTGACCCGCTTCACGGGCACCCCGACACCGACCGGTCCCACCGGTCCAGAGCAAGGAGCAACCATGAGCAACGTGACCCCCTCCACCAGCACCGCCGCTGCCAAGACCACGCAGTCCCACGCCGCCGGCAAGAACACCATCGCCGAGGGCGTCGTCTCGAAGGTCGCCGGCATCGCGGCCCGCGAGGTGCGCGGCGTCCACGACCTGGGCAACGGTGCCGCCCGTGCCATCGGCGCGATCCGCAACGTGATCAACCAGCAGGACCGCGGCCAGGGCGTCTCGGTCGAGGTCGGCGAGAAGCAGGTCGCCGCCGACATCGTCATCGTCGCCGAGTACCCCGTCGAACTGCAGAAGGTCGCCGACGACGTGCGCAAGTCCGTCACCGACGCCATCTCGCAGGTCGTCGGCATGGAGGTCACCGAGGTGAACGTCACCGTCTCCGACGTGTACATCCCCTCCGAGGACAACGACGACGACGCCGACGACAGCCGCGTCAAGTGACCGCCACGACCACCGGCATGCTGGTCGGCGCCGTCCTGGCGCTGACCGCCCTGGCCTTCGGCTTCTGGGCGTTCGTGTTCGTCGCGATCGCCATGGCGATCGGGTTCGGCGTCGGCCGTGTCGTCGAGGGCAAGCTCGACGTCCGCGGCCTCGCCGACGCACTCCGCGGGCGGCGGTCGTCGTGACCGCGGCGGTGACGGCCGACCGGGCCCTCCACGGCCGGAACAAGATCACGTCACGTGCCGTGCGTCGGGTCGTCTCGGCCGTCACCGCGGAGGCCCTCGAGGTCTCCGCGTCGAAGGTGTCGGTCGAGCTGGCCGACCACGACGGCGCTCTCAGCGTGATCGCCAAGACCCCCATCCGGGTCTCGCCCCTGGGCGTCTCCGAGCGTCGTTCGGGCACCCTGCTGGACCGCCTCACGGCGGCCCAGTCCACCATCCGTGACCGCGTGCTGCAGCTGACCGGGTCGAGCATCGACAAGGTCGACCTGCAGATCACCGGTGCCGACATCCGAGAGAGGAAGCGCGTCGCATGAGCACCGCATCGCTCTACAAGCGCATCGTGCGCCGTGAGACGCACTCGTCGCGGGCCGGCATCGCCATCACCCTCGCCGTCCTGCTGATCGTCGCCCTGGCGTGGATCGGCACCGAGGCGGTCCTCGCCGCCGTCGGGACGGCTCCGCTGCTCCTGGCTCCGACCGACCTCGTCGGTTCGACCCTGGACGCCGCGAGTGCTCCGGTCGGCGTGCTGACCGCCGTCGCGGTCGTCGTCGCGCTGATCGGGCTCGTCCTGATCGTCGTGTCGCTCGCGCCGGGCCGTCGTGGCCGTCGTGGCGCGAAGGCCGAGCGCACCGTGGCCGTGGTCGACGACCGGGTCATCGCCCGCTCGCTGGCCCGCACCGCGAGCTACGCCGGCGACGTCGACCCCTCGCAGGTCAGCGTCAGCGTGGGCAAGCGCAGCGCCCTGATCGAGGTCACCCGCACCTCCGGCCGTCAGACCGACGTCCGCAGCATCGACGAGGCCGTCCGCGACGAACTGGGCGCCTACGACTTCAGCCCGGCACTGCGTCACAAGGTCAAGCTGTCCGAGAAAGGAACGGTCGGGTCATGAACAGCACCAATCGCGCTCTGAACCGCATCGTCGTCTTCGTCATCGGCCTCGTGCTGCTGCTCGCCGGCGGAGCCGTCGCCGTCGGGGCCCTCGTGCCCGACGTCCAGAAGACCGTCTCGCAGGGCGCCTCCGATGCGAGGGGCCCCGCGACCGACGCCCTCGGCGACCAGCCGTGGATCCTCTGGGTCGTCGCGGTGGCCAGCCTCGTGCTGATCGTCCTGCTCGCCTGGTTCGCCCTGCGACAGGGACACGGCCAGACCGGCACGCTGCTCACCGTCGACGAGGGGTCGCGTCGCGACCAGACCACCGGCGGTCGCCTGGTCGTCGACGCGAAGGTCGCCGAACAGGTCCTCGAGGAGGCGCTGGCCGACACCCCGGGCATCGTCTCGGTGGACGTGACCGCCTTCCGCGTCAAGCGCGAGTCGGTCCTGCGCGTCACCGCCAACGCGCGTCGCGGCGTCTCGCCGACCGACATCCGCCGGAGCATCGACCAGGCCGTCGCCCACTGGGACGGCGTCCTCGGGACCGAGACGCCCGTCGTGATCCAGATCAACGGCGGTCTGCGCAGCCAGATGTCGTCCGCGACGCGGCTCGACTGACCTCCCTCGCCCCACCGCACGGACGGCCCTCGCCCTCGACCCGAGGACGGGGGCCGTCCGTCGCCCCACCCACGTTCCACGATGAAAGGCCGGTCTCATGAGCGAGTCCACCCACCACGTCACCCCCATCGACATCGACGCCGCGGCGTCCACCCGGGCCACCTCGCCCGAAGAGGTCCTCGAGCACACGATCGGCGTCACCGTCCTCGGCGTCTCGGGCGTCCACGCCCTCGGCACCGCGTCCCAGCGGCTCGCCGGCGCCTTGCGCACGGCGATCGGCACGGGCTCCGTCCCCGGCGTCCGCGCCGGCACCACCGACGAGGGACTCGTGGTCGACATCGCCGTCGTCGCCGAGTACCCGACGAACGTCACCACGCTCGCCGACACCGTCCGGACGCAGGTCAAGCATGCCGTCGGGCAGCTCGACGGCGAGGAGGTCACGGTCAACGTGACCGTCACGGACGTGCACGGCCCGTTCGACTCGGACGAGGACGCCGCCGACAAGGTGAACGCCGCCGCGGACAAGGCGAAGCAGACCGTGTCCGACGCCGGTGACCGGGCGAAGGAGGCCGGCGAGAAGACCAAGGCCGCCGCCGGCGAGGCACGCGACCGCGCCGCGACCGCCGCGGGCGACCTGTCCGACAAGGCTCGGACGGCCGCGGGCGACCTGTCCGACAAGGCCCGCGAGCTGGGCGACAAGGCCGGCGAGGTCGCCGAGCAGGCGAAGGCCACCGCGGGCGAGGTCGGCGAGGAGGCGGCTGCCAAGGCGGACGACGTCGCCGACGATGCCCGCGACGTGGCCGACCAGGCGCGGGACGCTGCTGCCGACGCCCTCGACTCCGTGGCGGACCGTCGCGAGGACGCCCGCTCGACGACCGCCGACGCCACCGACGCCGCACTGGACACGACGTCCGAGGTCGTCGTCGGCGCCCGTGAGAAGGCCGCCGACGCCGTGGACGGCGTGGCCGACGCGGTGGAGGAGAACCGGGCCTCGGACGGCGACGCCACCCGCGCCTCCTCGGAGGACGCCCGCGACGCACGCGACGCCGACGGTGCCGACGTCACCGTGACGGTCGACGGCGGAACGGTCACGGTCGAGGTCGACTCCGACAGCGACGCGCAGGTCGTCGTCGACGGCGACGACGTCGCCACGACGGAGAAGTGATGTTCGGGCGGCGCACGACGATGACGACCCGACGCCCCCGGCCGCGGGCCGTCTGGGCGGCCCTGGTGACCTCGGCGGTCCTCTGCGTGCTGATCGTCGTCGGCGTGCTGCTGCCCGTGCTCACCCTGATCGGTGCGGCGGACGGCGGCACGGCCGGCGCCCTCGACGTGCCCGTCGGCTCGATCGTCGCGGCGATCGCCATCGGTTACGTCCTGGCCCTGGTCGTGCTGCTGCTCATCGTGAAGGTGCGCAACGGTGCCCTGGCCTGGGTGCTCGGGGTGGCGGCCGTGATCTCGACGCTCGTGGTGTCGCTGTGGCCCCTCGTGGCCGTCGCGATCGCCGGCGTCGACCAGGTGCAGGACCTGATCCCGTTCATCCAGGACCTGTTCACCCGCTTCTGGCCCGGCACCTGACCCGCCCCCGAGGTGGACCGACCCGTCTAGGCTGAGGCGGTCGTCGGAAGGGGTCCGGCGCACCACCGGGGGACCACCATGCGCACCACCACCACGCCCGCACTCTCGGCCATCGTCGGAGCCGTCGCCGTGACCCTCCTGCTCGCGGGCTGCACCGGAGGCGGCGCCGACTCCGGTGACGCCGGTCGGTCGTCGTCCCCGGGGCAGGCGACCGCCACGGCGGACGCCGCCGACCAGCCGACCGGCGAGTTCACCCTGCCCGCCGACTGCGAGGCGGCGGGGGCCGTCCTCGGCGATCTCGTCACGGGGCGGACCCTCGTGGCGGAGACCTCGACCATCGGGTCCGACGAGGCGAACTGCACGTGGACCAGCGAGGCCGACGGGTCCCGGGTCGGCTTCATCGCCACGGTCCAGGAACTCGACCAGGCGGGCATGGACGCCGAGGTCCCCGCAGGGGGCGGCGTCGACGGGCTGTCGCTCGAGCAGGTCGAGGACGAACGGGCCGACGCCTTCGACGGGCGCGCCTTCGTCGCGACGGCCCAGGACGGGTCACCGGTCGTCGGGGGCGGGTCGATCCTGCTGACGCCCCACGGGCTCCTGAGCGTCATCGTCGCGGCTCCGGCCGGGTCGACCGCTCCGATCGATCCCGCCCGATCGCTCGATCTCGTCTTCGACTTCCTCGACTGACGCGAGGCCCCGAGGAGGCGCGGTGCCGGTCGACCGGCACCGCGCCTCCTCGGTCGTCAGGCTCCGGAGAACTCGACCGGGAGGTCTCGGCTGGTGTGCAGCACCCGGTGGACCCGCATGGCGTCCGTGTCGTCGGTGTAGAGCACCACGAACGGGAAGCGGCGGAGCGCCAGGCTCCGCAGGCCGTCGATCCCGGTCTCGACGGCGAACCGGGCCGACCCCAGGGTGGGATGCGCCGAGATGAGCGACCGCGCGTCGTCGATGGCGTCGACGAAGTCGAGCGCGGCTGCGTGCGCCCCCTCGTCGAGGTAGTGGTCGACGGCCGACTCGATGTCGTGGTCGGCGCGTCGCGAGGTCACGACGCGGCGGCTCACGCGCGGTCGGCCCCGGCGCGGTGCACGCGGTCCCGGAGGCGGTCGAGGTACTGCTCGTCGAGGTCCGAGCCCGCCCCGGACGCCATGCCGTCCACCACGAGTTCGCGGAGGCGGGCGCGCGCCTGCTCGCGACGGATCAGCTCGCGGATGAACTCGCTGCTCGTCCCGTAACCGCGCTCGTCGACCTGGGCCTCGACGAAGTGCTTCAGACCGTCGGGCAGCGAGACGTTCATGGTGGCCATGGACCGATCCTAGGCGCGATGGCAAGGTTTGTCATGCGCTGACCGGCACCGCGCCTCCTCGGTGTCCCCCTAATGGTGGGCATGACGTGGCGAGGGCTCTGTGGCATCGTTGCAGGGTTCGGAGACGGCACGCTCCCACCAGGCGCGCCCAGCGAGAGGGAGCCGTGTGATCAGGGACGAAGTCCGCGAAGAACGTCGGCAGCGAGCGGTCGAGACGCTCGGCATCGTCGAGTCGGGCCACGAGGCCCGCCTCGACCGCGTGACCCGCGTCGCCCGGGCCGTGTTCGGGGTGCCGCTGTCGTCGGTCACCGTCATGGACCACGAGCGCGCGCTCTTCGTCGGCCGGGCGGGCTTCGACGACCCCGAGTCCGGGCGCACCGACACCCCGTGCAGCCTCGTGACCGACACGGGCGAGATCGTCACCACCGACGACGCCCGCCTCGACCCGCGGTTCGCCCACCTGGGCGCCTTCAACGACAACGGGCTGCGGTTCTACGTCGGTCACCCGCTGCGCGACGGATCGGGCAACGTCGTGGGCTCGTTCTGCCTGATGGACGCCGAGCCCCGGCAGCTCTCGGCAGACGAGATGGCCGAGTTCCGCGACCTGGCCGCCTGGGCCCAGGTCGAGCTCCTCGCCGACGCCGACGCCTCGGCCGCCCGCTCGACGCAGCAGGCGCTGTTGCCGGCCCAGCCCCTCGAGGTCGAGGGCGTCCGGGTCGAGGGCATCTGCCTGCCCTCGCTGAGCGTCGGGGGCGACTACTACGACTACGGACTCGTCGGCCGGTTCGTGCACGTGGCCGTCGGCGACGTGATGGGCAAGGGCGTCGGGGCGGCCATCATCGGGTCCTCCGTCCGGGCGGCCTGTCGTGCGGCCTCACCGCAGGTCGCCGCGGGACGCGAACTCGGCCTCGCGGTCGACCGCATCGAACGAGCCGTGCGGACCGACCTGCAGCGCACCGGGACGTTCGTCACGTACTTCCACGCCGTCCTCGACCTCGACACGGACGAACTCTCGTTCGTCGACGCCGGGGCGGGGCTGTCGATCATCGTCCGGGCCGACGGCAGCGTGCAGCACCTCGCGGGCACGGGGCTGCCGCTCGGGCTCGACGAGCAGCAACAGCACGTCACCGAGACGACCCGCCTCGGCGTCGGCGACCAGCTGATCGTCATGAGCGACGGCGTCCTCGACGTCCTCGACGACGAGTTCGACTGGGCCCTCGAGGTCGGGCGGCTCGCGACGCGGCCCGCCACCGGCGGTGCCGACGGCCTCGGCCTGCTCGGGTCGATGGCGGCCCTGACCGAGCGACGCCTCTCGCGCGACGACGTCACCGTCGTCGTCATGGACCGTCGCGCGTGACCGACACCCTGAGTCGCCGCGACCAGCGGCTGCTCGACCGGACCACCCCGGGTCGCCGCATCGTCGCGATCCGGGTGGCGGTCCTGCTGGCGTCGCTCGCCGGCCTGAACTACATCGTCTGGCGCTGGGCCGCCTCGGTGAACTGGTCGTCGTGGTGGATCGCGGTGCCGCTGATCCTCGCCGAGACGTACAGCGTGATCGACTCGCTGCTGTTCGGCCTCGGGGCCTGGCGGCTGCGTGAACGTGGCGAGCCACCGACCGCTCCCGACCCCGAGGGCCTCGAGACGCGGGTCACGGTCGACGTCTTCGTCACCACGTACAACGAGGAGGTCGAACTCGTCATGCGTACCGCCCTCGCGGCACAGCGCATCGACTACCCGCACACGACGTGGATCCTCGACGACGGGGGTCGCCCCGAGATCCGTGCCGCCGCCGAGGCCGCGGGCATCGGCGTCATCACCCGGTCCGACGACTGGGCCGACCGGCCGCGCCACGCGAAGGCCGGCAACCTCAACAACGCCCTCCTGTCGACCGAGGGCGAGTTCCTGCTGATCCTCGACGCCGACCAGGTGCCGAAGCCCGAGATCCTCGACCGCACCCTCGGCTACTTCAAGGACGAGCGGATCGCTCTCGTGCAGACGCCGCAGTGGTTCGAGAACGTGCCGGAGTCCGACCCCCTGGGCAGTCAGGCGCCGCTGTTCTACGGCCCCATCCAGCAGTCGAAGGACGGCTGGAACAGTGCGTTCTTCTGCGGGTCGAACGCGGTCCTCCGTCGGGAGGCGCTGATGCAGCTGGGCGTCGCGCGGTACGTCACCGAGGTCGAGGCGGCCGTGCGTCGAGCCGTCCGCACGTCGCGCAAGCTGCTGGTGCGGGCACGCGAGGAGGCCGTCGGCCAGCCCCGCGTGCTCGAGGCGTTGGACGACGCCGAGACCGTGGTCGAGCGGGCCCGGGCCGAGTTCGCCGCGGGGGAGTCCATCGGCGACGTCACCTACCGGTTCCAGCGCAGCATCGACACGATCGCCTTCCGTTTCGCCGACGCCGACCTCGCGGCCATGAAGGGCGACCTCGCCGAGCTCGCCGCCATGTCGCTCGGCCCCGACACGTTCGACGCCCTCGACGAGGCGGCCCTCGACCTGCTCGCGCAGCGATCGTCCTCCCCGCTCGCCGCCATCGAGTCGATCTCGCTGCTCGTCGGGGCGCTCGACGTCGACCGCGGCTCCGAGGCGCAGGCGATCATGCCCCTGGCCACGATCTCGGTCACCGAGGACATGGCCACGGCGATGCGCCTCCACGGGCTGGGCTGGAGGTCGGTCTACCACGACGAGATCCTCGCGATCGGGCTCGCGCCCGAGGACCTCGCGACCATGATGACGCAGCGTCTGCGCTGGGCCCAGGGCACCATGCAGGTGTTCTTCCGCGAGAACCCGCTCGTGCAGAAGGGCCTGTCGTGGGGTCAGCGCCTCATGTACTTCTCCACCATGTGGAGCTACCTCTCGGGCTTCGCCGCCGTGGTCTACATCGCGGCGCCCGTGCTCTGCCTGTCGTTCGGCGTCGTGCCGGTGCAGGCCTACAGCGTCGACTTCTTCGCCCGCCTGATCCCCTTCCTGGTGTTCAACCAGCTGCTCTTCTGGGTGGTCGCGGCGGGCAGGCCGACCTGGCGGGGGCAGCAGTACTCGCTGGCGCTCTTCCCGGTCTGGATCGCCTCGGTCACCACGGCGTTCCAGAACGTCTACCGCGGCCGCGCGCTCGGCTTCTCGGTGACGCCCAAGACGAAGCAGGCGGCCACCGGCCCCCGGTGGGACCTCGTCCGACCGCAGATCTGGGCCGTCGCCTGCCTCGTCGCCGCACTCGTCCTGGTTGGCGTCCGCTACGCCACCGGGCAGGCCGAGGGCCTCGCGCCGCTCGTCAACATCGCCTGGGTGCTCTTCGACCTGGTGATCTTCAGCATCATCGTCCGGGCCGTTCTCTACCCGGGGCCCTCGGCACCCCACGACAAGGAACAATCATGATGACCGTCACCGTCGAGGCCGTCGAAGGCGGCTGCGTGCTCTCCCCACAGGGGCGCCTCACCGTGGTCTCGACACCACAACTCCGCGACGAGGTGGCCGCACGTCTCGCGGCCGGCGACCGCCTCATCATCGTCGACCTCTCGGGCACGACCTTCGTGGACTCGTCGGGCCTCGGGGCCCTCGTGTCGTGCCTCAAGTCGGCACGCCAGGCCGGGGGAGACCTGCGGCTGGTGGCCCCCACCGAGCAGGTCTCGATGGTGCTGCGCCTCACGAACCTCGACCGCATCCTCAAGCCCCGCGCCTCGGTCTCGGCCGCCCTCGATGACTGAGCGTCCCGGCCCGGTCGTCATCGACGTGGCCGTCGAACCCGAGAGCATCGACCTGGTGCAGAACGCCTTCGAGGCGTGGTGGACCTCGCTCGGCGACGACTCGCTCGAGACGCGCTTCTCGTTCGAGACCGCGATCGTCGAGATCGCGGCGAACGTCGTCGAGCACTCGCGCCGGTCCGAGGCCGACCGCGGTCGCCGCTTCACCCTCGAGCTCTCCGCCACCGACGACCGGCTGACCGCCGTCTTCCACGACAACGGCATGCCCAGCGAGATCGACCTCAGCGCCGTCTCGATGGCCGACCTCGAGGACGAGGACGGTCGCGGCCTGGCCCTGGCGCTCCTCAGCCTCGAGAGCCTCGACTACCGCCACGAGGACGGCCGCAACGTGTGGACGCTCGTGTGCCGACGCTGAGGCACCCGTCGGCGACGGTGCCACGTCGGCGGGCGGCCCGCCGGATCGGCGCGGCCCTGCTCGCCGTCGCGGCGTTCGTGCCGCTGGTGCTGGGGCCGGCGGTGCTCGGGGACGCGACGTCCGCGTCGGCCGCAGCCGCGCCTCCTGAACCCTCGGACACGTGGTTCGGCCCGGACCTCGACTGGGGCTCGGACGGACCCGACGGCTACGCCGGCCGACTCGGCGCGACGCCGTCGCTGTACGGCGTCAACATCGACTACCCGCTCGACCAGGGCGCGGTCGAGGAGTGGCGCCGGTCGGCCCGTGCCGCGGCCGCCCAGGGCGCCGTGCTCGTGGTCAGCCTGGAGCCCACCGGGCGGCTCGCCGACCTGGACGCCGCGGACGCGCGCCGGGCCGACGACCTGCTGACCGAGATCGACCGGCAGTACGGCACGCTCCAGCTGGTGCGCTTCGCGCCCGAGATGAACGGCAACTGGCAGCGCTGGGGGCAGCAGCCCACGGCGTTCGTCGGGGCGTTCCGGGCCCTCGCCGACGTCGTGCACGCCGGGGACTCGCAGGCCCGCATGGTGTGGGCTCCGTCCTACGGTGCGGGCTATCCGTTCTCGGACGCCGTCGGCCGCCTCACCGAGACCCCCTCGGGCGACGTCGACCTGCTCGACACGAACGACGACGGGCGGGTCACCGAGGCCGACGACCCGTACGGGCCGTACTACCCCGGCGACGACGCGGTCGACTGGGTCGGCCAGTCCATGTTCTTCTTCGCCAAGGGCAGCGCCTCGACGGCCGCCGGCACGTCGGTGCCGTTGGTCGAGAACCAGGCCCCGGCGGCGGGCGAGGTCGAGGCACGCTTCGACGAGACCTGGGGCTACGCCGAGGCTCAGCCGTCGACGTTCTACGAGCGCTTCGCCGAGGGGCGCGACCGACCCATGCTGCTCGACACGGGCGCCCTCTACGCCGCCGGGTTCGACGGTGCCCCCGAGCTCGACGTCAAGCAGGGCTGGTGGCGTCAGGTGCTGGACGCCCTGCCGACCCACGACCGGATCTCCGGCGTCACCTGGCTCGAGGTCGAGCGGGACGAGGCCGAGGCGGGCGACCGACCCGTCGACTGGCGGGCCACGGCCGAGTCGGGCATCGCCGGGGCGCTGCGCACCGATCTCGAGGCGTCCGACCGGATCGACCTCGGGCCGGTCACCGACCGCGTGACCTCGACCGACGGCGACGCCGCGACCGTGCAGGTCCGCGACGGCGGCGGCGACGAGATGGGCTGGATCGTGGCCTGTGCCGTGGTGCTCGCCCTGGTCTTCCTGGTGAGCGGCGTCGTCGGGCGCCTGCTGCCCCGCTGGCGCTACCCCGACGACGGATCACCCGGTCGCGACCTGCGCATCGACCTCTTCCGCGGGTTCATCATCCTGGCCGTCGTCATCACGCACATCGAGGTCGCGGGGCCGTTCTCGTTCGTCACGCTGAAGGCCGTCGGGGCGATCACGGGCGCAGAGATGTTCGTGTTCCTCAGCGGCATCGTGCTCGGCATGGTCTACCCGCTCGGCATCAAGAAGTACGGCGAGAAGGCCGCCGCGATCGGCGCGTTCGTCCGGGCGCGCAAGCAGTACGTCGTGACCCTCGCGGTCATCCTGGTCGTCTTCGCGCTGAGCTTCGTGCCGCTGCTGAACACGGACGCGGTCACGACCTTCACCGACCGCGGCACGGGCATGACCGGCACCTCGGCGGAGGGGCGGGTCTACGACCTGTACCCGAACGTCGACCGCCTGCTCGACTACCCGCCGCCGTGGTACGCCGTGCGTCAGCTGTTGCTGCTCGAGATGGGGCCGTGGCCGTTCAACATCATGGGCCTGTTCGTCGTGCTGAGCCTGACGATCCCCGCCCTGATGTGGGCGATCAAGCGGCGTGCCTGGTGGGCCGTGTTGCTGGTCAGCTGGGCGGTCTACGCCGTCGGCGTGGTCTTCCCCGACGTCCACCTCCTGCCGTCGCAGTTCGAGCCGGTGTTCCCGCTCTTCGCCTGGCAGGTGCTCTTCACCCACGGTCTCGTCATCGGCTGGTACCGGCGTCGGATCGTGACGGCGCTGACCACCCGCCTCGGCAAGGTGCTGGTCGGCGTGGGGGTCGTCGGCTACGCCGGGTTCCTCGCGCTGATCTGGGCCGGGCACGCCTACGGGTTCGCCCCGGGGCCGATCCCGACGGGCCTCTACGACACGCTGTACGCGACCGGCTACCAGCGGGTCGACATGCAGTGGGGCCGGCTGGTCGACGTGGCCCTCGTGGTCGTCTGCGTCTACGCGATCCTCACGGTGTTCTGGAAGCCGATCTCGGCGGCCCTCGGCTGGTTCTACGTCCCCCTCGGGCAGGCCAGCCTCTACGTGTTCATCTGGCAGGTCTTCTTCGTGCTCGCCGTCGCGTCGATCCCCGGGCTGGACCGCTCGGATGTGGTCGTCGGCACGATCGTCCACGTGGTCTCGGTGCTGCTGCTCTGGGTGATGGTGAAGAAGAAGTTCCTGTTCTCGGTCATCCCCCGCTGAGCGGCGGGCCGCCGGGGACGCAGGAGGCGCGGGTCGCGTGACCCGCGCCTCCTGCGTCCCCGGGAACTCGCGTCAGGCGGGCTCGCCCGGGGCGGCGACCACGAGGTCGAGACCGGCGTCGACCAGGGCCGCCGTGGCCTCGTCGCCCAGGCGGTCGTCGGTCACGATCGTGTCGAGTTCGGCCAGGCGGAGGGCACGGTACTTGCCGAAGCGCCCGTACTTCGAACTGTCCGCGACGAGCACCGAGCGTTCGGCCACCTCGAGCGCGGCCCGCTTGACCTCGACCTTGGCCTCGACCGGCGTGGTGACGCCGTGCGTGAGGTCCCACGAACTCGACGAGATGAAGGCGAGGTCGAGCGACAGCTCGGTGAGCGTCAACCGGGTCAGCCGCCCCAGCGTCGACTGGTTCGCACTGTCGACCCGGCCCCCGACGACGATGAGGTCGACGTCGGGGTGGTCGAAGAACGACCGGACGGTCGCGAGGTCGTTCGTGACGACCGTCAGGCCGGTGAGGTCGTCGAGGTGCTCGCGCATCGCCTGCACGGTCGTGCCGGCGTCGAGGTAGACGGTCATGTGGTCGCGCACGAGCGCCGCGGCCTCGCGGGCGATGGACCGTTTCTGGGCGACGTCGACGTCCTGCTTGACGTCCCGGCTCGCCTCGACCAGCAGTCGCGGGGTGAGCTTGGCCCCGCCGGGCGTGGCCGTGACGCGACCCTCGTCCTCTAGGGTCGCGACGTCGCGTCGGACCGTCATCTGGCTGACGCCGAGGAGGTCGGTCAGCTGCCGGTAGCTCAGGACGCGCTCGCGCTGCAGGTGCTCGACGATGCTCTCGCGCCGCTGCTCGGGGATGAGGGGGGCTGTGGGGGACACGTCGGCCTTTCTCGCGTCGGTCAGCCTAGTGCGGTGGGACCCGTCCACGGCATGCCCGACGCCGCGGTGATGGCGGCCACCTGGTCGGCAGGGATGAGGCGGCGGTCGGCGCCCTGGGTCAGCAGGGCGATCCGGCAGGCCTCCTCGACCTCGACGGCACCGAGGACGGCCCGGTCGACGTCCTCGCCGCTCACGACGCTGCCGTGGTTCGACAGCAGTGCGGCGCGGAACGGCAGCGGACTGTCGGTGACCAACGACCCCATGGCCGGGTCGCCGGGGGCGACGAAGGGCAGCAGCGGGACCTGGCCGACCCGCATGAGCGAGTACGGCGTCAGCGGGGGCACGGCGCAGTGCTCGGACCAGGGCTCGAGGCAGGACAGGGCGACCGCGGACGGGGAGTGGACGTGCACGACGGCCCGGTGCCCGGGGTTCTTGAGGTAGAGCGCCAGGTGCAGGGCGACCTCCTTCGACGGCTTGGGGCCGGCGAGCACCGTGCCGTCGAGGGCGAGCACCGAGAGGTCGTCGACCGTGAGCGACCCGAGCATGGTGCCCGTGCCGGTCATCAGCAGCTGCTCACCGTCGCGGACGCTGACGTTGCCCGAGCTGCCGGGGCTCAGACCGGCGGCGACGAGGGCGCGGCCGGCGTCGACGAGTCGTTCGGCCGCGGTCTTCGCGGACTTCGTGGTCGTGGCGGTCACGAGAGGGCCTCCCAGGCGGTCGAGAACAGGTCGGCGGCACCGAAGTTGCCGCTCTTCAGGACGAGGGCGACCGGTCGGCCGCCGCTCGTCGTCGCGGCGCTCCAGCAGACGCCGGGGCCGAGCGGTGGTCCGATGACCAGGGCGGGTGCCCCGAGCGCCGTGACGACGGCGCCGCTGGTCTCGCCACCGGCGACGACGACCCGCCCCACGGTGCCGTCGGCGACGAGGTCGTGCACCAGGGTCGACAGGACCGCCTCGACCAGGGCCGCCGCGTCGGGGGTGGCGTCGGACGTGGCGCGGTCGGTGGCCGCCACGACGTCGGACGGGTCGCCGACCGAGTAGACGACGGGGACCGCGTCGGCGTCGAGGCCGCGCACCCACGCGGTCAACTCGGCGATCTCGGCAGCGGGGTCGGTCGTGGCGGCCTCGAGGTCGACCTTGCGCGTGGGGTGCGTGGCCGCCGCGTGGGCGATCTGGCCACGGGTGGCGGTGGACGCCGAACCGCAGACCACGAGGCGACGCCCCGTCACGTGCGAGAACTCGGCGGGCAGGGCGGGGGCGGGTGCGTGGTCGGCACCGACGCCGAGGGCGAGGCCCGCACCGCCGCTGAGGAGGCGGTGGTGTGCCGTCGCGCGGCCGATGGTCACGAGGTCGTCGTCGTCCACCGCGTCGACGACGAGGTAGCCGGCCGGCGCGTCGTCGAGGGTCGAACGGAGGGCGTCGGCCCCGGCGCGGACGTCCCGCAGGGGGACCTCGGTGACGGTGGCCCGGGTCTGCGGCGCGAGCAGGTCGCGCAGCCTCGAGCGCGTCATGGGCGTCAACGGGTGGTGACGCATCGGCGAGTCCTCGAGCAGGTCGTCGCCGACGAACAGGCGACCCTCTCGGACGGTCCGGCCGTTGGCGGGGAACGCGGGGACGACGATCACGCGCTCGACCCCGAGCCGGTCGCGGAAGGCGTCGAGGACGGGCCCGATGTTGCCCTCGTCGGTCGAGTCGAAGGTCGAGCAGTACTTCAGGGCGAACCGCTCGGCACCCGCCTCGACCAGCCAGGACAGGGCGGCGGTGGACCGCGCGACGGCCTCGTCGACCCGGGCCGTGCGGGTCTTCAGGGCCACCACCACCGCGTCGACGCCGGCGTACGTCGCCGGCTCGACGACGGCGGGGTCGACGACGACGACCGTCTCGAGGCCGCGGCGGCGGAAGCCCGAGGCGAGATCGGTGGCTCCGGTGAAGTCGTCGGCGACGGCACCTATCAACATGCGGGACCTCTCGGTGGCGGGCGGGCTCACGACGCCTCGGTCTGGGCGGGTGGGCGAGGACAGTCTATGTGACTATTTGGTGCGATGTTTGACAATTTGATAAGTCTCGCTACAGTTGCCATGCTCGCCCGGGCCGCTCCTGGCCTCTTGAACGAACGGGAACAACGGTGATCCTCCACTCGACGACGTCTCGCGCGACTCCGGTCCGCGTCCTCCTCACCGGCGCGAACGGTGGCTACGGCCGCACGCTGCTCGACCAGCTGCGCCGCCTGCCCGACCTGACGGCCACGCAGCTCGTCGACCCCGACGTCGACGGGGTGACGGCCATGCTCCACGAGCTCGGGGTACCCACCTCGTCCGTCGCGACGCCGTCGACGGCGGCGGCGACCGCCGAGGCGGTCTCGGCCGGCTCGATCGCCGTGATCGCCGATGCCTCGGCCGTCGACTGGGACGGTGTCGACGTCCTCGTCGAGGCCACCGGTCGCATCGAGGCCGGGCACGGCTACGCGGACACCGCGCTCGACCGCGGGGTGCACGTCGTCATGGTCAGCAAGGAGGTCGAGTCCGTCGCCGGCGTGGCGCTGAGCGCCAAGGCCCGTGCGGCCGGTCTGCGGTACCTGCCCGGCGACGGCGACCAGCCCGCGAACCTGTTGCGTCTCGTGGCGTGGGTGCTCGAGTGCGGCTTCGACGTCGTGGCCCTCGGCAAGTCGGGCGAGTACGACCTCGCGTTCGACCCGGCCACGGGCGTCGTCGACCAGGCCGGCACGACCGTGCACGCCCCCTCCCTGGCATCGCTGCTCGACCTGGGCGACGACCCCCTGGCGACGGTCGAGGCGCGTGCCGCGGCGGTCGCCGGCCTCAAGCGGGCGGCGGCCGCCGACTCCTGCGAGATGAACGTCGTCTCGCTCTACACCGGCGCCCGCGCCGACGTGGAGGCCCTGCACTACCCCGTCGCCCGCCCGGACGAGCTCGCCGACCTCTACACGGCACGCGAGGACGGCGGTCTGCTCGGCCGCACCGGCGTCGTCGACGTCTTCTCGATGCTCCGCCTGCCGGGTGAGGCCAGCTTCGCCGGCGGCGTGTTCGTGATCGTGCGCACCGGCGACCCCGTCACCTGGGAGACGCTGCGCGGCAAGGGGCACGTCGTCAGCCGCGACGGCCGTCACGCCTGCATCTACTGGCCGTACCACTTCATGGGCGTCGAGACCCCGCTGAGCATCGTCGCCGCCGTCGACGGGACGTCACGCCTGCCCGAGCCCCGGCAGCACACGGTCCTCGCGGCCCGTGCCGGCGAGGCCCTGTCGGCCGGCACCGCCTTCCGCGTCGAGGGCCACCACCACGAGATCGCCGGTGTCGCCCCCGTCATCGTCGACCCCGACGACGACGGCATCGCGCCCTACTACCTGCTCGGCGGCGCGCGGCTCGTGGCCGACGTGGCCCCCGGCGACCTCGTGCGACTGGACGACCTCGCCGACGTGCCCGAGGCGGCGCTGGCGGCCTACCGGGCCGGGCTCGCGCTGGGTCGCTGACCCGCGCCTCCTCGACCTTTCCCCTTCCCCCTCCCGACCCGCGACACCCCGAACCAGGAGATCGACGACGATGCCCTACACCCCCGACCCGACCGAACCCACCCCGGCGGCGACCTCGTGAGCGTCGAGCTCGTCGCGCTGATCGTCCTGGTGGCGGTCTTCGCCCTCTCGGCGATCCGCAACGTGCACATGGGAGCCCTGGCGCTCGTCGCGGCCCTCCTCGTCGGCGTGCTCGTCGTGGGCGAGAGCCTGGACGGCGTCCTCGGCGGATTCCCGGTCGACGCCCTGTTGATCCTGCTCGGCATCACCTACCTGTTCGGCATCGCCCGCGAGACCGGGGTGGTCGACTGGCTGGTCGACCGCTCGGTCGGGTTGATCGGCGACCGCGTGGCGCTGATCCCGTGGGCGATGTTCGTCATCGGCACGCTGGTCGCCTGCCTCGGCACGTCGCACGCGGCGTTCACGATCGTGCCGATCGCGATGAGCCTGGCGCACAAGCACAAGATCCACTCGACGATGATGGGCATCGTCATGAGCTCGGCCATCGTCGGTGGCGCCCTCGCCCCGACCAGCATCAACGGCATCACGGTCATGACGGTGGCGCGGGCCTCGGGCATCCCCTACAACCCGGGTCTCATGTTCGGCCTCTCGGTGGGCGTCAACACGCTCGTCGTGCTGGTCGCGTTCTTCCTGTTCGGCGGTCGCGAGCTGATCGCCCGGACCCGGGCGGCGGGCGCGGCCCGGGCCACGACGGCAGGCGGCGGGACCGGCGGCACGCGCGGTGCCGGGCGCGGTGCCGGTGCAGGTACGGGGCGCGGTGCGGGCGGCACGGCCGTGCTGACGGAGCCGGCCACGGCCACCCGGCTGGGCGCCTACCAGGTCGTCGTGCTCGTGAGCATCCCCGTGCTGATCGTCGGCTTCTTCACGATCACGCTGCTCGACGTCGACCTGAACCTCGGTGCCGTCGCGCTGACGCTCGCCGTCTTCCTCGCCTTCGTGAAGCCCGACGTGGGCCGGGCGTCGCTGGCGCGCGTCGACTGGAACACCATCCTGCTGCTCGGCGGGATCATCACGTACGTCGGCGTGCTGGCGCGGCTCGGTGCCATCGACCAGCTCGGCGAGGTCGCCCGGTCGGTCTCGTCGCCGCTGCTCGCCGCGTTCGTCATCTGCGTGATCGCCGGACTGGTGTCGGCCTTCGCGTCGACCATCGGCATCCTGGGTGCGCTCATCCCGCTCGCCGTCCCCTTGCTCGTGCCGGGCGGCGGACTCGAGATGACCGGCTTCATCTACGCCCTGGCGATCTCCGCGTCGCTCGTCGACTGCGCCCCGTTCGGCACGACCGGCGCGACCATCGTCGCCTCGGGCGTGGAAGAGGACCGTCCGCGCCTCTACCGGCACCTGACCCGATGGGGCCTCTCGATGGTGGTCATCGGGCCGGTCGTCACGTTGCTGGTGTTCGTGGTGCCGTTCCTCTGGGCCTGACCGGTCGGGCCTGATCGGCCGGGCCTGACGGCCCCGGGGACGCAGGAGGCGCGGGTCGCGTGACCCGCGCCTCCTGCGTTCCCGTTTTCTCGCGACGTCGCCCAAACGGGGGAGGCGGGCCGCTCCGAAGACATGCCCGGGTGCCTCCCGGGGTGCCCCGTGTCCGACCGACCCTGTCGCGGCACGCCGTCGGCGGCCCGAACCGTCGGCACGGTCGGGAGCCCGAACTCTCGGCACGGACTCTGGTGTCAAGGGCGACACCGGGGTCTGCGGGGTCGTCAGGTCCGGTCCAGGGCGAGTCGGAGTCGGCGGGTCACCCCGGGGCCGCGGTCGATCCCGGCCGTCAGAGCCGGGCGGCGATCGAGCCGTTCCAGGGCGGAGAGCAGGCGACGCTTCTCGACGGTGGTCGCGCCTTCGGCGAGACGCACGGTCCTGCCCACCGCCGTGCCGAGCAAGGCGATGTCGAGAAGATGGCGGTCGGGATTCGGATCGTCGTTGACGAGAGCAGCCGCCTTCGCGAACAAGGCTCCTTGCAACGTCGGCCGGAGAACCGTCCCGACGACACCGGCGACCTCGATCCGCACGGGCCCTGCTCGGTTCAGCGCCCCTTGTGCGCCCGCGGAAGCGATCGTCGTCCCACCTGATGCGCCACGTCGGGAATCGGCACGCTCGCCGAGGAAGCGAGGGATCAGGACGTCGATCTGTGCCGACCCGTTGACCCACCGGTGGTGGTGCCCGTTCCACGATTCACCGTCCGGCCCGTAACCGAGGTCCGCCAGGCTGCGGGTGAAGTCGTAGAGCATCCGGGGGTGTGCCCGGACGTCGAGTGCGGCGTCGGCGTCCTCGGTGGGGCGGGATGCGGTGATTCCGTGCTCCCAGCACAACGAATGGACCATCTGGCCTCCGACGAGGCACCAGCCGGTCGGCAGTCGTCGGTGGACGGCGAAGAGGGAATGCCATGCGGCTGCCTGAGCCGGGGTCATGACGGGGGCGACGATCGTCATGACAGGCGCTCGGCCACGAGACGGCCCACCTGGGCACGCTCGCGCGGCCCGGGACTCTGTGCGAGATCCACGAGAAGGACCGCTAGTGGCACCGGATGGACGGGGCGGGCGTCGTCGACGTGCAACAGGACGGTCGGCCGGTCGGAGGGTTCGAGGATGAAGTCGTCGAGTACGGCGTCGAGGTCGTCGGTGCCGACGTGGGCCTCGAGCATTCCGGCGGCCGCGATCCCGGCGCGCGGGTCGCTGAACCCGGACGGGACGATTCGGGCGTCGCCGGGGAGGTCGGCGACGTCGCTCGCGAGTCCGTCGAGTCGCAGGGGCTGCCGAGGTCGGAACCACGCCCAGATCAGGTCGGCGGGGTCGTCGGCTGACCGCAAGTCGTCGAGGTGCCTCACGAGGCGCACCTTCTCCGTAGGCGTCAACCCGTCGTCGAGATCCTCGAGTCGTGCGGACAGGGCCTTCTGCATGCGCGCACCGAGAGGGCGCCGTGCGACGGCACGGTGTTCGAGCGACTCATCGATCAGCCAACGCCCCGCGACCCGTCGTGCGGGCAGTGCGCCGCTCGCAGCCTGGGCCTGGACACGTCGAACCGACAGGCCGTTCTTGGCGGCGTAGTCGGCCACGCTCTGCTCAGGCATGCACACAAGGGTACGCCGGGGCGTAGGGAAGTGTAAACAGGCAACCGGTTCCGCCGGGCTCACCCGCGCGGCGGCCCCGTCGTCCCGCGCACCACGAGCCGCGTCGGCAGCTGCACCTCGGGCGCGGCCGGTTCGCCGCCCTCGAGCATCGTGAAGAGCATGCCCGCCGCCGCGCTGCCGAGCCGCTGCATCGGCTGCTGCACGGTGGTCAGCGGAGGCGACTCGCGGGAGGCCTCGGGGATGTCGTCGAACCCGACGATGCTGAGGTCGTCGGGCACCCGCAGGCCGAGGTCGAGCGCGGTGCGCAGCAGGGCGATGGCCGAGAGGTCGTTGGCGGCGAAGACGGCCGTCGGCCGGTCGGGGCTCGTCAGCAGCGAGCGGGCCGCCTGGCGCGAGGCCGTCAACTCGAAGTCGCCGTTGCGGGTCAGCGCCGGGTCGCGGGTGATGCCGGCCGCCCGGAGCGCCTGCACGTAGCCCACCTCGCGCAACGACGCCGAGCGCAGGTCGGGACGCCCGGCCAGGAAGCCGATGCGCCGGTGCCCCAGGCCGAGAAGGTGCTCGACGGCGAGCAGCGCCCCGCCCCGGCTGTCGCCCTCGACCGACGGCAGGTCGGTGCGCCCGGTGTGCGGGTCGACGGCCACCACGGGGATGCTCGCGGCGGTGGTCAGCACCGAGGGCGTGACGAGGATCGCGCCGTCGATCAGCGTGCCGCTCAACCGGCTGAGCGAGCGACGCTCCCACCCGGTGTTCTCGCCGCGGTGCGCCCCGCTGTAGGCCAGCAGGTCGTACTCGGCGCCCCTCGACCGGACGGCCGCCCCGACCCCCTTGAGCACCTCCGAGCTGAACGGCTCGAAGTCGGCCACGAGCACGCCGATCACCCCGGTGCGGCGGGCCCGCATGCTGCTGGCCACCAGGCTCGACTCGTAACCGAGCTCGTCCACCGCCGCCATCACGCGCTCGATCGCCTGGGCCGAGACGCCGTAGCGGCCGTTGACCGCCTTGGACACCGTCGCGACCGACACCCCGGCAGCTCGTGCCACGTCGTGGATCGTCACCCGTGCCGTCATCACGTCGGCAGCCTAGCCCGACGGAAATGGTTTTCGAAAACGTTTGACACCGGTCCGGACGTTTTCGACACTGAGGCCATGCCGCGCATCGGAGCACGGCACGCTCGGTCGACCACGGCCGCTCAACGAAGAGGAAAAGGTGGAACCATGACCACATCTCGACGGCTCCTGGCCGGGTCTGCGGCCCTGCTGATCGGAGCGGGACTGCTGACCGGCTGCAGCACCGGGGGCGGAAGCGGGTCGGACGACGGCACGCTCACCCTCTGGCAGAACTCGACGACCGGCCCCGGCCAGGACTTCTGGACGGCCACCGCGGCCGACTTCGAGAAGGCCAACCCGGACGTGAAGATCGACGTCCAGACCGTGCAGAACGAGGACTTCGACAGCAAGCTGCAGACCGCCCTCAACTCGGGCGACGCCCCCGACGTGTTCCTGCAGCGCGGCGGCGGCAAGCTCCAGGCCATGGTCTCGGCCGGACAGGTCAAGGACCTCACCGACGTCATCTCGGACGACGCCAAGAAGGACATCAGCGAGGGGACCTTCGGGTCGGGCTCGGTCGACGGCAAGGTGTACTCGATGCCCGTCGCCGTGCTCCCCGGTGGCTTCTGGTACAGCCAGGACCTCTTCGACGCCGCCGGCATCACCGAGGCCCCGAAGACGATGGACGAGCTCGACCAGGCCGTCACCGCCCTGGAGGGCTCGGGCGTCTCGCCCGTCGCCCTCGGTGGCAAGGACGCCTGGCCCGCCGCCCACTGGTACTTCTTCTTCGCGCTGCGCTCGTGCAGCTCGGACGTGCTCGAGAAGGCCGCGACCGACCGTGACTTCAGCGACGACTGCTGGGTCAAGGCGGCCGAGGACCTCGCCGACTTCCGCGACACCGAGCCGTTCAACGACGGGTTCCTCACCACGGCGGCCCAGCAGGGCGCCGGCAGCTCGGCCGGCCTGATCGCCAACCACCAGGCGGGCATGGAGCTCATGGGTGCCTGGAACCCCGGCGTCATCGCCTCGCTCACGCCCGACCAGCAGCCGCTGTCCGACCTGGGCTGGTTCCCCTTCCCCGCCGTCGACGGCGGTGACGGCGAGACCGGCGCCATCATGGGCGGGGTCGACGGGTACTCGTGCTCGGCCGGTGCGCCCGACTCGTGCGTCGACTTCCTGAACTACCTGGCGACCCCCGACGTGCAGACGGCCTACTACAAGGCCTTCAACGCGCCTCCCGTCAACACGGTCGCCCAGGAGGCCGTCACCGAGCCCTACCTGCAGGACGTGCTCAGCGCCTACAACGACGCCCCCTTCGTCTCGCAGTGGCTCGACACCGTCTACGGCCTGAACGTCGGCAACGCGATGAACGTCGCCGTGGTCGACCTGCTCTCGGGTGACGGCACGCCGCAGCAGTTCGTCGACGCCGTCGACGCCGCCGCCAAGAAGGCGTAGAGGTCGGATCGTGAGTCTCCGCGAACCCTCCGTGCGGCCCGCCGCACCCTCGCGGCCTCACGCCACCGCCGGGGGCGAGGCACTCGCCTCGCCCCCGGCGGCCTCCCGGGCCGTGTCCCGGAAGGGGCGTGGCGCCCGCGGCCTCGAGATCGCCCTGCTCGTCGGTCCCGCCCTCGTGGTGTTCCTGGCGTTCGTGGTCTTCCCGATCGTGATGGCCGCCTACTACGGCTTCTTCAGCTGGTCGGGCTTCGGTCCGCCGACCGACTTCGTCGGGTTCCGCAACTACGTCACGATCTTCCAGGACCCGACCTTCCTCGACGCGTTGCGGCACAACGCCACGATCGTCGTGCTCTCGCTCGTGCTGCAGGGCCCGGTGGCCATCGGGCTCGCGTTGCTGCTCAACCGCAAGCTGCGCGGTCAGTCGCTCATCCGCGTGCTGATCTTCGTGCCCTACGTCATCAGCGAGGTCGTCGTCGGTACGGGCTGGAGCCTCATGCTCCAGGGCAGCGGCGCCGTCAACGACCTGCTCACCAAGGTCGGCCTCGGCTCGTTCGCGACCGACTGGCTCGCCGACCCGAGCATCGCGATCTGGACCCTGCTCGTCATCATCACCTGGAAGTACGTCGGCTTCGCCGTCATCCTCTTCCTGGCCGGGCTGCAGGGCGTGCCCGAGGAGCTCAGCGAGGCCGCGGCCATCGACGGCGCGAGCTGGTGGCAGATCCAGCGCCGCATCACGCTGCCGCTGCTCGGACCGACGCTGCGCATCTGGGCGTTCCTGTCGATCATCGGCTCACTGCAGCTGTTCGACCTCGTCTACATCATCTGGGGTCAGTACATCGCGGCCACCGCCGGCACGTCGACCATGGCGACCTACATGGTGGCCAACGGCCGCACCTCGGGCAGTTACGGCTACGGCAACGCCGTCGCGGTCGTGCTGTTCCTCATCTCGCTCGTCGTCGCCCTCGTCTACCAGCGCTTCGTGCTGCGACGCGACACGGCCGGGGCCGTCACGACCTCCGCCACCACCGCAGGAGAAGAACGATGACCGCCAGCACCCTGCCCGCCCGCCCCCGCGGCGGCACCCCCGCGCCCGCGGCGCCCCGGCCGTCGACCCGCAGGAGGCGCGGCATCGCCGACCCCGGCCGCGGCGTCGCGTACGTGGTCGCGGTGGTCGTCATCGTGGCGATGCTCGCGCCCGTCGCGTTCATCGTGATCGGCGGGTTCCGCACCAACGCGCAGATCACGACGGACCCGTCCGGGTTCCCGAGCCCGTGGCAGGTCGGCAACTACCTCGACGTCCTGACCGGCGGCACGTTCTGGCGACAGGTCGGCAACTCGCTGATCTCGGCCGGGGCGACCACGATCGGCACGGTGGCGCTCGGCCTGGCCGCCAGCTACGTCCTGGCGCGGTACCGGTTCGCCGGTCGCGGGGTGCTCTACGCGCTCTTCGCGGCGGGCCTGATGTTCCCGATGACCGTCGCGATCACGCCGCTGTACCTCGTGATCCGCGACCTGGGCCTGACGAACTCGCTGGCCGGCGTCATCCTGCCGCAGATCGCCTTCGCCCTGCCGACGACGATCATCATCCTCGTGCCGTTCCTCCGCGCGATCCCCGACGAGATCGAGGAGGCCGCGTTCATCGACGGCTGCAGCCGCCTCGGCTTCTTCTTCCGGATGGTCGTCCGGCTGTCGTTGCCCGGCGTGATCACGGTCGGCATCCTCGCCTTCATCGGTGCCTGGAACTCGTACCTGCTGCCGCTGTTCATCCTCAACGACCCGTCGACGTTCACCCTGCCGCTCGGCGTGCAGGCGTTCTCGTCGCAGTACTCGGTCGACACGGCACGGGTGCTCGCCTTCACGGCGCTCTCGATGCTGCCCGCGTTGATCTTCTTCAGCCTCTTCGAACGCCGCATCGTCGGCGGGCTCACCGGGGCGGTCAAGGGATGACCGCCACCGACACCGTCACAGACCAGGAGGCGCGAGCCGACATGACCGACACCGCTCACCGACCGCAGGCCCTCACGGTCGGCGAACCCCGCGCCTCCGACCGGGTGGCGTCGCTGCTGGCCGAGATGACCCTCGACGAGAAGCTCGCCCAGCTGGTCGGCTGGTGGGTCGACCAGGGGGCCGAGAACGTCGCCCCGATGCAGGGCGAGATGGCGACGTCGGGCGACTACGTCGAGGCGACCCGACACGGGCTCGGGCACCTGACGCGGGTCTACGGGACGCGGCCGGTGGACCCCGTCGAGCGCGCCTCCTGGTTGTGGCGCGAACAGCGCCGCCTGCGGGACGAGACCCGACTGGGCATCCCCGCGCTGGTGCACGAGGAGTGCCTGACCGGCCTCGCCGCCTGGCAGGCCGCGACGTTCCCGACGCCGCTCGCCTGGGGCGCGTCGTTCGACCCCGAGCTGGTCGAGGAGATGGCCCGGCTGATCGGCGGGTCCATGCGCGACCTCGGCGTGCACCAGGGGCTCGCACCCGTGCTCGACGTCATCCGTGACACCCGCTGGGGTCGGGTCGACGAGTGCATCGCCGAGGACCCCTACGTCGTCGGCACGATCGGCACCGCCTACGTGAAGGGGCTGCAGGCGGCCGGCGTGCACGCGACGCTCAAGCACTTCGTCGGCTACTCGACCTCGGCGGCGGGGCGCAACCACGCACCGGCGCAGGTCGGACCGCGGTTCGTCGAGGACGTGCTGTTGCCGCCGTTCGAGATGGCCGTGCTCGACGGCGGGGTGCGGTCGGTGATGAACTCGTACGCCGAGATCGACGGGGTGCCGGTCGCCGGGACGCCGTCGTACCTGACCGAGGTGCTGCGCCGCAGATGGGGGTTCGACGGCGTGGTCGTGTCGGACTACTTCTCGGTGGCGTTCCTGCAGGTGATGCACGCCGTCGCGGCCGACCGGGGCGAGGCCGCCGCGCTGGCCCTCGAGGCCGGCATCGACGTCGAGTTGCCCACCGGTGACGCCTACCTCGCGCCCCTCGCCGAGCGGGTGCGCGCCGGAGACGTGGACGAGGCGCTGGTCGACCGGGCGGTGATCCGCGTGCTCGCCGAGAAGGAGGAGCTCGGGCTGCTCGACGAGACGTTCGAGACGCCGCCGCCGACCGCGATCGACCTCGACTCGGCCGAGCACCGGGCGGTCGCGCGGCGGCTGGCCGACGAGTCGGTCGTCGTGCTGACGAACGACGGCGTGCTCCCGCTCGTGCGGGGGGCGACGGGGGCCACCGGAGGCGCCGGGGCCGCCGGTACCGGCCCTGCGTCGGTCGCGGTGGTCGGCCCGAACGGTGACAGCGCCGAGGCCCTGATGGGCTGCTACTCGTTCGTCAACCACGTGCTGGCGCACCACCCCGGCGTGCCGCTCGGCATCGACCTGCCGACCGTCGCCGCCTCCCTCCGCATCGAGCTGCCCACCGCCGAGGTGGTCGTCGAGGCCGGCTGCGACGTCGAGGGCGACGACCGGTCACGCATCGACGCGGCCGTCGAGGCCGCCCGCGCCGCCTCCGTCGTGGTCGTCGTGGTCGGCGACCGGGCCGGCCTCTTCGGCCGGGGCACCGTCGGCGAGGGCAACGACGTCGAGAGCCTCGAGCTGCCCGGGGTGCAGCGCGAGCTCGTCGAGGCCGTCGTCGCCACCGGCACGCCGACCGTCATGGTCGTGCTCTCGGGCCGGCCGTACGCCATCGGGTGGGCGGTGTCGGGTGCGGGGGCGCCCGCCGCCGTCGTCCAGGCGTTCTTCCCGGGGGAGGAGGGCGGGGCCGCCGTCGCCGGCGTCCTGACCGGCAGCGTCGAGCCGTCCGGGCACCTGCCCGTGTCGTTGCCGCGGTCGGCCGGCGCGCAGCCGTTCTCGTACCTGCACCCGGTGCTCGGCGGGCCGTCCGAGGTGACGAGCGCCGACAGCACGCCCGTGCTGCCGTTCGGGCACGGGCTGTCGTACACCTCGTGGCGACGCTCCGACCTGGTCGTCGACTCGGCCGAGGTGCCGGCGGGTGGCTCGTTCGTCGCCTCGGTGACGGTCGCCAACACGGGCGACCGCCCCGGCACCGACCTCGTGCAGCTCTACGCCCACGACGTCGTCGGCTCGGTCACCCGGCCCGTCGCGCAGCTGCTCGGCTACGCGCGCGTCGCGCTCGGACCCGGTGAGGAGGCGCGGGTCGTCTTCCGCGTCCCCACCACCCGTCTGGCGCTGACCGACCGGCAGCACCGACGGGTCGTCGAGCCCGGGGACGTCGAGCTCTGGGTCGGCGGCTCGTGCGCCGAGCGGGAGGCCGAGGCGACGGTGCGGCTGACGGGCGACGTGTACCCCGTGACGATCGCCGACGAGCGGATCGTGGGCGTCGAGATCGGGACGCGCGCCGGGCGCTGACCCGCGCCTCCTCGGGTGGTCGACCCGCGCCTCCTCGGGTCGCCGGCCCGCGCCTCCTGCGCCCCGAACCCCGTTCACGAAGATGAACCCCGTTTTCTCGTGGTTCGTCTTCGTGAACGGGGTTCGTCGCGTCGCGGGGCGGCGGGAGGCGCGGCGCGGCGACCGCGGTCAGGGCGCAGTAAGGCGACATGTGTAGCCTTACGGCGAGTCGCGCACGGTCGCGCGACCACTGGCCCGGCGCCGTGTCGGGCCTCACCGAACGAGAGAACCGGAGCCCGTCCCATGGAGCGTTTCACCGACAAGGTCGTCCTCATCACCGGCGGAGGGTCGGGCCTCGGCCGGGCCGCCGCCGTCCGCGTCGCGAGCGAGGGCGCGAAGCTCGCCCTCGTCGACGTCTCGGAGAAGGGCCTCGCCGACTCGCAGGCCGCCGTGCTCGAGGCCGTCCCCGGGGCCGAGGTGCTGACCGTCGTCGCCGACGTGTCGAGCGAGGACGACGTCGCGCGCTACGTGTCGGCGACGGTCGAGCGCTTCGGGCGCATCGACGCGTTCTTCAACAACGCCGGCATCGAGGGCAAGCAGAACCTCACCGAGCGGTTCGGCGCCGACGAGTTCGACAAGGTCGTCTCGATCAACCTGCGCGGGGTGTTCCTCGGCCTCGAGAAGGTGCTCGGCGTCATGCGTTCGCAGGGCGACGGCGGTGCCGTGGTCAACACCGCGAGCGTCGGCGGCATCCGCGGCGTCGGCAACCAGTCGGGCTACGCCGCGGCCAAGCACGGCGTCGTCGGCCTGACCCGCAACTCGGCCGTCGAGTACGGCGAGTTCGGCATCCGCGTCAACGCGATCGCCCCCGGCGCCATCTGGACGCCCATGGTCGAGGCCTCGATGCGTCAGATCGACGCCGAGAACCCCGAGAAGGCCGCCGAGCAGTTCATCCAGATCAACCCGACCAAGCGCTACGGCAAGGCCGACGAGATCGCCTCGGTCGTCGCCTTCCTGCTGTCGGACGACGCCACCTACGTCAACGCGGCCGTCGTGCCCATCGACGGCGGGCAGTCCGCCAAGTACTGAGGCACCCCGCCGGCCCGCGCCTCCGCCGTCGCCGACCCGCGCCTCCGCCGGCCGACCCGCGCCTCCTGCCGCCTCGCACCCGGTTCCGAACCATGCACCCCGTTGCTTCTGGGTGCATCGTTCGGAACCGGGTTCTTCGTCGCGCTGCAGGCCGGCAGGGGGCGGCACCGGGCCGGCAAGAAGGCCACCGGGCCGGCGCGGAGGGCCAGAGCAGGAGGCGCGCCGCGCGTCAGCCGGTCGACTCGCGTTCGTGCACGCGCACGGCTCCGTAGGTCACGCCCGCCGAGGTCGAGCCCCCGATCGCGTCGACCAGGTGTTGGGCGGCCGCCCGGCCGAGCTGTTCGAGGTTCATGTCCACGCTGGTCAGCGTCGGGCGTGACTCGCGGACGAGGACGTCCCAGTTGTCGAAGCCGATGACGGCGACGTCGCCCGGCACCGACCGGCCCTCGTCGCGCAGCGCGTCGAGCACGCCGCGGGCGATGTGGTCGCTGCCCGCGACGATCGCGTCGACGGTCTCGTCGCCCCGGACGAGGAGGCGCGCGCAGTCCCGCCCCCAGGCCTCGCCCCACTGCCCGTACAACGAGGCGCCGCCGACGAGCTCGAGCCCGGCGGCCTGCGTGGCGGCCAGCACCCCCGCCGCCCGGTCGCGTGAGGCGGCGTAAGACGACTCGCCGTTCACGAGCGCGATGCGCCGCCGACCCTTGGCGATGAGGTGCTCGGCGGCGAGACGGCCGGCCTGCACGTTGTCGGGGGTGAAGGACGCGTCGGTCGGGTCGGTCGACGGCGCGTAGACGTAGACCACCGGCACGTCGGCGAGGACGGGAGCCGGGGGGCGGGGGTTGGTGGTGCGGCCCACGATCAGGAGCCCGTCGACGCGTCGGGTGAGCAGGTTCTGCAGGTGCAACTGCTCGCGCAGGGCGTCGTCGCGGGCGTCGGCCAGCAGCACCGAGAGCGACCCCGAGCCGAAGGCGTCCTCGGCGCCGAGCAGCACGGGCAGGACGAAACGGTTGTCGAGGTCGCTCGTGACCATGCCGATCGTGCCGGTGCGCTGGGAGTTGAGGGCCTGGGCGAAGAAGTTCGGGGTGAACGACAGGGCGGCGGCGGCCTCTCGCACCTTGACGCGCGTGCTCTCGCGCACCTGGGCCCGCCCGTTGAGGGCCTTCGACGCGGTCGCCACCGAGACGCCAGCGGCCCGGGCCACATCCGCGAGCGTGACGGGCGCCCCCGTCCCTCGACCACCGCTGCTCGTACCCATGTAGCGAAAATAGTTCACGAACGTGTTGACAAGCAACTGTGCCAAATGTAGTTTTCAACCCGAAACCGGTTTCGGTTACAACTTCTCGACGACGAGACGGTCGCGCACCGGCATCCCCCTGCACCGCGCGGCGCTCTCCGAACGAGGAACCCGCAGCATTCAGAGAGGAATTCCTGTGATCTCGTTCATCCGCAGCAAGAAGACGGCCGTCGCCGTCGTGGGTCTGGCCGCCGTGTCGCTCGCCCTGACCGGGTGTGCCGGTGGCTCGTCGGGCGGCAGCAGCTCGGCCGCGTCGGGGACGTACACCTTCTGGGACCCGTACCCGCAGTTCGACGACTCGTCCGACTGGGCGAAGCTGGTGCAGGCCTGTGGCACCGAGGCCGGCGTCACCGTCGAACGCACCGGCTACGACACCTCCGACCTGACGAGCAAGGCCCTCCTCGCCGGCCAGCAGGGCAACTCGCCCGACCTGCTGCTCGTCGACAACCCCGTCGTCTCGACGCTGGCCGAGGCGGGCCTGCTGACCGACACCGACGAGACCGGTGCCGACACCTCGGACATCGAGCAGAACATCCTCGCGGCCGGACAGATCGACGGTGCGACGTACGGGGTGCCCATCGGCGCCAACACCCTGGCGCTGTACTACAACAAGACCGTCCTGGACGCGGCGGGCGTCGACCCCGCGTCGATCACCGACTGGGACACCCTGACCTCGGCCCTCGAGAAGGTCTCGGCTTCCGGCGGGAAGGGCATCACCTTCTCGGCCATCGGCACCGAAGAAGGAAGCTTCCAGTTCTTGCCCTGGTACTGGGGGTCCGGTGCCGAGCTGACCGACCTCTCGTCCGACGACGCCGTGTCGGCGCTCGACCTCTGGACCGGGTGGGTCGAGGACGGCTACGCCCCGAACTCGGTCATCGGCAACACGCAGACCACGAGCTGGCAGGAGTTCCTCACGGGGGAGTACGCCTTCGGCGAGAACGGCACCTGGCAACTGGCCGGCGTCAAGGACTCGGGCATCGACTACGGCATCATCTCGATCCCCGCGAAGGACGGAGGCGCGGCACCGGCCCCCACGGGCGGTGAGTTCCTGACGGTCCCCGTCCAGAGCGACGACGCCCGGTACGACGTCAGCGAGAAGATCCGGGCGTGCCTGACGAGCACCGACAACCTCGTGGCCACCGACACGACCCTGTCGTACGTCGCGCCGACGAAGGACGCGCAGGAGCAGCAGGTGCAGGCCGACCCCGACCTCGAACCGTGGGTCACCGCCGTCGGCGATGCCAAGGGGCGCACGAGCGACGACCTCGGCACCGAGTACCCGAAGATCTCGGAGCAGCTCTGGAAGGCCGTCCAGAACAGCCTCAGCGGGTCGTCGTCGGCCCAGGACGCCCTCGACGAGGCCCAGCAGGCCGCCGAGTCGGCCACGAAGTGACCGCCCGGGACGAGCGACCATGAGCACCGACATCCTCGAACGTCGCGAGGCCGTGCCCGACGGACGGTCGGGCGGGACGCACGTCCCGCCCGCCGGCCCCGGCCGCCCGAGGCGTCGCCGTCGCCCCGACGCGGGCCAGCTGACCGCCTGGGCCTTCATCGCCCCGGTCGTCCTCTACCTCGCGGTCTTCTACGCCTACCCGTTGATCCGCAACGTCGACCTGTCGGTCCGCGACTACACCGTGCGGTCGTTCATCGACGGCACGGCACCGTTCATCGGGTTCGAGAACTTCACCGACGTCTTCGCCAGCCCGACGTTCGGCCCGGCCCTCGTCAACACGCTGCTGTTCACGGGCGTCTCGATCGCGTTCCAGTTCTCGATCGGCATGGCACTCGCGGTCTTCTTCTTCCAGAGGTTCCCGCTGTCGTCGACGTTGCGCGCGTTGTTCCTCGTGCCGTGGCTGCTGCCGTTGATCGTCAGCGCGTCGACCTGGTCCTGGATGCTCAACAGCGAGAGCGGCGTCGTCAACTCGGTGATCGAGACCTTCGGCGGCAGCCAGGTCAACTGGCTCACCTCTCCGCAGTGGGCGTTGACGAGCGTGATCGTCGCCAACATCTGGATCGGCATCCCGTTCAACCTGGTCATCCTCTACAGCGGCCTGCAGAACATCTCGGGTGACCTCTACGAAGCGGCGGCGCTCGACGGCGCGAACGCCTGGCAGAAGTTCTGGCGCATCACGTTCCCGCTGCTGCGCCCGGTGTCGGCCATCACCATCCTGCTCGGCCTCGTCTACACGCTGAAGGTCTTCGACATCATCTGGATCATGACCCGGGGCGGCCCGGGCGACGCCTCGACCACCTTCGCCATCTGGTCGTACCAGCTGGGCTTCGGCTCGACCCTCCCGACCTTCGGCCCCGCGGCCGCCGTCGGCAACCTGCTGATCGTGATGGCCCTGATCTGCGGATTCGTCTACCTGCGCGTGCAGAGGAAGCAGAGTCGGTCATGAGCGTCATCACCCGGACCCCCGCCCCGCGATCGGACGTGCGCCGCGCCTCCTCGCGGCGGGCCGGCCGGCGCAGCCTGGCCACGACCGTCCTCGGCGTCGTCTTCACGGCGATCATGTTGTTCCCCATCTACTGGATGATCAACGTCTCGCTGACGCCGACGGCGCAGATGCGGCAGAGCCCGCCGTCGTGGTTCCCGACGAATCCCACGCTCGACGGCTACGCGGCCGTCGTGTCCGAGCAGCTGCCCTACCTCGGCACGAGCCTGCTGGTCGGGCTCGGCACCGTCGTCGTGACGGTCGCCCTGTCGGCACCGGCCGCGTACTCGCTCGCCAAGCTGCGGCCCAAGGGGGGAGGCGCGCTCAGCTTCGTCCTGCTGGTCGCGCAGATGATCCCCCAGGTCATCATGGCGATGGGCTTCTACGCGATCTACCTCAACCTCGGCATCCTCAACGAGTGGTGGGGTCTCGTGATCGCCGACTCGACGCTCGCGGTGCCGTTCGGCGTGCTGATCTTCACCGCGTTCATGAGCGGCATCCCCGACGAGTTGCTGAGCGCCGCGAAGCTCGACGGGGCCGGCTCGTGGCGGACGTTCGTCTCGGTGGTGCTTCCGGTCAGCCGCAACTCGGCCGTCACCGTCGGGCTGTTCGCGTTCTTGTGGGCCTGGTCGGACTTCGTCTTCTCGTCGACGCTCAACAGCGGAGGCTCGGCCCAGACCATCACCCTCGGCATCTACCGCTACATCGGCAACAACAACCAGGAGTGGAACTCGATCATGGCGACCGCCGTGGTCGCGTCGATCCCCGCCACCGTCCTGCTCGTCGTCGCCCAGCGGTACGTCGCCGCCGGCGTCACCGCCGGTGCCGTCAAGGACTGAGCCGGCCTCCCCGAGACGACAGCGCCTGGCCGACAGGACCGAACCGACATGACCACCACACATCCCGCGAGGAGCACGCCCGTGACCACCATCCACACCTCGACCGCACCGTTCTCGGGCCCGGTCCGGCCCGGCCGGTCGACCCTGACCCCGCTCGACTCGTCCGAGATCCGCCTGACCGGCGGGTACTGGGCCGAGAAGCAACGCCTGAACGCCGACGTCGTGCTGCGCCACTGCGAGGACTGGATGGAGCGCATCGGCTGGACGGGCAACTTCGACCGGGCCGCGTCCCATCAGGCCGGCTGGGTGCACGCCGGCATCGAGTTCGTCGACAGCGAGGTCTACAAGCTGCTCGAGGGCATGGCGTGGGAGCTCGGCCGATCGCACGACGCCGACCTCTCGTCGCGCTACGACCAGCTGGTGTACCGGGTCGCCTCGGCGCAGGACGACGACGGCTACCTGCACACCAGCTTCGGTCGTCCCTGGCAGCCCGCCCGCTACTCGAACCTCGAATGGGGCCACGAGCTCTACAGCTTCGGCCACCTCGTCCAGGCGGCCGTCGCGGCCGAGAGGACCGGCATCGAGAGCGCCCTGGTCGACGTCGCCCGCCGCCTGGCCGACCACCTCTGGGTCGAGTTCGGGCCCGACGGGCGGGTGGCGGTCTGCGGGCACCCCGAGATCGAGGTCGCGCTCGTCGAGTTCGGCCGCGCCCTCGACGAGCCCCGCTACGTCGAGCTCGCGCGCCTCTTCGTCGAGCGCCGCGGCCGCGGCCTGCTGGCGCCGATCGAGTACGGCCAGGAGTACTTCCAGGACGACGTGCCGGTGCGGGAGGCCGAGGTGCTGCGTGGGCACGCGGTGCGGGCGTTGTACCTGGCGGCCGGGGCCCTCGACGTGGCCGTCGAGACCGGCGACGACGAACTCGCCGACGCCGTCCGGCGGCAGTGGGAGGCGACCGTCGCGCGCCGCACGTACGTCACCGGCGGGATGGGCTCGCACCACCAGGACGAGGCGTACGGTGCCGACTTCGAGCTTCCGCCGGATCGCGCCTACTCGGAGACCTGCGCCGGCATCGCCTCGAACATGCTGTCGTGGCGCCTGCTGCTGCAGGAAGGCGACCCGCGCTACGCGGACCTGATCGAACGCACGCTGTTCAACAACGTGATGGCCTCGCCCCGCGAGGACGGGCGTGCCTTCTTCTACACGAACACGTTGCACCAGCGCACCGACGGCGTCGCCCCCGACGAGGACGAGCTGAACGCCCGCGCCCTGTCGAGCCTCCGGGCGCCCTGGTTCGAGGTCTCGTGCTGCCCGACGAACGTCGCCCGCACGCTCGCGAGCGTCGAGTCGACCTTCGCGACCAAGACGCCGGCCGGGCTGCAGGTGCACCAGTACGGCGAGTACGACGTCGACACCACCCTTTCCGACGGCACGCCGATCGCCCTGTCGGTGCGCAGCGGCTACCCCTACGACGGCGCGGTCCGCATCACCTGGCGCGACGACACGCGACGCGAGGTCGACCTCGACCTGCGCATTCCCTCGTGGGCGGGCTCGGCACGCATCGAGGCGCCCGGCCAGACACCGTCCGTGCGGGACGGACGCTCGACGACCGTCCGGGGCCGGTTCGCGGCGGGCGACGTCGTCACGGTCGACCTGCCGATGCAGGCCCGGTGGAGCCTGCCCGACCCCCGGATCGACGCGGTGCGCGGCCAGGTCGCCGTTCAGCGCGGCCCGCTCGTGCTGGCGCTCGAGTCGACCGACCTGCCCGACGGCGACGTCAACGACGTGGTCGTCGACACCTCGGTCGAACCGGTGACCACCGAGCGGGGTGCCACGGTCGAGGTGTCACGTCTGGCCGCGGCCACCGCCGACTGGCCGTACGGCGAGCCCGGCGACGCGACCGGCCCGCTCGGCGCGGTCGCCCTCGTGCCCTACGCCACCTGGGCGAACCGCGGGCCGTCGACCATGAGGGTCTGGCTGCCCGTCGCCCGGGTCGAGGGCTGACCCGCGCCTCCTGACGTCCCGCCCGTGAGGGCGGTGCGACCCGGTTCCATCCCTCGAAGAAAGCAAAGGAGCTTCTCTGTGAACCGAACGAAGATCACGACGGGACTGCTGGCGGCGACGGCGGTCCTCGCGGCGCTCGTCGCACCGGCGGCACCCGCAGAAGCGGCGGGCAACACGCTCGTCGTCGACGCCTCGACGAGCATCAGGCCCGTCACCCACGTCGGAGCCGGGGGGCTGTACGCCGTGGCGTCCGACACGACGCCGGCCCCTGGTCTGCTGACGCCGTTGCGGCTGAAGCAGCACACGCAGCCCGCTCCCGGCGTGCAGCAGCTCGGCAACGGTGCCACCGTGCCGACCGGCGACGTGCTGAAGACGGCGAACGCGTTCACCCGCGACGGTGCACAGTCGTACGCCCGCATGCCCGACGTCTACCCGGACTTCCCGTACCGCTGGATCAGCTGGCAGGACTGGACGCAGAAGATCGACACGATGGTCGGGGCCCGGGTCGCCGCGGCGGGCACGACGAACATCAACGGCTGGGAGCTGTGGAACGAGCCCGACGGCACCTGGGACACCGCGAAGGCGGGCCCGTTCCTGGACGGGTGGACCCGGACCTACCGCCAGGTGAAGCTGCAGGACACGGTGACGCCGATCGTGGGTCCGAGCTACAGCCGCTACTACCCCGACCGCATGCGCGAGTTCATGGCCAGGGCGAAGGCCGACGGCACCCTGCCGGACGTCGTCGTCTGGCACGAACTGGACGACGGCGGGTGGGCCGACGTCGACGAGCACGTGGCCGACTACCGATCGATCGAGCGTGACCTCGGCATCAGCCCGCGTCCGATCTCGATCAACGAATACGGTTCGCCGAACCAGGTCGACACCCCCAGCGTCGCGGCCCACTTCATCGCGCAGTTCGAGCGCACCGGCATCAAGGACGCCGAACGCGCGTACTGGTACGAATCCGGGACGGTCGGGGGACTCGTCTGGAACAACGCTCCGACCGGGTCGTACTGGCTCTACAAGTGGTACGGCGAGATGGCGGGCTCCATGGTCGACGTGACGCCCTCGGGCGATCTCGACGGGTTCGCCTCGTACGACTCGACACGCGGGATCGTCAACGTCGCGTTCGGCGGGACGTTCGGTGACAACGCCGTACAGGTCAAGGGACTGGCCGCTCTCGGGTCGCAGGTCAGGGTGACGGTGAACTACACGCCGCGCTCGGGACGCATGGCGAACGTCGCTGCCCCGACCCAGCTGTCGAGTACCACCGTCGCCGTCGTGAACGGGGCCGTCACCGTCCCCATCCCGAACCAGGACTACCTCGGCGCCTACCAGGTGGTCGTCACGCCCGCCTCGGGCCCGGCCACGAGCTACCAGCAGACCTACGAGGCCGAGAACGCGACGGTGGTCAACGCGTCGATCCTGTCGTCGTCCTCGGCGTCCAACTCCGGCTACGTGGGTCGCATCGACGGTCTGGGTGACGGCCGGTCGAACTCGTTCGTCGATTTCGTGGTCGAGGTGCCGACGGCCGGCAGCTACTCGTTGACGACCCGCTACGCGAACGGAGGCGCAACGACGTCGACGCAGGGCCTCGCCTTCAACGGTGGTGCGTTCTCGACGGTGTCGTACGCACCGACGGGTGGCTGGGGGCGGTTCGCCACCTCGGCGGCCACACCCGTCACGCTCAAGGCCGGGGTCAACGTGATCCGTCTGGCGAAGGGTTCTCCGAACTTCGCCGGGGGCACCGGATTCGCCGAGCTCGACTCGATCACGGTGACTCCGCGGTAGCCGCCGGCAGGCCGCCGGGCTCCTGAGAAGGCCCGGCCGCCCGACAGCTCTTCCTGTCGGGCCGGGCGGTGCGTCACGGTCCCGGGCCATGACGCACCGCCCCTCTGTGGTCGCGACCCGCGCCTCCTGACGCTCCGGCGCCCGGGTCGCGGACCCGGCGCCGAGGACTCGGCGCCGCGCTCGTCAGCGCAGGACGACGATCATCCGCTTCGAGACGCTGGCCGACACGTTGCCCGACCCGGCGTACGACGCGGACAAGACGTACGTGCCCCCGCGGGTGAAGGTCCCCACCGGCACGGTGACGCGTCCTGCTCCGTCGGCCGAGACGGTGGCGGTGCCGACGGTCCTGCCGCCCGAGGTCACGGTCACGGTGCCGGTGGGGCGGGGGACGCCGGGGGCCGACACCGTGACCGTGACCGTCGCCGCCTTGTTCTTGGTGATCGCCGTCGTCCCGCGGGTCAGCGCGCTGGACGAGGAGGCCTTGTCGACGGTCACTCCGACGACCGCCGAGTCCGAGCCGGACTGCGTCGTCGTGGCAGGGACGAAGGAGGCGCGCAGCTGGTGGGTGCCCGCCGCGGTCGTCCCCGGCAGGGTCACCGTGGCGCGCCCGTCGGACCCGACCTTCGTGCTGCCGACGACGGCCGTGCCGTCCCGGAGCGTCACCGTCCCGCTCGGGGCCGAGCCGTCCGACGCGACGACCTGGGTGGTCGTCGTGATCGGGGTGCTCGAGCCGTGGGTCTGGCGGGTGCGGTCGACGCTCAGGCGACTGGTCGTCGTCGCGGGTGCGGTCGCGGGCGCCGGGGCCGACAGGGTCGGGGCCGGAGCGGAGGCGGGCACCTTGGCGGACCCCCCGGCGAGGCTCACGTCGAGGACCGCTCCGCCCGACGGGGTCATCGAGCGGACCGACACCGTGAACCCGCCGTTCGCGCTGGTGAACGACTCGCCCGCGTCGAGGTGCGTGTCGCGACGGCTGGGGTCGCGCCCGGCGTCGAGGCCGACCGCCAGGGCGACGGTCGACACCGTGCTGCCCGCGAGGGTGAGGGGTCGGAGCACCCGAACGCTGCCGGTCGTCTTGTCGCTGGTGAGCGCGCAGCGCGTGAAGCCCGATCCGACGAGGGCGCAGGACGGAGAACGTCCGCCGAACTCCGGGCTGGTGGCGTCCGTCCCGGTCGCGGTGCGGTACTCGACGTAGTAGTCCTGACCGCTGACCGGGTCGACCACCTTGACGGCGCGGCCCTTCGCGGCACCGTCGAGCGACGCGACGGTGACCTGGCGGGTCGTGCCCGCCCCGCTGAGCGTGGTGACGTCGGTCAGGTAACCGGCGCGGACCCGCTGGACGGACGACAGGTGGGGGCGGGACGACGAGACCGAGTAGCCCATGATGTCGAGGAAGTCCCCGTACTCGAGCACGGGGCAGGTGGCGGGGGAGTCGGTCGACGTGGCGTACCGGTAGTCGCTCGCGGCCCCGTCGAACGACGTCGTGCTGCGGCACATGCCGGCACCGGCGTGGCCGAAGCCGAGGTTGTGGCCGAACTCGTGCAGCAGCACGGGGACGCCCAGCGTGCTGCCCGCTCCGTACGAGCTGAAGACCTCGCCGCCGTCGCCGCCGACCGTGCCGAACGCGGTCGCCGTCGTCCCGCAGGTCTCGCGGCTCAGGACGATCAGGTGCTCGTTCGTGCCGGCCCACGCGTACCGGGCGAACCGTCCGCCGAAGGCCGAGGTGTGGACCGTGTTGAGCACCGTGGCCGGGACGCACGACGCCTGGTCGAGCGACCGGGTCTCGATGCCGGCGAGCGTCACGTTCACGGTGTGACCCGACTCCGCCCACCAGTAGTCGTGCAGCTGCGTCACGGCGGCCCGGATCGAGGCGTCGTCGGGAGGCGTGGGGGAGTCGTCCGAGGTCGCGGCCGTCGCCGCCGCGACGCTGACGTACACCGGGTGGTCCGTCACCCCGGTCGTCGGCGACACGTCGTCGTCGGTCTGGGCCCTCAGCAGGGGCGCCGCGGGCACCGTCATCATGTCGCCGGACAGGTCGGCCGAGACGCCCGACGTGGCCGTCGAGGCGGCGGCCGTCGTGGTGGGGACGGTGGCGGCCGGGGCGGGCGACGGGGTCGCGGCCTGGGCGGGGGCGGTCACCAGGACGGTGAACAGCAGGGCCGCGGCGGCGGCGGTCGCCGCGAGGCGGCGGGTCGGGAACGAGGGCATGGCGGACTCCAGGGATCTCGGAGGCGCGGACCGTCACCGAGGGACGTACGACTCCGTCGGACGTCGGGGAACGACGGAGGTCCTGCCGCCTCGGCGGACGTCGGGGAACGCCGAGGCAGCAGGGCTCGCCGGCGGACGTCGGGGAACGCCGGAGAGGTGACGGCAACGCGCCGTCGGTGGGGGTTCATACCCACGAATGGAACTCAACCACCCTCGCCCGGTCGCCCGAACCCCCCGAACGAGTGCGTGGGGACCCCCAGAACAGGACCGTTCGGGATCTCGGCGGCCGCGCCTCCTGCCTGGGCGTCAGCCCTGACGGGCCACCCGTGGGGGTATATCGTCCGGGTATCGTTCGACCCCGTTCCACCCTCGAGAAGGAGAACACCATGAGCAGCACGTCAGCACCCGGCACCTTCGGCTTCGGCACCGGCCTCGACGGCATGTGGCAGGCCATGGAGCAGCTCCGCTCGACCTTCGACCGCCGCGAGGGCACCCGTGCCCCGCGGGGCGAGGTGCGGGCCGCGATCCTCGCGCTGCTGGCCGAACGCCCCATGCACGGCTACCAGATCATCCGCGAGATCGACGAGCGCAGCGGCGGCGACTGGAAGCCCAGCGCCGGGTCCGTGTACCCGACCCTGCAGTTGCTCTCCGACGAGGGGCTCGTCGCCGCGGAGGAGACCGACGGCCGCAAGGTCTACTCGCTCACCGAGGCCGGTCGCGCCGCCGCCGGGGTCGACCCGTCGGCTCCGTGGGAGCCCGAGCGCTCCGCCACCGGCGACCGGTTCCGCGCCCTGCCCAAGGCCGGCGTCGAGCTGGCCCGCGCCACGGCGCAGGTCGGCCGGACGGGCTCGCCCGAGCAGGTCGACGAGGCGGTGGCGGTGCTCGACGAGGCCCGTCGTCGCATCTACTCGATCCTCGCCCGAGACTGACGAGGGTGGCGTCGACCGACCCCTCCGCGTCCAGTCCTCCGGTGCGTGACCGGGCCGGTCGCGCGCGCTACCGTCGCATCCTGCGGTTCGCGTCGCGGCACCTCGCCGTCACCTGGTGGTTCGAACTCGTCCTGCCCCGCTTCGGCCTGCGGCGGCTCGCGGAGCGCACGCGTGCCCGGCGCATGCGGCGCTTCGCTCGGGGCTTCCACGCCCTGGCCCTCGACCTCGGCGGTCTGATGATCAAGGTCGGCCAGTACCTGTCGTCCCGCCTCGACGTGCTGCCGCCCGAGATCACCAAAGAGCTCGAGGGGCTGCAGGACGAGGTCACGCCCGTGCCCTTCTCGGGCATCCGCGCCCTGGCCGAGGCCGAGCTGGGCCGACCCCTCGGGCAGGTCTTCGCCACCGTCGCCGAGTCGCCCATCGCCGCCGCCTCGCTCGGCCAGGCGCATCGGGCGACGCTCGGGCCCGTCGACGCCGCCGACACGGGCCTCACGGACGTCGTGCTCAAGGTGCAGCGGCCCGGCATCGACGCCGTGGTCGACGTCGACCTCGCCGCACTCCGCCGCGTCGGCGGCTGGCTCAGCCACGTCCGGCTGGTGTCGGACCGGGTCGACGCCCCCGCCCTCGTCGAGGAGTTCGCGCGCACCAGCCTCGAAGAGATCGACTACCTCAACGAGGCCGCCAACTCGGCCCGCTTCGCCGCCGACTTCGCCGACGACGACCGGGTGAGCGTGCCCGACGTCGTGTGGGAGCGCACCACGCGTCGCGTCCTCGTGCTGGACGACGTCTCGGCCATCAAGATCTCCGACGTCGACGCGCTCGCCGCCGCCGGCATCGACCCCGCCGAGGTCGCCCCCGTCTTCGCCGCGGTGATGTTCGACCAGCTCTTCACCCACGGGTTCTTCCACGCCGACCCGCATCCCGGCAACATCTTCGTCACGCCCGTGCCCGACGCGGTCGACGGGCAGCGACCGTGGAAGCTCACCTTCATCGACTTCGGCATGATGGGCGAGGTGCCGACGGGCACCCGGACGGGCTTGCGCAAGCTGCTGATCGCGGCGGCCTCGCGTGACGGTTCGGGCATGGTGAACGCCATGCGCGACCTCGGCGTCCTTCTGCCGAGCGCCGACACTCTCGGGCTCGAGCGGGCCGTGACCGCCACCTTCGCCCGGTTCGGCGGCATGGGGTTCGCCGAACTCCGGCAGGTCGACCCGCGGGAGTACCGCGAGTTCGCCGGGCAGTTCGGCGACCTCATCCGGTCGTTGCCGTTCCAGCTGCCCGAGGACTTCCTGCTCGTGCTGCGGGCGATGACGCTGACCTCGGGGGTCGCCAGCGCGCTCGACCCGGCGTTCAACCTGTGGGACTCGGTCGAGCCCTACGCGGCCCAGCTGATCCGCGACGAACGCGGCAACGCGGTGCAGGACGTCACGCGCCGCACCCTCGACGCCGCCACGGTGGCCGTGCGTCTGCCCGGCCGACTCGACCACCTCGTCACGCGCCTCGAGGACGGCACGCTCGAGGTGGGCAGCCCCCGGATCGAGCGCCAGTTGACCCGCATCGAGCGGACCGCCCGGCGGGTGGTCTCGGCCGTGCTCTTCGCCGCCCTGCTGATCGCGGGGGCCGTCCTGCGAAGCGGGGACGACGTGGTCGGCACGGTGCTCATGGCCACCTCGGCGGTGCCCCTGCTGCACGCGCTGCTGGCCGGCCGCGGACGCTGACCTCCGGCCGGTACGCCCCGGCGGGGTACAGGGGGTTCCCCCTGACTGGGGACACGACGCCCCTTACCGAGTCGACGATCCCTCGGTACCGTCGCCCCATCGGCACCGTGCCGAGACGTCACAGCCCCCTCCCGACAGGCACCACGGGGGCCTCGGCGCCCCCCACCCGAAGGACTCCCCGACATGTCCCGATCGCTCCGCCGCGCCCGCTGGACCCGCCGTGCCCGCTGGGCCGCCGTGCCCGTCGCCGTCATCGCCTCCGGCGCCATCATCTCGACGGCGTCGTACTCGGCCTTCTCGGCCACCACCTCGAACCCGACGAGCAACTGGTCGACCGGCACCGTGCAGCTCACGGACGACGATTCCGACGTCGCCCTGTTCTCGGCCTCGGGCCTGATGCCCGGTGACACCGGCACGAGGTGCATCACGGTCACCTCGACGGGCAGCCTGCCCTCGTCGGTCCGGCTCTACGGCACCGCGGCGACCACGACCAACTCGCTCTCGTCCTTCCTCGACCTGACGATCCAACAGGGATCGGGCGCCTCCAGCGCCTCGTGTGACGGCTTCACCCCGGCGAGCCAGGGTGCGCAGGTCTTCTCGGGCACCCTCGCCGACTTCGCCAGCCAGCGGACCGGCTACGCGACCGGCGCCCCGACCTGGTCACCGGACGGGACGGCCGCCGAGTCGCGCTCGTTCAAGTTCACGTACGCGCTCAGCCAGTCGACGCCGAACACCGGTCAGGACTCGCGCGCGGCGATCGCCTTCACCTGGGAGGCCCAGACCCGCTGACGCGGGAGACGACGCCCGAGCCGGAACACGCCGACATGACGACCCTCGCGGCCCCCGCCGCCACCACCCCGCAGGTCCGCTCCGACCTGTCGTTCTGGGGTGCGCTGTGCCTGGCGACGATCGCGCGGGTCGTCCTGACGACGGCCGTGTGCCTCCTGCTCTGGGCGGCCGTCCCGGCCCTCTGGGGCTGGTCGCCCACGACCGTGGTCACGGGGTCGATGTCGCCCGCGATCGCCGCCGGGGACGTGGTCGTGGCGATGCCCGTCGACACGACCGACCTCGACGCGGGGCAGGTGCTGCTCGTCGACGATCCGGACCGGGCCGGGGAGCTGCGGCTGCACCGTCTGGTCGACACGACCGACGACGGGTCGTTGCGACTCAAGGGCGACGCGAACGCCGAGGTCGACTCGAGCCCCGTCGCCGCCGAGGCCGTGCACGGCGTCGGGGTCCTGCTCGTGCCGTCCATCGGGTCGCCGATGCTCTGGCACGGCGGCGACCGCGTCGTGGGCGTGCTCGTCGTGTCCCTCGTCGTGCTGCTCCTGCTCGCGGCGATGCGGCTCGAGCCGACCAGCGAGGACGTCGTCGACCCCCTCGCCCCGTCCCGTCACCGTGCGCCCACGCAGCCGTCGGGGCGGTCGCGCGCGGCCCGGGTCTCGGGCGTCGCCCTCACCGTGGTGGCCGGGGTGGCCGTGCTGTTCCTCGTCGTCGGCTCGAGCCACGCGGCGTTCTCGGCCACGACCTCGACCTCGACCGTGCTCGCCACCTCGCGGTTCGCCTGCCTCGACCGCCCGGTCGCGGCGCAGGCGCGATTCGCCTACCAGTTCAACGACGGGGTCGGCACGACCGCGCGCGACAGCAGCGGCAACGGACGACCGGGCACCCTCACCCCCGGGGCCACGATCACGGGCGGCACGTGCGCCCCCGGTGACGGCCCGTTCCTGAGGCTCGACGGCGTGGACGGTCAGGTCACGACGGGGCTGAACGTCGACGGCCCCCAGGTCTTCACCGTCGAGACCTGGTTCCGCACGACCACGACGACGGGCGGCAAGCTGATCGGCTTCGGGAACAGCCAGGCGGGCGCGTCGGGACAGTACGACCGTCACCTCTACCTGACCGACCGGGGCACGCTGATCTTCGGCGTCTACAGCGGCGGGTACTTCACCCTGCAGAGCCCGTCGACGTACACCGACGGTGCGTGGCACCTCGCGACGGCGACCCTGGACTCCTCGGGCATGACGCTCTACGTGGACGGCGCACCGGTCGGGTCGTCGTCCCAGGCGGCGGCCGAGAACGCCCGAGGCTACTGGCGGATCGGCTACGACGCGGTGAACGCGCCCTGGCCCTCGCCGCCGACCAGCAAGCACTTCCGGGGCGACCTCGACGACACGACGGTCCTCGACGTCGCCTCGACGGCGGCCGAGGTGAGCGCGCGGTACGCGGCCGGCCGGTGAACGTCGACCGGCGGCCGTCGACCGGCGTCCGGCGTCCGGGGACCCGGGCCCGGGGATCCGGGCCCGGGGCCTCGGTCAGGAGGCGCGGGTCGGTCGAGCGAGGCGCCTCCGGTGGACCCGCCGGTCAGGACCGGGCGAGGCGGCGGCGTCGGATGGCGGTGACGGTGACGAGGGCGGCACCGAGGAGCAGGACCAGGCCGGCGCCGATCACCGGCAGCGTGGTGTCCGCACCCGTGTAGGCGAGGTCGCCGCGGGGGCCGGTGCCGTTCCGGTCGGAGACGGGGACGGCCGGGGTCGACGGCGTGGTCGTCCCGGGCGGCGTGGTCGTCCCGGGAGGCGTGGTCGCGCCGGGGGGAGTCACGGTGCCGGGAGGGGTGCCGCCGTCGCCCGGGGGCGGCGTGACGACGTCGGCCGGGGTGACCGTGATCGTGTAGTCCGCGGTGTCGGGCGGCGTCGTGCCGTTGTCGGCCGTGATGGTGACGGTGGTGTCGCCGGGGGTGGTCGGGGTGCCCGAGATCTCGCCGGTGGTGTCGTTCAGCGTGAGGCCGGCCGGCAGGGTGCCGGTGGTGACGGTGAAGGTCGGGGCCGGGGCACCGGTCGCCGTGACGGTGAACGAGTACGGGGTGCCCTCGGTCGCGGCCGTCGGACTGCCCGACGTGATGGTCGGTGCGACGGTCTCGGACGGCGTGCCGACCGTGGGGCAGGCCGCGGGCACGGTGAGGGTGTTGGTGTCGAGCGTCACGGCGCCGGTGCGGGCGAGGAGCCGTCCGACGACGGTCGCACCCGTCGTCGCGGTGATGGACTCCTGCGCGAGGATGGTCCCGCGGAAGTCCGCGTCGGCGAGGAGGGTGGCCGAGCTGCCGACCTGCCAGAAGACGTTGCACGCGCTGGCGCCCTGGGAGAAGGTCATGGTCGTGTTCGCGCCGATGGTCAGGGTGCTGGCGGCCTGGATGACCCAGACCGACCGATCGGAGCCGGCGAACGCGAGGCTGCCGTTCTCGGTGAGCTGCACCGCGTCCCCCGAGTAGACGCCGGGCGACAGCGACCGACCGGCCAGGTCGACGACGTTGCTCTCCTGCGGGGTGAGGGCCGCGGCCACGTCGTAGGCCGAGGTGAGGTCCTGCTGCGCGAGCCGCGCGGGTTCGTCGGCCACGTGCTGCACGCCCCCGACGATCACGCCGGGGCCACCGGCGTCGAACCCGGTGACCGAGGAGCCGGGGCTGAGGCCGACGTCGCCGTTCACCACGCTGGGGCCGGTGTTGGTGACCGTCGAGGAGGCGAGCACGGCGTAGCTGCGGGCCGACCCGAGGTCGACGGGGCCGTCGATGACGTTCGCGGCGCTCGCGGGGAGGGCCGAGGCCACCGTGAGGGCGGCGGCGACGCCGAGGACGAGCCCCGAGCGGGCGAGGAGGGAAGGGGACGTCGAACGGGGCATGGCGCCACCTGACTGGGAAGAGGAGGCACCTGGACACACGTGATCGGTTCGTGCGGGCGTTCCCCGTTACCTGAGGTATACGCGGGTCTCCCTGAGAACTCAATCCTTGACGTGTCATCCGGCGACGCGACCGACGCAGCGGCACCCGTGTACCCCGGACTGGGCGTCGACTCGTGCGCCGCGCGGTCCGTAACGTCGATGCGTGATCCACGAGACCCACCCCGAGTCGTCGGACGCCCCGACAGCCACGACGACCACCCCCGCCACCCCGTTCGGAGCCCCGTCCGCCGCCGTCGAGCGACGCATCGCCATCGTCGAGGCGGCCATGCGCGTCTTCACCGAGCACGCCTTCCACGAGGCGTCGTTCGAGTTGGTCGCCCGAGCCGCCGATCTGCCCGTCAAGACCGTGAGCGACGAGTTCACCCACTGGAACGGCCTGGTCCTGGCGACCGTCGACCTCTGGGTCGGCCGCCGCACCCGGCCGCTGCTCCCCCTCGCCCGGACGCACGGCACGATCGCCCTGCTGCGCGCGATCGTCGCCGCGAACGCCGCCGAACCCGCGTTGATGCGCTTGCTGAGTGCCACCGTCAACGTCGCGGCGACCCCCGGCCACCCGCTGGCGCCGCTGTTGCACGACCAGTGGCAGCAGTTCTACCGGTTGATCCACAGCTCGCTCGCGCAGGACGTCGAGCTCGGGCGCGAGCCCGACACGATGCAGCCGGCCAGGGGTGCCGAGCAGTTGATCGCCCTCTACGAGGGACTGCAGCTGCAGTCCATGGTCCGACGTGACATGGACGTCGTGGAGTCGTTCGACCGGGCGATCACGCGCCTGCGCGCCGGGTGGGGCTCCGTCTACGTGCCGCCCTCCTGGGACCTCGAGCTGGTCTGAGCCGTCCCTCGCCGACGCGTCGTCGAGGCGATCGGGGTACATCTGAGACAGGCTCATGGACAATCCGGCGTCGTCGGCGTAGAAAAGACGGCACATCGCGTCTCACCAGCGCGATGAGGGGCACGACCCCGACGCCGGGACCCACCACCCCGGTGAGATGCGACCGAAGAAGGTACGCCGTGGATCAGACGGCCGAGACGACGACGAGGCGACCCGCCCCGCTCCGTCTCGTGCGCCTCCTCGGCTTCTCGGGTCTCGCCGCGATCGGCATGGTCGGTCTCGGACTCGCCTTCTCGTCCCCGTCGGCCTCGGCCGACGAGGCCCCGTCGTCCCTCCTCGGCGGCGTCACCTCGGCCGTCGGCCAGGTCGCCGGATCGCTCGACGCCCCCGTGGCCGCCGTCGGTCAGACCGCAGGAGGCGCGGTGTCACAGGTCACGGGCGTCGCCGTCCAGGCCACGGCCGTCGCACCCCCGGTGCAGCAGGTCGTGCAGGCCGCCGCCCCCGTGGTGCCCCAGGTCGTGCAGCAGGTCGCAGCCGCCGCACCGGTCTCGTCGGTCGTCGCGCCCGTCGCGCAGACCGTGGACCAGGTCGTCGCGTCCGTCCCCGTGGTGCCTGCCGTCACCGGCCCGGCGCCCGTCTCGACCGTGACCGATCCGCTGACCGGCGTCGTCGACGAGGGTCTGACCGCCGTCGGCGACTCGGCTGCGGCCCCCGCCGCCCCCGTGCTCCCGCCGGTCGTGCCCGGGGGCGTCACGCCCCGACCGGGCGTCACGGTCCCCGCGGGCGACGTGCCCGCCGGGGCGGACGCGGACGTCGGCGGAGCCGACGGCCTCGGAGTCGTCGCCGCCGACGAGCTCGCCGTCGCCGCGGTGGCCGACGCGTCCGACGTGTCCGGCACGACCGCATCGACCGACGCGGTCGGCATCCTGCGGGCGCAGATCGCCTCGGGTCCGTCCTCGTCGGCCGACGCGGCCAGCGCACCCCTGGCGCCCACCCCCGGCCCCGCACCGCTTCCTGCCGGTGACGACCACGGCACGCCCGCCCTGCCCTCGGGCACCGGCGGAAGCGCGAACGGTCAGGCCTCGGGCGGCGGAGCGGCCGGCGGTGCCGTCGCGCTCGACGCGACCCGCGCCTCCCTGCTTCCCGGACTCGCCGTCTCGGCGGGGTCCGCGGACGGCGACGACGACCTCCCGTCGACGCCTGCGTACGACACCGACTCTTCCCCCGACTGAGGCCGGTCGCGTCGCCCCTGCAGCCTCCCGGCTGCCGGCGACATCAGCGACCCCGCCGCGACTCCGCGGCGCCACACACCTCATCTCTTGGAGAAGACCATGAACACGTACGTCTCGAGAGGGCTCATGGGAGCGCTCTTCATCGGGGGCATCTGGGCCCTCGGAACCACCGCCGCGAACGCGGCGACCACCACCGGCGACGACGGGCTGCTCTCGGGCACCCAGGTCGGCGCCGTCGTCGAGGCTCCGGTCTCGGCGCTCGGCAACGCGGTCAGCGTCCTCGGCGACTCGAGCAGCACCGCGCCGGCCCCTGGGGCGCCTGTCGCCCCTGCCGCTCCGGCTGCGGCACCCGCCGCTCCGGCTGCGGCACCCGCTGCACCCGCCGCGCCCGCCGCGCCCGTCACGACGACGAGCGGCGACTCGGGCGTGCTCTCGGGCAGCCAGGGCATCGTCTCGATCGACGTGCCGGTCAGCGTCGGTGGCAACGCGGTCTCGGTGCTGGGCGACTCGGCCGGCACGGCCGCTCCCGTCCAGGCCGCGGCCCCCGCGGCACCGGCACCGGCGGCACCTGCCGCCACGTCGGGCGACGACGCGATCGGCTCGGGCACCCAGGCCCTCGTCGACGTGACCCTGCCGGTCACGGTCGGCGGCAACGCGATCTCGGTGCTGGGCGACTCGTCGAGCACCGGCACCACGACCGGCACCCCCGCAGGAGGCGCGACCGACGCCGGCTCCACCGGCTCGGCCACCGGCACCACC
>NZ_LMKB01000005.1:1346339-1346816 GCF_001421165.1 Frigoribacterium sp. Leaf8 | reverse complement strand
GTGCCGTCGGTGGGGCTGCCCGTGACCGTGGGCGGCAACGCCGTCTCGGTGGTCGGCGACAGCAGCAGCACGGGCACCACGACGGGCACCGGCACCACCGGCGCCGGCACGGGTCCGACCACGGGTGGCGCCGCCACCAGCGGTGACGACTCCGTCGCCGGGGGCACGCAGGTGATCCCGACGGTGACCACCCCGGTCACGGTCGGTGGCAACGCGATCTCGGTCATCGGCGACAGCAGCAGCACCGGCACCGGCACCACCGGCACCGGCACCACCGGCGCCGGTACGGGTTCGACCGGCGGCACCACGAGTGGTGACGACGGCATCCTCGGGGGCACGCAGATCGTGCCGTCGGTGGGGCTGCCCGTGACCGTGGGCGGCAATGCCGTCTCGGTGATCGGCGACAGCAGCAGCACGGGCACCACGACGGGCACCGGCACCACCGACACCGGTTCGGGTTCGACCGGTGGCACCACG
>NZ_LMKB01000005.1:1344971-1346317 GCF_001421165.1 Frigoribacterium sp. Leaf8 | reverse complement strand
GTGCCGTCGGTGGGGCTGCCCGTGACCGTGGGCGGCAACGCCGTCTCGGTGGTCGGCGACAGCGACACCACGGAGGGGACGACCGGCACCACGCCGACCGTCCCGACCGTCCCGACCGACCCGACCGACCCGACCGACCCGACCGACCCGACCGACCCGACGATCCCCGTCGACCCGGCCGAGCCGTTCGAACCGACCGACCCGACGACGCCCGCCACCCCGGGTGACGGCGGCACCACCACGCCCGGCACGGACGGCACCAGCGGCGTCGACGGCACGACCGGCACCGTGCTCGTGACCGCCGCGGCGGCCGACCGCAGCGTCCTCGCCTCGGGGACCAGCGCCTCCTCGGCCCTCGCCGCCGACTCGTCGCTGGCCTTCACCGGCGATGACGCGACGGCCCCGCTCCTGGGCGGACTGCTGGCGCTGCTCGCCGGGCTCGGCCTGCTCGTGGCGGCCCGCCGTCGGACGGCCCGCGCCTGACGGTCACCTCCTTCGCTCGCTCCTGAGCGACTCCACACCGACGGTGCACCGCAGACCTGGTTCAGGGGCCTGCGGTGCATCGCCGCGTCCGGAATCGCCGGATGCCCTCGTGCGTTGCACGACACATGACGTCCGCACCCACCATCGGCATCCTCGGCGCGGGCAAGGTCGGCACCGTCCTCGCCCGCCTCGTCCACGCCGCCGGCCACCCCGTCCTCCTCTCCGGCTCGGGGGACCCTGCCCGCATCCGCCTCATCGTCGACGTGATCGCCCCCGGGGCCCGCGCGGTCTGGTCGGCCGACGCGGCACGGGAGGCCGACATCGTCGTCCTGGCCCTGCCGCTCGGCAAGCTCGACTCGGTGCCGGTGGACGCCCTGGCGGGCAAGGTCGTCGTCGACGCCATGAACTACTGGTGGGAGACCGACGGCCTGCGCGACGACCTCTCGGACGTCCGGACCTCGACGAGCGAGCTCGTCCAGCAGCACCTGCCCGCGTCACGCGTCGTGAAGGGCTTCAACCACATGGGGTACCACGACCTCGACGAGGGAGCCCTGCCCGCCGGTCATCCCGAGCGGAGCGCGATCGCCCTGGCGTCGGACGACCGAGAGGCACTCGACGTCGTCGCGGACCTCGTGGACGCCATCGGCTTCGACCCCGTCGCCCTGCCCACCCTGGCCGACGGCATCGCCCTCGAGCCGGGGTCGCTGGCCTTCGGAGCGGACGTCGGCGCGTCCGAACTCCGCGAGACGGTCCGCGACTTCTGGAGCTCGCAACGCGGGCTCGCGGTGGCCCGCGCGCGACGATCCCCGGGTCCGGTCGCCGGTGCCGACGCGGCGGTGGAGGTCACGGCCGGGTAACGAAGA
>NZ_LMKB01000005.1:1344688-1344907 GCF_001421165.1 Frigoribacterium sp. Leaf8 | reverse complement strand
TCGATGGACTCCGGCACCTCGACCGACACGTCCTCCTCGTCGAGCTCGTCGTCCTCCGAGCCCTCGGCCGCGTCGACGCCCGCCGCGTCGATCGCCGACCTCAGCAACGGCGTCGACACCCAGGTCGCCGTGGACGCGTCCTTCGTCGACGCGATCACCTCGCTCGGCCTGACCCCCGGTGTCGTCGGCACCGCGACCTTCACCGACGGCACGTTCGCG
>NZ_LMKB01000005.1:1344492-1344619 GCF_001421165.1 Frigoribacterium sp. Leaf8 | reverse complement strand
CCTGTCGCTGACCTCGGCCGACGGCACCGTCGTCGAACTGACCGACTTCCGCATCGACCCGGGTGAGAGCAAGCTCTACGGCACCGTGACCGCCAACGGCACCGTCGCCGCCGAGGACGCCTACCTC
>NZ_LMKB01000005.1:1259708-1344408 GCF_001421165.1 Frigoribacterium sp. Leaf8 | reverse complement strand
GCTCGTCGGCGTCGCGAAGATCACCGCCGCCACCGAGTAACACCCCCGCTCGACCGATCGGGCGCGTCCCGATCAACGAAGAACCCCGTTCGCGAAGAAGAACCCCGATCAATCGTGGTTCGTCTTCGTGAACGGGGTTCTCGGCGTCCGGGTCAGGAGGCGCCGACCGCTACTCGGCCTTCTCGGTCTGCCACTTCTCGGGCGCCCGGTCACCGTTCGGGCGCACCGGCCGGACGTCGCCCACGATGGGGATGGCCCGCTTGCGGAGCGCCCAGAGGTAGCGCACGAAGAAGTGCGTGAGGGTCGAGAGTCGGTTGCCGTTACCGAGCAGGCTCGTGATGTGGACGAACACCCACAACAGCCAGGCGACGGGGCCGGTCAGCGTGAAGCCGTTGGGCAACTGCACCACGGCGGCGTTCGTGCCCACCGTGGCCATGGTGCCCTTGTCGTGGTACTTGAACGGCGCGAGCTTCTTGCCGGCGAGCAGGCGGACGATCTGTTCGCCGATGTGCTCGCCGCCCTGGATCGCCGGCTGGGCGAGCTGAGCGAGGGCGTCGTCGGTGGCGGCGATGTCACCCGCGGCGAAGATGCAGTCGAAGCCCTTGACCGTGAGGTCATCGTTCACCTGGATGCGTCCGCCGTGGGTCTGCGGCACGCCCCACGAGGCGACCTCGGCGTGGGCCGCGACGCCGGTGGCCCAGATGACGAGCTCGGCCGGGATGAACTCGCCGTCCGCGGCGACGACGCCATCGGGACGGACCTCTTCGACACCCGTGTCGAGCCGCAGGTCGACGCCGCGCTTGCGCAGCACCTTGGCGGCGTACTTGCGCAGACGGGGGGAGAAGGGCTTGAGCAACTCGCCGCTGCGGTGCACGAGGGTGATCGTGATGCTCGACGCGTCGATCTCGGGGTAGGCGTCCTTCAACGCCTGGTCGCGCAGTTCGGCCAGCGCGCCGGCCATCTCGACGCCCGTGGCACCGCCACCGACGATGACGACGCGCACCTCGCCGCTGCCCACCGAGGCCGCGGCGTTCTCGAGCTGCGTGAAGAGCTCGTCACGGATGCGCAGCGCCTGCGACCGGGAGTACATCGAGTAGGCGTACTCGTAGGCGCCCTTGGTGCCGAAGTAGCTGGTGTTGACGCCGTTGGCGAGGACCAGGGCGTCGTAGGCGATCTCCTCGCCGTCGCGCAGGGTGATGATGCGCTCGTCGGCGCGGATCGTCGTGAGCAGCCCGTGGCGGAACTCGGCGTTCGACTGCTTGGACCGCAGGCTGCGCAGGAAGTAGGTGACGTCGCCCGCGTTGAGGCCGCCGGTGGCGACCTGGTACATGAGCGGCTGGAACATGTTGTAGACGTGGCGGTCGATCAGGGTGATGCGGACGTCGGCGTCTCGGAGGGACCTCATCGCCGCGATGCCGGCGAAGCCGCCGCCGACGATGACGACGTGGGGGCGGGGGTCTGCGGTCATGGGGTTGCTCCTGCGGTGTCGATCGTGTCGTCGGATCGTCGTCGACCCCGGTTGGCCGGACCCTGGCGCCGAGTCCGCCGCGAGTTTACTCGCCTCACGAGTCGGATCGTGCACCGGATGCATCGGCGGACGACCCGTGACCGGGGGACTTCCGGGGCCCGTCCACCGATGGTACGATCATCTAACTACTTGGTGATCGAGTTGCTCGTTCAATAAGCGACATGTGTCGCGCAGTCGTCGGACGGGACCCGAATCCCGGGCCGAGGTGGACGCCGTACCCGATCCGATTCCTCCCGGAGACCCGATGACCCCCGCCCCCGACGCGCAGACGACCGTCGCGCCCCGTGCCGACACCCGTGCCGACACCCGCCCTGAGCCGCGGACCGACGACGTCACCGCCGTGCTCGTCGCGCTGCAGCGCCTGCAGTCCCGGATCGCCTCCGTCAACGACCGGTTGGCCAAGGGCATGGGCGTCGGCGCCACGGACTACCTCGCCCTGGTGCACCTCTCCGTGCACGGCGACACCCCGCCCAAGAAGGTCGGCGAAGCCCTGGGGCTCTCGTCGGGTGCCATGACGGCCCTCGCCGACCGCCTCGAGGCCGCCGGTCTCGTCGTCCGGCTCCAGCACCCGACCGATCGACGCAGCTTCGTCCTGGCGCTCACCGCCGAGGGGTCGAGCGGCGTGGACGAGGCCGGCATCCTCTACGGACGAGTCGTGCAGGAGGCGCTGTCCGCGTCCCGTCGTCCCGTCGCCGAGGCGGTCTTCCGCGACCTGGGCGACGCCCTCGGGGTCGCGGCGCCGTGAGGACGACCGACGCCGCGCCTCCTGGTCGGGAGGTCGGGCGGCAGCGGGGGGACGACGCCCGGGCCCCCGAGGCCCGGCGACCCGCTAGGGTCGGCTCGTGAGACTCTCGGTGACGTGGACGGCAGGCGGTGCGCAGCACGGCATGCAGGTGCACGACGATCGTCTCGTCTACGTGCTCCGTGACACCGCCGGACGCCCCACGACGCACGAGATCCCTGCCGGTTCGCTCGAGACCGTCGACTACTCGACGGTCGCGGATCGACCGGTCATCACGCTCAACGAACGAGACGGCACGAAGACGTCGTTCCCGTGCCCCCGCAAGATCGCCCGGGTGCTCTACCCGGCGATCAAGTGGCTGACCGTCTGACCGCGACCGCTACGACGTGCGCTCGAGGTCGGTGACGTGGGAGCGCCGACGGACCGCGACCTCGCGCCTCCGCGCCTTGACCGCCCCGCGGAAGCCGACCTCGGCGGCGATCGCGCCGGCGATCATCAGCGAGAAGCCGGCGAGCCCGGCGGGCAGGCCGAGCATCGTCGGGGCATCCCAGTCGAAGGTGAACGCCAGGACGGCCAGGCCGATCGCCACGAGGGCGAAACCGGCGACCGACAGGCAGACGCGGCGGGCTCTCGGTGCACTCATCCGATCAGCGTAGGCAACACCTGACGTCCGGCGACGTCGTTCTCAGGGGACGCGGATGGTTCTGCCGCGTAGCCCCCAGCCGCCCCGGTGGGAGGGCGGGTTCACAGGATGCGTGATTGCACTCCTGGCGCGAAAGTGCAATCATCGTCTTCGGCCGCGAGGCCCCCGGCGACGTCGCCGATCACGAGAGCGACGAGACCAGGAGGCGCGCGATGGCCACGACCGCCGGCAAGACGGCCCAGCGTCGACTGCGCACCCGCGTCGCGTTGACCGCTGCCGCCCGGCGCCTGACGGCCGAGCACGGACTCGCCGGCTTCACCATCGAGGAGCTCTGCGCCTCGGTCGGCATCTCGCGTCGGACGTTCTTCAACCACTTCGCGTCGAAGGACGACGTCGTCGTCGGCGTCGCGCTCGACGACGACGACGAGGCGCTCGACGGGTACTCGTCCTCGCGACGCGACCCGCGCCTCCCGCCCTTGTCGACCGTCTTCGACGACCTGGGCGCGCTCGTCGTCGAGCGTGTCGAGAACGTCGGCCTCACCCGCGGGCAGGCCGTGCACTTCAAGGCCGCACTCGACCGCGAGCCCCGCCTGTTCGGCGCCATGATGCGGCAGGGCGACGAGCAGCGGCGACGCGTCGTCTCGGCCGTGGCCGCACACGAGGGGCTCGACGTGGGCGATCCCCGCATCGACGTCGCGGTGACCCTGCTCACCGGACTCGTCCAGCGGGCCTTCGAACGGTTCTTCTCCGCCGAGGGGCGGGACGACGAGCGCTTCGACGCCGTCCTCGCCGACCAGCTCGTGATCGCCCGCGAGCTCTTCGCCGCCGCCGCGCCTCGTGGCCCCGCCTCCCCGCCCGCCCCGACCCACCCTGCCGACCACGACCGAAAGGCGCTGTGACCCAGCCATGACGACCACCACCGCAGCGAAGGCCGACGCGCCCTTCCTCTTGACGAAGAGACGCATCTGGATCATCTTCGGCGCCCTCATCTCGGGCATGCTGCTGTCGAGCCTCGACCAGACGATCGTGTCGACGGCCATGCCGACCATCGTCGGCGAGCTCGGCGGCGTCGAGCACCAGGCCTGGATCACCACGGCGTACCTGCTCGCCACGACGATCGTCATGCCGATCTACGGCAAGTTCGGCGACGTCCTCGGCCGTCGCAACCTGTTCCTCGTGGCGATCGCGATCTTCACCCTCGCGAGCATCGGCTGCGCCTTCGCCACCGACTTCTGGATGTTCGTGGTGTTCCGCGCGATCCAGGGCCTCGGCGGCGGCGGTCTGATGATCCTCTCGCAGGCGATCATCGCCGACATCGTGCCCGCCTCCGAGCGCGGCAAGTACCTCGGCCCGCTCGGCGCGGTCTTCGGCCTGTCCGCCATCGGCGGGCCCCTGCTCGGCGGCTTCTTCGTCGACCACCTCACCTGGCAGTGGGCGTTCTACATCAACATCCCCGTCGGCATCGCGGCGTTCGCCATCACGTGGGCCGCCCTGACGCTGCCGAGCAAGAAGGCCACCAAGCGCATCGACGTGCTCGGCGTGGTGCTGCTGTCGGCGGCGACCACCTGCCTGATCTTCTTCACCGAGTTCGGCGGTCAGGACGACCACGGCTGGGGTGCGCCCGAGACCTGGCTCTGGGGCGCCGGGGTCGTGGTGGCGGCGTCGCTGTTCGTGCTCGTCGAGTCGCGTGCCGACGACCCGATCATCCCGCTGTCGTTCTTCCGCAACAAGGTGTTCGTGCTCGCGACCGCCGTCGGCTTCGTGCTCGGCATCGGCATGTTCTCCGCCATCGCGTTCGTGCCGACCTTCCTGCAGATGTCGTCGGGCGCGTCGGCGGCGGTCTCGGGCCTGCTGCTGCTGCCGATGATGGTCGGCCTGATCGGCACGTCGATCCTGTCGGGCAACCTGATCACCCGGACCGGCAAGTACAAGGTGTTCCCGGTGGTCGGCACGATCCTGACCGGCATCGCCATGGCGCTCTTCACGACCCTGACCGCCGACACCCCGCTCTGGCTGATCTGCGTGTTCCTCTTCCTCTTCGGTGCGGGCCTCGGCCTGATCATGCAGGTCGTCGTGCTCGTGGTGCAGAACTCGGTCGACGCCCAGAACGTGGGCACGGCGACCAGCACGAACAACTACTTCCGCGAGGTGGGCGCCGCGCTCGGCGTCGCGATCTTCGGTGCGTTGTTCACGAGCCGGCTCACCTCGAACCTGACGGACGTCTTCACGGGCGCCGGGGCGTCGGCCGGTGACGCCTCGCAGGCCACCGCGACCCTCGACCCCGCGACGCTGAACCAGCTGCCCGAGCAGATCCGTCGTCTCGTCGTCGAGGCCTACGCCGACTCGCTGGCGCCGGTCTTCGCCTACCTGATCCCGTTCATCGCCGTGGCGTTCGTGCTGTCGCTCTTCCTGCCGCAGATCAGACTCTCCGACGTGGCCGGCATGGTGTCCCGCGGCGAGGCGCTGTCGGGCGACGAGGCCGAGCAGCTCGAGGCCGCCGAGCGCGCCGCGCACGGTCGTGGCGCCGGGCGGGCCGGGAGGCGCGGTGCCGGGACGGCGTCCGAGGTGGCGACCGCCGGTGCGGTGGCGACCGGGGCTCCGGTCGCGCCGCTCGACGGGGTCGATCAGCGGGACGACGCCGACGAGCGTGTCGCCGACGGGGTCGACGAGCGGGACGACGCCGACCGCCCGTAGCCGGTCGGATCGCGGGGGCGCCGGGTCAGACGGCGGCGGGGCCCTGGGCGGGCAGGGCCGCGGCCGCGGCCGAGGTGCGGGCGGGGGCGGACGCGAGTCGCGCCTCCTGGGCGGCGTCCCAGACGACGCCGTCGACGTCGTCCTCGCGCAGGCGGGTGGGGGTGCTGTGGGTGCTCATGGGTGTCTCCTCGGGCGGGCCCGTCGGGTCGGACGCGTCAGACGATGGTGCGGCACGGTGGGGTCGTGCCGCGGCCCCCAGTTCGTGGGCTGTGATCGATCACCGTAGCGGATGCGCGCGGGGCGTCGTGACCGGTGGCCGTGGCCGGCGCCGCGCCTCCTCGTCCACGGTCCCTAGGATCGTGCGCATGAGCACGTCAGGTGAGGACCGATGATCCACGACGTCGCGCTGGTGGGGCACGGCGTGCGGCTCGATCCGCTCGCCGTCGAGGATGCTGCCGCGCTCTGGCCGCTGACCGACGACGGGCTGTGGGCGGGCATGGTGACGCAGCGTCCGACGAGCGTCGCGGCCTACGCCGAGCACGTGGAGGCGCAACTCGCGAACCCGACGACCCTCGCGTTCACGGTGCGCGGCGAGGACGACGGCCAGGTGCGGGGCACGACGACCCTCTACGACCTCGTGCCGGCGCAGGGGCGGGTCGAGATCGGCAGCACCTGGTACGGCCGCCCCTTCTGGGGCGGACGGACGAACCCCGCCACCAAGCTGCTGCTGCTCACGCACGCCTTCGAGGCCCTCGGCCTGAACCGGGTCGCGCTGCGCTGCGACGCGCGCAACCTGCGGAGCGCGGCAGCGATCCGTCGGCTGGGCGCCGTGCCCGAGGGGGTGTTGCGTTCGCACCGCGTCGCCGCCGACGGCACCCTGGGCGACACGGCCTACTTCTCGATCGTCCGCGCCGAGTGGCCCGACGTACGGGCCGGCCTGGAGGCGCGGCTCGCCTAGTCGCGCGCCCGGTACGGTGACGACATGTCCGACGAGACCTGGATCGTGTTCGACGACGAGCCGAAGCAGAGGGTGCTGGTGCGGGCGATGCGGGTCTTCCTGCCGGCGAGCGTGATCCTCGGGACGGCCGGTGCCTTCTTCTCTCGAGGGGGCGAGTCGCTGGTCGATCTGTTCGGCCCGATCGCCGTGCCGATCTCGTTCGTGTTCTGGGCGACCGCCGCCGCGGTCGGGTGGAACGTCGTGCTGTGGCTCAACACCCCCTTCGCGATCGACCTCGAGGGGCGTCGACTGCGCATCCGCCATCGCGTGGTGCCGTTCGACCAGGTCGAACGGGCCGAGCTCGTGGGGCTGAGCGACGGCGACCAGGCCGGTCTGCTGCTGAAGATCGGCCGACGTCGGGGGCCGACGGCGTCCGTGCTGCTCAGGGAGCGGTCGACGCCCGCGCTCGACGACGCCCGACGCGACCTGCTGATCGAGGTGATCCGCGCCTCCTCGATCGCCCGCCCGGTGAGCCCGCACGACCCCACCGGGAAGTTCGGGCGGTTCAACTTCCCGGGGACGCTGGACAAGGCCGGAGCCGAGCAGGTCGTCCGCGACCCGCCGGCCCCGGGTGAGCCCGCGCCCTGACGGGTGGCCGCCGCCGCGCCGCGCCGCGCCCTGCCGCGCGCCGCCACGATGTACACAGCCCGCCACGAGATCTCGTGGCGGGCTGTGGACATCGTGGCGGCCTGAGGGGGCCGCCGGGTTCGACTCAGCGGCGACGCAGGCGCAGGCGGCCGACGACGAGCGCACCGGCCCCGGCGAGGACGGCACCGAGGGCCCAGGTCAGCGCGCCCGACGGCTCCGACCCCGTGTAGGCGAGCGACGTCGCGCGGGTCGCCGTCACGGCGGCGACGTGACGTGCCGGCAGTGCGGTCGGAGCGACGGTGCCCAGGGTCGTGACGGCGGGCACGACGACGGCCGGGGCGACCGAGAAGACGACGGCCTCCGAGAAGTCGCTCTCCGTCGTGAAGTCGGCGTCGAAGGTGTAGGCGTCCGTCGCGAAGTCGCCGGCGGGCAGGACGAAGCGGGCCGCGAAGCGTCCGTCCGCGTCCACGGGCACCACGGCCGTCGCGGAGCCCGAGACCTCGTAGGGGACGGGGTCGACGTCGACCTGGATCTCGAAGGCGATCTCGTCGCCGGTGGGCTCGGCGTCGGACGTCGGGTCGGGCTCAGTCGTCGGGTCGGGCTCAGTCGTCGGGTCGGCGTCCGGCGACGGCGCATCGGTCGACGGGTCGGGCAGCTCGGTGACCAGATCGTCGGCGTCGTAGACCTCGACGAGGGCGTAGCCGCCGGGGATGCCGTTCTGGCCGTTCACGGTGACGACACCGGCCGTCGCGCCGACCGGTGCGACGAGCGCGGGGGCGGGGGCGGAGGCCGTCACCGGCACGTCGGACGAGGTCGAGAGGCCGCTGCCGTCCGTGACCGTGACCGTGATGACACCCCCGACGGCGAAGGTCGCCGGCAGCTCCACCCAGAACACCGTCGATCCGTCCTCGTCGAAGACGGGGGAGTCGTCGAACGAGACGTAGTCGGCATCGGCGGGCACGCCGTCGCCCGACACCGTGACGTCCACGACGTCACCGGGTGTGAAGCCCTGGGCGACGACCGGGAAGGCCTGGCCCGGGTGCGCGGCGGTGACGGGGATGAGGACGAAGAGGTCGTCGGCCACCACGTCGGCCGCGGCCCCGGCCGGAGCGACCTCCTGGGTCGAGGCCGAGATCTCGACCGGGGCGTCGACCTCCGCTGCGACCGCCTCGGTCGCCTCCTCCGACGATCCGCTGGTGTCGGTGGCATCGCTCGCGGGTGTCGTGGGGGTGACGGCCGGGGCGTCGGGTCCGGCCTGGTCGGGCACCGCCGGTGAGGCCTCGCCCGGGACGGTCACGGCGGTGGCGCTCGTCGAGTCGGCCGACGTCGAGTCGGTCGGCGTCGAGGTGCCGGTCGGGGCGTCGGTCGACACGGGGTCGCCCTCGGCGGCGAAGGCCGTGGCGGGCGTGAGGACGAGGGCCGCGGCCAAGGCGACGGCGGGCAGGGCGGTGGCGGCGCCGAGGCGGCGTGATGTGGACATGGTTCCCCCGGGACGAGTGGTGCCGCGCGTCGGGTGAGCACGGTCGGTCGACTGTAGACAGCACGGTCGGGCCGGTCGACGGGCGGAGTCGGCTGCGGGCCTCGTCGTGACGAGACCGTGATGCCGTTGTCCCCCGTCCCGCGGCGACCGGGTACGACCGTTGCGCGATCGAGACGGCCCGCGCCTCCTCTGCTCGGTAGCGTCGGGGCATGGGGACGACGACGAAACGGGTCGGGGCGGCGTTCGCGTGGACGCTCGCGACGACGATGCTGCTGGTGGCGTGCACGAGTGGCGGTGCGGGCGGTGACGACTCGGAGCCGTCGACGCCGGTGGCCTCCGGGCCGACGGCGACGGCGACGCCGACACCGGCCGCCGACTCGCCGGTCACCGAACTCGGGGTGGACTGCGCGGGTCTGCTGTCCGCCGAGACCGCCGGCGCCTTCGACGCGTCATGGACTCCGCGGGACTACTACGACCGCGACTCCGTCAGGCCCTCGGACTACGCGATCGCCCAAGAAGGTGGGCTCTCGTGCACGTGGAACGACGGAGGGTCGTCGGACGGCAAGAACAACCCGACCGGGGGCGGCGGCTACAGCGGCCTGCTCGTGCAGGTTCTCCCGCACGCCGGTGACACGTGGCCGCGGTTCGTCGAGATCTACGGCGACGACCCCGACGGCCGGTGCTTCGGCGACGAGACCTTCCGGGGCTGCACCTTCGACCAGCTGGTCGGCGACAGCTGGGTGTCGATCATCGCGACGGAGTTCGCGCCGTCCGTCGAGGCCACGTCCGAGCAGCGCTTCGCACCGGTCGTCGCCGAGGTGACCGAGGTCGTCTCGTCGGCCGACGTGGTGGACGACCCCTGGCCGCTCGGCGGGCCGGCCCGGCCCTGGTCCTGCGTGGCCGACGCCGCGCTCGAGCGCGAGGCCCTCGGCGCGGGTGACGACCTGTTCGTGTTGACCCCGGGCGGTGGCTGGTCGGTCTACGCCGCGGCCTGGAGTCGGGCGGTCGCCACGTCGTGCTCGATCCTCGACGACACGACGCCCTACAGCAGCGAGAGCGTCCTGGCCGGAGGCGCCTGGGCCCTCGATCAGCGCATCGAGTTCGGTCTGCTCGACCCCGACACGGCCGTGACCGTGCCCGGGCTCGCGGACGGTGACCGGGCGTACCGGTCCTGCTCGGCGACGGAGTGCGTCACCGACCTCGTGCTGGGCGACGACTGGGCCCGGCTCACGGTCGAGCGCGCCACGGTGCCCGACACGGAGGCCGCCAGCGAGCGGCTCGTCGAGGGCTACGTCGCGCGGGCGGCGGCCTCGGTCTGATGGTGAGTGCCCTCCGTCGAAACGGGTGATCGTTGGAGGGCACTCACGGGCCGATGGTCTTCGGGAACCGATCGGCCACCCCTCGCGAGCCGGGTTCAGGCCGGCCCGCGACGGGCTCGGTGAACAGACTCGCATTCACGTCGCCCCCTGAGAAGGGGCTGGACAAAGTTGGTCGTCATCGCATAAGCAGGTCCGGCGGCCATGGCGCGGTTCGCGTTGGAGGTAAGAGTTCGAGGCGGCGCTCGACGACGTCCCGGGCGACGTCGGCCAGGCGGGCGTTGTGGTCACGAGCATGGCGCCGGAGGACGTCGAAGGCGGCGTCGGTGCTGACGCGGCGGGTCTCGGACACGACGCCCTTGGCCTGCTCGATGACGACGCGCGTGCCGAGGGCGGTCTGCAACTGTCGCTGCACGACGTCCCCCTCGCGCACCGTGCGCTCGTGCAGGATGCCGATCGTGGCGACGTCCGCCAGCGCCTGGGCGGCGCGGATGTCACGGGGGTTCAGGTCGCCGGTCTCTCGACGCAGGAGGTTGAGCGTGCCGATCGTCTCGGCCCTGAGTCGGAGGGGGATCGCGAACACCGAGGCGAAGCCGTGCTCGGACGCGGCCCGGGCGAACGGCAGCCACCGGTCGGGCACGGTGCCGAGGTCGGGAACGCTGACGGAGGCGCCGGTGACGTGGCAGTCGAGGCAGGGGCCCTCTTCGGAGTCCAGCTGCATGACCTCGATCAGGTACGACGCCTCGCTGGTCGAGGCCACGACGTCGAGCGCTCCGTCGGCCTCGGCAAGAAGGATGCCCGCGGCGCTCACGTCGAACAGGTCGACCGTGGTGTCGACCAGCGTCTGCAGCAGTTCGACGACGTCGTAATCGGCGACGAGGGTGTCGGCCAGGGTGGTGAAGACGTCGACGAGATGGGTCTCCCGGTCGGTGTTACTCATTGCGGTGTTCCTCGATTCCGTGTTCTGAGGCCGAGAACGTCAACCGCCCACGGAGGATGTCGGTGGCCACGTCGATCACGCGGGCCCCGGTCGAGAACGCGTAGCCCTGCAAGAGGAGGTGCGCATCGTCGGCCGACACCCGGGCCTGGACGAGGATGCGTCCCGTGGCCTGGTGCACGATGCGTCGCGAGTGCGCCCCGACGGGCTCGACTTCGAGGTTGTTGTCGCGTCGCTCCCGTTCGAGCGTGTGGCGCAGGACGGCCCGACTGACGGCTCGGGCCAGGATCTGGGCCCGCATCACGGCCTCGCCCGGCATCTCGTCCGGCCGGTCGCTGTACAGGTCGATGGCACCCAGCTGCAGGGGGCCCACCCGGACGGGGAACACGAACATCGCCTGGACGTCGAGGTCGACGATCGCGGGGCCGAACGTGGGCCAGACGGCACTGGACGACGCACGCGCGTCGGACACCAGCACCGGGCTGCCGGTGCGCATGGCGTCCCAGCACGGGCCCTCGCCGAGGTCGAACTGCAGCTCGTCGAGCCGCAGGGCGGTGTCGTCCGTCGCCGTCAGGGTCTCGCTGCCGAGGACGGGGCCCACGGTGGCGATCGAGACCCCGGAGACGGGGAAGAGGTCGAGGAAGGGCCGTGACAACGAATCACCGATCGGCGCACGACTCAGCGCCTCGACCGCGTCGTCGAATGTCGTCATGGTCACCGCCCGGTTCGCTGGATGAGTCTCGTCGAGCTCAGGGAATCTCGGTTCGTCGCGGGCGGACAGGGCGGAGGCGCGTCGATCCGTCTCGATCAACTCTGGGTCAGGTCGGGTTCGGGGTACGCGCTGTCGACGTGCGTCTCCGGGTCCAGAGGGTTGGCCGACGGTGCGTGCCGCAACGCGTCGAGGCGCCGCTTCATGTAGGCGAGCGCATCGGCGTTGTCGGGCTCGGGCAACTCGGTGTGGGCACTCTCGGCCATCAGCGGTGCACCCCCGCCGAGCAACAGGATGGCTCGCACCTCGTCACCGTCCGAGCTGATCGCCGCGAGTTCGACGTCGTCCGCGTCGTGGTGGTGGGCCAACGCCGCGGCGTACTCGAGGACCGTGACGGCCGTCTCGTCGCCGAGCAGGAACGACTTGTCGGCGAAGGTCATGTGCTTCACCGGGTGCTCCCTCGCGAGGACCTGCCGTCGTGGGCGGGACGGGGCAGGAAGAAGTCCTCGTAGGCGGGCAGTCGGTACGCACTGCTGCTCCGGTCGATGCCGGTCAGGCCGATGCTCACGCGGTGTGCTCGAGAGATGCCGGGTTTGGGGTACGTGTGGATCACCGCGGGTCGAGCGAACGGATTGGTTTCGTAGGTGCTCATGACCGACTTTCCTCCCGGGGTGACCGACCTCCGCTGGCCCGGGGATCGGTCTCCAATCTATGAAGACCCCCCGTTCTGGTGAAGAGGGTTGACCTGTCGTCAGTTTTGTGGGAGAGAGGATTATCGGGTTGAAAGGGTCGGTGTCGGGGGACAGATGTCGTGTAGCGTCTGGTCGCATCGGTCGTCCATCGACCCGTGCGTCGAGCGGCCGTCTGGGCCCTGGTCGCTCCGCTCTCGCAGAAGGCCAGACATGGGAAAACTCGCTTACGACCGCTCGTTGACCATCGATTTTGACGACCGCACCCTCGCCCATCTCCAGATCGTCATCGGCATGAAGATGCGTCGCGGTGAATCGTTCTACTTCTCGTGGAAGGACGACCATCAGGTCGGAGACGGCCGCACGAGCATCTGGCTGCACCCGACCATCCCACTGGTGTACAAGTACCATGGCTCGCGCAGCCCGGCCATCAACCCTGCATGGATCCACGCCCTCGAGGTCAGTGCCAACACGAATGCGGGTCTGCAGATCGTGCCCGAGCCCTCCGTGCCCACCAGTAAGGCCACCTGATGAACCGCATCGACATCGTCTACGACGGCCATGCGTACACCCTGTCGAACACGTCGTTCGAGGACCTCAAGGCCCGCGTCCTGGCGACCGCGACCAGCGGTGAGTCGTTCTGGCTGACCGTCAACGAGGGGGCCGGCACCTTGAAGGCCGTCGAGGTGTTGATCACCGCGTCGTCGCAGCTCAGCCTGGCCGAGATCCGACGAGAGCCGAACGACTACGCCGACTCGGCGGCGTAGTAGTCGAAGTCGGGGAGCTCCGCGACGGACGCTGCCGACGGCTCGTCGACACGGTCGACCGTCTCGAACCAGATCTCGGTCCGACCGGTGACCAGGACGGACACGTGGCTGCCCGACGCGGTCTCGACGTCGACGAATTCCGGCGCTCCGCCGGATGCGGCGACGATCCGACCCTTCAGGGCGTCGACGTCGCTCTCGGGCGACAGGCGGATCGCTTGTTGACGTGTGTACAGCGTCGTCACGGGCATGGGATGGACCTCTGATCTTTCGGTAGCGGTTGTCCGCCCGGTCTCGTCGTGTCCGAGGTCTGGAGACACGATGGTCGGCCGGGACGCGCACTGGTCGTCACACTAGGCCGCAGGCCTGTGAGGGGCCGCGACCCCTAGGGCAGGTCGCGGCCCCGCGACGCGACGTTCGTCGCACCGTTCTCCGCCGACACGCCCGTGTGACGAGACCGTGCCGCCCGTGAAGCACTGGCAGGAGATGCTCCATCCTCTCCGGTCCGGGGAGGATGCGCACCGGGCTTGACACGGGACGCGACGTGCCCCGAGTCGTGCTCGCGTCGTCGGCTCAACCGCCGATCAACTCGAGGGTGATGCGCCCGGCCCGCAGGTCACGGTCGCGCATGACGGTGAGCTCGGTCCGGATCTGCGCCGTGAAGGCCGTCGTCATCGGGTTCGGCCGGCCGGAGAGCCAGAGCATCGACAGGGCCGTCCGCGCCCAGTCCTCGGCGATGGTGACGAAGCGGACGCCGGGGATCGGGATGTACGACGAGAGGTAGGGCATGAGCGAGACGCCGAGGCCGCAGGCGACCGTGCTCAGCATCGAGAGGTCGTTGACCGCGTGGATGGGGATGCGGGGGTTGAACCCGGCGCGGACGCACGACATGACGATGCGGTCGTAGGCCTGGGGTGCGTCCTCGCGGTTGAACATGATGAAGTCGTCCTCGGCCAGTTCGCCGAGCGGCACCGAGGTCTCGCCGGCCAGGCGGTGGGTGTCGGGCAGGGCCACGACCAGCGGCTCGAGAGCCAGCTGCTCGACCTCGAACCGGTCGTCGATCGACCGGACGCGCGTGAACCCCAGGTCGACCGACCCCCGCACGAGGTCGGACAGGATCGCCTGCTCCTCGCTCTCCTCGACGAGCACCCGGGCACCCGGGTGCGACGCGGAGAACGCCCGCACCACGGTCGGCAGCAGGCCGGCGAGCACCGAGCTGATGCTGCCCACCCGCAGCGGTTGGACGTCGGCAACGACCGAGTCGAGCAGCGACTCGGTCTGCTCGATCTGGTGCAGGATGCGCTTGCCTTCGCGCTTCAGCAGTTCACCCGCGGGGGTCAGTCGGGGGGCCGTCCGCGCCTGCCGCTCGAACAACCGCGTGCCGAGCTTCGCCTCGAGTCGTGAGATGGCCTGGCTGAGCGGCGGCTGGCTCATCTGCAACCGCGCGGCGGCCTTCGTGAAGGACAGGTCGTCAGCGACCGCCATGAAGTAGGTGAGCTCTCGGATCTCCATGACGGGCCTCTCGTCGGTCGCGCCTCATATGCAGCGCGTATCAGATCATCCCTTTTTGGTATTTGAGGGCGCAAGTGCCGACGCAATAGACAGGGGCCATGAACGACGCCACCACCGCCTCCTCGGTACCTGGACCCACCGACCCGTCCCTCGACGCCGACGTCATCGTCGTCGGGCTCGGCGCCTGGGGGGCACAGGCGCTCTGGCGCCTCGCCGAGCGGGGACAGCGCGTGATCGGCGTCGAGCGCTTCGGCATCGGCCACCCGATGGGCTCGACGCACGGCGCGACCCGACTGTTCCGCATCGCCTGCATGGAGCACCCGGGGCTGGCCCCGATCGCGACCCGCGCCCGCGACCTCTGGTACGACCTCGGCGAGCGCACCGGTCAGACCCTGTTGCGCCAGACCGGCGGAGTCATGGTCGGCCCCCGCGACGGCCACGTCGTCGCCGGCACCCTGCGTGCCGTCCACGAGGCCGGGCTCGAGTCGACGGTCTTCGAGCACGACGAACTCGTCGCGCGGTTCCCGCAGTACGCCGGCTTCGGTCCCGACGACATCGGCGTGTGGGACCCCGCCGCGGGCATCAGCTACCCCGAGAAGGGCGTGCGGGCCGCCGTCGAGGTGGCCCGGTCGCTCGGCGCGACCGTGCTGACCGACACCCGGGTGACGGCGATCGACCCGGTCGACGGGGGAGTCGAGGTCACGGCCGGCGGGCGCGTGCTGCGGGCCGCCCGCGTGGTCGTGACGCTCGGGGCCTGGACCCCGCAGTTCGTCGACCATCCCCTCGTCGCCCGCCGCACCCCGCTCTTCTGGTTCGAGGGCACGACCCCCGAGGCGACGGCACCGGGCGGCGACTTCGACCTCGCGGCCTTCCCGGTGTTCATCCGCCAGCTGCCCGACGGCACCACCCTCTGGGGGCACGGCGCCGACCAGGCCGACGGGGACGGCTACGCCGTCAAGATCGGCCTCGAGGACTCGGGCGGCGCCTTCGAGGACGCCGAGGCCGACACCGTGGACCGTTACATCCACCCCGCGGCGGACTACGGCATGCTCTCGGCAGCCGTGGCCCGGGCCTTCCCGGGGCTCGACCCGACCCCTGCCAAAGCGATCGCCTGCATGGTGACGAACTCGCCCGACCGGCAGTTCGTCATCGGCCACCCCGGCGGCGACACCCGCGTCGTGGTCGCCGGCGGCGACAGCGGCCACGGCTTCAAGCACGCCCCGGCGATCGGGGAGCTGCTCGCGCAGCTGGCCGTCGACGAGGAACCGTTCACCGACATCGACTTCATGAGCCCCGACCGCGGCTACGACGGCACGTCCTGGCTCGACGAGGACGACCACCCGACCGCGGCCACGACCGACGCGACCGACGCGGTCGACCGCCTGGCCGTGCCGTCCTGATCCACCCGGCCCGCGCCTCCCGAACCCACCCCGCACTCCCCTCGCACCGCCCTGACAGGAGAGAACCATGACCAGACGAACGACCACCCGCCTCACGGCCGCCCTCGCCGCGGTCGCCGCCCTCGGCCTCGCCCTGACCGCCTGCTCGTCGGGCGGCTCCGAGTCCGGCGCCTCGAACGAGCTGGGCACCGTCTCGGCCGGCACGTTGCGGATCGGCACGACCGGCGACACCAAGCCGTACGCGTACACCGAGGACGGCGAGCTGCAGGGCTTCGACGTCGAGATGGCGAAGGAGGTCGCGAAGCGCCTCGGGCTCGAGACCGAGTTCGTCACGCAGGAGTTCTCGGCCCTGCTGCCCGCCGTCGCCAACGGGCAGCTCGACATGGCGGCCGCGTCCATCAGCGACACCGAAGAACGCGAGAAGACCGTCGACTTCAGCGACCACTACTTCATCGGGTACATCTCGGTGCTGGCCGCCGACGGCTCGGGCATCACCGACGACGAGTCCTCGCTCGACGGCAAGCGCCTCGGCATCGTCCAGGGCACGATCCAGGACAGCTACGCGCAGGAGAACTTCACCGGTGCCGAGCTCGTGCGCTTCCCCGACAACAACAGCGCCGTCGCCGCGCTGGGCTCGGGCACGATCGACGCGCACTTCCTCGACTTCCCCGTGGCCGAGGAGTACGCGGCGGCGTCGAACGGCTCGCAGACCATCGCGATCAACGTCGCCGTGCCCGAGTTCCCGGTGGGCTTCCCGATCGCGAAGGGCAACGACGCGCTGAAAACGGCCGTGGACGGGGCCGTCGCCGACATCGTCGCCGACGGCACGTGGCTCGAGATCGACCAGAAGTTCTTCCCGGACCAGCCCGTGCCCGACGAGTTCCAGCCGAGCGAGTGAGCTGGGGACGACCGTGAACTTCTCCGACGCGCTGGCCAACATCGGCCGCAGCTTCTTCGACGGCGAGGCGATGCTCCGCACGCTGCCCGACATGCTCGCCTACGGGGTGTGGAACACGCTGCTGCTGGCCCTCTGCGCCACGGCGATCGGCATCGTCGTCGGGCTGCTGCTCGCGGTGATGGGCACGAGCCGCCACCGCCTGCCCCGCGTGCTCAGCCGCATCTACACCGACGTGTTCCGCGGGCTCCCCGCCATCCTCACGATCCTGCTGATCGGCACGGGCCTGTCACCGCTGTTCAACCTGTTCACGCGGGGGAACCCGTACCCGCTGGGCATCCTCGCCCTCAGCCTGATCGCCAGCGCGTACATCGGCGAGATCTTCCGGGCCGGCATCCTCGCGGTCGACCGCGGCCAGCTCGAGGCGTCCCGGGCGCTCGGCATGAGCCACGGCGACTCGATGCGGCTCGTCGTGATCCCGCAGGGCATCCGCCAGGTGCTCCCGTCGCTGGTGAACCAGTTCATCGCGATCGTCAAGGACTCGTCGCTCGTGTACTTCCTCGGCCTGATCACGTCGCAGCGCGAGCTGTTCCGCATCGGGCAGGACGCGGCCATCACCAACGGCAACCTCTCGCCGCTCGTGCTGGCGGGCGTGTTCTACCTGATCATCACGGTGCCGTTGACGCACCTGGTCAACGTCATCGACCGCCGGCTGCGCGAGGGCCGCTCGTTCGGGAGGCGCCCGTCGGGCACGGTGCCACCGGCCTCCCCGCCGACCTCGGCGGGAGCGGTCGCCACGGCCGCCCCCGCCACCTCGGCCGCCACCGCCTCGGCCGCCACCACCGAACCCCTCGCCCCCGCCACGTCAGGAGCCCCTCGTTGACCATCCTCACCGCGCCTCCTGCCGTGCCCGCGGTCCCGACCGCCGGCGACCTCGAGATCCGGGGCCTGACCAAGGACTTCGGCGCCACCCGGGTGCTGCACGGCATCGACCTCGTGGTGCCCGCCGGTTCGACGACCTGCATCATCGGCCCCTCGGGGTCGGGCAAGTCGACGGTGTTGCGCTGCATCAACCGCCTCGAGGAGCCCTCGGGCGGCGAGGTGCTGCTCGACGGGACGGACGTGCTGCACGGCTCCGAGGACGCGCTGCGTCGTCGGGTCGGCATGGTGTTCCAGCACTTCAACCTGTTCCCGCACCGGACGGTGCTCGACAACATCGTGCTGCCGCTCCGCCGGGTCCGTCGGGTGTCGGCGGCCGAGGCCCGACGGGTCGCGCTCGAGCGCCTCACCGAGGTCGGGCTCGCCGAGAAGGCCGACGTACGGCCCGCGTCCCTCTCAGGAGGCCAGAAGCAGCGCGTCGCCATCGCCCGGGCCCTGGCGCTCGGCCCCGAGGTCATGCTCTTCGACGAGGCCACCTCGGCCCTCGACCCCGAGCTGGTCAAGGGCGTGCTCGCCCTGATGAAGGGCCTGGCCGGCGCGGGCATGACCATGGTCGTCGTCACCCACGAGATGGGCTTCGCCCGCGAGGCCGCCGACCAGGTCGTCTTCATGGACCGTGGCGTCGTCGTCGAGGCCGGGCCGCCGGCCCAGCTCTTCGACCACCCGCGCACCGACCGGCTGAAGACCTTCCTCGACCAGGTGCTCTGACCCGCAGGACCCGAGGAGGCGCGGTGCCGGCGTGACCGGCACCGCGCCTCCTGCAGTCTCCGCACTTTTCCCGCACCCCCCCGTTCGCGTACTGGACAGGGGGGTCTTGTTTCGTCGTGGAGGCGGGCGTAGCGTCCGGATCGGGTGGCAAAGACGCCACCGGAGACGAGAAGATCATGCACAGACGGATGAGGACTCTGATCGCGGCGGGGGTCGCCGCGAGCGTCGTGGGGGCGGTGGTGCCCGCGCTCGCCGCGCAGTCGGCACCGACCGTGACCACCAGCGACCGGCCGGAATTCGGCCCGAACGTGACCGTGTACGACCCGAGCGTGCCGGCCTCGACGATCCAGGCCGACATCGACGCGGCCTTCGACGCGCAGCTGCGCAACCCGACGGCGCAGTTCGGCGGCCAGCGCCACGCCTTCCTGTTCGAGCCCGGCACCTACGGCCGGGTCTTCGCGAACCTGGGCTTCTACACGGCGCTGCAGGGGCTCGGCAAGGACCCCGACGACGTCACGATCCGGGGTGCGGTCAACGTCGACTCCGGGTGGAACGCCGGCGACGAGAAGAACGCCACCCAGAACTTCTGGCGGTCGGTCGAGAACCTCGCCGTCGAGCCGGAGTCGGGCGTCGACCGCTGGGCCGTGTCGCAGGCGGCACCCATGCGTCGCGTCCACATCAGGGGCGACCTGACGATGGGGCCGTCGAACCAGGACGGCGGACAGGGCTACTCGTCGGGCGGCTACATCGCCGACAGCAAGGTCGACGGCACCGTCAGCTCGGGGTCGCAGCAGCAGTGGTACACGCGCGACTCGACCCTCGGTTCGTGGCAGGGCGGCAACTGGAACATGACCTTCTCGGGCGTGCAGGGCGCGCCCGCGAACGACTTCTCGAAGAGCTACACGACCCTCGCCACGACCCCGGTCACGCGCGAGAAGCCGTACCTCTACCTCGACGACGCGGGGGACTACCACGTGTTCGTCCCCGCGCTGCGGCGGGACTCGGCCGGGGTCACCTGGCCGGGCACCCCCGGCACCGACCTGCCGATGCGCGACTTCTTCGTCGCGCACCCGGGCGACTCGGCCGCGACGATCAACGGGGCCCTGGCGCAGGGCCTGAACCTGTTCTTCACGCCGGGCACCTACCCGCTCGACCAGGCGATCGAGGTCACGCGGGCCGACACCGTCGTCACGGGCATCGGCTTCCCGACGCTCGTCCCGACCAGCGGCGACGCAGTGCTGACCACGGCCGACGTCGCCGGGGTGAACGTCTCGGGGCTCGTCGTCGACGCCGGCACGCAGAACAGCGACCAGCTGATGCGACTCGGCACGACGGGCTCGCACGTCGACCACGCGGCGAACCCGCAGAGCGTGCAGGACGTGTACTTCCGCGTCGGCTCGAGCATCCAGGGCAACGCGACCACCACGTTGCAGGTGAACTCGGACGACACGATCATCGACCACATCTGGGCCTGGCGTGCCGACCACGGCGGCGCCCCCACGGGCTGGACGGTCAACCGCGGCGCGACCGGCGTCGAGGTGAACGGCGACGACGTCCTGGCCACCGGCCTGTTCGTCGAGCACTACCAGCAGTACCAGGTGGTGTGGAACGGCGAGCGCGGCCGCACGGTGTTCTTCCAGAACGAGCTGCCGTACGACGTGCCCGACAACGCCTCGTGGCAGAGCCCGACCGGCGAGGGCTGGGCGGCGTACAAGGTCGCGGACGGTGTGACGAGCCACGAGATCTGGGGTGGCGGCGTGTACTCGTTCTTCAACGCCAACCCGCAGGTGCGCCTGGCGCAGGCCTTCGAGGTGCCCCGGGCGCCGGGCGTGAAGGCCCACGGCGTCTTCACGGTCTCGCTCGGTGACGTCGGCACGATCTCGAGCGTCATCAACGGCGTCGGCGACTCGGTGCCGACGCCTGCGGGCAACACCGTCCCGAGCCGGGTGGTGACGTACCCGTGACCGGACGCCCTGGCGACACGAACCGACGCACGGACACGAACCGACGCACGGACACGAACCGACGCACGGACACGAACCGACGCACGACGACGAGCGGAGACATGATGAGGGCCGACCAGCACCTGACGACACGCACCCTGACCCGTCGCACCCTGACGCGTCGCACCCTGACCGGCGTCGGTCTGGCCGCCGCCGCGGCGCTCGCCGCGACCACGGTCGCCGCCACGCCCGCCCCGGCCTCGGCCGCGACCTCCGCCCAGCAGGCGATCGTCTGGTCCCAGGAGTTCGACGGCGGCGCGGGCAGCGCCCCCGACCCCTCGGTCTGGAACCTCGAGACCGGTGGGGGCGGCTGGGGCAACGGCGAGCTGCAGAACTACACGAACTCGCGGTCGAACTCGGCCCTGGACGGCAACGGCAACCTCGTGATCACCGCGAAGCGCGAGGGCGACGGGTCGTACACCTCGGCCCGGCTGACCACGCAGAACAAGTACACGGCGCAGTACGGCCGGGTCGAGGCGCGCATCCAGATCCCGCGCGGCCAGGGCATCTGGCCGGCCTTCTGGATGCTCGGGGCCGACCTGCCCACGAACGCGTGGCCGAGCGCGGGCGAGATCGACATCATGGAGAACGTCGGCTTCGAGCCGCACCGCGTGCACGGCACCGTGCACGGCCCCGGCTACTCGGGCGGTGAGGGCCTGACCAGCACGTGGCAGCACCCGCAGGGGTGGTCGATCGCCGACGACTTCCACACCTTCGCGGTCGACTGGGCACCCGGCTCGATCACCTGGTCGGTCGACGGGCAGGTCTACCACCAGGTCACGCCGGCCAGCACGGGCGGCGACCCGTGGGTCTTCGACAAGCCCTTCTTCATCATCCTCAACGTCGCGGTCGGAGGTGCCTGGCCCGGCTACCCCGACGGCAGCACACCGCTGCCGCAGCAGATGAAGGTCGACTACGTGCGCGTGTACCGGTAGGCGACGACCCGAGGAGGCGCGGTGCGAGGAGGTCTCGCACCGCGCCTCCTTCCGTCGCCATGAGGTCTCAGCGGCTCAGCGCGAGCCGGGGGCGCCACCGCCACCGGGTGCGGTGCCGGCGGTGGGCGTCGTCCCCGTGTCGACGCGGACGGTCAGCGCCAGTGCGTAGCCCGACGTCGCGTCGCCCGTCACCGACGGCAGCTGGAGTGCCCCGCTGTCGTCGCTGAAGACGTTGTCGTCGGCGAGGCTGACCCGCCCGAGGTTGGCCGTCGAACCGTCGTAGTCCGAGAGCGCGTAGACGGCGCGGCACGCGTCCTCGGGCAGGGCGAGCTGGGACGTCGCGATCGCGTTCGTCGAATCGGTGATCGACCCCACGTCGGGGTAGACCTCGAAGTGGACGTGCGGCCATCGCCCCGAGTAGCAGGCCGGGAAGACCGACGAGAAGGTCACGGTGCCGGAGGCGTCGGCGACCTGCACGCCGCGCAGGTAGGTCTCGCCCGTGATGCCGTCCGAGTACATCGAGTACCCGCCGGCCGCGTCGCAGTGCCAGACGTAGACGGCGACGTCGGCGAACGGCACGTCGCCGTTCGCCATGTCGAGCACCGTCATGCTCAGCGTGATCGGCACCCCCGCCGCGGTGGTGCCACCGTCGAGGCTCGACCGGATGTCGCTGCGCACGATGCCCGACCGCTCGAGCACGTCGGCTCCGTTCGAGCCGTCGCCAGGGTAGGGCCCGGCGGTCTCGTCGGGGATCTCGCCCGCCGGCAGCGTGGTGGCCGCGCCCGCGGAGGCGCTCGGGCTCGGCGACGCCGTGGCGGTCGAGGAGGCGCCGGTCCCGCCCGCCCCCGTGGCCGACGTGCAGGCGGCGAGCACGACGCTGCCCGCCCCGAGCCCGATCAGGCCCAGCACGCTGCGGCGCGAGACGAGCGTCCGCAGGTCGAAGGCGACGCCCTGGTCGACGACCTCGTCGTCGACGCGGTCGAGCAGTCGGCCCTCGTAGGCAGGGCCCTCGGGCGTGCGGTCGGGTTCGGGGATGCGGGTCGGGCGGGGGTCGCTCATGGTCACGCTCTCGGCTCGGGGCTGGTCGCCTCGGATGGGATCACCGTCATCCTGGAGCCCGTCCCGATGCGCCGGCCCTGCGCCTCCGATGAAGCGCCCATGAAGGAGGCGCGGTGCGAAGGGGGCTCGCACCGCGCCTCCTTGCGTCGGCCGCACCTGCGGCCCGCCCGGGCACGAGAGAGGGGCACGGCCGCGGAAGAGTCCGTAGCCGTGCCCCAGATGCCGATGTTGTCGCATGAGCTTCACGGGCAGGGATGCAAGCAACACCGGCCAATGAAGACGCAAGAAAACGCCTTCGACCCGTGTGACAGTACGCGTCCGTCGGCGATCGTGTTCCCAGCTCGACGCGGGTCAGGCCGAGTTCTTGCCGCCGGCCGAACGGGACATGCCGCCCGCCTCGCCTCGAGGGGCCTCGTGTCGGCGTTCCGCCTCGGCCTGGGCACGGACCCCGGCCCCGGGGTCGGTGGCGTCGAGGCGGGCGGCGATCGCCCGGTCACGTCGTCCGCGCCGGACGACGCCGACGGCGGCCACGACGCCGACGGCGACGATCAGGCCGACGACGACGACGGTGCTGACCTCCACGACGCTCACGGCGTCGGCACCCCGGACGAGACGACGACGATCACGGCGATGATGGAGCCGAGAACGGTCAGCCCGAGGTAGAGCCAGAGCGGAGCGGCGCTGCCACCGACCCGGCGGCGCACGACGACGCTGCGGCCGATCAGGTAGACGAGCGGGCCGAGCAGGGCCCACGCCCAGGAGAAGGGTCGCTCCAGTCCGCGGGAGCGCAGCGTACGGTGGTCGAGCCAGGCGAGCAACACGATGCCGATCCAGAGCACGAACGAGGCGATCTGCACGACGCCCAGGTCACCGGCGTCGACGCCCGTCCGGCCCGGGACGGCCAGTTCGAGGGCGCGCCGCATGGTCACCACCACGAGGCCCATCGCGATGATCGGCGAGAGGGCGATCGCGGTGACGAACGGCGTCGCCGTGAGGGCGATCCGTGGTTCGACCGAGGTCGCCCCCGCGCCGGTGTCGCCCTGGCCGAGGCCTCGGTGGTCGGTCACGATGTCCCCCTCGTTCCCGGAGGGGAGTGCCCCGTCCGTCGTCCGTCCGGACGTCTGCGTGCCGGACCTGCTCTCGACCCTACGACACCGACCGGTACGACCGACTCCCGCTGTGGACGGAGTGGGGGCCACCGGGGGATAACCCCCGCGCGGGTCCGTGGGTGCACGTGATGTTCCGGTACCGGGCCCCGCGGCGAGGATCGTAGACATGAACGACACGACCTCCGCGACCATCGCGACCCGCGCCTCCTCGTCCCCCACCACCCTCCGCCGCGGCGCCCTCGCGGCCGGTCTCGGCGTCGCCGCGCTCGCCGTCGTCACGCTCACGGGGTGCTCGGGGACCGTCGACGCGGCGAAGAGCGCACTTGGCGCGGAGCAGGTGCAGCAGCGCCACTTCGACACCGCCGCCGACGCCCCGAGCACGGCCGACTCGACCGACGTCGCCTGGTTCCTGCCGGCCTGGGTGCCGAGCGACGCCCGCGACGTCGACGTGCGCCTCGACACGCAGGAGCCCGGCTACGAACTCTCGTTCACCTCCGAGACCGGCCCCGACCTCGCCGCCTGCACCCCCGTCGACGGCGACCTCGGCGGCCCGGCCCTCGACCCCGCGACGCTGCCCGAGCCGTTGCCGACCTCGGGTCTCGTCAGCTGTGGCGACGGCCGCGTCGTCGCCGAGGTCGACGGGCGTTGGGCCAGCTGGACCACCGTCGACGCGGTGCCCGGCGACGACGTCAACTCGACGCTGCGCCACTGACCTCACCACCGACCACGACCCGCACAGGAAGATCACGATGACCCCCACTCCCCAGCCCCAGCCCGTCCCGTCTCCCCGTACGGACGACCCGACCCGAGGAGGCGCGGTCCCCGTCGCCCGCGTCCGGAACGTCACGAAGTCCTTCGGCCAGGGCGACGGCCGCGTCGACGCGCTGCGCGACGTCTCGCTCGACCTGCCGGCCGGCCGGTTCACGGCCGTCATGGGCCCGAGCGGCTCGGGCAAGTCGACCCTGATGCACATCACCGCCGGCCTCGACTCGGCCACCTCGGGCCGGGTGCTGCTCGGCGACACCGACATCACCGGCCTCGACGACACCGAGCTGACGCTGCTGCGTCGTCGCCGCATCGGCTTCGTCTTCCAGGCGTTCAACCTCGTGCCCACCCTCGACGTGTCGGCCAACATCGAGTTGCCGTTCCGTCTCGACGGGCGTCGGGCCACGGCCGACGAGCGCGCCTGGATCGACTGGCTCGTCGCCACGCTCGGCCTCGGGGCCCGGCTGACCCACCGGCCCCACCAGCTGTCGGGCGGGCAGCAGCAGCGCGTCGCGATCGCCCGGGCCCTGGCGACCCGGCCCGACCTGATCTTCGCCGACGAGCCCACCGGCAACCTCGACTCGAAGGCCGGCCGCGACGTGCTCGACGTGCTGCGCACCGCGTCGACGGACCACGGCCAGAGCATCGCGATGGTCACCCACGACCCGGTCGCGGCCAGCTACGCCGACCGCGTGGTGTTCCTCGCCGACGGCCGCATCGTGCACGAGATCGACCGCAGCAGCGCGGCCGAGATCTCGGGCGTCATGCTCGACCTGGAGCGTGTCGCGTGAGCGCCCGCGACCAGCTGCTCGAGCACCGTCCGAGCATCCTCGTGGCCGCTCTCGGCACGACCTTCGGCGTCGGCCTGCTCGGCGTCACCCACGTGCTCGAGCAGATCGTCGCCTCCGACGCCGCGGTCGCCGCGAGCGGCACGGTCTCGACGATGCTCGGCTTCGTCGCCGCGGTCTTCGTCGGCCTCGCGCTCTACGTCGGGGCGATCGTCACGGCCAACACCTTCGCCACCGTGGTCGCCGGCCGGACGCCGACGATCGCCCTGATGCGCCTGCTCGGCTCGTCCGCGCGGGACCAGCGTCGGGCCGTCGCCCGCGAGGGTCTCGTGGTCGGGGTCGCCGGGGCCGTGCTCGGGACGCTCGTGGGGCTCGCCCTCGTCGTCGTCGCCGTGCGGGTGCTCGTCGGTCGCGGACAGTTGCCCGACCTCGCGTACTCGTACTCCTCGGTGGGCGGTCTCGTCCCGGCCGTCGCCGTCGTGCTGACCACGGTCGCCGCGGCCTGGGTCGGCTCGCGTCGCGTGCTGCAGGTGACGCCGCTGCAGGCGACCGACGCCGCGCAGGACGCCCCCGTCGCGGGCCGGAGCCGTCGCATCGTGCGGACGGTCGTCGCCGCCCTCCTCGTCGTCGGCGGTGGTCTGCTGCTCGTCGGCGGGGTCGTGGTCGGGCTGGTCGACGCGATGGGCGTGCTGATCGCGTTCTTCGGTGGCGTGCTGTCGTTCACCGGGGTCGTCGTCGGCGCCCACGCGCTGATGCCCGCCGTGCTGAGCGCCGTCGGCCGGACCTTCGGCACGAGCCAGGTGGCCCGCCTCGCCGCCGAGAACGCGGTGCGTCAGCCCGAGCGCAGCACGCGCGCCACGATCGGCATCGTGATCGGCGTGACCCTGGTCACGACCCTGTCGGTCGCGCTCGAGACGCTGCGCAGCTTCATCTACTCGATCGAACAGGACCCGTCGTACGCCGCCGAGCTCGACCAGGTGTTCACCACGACGCTGCTGATCGTCGCCGCCCTCGTCGGCTTCTCGGCCGTGATCGCCGCCGTCGGCATGGTCAACGACATGTCGCTGAGCGTCCTGCAACGGAGGCGCGAGCTGGGTCTGCTGCGCGCGATCGGCTCGACCGCGGGTCAGGTGCGCCGCATGATCCTGCTCGAGGCGACGCAGATGGCGCTGACGGCGATCGTCGTCGGGGTCGTGCTCGGCGTCGTCTACGGCTGGGCCGGAGCCCAGGCGCTGCTCGGTTCGGCGAACCAGGGTCTGCTGATCGCGCCGACGCTGCCCGTCCCGTTGCTGCTCGGCCTGGCCGTGACGGCCGCCGTGCTGGCCGGGGTCGCCGCCCTCGTCCCGGCCCGCCGTGCCACGTCGGTCACCCCGGTCGAGGCGCTCGCCGCGCGCTGACCGGTGCGGCGGCGCCCGGTGCGCCGCTCGCCGGCGGCCCGATGAACCCCGTTCACGACGATGAACCCCGGAAGACCGGGGTTCATCGTCGCAAACGGGGTTCATCGGCCGACTCGGGCGTCGTCCGTGGCGGGAGGCGCCGGACGGGGATGCCGGATCGTCGCCACCGTGCCGATGACGCAGACCACCGCCAGGGCGGTAAGCCCGACCAGGACCAGGGCGCCGACGACGGACGTGCCTCCGTCCTGCACCACCCGGACCAGGGCCTGGACCGCGCAGACGAGCCAGAAAAAGGCTCCGATGCCCCAGCCGACGGAGGACCCTCGAAACGTCGGCCGCTGCAGTCGGAGCCGACCTCTCGGCTGTTCCGTGTCCTCGTCCATGCTCGCTCCCTCGACGTCATCGGCACTTTCACCGTACGTCGAGTGCCGAGAGGGATCAAGGAGGTGCGGCGACGGTCGAGTGTGCCGTCACGGTCTGGCGCGATGACCAGGTTCGGCCGGGGGCAACCGCTCCCGCGCCTCCTACTCGTTCTCGTCCCGCGCCTTCGAGAAGAGCTCCTTCGTGCGGAGCAGCCGCAGGGAGGTGACGAGGACGAGCCCGCCGAGGATGTTGAAGAGCAGCGTGTAGCCGAACCACCCCGCCCATTGGGCGTAGCTGATGTCGCTGCCCGCCTGGATGGCCCCGAAGATGAGGAGCGAGTCGAGGATCGAGTGGAACAGCTGCAGACCGGCCAGGAGGAACGCCCCGGCGACGGCCGCCGCGATCTTCGCAGGGTCGGAGGTGGTTCCGTGCTGCATGCGGGTCATCAGCGTGATCGTGCTGCCACCCAGGACGGCCAGGATCACGGTCTGCAGGGAGAACGGAGCATCCACGAAGTGGTGAGCCGACTCGTCGAGGGTCGTGTGCCATTCGGGGAAGGCCTGGACGACGAGCCACATGAAGATCCACCCGCCGGCGAGGTTGGCGACCAACGTGGCGCCCCAGAGCTTGAGGAGTTGCAGGAACGTGCCCTCCTTCGCCGCGAGTGCGGCGATCGGCAGGAGGAAGTTCTCGGTGAAGAGCTCCGAGTGCGCCAGGAGCAGGGCGAGGAACCCGATGCTGAACGCCAGGCCCGCGAGCAGGTGGCTGCCCGTCTCGGTCAGCACGGCGAGCATCGCCATGATCCCCAGGCCGACCTCGAGTCCTCCGAAGAAGCCCGTGATGAGCGTGGTGCGGAGCGTGCGGTGCAGGCGTTCGGCGCCTTCTTCCACCGTCGCGTCGAACGATTCGTCGAGTTCGTCCTCGAGGGGTTCGTCCGACTCGCCCAGTTCTCGCCGACGTCGTTCGCTCATCGCTCGTTCCTTTCGCGGGAACGAGTCTCGTCCTCGGGATGAACAGTAGAGACGAAGCGGACTCCGTGTGACGCCGCTCCTGGATCACCCGGGGTCAGGAGGCGCGGGCGGCCAGGCTCTCGAGGAGATCCCTCGTGCCCGGCGTCGTGCTCGGGGACGTCGACGCTGCCGCAACGCCCACCGCGCCCGCTGGTATCAAAGCGTTCGGCTTAAGTCCAGATCTGTCGGGCATCGCGGGCGCAGGCGCAGGCTGGGCCTGTCTTGAGGGTGGTTCAGGTCCTCAAGGCGTGCGTTGGCACCGGCCGGGTCCGGTGCGAGCTGCCGGCGACAGGGTCCCGTTCGGGTCGGGACCCTGTCGCCTTTCCTCGTCGGCGGTCTAGTGTCAGGTCTCGAGGAGAGCCGAGCGGACGCATCACCGATGTGGTCTCGTCACCACGTGTGGCGCCGCGAAGACGGCCGGCGCAGTGCGCAGTGAGATCCGCACACCACCACAGCCCAGACCCTGCTGTCAGCACCGTCGGGCGTTCTCCGTCTCGGAGTAGCCATGGGATACATCGTCTACGACGGCGACGTCCTCGAGTTCAAGGTCGAGGACCGTCTCCTCGCCCACCTCCAGATCGTCATCGTGAACAAGTTCCGCCAGAACGAGTCGTTCATGTTCTCGTGGAAGGAACCGATCGAGACCGGCGACGGCCGGTCGACCGTCTGGCTCTCGCCCCAGATCAGCCTCCGGTTCAAGTTCGCCGGCAGCCGCACGGTCGAGATCAACCCCACCTGGCTCGCGGCGCTCTACGCCAGTGCGTCGTCGGGCCGGGGCCTCTACCCCGAGGCAGAGCCCGATCACGACCCGGCGACCCACCTGCCCGGCGTGACCGGCACGCACGTCGACTGGGCCACCGACCGTCCCGAGCCGTCGAGGACGAGGGCGGCGAGACCGCCGAGTCGCGCCTAGCCCGCGGGGCTCCACGTCTGGCCTAGCCCGCGGGGCTCCACGTCTGGAGGGTGCGCAGGGACCGGCGCGACGCCGGTCACCAGGCGGTCGGGTCTCCGAGGTCCAGGGGGCAGGCTACGCCTCGATCGGAGCGCTGGCGACCGCCTACCGCGCACGCTATGGTCCGGGCATGACACAACGTGCCGGCCTGGTCTCCCGCCTCGTCCTGGGTGGCGGTCTGGCGGCGTCCGTCGTGGGCGTCGTCGTGTTCGTCGTCGCGTCGGCGCGACCCGTGTCCTTCGGGTGGTTCGCGTACGCCCCCTTGTCGGACACGACCTTCACCGCTGACGGCGTGCACGTGTTCTCGACCGCGAGTCTCGTGGGCGCGGTCGTCCTCGTCGTCGGCCTGCTCGTCCTGGCGGCATGGCTCGGCTACCGACGAGGTGCGCGCCGCCGGGGCTGACGCGGCGTCGTGAGGGTCGCTCGTCGGGCGGAACGCTGCTAGCTTCCCGGCATGACCTGGCCCGCCGTCCACATCTCGCGCGCGTTCGACCACGACGTCGCCGCCGTCTCGAGCGTCGCCGGCGACCCGGAGAACCTGCCCGCGTGGGCGGCCGGTCTGAGTGCCGACATCCGTCACGAAGGGGGGCGGTGGCTCACGGACTCACCCATGGGGGTCGTCGAGGTCGCGTTCACCGGGCCGGTGGAGCTCGGCATCCTCGATCACGACGTGACCCTGCCGGACGGGACGGTCGTGAGCAACCCCTTCCGCGTCGTGGCCAACGACCAGGGGAGCGAAGCCGTCTTCACCCTCTTCCGCCGGGACGGGATGTCGGAAGCGGACGTCGAGTCCGATGCCCGCCTCGTGCGTGGTGACCTCGACCGGCTGGCGACGCTGCTCGACGAGCGTCTCCCGCGCGCCCGGTAGGGGATCGGCCGACGGGCGCACGGCTCGGAGGTCGTCCCGCGACGGGCGGGAGCTCGCGTCAGGCGTGCCAGCCCCGTCCCCGTGCGCGGACGGCGAGCACGACGCCGACGACGGGGAACACGAGGTAGGCGACCAGGACGACGAGGTGGGTGCCGCCGAGACCCGCCGAGGCCATCACCGTCGAGGCCGCGAGGGCGAGGAGGACGACACCCACGGCGGCGAGCCACGAGGCCGCCTTCTCCCGTCGGCTCCAGGCCCTCGCCTGGCTGACGAAGAGGAGACCGGCGAGCGCACCGACGACCGGCACCAGGAACGAGCCGACGATCAGGACGACGACCGCGACGATCGAGAACGTCCGACCGGGAGGAGGCGCGTCCGGGCTGGTGGGAGGAGCCTCGCCGACGGTCTCGGCGCGCGCCCCGGCGGCGATGAAGGCCGGGTCGCCGAGTTGCCGGATGCGCGCGCCCGCGGCCTCGGCGTCGAGACCCTGGAGCTCCTCCCGGATGCCGGTGACGATGTCCCGGTGCAGGTCTGCCGGGAGTTGGTCGAGCTCGGTGTCGAGCTGCGCGAGGTAGGCGGTGGTGATCTCGGGTGTGGTGTCAGTCACGGGTGTCTTCTCCGATGAGTCGGTGTACCGAGGCGGTGAACGGAGCCCACTGGAGGCGGAAGGCGCCGAGCTGGTCGCGCCCGAGGGGTGTGAGCCGGTAGTACTTGCGGACGGGCCCCGTCGCGGACGGCTGGTCGAAGGCGGTGGCCAGGCCTTGGGCCCGGAGGCGACCGAGGATGGGGTAGAGCGTCCCGATGCTCGCGACGAGACCCGCCTCGACGAGCTGCTCGGAGAGCTGCCAGCCGTACATGGGCTCACGGTCGAGCAGTCCGAGGATGCAGTACTCGACGACCCCCTTGCGCAGTTGCGCCCCCACGTCCGCTGTCATGCGTCACAAGCTACCTTGCGGTGCAAGACAGGTCAAGGGCTCGCGGGACCGCTCAGGGCGTGGGCGTCTCGGCCACCGCCAGGTGGAGGGCCAGTTCCATGCAGCGCAGGCGGGCGGGGGAGAAGTCGTAGGGCATGCTCCGGATGACGTCCGCCGCGCTCCTGGCGCGGGAGCTCGCCGCCGTCTCGGGCGCCGGGGCCGCCTCGGCACCCTCGGTGGGGTGTCGATCGTCCCAGGCGTCGAAGATCGCGTCGTCCTCGTCCCGCTGGCCCGACTCCTCGATCAGGCCCAGCAGCCTGATGTCGAAGGCGTGCCGTTCGGCCGCCACCCGTGCCACCCGGGGGTCGTCGACGGCGACCGAGTCGTCGAGCGCCTCCTCGGCGGCGTCGACGCGGTCGGACTCGGCACGCAGCTCGGGGTGCAGGGCCAGCACGAGGAATCGGCTCGCCTGGAGGACGGCACCCAACGGGCCGAAGATGCGCTCGGTGACCAGCAGCGAGTCGAGGTCGTCCTGCCGCAGCGAGCCCTCGGGCGCGGCCTCGAGCCGGGTGGAGACGATCTCGTCGAGAAGCCCCAGGCGGCTGCCGAGCATCCGCATGCGCCGGACCGACTCCCTCTTCCGGCGTAGCTCGTCCTCCTGCGCGGCGAGGGTGTCCTCCAGTCGGGCGAGGACGCCGGCGACCTCGTCCGTGGTCTCGGTCACGCCGGTGTCCGCGCCCGGCGCGGCCCCGGTGAAGGCGTCACGGATGTCGTCGAGGGCGATCCCGGCGTCGGCCATCCGGCGGATCCACAGCAGCCGGATGATCTCCGCGTAGCCGTACCGCCGTCGGCCGTCGGTGCCCCGCTCGCGCTCGGGGAGCAGGCCCATCTGGTGGTAGTGGCGGATCGCCCGGGGAGTCACGCCGACGAACGCCGCGGCGTCGCCGATCAGGACCTGACGGGGCGGAACCGGGATGGCATGCATGGCGGGCCTTTCGACGCGGGACGACACGGGACGTGCTTCGAGCAGACCACATGACGCTGCGGCACCTGCAACCCGGGCGGTCCCGGAACGCCCGCCGACGGAGGCGCGGGGTCAGTCCCCGGCGCGATGGTCGTCGCGACGGAGGCCGACGATGCCGACGACGATCGCCGCGATGCCCACGGGGATGCCCAGGTAGGCCAACGTCCCCGCGCGACCGCCGTCCGGCACCGAGCCGAACGCGCCGGACAGGGCGAGCGCCGAGAACAGGCAGGCGACGACTCCGAACCCGATGAGCGCCCATCCCTCGGTCGATCCGCCGCGCCTCATGAACACGCCCGTCTCCGTTCCGTCGCGGTGGACTCCTCGGCACGAGTCTGCCCGTCGACGTCCCCCCGGGGCCGACGCGTCACCCGGGGAACTCGTCGGCGAGCATCGCGAAGACGAGGGTGTCGGTCCATTCGCCCTTGCTCCAGAAGTCCTGCCGGTGGTGCGCCTCCTGCCGCATGCCGACCCGGGCCGCGAGTCGGGCGGAGGCCGTGTTGCGGCCGTCCATCTGCGCGGTCACGCGATGGACGTCGTCCCGTGCGAAGGCGAGCCGCAGCGCGCCCGCGACCGCCTCGCCCGCGAAGCCCTGGCCCCCGTGGTCGGGATCGAGCGTCCATCCGACCTCGAGCGTGCGGGGTTCGGACTCGGTGCGCCACAGCGCCACCGTGCCGATGAGCCGTCCCTCCCGTTGGACGACGAGGGCGAGTGCTCCGACGGGCTCGGCGAGGTCCGTCCGACCCAGGCGCCGATCTAGCTGTGCCCGTCCGGACTCGATCGTCCAGGGCTCCTCCAGGAGGTACCGCGAGACGTCCGGTCGTGAGTGGATCGCGAGGAGTCGCTCCAGATCGTCGTCGCGATGCAGGCGGAGTGTCAGCCGGGGGGTCGACGCCAGGGTGTCCGTGTCCATGGCGTCGATCCTCGTGCATCGCCCGGCCTCGGGGAGGATTCCTGCCGACCGTCCCCGGGCAACGTCGGACCGTCCCGGGCACGGCTGCTGCGAGCCCGGGGCGATCCGCCGTCTACATTGGGCCAGGCCCCCACGGAAGGAACCACCATGAGCATGGAAGGCGCGGCCTGGAGCTCGCTCTACAAGATCTCGTCCGCACGGGACGGCGGGCACGGCATCTCGCGCGCGTCCGTCCGGCGGATCATGACGTTCGCGGTGCCCTACCGGTCGAAGCTCGTCGTCTTCATCGCCCTGTCCGTGGTGGGGGCCGTCCTCGCGGTCGCGACGCCCGTGCTGGCCGGCCGGGTGGTCGACGTCATCGTCGCGCGGGGCGAACTCGCGACCATCGTGCGGCTCGCCGTCCTGATCGCCGTCGTGGCACTGGCCGACGCCGGCGTCTCGCTCGTGACGCGCTGGTTCTCGGCCCGGATCGGCGAGGGCGTGATCCTCGACCTCCGCACCGCCGTCTTCGACCACGTGCAGAAGATGCCGATCGCGTTCTTCACCCGCACCCGCACGGGCGCCCTCGTGAGCCGCCTCAACAACGACGTGATCGGCGCCCAACAGGCCTTCAGCGGCACCCTGTCGGGCGTCGTCACGAACGTCGTGGCCCTGGTCCTCACGCTGATCGTGATGCTCAGCACGTCCTGGCTCGTGACGGTCCTCGCCGTGGTCATGCTTCCGATCTTCCTGGTCCCCGCGCGGCGCATGGGCAGCCGTCTGGCCGCGCTGCGCCGCGAGGCCGCCGACCACAACTCCGCGATGAGCACGCAGATGACCGAGCGCTTCTCCGCGCCCGGGGCCACCCTCGTCAAGCTGTTCGGCCGTCCCGACGAGGAGGCGGAGGAGTTCCGCGTCCGTGCCGCCCGGGTCCGCGACATCGGGGTCCGCACCGCGCTGCTGCAGTTCGTCTTCGTCACCGCGCTGACGCTCGTCTCCGCCCTCGCCCTCGCGCTCGTGTACGGACTGGGCGGCGCTCTCGCGCTCGCCGGCCAGCTCGACACCGGGGAGGTCGTCACCCTGGCCCTCCTCCTCACGCGCCTGTACGTGCCGCTGACCGGCCTCGCGAACGCGCGGGTCGAGATCATGAGCGCGGTGGTGAGCTTCGAGCGCGTCTTCGAGGTGTTGGACCTCGAACCGCTGATCCAGGAGAAGCCCACCGCCGCCTCCGTCCCCGAGGGCCCGGTGAGCGTGGAGTTCGACGACGTCCGCTTCGCGTACCCGTCCGCCGACAAGGTGTCCCTCGCCTCCCTCGAGGAGGTCTCCACCCTCGACACCCGCGGTGGCGAGGAGGTGCTGCACGGCGTGTCCTTCCGGATCGAGCCCGGGCAGACCGTCGCGCTCGTGGGCACGTCGGGTGCCGGGAAGTCCACGATCGCGCAGCTGATGTCGCGTCTGTACGACGTCGACGGCGGCGCCGTGCGCCTCGCGGGGACGGACGTCCGCGACGTGACCTTCGCCTCGATGCGCCACACGCTGGGCATGGTGACCCAGGACGGCCACCTGTTCCACGAGACGATCCTCAGCAACCTGCGTCTCGCGAGGCCGGACGCGACCGACGACGAGGTGTGGGACGCCGTCCGCCGCGCGCGGCTCGAGCCCCTCATCCGGTCGCTGCCGGACCAGCTCGACACGATGGTGGGGGAGCGCGGCTACCGGCTCTCGGGAGGCGAGCGTCAGCGCATGACCATCGCGCGCCTCCTGCTGGCGCAGCCCCGCGTCGTCATCCTCGACGAGGCGACCGCGGCTCTCGACTCGACGTCCGAGGCCGCCGTGCAGGCGGCCCTCAGCGAGGCGCTCGAGGGGCGGACCGCCCTCGTCATCGCGCACCGCCTGTCCACCATCCGCAGCGCGGACCAGATCCTCGTGGTCGAGGACGGCTCGATCGTGGAGCGCGGCACCCACGAGGAACTGCTGGCCGCGGCCGGCCGCTACGAAGAACTGCACCGCACGCAGTTCGCCGTGCAGAAGGACGTCGCCGCGGACGAGCAGGCGCCGAGCGCGTCGTAGCCCTACTCCGCGGGCGGCCCGTCGACGGGCGCGGTCCGGCGTCGCCGCAGCACCAGGGCGGTGCCCGCCGCGAGCAGCCCCGCGGCGAGCGCGCCGACCCCGGCGACCTGACCGCCCGTGAAGGCGAGGGCTCCGTCGGCGGAGGGCCGGGCCGTGGCCGAGGGTCGCGGCGTCGAGCCCGTCCCGGCCCCGGCCCCGGCCCCGTCGGTGGGTGCGGGGGAGGGTGCCGTGCCGGGGGCGGTCGGCAGCGCGGTCGGGTCGTCCGTCGGCGGAGCCGGGTCGACCTCGGCGCCGGGCACCGACCAGGTCCCCGCGGCGAAGGTCACGGGCAGCGTCGCCGCGGCGACGACCGTCGACGGGATGCCGGACTCGACGACGAGGCACTCCAGCGAGAGCGTGGCTCCGCCCTCCTCGACGCCGGCGGCGACCACCTCCTCGAACGAGATGGCCATCGGCACCTCGACCGGCTGCCCCGCGGTCACCGCGACGCTCGGGGACGTGACGACGGTCGCGCCTCCCGACGTCACCGAGAGCCGGGCGGCGTCGTCCGCGTCGGCCGGGCAGCCCGCGGCGAGCAGCGCCGAGGCGAACGAGGGATCGGCGCGTGCGTCGCCGGACACGATCGCGGTGCCGGCGGCGTCGCGCAGCACGAGCGGCGCGGGGTCGGCGGGTGCGGGTGCCGGGGCGGCGGGTGCGGGTGCCGCGGCGGCGACGGCGGCACCGGGGCCGGCCAGGCCGGCGACCGCGCCGGCGGCGAGGGCCGCCGCGACGAGCAGGCCCCGTCCGGAGGCGCGCGAGGGGAGACGACGGACGGCGGGAACGGAGGGGAGCATCGGGACCTTCGGTGGGTGCGTGGACTGCGCGGCGGGGAGCGCGCGGCGACGCCAGGACTGTCGCGCACCCGGGGGAACGGTTCGTGAACGCCCGGTGTCGTCCGCGTCCCCGACCGTTGGCCTGCGGTTCAGGCCCCCTCCCTACGGTCGGGACGCCCGCCCGACGAAAGTGAAGCCATGTCCCTCGACCCCCGCCCCGAGCAGTCCGCGCCGACCGGATCGGGCCTCTCGCGCCGGACCTTCCTCGGGGCCTCCGTCGCCGCGACGGTCGCCGTGGGGACGACGGCCCAGGGGCTGCGGGGAGCGGACCCCGCGCAGGCGGCGCCGCTGCCGTCGGTGCCCGCCGTCGTCGATCCGGCCGCCCTCTCGTGGCTGGTCTTCGACCACCACGTGCACTCGGTCTACTCGCACGACGCGAAGTACCCCATGACGACGATCCTCGATCAGGCGCAGAGGTTCGGGGTCGACGCCATCGCCTTCACCGAGCACAGCAACAAGGGCCACGCCAACGTCGGCGGGGTGTTCAACGCCGCCCGCGAGATCGAGACCGCGCGGGCTGCCCGGCCCGACCTGCTCGTGCTGCAGGGGCTCGAGTGGTACATCCCCGGCGCCGAGCACGCCACCGTGCTCGTCGCACCCGGTCCCGCCACGACCCGTGTGCTGCGCCGCTTCGAGCTCGACCACGACGGCAAGCTGAACGGCTGGGAGAAGCCGCGCCCCGGCACCGACGACGCCGCCGAGTGGCTCGTGCACGCCACCGACGCGATCGCCTGGCTCGGCGCCCAGAAGAGCGCGGGCGTCGTCGACGACGTGATCGTCCTGGCGAACCACCCGAGCCGCCTCGGCATCGACTCGCCCGGCGAGCTGCGGGCCTGGCAGGACGCCGACCCCGAGGTGTTCGTCGGCATGGAGGGCGCCCCCGGTGCCCAGGCGGGTGCCGTCGCCGCGAACGCGTCGGCGCGCTCGCGGCGGGGCGAGTACGAGAACGCCCCCAGCGAGTTCTCGTTCGCCGGCTACCCCGCCGAGGCCTACCTGACCCACGGCGGCTTCGACTGGACGACGGCCGTCGTCGGCGGCGTGTGGGACTCGCTGCTCAGCGAGGGCCGGCGCTGGTGGATCACCTCGAACAGCGACCTCCACCTCAAGGAGTCCGACGCCACGCGCGTCGGCGACTTCCCGACCGGGCCCGGCTGGGAGTCCGGCGCGACGCTCGGCAACTTCGACCGTGCCGGCCGCCGCCCCGACCCGGTCGCGACGGCCACGCCCCAGAACGGCGCCGACTTCTGGCCGGGCGAGTTCAGCCGGAACCACGTCGGCGCCGTCGACCGGTCGTCCGCCGCGCTGCTCGACGCGATACGCGCCGGTCGGCTCTGGGTCGACCACGGGCACCTGGTCGCCGGGCTGTCCGTCGTGCTCCGGGCCACCGGCGGGCAGGAGGCGCAGGCCACCCTGGGCGGGACCCTCACCGTCCCGCGCGGCACCGCCCTCGAGCTCGTGGTCGACGTCGTGCCCACGGCGACGCCCACCTCACGGGGCACGATCCCGCGGCTCGCCCACCTGGACGTGATCCGCGGCCGCGTCACCGGACCCGCGGCCGACCGCGACGAGCAGCGCGCGCCCGGCACCCGGGTCGTCGAGCTGCTCGACGTCGCCGACCGGTCCGCCGCTCCGTTCCGCGTCGTCGTGCCGCTCGAGCCCGCCACCGAGGACGGCTACGTGCGCCTGCGCGGCAGCGACGGCCGGGTGCACGGCGTCGGCCCGCTCGGAGCCGACGTCGACCCGCGGGCACCCCAGCCGTTCCCGATGAGCCCGGCCGACCCGTGGGCCGACACCTGGCTGTACGCGAACCCGATCTTCGTCAGCGTGCGCTGAGCCGGCCGCGGCCCACTCCTGGGGGAACGTCGTCGCGACCCGTCCCGCGTCACGCCGCGGGCTGGCACCGCGGGCACCACCAGGCCCGTCGCGTGCGCCCGTCCGGCGTCGGAGGGTCGTCGCGCGCCTCGACGCGGGTGCCGCAGCGCAGGCACGGGCGTCCGGCCCGGCCGACGACCCAGTGCGTCTCGCCGCGGCGCGTCCGGCCGGTCGTGACCTGGTAGGCGCCGGGCGTCGAGACCGAGAAGCGCAGGGCGCGCGCGGCCACGTCGACGAGCTTCGCCAGGTCGACCTCGCCGATCGGGGAGGCCGGGTGCACGCCACGCAGGTAGCCCACCTCGTTGACCCAGAGGTTGCCGAGGCCGGCCATCGGACGTTGGTCGAGCAGGGCGGCACGGACCGTGACGTCGGGGAGTGCGGCCAGGCGACGTCGCGCCTCCTCGGGGTCCCAGTCGGGGCGCAGCGGGTCGGGGCCCAGGTGGCCGACCAGCGCGTGCTCGTCCCGGGTCGGCACCAGGTCGACGACCGGCAGGTCGACGCCCCAGAGGGTGTGGCCGTCGTCGAGCCGGGCACGCACCCGCACCTGCCGCTGCAGCCGGGACGGCAGGACGCGGCCGGGGCGCGTGAGCGTCCACGACCCCTGCATGCGCAGGTGCGTGTGCAGGGTGGTGGCGTCGTCGAAGCGGGTCAGCAGGTGCTTGCCGTGGGTGTCGACCTCGACGACGCGCCGACCGGCGAGCGACTCGCCCGCCCGGCCGCCCGACCGCAGCTCGCCGTCGACGACGACCTGCCCGACGAGCGAGGGACGGAGGCGCGCGGCCAGCAGGTGGACGCTGTCACCCTCCGGCATGCCGCGATGCTACCCGGCGTGCCCCGCGCCGGTCACGCGGGAGTCGCACCGCCGACGCGTCGTCGAACCACCGTGTCCCGTGGTTCGACGACCCGACGGTGGTGCGACCCCGACACGGGGACACGCTGGCATCACCACGATCGGTCGTCTGCCTTAGCCTCGGCCCATGAGCTCACCCACCTCGTCCGGGCCGTCGACAGGAACGTCGTGTCCCGTCGCGGTGCTCCTCCCGGGTACCGGGTACGGGGTCAAGGCGCCGCTGCTCTACTGGCCTGCGTTGATGCTGCGGCAGCTCGGTTGGCGAGTCGAGGCCGTCGAGTGGGATGCCCGAGATCTGACGGCCGACGACTCGCGGCCCGTCGTCGAGGACCGGCTGCAGGATGCCGCGGAGGCCGTCGACGGTCGCGTCGACCTCGTCCTCGCGAAGTCGTTCGGCACCCTCGCGTTGCCGTGGGCCGTCGAGCACGGCGTCGCAGGGGTGTGGTTGACGCCGGTCCTCACCGAGCCCGTGGTCCTCGATGCGTTGACCCGCGCCTCCTCGTCACACCTCGCCGTGGGCGGAGGGGCCGACTCGATGTGGCAGCCGGCGCGGGGGCTCGAGACGCATGCGGGCCTCGTCACGGTCGACGGCGCCGACCACGGCCTGCTCGTCGACGATTGGGCGACTTCGTTCGACGCGCATCGCGCCGTCCTCACGGCCATCGAGACCCACATCAAGGGGCTGGGCTGACGGTCTCACCCTGAGCGACACGGGCGATGATCGCGCCATGGGGCCTCGGCCCGGACGGTGGTCCCGTGCGGGTGTGGGTCTCGAGCACGTCGAACCCGGAGGCGCGCAGCTCGTCCGCGAGGAGGTCGGGCGCCCAGCGCCACGCGGTCGTGATCGCGTGGTCGAACGGTTCGACGGTCGACCCGGTCGACCCGGTGAAGAACCCGACGAGCAGCCCGCCGCCCGGCCGGAGCACGCGGGCGAACTCGCGGAGGGGGCGCCGGATGCTGCCCGGGTCGTGGTGGATCAGCGAGTACCAGGCGAGGACTCCGGCGAACTCGTCGGCGTCGGAGGGCAGGGCATCGATGCTGCCGAGGTCGAACGAGACGTCCGGGTGGGTGTGGCGCGCGTGCTCGACGAAGGCCGGGACCCGGTCGAGACCACGCACGTGGACGCCCCGCGCGGCGAGGTGCCCCGACCAGTGGCCCGGCCCGCAGCCCGCGTCGAGCACGGGACCCTCTACCGTCGTCGCCCAGGACGTGACCAGGTGTTCGTCAGCGGGGTGCACCGCCGACATCGAGCCGAGGTGGTCGACGTACTCGCGGGCCCGCGCGGCGTAGCGAGCCCCGACGTCGGATGTCATGCCCCGCAGCCTAGGAGTCGTGGCTCGGGGCTCGTGGCTCGTGGCTTGTGGCTCGTGGCTCGCGGCCGGGGTCGGGGTCTGAATCGGAGTCGGAGCCGGAGTCGCACCACCGTCGTGTCGTCGCACCACGCAACACGGTGGTGCGATGACGCGACGGTGGTGCGACCTCGACCTCGACCTCGACCTCGACTGCGGGGCGTTGCATCGACAGGGGCGGTGCGGCACCGCCGACTGGACGTCGCACCGCCGAAATGGGCGGTGCGACGCTCAGTACGCGGTGCGACCCGGGCGAGGAGGCGCGGCGCGAGGAGGCGCGGCGAGAGCGGGCGAGGAGGTGCGGCGAGAGCGGGCGAGGAGGCGCGGCGAGAGCGGGCGAGGAGGTGCGGCGAGAGCGGGCGAGGAGGTGCGGCACCGCCGACTGGACGTCGCACCGCGCAAATCGGCGGTGCGACGCTCAGTTCGCGGTGCGACACGGGCGAGGAGGCGCGGCGAGAGCGGGCGAGGAGGCGCGGCAAGAGCGGGCGAGGAGGCGCGGCAAGAGCGGGCGAGGAGGCGCGGCGCGGCGGGCGAGGAGGCGCGGCGCGAGGAGGCGCGGTGCGACCGGGCGCACGAGTCCGGCACCGGCCGGCCCGGGTCAGGACGCGGATTCGCGGGCGGCGGCGTCGAGCGCGGCGGCGATGCTGTCGAGCTGGGGGAGGGCCTCGGCGATCGTCTCGTCCGTGCCCGTGGTCGAGAGGACGTACTGGTACGCCTCGCGCAGGGTGGTCGTGGTGTCCTCGCCCTGCGTGGTCAGGTGGAGGAAGAGGCTGCGGCGGTCGCCCGGGTGACGGCTGCGCGTGACCTGCCCCGACTTCTCGAGCCGGTCGACCACGGCCGTCGTCGCCCCCGTGCTCAGCAGCAGCTGTTGGGCGAGTGCTCCCGGGGTGAGCCCCGGGGCGTCGGCGACGGCGAGCAGGGCGGCCAGCTCGGTGTGGCCCATCCCGAAGACCTTCGCGGCGTGGAGTCGGTAGCGGCGGTGGGCCTCGTCCAGGGTCTGCAGCGTCGCGGCGAGGCGCCGGACGGACTCCGGGTGGTTCTCCGGAGTGGCGGGAAGGTCGGGGCTCACGACAGCAGGGTACCGAGCATCGCCCCCGGTGTCGGCACCGTTGCGCAGAACGGATGACCCAGTTCGGGGCGCGACGACCCGCTCAGGCGTCCCGCTCAGGCACCCGCTCAGGCGACCTGGTGCACGACGTAGCTCGCGACGAAGCCGAGCACCGTCACGAGTCCCGTGAGCGTCTGCGTCTTGCGGAAGGCCTCGGGGATCATCGTGTCGCAGATCATCGCGAGGATCGCCCCGGCGGCGAACGCCATGACGAACGACTGTCCGCCCTCGGGCACCCCGCCGAGCAGGGCGTACCCGCCGAGCGCGGACAGGGCGCACACCACGGCGATGCCCGACCAGAGGCCGAAGACGTACCCGGCCGACCGGCCCGACGACTTGAGGTCGGCCGTGCTCGACATGCCCTCGGGGAAGTTCGAGATCACCACGGCCACCAGCACGGCGATGCTGAGGGACCCGCCGCCCGTCAGGCTGACGCCCTGGACGGCGGTTTCGGGGACACCGTCGAGCAGGGCGCCGAGGGCGATGCCCAGGCCGGTGCCCGAGCCGGCCGACCCGCGACGGTGGTGCTTGCGCCGGAACCCGCCGTGCTCGAGCAGCTGGTCCAGGACGACGTAGACGACGGCGCCCGCCAGGAACCCGCCGAGGGTCGGGAGCAGCCCGCCGCTGCTCGTGGCCTCGTCGACGAGGTCGAACGAGAGCGCGGAGATCAGGACGCCGGCACCGAACGCCATGACCAGGGCGACCACCTCGCGGGGCACGGTGACGAACCACGACACCGCCGCCCCGACGACCAGGGAGAGGCCCGAGAGCAGGCCGGCGAGAGAGGCGAGGAGGAGCGGTGAGGGCACGAGGACGTGTCTAGTCCTTCCGTGCGCAGGAGGCGCGGTGCCGGTCCCGAGGACCGGACCCGCGGGGGATGGACGTGTGCCCCGGGCGCCCTGACCGGTCAGCGGTTGCTGTATGGTCAGCACATGCTGACCCTTTCGTCCCGCGTCGACGTGATGAACCGCCTGGGGCGGGCGATGGCCGACCCGACCCGCTCACGCATCCTGCTGACCCTGCTCGAGGGCCCCGGCTACCCCGGCGTCCTCGCGACGGAACTCGGCCTGACCAGGTCGAACGTGTCGAACCACCTCGCATGCCTCCGCGGGTGCGGTCTCGTCGTGGCCGCCCCCGAGGGGCGATCCACCCGGTACGAGATCGCCGACGTCCACCTGACCCGAGCACTGACCGCCCTCGTCGAGGTGGCCCTCGCGGTCGACGACGGTCTGCCGTGTCCGGACGACTCGTGCGACGTGCCGTTCTGCTGCGGGGGCGGTGCATGACCTCCGCCGCACTGTCGCCCGCGCCGATCGCCCCGGCCCGTCGCCTCCTGCTGCAGCGGCGCATCCGTCTCGTCGTGGCGATCACGATCGGCTACAACGTGGTCGAGGCGATCGTCGCGATCGCCGCGGGCACGATCGCGTCCTCGACCGCGTTGATCGGCTTCGGCCTCGACTCCGTCGTCGAGGTGCTCTCGGCCGCGGCGGTCGCCTGGCAGTTCGCGGCCCCCGACCCCGAGAGGCGCGAACGGCTCGCCCTCCGCGTGATCGCCGTCTCGTTCCTCGGTCTCGCCGCCTACGTCGGCGTGGACGCGGTCCTCGCCCTGACCGGCGCCCGCGAACCCGACCACTCCCCGGTCGGCATCGTGCTGGCCGCCGTCAGCCTGGCGGTCATGCCGTTCCTCAGCCTCGTCGAGCGACGAACCGGCACCGAGCTCGGCTCGGCCTCCGCCGTCGCCGACTCCAAGCAGACCCTCATCTGCAGCTACCTCTCGGCCGCCGTCCTGCTCGGCCTGGTGCTCAACCTCGCCTTCGGATGGACCTGGGCGGACCCCGTCGCAGGACTCGTCATCGTCGTCTTCGCCGTCCGTGAGGGGGTCGAGGCCTGGCGCGGCGAGGCCTGCACGACACCCGTCTCGGCCCTCACGGGCGAACGCGAAGCCGAGGCCTGCGACTGCTGCTGAACGGCCGGCCCACCGGACGCGCAGGAGGCGCGGTGCCGGTCCCGAGGACTCGCACCGCGCCTCCTGCGGTCGCCGCTCAGTAGTCGATGCGGCCCCGGCGGTCGTGGAACTCGCCGGTCGGGCCGTCGGGCCCGAGCAGGGCGAGGGCGACGGTGGCGTCCGTGCCCTCGGTCACCGTCTGGTGGCCGCCGTGCCCGTTGAAGTCGGTGGCGGTGTAGCCGGGGTCGCTGACGTTCACGCGGAAGGTCGGCAGGTTCTTGGCGTACTGCACGGTCAGGGCGATCACGGCCGCCTTCGAGGACGCGTAGGGCACCGCGGCGACGGGGTACTCGTCGTGGCCCTCGGTGCTCAGCCAGCGCGGCCAGCCGACGCCCGACGCGACGTTGACGATCACGGGACGGTCGGAGCGGCGCAGCAGGGGCATCGCGGCCTGGGTGACGCGGACGAGCCCGACGACGTTGACGTCGAGCACCTCCTGCATCGTCTCGGGGGTGAGGTCGTCGACGCCGAACGACGACCCGAGGACGCCCGCGTTGTTGACGAGGACGTCGAGCTCGGGCAGGGAGGCGAGCGCCGCGTCGACGCCGGCCTGGTCGGTGACGTCGAGCTGCACGGCGTGGGCGCCCAGGGCCCGGACGGCGTCGCCCGAGTCGAGGTCGCGCATGCCGGCGTACACGGTGTGGCCCGCCTCGATCAGGCGGCGGGCGGTCTCGAGTCCGAGGCTCTTGTTGGCCCCGGTGATGAGTGTGGTGGTCATGGGTCCATGCTGCGCCCGGCCCCGCCTCGGCACCCAGGCCCCGCACGACGGGAGGACTGTCGGTACCACCCTCGGGCGCGCGGGCCGGGGGAGGATGGCTGCATGAGCGAGTTCGCGGACGTGTTGCGGTCGTGGCGTGACCGGGTCGGCCCGGCCGACGTGGGGCTGCCGGCCGGGGCGGGGCGCCGCACGACGGGTCTCCGCCGCGAAGAGCTGGCGGCGCTCGCCGGGGTGAGCGTCGACTACGTCGTCCGCCTCGAGCAGGGTCGGGCGACCAACCCGTCCCCGCAGATGCTCCGCGCCCTGGCGGTCGCCCTGCGCCTGAGCGACGACGAACGCGACCACCTCTACCGCTCGGCCGGCGCCGCGCCTCCGTCGGCCGGGATCGTCCCGCGCCACGTGGGGCCCGGCGTGCAGCGCATCGTCGACCGGCTCGGGGACGTGCCGCTGGCCGTCTTCTCGGCGACCCACGACATCCTGCTCTGGAACCCCCTCTGGGCCGCGGTGAACGGCGACCCGTCGCGCCTGGTCGGGCTCGAGCGCAACCTCGTCTGGCGTCACTTCACGTCGGGCCACGAGGGCACCGAGTTCGACGCCCGGCACGAGGAGGACTTCGCGAGCGACCTCGCCGCCGACCTGCGGGCGGCGGTGGGGCGCTATCCGTCGGACCCCTCGCTCGGCCACCTCGTGTCGCGCCTGCTCGAGACGTCGCCCGAGTTCGCACGCCGCTGGGCCGAGGCCAAGGTCGCCGAGCACCGGGCCAGTCGCAAGACGGTGACGGGCACCCCGGTCGGCCCGATCGCGATCGACTGCGACGTGCTGACCGCGCCCGGCGACCTGAGGATCGTCGTCTACACGGTCGCGCCGGGGTCCGACGACGAGGCGCGACTCGACCTGCTGCGCGTCACCGGGCTGCAGTCGATGGCGGCGACCTCGGCCGGCTGAGGCCGTGCCCGCCCGGGTCAGCCCTCGCGGGCTGCCTCGCCGGCTGCGTCCCGGGCGGCGCGAGCCCGCGCGTTGATGGCCGTGACGACCTCGGTCTTGGCGTCGGCGTAGTCGTTCATGTCGTCCCAGCGGCGGTCGAGCAGGGCCCGCTTGACGCCGGCGTACAGCTCGCGGTCGGCGGCGTCGGTGCGCAGGTGGTCGCGCAGCAGCAGGTACCCGGCGATCGCGTCGGCACCCTGCTCGTAGACGTGCACGTGGACGCTGCGCTCCGGCGTCCGCACGAGTCGGTGCCCCGGCTCGCGCACCCGCAGCTCGTAGCCCGCGGCGAGCAACGGGCCGAGGTAGTCCTCTTCCGCGGTGATGTCGGGCACCGCGACCACGACGTCGACGATCGGCTTCGCCGCGAGGCCTGGCACCGACGTCGAGCCGATGTGCTCGACCTCGACGGCGATGCCCGACGGCGCCAGGGCCTCGACGATGCGGCGTCGGTGCTCGGCGAACGCGGCAGGCCAGCGCTCGTCGTACTCGTGCAACGAGACGTGGACGGCCTCGGCGCCGCCCACGATCTCGGTGGTCGTGACGTCGGGTCGGCGGGGGGTCCGCTTGGTGGGCATCAGGAGATCCTGCCAGACGACGGAACCGGTCGACGTCGTACTAGTATCTGCGCATGCACGTAGATAAGAAGGTTTGCGGACTCGACCCGGATTCCGAGTACGTCGAACTCGCCGTCGAGGTGTTCTCGATGCTCGCCGACGCGACCCGCATCCGCATCATCCTGGCGCTTCGGAACGCCGAAGAGCTGTCGGTGAACCACCTCGCCGACATCGTCGACAAGAGCCCGGCGGCGGTGTCGCAACACCTGGCCAAGCTTCGCCTCGCCCGCATGGTGCAGCCGCGCCGTGAGGGGACGACCGCCTTCTACCGTCTGACCGACGAGCACGCGTCCGCGCTCGTCAGCGACGCCGTGAGGCAGGCAGAGCACGTCGTCGGCAACGCACCGCACCACGCAGGGGGGCAGTGAGGTGGTCGGGTACGGGCACGACCACGACCACGACCGCGACCGCGACCGCGACCGCGAGCACGAGCACGAGCACGAGCACGGGTACGGGCGCGGGCGCGGGCACGGGCACGGGCACGAGCCCGGGTACGAGCACGGGCACCCGAACGGCCGGGTGAAGGCCTGGCTCTACGACCTGTTCGTCCCGCACACGCACGACTCCGCCGATTCCGTCGACGACGCCCTCGAGGCGTCGACGGCGGGTGTCCGGGCGGTCAAGATCAGCTTGTTCGTCCTGCTCGCGACGACGGTGGTGCAGGCCGTCCTCGTCGTGGCCACCGGGTCGGTCGCCCTGCTGGCCGACACGATCCACAACTTCGCCGACGCGCTGACAGCGGTGCCTCTCTGGATCGCGTTCGTCCTCGGCCGGCGGGTCGCCACCCGCCGTCACACCTTCGGCTTCGGACGCGCCGAGGACCTCGCCGGTCTGTTCATCGTCATCGTCGTGGCCCTCTCGGCCGTGGTCGCCGGGTGGGAGGCGATCGACCGTCTCGTCCACCCGCAGCCCGTCCAGGCGCCCTGGTTGCTCGTCCTGGCCGGCCTCGTCGGTTTCGCCGGCAACGAGGTGGTCGCGATCTACCGCATCCGAGTCGGTCGCCGGATCGGCTCGGCCGCCCTGGTGGCAGACGGGGTGCACGCTCGTCTCGACGGGTTCACATCGCTGTCGGTCGTGCTGGGCGCCGTCGGGGTGCTGCTCGGCTTCCCCCTCGCGGACCCGATCATCGGCCTGCTGATCGCTGTGTCGATCATGGTCCTGCTGTGGGGCACCATGAAGTCCGTCGGGGCCCGCCTGATGGACGCCGTCGACCCCGACCTGCTCGACCGGGCCGAGCACGCACTCGAACACACCGAGGGGGTCGTCGCCGTGCGCGACCTCCGCCTGCGGTGGATCGGCCACCGGCTGACGGGGTCGGCGACCGTCCAGGTCGACACGCACGACCTGATCGACGCGTTGCGGATCGCCGACCAAGCGGGCCTGCGCGTCCGCGGTGCGCTCCCGAACCTCGACGCCTTCACGATCACCCCGGCGCCGGTCGCCCGGCTCGCCCCTCAGGACTGAACGAGCGGCAGCCCTGCCGCGACCCAGGCCGCGGTGCCGCCGATCACGTCGACGTCGGTGATCCCTCGAGCTGACAGGGCCTCGGCCGCCCGGGCGCTCCGTGCGCCGCTCTGGCAGATCAGGTAGACGGCGGTCTCGTGCGGCATCTCGTCGAGTCGATCCGCCAGTTGCGAGGGGTGGAGGTTGAGCGCCCCGGGGACGTGGCCCTCGGCGAAGCGGTCGGCGGCTCTCACATCGATCACCAGCGGTGTCGTGAGGGCGGCCAACCGGTCGACGGTGATCTGCTCCATCTCAGCCCTCGCTCGAATCCGACCAGACCGCCTTCGCGCCCGAATCGCCGATGCGCACCGTCGTGACGATGCCGCCGATCGCGGCGACGGCGACCGCCACGGTGAGCGCGACCCCGACGATCGTGCGCGTGCCCTTCTTCAGGGTGGGATGCGGTCGCTTGGCGTCCGGGGTCAGCACGTAGTGCTGCCACGCCCACTGCGCCACGGCGGCGACGAACACCGCGATCGCCCAAGGCAACAGCGTGTCGCCGAGCTGCGTGTGCGCCTCGAGCAGGGCGCTGTGCCCGACCCTCGCCTCGAGCGATTCGCCCGACGATGTCGCGAGTGGCACCGCGACGAGCGACAGGAGGGCGACGAGCGGTGTGATGACGCCCAGTCGTCGGCGCAGCCGCGACGACACGGCACCGGCCACGATCAGCAGCGAGGCCGTCGGGAAGGCGACCGTGACGAGGTGAACGATCAGCGGGTGGAGGGGGAGTCCGTTCAGTTGCCAGTCCATGGCGTCTCTCTTCTGGTCGGGTCGGTGCGGGTGGGGTAGGTGAGGGGTCAGGCGTGGCGTGCGGTCGAGACCTCGCGCCGGGCCGACACGGTCATCGCTCCCACCACCCCGGCGATCGCCACGAGGAAGACGAGGCTCGTCGCCGTCGGACCCAGCCCGAGTCCTCCGTCGGACCGGTCTTGCGAGAGGAGGTCGCCGAGGGACGCGCCCAACGGCCGGGTGAGCACGTAGGCCGACCAGAAGGCGACGACCGCGCCGAGGCCGAGGAAACGGTGGGCCAGGGCGACGAGGGCGATGACCCCCGCGAAGACGAACACCGACGGCAGGTACCCGAGGGCGAGCTGCTCGCCCAGGAGGTCGCCGACGGCGGTTCCGAGCGCGAAGGTGACCAGGATGGTCGCCCAGTAGAAGCCTTCCCGGCGACGAGTCGTGATGTCGTGCACCGACAGCGTCCGCTCGACCGAGTACCAGACGCCGAACAGCACGGCGAGCGCGACGGAGAAGACGATGGTCGAGGTCCAGAGGCTCACCCCGAGCGAGTCGGTCAGGGTGTCGGTCAGCAGCGTCCCCACGACGCTGATGAGCACCACCGTGAGCCAGTAGACCCAGGGCACGTACCGCCGCCTCCGCACCTGCAGCACGAGCGCGACGACGAGCAGCGCCGTCATGACCACGCTGGTGACCGTGAGGCCGAGGCCGAGACCGTCGTTCAGGAAGTCGGCGAACGTCTCGCCCACCGTGGTGCAGAGCACCTTGACCACCCAGAAGGCCGTGGTGACCTCGGGGACCTTGTTCAGCAGCGACGCGGGTCGGCGGATCGCCGGCTCGGTGCGTTCGGCTCGTGTCGTCATGGAGGAGACCCTCGCGGGGTCTGTCCCAGAAACCGCCCAGACGCCCGATCGAGGAGGCGCGGGTCGGCTCGAACCCGCCGCTGGGCGGTTTCTGGGAGGGATGCGGCGACCCTCGGACCATGACCGCACTCGACGGAAGGCCCCCGGTGACGTCCCGGGGTGGACGACCCGCGCCTCCTGACCCTCGTCCCGACCGTCGGCCGGTCCGCCGCGACGTCGGGATCGCGGCGGCGGGTGGGGCGGGCGTCGTGGCGGTCGTCCTGGGAGGTCTGCTCATCACGTCGGGCGCCGGGGGAGTGGGGGCGGCCGACCTCGACGTCGTCGAGCGCGTCGGCCGGATGCACTCGCCCCTGCTCGACGGGGCGGCGCTGCTGATCGACCGGCTGCTCGGGCCGCAGCTCGGGGTGGCGCTCGTCCTGCTGTTGGCCGTCGCCGTGGGGGTGACGACCCGGCGGGCAGCGGAGGCGCTGACCGTCGTCGGCGTCTCGGTGCTGCCGTGGGCTGCGGCCGAGACCGTCAAGCTGGTCGTCGGACGCGACCGACCCGACCCGCGCCTCCTCGTCGACCCCCTGCTGGTCGAACCGCACTCGTTCTCGTTCCCCAGCGGCCACACCGCGCTGGCGACCGGCCTCGCCCTGGCGATCGTGCTCGTCGTGAGAGGACGGAACGGACGGCGGGGGTGGCAGCCGGTCGCCGTCGTGGCCGCGCTCGGCGTCGTCCTGGTGGCGGCCTCCCGCGTCTGGATCGGCGTGCACTACCCCACCGACACGATCGCGTCGGTGGTGCTCGGCTGCTCGGTCGTCGCCCTCGCCCTGCCCCTCTGGCGACGGATCGTCGACCGACTCGACCGACTCGACCGACTCGACCGACCTGCCACCACACCACCCGGTGCCCTGACGGCACCCGACACCGAACGGAACGCCCCATGACCCTCTTCGACCCGCAGACGCTGCTCACCGCCCTCGGCCCCTGGGCCCTGGGCGGGCTGTCCCTCATGGTGTTCGTCGAGTCCGGCCTGCTCTTCCCCTTCCTGCCCGGCGACTCCCTGCTCGTCACGGCGGGGCTGCTGCACCAGGGCCTCGGGCTGAGCGTCGCGGTGATCGCCCTCTGCGCCTTCGTGGCCGCCGCGGCGGGTGACCAGGTCGGGTTCTTCCTCGGTCACCGCTTCGGTCGACGGTGGTTCCGGCCCGACGCGCGGGTGCTCAAGACGGCACACCTCGAGCGGGCCGAGGCGTTCTTCGCGCGGCACGGCGGCCCGGCGCTCGTGCTCGGCCGCTTCGTCCCGGTGGTGCGCACGTTCGTGCCGCTCGCGGCCGGGACCAGCGGCTACCCGTACCGCCGCTTCGTCGTGTGGAACCTCGCCGGGGCGTTCCTCTGGGCCGCGGGCATGACCGTGCTCGGCTCGCTCCTCGGCGGCCTGCCGTTCGTCGCCGACCACATCGACCTGCTCGCGATCGCGCTCGTCGCGGTGTCGGTGCTGCCCCTCGTGCTCACCGCTGTGCGACGATCGGCGGGGACACGACGGCGGAAGGAGGCCCTGGGTGACCGATCCTGATCCGCGCCCGCGCCTCCTGCTGGTCGAGGACGACCCCGCGCTGGGGCCGATCGTCGCCGACGTGCTCGCCGAGGCGTGGCGAGTCGACCTCGTCGCCGACGGTCGTCGGGGGCTCGACGCGGCCCGCACCGGCGTCCACGCCGTGCTGGTCGTCGACCGACGCCTGCCCGGACTCGACGGCACCGCGCTCGTCGCGGCCCTGCGTCGCGAACACGTCACCACGCCCGTGCTGATGCTCACCGCGCTCGGCTCGACGGCCGACCGGGTCGAGGGCCTCGACCTCGGAGCCGACGACTACCTCGTGAAGCCGTTCGAGTTCGACGAGCTGTTCGCGCGGCTGCGCGCCCTCACCCGGTCCTTCGCCGCCCACGAGGCGTGGCTCGACGTCGGTGCCGGCCGGTTCTTCCCCGAGAGCCGCATCGTGGTCACGCCGTGGTCGAGCCGGGTGGTGCTGAGCGACCGCGAGGCCGGCCTGCTGGCCGCGCTCGCCGAGCGGCCCGACCACACCTTCGACCGGTCCGAGCTGTTGGCGGCGGTCTTCCCCCGCGGTGAACAGCTCGGCACCGTCGACACCTACGTCAGCTACCTCCGGCGCAAGATCGATCGCGACGTCGTGTTGACCGTGCGCGGGCGCGGTTACCGGATCGGGGCGCTGTGACCGCGCGATCCCGCCGAGCAGCGGGGCGCGGTCGACGTCGCCCCGGCGCCACCCCGAGCGTGCGGCGGCCGGACCCCGACGCGGTGGCGCTCCAGGCGGCGGCTCGGTCGGTCGGTCGTCAGATCGTGCTCGTCTCCGCCGTGGTGGTCGTGGCCGCTCTCACGCTGACGATCGCGTGGGTACTGCACCAGACGGTGCCGACCGAGCGACTCGAGCAGGTCGCGGCGGCGCGGCGCGGCGAGGTCTTCGTGAGCGCCACCGACGTGGTGGCCGGCCTGGTCGTGCTCGGGCTCGCCGGTGTCGTCTTCGCCGGGGTCGTGAGCGTCGTCATCGCGCGGCGGGCCGTCCGACCGCTCGGCGACGCCCTGCGCCTGCAGCGTCGGTTCGTCGCCGACGCGAGCCACGAGTTGCGCACCCCGCTGGCCGTCCTCGACGCGCGCCTCCAGGCCCTCGAACGCGGGATCTCCGGAGGCGCGGTGTCGGCGGACGAGAAGGTCGCGTCGGACGTCGCGCACCTCCGGGACGACTCCCGGGCCCTGATCGACATCGTCGGCGACCTGCTGGAGGCCGCCGGGGGCGAGGACCACCCCGGGGACGTCCTCGGGGCCGTCGGCGTGGACGCCGTGGTGGCCGAGGTCCTCTCGTCCCTGGCCGTGCTGGCCGACCAGCGTGACGTCCGTCTCGAGCTGGTCCCCGGCGGCGAGGAGGCGCGGGTCGCAGTGCCGCGGACGAGCCTGCGACGGTCGGTCCTCGCCCTGGTCGACAACGCCCTCGGCCATGCGCCCGTGGGGTCGGTGGTCGTGACGACCGTCCGGGTCGAGGGCCGGGGCGAGGCGGCGAGCGTGGTGATCACGGTCGCCGACCAGGGGCTCGGCATCATCGGGATCGACCCCGCGCGCGTCTTCGACCGCTTCGCCCGGGCCGAGTCGCCGTCGGGCCAGACCTCGGCCCCGGTGCGTCCGAGCTTCGGCATCGGTCTCGCCCTCGTCCGCGAGATCGCCCACCGCCACGGCGGCGAGGTCCGGGTCGTGACGACGTCGGGCGCGGGCACGACGATCGAGGTCACGCTGCCGCGGGCGTCGGGCCGCATGGGTCGGGAGTAGACAGGCCGGATGGAATTCCACTTCGACGCCGACCTGTGGCGGTGGGAGAGCCGGCGAGCCTTCTACACCTTCGTCAGCCTGCCGCCCGACGTCGAGGACCACGTCCTGATGGTGGCCGGCGACCTGCTGCGCGGCTGGGGTTCCGTCCGCGTGGAGGCGCGGGTCGGCTCGTCGACGTTCACCACGTCGGTCTTCCCCCTCGGCGACGAGAACGCCTACGCCCTGCCCGTGAAGCGGGCCGTGCGCGACGCCGAGGGCCTCGGCGTCGGCGACACCGTGGGCGTCACGGTGCGCCTGCTCGACTTCTGAGCTGCCGCCGAGGTCTTGACGGCCGACACGGGCGGGGCCACGCTGTGCGTCACCACCCGTGGACCGTTCGAAGGAGAACCCCGTGGCCATGATGTTCGTCAACCTGCCCGTGACCGACCTCGACCGGGCGAAGTCGTTCTACGCGGCCCTCGGGTTCACCATCAACCCGCTCTTCACGGACGAGAACGCCGCGTGCGTGATCGTGGAGGAGGACCACAGCGCGTTCATGATCCTCCGGCGTGAGTACTTCCAGACCTTCACCGACCTGCCCATCGGTGATCCCACCACGGCCCCCTCGGTCGCCACCGCCGTCATGCTCGACTCCCGTGACGAGGTCGACACGACGGTCACCGCCGGCCTCGGCGCCGGAGGCACGGAGGCGCGCCCCGCGTCGGACTACGGCTTCATGTACCAGCGCCAGCTGACCGACCCGGACGGCAACATCCTCGAGTTCGGCTGGATGGACCCGTCGGCGGCTGAACAGGGCCCCGAGGCCTACGCCCAGCAGCAGGGCGACTGACGATCGAGTGGGCAGAAAATGTCCTTCGTGCGACCGGGAAGGACGATTTCTGCCCACTCGACCACCGCCTCCTCGGGGCGGGGCGGGGCGGGGCCGCGCGGGGCGTCGCTAGCGGGCGAGCGTGTCGCGGGGGTACTCGTCGAAGCGCGCGGCGTACGACCCCGCGAACCGGCCGAAGTTGCCGAAGCCCCAGCGTCGGGCGACGTCCGAGACGCGGGTCTCGTTCGGGGCCGCCGCGAGCAGTTCGTCGTGGACGCGGTCGAGGCGCACCTGGCGCAGGTACGCCGCCGGCGACGTGCCGAGGTGTTCCTTCATCGACGTCTGCAGGGTGCGGGTGTGCATGCCCGACGCCTCGGCGATGTCGGCCGGGGTGAGCGGCTCGGCCGCGTGGGCGTGGATGTACTCGACCGCGTGCCGGACGCGGGCGGCCTCCTGCGTGCGCAGGCCGACGGGCACGTCGACGGCGCGCCACGGGAACAGGTCGAGCATGGCCCGGGCGAGGGTGAGCTGGGCCTCGAGTCGCACGAGCGGTGACGCCTGCTCGGCCACGACGGCCGCGGCGCTCGACCCGACGGCGGTCCGCCAGGCCGCGACCGCCTCGGGGCGAGGGGTGACCGCGTAGTCGAACACGACGCGCTGTGACGGCCCGCCGTGGCGCTCGGCGGCGGTCCGTTCGAGGAAGTCGCTGCCGACCTGCACCATGCCGTTCCTCCGCGGGGTCGACTCGAACGAGAAGGCCTCCTCGGCCGGCATGAGGAACGGCGTGGAGCCCTCGCTCGTGAACGTGTGGCCGCGCTGGTGCAGGGTGGTGCGTCCGCTGCGGTTCCACGCGACGATGTACTGCCCCGGGAAGGGGATCTCGCCCTGCATCGGTGCACTGAACGACGAGGTCTGCATGACGAGGCGGTCGTCGCCGGCGAGCACGTACGAGTACTCGAACGGGCTGCCTCCCGACTGGGACCGGAACCGTCGGCCCCGGTAGTGCGTCTCGAGGCGGCGGGTCGCCTCGCGGAGGTCGGTGCCGCCGTCCTGGACGCGCCGGTAGGTCGACCCGCCCCCGTCGTCGCCGCCGCCGCCCGCGAGGTCGACGGGGTGCGCGGAGACCCCGCCGGTGGGTTCCGGTTCTCCGTCGGGCGCGCTGACGTAGAAGCTCGGCATGGGGTCCTCTCGATCCGTGGTCCTGCGGCGCCGCCGTGGGCGGCACACGATGGAGACGTGGCCCGAGGGCGAAACGTCACGAATTCGTCGGACTCTCCCGGTCTTCGGTGCCGCGGGACGCGGGGACGGGGCTCGAGGTACCCCCAGAGGACGGGTCGGCGACCGGCGGGCGGGCCGGGCCGGCGGGGTGGGGCCGGCCGGGTCGGCCGAGCGCGCCGGGCCGGCCGGACGAGCCGTGCGCAGCCCCCGACCACGAAGGAGGCGCGGTGCCCTCGCACCGCGCCTCCTCGTCCCGGGGGTGGTCGCGTCAGTCGGCCGTGGCCACCGCGACCTCGTTGGGCGTGACGTCGAGCTCGCGCGACGACAGCACCTCGCCCGTGGTCAGGTCGACCGCGTGCACGCTGTCCGTCGCCGGCTCGGTGACGTAGCCGACGTCACCCGCGACGACGATCGCGGGGTGGGCGTCCTGCCACTCGGCCGGGCCCTCCCAGGCGCCGATCACGGGCCACGACGCCGTGAGTTCGCCGGTCGCGGGGTCGAGCACGTGCACGGCGCCGTCGGTGCCGATCAGGTACGCGAGGTCGCCCGGGCCGCGGGCGACGCCCCGGAAGGTGTACTCGACGCCCTCGGGCAGGTCGACGACGTCGAGGGTGTCGGCGGCCGTGTCGATCAGGGTGACCGCGTGCAGCAGGTAGCCCTCGGCGTCGGGGTCGTCCTTGTGGTCGCCGACGACGAGCGGGCTGGTCTCGCTGACGTACGCGTTGCCCATGCGGCCGTAGGGCTGCGAGGGCGAGGCGAGCTTGGTGATCGTCCCGTCGTGGTAGACGAGCGCTCCGTCCTCGCAGCCGAGGACGACGGCCTCGTCGGCCGCGGTGCCCTCGCCGTGGACGCCCGGGCACTCGTCGCTCTGCGCGACGACCGCACCGTCGGCGTCGCGCACCTGGATGCCCGTGCGGCCGTCGGAGTCGCCGACCGTCGTGAGGAAGGTGCCGTCCTCGAGCACGACCGAGACGCCGTGGTGGGCCTCGACGCCCTCGATCGTCTCGACCGCGGGCAGCTCGCCGTCGGTGACGGCGTCGGTCAGGTCGGCGGACTCGAACACCGTGGTGTCGCTCGTGCCGTCGGCGTAGAGGATCGTCTTGCCGCCGTGCCGGACGACGTGGCCCGCGGTGTCGGCGTCGAACACGAGGTCGGTCAGGGCGGGCTCGGACGAGCTGCCGGCCGCCGTGTCGAGCACCTGGAACCCTCCGCTCGTCGTGACCATGACGTGTCGGCCGTCGCCGGCCGGGTTGAGGCGGGTGAACTCCTCGGAGTCGAACGCGCCGACGGTCTCGAGGGTCTCGCCGTCGAGCACGGTGACGCGGCCCTCGGACGAGACGGCGAGGCGGGGGCCGGACGAGGAGGCGCCGGTCGCGGCGGCGCCGCCCGTCGCGTCGGACGCGGAGCCGGGTCCGCCGGTCGAGCAGGCGACGAGGGTCGCGGCGACGCCGAGGGCGAGCAGCGTGCCGCCGGTCCGTCGCAGGTGGGTGGTGCGCATGGGTGTTCCTCTTTCTGGTGGTCGGACGCTCACGGGGAGAGTCCGGTGGCGATGCGCTCGGTGTCGACGCGCATCATGGTCAGGTAGTCGGGGGCGTCCCCGTCGGCCGCGGTGAGCGACTCGGTGAAGAGCTCGACCACGTCGACGTGGACGTCCGCCTCGCTCGCCAGGGCCTGCACGAGTCGGTCGGGCGAGGACGACTCGGCGAACACGGTCGGGACGCCCGTCGTCTCGACGGCGTCGACCAGGTCGGCGAGGTCGGATGCCGACGGCGCCGCGAGCGTCGTGCCGCCGGGGATCACGGCCCCGACGACGTCGAAGTCGAACCGGTCGGCGAGGTAGCCGAAGACGTGGTGGTTCGTCACGAGTGCGCGCCGTTCGGCGGGGATCGCGGCGAAGGCGTCGACCATGTCGGCGTCGAGTCGCTCGAGGTCGGCCCGGTAGTCGGTGGTGCGCGCGGTGAGCCCCGCGGCGTCGACGCCGTCGACCTCGGCGAGCACGGGCCCGAGGGCGTCGACGACGTCGAGCATGCGGCCCGGGTCGGTCCAGAAGTGCGGGTCGGGGGTGCCGGCGGCGTCCCCGTCGCGGTAGTCGAGGACGTCGATCGCGTCCGCGGCGACGAACGAGGCCACGCCGGAGTCGACCGCCGCGTCGAGGTGCTGCTGCAGCCCCTCCTCGAGGCCGAGGCCGTTCGAGACGACGAGGTCGGCCGCCCGCATCCGTGCCGCCTGTTGCGCCGAGATCTCGAACGAGTGCGGGTCGGCGTCCGGCTTCATCAGGGTGACGACCTCGGCCTGGTCGCCGACCAGTTCGTCGACGACGTCGCCGAGGATGTTCGTCGACACGAACACGACCGGACGGTCGTCGCCGGCGGGTGCGCAGCCGGTCAGGGCCAGCGCGGCCGCGACGGCGACAGCGGCGACGCGGGCGGCGGTGCTGCGGCTGGCGGTGGCGAGCCCGGCCCGGCGGCGGGCCGTCGACGGCGCCCTCATCGACCCGTCTCCGCGACGAAGGCCGGCTCGCCCGCCGTCTCGAAGCTGCGGGCGATCCGCGCGCCGTCGGCGGCGTCGATCTCGTACAGCCGCCCTTCGACCGGGGCCGAGAGGTACGCGCGCTGCTGGTCGGCGATCAGCGTCGGCGTCCGGCCCGCGGCGAGCGAGTCCGCGACGAGCGGCGCGGTCTCGGCGACGACCTGGCCGGTGGCGCCGTCGAGGACGAGCACGCGGCCGTCCCGGGCGAGGGCGAGGAGGCGCTGGTCGGCGTCGTCCACGGCGGTCACCGTGACCAGCGGGGTCGGTGCCGGCAGCAGCGTCCAGGCCCGGGCCCGGGTGTCGAGCAGCCAGACGCCCGCGGAGCCGGCGAGCCCGGCCACGGTGGGTCGCCCCTCCCGGTTGTCGAACGAGGTGGCCGGGGCCGCCGTGCCGCCCGACGACGGGGTCGAGCCGGCCGGGTAGGGGATGCGTTCGACGACGAGCTCGTCGTCGGCGACGGTCGCGAGCAGGGCGCCGTCCGAGCAGCCGACGACCGCCCCGACGCGGGTCGTGATCGTGCCCGAGGCGTCCGGGCAGGCCTCGCGCAGGCCCGTCTCGTCACCGTCGGCGGTCCGTCCGACGAGCGTCGTCGCCTCGCCGCGCCCCTCGGTCACCAGGGCGTACGAGCCCACGGGGACGACCATGCCGGTGCCCGGTTCGCCGTCGAGTCGGAACCGCTCCCGCAGCTCGCCCCGCGACAGCGCCTCGGTGTCGAGCAGCACGGCGTCGCCCGAGCCGGCGAAGTGCACGCCGGTCGAACCCGAGGTCGACAGGTTCGTGGTCGCGACGGTCGCCGCGCCGTCGCCCTCGACGGTGCCGAGGAGGCGCGGGTCGGCCCGGTAGTAGTGGAAGTGGTCCCCGTGGTCCCACGTCCAGACCCCGCTGTCGACGACCTCGAGGCCGCCGGTGGTCTCGGCGAACAGGTACCGCCCGTCGGTCTCCACGGCGGTGGGGGCGTCGACCGACCCGAGCTCGACGACGCCCTCGTCGAGCAGGTCGAGGTGGGCGACCGTGCCCGACGGGTCGATCGTGGTGAGGCCGAGACGGGGCTCGGCGAGTTCCTCGGCGCCCGCGACGGCGCCGTGGCCCTCGCCGCTGGCGCCGGTCTCGTCGGCCGTCGTCCCGGCGGCGGGGTCGCCGCCCGGCGAGGTGTCGGTCGAGCAGGCGGTCAGCCCGAGGGCGAGCGTGCCGAGCAGGCAGGTCGTGAGGAGGGGGGATCGCATGCGGTCCTTCCGGGTGGGCGTGGGGTGGGTCGGGGAGACGGGCGGGGGAGTGCGGACGTGGGGTCGTGCGGGCGGGTCAGGAGGCGGGGGTCGCGACGGGCGCCGTACCCGTGCGACCCGGGGCGGCGGTGTCGACCCGACGTGCCCGCCGACGGCCGAGGGCGGCGTGGCCGGCCCCCGAGAGGCCGGCGAACGCGATGGCCGTCGCCGCGATCGAGGCGCCGGCGGCCGTCGCGGCGTGCCACGAGACGAGCAGGCCGACGGCGACGGCGAGCACGCCGACGACCGAGGCGAGGACCATCCGCGTGGGCAGGCGCGTCGTCCAGTGGCCCGCGGCGACGGCCGGTGCGAGCAGCAGTCCGACGACGAGCAACGACCCGACGGCCTGGTACGAGGCGACGACGGCGAGCGTGACCAGGCCCACGAGCACGGCCTGGGCCGAGCGCGGACCGAGCCCCAGCACGGCGGCCAGGCGCGGGTCGAGGGCGAGGGCCAGCAGGGGGCGGTGGAAGGCGGCCGCGAGGCCGACGCCGACGATCGTCGCGCCGGCGAGCAGGCCGAGGTCCGCCGTCGTGATCGCGAGGACGTCGCCGAACAGGATCGACGTGGCGTCGGTGGCGAAGCTGCCCGAGTGCGAGATGACGACGACGCCGAGGGCGAGCATCGCGACGAAGAGGAGGCCGATGCTCGTGTCGTACGACAGGCGACCGCGTCGTTGCAGCGCCGCCACGCCGAGGCTCATGACGACGGCGCTGAGGGCCCCGCCGACGAGGACGGGCGCACCGAGCACGGTCGCGAGGGCGACGCCGGGCAGCATGCCGTGCGCGAGCGCCTCGCCGAGGAAGGCCATGCCGCGCACCACGACCCAGGTGCCGACGACGCCGCAGAGGATCGCGACGAGGCCGCCGCCGACGAGGGCGCGCTGGACGAAGTCGAGCGAGAACGGCTCGAGGACGGCGGTGGAGAGGAAGGGCACGAGACACGACCGTAGCTGAGAATGAGAACGCTTATCAACTAGGCTGACGGCATGACGACGAACACCGCCGCCGCTCCTTCGTCCCTGGCGCGCCTCCTGGGGGTGGGGTGCACGTACGGTGACCGGGTGGCCCTGGCCGACGTCGACCTCGACGTGCGCGGCGGTGCCCTGACGGTGGTCGCGGGCCCCAACGGCGCCGGCAAGTCGACGCTGATCGAGGTCGTCGCGGGCGTCCGCGAACCGTCGTCGGGCACGCGCTCGACGACGTCGACGATCGCCTTCGTCCCGCAGCGCACGTCGATCCCGGACGGGCTCCCGGTCACCGTGCGCGACGTCGTGACGGTCGGCGCCTGGGGCCGCGTGGGCCGGTGGCGTCCCCTCGACCGTCGAGCCCGCGCCGCCGTCGACGAGGCGCTCGAGCGCCTGCACGTCGCCGACCTGGCGCCCCGACCCTTCGCCGCGCTCTCGGGTGGCCAGCGGCAGCGTGCGCTCCTGGCCCACGGACTCGCGCGCGGGGCCGACCTGCTGCTGCTCGACGAGCCCACGACCGGGCTCGACGCCGACAGCGCCGACCGCATCCGGGCCACGCTGCTCGACGAGGCGGCCCGGGGCACGGGGGTGCTCGCGGTCTCGCACGATCCGTTGCTGCTCGACGCCGCGCACCGCGTGGTGCGGCTCGAGGCCGGTCGGGTCGTGTGAGGCGGCTCGGGGTCCGACACGGTCCGGCACGGTCTCGAGGGCCGGGCGGGCCACCCGGCCCGAGGTGGCGCTGGCGACGAGGAGGCGCGGTGCGGCACAGTGGCGTCGTGACCGACCGCAGACCCTCGCCTCCCGTCGGCCCCGCCGCTCCCTCGCCGTCCGCCCCGACCGTCGAGGTGCTGCACCTCACGGCCTTCGCCGACGGACCGGGCGGCGGCAACCCGGCCGGCGTCGTGCTCGACGCGTCGGCCCTCTCGGCCGCCGACATGCGGCGGATCGCCGCCGAGGTGGGGTACGCCGAGACCGCGTTCGTGGTCGATCCGTCCCGCGCCGGCGACGACCGGCACGTGGCCGTGCGCTACTTCTCGCCCGGGGCCGAGGTCCCGTTCTGCGGGCACGCGACGATCGCCACCGCCGTCGCCCTGGCCGAGCGTCGCGGGGTCGGAGCGTTCACGCTCGAGACGGCGGTCGGGCCGGTCGTGATCGAGACCTCGCGTGGGGGTGCCGACGCCGTCGCGGGCCCGGTGACGGCGTCGTTCACGAGCGTCGACCCCGTCGTGCGCGACCTGGACCCGACCGTCGCCGACCGGTTGCTGGCGGTGCTCGGCCTCACGCACGCCGACCTCGACGAGCGTCGTCCGCTGCGGGAGTCCTTCGCGGGCAACCGGCACCCCGTGGTGGCGGTCCGCGACCAGCGGGTCTTCGACGCCTTCGGGTTCGACCCGGTCGCCGTGCGGACCCTCATGGACGAACAGGGCTGGGCGGGCACGATCACGGTGATCCACGCCCAGGGTGTCGACGCGTCCGGGGCGACCGTGGTCGAGGCACGCAACCTGTTCCCCGTCGGCTCCCTCACCGAGGACCCGGCGACGGGGTCGGCGGCCGCGTCGCTGGGCGGCTACCTCCGCGCGCTCGACCTGATCGCGCCTCCTGCCCGCGTCGTGGTGAGGCAGGGGCGGCACGTCGGGCGTCCGAGCCGCCTCGTAGTCGACGTCCCGGTCGTCGGCGGCGTCACGGTCACCGGCACGGCGACGCCGCTGACCCGCTGACCCGCTGACCCGCTGACCCGTCGGCCTCTCCGGCCGTCGCACGGACGCCGCACGACGATGAACCCCGTGTCGAGCGACGCGCCCGGACGCTTCCGGGTGCATCGCTCGACACGGGGTCGTGGGGCGTCGTGCCTCAGTCGCGGGTGAGTCGACGCCGGCGGGCGATCAGGGTGCCCGCCCCGGCGAGCACGAGCAGCAGGGCCGCGGCCGCTGCCCATCGGGCGTCCGAACCGGTGAAGGCGAGCTGCCCGTCGACCGTCGCCGGGCCCGAGCCCTGACCGATCGGCGTCACGCCCGTGCCGGGATCGGCGGGGGCAGCGGGGTCGCCGGGCGTGCCGGGGGTGCCGGGCGTCCCGGGGGTGCCGGGCGTCCCGGAGGTGCCGGGGTCGCCGGGCGTCCCGGGCTCGGCCGCCACGCCGGGGAACGTCCCGGCGCGCAGCGAGAACCCGTCGGTGTCGTTGTCGTCCGCGTAGAACGTCTGGCGGAACCCGTCGACGCTCGTCGCCGCCGGGGCGATCGCGAAGCCTTCGTTGGCGAGCCCGCGGTCGGCGTTCGCCGGTGCCTCGTGGACGACGTCCTCGGCGAACGCCCCCGACTCGTCGACCGAGAACAGCGCCGTGCGGCCCGAGCAGGCCTCGTCGCAGACGACCCAGAGCGCGTCGAGGTCGGCGTCGAACTGCAGGTCGGCGACCAGGGCGAACGACGTCGCGATGGTGGCGACGCGCTCGAACGAACCGTCGTCCATCAGGGCGTAGGCGTAGACGCTCGCGGTGCCCTCGACGCCGACGAAGAAGAGCCCGTCACCGTGGCCGGCGTACGTCGCGGGGTCGTAGGAGGCGCCGGTCGCCTCGTCGACGAACCCCGCCTCGGTCAGCCAGGCGTCGGGCACCCAGGTGATGCCCTCGAGGCCCGCGTTGGCCCCCAGGCCGGGGAAGTCCGCGGCGAGGTTCCACTCGTCGGTGGCGACCAGGGTCGTGGCCGGGCTCGCGGTCGCGGCGTCGTAGCGCAGCACCGAGGGGCGGCTGACCGAGCCCGAGGCGTTGTTGCGCTCCGTCGACACGTAGACGCCGCCCGCGGACGAGTCGTCGGCGACCGTGACGCCCTCGGCGTCCACGATGTCGGTCGCGACCCCGCTCGGGTACAGCAGCTTCTTGCCGGCAGCCCAGCCGTCGGTCGTCTGCGGGGCCCACCCGCCGGCGCCGTCCGGGACGATCCGGTAGAGCAGGCCGTCGCCGTTCTGCACCGCCCAGAGCGTGCCGGGGGTCGCGGTGCCGGTCGGCTCGTAGTCGAGACCGCTCAGGTCACCGGTGAAGGTGCCCTCGTCGTCCAGGGGGACCTCGTCGGGTCCGCCGGGCCAGGCCGTCGGCACGGAGACGCCGGCGAAGGTGTTGGCCGAGCCCTTGGTCGAGGTCGACGTGACGGCGAAGTCGCCCGTGCCGTCGGGTCCGCGGCCGTAGGTGGTGGCGGCGTGCGAGGTCCACGAGTACTCGTCGGCGAGGGTCGAACCGTCGGCCGCCGTCGTGCCGTCCGGCAGCAGCAGGCGCACCGAGTCGGCACCGCCCAGTCCGAAGTCGAAGCCGGCCGAGGTCGGGGTCTGCTCGTCGAGGACGACGAAGCCGCCGGGGGCGACGACGGTCCCGGCGGGGACGACGTAGCGATGCGTCGGGTCGGAGTCGGTCAGCACGTAGCCGCCGAGGTCGACCGACGAGGTGCTCACGGTCGTGAGCTCGACCCAGTGGCCGGGCGCGCCTCCCTGGCTCTCGACCTCGTTGATGCGCACGGGCGACGAGCAGTCGTTCGCCGCGCCCTTCGTGGTCGCGGTCGTCGTCGTCAGCTCGCCGGTGCCGTCGGGGCAGCGGCCGTAGCTGACGGTGCTGTGGACGCTCCAGGCGTACGAGGCGACGAGCGTGCCCGCGGTGTCGAACAGGCGTGCCGAGTCGGGCTGGCCGAGTCCGAAGTCGAAGCCGACCGGGTTCGAGCCCGAGGCCTGGTCGATCACGAAGAAGGCGCCGGGCTGCACGACCGAACCGGTGGGCAGGGTGAAGGGCGTGCGCACGTCGTCCTCGTCGCGGAAGGTGTAGCCCGAGACGTCGACGGGCACCGTCCCGACGTTCGTCAGTTCGACCCAGTCGGTGTCGTCGCCGTTCGACTCGACCTCGTTGATCACGACGTCGGTCGTCGCGGGCACGGCGGGGGTCGTCGGGTCGGTCGGGGCGGGGTCCGTCGGGTCGGTCGGAGCCGGTGTCGTCGCGCACTCGTTGGCGGTGCCTCGCGTCCCGGCGGCCGTCGTCGCGAACGCGCCGGTGCCGTCGGCGCAGCGGCCGTAGGTCGTCGTCGGGAACTGCGTCCAGGCGTACGAGTCGAGCAGGGTCGTGCCGTCGGCGGCGTAGAGGCGGACGGCGTCGGCGCGTCCGAGCCCGTAGGCGGCGGCGCCCCACACGGCGTCGTCGGCGACGTCGACGACCACGCGCTCGCCGGCGGCGAGGACCGTGCCCGCGGGCAGCGCGAGCGTCCGCGTGTCCTTGTCGTCCCGCAGCACGAAGCCCGACACGTCGGTCGGGGTCTGGCCGGTGTTGAGCAGTTCGACCCAGTCGTCGGTCGTGTCGATCTCGTTGACGACGACGTCGGCGTCGGCCGCGAGGGCGGGCAGGGCGCTCGTGGCCACGAGCCCGGCGGCGGCGATCGAGCCGGCCAGGGTCAGGGCGCCGAGGCGGAGCAGGGGCGTGCGCATTCGGGTGTCCGTTTCGTCGGGTGTGGACCGAACCATCTCGGACGGAAGCGACGCCCGGGTGAACGCCCCGTGAACGCCGGCACCTCGTACCCCGGCGGCGCGACGGGACTAGCGTCACGCACATGGCATCCGAGGCGACGACCCTGCGGGTGGGCGACCGCGACGTCCGCATCAGCAGTCCGTCCCGCGTGCTCTGGCCCGACCTCGGCGTGACCAAGCTCGACCTGGCGCGCTACCTGGTCGAGGTCGGCACGCCCTTCGTCGCGGCGAACGGCGACCGTCCGATCTCGCTGCAGCGGTTCGGCGGCGACGTCGACGGCGACCAGTACTTCTCGAAGAACCCGCCCCGCGGCACGCCCGACTACGTGCGAGCCGTCGACGTCACCTACCCGAGCGGCCGCGTGCACCCGCAGCTCGTGATCGACGAGCCCGCCGCCGCCGTCTGGGCGGCCCAGATGAACACCCTGGTCTTCCACCCGTGGGCCTCGCGCGCCGAGGAGCCCGACCTGCCCGACCAGCTGCGCATCGACCTCGACCCGCAGCCGGGCACGAGCTTCGCCGACGCCGTGACGGCCGCGCTCGACCTCCGGGCCGTGCTCGACGAGGCCGGTCTCACCGCGTTCGTCAAGACGAGCGGCAACCGGGGTCTGCACGTCTTCGCGCCGATCGAGCCGACGCACGAGTTCCTGGAGGTGCGGCACGCCGTGATCGCCGCCGCCCGCGAACTCGAACGCCGCACCCCCGACCGCGTCACCACCGCGTGGTGGAAGGAGGAACGCGGCGACCGTCTCTTCGTCGACTACAACCAGGCCAATCGCGACCGCACCATGGCGGGAGCCTGGTCTCCCCGGGCGCTGCCCCGCGCCTCCGTGTCCCTGCCGGTCACGTGGGACGACCTGCCCGGCATCGACCCTGCCGAGCACACCGTGCTGACGGTGCCCGAGCGGCTGCAGACCCACGGCGACCCGTGGGCCTCGATGCACGAGTCGCCGGGGCGCATCGACACGTTGCTCGCCTGGTGGGAGCGCGACGTCGCCGACGGCCTCGGCGAACTGCCCTTCCCGCCGGATTTCCCGAAGATGCCCGGCGAGCCGCCCCGCGTGCAGCCCAGCCGCGCGCGGAAGCCCGCCGCCGACTGACCCGCACCACACCCTTTTCGTGCACGGCACCGCGTCTCGTCGGTGTGCGATGCCCGAAACGCGGTGCCCTGTGCCCGAGGAAGCGCTCGTCGCCTAGGCGAGCACCTCGCCCAGGTCGTACGCCGCCGGGACCTCGAGCTGGTCGAAACCACACGAGCGCGCCTCGCGGTCGTCGCGCCACCGCTCGACCTGCACGGTGTGGCGGAAGCGGGAGCCCTCCATCTGGTCGTACCGCACCTCGACCACGCGCTCGGGGCGCAGCGGGACGAACGACACGTCCTTGCCCGACGAGAAGCGGCTGCGCTCGGTCTCGGCGTGCCGCACCTCGCCGTCGTCGTCGCGGTCGACGAACGGTGCCAACTCGTCGACGAGCTCGAGGCGACGGGCGTCCGAGAACGCGGACGCGCCTCCGACGTTCGTCAGCTCGCCGTCGGCGTCGTACAGCCCGAGCAACAGCGACCCCACGCCCGAACCGCTCTTGTGGACGCGGTAGCCGAGCACCACCACGTCCGCGGTGCGGTGGTGCTTGACCTTGAGCATGGTGCGTTTGCCGGGAGCGTAGGAGGCGCGGGCCGGCTTGGCCACGACCCCGTCGAGCCCTGCGCCCTCGAACTCGGTCAGCCACCGGCGGGCGGTCGCGACGTCGTCGGTGGCCCGGCTGACGTGCAGGGGGCGGTCCGCGCCTCCTGCCGTGCCGTCGGCGCCTTCGTCGGGGCCTCCCTCGACGCCTCCCTCGGGGCCGAGCGTCTCGAGCAGCAGCGCGCGGCGTTCGGCGAACGGGGTGTCGAGCAGGTCGCGCCCGCCGAGGGCGAGCAGGTCGAACGCGACGAACATCGCGGGGGTCTCGGCGCTGAGCTTCGCGACGCGCGAGGCGGCCGGGTGGATGCGCTGGCCGAGCGCGTCCCAGTCGAGCCGCTCGTGGCCGGGGTCGCCGGTGCGCACGACGATCTCGCCGTCGAGCACGCAGGGCCCCGGCAGGAGGCGGCCGAGGGCCTCGACCAGCTCGGGGAAGTAGCGGGTCAGCATCTTCGACCCGCGGCTGCCGATCTCGACGGTGAGCGGGGCGTCGGGGTCGTCGGCGTCGGAGTCGGCGCGTTCCGCGTAGACGATGCCGCGGAACCCGTCCCACTTGGGTTCGTAGACGAGTCCGCCCTCGACGGAGTCGGGCTCGGGCACGTCGGCCACGGCCTTCGCGAGCATGGGGACGATCGGTTCGGCGGCGGTCGGGATCATGCGCCGAGTCTGCTCTCGACGGGCGGGCGTGCGGCCAGACCCCGCGAAACCGCCGAGACCCCCGTGCGCGCCGACGGGTCTCGGCGACGTCCTCGGGTGTGAACGCTCGACGTGACCCGCCCCGACCGGGTTGGATGGGCGAGTGCGTGTCTGTGTCGTCGTCCCCGTCCGCGACGACGGAGCCCTGCTCGACGCCTGCCTCCGCTCGCTCGCGCGGCAGACCCGGGTGCCCGACGAGGTGATCGTCGTCGACAACGGCAGCACCGACGACACCGTCGAGGTGGCCCTGCGACACGGTGCCCGGGTGGTGACCGAGGCCGAGGTCGGCATCGCCGCGGCCGCGAGCACGGGGTACGACGCCGCCGCCGGCATGGGTGCCGGACCGGGCGCCGCCGCACCCGTCGACCTCATCGGTCGGGTCGACGCCGACAGCGTCCTGCCCCGCACCTGGGTCGCCGACCTGGTCGGCACCCTCGTCGACGATCCGGACGTGCTCGCCGTCAGCACGAACGCCCGCTTCTACGACGCGCCCGTCGGCGTCGAGCGCCTGCTCTCCGCCCTCTACGTGGGCGCGTACCACCTCGTGATCGGGGCCGCGCTGGCGCACTGGCCGCTGTTCGGCTCGACGATGATGATGCGCCGCACCGCCTGGCTCGACGTGCGCGACGAGGTGCACCGGCACGAGACCCTGCTGCACGACGACATGGACCTCGCCCTGCACCTCGGCGACCGCCAACTCGCCGGGCGGGGCCGCATCGCCTACCGCCGGGACGTCGTCACGGGCATCTCGGCCCGGCCGCTCGACCCGGGCAACGCCCCCTGGTTGCGGACGTACCGGGCGCTGCACTCGTTCACGGTGCACGGCACCGACGGCCTGCCGTGGTCGCGCTGGTTGCGCGCCGACCCGGCCGGCGTCTTCACGCGGCTCGGCTGGACGCCGTCAGCGGTGGTGGACGCGCGGGCGGCCGTGGCCGACGGCGTCGACCCCGGGTCCGTCGGCACCGGCACCGGCATCGGCTCCGGACGAGGAGGCGCGCGCGGCTCGGCCGCGGACGTCGCCCCCCACGAGGAACGGCAGCGCCAGCCCGGCCAGCAGCGAGCCGAGGCCTCCCGCGGCGAGGTCGCCGATCGTGTCGTCGTAACCGACGAAGATCGCCGAGTCGACGAGGGTGTGGCCCGCCCACTCGCCCATCTCCCACAGGGTGCCGGCCGCCAGGCCGAACGCGACCGTCGTCAGGACTGAGCCGACGCGGGCCGAGCGACCCGCGCCTCCTCGTCCACCGGTCTCGCCCGCCGAGGCGATCCAGCCGGCCCGCCGGGCGAGGACCACGAACACCGCGGCCAGCAGGCCGTTGAGCAGGAAGTGCACCACCGTGTCGTAGCCCGTGACCCGGGTGTAGAGCTCGAAGACGCTGCTCCAGGCGGCGCCCAGGGCGGCGACGCCGACCATCAGGTCGACGCTCGCCCGGAGGCCGAGCATGCGGGGCACGAGGGTGCCGAGCAGCGCCAGCATCAGCACGGCGATCTCGACCACGCCCCAGCCGATGCCCGCGACGACGACGCTCAGGGCCGCGACCACGCGCACCGCGTCGGCGACGTACTCGAGCACCCCGTGCGGGCGGCGGAGGAAGGTCTCGGCGACGGTGGACATCTCAGGACTCCTCGGGGCGGTGTTCGGTGGTGCGGTGCTCGGCGGGGCCGTGCTCGGTGGTGCGGTGCTCGACGGGGCCGTGCTCGGCGGTGGGGTCTTCGGGCGGACGCGGGGCGGCGTGCCCGGACGGCCAGCGCACGACGGCGTGCACGGGGTCGTGGTCGGAGGGGGCGACGCCGCCGGGACGGACCCCGCCGACGCCGGCCCGCTCGACGTGGGCCCTGGCGTCGACGAGCAGCCAGTCCAGGCGGCGGCCGCCGGTGCGGGGCGGGCCGTAGTTCGAGAACGAGCCCCAGCCCGGGTCGAGCCGCGCGTCGGCCACCACGCGGCTGTCGACCAGCCTGCCGCGGGTCAGCTCGCGGTGCGCGGGGGAGTCGACCACGGCGTTGAAGTCGCCCATCACGACGACGGGTCCGTCGAGGGCGTCGGTGAAGGTGCGCAGCTGCACGGCGGAGTGCCGCCGCGAGCGGGCCGAGAGGTGGTCGAAGTGCGTGACGACGACGTGCAGTCGGGCCCCGGTCACGAGGTCGTCGAGCTCGGCGTGGACGGCCGTACGGGGGATCATGTTGCCGTACGAGCGCGACCCCGGCACCGTGGGGGTGGCCGAGAGCCAGAGCGCCTCGTGGCGGACGATCCGCAACCGGGTGGTGTCGACGTGCAGTTCGACGCGCTCGCCGCCGCGGTCGCGGTCGCGACCCGTGCCGACCGAGGCGTAGTCGGCACCGAGGGCGTCCGCGAGCTGCGCGGACTGGTCGGGCAGCGCCTCCTGGATGCCCAGCACCGAGGGTCGCTCGGCCTCGAGCAGGAGGCGCAGTGCCGGCAGCCGGGTCGACCACCGGTCGGCCAGCGCGTGACGGGTGGTCAGCACCTGCGGCATGCGGCGACGGACGTTGTAGGTCATGAGGTGCAGGTGGGGTGCGATGACCGGCCCGACCGTGGGCACGACCCGGTCGGCACCCGGACCGGTGGCGGCGGCGGGGGCGGGTGCGGGGTCGGTCGGGGGCGTCATGACGTGTGCGACGGTAGGCCGTCGCACACGCCTCCGCCCGGTTCAGCGCACGCGCTTGATGGGGATGACGGCCAGGGCGCCGAGGATCGCCGCGACGCCGGCGGCCCAGAGCATCAGCGTGTAGTTGCCCGAACCGGCGTTGCCGACGCCGAGGAAGAACAGGGCGATCGCCGGGGCGAGCGACTGGGGCAGGGCGTTGGCGATGTTGATGACGCCGAGGTCCTTGCCGGGACGGTCGGCGTTCGGCAGGACGTCGACGACGAGCGCCGTGTCGACGGCGGCGTAGATGCCGTAGGCGAAGCCCATGACGACCTCGGCGACGTAGAAGCCGGTGACCGTCTCGGCGTGGGCCAGCAGGATCAGGCCGACCGCGAAGAGGGCGGTGGAGCCCCCGACGAAGACCTTGCGCATCTTCAGCTTGTCGCTCAGCCAGCCCGAGAGCGCGGCGCTCGCCATCAACGCGATCGTGTAGAGCAGGACGCCGAAGGCGACCGCGGCCGTGGCGTCGGCGACGTCCGCGATGCCGAGGTGCTCCTGCATGTAGAGCAGCCGGTAGGTCGTGAACATGAACGTCGCGAGGATGATCAGGAACCGCGACCACCAGGCGAAGGCGAAGTCGCGGTGCTTCAGGGGGTTCGTCCAGAACGAGCTGACCAGGTTGACGAACGTGAAGGGCTTGAGTTCGTACTCGGGCAGGTCGTCGCGGGCGACGACCGCGTAGACGAGGATGAGCACGACGGCGAGGACGCCCGGCGCGATGAAGAGCACCGGCAGGTTCGCGACGAACAGGACGGCGAGGTAGGTGCCGGCGAGGACGGCGATGTTCTGAGCAAGGGCGATGACGCTCGAGGCCTTGCCACGTTGGAACTGCGGCACGTTGTCGGCGAAGCTCGCGGTCAGGGCGGCGAGCACGGCGTTGGCCGCGATCTGCGCGACGACCCAGGCGATGCCGAGCTGCAGCACGGTGGGGGCGAAGGCGAGCCAGGCGAGGGCGAGGGTGAACACGACGATGCCGCCCACCAGGTAGGGCCGACGACGGCCCCACCGCGTGCGGGTCCGGTCGCTCAGCGCGCCGACGAGCGGGTTGGCGAGGAGCGCTCCGAACGCACCGAAGGGCAGGACCAGCCCGATGATGCTCGCCGGGTCGTCGGGGTTCAACTGCTGCGCCTTGAGCTGCATGCTCACGTAGACCGGCGAGAGCAGGGCCGCGAACAGACCGAACTGGGCGAGCCCCAGCGCGATCATGTAGCCCCGCGACACCCGCACGGTGCTGATGGGTTGGGTGAGCACGCCCTGCGTGCCGATGGGGCCTGGGTTGGCCATGACGCCTCCTCGAGTCAAAACCTAGTCGCGCTAGGTGTTCGCAGAATACACAGCGGGTGTCGTCCGGGCAAGAGAATGCGTCGATTCGGGACGAACTTTTGTCATCGGTCGACATAAGTGGCAGAGTTGGGCCCAGACCACCTGAACCCCTCACGACAAAGGAGTCACTCCCATGACCTCGTCACCCTCCGTGCAGCTCTACACGGTCCGAGACGCCGTCTCGGCCGACCTGCAGGGCGCCGTCGCCCGCATCGCCGAGATCGGCTTCACCAAGGTCGAGCCCTACTCGTTCGTCGAGCGTGCCGACGAGTTCGAGAAGGCCTTCGCCGCCTCCGGCGTCACCGCGCCTTCGGGCCACGCCCCGGTCATCGACTCCGACGAGCCCGAGCGCGCCTTCGCCGCCGCCGCCCAGCTCGGCATCGGCACCGTGATCGACCCGTTCATCCCGAGCGACCGCTGGCAGACCGCCGACGACGCCGCGAAGATCGCCGACCGCGTCAACGAACTGCAGGTGCTGGCCGCCGCGTCGGGCCTGAAGTTCGGCTACCACAACCACCAGTGGGAGTTCGCGAACAAGGTCGACGGCCGCCCCGTCTACGACTTCTTCCTCGAGCGACTGAACGACGACGTCGTCCTCGAGATCGACACCTTCTGGTCGACCGTCGGCGGCATGGACACCCCGGCGCTGCTGCGCTCGCTGGGTGACCGCGTGCAGTTCCTGCACGTCAAGGACGGCAAGATCTCCGGCGACATCGCGACCGCCCTGCCCAGCAGCGAGAGCGCCCTCGAGGTGCCCGACGCGCTGGCCGCCGCCTTCAAGAACCAGACCCCGGCCGGTCAGGGCGACGTGGACGTCGCCGCCGTCCTCGCCGCCGCGCCGCACGCGCTGCGCGTCGTCGAGTTCGACGACTACGCGAAGGACGTCTTCGACGGAGTTGCCGAGTCCTTCGCCTGGCTGCAGGAGAACGACAAGTGAGCGGCGTCGACACGACCGCCGGCCGCACGGGACGCGTGGGCGTCGGCGTCATCGGCGCGGGCGTCATCAGCGGCACCTACCTCGAGAACATGACGCAGTTCGCCGACCTCGAGGTGCTCTTCGTCGCCGACCTCGACCTCGACCGCGCCCAGGCGCAGGCCGAGGCGTACGGCGTCCCGGGTCACGGCACGGTCGACGAGCTGCTCGCGATCGACGAGATCGAGATCGTCGTCAACCTCACGATCCCGGCCGTACACGCCGAGGTCGGCCGTCAGATCATCGCCGCCGGCAAGAACGTCTGGAGCGAGAAGCCCCTCGCGCTCGACCACGAGTCGGCCCGAGACCTGCTCGCCGCAGCCGAGGCGGCCGGCGTCCGCGTCGCGTGTGCCCCCGACACCGTGCTCGGCGCCGGCATCCAGACCGCCATGCGCGCCATCGCCCGGGGCGACATCGGTCAGCCCCTCACGGCGACCACGATGTTCCACGTGCCCGGGCCCGAGTCGTGGCACCCGAACCCCGACTTCCTGTTCGCGCTCGGGGCCGGTCCGCTCTTCGACATGGGGCCGTACTACGTGACGACCCTCGTGCACGCCTTCGGCTCGGCCAGCCGCGTCAGCGCGGTCTCGTCGAAGTCGTTCGACACCCGGACCATCGGCAGCGGTCCCCGGGCCGGCGAGACCTTCCCGGTCGAGGTACCGACGCACCACGCGGCGCTCATCGAGTTCGCGGGCGGGCAGTCGGCCCAGTCGACGTTCTCGTTCCAGAACGCGCTGCCCCGCATGGGCTTCGTCGAGATCAGCGGCACCGAGGGCACCCTCGTGCTGCCCGACCCCAACACCTTCGAGGGCGACTCGAGCCTCTGGCGGTTCGGCCGGGACGAGCCCGAGACGCTCACCGCCGCGGGCTCGACCTACGGACGCGGTTCGGGCGTGCTCGACCTGGCGCGGGCCATCCGCGGTGGCGACGCCGAGCGTGCCAGCGGGGCCGTGGCCTCGCACGTTCTCGACGTCCTGCTGGCGATCTCGTCGGCCGCCGAGCAGGGTGCGCCGGTCTCCGTCGAGTCCGCCGTGCAGCAGCCGGTGCCGCTCGACGAGAGCTGGGACCCTTCCGCCGCGACCCTCTAGTCCGACGTGCCGGGCTCGGGCCCGGTCGTCCCGGAGACACGACGTGCCGCTCACCTTCGGGGGTGAGCGGCACGTCGTGTCTCCTGGGCGAGGTGGGCGGACCGGGTAGGTCGTGACATCGCCCAGAGGAACGGGCCCGCCGCGCGGATTCAGGTCGCGCGGCGGGCCCGGGTCTGGTGGGGCGGCCCGTCCGGGTCGGTCGGGGTGGGGTGACCCCGACCGGCGCCGACTACGCGGTGCGGATCGAGCCGGTGGCGGTGTGGATCGAGCCCGTGGCCGTCCGGACGGACGCCGTGGCGGCCGAGAGGCGACGCCGTGCGCTGGCGGTGTAGCGACCGATCGACAGGTCGCGGCGTGCCGAGGTGCTCACGTACGAGCCGGGCGCGACGTCGGCGGCGAGCGAACCGACGTAGCTGCCGACCGTCGAGGCGGCGGTGCTGCTGACGTAGCGGCCGCCGAGCGGGGTGGCGGCGGTGCGGGCGGTCGTGGCGGTGGTGTTCACGGTGACTCCTCGGGGCTGGGCGGGTCGTGCTGGTCGGGGGCCCGCGATCGGGGGATCGAGCGGGCGGCCAGCGGAGGTGAGGAGGGCGGCGCCGAGGTGCTCGACGGTGGCCCTGGCCTCCGTCGGCGTTGACACCACCATACGCCTTCTTTTGAATGAATCAAAACAATGGGGGCCCCGATCGTCGCTTTCGGGACAGGCCGCACCACGCCCGCGTCGTCGAACCAGGCCCGCGGATGGTTCGACGACGCGATGGTGGTGCGTCCTCGCAGCCGTTGTGACCTCGCAGCCGCTGTGACCTCGACCCGCCGCGACCTCGACCCGCCGAGCCCTCGACCCGCCGCGACCTCGACCCGGTGCGACGTCAGAGCGAGGCGCCGCCGCACACGACGAGCGCCTGCCCGGTGATGCTCCGTCCGTGCGGCCCGAGCACGAACGCGACGAGGGCCGCCACGTCCACCGGGTCGACGAGCGCGCCCAGCGGCGGCACGACCGGAGCCGAGGAGGCGCGGGCCGGGTCGGCGAGCATCGGCGTGTCGGTGGGCCCCGGCGCCACGACGTTGGCGGTCACGCCGCGCGGCGCCAGTTCCGCCGCCCAGCTCCGGGCCAGTGCGACCTGGGCCGCCTTCGTCGCCGCGTACTGGCTCTTGCCCGCGACGCCGACGGCGGTGCGGCTGCCGATGAGCACGATGCGACCGCCGTCGGACAGCCGGTCGACGAGTGCGTCGACGAGCGCGGCGGCGGCCCCGACGTGCACGGCGAACATGCCCTCGAGGGCGGCGGGGTCGAGCCGTCCGAGCGGGGCGGCGACCTGGTAGCCGGCCGCGTGGACGATCGCGTCGACCGACCCGACGTCGGCGACCGCTCGCGCGACGTCGGCGGTCACGGAGAGGTCGCAGCCGAGCCACGAGAACCCGTCGCCCAGGTCGACCGCGCGTCGGCTGAGACCGGTCACCCGCCACCCGTCGGCCAGCAGGAACTCGGCGATCGCCCGCCCGATGCCCGAGCTGCAGCCCGTCACCACGGCGTGCCGGTCGGTGCCGGCACCGCCACCCGCCCGCTCGGTGCCAGCACCGCGACCTGCCCGGTCGGCGTCAGCCGTCCCGTCGTCCGACACGGCTCAGCCCTCGACGTCGGGTCCGGGCAGATCGGCGGCCGACAGTCGCACGTGGCGGATCGCCCGGCGGTGCCAGGTGTACGCCACGTGCACGGCGCCGTCGCCGGTCTGCGTGATGCTCGGGTACGACAGCTCGCGGTTCAGCCCGTCGCGCGAGTTGTTCGAGAGGCACCACCCGTCGCCGTCCTCGAGGTCGACGCGGTGCGGCCAGCTGCGGCCGCCGTCCGTCGACACCGCCAGCGACATCGGAGCCCGGGGCGTGCCCCAGAACGCCATCCGGCCGTCCTCCGCAGGCGACCCGGCCCGCGCCTCCTGGTCGAGGTCCGCGTCCGCGCCGGGTAGCACGGCCTGCTCGACGATGCCGGATTCGTCGATCTCGTCGTAGAGCCCGAGGCGGCGCGGGGTGGTGGCGTCGGCGCGGCGGTGGTTGTAGACGATCGCGAGGCGCCCGTTGGCGAGCGGAACCCACTGCACCGAGGAGTTGTTGTTGGGCAGCTCGGTCGGCACCGGTGCCGACCAGTGGAGTCCGCCGTCGGTCGAGCGCGACTCGTGGACGGCGTCGGCCCAGCGGCTGCGGAAGAGCGCGAGCAGCGATCCGTCGGGCAGCTCGCGCACGTTCATGTGGACGGCTCCGGTGCTCCCCGGGACGGCGACCTCACCCCACGTGGAGCCGCCGTCCCGGGAGATCATGACCGAGCTCGTGTCGTGGTCGCCCACCCACGCCTGCCCGGGGGTCGTCACGCAGCGGAAGACCGGCACGAGCAGGTCGCCCGCGCGGGTGACGACCGGCGGTTGCCGGACGAAGACGCCACCCGTCTCGTCGGCCGCGAAGAGGGTCGCGGGCTCGGCCCAGGTGGCGCCGCCGTCGGTGGAGATGCGGCGGCGCACCTCGGCCGAGTCCTGGTTCCCGGCCCGTTGCGCCGTGTAGAGCAACCAGACGTCGCCCGAGGGGGCCGTGAAGAGCACCGGGTTCTGCTCGGAGCGTGCGGGGTCGTCGCTGAGGCGCACCGGTTCGGACCACACCTCGTCGTCGAGGACCGAGCACCAGACGTGGATGTCCGAGACGCCCTCCTGCGTGCCGCCGAACCAGACGCAGGCCAGGCGCCCGTCGGGCAGCTCAGCGAGGTTCGCCGCGTGCGACTGCACCGTGGCCGTCGGCAGGTACGCCCAGGCGCGACCGGCCGCGTCGGGCCGCAGTCGTCCGTCGGCGACCACGTCGTCCGCGACCACGCCGTCGGCGCCCGCGTCCTGCCTGCTCACGCCGCGCCTCCGGCGGTCGCGTCGGGGTCGTCCGTCGCGGTGGCCCGCTGCAGGTGGTCGCGGGCGGCGGCCTCGAGGTGGTTGAGGTCGCCGGCGACCGTGGCGAACGTGTAACCCGCGGCGAGCCGCTGTCGGGCGACGTCGCCGTGCGGCGTGTGGATGCCCGCGGCGATGCCAGCGGCCTCGGCCGCGGCCGCGACGCGGACGAGGGCGGCGTCGAAGGCCTCCTGCACGGCCGGGTCGCCCGGGTAGGCCCCGCCGACCGCGATGCACAGGTCGCTCGGCCCGACGTAGAGGCCGTCGAGTCCCGGCGTCGCGGCGATCGCCTCGACGTTCGCGAGCCCGTCGGGCGTCTCGATCATGGCGAGCACGATCGTCGTGTCGTTCGCGTCCGCCGGCACGGGGCCGATGCGCAGGCTCGACCGCATGGGGCCGTACGAGCGGCGGCCGTGGGGCGGGTACTTCGCGCTGCGCACGGCGGAGGCGGCGTCCTCGGCCGTGTCGACGAGCGGCACGATGACGCCGGCCGCCCCGGCGTCGAGGGCCTTGCCGATCGGCGTGATGTCGTTCGCCTCGACCCGCACGAGCCCGGCCGAGGTCTGCCCCGCGTCGATGGCGAGCAGGCCGGTCATCATGCCCTGGTAGCCGAAGAGGCCGTGCTGCGCGTCGAGGCAGACGTAGTCGTAGCCGAGCCGAGCGATGCGCTCGGTCGCCGGCGGGGCGTCGAGGGTGATCCAGTAGCCGACCGCCCTCTCGCGGCGGCGGATCGTACGGGCGAAGTCGCTGGCGGTGCTCATGGTGCTCTCTCTCGTGCGGGGCGTGCGGTCGGTGCGGTGCGGTGCGGTTCGGGGGCGTGCGGCGCGGTGCGGAGGGTCGGGAGGCGCGGCTCAGCGCGCGTACGGAGGCATCGGCCCCCGCAGCTGACGCCCGACCTCGTCGCAGGCCGCCACCACCTCGTCGGGCAGCGGCCCGGCGGCGACGGCGGCGACGTTGGCCGTCAGCTGTTCGGGCCGGGAGCCGCCGAGCAGCACCGACCCGACCTCGGGCCGGTACGCCACCCAGCGCAGGGCGAGCTCGACGAGCGTCACGCCGGCCTCGGCGGCGACGCCCGACAGGCGGTCGATCGCGGCGAACAGGTCGGCGTCCCAGTAGCGCTTCGTGTACATCTCGGCGAGGGCCGAGTCGCCGAAGCGCCCGTCGGCCGGCGTCTCGTCGAAGCGGTGCCGACCGGTCAGGAGGCCGCCGCCGAGCGGGTTGTAGACCATCGTCTCGAGCCCGTGGACGCTCGCGAACTCGAGGTACTCGTCGTCGAGGCGGCGGGCCACGAGGTTGCACAGCTGCTGGGCGACGACCGGCCGGGGTGCGCCGACGGCGTCGGCGACGCGCTCGACGTCGCCGATCTGCCAGGCGGCGTAGTTCGAGACGCCGAGCGAGAGCACCTTGCCCTCGGCGACCAGGGCGGCGACGGTCGAAAGGGTCTCGTCGAGCGGGGTCGCCCGGTCGGGCTGGTGCAGGTAGAACAGGTCGAGACGGTCGGTGCCGAGGCGGCGCAGGCTCGCCTCGACGCTCGCGCGGAGGGCCACGGCCGAGAGCGGCGGCAGTCCGCCCGCGTCGGCGTGCGGCATGCCCGCCTTCGAGCCGAGCACGACCTCGTCGCGCCGCCCGGCGAGCAGGCGGCCGAGCATCGTCTCGGTCGTGCCGCCGACGTAGGCGTTGGCCGTGTCGATCCAGGTGATGCCTGCGTCGCGCGCGGTGTCGAGCATGCGGGCGGCGGTGGCCTCGTCGACGGTGTCGCCGAAGGTCATCGTGCCGAGCACGAGCCGAGGAGGCGCGGGGCGCGTGGCCGCCTCGGCCACCGTGTCCGCGGCGTCGAGCGCGGTGGGGTCGAGCGGGTTGGCGTCGGTCCGGGCGGTGTCGGTCCGGGTCATGTGGTGGCTCCCAACGAGAGGCTGCGGACGACGTGGCGAGGCTTCACGCCGGTCATCGTCGCGGGGTCGAGGGCGGCCCGGCGCAGCCGCCGCGTGTAGTCCTCGGCGGGCGACGTGAGCACCTGCGCCGTGGCGCCCTGCTCGACGACGGCGCCCTGCTTCATGACGAGGACGCTCTCGCTGATCTGCTGCACGACGCCGAGGTTGTGCGAGATGACGACGTAGGTGATGCCGGTGTCGACCTGGATCTCGCGCAGCAGGTCGAGCACCTGCGCCTGCACCGACACGTCGAGCGCGCTCGTCGCCTCGTCGCAGATCAACAGGTCGGGGCTCGAGGCGAGCGCCCGGGCGATGCCGATGCGTTGGCGCTGGCCGCCGGAGAACTCGTGCGGGCGACGGTCGAGCGCCGTCGACGGCAGGCCGACGCGGTCGATCAGGCGCGCCGCCTCGGTCGCCCGGTCCTGGGCCGACCGCACGCCCTTCAGCCGGAGCGGCTCGGCGACGATGTCGCGGGCGCTCAGGTGCGGGTCGAGCGAGCCGTACGGGTCCTGGAAGACCATCTGGAAGCGGTGCCTCAGGGGCCGCAACCGCGCCTCCGACAGGGTCGCCAGGTCGGTGCCGTCGAGCACGATGCGCCCGCTGGTCGGCTGCAGCAACCGCATGACCGCCTTGGCGATCGTCGACTTGCCGCAGCCCGACTCGCCCACGATGGCGAAGGTGCTGCCGCGGCGCACCGAGAACGACACGTGGTCGACGGCGCGGTGGGCACTCGAGCCGCTGCCGTAGTCGACGACCAGGTCGTCGACCTCGAGGATGGTGTCAGACACGGGTGGCCTCCGGTCGGTCGGTGCTGGTCGTGGCGGGCGTGGACGGCGTCTCGTCCCAGGCGCCCAGGGTGGGCACCGCGGCGAGCAGCCCCTGCGTGTAGGGCTCGGCGGGGTGCTCGACGATCTGCCGCACGTCGCCGGACTCGACGAACACGCCGGCCTTCATGACGTGGATGCGGTCGGACACGAGCCGGGCGACGCCGAGGTCGTGGGTGATCATCAGCAGGCCGATGCCGCGCTGTTCCTGCAGCTCGAGCAACAGGTCGAGGATGCCGGCCTGCACCGTGACGTCGAGGGCGCTGGTGGGCTCGTCGGCCACGATCAGCTGCGGCTCGCAGGCCAACGCGATGGCGATCAGCACGCGTTGCAGCATGCCACCCGAGAGTTGGTGCGGGAACTTCCCCAGCTGGGCCGCAGGGTCGGGGATGTGCACCTGCTCGAGGAGGCGCACGGCCCGGGCGGTGACGGCGGCCCGACCGCTGGCGGCCCCGGCGATGCGGATGGCCTCGCCGAGCTGCGAGCCGATCGACCGCACCGGGCTGAGCGCCGTCATGGGGTCCTGGGGGATCAGGGCGACGGCCCGACCGCGCACCTTGCGCACGGCCGAGGCCGAGGCGAGCACGTCGAGTCCGGTGATGCGCACGTGGCCCGAGACGACGGCGAGGTCGGCGGGCAGCAGCTGCAGCACGCCCATGGCGGTGGTCGACTTGCCCGACCCCGACTCGCCGATGATCGTGACGGTCTCGCCCCGGGCGATGTGGAACGAGACGCCGTCGACGGCGCGCACGATCCCGTTGGTCGTCATGAGCTCGATCTGCAGGTCACGCACCTCGAGGAGCAGGTCGGGGTCGACGGTGTCGTCGGTCACGGAGGTCATGCGATCGTTCCCTTCTGCGGGGTCGGGGTCGGGGTCGGGGCCGGGGTCGATGCCGAGGCCGGGGTCGAGGCCGGGGTCGACGGGCGCAGCCCGACGAACCGACGGAGGCGCGAGGCCGTCGACCGGCGCGGCCGGTCCCGCAGGGCGTCGCCCAGCAGGTTGACCCCGACGACGAGCAGCACGATGAACAGACCCGGGATCGTCACCATCCACCAGGCGGTCGTGACGTAGTCCTGGCCGTCCGAGATGATGCGGCCCCAGGTCGCGAACGGTCGCTGCGGGCCGGCCCCGAGGAAGCTCAGGGCGCTCTCGAGCAGCACGGCCTGCGCGAGCAGCAGCAGCACGACGAGCGTCGCCTGCTTGATGACGTTCGGGACGACGTGGCGCAGCAGGATCGTGAAGCGGTTCAGGCCGAGCGTGCGGGCCGACGAGACGTACGGCTTCTCGCGTTCGACGAGCACGAGCGACCGGGTCAGGCGGGCCACCTCCGGCCATTGCGCGATCGCGATGACGAAGGTGATCACCGGGATCGACGGGCCGAAGAGGGCGACGACGAGCAGCAGCATCATCAGCAGCGGCAGCGACATCTGGGCCTCGAGCAGGCGGCTGATCAGCGTGTCGGCCCAGCGCCCGTAGAACCCGGCGATCGAGCCCAGGACGACGCCGATGGCGCCCGAGACGATGACCGCCAGCACGCCGATCGCGAGCGAGACCTGACCGCCGTGCAGCACCCGCGAGAGCAGGTCGCGACCGAGCTGGTCGGTGCCGAACAGGTGGCCGGCGGTGAACGGAGGCGCGAGGCGGTTGCCGAGGTCCTGGCCGTTCGCGTCGGGCAGCGGGAGGGCCTGGGCCAGCACGATCGGGATGATCACCACGAGGGCGCAGATCGCGCCGACCCAGAGCTTCACCCGTGCGGCGGAGGTCCGCCGGGCCGCCTCGGACCTCTTCAGCAGGCGGGGCGTGACCGCGGTGCGTCGCGCCTCCTCGGGGGTGCGACCGGCCGCGCCGGCGGTCGACGTGCCGGACGGCTGTCCGGTGGTCTCGGTGCGGGTCATGCGGCACTCGCCTTTCCGAGCCGCACGCGCGGATCGAGCAGGGGGTAGGCGAGGTCGATCAGCAGCTGGACGCCGACGGCGAGCAGCGACGTGACCAGCACGGTCGCCTGGATGAGGGGGTAGTCGCGGGTCTCGAGCGCCCGCACGATGAGCGACCCGACGCCGGGCCAGGCGAACACGACCTCGACCACGACGACGCCGTTGAGCATCGCCGCGAAGCGCGTGCCGAGGGCCGTGAAGACGGGGATCGCCGAGTTGCCCATGGCGTAGCGCCAGGTCAGGGCGCGCTCCGAGACGCCGCGCGACCGGGCCACGGTCAGGTAGGGCGCCGAGAAGTTGGTCGCCATCTCGCGGCGCACGAGCCGGGAGATCAGGGCCACCTGCAGGATGGCGATCGTCACCGTCGGCAGCACGAGGCCGCCCCAGGTGGCGAAGCCCGAGGCCGGGAAGATCGGGATCACGACGGCGAAGGCGCTGAGCAGCAGGATGCCGGTCCAGAAGTCGGGCATCGACTGGCCCGCGATGGCGACGACGTTGACGCCGGTCTCGCTGCGGGTGTCGGTGCGACGGGCCATCCAGACGCCGAGCGGGATCGACACGACCGCCGCCAACAGGATCGCCGCGAACGACAGGGTCAGCGTGTACGGCAGCCGTTCGAGCACGACCTGCACGGCCGGTGCCTGGAACGAGTACGAGGTGCCCAGGTTGCCCGTGAACAACTGCTGCAGGAACACGCCGTACTGCTGGAGCAGCGGGTCGTCCAGGCCGAACTGCTCGCGCACGGCGGCGAGTTGCTCGTTGGTCGCGAGCGGCCCGGCGTAGGCCACGGCCGGGTCGCCGGGGGCGAGGCGGATCAGCACGAAGACCGTCGACACCGTGAGGAACACGGTGAGCAGGCCCTGGCCGAGGCGCTTGAGGATGTAGGTCGCCATGGTCAGGCCCCCAGTCGGACGTCGGCGAGCGGATACGTGTTGGACGACGCGAGGGCGAGGCGCTCGACCCGCTCGCGACGGGCGAGCACCGACTTGGGCACGAAGGCCCAGGCGCAGGGCCAGGTGTCCCAGGCCGCCTGCTGCGCCTCGGCGAGCCGTTGCTGGCGCAGGGTCGCGTCCGGCTCGGTCGACGCCCGGGCGATCGCCTCGGCCACGTCGGGCTGCACGTAGCCCTGGTACGTGTCGCGGGTCTGTTCCTTCTCGGCGGTGCCCGCGTACATGCCCTGCAGGATGGTCAGCGCGAGGCCGGTGGGGGCCGAGAAGCCGTTGCCGAGCAGGTCCCAGTCACCGGCCTTGCCCTGGCGCCACTGGAGGATGTCACCGCCGGGCTCGAACTGCTGGAGCGTGGTCCGCACGCCGATCGCGCCGAACATCTCGACGAGCGCCTCCATGATGAAGGTGTCGCCGGCGAACTCGCCGGTCTCCCAGATGATGCGCAACGTGAGGTCGCTCGCCCCGAGCCCGGCGAGCGTGCGGCGGGCGAGGTCGGGGTCGTAGGTGTACTCGCCGGTCTTCGCGTAGCCGAGGAGGCTCGGCGGGACGACGCCGTCGGCCTGCGTGACCGAGTCGGTCAGCACGTCGCGCACGAGCGCCCGGCCGTCGATCGCGTGGCTCAGCGCCTCGCGCACCCGGGCGTCGGCCAGCGGGTGCCCCTCGGGCTTGCGGAAGTTGTAGAAGATCTGGTTGATGCGCAGGCTCGAGGCCTCGTCGAGGACGATGCCGGGCAGGCCCTGCAACTGGGTCGCCGAGTCGGGCGTGATCGAGTCGATCACGTCGACCTCGCCGCTGCGCAGGGCGATCACGCGGCTGGACTCCTCGGGCAGGAACCGCACCTCGACCCGGTCGACGCCCGGCGCCTCGCCCCAGTACTGCTCGTTGCGGCTCAGGCTGTAGGTGCCGGCGCCGCGGTTGAACCGGGTGACGACGAACGGGCCGCTGCCCACGCCGTCCTGCAGCTCTTCCGGCTTGTTCGCCGCGGCCGGGGTGATCAGGATGTTGCTCATCAACGCGTCGAGCACCGGGATCGGCTGCGACGAGTCGAGCGTGAAGGTGCGCTCGTCGATCGCGGTCACGGTCGGGAACTCGGGGAAGAAGCTGGCGACGAACGAGCCCTGCACCTGCTCGTACATCTGCAGCGCGGTGGCGACGTCGGCGACCGTGACGGGCGTCCCGTCCGAGTAGCGAACGCCCTCGCGCAGGCGGACCGTCCACTGTGTGTCGCTCGTCGGCTCGAAGCTCTCGGCGAGCACGAGCTCGGGCGTGATGTCGGGGCCGATCTGCGTGAGGGCCTGGCGCACCGCCCGCTGCACCGTGACGGCCGCGTCGAACTGGTTCAGCTTGTTGTCGAGGCTGACCAGCGAGCGGTTGAGGGCCAGGGTCAGCGTGCCGGGTCCGGGCAACCCGGTCGGTCCGGCGCAGCCGGCGAGGCTGGTGGCGGTCACGAAGAGGCCGGCCGCGGCACCCCAGCGGAGCAGGGTGCGGCGAGACATCTCGTGGTCCGCGAACGGAACGGTCATCATCGACCTCTCGATCCAGGGGTTCGACGAGGTCGACGGCGCCCGGTCCCGCAGCGCTGCGACGCCCTCGTCCGGGCTGGATGACACTGTGCCACCGCTGCGCGTTTCGCGCAAGACCGGTGGCGCATAACGCGCAGTCGTGTCAGGATGGCGGCATCATGAGCCCGATCACCGTCATCGCCGACGACCTCTCCGGCGCCGCCGAGACCGCCGAGCAGTTCCGACTGCGCGGTCACGAGACCGTGGTCTCGCTCGGCGTGCCGGCGGGTCCCGCCGCGGCGGTCACGGTCGTCGACGTCGGCACCCGCTCCGGCACCGCCGAGGAGGCGCGGGTCGCGATCGACACGCTGCCCCTGACGGCCGGCGCCCTCGTGCTCAAGAAGACCGACTCCCTGTGGCGCGGCCACGTCGGACCCGAGCTCGAGGCCCTGGCCGCCCGCGGGTACGACCTCGTCGTGGCCGGCGCGCTGCCCGCCCTCGGGCGCACCGTCGTCCACGGGCGGCCCCTGGTGGACGGGCGACCCCTCGCCGAGACGGCGTTCTGGCATCTCGAACCGCACGGCGCCCCCGCGACCCTGGCCGAACTCGTCGACCGGCCGACGGTGCTCGTCGGCCTCGACGTGGTGCGTTCGGGGCCGGACGCGTCCGCGGCGCACCTCGACGCGGCCCTCGCCGGGGGAGCGGTGCTCCTGGTCGACGCCGAGACCGACGACGACCTCGCCGCCGTGGTCGACGCCGTCCTCCGGCTGGTCGCCGCTCCCGGAGTCCGTCGGCCGGTCGCCCTCGCGGGCAGCGCGGCGCTCGCCGCCGCCCTGGCCGACGCGGTCGCTCCGGCGTCGAGCACTGAGGCTGGTCTTTACGCGTCGGACGAGGCCGGGGTCCGCGACGAGGCCGGGCCCCGCGACGGGGCCGGGTCCGAGCGGCCCGTGCTCGTCGTGGTCGGTTCGGCCGCCGAGGTGGCCCGGGGCCACGCCGACGCGCTCGCCGCGACCGGTGCGGACGTGCACGTGCTCGACCCGGCGGACGACGCCGGCCTCCTCGTCGAGGCGACCCGCGCCTCCTTGTCCCGGTCGTCCGTCGCCGTGCTGACGGTCACCGCCCGGCGCCTGCCCGACCCGCTCGTCGGATCGGCGGCCCTCGCCGAGGTCGTCGCCCGGATCGACGCCGACGTCGAGCTCGACCTCGTGCTGACCGGTGGCGAGACCGCCCGCGCGGTGCTCGACCGGCTCACGACGACCACCCTGCGGCCGCTCACCCAACTCGAGCACGGCGCCGTCCTCAGCCTCGCGGGCGACGGGCGGGCGGCCGCGGGCGACGACCGGCTCGTCGCCACCAAGCCCGGCAGCTTCGGCGGCCCGACCGTGCTCGCCGACCTCGTCGACCTGGTGCGCCGCACGCGCGCCGGCGCCGACCCCCACGACCTCACCGCGTCGGCAGCGTCCGGCGCCCCCACGAAACGGAGAACCCCATGACCACGACGACCCCCGACACGCGGCCGTTCATCGCCGTCACCATGGGCGACGGCGCCGGCGTCGGACCCGAGGTCACCGTCGGCGCACTGCTCGACGAGGCCGCCTACCGCGACGCGCGACCGGTCGTCGTCGGGGACGCCCACCGCCTGCGGCTCGGCGCCGCCGCGCTCGGGGTCGACGCCGAGATCGTCGAGGTCGACGGGCCCGCCGACGCCGTCTTCACCCCCGGACGCATCAACGTCGTCGACCCGCACCTGCTCTCGGCCGACCTGCCCTGGGGCGCCGTCTCGGCCGAGGCCGGCCACGCGGCGTACGAGTACATCCGCATCGCGTGCGAGCTCGGCATGGCCGGTCTCGTGCAGGGCATCTGCACCGCACCGCTGAACAAGGCGGCGCTGCACGAGGCCGGCCACGTGTTCCCCGGCCACACCGAGCTGCTGGCGCACTTCATGGGCGTCGGCGAGGTGTCGATGATGCTCTCGACCCCCAAGATCAAGGTGATCCACGTGACGACCCACATCGGGCTGATCGACGCCATCGCGAAGATCGAGCCCGGCCTCGTCGAGCGCACCGTGCGCCGCGGCTGGGAGGCGCTGCGCCGGGCCGGCGTCGACGACCCCAGGATCGGCGTCTGCGCGATCAACCCGCACGCCGGCGAGAACGGGCTCTTCGGCTACGGCGAGGAGGCCGAGAAGATCACCCCGGCCCTCGAGGTGCTCCAGGCCGACGGCATCCGCGCCGTCGGGCCGCTGCCGGCCGACACCGCGTTCTTCCTCGGCGGCCGCGGCGACTACGACCTCATCGTGGCGATGTACCACGACCAGGGCCACGGCCCGGTGAAGGTGCTCGGCATCGAGGCGGGGGTCAACATCACCGTCGGACTGCCCGTGATCCGCACCTCGGTCGACCACGGCACCGCGTTCGACATCGCCGGCACCGGGGTCGTGGCCGTCGGTAGCATGATCGAGGCGTTGCGCCAGGCGGTCGAGATGTCGCCCAGCCCGGCCGACGCCGCCCGGGTCGGTGCGTCGTCGGCGTGACGCCGCCCGCCCCACCGATCAGGACGGCCATCGCATGAGCACCACCGCATGAGCACCACGGCACGCGAGCGACGCCGCGACATCGTCGACCTGGCCCACACCACCGGCCTCGCGAGCGTCGACGAGCTGAGTCGTCGCTTCGAGGTGACCCCGTCGACCATCCGCCGCGACCTCGCCGAACTCACCCGGCGCGGCGAGATCGCCCGCACCTACGGCGGGGCCATGCCGCTCGGCGCCCCCGGTGCCGAGCCGACCTTCCGTCAGCGCAACCTCGAGGCCGGGGTGGCCAAGGCCGAGATCGCGCGGCACGCCCGCACGCTGGTCCACGACGGCGAGACGCTGCTGTTCGACGCCGGCTCGTCGGTCGCGGCCCTCGCCCGGGAGGCGCGCTCGGGTCTCGTCGCGACCGTCGCCACCACCTCGATCGCCGTGATCCAGCAGCTCGCCGACTCGGACGGCATCCACCTCGAGTGCCTCGGCGGCACGCTGCGCCCGGCCAGCCAGGGCTTCGTCGGGCCGCTGGCCGAGGCCGCCCTCGAGCGCCTGACCTTCGACCGGGTGTTCCTCGGCGCCGACGGCGTGCTCGCCTCGGGCCACGTGGTCGAGGCCGACCTCGTGCAGACCCGGCTCAAAGAGCTGATGTGCCGGCAGTCCGAACGCGTCTACGTGCTGGCCGACGGGTCGAAGCTCGGTCGCGCGACGTTCCACGCCCGCGCGGCGCTGCCTGAGGGCTGGACGCTCGTGACCGACGCCACGGCCACGACCGAGGCGCTGGCCGAGTTCGCCGCCGCCGGCGTCGACGTGGTCGTCGCGCCCGCCGGCTGAGCCGCTGGCCCGCGCGCCGCCCGTCGGCGCGCCGGCGCCCGTGTCGCACCGCCGGATGAACGTCGCACCGCCGACTTCGGCGGTGCGACGTCCATTCGGCGGTGCGATGTCGGTCGGG
>NZ_LMKB01000005.1:1214890-1259700 GCF_001421165.1 Frigoribacterium sp. Leaf8 | reverse complement strand
GGGTGGCCCCGCCGCGGCCGGGTCGACCCGCGCCTCCTGCCGGTTCAGGGGGAAGGAGGCGCGGGTCGCGACCCGACGCGACTCAGGCGCGGTGCAGGCGCAGTGTCACGACCTGGAACGGGCGCAGGGTCAGGTCGGCCCCGGTGGCGTCGGGCGCGAAGCGCAGCGCGCTGGGCATGGCCTCGGTCAGCGGACGCTCGAGCACGTCGACCTCGGTCACGCGGGTCACGTCGAAGTGGGCGTCGACACGGGTGCCGGCCCGGGCGCCGGTCGACTCGTACAGCCGCACGACCACGTCGCCCGTCTCGTCGTCGGCCAGTTTGAGCGACTCGATGCGCACCTGCTCGCCCGAGAGCGACACGAGACCCCCGACCGCCCAGGACGTCGACGGCGTCGAGGCGGCCGAGGTGGTCGAGCTGGCCGAGACGTCCGAGGCCGGAGGGACCTCCGCAGTCGTCGACGCGCCGTGCCCCGCACCCGCCGTGCTGCCGGCACCCGCGCCGAGCACGAACGTCGCCCCGCCGCGTCCGGCGCCGACCACGCGCACGGGCAGGTTCTGCTCGTACCCCGCGCGGACGACCTCGTCGATGGTCGCACCCGGCACGAGCGCGTAGTCGAAGCGGTGGTGACCGATGTCCTGCACGGGGTCCGGGCTGCGGGCCGCGCGCACCAGGCTGACGCGCACCTCGGTCTCGACCTCGCCGGTCTCGCCCACGGTGCGGGTGATGTCGTGGCCGTAGCTGCCCGAGTTCGTCAGGCCGACGCCGTAGCCGGGCTCCTCGACGTGCACCCAGCGGTGCGCCATCACCTCGAACCGGGCGTCGTCCCACGAGGTGTTGGTGTGGGTGGCGCGGCGGACGTGGCCGAACTGGATCTCGGCGCTGTGGTGCTGCGCGTGCAGCACGAGCGGGAAGCTCACCTTGAGCAGCTTCTCGTCCTCGCGCCAGTCGAGCTCGGTGCGGACGTGCACGCGGGCGTCGTCGGCCACGAGCGAGACGAACTGCTCGACCCGCGAGCGGCCGAACGAGCGCTCGACGCGCACCGTGACGCGCAGCGGCCCTTCTTCGACGATCTCGACCGCGTCGGCCTCGACCAGGTCGGTGCGGCTGTGGCGGTAGTGCGCGTCGATGTCCCACGCGTCCCACGCGTTCGGCAGGTCCTCGTGCAGCTGCAGCAGGTTGGCCGCGCGGCCGGCCGGCACCAGCTCGCGGTCGTGCCGCAGGTCGACGATCGAGGTGATCAGGCCGCGCTCGTCGACGACGATGCGCACGAGCCCGTTCTCGACCGTCGCACCCCCCGAGGAGGCGCGGGTCACCACCACCGGCGAGGTCGCGTCCACGGCGACCAGCGGCGCGACGCCCGAGCCGGGCACCGCTACCAGGGCGGCGGCGACACCCGAGGCGTCCTCGACCAGGGCAACGCGGTCGTGACCGGCCGCGTTGACGACGCTGCCGGGCGAGGCCACGGCGACCAGCGCCTCCTCGATCAGCAGGTCGAGCTCGGCGAGGCTGCGGCGGTAGTCGTCCTCGTTCTCGCGGTGCACCCAGGCGATCGACGAGCCCGGAAGGATGTCGTGGAACTGCTGCAGCAGTGTGAGCTTCCAGAGGCGGTCGAGGGCGGCGTACGGGTAGGCGGCACCGGTGCGGACGGCCGCGGTGGTCCACCACAGCTCGGCCTCGCGGAGGCGGTGCTCGGCCTCGCGGTTGCCGCGTTTCTCACGGGCGTGCGAGGTGAACGTGCCGCGGTGCAGCTCGAGGTAGAGCTCGCCGACCCAGACGGGGGCGTCCTCGTACTCGGCACGGGCCTTGGCGAAGAACTCGTCGGGGTGCTCGATCTCGACCCGGGGCGAACCCTCGAGGTCCTTCACCCGACGCTGGCGTTCCATCATCTCGCGGATCGGGCCACCGCCTCCGTCGCCGTAGCCGAAGGGGACGAGCGAGCGCGTGGCGGCGCCCTTCTCTCGGAACTGCCGCACCGCATGGTGCAGCTCTTCGGCCTCGAGGGTCGAGTTGTAGGTGTCGATCGGCGGGAAGTGGGTGAAGACCCGCGAACCGTCGATGCCCTCCCACCAGAAGGTGTGGTGCGGGAACGTGTTGGTCTGGTTCCACGACAGCTTCTGGGTGAGGAACCACTCGAGGCCCGCCAGCTTGGCGATCTGCGGGAACGACGCCGTGTAGCCGAACGAGTCGGGCAGCCAGACGCCGTGCGTCTCGACGCCGAGCTCGTCGGCGAAGAAGCGCAGGCCGTGGGTGATCTGACGCACCATGGCCTCGCCGCCCGGCAGGTTGCCGTCGGGTTCGATCCACTGCGAGCCGACGGGGTACCAGGTTCCGTCGGCGATGGCCTGCTTGATGCCCTCGAAGACGGTCGGGTAGTTCTCTTTCACCCACTGGTACTGCTGCGCCGACGAGCAGGCGAAGCGGAAGTCGGGATACTGCTTCGCCAGCGTCAGCACGTTCGAGAAGGTGCGGGCCGTCTTGCGTTTGGTCTCGCGGATCGGCCAGAGCCAGGCGCTGTCGATGTGCGCGTGGCCGATGCCGCTCAGGGTGTGGGCGCTCGGGACGGCCGGGCTCGCGAGCACCGGGGCGAGCACCTCGCGGGCGGCTGCCGCGGTGCCGACGATGTCGTCGAGGCGCAGCACGTCGAGCGAGCGTTCGAGGGCTCGCAGCACCTCGTGGCGACGCGGGTCGTCCTGGTGCAGCTCCTTCATCATCTGGTAGAGCACCTCGACGTCGAAGCGCAGGCCCCAGACCTCGTGCTCGAAGACGGCCAGCTGCGCGGTGCGGAACCGGTAGATCGGCTCCGTCGGCGCGGTCGACTTCTCGCCGTAGGCGGTCGGAACGAACTCGTTCACCAAGATGTCGGGGTTCCCGGCGGCCTCGACGAAGAAGTGCACGGCTTCGCCCCCGGCGGCCTCGTCGTGCAGGCGCACGTAGGTGTTGCGCGGGTGGATGCCCTTGATCGGCACGCCGTCCGGGGTGTGCACCAGGCACTCGGCCTGGTTGCCCGGCCAGTCGCCGATGAACCCGGGGTCGAGCACGAGCTCGACCGTGTGCCCGGCCCAGTCGGCAGGGACCTCGCCGAGGACTTCGAACCACCAGGTCGACCAGGCGCGTCCCCACGGCTGGCCGATCTCGAAGGGGTCGTACGTCTGGACCAGGGCCTCGGCGACCGGCACCGGTTCGTCGGGCACCTGCCAGGCGCGCAGGGTGACCGGGGTGGTCGCCGAGTGGACGGCGGGGGTGATGCGCTCGTTCAGCACGCGCTCGATGCGCTCTTCGACGAGTTTCTGGTTCTGGTGCACGGTGGGTCCTCACGGGGTGGGGCCCCGGCGGCGTCGCCGGGTAAGAGGGTGGTCGGGGGGAGGTCGAGGAGGCGCGGGTCGCCCCGGCCCTGCGGGGTCGCGCCTCAGCGCAGGTAGTCGAGCCCGGGGAAGCTCGCCATCGCGTCGCCGAGCAGCGAGCGGGCGACGGTGACCGAGTCGACCAGCGGGTGGTGCGCGAGGGCGCGCACGGCGGCCGCCTTCGAGCCGTCGACGCCGGCCTCGATCGTCTGGCGCTCGACGTACTTCGCGTTCGTGACGAGGCCGACGCCGAAGTCGGGCAGCGAGGTGCCCACGACGGGGTGGGCGCCGCTCGCGTCGACGACGCAGGGCACCTCGACGACGGCGTCCGCGTCGAGTTCGGGCAAGGTGCCGCCGTTCCGCACGTTGAGGATGAGTCGGGCGCTCTGGTCGTAGGCGATGCCGCGCATCAGGGCCAGCGCGACGTGCTCGTAGCCGCCCGAGACGAGGTCGTCCTGGTCGCGGTCGCCCATGCCTGCGGACTGCCGGTTGGTCGCCATGTAGGTCGTCTCGCGTTCGAGTCGGGTGCGTTCCCAGAGGGCGAGGGCCGAGCCGTCGCCCTCGGCGAGTTCGTCGTAGAAGCGGGCCTGTTGGTCGACGAGGTAACCACCGCGGGTCTGCACGGCCAGCTGGTCGGCGTGCAGCACGTCGCGGGTGAAGTAGTAGTAGTGCAGGTACTCGTTGGGCACGGCGCCCAGTTCGGTGACCCAGTCGGCACCGAACAGCTTGCCTTCCTCGAAGGTCTCGATGCGCTCCGGCTGCTCGAAGAGCCGGGGCAGCACGTCGACGCCGTCGACGGTCAGTCCGCGCAGCCAGCCCAGGTGGTTGAGGCCCGCGTAGTCGATGGTGACGCTGTCGAAGGCGTCGTCGGGCACGCGCACGTCGAGGGCTCCGAGCACGCGGCGCGCGAGGCCGATGGGGCTGTCGCAGATGCCGATCACCCGGTCGCCGAGCACGCGCGACATCGCCTCGGTCACGACGCCGGCCGGGTTGGTGAAGTTGATCACGAAGGCGTCGGGGGCCAGGGCCTTGACGCGGACGGCGAGGTCCATCACGACGGGCAGGGTGCGCAGGGCGTACGAGATGCCGCCGTAGCCCACGGTCTCTTGACCGATCACGCCGTGCGACAGACCGATCCGTTCGTCGCAGGAGCGACCGGCCATGCCGCCGACCCGGATCGCCGAGAAGACGAAGTCGGCTCCGCGCAGGGCGTCGTCGAGGTCGGTGTGCAGCGAGACCACGGGCGCGTCGAGGTGCTCGAGTGCCTGCTCTCGCAGCACGCGGGCGACGGCCGAGAGTCTGATCGCGTCGGTGTCGTACAGGGCCACCGAGGTGACCCGGCCCTCGGCGTGGTCGCGCAGCAGCGCCGAGTAGACGAGCGGGACGCGGAAGCCGCCCCCGCCCAGGATGGTCAGCTTCATGCGACGGTCACCGTCACTCCCTTGCGTGCCAGCGCAGCCGAGACGTTCTCGTGCGGCGTCGATTCGGTGATCAGCTGCGTCAACGACGCGCTGGGGGCGACGCGGCCGGCGCCGGTGCCCGGGAACTTGCTCGAGTCCGCGAGCACCGTGGCCCGGTCGCTCACCTCGGCCATGGCGCGCTTGATCGGCACCTGGCTCATGGTCGTGTCGCGGAGGTCGCCGTTGTCGGCGATGCCACTGACGCCCATGAAGGCGTGGTCGGCGTGCAGTAGTCGCAGGCTCTCGGCCGTCAGCGGGCCCGAGACGGACCGGTAGACCGGGTCCCAGTCGCCCGGCAGCAGGATGAGCTGGACGGCACGGTCGTCGCGCAGCAGATCGAAGACCGCGATGCTCGCCGTGATCACCGTGACGTCGCGACCCCGAAGGTGTTCGGCGACGTGCAGGGTCGTGGTGCCGATGTCGAGCACGACCGACTGACCGTCGGCCACCTGGGATGCCGCCGCCGCGGCGATGCGCTCTTTCGCGCGGCGATTGACCTGCTCGACCTCGGCGAAGGGGGCATCCGCCTCGACGAGCACGGCGCCGCCGTGGGTCCGTCTCAGCACCCCCGCCTCGTCGAGGCGCTGCAGGTCGCGGCGGATCGTGGCCTCGCTCGTGCTGGTGGCGAGGGCCAGGTCGGTGACCGTCGCCGCCCGCTCGGAGCGCAGCCGATCGAGGATCACGATGTCTCGGACGTCTTTCATAGTCTGAACAGTAGCGCGCAATTTCGAGCAGAAACAATCTTGTAACAAACAAAATCATTCACATTTGTGCGCACATGGGCTAGAAACGTCTCAGCAGGTCGACGCCGACGCCGATCTGACCCGAGGAGGACCCCGTGCAGACCGCACCCCGCACCGCCCCACCCGCCGAGAGCGACGCCCTCGCCGGCATGCTCGTCGTGGGGCAGCTGTTCGCCGACGTGGTGTTCGGTGACCTGCCCGGTGCGCCCGTGCTCGGTCACGAGGTCTGGACCTCGTCGTTCGGGGCCGGCCCCGGCGGCATCGCCAACTTCGCCCTGGTGGGCGCTCGCCTCGGTGTCCCCACCTCGATCGCTGCCGCCGTGGGCGGCGACACGTTCTCGACCATGACCCGCGCCTCCTTGGCTGCCGAGGGCATCGAACTGTCGTACCTCGTCACCGTGCCCGGCTGGGCCCTGCCCGTCACCGCGTCCCTCGGCTACGGCGACGACCGCGCGCTGGTCACCGGCGGCACGCCCGCTCCGATCGGGTCGGACGCCCTGCTGCCCGACGTCCTGCCCGCCGCCGCCGTCGCCCTCGTGCACCTCGAGGAGGCGCGCAGCACCTGGATCGCGCGGGCCACCGCCCAGGGCACCCGCGTCTTCGCCGACGTCGGATGGGACCCGTCCGAACGCTGGGACCCTTCCCTGCTCGAGCAGCTCGACGACTGCCACGCGTTCATGCCGAACCACCTCGAGGCCATGGCCTACACCGGCACCGACTCGGCGATCGACGCCGCACGCCGCCTCGGCGACCGCGTGCCGCTGAGCGTCGTGACCTCGGGCTCGGCCGGCGTCGTCGCCGTCGACTCCGCCAGTGGTGACGAGGTGGTCCGTCCACCCGTGCGGGTGCACGCCGTCGACGCCACCGGGGCGGGCGACGTGTTCGGTGCCGCGCTGGCCGTGGCCGGCTCGCGGTCCGACTGGTCGCTGTTGCAGCGCGTCGACTTCGCCTGCCTCGTGGCCGGCGTCACCGTCTCGCGACCGGGTGGCGCCTCGGGCGCCCCTCGGCTCGACGAACTCGCCGACTGGCTCGGTGCCCATCCGACGGCGGCCGAACCCGGCCGCTACGACTTCGTGCTCGAGGCCCTCCACGACCAGGGCGAGAGCAGCACGACGCTGTTCCGCTGACCCGTACCTCCTGCTCGTCCCCCCGCCCCACTTCGGCTTCCCCCCAACCGATTGAGAGACCCCATGGCACTCCCCACCCGACGCCTCGTCGGCAAGATCGCCGGCACCGTCGCCGTGCTCGCCCTCGTCACCCCCCTGCTCGCCTCGTGCGCCGGTTCGGGCGGGGGTGCGAACGCCTCCGGAGAGACCGACGTCTGGATCTGGCCCGACGGCCTGAGCGACAAGGTGTTGAGCAGCGTGGACGAGACGACGCCGATCAAGGTGTCGACGATCGGCGGCGACTTCAAGCAGAAGCTCGTCACCACGTTCACCGGCCGCACCGGCCTGCCCGCCGTCAGCGGCGTCAAAGGTGAGGACATGCCGTACTTCCTCAGCGAATCCGACCTCTTCACCGACCTGAACGACCTCGGTGCCAAGGACATCGTCGACCAGTTCCCGGCCTGGAAGCTCGCCGAGGCGACGACCGCCGACGGCAAGCTGATCGGCATCCCGATCGACATCGGCCCCACCGCCCTCTACTACCGGGCCGACGTGCTCGCCGCGGCCGGTCTGCCCTCCGAGCCCGCTGACGTCGCCGCGGCGACCTCGACCTGGGACGACTACTTCGCCTTCGGCGAGAAGCTCAAGGCGGCGACGGGGGCGAGCCTCGAGGTCGACATGGGCGACGTGTTCACCAAGTCGATCGGTCAGGGCAGCGCCCGCTTCGTGAACGAGGAGGGCGAGTTCACCGGCGACGGCGACGAGATCAAGGCGGCCTGGGACCGTGCGGTCGAGGCCAAGGAGAAGGGCCTGACCGCCGGGCTCACCGACGGCAGCCCCGACTGGGCCGCCGCCATCACCGGTGGCTCGCTGCCGACGCTGCTCGGTGCCGCCTGGTACCAGGCCGACATCAAGAGCGCCACGGCCGACACCTCGGGCGACTGGCGCGTCGCACCGATGCCCGGCGGCCCCGCCAACATCGGAGGGTCGTTCTTGACGATCCCCGAGGGCACCGACGACCCCGAGGCCGCATTCGCCGTGATCAAGGACATCCTGAGCGAGCAGAACCAGATCGTCGCCTACCAGGACAAGGGCATCTTCCCGTCGGCCACGGCCGCCTACTCGGCCCCCGAGCTGACCGCGGGCGACGAGTTCTTCGGCGGTCAGTCGACCGTCGAGGTCTTCGCGCAGGCCGCCGCCGACATGCCCACCGCGTACACCAGCCCGTTCGAGAACCAGGTCGCGGCGCCCTACATGACCGAGCTGCAGAACGTGCAGTCGCTCGGCAAGGACCCCGACCAGGCCTGGAACGACGCCGTCTCGGCCGGCGAGGCCGCCCTGAAGGCCGCCGAGTAGTGATCCCCACCGTGCTGAGCCCGGGAGCGCGCCCCACCGCGCGCTCCCGGGCGGGGCTGCGCAAGAGCTGGCCCTACTACGTCGCCATCGCGCCGTTCTTCGTGCTCTTCGCGATCTTCGGGCTGTTCCCCGCGGGCTACTCGCTGGTGCTGTCGTTCCAGGACTGGAACGGCCTCGGCTCGCCCGAATGGGTCGGCCTCGACAACTTCCGGGCCCTGGTCGCCGACCAGACCTTCTGGCTGTCGATCAAGAACACCCTGATCATCTTCGCCCTGTCGACCTTCCCGATGATGGTCATCGCCGTGATCGTGGCGGCCATGCTCAACTCGGCGAAGCGGTTCGGCACGTTCTACCGCATCGCGTTCTTCGTGCCGAACGTCACCTCGGTCGTCGCGATGGCGGTGCTCTTCGGCTCGATCTTCGGTGACAGCTTCGGCCTGCTGAACGCCGGCCTGCGGGCCCTCGGCTTCGACGGCGTGGCCTGGCTGTCGACCCCCTGGGCGATCCAGGTCACCATCGCCGTGCTGATCACCTACCAGTGGACCGGTTACAACGCGATCCTGTTCCTGGCCGGCATGCAGTCGATCAGTGGCGAGGTCTACGAGGCCGCCAAGCTCGACGGCGCGGGGGTGATCCGCAGTTTCTGGTCGATCACGCTTCCGCTGCTGCGCCCGACGATCCTCTTCGTGCTGGTGGTCTCGACGATCACCGGCCTGCAGAGCTTCACCGAAGCGCAGGTGCTGACGGCGTCGTCGTCGACGACGAACCCCAACTCCGGAGGCGCGGGTCAAGCCGGTCTCACGACGGTCCTGTACTTCTACCAGCAGGCCTTCAACTACAACCGCTTCGGCTACGGAGCAGCCATCGCCTGGGCCGTGTTCCTGCTCGTCGTGATCTTCGTGATCATCAACTGGCGGCTCGGATCGGGCAAGAAGGAGAAACCCGTGGACGTCGATCCCGTCTCCCCGCGCGAGGAGGTGGTCGCGCGATGAGCACGATCGTGAACGCCGCCCGCGGCGTGACCGCCGAGGTCGTCGACGCCACGGCGGACGACGATCCGAAGCAGCGTCGTGGCCGGGCCGCCGGGCGCGGCGCGAAGGTGCCGACCTCGCGAGCCGTGCTGCACGGCCTGCTCGCCGCCGGAGCCGTCGTCTCGCTGTTCCCGTTGTACTGGCTCGTGGTCATGGCGAGCAACACGACGAGCGACATCTACAAGTCGCCGCCCGTGCTCGTGCCCGGCACGCACCTGTTCGACAACATCCGCGCGGTGTTCGAGACCATCGACTTCGGTGGCTCGTTGCTCAACACGGTGATCGTCGCCGTCTCGGTCACGGCACTCGTGCTGTTCTTCGACTCGATCGCGGCGTTCACCTTCGCGAAGTTCTCGTTCCCGGGCCGCAAACTGCTCTTCACCCTGTTGCTCGTCACCTTCATGCTGCCCGCTCAACTCAGCGTGATCCCGCAGTTCATCACGATGATCAACCTCGGGTGGGTCGGTCAGCTGCAGGCCCTGATCGTGCCCGCCGCGGCCAACGCCTTCGGCATCTTCTGGCTGCGCCAGTACATCGTGTCGGCCGTGCCCGACGAACTGATCGACGCCGCCAAGATCGACGGCGCCGGGTTCTTCCGTCAGTACCTCACGGTCTGCATCCCGCTGATCCGCCCGGGCCTCGGCTTCTTGGGCGTCTTCACCTTCATCGCCTCGTGGAACGACTACCTCTGGCCCCTGATCGTGCTGAACGACCCGGGCACGCTGACGCTGCAGGTCGCGATGAGCCAGCTGAACAGCGCCCACGGCAAGGACTACGGCATGGTCATGGCGGGGGCCCTGCTCGCCGTCCTGCCCCTGATCATCGTGTTCCTCATCGGTGCCAAGCAGTTCATCGGTGACATCGCGAAGGGGGCGCTGAAGTGACCGAGGCCGTCGTCGGCCCCGAGGTCGTCGCGGCCTCGGGGGCCCACGAGATCGGCCAGCACGCGGCCGACGTCGTCGCCGCCTTCGTGCGGGCCGAACCCCATGGCGTGCTCGGCGTGGCGACCGGCTCGTCACCCGAGCCGCTCTACGCCGAGCTCGTGCTGCGCCGACAGGACGGCCTGCGCACCTGCGGCCTGACCCTCGTCGCGCTCGACGAGTACGTGGGGCTCGAGGCCCACCACCCCGAGAGCTACCGTACGTTCGTGCGTGACCGCATCGCGAGGCCGCTCGGCGTCGACGACGACCGGGTCGTCGTGCCCGACGGGTCGTGCCCCGACCCCGTCGACGCGACCCTCGCCGCCGACGCGCACGAGAGGCGCATCGTCGAGCTCGGCGGAGTCGGGCTGCAGATCGTCGGCATCGGGGCCAACGGCCACCTGGGCTTCAACGAGCCCGGTTCGCCGTTCGACGGCCGCAGCCGCGTGGTCGAACTGGCCGACCGTACCCGCCTCGACAACGCCCGCTACTTCGGTGGCGACGCCCGGGCCGTGCCGTCGCACGCGATCACGCAGGGGCTCGGGACGATCATGGCTGCGCGGCAGGTGCTGCTGGTCGCGCGCGGTCGCGCGAAGGCCGCGGCGCTCGCCGCGGCCTTGCAGGGCCCGGTGACCGAGTCGGTGCCCGCCTCGCTGCTGCGGCGCCACCCGCGTGTCACGATCGTCGCGGACCGGGAGGCGTTGGGCGCGGTCTGACCGCCCCGCGCCTCCCGCGCGCCTCCCGCCCCCCGCGCCTCCTGCGACCGCCCCCACCACAGAGAGCACCATGACCCACCTCGACGACGTCGCCCCCGGTTCCGCCTCACGGCTTGCCCCCCGCTCGTGGCTGCACAGCGACGCCCCGACCCATTCGCTCGACGGGCCGTGGCGGTTCCGACTGCTGCCCGAGGCTCCCCTCGACGACGAGGCACGGGTCCCCGAGGTCGCCGACCCCGAACTCGACGACGCCGACTGGGATGAGCTGCCGGTGCCCTCGCACTGGGTGCTGCACGGGCACGGGTCGCCGATCTACACGAACCTGCAGTACCCGTTCCCTATCGATCCGCCGCACGTGCCCGACGAGAACCCGACCGGAGAGTACCGACGCACGGTCGTCGTGCCGGCGTCGTTCCGGAGTGGCGCGCGCGTCGTGCTGCGGTTCGACGGCGTCGACGGCCTCGCGACCGTGTGGCTGAACGGCGTCGAGCTCGGCTGGACGACGGGCAGCCGCCTCGCCACCGAGTTCGACGTGACCGACGCGCTGGTCGAGGGGGCCAACGCCCTCGCGGTCCGGGTGAACCAGTGGTCGGCGGCCAGCTACCTCGAGGACCAGGACCAGTGGTGGATGCCCGGCATCTTCCGCAGCGTCACCCTGCAGTCGCGCCCCGCCGCGGCCCTCGACGACGTCGACCTGCGGGCGTCGTACGACCACGCCACCGGGGCGGGCCGGCTCGACCTCGACGTGGTCGGCGCGTTCCCCGTGACCTTGCGCGTGCCGGCACTGGGCGTCGACGTCACCTGGGCGACCCCGGCCGACGTGGCTCCCGTCGACCTGCCCGCGGTCGAGCCGTGGAGCGCCGAGGTGCCGCGCCTCTACGACGCGACCGTCGCCTCGCCGGGCGAGACCGTCTCGTTGCGGGTGGGGTTCCGCACGGTGCGCATCGTGGGCGACTCGTTCGAGGTCAACGGCCGCCGCGTGACCTTCCGGGGCGTCAACCGCCACGAGTCCCACCCGGTGCGAGGACGCGTGTTCGACGAGGCCGAGGCGCGTGCCGACCTCGAGCTGATGAAGCGGGCCCACGTGAACGCGATCCGCACCGCGCACTACCCGCCGCACCCGCGACTCCTCGACCTGGCGGACGAGTACGGCTTCTGGGTCGTGCTCGAGTGCGACCTCGAGACCCACGGCTTCTGGGACGTCGAGTGGCGCGGCAACCCCAGCGACGAACCCGCCTGGTGCGATGCCTACCTCGACCGGATCGCCCGCACGGTCGAACGCGACAAGAACCACCCGAGCATCGTGATGTGGTCGCTCGGCAACGAGTCGGGCACGGGGCGCAACCTCGCCGCCATGGCGACCTGGCTGCACGGGCGCGACGCCACCCGACCGGTGCACTACGAGGGCGACCTGGCCGGCGAGTACACCGACGTCTACTCGCGCATGTACCCGACCCTCGAAGAGATCGCGTCGGTCTGCGGCGAACCGGCCACGACGATCCACGAGACCGAGGGCGCCCAGGGTGCCCGGCAGCGGCAGAAGCCCTTCGTGCTCTGCGAGTACGGCCACGCGATGGGCAACGGCCCGGGCTCGTTCGCCGACTACGAGGCGGCCGTCGACCGCTGGCCAAGCCTGCACGGAGGCTTCGTCTGGGAGTGGCGCGACCACGGCATCGCCACCCGCACCCCCGACGGCACGCCGTACTTCGCCTACGGCGGCGATTTCGGCGAGGTCGTGCACGACGGTCAGTTCGTCATGGACGGCCTGCTGCTCTCGGACGGCACGCCCACCCCGGCCCTCGCCGAGTTCGCCGCCGTGATCACCCCGGTCCGCGTGCGTCTGCTCGACGCGGCCCGACTGGTCGCCGTCGAGAACCGACGGCACACCGCGTCGACCGACGACGTCGAGGTGCGCTGGCAGCTCGAGCACGACGGTCACGTCGTCGCCTCGGGCGTGCTCGACGTGCCGTCGCTGACCGCGCAGTCGACCGCGACGGTCGAGGTCCCCGAGGAGGCGCGCGCGGCAGGCGACGCCGCCACCGTCCGTGAGGCCCACCTCACCGTCACGGCGGTGACGCGTCACGACCTGCGCTGGGCCGGGGCCGGCCACGTGCTCGGGCGCGACCAGGCGCTCGTGGCGAGTCGCCCGGCGGCCCGCACCCGCGCCTCCGGGGCCTGGAGCGGTGACACGCTCGGTGCGCTCACCTTCGACGCCCGGGGCGCCCTGACCTCGTGGCACGGGCTGCCCGTGGCGGGGCCCCGCCTCGAACTGTGGCGGGCACCGACCGACAACGACCGCGGGGCCGGCCAGGGCTCGTACGAGCTCGCCGAACCCGAACTGACCCACGGTCGCGGGGCCGAGGAGACCCCGCCCTCGGCCGAGCGCTGGGTCGAGCGCGGCCTGCACCGGCTCGTGCACCGGGTGCTGTCGGTGTGCCGGTCCGACCACGGGCTCGAGCAGCGCGTGCGGGTGTCCGCCGCGCACACCGGCACCGGCGTCGACGTCACCTTCCGCTGGACGGCGACCGCCGACGGCGTGCTGCTGCGCACCGAGGCCGTGCCGTTCGGGCCGTGGGACTGCACCTGGCCGCGCGTCGGCGCCCGGTTCGACCTGCCGCTGTCGCTCGCGTCGTCGCCGGTCGACTGGCTCGGTACCGGGCCCGCCGAGTCGTACGCGGACAGCGCGGCGGCCGCCCGGGTGGGCCGGTTCACGTCGAGCGTCGACGGGCTCTCGGTCGAGTACGCCCGGCCGCAGGAGACCGGGCACCGCCCCGGGTTGCGGTCGCTGACGCTCGGGGGTACGGGTGGCGTCGCTGCGTCGGCGGGGGGCCCGGTGCTGTCGGTGACGACCGTGCCCGACGGAGCGGGGCACCGGTGCGGGTTCCAGCTCGCGAGGCACACGGCACAGCAGGTCGCCCTCGCCGCGCACCCCCACGAGTTGCCCGAGCCCACGGCGCTGCACCTCTACCTCGACGACGCGCAGCACGGACTCGGCTCGCGGGCCTGCGGTCCCGACGTGTTGCCCCGTCATGCCCTGTGGCCCTCCGCTCGCGCCTGGGAGGTCGTGCTCGCCTGACCCGTCGGTGCGACCTACTCCGCGTCACGACCTACTCCGCGTCGAGCGGCAGCAGGATGCCCTTCACGCGAGGGTCGGTCGCGAGGAACTCCTGCACGGCCGGGTCCTGGAAGGCGGCGACGAGCTTCTTCACGTTGTCCTCGTCGGCGTAGTCGCTGCCGATGGTGAGCTGGCCGGCGAACTCGTCCGGTGCGGCGGGGGCGAAGATCTGCTGCTCGATCGGCACGCCGGCGGCGAGGTAGTACTCGGTGTAGCCGACGGCTGCGTCGAGGTCGGGCAGGGCCCGCGACTGTGCGGCGAAGTCGAGCAGGGTGAACTGCAGGTCCTTCGGGTTCGAGGCGATGTCGTCCTGGGTGGCGTGTGCCTTGTCGACGCCGTCCTTCAGCGTGATGAGGCCGGCGCGCTCGAGCACCCAGAGCCCCTGGGCCTCGTTGGCCGGGTCGGAGTACAGCGACACCGTGGCACCGTCGGGCAGCTGCCCGGCATCGGTGTACTTCGACGACCAGAGGCCGAAGCCCCAGCGGAACACCGGCGTCGCCGCTTCTTCCCGGAAGTCCGGGTTCGAGGCGAGCACCTGGTCCAGCCAGAGTTCGTGCTGGTACACCGTGCCGGCGATCTCGCCCTCGCTGACGGCCCGGTTGATCGTGTTGCTGTCGCTCAGGCCCGTGAAGGCGACGGTGATGCCGTACTTCGGGGCGACCTCGTCGGCGACGAACTGCACGAGGGCCTGCTCGGACGCGTTGCCCTCGGCGGTGGCGACGGTCAGCGTCGCCCCGGCCTCGGCGACGGCCGGCCCGGCGGGCGCGGTCAGGGGCACGACGATCGCGGCGGCGACGGCGACGACCGCCACCGCGCCTCCGGCGATCCAGGGCCAGCGGCGACGACGCCTCAGCTCGAAGCCGTGGTCGTCCGTGACGGACGGGGTGCCGGGTGCGGGGGTGGGGGTGTTCTCGGGCATGGCTGTCCTTCGGGAGGGGCAGGCGGCGCCTGCGGGCGGGGGGAGGCGCGGTGCAGGACCGCAAGGGGGCAACGGGGAGGCGCGGTGCGGGACCGCAGAGGGGGACGAGGAGGCGCGGTGCAGGACCGCAAGGGGGACGAGGAGGCGCGGTGCGGCTCAGACCGCGGCGGCCACCGGGGGCAGGTCGGTCGCGTGGCGTCGCCACCAGCGGCGCCGGCGGACCGGTTCGGGGCTCGTGGCCCGCACGGCGAGGTCGCCGAGCTGTTGGACGGCCGCGACCGTCGCGACGAGCAACACGATCGTGACGATCATCACGGTATGGTCGAAGCGCTGGTAGCCGTAGGTGACGGCGACGTAGCCGATGCCGCCGGCGCCGATGGTGCCGGCGATGGCGGAGTACTCGATCATCGCGATCGTGTTGATCGTGAGGCCACCGATCAGGCCCGGCAGCGCCTCAAACAGCTGTGCCGTGCGGACGATCTGGAGGCGGGACGCCCCGCTCGCGGTCGCCACGCGCACCCGATCGCTCGGGACGCTCCGCAGGGAGTTCTCGACGATGCGGGTGAAGAAGGCGATGCCCGCGATCGACATCGGCACCACCGCGGCCGCGATGCCGATGTTGGTGCCGGTCACGAACCGGGTGAACGGGACGATCGACGCCATGAGGATCAAGAACGGCAGCGAGCGTCCGATGCTGATGACGGCACTGAGCACCGTGTGCACCGGCGCGTTCGGCACGAGGCCCGCGGGGCCGAGGTTGTGCACCAGGGCCCCGAGCGGCACCCCGACCAGCACGACGATCGCCATCACGATGCCGACCATCACGAACGTGTCGCCGAGTGCGGGGAGCACCAGGGCGGGGATCTGCGCCCACGGCACCGAGTTGTCGTACGCGGTCGACGGGCTCGTGCCCGACGCGAGGACGGTCGTCGTGATCGGGGCGACGGTGCTGGCGACGCTCATCGGACGAGCTCCTGTTCGGGCGTGGGCGTGAGCGTCCGCGTCGGCGTGGGCGTGGGCGCCGGGGACGGGTCGAGGGAGCGGGCGGTGAGTCCGAGTGCGGCGGCGACCCCGGGCAGGCGCGAGGCGACCGCCTCGGGGACGGCGACGGTCGCGTGCCCGACGGTCGCGCCTCCCAGGGTCTCGATCGAGGCTCCGAGTAGCGACACGGGCGACCCCAGGGCCGATCCGAGCGTGGTCGGCCAGTCGGTCGGGACGTCGGCCGAGACGTAGTCGAGCCGCCAGGTGCGGGAGCCGTCGGGGGCGCCGGCCGCCGGTCGGGTCGGTCGCAGCGCCGCACCGAGCGCCGACGCGGGGTCGCGCAGCAGGTCGAGCACACGACCCCGTTCGACGATGCGTCCGTGGTCGAGGCGCGCGACGGTGTCGGCGATCTGCAGCACGGTGTCCATCTCGTGGGTGACGAACAGGATCGACAGGCCGAGGTCGTCACGCAACTCGCGCAGCAGGTCGACGATCGAGGTGGTCGAGGCGGGGTCGAGGCCCGACGTCGCCTCGTCCGAGAGCAGCACGGTCGGCCGCAGGGCGAGGGCCCGGGCGATGCCGACGCGCTGGCGTTGGCCGCCCGAGAGCTCGTGCGGCCGGGCGTCGGCACGGTGGCCGAGCCCCACACGGTCGAGCAGCTCGGCGACTCGACGCCTCGTCTCGGCCTTCGTCACGCCCAGGTACTCGAGCGGCAGGGCCACGTTCTGTGCGGCGGTCCGACGGCCGAAGAGCCCGTCCGACTGGAACACCGTGCCGATCCGACGGCGGGCGACCCGCAGGTCGCGCTCGCCGAGCCGGGTCAGGTCGTCGCCGTTGACGACGACCGAGCCCGAGGTCGGTCGTTCGAGCAGCGTCACGCACTGGGCCAAGGTGCTCTTGCCGGCGCCGCTCGGGCCGACGACCGCGGCGATCTCGCCGGTGTCGACCCGGAAGTCGACGCGGTCGAGGACGGTCGTGCGGTGCGATCCGGTCTCGTAGACCTTCGTCAGCTGCTCGAGGCTGATCATGGGGGCTCCAGGGTGTCGGCTGAGGTGGTGGGTTCGGGGTGTCGCCGAGCATAAGGAGGCGCGGGTCGCGTTCGCGAGGACGTGTCACGTCATGCGTCGCCGCGTGACGCCGTGTGTCGCACCGCCCGGCCGCGGGGCCCGGTCGCGGGCGCCGACCGCGGGGCCCAGCCGCGGGGCCCGGCCGCACCACGCTCGCGTGGTCGAACCAGCCCCCCGGGTGGTTCGACGACGCGAGCGTGGTGCGACCTCCTCCGACGGCGGGCGCGGCAGGATGGGCGACATGCCCGCACCCACCACGTCCCTGCCCACCGCACTCGTCACCGGCGCCTCCGGCGGCATCGGCGCGGAGTTCGCCCGGCGGCTCGCCCCCGACCACGACGTGGTGATCGTGGCGCGCAGCGGCGACCGTCTCGAGCAGGTGAGGGCCGAGCTCGTGGCGACCCGCGCCTCCGGGTCGTTCACAGCCGTGGTCGCCGACCTGTCGACGCCCGACGGGGTCGAGACCGTGCTGGCCGCCGTCGGCGACCGCGCGATCGACGTGCTGGTGAACAACGCCGGCGTCGGCTCCCACGGGGCGTTCGTCGAGTCCGACCTCGCCGCCGTCCAGGCGCAGGTGCACCTCAACTGCTCGCAGGTGGTCGCGCTGACGCGCGCGCTGCTGCCGGGCATGGTCGAGCGACGCCGCGGCACGGTGGTCAACGTCGCCTCGACCGCGGCTTTCCAGCCGATCCCGACGATGGCGGTCTACGGGGCGACCAAGTCGTTCGTGCTCTCGTTCAGCGAGGCGGTGCACGCCGAGGTGCGGGGGTCGGGCGTCACCGTCACGGCCCTCTGCCCGGGGGCGACCGAGACCGGCTTCTTCGCCGCGACCGGCAGCGACTTCCTTACGAGCGGTCGCCAGACCCCCGAGCAGGTCGTCACCGCGGCACTACGGGCCGTGCGCCGTCGCCGTGCCGTGGTGGTCAGCGGGCTCGGCAACGCGATCGGTGCCCAGGCGCACCGGTTCCTGCCCCGGCGGCTCGTGAGCGCGGCCTCGGCCCTGATCGTGCGCGAGCGCTAGGAGCCGGGCGCGATCGCGGGCGGGGCCACCGGGCCGGCCTCGGGCCCGGCCACCTGGGCCGGGCCCCGGCCCGCCCGCCGCGGTCGAGCAACGCACCGCCCGCTGGACGTCGCACCGCCCACATCGGCGGTGCGATGTTCAGTCGGCGGTGCGACGCGACCGGTCGCCGGCTCGACCGAGGGCGGCGTCGCGCGCCGCGACGAGCAGGTCGGTCAGCACCGTGCCGGTGGCCCCGCGGTCCTCGGGGTGCCATTGCACGCACCACACCGGAGCCGTGACGTGCTCGACGGCCTCGACCGTGCCGTCGTCGGCCCAGGCCACCGCGCGCAGCCCCTCGCCCAGGCGTCCCACCGCCTGGTGGTGCGAGCTGCGCACGACCAGCGACGTCGTGCCGAGCATCGAGGCGAGGGTGCTGTCGTCGGCGAGGCGGACCGGGTGGTCGACCATGCTGTCCGAGACGTCGTCCGGGTTCACGTGGCCGGGGTGTTCGAGGTGCTGCACGAGGTCGCCGCCGAGGGCGACGTCGACCACCTGCATGCCGCGACAGATGCCGACCAGCGGCAGCCGCGCCTCCACGGACCCGCGCACCACCTCGATCTGCACCCGGTCGGCGTCGGCGAAGGTCTGGCCCCGCCCCGGGTGGTCGAGGGGACCGCCGTAGTGGCTCGGGTCGACGTCCTCGCCACCGGTGACGAGCACCGCGTCCGCCTCGGCGAGGGCGGCGTGCACGTCGCCGAGCCGGTTGGCCGGCACCCGGCGCACCGTGAACCCGACCTGCTCGGCGGCGGCGACCACCGAGGTGGACAGGTCGTCGAGCTCGCGCTCGAACGCGGGGTCGTCGCGGGCCTCGTCGGTGACGTCGAGGAGCAACAGGTTCAGGAGGCGCGGTGCGGGCGAGTCGCTCATCGCGCCATCCTGGCAGCCCCGGCCGCACCGCACCGCCTTTCGTGCACGGCACCGCGACGAGACGCGGTGCCGTGCACGAAACGCGGTGCGGAGGGCCGAGGGCCGAAGGCCCCCGGCTAGTCGGTGCCGTCGATCCCGCCCAGCCGTTCGAGCACGCCCGTGAGGATCGTGCCGGCCGCGTCGGGGAGCACGTGGTGATTCATGTAGATCGCCTCGAGCCAGGGCAGCACCTCGTCGCGACCCCAGCCCACGGCCTCCCAGTCGACGCCGGGCAGGGCCTTCGTCCGGGGCTGGTCGGTCCGGGGGTCGAGCCAGGCCTCGGCGATCGGCACGCCCTCGGACGCGCCCTGGGGCGTCCAGGTCAGCGCGATCGGGTGGTCGTCGCCCTCGATGTGGTCGTGTTCGACGGCACCCGAGCCGAGCCACGGCAGGGTCAGCAGCTCGCCCTCGATGTCGACCTCGACCAGGTCGAGCTTGCGTGGTTCCTCGACCTCGCAGACGTAGAGGTCGAAGCCGGCGTCGTGCCAGGCCGCTGCCTCGTCGACCTCGTCGAGCAGGTCGGGCATGCGGCGGTGCAGGTCGACGATCAGCCGGGTCGACCACTCGACGAGCACCCGCGTGTCGGCGACGCCGAAGGGGCTGAGGTCGCTGTCGTCGCCGTTCGCGAGGTGGAAGTGGTGCTCGACGTCGCCCGAGGGCGTGGTCTCGAGGTGCACCTGTCCGGTCTCGTAGCCGACGTACAGGGCGGTGATCAGGTCGTCGTCGTCGTACTCGGCGTAGAGGTTCGGCTTGCCGAGCGCGGTCGGCAGCGGCGTCTGCGCGGCCGGGCGCTGGCCCAGGTCGAACACGGCACGGAAATGGGTGGTGGGGAGCCTCAGGCTCATGTCGGTCACGGCGTGGGGTCCAATCGGTTGCTCACGCCAGGGTAGAGGACGCGGCCGCCCGTCCGCGGCCCGTCCACGGACGAGGAGGCGCGCTCCGGGACTTCCCGGAACGCGCCTCCTCGTGTGGTCGCCTCGACGGCGTCGGTGCGGCGCGGCGTCGCTGCTACGCGGCGACGGGGCTGCGCTGGCCGACGACCGAACCGGCCTCGGCGGCCTCGGCCGACGCGTCGGCCCCGGCGGCCGCACCTCGGCGGACGAACTTCTTCAGCAGGACGAGCACGAACGCGCTCACGACGGTGCCGGCGACGATAGCCAACGCCCACATGCCCAGGTTGCCGATCGCGAAGAACACGAAGATGCCACCGTGGGGGGCCTGCGACGTGACGCCGGCGGCCATCGAGATGGCTCCGGTCACCGCGCCTCCGACCATGCTGGCGGGGATCACGCGCAGCGGGTCGGCCGCGGCGAAGGGGATCGCGCCCTCGGAGATGAACGAGGCGCCCAGCAGCCAGGCGGCCGTGCCGTTGGAGCGCTCGACCTGCGAGAAGCCCTTGCGGTAGAGGACGGTCGACGCGAGGGCCATGGCCAGCGGCGGCACCATGCCGGCACCCATCACGGCGGCCATGATCATCAGCGGAGCGGGGTTGTCGCTGATGGAGCCCGCCGACAGACCGGCGACGGCGAACGAGTAGGCGACCTTGTTGACCGGACCACCGAGGTCGATGCACATCATGAGGCCGAGGATGACGCCCAGGACGATCGCCCCGGTGCCGCTGAGGCCGTTGAGGAAGTCGGTCAGGGCGACGGTCAGGGCGGCGATCGGGCCGCCGAGCACGAGCACGAGCAGACCCGAGGCGAAGATCGACGCGAGCAGCGGGATGATCACGACGGGCATCAGGCCGCGCAGCCAGCGGGGCACGTCGGGCTTGCCGATCCAGTAGGCGGCGAAGCCGGCGAGCAGACCACCGACGAGACCGCCGATGAAGCCGGCCCCCATGAAGACCGCGACGGCGCCGGCGACGAAACCGGGCGCGATGCCGGGTCGATCGGCGATGGCGTAGGCGATGTAACCGGCCAGGGCGGCGACGAGGAAGCCCATCGACAGGTTGCCGATCTGGAACGCGGCGGCACCGAGGAAGTAGATCAGGCCCTCGGGCGGCAGGTTCACGAGCGAGTAGTCGGTCAGCACGGTCGCGGCGTTGCCGGCGATCTCGTAACCCGAGAGCAGGAAGCCCAGGGCGAGCAGCAGGCCGCCACCGGCGACGAACGGGATCATGTACGAGACGCCGGTCAGCAGCCAGCGCTTGAGCGACGAGCCGAAGCCCTGCTTCTCGGCGGTCGAGCCCGCGGCGGCACCGGCGGCACCGGCCGTGCCGCCCACGCGGGCGGCGTTCGGGTCCTTGGCGGCGGCCAGCGCCTCCTTCACCATGGCGTCGGGAGCGTCGACGCCGCGCTTGACCGGTCCGCGGACGACGGGCTTGCCGGCGAAGCGGCCCTGGTCGCGCACGTCGACGTCGACGGCGAAGATCACGGCGTCGGCCTCGGCGATGACGGCCGGGTCGAGGGGAGTGACCGTGCCCGAGCCCTGCGGCTCGATCTGCAGGTCGGCACCGAGGCGCTTCGCCGCGGCGACGAGGGCGTCGGCGGCCATGAAGGTGTGGGCGATGCCGGTGGGGCAGGCGGTGACGCCGACCAGCTTCGGGCGCCGCGCGCCGTCGCCCGTCGCGGCGGCCGCGGACGAGGAGGCGCTGGTCGCCCCGGACGCGGAGGCGGCGGTGGCGCCGCGCGTCTCGGCGACCTCGCCGCTGACCTCGTCGTCGACGAGCTGCACGATGTCGGCGGGCGTCTTCGCGGCGCGGAGGGCGGCGGTGAAGTCGTCGCGGATGAGGGCGCGGGCGAGGGTCGAGAGGACCGTCATGTGGTCGCCGTCGGCGCCCTCGGGCACCGCGATCATGAAGACGATGTCGGCGTCGCCGTCGGGGGCACCGAAGCCGACCGTGCGCGCGAGCCGGGAGAAGGCGAGGGTGGGCTCGGTGACCGAGGCCGACCGGGCGTGGGGGATCGCGATGCCGCCGGGGACGCCGGTGCCGACCGAGGCTTCACGCTTGATGGCGTCGTCGGCGAGCGAATCGGCCGAGCCGGCGCGGCCCGAGGCCGCGACGCGCGCGGCCAGGGCGCGGATGACGTCGGTCGACGTGCCGCCCAGGTCTTCGTCGAGACCGACGAGGTCGGTGCTGATGAGGGATGACATGCTGTTCTGCTCCTTGGGGTTGGGCGACGCTGCTCAGAGGTGCCCGACGGCCGCGGGGGCCACCGGGACGACGTCGATGTCGTCAGGGAAGGTCTGGTCGAGGCGGGGGACGATGCTGCCGGGCAGGGCCGCGGCGGCGGCTCCGGACGCGACGGCCTGGGCGAGGCGGGCCGGGGCGGGTGCCCCGGTGGTCTCGGCGAGCAGGTAGCCCGACAGCGACGAGTCGCCGGCGCCCACCGTGCTCAGGGCGGTGATGACGGGGGCGGCGGCGAACCACGAGCCCTCGTCGTCGATCAACAGGGCGCCCGCGCTGCCGAGGGTGAGCAGCACGGTCTCGACGCCCAGCTCGCGCAGGCGTCGGGCCCCGGCGACGGCCGAGGCCGGGTCGGCCTCGTACGCCTCGGGGTCGCCGCCGACGATCTCGGCGAGCTCGTCGGCGTTGGGCTTGACGAGGTCGATGCCGACGCCCGACGCGATCAGGGCCGCGAACGGCTCGCCCGACGAGTCGACCGCGATGCGCGGGGCGGCGTCACCGCAGGAGGCGCGCACGGCCCGGACGACGTCGGCCAGCCAGGTCGTCGGCAGGCCGGGCGGCAGCGAGCCGGCGAGCACCAGCCACGAGGCGAGGGCCGCGTGTTCGACGACGAGGGCCGTGAGTTCGTCCACGTGGGAGCCGAGGTCGGGGCCGAGCTCGTTGATCTTGGTGGTCGTGCCGTCGGGTTCGGTCAGGGTGACGTTGGCCCGGAGGCGCTGGCCGATCGGCAGGTTGACGGTGGGCACGCCTCGCTCGCGCAGGGCGACGAGGACCGGGTCGTCGAGGGCGCCGGGCAGCAGGGCCACGGTCTCGGCACCCGACGCCGCCAGGGCCCGGGACACGTTGACGCCCTTGCCGCCGGGCTCGTCGGTCGTGCTGACCGAGCGCTGGACCGCCCCGCGCTGCAGGGTGCCCGGCAGCTCGATCGTGCGGTCGAGCGAGGGGTTCGCGGTGACGGTGAGGATCATGCGGGTGCCTCCTGGCTGCGGGGCGGTGTCGATCGGGGCCACGACGGGGCGGGGCGTGGGGGTCGGGGCGCTCATGCGACGATCACCTCGACGTCGGCGAGCTCGAGGGCCTCGCCCAGGTCGGGCGCGGGGGGCGCGTCGGTGACCACGGTGTCGATCTCGGCCAGGCGAGCGAACCGCACCAGCGCCTCCTCGCCGTGTTTGGTCTGGTCGACCACGGCCACGACGCGGCGTCCGGCACGGACGTACGCCGACTTGACGGCGCCCTCGAACTCGTCGGGGGTCGACAGCCCGAAGCCGGCGCTGACGCCGTTCGCGCCGACGAAGACGATGTCGGGGCGGAGCGCCTGGATCTGCTCGACCGTGCTGGTGCCGACGGCGGCGCTGGTCAGCCCGCGGACGCGTCCGCCGAGCAGGTGCAGGTCGACGTGGGGGCTGTGCTGCAGCAGCGCCGCGATCGGGACGGCGTTGGTGATGACGGTGAGGACGGTGCCGGGCGTCGCCGGCGTCCAGCGGGCGAGTTCGGCGGCGACGGCGGCGGTGGTGGTGCCGGCGTCGAGGGCGATCGAGCCCGTGAACGTCGGCGGCACGAGGTGCGCGGCGGCCTGGGCCACCGAGGTCTTCTCGGGGCTGTGCCGGGTCTCGCGCTCGCTCAGGCTGAGTTCGCTGACGCTGGAGCGGCCGGCGGCGACGGCACCGCCGTGCACGCGCTGGAGCAGGCCCGCCTGTTCGAGGGCGTCGAGGTCTCGGCGGACCGTCTCGGCCGTGACGTCGAGACGCAGGGCGAGATCGCTGACCGACACCCGACCGGCCGAGCGCAGGGCTTCGGCGATCGACTCGTGCCGTTCGGTGGCGTACATGCGACCTCCTCGTCGTCTCGCGGTGCTGCCGGCATGCGTGCTGCCGGCGTGGGCCGACTGTACGTCGCTTCCACAGAGAAAACAAGACAAAAGCAGAAAAACGAAGAAGAACGCAGATCGTGCAGGCGAGGACCGAGCCATGTCCGCAATGCGCACTCTTCCCGATCTGGCTAGTTCATCTAGCAATCGGCCTGCCACAGTGGTGGGCGTACCGGTTCACGGCGGTACGGGCACCGACTTCACGGGCGGTGCCGGAGTTCCAGCAGGTTCCTCAGGTGACGCAGGGTCACCAGAAATGAGAAGAACATGAACACCAGCAGCACCTCGCTCCAGGGCCTCGGCCACGAGCAACTCGTCTCCCTCGTCCGGGGCACGGTCGGTTCGGCCCGCCCCGCGGCGACCCGCCCGACCACCGGTCGCGTCGACGCGGGCCTCTACCGCCGCGACCCCCGCGTCCCGGCCGTCCGCATCGAGACCTACCCCCGTCGTCGTCGGGCGCGAGTCGCGGCCGTCGCCCTCGCCGCGCCGATCTCGGCAGCCGTCTCGGCCGTCGCCCGGGTCGACGAGCCCACCTACGCCGACTTCCTCGTGGCCGCTCCGGCCCACGCGATGTCGGCCTGAGGCGCGCGTCGTGACCTTCGCCCAGCGCATCCTCGCCGACCAGGTCGGCGATCACGTGTCGTACTTCGACACGGCCCTCGACGACACCGACGACCTCGACTGAACGGCCCGACCATGACCTCCTCACTTCCCTCGCTCGACACCCTCGTCCACCCCGACCTCCACGAGTACGTGGCCGATCGCTACCCCTTCGTGGCGGGTCTGGTGGACGACGACCAGATCTGACCGTCCCGGGCCCCGGCCCGGTGCACGACTTCGGACGGGCTGACGCCCGGCCCGTCGACGGTGCGTACCAGCGACCCGCAGCGCGGGACGCCGACGAGCACCCCACGAGAGCCCCCTCGCCGCACGGCGAGGGGGCTCTCGCGTGTCCGCGGCCGCGACCCGCGGAGGAGGCGGGTGGTCCTCGGGGCGGACGCCGCGCCTCCTCGGGGTTCGTAGCGTGGACGAGGTCGCACCCGCGGGGCGCGACGGTGCGGCCACCCGGCCCGCACCGACGACGAACCCCGAGGAGGCACGGTGTCCGCAGTCGAGGTCGTCCCGCGTCACGGTCCGGGTCGCGTCGCCCGGGCGCGCGAGTCCTTGCTCGACCTGCTGGCCTTCGGCCGCGCCCAGGCCCTCTCGTGCGCGTTCGCCGTCGCGATCTTCGCCGGGCTCGCCGTGACCCGCGTGGTCGACGTGGGCGTGCCGCGCTACGACGCGATGCTGATCTGGTGCCTGCTCGTGCAGGTCGTCCTCGTCGCGACGCGGCTCGAGACCCGGGACGAGCTGCTCGTCATCTGCGTCTTCCACGTCCTCGGGCTCGGGCTCGAGGTCTTCAAGGTCGCGATCGGCTCGTGGTCGTACCCCGAGCCCGGCGTGCTGCGCCTGGGGGACGTGCCGCTCTACAGCGGCTTCATGTACGCGGCCGTCGCGAGCTACATCTGCCAGGCGTGGCGCCGGCTGGACCTCCGCGTCGACCCCGTGCCGATGGCGGCGACCATGGCCGTCGCCGTCGGCTTCTACGTGAACTTCTTCACAAACCACTGGATCGCCGACCTGCGCTGGGTGCTGCTCGGCGTCGCCGCGCTGCTGATCACCCGGCGGTCCGTGACCTTCCGCGTGCGGGGCGTCGACCGCCGCATGCCCCTGCTCGTGTCGTTCGCCCTCATCGGGCTGTTCATCTGGATCGCCGAGAACGCCGCGACCCTGCTCGGCGCCTGGACCTACGCCTCGCAGGTCGACGGCTGGAGCCTCGTGCACCCCAGCAAGATCGGCTCGTGGATGGTGCTCGTGATCTTCAGCTTCGTGCTCGTGCTCTGGCTGAAGCAGCGGAAGGGCGCCGCACCGACCGCCACGGCGTGACGGCGTGCTGGTGTGCCGGTCGCACCACCGTCGCGTCGTCGAACCACGCTCTCGGGTGGTTCGACGACGCGGACGTGGTGCGTCCTCGCCCGCAGGTCGCGGTCAGGGGGCGGCGTGGCGCCCGACGCGCGTGGGGGCCGGAGTGGGTGCGGCAGCAGCCGCCACGGGGACCGCACCCGCACCCGCAGCCGCAGCCGAGGGCGCAGCCGTGGGCGTAGCCGCGGGCCGGGGCGCGGCGACGACGCTCGTGGCGTCGGCCACGCCCTGTGCCAGCGCGGCCGCCTGTGGGGCGCGACCCGACACGGCCGCCGCGACCGCCGCCTCCCGGGTCTCGTACATCGTCGGCAGGTCGTGACCGCCCTCGGCCGTCTCGTAGCTCTGCAGCTCGAGTTCGGCGAGGCGGGCGAACTCGGCGAGCTTCTCGGACGACACGCTCTTCGCTTTGCGGGGCCGCGTGTTGTGCAGGCAGAAGGTGCCGATCGCCTCGCCGGACGACGAGTGGATCGGGTGCCCGGCGTAGAAGTACCCGTGGTTGAGGTCGAGGTAGGGGTTGTCCTTGAACCGGTCGTCCTTGCGGGCGTCCTCGACGATCACGGGTGCGTCGGCCGCCACGGTCACGTCGCAGAACGTCAGCTCGCGGGGGATCGAGACCGGCAGCAGCTCGGTGTTGACCGCGTAGTAGAGCTTCTTGCCGTCGAGCAGCGAGACGACCGCGACGTCGACGCCGAACTCCTTCTCGGCTCGGCGGGCGAGGTCCTGCAGGGTGTCCGACCCGCCGCTGCTCGCGAGCTCGACCAGCTTCTCGGCTCCCGACCACTCGAAGGTCGGCTCGGGCAGGGCCCGTCGCGGACGGGCAGGAGGCGCGGCGTCGGTCGTCGAGGTGGCCCCGGTTCCGAGGGCGGTCGCGGGTGCGTCCGCCGGGGTCGGTGCGGGTGCGGGTGCGGCAGCCGGGGCCGGCGCGGGTGCGTCCGCCGGGCGTGCCGACGCGGGTGCGTCCGCCGGGCGTGCCGCGACGGCCTGCTCGGCCTCGAGTCGGGCGACGGCCGCCCGCGCGGCCTCCAGCTGCGCGACGACCGGGTCGACCGGGGCCGGTGCGGCCACCGACGCCGCCAGTCGGGCCACCTCGAGCTGGGCGGCGACCCGCTCGGGCACGACGGGCGCGACGGACGTGCGTCCGATGTGCTCGACGGTCTCGCCGCGGCGCACGACGTCGAGGGTCGGGGCCACCCGGTCGGCGACCACGGCGCCCCACTGCCGGTACATCGTCTCGCAGCCGTGCGGGCGACCGGGCTGCAGCTCTCCCGGGGGCAGCCGGAAGTACGAGGCCGACGGGTGCTGCGCGGCGATCCGCTCGGTGATCTCGTTCATGCGGGCGGCGTGCCGGTCCGCGACCGATCCGAACGGGTTGTCGAACCGCGTGACCGAGCGCACGGGCTGCACGCCGACCAGCACGATGCGGGCGGTCGGGTGGACGCGGCGGGTCAGGTCGGTGACGAGTGTCGTCACGTCACGCTGCCATCCCTCGAGCGGGGTGAGCATGACGGCGTCGTTGAGGCCGAGCATCACGACGACCGTGTCGTACAGGCTGAGGTCGTGGTCGCCGATCCACGAACGGGCCGAACCGGCGTTCATCATCTCGTCGCCGATGTAGTCGACCGAGCAGGCGCGACCGGTGCTCTTCGAGGTCTCCTTGGCGATCTGACCGGTGAGGGCCTGCTCGTGGCTCGTCACGCCGAAGCCGTGGGTCGGACCCGTGCCGATCAGCAGCACGGTGTCGGGGTCGGGGGAGTCCGCCCGGTAGGTCGGCCGTCCGCGTGGCGAGGGCACGTGGCGGGAACGCGAGAGCGTCCACAGGTAGAACAGGCGCATGGCAGGCCTCAGCCGCTCGTAGCTGCGCGTCGGGTGCGCGGGTGTGTCGACCGTCCTGGTCACGTGGTGCTCCTCGGGTGTCTCTCGGTGTCTCGTCCCCCTGTCCCAGGCTAGGCAGCGGTCGGCAGCCGGGCTGCCCCCAGTGCGGGTCGACGGTGGCCCCCCTTCTGGTCGCACCCCCGCCCGGAGCCCGTCGACGCGGACCGCCGGCCCGAACCTGGACGCCGGAGGCGCGGGGCGAGCAGGCTGGTACCCGTGACCCCCGCAGACAGCACGACCCCCGACGACGACCACGGTTCCGTCGCCACCGCCCTCGAGCTCGTGGCCGACGAGGTCGACGCCGCCGTCTCGGCGGTGCTCGACGCGGATGCCGGAGGCGACGACTCGTCCGACACGTCCGGCCAGCTCGACGCCTTCGCCGACCTGCTCGACGACGCCGAGCGCGTCTTCGTCCACGGTGCGGGTCGCTCGGGTCTCGCCCTCCGCATGACCGCGATGCGGTTGATGCACCTCGGGCTCGAGGTCCACGTCGTCGGCGAGGTCACGACGCCGGCCATCGCCGACGGGGACGTGCTGCTCACCGCGAGCGGCTCGGGCACGACGTCCGGCATCGTCGCCGCGGCCCGGACGGCCGTCGACGCCGGCGCGCGGGTGGCCGCCATCACCACCGCCGCCGACTCGCCGCTGGCCGACCTGGCCGAGGCCGTGCTCGTGGTGCCCGCCGCCGACAAGCAGGACCGCTCGGGAGCCGCGTCGTCGCAGTACGCCGGCGGGCTGTTCGAGCAGACCGTCGTGCTGCTCGGTGACGCCGTCTTCCACGCGCTGTGGAAGCGCTCGGGTGCCGATGCCGACGAGCTCTGGCCCCGCCACGCCAACCTCGAGTAGCCGCCCCGCGCCTCCTCGCCTCCGCGCGGCTTCTTCGCCCCGCTCTGCACGAGGTCGCACCACCGTCGAGTCATCGAACTGCCCCGTCGGGCGGTTCGATGCCGCAGACGTGATGTGACCTCGTCCTCGCCCTGCCTGTGGACGACCACTGGCGGACCGCCATGTGACGGCAGTCTCTCCCTGTGATCGAACATCTGCCCCACATCATCCGGTCCGACCGGCTCGAGCACGGGCGGCGGGAGTCCGAGGCCGTGCGTCGTGGTGTCGAGCGGGGTGAGTTCGTCCGGGTGCGTCGTGCGGCAGCCGTCGACGCTGCCGCGTGGCGAGCGGCCTCCTCTCGGGATCGCCACCTGATCCTCGTCCTCGCCGTCATGCCGCGGCTCGCTTCGCGGATGGTGGTGTCTCATGCGTCGGCGGCCGCATGCTGGGAGCTGCCGGCCCTCGGTGAGCGGCCGAGCCGCGTGCACGTCGTCGACCCGGACCGCCGCACGACCCAGACGACGGCGAACGTCGTGCGGCACCCGGGACCGCTCTCCGGTGAGGAGGTGCGGTCGATCCCTCCACTTTCCCTCACCTCTCCGGCTCGAACAGCAGCCGATCTCGCCCTCACGTCGTCGTTCCGTGACGCGGTGGTCGCCCTCGATGCCCTCGTGCGGAGGGGGCTCGCGACCGCGGATGACGTGCGGCACGTCCTCGACGGACGTGGGTCGGCACGAGGCCTGCCGAGTGCACGCCGGGCGGTCGCCTTCGCGACGCCCGAGGCCGAATCCCCGGGGGAGTCGCTGACGCGGGTCGTCCTGCACGAGCTGGGCGCGCCTCCTCCGGTGCTCCAGCAGCATTTCACCTGGGGCGACGGCGGCCTCTTCGCCGACGTCGTCGACTTCTGGTGGCCCCGGTTCGGCGTCGTGCTCGAATTCGACGGACGGATCAAGTACGCGGAAGGGCGGTGGAAGAAGGGCCGGTCGCCCGGACAAGTCGTCGTGGACGAGAAGATCCGAGAGGACCGCATCCGCAACCGGCCCGAGGTCAACGGATTCGCGCGAACGGTCTGGGACGAGTTGTCGCACCCACCCCGCCTGGCCGCGAACCTCCGCTCAGCAGGGCTGCCCTTGCCGTGACGCTCAGGTCGCACCACTTCCGAGTCGTCGAACCAACCCCGAGCGTGGTTTCGTGACGCGATCGTGGTGCGACCTCGGTGCGGGTGCGGGTGCGGGTGCGGGTGCGGGCGGGTGCGTCTCTAGGCGAGACGGGCCGGAGCCGGACCGGCCGGGCCACGTTTTACCCGCGCGAAACAATTCGTATACAAAACTGGGGCGTGCGGCAGGATTGTATGCAATCCACGCCGCGCAGACCGATACCACCCGAGCATCGGAGGCCCGATGGCCCGCCCACCCCGCCCGACCCGCGCCGCGAGCGCCGGCACGGCCCGCGCCGCGAGCGCGACCCCCGCCGCGAGCTCCCCGGCCGGGCGTCGCCGCCTGCGCCGGGCCCTCGCGCTGCCGGCCCTCGCCGCCGCCGCGACGCTCGCCCTGACGGCCTGCGTCCCGCAGCAACCCGCCGGGACGAACCCGCCCGACAAGACCGACGTGACCACCGCGCCGATCGGCGACCGGACCATCGTCGAGGGGGGCGACCTGGTCATGGCGCTGTCCGCCGAGCCGGACGCCCTCGACCCCACCACGTCGTCGTCGCTCTACACGCGCTACGTCATGGAGACCGTGTGCCAGAAGCTGTACGACATCGACGCCGAGGGTGACCTCGTGCCGCTGCTGGCGACCGAGCTGCCGACGCTGTCGGACGGCGGGCTGACGGTCGACATCCCCGTGCGCACGGACGCCGTGTTCGCGGACGGCACCCCGTTGGACGCCCAGGCCGTCGTCACGACGCTGCGTCGTCACCTCGACAAGCCCGACTCGTCGCGGGCCAGCGAGCTCGGCCCGGTGACCGGGGTCGAGGCCCTCGACGACGACACGGTGCGCCTGACCTACGAGCGCCCCTTCGCCCCGCTGACCGCGGCCCTCGCCGACCGCGCGGGGATGATCATGTCCCCGACGGCGCTCGAGGCCGAGGGCGACGACTTCGGCGACGCCCCGGTCTGCGTGGGCCCCTTCAAGTTCGTCGACCGCGTGCCGCAGACCTCGATCTCGGTCGAGCGCGACCCGCTCTACTACGACGCCGAGGACGTGCACCTCGACTCGATCACCTACCGCATCATCACCGACGCGAGCATCCGTGCGGCGAACGTCCGCGCGGGCGACGTGCAGGTCGCCGACTCGATGTCGACGATGGACGTCGACTCCCTCATGGCGGACGACGGCCTCACGGTGCTGCAGGTCGGTTCGTTCGGCTACCAGGGCATCACCGTGAACATCGGCAACCAGGACGGCGTCGGGACCGACCCCGTCCAAATCGACACCCCCTTGGCGAGCGACGTGCGCGTCCGTCAGGCGCTGGCCATGTCGATCGACCGGGACGCGCTGGTCCAGAGCGTGTTCGGCGGGTGGAACGACACCGCCTGCTCGCCGATCCCGCCGACGAGTCCGTTCGCCACCGATGCCAGCGACGCCTGCCCGGGCTACGACCCCGAGGGGGCGAAGCGCCTCCTCGCCGAGGCGGGTGTGACGACGCCCTACGAGATCGAGATCCAGGCCAGCAACAACGCCGACACGCTGCGCCTCGCCCAGGCGTTGCAGGCCCAGGTCGCCGACGGTGGGTTCCGCCTGTCGATCACCCCGGTCGAGTACTCGACCCTGCTCGACGTCCAGTCGCGCGGCGACTTCGACGCGCTGCAGCTCGGCTGGTCGGGCCGCGTCGACCCGAACGGCAACATGGTGAACTTCCTGCGCACCGGTGGCGGCAACAACTACTCGGGCTACAGCAACCCCCGGGTCGATGAGCTGCTGGCCGACGCCGCCGCGTCCATCGACGTCGACGAGCGTGCGGCGCTCTACGGCGAGGCCGTGACGCAGGTGCAGGAGGACGAACCGCTGATCTACCTGTACCGCACCCGCAGCCTGACCGCGCTGACGAACGAGGTCGCCGGGGTGTCCACCTACGCCGACGGCGTCGTGCGGCTCAGCAACGCCGCGTTCGTCGAGGGGGAGTGACCTGATGACCCGTTACCTGTTCACCCGGCTCTGGCAGTCGGCCGTCACGCTCGTGATCGCCTCGATCGTCGTGTTCTGGGGCGTGCGCCAGCTGCCCGGCGACCCGGCGCTGGCCCTCGCCGGAGAAGAGGCGACGCCCGAGCGCGTCGCCGCGATCCGGGCCGACCTCGGCCTCGACGACTCGCTGCTGGTCCAGTACGGCCGGTTCGTCGGCAACTTCGTCCGCGGCGACTTCGGTGAGTCCACCCGCACCGGCACCCCGGTCACCGAGCTGATCGGGGCCACCCTGCCGGTCACTCTGTGGCTCGCCCTCTACGCCATCGTCGTGGCGGTCGTCGTGGGCGTCGCCCTCGGCGTCGTCGCCGAGCGCTACCGCGGACGCTGGCCCGAGTGGATGGCCAACGCCGCCGCCCTGGTCGGTCTGTCGGTGCCGAACTTCTGGCTCGGCATCCTCGCGATCCTCTGGCTCGCGGCGGGCCTCGGCCTGTTCCCGGCGTCGGGCTACGTGCCGGTGGCCGAGAACCCGGCGAGCGCGTTCTACCACCTGACCCTGCCGGCTCTGATCCTCGGCACGAGCCTCGCCGCGGTCATCATGCGGCAGACCCGGGCCTCGATGATCGAGACGATGAAGACCGACTACGTGCGCACCGCGCGGGCCAAGGGGCTCGGGCGTGGGCGGGTGCTGATGCGCTACGGCCTGCGCAACTCGATGATCGTGGTCGTCACGATCGTCGGCCTACAACTCGGCGGCCTGATCTCGGGCGCCGTGGTGACGGAGCGCATCTTCGCGCTGCCGGGCTTCGGCAAGCTCACGCTCGACTCGGTCTTCACCCGTGACTACCCCGTGATCCAGGCCGTCGTGCTGATCATCACGGTCGGCTACATCCTGATCAACCTGGCGGTGGACGTCCTGTACTCCGTCATCAACCCGCGCATCAGGGTAGGAGGCGCATCGTGACCGTCATCGAGACACCCACCGCCGCAGGGGCGGGCCTCGGGTCGGGGCGGGGACGCGTCTGGCGCGGCCTCGTCCGCAACAAGCTCGGCGTCACGGGCGGCGTCATGCTGCTCGTCGTGCTCGTCGCCGGCCTTGCCGCGCCCCTCATCGCCCCGTACGACCCGACCCGGGTGAACTTCGAGCTGCCGTTCCAGGTGCCCGGCACGGTCGGCTACGTGCTCGGCACGGACGACCTCGGCCGCGACATCCTCTCGCGCACCGTCTACGGCATCCGCGTCTCGCTGCAGGTCGGCGTGCTGTCGGTGCTGCTGGCCGTCGTGGTCGGCACGCCGCTCGGGTTGCTGGCCGGCTACTGGCGGTGGCTCGACGGCGTGATCTCGCGCCTCACGGACGTCATGCTGGCGTTCCCGTTCCTCATCATCGCCGTCGCGCTCGCCGCGATCAGCGGTCCCAGCCTGACGAACGCGGTGGTCGCCCTCGGCATCGCGCAGGTGCCGACGATGATCCGCGTGGTGCGCGGCGAGACGCTCCGGATCAAGTCGACCGACTTCGTCCTCGCCGCGGCGACCATGGATGCCTCGGGGCTGCGGGTGATCTTCCAGCACGTCCTGCCGAACTGCGTCTCGGCGATCATCGTCCAGGCGACGGTCATCATGCCGGTCGCCGTGATCGGCGAGGCCCTCCTGTCGTTCCTCGGGCTGGGTATCCAGCCGCCGACGGCGAGTCTCGGCATCATGCTCAGCGACGCGCAGCAGTACCTGGCCAAGGCGCCCTTCGCGGCCGTCGTGCCGGGTCTCGCGATCGCCGTGATCTGCCTCGGCTTCAACCTGTTCGGCGACGCCCTGCGCGACGCCCTCGACCCCACCGCCAGCGACCGGAAGTGACCCCCTCGTGACCTACACCACCCCTGACGAGTTCGTCACCCGCCCCGACCTGCGCGGCACCTTCGGCATGACGTCGTCGACGCACTGGCTGGCGACGGCCTCGGCCCAGTCGGTCCTCGAGCGCGGCGGCAACGCCTTCGACGCGGCCGTCGCGGGCGCCTTCGTCCTGCACGTCGTCGAGCCGCACCTCAACGGTCCGGGCGGCGACCTCACGGCGATCTACGCGACGGCCGAGGCCCCCGACGCCCCGACCGTGCTCGTCGGCCAGGGCCCCGCCCCGGCCGGGGCCACCCGCGAGCACTACCTGGCCGAGGGCCTCGAGCTCGTCCCCGGGTCGGGAGCCCTCGCGGCCGCCGTCCCCGGTGCCGTCGACGCCTGGCTGAAGCTGCTGGCCGAGCACGGCACCTGGTCCCTGGCCGACGTCCTGGCCTACGCGATCGGCTACGCCCGCGACGGCCACCCGATCGTGGCGCGCGTGGCGTCGACCATCGAGACCGTCGCCGACCTGTTCACCGAGCACTGGCCCACGTCCGCCGCCCAGTGGATGCCGGGTGGCGAGGTGCCGCGTGAGGGCGACCTGCTGACGAACCCCGCCTACGCGGCGGTGCTCGACGAGTTGGTCGCGGCGGGCGAGGCCCTCGGCCCCGACGCGTCCCGCGAGGCGAAGATCGAGGAGGCGCGGGTCGAGTGGGGCAGCGGACACGTCGCGCAGGCGATCGACGCGTTCGTCCGCACTCCGCACCGTCACTCGTCGGGCACCGACCACGCGGGCGTGGTCACGGCCGCCGACCTCGCCGCCTTCCGGGCCACGACCGAGCCGGCGACCACGATCGAGTTCCGCGGCCACACCGTCGCCAAGACCGGCGCCTGGGGTCAGGGTCCCGCCCTGCTGCAGGTGCTGGCGCTGCTCGAGCCGCTCGACGACGCCCTGCTCGACCCGTCGACCGCCGACGGCGCCCACACCATCGTCGAGGCGCAGAAGCTCGCGATGGCCGATCGCGAGGCCTGGTACGGCCCCGGGGACGTGCCCCTCGACGTGCTGTTGTCCGCGGACTACGCCGGCCGGCGCCGCGCGCTGATCGGCGAGCGGGCGTCGCACGAGCTGCGACCGGGCGACGTCCCGGGGCGCGAACCGTTCGCCCTGCCCACGATGCGCACCGAGTACCTGCCACCCGCGCTCAGCGAGGCACCGGCCGGCGTCGGCGAGCCCACCGTCGCCGCCCCCGGACGGGCACCGGTTCGCGCCGACGCAGCCGACGCAGCCGACGCAGCCGACGCACCCGTCGCACCGACCGAGGACGCCCCGGCGACCGCCACCGCGCCTCCGGCCGACCGTCTGGCCGAGCCGTTCACCGAGCCCACCGGCGAGACGCGCGGCGACACCTGCCACCTCGACGTCGTCGACCGCTGGGGCAACGTCGTGTCGGCGACCCCGTCGGGCGGCTGGTTGCAGTCGTCGCCGACGATCCCCGAGCTTGGCTTCTGCCTCGGCAGCCGGCTGCAGATGTCGTGGCTCGACGAGGGCACGGCGTCGACGCTCGCACCCGGCACCCGCCCGCGCACCACGCTGACGCCCACGCTCGTGCTGAAGGACGGCGAGTCCGTCGTCGCGCTCGGTTCGCCCGGCGGCGACCAGCAGGACCAGTGGCAGCTGCTCTACCTGCTGCGCACGATCGTCGGCGGCTACACCCCGCAGCAGGCGATCGACGCCCCGGCCCTGCACACCACGTCGTTCCCGGGCAGCTTCTGGCCCCGCACCTGGGAGCCCGGAGGCGTCGTGGTCGAGGACCGCCTGGGCGACGACGTCATCGACGCGCTGGTCGCCCGCGGCCACGTCGTCACCCGCGCCGGCGGCTGGTCCCTGGGCCGGCTGTCCAGCGTGTCGCGAGACCCCGAGACCGGTGTGCTCTCCGCCGCCGCCAACCCCCGAGGAGCCCAGGCCTATGCCGCAGGACGCTGAGAACCCGACCTCCCCCCTGCTGAGCGTGCGCGACCTCCGCGTCTCGTTCGGCGACACCCCCGCCGTCCACGGCGTCGACCTCGACGTCCTGCCTGGCGAGCGGGTGGCGATCGTCGGCCAGTCCGGCTCGGGCAAGTCGACGGTGGTCGCCGCCATCCTGCGCCTGCTGCCCGGGGCCGGCCACATCACGGGTGGCACGATCGAGCTGGCGGGGCCCGACGGCGGCACCCTCGACCTCGCGCAGGCGACCGAGGCCCCCATGCGTCAGGTGCGCGGCGCCCGGATCGGCCTCGTGCCGCAGGACCCGTCGACCAACCTGAACCCGTCGATGAAGGTCGGCGCGCAGATCGCCGACGCGCTGCGCACCCACGGCCTCCGCGGCCACGACGAGGTCCAGCGTCGCGTCGTCGCGCTGATGAGCGAGGCGGGCATCCCCGAGGCCGAGCGCCGGGCGGGGCAGTTCCCCCACGAGTTCTCGGGCGGCATGCGCCAGCGCGTGCTCATCGCGATCGCCCTGGCACGGGAGCCGCAGCTGCTCATCGCCGACGAGCCGACCAGCGCGCTCGACGTGACGGTGCAGCGGCAGATCCTGAACCACCTGCAGACGCTGGTCGAGAGCCGTGGCACCTCCCTGCTCTTCATCACCCACGACCTGGGGCTCGCCGCCGACCGCACCGACCGCATCGTCGTGATGCTCGAGGGACGCGTCGTCGAGCAGGGCACGCCCGAGCAGATCCTGCGTCGCCCGCAGCACGAGTACACGAAGCGCCTCGTCGCGGCGGCGCCGACGCTGGCCTCGGCCACCGCCCTCCGTCGGGGCGAGGCCGTCCTCGACGAGGCGACGGACGCGAAGGAGGCGCGGGTCGACCCGATCCTGACCGTCACGGACCTGGTCAAGGAGTTCCGCCTCCGTGGTCGCCGTGGCGAGCAGGTGCGGGCCGTCGACCACGTCTCGTTCGAGGTGCCGCGCGGCACCACGACGGCGATCGTGGGGGAGTCCGGCTCGGGCAAGACGACCGTGGCCCGCATCGTGCTCGGCCTCGAGTCGGCGACGAGCGGGTCGGCCCTGATCGACGGCGAGAGCATCACGACGAGCCGCGGTGCGTCCCGTCGCGCGCTGCGTCGCCGGGTGCAGCCCGTCTTCCAGGACCCCTACGGTTCGCTCGACCCGACCTCCAGCGTCGAGCGGCTGATCGACGAGCCGTTGCGCATCTTCGGCGTCGGCGACCGTGCCTCGCGTCGGCACCGGGTCGCCGAGCTGCTCGACCAGGTCGCCCTGCCGCGCTCGGTCGCGCAGAGCCGTCCGAACGAGTTGTCCGGCGGGCAGCGTCAGCGCGTGGCCATCGCCCGGGCGCTGGCGCTCGAGCCCGAGCTGCTCATCTGCGACGAGGCCGTCTCGGCGCTCGACGTGCTCGTCCAGGAGCAGATCCTCGAGCTGCTCGGCGACCTGCAGCGTCGGCTCGGCCTCAGCTACCTGTTCATCACGCACGACCTGGCGGTCGTGAGGCAGATCGCCCACGACGTGGTGGTGATGCGCAAGGGCGCCGTGGTCGAGCGCGGTAGCGTCGACGACATCTTCTTGTCGCCCCGTGCCGAGTACACGACCGAACTGTTGGGAGCCATCCCCGGTGCCAGCCTCGCCCTCTGAGGGCCCGACGCCCGTCGTCCTCGTCGACGCCCTGCGTCGCGAGATCGTCGAGGGCGCCCTCGTGCCGGGGACGCGCATCACCGAGGCGTCGGTCGCCCGCCGCCACGGCGTCTCGCGCGTCCCCGTGCGCGAGGCGCTGCGTGCGCTCGAGGCCGAGGGGTTCGTCGAGTCGACGCCTCACGTGGGCAGCCGGGTCGCGGCGATCCCGGTCGACGAGGCCGACGACCTCTTCGCCGTCCGCGAGGCCCTCGAGATCTCGACCGCGCGACGCGCCGCCCAGCGGGCGCGCGAGCTGTTCGGAGAGCCGCGCCCGCCCGAGGACTGGTGGCGCACGCGGCGCGTGCTCGGCCAGCTGCTCGACGACGGGGACGCCGCCGTCGAGGCCGGCGACCTCGACCGTCTCGTCGAACTGAACGACCGGTTCCACGTGGGCGTGGCGCAGCTGAGCGGGAGCGCCACCCTGGCCACCCTGCTGCGCCAGCTGTCGAACAAGATCGAGTGGCTGTACGCCCTCGACACCTTCTCGCGAGGCAAGCGGCTCTGGCCCGACCACCGACGCATCCTCGCGGCGATCGACGCCGGCGACGAGGCCGGGGCCGCCGAGCTGATGGGCTGGCACGTGCGCGAGTCGCGCATCGGGTTCCTCGCCCGCACCGAGCCGGCCGACCGCGTGGCCGACCTGCGGGCCACTCCGCCCGCCCTGCCGCCGACCATCCCGACGCCGACCATCCCGACGCCGACCATCCCGACGCCCACGATCTCGACGTCGGAGACCTCCACGCCGACCACCTCGGCGGCGGCGGCCCCTCCGGCCTGACCCGCGCCTCCTCGGCTCGAGGGCGGGTCGACTGCATCGACTGCACGTTCTCAGGCATCGGTCGGGGGATCTGCTTACTGTTCTCGGTCATGGACGAACCTCCCTCTCACATGCCCTGGCCTCTCCCACGCCTGACCGCCCGCGCGGTCGTCACAGACGGGGAGGGGCGACATGAATGACTGGGTCATGGTCGGCATCGGCCTCGTGCTCACCGTCGGCACCGGCTTCTTCGTCGCGTCCGAGTTCTCGCTGGTCAACCTCGACCGGAACGAGCTGGAGGCGCGGCGCGACCGGGGCGAGAAACGCCTCGGTCCCACGATCAAGGCGTTGCGCATCACCTCGACGCACCTCTCCGGTGCGCAGCTCGGCATCACGCTGACGACCCTGCTGACCGGGTACACCTTCGAGCCCGCCATCAGTTCGATGCTGAGCGGTCCGCTCGACTCCCTGGGCGTGCCCGCCGCGGCCGTCCCGGTCGTCGGCAGCGTCGCGGGCATCGTGCTCGCCACCCTCTTCTCGATGGTCGTCGGCGAGCTCGTGCCGAAGAACTTCGCCCTCGCGCTGCCGCTCGCCACCGCGAAGTTCGTCGTGCCGTTCCAGGCCGCGTTCACCACGGTCTTCAAGCCGCTCATCCTGCTCTTCAACAACACCGCCAACGCGGCCATCCGCGCCATGGGCATCGAGCCCAAAGAAGAGTTGTCGGGCGCCCGCTCGGCCGAAGAGCTGAGTTCGCTCGTGCGCCGGTCGGCCCTCGAGGGCCAGCTCGACCAGGACCACGCGACCCTGCTGGGCCGTACCCTGCGCTTCTCGCAGCACGACGCCTCCGAGGTGATGACGCCGCGCGTCCGCATGACGACCATCGCGTCGACCGGCTCGGCCGCCGACGTCGTCGAGGCCGCCCTGACCTCGGGCTTCTCGCGGTTCCCCGTGATCGGCGACGACAGCGACGACATCGTCGGGGTGGTGCACGTGAAGCACGCGTTCGCGGTCCCGCTCGCCGAGCGCGCCTCCGTCGTCGCGACCGCCCTCATGCAGGAGGCGCGCTTCGTGCCCGAGAGCATGGGCACCGATTCGCTGCTCGGCCTGCTGCGCCACGGCGGCCTGCAGATGGCCGTGGTGCGTGACGAGTTCGGCGGCACCGCCGGCCTCGTCACGCTCGAGGACGTCGTCGAAGAGCTCGTCGGCGAGCTCGAGGACGAGCACGACCGAGCCCGCGTGGGCATCGTGCGCCAGGCCGGCACCGTGCTCTTCGACGGTGCCCTCCGGCCCGACGAGCTGGCCGACCGGGCGGGCATCCGCGTGCCCGACGACGGCGACTACGAGACGGTGGCCGGATTCGTCATCGACCGGCTCGACCGCCTGCCCGAGGTGGGCGACGAGGTCGCCCTCGAGAGCGGCAGCGGCAGCCTGCGGGTCGAACGCGTCGCGAACGGACGCCTCGAACGCCTGCGTTTCGTGCCGGCCCCACCTGACGGCGGCCTCGATGCCGCCGCACCCACGACCGAGCACGACCGCGTGGTCGCCTCGCTGACCGAAGGGGTCGACCGATGAACGAGTACCTGCCCGGAATCGTCTGGCTGGTCGTGCTGCTGATCGTCAACGGGTTCTTCGTCGGCGCCGAGTTCGCCGTCATCTCGGCACGCCGATCGCAGATCGAGCCGCGTGCCGAGGCCGGCAGCAAGGCCGCGAAGACGACCCTGTGGGCGATGGAACACGCGACGCTCATGCTGGCCACCAGCCAGTTGGGCATCACCGTCTGCTCGCTGGTCATCTTGAACGTCTCGGAGCCGGCGATCCACCACCTGCTCGAGATCCCGCTCGGTCTCACCAGCCTCTCGGCCGAGGCGATCGGCGTCGTCGCGTTCGTCGTGGCGCTCGTGCTCGTCACGTTCTTGCACGTGGTCGTCGGCGAGATGATCCCGAAGAACCTGTCGTTCTCGGTGCCCGACCGGGCGGCGCTCATCCTGGCGCCCCCGCTCGTCTTCGTGGCGACGGTGTTCAAGCCGGTCATCTGGTCGCTCAACGCGATCGCCAACGGCGTGCTGAGGCTCTTCCGGGTCGAGCCGAAGGACGAGGCGACGAGCTCGTACACGCTCGACGAGGTCGCCACGATCGTCCAGCAGTCGACCCGCGAGGGCACGCTGACGGACTCGTCGGGCACCCTGTCGGCGGCGTTCGAGTTCACCACCCGCAAGGTGCGCGACGTCGAGGTGCCCCTCGACGAGATGGTGCACCTGGCGCCGGGGTCGACTCCGGCCGACGTGCAGCGCGCCGTGGCGGCCCGGGGGTACTCGCGGTACGTGCTCACCGACGGAGACGGCCAGCCCACGGGTTACCTGCACCTCAAGGACGTCATGGACCTCACCGGCGACGGGGCCTTCGAGGCACCCGTGCCCGAGAAGCGCATCCGCCGCCTGGGCGCCGTGGGCCGCGACACCGACCTCGAGGACGCCCTGGCCTCGATGCGCCGGGTCGGCGCGCACGTCGCCCGATCCGTCTCGCCCGAGGGCGTCACCACCGGCGTGCTGTTCTTGGAGGACATCATCGAAGAACTCGTCGGCGAGGTCGACGACGTCACGGCGGTCTGACGGGTCGAGGGACGGTCGGCCGTGCCCGCTCGGTCGGCCGTGCCCGCTCGGTCGCCCGTGCCCGCTCGGTCGGCCGCGCCCGCCCGCTCAGGCGACGGGGCGCTGGCCGGGTAGGGCGTGCAGGTCCTCGGCGGCGAGTTCGGCGGCGATGGGGTCGCCCGCCTCGGTCGCCTCGCGCAGGGCGGCGAACGAGTCGGCCATCGAGTCCCACTGCAGCACCTGCACGATGTTCGGCACGCGCAGTTTGTAGGCGAGGCCGTCGGTGACGTCGGTGCAGACCTTGACCAGTGACGGATTGCCGCAGTGGTCGACGTAGGTCGAGAACAGCGCGATGGCGTGGGCGTTCAACGCCGGGGCGTCTTCACGGTCGAGGTCGCCGAGGCAGACGTCGATGGCCCGCACGATCTCTCGCTTGACGGCGTCCGGCAGGTTCGGGACGGCCAACCGGACGGCGCCGCCGAAGAGCACGCCCAGGGTCTGGACCGCCTGGACGGCCTCTTCGGCCTTCGGCGTCGCGACCTTCGTGTAGCGGTTCGGCGCCATCTCGACGAGGCCGGCGCGCACGAGGTCGCCGAGTGCCTCGCGGATCGGGGTGCGCGACACCTGCAGCCAGGCGATCAGCTCGTCGTCGTGCAGGCGTTCGCCCGGTTCGAGCGTGCCGTCGATGATCGCGTCACGGATGCGGCTGCGGACCGTGTCGCGCAGCAGCTGTCGTTCGGCGGCAGGGGGAGTGACGGGAATCGGCATGCGGCCTCCTAGATCCTCACGGGCGTCTGCCCGGCCAGCATCCTAATACGGAAACGTCACATTTTGCCCGATGGGCAGCGAAGTCGACATGTCAATGTCAGGTCACGAGATCCTCGGCGACGACGACGAAGCCCCGCCCCTCGGAGGGAGGGGCGGGGCTTCTCGATCGGGTCGGTGTCGTCAGTTCGTCGCCGCGGCGGGGGCCGCCGCAGGCACGTGCTGCGAGTGGACCTCGACGCCGTGCGAGTCGCGCAGGGTCGTCAGGGTCTGCTCGATCTCGTCGTCGCGCTGCTCGGTCGTCCATCCGAGCGAGCGGGCCATGACGTCCGCGATCTCGGTGAGCAACTCGATGGTGACGCCCCCGACGAACGCGAGGTTCGTGCGGCGCAGGACGACGTCGGCCAGGTGGACGGCGTCCTCGTGCTCGGCGAAGTAGGCGATCTCGGCCGTGGTCAGCGTCGAGTCGGCCTCGAGGGCCTGCGACGGCTGGTCGAGCAGCACCTCGATGACGTCGGAGGCGCGGGTGCCGTAGCGGGTGAGCAGACGGTCGACCTGGTCACAGTCGAGCCCGTCGGCGTGGGCCGCGACCCAGGTGGTGCGGGCGCCCTCGGTGGTGGGGAAGCCCTTGCCGCCGCCGATCGCCATGCCGGTGGTGTCGACCGTGCGCTTCACGCCGAGCTTCGTCGTCGCCTCGGTCGAGAGGTGCGCCGACAGGGCACGGAAGGTGGTCCACTTGCCGCCGACCAGGCTGAGGACGGCCGTGCCGGGCAGCTCGGCGACCTCGGTCTCGACGATGCGGTAGTCGCGCGACACGAAACCCGCGGCGAGGTCGTCGTGCTTGGGCAGGGGGCGGACGCCCGAGTAGCGGTAGACGATGTGGTCGCGATTGAGCTCGATGTCGGGGTAGACGTGCTTCACCAGGTCGAAGAAGTAGTCGACCTCTTCTTCGGTGCAGACGGCCGGCTCGGCCATGTCGGCCTCGAGGTCGGTCGTGCCGATGAGCACGCGACCCTTGAGCGGGTAGATCAGGACGATGCGGCCGTCGTTGTTCTCGAAGAAGATCTCGCGACCGTTCGTGGCCTCGAGCAACTCGGGGCTGTCGACGACGATGTGCGACCCCTTGGTGCCGCCCATGTACTGCGACTCGGCACCGAAGGCCTTGTTGGTGAGGTCGGTCCAGGGGCCCGACGCGTTGATGACGACGTCGGCCTTCACCGTGAACTCGGTCCCGCTGACGACGTCGCGCAGGGTCACGCCGCCGTCGGCGGTCCCTACGGCCTCGAGGTAGTTGGCGCTGCGGGCGTTGTCGCCGGCGGCCAGGCCGTCCTTCAACACGTCGAGCGCGAGGCGCTCGGGCTCGTGCACCGACGCGTCGTAGTAGGTGCCCGTGTACTTGAGGGCCTTGTTGAGGTGCGGCATCTCGGCCAGCGCCTTCTTGCGACCGAGGAACTTGTGACGGGGCACCGAGCCGCCGTCACGCGAGAACGAGTCGTACATGGTCATGCCGACCTTGATCAGCAGTGCGCCGCGCTCCTTCGTGGAGCGCTGCTTGTGCGTCAGCATGCGCAAGGGGGCGTTCATGATGCCGCTGAACGTCGAGAAGATCGGCATCGTGGTCTGCAGCGGCTTGACGTAGTGCGGGGCGATCTTCAGCAGGCCGTTGCGCTCTTCGACGCTCTCGCGGACGAGGCGGAACTCGCCGTTCTCGAGGTAGCGGATGCCGCCGTGGATCATGTGGGACGACGCGGCGGACGCGCCGGATGCGTAGTCGGCCCGTTCGACGAGCACGACGTCGACGCCCTGGAGGGCGAGGTCGCGGAAGGTCGCGATGCCGTTGATGCCACCGCCGACGACGAGCACCTGTGCCGTCGGGCGGTCGACGATGCGCTGCACGTTGGGACGGATCGAGTCTGTCTTCTTCGACATGGTCACTGCTTCTTTCGAGATGCGATGTCAGGTGGTGGTGACCGACTCGTCCTGCGGGCCGGTAGATTCATCGTCGTCCCGATGCACACAAGGTGCAACGTATCTGCACGAACGTGCAAGGAGGTCCCGTTGGTCGCTGGCGACACGTCCGAACGCACACAGGAGGCCCTGCGCGCCGCGCACCTCTACTACATGCAGGACCTCACGATGGAGGCGATCGCGCACGAACTGCAGACGTCCCGCTCGTCGGTGTCGCGCCTCCTGAAGGCGGCACGCGAGACGGGCCTCGTCGACATCCAGATCAAGTCCCCGCTCGACCAGCCGACGGCCGTGGGCGACGGGCTGCACCGGCGGTTCGGCGTGGTCGCGCACGTGGTCCCGGTGCCCGACCAGACCAGCGACGTCGACCGGCTCGACCGGGTCGCGCTGTCGGCTGCACGAACGCTCACCCAGTACGTCGACTCGAACATGGTCGTCGGCGTCGCCTGGGGCTCCACCGTCAGTGCGGTCAGCCGGTACCTGGTGCCCAAGACCACGCACAACACCGTCTTCGTCCAGCTCAACGGTGCGGCGAACACCCGCACGACCGGCATCGAGTACGCCAGCGAGATCCTGCGTCGGTTCGGCCACGCGTACGGCGCCCTGATCCAGCAGTTCCCCGTGCCCGCGTTCTTCGACGACCCCGCCACCAAGAGCGCCCTGTGGCGGGAGCGCAGCACCCGACGCGTCCTCTCGCTGCAGGGCGCCATGGACCTCGTCGTCTTCGGCGTCGGCTCGCGCGAGGCACACGTGCCGAGCCACGTCTACTCGGGTGGTTACCTCGAGCAGAGCGACCACGACAGTCTGGCCCACGACCACGTGGTGGGCGACGTCGCGACCGTGTTCTTCCGCGAGGACGGCTCGTCGGCCGACATCGAGCTCAACCGGCGCGCCACCGGGCCCGACCTGGCGACCATCCGACGCACGCCGCGTCGCGTCTGCGTCGTCGCGGGGGAGGCCAAGGTGGTCAGCGTCCGCGGTGCGCTCGCCGCGGGCCTGGTCACCGACCTCATCCTCGACGAGGGGACCGCCAGGGCGCTCCTGGCCAGCTGAGCGGGAGGGGCCGCGGTCCGGAGGCGCGGGTGGGGTACACCGAGCCAGCCACGACCCAGCCCGCCCGCGTAGACGGGAGGCGTCGCACACCGGGCCCCGACCGGCCCCGAGAGGAGCATCACCATGGCAAGCACCGAACTCACCGGACGCCGCGTTCTCGCGATCGTCACCAACTACGGCGTCGAGCAGGACGAGCTCATCGTCCCCGTCGCGAAGCTGCGCGAGCAGGGCGCCACCGTCGTCGTCGCCGGCGTCTCCACCGAGCCGATCCAGACGCTCGTCGGCGACAAGGACCCGGGGCAGACCGTCCGCCCCGACACGACCATCGCCGAGGTCGACGCCGCCGACCACGACCTCCTGCTCGTTCCCGGCGGCACCATCAACGCGGACACCCTCCGCACCGAGAGCGACGCCGTCGACCTGGTGAAGGCCTTCGCCACGGCGGGCAAGCCGATCGCGGCGATCTGCCACGGCCCGTGGGCGCTCATCGAGGCCGGCCTCGTGACGGGCAAGGAGCTCACCTCCTATGCGTCGCTGCAGACCGACGTCCGCAACGCCGGCGGCAGCTGGGTCGACCGTTCGGTGGTGACCGACGTCGAGCAGGGCTTCACGCTCGTCACGTCGCGTGACCCCGGCGACCTCGACGACTTCGTCCGCGAGACCTCGTCGGCGCTGGCCGCCAC
>NZ_LMKB01000005.1:1178940-1214879 GCF_001421165.1 Frigoribacterium sp. Leaf8 | reverse complement strand
GGGGTCCGTCGTCCCACTCCGGGGCGACGGACCCCGCCGTGGGTATTTAATGGGACGTCGGGCCATCGTCGGTCCGTCACCCGGCGCTCCGGCGCCCACCCGGTCGAGAGAGAGGCGCGATGAAGTTCGGCAAGACGCGCGGGGCCCCCTCCGAGCCGGCGACGCCCGATCCCGCCGCCCTCGAGCGCGCCGTCGCAGAAGGGGTGCTCATCTCGCGGGCGGCCGCCGTCGTCTCGGTGGCCAACTCGATCGTCATCCGTGCCCTCCGCGACGACGAGCACTTCGACCACGAGCGCACCCGCGAGGCCGTGCGCACCATCCTCGGTCGCCTCGCGGCGGAACAACGCGAGCAGAACGAACGGATCGGCGGCGAACGGGCGAAGGCCCTCAAGGCCAAGGGCCGGTCGCGACACCAGCACGACTACCGGCGCGGGGACGACGACACCCTCTGGTTCCGGGAGAAGACCTACACGGCCGTGGCCGACCGGCTGGACGAGCTGCAGTCCGACGACGACTTCGTGCGCGACATCGTCGCGGCGGCGGTCGACCGGGCCTGGAGCGACGTCGGGGCCGCGATCGTCACGAAGGTGTCGGCCGTCGAGGCGGTCGACCCGGCGTATCCCGACGAACGCGACCAGCGCCTCCGTGACCTCGTCGAGGTGGACCTCGCGCGGTTGCTCGCCCAGCCGCCGCCGGGGCCGGACGTCCCCCGCGCGGTCTGACGGACGCGCCGTCCGGCGGCCCCCGACCTGGGGCTGTCCCGCCCGGTACCCGGGCGAGAGCATGGAGGGACACCGCTCGGCCCTCACCACGCGGAGCCCTCGTCGATCAGGCCACCGCTGTGGGAGGAACCCGGCATGAACCGTTTCGTCAGCCCGCTCGTGCGCGGGATGATCCGCCAGCGCAACCGCTGGTTCGACCGACGCCTGGGGCTGCCCAGGCCCGAGAGCGTCGCCCGGACGCACGCTCCCGGCGTCAGCCCCGATCGCGTGCTGCTGTTCGGCAGCGGGCCCGCCGTCGGGTGGGGCGTCCGCAGCCACGACCTGGGGCTCGCGGGTCACCTCGCGCGGGCGGTCTCGCAGGCCACGGGTCGCGGGGTCGACGTCGACGTCGTGGCCGATCCCTCGATGGGGACGGTGTCCGCCCGGCGGGTGCTCGGACACCGCGACCTCACGCGCTACGACGCCGTGGTCGTGGTGACGGGCATCAACGACGCCCTCGCCATGACCGACGTCACGAAGTGGCGGCGCGCGTTCGTCGACCTGCTCGTGCACATCGAGACCGAGACCGGGGGCGCGAGCAGTCCCGTGCTCGTCACGGGCGTCCAGTCGCCCAGCGAGGTGACGGTGTTCCGCATCGCCGGCGGGGGCCTCGTCGACCGACACGCGGCCGAGCTGAACGAGACCATCCGGGACGTCTGCTCGACCCACCCCCGCGTGCACGTGCTCATGCCTCCGTCGCCGCTCTCGGGCCACGACGACCGGGACAAGCTGATCGCCAAGTACGCCCGCTGGGGCGAGGCGCAGGCCGAGATGCTCGCGCCCATGCTCGACGCGCAGATGTCCGCCGGCGGCGGCGTGGCCCGGGCGCGCCGGCACGCCCCTCAGGCCGAGGTCGACCGCGTGGAGGCGATCAGGGCCCTGGGCCTCCTCGACACCGACCCCGAGGAACGCTTCGACGACATCGTCGAACGGGCGCGGACCCTGCTCGGCGCGAGCGGGGCCGCGTTCTCCCTCGTCACCGCCGACCGACACTGGAACAAGGCCCTCGCCGGGGGCGGTGACCGCGAGCTGCCGATGGCGCTCTCGTTCTGCGCCCACACGGTCGCCGGCGGCCAGCCGTTCATCGTCGAGGACGCCTGGGCCGACGAACGGTTCGGCGTCGAGGCGCCGGCGCGGTTCTACGCCGGCTACCCGGTCGAGAGCCCCGACGGCGTCCGCATCGGAGCGCTCTGCGTCGCCGACCCCGAGCCCCGCACGGTCGAGAGCGTCGACCTCGTCATGCTGCGCGAACTCGCCCTCAGCGTGCAGCGCGAGCTCGCGAGGCAGGCCGTCGCGCGGGCGTGAGAGCAGATGTACAGAAAGATGTACACGATGAGGGGCTCCGCGCTAGCATCGTCTCCATGGAGACCTCCATCCGAAGCGCCGACGTCCTCGCCGTGGCTGATGCCCGCAGCGGCTTCAGCCGCCTCATGAGGGACTTCCGGCTCGACCCCGACCGTCCGGCCGTTGCCGTGGGGCCGCACCGCCGCCCCGAGGTCGTCATCGTGCCGTGGAGCCGTTTCGTCGAGATGTCCGAGCGTCCCCCGTCTGGTCGAGAGGGCGTTTCGCTGCTGGACGAGATCACCTCGCGTGCCGGTCTCGTCCGGCGCCTCGCGGGCCTGAGCCACATCGACGCCGTCAGCGTCTTCGGGTCGGTCGCTCGCGGGACCGAGACCGACGACAGTGACATCGACCTCCTGGTCGATCCGGGGGCCGAGGCGACCTACTTCGACTTCGCGCAGTTCGAGATCGACATGGAAGCCGTGTTCCAGCGTCCGGTCGACGTCGTGTCCCGGCGGGGGCTCGACCCCGAGGCCGACCGCGAGATCCTGACACAAGCGGTGCCCGTGTGAACCCCTCTCCGGACCGCGCCGAACGTTGGCTGGTCGACCTCGACGCGACCCTGGCGGCCTCGGCCGAGCTCGTGTCCCGTGGTCGCGAGGCGTTCGACGGCGACCCTGCGCTTCCGTTGGCGTTCGAGGCGCTGGCCAACCGGGCCGGTGACCTGAGCAAGCGCTTGGTCGCGTACGACGGCACGAGGTTCCACGAGGTCGAGTTCTCACTCGCCGCCAAGAATCGCGACTTCGTCGTCCATCACTACGATCGCCTCGACCGTGAGACCCTCTGGCAGACCGTGACCCGGAGCTTTCCCCTCCTGCACTCCCTCGTGCAGCGTCACCGACGCGACGGATGAGCGCCGAACCCCTGGTCACGCCCGACGGCCGGTACCTCGTGGTCCGCGGCCGGCTGTGGCGCCGGACCGATCCTCGCCTCGACGAGGCGACCCGCGCCTCCTTGGTCCACGACCTGATGGAGGCGCGGCGCGCGAAGAAGAGGGCGCTGGCCGCCGACGACGCCGCCGCCGTCGAGGACGCGCGGGCCCGGGTCGACGCCGCGAAGACGTCGCTGGGTGAACGCGGCCCGGTGTGGTGGGACGACGACGCCCCCGACGAGACCCGCCGCATGGCACGGAACACGCGGTACGCGGACTGGTTCGCCACGGTCGGGCCCGACGCCGCCACGACGTGACCACCGCACCACCCGATCCGATGGCGCAGCGTCCCTCTCGTGGCGGGCTCCGGGCCTAGCGGCCCTGGCGCTTCTTGAACGGCTTGGGCTGGCCCTTGACGGCGGGCGTACGGCCCTTGCCCTTCGACGCCTTGGCCTTGCCGCCGGCCGGCGGGGGTGGCGGCGGGGTCGGGGTGGAAGGACTCGCCAGTTCGTCCTCGGCGACGACCACCGCCGCCTTGCCGGCCTTGGTCAACCGGTACGGCGTGACGTCGCGGTCGAACAGCTTCGCACCGAACTCGAGCTCGAGGGCCTCGATCGACGATTCGAGCTTCTGCCGCGAGATGCCGAGCTTGTCGGCCGCCACCGGGAAGTGCAGCACGTCGGCCGCGACCAGGAAGTGCCTCAGGTGGCTGGTCTTCACGCCGTGGCGACCGAACCGGCGGAGGAGCCGCCGACCGAGTCCGCGCGGATGCCCAGGCCGTCGAGGGCCTTCTGGAAGATCGTCAGACCGCTCATGCCCGGCAGGTTCGAGATGTTCTGGTCGAGCTTGACGGCCGCCTTGCGGCCCTCTTCGCCGCTCATCAGCTGGCCGAAGACGAACTTGACGTCGTCGACCTCCATGATGGACGAGCCGACCGGGGCCCAGACCTTCGACAGCAGGAACCGCGTCAGCTTCTGCGCCTTCTTGCTCGCGAGCAGACGCTCACGGGCCTGCGAGACGTAGAACGCCACGTGGCGGGCCTCTTGCTTGGCGATGCGCTTCAGCAGCTCGGCGAGGACCGGGTCCTGCTCGAGCTCGGCCATGCGCTTGTACGCCGACACGGCCGAGTACTCGTTGGCCGCGCCCCACGACATGTGGACGGCGACGAAGTCCGAGCCGACGATCTTGCCGAGCAGACCCTGCTTGACCGGGTCGAGGCGCTCACGCCAGCCGAGCTTGAGCCGGTTCGCGCGGAGCTGGTCGTAGTCGACCGTGATGCCGTGGACCTCGAGGATCGCGGCCAGGGCCTCGCCGTGCCAGAACTCCTCGCGGTTCCACATCGTCATGAACGTGGTCATCTCGTTCTCTTTGTGAGAAGGAGTCGTGAGGAGGTCACGGGTGTAGCAGACCGTGTGGTACTCGACGTCGGCCATGTAGCGCAGCGTCCGCAGCGAGTCGGCCGAGAGCGGGTTCTTCCGGAAGTGGTCGAGGTCGAGGTCGTCCCAGCTCAGGCGTTCGGAGGTCGCGGCGAACTTGTCGATGTCGAAGGCCATGTGTTGTCAGGAGGCGCGGGCTCAGGCCCTGCCTCCGTCTCCTTTCGCTGTGGTGCTGCTGGTGCCGCTCGTGGTGCTGGTGCCGCTTCTGCCGTGGGGGCCGCTGCGAGTCCAATCGCGGATGCTCCATCTTCTTCGGAGCGCCTCGCGTGCCAGATTGCTGTCGGGGTTGACCGCGTTCGGGTGGCCGACCATCTCGAGCCAGGCGAGGTCGGCGAACGAGTCACCATAACCGTACGACCCCGAGAGATCGATGTCGTTCGCCTGGGCGTACTGGCGCAGCCAGGCGGCACGGGCCTCGTCGACCAGCGGAGGCTGTGCGAGGTAACCCGTGTAGACGCCGCTGCGCTGGTGCATCGTGCTGGCGACGACGTCGTCGAAGAGGTGTGCCAGGGGAGTCGTCAGGGTGTCGATCGAGCCCGTGACCAGTACCGTGCGGTGCCCGGCGGCACGGTGCTCGGCCAGTCGGGCGAGCGCGTCGGGGAGGGTGTGGCGCAGGACCGTGTCGGCGTAGCCGCGTGACCGGACCACGCCCGAGAGCCGCGCGACGGGCATGCCCTCGTACCGTCGGGAGAACGTGCGGATGAACTCGCCGCGGTCGCGACCCTCGGCCCGGAGGTAGCGCGGCAGCGAGGTGAGCAGGCTGGCGACCTCGCCGGGCCAGGCGGCCTTGCGGAACCCGGCCGAGCGCACCCAGAGGTACTGCTCGACGATGTTGCTGTCGAGCACCGTGCCCTCGAGGTCGAACACGGCCACGACGTCGTCGCGCGGCGGCAGGGCCCGCGTGTCGGCGACGACGGCCGACGCGGCGGGTCGCACCGAGAACGCCCGGGTCATCGAGGTGATGGACGGGAAGTGCACCTCTTGGAAGTAGGCCTCCCAGTCGACGTCGGTCACGTCGAAGCCGATGTCGGCGGGCGAGCCCGCGGGGAGTCCGGCGTGCAGGGCCCGGGTGCGTCGGTCGTCGAAGATGATCTCGGACTGCACGTAGTGGCGGTAGAGGTCGGTGAGGCTCTGCAGCGACTCGAGGTCGGCGCGCCGCGTCTGGACCCCGGCCAGCGCCGTCCGGGTGCGCAGCGTGCTCGGCAGTCGCGTGAGCACGGCCTCGCGGACGTCGTTGACGCGGTTCGCGGTGCGGATGGCGCCCTCGACCTTGCGCACGCCCGGGAAGTTCCAGTGCGGCGCCTCGATCGACGAGTGCTCGTCGCGGGGCAGCGGGTTGGCCGTGAAGAACGCCTTGAGGTTCTCGAACATGCGCAGGATCGAGAACGGGTTGCTGCCGCCCGAGCTGGCGTGGAAGTACTGGGGGCTGCCGGCCTCGACCGGGTTCGCCGCGACGGTGAGGATGACGTTGACGACGTAGTCGACCGGGATCACGTCGAGCACGCTGTCGGGCACGCCGGGGAACTCGGGCAGCAGCCCACGGGCGTACGACATGATCAGCGGGTCGGCGACCTTGAAGCCGTCGATCCAGCCGGGGTAGGGGTGCCGGTGGGCGCTCTCGACGATCGCCGGTCGGACGACCGACAGGCGGTGCCCGGCCTCGGCCCAGAGCTCTTCGGCGGCGCGCTCGGCGAAGGCCTTGGTCAGCGTGTAGACGTCGGTCCAGCCGAGCGTCTCGGCCCGGGTGCGTCCGTAGTCGACGAGGCGGGCCTTGACCCAGGCGACGCGGGCGTCTTCCGCGGCCGTGGCGACCGCCTGCGGGCCGGTCTTGCCGTGCGCCGCACGACCCTGGGCGAGGAAGGTGCGCAGCGTCTCGGGCTGGCGGGAGGCGGCCTCGACCCGGGCGCGGGCGTCGGCGGCGGCGGCACGCTCGACACGCCAGTCGACGGTGTGGCCGAGCGACGCCTCGGGGAACACGCCCTTGCGGATGCCGCCGACGTAGGCGGTCGACACGTGCACGACGTGCGGGTCGGTGCCCGTCTTCCGCAGGGCCTCGTAGAGCCCGACCGCCCCGCCGACGTTGGTCTCGAAGGCCTGGTCGATCGGCGGGTCGAACGACACCGTGGACGCGCTGTGGATGACGACGTCGAGGTCGTCGGGCAGGTCGGGCAGGTCGCCCAGACCGCTCTCGATCACCCGGAGCCGCTCGGCGAGGGCCTTCTCGACGCCCTCGGCCCCGACGGCCTCGCGCCACGAGGCGAAGACCGGCTTCTTCAGCAGGTGCCGCAGACGCCCCTCGGCCGAGGTGCCGGCCTTCGGTCGGATGAGGAGCGTGACCGTCGTGCCGGGGTGCGACGAGAGCAGACGCTCGAGGATCGCCTGGCCGACGAAGCCGGTGCCGCCGGTGAGCAGGACGTGCGAGCCGCCGAGGTCGATTCGGGTGGCACCCGGGGTCTGGTCGGGCAGCGCGAGGCCGGGGGTGGAGCTCATGCGGTCAGCTTTCTGGTCACGGCCGCCCCGACGGAGGCGTCCAGGCCCGGCAGGTCGGCGACCTGCGCGCCCACGCGGTCGGCGCGCAGGTGGCCCTCGGCCCCGCCGAAGACGGTGGCGTCGAAGAAGGTGCGCTCGGAGTCGGCGCGCTCGACGGCGCCGATCGGCCAGACGGCCGTCAGCAAGGAGGCGCGGGTCATCTTCACCGACCGGCGCGAGTCGCGCAGGCGCCAGTCGGCCTCGCTCGCGAAGAACTGCTCGTGACGACCCTTGACGACCCTCGCCCGGTCGATCACGGTGGTCAGCGTGGGGTGTGCCGCGAGCTCGTCGAGGCGGTCGTATGCCTCTCGGAGCACCCATTCGTCGACGGCTCCCGTCGTCGTGTGCACGGCGACGATGGGGGACCCGACGGTGATGGCCTGGAGGGCCCGGGTGATCGGGCCACGGCGCTCGACGGCCTCGGAGGCGGCGTGACGCTTGGGCCCCTCGGTCACGTCGCGGTTGCGGGGCTCGCCGTGGGCCTCGAGGACGGCGTCGAGGGCGTCGGCCAGCCAGAACTTCTCGAACGCCCACGTCACGAGGAACGCGGTGACCCGAGTGTCCTTGTGGGTGGCCGTCACCAGGAGGTTGCGCAGGTTCTCCATCGTGGCGCTCTCGAGACGGCCGAGATGGCGGACGAGGCGCAGGGCGTCGGGGCCCAGGGGGCGCTCGGCGAAGCCGGACAGGTCGAGGTCGGGGCGCCAGTTGCCCTGGGCCGTCTTGGTGAACTCGCGGATGTCGAAGTCGGGGTCGGCGCGCGGGGCATCTCTGGTCGTCATGACAGGGGGTCCTCCGGGGCAGAAGTGGACGAGGCGAGAAGGGCCTCGAACGTGTCTCGATGCGCGCAGTCTGCTCTCAGCACCGTATCGTAAGCGGCATGGCTGTAGCGCTCGTCACCGGGGGCACGTCCGGCATCGGAGCCGAATTCGCCCGCCAACTCTCCATGCGCGGCTGGGACATCGTCCTGGTCGCTCGTGACCTCACCCGACTCGACGAGACGGCGACCGCCCTGCGCGCGCTCGGCCGTGACGTCGAGGTGCTCGCGGCCGACCTCGGGGACCGTCGCGACGTCGACCGGGTGGCCGAGCGGCTGGCCGATCCGACCCGCCCCGTCGACCTGCTGGTGAACAATGCCGGTTTCGGCATGCACACCCCGCTGACCTCCACCGACGTCGCCGCGCACGACCTCGCGTTCGAGGTCATGTGCCGGGCCGTGCTCGTGCTCTCGGGTGCGGCGGCGAGGTCCATGCGCGAGCGCGGCCGCGGTCGCATCGTCAACGTGTCGAGCACCGCGGGGCTGATGGCCATGGGCAGCTACTCGGCGATCAAGGCGTGGGTGACCTCGTACAGCGAGGGTCTCTCGGTCGAGCTCAAGGGCACCGGCGTGGGCGTCACGGCCCTCCTGCCGGGCTGGGTGCGGACGGAGTTCCATCAGCGTGCCGGCATAAAGTCGTCGTCCATACCCAACGCCCTGTGGCTCAGCACCGAACAACTCGTGGTCGCCTGTCTGCGCGACGTCGACAAAGGCAAGGTGATCTCCATGCCCACGCTTCGGTACAAGGTGCTGATGGGATTGGTCCGGCACGCCCCCAAGGGCGCCGTCCGGGCCGCGTCCGGCGCGATCTCGTCGAGCCGCCGCAAGCCGGTGGGGCAGTGAGCGTGAAGGACGACGGAGAACGACGCCGCGACCACGCCCGCCTCGACGCCGTGGCCCAGCGGGTCGACGACGTCAGGGCCGACGTCGCCCAGCGAGCCGGGGACGTCGCCCAGCGTGCTGGTGGAGTCGCCCAGCGTGCCGGTGACGTCGCGAGCGACGTCCGCGACCGCTTCAGCTCGCGGCGACACGCGATGGCCCGCTACGTCGCGCAGCGCATGGTGCTCAAGCCGACGATCTGGTCGATCACCGACGTGACGGTCATCGACCGCGACCGGGTCGAGGGCCTCACCGGGGGCTTCATCGTCGTCGCGAACCACTCGAGCCACCTGGACGCGCCGCTCATCCTCGGTGCCCTGCCGCGCAAGCTCGCGCGCTACCTGGCCACGGGCGCCGCGGCCGACTACTTCTTCGACGTGCCCTGGCGGCGTCAGCTGACCGAACTGTTCTTCAACGCGTTCCCGGTGCAGCGGGGCTCGGGGACCCCGGCCTCCGCGGTCGACGCGACCCGCGCCTCCTCGTCCGGTGCGTCGGCGGGGTCGACGCCGCAGAGCTCGGCCCGCCGACGCGCCGCGGCCAAGGCGGCCGCCCGCGGGCGCCAGGGGCAGCCCACGGTCAGTGCTCGATCGCTGCTGCAGCGCGGCTACCCCGTGCTGGTGTTCCCCGAGGGCACCCGCTCGAAGGACGGCACCGTCGCCGCCTTCAAGCCCGGCGCCGCCGCCCTCGCCTCGGCCTGCGGCGTGCCGGTCGTGCCGCTCGCGCTGATCGGGGCCAACATCGCCCAACCGCGCGGCCGCAGCTGGCCCCGGCCCGGCCGACTGCCCGTCGGAGTCGCGTTCGGCGACCCGATGCGGCCCCACGACGGCGAGTCCGTCACCGACTTCTCGACGCGCGTGCGCACCGAGATCCTGCGTCTGAAGGACGCCAACACCGCCCGCATCCTGGGCCCGTCAGACCCGCTCGAAGGAGAACGCCCGTGACCGACGTCCAACAGAAGAAGAGTCCTGCCGTCGACGGCGTCAAGCACATGAAGTGGTGGGGCTGGGGCGTCGAGGGCGTCGCCTTCCACCACGACGACAAGCCCGCCTTCGCCCCCTTCGTCAAGAAGATCGTGGGCGTCGAGCTGTCCCAGGGGCACGACACCGGCCTCTCGTTCGACGACCTCGACGTCCCCTCGTCCCGGGTCGGCACCGAGGTGCTCGACTCGCTCGTGCAGATCGTGGGCGACGGCCAGGTCGTCACCGACGACCACGACCGGGTCGTCCACACCTACGGCAAGAGCATCCGCGACCTGATCCGCATCCGCGCCGGACGTCTCGACCGGGTGCCCGACGTCGTCGTGTACCCGGCCGACGAGGACGAGATCCAGCGCATCGTCGACCTGGCCGTCGCGAGCGACCTCGTCCTCATCCCCTTCGGCGGCGGCAGCAACATCGTCGGCAGCCTCGAACCGCTGCCCGCGGAGGAGCGCACGATCGTCTCGCTCGACATGGGCCGGCTCGACAAGGTGCTCGGCATCGACGAGGACGGCGGACTGGCGCGCATCCAGGCCGGCGGTCAGGGCCCAGACCTCGAGGAGCAGCTCAACGCCCGCGGGTGGACCCTCGGACACTTCCCGGACAGCTTCACCCACTCGACCATGGGCGGCTGGGTCGCCACCCGCTCGTCGGGCATGCAGAGCGACAAGTACGGCGACATCGCCGACATCACCAAGGGGCTGCGGGTCGTGCGCCCCGGCGGCGTGCTCTCGATCCGCGCCGTGCCGAGCGCGTCGACGGGTCCGTCGCTGCGCGAGATGATCATCGGCAGCGAGGGACGTCTCGGCGTCATCACCGAGGTCACCGCCCAGGTGCACCGCCTGCCCGAGAAGCGCGAGATCCTCGCCTACCTGTTCCCGTCGTGGCACGACGGCCTCGCCGCCATGCAGGCCATCGCCGAGAGCGACGTGAGCCCGTCGGTCACCCGCGTCAGCGACGCACACGAGACCGCCTTCTCGTTCGCCACGTCGAAGCCGGGCAAGGGCATCTCGCAGAAGGTCACCGACCTGCTGCCGACCATCCTGAAGGCCAAGGGCTGGGACGTCGACGCGATGTGCCTGTCGTTCATCGGCTACGAGGGCAGCCCCGAGCACGTCGCCCACACCCAGAAGGCCGTCGCCAAGATCGTCAAGGCGAACAAGGGCATGAGCGTCGGCAAGGGACCGGGCAAGCTCTACGACCAGAAGAAGTTCGACACGCCCTACCTGCGCGACTTCTTCATGGACCACGGAGGCGCGGCGGACGTCTCCGAGACCGCCGCCCCCTGGTCGAAGCTGCGCCTCGTGTCGTCGCGCGTCTACGCCGCGGCGAACCAGGCCTTCGACAGCATCGGCAAGCAGGGCTGGATCATGGGCCACCTGTCGCACTCGTACCACTCGGGCGCGTGCCTGTACTTCACCTTCGCCTTCGAGCACGGTGACGACGCCGAGGCCGAGTACGACGTGGTCAAGCACGCCATCCAGCAGGCGTTCATCGACACCGGGGCGACCGTCTCGCACCACCACGGCGTCGGGCTCGAGCACCAGCCGTGGCTCGCGCAGGACGTCTCGCCCGAGGGCGTGGCCGTCATGCAGGGGCTGTTCGACTCGGCCGACCCGGGGCGCGTGTTCAACCCCGGGAAGGTGACGGGCGCGTAGTCCCGCACCGCGCCTCCTGCGCTTCCGCCGCGCCGCCGCCGCCGCGCCGCTGCCGCACCCCGCCACGAGATGGTCACAGCACCCCGATTAATCCGGGTGCTGTGACCATTTCTCGGTGTTGTGCGACAGTGCGCGTCTCGCACACAGCGATGGCTGCGTGGAGGCCGTCCACAAGGAGGCGCAGCTCGGCTCTCGAGGGTGGGCTGCGGGGACACTCTCGGGTGCGTGACCGACGCGCTTCCACCCCTCGTCTTCGCCGCCACCTACGGTTCTCAGACCAGGCACGGCACCGTCCTGCGACGTGACGCGAGTCGCGGCCTTCTGCATCGGGTGCACCCCGGGGCCTACGTCGACGCGGCCGACTGGGCGTGTCTCGACGGACGTCGACGGCACGTCCTGACGACGAGAGCGGTCATGGCAGGCCTGTCGCCTCGGGTCGTCGTGTCGCACGGCTCCGCCGTCGCCCTCCACGGGCTGCCGAGCGTCGACTGGCCGCGGGGGCCCATCCACGTCATCGATCCCGGTCGGGACCGGACGCAGGCGACCGCACGAGTCGTTCGCCACCCGGGTCCGATCGATGCCCGCGACACGGTCACGGTCGACGGGCTCGTCCTGACGAGCGAGGGGCGTACGGCGGTCGACAGGTCGCGGACGGCGTCGTTCGCCGACGGAGTGCTCTGTGTCGACGCCGTCCTTCGCCGCGCCGCCGCCCGGGCGGGATGTTTCGACGCGCCCGCGCGACGCGGCCCGCATCCGTCCGCCGGTCACCGGTCGGGCGTGGACGCGGCGGCAGACGCCATGCGCCGTCTGCTGTTCGAGCGCCTGGACCGCGAACCCGGTGCCCGAGGACTCGCGACGGCTCGTCAGGTCACGGCGTTCGGCACGCCCTGGACGGAGAACGGCGGCGAATCGCTCTGTCGGCTCGCGCTCCTCGAGCTCGGTGCTCCCGAGCCCGTGATGCAGGTCGAGATCTTCGACGGCGCAGGGCTGGCGGGACGTTGCGACTTCGTGATGGGTGACGTGGCGCTCGAGTTCGACGGCAAGGCCAAGTACGACGACGCGGCGATGCGTGCGGGACGGGTGCCGTCGGCGGTGGTGAAGGCCGAGAAGGCCCGTGAGCGGCGACTCGTGCGATCGGGTGCGATCACGGCGATCGGTCGATGCGACGCCGAGGACGTTGCGCTCCGCCTACCGCTCGCCAGGGTTCTCCGAGACCTCGAGGTCGAGCTCAGGCCACGGCAGAACGCCAGGATGTGGCCACACCGCCAGATCTAGGCATGGTGCTGTGACCACTTCGTGGCGGGGTGGCGGGGTGGCGGGGTGGCGGGGTGGCGGGGTGGCGGGGTGGCGCGGCAGGACGGCGGCGGCGGGGTGGCAGGGCTGGCGGGGGACGCACACGTCGCTCGGGGACACACAGGGGGACGGTGCAGGACGGCTGCCTAAGATGAGCATCGATCCGTCCGCACAGACCCCCGTTCACGGAAGAGACCCGCGCATGCCCGGAATCCACGCCGACATCACCTCGGCCTTCGGCAACACCCCGCTCGTCAAGCTCAACTCGCTGCCCGCCGAGGGCGGGGCCGAGGTGCTGGCCAAGCTCGAGTTCTACAACCCGGGGGCCAGCGTGAAGGACCGTCTCGGCGTCGCCATCGTCGACGCGGCCGAGGCCTCCGGCGACCTGAAGCCCGGCGGCACGATCGTCGAGGGCTCGAGTGGCAACACGGGCATCTCGCTGGCCCTGGTCGGAGCCGCCCGCGGCTACCGGGTGATCGTCACGATGCCCGAGACGATGAGCGTCGAACGACGCACCGTCATGAAGGCCTACGGCGCGACGATCGTGCTGACCCCCGGACCCGAGGGCATGAAGGGCGCCGTCGAACGCGCCAAGCAGATCGCGGCCGAGACCGAGAACGCGATCTGGGCCCAGCAGTTCGAGACGCAGGCCAACGCCGAGATCCACCGCCGCACGACCGCGCCCGAGATCCTGCGCGACACCGACGGGAAGATCGACTTCTTCGTGGCGGGCGTCGGGACCGGCGGCACCATCACGGGCGTCGGTCAGGTGCTGCACGAGAAGGTCCCCGGTGTGAAGGTCGTCGCGGTCGAGCCCGCCGACTCGCCCCTGCTGAGCGAGGGCAAGGCCGGCCCGCACAAGATCCAGGGCATCGGGGCGAACTTCGTGCCCGAGGTGCTCGACCGCTCGCAGATCGACGAGGTGTTCCCCGTGCAGCTCGACGACGCCCTGCGCGTCGCGCGCGACCTCGCCACGAAGGAAGGCATCCTCTCGGGCATCTCGTCGGGGGCGATCATCCACGCCGCACTCGAGATCGCGAAGCGACCCGAGAACGCCGGCAAGCGCATCGTCGCCATCGTCTGCGACACCGGAGAGCGTTACCTGTCGACCGTGCTGTTCCAGGACCTCGCGGACGCCTAGGGTGCGGTTGGTCGCGCGCCTCCGCGAGGACCTCGACACCGTCCGGAGGCGCGACCCGGCTGCCCGAGGACGCCTCGAGACCGCCCTCGTCTACTCGGGCCTGCACGCGGTGTGGGCGCACCGCGTGACCTCGAGACTGTGGCGTGCGGGGCCGGCACCGCGCCTCCTCGGGTCGCGGTTCGCCGCCCGCCTGCTGTCGCAGGCGGTCCGATCGCTGACCGGCGTCGAGATCCACCCCGGGGCTCGCCTCGGGGCCCGTCTGTTCATCGACCACGGCATGGGCGTCGTGATCGGCGAGACCGCGGTCGTCGGTGACGACTGCACGATCTTCCACGGAGTGACCCTCGGGGGCAAGGGACGCGGAGGCGCGCTCGGCCGCCGGCACCCCACCGTCGGTGACGGCGTGATGATCGGTGCCGGGGCCGCCGTGCTCGGCGGCGTCACCGTGGGCAGCGGCAGCGTCGTCGGGGCCAACGCGGTCGTGACCAAGGACGTTCCGGCCGGGTCGGTCGCGGTGGGCGTGCCCGCCGTCGCCCGGCCGCGTCGGCCTTGACCTACCGCGTCGGCCCTGACGAAGCCGCGTCGACCCTGACGAAGCCGCGCCGGCCCTGACGAAGCCGCATCGACCCTGACGAGGCCGCATCGGCCCTCGGGACGAGGTCGGGGCCGCTCAGTGCCGGGGTTCCCACCGGAAGGCTTTCGTGGCCGCGAGGGCCCCGAGGGCGGCCCAGACCAGCGTCGGAGTCAGCAGCACGGACACGAGTGACAGGTCGCCGCCGTTCCAGGCGAGGGTGATCAGTTCCATCAGTCCGCCCCCGGGCAGGATGCGCTTGAGCCAGAGCAGGTCGTCGGCACCCGTGACCGTCCACCAGATCGCCACCCCGAGCGTGATCAGGTAGAGCGGCATGGTCGTGTACTGAGCGTGCTCGGGCGAGGTGCTGAACCCGGCCGTGGCCAGGGCGAAGCCGGCGAACATGGCCTCGGCGACCAGGACGGCCACGATCAGCAGCCCGGCGTGCACCGGGGGCTCGCGGAGCGCGAGCACGCCGAGCACGACGACGAGTTGCGCGACGCTGACCGCCACGACGGGCAGCACGAGCCCGGCGATGATGCCCGCGTCGCCGACGGACCCGCTGCGCAACCGCTTCAGGTACAGGGACTGACGACGGGCCGCGAGGGTGGTCGTCGCGGTGACGTAGACGCCGAGGCCCACCATGCCGATGATCTGCACGCCGGCGAGCATGCCGGCCGTGCCGTACGAGTCGAAGGCGTAGGTGAGGGCCCCGAAGCCGAGGGGCAGCAGCAGGGCGCAGAGGGCGACGGTGCGGTTGCGCACGAGCATGCGCAGTTCGGCGAGGGCGATGGCGAGCGGGCCGGAACGACGTCGCGAGCCTGCCGACCGGGTGGGGGAGGGACGGGTCACGGTGGTCATGGGATGTCCTTTCGGGGATGCGCGTGGGGAGCGGAGTCGGCGACGGTCGACGGTCAGGAGGCGCGGCCGAGGTCGCGGAACACGTCGTCGAGTCCCGACTCGTGCACCGTGAGACGGGCCAACGGGCGATCGGCGTCGGCCGCCCAGCCGAGCAACGCCCCGAGGTCGCGCTGGGCGTCGTCGGTCTCGATCACGACGAGGTCGTTCTCGGTCCGGGCGACCTGCAGCGGGAGGCCGTCCAGCGGGCCGGGGGCGACGAAGCGGATGGAGGTCGTGCTGCCGGCGGTGAGGTCGGCGACGGTCCCTTCGCGGCGGATGCGCCCGCGGTGCATCAGACCGATGCGGTCGGCGTTCTCGGCGGCTTCCTCGAGGTAGTGGGTGGTCAGGACGAAGGTGACCCCCGCCTCCCGGAGTCCGGCGACCACGGCCCAGAGCGCGTCCCGTGCCGCGGGGTCGAGGCCCGTGGTGGGTTCGTCGAGGAAGACCAGCTCGGGCGTGCCCCAGACGGCCGCGGCGAAGTCGACCCGCCGCCGCTCGCCGCCCGAGAGCCGTGCGACCCGGGCCGAGGCCTTGTGGTCCACGCCGACGAGGCCGAGCACGCGGTCGACGTCGTCGTCGCGACCCGAGACGGCGCCCGACAGCTGGACGCTCTCGCGCACGGTGAGCTCGGGGGCGAGGCCCGAGTCCTGCAACATCGTGCCGATGCGCGGTCGGATGCGCCCCCGGTCGGTCGGATCACCGCCGAGCACCTCGACCCGGCCCGCGTCGGCCGTGCGTTGCCCTTCGAGCACCTCGAGCGTGGTGGTCTTGCCGGCACCGTTCGTGCCGAGGAGCGCGTACAGCTCGCCGCGGTGGACGGTCAGGTCGAGGCCGTCGACGGCGGTGAACGAGCCGTACGAACAGCGGAGGCCGTGCGTCGAGATGACGGCGTCGCCGCGCTCGGCGGAGCCGGGCGCGACGGCCGGTCGGGGCGTGGTGTCGGTGGAGTTCGTCATGACCTCGACGATCTCGTGCCGGGCGGACGACGGGTAGTGCCGGCGTGCCACCCGTGCCGTGTGACATCGGTCATGCTCGGCCGTGACATCGGGCACCTCCGTGCGTCGGCGGCCTCCGTTAGCGTGGTCGCATGCCCCACCTCCCGCTGGCCGTGCGTCCTCGACCGGGCGGCCACCTGCCCCCGCTCGCGCGCATGCGGCGGTACGTCACGTGGTCGTTCGTGGCGCTCGCGCTCTTCACCACCCTCGTCCTGGTCGTGACGCTGGTGGCCGAGGGCACCTCCTGGTGGTTGGTGGCGGCCTCCGGCGCCGCGGGGGCTCTCGTCACGGCCCACTCGTTCTTCTGGGAACGCCGCCCACCCGTGCCGTTGGCCGTCGCCGGTCTCGTCGTCTCGTACCTCGTCTGGCTGGCGGTCCCGCTCGGCGGGCACAACGCCCTGCTGCTCTTCCCCTTCGGCCTCACCGTCGGGTACCTGGCGACGACGCCCCCGTCCGCCTCCTGGCGATGGGTCGTCGCCGCCGTGGTCGCGGCGCTCGTGCCCGTGGTGGTCGTCGAGGTCGACGCGGCCGCACCGCTCGTGGGGCTGTCGACGGTGGTCGTGATCGGCCTGCTGTCGCTCTACGGGATCTGTCGGCTGAACCGGTACGGGTTCGACCTGTACCTCGAGATCGACGCGGCCCGCGAGACCCAGTCCGAGCTCGCCGTGATGCGCGAGCGGTACCGGTTCTCGGTCGACCTGCACGACATCCAAGGGCAGGCCCTGCACGTCGGTCGCCTGCAGCTGCAGTTGGCCGACAAGACCCTGGACCGCGACCCCGCCGCCGCGCGACGGCACCTCCGCGAGGCCGAGCAGCTGATCGTGCAGACCATCGCCGAGACCCGTCGGCTGGCCTACGGCGAACGCACGCTCACGCTCGCCGGCGAACTGGCCAACTCGGCCGAATTGATCCGGGCGGCGGGCATCGAGCTCGAGGTCACGGGCGTCCCTCCCGTCGGTCACCCTGCCGACGACCTCTTCGGCCACGTCGTGCGTGAGGCCACGACGAACGTGCTGCGTCACGCCCAGGCGGAGCGGGTCTCCATCGTGCTCGGCCCCGAGTCGGTCGAGGTCGTCAACGACGGTGCCCCCGAGCCCCTGCGCGGACTCAGCGGCCTCGCCCGTCTCGGCGAGAGGTTCGCCGCGGTCGGCGGCACGGTGACCACCCGGCTCGAGAACGGCCGGTTCCGGGTCGAGGCGAGGGCGACGGCGACGGGAGCCGGCGGAGCATCCCGGCCGACGGCGACACGGGCCGGGGCGGCCCCCGCGGCATCGACCGGGGCGTCGACCGGGGCGTCGACCGCGGCGTCGACCGGCACGGGGCCCGCATGATCCGCGTGCTGCTCGCCGACGACGAGACCCTGCTGCGTCGATCGATCGCCGCCCTGCTCGACCTGAGCGACACGATCACCGTCGTCGCCCAGGCCGCCGACGGTGCCGAGGCCGTGGCCCTCGCCGCGCTTCACGAGCCCGACGTCGTGCTGCTCGACCTCGAGATGCCCGGCATGGACGGCATCGACGCGGCGATCGCGATCCTGGGTCGACGACCCGAGCAGGCGGTCGTGCTGCTGACCCGTCACGGCCGCCCCGGCGTGCTCCGTCGTGCCCTCCGTGCCGGGGTGCGAGGGTTCCTGCCGAAGTCGGTCGATCCCGACGAGCTCGAACGGGTGATCGTGCAGGTGCACGACGGCCGCCGTTACATCGACGCCGACATCTCGGCCTCGGCGATGATGGACGACTGTCCGCTGACCGAGCGCGAGCTCGACACGTTGCGACTGACGACCGACGGCTTCTCGGTGCGTGAGATCAGCGCCCGGCTGCACCTCGCGTCCGGCACGGTGCGCAACTACCTGTCGTCGGCGATGCAGAAGACCGGCAGTTCGTCGCGGCACGCCGCCGCCCGGGTCGCGCGCGAGCGCGGCTGGCTCTGACCCCGGTCCGCCCGGCGTCAGGCGCCATGCGTCAGGCGCCCGCACCCGGCGTCAGGCGCCCGGCGTCAGGCGTTCGTGAGCTCGCGGTCGCGTGAGACGGTCGAGGAGGCGCGGCGAGGCTCCCGGGGCTCGAAACGGCCCTTCAGCGCGAGGGCCGGCTTCTCCACGAAGTGGTGCGAGAGAACGGACGTGCCGATCGCCGCCGCGAGCACGAGGACGATGCCGAGCGCACCCTGCACGTACGGTTCGACCAGCGCGATGAAGACGACGTGCCAGAGGTAGAGCGGGTACGAGACGGCCCGTCCGAACCAGGCGACCGGTGCCAGGGACAGCACCCAGGCGACGGGGGACGACGCCGTGACGAGACCACCGATCAGGAGCATCGAGGCCAGGCCCACGGCGGGCAACGCGACCGCGAAGGTGAGGACGCTCTGCTGCCACCCCGCTCCGATGACGAAGAGCGACCCCACGACCCCGGCGAATCCGAGCCAGGTGGCGAGGGCTCCCCAGCGGCCGGCGAGGGCTGCCCGCACGCGGTCGGACCGCAGGACGACCGCGAGCACGCAGCCCATCAGCAGGGGGGCCACGTTGAGGACGGGGCTGAAGTAGATGTCGGGGGTCGCACCGCCCGAGGGGCGGTCGTAGAGGAACCAGGTGGCGACGGCCGAGGCGACCACGACCACCGAGAGGCCGGCGACCAGGGCCTTGCGCCTGACCGCGACGGCGAGCAGCAGCACCAGCACCGGCGGCCAGACGAGGTAGAACTGCTCTTCCATCGACAGGCTCCACATCGGCGCGAAGACGCCCTGCGAGGTGTCGAAGAACGCCCGGGCGACGTTGCCGGTGTAGGTGAGGGCGATCAGGGCGGCACCGACCGGGCCGAGGGTCGAGCCCTGGTAGTCACCCACGAGCCACCACAGCGAGACGCCCACCACGACGACGGCGAGCAGCGTCGGGTAGAGCCGCAGCAGGCGGCGGACCCAGAACCGGCCGAGCCGGATGCGTCCCGTCGACGCGTGCTCGCGCAGCAGCAACGTGGTGATCAGGTAGCCCGACAGCACGAAGAAGACGTTGACGCCCACGAAACCGCTGCCGAAGCCCGGCACGTGCAGGTGGTAGAGCACGACGAGGGCGATGGCCAGCGTGCGCAGGCCGTCGAGCGGCAGCACCCGGTCTCGACGGGTCGTCGAGACGGGGCGGACGGTCGGCTCTGTGGTCGGCAGGGCTGAGGGCATCGTTGCAGTGTGCCTCACCTTCCTTGGTGCCGCCCGAACGAGGGGGCCGGGTTCGCATCCCGGCCCCACCCGCGCGTGGCGGCGCCCGGACGGCGCTATCCGCGCTGCTGCGGGACGCGACGCGGCAGGGCGAACACGAGCACGAACGAGGCCAGGGCGAAGATCGCGCTGACGAGCATGGCGTGGGCCGCCGCGTCGGTGAAGCCGGTGGCGACGTCGGCCGGCGTGCGGCCCGAGATGGTCAGCGTGCCGAAGAGCACGCTGCCGATGATCGCGATGCCCACGGCCGACCCGATGCGCTGGATCGCCGAGATGACGGCGCTGGCCGAGCCGGCGTCCTGCCGGTCGACCGTCGCGACGATGAACTGGACGTTCGGCGCGATGAAGAAGCCGTTGCCGAGGCCGGCGAGCAGCAGAGGGACCAGCAGCATCCAGTTGGTCAGGTCGGAGGCGTCGACCGTGACGAGCACGAGCCACATCCAGGTGAGGCCGATGGTGACGAGGGCCGTGCCGAGGATCAGCACGCCGCGACCGAGCCGGGCGGCGATGCGGTTGCTCTGCGACGAGCTGATGATGCTGCCCACCGCGAACGGGATCGCCACGGCGCCCGAGGCCAACGCACTGTGGCCGAGCCCCGACTGCCAGAGTAGCGAGATCGTGAAGAAGATGCTCGTGAAGGCCGCGAAGTAGACGAGCGCGAGGACGACGCCACCGGTGAACGACGGGTGCGCGAACAGCTTCGGCGGGACGAGGGGGGTCTTGCCGCGCTTCGTGTACGCGACCTCCCACAGGCCGAACAGGGCGAGCAGCACGACGCCGGCGGCGATGGTCAGGTAGGTCCAGAGCGGCCAGCCCTCGTCCTGCCCCTGGATCAGCGGGACGAGCAGGGCGACGAAGGCGCCCGAGACCAGCACGAGGCCGATCCAGTCGAGCCCGCGGTCGGGACGGGGCACCGACTCGTCGCGCTTGGGCAGCAGGACGGCGGCGGCGACGAGGGTGATGATGCCGAACGGCAGGTTGACGTAGAAGACGAGACGCCACCCGTTCTCGTCGCCGAAGGCCTGGATGATCAGGCCGCCGATGATCGGACCGAGCGCCGACGAGACGCCGATGACGGCGCCCATGATGGCGAAGGCCTTGCCCCGCGAGCGACCGGGGAACAGCAACTGGATGAACGCCGTGACGGCCGGCACGAAGATGCCGCCGGCGAGGCCCTGCACGACGCGGAACACCACGAGCTGGGTGTCGTCCTGGGCGAGGCCACAGGCGAGCGACGCCAGCGTGAAGAGCAGGACTCCCGTGAAGTAGACCCACTTGTGGCCGATGCGGTCGCCGATGCGCCCGGCGGGGATCAACGCGAGGCCGAAGGCGAGGGCGTACCCCGAGATGATCCACGACAGGGTCGACTCCGAGGCGTCGAGAGTCGTGCGGATCGTCGGCAGGGCGACGTTGACGATCGTGGTGTCGAGCAGGGCGATGAACATGCCGAGGAGAAGGGCGACGAGGGCGTACCAGGCGTGACGCGGCACCCCGGCGGGCTGGCCGGGGCCCGCTCCGGGGGAGGACGGCGATGTGGCGCCGGTCGGGGCGGGGGCGTGGGTCATGGGGTGGCCTTTCGGGCAGCGGCACGGGCCGTGAGGCGAGGCGAAGGGGGCGTGAGGCGAGGCGAAGGGGGCGTGGGGCGAGGCGACGGGGGCGAGGCGAGGGGGGAGGGGCGGCACGAGGCCGGAGCACGTGGCGGCGGCGTCGGGGCGGGCGCACGACGCAGGAGGCGCGGGTCACCGACCCGCGCCTCCTGATTTTTGCACGTTCTGCACTCGTCCGCGCACCATCGCCGGAGCGGACGCCGAAGGGCCCCGCCGATGCGGCGGGGCCCTTCGCGGTCGGGAGCGGCGGCGGTCAGCGGCGGCCGAGGCGGCGTTCGCCGGCCGCGCCGGTCTGGTACACGAGGCCGTAGTGCTCGAACACGGCGGGCTCGCGGGCTGCCTCGAGCTCGCCGTCGGTCTCGATCGACGGGGCGTCCTTGACGAGCTTCTTCGCGAACTGCACCTTGAGGTGCTTGGGGGCGACGACGGCACCCTGCAGCGGCACGAAGACCAGGCGCGAGCGGCCGAGCAGTCCGGCGGTCACGGTGGCGAAGGCGGGCTGGTCGGCGGCGGTGTCGAAGTAGATGCTCTCGAGCGAGCCGACCTTGTCGCCGTCGGGGTCGACGACCGGCATGCCGATCCAGTCGCGGATGTTCTCGGCTTCGAACATGGGTGCCTCCTCTGGCGCGGGCCCCGTCCGGGCCCTCTCGGTCGAGGCTAGTGGAGCGTGCGTGCCGGCGCTCAGGCGGGGACGCGCCCTCGCAGGGCCTTCTCGGCGAAGCCCCGGACCTCGTCGGTGAGCCTCAGGCGGTCGGGTCCGTCGACGGCTGCGAGGAGGGCCTCGGCCCGGTCGGGCCGGAGCCCCGTGAAGGACTCGCCGATCGTCACCCCGTGCGACGGTCGTGACAGCACCGTGACGCCGTCACCCGCCTGGACGGGCCCCGCCTTCACCACCCGCAGGTAGGTGCCGGGGCGACCCTCGGCGTAGAACCGCTTGACCCACATGGCCTCGCCGAGTCGGCGGGCGAACGTGCCGCACGGGACGCGAGGCTTCGTGACCTCGAGCACGAGGGTGCCGCCCACGGCCCAGCGTTCGCCGATCACCGCGCCGGTGACGTCGATCCCGGACGTCCGCAGGTTCTCGCCGAACAGCCCCGGCACCACCTCGCGGCCGAGCAGCTCGGCGAAGTGGGCGGCGTCCTCGTCGGCGAAGGCGTACACCGCCTGGTCGATCCCGCCGTGGTGCTTGCGGTCGGCCTGCACGTCGGCACGGAGGCCGAGGGGGCGCACGTGGACGGGCCCGTCCACGGGGCGCTTGTCGATGGCGGTCACGCCGATCGTGCCCGAGTCGGGCAGCAGGGCCGACACCCGGCAGACGGCCGTGACGGACGCGGTCGGGGCCGTGACGGAGGCGGTCGCGGCGATGACGGAGGCGGGGGCGGCGGTCATGCCCCCATCGTGGCGGACGACGGGACCGACGGGAAGCACCGAGCCGCGCCTCCTGACCCCGCGTCCCCCCACCGCCCCACGACGGGTGTCACCCGATTGCGGGCTGGATGCCCATCGGGCAACCTGCCAGGCTCGCCCCGACGAAAGGGATGACATGGTTCACGGCGGCTACGCGGTCATCGACGTCGAGACGACGGGTCTCTGGCCCGGGCGACACCATCGGGTGATCGAGATCGGCATCGTGCACCTCGACGTCCACGGTGAGGTCGAGGCGTCGTTCGAGACCGTCGTCGACCCCTCGCGGGACCTCGGGCCCATCCACGTCCACGGGCTCCGCAGCGCGGACGTCCGCGGGGCACCCCGGTTCGAGCACGTCGTCGACGACCTCTGCGACCGCCTGCGCGGACGCGTCGTCGTCGCGCACAACGCCCGCTTCGAGGCGCAGTTCCTGGCCGCCGAGTTCGCGCGCCTCGGGTTGGTGTCGCCGCTCGGGACCGACGGGTCGGGCGCACTCTGCACGATGAAGCTCGCCCCCACGTACCTGCCCGGCGCCGGCCGCACGCTCGCCGACTGCTGCGCGGCCATCGACGTCGACCTCTCCGTCGCCCACGAGTCGCTCGGCGACGCGGCGGCGACCGCCCAGCTGCTGTCCGCCTACCTGCGCATGGGTGACGCCCAGTCGGCCTGGTGGCAGGACTGGGGCCGCTACGCCGCCCTGCAGCAGTGGCCGACGGCCGAGACCCCGCGGTCCACGCCGCACCCCCGGTACGCAGGAGGCGCGGGTGGCGCCGACGACGGAGGCCACGTCCCCGGCCGCGCGGCCTGGCGGGCCCGGCGCCGTGTCGCCCGGGTGCGCGACCTCGCGCCCGCCCCCTCCGCCGTCCTCTTGGCGTCCGGCGCCGTGGGGCCCACGGCTCCGGCGGCGGTGCCCCCGGCGAGCCCCGCGGGCGGCACGCACCTCGCGGGTCCCGTCGACCTCGACCTCGATCGCGACGTCTACGGCCTGTCCGTCGAGCCGGCGCCCACCGAGCCCCGCTTTCTCGAGCGGGCGACCGAGCTGCTGCCCCAGCTCGGCCTCGACCGTCGTCAGGACCAGTACGCGGCGATGCTCGACAAGGCACTGTCCGACGGCTACCTCTCGCGGGACGAGGCCGGGAACCTCGCGACCCTCGCCGTCGAGCTCGACCTCGACGACCTGTCCCGTGCGCTCGTGCACGACCGCTACTTCGCCTCACTCGTCTCGACCGTCTGGGCGCACGACGTGCTCTCGGACGACGAACGGCGGCAGGTGGACGCGGTCGCCGAGATGCTCGGCATCGCCCCGCACCGGCGCGACGCGGCTCTCGTGCCGTCGGTGCTCGAGCGCGCGCCCCGTCCGGCGGAGGACGACGAGCTCGACGAGTTCGAGGTCATCGAGGGGCTCGACGAGTCCCTCGGAGCGGCACCGGAGCCCCGGACGCCGTCCCTGGCCCGGCCCGACGTCGGGCCGCTGGCACCCGGCGCGCACGTCGCCCTGACCGGATCGCTCAGCCAGGAGAGGGACGCCCTCGTGCGGACGCTCGAGCGTGCCGGGTTGGTCGTCTGGCCGGCGGTCACGACCGAGACGTCGCTGGTCGTCGCCGCGGACGTCGCCTGCGCATCGGGCAAGGTCCGCAAGGCCCTCCGTTACGGGGTGCCCGTGGTCGACGAGACGCAGTTGCCGTTCGTGCTGGCCCGCTCACGTCGGTCACGCACGGCGGCCTGACGCCGAGGAGGCACGGGACGCCCCGTGGGGGATCGCTCCTTACAGGGCGGGATCGTCCGTGAAGTGGTCGTCGCTGTCGAGCGACGGCCATTCGGTCAGTTGCTCGGGTGCGGTCTCGGGGAGGGTGGTGCGTGCCATGGGGTCCGTCGGGTCGGGGTGCTCGGTGCCTCCGGTCGGACCACCTCCCGAGGTGCGGGAGGACGGCGACCGGGAGCTGGGGCTGCCTCCGCCCACCGTACGCGCCTCGCGGGGCTGCGCCTAGCGGAACGGCCGGTCCCGACGGTGGTGAGCACCGAGCCCTCCGGTCCATTTGCATGATGTGCAAGATTCCTTCGGCGTTCATCTTCGAGCGCGTCCACGAGGCCTAGCGTCGCACCGGGGCCATCGTGCCGCGGTCATCGGTCGGTGACCGGCGAGGGTCCCGGAGGGCGGTACCGATGGACGTGTTCGTCACCGTGGTGCTCGTGGTCGTGATCGCGCTGGTCTTCGACTTCACGAACGGCTTCCACGACACGGCCAACGCCATGGCGACCTCGGTCGCCACCGGCGCCCTCAAGCCGAAGGTCGCCGTCCTCATCTCGGCCGTCCTCAACCTGGTGGGTGCGTTCCTCTCGACCGAGGTCGCGAGCACCGTCTCGAACGGCATCATCCGCGAGGGAGACGGCGGGGTGCAGGTGACACCGGTCATGATCTTCGCCGGTCTCGTGGGAGCCGTCATCTGGAACCTCGCCACCTGGTACCTCGGGCTGCCGTCCAGCTCGTCGCACGCCCTCTTCGGCGGCCTGATCGGGGCCGCGGTCATCGGTGCCGGCGTGGGGGCCGTCGACTTCGGCGTGGTCCTGTCGAAGGTCGTGCTGCCGGCCCTGATCTCGCCCGTCGTGGCGGGCGTGGTCGCCCTCGTCGCCACCTACGTGGCCTACCGGATCACGCGGCAGGCCACCCTGCGGGGGTCCACCGCCGGCTTCCGGCACGGGCAGACGATCAGCGCCTCCCTGGTCTCGCTCGCCCACGGCACGAACGACGCCCAGAAGACGATGGGCATCATCACGTTGACCCTGATCGCCGCCGGCTACCAGGGCGCCGGCAGCGCCCCGCAGCTCTGGGTGGTCCTCGCCTGTGGCCTCGCCATCGCGCTCGGCACCTACCTCGGGGGCTGGCGCATCATGCGCACCGTGGGCAAGCGCATCACCGACGTCCAGGCCCCGCAGGGGTTCGCGGCCGAGACGAGCTCGGCCGCGACCATCCTGATCTCGTCCCACCTCGGGTTCGCCCTGTCGACGACCCAGGTGACGTCGGGGTCCATCGTCGGGGCAGGGCTGGGCAAGAAACTCGCCACGGTGCACTGGGGCGTCGTCGGCAGGATCGCGTCGGCCTGGGTGGTGACCCTGCCGGCCGCCGCGCTGGTCGGGGGGCTCTCGGCCTGGCTGGCCAGTTCGAGCACGGCGGGCCTGGTGGTGGTCGCGGTGCTCGCCCTGGGCGGTGGGCTCGCCTTCGCCCTCCTCGCCCGACGGCACCCGGTGACCCACGAGACCGTCAACGACAGCGACGAGGCCCCGGCCGCCGAACGGGTCGGCGCGAGCCGCGGACGAGGGGAGTGACCATGTTCTTGGGAGTCGACTGGGGCGCCTTCGTCGTGGTCTTCGCGACCGCGCTCGCCGCCACCGCCGTCATCGTGACCACGTTCGCGACGGGGGTCCGTCTGTTCGCGGACGGTGCCGTCGAGTCCGACGGCGGGGCCGGTGCCGCCGTCCCGAGCGGGGGACCGTCGCAGTCGAGACCGCTGGGCGCCACGGTCGCCGGCGGGCTGTGCTTCGCCGTGGGGATCGCTGCCGTGCTCGTCGGACTGTGGCTGATCGTCCCCCAGTTCCACTGACGGCCCGGTCGGCGGGCCGGCGAGTATCGTGCGGGCATGACCAACGACAACGGCATCCCCGACGGTTCGACCGACATGACCGAAGACGACAAGAAGTACACCGAAGACCTGGCCGACGGGTCGAAGCAGGGCCTCGTCGACGACTCCGAGCAGAGCGACGACAGCGAGGTCTCGGACGGCAAGGACAGCTAGTCGCCCGGGCTCCGGCCCCGGCAGGTCACGACATGCCGCTCACGTGCGAACGTGGGCGGCATGTCGCGTTTCCCCGACACGATCCGTCCCGACCACGACCCTTCCGGCCGGCCCGTGTCAACCCCCCGTCGCGTTTTCACCATGTGCGGTCACCGCCCCCCGGGAGAGGGACAGAGTGACAGGTCCTACCCCGATCACGACCGTCACCCGGACGGTCGCCGACGATCCGAGAGGCACGACATGAGCGACGACGAACGCTACGACGGAGACCCGTCCACCCCGGTCTACGACACCACCTCCGAGGGGCAGCCGCTTCGCGGCGCCGCCTCCGGACACGACCACCTGCGCCGCGACGACGCCGTGACCGACCTGGGCGACCAGGTCGGCGCGTACGCCGACATCACCGACCCCGACGCGACGGCGAGCGACTTCAGCGCGACCGCGGCCCCGGTCGTCGAGGAGCACCTCGGGCACGACCACACCGGCACCGACGCCGATTCCGGCACCGGCACCGGCGCCGCCGACACCGCGAAGGCCAAGGCCGGTGCCGCGAAGGACGAGGCGGCCGGCGTCGCGGACGACGCGAAGTCCGCGGCCTCCGACGTCGCCGGCAGTGTCAAGGAGCAGGTCTCCAAGGTCGCTTCCGAGGCCGGCGGCCAGGCCAAGCAGCTCTTCGGCCAGGCGACGGGCGAGCTCAAGGAGCAGGCCGGCGCCCAGCAGGAGAAGGCCGCGGCCGGCCTCCGCCAGGTCGGCGACCAGCTCGGCTCGATGGCCGACTCCGCCGACAGCGGCATCGCGGGCGAGCTGGTCCGCAACCTGTCCGGTCGCGCCCACGGCGTCGCCGGTTGGCTCGAGGGTCGCGACCCGGGCAGCCTGCTGGACGACGTGAAGTCGTACGCGGCGCGCAAGCCCGGCACGTTCATCGCCATCGCGGCGGTCTCCGGCCTGCTCGCCGGACGCGTCGTCAAGTCGCTGACGGCGGAGGCCGGGGACGAGCACGCCGCCACGACCGGAGACGCCGGAGGTGCGGCGAGCCGGCCCGCGCCTCCTGCGTCCGCCACCGCGCCGAGCCGTCTCGTCGGTGACGTCGGCCCCGTGGCCGGTGAGTACGACGTCGTCACCGAGGGCGACGTCCCCGGCGTCGGCACGTCGACGCCCGACTCCAGCGTGCCCACGACGTGGCCCGGCACCTCGGGGACGCGCGCGTGAGCGACCCGTTCCGCGAGCCCGTGGCGACGCCTCCCGCCCCGGAGGACAAGGCCGCGACCACGTCGCTCGGCGACCTGCTCTCCGGCGTGACCGGTGACATCTCGACCCTCTTCCGTCAAGAGGTCGAGCTGGCCAAGGCCGAGCTCACCGAGTCGGCCAAGAAAGCCGGCAAGGGTGCGGGCATGTTCGGCGGAGCGGGTCTCACCGCCCTCTTCGCCCTGCTGTTCGTCTCGCTGGCCGCCATGTGGGGCCTCGGCGTGCTGATCGGCCTCGGCTGGTCGTCGCTGATCATCGCGGTCGTCTACGCGATCGTCGCCCTCGTGCTGTTCCTGCGCGGGAGGAAAGAACTGAAGAGCATCAAGGGGGCACCGAAGACGGTCGACTCCCTCAAGAAGATCCCCGAGACCGTCACGCCTGGAGGCACCGCATGAGCACCACCGACCAGAACGGCAGCAGCCGCACGCCCGACGAGATCCGCGCCGAGATCGAGCGCACGCGCGCCGGACTCGGCAACGACGTCGACGCGCTCGCCGACAAGGTGAACCCGTCGAGCATCGCGCATCGTCAGACCGAGAAGGTGAAGAGCCGCTTCTCGGGCGTCAAGGAGTCGGTCATGGGTGCGGCGCACGATGCGGCCTCGTCGACCTCGGGTGCCGGTCACGACGCCGCGGGCAGCGTCTCGGACGCCTCGTCGGCGGCCGTGCGCAAGGCGAAGGGCAACCCGCTCGCCGTCGGCCTCATCGCCTTCGGAGCCGGCTGGCTCGTGTCGTCGCTGATCCCCGCCTCGGACAAGGAGAAGGAGCTCGTCTCCGACGCCAAGGACGCAGCGGGCCCGGCACTCGACTCGGTGAAGGGTGCGGCGCAGGACGTGGCGTCGAACCTGAAGGAGCCCGCCCAGGAGGCGTTCGCCTCGGTCAAGGGCACGGCGCAGGACGCCGCCTCGACCGTGAAGGACGACGCCTCGAGCGCCGCGGGCGACGTGAAGGACAGCGCCCAGCAGTCGAAGGAGAACGTGCAGGGGGCCTGACCCCTCGGGCCCGCGTCCCGACGGACGCAGACAGGCCCGTCCCGACGAGAGTCGGGGCGGGCCTTCGCACGTGACCGGGCGGAGGAGCTCCCTGCCGATGGAGTGATCGTGCGACTCGGACCCCGGCCGACCGGGGTCGGCGTGGCCTCGATCGGCTCGAGCAGGTCAGGATGGTCGGATGCCCTCGTCACCCCGCGCCCGTCTCGTGCGTCGATCGGCCGGTACGGCCACGCAGACCGCCACACCCCCCAGCCCGATGCAGCGCCCCGGCGCCTTCCGGTTCGGCCTCATCGCGACCCTCGGCGGAGGGCTCGGCGTCGGCATCATCGTCGCCCTCATGGCCCTGTCGACGATCCTCGTCTACATCGGCCTCGCGTTCTTCCTCGCGCTCGCCTTCGAACCGGTCGTCCGACGCCTCGCGCGCGCCGGCGCCCCGCGCTGGGTCGGCGTCGTCGTCGCCGTCGTGCTGGTCGTCGGGGTCGTCGTGGGCATCGTCGCGGCCGTCGTGCCCGCGCTGATCGAGCAGATCGGGCACGTCGTGCAGACGGCCCCCGCCGCCCTGCAGGAGCTCTCGCGCCAGCCCTGGGTGCAGCAGGCCGTCGAGACCGTCGGGTTCGACGTCGACGTCGACGACGCGGTCGGCGCCGTCACCTCGTACCTGCTCGACCCCGACCAGTTGCTCGCCCTCGGCGGAGGCCTGCTCGCCGTCGGCCAGGGGATCACCAACGCCATCACCGCGGTGATCGTGGTCGCGATCCTCACCCTCTACTTCGCGATCACCCTCCCGCAGATGCTGCGCTCGCTCAGTCGCGCCGTGCCCCGCAGCCACCGCGAGAACGTCATGAGCATCTCGGACGAGATCTTCCTGTCGGTCGGCCGCTACGTCGCCGGGCAGGTGGCGCTCGCCGCCGTCAACGCCGTGTTCGTCTTCATCGTGCTGACGATCGCCGGCGGACCGGTGCCGGTGCTCTTCGCCACCCTCGCGTTCCTGGGCGCACTGATCCCCGTGGTCGGCACGGTCGTGGCCTATGCGATCATCATCGCCGCCACGATCACCGTCTCGCCGGTCACCGCGATCGTCGTCGGCATCGTGCTGCTCGTCTACGCCCAGGTCGAGGCCTACGTGCTGACCCCACGGGTGATGTCCAAGGCCGTGGCGGTGCCCGGCGCCCTCGTCATCGTGGCGGCCTTCGGGGGAGGGGCGCTCGGCGGCATCCTCGGTGCCCTCGTGGCGATCCCGATCGCGACGGCCGGAGTGGTCGTCTTCGAGCGGGTCGTCGTGCCGCGCCAGCAGCGGGTCTAGACGGTCCGGGTCCAGACCGTCGGGTCGTCCGGGCCGTCGGGCCGTCAGGTCGTCCGAGCGGCGGCACGCGGGTCTGGGCAAGGGCACGGCGGAGCGCTACCGTGGCCGACATGAGCGGCGAACGCGTGGACGTGACCCTGTCGGACGGTGCCGCCCTGGCGGCCACCCGGTGGCGGGGCGACGGCCCGACCGTGGTGCTGTTGCACGCCGGCGTCGCCGACCGCCGGAGCTGGACGGGCGTCGCCGACGAACTCGCGGCCGACGGGCTCGACCTGGTGGCCCACGACCGCCGGGGGTTCGGCGAGAGCCCGGCCTCCGCGGCCGACGGCGGCGCCACGCACCTGGCCGACCTCGTGGAGCTGCTCGACCGGCTGGGCGTCGGGCGGGCGTTCGTCGTCGGCAACTCGATGGGTGGTGCGCTCGCCCTCGACCTGGCCGTGACCGCACCCGAGCGCGTGGCGGGCGTGCTGCTGATCGGTGCCGCGGTCAGCGGCATGACCGACGACGACACCCCGTTCGACTGGACCCCCGACCCGGCGTCGGGCCCGCTGATGGAGGCCCTCGACGAGGCGTCCGGCAGCGGCGACGTCGAGGCGCAGGTCCGTCTGCTGGCCCACCTGTGGCTCGACGGCCCTGCGGCACGGAGCGGCCGAGTCACGGGTGCCCCCCGCGAACTCTTCGAGCGGATGAACGCCCGCATCCTCGAGGTCGCCGCACCGGACGGGGCCGGAGACGCCGGGCTCGACACGTGGAGCCGCCTCGGCGAGGTCGCGACGCCGGTCCTGGCGACCTGGGGCGCGCTCGACATCCCCGCCGACGAGCCGTTCTACGCGGAGACGGCTCGACGTCTCGGGCAGGGACCGGGTCGGGTGCTGCCCGACGTCGCCCATCTGCCGGGACTCGAACGGCCCGGGCTGGTGGCCGACCTCGTCCGCGAGGTCGTCGCGGGCGTCGGGAACTGAACCCGCGCCTCCTGGTCGTCAGATCACGGGACCCCCGGGTGCCGGCGGGCCGGCCGGGTCGTCGTCACCGGCGAGCAGCAGGTCGATGCGGAGTTCTCGTTCTCGCGTGTAGGCCGTCAGTGCCCGGATCACCCAGAGCATGGTCCTGATCAGGAGCACGGCCAGCGTGACGGCCAAGGCGAACACCACCACGAAGAAGACGGGGTAGAGGACACCGACGAGGGAGAAGCCGTTGGAGTACATCCCTCGACGCTAGGTCACGACCGGGGCCGGAGGGCTCCACCTCGCGGTGGAGCCCCGGGACTCACTCCTCGACGTCTGCTGGGCTCTCGTCGGCCTGCGCGGTCTCGTCCATGCGGTCGCGGAGGTGGTCGGCCATCGAGGCCGCGCCCTCGTCGCCGTGGTCGGCCTCGACCTGTTCGATCAGGCCGCTCAGCTTCTCGTGGTCGGTCGCCTCGGTGGCCCCGTCCATGACGGGTTCGGTCTGCTTCTCGTCGCTCATGCACCGGACGCTACGCCCACGGGGTCCGCGACGGCTGGACCCGCGCCTCCGCCCGTGGCGGGCGGCGCGGGGCCGGTGCGCGGGAGGCGCGGCGGGCCCACCGAGGGGTAGCATGCGCGACCCGCGGCGGGTGGGGTACGCAGGGCCGGGCATCGCCTGGCAGCCCTGCGCGTGTCGCCCCGCACGTGCCTGGGATGGACCTCTGCCCCACCGGAACGAGGACCACATGAGCACGACGACGCGCCCCGCACACACCCGCACGAGCACCGGCCGCACGAGCACCGCCCGCACGAGCACCCCCCGCACGAGCACCCCCCGCACCGACGACATCACCCGTGCCGCCGCCGACCTCTTCGGTTGGACCGACCTGCACCCCGCCCAGCTCGAGGCCCTGGAGGCGGTGGTCGCCGGCCGGGACACCCTCGCGGTCATGCCCACGGGATTCGGCAAATCGGCGATCTACCAGGTGGCCGGCGCCGTGCTCGACGGGCCCACGGTCGTCGTCTCGCCGTTGATCGCCTTGCAGGCGGACCAGGTCGCGGGACTCGTCGGACGCCCCGACGCCCCGCCCGCCGTCGCGATCAACTCGGGCCACACCGACGCCGAGAACGACGAGGGCTGGGAGCGCCTCGCCGCCGGAGAGGTCACCTACGTCTTCCTCGCCCCCGAGCAGCTCGCCCGCGACGAGACCGTCGACCGCCTGAGCGACGCCGGGGTCGCCCTCTTCGTCGTCGATGAGGCGCACTGCGTGTCGTCGTGGGGGCACGACTTCCGGCCCGACTACCTGCACCTCGGCGAGGTCGTCGAGCGTCTCGGGGGACCCACCGTGCTGGCCCTCACGGCGACCGGGTCGGGCCCGGTGCGGGACGAGATCGTCGAACGCCTCCGCCTCGACGACCCGCTCGTGCTGAGCCACGGCTTCGACCGGCCCACCCTCTCCCTCGAGGTTGTGCGGCATGAGGACGACGACGAGAAGGCCCGCGCCGTGGTCGAGCAGGTGGCCGCCTCGACGACGCCGGGCATCGTCTACGTCGCCACCCGCAAGGCGACCGAGCACTACGCCGCCGCGATCGCCGAGCGCTGCCCCGACCGCACCGTCGTCGGCTACCACGGCGGCCAGCGCTCGGCCGAGCGGGGCGAACTGCACGAGCGGTTCCACGCGGGCGAGGTCGATGTGGTCGTGGCGACGAGTGCGTTCGGCATGGGCATCGACAAGCCCGACGTCCGGTTCGTCGTGCACGCCGACGTGCCCGACTCGCTCGACTCGTATTACCAGGAGATCGGCCGGGCCGGGCGCGACGGCGACCCCGCCACCGCGACGCTTCACTACCGCCCCGAAGACCTCTCGCTTCGCTCGTTCTTCGCCTCCGGCCTCCCCGGGCGAGCAGACCTTCGGGGGGTCTTCACCGCGCTCTCGGCGGCGGGTCGGCCCGTCCGGCGATCGGAGGTGTCGGACCAGCTGGCCCTCGGCGCGCGCACGGTCTCGCGCCTCATCGACCTGCTGCTCGAGGGCGGTGCCCTGTCCGAGTCGACCAAGGGGTTCGAGCCGGTGGACGGCTTCGACGCCCGCAGTGCCGCCGAGGCGGCGCGCGGGGTCGCCGAGACCCGCGACCGGGTCGAGCGCTCGCGCATCGAGATGATGCGCACCTTCGCCGAGGCGCCCGGCTGCCGTCGGCACTTCCTGCTCGGCTACTTCGGCGAGGACTCGCCCGAGCGGTGCGGCAACTGCGACGGCTGCCGGGCCGCCGAGAGGGCAGGCGACCCCCGGGAGGCGCGCGGAGGCGAGCAGGACGACGTCACCGACACCGCGCCTCCTGCGTTCGCGCCCGACGCCCGCGTCGTGCACGCGACCTGGGGCGAGGGCACCGTGATGAGCACGGACGCCGACCGCATGACGGTGTTCTTCGAGAGCGAGGGCTACAAGGTGCTGGCCGTCGCCGACGTGCTCGCGCACGACCTGCTCACGCCGGCCTGACCGGCTCGACCGGCTCGACGGGCTCGCCGGCGGCGGCGAGGACGGTGGCGATCGTCCGGGGGTGGGCCAGCACCCGGAAGTGCCCGCCCGCGTGGAGGCGCACGTTGACGGCGCCGGGCAGTTCGCTGCCCTCGGGGATGTGGGGGTCGAACTCGCCGAAGACCGAGGTGATGCGGCCGTTGACCGACTCGTCCCGTGCGAGCCGCATCGTCGTCGCGTCGCGGGGGGAGAAGGCCCGGAGGGCGGGCAGCACCAGCCAGGTGGCGTAGCGCGACCCCGAGAACGGCGAGCAGACGGCGACCATCGACCGCACGCGGCGGGTCTCGTCGAGCAGCGCCATGACGTACTTGCCGATCAGGCCGCCCTTGCTGTGGGCGACGATCACGACGTCGGTGAGTCCGTGTGCGAGCAGGTGGGCGGCGACGTCGCGGGCGGTGGCCTCGACCGGACGGCTGTTCCATCGCAGGTCGTCGAGCACGTGCACGGGGTGGCCCTCGGCGTGCAGGCGTTCGATCATCGGTCGGAGGAAGGCCCAGGTCTCCCACACGCCGGGGACGACGAGCACGGGCCGACCGGTGCCGCCGAGGTAGCGCTCCGGGTCGCGCGGACTCGTGACGGCCCTCACCTGCCAGACGGCGGCGTAGGCGTAGTCCTGCACCCACCACACGGCGTGACGGACGAGCACGGGGAGGCGGGGCACCACCCCGACCCTAGGCGTCGTCGTGCGGGACGTCCCGGCTCAGACGCTGTCGGGGTCGAGGACGAGCGTCGTGCCCGCGAACAGGTGCTGCGCGTCGTCGATGACCTGGAGGCCCTGGTTCATGTAGAGGAGCGCCGAGACCGAGATGCCGAAGCGCCGGGCGACGGCGTCGATGAGGTCGTCGGGCGCGACGGTGTACCGCTTGGGCGAACCGGACGCCGTGGTCGCCTCGAGCGCTCCCGTGGCGAAGGCCACCGCACCCGAGTCGACCGGGGCGATGTTCGTCCCACGCGGCGGCACCGACCAGGCGACCGGGGCGACGGCGAGCACCTTCCCGGCCGAGATCTCGACGGGGACGTCCGGGGAGGTGCTGGTCGAGTGGACGACGAGGGTCGAGAGGTACGACGGCTGGGTGACGGCTCCGAAGCTCCAGGACGCCGATGCCGGGGTCGCGGTGGGCCCCCCGATCTCGGAACCCCCGTCGCCTCCGAAGGTGATGCCGTCGCCGACGGACGGAGCGACCTGGTAGAACGACACCCCCACCGGCACGGGCAGGCTCGAGGTGAAGTCGGTCACGTCGGTCGTGTAGGTGCCGTCGCCGGTGGCGACCACCCGGTAGTGGAAGTGGATGCTGCCCTTGGGGGACGCCACGTCGGACTCGGCGACGACCGTGCCCGCGGGCACCGGGGTGATGAACGGCGCCGGCACTGCAGCGTCCTCGGGCGGCGGGGTGGCCGCCCGGGGCGAGGGCGTGGCGGGGGCGGTCGGCATCGGCGACGGGGAGGCACTCGGGGTGGGTGTCGAGGTGCGGGCGATCGTGGTCGGGCTCGCGGACCCGGTCGGTGCCCCGGCCGCGAGCGGGGCGGAGCCGTTCGTGGACAGGACCGCGCTCACGACCACGGCGACGAGGGCCGCGGCGGCGACGACGCCGCCGATGACGGCGAGGCGGCGACGGCGGGACCGGGGGGCGGGTTCGCCGTCCTCGTCGTCGTCGGTCGCGCCGACCGGGTCGGCCGAGGCAGCGCTGGCCGTGCCGACGGTGGTGGCCGAACCCGCGGTGCCGGGGTGCGACCAGGCGACGAGTCGGGGTCCGGCAGCGTCCGACGCGTCGACCGTGACGGCGTCGTCGTCGGTGTCGGACGCGGGGGGCGCGAAGGGTTCGTGACCGGGCGTGACTCCCTCGTCGTCGCCCGCCCCCGGTGTGTGTCGTGCCATGGTGCCCCCCTCGGCGACGATCCTAGGCGACGGCGTGGACCGGGTCGAGACCGATCGGTCGGGTCCCGGTCCGGGTACGAACCTGGAACAGCCTGTGAACCCCGACGGCCCGCGGACACCCGGCCTACCGTCACGGGTGTACCGGGTCAGTCCGGTCGACCGACAACCAGGAGGTACGTCATGTCCGTTGGTGACAAGGCAAAAGATTTCGTCCAGAAGGCCGCCGGCAAGGCCGAAGAGGCCGTCGGCAAGCGCACGGACGACGAAGAGCTCACGAAGCAGGGTCACAAGGACCAGCACATGAGCGACGAGCGTCTCGAGACCGAGAAGGCCAAGGACGACCTCGGCAAGAACTGATCGTCCCACCGACCCCGGTCGGCACCACGAAGGGCCCGGCATCCGCGGATGTCGGGCCCTTCGTCGTCCCGGCGAGGACCGGGGAACGAGCGGGTAAAGGTGCAGGGTGTGCAAGAACCTGGCCGAGCGTGCTTCGGTGGAGACATGAAGCGTCCGTTCGGTTCCCTCGTCCCCGCCGCGGTCGTCGTGGCGTCCTTCGCCGTCGTGCTCTCGGGCTGGGCGTGTGCGAACGCCCGAGTGCAGCAGATGAGGGTGAGCGCTCTGGCCACCTTTTGACGGCACGCGGGTCCGGCGGCACGCGGGCTCGGCGGCACGCGGGTCCGGCCGGCATCGCGGCCGGGCGGATGGGGATCGTCCTTTCGCGGCCGACGGTCCGACGGCCCGACGTCCACGGACGTCTCGACGGGCGTGCCGGGGCCGGGGCCTGGGTCGTTGGCGGTGTCTATGTCGGTGTCGGCAATTCCTGGCTGGTGCTGCGATGGGGTGCGAGGATCGGCGCGGGACGGGTGCGGGC
>NZ_LMKB01000005.1:1143922-1178902 GCF_001421165.1 Frigoribacterium sp. Leaf8 | reverse complement strand
GATGCCGATGCCGATGCCGATGCCGATGCCGGTGCCGGTGCCGGTGCCGGTGCCGGTGCCGATGCCGGGTACGGTGCCGTGCCGGTGTTGCGGTCGCGGTGTCGGCAATTCCTGGGCGGTGCTGCGGTGGGGTGCGTGGATCGGCGTGGGACGGGTGCGGCCGTGACGGGAGTCAGGACTTGCCGACAGGGGGGACGGGACGCACGCTCCGCTCCGGGGCCTAGAGACGCGCCTCGGTGCGTCGCGGCTTGAGACGGGCGGGCGCATCGGAGGCGGCGACCCACTCGCAGGTGAAGGCGCCGCGGTAGCCGAAGAGGAACCCGAAGCGGTGATTGTGCACCTCGAGGTCGACGTGGAACGACTCGTCGTCGTCGGACCACCACTCGTGCAACTCGGCCCGACCGCTGAACAGCATCGGGAAGCGGAACGAGACGGGGCACTCGTGGAAGCGCTGCGCCCCGGATCGCAGCACGAGGCCGCCGCGGTCGTCGACCGACAGGTCGAGGTCGACCGCGAGGTGCTGGTGTGTGCCGAGGTAGTCGAGCACCCGCCCCCGGTCGAGCACCATCGTCGCGTCGAATCGGACCGGCCGTCTTCCCGCGCGGCGGCGCGGCACCGAGTACGAGCGGACGAAGGTGACCGTCTCGCGTCCGAGTGCGTCGCGGTACGGGTAGTTCTCGATGACGAAGGGCACGTCGTGGCCGACGTCGGGCACCAGGATGTTGCGCAACCGCCCGATCTGCAAGAACGGGACCGTCCACCACGGGCCCCGCCGGATCGACGACATGACCCCCCGGCCCACGCAGGCCTCGCCCGAGTCGAGACCGACGCCGAAACGTCGCTGCATCATCGGGTGCAGACGCGGGAAGTCCTCGCCGAGGGCCTGCTCGAAGATCGACGTCATCGGGGTGACCGCCTCGCGGGGTCGGGCAGCGCGGCCAGGGTGACCGGCGCCTCCTTCAGGTGGTCGCCCGCGCGCGTGCCGCCGGCGGGCGCACGCAGGGTGCGGGAGGCGCGGGGGCGGTCCGGACGCCAGAACGCGAGAGCGCAGGCGAGCGGCCACCGCTCGGGTTCGCGGCCGGTCTCGAGCCAGAGGCGCAGGCGGTCGAAGCTGTACGCCGTCGCCCAACCGAGCAGCGGACGCACGACCAGGTCGAGCGGGCCCCAACCCGGGTCGTAGTCGTAGCCGGTCACGAAGCGCGTCCGTCCGTCGGCGGTGGGGACGTAGCGCCAGTACCCGCGACCGGCCCGGATCGGCGAGAGGACGTCGTCGGTCGCGAAGCGCAGGGCGGACGTGCGCGAACCGTCCCGGCCGTGGCGCTCGCCGATGCTGACGCCCGTGCCCCGGACGGTGTGGACGGGCGTGCGGCGGACGTAGCGGAACGGGGTCGACCCGTCGGCGTCCGGCGGCCCGGGGGTGATGCTCGAGAAGCGGACGTCCCAGCGGACGTGCTGCGCGGGGTCCTGCGTGGCGGCCCAGACCCGGTCGAGGTCGGCGTCGATCACGGTCTCGACGTAGATCTGACGTTTCCCCACGATGGCGAGGCTAGGGCATGGTGACGGCCGGGTGGACACCCCGCGACGCAGGTCACGGCCGGATCTAGGCTCACCCCATGGACGAGAGCTTCGCGACGGTCCGCGACGCGTTCGGGGCGGCGGCGCGATGGTTCGCCGAGACGGTGCACGAGCTGGACCGGCCGCCGGCCCTCTGGGACGCCCCGGCCCTCGGCAAGTGGAACCACCGCGACCTCGTCGGCCACACGTCGCGGGCCCTGCTCACGGTCGAGCAGTACCTGCGGCCCGGGTCGTCGGATTCCGGCCACCGGACCGTCGACTACTACCGGGCGGTCCGGGGCGGCCGTGCCGACCCGGACGAGGTCGCCGAGCGGGGGCGGCAGGCAGGACGGGACCTCGGCGCCCACCTGCCCGAGAGCGTCGACGCCGTCGTGCGACGGGTGACCGGCGTGGTCGCCGCACGGATCGCGGACGCGCGGGTCGAGACGCCGGTCGGCGAATGGCGGCTCGAGGCGTACCTCCCGACGCGCGTCGTCGAGCTCGTGGTGCACACGGGCGACCTCAGGGCGGCCGCCGGGCTCGACGGGCAGGCGCCCGAGGTCGCGGGTCGTCAGGCGCTGGTGGTGCTCGGGGCCCTCGTGGCCGATGCTCCGTGGGCTGACGCGCCGCGCCTCCTGACGGCCCTGACGGGTCGCTCGGCGCTCGCCGCCGGCTACACGGTGCTCTGACGGGGCTACCGGTCTGCCGCGGGCGCCTCCCATCCCTCGACAACGCCCCCGGGGCCTCCGGCTCGGACTCCGGTGTCGGCAATTCCGGGCTCGTGCTGCGGCGGGGTGCCCGCTTCCGCACGGGAGGGGAGCGGCTGCGACAGCGACCCGGAGTTGCCGACGGGGCGACGGCCTGGGCCACGCGGGGGGCCGTCGCGCTCGCGGTGAGCTGGTGACTACGGTGGCCGCATGAGCCACCCGCCCCACGACCCCTACCGGACGGCCTTCCTCGAGACGACCGACGGCGCCTCGCTCTACGTCGAGGAGTCGGGGCGTCCCGACGGCGTCCCCGCCCTCTGGTTGCACGGCGGGCCCGGCGGGTCGCTCGGTCAGGGCGGCTACCGACGGTCGTTCGATCCCCGGGCCTATCGGCTCGTCGGCATCGACCAGCGCGGTTCTGGGCGCAGCACGCCGAACGTCGTCGACGACCTGGCCCACCTCGCACGGCACACGACGCCGCGACTCGTCGCCGACCTCGAGGAGGTCCGTGAAGGTCTCGGCATCGACAGCTGGGTCGTCGGCGGGGTGTCGTGGGGCACGACGCTCGCGCTGGCCTACGCCGAGGAGCACCCGGACCGCGTCCGAGCCCTGGCGCTCATGGCGGTCACGACCACGAGTCGCGACGAGGTCGACTGGATCACCGAGGGGGTCGGACGGCTCTTCCCCGAGGACTGGGCCGTGTTCGAGCGCGAGAGCAGGAGGCGCGACGACGAGAGACCGGTCGACGCCTACGCGAGACGGCTGGCCTCCGACGACGAGGCCGATCGTGCGGCGGCCGCGGCGAGTTGGGACCGGTGGGAGAGCGTCCATGTCAGCCTCGACGATCCCGGGTCCCGCGGGCGGGGGCATCTGGGACCCGGCCGGCGGGAGGCGTTCGCCACGCTCGTCACCCACTACTGGAGCAACGACGGCTTCCTCCCGGGCGAGCGGTCGATCATGGCGCGGCTGCCACGGATCGCCCAGGTCCCCGCCGCGTTGGTGCACGGCCGTCGTGACGTCAGCGGGCCGGCGATCACGCCGTGGCTCCTGCACCGTGCCTGGCCGGCGAGCACCCTCACCGTGGTCGAGGACGAGGGGCACGGCGGCCCGCGTCAGGTCGAGGTGCTCAGTGCCGCACTCGACGGGTTCGCCCGGCGGTGACGACTTCGTCTGCTCTGCCCGCCGTGCCCGGCATGCGTCGGGCCGACCTCGCACGGCCCGAAGGGGTGCGTTGGTTACCGGCCCAACCGTCGGGCGACGGCGTCCTCGTGCTCGCGGGGTCGAGTGGACGGGTGGACGGCGAGCGCGCCAGGCTCTTTGCGGCGCACGGCGCATTGGCCGAGTCGATCCGGTGGTTCGGAGGCGAGGGGCAGAGCGCCGGGCCGTGGGACGTCCCGCTGGAGACCTTCGTGGACCGTTTGGACGCCCTCGCCAGGGAATGCGACCGGGTCTGGATCGTCGGGACGTCGTTCGGGGCGGAGGCCGCCCTCGCGACGGCCGCCCGCGCGCCCGGGGTGTCCGGTGTGTTCGCGTTCGCCCCGTCGGACGTCGTGTGGGCGGGGTACGACCCGGCCGGTGCCGAACACTCGCACTGGACATGGGGTGGGGCGCCCATACCGTTCGTACCGATCGACCAGGAGTATCGGGGGACGGAGGAACCTCCTCGGTTCTCCCCCGTGTACGAGCGGTCCCGAAAGGCGTTCGCAGACCGGGTGGCGGCGGCGGCGATCGAGGTGGAGCGCATTGCCGAGGTCGTCGTCGTCGCAGGGGGCGACGACCAGGTGTGGTCGAGCTCGCTGTACGCGGAGAACATCCGGTGTCGCCGCGCAGACCACGGCGCCGACACCGTCGTGGTGGCTGGTGCCCTCGCCGGGCACCGAGCGATCCTGCCCGGGGAGTCGTTGGTGCAGGGCGGCATGGCCATGCGACGTGGGGGCACGGAGGTCGCGGACCGGGAGCTGGGGACACGCGCGTGGCGTGCGATCACCGCGATGCTCGCGGCATCGCGCTGACGTGCTCGGCTTCACGTCGAGTCGTCGACCCGCTGGAAGAGGACGTGGTCCTGCCAGCGGCCCGCGATCTCGAGGTAGGACGGCGCGATGCCGTACTGCTCGAAACCCGCCTTCCGCAGGACCCGCTGTGAGCCGACGTTGTGACGGAGCGTCCCCGCCTGGACTCGGTGGAGGCCGGCGTCGCCGAACGCCCAGTCGACGGCTTCGCCGACGGCCGAGGTCATGATGCCGCGCCCGTTGCGGTCCTCCGACAGCCAGTAGCCCAGGTCACAGGACCGGAAGGGGCCACGGGCGATCCCGCTGAGGGTCAGCCGGCCCACCACGGCACCCTCGTCGACGATGACGAACGGCTGCGCCTCACCCCGGGATCGTTGCGCCAGCAGCGACGAGATCACCGACAGCTGCCCCTCGGGCGTGAAGTAGGCGTCACCGCGCACGGGGTCCCAGGGCGCCAGGAACTCACGGTTGCGCGTCAACGCCCGGGCCAACTCGGGGGCGTCTCGCGGCTCGATCAGGCGGAGGTGGGAGGACACGGGTTCACGGTACCGCCGGAGACGCGGCCCGATGCCGTCGTCGTCGCCGTCGGGACGGCCTCGGGTTCATGCTCGCCCCACGGGGCGCCGTCCTCCGTGCCGGGTTCGAGTCCCTAGGGGTCGAGTGCGTGGAGCTCGACGAGCACCCGGTCGACGAGGTCACGCCAGGCCTGACTGCGGCGGGGTTCGTCGACGTCCGCTTCTCGTCGACGGAGGAATCAGCGGACGGCCCTCAGCGCGCCTCCGGACGCCCGGCCTCGTCGAGCGCGCGCAGCAGCGCCTCGCCGTCGCGCACGTCCACGAAGGTCATCGGTAGCGGGGCCATGACCCCGTCGAGGCCCGTGTTGGTCAGGCCACGCTGCCGTGCGCCGAACGGGGTGTTCCCCGTGATCGAGTCCGTCCAGTCGACGCTGACGTTGGTGCGGTCCCGGGACCACGAGACCTCCTGGTTCTGCTGCTTCGCCGGCGCCTGGTGGACCGTCGACCCGACGACCAGGAACGACCGCCGGTCGGTGACCGCGTAACCCGTCTTCGCCTTCCGGGCCCGCTTGAGCAGGAACCTGCCGACCACGAAGAAGAGGCCGATCGCCACGACGACCCCACCGAAGGCGACGAAGAACCACGATGCCCCGTCGCGCAGCGCGGAGACCTCCCAGAAGATCGCGAACCCGCACCACAGCAGGCTGAACGGCACGAGGAACAGGTCGTTGCGACCGAAGGTCACGCTCTCGTCCGGGCCGCCCGACCAGAGCAGGTGCTCGCCGGGGCGCAGCTCCGGCTGGACGAGGGCACGTCGGTCGTCGGGCACGCGGGCGTCGGGAGCGCTCATGGTCGAGAAACTACCGTGACGCGTCCGCCGCCGTCACCGCGCCCGGGCTGGGGTGCCGTCAGGCCCGGGGCCGGTCGAACCGGGCGCCGCCGGGCTTCGGGCCGAGCAGCGACAGGATGAAGATGACGAATCCGCCGAGGTACGGGACGAGGTTGATGAGCAGCAACCATCCGCTGAGGTCGATGTCGTGGAGTCGCCGCGCTCCGAGGGAGAGGAACGGCACGATCGTCCCGAAGAAGAGGATCGCGAAGACGAAGCCGAAGGGGATGAAACCGGGTCCGGGTTCGAGGGTGCCGTCGTAGTCGGTCGTGCTCCCCGGGAGGCCCGCGAGGAACCCGACGATGCCGAGGACGAAGTAGAGGACCGTGTTGGCGAGGACCACCCACCAGTACTCGCTGCGGCTCGCGCGCCCCGTGAAGTCGGCGTACTTGAGGAAGAACCGCTTCACCGCGACGACCGGGCCCGCCCCGTACAGCGGCGCCCAGAGGGGGACCGCACCACCCGGGCCGGAGGGCGATCCCTGCGGCGGCTGTCCGTACGAGGGCTGTCCGTACCCGGGCTGCTGCTGCAGGTGGCCGGAGGGCTGCTGCCCGTAGGGCGGCTGCTGCCCGTAGGGCGGAGGCGACTGCTGCCCGTAGGGCGGGGGCGTCGGCTGCCCGTAGGAGGGCAGCCCGTAGGGCGGCTGCTGCGGCTGCTGCGGCTGCCCGCCCCGCTGGTCCGCTCCGTCGTTCTGGTCGCTCATGAGATCCCCCTCGTCCGCGCCGCCCACTGCGACCCGACCACCCTACCGAGCGGGGGCGTCGTACCATCGGACCGTGAAGACACCGGCCGTCCTCCGTGACGATTCGCCCGAGGCCGCCGCGCTCCTCCGCGCCGGGTGGACCGTCGCGGCCCGGTCGTTCGGTGCCCGGCTCGACGGCGACCGCGTCGACCGTGACCGCCTCCGCGCCCTCGCGTCCGGCAGGGTCGCCGACGTCACGACCCGCGAGCTCGGTCCGCACGACGTCGACGACGTCCTCGCTCTCGACGCGCAGACCCTCGACGACTACCCGGGCAGCGTGGCCACACGGCACGAGCCCTTCGACCGGTCGTCGGCGACACCCGGACCGACCCGCAGGGCCTGGGGTGCCCTCACGTCGACGGGTCGCCTCGTCGGCCTGACCGTCGTCGACCTCGACGGTCCCACCGCCGAGACGGACGTCACCGTCGTGCACCCCGATCACCGCGGTCGAGGTCTCGCCGCAGCGGTCAAGGCGGCGTCGGTGCTGGCCCTCCTCGACGCCGGCGTCCTCCGCTTCCGCACAGGAGGTTCGGCCGACAACCCCGCCATCGTCGCCGCGAACGCCACCCTCGGCTACGTCGTCGACGAGGGCTGGCTTACCCTGGTCGCACCCACCCCCTAAACCACCATCGAGTGGTCCCGAACCGTCCCTCGTCGTTCGACGAAAGACGGAACGGGACCACTAAACCACCGTCGGAGGTGGGTCTAGCTGCCGAGGTTCTGAACGGCGTAGTCCGCCTCTTCAGGCGTGAACTTCTCGCCGTATTCGCTCGTCAGCTGATCGCGGATGGCCTCAGGAGACATCGCCATGGTCTCTTGGTAGGACTTCGCCTTGGCGAGCGCGTTGGCGTTCCAGTCCGCCTGGATGGTGTCGATGGCGTACTGGGCGGCCTCGGGCGTGAACTGCCCGCCGTACTCGGAGACGAGTTGGTCGTAGATGCCCGCTTTGCTCATGTTGAGCATGGAGGAGTAGCTCTCGGCTTGGATGAGCGCGGAGGCGTACTCGACCGGCACGGCGGGGGCCACGGGCTCGGGGGCCTGCGCCTCCTGGGCCGGTTCCGACGTCTCGCTGGCGGCTGGCGAGGCCACTTCCTCGACAGGAGCCGACGTTTCCACGGCTGCGGCCACCGGTGCGTCGTCCGACGCCCCACTCATGATCGCGCCGAGGCCGAACGCCATGGCGAGCGAGGACACGACGGCGATAGCGCCGAGCACGATGCCGGTGACGGCCATCCCCTTGGACTGCTGTTTGCGAACGGCGAGCACCCCGAGCACGACGGCCGCGATGCCGACCAAGGCGCCGAACACGGGCACGAGGCCGAAGAGGAAGGCGCCGATGCCGACGACGAGCGCAGCGATCGCGAGACCTGCGGCTTTCTTGACGGGGGGGCCTTGAGGCGGGAGGGTCGCGGTGGTCGTGGGGTAGGCGGTCGTTTCCGCGGAAGGCTGGTTTGGGTCGGTCTGGTAGGGCCCTTGGGCCCCGTACCCACCGGTATCGGGTGTGCTCATGTCGAGATGATGACAGAGCCGAGAGTTGCTCTCCTTCGCTTTTTGGGCGGCCACCGGGTGACGCCGAGGACGAAAGTGCGACTCACCCGCGATCGAGTGGGCAGTTGTCGTTGTTCATCCCCGGGAGAAGATCAATTACTGCCCACTCGGCAGACGATGCGGAGCCGAGAGGAGCGCGCGGGGGCAACCGGGCGGCGAGGGGCGGGCGGGGGCGGCCCCGGGATCAGCCCCAGCCGCCGAGGTAGGCGGCGACGCTCGGCTCGCCCGCGACGGGCGTCAGCCAGTCCACGGAGGCGCGGTGCGAGACGAACGCGACGCCCGCCCCCCAGCGTCGGGCGCGCAGGGCGGCCCGGCGCGACTCGACCGTCACGAGCACGCGGCCCGACGGGTCCGCCAACTCGAGCGTGCCGAGCGACCCGACGCCCACCGCGTCCGTCGCCGTCCGAAGGTCCCGCGCGACGTCGTCCCCGAGGCCGACCGCAGCGGCCAGGGCCTGCACCCGGGCGTCGTCCGAGCCGCCGGCCTCCACCGCGGGCAGTACCCGCACGGGCCCGTCGAGCGTCACGACCACCCGGGCACCGGACAGCGCCGCGGCGGCAGCGTCCGACGAGCGTCCTCGCACCCGCTGGTCCGCCTCGAAGACCGGGGCCACGTCGTCCGGCACCACGACCGTCACGTCCGGCATCGCCGCCAGCACGCTGTCCACCGCGACGAACGCCGCACCGGCCGAGATCGAGGTCCCGACGGCGGCGACCAGGTCGACGCAGACGTCCACCGCGCGACTGCGCACTCCGAACCCGCGCGAGCCGCGCACGGCGATCAGATCGGCGAGGCGCAGGGTCTCGCCGTTCTTCTCGGCCTGACGCCGCGCCTCCTGGTCCTCGCGAGCCACCGCCGACGCCGCCGAAGCCGCCGAGTCCGCTGGGTCCGCCGAGTCCGCCGAGTCCGCCGACCCCGCCGACCCGGCGCCGGCACTCGTCGCCCGTCCCGCCCAGTCCGGCCCGTCATGCCACGCCACGGCGCCCGGCACGTGCGCGAACACGCCGCCGGCGAGCCACGCGCGGTGGGCCCACTCCCAGTCCTCGCCCCCGTAGCTCGTGAACGACTCGTCGAAGCCGCCGACCTGGTCGAAGAACCAGCGGGTGCAGCAGGTGACCGCCCCGATCAGGTGGCGGTACGACCGGTCGTCGGCGTGCAGCAGGTCGGCCGACCAGCCGTACGCCTGCTGCAACCAGCGCGGCTGCTCCAGCTCGTGGGCCGGCCCTGCCACCTCGACCGGCTCCGACACCGGCACGGCCACGCCGTCACCGACCCCGCCGTCACCACCCAGCACCCCGGCGAAGTCCGCGTGCTTCCGCTGGCCGACCGTCACCGCCTCGGGGGCGAGCGCCGGCAGCCGGGTCAGCCGCAGCACGTAGTCCGGCTCGGGTGACGTGTCGGCGTCGACGAAGCACAGCACCGACCCCGACGACGCGGCGACGCCGACGTTGCGGGCGGCCGAGAGCCGGAACCCGAGGTCCTCCTGCACGATCAGCCGCACCCCCTCGGGCACGGTGGGTGGCGTCGGCGATCCGTCGTCGACGACGATCACCTCGAGCCGTTCGGCCGGGTAGCTCTGACGCGCGAGCGCCGCCAGCGTGCGGTCGAGCTCGGCCTGCTGCCGGTAGTGCACGACGACCACCGACACGAGCGGCGGCAGGTCGGGCCACACCCCGTCGAGGGCGTCCCACGCGTTGCCGACGACGAACCGCCCACCCGCAGGAGGCGCGGTGTCGGTCGCGTCGGACACCGGCGACCCGGCGTCGCGGCTCACCAGCGCACCCCCTCGGCCCACCACGCCGCGTAGACGTCGGCCACCTCGTCGAGGCCGGGCAGGGTCCGGGCGTCGTCGTCGAGCCAGGTCGACGCCGGGTCGGCCAGGGCGGTCGCGATCGCCGTCGCCAGACCGCCGTCGGGGTAGAGCGTGAGCGTGCCCGGCCGGAGGGCGGCCATCTCGCGCGAGTACCTCGTGTCGGGCACGAGCGGTCGTCGCCCGGCCGCGATCCAGGTCGCGATCGATCCGGAGGCCGACACGTGCTGGTGCGCCGCCACGGGCACCGACGCGCGCCGGGCGCGGTCGAGCAGCGTCGCGTCGTCGAGGTAGCCCGTCGCGCCGAACGGCACGCCGAGCGCCGCCGCCTCGTCGACCAGCTGCTGCAGCTCGGCCTCGTGCCCCGAGGAGGCGCGGCCGAGCGCCACGACGCCGGTCGCCCGCGCGTCCGGTCGCGTCGCCCCGCTGCCGCCCCGGTCGCCGGCGGCGTCGTGCCGCGCCGCCGCGAGTCCGGCCACGGCCGCCACGACCTCGGCGTGCCCCTTGCCCGGGTAGAAGAAGCCGATGACCGCGACGTCGCCGTCCGACTCGGGGAGCCCGTCCGGCCCGGCGGGCTCGGGGAGCCCGTCCGGCCCGGTCCGCTCCGGCGGCAGGGGGTGCCGGTCGACCGGCAGGGGGATCACCTCGACCGGGCCGTCGAAGCCGACCCACTCGCGCAGGAGGGAGCGCTCGTGGTCGCTGTTGACCACGACGCCTCGTGCGGCGGCCACCACGCGACCGTAGGCCTCACCGCGCCTCCTCAGGTTGCGCTCGCCGTCCGACGGCTGCGGCAGGTCGTGCAGGGTGACCGTGAGCGCCGTCGTGTCGGCCAGGTGCTCGACGACGTCGGCCGCGGCGGACGGCGAGGGGCCCCAGAGCCGGTCGGTGAACTGCAGGTGGACCCGCGGGACGCCGACGTCGACGGTGTCGGCCGGGCGGGCGTCGTCGCCCCCCTCGACGTCGGGCACGTCGAGCAGGTCGGCGACGTCGAGGGCGAGGTGCCGACCGGTGCGGGCCTCGACCGTCGCGGCGATCTGGGCCGCGTAGGTCGCGACGCCGTGCTGCGGATCGTGGTGCGTGACCACCACGGGCAGCTCGACGAGGTCGATCGTGGCCGCCGCACCGTCCCGCGCGGTCGACCGGGCCGAGTCGCGCGCGGTCGCCTCGCGGGTCGAGGGATCGACCGCCCCGCCGCTCACGCCGCACCCCACATCGCGAACGTGTCGGCGTGCCGGGCCAGCGCGGCCTCGACCGCGTCCGGGTGCTCGGCGTACCAGGCGAGGTGTGCCCGACGGACCTCGTCGGCGTCGACGCGCTCACCGCCGACGACCCAGTGATCGGTCGCCTCGTCGTCGAGGCCCCAGGCATCGATCACCGCCTGCTCGCGCGGGGCGTGCACGCTCGAGAGCACGGGTCGGCCCGGGTCGACGACGTGCTCGGGCAGGCCGAGGCGCTCGCGGACGCGCGAGGCGAGAGCCGTCCAGACCGGGTTGCCGGGGTGGTTCAGGGTGCGCATCTGGTCGAAGCGCGGCGTGCCGGCCCCGTCGGCGCCCGCACCGACCTCGAACAGGTCCGACGCGACGACGCTGTCGTGGGCGACCTCGCGCTTCCGCAGCTCGGCCAGCGACTGCTCCGCGACCGACCGGACGACGGCGGGCGTCAGGGCGCCTCCCGGGAGGGGCCGCCCGGCGGCCTCGGCGATCAGCCGGACGTCGTGGTACTCGACCACGGGCGGCACGAGCGAGACGTCGCTCGGCGGGCGCACGATGACGTGCGCGGGGTAGAGGCCCGCGAACCGGACGACGGGCACCCGGACGACCCGCGCCTCCCGGGGCAGCATCGCGGCCAGCTGCGCCGTGCCGAGCGGGAGGTCGTGGTAGTCGTCGCGCACCGGTTGCGAGACCAGCAGCCCGGCCCGGCCGAGCCACCGGCCGAGCTGCGGCAGGTCGGCGGCCGTGAGCTCGTGCACGGGCGGCATCCGGACGGTCGTGAGGCCCGCGCCGTCGAGGAAGATCCGCAGCGACTCGGCCTGGCAGTTGCCCACCACGAGGGCGATCGCCCCGTCGCCCTCCGGCTCGCTCAGACCGTAGAAGTCGCCGTAGTGACGGGTGCGGCCGTCGGGTTCGGTTCGCTGTTCGGACATGCTTCCCTCCGGCCCTCGCTCGGAACGGACAAAGGGGGTCGCGCGGGCCTATGTTGAGTCAACAGCGACTTCCCCGGTCGCGTCATCCTTTCCCGCCGCCAGCCCCGGCACACCTCACCCGCATCGTCGCGGGTGCTCGTCGTCCCGCGAGACAGGCCTCGCGCCGGTCCGCCACGGCGAGCGACCTGATCACGCCGAGGAGGCCCCGATGACCCATCACGCCCCGACGTCGCCGTCGACCACGGCCCCCGCGTCCGACGAGACCGTCGTCGTCGCGCCCCTCCGCGTGGCCTCCGTCCCGGCCGGCCACCCGTACGTCCGCTCGTTGCTCGACCCCGACGACGCCTCCGGCCGCGTCGTCCACCTCGCCGACCCGCTGCCCGACCCCGCCGAGCCGGACCGCTGGTGGCCCCCGGTGGTGCTGGACGCCGACTGGCTCCGCGCCCACGCCGACGAGATCGACCTGCTGCACGTGCACTTCGGCACCGAGTCGTACCCGACCGACCACCTCGTCGCCGTCGTCGAGGCCCTGCGCGACCTGCGCCTGCCGCTCGTGTACACGGTGCACGACCTGACGAACCCGCAGCTCGTCGACCAGGCGCCCCACGTCGAGCACCTCGACGTGCTGATCCCGGCCGCCGACGAGTTGATCACCCTCACCGACGCGGCCGCCGACGAGGTCGAGGCCCGGTGGGGTCGTCGCCCGACCGTCATCGCGCATCCGGCCATCGTCGACCCCGAGGTCGAGCTGCCGGTCGGCACACCTGGTGACACGGTCGTCGTCGGGGTCCACCTCCGCGACCTGCGCCCCAACGTCGCGGGCGTCGAGACCGTCCGCACCCTGCTCGCGGCGGTCGACGCCCTGCGCGCCACCGGTGCCGCCGTGGAGGCGCGGGTCGACCTGAACGAGCGCGTGCGCGACCCCGAGCAGGCCGAGCGCATCCGCGAGCTCGTCCGGGCCGCCGGACCGTCGGCGACCCTCGCCGAGCACCCGCGCCTGACCGACGCCCGGCTCGAGCGGTCGCTCGCCGACCTGGACGTCTCGGTGCTGCCGTACCGCCACGGCACGCACTCGGGCTGGGTCGAGCTGTGCTGGGACCTCGCCGTCCCGGTCGCCGCGCCCCGCGTCGGCCACGCCGCGGCGCAGCACCCCGACCGTGGGACCACCGCCTCCTTCGACCTCGACGACCCCGCGTCGCTGGCCGCGGCCGTCATCGCCCTGGTCAGCCCGCACGCCGTCGACGAGACCGCCGACGCACACGACGCCCCGGCCCGGGTGCCGGCCTCGCGCCGCGGCACCCCGCACCGCGCCGCCCTGCAGCGGCAGCGTCGGTCCGTGCGACGACGACAACGCCACGACGTGGCGGCCGCCCACCTCGCGGTGTACGAGCGCGCCCTCGCGACGGTCGCGGCGGTGACGGCGTGACCCGCGCCTCCCGGCCCCTGCGCATCGTCGTCGTGGCGCCCCTGCGCTACCCGATCCGCGAGCCGTTCGCCGGCGGACTCGAGTCGTCGGTCCACCACCAGGTGCGCACCCTGCGCGAGCGCGGTCACCGCGTCTCGCTGATCGCCACCGAGGGGTCCGACCACCTCGACCAGAGCCCGCCCGAGTTCGTCCTGCCCGCAGTGGTCTTCGACGACCCGGCCGAGGCGACCGACACGACCTACCCCGACGGCTACCTCGAGCGCGCGCTGCCGGCGCTCGAACGCGCCCTGCAGTTCGTCGCCGACCACGCCGACGACTACGACCTCGTCGACAACCACAGCCTGCACGGCGCCCCGCTCGCCCGGGCCGACCGCATCGGCGTGCCGATGGTCAGCACGCTGCACACGCCGACCCTGCCCGCCATGCTCGCCGCGCACCGCTCGTCCACCGGGCCGCGCAGCCGCTTCGTCGCCGTCAGCGGCCACACCGCCGCCGCCTGGGCGAGGGAGGGCGTCGAGGCGAGCGTCCTGCCGAACGGCGTCGACACCGAGCGCTGGGGCTTCGGACCCGGGGGCGACGACCTCGTCTGGTCGGGACGCATCGTCCCCGAGAAGGGGCTGCACCTCGCCCTCGAGGTCGCCCGTCGCGCCGGGCGCCGCCTCGTGATCGCCGGTCGCATCGGCGACGTCGACTACTTCGAGACCGAGGTCGCCCCGCACCTCGGAGCCACCGCCCACTACGTCGGCGAACTGCGCCAGCCCGAGCTCGCGGCCCTCGTCGGCCACAGCGGCTGCGCCCTCGTCACGCCCGTGTGGGAGGAGCCCTTCGGACTCGTCATCGCGGAGGCGCTGGTCACCGGCACGCCGGTCGTCTCGTTCGCCGTCGGGGGAGTCCCCGAGGTCGTGGCGGGTTCGGTCGGGGCCGCCCTGGTCCCCGCCGGCGACCTCGACGGCATGGCGCGCGCGGCCGACGACCTGCTGCGCCGGGTCGGGACGGACGCCGACGCCCGCCGCACCGTGCGGCAGGACGCCGTCGACCGGTTCTCGCTGCGAGCCCGGGCCGCCGTCCTCGAGCGGCTGTACGCCGACGTCGTGGCCTCGGACGAGCGCGTGCCGGGCACGTCCGTCGTCGCCGCGACGGAGCCGACCGGCGTGGGTGGCCGGCACCGTGCCTCCTCGTCCCTCGCCGGCGGCCTGTCGGCCGTGCGCCCGGCCGGCACGGGCCGACGGGTCGTGACGGCGTGACCTCGACGGTCGCCCGCCCCCTCGTCGGCTGGTACGTGCACCACCACGGTGCCGGGCACCGCACCCGCTTCTCGGCCGTCCGGCCGCACCTCGACGCCGACGTCGTCGTCTTCAGTTCGCTGAGCGCCCCCGTCGACCTGCCGGACGACACCACCTGGATCGAACTCGAGCGCGACGACGCCCCGACCACGGGCCCGGACGGCGTGGTCCGTCACCCCGCCGACGCCTCGCCGACCGTGGGCGGCCTGCTGCACTGGGCTCCCGTGGGGCACCCCGGGCACGCCTCCCGCCTGGGCCGCATCGCCGGGGAGATCGCCGGGGCCGCGGCCGGCGGGCGCCCCTTCGACGCGATGGTCGTCGACGTCTCGGTCGAGGTGACGCTCTTCGTGCGGCTGCTGGGCGTCGAGGTCGTCGTGGTCTCGCAACCCGGCGACCGCACCGACGAACCCCATCGACTCGCGTACGACGCCGCGTCGCGCGTGATCGCTCCCTGGCCCGCCGGGACGCACGACTCGTCGGCGCTCGACCGGGTCGCCGAGAAGGTGCGCTGGGTCGGCGGGATCTCGCGGCAGGACGGGCGCGGGGCCTCGGACCGCGGGTCGGCCGTCGTCCCCGGCAGCGTCCTCTTCGTGGGCGGTGCCGGCGGCAGCGACCACGGGGACCTCTCGGCCGCGGTCGCCCGCGCGGCTCGGGCCACGCCCGGCACGACCTGGTCGGCCCTCGGGCTCGACACCTGGGTCGACGATCCGTGGTCGGCCATGACCTCGGCCGAGGTGATCGTGACCTGGGCCGGCCAGAACACCGTCGCCGACCTCGCCGCCCTCGGCGCACGTGCCGTGGTCGTGCCGCAGACCCGACCCTTCGACGAACAGCTCACGACCGCCCGGGCGCTCGACCGGGCCGGTCTCGCCGTCGTGGCGCCGTCCTGGCCCGCCGACGCCGAGTGGCCGTCGGTGGTCGAGCGCGCCCGGGGGCTGCGGCCCGACTGGTCGGCGTGGCAGGTCGAGGGGGCTGCCGCCCGCGCCGCCGCGGTGGTCGCCGAGGTGGCCGGTCGGGGCGCGCACGGCGTCGGCCCCGCGCGCGCCGAGCCCGCCGTCGGCGCCGAGCCCGCCGTCGGTTCCGACCCCGCCGTCGGCACCGACCTCGCGGGGGTCGCCTCGTGACCGTCGTGGTGGTGACCCTCGCGTCCGCCACCCGCATGAAGCACGTCGCCAACCAGCTGCGGTTCGTCCGGCAGGTGGCACCCGACGCCGGCCACGTGGTCGTCTGGCTCGACGAGACCCCCGCCCCCGACGTGCCCGCCCTGGCCGGGGTCACGACCCTGCACGTCCCGCCGGGTCCCGACGGCCTGCGCCTCGCCGCCGGACGCAACCGCGGAGCCGACGCGGCCGTCGGTCACGGTGCCACGCTCATCGTGTTCCTCGACGCCGACTGCGTCCCCGGCCCCGACCTCTTCCGCCACTACGAGCAGGCGGCGCTCGACCACCCGGAGGCTCTCCTGAGCGGACCCGTCACCTACCTGCCCGAGGGGTTCGTGCTCGGCGCCGGCGAGGGGCTCGAGGGGGCGACCGCTCCGCACGCGGCGCGACCCGCGCCTCCTGCGGGGACGACGCTCGTCGCGGGCGCCGCGGACTATCCGCTGTTCTGGTCGCTGTCGTTCGCGGTGACGCCGGACGCCTGGGCGCGGCTCGGCGGCTTCGACGAGCGATACGAGGGCTACGGCGGCGAGGACACCGACTTCGCCTTCATCGCGCGCTCGCTCGACGTCCCGCTCGTCTGGGTCGGCGGCGCCCACGCGTACCACCAGTACCACCCGACGTCGTCACCGCCGTGGCGCCACCTGTCCGACGTCGTGCGCAACGGCGGCCTCTTCGCCGAGCGGTGGGGCGAGTGGCCGATGGGTGGCTGGCTCGACGCGTTCGAGCGGGCCGGCGCGGTGCGCCGGGCGGCCGACGGCGGCTGGACCCTCGTCGAGGGCGCGGCCGTCCCGAGCTGACCCGCCCCGGGTCGCCGGGCCGGGCTGACCCGCCGCGAGTCGCCGGGCCGAGTAGTCCGCCCCGAGTCGCCCGCCCCGAGTCGACGGGCCGGGATCGCACCGCCGACTGAGCATCGCACCGTCGATGTGGGCGGTGCGACGTCCAGTCGGCGGTGCGACACCACCCGAGGAGGCGCGGCGCGGCCGGGTCAGTCGAGCGTGCCCTGGTCGGACGACTTCTTGTGGGCGATGGCGTCGCGTTCGGCGGCGAGCGACGCGACGGTGGCCGGGTCGAGGGCGTCGTAGTCGACGAACGGGTCGGGCTGGCCCGTCTTGTCGGCGACGACCGCCGAGTAGGCCGAGACGGCGAGTCGCAGCTTGGCGGTCGCCCGACCGGCGCGCTTGCTCGACAGCGGTTTCTCTTGCATGACCTTGCGGTGGTGGTCGAGCGCCTCGACGAGGTCGCGGTGGGCCGTCTTGAGCTTTTTCGCCATGTGACGATCATGCCCACCCGGGGCCGATCTGCCAACACGGTCGTGGCCGCGGGGGACCGGTCGGGGGACAAGCCGCCGCGGGGGAGGAAGCGAGGCCCGGGTGCTTTCACAGCGGGCGGCCACACTGCCGTAACCTCCCGGGCGGACCATCAGGCATGATCTCGCTGACCGGAGTGATCCGCCCCACCGACGAGGTGGCCGTGCTGCACGTCGTCGAGCAGAAGCTCCGGCGGCACTTCCCGGCGTTGAGCGCCGCGTCCGAGGTGCTCGTGCTGCAGGCCTGGGGCCTGCCGGTCCGCGTCACCGAGCAGTTGGCGCGGCTGCGGCTCGACGTCGTCGTGGGCGACCAGGACGAGGCGGCCACGTTCCGCGACACGGTCGGCGCCGAGTTGCGTAGCTGGTCGGGGTCGGGGTCCGGCTCCCTGAGGGTCGACTGGACCGAGGACGTCCTCCCCGCCGTCGCGCCGGCCACGCTCGGCGAGACCGCCTGACCGCGACGGCCGGGGACGCCGACGGGGCGACCTCCGGGGTTTCCCGGCCCGCGCCTCCTATGCTTCGTCCCGACGAGGGTCTCCCGAGCCCTCTCTCGCCGAGGGGGCGCGCATGACCGACGACGGACGCACCGAGCGGGCCCTCGACGGCCACGACGACCCCTCCGATCGAGGAGGCGCGGTGCGGCAGGGCGGGATCGCCCGCCACGGTCGCCTCCGCCGTGGGCACCCCATGGCGTTCGCGGCGAAGGTGACGGCGGCCGCGCTGGCCGTGGTCCTCGTCAGCACGACCTCGATCGCGGCCATCGCCACGTGGCAGGTGCTGCAGGGTGCGAGGCCCACGGTGCAGCTCGCCGGACCCGACGGGTCGTCCGCCTCGCCCGTGCCGCAGCTGACGGCGCAGACCGGTGAGGTGAACCTGCTGCTGATCGGCACCGACACCCGCGAGGGGCTGGGCACCGGGTTCGACGACGCCGCCAACCAGCAGGCCAGCTCGGGGGCGGGCAAGAACGACTCCACGGTGCTCGTGCACATCTCCGAGGACCACACGAACATGGCGGTCGTGAGCTTCCCGCGCGACCTCATCGTGCCGATGCCGGCCTGCCCGAACGACGACGGCACGGTCAGCCCGGCGACCTCGGGCGCGATGCTGAACACCGCGCTGGGACGTGGCGGGCCGAAGAACGGACTGTCGTGCGTGGCCCAGACGATCGGACAGCTGACCGGACTGCAGATCGACTACGCGGGATCGATCACGTTCGAGGGGGTCGTGTCGATGGCCGACGCCATCGGCGGCGTCGAGGTGTGCCTGGCGACGCCGATCCGCGACACCGAGGTCCAGCCCGCACTCGACCTCCCGGCCGGCACGCGGACGTTGTCGGGGGCCGAGGCGGGGGCCTTCCTCCGCTCGCGCTACGGGGTCGGCGACTCGAGCGACCTCGGGCGGATCAGCAACCAACAGACGTTCCTCTCGGCGCTCGCCCGGCAGACGGTGTCGGCGGGGACGCTGACCGACCCGACCAAGGTGTTGGCGATCGCGAGGGTGGCGTTCGCCAACATGACGCTGAGCGACACGCTGGCCGACGCGTCGACCCTCGCCAAGCTCGCCCTCGCCGTGAACACGGTCGGGCTGTCGAACATGGTCTTCGTGCAGTACCCGGCGGTGGACGATCCCGCCGACCGCAACCGCGTGCTGGTCGACGAGTCGGCCGCGGCGGTGCTCGACGACGCCCTGCAGCGCAACCTGCCGCTGACCCTCTCGGCGGACAGCCTCGGACGGTCGGCGGTGCTCGACCCGGCCGCCCCGGCCGTGCCGGGTGTGTCGGCGTCTCCGTCCACGGGTGCCGGGGGCGAGCCGTCGGGCGAGGCGACCGACGGGGCGGTCGACGTCGTCCCGGGCGCCGGAGCGACCCCGGCGCCCACACCCGCACCGACCTCGGCGGCCCTCCCCGGGAACGTCTCGGGCCAGTCCGCCGACCAGGTCACCTGCGCCAAGCGCGACTGACGAGGGGTCGAGTCACCTTCTTCCGGGGGGTTCCCCCTGCCTTCGACGCGCCCTAGCATGGCAACCGACATGTGAACTCGAACATGTCACCTTCCGGGTGGCGTGTCGACGATCGGCGAAGGGGCCACACGATGAAGACGACCACATCGATCCGAGGGGTCGGTGCGACGGTGGCCCTGGCCATGGTCACCGCGGCCTTCGCGGCGACACCGGCCGCGGCGACACCGGCTGCCGCGGCACCGGCCGCGGCGACGCCCACCGCCACGGAGCCGGCTGCTCCGACGTCGGCCCCGGCTGCCGCCGCCTCGACCGCGACCGTCGACCTCGACATCGAGCGCCGCGCCGACGGCAGCGGCCCCTTCACGCCCGCCGAGGGCCCCGGTGCCGACGCCGGCGCCTCCAACGGCATCGTCCGCACCTTCGACGCCATCACCTACCGCGTCACCGTCAGCGCCAATGGCGGCTCGGTGACGAACGAGCGGTTCACCGTGACCGCACCCGACGGCACCACGTGGGCCGGGATGCCGAACACCTGCGAGGTCGACGGCTCCGCGATCGTCGGCCCCGAACTCACCTGCAACGTCGGCACCGTCGGCGAGGGGCAGGTCCTCGCGACCCCGGTCGTCCTGACCATCGACTCTCGGGCCGGCGGCGGCACGGTCGCCATCACGGGCACCGTGACCGGTGACGGCGTCGCCGAACCGGCAGGGCCCGTCACATCCGTGGCGACGACGGTCTCCGCGGCACCGCGCTTCGACCTCGCGAAATCCGTCGCGAACTCCACCTTCCACCCCGGTGTCGTCGGCCCCGACGGGACGGAGGGGACGGTCCTCCAGTACCCCGTGACCGTCGCGTGGGAGCCCGTGGTCCCCGGGCAGGGGCTCCTCGGCTATGAACGCTCGAGCGGCACCTTCACCTTCCAGGACGACGTCTCCCGGATGTTCGGCGACCTGCCGTCCCCCGCGGTCCTCTTCGGCCACGACGGGCGGGCCGCCTGCGGGCTCAACGACGGGCGCACCTTCCCGGTCCTCCCCGGCGGCAGCGGGGGGAGGTCCACGACGGTGCTGCACTCCGGCCGCTTCGAGTGCACGCAGTCCGCTCCGGGGCAGCCCGTCGAGGTGACCATCACGGGCACCGACACCGACATCACGCCGTCGAGGGGCATCCCCTCGCAGAGCGCCACCGGCCAGCCGATCCAGGGGGGCGTCAAGCCCTACGTGATCAGCGGGTACATCAGCATCTGGGTTCCCGCCCTCGATGCCGGCCAGTCCCTCATCGCGACCAACACCTTCACCCCGCTGCAGACGACGGGCATCAGCGGTTCGTCCAACTTCCCGGGCTCGACCGAGCCGCTGGCGAACAACTCGGTCGACCGCAACCTGTCGTTCTTCGTCCCGGGAGGGGGCTTCAAGCACCTCGGCCAGACCCGGGCGGACGGCTCCACCGCCGTCGGCTCCGCGAAGTCGGGAGACCCCTACGTCACCCCCGGGACGCGCCTCCGCTCCCAGGTCTCCCTCGCGAACAGGGGCGTCTCGGACTACGTCGGAGCGATCGCCTGCGACGTCTACGACAACCGCTTCCAACAGCTGACGACGCTGTTCGGCGAGCACGCCACCACCAACGGCTGGAACGAGGGCGTCCGCATCGAGTACGCGGCGTTCTCCTTCACGGACCCCACCGTCGGTCGGGACGCCACGTGCGACGACTCCGACGGCCCGTGGTACGACAGCCCCGACGACGTGCCCGGCGGTGTCGACGCGATCGGGAAGATCCGCGCCGTCGGGACGGTCGCCGGTGGGCGGGCCGGCAACCTCTTCAGCTACTTCGAGGTGCAGGCCGCCCCGAACGACACCCGCGTCCACGACTTCGGCTCGTTCTTCGACGGCACGAGCGCCTGGGTCCACGACACGGCGCCCGCGGCCAACGGTGTCGGGCCGCTGGCCGACAGCGTCATCGTCACGCAGGTCAGGGCCCGGGTCGTGAAGAAGGTCGTCGACCCCGGCACCACCGCCGAGACCACCCCCGACAAGACCGCGTTCGTCGTCGCCGGCACGAGCATGGACTACGCCCTCTACCCGACGCTGACGAACGCGACGGAGGGGGGCCGCCCCCAGGTCCTCACCGTGACGGACGTCCTGCCCGCGCACACGACGTACCAGCGTGGCTCGAGCTCCCTCGAACCGACGAGCGTCGAGACCACGACGATCGACGGTGAGCTCCACGAGACGATCGTCTGGACCCTCGAGGACGTCGTCCCCAACCGTCCGATCGCGCCCCTCACGTACCGGCTCGACGTGTCCGGGACGGCCCCGCCGGGGTCCGTGAACAACACCGCCCACGTCGCCGCCGACGACGACCTGTCGCCCGAAGGGCTCCGCACGGCACTCCGAGGCGTCCGCGTCGAGTCCTCGAGCGGCATCGGCGTCCAGAAGACCGCGGAGGAGCCCACCGTCGTCGTCGGCGACGACCTCGTCTGGACGCTCGAGTACCGCAACACCGACTCCGTCCCCATCGCGGCCGTCGACCTGATCGACGTCCTGCCCACCGTCGGGGCCAGCGGGGGGCAGGTCGAACTCGCCGCCCCGGTCGAGGTCGACCCCGACGCCGGTGAACGCGTCCGCTACACCACCGCTGCCCCGGGCGGCATCTCCTTGGACGGCGACGACCCGAGCAACGCCCCCGGGGGCGACACCGCCTGGTTCGACGCGTCCCGCATCGGGACGGGCGGCGACCAGGTGGCGCTCGAGGACGTCACCGCCGTCCGCATCCAGCGGACCACGGCCGTCGACGTCGGCGAGGTCGTCACGCACGACCTGACCGCGACGACGACGGAGGCACGTGACGGGGACGTCGTCACCAACCGCTTCGGCCTCCGCGCGACGAACCTCGCGCTCGCCGCGTTCTCGAACCGGGCCGCCATCACCGTCGTCGCCGGAGCCGTCGGCGACCGCGTGTGGGACGACGCGGACGCCGACGGGCTCCAGGGGCCTGCCGAGGCCGGCATCCCGTTCCTCCCGGTGACCCTCACCGGCACCGACGACCGGGGCCGTCGGGTCGAGCGGCGCACCACGACCGACGTCGCGGGCACGTACGTCTTTGACGGGCTCCGCCCGGGGGAGTACACCGTCGCCTTCTCCTCGCTGCTCGACCGGGCCTGGACCGCACGCCACCAGGGAGACGACGACACCGTCGACTCCGACGCCGGGCTCGACGGAACCGCGACGGTGGCGCTCTCGACCGTCCTCGAGGGGGACGAGCTCGTCGGGGTCGACCGGGACCTCGGCATCGACGCGGGCCTCCTGCCGGCCGTCGACCCGGGGGAGCCGGTCGATCCCGGTGTGCCGGTCGACCCGGGTGCCCCGGTCGACCCGGGCGCCCCCGTCGACCCGGAGGCACCCGTCGATGCCGTCGGTGCCGCGGGCACGACCTCGGACCCGTCGACCGGGCCCGGAGCGTCACGGGGTGACCGTCTGCTCGCCTTCACGGGCAGCGAACCGGCCGTCCTCGGCATCGCGGTGCTCGGCCTCCTCGGTCTCGGTGCGCTCCTCGCCCTCGCCGCGCGGCGGCGGGACTCCTGAGCGTGTCCCGTCGCCGCCGCGGCGCCCCCTGATCGTGACCGGGCTCCATCTCGGCCTCGATCAGGCGGCAGAGCCGAGGAGGCGCCCGGTCCAGTCCCGCAGGGCCGCGACGGCTCGGCGCGACAGGGTCGCCTGCGGCAGCATGCTCGCCGACCCGTGGAATGCCCCCGGCCACACGTGGAGCTCGGCCTGCACCCCGGCCGCCCAGAGCGCCCCCGCGTAGGCGACGGCTTCGTCGCGGAACACCTCCGCGCTGCCGCAGTCGACGTAGGCCGGTGGCAGGTCCGCGAGGTCGGTCGCGCGGCCGGGAGCGGCGTAGAACGACACGTCGTCGTCGTCACCGCGACGGCCGCCGAGGTAGGCGTCCCAGCCGAACCGGGTCATCTCCCGGTCGGCGACGCCCACCCCGTCGAACTGCCGGGCGGAGACGGTCGCGTCGCGGTCGTCGAGCATGGGGCTGACGAGCACCTGCCCGAGAAGGGCCGGGCCGCGTCGATCACGGGCCAGGAGCGCGGTGCCCGCGGCGAGCCCGCCCCCGGCGCTCTGGCCGACGACGACCACGCGGTCGGGGTCGACGCCGAGCTCGTCGGCGTGCTCGGCGACCCAGACGAGACCGGCGTAGCAGTCCTCGACCGGGTAGGGATCGGGGTGCTCGGGCGCGAGGCGGTAGTCGGGGCTGACGAGGACGACGTCGTGCACGAGCAGCCAGTCGTCGTACGAGTCGAGGTTGCCGAGGTGGTGGCCGAACATCATGCCGCCCCCGTGGATCGCGTAGGCGCAGGCCGCCGGCCCGGTGCGGCCGATCCGCTGGACGACCGCGAGGTCGATCGGGTCGCCGAGGTGCCCGGGGACGGTGATGCTGCGCCTCTCGAGACCGCGGGCGTGCAGTCCTTCGTCGAGCTGCGCCTCCGTCGTCTCGAGCTGTCGCATCCGGGGCAGCATCCCGGTCTCGAGGCGGAAGCGGCCGCGGGCGTCCATCGCCTCCAGGAAGGGCGCGAACTCGGGGTCGAACGGCGGACGGGGCAGGGCGGTGGTGTCAGGCACGGGAGGTCTCCTCGGTGGTGGTGGTGGAACGGGTCGGGGTCGAGAGCGGTCCGGGGGCGGGTTCGGTGCGGCCGGGGTCGCCGCGGCCGGGGTCGGTGCGACCGCGGTCGGCCCTGCCGTCGGCGGCCCGCGCACGGGTCGTCCCGACCGCGACGAGCGCGGCGGCGACGACGGCGAGCCCGAGGGCCGCGACCGTCAGGGCGTCCTGGAACGTGGCCAGACGTGCGGCCGTCCAGGTGGTCGTGGTGATGCTGCCGCCGACGAGCACGGCGACGACCGTCCCGGCCACGGTGACGGCGGCACCGCTCGCGAGCTCGCTCGACGTGTCGACCAGGGCGGCACCGACCGAGGTGCGGTCGGCGGGCAGGCCGGTGAGCACCGAGGCGCCCGCGACGACCCCGACCACGCGCATCCCCGCCGCGACCAGCACGAGCGCGACGAGCACCCACACGTACCCGTGGCGACCCAGGGCGCCGAAGACCGCGAGGCCCGCGACGACCGACGCCGCGCTGATCCCCGCCGCCCGGGCCAGACCGACCCGCCGGACGAACGGCCCGACGAGGCGCCCGCCGGCGAGCAGCACGACGACCTGCGGAAGCGTCCCCACGGCGGCCAGGGCCGGCGGCCAGCCCCAGGCGAACTGCAGCTGGAGCGTCACCAGGTACGAGAGCCCGGCGACGGCGAGGCCCGACGCCGCCTTGAACGCGAGGCCGCTCGACACCAACGGACGGGCGAGCAGCGAGAGGTCGACCACCGGGTGCCGGGCGGACCGCTCCCGGGCCACGAACCCGACGGCGCCGACGACGGTCACGGCGACGCCGAGCCACCCCCACCCGGAGGTGCCACCCGACTCCACGAGGACGGTCGGCGTCACGAGGGCGGTGGACACGGTCGCCGTGCCGAGCAGCGCTCCGGCGACGTCGACCGGGTCGCGTCGGAGCCCCGCGGGGTCGTCCCGGGCGACACCGAGCCCGATGCCGACCAGGGCCAGGACGGCGATCGGCGCGTCGGCGAGCAGCAGCACCTGCCACGGGGCGACGGCCAGCACGAACCCGCCGACCGTCGGTCCGACGGCGAGTCCGACGAGCCCCGCGGTCGAGATGACGGTCAGCGCGCGGACGCGCAGGCCCTCGTCGTCGAAGAGGCGGAACGCCAGCGCCATCGACCCCGGTGTGGTCATCGCGGCCGCGACCCCCATGAGCACGCGAACGGCGACGAGTTCCCCGGTCGTCGTGACCGCCGCGGTGGCGAGGCTCGCCGCGGCCAGCAGGACGAGTCCCGTCATCATCACGCGGCGGCGGCCGACGCGGTCGGCGACGGCGCCGAACAGCAGCATGAGCCCGCCGAAGGCGACCGAGTAGGCGGCGGACACCCACTGCAGGCCCGTCGTCGAGGCGTCCAGCTCGCGGCCGATCGTCGGCAGCGCGACGTTCAGCACCGAGTTGTCGAGCATCTCGAACAGGAACACCGCGGACAACCCGGCGAGGGCGATCCAGGCGTCCGAGAGGCGAGGAGGCGCGTCGCCGGTGCGGAGGCCGGCGCGGCGGACGAGGTGGGGGCTGGGCGACACGAGGGCGCACTCCTTCGAGGGAAGAAGTGGCGGATCGTCCGATGCCGCGTGCGGGTGCGTCGCGGATCGCGACGCCTTTTACCTCAGTGAGGGAGACGATACACGGACCACCGGCGATGACGGAACCCGCGCCTCCGACCGCTCAGCGCGCCAGGGTGTCCTTCGGGTGCTCGCCGAAGCGGGCCAGGTACGCGGCCGAGAACCGGCCCATGTTCCCGAAGCCCCAGCGGCCGGCGACCTCCGAGACGAGGGTCGTCCCCGGGTCGCCCGCGACGAGGTCCTGGCGCACCCGGTCGAGGCGGACGTGTCTCAGGTACTTCGACGGACTGGAGCCCAGGTGCTCGTTCATCAGTTGCTGCAGGGTCCGGGTGTGCATGCCGGCTGCCGTGGCGATGTCCGCCGACGAGATCGCCTGATCGGCGTAGGCGTGGACGTACTCGGCGGCGAGTCGCAGGCGTTTCGTCCGCTCGGTGCGCAGGGTGTCGGGGACGTCGACCGCTCGCCACGGGAACACGTCCAGCAGCGTCCTGACGATCGCCGTCTGGGCGCCGTGGCGGGCGAGGGGAGGGGTCCGCGGGTCGACGATCGTCGGGGTGGCGGCGCCGAGGGTGCGCTGCCAGGCGGCGAGGGCGACGTCGCTCGGCACGGCGGCGTAGTCGAAGACGATCCGTTGCGCCGGCCCGCCGTGGCGTTCGGTGGCGACCTCCTCGAAGAAGGCGCCGTCTATGTGGACGATGCCGTGCCGGTGGGGCGTCATGACGAACGAGAACGACGTCTCGGTCGGGGTCAGGAACGGCCGGGTGCCCACGCTGGTGAGTTGCCCGGTGGGGTGGTCGATGGTCACGGACCCCTGCTGGAACCAGGACACGACGTAGTCCCGGGACCACGGGATCGTGCCCTGCAGGTGACCGGTGAAGGTGCCGGTCTGCAGGGCCAGACGGGCGTCGCCGGCGGAGGCGAAGCGGAACGCGAACGGCTCCGGGCCGACGCGGGCGCGGAAGTCGCGTCCGGCGAGGACCGTCTGCAGACTGTCGCGCGCCTCCTCGACGTCGTCGCTCGACCAGGCGTCCCGGCGGAACTCGTCCGGTGCGCGCTCGTCCGGTGCGCGTTCGTCGGGCGCCGGTCCGGTCGCGGGCATGTAGGTGCTGGGCACGGTGATCTCCTGGTCCTCCTCTCCGGGTCGCACGCTGGTGGGACGTGGCCTCAGCAATGGGGACGAGGGTCGAGCAGGTTTCGTCACGAATCGCCGACGGGAGGTCTGACGGACACGATGCCGCATCTACCGGCGGCTGTCCCTACCCCAGAAGACGTGCCCCGCCCCGAGAGGGATGCCCCGCCGCGGGTCGGGAGGGCGCCTGCGGGTCGGCAGGGCGCCTGCGGGTCGACGGGGTGCCGCGGCCGCGGCTCAGACGTCGCGGGCGAAGCAGACCGACTCGGCCGACCCGGCGTACGAGCCGAAGAGCGGGATGCTCTCGTAGCCCTCTCGTTCGTAGAAGCGGATGGCGTCCGGCTGGAGGATGCCCGTCTCGAGCACGATCCGGCGGGAGCCCAGGTCGCGAGCGGCGTCCTCGAGGGCTCGGAGGACGGCGGTCGCGACCCCCGATCCCCGCGCCTCGGGCGAGACGTACATGCGTTTGACCTCGACCGTGGCCGGGCCGACCACCGTGTCGGCGAGAGGGCGCAGGCCACCGCAGGCGATCGGCCGGCCGTCGTCCGCGCGGGCGACGAGGAACACCGGGACGTCGGCCGCCGACGGCGGCGTGCCCGGCTCGTGGTCGTCGCTGCCGTACCGGGCGTCGAGTTCGACCCGCTGTGCGCGGCGGAGGCCGTCGGCGTCGGGGTGGTCGAAGGGGGTCCGGGTGATCGTCCAGCGCATGGGTCGTCCTTTCGTGACAACCGTTACGGTAACATGCGTTACGATCACGGGATGAGCAGGACGCGTGACGTGGACGACACCCGGAGGCGTCTCTCGGACGCCGTGTTCACGACCCTCGCCGAGCGCGGGCCGACGGGGCTCACCCTCCGCGCGGTCGCCGAACGGGCGGGCTGCACCACGGGCCTCGTCCTGCACACCTTCCGGGACAAGCAGGCCCTGCTGCTCCACGCCCGGGACGTGCTCCACGAGCGCACCCGCGAGCGCTCGGACGCGCTCGAGGGCGATGCCGGCGACGCGGTGGCCGCCGTACGCGCCGTCGTCCTGGGCACCCTGCCGACCGACGACGAGCGTCTCGCCGAGGCCCGCGTGTGGGTCGGCTTCCTGGCCGCGGCGCTCGACGATCCCGTCCTGGCCGAGCGGCACGCCCTCGCCAGCCGCGCCTTCGCCGACCGTCTGACGCGACTGCTCGGGGTCGGTGATCCCGGGGGCCACGACGAGGCGGGCACCCGGGCGGCGGCCCTCGTCGCGGCGGTGGAGGGGGTCTCGAGCCTGGCGACCGGCGACCCCGGCCGCTGGACCGCGGCGCGCCAGGTGCAGGCTCTCGAGGTCGTCCTCGCCGCCGCCCTGCGGACCAGCGCCCCGCGGTAGTCGATCAGCAGCTCCGGTGGTCGATCAGCCCCGCCGGTAGCGGCTGCCGTCGCAGGTGTGGACGGCCGAATCATCGAAGAGCAGCCGCAGGTCGTAGGCGGCGCAGTCGGCGAACGTGCCGATGCTGATGAACGAGGAGGAGCGGTGCAGTTCGCCCTTGGACGGGCCGTCGGAGCCGATGCCGGCCCGGTGGACCATCCACTCGACGTCACGGGCGTCCTGGTCGAGGTAGCGCATGACGGCCTCGTTGTCCTCGTGCTGGCCGATGTACGCGCGGGCGATCGTGCTGCGGACGATCCGCAGCACCGGTGCGAGGGGCTTGCCCGGTGCCGCGCTCAGGCCCCCGGCCTGGTACAGGAGTCGCCGCGTGCCGCTGCGGCGCATGGCGGGGACGAGCGCTCGGACGAAGGTCGCGTTCACCTGCCGCTCGCGTTGGGCGGCCGCGTCCCCGACCATCATCACGACGGCGTCGACGCCGCCGAGCAGGGCGTCGAGGTCGAGGTCGTCGTCGAGGGAGCCCTGGACGACCTCGAGGTCGTCGTGCTCGATCGCGAGCTTGCCGGGCGTCCGCGCGAGAGCGCGGAGTCGATGCCCGGCGTCGAGTGCCAGTCGCGTGAAGTGCTGCCCGGTCTGCCCCGTGGCGCCGAGCACGAGGAGGGTGCGTGGAGTCGTCATGGCCTCAATCTAGGCGGTGTCTAGTATCTAGTCAATGACTAGTCGGGGATTAGGATCGAGGCATGACGCAGCGGCCCTTCCACCACGGGAACCTGCGCGCCGTGCTGCTGGACGAGGCGATCGAGGTCGTGCGCGAGTCCGGCGTCGACGGCCTCTCGCTCCGCGACCTCGCCCGTCGGGCCGGGGTCAGTCACGGTGCCCCCCGGAGCCACTTCGTCGATCGGCAGGCGCTGCTCGACGCGCTCGCCGGAGCCGGGTTCGAGCGGCTCACCACCGCGGTCCGACGCGCGCTCGACGGCGGGGGAGGTCGGACGGAACGCCTCCATCGCGTCGCCCGGGCCTACGTCGACTTCGCCGTCGACGATGCCGCGCTGATGGAGCTCATGTTCCAGACCAAGGTGACGACGAAGCCCGAGGCCGTGCACGAGGCGGCGGGCACCCTCTTCGCCGTCCTCGACGGAGCCCTGGGGCCGACGGAGTCCGAGGCGTCCGGTGACGAGTCGCGCGACCACTTCAAGATGCTCTTCGCGGCGACGATGCAGGGGATCGCCTCGCTGGTCGCCTCCGGCCGCATCGAGCGCCCCCTCGGGGACCGCCTGGTGGGCACGGCCATGGACACGATGCTCGACTCCGACCTCGGACGGCGCGTGGTCACGACCCGCTGATCGGCGGGGGCGTCGGTGGCGGCGTCCTCCCCTCCGGCGGTGCCCGGCGGGAGGCACCGTCTACGCTCGGCGGCATGCTGTCGTTGACCCGCGTGCGGGAGTCGTTCTGGTTCCTGCCCGCCGTGTTCGGGCTCGTCGCCGTCGTCCTCGCCGAGGTGTTGGTGACGGTCGACAGGTCCCTGCCGACGACGGTGACCGAGGGGCTGCCGCTGCTGGGTGCCCTCAGCGCCTCCGGGGGACGGTCGTTGCTCTCGGGCATCGGGACGTCGATGCTGACCGTGGCCGGGACGTCGTTCTCGATCACGATCTCGGTGCTCGCCACGACGTCGTCGACCTACGGCCCGCGACTCGTCCGCAACTTCATGGCCGACCGTGCCAACCAGTTCGTGCTGGCGACCTTCACCTCGACCTTCCTCTACTGCATCGTCGTGATGCGCACCGTCCACACCGAGGTCGACGACACCAGCGCGTTCGTCCCGGTGATCGCCGTCCACGTCGCGGTCCTGCTCAGCGTGTTCGACGTGGGGGTGCTGGTCTTCTTCATCCACCACATCGCCGGTTCGGTGCAGATCACCTCGTTGCAGGCGCGCGTGCTCGACGACCTCCGGGCCGTGACCGACGTCGTCTACCCCACGAGCCCCGCCGACGACGTCAGCCAGGAGGCGCGGGTCCGGTCCTCGGCGGACGGTCCGCTCCCGGCCGACGCGGCCGTCGTCCGTGCCGACGCCGACGGCTACGTGCAGACCGTCGCGTTCGAGGCGCTCCGACGCGTCGCCGTGCGTGACGGCCTCGTCGTGGAGGTCGTCGCGATGCCCGGCCGGTACGTGATCGTGGGGGACCCGCTCGCGGTGACCAGCGCCTCCCCGGGGTCCGACACGGTCCGTGAACTGCGACGGGCGACCACCCTGGGGCCCGCCCGGACGCCTCACCAGGACGTCGGGTTCGCCCTGCAGCAACTCGTCGAGATCGCCGTGCGCGGTCTCGCCTCGGGGAGCAACGACCCGTACACCGCGGTGAGCGCGCTCGACATGTCGGCCGGAGTGCTCGTCCCGCTGTGGCGTCGGGGCGAGCCCGTCACGGCGCTGCTGGACGACCGGGGTGCACCCGCCGTCCTCGTCACGTGGCCGTCGGTGGAGGCGCTCGTCGACTCGCTGTTCCACACCGTCCGCACCTACGCCCCCGACCAACCGGCCGTGCTGGCGGCCGCGCTGCGCCTCGTCGAGCGGCTCGACGAGGTGGCCCCGTCGGCCCGCGCCGGTCGACTGGTCGATCACGGGACCGCCCTCCGGGACGCCCTCGCCGGCTGAGGCTCCCGCCGCCGACGACCGCACGCGCCTGCGTGCCGGGGGGCGGGGCTCGGCAGTGCGGACGTGCACGTCGCGTCGTGACCGTGCCGTGCGCTCGGGTCGTCACGCACTCGTGTCGGCAACTCCGGGCTGGTGCCGCAGCGCCGAATCCCGGGCCCCGAGTCCCGGGGCTCGCGCAGCTCGGTGCGACACCAGGCAGGAATTGCCCGCACCGCGAGGCGACGCGCAGGGCGGGTTGAGCGGGGCGCCGGGGTGCCAGGGTGGCGGCGGGGCGTGCCGGGGGTGCGGGCGGGCTCGGCTCCGGTCGGGACCGCGCGTCACCATGATCCGCGTCGGCAACTCCGGGATGGTGCCGCAGCGCGAATACCCGGGCCCGGAGGCTCGGGGCCGCCGCGGAACGTCGCAGCACGAGGCAGGAATTGCCCGCACCGCACCGCACCGCGTGGCGACGCGCAGGGCGGGGTGCCGGAGTGCCGGGGCGGCGGGGGGTGGCCCGAGGTGCCGGGGCGGGACGTCGTGCCGGTGGCGCGGCACTCGTGGGGTCGGTGGTCGCGGTGGTGCGGCACCCGCGGGGTCGGCGGTCGCGGCGGGGCGGCCGTCCCGGCGCGGAGCGCGGTGTCGGTGGTCTGACGTAGCGTCCTCGGTGGGAGGCGTGATGAGAGATCACCGGCAGTCGTCCGTGCGAACCGGCGTGCGCCTCCTCGGCGACCCCCGTGCCGGGTGCGAGGGCACACGGTGACCGCCGTCATCGGCCCCGTCGGGGGCGACGAACGTCCCGACCACCTGTTGCCGCAGCAGGCCGCCGAAGCCGTCCACGCCGGTTTCCCCTCTCCGGCGCAGGGCTACTACAACGGGCCGGTCGACCTCAACCGGCACCTGATGCGCGACCCCACCGCGACGTTCCTGGTGCGGGTCAGCGGCGACAGCATGACCGGCGCCGGCATCTTCGACGGTGACGAGCTCGTCGTCGACCGGGGGCTCGACGCCCACGACGGCCACGTGGTCGTCGCGGTCGTCAACGCCGAGCTCACCGTCAAGCGCCTCTCGTACCGGCAGGGGCAGATGGTGCTCAGCCCCGAGAACCCGGCCTACCCCGAGATCGTGCTGTCCGAGCTCGACGAGGCGACGATCTGGGGCGTCGTGACGAGGTGCCTGCACCGTGTCTGAGTCCGCTACGACATCCCGGTCGACCGCGTCCGAGCGCAGCGTCGCCATCGTCGACGCCAACAACTTCTACGTGTCGTGCGAGCGCGTCTTCAACCCGGCCCTCGAAGGGCGGCCGGTGGTCGTGCTGTCGAACAACGACGGCTGCGTCATCGCCCGTTCGCAAGAGGCGAAGGCGCTGAACGTCGACATGGCGGCACCGTGGCACAGCATCGCCCCGATCGCGGCGATGCAGGGCGTGGTCGCGGTGTCGAGCAACTACGAGCTCTACGGCGACATGTCGGCGCGGTCGGCCGAGATCCTGAGTCGGTACACCAGCGACCAAGAGGTGTACTCGATCGACGAGTCGTTCATCGAGCTGACCGGTTCGCTCGACGACACGATCGCCCAGGCCCGCGAGATCCGCCGCGCCCTGCGCAAGCTCATCGGCCTACCCGTCAGCATCGGCATCGCCCCGACCAAGACCCTGGCCAAACTCGCCAACCGGGGTTCGAAACAGAACGCCGCCCTCGCCGGCGTCTGCCACCTGGGCAGCTACGCCCCCGAGCAGCAGACGGCGATCCTCGCGAGCGTCGACGTCGGCGACGTCTGGGGCATCGGTCGCCGCACCGCGAAGAAGCTCGCGCCGCTCGGCATCCACACCGCGGCCGACCTCCGCGACGCCGACGCCGCCCGCATCCGCACGCGCTTCGGCGTCGTGCAGGCCCGGGTCGTGCACGAACTGCGCGGGGTCGACTGCCTGCCGATCGAGCAGGTGCAGCCCGACCGTGAGCAGATCTACCACTCGCGGTCGTTCGCGGTGCCCATCACGACCGTCACCGAGCTCGAAGAGGTCCTGTCGGTCTACACGCAGCGAGCCGCGGCCCGGTTGCGCGGGCAGGGGTCGTTGACGCGCATGATGCGGTGCTTCACCGCGACCTCGCCGTTCTCCGACAGCGCCGCCCACACGAACCACTCGGTGTCGGTGGCGTTCCCCGAGCCCACCGACGACGCCGCCCTGCTGTACCGCTCGGCCATCGCCGCCCTCGGGCCGCAGCTCGAACCCGGCAAGCGCTACGTCCGGGCGGGCGTCACCCTGATGGAGCTCACCCCGCGCGACGAACATGCGAGCCTCGACGTCTTCGGCGAGGCCGACGCGGCACCGCCCGCCTACGGCGCCGTCATCGACCGCATCGCCGGCAAGTTCGGCGAGGACACCCTGGGGCTCGGCATCGCGGGTCTCCGCCACCGTCGCGGGTGGTCGATGAAGCGCGACATGGTGTCGCCCCGCGCCACCACCCACTGGGACGAGTTGGCGACCGTCAGGGCTCGGTGACCCGTGGGCGCACCTCGTCGGTCGTCAGTCGGCGGACACCCGGCGTCGAGACGGCCGCGAGGGTCGCCGCCACGATGATCGCGGCGCAGACGAGCAGCGTCGGACGCGTGCCGACGTACTGCGCCGCCGGCCCCGCGAACACCTCACCGAGCGGCACGGCCACGAACGAGCCGACCATGTCGTACGAGTAGACCCGGGCCAGGGAGGCGCGGGGCACGTGGCTCTGCAACGACTGGTCCCACGAGATGGCGAAGATCTCGAGGGCGACGCCGCCCAACAGGAAGGCCACCACCAGCGCGGGCACCACCGGAGCCAGTCCGAGCGTCGCCACCGGCACCGCCGTCACGGCCATCAGCCCCACGCCCACGGCGAGGCCGTGCCGTGGCCGCCAGCGCAGGGCGATGACGGCTCCGAGGCCGAGCCCGACCGTCTGGGCCGCGACGACCAACCCCCAGGCCGCCCGCCCGAACGACCCGTCCGCCACGACGGGGCCCAGCACCGTCGTCGCCCCCACGAACGCGGCGTTCAGCACCGCGAACTGCGCCACCACGATCCAGACCCACGAGCGCCGGGTGAACTCCTGCCACCCCTCGCGCAGATCGGCGATCACCGACGGGCCCGAGCCCGGGCCTGAGCCAGCGCCCGCCCCAGCGCCCGCCCCCGCGCCCGCGCCCGCGCCGGAGCCGACCCCGCCGCGCGACGGGCTGCCGGGCCGGACGGGCAGCCGCAGCCGCGAGTACAGCACGCCCGCGAGGGCGAAGCCCGCCGCGTCGACGGCGAGGCCCCAGCCCGGACCGACCACCGCCACGATCCCCGCCCCCGCCGACGCCCCGACGACGCTGCCGCCGTTGAGGCCGAGGCGCAGCAGCGCGTTGGCGGGCCGCAGCAGGGCGTCGGGCACCGTCTCGGGCACGAGGGCCGCCGCCGCGGGCAGGCTCACGGCCGCGACCGCCCCGTTCAGCACGCTCAGCACGACGAGCAGCGGGATCGTCGCCGACCCCGTGACGACGAGGGAGGCGACGACGGCCTGGGTCCCGGCGGCGGCGAGCGACGTCCCGACGAGCACGACGTCTCGCCGCAGCCGGTCGGCGATCACGCCGCCGAAGAGCAGCACCGCGACGTTGGCGATCGACCGGGCCGCGACGACCAGGCCGAGGTCGGCCGCTGACCCGGTCAGGTCGAGCACGGCGAACGCGAGGGCGATCGGGGCGACGGCGTTGCCGAGCACGCCCGTCGTCCGAGCCGCGAGCAGCCAGCGGAACGGGCCGTGTGCGAGGGGACCCCGGCGGTCGTGAGGGGCCCGGGGGACCGAGGAGGCGCCTCCTGCGTCCCCGGTCACGGTCGCCTCATCGGGAACAGGGCGGCCGTCATCGACACCGGGTTCGTGCCCGGCGTCCGGGGGCGCTGCGCGGCGGCGTGCAGGAGGGCGGAGGCGTGACCCACGTGGCGCACGACCCGCTGCCAGGTCTCGGGGTCGACCCAGAGCTCGGCGTCGGTCGAGATCTGGGGGCCATCCGCCCGCCGCGGGGAGCGGCGACGCAGCTCGTCGGCCAGGGCGTCGACGTAGCGGGCGCGTTCGGCGTCGGTGTCGTCGTCGGTCCCGTCGACGGAGGGCGGGACGACGGGGAACGGCTGCGCCGACGAGAGGTGCCGGTAGCGCTTGGCCTCGCCGCCGCGGATCGTGACCACCTCGACGACCTCGACGAGACCCACGCGCTCGAGCACGCGCAGGTGGTAGCTCGCCGTCGCCTGCGACAGCCCGAGCTCGCGACCGGCCTCGGCGGCGCTCATCGCGACGCCGGTCAGGAGCGACAGGAGGCGCAGGCGGATCGGGTGGGCCGTGGCGCGGAGTTCGTCGAGTGCGGACATGCGGCCATCGTGCAGGCCGACGCGTCCGACCGTCAAACGGGTCTTTGGGGGTCGACTCCGCCACCTCGTGCCGGATGGTCGACGACCTCCATCCGGGCGAGCGACGCCGAGGGGGTGCGCGCTACTTCGAGGTCGCGAGCCCCACGAGGGCGGCCGAGATGAGGCCGGCGCCGACGACCGAGATGGCGATGATGAGGACGTGGAAGAACAGGACCATG
>NZ_LMKB01000005.1:1069790-1143872 GCF_001421165.1 Frigoribacterium sp. Leaf8 | reverse complement strand
GGCGGAACAGGGCTCCATCGTACCGACGGCCCCTGGGCGCGGCACGTCCGGTGGGGCGTCGGTGTCGGCGTCGCGGCCTACGCTCGGACGATGACGACCCACCGCCTCGACCCCCGCACCGACACCGCCCACGAGGTCTTCTCGCGCGACCACGCCCCCGTGCTGACGATCGACCCCGGTGACACGGTCGTCGTGCGCTCGCTCGACGCCTCGGGCCACCTCGAGCCGCAGACCGTGCCCGGCGAGGTCACCCCGTACCTGTTCCCGACGCGGCGGGGTCACGCCCTGACCGGTCCGATCGCCGTCCGCGGGGCACGGCCGGGCGACATGCTCCAGCTCGACCTGCTCGCGCTCACCCCCGACGACTGGGGCTTCACGGTCGCCGCGGCCGCCGACACCCCGATCACCCGCCACCTCGGCCTGGTCGACGCCGAGGCCGCCTGGCTGCTCTGGAGCATCGACCGCGACGCCGGCACGGCCACCGAGAGCCGGGGCCTGCGTCGACCGATCGCGCCCTTCCTCGGCGTCATGGGACTCGCCCCCGCCGAGGCCGGAGAGCACTCGACCATCCCGCCCCGCACCTCCGTGGGCGGCAACATCGACTGCCGTGACCTCGTCGCGGGCACGACCCTCTGGTTGCCGGTGGCGGTCGACGACGCCCTGCTCTACCTCGGCGACGGGCACGCGGCCCAGGGCGACGGCGAGGTCGGTGGCACCGCGATCGAGACCGGCATGACGACGGAGGCGCGGGTCGGCCTCGCCACGGACCGCCCGCTCTCGACGATCCACGCCGAGACCCCCGAGGCGCGCATCACCTTCGGCTTCGACGCCGACCTCAACGTCGCCAGCGGCGACGCACTCGCCGCGATGGTCGAGTGGATGCGTCAGCTCTACTCGCTCGACGCCGCCACGGCGCTGGCCTTCGCCAGCACGGTCGTCGACCTGCGCGTCACCCAGGTCGCCAACCGCACCTGGGGCGTGCACGCCGTGCTGCCCCGCGACGTGCTCGTCCCCGCCTGAGCCGCGCCGCGCCTCCTGACCGTCGGCCGGGGGAGGCGTTCGGCGCGCGACGCCCCGCGCGACGGTTCGCCGACACCACGGATTCGGCGCGCCGAATACCTCTGATCAGGGCTTTTCCGGCCGAGGAGGCGCGTCGAGCATGGCAGGATCGTCAGGTTCCGAGACAGCGGTGTCTCCACCCGACCGTCTCGAAAGGCGCTGCCCCCATGTCGTTCTGGGCCCTCTTCCTCATCGCGCTGGGCGTGTCCGCCGACGCCTTCGCCGTCGCCCTCGGCAAGGGCCTGCACATGACGCGGTTCAACGCTCGTCATGCCGTCGTCATCGCCGTGACGTTCGGCGCGTTCCAGGCGCTGATGCCGCTGCTGGGCTGGCTGCTCGGCTCGACGTTCGCGCAGTACATCGCGCCGTTCGACCACTGGGTCGCCTTCGGACTGCTCGCCCTGATCGGCGGCAAGATGCTCTACGAGGCGTTCTCGTCGGGCGAGGACGACGAGAAGGACACCGACCGGCTGAACCTCCGCGAACTCGCCGTGCTCGCGATCGCCACGAGCATCGACGCCCTCGCGGTCGGGGTGACCCTGGCGTTCCTGCCGGTCTCGATCGGCTGGGCGATCCTGCTGATCGGTGTGACCACCACCGTCCTGACCTTCGTCGGCGTGCTCGTGGGGCGCCGGGTGGGTGCGAGGTTCGGCAAGCCGGCCGAGATCGCCGGTGGCGTGATCCTCATCCTCATCGGCGTGAACATCGTGCTCGAGCACACGGGCGTCCTCGGCTGAGTCCTGCGCCGACCCAGCGACGGTACCCACCGGGGGCGACGGCGCAGCTGGCGTAGTGCGAGGCGCGGGTCGCGTCAGTCGCGCGGCATGCGCAGCTGCGCCAGCGCGGGTGCGTGGAGCGGCTGGGTCTCCCACAAGGCCGTGAAGGTCCCGTCCGACTCGTCGAGCGTGAGGTGCAGGCGGTGCGGCGTCTCGAGGAAGACGAGGTCGACGTGCAGCAGGTCGGCCGACCGGGTGGCACTCGCGGCGACCGGCGCGGCGGAGCCGGCGCCTGAGCCGGCCGCGCCGACCGAGCCGTCGGTGACGACCCAGTCCTCGGCCTCGACCCGGACCACGAGGCGGGAGTCGCCCTCGACGAGGGTGAGCGTCGTCGCGGCGTCGGTCGCGGCGTGCAGGTCGACCAGGGTGAGGTCGGGCTGGTCGTTGCCGTCGGCCGCGGTGAACGACACGAGCCGGTCGGTGCCGGGGGAGTCCTGCTCACCGTCCCGCGCCTCCTCGTCCGCCGGCCGGACGGGTGCGGCGTCGTGCTCGGTGGGACCGGCCACCCCGGGCAGTGCCAGGTCGGCGAGGCGGGACGCCAGGGCGGCGTCGGCCGGGGCGTCGCCGACGCGCGCCGCGTCCGTCCCGAAGGCGGGCAGCAGGTGCGCCCACGCCGCGTCGAGCACGGCCTGCATGTCGAGCGACTGGCCGGTCAGGGCGAGCACGACGTCGTGTTCGGGCAACACGACGGCGAACTGTCCGTAGGCGCCGTCGCCGCGGTAGCCGTGGCGGGCCATCCAGAACTGGAACCCGTAGCCCTGCGCCCAGTCGGGGTTCGACTCGCCCGCGTTCGAGACGTGCGAGCGCGTGGCCTCGGCGACCCACTCGCGCGGCAGCAGCTGCACGCCGTCCCACTCGCCCTGCTGCAGGTACAGCTGGCCGAGGGCGGCGATCGCGTGGGTGGTGGCGTGCAGTCCGCTGAAGCCGAGCTCGCGGCCGGACGCGTCGCGCTGCCACCCGACCTCGCCGATGCCGAGCGGGTCGAGCAGGCGTGGTCGCAGGTACTCGCTCAGCGGCTGGCCCGTGACGCGCTGCACGATCGCGCCGGCGGCGAAGGTGCAGGGCTGGTTGTAGGCGAAGACGGTGCCGGGCTCGTCGTCGGGCGGCGTGAGCAGGAAGCCCCGGACGACGTCGACCGGGTCGACGGCGAGCGCACGGTCGAGGGTCTCGGCGCGGTGCCCGCTGGCCATCGCGAGCACGTGGCGCACGAGCATCGAGCGGCTGCGCGGGTCGGTGACCTCGTCGTCGAGTTCGGGGAAGTGGCCGAGCACGGTGTCGTCGAGCCCCATCAGGCCCTCGGCCACGGCGAACCCGACGGCCGACGACGTGAAGCTCTTGCTCAGCGAGTAGAGCAGGTGGGCGCGGTCGGCCGAGTACGGAGCCCACCAGCCCTCGGCGACGACCTGTCCGTGGCGCAGCAGCATGATGCTGTGCGGCTCGACGCCGGCCGTGGTCTCGAGGGCGTCGACGAACGCGGCGATGCCCGCCGCGTCGACGTTCTGGGCGGAGGGCGTGCTGCGCGGCAGCGTCGTCGGAGTCACCCCCCGACCCTATGCCCGGCCCCGGAGGCGCGGGTCAGGTCGGGTCGAGAGGGTCAGGAGGCGCGGGTCGTGTCGACGACGGGCGGCTCGGCCACCGCGTCGCCGAGGGGCGTCTCGGCCACGGCGTCGGCCACGACCGCGGCCTCGCGGGTGCGTTCGGCCCGGACGAAGCCGATGCCGACCACGATCAGCAGGCCGCCGCCGAGTTGCAGCGGGGTCAAGGCCTCGCCGAGCAGCAGCCAGGCGTAGAGCGCGGCGGCCGCCACCTCGAGCAGGCCGACGAACGACGCCAGGCGGGAGCCGAGCATGCTGCTCGCCGTGATGCTCGTGGCGTACGCGACCGCGGTGGCGACGACGCCGACCACGAGCATCGGCACCCACCACGGCACGATCGCGTCGAACAGGGGCACGTCGGCCGCGGAGGTCGTGAACGGCACGAGGCCGGTCAGTCCCAGCAGTCCCAGCAGCCCGGCGCCGACGAGCAGGCCCGACGCCGCCAGGGCGACCGGGGGCAGGTCGCCGCTCGGCCGGGCGGCGAGCACGAAGTAGGCGGCGCAGCAGACCATCGCCGCCCCCGCCAGGGCGAGCCCGACGGGGTCGAGGGCCACGCCTCCGCTCGGGGCGACGACCAGCAGGAGGCCCGCGAAGGCGATCACGGAGCCCACGAGCACGACGGCCTGCGGGACGCGTCGCGAGGTCGCCCAGGCCACGCCGACGAGCAGCAGCGGAGCGAGGTACTCGACCAGGATCGCGGTGCCCACCGGGATGCGCACCACCGCGGCGAAGTAGAAGACCTGGGTGCCGGCGACGCCGACCACCGCCATGCCGAGCACGCGCCACCGGGCCCGCCAGATCGGACCCAGGCAGCCACGGAGGGCGAAGAGGGCGACGGGGGCGAGCACGACCCCGCCGATCAGGGCGCGGACCGTGACGGCGGCCACGGGACTCCAGCCCGACTCGAGCAACGGCTTGACGAACGGGCCCGAGAAGCCGAACGAGGCGGCGGCCAGCAGGGCGACGAGCAGGCCGGCGGTGGTCGAGGCGGGGCGCCCCGCGGCGAGGGGCGTCGTCGCGATCGTGGTCGTGGTCGCACCGGTGCTCACGAGGACTCCTTGCGTCAGGGCCGTCGTGCACAATGGGTGCTGACGCGCCGTCTCTGTGGCGAGCGTAGAACCGTCCTTGACAAGGAGTCAACTTGCATTTCGCCCCTGACACCGAAGACGTCCTCGAGTTCAACGTCGCCCTGGTCAACACGGGTGCCGGCGCGAGTCGGTCCGGTGGCGACGAGCTCTCGACCCGTGCCGAGCTGACGGCCCTGCTCGACTCGTTCGCCTTCTCGGGCCGCTTCGACCGGGACGACGCCGAACTGGCCTCGGTGCAGGGCGTCCGGGCCGAACTGCGACGCATCTGGACGCTCGAGCGCGACCTGCTCGCCGCCGAGGTCAACCGCATGCTGGCCGACAGCGTCTCGTCGCCCCGGCTCGTGCGACACGACGCCCTCGACTGGCACCTGCACGCGACGAGCGACGACGCGCCCCTGGCCGACCGCATCCGCGTCGAGTCGGCCCTGGCGCTGGTCGACGTCATCCGCACCGACGAGACCGGCCGGCTGCGGGCCTGTGCCGCCGAGGACTGCGACGGGGTCTTCGTCGACCTGTCACGTAACGGGTCGAAGCGGTTCTGCAGCGTCCGCTGCGGCAACCGCGTCAACATGATCGCCTTCCGGGAACGCCGGGCCGACGTCGACCGAGGCGGGTTCGACGTCGACTGAGGCGGGTTCGTCGCCGCCCGTTCCGCGTCACGCAGGATGCCATTCGATTGTGCACAACCAAATCGCGCGCGACGTGCTACAGTCGCCGACATGACGACAGCAGCCGACACGACGACCCCGGGCCCGGCGCCCGTGCTCGACGAGCAGATCTGCTTCGCGCTCTACAACGCCTCGCGTGCCGTCACGGCGCGCTACCGCGACCTGCTCGCCCCGCTCGGCCTCACCTACCCGCAGTACCTCGTGCTGCTGGTCCTCTGGCAGGGCGGCCCGACGACCGTCTCCGAGCTCGGCCACCAGCTGCAGCTCGAGTCGGGCACGTTGTCGCCCCTGCTCAAGCGGCTCGAGGCCCACGGCCTGGTCACGCGCACGCGCTCGGCCGCCGACGAGCGCACCGTCGACGTCGCCCTGACCGACGCCGGGGTCGCGCTCCGCGAGCAGGCCGCCGGCTTCGCCGACCAGATCTGCGGCGCCACCGGTCTCGAGCTGACCGACCTGCAGACGCTGCGAGCCGACATCGCCGCGCTCGCCGCCGCCGTCCGGGCGAACACGGCCGCCCTCACCGACCAGCACCTCTGACCCGCCTCACCGACCGACCAGAACACCCCCGAACACCCCACCCCGGGCCGACCCCGACGTCGGCCCCCTCCACGAAAGAAGGCACCACATGCCCACTCGCACCTCACGCACCGCCTGGAACGGCAGCCTCGAGACCGGCGAAGGCCAGGTCGAGCTCTCGAGCTCGAAGCTCGGCACCTACGACGTCTCGTTCCCCAAGCGTGCCGCCGACGACGCCAACGGCTCCACCAGCCCCGAAGAGCTGCTCGCCGCGGCCCACTCGGCCTGCTACGCCATGCAGTTCTCGGCCGTCCTCGGCCAGGCCGGCGGCACCGTCGAGGCGCTCGACGTCAAGGCCGACGTCTCGCTCGGCCCGGACTCGGCCGGCGGCTTCAAGCTCACCGGCATCGCCCTCACCGTCCGCGGCGAGGTCTCCGGCATCGACGAGGCCGGCTTCCTCGAGGCCGCCCAGAACGCCAAGGAGACGTGCCCCGTCTCGAAGGCCCTCACCGGCGTCGAGATCACGCTCGACGCCGCGCTCGAGGCCTAGGCCCCGACCGCAGCACCGCACCGCCTCGTGGACGCAGGAGGCGCGGGTCACCCGACCCGCGCCTCCTGCGTTCGCTGCGTCACCGGCTCGACGGCGTCACCGGCCCGACGGCGTCACCGGTGCGACGGCGTCAGAGCCACTTCTTCCACTTGAAGACGCCCCAGATGCTCGCGCCGACCGCGACCATGGCGGCGACCGCCATGGGGTAGCCGAACTGCCAGTGCAGCTCGGGCATGTGGTCGAAGTTCATGCCGTAGACGCCGCCGACCAGGGTCGGGGCGAACAGGATGGCAGCCCAGCCCGAGATCTTCTTGACCTCGTCGTTCTGCTGCAGGCCGACCTCCGACAGGCGCCGGGTCTCCTCGTTCTGGGCGAGCCCGGCCTCGGACAGGCGCCGCATCTCGTCGTTCTGCGCCTGGGTGACGAGCGTCGAGTGCACGGTCAGCGCGTTCTCGAGCAGGGCGCGGAACGTGTCGGCGCGCTCGCCGATGCGCAGCACGTGGTCGAGCACGTCGCGCAGCGAGCGCTGCAACTCGACGTCGACGCCGTACTTGTCCGACCCGCGCAGCAGGTTCTCGAGCATCCCGCGCAGCGGGCTCGTCGCGCGCTGGAAGCTGATCACCTCGCGCAGCAGTTCGTAGATGCGCCGTGAGACCTCGGGGTCGCCGCCGAAGAGTTCGTCCTCGATCTCGTCGATGTCCTTCTCGATGCCGGCGACGACCGGGCCGTAGCCGTCGACCACCTGGTCGAGCACGGCGTAGAGGACGGCCTCGGGTCCGAGGGCGAGCAGTTCGGGGTTCGACTCGAGGCGGCGCCGCACCCGACCCAGGTCGGGGTTCTCGGCGTGCCGGATCGTGATGACGAAGCCCGGACCGACGAACACGTGCACCTCGCCGAACTCGACCGTCTCCTCGGCGTCCAGGTAGCGGGCCGAGCGCAGCACGACGAACAGGGTCTCGCCGAAGCGCTCGAGCTTCGCGCGCTGGTGGCCCTTGAGTGCGTCCTCCACGGCGAGCGGGTGCAGCTCGAACTCCTGCGCGATCGAGCGCACCTCGTCGGGGTCGGCGCGGTACAGCCCGATCCAGGCCATGCCCTGGTGTTCGTGCAGCAGCTCGAACGTCTCGTCGAGGTTCGCCGGGCTGTCGGTGCGGTGTCCCGCGACGTAGATGCCGTTGTCGATGAGTGCCATGGTCTGCGCTCCTGCCGTTCGGGGTGCGACGACCGTCCGTCGAGGGACGATGTCGTACCGGTGGTGGTCACGACAGCCGTACGGACGACGGGTGTGCGGTGGGGGCCGGGGCGACGCACACGGGCGACGAGACGACACCGGGGTGTCGGGTCGTCGACGACGTGCGTCGACAGGAGACGTCGGTGCCCGTGGGCCTCGCTCGTGGTCGGTCGGGCCCGGTGCTCAGACGAGCGGGGCGGACGGCGCGATCACGGAGCGATGCCGCGGGGCGCCAGTACTGTCACCAGCCATCGCCGCTCACCTGCCTTCCGTCGTGCTGCCGCCGGGCCCGGTGGGGCCGTGGGCCCGCCTGGGCCGTGGGACAGCGTACCCCCGGGGGCCGCGACCGTCGACCGTCGTGCGACGGGAGCGACGGGAGCGACGGGAGCGACGGGAGCGACGGGTCGGGGTGAGGGGAAGGAGGCGCGTGTCGCCGTTGACCCGTGCCTCCCGCGTCCACGATCGGGTTTCGCGACCTGCAGACGGCGTCACTCTGCCACCGGCTCGACGCAGACACGAGCCTGAGTCGCTTTCGTGACCGGATCGATACGGTGGAGCGATGAGCACCGTCGCCGTCACCGTCCTGCCCTCCGCCTCCGCCACCGCCGACTCCGAGGCGTCGTCCGGTGACGCCTGGGGCGTCGCCCCCGCGACGAGGGCGGTGGACGCGACCGACGCCCGCCTGGTCGAGCTCGGCGACGAGACCGACATGATCGTCCTCGGTGGCCGCGTCGACCAGGACGCCCTGCGCGCGGCGATCGAGGAGCACCCCCGCGTCCGCGTCGTCCAGCTGCCGAGCGCCGGGGTCGACGCCTACGTCGAGACCATGCAGGCCACCGCCCGCGACGGCCTGGTCTTCACCAGTGCCAAGGGCGCGTACAGCGCACCCGTGGCCGAGCACGCCCTGGCGCTGACGCTGGCGACGCTGCGCTCCCTGCAGATCAGGGCCCGCGCCTCCTCGTGGGAGCGCGAGCAGCGCGGCATCTCGCTGAACGGAGCGTCCGTCACCATCGTCGGGGCCGGCGGCATCGGCACCGAGCTGCTGCGGCTGCTGCAGCCGTTCGACGTCGAGGTGACGATGGTGCGCCGCACCGACGAGGCCGTGCCGGGTGCCGCCCGGACGATCACGGTCGACCGCCTGGCGGAGGTCCTGCCGACGAGCGACGTCGTCGTGGTCGCCGCGGCCCTCACCGACGGCACTCGCAGCCTGCTCGGTGCCGCCGAGTTCGCCGCCATGAAGGACACGGCCGTGCTCGTCAACATCGCCCGCGGCCCGCTCGTCGACACGGACGCGCTCGTGACGGCACTCGCCGAGGGGCGGATCGGAGCCGCGGGCCTCGACGTGGTCGACCCCGAGCCGCTGCCCGACGGTCACCCCTTGTGGGCCGAGCCCCGTGCGCTCGTCACCCCGCACCAGGCGAACACGAACGACATGACCGAGCCGCTGTTCCAGGCCCGCGTCGAGGCGAACATCCGCGCGCTCGCCGAGGGCGGCGACCCCGAGGGCGTCGTCGACGTCGAGCAGGGGTACTGAGCGCGCACACGGGAACGCCGCGGACCTGGGAGCAGCGCGCGGCCGGGAACGCCGCGCACGCGGCAACGCCGCGGACCTGGGAACGAACCCGCGCCGCACGCGTTAGACCTGGGTAGTCGCCGCGCCGACCCGACGCGACGTTCGCGAAAGGAACCCCCGCATGCCCCTCATCGGAACATCCGACCTCGACGTCTTCCCCCTCGCCCTCGGCGGCAACACCTTCGGCTGGACCAGCGACGAGGCCGAGTCGCACTCGGTGCTCGACGCCTTCGTCGCCGGCGGCGGCAACTTCGTCGACACGGCCGACGTCTACTCGGCCTGGGCCGACGGCAACTCGGGCGGTGAGTCCGAGACGGTCATCGGCACCTGGCTCGCCCAGGGTGGTGCCTCGCGTCGCGACCAGATCGTGCTCGGCACCAAGGTCAGCCAGCACCCCGAGTTCCCCGGGCTCGGCGCCGCCAACGTCGCCGCCGCGGCCGACGCCTCGTTGACCCGCCTGCAGACCGACCACATCGACCTGTACTGGGCGCACTTCGACACCGGCGACGACCTCGCCGAGACCCTCGGCGCCTTCGACGCGCTGCAGAAGGCCGGCAAGGTGCGGCACGTCGGCATCTCGAACATGTCGCCCGAGCGCATCACCGAGTGGGTCGAGATCGCGCGCCGCGAGGGATTCGCGGCCCCGGTCGCCCTGCAGCCGCACTACAACCTCGTGACCCGCAAGTCCTACGAGCGCGACCTGGCTCCGCTGGCCGCCCTGAACCAGCTCGGCGTGACGCCCTACTTCTCGCTCGCCGCGGGCTTCCTCACCGGCAAGTACCAGAGCCGTGACGACATCGCCGGGGCCCGCAGCGGCAACGTCGAGGGCTACTTCAGCGACGAGGGGCTCGACGTCGTGGCCGCCCTGCGCGACATCGCGAGCGCCCACCAGGTCGAGATCGCCACGATCGCCCTCGCCTGGCTGCAGGCGCAGCCCCGCGTCGTCGCCCCGATCGCCAGCGCCCGCACCCTCGAGCAGCTGCCCGCGTTGCTGGCCAGCGCGAGCGTGGCCCTCAGCGCCGACGAGCTCGCCGCCCTCGAGACCGTCTCGGACCGCGTGGCCGAGTAGCGCCTCCCGAACCGACGACCCGCGCCTCCGGGGCCGCCTCGGCCCGCGACGAGCGGGGGAGCGACGGACCCCGGGGGCGCGGTGCGTGCAGCACCGTCGGCGTACGGTCGAGCGATGAGCAGAGCGACCCCCGACCAGCGGTTCCACGGACGCATCGCCGGCTTCGGCACGGAGTCCGGCACGCGCGTCGTCGTCGGGTTGTGGGACCGTTCGCCGCTCGGCCGCTTCGTCGACGTGATGGTCGAGGGTGCGGACGGCCACCGCACGTTGCTGGCGCCGTCGCAGGCCGTGGCCGACTACGTCTCGTCGACCTACACGTTCGACGAGGTGCGCGTGCAGCCCGTGTCGTGGCGCGGCGTCGACCGGACGCTCCGGGTCTCGGCCGGCCCCGACGACGCGGGCGGCGACGTCCTCGACCTGTCGCTCGAGATCGGGCCCGTGTCCGCGCTCGGCTGGCTGCTGAGGCTCGTGCCCCGGGCGTTCGCGACCCGCCCCGGCTGGCTCACGCTGATCGACCCGGTGGCCCGACTGATCGTCCGGGGTGCCCGCACGGCGGGCACGGCCGGTGGAGGTCGTCGCGAGTACTACGGCGTGACGCTGGCCCGGCGCATCGTCGCGGTCGACGCCCGTCTCGACGGTCGCGCCCTCGGGGCGTTGGCCCCGCTCGACCCGCCCGTGCGGTTCGGCTTCGGCTCGGCGCCCGCCGATCCCAGCCTCGTCGACGTGACGACCACGATCCGCGAGCGCTGACCCCCCGCGCCGCGGTGCCGCCCGGTTCTCCCCTCGGGCGACACGGCGTCACCGCCCGGTGGACGAGGAGGCGCGGTGCGGCACAGTAGGACGCGTGAGCACCGCAGACACCCCCGCGCCCGAGCCGTCCGCCACCGTCCCCGCCGCCGCCGTCGACGCCGGGACCCCCGCCCCGAAGAAGAAGCTGATCCTCAACCTCTTCGAGATGAACTGCGTCGGGCACATCACGCACGGTCTCTGGCGACTGCCGCACAACCACCGCAGCGAGTACAAAGACCTGGCGTACTGGCTCGAGCTGGCCCGCCTGGCCGAGCGTGGCGGCTTCGACGCGATCTTCATCGCCGACGTGCTCGGTGCCTACGACGTGTTCGGTGACAGCCCGGCACCGGCCCTGCTCGAGGGCATCCAGGCGCCCAACAACGACCCGATGATGGTCGTGCCGGCCATGGCCGCGGTGACCGAGCACCTCGGCTTCGGCATCACCTTCTCGACGAGCTACGAGCCGCCCTTCGCGTTCGCGCGGCGGATGTCGACCCTCGACCACCTCACGAAGGGGCGCGTCGGCTGGAACGTCGTGACGTCGTACCTGCCGAACGCCGCCCGCAACTTCGGCCTCGACACCGAGATGCCGAAGGCCGAGCGCTACGCCCGCGCCGCCGAGTACCTCGACGTGCTGTACAAGCTGTGGGAGGGCTCGTGGGAGGACGACGCCGTCGTCGCCGACCCCACCGCCGACGGGCTCGAGCCCGGCTCCGGCGTCTACACCGACCCCGCCAAGGTGCACGCGATCGACCACGTCGGCGAGCACTTCCGCGTCGCCGGCCCGCACCTCAGCGAGCCGTCGCCGCAGCGCACGCCCGTGCTCTTCCTCGCGACGGCGTCGCCGAAGGGCGTCGAGCAGGCGGCCCGCAACGCCGAGGTCGTCTTCACCGGCGGCCCCGCCGTCCGGGCGGTCGGCGCGGCCACGCGCGAGGCGGCGGTCGCGGCCGGACGTTCCGCCGACGACGTGTCGTTCATCGTGCAGGCCGGCGTCATCACGGGCGAGACCGACGAGGTCGTGGCCGAGAAGCTGGCGCTCTACCGCTCGTTCGCCAGCGAGCAGGGCAAGCTGATCCACCGCAGCATCCCCTTCGACGCCCCGGCGCACCCCCGCGACCGGACCGTGCGCGAGGCGCTCGAGGCCGAGGGGCGGCTCGACCACCCGGGAGCCGCCGCGCTGCCGCTCGACATCACGGTGGGGCAGCTGATCGACTCGGTCGACGAGGCCTGGGGCGGCACGTTCTTCGTCGCCGGCACCCCGACCGTCGTCGCGGACGCCGTCGAGCGCTGGCTCGACGACGAGGGCATCGACGGCATCAACCTGCGCCAATACCACTCGTTCGACACGCTGACCGACTTCGTCGAGCTGGTCGTGCCCGAGCTGCGTCGTCGTGGTCGACTGCGCGAGGCGTACGTGCCCGGTGAGACGCTGCGCGAGCGGTTGACCGGTGGCGGACCCCGGCTCCCCGCGACGCACCCGGCGGCGGCCTACCGGCGCTGAGCCCGGGAGGGGCGGCGCGCGTCGGCGCGTCGCTCACGTCCCTCCCGGGGACGTCCCGGTCCGGGGCGGACGCGTCGACGTGGTCAGTGGGCGGCGGGGCTGCGGTACCGAGCCGGGACCGGCGGGACGCGGAGCCACGTGGTCCGGCTGACACCGCGAGCGTCCGACCACTCGACGAAGACGGTGCCGAGGGCGACCAGAGCGTCGAGCTCGACGGGGGTGGCGATGCCGAGGGGGGCCCCGGGGCGCAGCTTGTCGCGACCCCGGACGGGGCCGCCGGGCAGGTCGACGAGCACGTCCCGCGCCGGCCGGCCGACCGTGCGCAGCACGAGGCACGTGCCGAGGGGCAGGGTGGGGTCGCTGCCGTCGTTGGGCAGGTCGAGCCAGGACAGCACGAAAATGGCGGGGCGACGCAGACGGGTGGCGCGTTCGCGGCGGATGCGGGCCGGGTGCGCCGGCGTGGTCCGGACGGTGCCCACGGTCGCGGTGGGGTCGAGGACGAGCGCCGCGTCCGAGGGGTCGTTCGTGCCCGGGCGTCCGGTGTCGGGCTCTGCGGTGTCCATCGTGTTCTGTTCCCCTGGAGTCGTGGTGGCGTGCGTGGTCGTGTCGTCGTGGACGTGACCCTCGAACGGCTCCGTCCAGCGAACCGCACTCCGGGGTGGGGGACAACGGGGCACAGGCACCCAGTACGGGGGTGGGCCGGTCCCCAATGCGGGGGACGCACCCCGGGGGACGCCGTCCGGGGATGTCGCACGGGGGGACGAGGGCCGGGGCCCGGCTCGGCGAACCCGGGTCGTCTGGCTAGGCTCGACGGGTGACCACCGCCTCCTCGTCGCCCGCTCCGTCCGCCGCCGCGAGGCCGTTGAGTCGTCTCGGCTTCCTCACCATCGGCGCCTTCGAGGGCGACGACCCGACCGTCGGACTCGAGCAGGGGCTCGAGTTGTTCGAGCGGGCCGAGGCGCTGGGGCTCGACGGCGGCTGGACCCGCACGCGGCACCTGCAGTTCGGCATCTCGTCGCCCGTCGCGTTCCTCTCGGCCGCGGCGCAGCGCACCTCGCGCCTGACCCTCGGCACGGCCGTGATGCCGCTCGGCTGGGAGAACCCGTTCCGTCTCGCCGAGGACTGGGGCACGGTCGACGTGCTCTCGCGCGGCCGGCTGCAGCTCGGCGTCAGCGTCGGCGAGCCCCGCGCCTACGACGAGGTCGGGCCGCATCTCTACGGGGACGCCGCCGACCACCAGGACTTCTCGTACGGCCGGGTCGAGAAGTTCCTCTCGCTCGTCCGGGGCGAGCAGGTCAGCGCGTTCGAGGGCACCGAGGGCATCGAGGTCTTCACCGGGCGGGTGCAGCCGCAGAGCCCCGGCCTCGCCGACCGTGTCTGGTACGGCGCGGGCAGCCCCCGGTCGGCCGAGTGGGCGGGTCGCCAGGGCCTCGGCATGTTGATCAGCAACGTCAGCTTCGCGGGCGCGCCCGGGCCGATCGAGCCGACCCGCTTCGCGGCGTCGCAACTCGAGCAGATCCGGGCCTTCCGCGCGGTCCACCCCTCGGGTCCGGAGGCGCGGGTCGCCAAGGGCGCGGTCGTCCTGCCCACCGACACGGCCACCGCCGAGCAGCGTGCGGCGTACGAGGCCTACGCGTCCTCCCGTCGCGACCGCACCACCGTGGCCCACGGACCCCGCGGCATGATGTTCGACCGCGACCTCGTCGGCCCGTCCGAGTGGATCGCCGAGCAGCTGCACGAGAACGCCGCGATGCGCGAGGTCGACGACCTGATCGTCGAGCTGCCGTTCGACTTCGGACTCGCCGAGTACACGCAGGTGCTGACCGACGCCGCCGAGCGCCTCGGCCCGCTGCTCGGCTGGCAGGCCGCCGCCCGAGGCGAGTGAGCGCTCACTCCCGGCGGTGGGGCTCGCCTAGACTCGACGCAGCACCCCGAGCCGAAGGAGTCTCCATGCAGAACTGGGCCGCCAACGTCGAGTACTCGACGACCGACCTGCGTCGCCCCACGAGCATCGACGAGCTGCGTGACGTCGTCACCGGCAGCCGTCGGGTCAAGGCCCTGGGCTCGCGCCACTCGTTCAACCGGGTCGCCGACACCGACGGCGTCCTCGTCTCGCTCGATGCGCTCGAGACCCCGGTCGAGGTCGACTCGGCCGCCGGCACGGTCCGCGTCGGTGCGGGCACGACGCACGCCGCCCTCGCGGGCGAGCTGCAGCGTCGCGGCCTCGCCCTGCACAACCTCGCCTCGCTGCCCCACATCTCGGTCGCCGGAGCGGTCCAGACCGGCACGCACGGTTCCGGCGTGCGCAATCCCGCCCTCTCGGCCGGCGTCCGCGCCGTCGAGCTCGTCCGCGCGGACGGCAGCCTCGAGACCGTCCGCCGCGGTGACGACGCGTTCGGCGCCTCCGTCGTCTCGCTCGGCGCCGTCGGCGTCGTCACGAGCCTCGAACTCGACACCGTGCCGACCTTCGACGTCGAGCAGACCATCCACGAGGACCTGCCGTGGGCGGCCGCTCTCGAGCACCTCGACGCCGTGCTCGCCGGCGCGTACAGCCTGAGCTTCTTCACGCGGTACGACGGCGCGGGGGTCGACCAGGTCTGGTCGAAGCACCGGGTCGGCGACGCGGTCGGTCTCGACCTCCGCGACCTCGGTGCCGTGCGGGCCGACGCGACCACGCACATGATCCCCGGGGCCGAGACCGCGGCCGTCACGCAGCAGGGCGGCGTGGCCGGCCCGTGGCTCGAACGCCTGCCGCACTTCCGCTTCGACTTCACGCCGAGCGCCGGCGAAGAGATCCAGAGCGAGTTCCTGATCCCCGCCGAGCACGCCGCCGCCGGGATCGAGGGGCTCCGTGGCATCGCGCACACCTTCGCCGACGTGCTCATGGTCAGCGAGATCCGCACGATCGCCCCGGACGACGCCTGGATCAGCCCGAGCGGCGGACGTCAGAGCGTGGCCTTCCACTTCACCTGGCACCGCCGCCCGGACGAGGTGCTCGCCGTGCTGCCCGAGATCGAGCGGGTGCTCGGTGCCTTCGACGCCCGCCCGCACTGGGGCAAGGTCTCGACCGCCACGCACGCCGAGCTGCGCCGGGTGTTCCCGCGTCTCGGCGACTTCGCCGCCCACGTCGCGTCGGTCGACCCCGAGGGCCGCTTCCGCAACCCGTTCCTGTCCGCGTCCGTCCTCGGAGAGCCCGCGCATGTCTGAGCCCACCCCCGTCGCCCCCGTGCCGCCGCACGGCACCGTGCCCCCCGTCGTCGAGCCCGCACCGGGGGCGCCGCCGACCGCTCGCCTCGTCACGTCGCCGGTGCCGGTCTCCGGCGCGCAGGTCGTGCTCGAGCGGGACGGCTACCGGGCCGAGATCGCCGGGGTCGGGGCCACGCTGCGCACGCTCACGTTCGAGGGCCGCGACCTGGTCGTGCCGTTCGCCGCCGACGAGGTGCGGCCGGGCTTCCGCGGGGCCCTGCTCGCCCCGTGGCCCAACCGCGTGACCGACGGACGCTACGAGCGAGACGGGGTCGAACACCAGCTGCCCCTCAACGAGGTCGAGCGCGGGCACGCCCTGCACGGCCTGGCCCACTGGGCCGACTGGACCATCGACCAGGCCCAGGCCGCGCGGGCCTCGGCCTCGTTCGTGCTCGTGCCGAGCGACGGCTACCCGTGGCGGCTGGCGCTGTCGGTCGTCTACGAGCTGACCGACGACGGGCTCACCACGACGGTCACGGCCCGCAACGCGGGCACGGGCGTCGCCCCCTACGGCACGGCGCCGCACCCCTACCTCGTCGCCGGCGAGGGTCGCGTCGACGACTGGTCGTTCACGCTGCCCGCCGCGAGCTACCTCGAGGTGACCGACGACCGCCTCGTCCCCGTCGGCACGCGGCCCGTCGGTGACCGTGACGGCTTCGACTTCCGCGACGGGCACCCGGTCGGCGACCTCTTCGTCGACCACGCCTTCACCGACCTCGCGTTCGGCACCCCTGACGGCGACGCCGGTGGGGGCCCCGGTCAGGAGGCGCGGGTCACCGCCACGGTGACCGCGCGCGACGGCCACGGCGTCACCATGTCGTGGGGGACCGAGCTGCCCTGGGTGCAGGTGCACACCGCCGACCGTCCCGAACCCGAGAACGACCGCGTCGGGTTGGCCGTCGAGCCCATGACCTGCCCGCCGGACGCCTTCAACTCGGGTGACGACCTCGTGCTGCTCGCCCCGGGCGAGGCCCACACGGCGAGCTGGACCATCACCGCGTTCTAGCGCGGCCCGACACCTCCGAACCAGCACGACACCCCACGAACCCGGGGCGTCGCGCTGGTTCGGGGGTGTCGCGCCGGGCCGCCCTCAGACGGCGACGGGTTCGGTCTGCCAGGTCATGGCCGACACCGTGCCGGGCAGGCAGCGTTCGAGGGCGGCCTCGAGCGCCCGGCGCGTGCGGCGTGCCGTCAGCTCGTCCCGGACGACGACGTCGAACCGCAGGGCCTCGGGCAGCTCGGTGAGCAGCACGGTCCCGGCGTCGGCGAGCTGCACGAGGTACTGGCCCACCTCGACCTTCGCGGCCCGGTGCTCGGCGAGCAGGCGGCGCGACAACCAGAACAGGCCGGCGGCGTCGTGCGCCGTGTGGACGGTCGCGGTCGCGGTGATCATGGGCACACTGTGACGTGACGACCGCTCACGCGCGTGAACGGCGTGTGGCGAACGTGTAAATCCTGTCGCGACACGCCGGGCGCCGACCGACTTGACAAGCACCTGGACCTCGTTCAGTATTGCCCAGCACCACCGATGTGAGCGCTCACATTCTCAGGTCAGCGCTCGACCGTCCCCGCGACGGGCCATCCCGCTCCACTCCGCGACACCCCAGCCACACGTTTCCTGACGAAGAGGTCAACCGTGAACAGCTCCTCCCTCCGCCGCCCGGCCGCCCACCGGGCCGTCCGCACGTCGCCCGCCCCGCGCCTCCTCGCGGTCGCCCCGGCCTGACGTCCCCCTCAGCCCCGACGGGCAGGCCTCGCGCACCCGTCGGCCCGGCGCGTCCCCGGCCACCCGAGCCGTCGAGCGCCCGCACCACAGAGATCCCCTCACAGCACCATCACCCGTCATCGACGACGCCGTCGAGATGACACCTGACACGAATGGAACAACCGTGAAGAAAAAGCTCCTCGTCGGCATCGTCGCCGTCGGCATGGCATTCTCCCTGGCCGCCTGCTCCGGCGGCGGCGGCGGACGCGGCGGTGACGCCGGCGGCAGCAGCAGCGGCGACAACGCCGGTGCGCTGGTCGGCGTCGCGATGCCCACCAAGGTGTCCGAGCGCTGGATCAAGGACGGCGACGCCGTCAAGAGCGCCCTCGAGGACAAGGGCTACAAGGTCGACCTCGAGTACGCCGACAACAAGATCCCCCAGCAGGTCCAGCAGATCAGCAACATGATCACCAAGGGCGCGAAGGTCCTCATCGTCGCCTCGATCGACGGTGGCTCGCTCAGCGACCAGCTCGACTCGGCCGCCAAGGCCGGCATCAAGGTCATCTCGTACGACCGCCTGCTGACGGGCAACGAGAACGTCGACTACTACGTCTCGTTCGACAACTACAAGGTCGGCGTCGACCAGGGCACCAGCCTCCTGACCGGTCTCGGCCTCGCCGACGCCGACGGCAAGAAGGTCGACGGCGCCTCGCCCAAGACCATCGAGGTCTTCGCCGGCAGCTCGGACGACAACAACGCCACCTTCTTCTTCAACGGCGCGATGGACACCCTGAAGCCCTACATCGAAGACGGTTCGCTGACGATCGGCTCCGGTCAGGACCAGTTCACGCAGGCCGCCACCGCGGCATGGGACCCGGCCACCGCCAAGGCCCGCATGCAGAACCTGATCGCCTCGACCTACTCGGGCGGCACCAAGCTCGACGGCGTGCTCTCGCCCTACGACGGCATCTCGATCGGCATCATCTCGGCGCTCGAGGGTGCCGGCTACACCAGCGACGCCCTCCCGGTCATCACCGGCCAGGACGCCGAGGCCGCCTCGGTCAAGTCGATCATCGAGGGTCAGCAGTACTCGACCATCTACAAGGACACGCGTCAGCTCGCCGACCAGTCCGTGGTGATGGCCGACGACCTGCTCACCGGCAAGACGCCCGAGACGAACGACGACAAGACGTACGACAACGGCGTGAAGGTCGTCCCGACGTACCTCTTCCAGCCGACCATCGTCACGAAGGACAACTACAAAGAGGTCCTGATCGACAGCGGCTACTACACCGAGGCCGACCTCAAGTAGGTCCCTCCCCTGCGAGAACCGAGGAGGCGCCGGTCGCCGACCAGCGCCTCCTCGCTTCTCTGCTCCCCAGCGGCACCCACCCGACACACGGAAGAAGGAACACGTGGCGAACACGATCCTCGAGATGCGGGAGATCACCAAGACGTTCCCCGGCGTCAAGGCCCTGCAGGACGTCACGCTCGAGGTCGAGCGCGGCCAGGTCCACGCGATCTGCGGCGAGAACGGCGCCGGCAAGTCGACGCTCATGAAGGTGCTCTCGGGCGTCTACCCGAGCGGCTCGTTCGACGGCCAGATCCTGCTCGACGGCCAGCCCGTCGACTTCAAGAACATCAACGACTCCGAGGCCGCGGGCGTCGTCATCATCCACCAGGAGTTGGCGCTCAGCCCGTTCCTCTCGATCGCCGAGAACATCTTCCTCGGCAACGAGCAGTCCAAGAACGGCTTCATCGACTGGAACAAGACCAACCTCGACGCCGCCGGCCTGCTGGCCCGCGTCGGCCTGCGTGACAACCCGGTCACCAAGGTGGTCGACATCGGAGTCGGCAAGCAGCAGCTGGTCGAGATCGCCAAGGCGCTCTCGAAGCGCGTGAAGATCCTCATCCTCGACGAGCCCACCGCCGCCCTGAACGACGACGACTCGGCCCACCTGCTCGACCTGATCAAGAGCCTGCAGGGGCAGGGCATCACGTCGATCATCATCAGCCACAAGCTCAACGAGATCAAGGCGATCGCCGACAAGGTGACGATCATCCGCGACGGCAAGACGATCGAGACCCTCGACATGCACGCCGACGAGGTGTCCGAGGACCGCATCATCAAGGGCATGGTCGGCCGCGACCTCGAGAGCCGTTACCCGGCCCACGAGTCGAAGGTCGGCGACGAGCTGCTGCGCATCGAGGACTGGACCGTCCACCACCCCCTCGACTCGACGCGCGAGATCATCCACCAGGCCAACCTCGCCGTGAAGGCCGGCGAGATCGTCGGCATCGCCGGGCTGATGGGCGCCGGACGCACCGAACTCGCGATGAGCGTCTTCGGCAAGAGCTACGGCACCGGCATCTCGGGCACCGTCTACAAGCGCGGCGAGAAGATCGACACGTCGACGGTCAGCAAGGCCATCGCCGCGGGTCTCGCCTACGCCACCGAGGACCGCAAGAAGTACGGCCTCAACCTGATCGACGACATCACGCGCAACGTGTCCGGTTCGGCCCTCGGCAAGCTCGCCAACTGGGGCTTCGTCAACCGGTCCGAAGAGAGCACCGTCGCCGAGCGCTTCCGCAAGAGCATGAACATCAAGGCGCCCACCGTGGCGTCGGTGACGGGAAAGCTCTCGGGCGGCAACCAGCAGAAGGTCGTGCTGTCGAAGTGGATGTACGCCGACCCCGACGTGCTCATCCTCGACGAGCCCACCCGTGGCATCGACGTCGGCGCCAAGTACGAGATCTACACGATCATCAACCAGCTCGCCGACGCGGGCAAGGGCGTCATCGTCATCTCGTCCGAGCTGCCCGAACTGCTCGGCATCTGCGACCGCATCTACACCCTCTCGGAGGGGCGCATCACGGCCGACGTTCCGATCGCCGAGGCGACCCCCGAATTCCTCCTGAAGTACATGACCCTCGAACGAGAGAGCCCCGTCAATGAGCGCGCCTAGCCCCACCCAGGCCACCGACCCGAAGCCCACGGGCGGGTCGCCCACCTCCCGTCAGCCGCAGTCCGGTTCGGGTGGCAACCCGATCACGGGTGCCGTCTCGTACCTCGGCGGGCAGCTGCGCCAGATCGGCCTGTTCATCGCGCTGATCGTCATCGTGCTGTTCTTCCAGGTCACCACGAACGGCATCACGCTGGCACCGATCAACGTGTCGAACCTGGTGGTCCAGAACAGCTACATCCTGATCCTGGCCATCGGCATGGTGATGGTCATCATCGCCGGCCACATCGACCTCTCGGTCGGCTCCATCGTCGCCTTCACCGGCGCCATGGCCGGCGTCATGATCACCCAGTGGGGCCTGCCCTGGCCGCTCGCCGTCGTGCTCTGCCTCGTGCTCGGCGCCCTGGTCGGGGCCTGGCAGGGCTTCTGGATCGCCTACTTCGGCATCCCGGCGTTCATCGTCACCCTGGCCGGCATGCTCGCGTTCCGCGGTGCCGCCCAGATCGCCCTCCAGAGCCAGCAGATCTCGCCCTTCCCCCAGGGGTTCCGCGACATCGGGTCGGGCTTCCTGCCCGCCTTCGGCACGACCGGGTACGAGCCGCTGACGCTCGTCCTCGGCGCCGTCGCCTCGTTGGCCCTCATCGGCACCGGCCTCCGCGGCCGTGCCACGCGTCGCAAGTACCAGCTCGAGGACGAGCCCTTCCTGTGGTTCATCACCAAGATGGTCTTCACGGTCGCCCTGGTCATGTACGTCGGGTTCCTGCTCGCCAGCTACTCGGGCACCCCGATCGTCCTGGTCGTGCTCGCGGTGCTCGTCGTCGCGTACTCGATGATCATGAAGAACTCGGTGTTCGGCCGTCACGTCTACGCGATCGGTGGCAACCTGCACGCCGCCGAGCTGTCCGGCGTCAAGACGAAGCGCGTCACGTTCCTGCTCTTCGTCAACATGGGCGTCATCGCCGCCCTGGCCGGCGTCGTCTTCACCGGCCAGCTGAACCTCGCCAGCCCCAGCGCCGGCAACGGGTTCGAGCTCGACGCCATCGCGGCCGTGTTCATCGGTGGCGCCGCCGTCACCGGCGGCATCGGCACGGTCACCGGCGCCATCGTCGGTGGTCTCATCATCGGCATCCTGAACAACGGCATGTCGATCCTCGGCGTCGGCACCGAGTACCAGTCCCTGATCAAGGGCCTCGTGCTGCTCGCCGCGGTCGCGTTCGACGTCTTCAACAAGCGTCGCGCCGCCTCGTCCGGCAAGTAACGAGCGGTCACCATCCGCGAGAGGCGCGGTTCCCGGTCACGGGAGCCGCGCCTCCTCGTCTCCCCGCCCCCGGCGGGCACCGACCAGACCGCAGGAGGCGCGGGCCGGCCGCACACGACGCCACCGTCCCGAAAACCGAACCGAACTAGGATCACCTCGTGGCAACCCTCTTCGACGTCGCGGCCGCAGCCGGCGTCTCGCACCAGACCGTCTCGCGGGTCGTCAACGGCGACCCGACGGTCCGTCCCGCCACCAAGGCCAAGGTCGACGTCGCCATCGACGAGCTCCACTACCGGCCGAGCCTCACCGCCAGGGCGCTGGCCAGCCGCAAGACGAGGTCGCTCGGCGTGATCAGCACGGGGTTCCCGTTCTACGGGCCGTCGAGCACGATGCACGGCTTCAACGGTGCCGCCCGACGAGCCGGGTACCAGGTGTCGATGGCCACCCTCGACGTCGACGACCGGCAGGGCATGCGGCAGGCCCTCGACTCGCTGGTGGGCCAGAACGTGGCGGCCATCGTGCTCATCGCGCCCGACGCCGAGGCCCTCGAGGTGCTGCGGCGTTCCGGGGTGTCGGTGCCGCTGGTCACCGCCGACAGCGAGGCCGAGGACGGCCACCACACGGTCTCGTTCGACCAGGCCGCCGGGGCCGAGGCGGCCGTCGAGCACCTCGTCTCGCTCGGTCACCGCCGCATCGCCCACGTCGCCGGGCCCGACGGGTGGATGGACGGCCGCGACCGCGAGCGGGGCTGGCGCGAGGCCTGCGAACGGCTCGGCGTCGACTCGACGGTGCTGCTGCGCGGCGACTGGACCCCGGGCTCCGGTCATCGCATCGGCCGAGAGCTGGCCGGACGCGACGACGTCACGGCCGTGTTCTGCGGCAACGACCAGATGGCGCTCGGCGTCGTGCACGCGTACGTCGACGCCGGTCGGGTCGTGCCGCGCGACGTGAGCATCGTCGGCTTCGACGACATCCCCGAGGCCGAACACTTCGTCCCGCCGCTGACCACCGTGCGGCAGGACTTCGAGGCACTCGGGCGCCGACTCATGACGACCGTCGAGGCCGTGCTCGCCGGCGACGAGGCGCCCGTGGCGGCACTCGACCCCGAGCTCGTCGTCCGCCGCTCGACGGCGGCCCCGGCCCGCTGACCGACCCCGAACCGCCCGTGCGAGATTGCACGGTCCCACTCGCTCATGTGAGAATGTGAGCGCTCACTTTCGCATCAGGACAAGGACGTTCCATGGCTGAGACCGCCATCCCCTCCGACCCGTCGCCCGCGGCTCCCGACCCCGCCGGCGCCTCGGCCGAGACGTACGTCGTCGGCGTCGACTACGGCACGCTCAGCGGCCGCGCGGTCGTCGTGCGCGTGCGTGACGGCGCCGAACTGGCCAGCGCCACGTTCGAGTACCCGAACGCGGTCGTCGACCGCACGCTGCCCGGAACGGGCGAGCGCCTGCCCGCCGACTGGGCCCTGCAGGTGCCGTCCGACTACGTCGACGTGCTGAAGAACGCCGTTCCCGAGGCCCTCCGCGCGTCGGGCGTCGACCCCGCCGCGGTCGTCGGCATCGGCACCGACTTCACGGCCTGCACCATGGTGCCGACCACCGCCGACGGCACCCCGCTCAACGAGCTCGACCGCTTCGCCGGCCGCCCGCACGCGTTCGTCAAGCTGTGGCGTCACCACGCCGCGCAGGGCCAGGCCGACCGCATCAACGAGCTGGCCGCGTCGCGGGGCGAGTCGTGGCTGCCCCGGTACGGCGGGCTCATCTCGAGCGAGTGGGAGTTCGCCAAGGGGCTGCAGCTACTCGAAGAGGACCCCGAGGTCTACGCCGCGACCGAGCACTGGGTCGAGGCCGCCGACTGGATCGTCTGGCAGCTCAGCGGCCGCTACGTGCGCAACGCCTGCACCGCCGGGTACAAGGGCATCTACCAGGACGGCGAGTACCCCAGCCGCGAGTTCCTCGCCGCCCTCAACCCCGACTTCGCCGACTTCGCCGAGACCAAGGTCGTGCACGAGATCGGCGCCCTGGGCGACGTCGCGGGCACGCTGACGGCCGAGGCCGCCGGCTGGACCGGACTGCCCGAGGGCATCGCCGTGGCCGTCGGCAACGTCGACGCGCACGTCACGGCCCCGGCCGCCAAGGCCACGCAGCCCGGCCAGATGGTCGCCATCATGGGCACGAGCACCTGCCACGTCATGAACGGCGACAAGCTCGCCGAGGTGCCCGGCATGTGCGGCGTCGTCGACGGTGGCATCGTCGACGGCCTCTACGGCTACGAGGCCGGTCAGTCCGGCGTCGGCGACATCTTCGCCTGGTACGTGAAGAACCAGGTGCCGCAGTCGTCGGTCGACGACGCCGCGGCGGCCGGCAAGAGCGTGCACCAGCACCTCACCGACCTCGCCTACGAGCAGCCCGTCGGGGCCCACGGCCTCGTGGCCCTCGACTGGCACAGCGGCAACCGCTCGGTGCTCGTCGACCACGAGCTGAGCGGCGTCATCGTCGGCCAGACGCTCAGCACGACGCCCGAAGAGGGCTACCGGGCCTTGCTCGAGGCCACGGCGTTCGGCACGCGCCGCATCGTCCAGGCCTTCGAGGAGTCGGGCGTGCCGGTCACCGAGTTCATCGCCGCCGGCGGTCTGCTGAAGAACAAGCACCTGATGCAGACCTACAGCGATGTGCTCCGCATGCCGATCTCGACGATCACGAGCGAGCAGGGCCCGGCCCTCGGGTCGGCCATCCACGCCGCCGTCGCCGCGGGTGCCTACCCCGACATCCGCTCGGCGGCCGAGGCCATGGGCAGCGTCGACCGGGCGACCTACGTCCCCGACGAGGCCGCCGCCGACGCCTACGACGCGTTGTACGCCGAGTACCTCCTGCTGCACGACTGGTTCGGTCGGGGCGGCAACGACGTGATGCACCGCCTGCGGGCGATGCGTCGCGAGGCGACCCGCGCCTCCTCGGCTCCCTCGGCGACGACCGAGGGCGGTGGAGGCACGGATGCCGTCGAACAGGACGCCACCGCCTCCGCCACGAGCGACGCGCAGGTGACCGCATGACCGGCTGGATCGACCGCTCGACGCAGGCGGCCATCGACGCCACCCGAGAAGACGTCGCCACCCTGCACGCCGAGCTCGTGCGCTACGGGCTCGTCGTCTGGACGGGCGGCAACGTGTCGGGTCGCGTGCCCGGCACCGACCTCTTCGTGATCAAGCCCAGCGGGGTGCTCTACGACGACCTCACGGCCGAGAACCAGATCCTCTGCCGCCTCGACGGCACCGTGGTCGAGGGCACGCCGGGCAGCGACCGCAGTCCGTCCAGCGACACCGCCGCCCACGCCTACGTCTACCGCACCATGCCGCACGTCGGCGGAGTCGTGCACACGCACTCGACCTACGCCACGGCCTGGGCCGCGCGCGGCGAGGCGATCCCGTGCGTGATCACGGCGATGGCCGACGAGTTCGGCGGCGAGATCCCCGTGGGGCCGTTCGCGATCATCGGCGACGACTCGATCGGCCGCGGCATCGTCGCGACGCTCGAGGGGCACCGCAGCCGGGCCGTGCTGATGCAGAACCACGGCGTCTTCACGATCGGCAAGGACGCCCGCGACGCGGTCAAGGCCGCCGTCATGACCGAGGACGTGGCCCGCACCGTCCACATAACCCGCCAGCTCGGCGAACCCATCCCCATCCCGGCAGAGAGCATCGACGCCCTCTTCGACCGGTACCAGAACGTCTACGGACAAGCACCCGCAGGAGAACTGAAGTGACGAACGACACCCTCGACCCCACCGCCTTCCTCGCCTCACGCGAGGTCTGGTTCCTCACCGGCAGCCAGGGCCTCTACGGCGAAGAGACGCTCCAGCAGGTCGCCGACCAGTCGCGTGCCATCGCCGACGAACTCGCCGCCGCCTCCGACGTGCCCGTGCGCCTCGTCTGGAAGCCCGTCCTGACCGACGCCGACGCGATCCGTCGCACGATGCTCGAGGCGAACCTCGACGACTCGGTCATCGGCGTCACGGCCTGGATGCACACCTTCAGCCCGGCCAAGATGTGGATCGGCGGCCTCGACGCCCTGCGCAAGCCGCTGCTGCACCTGCACACGCAGGCCAACGTCGCGCTGCCCTGGGCCGACATCGACTTCGACTTCATGAACCTCAACCAGGCCGCCCACGGCGACCGCGAGTTCGGCTACATGCAGACCCGTCTCGGGGTGCCCCGCAAGACCGTCGTCGGCCACGTCAGCGACCCGCGCGTGCAGCAGCAGGTCGGCACCTGGATGCGCGCCGCCGCGGGCGCCTCGGCCATGCGCTCGCTCAAGCTGGCACGCTTCGGCGACAACATGCGCTTCGTCGGCGTGACCGAGGGCGACAAGACCGAGGCCGAGCTGGCCTTCGGCGTCCAGGTCAACACCTGGGGCGTCAACGAACTGGCCGAGGCCGTCGCCGCGGCGTCCGAGACGGCGATCGACGCGCTCGTCGCGGTGTACGAGGCCGAGTACGACGTGGTCCCCGCGCTGCGGGCGGGCGGCGAGCGTCACCAGTCGCTCCGAGACGGTGCGGCGATCGAGATCGGTCTGCGCTCGTTCCTCGAAGAGGGCGGGTTCAGTGCCTTCACGACGAACTTCGAAGACCTGGGTGCACTCAAGCAGCTGCCCGGCCTCGCGGTCCAGCGCCTGATGGCCGAGGGCTACGGCTTCGGTGCCGAGGGCGACTGGAAGACCTCGGTGCTGGTGCGTGCGGCCAACGTGATGGGCGCCGGGCTGCCGGGTGGCGCCTCCTTGATGGAGGACTACACGTACCACCTGGTGCCCGGCGAGGAGAAGATCCTCGGGGCGCACATGCTCGAGGTCAGCCCGGCGCTGACGTCGGGGCGCGCCTCCCTCGAGGTGCACGCGCTCGGCATCGGCGGCAAGGACGACCCGGTGCGCCTGGTCTTCTCCGCCGACCCCGGCCCGGCCGTCGTCGTCGCGATGAGCGACGTGCGCGACCGCTTCCGCCTGACGGTCAACGTGGTCGACGTGGTCGACCCCGACGAGGACCTGCCGAACCTCCCGGTGGGGCGCGCGGTGTGGAAGCCCCGTCCGTCGTTCGCCGTGTCGGCCGAGGCGTGGCTGACGGCCGGCGCCGCCCACCACACGGTCATGTCGACCGCGGTCGGGCTCGAGGCCTTCGAGGACCTCGCCCGCATCGTCGAGACCGAGCTGCTCGTGATCGACGAGGACACCCGCATCCGCGACTTCCGTCACGAGGTCGCCTGGAACGCCGCGTACCACCGCCTCGCCCGCGGCCTGTAGGCCGCGCCCGGCTCGCGCCCTCCGCGCATCGAGTGGTCCCGGATCGTCCTTCGCCCCACGGCGAACGACGGTGCGGGACCATTCGTCGTCGCGATGGCCGGGCCTGCTCGACCGCGTCTGCCCCGAGGAGGCGCGGGTCTAGATCCAACCGAGATCTCGCGCGTCCGAGGCGGCCCGTCCGCGGTCGGGCGCCCCGACCTTGCGGACGGCGGACGAGATCAGGTTGCGCACCGTGCCCTCGGCGAGGTGCAGCTCGGCGGCGCACCGTCTGGTCGAGAGCGACCGGTCGACGAGGCGCAGGACGTCACGCTCGCGTGCCGTGAGCGGGCACGCCTCGGCGCGGAGGACCGTGGCCGCCAACCTCGGGTCGACGTGGTCTTCTCCGGCAGCCGTTCGCCGGACGACGGCGAGGAGTTCGTCGATGCTCGCCCGCTTCGAGACGACCGCGTCGATGCCCGACTGGACGATCTGACGGACGAGCACGGCGGGTAAGCGGCGACCCAGGACGACGACGGCGTCGTGCCCCTCGCGCAGTCGCCGGGCGGCGTCCACGACGTCGGGGTGGTCGTCGGCGTCGATGACCAGCACGCTCCACGGGGGTGGCCCTGGTTCGGAGCAGGGCTTCGCGGAATCGTGGATCGCGACAGCTTTCAGCCCCGGCGTCACACGGATGCACGCCTCGATCGCCGACCGCGTCAGCACCTCGTCGGCGACCACGCACACGTCGATCGGCCCGTCGGTCGACATGGCATCCCCCTACTCGTCATCGACTTCGTGACCAGTATGTCTCATGACGTCGACATGACGGATGCGTGGTGACTTCGTGACGGCCGTGACTTTCGAGTCGAGCTGCCGATGCCGAGACTCGGAGGTGTCTCGTCGACTCGACGTGGGAGGAGGGAACGCATGAAGAAAATCGAGAGCACGACGCTCAAGCCGGGTAGCGCAGCACGCTGCAACGGCGGATGCCTCTGCACCTGACATCCGGGGCGGGCCGCCCATCGGGCGGTCCGCCTTCCCCGTCAGTCCGGTGACCGCATCTCCCGAAAGTCGACATGTCCCTTCCCATCTTCACCCTCTTCGAGGTCGTCCGATACGAACGTCTTTGGTCGGCGCTCCGCGCCGCCGGGCCCGCTGCCGCGTGGCGACTCATGAACGACATCGCCCGGTTCGACCTGCCCGCCTACGACTCGATCGCCGACCCGTCCGACACGAGCGCCGGCATGGCGGCCAAGGCCCGTGCCGCCATGGGGGGCTTGCCAGGTCTCGCCTCCGTCGACATCGACGCTGCAGCGGGGCGATATGGCGACTACGGGCCTCGGATGCAATTCGAGTCGACGTTCGTCACGCTGTGGCTCGACGACCGAGCTCGGCTGGACGAGGTCGTCGAGGTTCGTGGCGGCGAGCACCTCGAGGAGGCGAGGGAGCACGGCCGTGGCGCCCTGGCCTTGCCCCTGCACTTCGGGGCGTCCTACGTCGTCCCGCCGATCATCGCGCACCGACACCCCACGCGCTTCGTCTTCAACAGGATGAACTTCGACGAGCTCCGGGATCGGGCGTTTCCCTCTCTCGATGTCGACGCCTTCGCCATCGACGACGACGCGACCTTCCGAAAGGGGCTCCGAGCGCTCAAGGACGGGCTCGTCTTCGCAATGTTCCCCGAATACGATCCCAGAGGCCGAGGCCGTCACCACACCGTCGTCCCGTTCCTGGGGGCTTCCGTCGTCGCACCGCAGGGGCCGGCCCTCATGAGTCGTGCCGCGGGCGCAGCCATGCTGCCGATGCACCTCGACCGGACGGGAGAAGCTCACTTCGTCCTGACGATCCACCCGGCGATTCCCGCCCCGACAGATGACGTCGAGGTCCAGGGGTCGACGGTCGCGTTGTGGCGACTCATCGAGAGGCTCATCCTCGACGGCCGCGCCGGCGACTGGGAGATGTGGACCGACTTCGATCTGATGCGGACGGAGTCGGCGGCATGAGCACGGTTCCGCTCGTCGAGATCCGAGAAGTGTCACGGCTCTTCGAGAGCCGAGGTGGGAGACCGCCCGCCGTCGACCGTGTCTCGTTGGACCTTCACGAGGGCGAGATCATCGCGATCGTCGGTCGCTCCGGCTCGGGCAAGTCGACTCTGGTGCAGATGGTCGGTGCTCTCGACACGCCCGATCACGGTCAGATCGTCTTCGACGGAATGACACTTTCTTCCCTCTCCGAGGCGGAGCGCACCGTCCTGCGAAGAGATCGCATCGGATTCGTCTTCCAGGACTCCCACCTCGTCCCGACCCTGTCGGTGCTCGAGAATGTCGCGCTCACGTCACTCGTCGCGGGAAGACGCCGCTCGGAATGGGCGGATCGAGCGCACGCGCTGCTCGACGAACTCGGCCTCGACGGTCTCGGATCGGCCCGTCCGGCCACCTTGTCGGGCGGAGAGGCCCAGCGTGTGGCCCTGGCTCGAGCGCTCTTCTCCCGTCCGTCTCTCGTCCTCGCCGACGAGCCGACCGGCGCGCTCGACAGTGCGACCTCACGGGATGTCCTGAGGCTGCTCCGGGGCATGGTCGTCGACGACCAGGCGTCAGCGGTCGTGGTGGTCACCCATGACCTCGAGACCGCCTGCATCGCCGACAGGATCATCGTCCTGCGAGACGGCCGAGTCATCGCCGACGAACGCTTCACACCGGCGGCCACGATCGACAGCGTCGAGGGGAGGGCCCATGAAGAACGCGTTCGCGCTTGGTTGGCGGAACATCGCTGACGGACGGCGGCGGGCAGGACTCACCGCCCTCACGGCAGCCTTGGGGGTCGCCCTTCTCACGGCCTCACTCGTCACCGGGCTGACGGCGCGCCAGACGGTCGTCGACGGAATCGATTCGTTGCTCACGTTCGGGGACGTGGGCATCGTCCCCGAGGTGGATCGTGAGTTCGTCGACGAGGGTCTCGTGGACGCACTCGCCGCCGATGCCGGAGTCGTGTCGTCGCTCCCCACCCTGAGTCGAGAGACGGTCGTGGTCGGCGCGACGGGTGAGGCCGAGGCCCTCCTCCTGACCGGGGCCCCGGCCGGGCCGGACTCACTCGCCTCCCAGGTGGTCACCGACGGTCGAGCTCCTCGACCGGGCTCGGACGAGGTCCTGGTGCCGACAGATGTCGCAGACCGCATGGGCGCCTCCCTGGGGAGTCGAATGTCGATGACGACTCCCTCGGGCGTCCGCTCGTTCGACGTGGTGGGGCTCGTCGACCCCCGCTTGTTGGGTGTCTTCGCCCGGGACAACCTCTTCACCGACCTCGAGGTCGTCCAGAGGGCGTTCGGGCTCGAGGGTGACCTCACCCGTCTCGACCTCGAACTCGATCCTGCAGTTGCGTCCACCTGGGCAGCAGAACACCGAGCGGCGCTCCCGTCCGGCGCCGTCTTCCAGGACACGTCGGCCGTGGCCGACGGCCTCGGGCCCATCGAAACGGCCGTGACGGCGGTGATGGCAGGGCTCGCTCTGGTCGCCCTCGCCGTGTCGGCACTGCTCGGTTCACTGGCGAGCACGGCTGCCGTCCGAGCACGGCGCCGTACCTACGGTGTGCTGCGGGCCACGGGCGCGTCCACACGGTGGTTGGTCTCGTCGGTCGGCGCCGAGATCGCCATCGTCGCAGCGGCCGGAACGGTCGTGGGCGTCGCGGTCGGCGTCGCCGGCGCTGCGGTGGTGATGAGTCGGATGGACGGGGAGGCTCCGTCTCTTCCGACCCTCACCCTCTCGGTCGGTCTCGGCGTCCTCGCGGGAGCGACCTCCGCCACGCTCGGGGCCCGACGAGCCGTCGCCGACGTCCGTCGAATTCCGCCGGCGTTCGTCGTGAGGGGCGTCGAACCCGCAGACGGTTCGCCCGGATCGTGCTCACGGCGACGAGCCGTCGCGGTCGCCGTGGTCGCATCGGTCTCGGGGCTGGTGATCTGGGCCCTCGACGCAGGCGCCGTCCTCGACGCTCTGGGCCTGGTCGCCCTGGCGGTCTGTGCGGTGGCCCTCTCCCGCCTCGCGATCGCGCCCCTGGCGGCGTTCGCGGCCAGGCTCCAGTGGGCCGCCGACCTGGCGCGTCGCCGACCGACCCGCGGCAGGTCGACGGTGACCGGGGCTCTCACCCTGGTGGTCTTCGGTGCGGTGTCGCTCGCCACCTGCGTCGGTGCCGTCGCCTCCGCGACAGGGGAACAGATCGATCGGCAGTTCGGGGCCGACGTGCAAGTCACGTCGGTCGTGCCCTTGTCGGACGACGCCGAGCCGATCGTCGTCGTCGACGGCGTTCGGGACGTCGCGCGGTCGGTGTCCGGTGAAGCCACCGTCCTGTCGGCGTCCGCCGAACTCGACGTGCCGTTCCAGGCGATCGACCCCGAGACCTGGTTCGACGTGTCGGGGCTCGCGTGGTCCGCCGGTGGCGGATCGAGAGGTGTCGAGTTGCTGAGGGCCGGTGGGGGCATCGCTCTGCCGAGGGGGGTCGCCGAGTCCCTGACGGTGGCCCCGGGTGATGAGGTCGTCGTGTCGGCCGGGGGGACCCAGGTGTCCCTCGAAGTCGTCGGGCTCTTCACCTCGGTGGCCACGGGGCAACAGGTCGTCATCGACCGCAGGACGGCGGGCGAACTCGGTGTCACGGGGGTCTCTCGGTGGGACGTGTCGGCAGACGGAGGGGTCGATGTCGCCGACTTGTCAGACCGCGTCGCCGCGCAGGTGGTCGGAGTCCCCGGTGTCGACGTCATCACCGCCGAGGCGACGAGGGATCGTGCAGCCTCCGAGACGGCAGCCCTCACGGCAGGACTCTTCGCAGCGGTGACGGTGACTCTGGCCCTCGGGGCCCTGGGGGCCAGCAGCACGCTGAGCCTCGACGTCGAATCGCGGCGTGATGAACTCGCCGTGCTCCGCACCGTGGGGTGCCGACGTCGCGGCGTCGGTGCCCTCGTCGCCTGGGACGCCACCGTGATCGCCGTGGCGTCGCTGAGTGCAGGACTGCTCCTCGGCTCGTTCGGGGGAGCACTCGGGACGCGGATCGTCTCGAGGCTCCTCGGCGTGGGGGTCGACCCGGTGGTCGATCCCGTGACGATCGCGGGAATCGTCGGCGTGACGGCGATCGCTCTCGCCATCGCCGCCGTGGGGCCGGTCCTGCGGGCCTCCCGCACGGAGCCCCTGACGATTCTGAGGGGCACGTCATGAGCGCTGACGCGAGAACGGGCTCAGCCGCCCGCCCCCGTCTGCGAGACAGCATCATCGTCGTCCAGCTCGCAGACGGTCGCCTGCAATTCAGGGCAACGTACGAGCGGGTCGTGTCGACCTTCTCCGTCGAGCCCTGGGTGGCGGACCTCGTCCCGCTGCTCGATGGGACTCGCACGCCAGTGCAGCTCGCCCAGACGCTTTCCTTGCTTGATCGCGGAGCGCTCGAGGACGTGCTGGAGGTCCTCGAATCCGAACGCTTCCTGGCGTCGGAGGCATCTTCCACCGACCGTGCCACGAGGCATTCGCGTCAGCTGCAGCTGTTCGACGAGATGATCTCGGCCGATGAACTGTCCGCAGTCGCTCGAGGACACGACGCCTCGACGATCCAGAGCCGGCTCACCGGTGCGTGCGTGGTCGTGGTCGGCGTCGGTGGTGCTGGTTCGTGGGTCGTCCAATCGCTGGCCGCGGCTGGGGTGGGAAGGCTCGTGCTCATCGATCCCGACGTCGTCGAACTCTCCAATCTGAACCGGCAGGTGCTCTTCGATTCCGGAGACATCGGACGAGTCAAGGTCGACGCAGCCGCAGAGCGAGTCGCCGAGATCGACGCGGACATCACCGTCGACGTCTGGCGCACTCGGGTGGACACCGCGGAACAGCTCGCGACCCTGCTCTCGGGTGCCGATCTCGTCGTGAGTTGCGCAGACCAGCCCTCGGTGCCCGTCGTGGCCGACGTCGTGGCGACGGCGAGCACCGCGGTCGGTGTCCCGCACATCGTCGGAGGCGCGTACGGCGCCCTGCTCGGGGTGCCGGGTGTCACCGTCCTGCCCGGCCGAACGACGTGCTGGTCGTGCATCCGTGCCGCGACAGCCGACGATCACGGACGTGCCGCGCGAACTCTGAAGGGTTCTTCGCCCGGCGGCTCAGCCGCCCCGTTGGCCGGCGTGGTGGGGAACATGACGGCATGGGAGGCGCTCCGGATACTGCTCGGGGCACCACCGGCACTCGCCGGAGGTGTCCGCGAGGTCGATCTCGCCAGTTTCGACAGCGTCTGGCGTCCGATCCCACCACGTCTCGAATGCGGATGCGTTCCATCGTCCGAGACGACCGGTTCGACCTGACGATCGCCAAGACCGGGCATACGGCGACGACCGTCGTTGTTCACCCCCGCATGAGCATTCCCCTCTCGATCCTCGACCTCGCCCCCGTCGCACCCGGTCAGACCGTGCGCGAGAGCTTCGCGGCCTCCGTGGCCCTGGCGCAGCAGGCCGAGGCGAGCGGGTACCGGCGGGTCTGGTACGCCGAGCACCACAACATGGCCTCCATCGCCTCGAGCGCGACGTCGGTGTTGATCGCCCACATCGCGAGCCAGACCTCGACCATCCGCCTCGGCTCGGGCGGCGTCATGCTCCCGAACCACTCGCCGCTCGCCATCGCCGAGCAGTTCGGCACCCTCGAGACCCTGCACCCGGGGCGCATCGACCTCGGCCTCGGCCGAGCCCCCGGCAGCGACCAGGCCACGTTCCGGGCCATGCGCCGCGACCCCTCGTCGTCCGAGCGCTTCCCGCAGGACGTCGTCGAACTGCAGGCGTTCCTCGCGGGGGAGTCGCGCGTCGCCGGCGTCCAGGCCGTCCCCGGGGCGGGCACGAACGTGCCGCTGTACATCCTCGGTTCGTCGCTGTTCGGTGCCAAGCTCGCCGCCGCCCTCGGTCTGCCCTACGCCTTCGCCTCGCACTTCGCCCCCGGTGACCTGGTGGACGCCGTCTCGGCCTACCGTCGCGAGTTCCAGCCGTCGACCCAGCTGAGCGAGCCGTACGTGCTCGCCGCCGTCAACGCGATCGTCTCCGACGACGCGGACGACGCCGACACGCAGTTCGCCGCCGTCAAGCGTCAGCGCCTCATGATGCTGCTGCGCCAGAGCGGGCAGATCGACCCCACCCGCGAGTTCGGCGACGACGAGCTCGACCACCTGCTGCGCACCCCGGTGGGGCAGCACGTCCAGACCATGACGACCTACACCGCCGTCGGCACGCCCGGCGACGCACGCGAGTACATGGAGCAGTTCGCCCGCACCGCCCAGGCCGACGAGCTGATCGTCGCGCACTCGGCCTCGTCGACGGAGGCGCGCCTCCGGTCGGTCGCGCTCCTCGCCGACGCGATGCAGCTGGCCCCCGCCGCCGCGTAGCCCGCCGGCGCCTCCGGGCGAGACGCGCAGCGCCCCTCCCGCCGGACACCGCCGAGTGGACGAGACACCGAGAAATGCGACGGTGTGTTGTCCGCTCGGCGGTGTCTCCGTCGGGGCAGCCGGTGGCGACGCGGCGGTGGTGACGCCGCGGCGGCCAGGCCGCGGCGGCTACGGCGCGGTGAACAGGAAGACGAACACGACGGCGGCGGGCTGCAGCGTGGCCCCGCCGAGCAGCATCGTGCGCCGCACCCACGGTCGCGACGAGATCGCGGGCGTGCCGAGCAGGGGGCTGAGGGGCATGAGCAGGCGGAACAGGCTCTGCTGGGGCAGGAACACCGCGACGAGGTAGGCGAAGAACCCCGCGGTGAACGCGACGACCTCGTGACCGAGCCGCAGCGTCGAGCGTCGGGTCACCCAGAACGTGAACGACGCGATGATGGCCAGCACGAGCACGATGCCCCCGATGCCCAGCCACCGCCCGGCGAGGAGGAACCACGGGGTCAACGGCACGAACGCCGGGCGGCCGACGTAGTCCACCCACCAGGCCATCTCGGTCTCGAGGTAGGCGTCGGACTGGCCCGTGACCACGTGGGCGACCACCGGCCAGGCGAGTCCCGCCGCGGCCATCGAGAGCCCCGCCACGACGATCGTCGTCAGCTCGCGCTTCGGCATCCGTCCACCGACGACGAACTCGCGCAGCCCGGCCCAGGCACGACGGGCCGACGCCCGGGCGGCGAGGACGAGGGCAGGAGGCGCGCTGCCGATCCCGGCGATCCGTCGCGTCCCGGCGTCACCGGGGGACCGCGGCGTCGACGCGGACGGCGCGTCGGCACTCGCCGTGCCGTGCCCCGTGATCGAGGTCGAGGTCGAAGCGGAGGACGTGGTCGAGGCAGCGGCGGCGGAGGCAGCGGCCGTGCGGGCCTCGGGACGCTCCCGTTCGGTGTGCCAGCGCACGATCAGGTGGATGCCGAGCGCCAACGCGAGGGCGAGCGCCCCGGGTCGGACGAACGAGGCGACGATGCCCGCCGCCGCCACGAGCGGGTAGTTCCGCCGCTGCATGGCGAGCAGGCCGCCGAACATCAGCAGGAGGAAAAGGCTCTCGGCGTAGCCGACCGACATGACGAACGCCATCGGCCCGAAGCAGAACAGCAGCACGGCCCAGAGGGCGCCGGTGCGTCCGACCTTCGTCACGAGCAGGCGGTGGAGGACGACGGCCGCAGCCGCACCGAAGACGGTGGCGAGCAGAGGGGCGGCGACGACGAAGTCCATGCCCGTGGCGACCATCAGCAGGTGGCAGAGGTACGGGAAGACCGGCAGGAACGCCCACTCGTTCGGCAGCACCTCGCCGGTCGCGTCGGTGGGCAGGGTCGAGGGATAGCCGTGCAGCGCGATGGTGCGGTAACGGTCGGCGTCCCACGACGAGGTGAAGTCGAGGAAGCTGCGGTCGCTGCCGGGGGTGATGAAGGTCGCACCGGCGAGTTTCGCGACCTCGTAGACGGCGAAGAGGACGCTCGTCGAGAACAGCCGCGACGCGAGGTAGACGACCAGCACGCTGCGCCAGCTGCCCGAGAACCGGTCGGCGAGACCGATCGAGAAACCGGGTCGGCGCAGCCTCGCCGCCGAGGGCGACGCGATCGTCTCGCGGCTCACCGCCCCGCCCCGTGTCCGGTCATCTGGACGACGCTACCAAGAGTCGGCTGTGACGGGGCAAGATCGTCCCGTGCCCCTTCCGTCCTTCGCCGCCCTCGGGATCGACGACGTGGCCGTCGCGGTCTACCGTCACGTCGTCGCCGGGGCCGGGCTGGCGGACGCCGCGGGAGCGGCGGCCGGGCCGACTCCCCAGGCCGTGGCACGGGCCGTGCACCTCGACGAGGCGACGGCCCTGGCCGCCCTGGAGCGCCTCCGTTCGCTCGGGCTCGTCCAGCGCTCGGCGGGGGGCGAGGGCTACGGCGCGGTCGACCCGCGCGTGGCCGTGCCGGCCGTCGTCGCCGCGCGTGCCGACGCGCTCGTCGAGGTGCGCGCGGCCGTGCCCGAGCTGGGAGCGCTGTTCGACGAGGGCCGCCGCCCGCACGACGCCGACGAACTCACGCGGGTGGTCGTCGGGCACGCGGCCGTGGGGGACTGGTACTCGAGGCTGGAGCACCGGGCGACCACCGACTTCGTCGCCTTCGACCGTCCGCCCTACGTGGTCGCGTCGAACGAGTCCACCCAGCGGGTCGCCCTCGGGCGCGGCGTGCGGTGGCGGGCGGTCTACACGGTCGCCAGCATCTCGGCCGACGGCAGCTGGCAGGGCGTCCACCGCCTCGGCGCCGACGGGGAGGAGGCCCGCATCACGCACGACCTGCCGGTCAAGCTCGCCGTCGCCGACCGCCGGGTCGCCCTCGTCTCGATCGGGCACGACCCCGACCGGCCCGAGGCCCTCGTGACCGAGTCCGAGCCGCTCGTCGCCGCCCTCCACGACCTGTTCGAGGCCCGGTGGCGCAGCGCGTTGCCCGTGCCGGGCACCCCAGGGGCCGGTGGGGCCGCGGTCGACTGGGCCGCGGTGGCCGCGCGACTGGCGTCGTCGTCGTCGACCGTGCCGGCGACGTCGGGAGCCACCGTGCCGTCGCGGGACCAGGAGGCGCGACTCGCGATGCGACCCCCCACCCCCGCCGAGCGCGACCTGCTCGCCCTCGTGGCGGCGGGGGCGACCGACGAGGTGATCGCGGGTCAGCTCGGCATCTCGTCTCGCACGCTCCGGCGGCGCCTGCACGCCCTCTTCGACGAGCTCGGCGCGAGCAACCGGTTCCACGCCGGAGTCGAGGCCGCACGCCGCGGCTGGGTCTGAGTCAGCCGACGCCCAGCCCTCTCACGGCTCACCCATCGAGTCGCCTCGATAGCGTCCGGACGTGATCGATCGTCCCCGTGCGGAGCCCTCGTGCTGAGGCTCTCCCTGATGTCCGCGGGCACCCTCGCGGCCGTGTACGCCGTGGCCGGGGCGCTCGTGGTCTCGACGGTGCGCCGTCCGCGCGGGGCCCGCACCTGGTGGCGCTGGGTCGCCGCAGCCGCCGCGCTGGGGGCCGGCCTCGGCGCGCTGGTCACCTGGTGGCTCGGAGACGTCGAGGACGTCCTCGACGTCCCGCCCACCTGGGTCGACCGTCTCTGGGTCGGGGCCCTGCTGGCGGTGGTCGGCGCGGCCGTGGTCGCCGTGGTGCGCGGAGGCGCGGGGCGGCGGGTCCTCGCGGCCTCGACGATCGTCGTGACGGCCCTCGCCACGGGCCTCGCGATCGACCGCGACAGCGGGCTCTTCCCGACCGTGGGGGCCCTGCTCGGCGTGTCGGACGTCTCGCCGCTCGTCGTCCCGGTCGCGCAGGGGGCGGCCGTGCGGGCCGGACGGACGTCGACCCCGGCGGCCCCGGACCTGGGACGCACCTGGCGGGCACCCGCCGACCTGCCGTCCCGCGGACGGCTCGGCAGCGTCGCCATCCCGGGCACGGCGTCCCACTTCGACGCACGGGACGCCCTGGTGTACCTGCCGCCCGCCGCCCTCGTGGCCGATCCGCCGCCCCTGCCCGTCGACGTCGTCCTGTCCGGACAGGGTCCCGGCGCCGCCCCGGAGAACCTCGTCGACGCCGGACGGATGGTCGAGACCCTCGACACCCTCGCCCGCACGCATCACGGCCTCGCGCCGATCGTCGTGATGCCCGACCAGCTCGAGCGGCCGACCAACAACCCGATGTGCGTCGACGGACCCCTCGGTCACAGCGAGACCTACCTGACGGTCGACGTGCCCCGGTGGATCACGAGCCACCTCTCGGTCCAGGCGCCCGGTCGGGCCTGGGCCGTGTCGGGCTTCTCGGAGGGCGGCACCTGTTCGCTCCAGCTGGCGGCTGGCCACCCGGAGCTCTTCGCCTCGTTCGTCGACGTCTCGGGGCAGCGGGGACCACTGCTGGACGGGGGAGCACGGGTGACGGTCGAGCGCGGCTTCGCCGGCGACCGGGCGGCCTACGACGCCGCCCAGCCGCTCGCCGTGCTGGCCGCCCGGGCCCCCTACGCCGACAGTGCCGGTTTCTTCGCCATCGGCGGGACCGACTCGCGCTACGGGCCCGTGATGCCCGTCGTCGCGGCGGCCGCCCGGGCCGCGGGCATGGACGTCACCCGCCACGTCGTGCCCGGCAGCGGCCACGACTGGTCGACGGCGTCGCGCGGGCTCGGCGCGGGGACGGCCTGGGCGGCGGCGCGGCTCGGGTTGACGACGCGGTAGGGAGGCGCGGCGAGGTGACCGTCCGCCGAAGGGGGGACGACGGCGGTGCCCCGCCCGCGCCTCCTCGTGTGAACTCTGTGGCCGAAGCCGGTCAGTGGCCGGTTTCGGCCATGGCCCCTACTAGAGGGTCACCGACATTCACAGGTAGTTCTTATGGATCGACCGCGGCCCGGGGCTGCGGCGCACCACCGACAGCACGTCCCGAACGACGTGCATCGAAAGGCGATCCGTGATCACACCATCCGGCCGACGCAGGCCGACCGCTCCGCCCCGCACCCGACTCCGTGGCGGTTTCGCCACCCTCCTCGCCACCGGCGTCGTCGCCGCGGGCCTCGTCGCGGTGCCGGCCACCGCCTCCTTCGCCGCCGACGGCCCGGCCGTCGTGGGCGACAGCCAGTTCTCCGACGGCAAGTACATCGTCACGCTGCGCGAGCCGGCGGCCGCGACCTACGAGGGCGGGCAGCCGGGCCTCGCCCGCACCGCGGTGCCCGAGGGCAGCGACCTCGACGCGCAGAGCGCTCCCGTGCAGGACTACGCCGAGCACCTCAAGGGCGTCCAGCAGGACGTCGCGGCGGCGGCCGGCGCCACCGTCCAGGCGAGCTACGCCATCACGACCAACGCCTTCGCGGCCGACCTCACGGCCGCCCAGGCCGCCGAGCTCGCGAGCGACCCCTCGGTCGCCGCCGTCTCGAAGAACGAGCTGCTCAAGCTGCAGGCGACGCCGTCGACCGAGTTCCTCGGGCTGGGCGACGCCGAGGGGAACGGCGGCGTCTGGGACGCCGTCGGCGGACGCGAGAAGGCGGGCGAAGGAGTCGTCGTCGGCATCATCGACTCGGGCATCGCGGCGGGCAACGCCTCGTTCGCCGGCGACCCCCTGGGGTCGGCCAGCGACACCGAGCCCCACCTCGACGGCGACCGGACCGTCTTCGCCAAGGGCGACGGCGGCACCTTCACCGGCGTGTGCCAGACCGGCGTGCAGTTCGACGCGGGGGACTGCAACACGAAGCTGATCGGTGCGCGGTACTTCGTCGACGGCTTCGGCGTCGGCAACATCGGCACCGAGGAGCAGGGCGAGTACCTCTCTCCCCGCGACGGCAACGGCCACGGCTCGCACACGGCGTCGACCGCCGCGGGCAACGCCGACGTCGAGGCCACCATCGGCGACCGTTCGTTCGGCACCGTCTCGGGCGTCGCCCCGGCCGCCAAGATCGCGGCCTACAAGGTCTGCTGGGACGGCCCCGACCGCGTCGCCACCGACGACGACGGCTGCGCCACGCTCGACCTGATCGCCGCCATCGAGGCCGCGGTCACCGACGGCGTCGACGTCATCAACTACTCGATCGGCGGAGGCGGGGCCACGAGCACCTTCTCGGCCACCGACCAGGCGTTCCTCGGCGCGGCCTCGGCCGGCGTCTTCGTGGCGGCCTCGGCCGGCAACGACGGCCCGACCGCGACCACCGCCGACAACGCGGCACCGTGGATCACCACGGTCGCGGCGTCGACCATCCCCAGCTACAGCGCGACGGTGCAGACCGCCGACGGCACGAACTACCTGGGCGGCTCGATCACCGTGCCGACCGGCACCGACGGCCTGACGGGCGACTTCGTCTCGTCGACCGCCGTCGCGGCCGACGGCGCCGACGCCACCGCGGTGACCCTCTGCGCACCGGACACGCTCGACCCGGCGAAGGCCGCCGGCACGATCGTGCTCTGCGACCGCGGCGTCTACGACCGCACGGCCAAGTCGGCCGAGGTCGAGCGCGCCGGCGGCATCGGCATGGTGCTGGTCAACCCGACGAGCAGCTCGGTCGACCTCGACGAACACGCCGTCCCCACGGTCCACCTCAACGCCGACGACTACGACGCGGTCCACGCGTACGCCGACACCGAAGGTGCCACCGTCACCCTGCTCGACGGCAACCCGGGCGCACTGCCCGAGCCCGCCACCCCCCAGATCGCCGGCTTCTCGTCGCGCGGCCCGGTGACGGCCGACGGCGGCAACCTGCTGAAGCCCGACATCTCGGCCCCCGGCGTGGCGATCCTCGCCGACGGTGCCAACGCGCAGGGCGAGCCCGGCACGTACGAGTTCCTCTCGGGCACGTCGATGTCGTCCCCCCACATCGCCGGTCTGGCCGCGCTCTACCTCTCGAAGGACGTCCACCCCGACTGGACCCCGGACGAGGTCAAGTCGGCCATGATGACGACCGCCTACGACCTCGTCGGTGAGGACGGTGCTCCGAGCCGGGACGTCTTCGCCCAGGGCGCCGGCCACGTCGACCCGACCGCGTTCCTCGAACCCGGGCTGCTCTACGAGAACGGTCCGGCCGACTGGCAGGCCTACGTCGACTCGATCGACACCGTCGAGGGCACGGACTCGTCGCTCAACCTGCCGTCGATCAGCGTCGGCTCGCTGGCCGGCACCGCCCAGGTCACGCGCACCGTCACCTCGACCGGGGCGGGGACCTACACGGTCGCCCCGATCGAGATGGACGGCGTGACGGCGACGGTCGAACCCTCGACGTTGACCTTCGGCGCCGCGGGCGAGGAGCAGGACTACACGGTCACCTTCACCCGGACGACGGCGGAGCTCGACCAGTTCGCCACCGGCTACCTCACCTGGTCCGACGGGACCCACGACGTGCGCAGCCCGCTCGCGGTGCGCCCCGTCCAGCTGCAGGCACCGGCCGAGGTGGCCGGCGAGGGCGCCACGGGCGAGAAGGCGTTCGACGTCACGGCGGGCGACACCCTCGAGCTGCCGCTCACCACCGAGGGCCTCGCCGCCGGGCAGGTCACGACCGGCTCGGGCGCGGCAGGCACCGCGGCGGCCGAGACGCCGGTCACGGTCGCCGAGGGCACCAGCCACGCGCGCTTCGTGCTCGACAGCGCCGACGACACCGCGGACCTCGACCTGCTCCTCTACACGGCTGGTGCGGACGGTGCGCCCGACCGGCTCGCGGCGTCCTCGGCCACCGGTTCGGCGGACGAGCAGATCGACCTCGACGCCCCCGCGGCGGGCGAGTACGTCCTGCTGGTCGACTTCTACAGCGGTGCCGGACAGCTCGACTACACGCTGACGTCGTACCTGCTCGACCCGGCGACGGCCGTCGGGGGCTTCGCGGTCGACCCGGCCACCCTCTCCGCAGGGCTGGGCGAGACGGCGACGCTGACCGCGTCCTGGACGGGCCTGCCCTACGAGCAGACCTTCCTCGGCCGCGTCGTGTACGGCGACACCGGACAGGTCACCTATCTCACGGTCGCCTCGGGAGAAGAGCCCGAGACGCCCACCGACCCGGGGCCCGGCCCGGGCCAGCCCGGCCACCCCGGTCAGCCCGGACACCCCGGCGGCTGGAGCCTCGGTGACATCCTGCAGTGGATCTGGAACGCCCTCGGCGACCTCTTCCACGGCTGGTTCCCCTGGCGCGGGTAGCACCCGCGGCCTGACGGCCTGACGGCCTGACGGCCTGACGGCCTGACGGCCTGACGGCCTGACGGCCTGAGCCACCCGGAGGCGGTGGTCACCTTCCCTCGGGAGGGCGACCACCGCCTCCTCGCGTCCCCGCCCCCGCCCGCCCCGCCTGCCCCGCCCCCTCCCGCCCCGCCCCGTGGTGTCGGCAACTCCTGGCCCGTGCTGCGGTGGCGCTCGCCAGCGGGGGAGTCGGGCCGGCGTCGGTCAGCGTGCAGGAGTTGCCGACCGGGGGTGGTCCGTGTCGGCAACTCCTGGCTCGTGCTGCGGTGGCGCTCGCCAGCGGGGGAGTCGGGGCCGGCGTCGGGCAGGGGGCAGGAGTTGCCGACCGGGGGTGGTCCGTGTCGGCAACTCCTGGCGTGTGCTGCGGTGTGGGCTCGCCTGCGGGGGAATCGGGGCGGGTGTCGGGCAGGGGGCAGGAGTTCCCGGCAAACCGCGCACGGCGCAACGCGCACGGCGCACCGAGCACGGCGCACGGCGCACGGCGCACGGAGCACCGCGGAACGTCCGTCGCCCGGGCGCCACCCTCGTCGCCCGTTCCTCGTCCGGGTGATCTGTCCCCCCGATGGTGGACACGGTCGGCACGTCGGCCCTAGTTTGGGTGTCACCCGAGACGTGACGATCCCCGTTCACCCGACCCCGGCGCCGTACCCGAACACGGCACCGGGGGAACAGGTCGAGGCGCGCGTCTGACCTACCCGAAAAAGGCACCACCATGCATTCGCTCACCCTCGCGGGGTCTCCCCGTCGCGGGCGGAGGGCCCTGCGCCTGTCCGCCGCGCTGCTCGCCACCCTCGCCCTGGCCGGCACCGCCGCCCTCACCGGCACCGCGGCTCCGGCCCGGGCCGCCGAGATCGACGGTGCCATCACGAACGTGACGGTCACCCCGACCACGCCGAAGCAGGGTTCCCAGCTCACGACGACGATCGCGTGGCAGGTGCCCGACGACACCCTCGCAGGTGACACCTTCACGCTGGCGCTCAGCGAGCACCTGAAGAACCTGCCCACCGACTTCGCGCTCCGCGACCCCGCCACCGGTGCGGTCGTGGCCGACGCCGCCGTCGTCGGGACGCGCCCGTCCGTGGTCACCTTCACGATGACCGCCTACGCCGAGGACCACCTCAACGTCAGCGGCCAGGCCTTCGTCACGTCCGACTTCGAGGGACGCACCACCCCGTCGGGCGTGCCCACCCCCTTCACGTCGACCACGAACGACGGTCGCGACTTCACGACCGTCGTCACTCCGACCGGTGTGTTGCGCGGATCGGACGTCGTGACGAAGTTCGGCACCTACACCCGTGCCGACCAGGGTCGACTCGTGGCCGACGACTTCCTCGTCTGGAGCGTGAACACGCCGATGGGGCCGTTCGACTCGGCCACCGTCGGTGACTCGGTCCCCGTCGGCGAGGCGTGGTCGTTCGACTGCGACACCGCCGTCTTCACCGAGATCCGCACCAAGGCCGACGGTTCGCTGGCCGCACCGGTCGCCGTGACCCCGGCCTCGTTCGACTGCACCGACTCCGGGTACACGGTCTCGTGGGGCGCGCAGACGCGGACCGCGCAGTACCGTGCCGCCGTCGCCGTGAGCCTCGCCGCCCCCACCGGCACCGCGACCGCCCCGCAGACCTTCACCAACGCCGCGACTGCGTCGACCGTCCGGGCCGGTGTCGCCGCCGGCAGCCGGGTCACGGCCTCGAAGGTCCAGGCCTCCGCCGGGGGAGTGGGCAGCGGTGACGTCCCCGTCTCCGCCGTGACCATCACGAAGGGCGACGCCGCGGGCCACGCGGCCGACACCGCCGACGCCGCCGTCGTGCTCTCCGACGGGACCGCCTCGCTGGCCTACCGGGTCACCAACACGGGTGCCGACGCGCTCGCCGACGTCTCGGTCTCGGACGCGGTCGTCGCCAACGGCACCGTCACGGGCCTGAGCTGCGACTTCAGCGCCCTGGGCGGACCGTCCACCGGTGTCACCTGGGCCGGCCCCCTCGCGGTCGGTGCCTCGTTCGACTGCACCGCCGCCCTCGCGGGTGTCACGGCCGGCACCGCCGACCACCACGACGTCGGCACCGTGACGGCGCGGGGCATCGAGTCGGGCCAGGCCGTGACGTCCTCGAACGCCTGGTTCGCCCGCGTCTCCGGCGCGACCGGCACGACCACCACGCCGACGTCCGCCCCGACGACGACCCCGGCCGCGCTCGCCGCCCCCGCGGCGGGCCCGACCGCCCCGGCCGCGTCGACGCCTCGACCGGCCGCCGCGGCAGCGACCACCGGTCTCGCCTTCACCGGGGCCGAGCTGGCCGGTCCGGTCACGCTGGCCGCACTGCTGACCCTGCTCGGTGCAGCGCTCGTCGTCTCGACCCGTCGTCGTGCGGCCCGCGCGGCGCTGACCGGTGACGCCGACCGCAGCCACCGCGGCGAGTAGCCGACCGCCAGGGGGTGCCGGGTGCGGCGGACACGACGTCCGCCTCACCCGGCACCCCCCTTTCGTCCAACCTGCACCTCCCCGAAACAGACGTGGACTAGGTTCGCTACTCGTGACAGAAGACAACGGACACACGATGCGCGTCGTCAGCTACAACCTTCGCGAGCACACGGCCAAGGGCGAGATCCGGTCGCTCGCCGAGGACAACGACGCCGACGTGCTCTGCCTGCAAGAGGCCGACACGAAGGACATCCCCGACGAGTTCGGCGAGTTCGCCCTCGCGGCGTCGACGCACAACAACCGTCTCGGGCTGGCGGCCTACTACCGCCGTTCGCGCTTCGAGTTGCTGGGGACGAACGTCTACGCGCTGAAGAAGTCGATGCACGACCGGGTGATGTCGCCGGCGCACGAGCGTCTCCTGGCCATGCACCTGGCCGACCGGCAGAGCGGACGTGACGTGCTGATCGGCTCGTTCCACGCCGCCCCGCTCACCGCCACGAACGCCCTGCGGAAGAAGCAGGTCGAGTCGGCGCACCGCCTCATGCGTGCGCTGGCGCCCGGCGTGCCGATGCTCATGGTGGGCGACTTCAACTACCCGTGGTTCCACGGCGGTCTCCGCAAGCACATCGAGCGCGACGGCTTCGTGCTGACCCGCAGTTCGACCCCGACCTACCTCGGCTACAAGTACGTCAAGGGCCACTTCGACTTCGCGACGAGCTACGACCTCAAGATCGAGGACGTCGTCACCCTGCCGGCCGGCATCAGCGACCACCGTCCGATCCTGGTCCGCGCCCGGGGGCTCTGACCTCGCGGGTTCCGCACACGACGAGGGGCCCGGCCACCTCCTCGGTGGCCGGGCCCCTCGTCGTGGTGCCGGGAACCGCAGGAGGCGCGGTGCGGCCGACAGCCTCACCGCGCCTCCTCGGGGCCGGAACCGCTGGAGGCGCGGTGCGGCCGACAGCCTCACCGCGCCTTCTCGGGGCCGGGAACCGCAGGAGGCGCGGTGCGGCCGTCAGCCTCACCGCGCCTCCTCGGGTCGTCGCGCCCGCAGGCGCCGCCGGGGCCTAGGCGGCCAGGGCGAGCTCGCGGGTCTCGACCGACGAGGCCTGCACGATGGTGCGGCTGGGCTCGTGGCGCCAGCTGCGACCGGGGATGACCCAGCCGGCCGCTCCGTCGACGACGACCGACGCACCGACGCGCACGGCGGCGGTGACGTCGTCGCGCCAGGCGCGGACGGCGAACTGGGTGCCGCGGTCGTCGACGACGACGAACTCGACGAGGCGGGCGGTGGTGAGGGTGGGCGCGGTCGTGACCGTGCCGGTGATGCTGATGATGTCGTTCATGATGCTCGATTTCGATGTGTGCTCTGTGTTGCGACAGAATCCGTGGCACGAGATGCCGGATGGGCGCTCGTGGTCCGCCTGACGGCGGTGGTCGGGCCTGCGGTGACGGCGGCCGGAGAAGTAGGGCAACGATGATCGGTGGTCATCGTGCGCATCCGGCGAGGTCGTCTCGCGAGGCTGTTCGGGCGGTGCACCGGTGTGGACTCGGTCGTCACCGCACGGGGCACTTCTGAGAAGAGGGGCCCAAGCGACTCACCACAGTAACACGCCCGGGGTACGTCCACCAGTGTTTCCTCGGAAGGTTCGACGGGGGTGAGTGGTTGGCTCTACACATGACCACGATCCCCACCATCACCCTGAACAACGGAATCCAGATCCCTCAGCTCGGGTTCGGCGTCTACCAGGTCGACCCGGCCGAGACCAAGGACGCCACCCTCACCGCGTTCGAGGTCGGTTACCGCCACATCGACACCGCCGAGATGTACGGCAACGAGGCGGGCGTCGGCGAGGCGATCGCCGAGAGCGGCATCGACCGCAGCGAGATCTTCGTCACCTCGAAGCTCAACAACGGCTTCCACAAGCGTGACGACGCGCTGAAGGCGTTCGACGGCACGCTCGACGCGCTGAAGCAGGACTACGTCGACCTGTTCCTCATCCACTGGCCGCTGCCCGGCATCGACGTCGACTACGTCGAGACCTGGAAGGCCCTCGAAGAGATCTACGCCAGTGGCCGCGCGAAGTCCATCGGCGTCTCGAACTTCCAGCAGCCCCACCTCGAGCGCGTCCTCGACGAGGGCTCGGTCGTCCCGGTCGTCAACCAGATCGAGGTGCACCCCTACCTGACCCAGGACGCGCTGCGCGAGTTCGGCGTCTCGAAGGGCATCCACACCGAGGCCTGGTCGCCCATCGCCCAGGGCGGCGTCCTCAAGGACGAGACCATCACCGAGATCGCCGAGCGCGTCGGCAAGACGACCGCACAGGTGACGCTTCGCTGGCACATCCAGCGTGGCGACATCGTCTTCCCGAAGTCGGTCACGCGCTCGCGCGTGGAAGAGAACTTCGATCTCTTCGACTTCGAGCTGACCGACGCCGACGTGGCCGCCATCACCGCCCTGAACAAGGACGAACGCACCGGTCCGAACCCGGACGAGTTCAACTACATCCCCAGCTGATCGCCTGATCGGCACGTCGTCGCGCTCGGTCGCGACGCCGAGGCACCGAGGCCGGGTCCGCACGTCGTCACGACGAGCGGGCCCGGCCTCCGCACGTCGAGGCGTCGCGCGGGCGCCTAGTACGATCGACGTTTCCCCCGACCACAGCCGACCAGATCCGGAGGGCGTGACACGGTGCGACGGATCGTCGGCGTCCTACGCCTGCTCGCGGCCGCCGTCGGCGTGGTCGCCCTCGTCGCCGACTTCGTCTACGTGCTCGGTTTCAGCACCTTCAGCTCGATCAACTACTTCAGCTACTTCACGCAGCAGAGCAACATGGCGAACGTCGTGGTGCTCGCCTTCGCGGGCGTCGTGTCGTTGCGCGGGCGACAGGAGCCCGGCTGGTTCGCGGGAGTCCACGCCCTGGTCAGCACCTACGTGATCGTGTCGGGCATCGTGTTCGGCATCATCGTCGCCGAGTCGGCGAGTCACGACTACCGCATCGAGGTGCCCTGGTCGAGCCAGCTGCTGCACTTCGTGATCCCGACGTTCGTGCTCGTGGACTGGGTGTTCGGCCCCGACCGGCCGCGGGTGCGGTGGCGGGTGCTCTCGGTGGTGCTGGTCTTCCCGCTCGTGTGGGGCGTGTTCACGATCGTCCGGGGCGCCGACGTCGGCTGGTACCCGTATTTCTTCCTCGACCCGGCGCAGGTCACCTGGCCGGGCGAGTTCCTGCTGTACAACGGCATCGCCCTGGGCACGATCGTCGGGGTGCTCGTGGGGCTCGTCGCGCTGAGCCACGTGCGGCCGCACGCGCGGGCACGGCAGGGTGGCGGGCCGGCGTCGGCGACGGGCACCGCGCCTCCTGCGGTCGACGGACGAGGAGGCGCGGGTCAGGACGTCGGGTCGGCCGTCGGCTCGTCGGTGGGCGCGGGGGACCCGGCGGCCACGAGGTCGAGGTAGGGCGCCAGGCTCTGCATCGCCGAGGCCATCGCCGCGTCGTCGTCGAGGCCGGCGACCTCGGCCGCCGCGTCGCCACCCGTCAGCGCGACCAGCACGGGCGCGCCGGTCGCCGGCATGAGGTTGACGAAGAGCCGGTAGGGGGCGTCGTCGTCGAGCACGGCCCAGACCGTGGCCTGGGTGGACCAGAAGGCCTCGTCGAAGCGCAGCCAGAGCACCTCGCGCGTGCCGACGCCGAGGGCCTCGATCGCGTCCGTGTGGGTGGACGGCAGATCGGGCGAGAACTCGGGCACGCCGGTCTTCAGCACGCCCAGGGGGATCGTCGACACCGCGCGGTCGACCGAGAGCGACTCGCCGGTCGCGAGCCTCAGCCCCACGCCCTGGTCGCCGTACTGGACGCGGACGACGTTGCTGTCGCGGAGCACGTCGAGGCCGTCGAGCAGGCCCGCGACGAAGCCCGAGAGGCCACCCGTCACCACGGAGGCGCCGGTGGGCAGCAGGTCGCGTGCGGGGTCGTCGCCGAGGGCCGAGGCGGCGAGGTCGTCGGCCCCGGCCCCCCATCGGGCCGGGAGGAGGTCGTCGAGCACGAGGGCGAGACGGTCGGCGTCCGAGACCCCGTCCGGACCGGGAAGGGCCGAGACCTCGTCGGCCCCCGAGCCGGAGAGGGCGTCGGTGACGCTCGTACCGGAGTCGGCGTCGGTCGTGGTGGAGCGCCCCACGGCCCAGGACGCGGCCCGGTCGAGACGGTCGGCGGCGTCGCCGAGGGAGTCGACCGCACCGTCGGACGTCCGGACCTCGACGGTGTCGTCGAGCGGCCGGGTGCGGACGCGGGCGAGGGCGAGTGCGGCCTGGAGGGCCACCGACCCGGGGCCCTCGAGCAGGCCGACGCCGAGTTCGACCGGGTAGGGCCAGTCGTCGTCGTGCACGCTGTGCACCCGGCCGCCGACCCGGCCGCGGGCCTCGACGACCACGACGTCGTAGCCCCGGTCGACGAGGGACCGCGCCGCGGTCGCCCCCGCGATGCCGGCGCCGATCACGGCGATGCGTTCGTCGGTCGCGGCGACCCCGGCGACCTGCGCCGCGACGTCGAAGCCCGACTGACGCGCACCGTAGACCGTGCCGCCCATCGTCGAGGCGACGGCTTCTCCGGCGAAGAAGAGGCGGTCGTCGAGCGGGGTGCCGAGCAACCGGCGGTCGGCGTCGGAGGTGCCGGGGGTGAGGTGGCTCGTCGCCCCGAGGGAGTAGGGGTCGTCGGCCCACGAGCTGCGGCGGAAGGCAGCGGGGGCGACCGTGCCCGACGAGGTCGGCGTCGGCGTGGGGGTCGGCGTGGCGGACGGGGTGGGGCTGGCCGTCGGCGCGGGGGAGTCCGTCGTGCAGGCCGACAGCACGAGGATCGCGGCCCCCGAGACCGATCCCGTCAAGAACGCTCGCCGACTGATGCCCATGGTGCGTCCATTCTCGCAGTCGGCGCGCACCGGCGCTCGCCGGGGTCGTCCCGTGGCGTCCTGCGCACCGGCACCGCGCCTCCTGGTCGCGTCCTGCGTTAGGGGACCGCGCCTCCGGGTCGCGTTCTGCGTTCCGGCGCCGCGCCTCCGGGTCGACGACCCGTCGGGGCGGGCCTCAGGCGTCGACGGTCTCGAGGAAGGTGCGCAGCAGGTCGGTCACCTGGTCGACGGGGAGCAGCGACGAGGCGTGGTCCTGGCCGACGAGCGAGTAGAAGACGGCTGCCGGCATCCGGCGGGCGGCCTCCTGGGACTCGCGATGGCGGTCGACGTCCCGCGTGCCGGCCAGCAGGAGGGTGGGGACCTCGACCGAGTCGAGCTGGGGGACCGTCAGGCCGCCACCCGTCTCGGCCGCGGTGAAGAAGGCGGCCAGGGCGATCGGATCGTCCTGCATGAAGGCCAGACGGGTCTCGGGATCGATCGGACGGCCGATCGTCTCGCCCCAGCGGTCGACGAAGCGGGCCATGCCACCCGTCGTCAGGGCGTCGTGCCAGTCGGGCGTGAAGGTCGCGCCGATGTTGCCGTTCATCGGGGCCCAGCTGCCACCGATCGTGGTCAGCGTCCGGAGGCGCCGGGGCTCGTGCGCCGCGACGGACAGCCCGATGCGGGCGCCGAACGAGTAACCGACGTAGTGCGCGGGCTCGAGGCCCGTGGCGTCGAGCACGGCGCCGACGTCACCACGGTGCAGGTCCATCGCGTACGACTCGGGGTCGTGGGGCTTGCCGCTCTTGCCGTGGCCGCGCATGTCGAGCGCGACCACCGTGAAGTCGCGCTGCAGGTCCCGGAGGTAGCCGAGCCCCCGCCAGGTGCCGCGCGAGAGGCCCGAGCCGTGCACGAGCAGGAGCGGCGGCCCGTCCCCGTCGACCTCGTAGGCGATCTCGGTGCCGTCGACAGGGTTCGGGGTGGTCGCACGCATCCCGACAGTCTGGCAGCGCCCCACAGCTCGTGATGGTTGTGGTCGTAGTGCTCGCTGTGCTCGTTCTGCTCGTTCTGCTCGCTGTGCTCGTCCCGCTCGTCGTGCCCGCTGCGCGTCCCGCTCGCTGCGCGCGTCCCGCTCGCTGCGCGCGTCTCGCGCGTCGTGCCCGCTGCACGTCCCGCTCGTCGTGCCCGCTGCGCCTCCCGCTCGTCGTGCCGTTCTGGTCGCGTGACGGTCGACTCGGGTCGGCTCGCGGTCGGGTCGACCGAGGTGCCGAGTGGCGCGCGATGTCGGCAACTCCTCCCTCGTGCCGCCCGTGCCTCCCGTGGGCGGCGCCCTCGGCCGCCTGCGCGTCACAGGCCCGGAGTTACCGACTCGGCCGGTGCCGCACGAGCAGGTCCTCCTCGGCGCGGTGCGGCACGGCGGGGCCCGGCGCCGTGGCGGACCGGGGTGGGCGGCCCGGTCTTCCGGCGGTCGAGGGGAGGAGGGTGGACGCATGGTCGAGGCTTGGACGGCGGCACAGATCCGTGAGGCGGAGCGCCCACACCTGGAGGCGGGCGAACCCTTGATGAGGCGGGCGGCCGACGGTCTCGCGGACGTCGTGCGCGACGTGTTGCGCGCCTCCTCGTCCTCCCGGGACGGTCGTGCGGGCCGCATCCTGCTGCTCGTCGGAAGCGGCAACAACGGCGGTGACGCGCTCTACGCCGGGGAGTCGCTCGCCCGCGAGCTCGTGCCACAGGGCGGCGCGGTGACGGTCGTGCCCGTGGGGTCACGGGTGCACGAGGCCGCCCTGGCCGCGGCGCTCGCGGCAGGGGCCGTGCTCGACGACGTCGAAGCCTGGTGCGATGCTGCGGTCGTGGCGGGGGTTCTGCCCGCGTACGACGTGCTGCTCGACGGACTGGTCGGGACGGGCTCGAACGGTGCGGGGCTCCGGGGGGATTCGCTGCGCGTGGTGGAGGCGGTGCTGCCGGTGGTCACTGGTGCGACATGGGGTGCGGGTGCAGAGGCGGCTGTGGCATCCGTGACGGGGAGGGGCGCAGGGACGTCCCCGGGCGGAGGTTCGGCTGCGGACGGCGACGTCACGGAGCCCGCACCACGAGTGATCGCGGTCGACGTTCCGAGCGGCATCGGGGTGGACGACGGGGCCCTCCCCGATCCGCCACACGTGCTGCCCGCGGACGTCACCGTCACGTTCGGCGGGCACAAGGTCGGGCTCGTCGTGGGCCCGGGGGCGGAGCGAGCCGGACGCGTCGTGCTCGTCGACATCGGCATCGGTCCGGACCTCGCGCGCATGCCCCCGGCGGTCACGACTCCCTGATCGCCGCCCCGCCCCGCCCCGCCCCCGCCTCGCCCCGCCTCGTCTCGCCCAGCCCCCGCCTCGCCTCGTGCCGCCCCTGTCCCGTCCGTCTACTGCCCCCTTCCGTCTCGTCCCGTCGTGTCCTGTCCCGTTCCGCTTGCTGTCACCGCCAAGGGTCTGTCCCGGTCGGCAACTCCGGGCTGTCGACTGGCCGAGGCGGAACCCTCGCGCCTCCGTCACGACGCCGACGCCCGATGCAGGAGTTCCCGACACTGCACCAGCACGGTCGGCAACTCCTGCCCCCAGGGCATCGCCACCCGGCCGGAACCCTCACACCACCTTGGGTCTGGGCAGGAGACAGGAGTTGGCGACGGCAGGCCGTTCCCGACCGCGGAGAAGGTCTCACCGGTTCGGCGTCGTCTCGTCCCCAGGGGCCAGCCGCCGCCGTGCGTCCCCGGTGCGAGTCGTGCGGAGGTGACGGCTCCCGCGATTCCGACACGCTCGTGACATGACCACGATCGCCGAACTGGTCTCGTCCGCCGGAGGCCTGCTCCACAAACGCGACCTCGTCGCCCACGGCGCGACCGACCGACACCTCACCGTCGCCGTGCGTTCCCGCAGCGTCGTCCGGCCCCGGCGGGGGTGGTACTCCACGTGGTCGCCCCATGACCCCCGGTTCGTCGCGGTGGCGGTCGGTGGCCGGCTCACGGGAGCGTCCGCCCTCCACCTGCTCGGGGCGTGGTCGTGGTCGTCGCGCCGACCGCCCGTCACCGTGTCGGTTCCGTTGACGGCCTCGCGCCTCCGGAGGCGTCGAGGGGTCCGTGTCGTCTGGGACCCCGTCGACCTGAGTTGCCGAGGATCGACCTGGGCGGTCGATCCTCGCGACGCCCTGGCCCGGGCGGTCGTGGAGGCGCGATCCTTCGAGGACGCGGTGATCCTCGTCGACTGGGCGAGGGAGGCAGGCATCGTCCAGGACGATGACGACGCCGCCGAGGTGTTGTCCCGCAAGAGGATGGACGCTGCCGGCCTCGTCGCATGGAGTGAAGGAGGCGCGGAGAGCATCCTCGAGAGCGCCGCCGGAACGAGACTCCGACGCGCGGGACGCCACGTCGTGCGTCAGATCCCCGTCTCGGGGACGAACAAGATCATCGACATGGTGGTCGACGGCATCATCGGCTTCGAGACGGATGGACGAGCACACCATGAACGGCGTTTCGACGAGGACCGGGTCAAGGACGCCGACATCGCCCGTGAGGGGCGGGTGCCGTTTCGGGCGAGCGCCATGATGGTGAAGAACAGGTGGCGGTCGACGGCCGAGGCGATCGATGCGCTGATCTTCACGGCGGGTGGCCCCCGTCGCGCCGAGGATGTCGGCAACTCCTCGTTGCCGCGAGTGCTCGGACCCCGGGGTCACCGATCGTGGCGGCTGGCGATTCCCCGACGGCACCCCGGTCAGGAGTTCCCGATCGGGGGAACCTAGCGGTGGAGCGCGTAGCCCGTCCCACTGGCCTTCATCGCGCCGCACGGCCTGGGCAAGCCGCCCGCCGGCCCGGCCCACCTCAGCTCCGCGGCGACTGCTTCGACGAGGGGACGACCGACAGCGGAGTGGTGATCGTCTCGAGCGACTTGCGAGCCGCGTCGACTCCGAAGATGAGCGCGATGACACCGCCGACCAGCATGACGCCGGCGCCCAGGAAGTACCCGCCCGTGAGGGGGCCCCGGTCGCTCCCGTCGCCGATGAGGGCGCCGTAGAGGCTCGGAGCGACGGCGCCGACGATCTGTCCGAGGGCGAAGAAGTAGCCGATGACCTGACTCCGTAGCTCGAGCGGGAAGATCTCGCTCACCGTCAGGTAGGCCGACGACGCGCCTGCCGAGGCGAAGAAGAACGAGACGCTCCAGAAGGCGGTCTGAGTCGCGGCGTTCAGCACGTCCGCCTGGAACAGGATCGCCGACACGGCGAGCACCGCCGCCGACACGGCGTACGTCAGGAAGATCATCTGACGTCGACCCCAGCTGTCGAACAGCGGCCCCAGCACCAGCGGCCCGAGCAGGTTTCCCACGGCGAAGATCAGGAAGAAGTACTGCGTGCTGCTGGGGCTCGTGCCGTAGAAGTTCTGCAGCACGAGTGCGTAGGTGAAGAAGATCGCGTTGTAGAGAAAAGACTGCGTGATCATCATCGCGGCGCCGACGAAGGTTCGCTTCGGGTAGTCGTGTACCAGGGTGCGGATGATGGTGCCGAACCCGATCCGCCCCGCCGCGACCACCTCGATGGCCTGGTCGTCCGACACGGGGGTGAGGTGGTCGGTGCCCTTGTCCTTCTCGACGCGGGCCTCGATGTCGTCGACCGTCGCCTCGGCCTCCTTCTCGCGTCCGTGGGTCATCAGCCACCGCGGGCTCTCCGGGATGTGGCGGCGCAGGTAGATGATCGCGAGGCCGAGCACGGGGCCGATGAAGAACCCGATGCGCCAGCCGACGTTCTCGGCGAACAGGTCGGGGTCGAGCAAGAAGATGTTGGCCGTCGCGCCCAGGGCCGCGCCGCCCCAGTACGTCCCGTTGATCGCGATGTCGACGCGTCCGCGGTACTTCGACGGGATGAGTTCGTCGATCGCCGAGTTGATGGCGGCGTACTCCCCGCCGATCCCCGCACCGGCGAAGAACCGGAACACGGCCAGGAAGACGAAGTTCGGCGACAGTCCCGCGATGGCGCTCGCCACGAGGTAGATCGCCAGGGTCAGGATGAACAGCTTCTTGCGGCCGAGGCTGTCGGCCATCCGCCCGAAGATGAGGGCCCCGAAGACCTGGCCGACGAGGTAGATCGTGCCCAGCAGCCCGACCTCGGCGGCGGTGAGCCCGAGGTCCGCCTGGAACCCGGCCGAAGCCACGATCTGGATCTCGAGCCCGTCGAGCACCCAGGAGAACCCCAGGCCCACGACGATCGACCAGTGGAACCTCGTCCACGGCAGACGGTCCATCCGGGCCGGGACGAGGCTGCGCGTGCCTCCGCCCGGGCCGCCGTTCGACGAGGTGGTGGGTGAGCTTGTCATGGGTCGGCCTCCCGGGGATGCGTGACGTCGGGTGCGCAGCCTGCAAGTCTGCATCATCTGCACGTGCCCGGACGTTACTCGCGCTCGGAGCCCGTGTCCGCGTCGGCCCGCACGTCGAGGAAGCAGGTGCCCGAGGAGGCGCGCGTCGGCAACGCAGGACTTCCGAGGAGGCGCAGGCCGAGAAGACAGGGACCCAGAGGCAGCGCGCACCCCGAGACAGGAGTTGCCCGCACCTGCAGGGGCAGAGGAGGGCGCGCACGGGCAACGCAGCACCGCCGAGGAGGCGCGTGTCGGCAACGCATGACCGCGGAGGAGGCGCGTGTCGGCAACGCAGGACTGCCGAGGAGGCGCGGGCCGAGAAGATAGGGACCCGGAGGCAGGGCGCACCCCGAGACAGGAGTTGCCCGCACCCGCACCCGCACCGAATTCGCAGGGGCTGAGGAGGCGCGGGTGGTGCAGGCCGCACCGTCGGCGCCATGGGGCCGTCGCGGGAACGGGATCACGCGGCTCGGGCCGTCGGTTGCACGACGATCCACGACCTCACGGACGGCTGATGCGACGACGAGCTGCCGACGGCCGGCGCTTCCCCGAGGGGGAGGCCGTGGCCATCGGCAGCTCGGCAGCTCGGCAGCTCGGCAGCTCGGCAGCGCCGACGCACGTCTCGCCACGCGCCACGCGCGACGCGCGACGCGCGCAGGTTAGTGCGCGACGACCGGCTCGGCGCCCTCGACGACCGGCGGGCGCCGGACGAAGAACGACCCCACGACGGCGAACACCGAGATGATCGCGCCGACCAGGAATGCGGCGCGCACGCCGGCTCCCGTGGCGGCGGCTCCGGCACCGGACTGGCTGGCCGCCGCGGTGGCGGCCAGGGTCATCACGGTGACGAACACGGCGGTGCCGGCGGCGCCCGCCAGCTGCTGCACCGTGCCGACGATCGCGCTGCCGTGCGAGTACAGGTTCGACGGCAGCGACCCGAGGCCCGAGGTGAACAGCGGCGTGAACATGAAGGCCAGGCCGATGCTGAGGGCGACGTGGGCGGCGAGGACCATCGGGATCGGGGTGGACTCGGACACCGTGGACATGAACCACAGCACCGCGCTGACCAGGGTGGTGCCGGGCACGAGCAGCACGGTCGGACCGTACTTGTCGAACAGGCGTCCCACGACGGGCGACAGCAGGCCCTGGACGAGGCCGCCGGGCAGCAGCAGCAGCCCGGTGGCGAGCGGGTCGAGGCCGTGCACGTTCTGCAGGTAGATCGGCAGGACGATCAGGGTGCCGAAGAGGGCGATCATGCCGACGCCGAGCACCGACGCCGAGATCGTGAAGGTGCGCGACGAGAACGTGCGCAGGTCGAGCAGGGCGCGGTCGCGACGCTGCAGCGAGCGCTGACGCAGCACGAACGCGACGAGCGCGACGACGCCGACGGCCAGCGGCACCCAGGCGGGGACGGCGGCCTCGGCCCCTTCGCCGATCGAGCTGAGCCCGAAGACGATGCCACCGAAGGCGAAGGCCGACAGGATCACCGAGGTGACGTCGAGGGGCACCTTCTTCGGCGTGGTGACGTTCTTGACGCGGGCGGCACCGAGCGCGAGCGCCACGAGGGCGATCGGCAGCACGAGGATGAACATGAAGCGCCACTCGAGCACGCTCAGGATGACGCCCGAGATCGTCGGGCCGATGGCCGGTGCGACCGAGATGACGATCGAGATGTTGCCCATCGTGCGGCCGCGCGTGGCCGGCGGCACGAGGGTGAGCACGGTGGTCATCAGCAGCGGCATCATGATCGCCGTGCCCGAGGCCTGCACGACGCGGCCGAGCAGCAGCACGCCGAAGCCGGGAGCGATCGCCGAGATGGCCGTCCCGAGGCTGAAGAGGCTCATCGCGGTGATGAACACCGGGCGGGTGTTGAAGCGCTGCAGCAGGAAGCCCGTGATCGGGATGACGACGGCCATGGTGAGCATGAAGCCCGTGGTCAGCCACTGGCCCGCCGTGACGGTGATGTCGAGGTCGCGGGTGAGGCTCGGCAGGGCGACGCCCATGATCGTCTCGTTGAGGATCACGACGAAGGCCGACACGAGCAGCAGCCCGATGACGAGCTTGTTGCGCGCCTCGGTGCCGGCCTGGTCGCCGTCGGCGCCCGCCGTCGCGGTGTCGGCGGCTCGGCTCTCGGGGGCTCGGCTGTCGCCGACGGTCGTCGGGGGAGAGGGGTCGATGCTCAAATGGGGCTCCTCGGAGGTGACGGCGGTGTGCCTGTGCGACCGAACGTACGAGACGGTCCGGTTCTTCCCGATCCGTCCGATCGCGTCGCCGTCACCCCGAGGAGGCGCGGTGCCCGTCGGTCAGACGTCGCGTCGCTTCACGAGCGCGAGCGCCAGACCGAAGAGCACGACGACCCAGCCGACGAGCACCAGCAGGGCGCTCCACGGCTCGAGGACGAGGGCCCCGTCGGGGCTCGGCAGGGCCATGGCCGACTGGCCGGAGACGACGTAGTCGTAGAGCCGGGCGGCGGCGTTCGGCGGGATGATCTCGGCCAGTGTGTAGACCCAGGCGGCGTCGACGAACGCCGTGAAGATCTGCACGATGATCGGCAGCACGAAGACCAGGCCGACCGAGGCCGCGATGGCGCCGGCGCCGTTGCGGATGATCGCCCCGAGCGAGAAGGCGATCATGCCGATGAAGGCGATCGAGGCCGCGGCTCCGACCACGCTGCGCCAGAGGGCACCGTCGCCGAAGTCGACCGTGATGTCGTTCGACGGCAGGATCGCGCTGTTGATCAGCAGGGTCAGGACGAGGGCGACCAGCGACACCACGAAGAGCGTCAGCGCGACGACGACGAGCTTGGCGACGACCGCGGGCAGGCGCTTGGGCACCGTGGCGAAGGTCGACCGGATCATGCCCGTGCCGAATTCACCGGTGATGACGAGAGCGCCCAGGATCGACGCGACGAGCTGGCCGAACACCACGCCGACCGAGACGGACTGCGCGACGATCTGCTGTTGTTGCTCGGTGCTGGCCTCGCCGGCCTGGAACAGGCCCGCGCTCAGGGCGAACAGGGCACCGAAGCCGACGATGATGACGACCATGATCGCCAGGCACCACCAGGTCGAGCGGAGCGTACGTAGTTTGATGACCTCGCTGCGCAGCACGCCGCCGAAGGTGAGCTTCGAGGTCGGGCGCACGGGTCGGTCGCGGTGACGGGTGGGGGTCGTGGCGGTCATCGGGTCGCTCCCTGGGGGGTCTGCGTGTCGGGGGCGACGTGGCTGCCTCGCGCCGCGCCTCCTGCGTGGTATTCGACGGAGTCCTGCGTGAGGGTCATGTACGCGTCCTCGAGCGAGCGGACCAGCGGGGTGAGCTCGTGCAGCACGACGCCGGACGAGGCGGCGAGGTCGCCGACCCGCTCGGCGGTGATGCCCCGCAGCTCGACGACGCCGGGCTCGACGGCCGTGACGGCGACGTCCGGCCCTTGCAGCAGCGAGACGAGGTGGTCGGCGTGCGGGCTGCGGACGCGCACGGCGTCACCCGACGCCTGCGAGATGACGTCCGAGATGGGGGAGTCGGCGAGCACCTTGCCGCGCCCGAGCACGATGAGGTGGTCGGCGGTCTGGGCCATCTCGCTCATCAGGTGCGACGAGAGGAACACGGTGCGACCCTCGCTCGCGAGGAAGCGGGCCAGGGTGCGCACCCAGACGACGCCTTCGGGGTCGAGGCCGTTGACGGGTTCGTCGAGGATGACGGTGGCCGGGTCGCCGAGCAGCGCGGCGGCGATGCCGAGGCGCTGGCCCATGCCGAGCGAGAACCCGCCGACGCGCTTCTTCGCGACCGACTCGAGGCCGGTCAGGGCGATCACCTCGTCGACGCGCTTCTTGCCGATGCCGTGCGTGGCGCCCATGGCGAGCAGGTGGTCGTGGGCGCTGCGACCGGTGTGCACGGCCTTGGCGTCGAGCAGGACGCCGACCTCGTGCAGGGGGGCCGCGTGGTCGGCGAACCGCTTGCCGTTGACCGTGACGCTGCCGCTGGTGGGGCGGTCGAGCCCGACGATCATGCGCATGGTGGTGGACTTGCCGGCGCCGTTCGGGCCGAGGAACCCGGTGACGAGGCCGGGTCGGACCGTGAAGGTGGCGTCGTCGAGCGCGCGCTTGTCTCCGTAGATCTTGGTGAGGTTCCGGGCTTCGATCATCGCGTGCGTCCTGTCGTCGGCATGCTGAGGGGTGTCCGCATCGCCCCAGGCTAGGGGCGCGGTGCGCCCGGGGGCATCCCCCGCCCGGCCGAGACCGGTGGATGCGCGAGTGGTCCGCTCGGTGGACGCCGCGACCCGGGGTGGACCCGTTACAGTCGTCCCTCGTGATCGCCGACACCCTGCTCGCCGCCCTGCCCGCGTCCACCGGCGGGGGGTTCGTCCTCTTCAACCCGGACGAGCTGCTGCCCGCGCTGGGGCCCTGGGCCCTCGCCGGCATCTCGCTGATGGTCTTCATCGAGTCGGGCGTGCTGTTCCCGTTCCTGCCCGGCGACTCGCTGCTCTTCACCGCCGGCGTGCTGCACGAGGCGCTGGGGCTGCAGGTCTGGGTGATCGCCCTCTGCGCCTTCGTCGCCGCGGTCCTCGGCGACCAGGTGGGTTACTTCCTCGGCAACCGCTTCGGCCGACGCCTGTTCAAGGACGACGCACGCATCCTGAAGACGGCCTACCTCGAGCGTGCGGAGGCCTTCTTCGCGAAGTACGGCGGCACGAGCCTGATCCTCGGTCGGTTCGTCCCGATCGTCCGCACCTACGTCCCGCTGGCCGCGGGGACCGCGGGCTACCGGTACCGCAGGTTCCTGCTCTTCAACGTGACCGGCGCCTTCCTCTGGGCCGTGGGCATGACGGTGCTCGGCTCGCTGCTCGGCGGCATCCCGTTCATCCGCGACCACATCGACGTGCTGGCGGTCGTGCTCGTCGTGCTGTCGGTCGTGCCCATCGCCCTGCACGCCCTGCTCGCCTGGCGCCGGTCGCGGCGTGAGGCGGCCCTCACCGAGCTGCGGACCGCGGACGTCGGCGACGAGGCGGGCACCGGTCCGGGCTCGGCCGGCCGCCCCGAGTGACCGGTACGCCGCTCGGTTCGGTGGAGGACCTCGTCGCCCGAGCCCTGGCGGTCCACGCCCGGACGCAGGAGGCGCGGCGCGGCTCCTCCGCGGGCCTCGCGTCCCCCGGCGGTCCCGTCCCGACGTCCGTCCGCACCCTGATCGGCGTCGCCGGCGAGCCCGGGGGCGGCAAGAGCACGGTCGCCGCGGCCGTCGTCGAGGGGCTCACGCGGGTCGGGGTGAGGGCCGTGGTCGTGCCGATGGACGGGTTCCACCTCGCGGGCGCCACCCTGGCCCGGCTCGGCCGCCTCGACCGCAAGGGCGCGATCGACACCTTCGACGCCGACGGCTACCTCGCCCTGCTCGAGCGGCTGCGGTCCCGGTCGGGGACGGTGTGGGCACCCGAGTACGTCCGGGGCGTCGAGGAGTCGATCGGCGGCGCGGTCGAGGTCGATCCGTCCGTCGAGGTCGTGGTCAGCGAGGGGAACTACCTGCTGGCCGAGCTCACGCCCTGGCCCGCGGTGCGCGCGACGTTCGACGAGGTGTGGTTCGTCGACACCCCGGCCGAGCGGCGACGGCGCTGGCTCGTCGCCCGTCACGTCCGCTTCGGCATGACGCCCGGAGCCGCCGAGGCCTGGGCCGCGGGTCCCGACGAGGCGAACGCCCGGCTCGTGCGGGCCACCCGCGCCCGGGCCGACGTCGTCGTGGACGCCGGTCGCCTCTGGCCCGACGCCTGACGACCGCCGGTGTCGGGGGTCCACCGTAGGGTTGACGATCATGCGCCTGTTGTTGATCCGCCACGGTCAGACCCCCGACAACGTCGAGGGCGTCCTCGGCACCGTCGCGCCCGGCGTCGGGCTCACCGACCTCGGTCGACGGCAGGCCGAGGCTCTGCCCGCCGCCCTCGCCGACGAGACGATCGGTGCCCTCCTCGTCAGCACGCTCGTGCGGACGCAGCTCACCGCGGCTCCTCTGGCCGCCGCCCGGGGCCTCGCGCCGACGGTGCTCGACGGGTTGCGCGAGGTGAAGGCGGGCGACCTCGAGGGCCGACACGACATCGAGGCGGTCACGGCCTACGTCGGCTGCGTCTTCTCCTGGGCGTCGGGCGACCTCGACGTCCGGGTGCCCGGTTCCGAGGACGGGCACGAGTTCTACGCGCGGTACGACGCCGCGTTGGCCGACCTGATCGCCGGGGCCGAGGGCGACGGGCACGAGACGGTCGCGGCCGTCAGTCACGGTGCGGCCATCCGGGCCTGGGTCGGCTCGCGGGCGGTCAACGCCGACGACGAGTTCATCCGTCAGCACCTGCTCGAGAACACGGGGGTCGTCACCCTCGAGGGCAGCATCGAGGCCGGCTGGCGCCTGCAGACCTGGCAGGGCCTGCCCGTCGGCGGGGCCGAGCTGCTCGACCTCGAGGCGGCGGACCCCACCGGCGAGTCCTACTGAAGCCCGACCCGGGGCCCGACCCGTCGACCACCTGTCGCGCCTAGGCGCGCACGCGCTCCACGCCGTCGCGCCTAGGCGCGCACGCGCTCCACGCCGTCGCGGCTAGGCGAGCAGGCGCTCCACGGCCGGGCCGCCGAACTTGCCCTCGGGGTCGATGTCGCGCACGAGGTCGGCGAAATCCGTCAGCCTCGGGTAGGCCGCGACGATCGCCGCGTGCGGCAGGGCCGACAGCTTGCCCCAGTGGGGGCGCGGGGTGAACGGGGCCAGCGCCTCCTCGACCCGGGGGATCAAGGCCGCGACCTCGGCGGGGTGCTTCTTCCAGGTGAAGGCGATGCCCAGGCTGTCCTGTGGTGTCGGGCTCAACCAGAGCGGGTCGCCCGCGACGGTGCGGGTCTCGCAGGTGTGCAGGTGCGGGCGTAGCTCGTCGCCGAGGCGTCGTACGGCGCGGAGGGCGGCCGCACCGTCCTCGAGGGCGACGAAGTGTTCGCTCTGCAGTTCGGAACCCACGGACGGGGTGGCGTCGATGCGGAAATGCGGCAACCGGTCGGCCCACGACCCCACGCTGCCGTCCATGGGCGTCGACTTCGTACCGGTGACCTCGGCGTGCTCGTCGACGGGGGCGGGGCGGGCGCCCCACAGGTCACGGGGCATCGACACGTCGGCGAGGCCGTCGGGCACGCGCGACTTGACCAGCACCTCGCGGATGCGGTGGTCGAACTCGTGGAAGAAGCTGACGCTGTACCCGGCTCCCATGACGTCCATCAGGTGGTCGTCGACGCTCGACCAGGGCAGGTCGACGTAGGTGTCCTGTCGCATGCGGAACCCGGGTTGGACGTCGAGGGTCACCCGGACCACCACGCCGAGGGCGCCCAGGGCCACGACGCTGCCGTCGAAGCCCGGCTGTCCACGACGCACGGTCCGGAGCGACCCGTCGGGCCCGACGATCTCGAGGGCCGACACCGCGCTCGACAGGCTCCCGAGGCCGAGTCCCGAGCCGTGGGTGCCGGTCGCGATCGCTCCACCCACCGAGATGTGCGGCAGCGAGCCCATGTTCAGCAGGGCGAGTCCGTGTCGGTCGAGGTGCTGCGCGACGACGGCGTAGTTCGTGCCGGCCCCGACGGTCACGCCGTGGCCGTCGTCCGAGATCACCGGGTCGGCGGGCAACGCCGTGGTCGAGACCAACAGCCCCGGTCCGTCGGCCACGTCGCTGAAGGAGTGGCGCGTGCCCAGGGCCCGGATGCGCGGGGCCCCGGCGACCAGCTCGCTCAGCTCGTCGATCGTGGTCGGCTGCACGACCCGGGTCGCCCCGTAGCTGAAGCTGTCGGCCCAGTTCCGCTCGTCGCGTCGGGGTGGCCGGAGGGTCTCGTGCGTCGTCGTCACCGGTCGAGTCTCGCACGCGTCCCCGGCGGGCCCGGCGCCCGGTGTCGCACGCGTCACCGCCGCGCCCGGCGTCACCGGCGTCCCCGACGCCCTGCGGCTCAGGCGGCGATGCCCTCCTCGTCCTCGCGGACGGCCACGCGCTCGTTCGCGAGCCGGGTGCGGCGCACGCTCCAGAGGTGGGTGAGTCCGGCGAGGGCGAGCCCCGCGGCCAGCCAGAGTGCGAGCGTCAGACCGGCCCGGCCCCATCCCTGGCCGGGGAAGTACACGATCGACTGCGTGGCGTGCAGCCAGGCCGAGCCGTTCCAGAAGGCACCCAACGCGCCGAAGAAGGGCGGCACGAGCTGCGACGAGAAGACTCCGCCCGAGCTGGTGAAGTTCAGCATGACGAAGAGCATGGTCAGGGCCGGCGTGGTCCAGTGGCGGAGCAGGGGGTGCAGGCCGATGCCGATCACGACGACGGCGGTCACGTACAACCAGCTGACGAGGGCGATGCCCCAGAGGCCGGTCGTGACGATGCCGTAGACGGGGCCGACCACGACGGTGCCGATCGCCGCGATCACGGCCGCCGTGACGACCCCGGCGAGGAGGCGCGAGCCGAGTCCCAGCCGGGCGCTCGCCGCCGAGATGGCTGCGGCACTCGCGTATGCGCCGACGCTCAGGGCGACGAGCAGGAAGAACAGGCCCTGTCCGGTCGGGTCGCCCTCGCCGCTCGGGACGACGTCGTCGACCTTCAGGGGCAGCCCGAGTCGGTAGGCGACCGGACCGAACACCTTCTGCAGGACGCTCGCGGTCGTGTCCGACGCAGCGGACGAGACGTACAGCGTCGCGTCGGTGGCGCCCACCTCGAACGCACCCGAGATCTCGCGGTCGGTGATGAGCCTGCGCGCCGAGTCGGCGTCGGCGACGGTGCGCACGTCGAGGGCGTCCGGGTCGGCGTCGTTGAGCTGTTGGGCGAAGACCTCGCTCTGGGCCGAGCTGCCCACGACGGCGACGGGCACGTGGTGGGGGGTCGGGTGGCCGAAGGCGCCGAGGTAGGCGAGGGCCATGCCGGTGGCCAGGAAGAGCGGGATGAGCACGTGCAGGCCGAGGGACCGCCAGGCCGCGGCGTCGGGACGCGGGTGGCGCGCGATCGCGGGCCCGGCGTGCTGGTGACCCCGGTGGAGGCGCGGGTCGGGTCGGTCGTCCCGGTCCCGGAGCGCGTCGGCGCGGAACGAGTCGTGGTCGGGGCGCGCGCCGTCGTCCGGGCGGTGCAGGGTCAGGTCGGTGGTCGTCACGGGGCTCCTCGTGGTCGGGGGCGCCGTTGCCCGTCGGTCTACAGTTGCATTATGCAACACAAACGACCCCCTCGGTGTTCCCGACCACCCGCCGTTAGGCTGACCCCGTGACGGACCAGCGGGGGCAGCGAGGAATCGACACGGTCTACTCGGAGCTCGAGACCGTGTCCCGACGGGCCGTCGCCCGTGCCCGGCACAAGAGTGCCCCGCTGTCGTTCGTCGAGCACTCGCTCGTCACCTTCATCGCCACCCACCCCGGCTGCCGCGCCACCGACATCGCCGCCGACTTCGGGCTGAACCGCTCGACCGTCTCGCGCCAGCTCGGCGGACTCGTCGAGCTGGGCCTGGTCGAGCCCGGCGCAGGGGCCGCGGTCGAGGGTCGCCGCGGCCAGGCGCTCACGCTGACCGCCCGTGGTCGTGACCTGCTCGCCCGATCGGTCGACGCCAACCGGTCCGCACTGGCCGACCGGCTCGAGGGGTGGACGCCCGCCGAGGTCGACGCGCTCGCTGCGGCGCTCCACCGTCTGAACTCGGCCTTCGTCGACTGACCCGCCTGGCGGCTCGGCGCCGGTGCCGGGTGCCCGATGGTCGGCCCGGCCCCGGCCCGGCCCGGCCCGGCCCGGAACGGCGATGCCCGTCGTGGTGGGCGACGGGTGTCGCCGACTCGCGCCTCTTCGTCGATCGGGGTACAGATCGTGTGACGGATGTGACTGGAGTCATGTCGTGAATCCCCCTGTGAACCCCTGACTGGGGACATGCCGATGACGAGAAACCCTGAGGTGCGGGTTTACCCTTCCCGGTTCCGCCCGTAGGCTGAGCGGGTTCCCCACCCCCGACGACCGTCGATCCGGCGCGTCCAGCGGGCTCAGGACCGACCACAGATAGGTGCTCCTCCGTGACTTCGCCCGTGTCCCTGCCCCGCCGTCAGGGCGTCGCCGCCGCCGTGGCGACGGTGCTGCTCAGCCTCACGCTCGTCGCGTCGGGCGCGGTGCTCGGGGGCTCGCCCGCACAGGCCGCCTCGTACCCGACGTGGGACGACGTCCAGGCGGCCCGGTCGAGCGAGTCGGCGAAGGCTTCCGAGGTCAGCCGCATCCAGGGGCTGCTCGACCAGCTCGCGAGCGACGCCACCACCGCCCAGGCCGAGGCCGAACGCCTCGGTGCCGAGTTCGAGCAGGCCCAGGCCGACGCCGACGCCGGTGCCGCCAAGCTCGCCGAACTGCAGTCGCAGGCCGACGAGAAGGCTGCGGTGGCCGACGCCAGCGAACAGCGCGCCGGTCAGGTCTCGGCGCAGCTCGCCCGCACCGGTGGCGGTGACGTGTCGTCGCAGCTCGTGGGCGACACCGAGCAGGCCGACGACCTGCTGTACCGCCTCGGCGCGATGAGCAAGCTCACCGAGCAGACCGACGGCATCCGTCAGCAGGCCGTGAACGACCGCAACGTGGCCCAGTCGCTGTCCGACCAGGCCAAGGTCGCCTCGGACGCGCTCGTGAAGTTGCAGGGAGCCGCCCAGGTCTCGATGGACGAGGCCCAGGCCGCGTCCGACGCCGCCGCGGCCGCCGTCGCCGCCCAGCAGGAGAACGAGTCGCGCCTCCAGGGCCAGCTCGCCGTGCTGCAAGACCAGAGCCTGCAGACCGAGGCCGACTACGCCACCGGCGTCGAGGTCGCGCGTCAGGCCGAAGAGGCCCGCAAGGCCGCCGCCGCCGCCGAGGCCGCCCGCCAGGCCGAGGCGCTCCGTCAGCAGCGCGCCGCGGCTGCCGCGGCCGCCGCTGCCCGACCCTCGACGCCCTCCGCACCCGCGCCCGCCCCGTCCGCCGGCGGCGGTTCGTCCGGCGGTGGCGGTGCCTCGAGCGGCTCGGGCTGGGTGCGCCCCAGCGCCGGGTACATGTCGAGCGGCTACGGCATGCGCGTGAACCCCGTGACCGGCGTGTACCGCATGCACGACGGCATCGACCTGGCCCCCGGCTGCAACAGCCCGATCTACGCGGCGACCTCCGGGACGGTCACCTTCGCGGGCCTGACCGGCGGCTACGGCAACTACATCCAGGTCAGCCACGGCGGCGGCGTCTCGACCGCGTACGGCCACATCGTCAACGGGGGCATCAAGGTGTCCCGCGGGCAGAGCGTCGTCGCGGGCCAGTTGATCGCGCTCGTCGGTTCGACCGGCAACTCCACCGGCTGCCACCTCCACTTCGAGACCCGCGTCGGCGGCGCCTCGACCAACCCCGTGCCGTTCATGGCCGCGCGGGGCGTGCGACTCTAGGCACCCCACGAGGGGGCAGAATCGTCTGGTGACGAACACCGCTCCCTCCGCCCTGCCCCCGCTGCACCTCGAACGCGTCGCCTTCGACGATCCCCGTGCCGTCGCCCTGCGCGACGCCATGGACGCCGAGATGACCGTCCGCTACCACCGCGACGTCGTCGAACCCGTCGACGTCGTCGAGGCCCGGAACGCCGCCCTCACGGTGCACCCGTCGAACGTGCTGGCCACCGTGCTGGTGGTCGTCGACGACGGTGCCGACGGCGGCACGCCCGTCGGCCACGCCCTCGTGCAGAGCCGGGACGGCGAATGGGAGGTCAAGCGGGTGATCGTCGCGGACGGTCAGCGTGGCCGCGGCATCGGCCGGCTGCTGATGGCCGAGCTCGAGGCGGTCGCCCGAGAGGGCGGTGCCCGCCGACTCATCCTGCAGACCGGGGACCGTCAGCCCGACGCCGTCGCCCTCTACGAGAAGATCGGCTTCACCCGCATCCCGACCTACGAGCCCTACGTCACGACCATCCCGCAGTCGATCTGCTTCGAGAAGCCGATCGCCTGACGTCCGGCGGCCGACGCCCCCCGAGGAGGCGCGGGTCGACACGACGACGGAGGCGCGCCCCGGTCGCGTGACCGGGGCGCGCCTCCTGCGTTCCGTGGGTGGGCGTGTCCGTACGGGCCTTGCGTCCGAGGCCGCCCGTCGCCGGCGGACCCGCCCGAGGTCGCGGACTAGAGGCCGGCGGTCGAGCGGATCCAGGTCGCGCTCTGCGACAGCACGGCGTAGTTCGAGCCGGCACGGGTGTTCGCGCCCGGGTCGGCCTCGTCGCCGGTGGAGCAGACGGCCACGATCTGGCCGCCCACGATCAGGGGGCCACCCGAGTCGCCGTGGTTCGCCGCGCCGGTGGTGCCGGTCAGGTGCTGCGCGGCCCCGCCGTAGGCGTCGGTGCTGCGGCCGGTCAGGCCCACCGTCGCCTGGTACAGGCCGTCGGACTGCACCGAGTTGGCGCGTAGGCCGTAGCCCATGATCGTGCCGCTGCCCGACGACGTCGCCTGGAACCCGAGGTTCAGCGTCGGGTAGCTGCCGAGCGCCTTCGGCTGGCCGAGGTGCACGAGCGCGATGTCGCCCGCGGGGGCGGCGGCGACGCGGTCGACGGCGATCGCGGTGCCCGGGTTCGTCGTGCTGTTCGAGTGGTACACCTGCATCGAGGTGACGCCGTCGATGCAGTGGCGGGCGGTCAGCACCCAGCTGGCGTTGATCTGCTCGCCGGTGCAGGCGTAGCTCGCGGTGCCGCCGGTCCGGAAGACCAGCTGCACGGCCCACGGCGTCGTGGGAGCCTTCTCGCCGCCGACGACGTCCGTCGACCGGATGGTGTCGACGGGCCCGGCGGCGACGGCCGAGGTCGAGACCCCGAGCGATCCGACGACGAGGGCTGCGGCGGTGAGGGCGGCGGCGACGGAGGTCTTCATGTGGTTCCCCTTGGTTCGTGTTGTGCGTGTCGGGTGGTGCGTGTCGGGTGGTGCCTGCCGGCGGTCCGGTGATCGACCGACCGGGTGGATCGGACACGTGCCGCCTGGGTCGAGCTTCCGCCTGGCCCTCGTTCGGGGGCAAGTCGGCACTCTGGCCGACTTGACGGCGGGTGTTGCGCGTGGCAACAGTGCCCGTGCTCGCGAGGGGTGGGGGCGGACGGGTAGCGTGTGCGGGTGATCACGCGACGAGACGCCGCCCTGCGACTGGACATCCCGCTCGAGATGGCCAAGCGCCACGGCCTACCGCCGAAGATGACGGTCGACGAACTCGTCGCGATCGAGCGGACGCCGCCGGCCTGGCTGGTGCAGTCCCGGGCGAACCGCACGGGCAAGCCGGTGTGGGTCGAACTGGAGTGCGTCGTCTGCGGCTACCACGAGGCGGCTCGCCCCAAGAAGTGGTGGCCCGAGTACACCTACCTCAGCTGCGACGACCACGGTGCGGACGAGTTGCCCGAGCCCGAGCCGGGCGTCGTGCGCGCCGAGGTCGACGGCGTCGGCACCCGCTTCGTCGCCATCGTCGACGTCGCCCCCTGACCCGACTGCCTGCCCGGGAGGCGCGCGCCACGTCGGTCAGATCGTGTACTGCACCGAGACGGGCGGCTCGAGCCCGGCGAGCAGGTGCACGTACGCCTGGCGGGCGTCCTCGACGAGCAGTTGCCGCTGGATGTGTTGGTCGTGCCAGTCGACCAGGTCGTCGGGCGTGACGTCGTCGACGTCGTCGGCCACGAGGTAGGTGAACGCGTAGGCGCTGCCGCCGTCGTCGAGGGTGCGACGGTAACCGAGGGTCTGGCGGCTCAGGGCGTCGACGAAGACCTCCCAGCCGGGGTCGCTCGCGTCCGGCAGGGTGACGTCGACCACGGGGTGGGCGGCGCCGACGGCGGGGGAGGCGAGTCTCGTCCCGAGGGTGGCCGTCCGCATCGTCGTGGCGGCGGGCCCGGCCGCCGCGAGGTCGACCGGGTCGGAGTCGTCGGGCACCGGACGGCCCCTGACCGGGCCCGGGTCAGGCGAACCCGCGGCCGCAGGGGCTGCCGCCCGGGCCGCAGCGGAGGCGCCGGCCAGCGACGCCTCGGGAGAGCTCGTGTCGACGCCTCGGACCACGTCGTGGTCGACCCGGGCGACGGCACGCGCGAGGGCGCCGTCGAACAGCTGCAACCGTCGCGCCGTCGCCCGCAACCAGGCCTCGAGGGCGTCTCGTTCGTCGGACGAGAAGGGCTCGGGCTCGAAGGAGTGCACGGCGAAGGACGCCGCCTCGACCGACCACTCCCACGCGAGCACGACGCGGAGGAGTGCCGACCGTCGGGGCATCAGGGCGAGCGTCCCCTGGCGCAGCCCGGGTGAGAAGTGCAGTTCGGGTTCGTCGAGCAGGTGCCGGACGCCGCGGGCCGCACCGGTCGAGGTGGTCGGCACCAGGAAGTCCACCCGGACCTCTCGCCAGGGTGTGGCCCGGACCGGCGGCGCGTCCTCGTCACGCAGCACCGTCAGGCTGCGCGGCATCTCGGGCGGCAGGGGTGACGGGGCGTCTGTGGGGTCGACGGGATCTCGGTCGTTCGGTGCCATGGCCCGAGAATGCTGGCACGGCCCGATGCGAGCCGCCTGGACGAGCCGGGGCCGCGTCGCCTGGCGGTCAGAACGACAGCTGGTCGACCGACGTGAGCGGCACCCACCCCGCGCGGATGCCGTCCGGCGGCTCGATCGTGGGCACGGGCCGGAGCGTGTCGGCCTCGGCGAGTTGGGCGAGGTCGAAACCGGTCATCTCGGCGATGTCGCGGACGGGCACCTGGTAGGTGCGGTACGGCCCGAGGGGCGGCGGGTCGCCCTGCTCGTGCGCGCGGGCGAAGGCCGCCTCGAGGTCGACGCCGTCGAGTTCGGGGGACTGGTCGAGCAGGTACGCCGCGCTGCGCAACGAACCGCCGTCGGAGGTCGTCCAGGCCGCGACCTTGAAGAACCGACGGGGCAGGCGGATGCCGCGGTAGGGCGCGTCGTCGTCGAGCAGCACGGGCGCCGTGAAGACCGTCAGCCGCTGCCGATGCGTGGAGGCGTACTGCAGCACCTGGTCCTCGAGGCCGAGCCACAGTTCTTTCGACTGGTTGAACTCGGCGGCCTGGGGTGCGGCGTTGGTGAAGCTGAAGGTGTCGACGTTCGCCGCGGCCGCGACGGCACGCTCGCCCCAGACCGGGTCGCGCCGACGCACGAGGTGCCCCCGGTCGAGGTCGTTGGAGGCGTACACCTCGGGACCCGTCTGCTCGTCGTCGGGCACGCGCTCGTCGAGGTGCCAGTCGTCGCCCCGGCCGAGGTCGACCAGCGACGACCCGTCGATGTTGACGGCCGTCAGGGCGGCCAACCGCCGGACGGGGTCGAGCAGCACCGTGAAGTGGACGTAGGGCAGCTCGCGGACGGTGGCGTGGACGGCCGGCAGGGGCACGTCGACCGTGAGGAATGACGGGTCGTACCCGGCGCGCCCGAGGTCGGCGGTGCTCGCGGTGGTGCGGTCGTCTGCGGTGCTCATGCGCGCCTCCGGCGGGGTCGTCGTGCTCGTGGGCCCATCATGCCCACGACCCCGGACATCGGTCCGGCCGCCACCGGAGGACGGCCCACCGGAGGAGGGCCGGCCGGGGCTCGGTCGGCCGAGCCTCGGCCCGCCGGGGCTCAGTCGGCCAGGATCGTGTAGAGCGCGCGGCGTGCCTCGTCGAGCTTGGCGGTGGCGGCGGCCCGCTGGGCGTCGCTGCCGTCGTGGTGGAACTGCTTGACGACGCCCATGAGCTTCATGAGGCTGGTCTGGAACTCGCGGTCGGTGTCGCTCGCGTCGTCCGCCGTGGCGGCCCAGGCCCTCTCGATCTCGTCGGCGTGTTCGGCCACGTAGGCCCGGCCTGCGTCGGTCAGCGTGAAGACGCTCTTGGTCGCGGCCTCGTCGGACGAGATGAGCTCTTCGTCGACGAGTTGCTGCAGCGTGGGGTAGACCGAGCCGGGGCTGGGCTTCCACGTGCCGTCGGTGCGCTCGGCGATCGCCTTGATCAGGCCGTAGCCGTTCGACGGGGCGTCGGACAGCAGCGAGAGGATCGCGAGGCGCACGTCGCCGCGTCGTGCCCGGCCGCGTCCTCCGCGGCCCGGTCCGAAACCGCCGGGACCGAAGCCCGGGCCGCCGGGGCCGAAACCGGGGCCGAAGCCGCCGAAGCCCGGACCGGGGCGGAACCCGCGGCCGAACGGACGGCCGAAGCGGCCGTGACCCTCGCCGCGGCCGATCGGGTCGTGCCGGGCGTCGGGGGAGTCGTGGTGCCGGCGACGGGGGTCGCCGTGGTTCTCGGTGGTGAAGTCGGTACCCATGGGGTACTCCTCTCGGGTCGGGGGGAAGAGATCGAGGTCGCGACGTCCTGTCGCGATGTGTCAAAGATATGTCGGTGACTATCGTCTGTCAACGGTCCGGCGGACATCCGGGCAGAAAGAAAGGAGGCGCGTCCCGAGTGGGACGCGCCTCCTTCCGTCGAGCCGTCAGTTCGCGGCTTGCACCCCGAACGCCGAGGCGAGCTTCTCGATCTTCTGGGCCCGGCCCAGGCGGGGCAGGTCGCTGCCGTCTCGGATGACCCGGCCGCGTCCCTCGAAGTCGGCGAGGAAGTCCTGGGCCCAGGCGACGTCGGACGGCGTGGGGCTGATGACCTCGTTGATCACGGGCAGCTGCTCGACGTCGAGGCAGAGCTTGCCGGTGAGGCCGAGGGCGACCGCGACCCCGGACTGCTCGCGCAGGACGGGGTGGCTGCTGCCCACCGTCGGGCCGTCGATCGGGCCGGGCAGCCCGCCGATGCGGCTCGCCACGACGAGGCGGGAGCGGGGGTAGGCCATGGCCAGGTCGTCGGCGCTCGTGCCGGTGTCGCGGCGGTAGTCGCCGCTTCCGAACGCGAGGCGGAACGCCCCGCGGGCCTTGGCGATGGCGGGGCTCTCCTCGATGCCGAGGGCCGACTCGACGAGCGCGAGCACCGGCACCGCGCCTCCGAGCCGGTCGAAGGTCTCGGTGACGTGTTCGGGCGCCTCGGTCTTGGCGAGCATGACGCCGTGCAGTCCGGGCAGGCCCATCAGGGCGTCGACGTCGTCGGACCAGAAGTCCGTCGAGCGGTCGTTGATGCGCACCCAGGCCTCGCCGCCGCCCGTGAGCCAGGCGACGACGTCGTCGCGTGCGGCTGGCTTGCGGGCGGGGTCGACCGCGTCCTCGATGTCGAGGACGATCTGGTCGGCGCGGGACGCCTGGGCCGAGTCGAAACGGTCGGGGGCGGTGCCCGGCACGAGCAGCCACGAACGGGCGATGTCGGCCTTCGGTCGCGTGCGGGCGGCCGCCGCGGCCCGGCGGCCCGTCGCCGCGGAGTCGGTCGCGCCGGAGGCCGTCGCGGTCGGGTCGGAGGGGGTCTGGCTGGTGTCGGTCATGACGTCGTCGTCCTTCGTCGCTCGGCGGTCCGGTCCACGCTACCGGCTCGTCCGCGCCCGTGAGTCCCGCGGGCGCGGGCGGGGGCTCCCGGCCCGGGGTGCCGTTCGGGCGTAACGTTCAGGCGGATCACAGATCCAGGGAACGACCCCACCGACAGGAGTGAGCCATGACCGACGCGAACGATCCGCGGCGCGACCGCCCCGACCACGAGGGACGCGATCCCCAGTACGGCGACACGAACGACGCCCCGCGGTCCGACGAGACCGGCGAGACGGTCGAGCCGACCGAGGTGCCGTACGGCTCCGAGGTCCCGACCCAGCAGCCCCCGGCCGTCGACTTCGGCGGCGACGCCCCGACGCAGCAGCAGCCCGCCGTCGACTTCGGGTCCGACGCCCCGACGCAGCAGCAGCCCGCCGTCGACTTCGGGTCCGACGCCCCGACGCAGCAGGCCCCCGTCGCCGACGCCGAGGACCGCCCGGTCGTCGCCGAGGCCCCCGCGAACCCCGAGGCGTCCGGCCTGGACGCGCACGGGGCTCCCGCGTCGTCCGACGAGGAGGCGCTGCCCGATTCGGTGCCCGCCGAGTACGTCCCCGGCGACACCGGGTCCGACCAGCACGCCGACGCCGACGCGTCGACCGACGCCGACGCGTCGACCGACGCCGACCGCCGCGACACCGAGGTCCTCTCGGAGTCCGACCGCGACGCGGCCTCGACCGGCCGTCCCACCGAGGCGGTCCCCATGGTGGCGCCGACCGAGCCCGCCCAGCGGGCCTGGTCCGCCTCCTCGGACGGCACGCGCCGTCCGCTGCACGACGACGAGGCCCTCCGTGCGGCCGAGGCCGCCCGCGCCGGCGAGCCCGCCACCGGTGACCGAGGGGACGACACGGCCACCGCGGCGTCCGCGACCGCGGCGACGGGCGCCTCCTCGTCCTCGCACGACGGGTGGGTCGACGACCGCTCGGACGCCGAACGCGACGCCACCGACCGCGCCGCGGCCGAGCGTCAGCCCTCGTTCGGTCAGGACGCCCCCACCGCCGTCGCGCCCACCGCGGCGGCAGCCGGAGGCGCGGCCGCAGGAGCCGCCGCGGGTCGCGACACCGGCTCCCACGCCTACCCCCTCGTCAAGGACTCGGGCATCGACCACGTGTCGGTGCGCCGTGAGCTGCTCGCCCAGCAGAAAGAGGAGTTCGGCGGCATCCGCTTCGGCGCCGGCCTGCTCGGCTGGTTCGCCGCGACGGGCTTCGGCCTCGTCATGATCACGATCTTCGGCGGCGTCCTCGCGGCCTGGGGCGGGGTCGCATCCGGTTCGACCGCCATGGCCGACCTGCGCAGCTTCACGACCGACAACGCCGACGTGCTCGCGCTGACCTCGGGCATCGTGGTGCTCGCGATCATCTTCTTCGGGTACCTCATCGGTGGTTACACGGCGTCGCGCATCGCCCGCTTCAGCGGCTTCAAGCAGGGGCTCGCGACCTGGCTCTGGGGTCTGGTCATCACGATCGTCCTGGCGATCGTCGTCGGCGTCGTCGGCACCCAGACCGGAGACTCGTCGTCGCCGAATCCGTTCGTGCCCTCGATGGACGACCTGCAGTCGTCGTCCCTCGCCGGTCTCATCGGCCTCGGCCTCGTCGTCGTCCTGAGCTTCGCCGGTGCCGTCCTCGGTGGCCTGCTGGGTCAGCGGTACCACCGCAAGGTCGACCGCTTCTTCTCCGAAGAGGACTGAGCGCCGCGAGGGGGCGTCCCGGCCGGGTCGCCCCCTCGCCCCATCCGACGCGGCCCGGGCGTCGAACACCGATCAACTCCACCGGGCAGCACAGACAAGGACCATTCATGCGCACCCCCTTCCGTTCCTCCCTCGGTCGAGGCGTCCTCGGCGTCGTCGCCACCGGAGCCCTCGTGTTCTCGCTCGCGGCCTGCGCCTCGACCTCGGACTCCGAGAGCAACAACACGGCCCCGACGCACCCCGTCAACCAGACCCGTGAACCCGGCCCCGGCGAGAGCATGCTGCCCGAGGCGTCCATCCCGGATCTGTCGAACGGCGTCGACACGCAGGTCGCCGTGGACGCGTCCTTCGTCGAGGCCCTCACGAGCCTGGGCCTGACCCCCGGCGTCGTGGGCACCGCGACCTTCACCGACGGCACCTTCGCCTTCCCCATCACC
>NZ_LMKB01000005.1:1069573-1069784 GCF_001421165.1 Frigoribacterium sp. Leaf8 | reverse complement strand
CGGCCCCGACAGCGACGTGCGACCCTACGTCCAGGGCGAGATCGACCACGACGGCTCCGGCCTCAGCCTGACCTCGGCCGACGGCACCGTCGTCGAACTGACCGACTTCCGCATCGACCCGGGCGAGTCGAAGCTCTACGGCACCGTCACCGCCAACGGCACCGTCGCCGCCGAGGACGCCTACCTCTTCAACCTCTGGGGTGGCACGCTG
>NZ_LMKB01000005.1:985678-1069533 GCF_001421165.1 Frigoribacterium sp. Leaf8 | reverse complement strand
GCTCGTCGGCGTCGCGAAGATCACCGCCGCCACCGAGTAACACCCCCGCTCGACCGATCGGGCACGTCCGATCACCGAGGAACCCCGTTCGCGAAGAAGAACCCCGATCAATCGTGGTTCGTCTTCGGGAACGGGGTTCTCGGCGTTCGGGCGCGGCGTTCGGTGTGCGGGTGCGGCGTGCGGCCTGCGGGCGGGTTACGGAGGCCTCACACCAAGGTTTCGGGACACCGAAATCTTGCTAGGGTCGAGGCATGAGCTCGTCCGACACCCGCCGTGCCGACGCCGACCGACCCCGTGACGGCCGTGCCCCGCAGGTCGTGCACGCCCGACCCCGCGGCACCCTGCTCGGCCCGGCGTTCGTCGCCGCGATCGCGTACGTCGACCCCGGCAACGTCGCCGCCAACCTCACGGCTGGGGCGGCGTACCAGTACACGCTCCTCTGGGTGCTCGTCCTCGCGAACGCCATCGCGGTGCTCGTCCAGTACCTGTCGGCGAAGCTCGGCATCGTCACGGGTCGGTCGCTGCCCGAGGTGATGGGCACGCGCCTCCGTCGTCGGCCCCTCCGGCTGGCGTACTGGGGTCAGGCCGAGCTGGTGGCGGCCGCGACCGACGTCGCCGAGATCATCGGGGGAGCCCTCGCGCTCCAGCTGCTCTTCGGGGTGCCGCTGGTCGTCGGGGGCCTGATCACCGGCCTCGTCTCGCTCGGCCTGCTGCTGCTCACGAGGTACCGCAGCGGGCGAGTCTTCCAGACCGTCGTCATCGCCCTGCTCGCCGTCCTCACGCTCGGCTTCTGCGCGGGGCTGCTCTTCGCCCCGCCGTCGGCCGGAGGCATGCTCGCCGGTCTCGTGCCCCGCTTCGAGGACAGCACGGCCGTGCTGCTCGCCGCGTCGATGCTCGGCGCGACGGTCATGCCGCACGCGGTCTACCTGCACTCCGCACTCACCCGCGACCACCACGGCGTCGTGGCCGAGGGGGCGGACCGTGCCCGCGTGCTGAAGGCCACCCGGTGGGACGTCGTGCTGGCGTTGCTCGTCGCCGGCGGCGTCAACATCGCCATGCTCGTGCTCGCGGCCTCGACCCTGTCGGGTCAGGACGGCACCGATACGATCCCCGGGGCCCAGCGGGCCATCGCGGCGGCGCTCGGGCCGGTGATCGGCGTCCTGTTCGCCGTCGGCCTCCTCGCGTCGGGTCTCGCGTCCACGTCGATCGGGGCGATGGCGGGCGCCGAGATCATGAAGGGCCTGCTGCACGTGCAGGTGCCGCTCATGGTGCGCCGGGTCGTCACGTTGATCCCGGCCCTCGTGCTGCTCGCGACGGGCATCAGCCCGACGTGGTTGCTCGTGCTCAGCCAGGTCGTGCTGAGCTTCGGCATCGCCTTCGCCCTCGTGCCCCTCGTCGTCGCGACGAGCGACCGGTCGCTCATGGGCACGGGAGTCAACGCCGTCGGGACGCGGATCGCCGGTTGGGTGGCCGTGGTCGTCGTCGTGGCCCTCAACCTCGTGCTGATCGGGCTGACCGTCTCGGGGGCGTGAGGGGCGGCGGCGAGGCGACCCGCGCCTCCTGCGTTCCCGACCCGACCCGACCCGACCCGCCCCGGCCCGGCCCGGCGCGGCCGGGACGAGCCGCACCGTCAGCGGTCGGCGCCGCCGGTCGTGGGTTCGATGTGCGGGCCGTCGTCGGGGTCGGCGCCGGCCGCGGCCTTCTCGGCCTGGCGACGGTCGAACGCCGCCTGCATCGACTCGGCGTGGTCCGTCTTGGCCTTCGCGAGGGCCTCGTCGTCACCGCGCATGGTCGCCGCGGTCGAACGCAGGCGCGCCCCCACGGCCTTCACGAAGTCGGCCGGGCTGGGGCTGAAGTCGTCGCTCTCGTCGCCGTCCCCCGCATCGACGTAGTGGTGCAGCTCGACGCCCTCGTCGTGCCGGATCGGCTGCTGGGCGTGCTCGACGCAGAGCTTGGCGACCTCTTCGGCGTGGGCGTGCATGACGGAGTGGGCGGCCCCGGGCATCTCCCACAGGCGGGACGAGGGCAGCAGTTCGCCGACGCGGCGCACCCACTCGCGTGGGGCGACGGCGTCGTGCTCGCCCCGGATGACCAGGGTGTCGGCGGCGATCTGCGGCAGGTGCCGCTCGATCGGGTACGTCATCATCTTCGGCAGGATGCGGGAGAACCAACGCACCCCGCAGAGCACGTAGGCGCTCAGGGCCAGGAACTTCACCCGGCCGGGCTCGTGCCAGGCGGCCCGGGCGAACCGCACCGCCTGCTCGAGCACGTGTCGATGGGCCGGATCGATCACCGGCCCGATCAGCACGACGGTCGACAGGTCGGGTCGGCGCGCGGCGAGGTCGACGACGATCTGCGTGCCCATCGAGTGCCCGACGACGACCGGGTCGTGGAGTCCCAGTTCGTCGATGGCGGTGCCGACGAGGTCGGCGTACTCGCGGATGCTCAGGGCGTGACCCGGGTGCGGCACCCCGGCGAAGCCCGGCAGGTCGAGAGCGTGCACGGGGCCGAACTCGTTGAGGTTCGGCGCGAGGCGCTCGAAGTAGTCGGACGAGACGCCGATGCCCGGCACGAGGACGAACGGACGCTCGCCCGTGTCGCCGATCGTGTTGACCCGCACGTAGAGGTCGCCCCGCTCGACGCGACGCACGGTGACGGTCGTGTCGACGTCCCCCGCTCGCGAGGCGTCGCGGGCGGCCGAACGCCGTGGCGAACCGGCGTGGCGACGTCGAGGGGTCATCGGATCAGTGTGGCACGGTGGGCTCGGAGCCCGGGACGGTGGCGCGGGCGGGGTCCCCGGTGGCAGGCTGACCCCGCCGGGTCCCGCCCGCGGCGCACCGCCTCCGCCCCACCGCCTCGACCCACCCGCCTCGACGAGAGAAGAGTCATCGTGCCCGCTGCCGACATCGTCCGGACCGTCACCCTCGCCGCGCCTCCCGCCGTGGTCTTCGACGCCGTCACCACGGGCACCGGCGGGTGGCTCTGGCCCGGTGAGGTCGAACCCCGGGTGGGAGGCGCGGCCGGGCCGGGTGCGGTGGTCACGGCCTGGCGACCGGGTCGCCACTACGCCAACCGCATGGAGGGCGAGGGCGGCTGGTTCAACGAGCTCGACTTCGCCCTCGCGGCAGGCGACGACACCGAGGAGGCGACCCGGCTGACCTACCGGCACTCGAGCGTCTTCGACGAGGGGCAGGTGCCCGGCGTCGAGGAGCACACCGACTTCTACCTGCACACCCTTGCCGAGTACGTCGCATGGTTCACGGGGCGGGAGGCCACGTTCACGAGCGTCGACGCCCCGGAGTCGTCGCGGGCGGCGGGATCGGCCGCCCGGGTGCTGCAGGCCCTCGACCTGGCCGACGACGTCGAGGTCGGTGACGCCGTCGTGGTCGACCTGCCCGGCGTCGGTCCGGTCGCCGCGGGACTCTCGTACCGCACCGCGTCGTTCGTGGGGCTGCGGACCGCGAGCGCGCTCGTCCGCGTCTTCGGGCGGGAGGCTTGGGGGGCCGGGGTGAGCGTCAGCGTCCACGACTTCGCCGACGGGGCCGACGCCGCCGCGACCGGGTCGGCCTGGCAGAGGTGGCTCGACGACCTGTTCTCGTGAGCCGCGCCTCCTCGTCCCCACGGAGGGGTGACCGGGCCGTCCGGTGAGGGCGCGGTGCCGTCAGGCGGAGGCCACGACGACGTCGAGGGCACGGAGGTTGCGCCGCAGGATCAGCGAGAGGGCGAGTGCGGACGCCGGCCCGGCGGCCCGCATCCACCACGCGGCGGGGAGCCAGACGACGCGGATGTCGAGGGTGACGCGGTCGTCGTCGTGGTGGTGCACGCGGTAGCTCTCCCAGCCGCGCTGGGGGTGGCCGACCAGGGCGGCGTGTCCGAAGCCGATCTCGGTGGCGGACCGGACGACGGCGAACACCCGGCAGGCGACCGGTGGGTGCACGGGGCCGAGGGTCACGCCCCAGACGCTCGTCGCACCGACGGCCACGCGGACGGGCACCTCGAGGGGCACGAAGCCCGAGCCGCGGTGCACCTGCCAGTGCAGCACGGCGTCCCCTGCGGCCTCGAAGGCGGCCCGGCCGTGGCCGATCACCCGACTGCGCGTCGTCACGTGGAATCGGGTCGGCGGCGGACCGTCGAGGGTGGGCTCGCCCTCGAAGGCGTAGCCGTGGCCGAACCGGGCGCGGTACGGGTGTGACGTCATGGGTCGACCCTGCCACGTGAGGACGCCGGCTCGGGGCATGATCGGACCGTGACCGACGCGACCGCCCCGACGCCGACCCCGCCCACGGCCTTCCTGATCCTGCACGGCTGGCAGAACCATCGTCCCGAGGGGCACTGGCAGCGCTGGCTCGCCGGCGAGCTCGAGGCCCGCGGACACGCGGTGCGCTACCCGCAGCTGCCCGACGCCGACGAGCCCACGCCCGCCGCCTGGGACGCCGCGGTGCGACACGAACGGGCCGCCCTGCCCGCGGGCCGTCCGGTGACGGTGCTGTGCCACAGCCTCTCGTGCCTGCTCTGGTTGAGGCTGCAGGCCGGCGTCGCGCCTCCGTCCGCCGACCGGGTGGCGCTGGTCGCGCCTCCGTCGCCCGAGCTGATCGCCGGCCAGCCGATCCACGCGTTCGTGGCCGGGGAGCTGTTCGACGGGCGGCGGCTCGCGCTCGGGGACGACGCCGAGTCGGTCGTCGTCGCCGGGGACGACGACGAGTGGCTGCCGCTCGGCCCGGTCGACACCTGGGAGGCGCGGGTCGACGCCCCGGTCGTCGTCGTGCCCCGAGGCGGTCACCTCACCCCGGACTCGGGCTACGGCGAGTGGCCGGCGGTCCTGGCCTGGGCGCTCGGGGCACCGGCGGCGGAGGCCTTCGGCTGATCCGCCGCCGGTCACGACCGTCGGCCGAACGAACTGCCCATCAGCAGTGCGACGAGGGCGAGCCCGGAACAGCACAGGGTGACCGGGTTCACGATCACGGCCGCCCACGTGCCGAGGTCGGCCTGGGCGGCCGACAACAGAGGTGAGGCCGAGACCGCTACCACGGCGACGGCGCCAAGGGCCCCGAGAGCCCAGAGCAGGACGGCCTCGAAGGAGGCGATGGCCCGAAGGGTCGCCGGGGCGGCTCCCGCGGCGAGCAGTGCTCGCCCGGTGTCTCGACGGATCGGGGCCGACAGGCTGAAGACGAGTGCACCCGTGACCGCTGCGAGGAGGGCGGGCGCCGTGGCGAGACCGGTCACGGCCGCCCAGTTGATCGTCGTCTCCGACGTGACCAGCGAACCGAACGCACGGAGGGCCTCGTCGCCCGCCAGGAAGACGGCGGCGAGTCCGCCGGGGACGGCGACGCCGACCATCGGCACCGAGATGCCCGCGCCATCGCGGCGGACGCCGTCCGCGACGGCCTGGAAGGCGAGTCGGGGAATGGTCCATCGGGTACCCCGCGCAACCAGACCGAGCCCGGCGGCGGCGAGACGGCAGGCCGCAGGGCCGATCGTGGACGCGGCGACTGAGCCGAGGACGACGAGGAGGAGCGACCAGGGCACCAGCCCGGCCACGTCGTCGTCCCTCATCGAAGTCGACGGCATCAGGGCCAGGAGCACCACGACGGCCGCGACGGGGATCGCGCAACCGAGCACGCGGCCGAGCCCGGCCCGTCGCGGACGCGGCGGGAAGCGGCTCGTCGCACCTGCCAGCGCCGGGGTCAGTGACAAGGCGACGACGACCGATGTGCCGACGGTGACCAGTGGACCCGTGGTGAGGACGAGGGAGCCCCAGGGAGTTGTCAGGGGGTTGAGGGCCGTGGCCGTCACGATCACGATGGCGACACCCCCCGTGGCGGCCGCGACCGTCACGACGGCCGTCTCGAGGGCGATGAGCGCGCGCCCCTGCCACGGCAGGACGCCCAAGGGCACCCAGGCGAGACGGGTCGGGTCGAACTGTGACTGGGTCAGCCGTGACACGGCGGCGAGGCACGTCGTGCCGGCGACGACGGCCATGAACGCCGCGGGAGTCGTCCACGAGCGGACGATGCCTCCGAGGGGGGCGGGCGCACCGCCTGCCGAGTCGACACCCGTCAGGGCGAGGCCGGCGACGACGGTGGTGACCAGGACGACGGCGCCGTAGGCGAACCAGGTGGCCCGATCGGTCGCGAGCATGCGCAGGGAGGCCGCGGCGAGACGAGTGAGGCCGATCATCTTTCGCTCTGTGTGTCGTGCACGGCTCGCATCCGCCGGCGGATGTCCGACGCCGTCGTCGGGGTCAGATGCGTGACGACCTGCCCCTCGGTGATCGCCGCGACGGCGTCGACGCTGGCGGCGAGCTCGAGATCGTGCGTGACCAGCACCGTGCCGCACCCCGCGGCCGCGAGCGCACGGATGCCGTCGACGACGTCGGCGCGGCTCTCGGCGTCGAGGCTCGAGGTCGGTTCGTCCAACGTCGCGAAAGGTGCCCGTTGGGCCAGCACCCGGGCGAAGGCGACTCTCTGCCGCTCGCCGCCGGACAGCTCGTCGGGTCGCCGGTCGGCCAGTCTGGTCAGGCCGAGGTCGGCGAGGGTCGATCGGGCAGTGGATCGCGACTTCGGGATGCGGCGGAGGTCGAGAGCGATCTGCACGTTGTCCAAGGCCGACAACGACGGTACGAGGCCGCCGTCTTGAAGGACGATGCCGAACAGCTCTCGCCGTCGCCGAGCGAGCCGGGAGGGGGACAGGGACGTCAGATCGAGGTCGTCGACGAAGACCTGACCCGAGGAAGGGCGTTGGAGGCCCGTCAGGCAGCGAAGCAGAGAGCTCTTGCCGCTGCCGGATGCTCCCACGAGCGCTGTCGTGGACGATCGGGCGATCTCGAGTGCGGGAGCGGCCACCACCGGTCGGCGCCCGTACCGGATCTCGACGTCCGCCAGTCGTAGTCGATTCGCCTCGTGCATCGCACCAAACTACCGTGACATGTCAGACCGTCATGTCACGGCGAACCGCCTCGAGCAGAGCAGAGCAGAGCAGAGCAGGGCAGGGCCGCGGCCGTCCGCGCCGGGCCTGCGGATCGGGCCCGCGCCGGGTCTACGCGTCCGGCGCGAGGAAGGCGGCGGCGGCGCGTGACAGGTAGGCCGGGTCGTCGGCGCCGCACAACTCGCGGGCCGAGTGCATGCCGAGCAACGGGATGCCGACGTCGATCGTCCGGATGCCGAGTCGCGTCGCGGTGATCGGTCCGATGGTCGAGCCGCAGGGCACCGAGTTGTTCGAGACGAACTCCTGGAACGGCACACCCGCCTGCTCGCACGCCCGTGACCACTCGGCCGCCCCGAGCCCGTCGGTGGCGTAGCGCTGGTTCGCGTTGATCTTGAGCAGCGGCCCGCGGTTGACGACCGGCTGGTTGACCGGGTCGTGCCGCTCGGGGTAGTTCGGGTGCACCGCGTGCCCGGCGTCCGCGCTCAGGCACCACGACCCGGCGAGTGCCCGGCGGTGATCGGTCGTCGTCGCCCCGAGACCGGCCGAGACCCGGGCCAGGACGTCCTCGAGCAGCGGCCCGGCCGCACCCGACGGGGTGGCCGAACCGACCTCTTCGTGGTCGAACGCCGCGAACACGGCGACGTGGTCGAGTTCGACGCCCGAGGTCGCCGTCTCGACCAGTGCGACGAGACCGGCGTGGGTCGACGACAGGTTGTCCATGCGCCCGGCGGCGAAGAGCTCGCCCGACATCCCCAGGACCGCAGGAGGCGCGGTGTCGGCCACGACCACGTCGTACCCGGTCACGTCGGCTCCGGTCAGTCCGGCCAACCCGGCGAGGTGGCCGAGGACGTCGGCCTCGTCGAGCGGCCCCGCCCCGACCACGGGGTTCAGGTGGCGCTGGGGGTCGAGCTTCAGGCCCTCGGCGTTGACGCCCCGGTCGAGGTGGACGGCGAGCTGCGGGAAGCGCAGCAGCGGCCCGGTGCGCACCAGGTGCGTCTCGCCGCTGCGGGTGACCAGTCGGCCGGCGAACTCGAGGTCGCGGTCGAGCCACGAGTTGAACAGCGGACCGCCGTAGACCTCGACGCCGGCCTGCAGCCAGCCGCGGGTGCCGGTCGTCGGCTTGGGCTTCAGCTTGAAGCCGGGGGAGTCGGTGTGCGCTCCGACGACGCGGAACGGCGTCGTGGCCGTCGCGGTGGCCGGCTCGATCCAGGCGATGACCGCGCCGTCGCGCACGACGTAGCGACGGCCCGGGCCCGAGGGCCACTCGGCGGTCTCGTCGAGGGCGGTGAACCCGGCGTCGTCGAGCCGGCGGGCGGCCTCGGCCGCGGCGTGGAAGGACGAGGGCGAGGCCTGGATGAAGCGGGCGAAGTCGTCGAGGTGGGGGCGCGTGTCAGTCATCCCCACCAGCATGCACCACCCGGTCGCCGCCGAGACCTCACGAAGGGGCCGAGGCCCCGGCTCGCGCACGTGGGTCTCGGCGCCCTCCCGGGGTCTCACACGGGTCAGCGGCCGCCGCTGCCGCCGCGGTTCGCGCCGATGTCGCCGCGGTGGGCGTTCGCCTCGGGGTCGGCCGAGTGCGGGTCCTCGTCGTCGACGGTCAAGGCGGCGTCCTGCTCGCCCGAGACGCCCCCGGGGCTCACGGCGACGTAGCCGTCCTCGCCCGAGTGGCTGCCGCCGAGCGGCTGCGTGACGTCGCCGTCCGGCGTCGCGTCGCCCGATGCGGCGGGTTCGCCCTGCGTGTCGGTCGGGCCCGTGCCGTGGGCGGCCCGGTGCGTCTCGATCGCGGCGGCCTCGACCGCAGCCTGGTCGAGCGCGTCGCCGTGGCCGAGTTCGTCGTCCGGCTCGTGCGGGTCCGGGTTCGTGCGGGCGTCGCTCATCGGGGGGTCCTCTCGTGGTGGGCCTCCGAGGCTAGGCGCACCGCGCCTCCTCGTCCGGTCGTCGTCCTCGGCAGGTGGCGCCGAACGCCTCACGGCGCGGTCGGCAGCACCGCGGCCCAGAGGTGGAACAGGGCGTAGGCGCGCCAGGGCGACCACGGTGCCCCGGCGACCTCGGCCTCCTTCGTCGTCACCCCGCCCATCACGCGCCGCAGCACGAGGTCGCCCGCCGGCCAGGCGTCGCGGTCGCCGAGGGCGCGCACGGCCAGGTACTCGACGGTCCACGGGCCGATGCCGGGCACGGCGAGCAGGCGTCGGCGGGCGTCGGCGTGGTCGACGTCGGGGGCGATGACGAGTCCGTCGGCGACGACCTCGGCCAGGGCGTGGATCGTCCGCGCGCGACCGTTCGTCACCCCGACCGCGGCCCGCAGCTCGTCGACGTCGGCGTCCGCCAGGCGGTCGGCGCGGGGGAACCGCGTCAGGCCCGTCCCCGCGACGGGTTCGCCGTGGGCCGCGACGAGCCGCCCGGTGAAGGTGCGCGCCGCGGCGAGCGAGACCTGCTGCCCGAGCACCGTCATCACGGCCGTCTCGAACCCGTCGGGGTTGCCCGTCACGCGGATGCCCGGACGCGCCGCGACGAGCGGCCCGAGCACGGGGTCGTCGGCGAAGCCCCGCTCGACGTCGTCGAGGTCGGTGTCGAGGTCGAGCCACGTCCGCACGACGCGTCGTGCCTCGTCGACCGTCGCCTGCGTCGGCGGCACGCCGTCGGGCCCGGTCAGCGCGACGTCGACCCCGGTCGCCGCGAACGACAGGTCGAGACGGTGGGAGGCGCGGGCGGCTCCCGTACCCAGCTCGACCAGTCGCGCGTGCGTGGCCGCGGCGACGTCGGTGGCTTCGGCTCCCGGCACGCTGTGCGCCGCCAGCAATCCCACGGCGTGCGCGTGGTCCCAGGCGCCGACGGGTTCGACGACGAAGCGCGCGGTCGCCCCGTGCGGTATCGCCCCGTGCGGTACCGCCCCGACCGGTGCCGCCCCGTCGGGTGCCGCCCCGTCGGGTGCCGCCCCGTCGGGCGAGTCCGCGGTCACGACCCGGCCGCCCGGGGGCCGCCGTCCGGCACCGGCCGGCCGTCGTCGGCCCACACCCCGGACGACCCGCGGCGGTGGCTGTCGACGAGGTGCGTGTCGACGATGCCCGCGGCCTCCATCAGCGCGTGCATGGTGGTCGGCCCCACGAAGGTGAACCCCTTCGCCTTGAGTGCCCGCGAGAGGGCGAGCGACTCCGGCGACGTCGTCGGCACCTCGGCCATCGTGCGGGGCCGGGGAGTCTCGGCCGGCCGGAACGACCAGACGAAGTCGACCAGGCCGCCGTCGGCCCTCAGGTCGAGCGTCGCCCGCGCGTTGCGGATCGTCGCGTCGACCTTGAGCCGGTTGCGGACGATCCCCGCGTCGGCCATCAGCCGTGCCCGGTCCTCGTCGTCGAAGCGCGCGACGACCTCGGGGTCGAAGCCGGAGAACGCGCTCCGGAACGCCGGACGCTTGCGGAGGATCGTCGCCCACGACAGCCCCGACTGGAACGCCTCGAGGCTCAGCCGCTCGAACAGGCCCCGCTCGTCCCGGACCGGCAGCCCCCACTCGGTGTCGTAGTACTCGCGCAACAGCGGATCGGTCGATGCCCAGACCGGCCGGGCCAGCCCGTCGTCACCGACCACGACGCCCGCGCCCGCAACGTCAGACGGCACCGCTCCCGGGTCGGCCGTCGTCACGCCGGAGGTCACCGCGTCGCTCACGCCCCCGCCTCGAGGTCGATCAGGATCTGCTTGGCCGCCATGCCCCCACGGTAGTTGCCCGAGGTCCCGTCGCTCCGCACCACCCGGTGGCAGGGGACGACGAGCGGCAGGGGGTTGGTGGCGCAGGCCGTGCCGACGGCCCGCACCGCGCGAGGACTGCCCGAGGCCAGCGCCACCGCGGCGTAGCTCGTCGTCGACCCGTAGCCGATGTCGGGCAGGTGCTCGAGCACCGTCCGCTGGAACCCCGTCGACAGGCGCCGGTCGAGCGGCAGGTCGAACGCGCGGCGCTCGCCGCGGAAGTACTCGTCGAGCTCGCGTGCCACGGTGTCGAGCCGTGACGGCGCCTCGACGATGCGCGGGCTGACCGTCGAGGCGAGGCGGTCGAGCACCGTGTCGTGCCCCTCGATCTCGAAGGCCACCCGCAGCACGCCCACGTCGGTGGCGCAGAGCAGCAGGAGGCCGACGGGGGAGTCGAGGGTGCGGTAGGCCACGTCGACCGCCCCGACGCCGAGGGCGGTCTCGGCGAAGCGGGCGCGCAGCGCGGCGAGTCGCTCGTCGGTCGGGTCGAGGCTGGTCAACAGGTCGCCGGGGTCGGTCGACGCGTCGATGGGGGAGGCGGTCATCGGGTGCCCTTCGGCTCGGGGGAGGCGGACGGGACGGAGGCGCGGCCGGCGGCCCGGTCGGAGGCGTCAGCCGGTCGGGGCGTCGCCGGCTCCGCGAGCAGCCGCCGCAGCGCCGCGATGCCGTCCGCGGACGCACGCCGGGCCGCGTCCGCGCTGATGCCGGTCAGCTCGGCCACCTCGCGGTGCGAGAGCCCGACGAGGTGGTGGTAGACCACGGCACGCCGCTGGCCCGGCGGCAGGGTGCGCAGCGCCCCGTCGAGCTCGTCCGCGCGCGCGACGGTCTCGTCGTGAGGAGGCGCGGGCGGCGGTTCGGGCACCGTCTCGACCGGGCGGGGGCGACGCTCCCGTGCCCGCAGCACGTCGATCGCCTTGCGGTGCGCGATGGTCACCAGCCACGCCTCGAGGTTCGTCGACGCGGGGAGCGACGGATACGCGACGAGGGCCGCCACGAACGTCTCGCTCCAGGCGTCGTCGGTGTCGTGCTCGTCGAGCACGGCCCGGCAGACGCGCCAGACCGTGCGACCGTGCCGGGCGACCACGCGCTCGAAGGGTTCCACGTCAGAACAGCCGACCGGAGTCGGGGCCCGACGGCTGGTCGGCCTCCAGCCCGAGCAGGAACCGTTTGCGGTCGAGCCCGCCGGCGTAGCCGACCAGGGCCCCGCCCGAGCCGACCACGCGGTGGCACGGCACGACGATGCTCAACGGGTTGAGCCCGTTGGCGGCGCCGACCGCCCGGGCCAGGCCGACGCCGCCGAGCGCGGTCGCGAGCTGCCCGTAGCTGCGGGTCTCGCCGAAGGGGATGTCGCGGAGGAGCGTCCACACCCGCACCTGGAAGTCGTTGCCGCGCGGTGCCAGCGGGAGGTCGAAGGAGCGCCGCTCGCCGCCGAAGTACTCGCCGAGCTGGCGCCCGACCTCGGCGAAGTCGCTCAGGCCGACGCCGTCCCGCGAGACCGGGCCGAAGCCGGTCGGATCGGGCAGGTGGCGGTGCTCGTCGAAGTAGAGGCCGACGAGGCCCGTCTCGCCCCCGACGACGGTCAACGGACCGACGGGGGTGTCGACGCTGGTGTGGACGCTCACGGTGCCTCCTGGCTCTCGGCGATGGTATCCACCCCGTAGACGCGGCAGCGGCACCGGATGTGAGGTCACCGGTCGACGAGATCGGACGCCCCGGGCCGACCGGGCCGGACGGTCCGACCGAACCGGTCCGGGTGATCGGGCCGGGCCGTCGAGCAGGTACCCTTGAACGCCCGGTCCGGGCACTCCACACTGTCGGGTGTGTGCGAGCGTCCGGGCCGGGTCTCTCGTCTCCGGCCGCCGGGCCCCGTTCTGATCGTCGCTCGGGCTAGTGGCGCGTGCTGAACTCGCTCTCGCCCACGGGGGTGATCTCGCTCACCTCGACCCGGTCGACCCGGGCCCCACGAGGTCCCTCGTCCAGCCACTCGAGCAGCAGCGCCACCCGGTCGGGCCGTCCCTCGACCTCGACCTCGACGGTCCCGTCGGGCAGGTTGCGGACGAAGCCGCCGACGTCCAGTCGGTCCGCCTCGCCCTCGGTCGAAAAACGGAAACCCACGCCCTGCACCGAACCGTGCACGAGGGCCCGGCGTCTGATCACGTCGTCCATCGCTCGACCGTACCCGCGCCTCCTCGGGCTCGCCCTCGTTCCGCGCCCGGACGTCTCACCCCGCCACGAAGTGAACATNAACATCCCGCCACGAGAAAAGATGGCGGGATGTTCATTTCGTGGCGGGGTGGCGGGGTGGCGGGGTGGCGGAGCGACGGCTCACGCAGGCCGACGGCCGAGCCGACGCCGGTCGCCTCGCTACTTGTCGACCGTGGACATGTCGGCGTAGCGGGCACCCTTCGGCGCGGCCACGTCGTCGAGCTGGTGCACCTGCTCGGCGTCGAGCACCACGTCGTCGGCCGCGACGTTCTCGTCGAGGTAGGCGCGGCGCTTCGTGCCCGGGATCGGCACGATGCCGTCACCCTTGGCGAGCAGCCAGGCGAGCGCGACCTGACCCGGTGTGGCGCCGACGGCCCGGGCGACCTCGTCGACCTGCTGCACGATGCGGACGTTGGACTGCAGGTTGTCGCCCGAGAAGCGGGGAGCGAACCGGCGGAAGTCGTCCTCGGCGAGCTCGTCCACCGAGCGGATGGTGCCCGTGAGGAACCCCCGACCGAGCGGCGAGTAGGGCACGAAGCCGATGCCGAGCTCGCGGACGGTCGGCAGGATCTCGGCCTCGGGCTCACGGCTCCACAGCGACCACTCGGTCTGCAGGGCGGTGATCGGGTGCGTCGCGTGGGCACGGCGGATCGTCTCGGGCGCCGCCTCGGACAGCCCGAGGAACCTCACCTTGCCGGCCGTGACGAGCTCGCCCATGGCGCCCACGGTCTCCTCGATGGGCACGAGCGGGTCGACGCGGTGCTGGTAGTAGAGGTCGATGTGGTCGATGCCGAGGCGCTTCAGCGAGCCGTCGACCGACCGGCGGACGTACTCGGGGCGACCGTCGACCGTGCGTTCGGCGCGGGCCTCGGGGTCGGTCACGTTGCCGAACTTCGTCGCGACGACGGCCTGGTCGCGGCGGCCCTTGAGGGCGCGGCCGAGCAGTTGCTCGTTCGTGTGCGGGCCGTACATGTCGGCGGTGTCGAGCAGGGTGACGCCCACGTCGAGCGCGCGGTGGATGACGCGCACCGACTCGTCGTCGTCGGTGCTGTTGCCGGTGTAGAAGGCGGACATGCCCATGAGGCCGAGGCCGAGGCGGCCGACGTCGAGTCCGCCGTCGACCTGGCCGAGTGTGGTGTTCTTCATGGTCCCGAGCCAACTCCCTCGCACCCGGTGCGGGCACATGCCCGGCCCACGGGCCCACGGGCCCACGGGCCGACGGACCGCAGGAGGCGCGGTGCCCGTCGACCGGACACCGCGCCTCCTCTGCCTCGTGGGGTCGGGCCCCGGGGGCCGCCGCGGTCAGCGGCGCCCCGCCCGGCGACGGGTGACGGCCGAGCCCGTGACGAGCGCGAGGCCGAGGGCCAGGGCGGCCGCCGCGACGCCGAGCGGCAGGCCCGGCTCGCTGCCGGTGTAGGCGAGCGGTCGGCCCGAGCCGCCGGTGCCCGTGCCGCCCGTGCCCTGGCCTCCGGCTGCCGGCACGACGGGAGCCGGCGTGACGATCGGGTCGGGGGTCGGCTCGGGGTCGGGCACCGGGGTCACCACGGGAGGCGCGGCGAGGGTGATGGTCGGGACGGTCCCGTCGGCGGTCGGCGCCGTGAACGACCCGATGGCCTCGCCGTCGGCCACGACGTCGTAGGTCGTGCCGGGGACGAGGTCGTCGGCCCGGTAGACGCCCGCGGCGTCGGTGGTCGGGGTGGCGACGGGCTCGGGGTCGGTGGCGTCCGCCTCGATCAGCGACAGCTCGAGGTCGGCGGCGGGCGTGCCGTCGGAGTCCACGACGGTGCCCTCGACCGACACGGTCGCAGGGGCCGCGATCTGCACGGGCGGGATCGTCCCGCTCGTCGCAGGTGCGGTGATCGTGACGGCCGAGTCGACGTCCTCGTTGAGGACCACCTCGTACTGTTCGCCGGGGGTGAGGCCGTCGGCCGTGAACGAGCCGCCCGCGCCGGTCTCGACGCTCGCCACCGGCGCGGTCTCGCCGACCGGCACGATGTCGACCGTCGACCCGGTCGCGGGTGCCGATCCATCGGCGTTCACGATGCTCGTCGTGATCTCGACGGTCGGGTCGAGCGTGATCGACGCGCCGGAGGCCGTGGTGACCGGACCGCGGGCGATGCCCGTGACCTCGTCGACCAGGTCGTACTCGGCCGCGGGGTCGAGCCCCTCGAAGGTGACCGAGCCGTCGGCTCCGGTCGTCCCCGACGCCACCGGGTCGATCTGGCCGGGCACGACGATGCTCACCGGACGGTCGGCCACGGGCGTCCCGTCGGCCTCCACGACTGTCACCGTGAGGGGCGCGGTGGCCACCGGGGGCACGGCGCCGGCGAAGGCGAAGTCGAGTCCGGGGGAGTCGTCGCCCGCGATGGTGAAGGGCACGGCAGGCAGATCCGCGGCGTCCTCCGGTGTGGTGACGTCGACCTCGTAGGGCGTGCCCGAGACGAGGCCGGGGACCGACCAGGTGCCGTCGGGGCCGACCGTCGTGGTGGTCCCGACGACCTCACCGGTCGCCGGGTCGACGACCGTCACGATCGCTCCGGGGTAGGCCGCGCCGTCGTTCGTCACCACCCCGCTCGCGGTGAAGGTCTTGGTCACGAACCACGTCTGGTAGACGGGGAACCCGGAACGCTGCTGGTACGTGAAGGTCAGCGTCGACAGCGGCACGGTCGGGCTGAACCAGGCGGCGGCGCCCTCGGTGTCGGACGCGGTGGCGTTGCCGGTCAGCACGCCCGTGGCGGCGTTCCAGGTCGGCACGTCGCGCAGTCCCGCGGCGTCGCACGACGGCGACGGGCCGCCGGCCGCGGTGCGGCAGTAGTTGTACGTGCTCCCGAAGCCGAGGGCGTCGGCGGGCACGGCCACACCGTCGGCGCCGGTGGCCGACACCGTCACCTGGTCGGCGTCGACGTCACCGAGCACGAACGACCAGTCGCTCGCGGGGGTGGCGCGATCGAAGGTGTAGGTCGTGACCGAGGCGGCGGCCGCGGTCGGCGAGTCCTGGGCGGGACGGAGGTTGAGGTAGGAGCGACCGCGGCTCGAGTCGTACTCGGCGCCGACCGGCGTGCCCGTGCCCTGCCACGTGCTCGATCCGCTGGGGATCGTCGCCTGGCGCGAGGTCGACGTGAACGTCGCCTGCGGGAAGTCCCCGGGGAGCGTCATCGTGCCCGTGTAGGCACGAGCCGTCCCGTCGACGGTGAAGTCGGCCCAGCCGACCGCTCCCGGTCCGGCGGCGGAGGCGCTGGTCGCGCCCCCGAGGGCCAGCGCGCCGGCCACGACGACCGTCACCCCCGTCGCCGCCCATGCCCTGATGCGCCTGTCGATCATGTCGTCGTCCCTCCGGCCCCACCCCTGATCGCGGGCCACGAGGTCGAGGTTATGTCAGGTGTGGTCGTCGTGTCACACCCGGACCGACCCGAGGCGTCGTCGCGGGCGTCGCCGCGTGCCGGGAACGACGAAGGGGCGCCGCCTCGCGACCGGTCACCCGGTGCGGAGGTCGGCGCCCCTTCGGGGACGTCGTGCGTCAGCGCTTCTTGGCGTTGGAGACGATGTCCTCCGAGTGGCCACCCGTCGCGCTCTTGGCCTTCTTGTCGGCGCGCTTCTCCTTCAAAGAGCGCACGGCAACCTTCGCGGTGCCTTTTTTCGCTGATTTCTCTGCCATGGTGGTGCCTCCGTCGCGGACCGAGATGATCCGGTCCGCCCGAGGCTACGGTGCCGCGGCCCCGGTGTCTGTAGCCGCGGCCATCTTCACGGCTCCTACACTGCCCAGTGGCCCGGTCCGCCTCACGCGAGGAGTCCGTGCCCGACCACCCGCCCGACCCGACGACACGCTGAGACGACAGGCCCCGATGACCCCCGTCCCCACCTCGACCCCGGTCGCCCCGACGCGCAGCGAGCGCCTCGACGAGCTGCCGTTCACCTCGAAGCACCGTCGCCTGTTGACCGGCTCGGGCATCGGATGGGCCCTGGACGCGCTCGACGTCGGCCTGCTCTCGTTCGTCATCGCCCAACTGATGACCGTGTGGAGCGACCAGGCCGGACAACTGGCCTGGGTCGCGTCGGCCGGGTTCGCGGGCATGGCGATCGGCGCGGCCGTCGGTGGTTCGCTGGCCGACCGCTTGGGCCGCAAGACCGTCTTCGCCCTGACCCTCTTGCTCTACGGCCTCGCCACCGGCCTCTCGGCCCTGTCCTGGTCGGTCGGCGTGCTGCTCGTCCTGCGCTTCGTCGTCGGACTCGGCCTGGGCTCCGAACTGCCGGTCGCGTCGACCCTCGTCAGCGAGTTCTCACCCCGGCGCATCCGGGGCCGGGTGGTCGTCCTGCTCGAGGCGTTCTGGGCCGTCGGCTCGATCGGGGCCGCCCTCGTCGGCTACCTCGTGATTCCGACGAGCGACGACGGCTGGCGCTGGGCCCTGCTGATCGGTGCCGCTCCCGCGCTCTACGCCGTGTTCGTCCGCCTCAGGATGCCCGAGTCGGTGCGCTTCCTCGAGTCGAAGGGGCGTCACGACGAGGCCGAGCGCACCGTCCGCGGCTTCGAGCAGGCGGCCGGCGTCGCCGCCCCGACCGTGGCCGCCGAGGAGGCGCGGGTCGTCGAGAAGCCGGCCCGCGCCTCCGTCGGCCGGCTCTTCGGTGCCGGCATGGCGCGCCGCACGGTCGCGATCTGGGTGGTCTGGTTCATGACCAACTTCTCGTACTACGGCGCCTTCGTCTGGCTGCCGTCGTTGCTCGTCGCGGCCGGGTTCCCGCTCGTGCGCTCGTTCGGGTACGTGCTGATCATCACCCTGGCGCAGCTGCCGGGCTACGCGGCCTCGGCCTGGTTGATCGAGAAGTGGGGACGCCGGGAGACGCTCGCGACCTTCCTGCTCGGGTCGGCCGTCGCGGCCGTCTTCTTCGGCTTCGGGGCGGTCAGCGGCAGCGTCGCGCAGATCCTCGTCGCGGGCATGGCCCTGTCGTTCTTCAACCTCGGCGCGTGGGGGGCGCTCTACGCCGTGACGCCCGAGCTCTACCCGACCCCGCTGCGGGGCACGGGCGCGGGGTGGGCCGCCGGCGTCGGGCGCATCGCCTCGATCGCCGCGCCGCTGTCGGTGCCCCCGCTGATCGCCCTCGGGGGGCCGCCCACCCTGTTCGTCGTCTTCGGCGCGGTCTTCGTCGTGGGGGCCGTCGCCGCCACGATGCTGCCCGAGCTCCGCGGCACGCGGCTCGCCGAGTGAGCGCGCGTCGCCGTCCGTCGCGTCGTCGCCTCACGCCGCGCCGGCTGCTCGGAGTCCTCGTGGTGCTCGTGGCGGGGGCCGTCCTCGTGGCCTTCCCGCGCCTCCTCGGCGACGGGTCGGCGGGTGGCGACCCGGGAGGCGCGGGTGCGGTCCCCGTGCCCGCGAGCGTCCCGGCCGCGGCGGTCGAGGCCGTGGTCGACCGGGTCGTCGACGGGGACACCGTCGTCGTCCTGGTGGCGGGTGAGCGCGAGCGCATCCGCCTGATCGGCGTCGACACCCCCGAGACCGTGAAGCCCGACGCGCCCGTCGACTGCTTCGGACCCGAGGCGAGCGCCTTCACGACGGCCACCCTGCCCGAGGGGGCCACGGTCTGGCTCGAGGACGACGCCTCGCAGGGTGACGCCGACCGCTACGACCGGCTGCTGCGCTACGTCTGGTCGCCGGACGGCACGATGCTGAACGAGCGGCTCGTCGCCGAGGGCTACGGGCGCGAGGACACCTACGACGACGCGTACCGCTACCGCGACCGGTTCGTCGCGGCCGAGGCGTCGGCCGAGGCGTCGAGGGTCGGGCTCTGGGGCGCCTGCGGCTGAACCGACGGACGCCGGCTCGGCCACCAGAACGCGTCACCGGTGAGGAAGACGAGCGCGGGCACCAGCACGGTGCGCACGACCAGGGTGTCGAGCAGCACGCCGAGGCAGACGATCACGCCGACCTGGGTCAGGGCGACGACCGGCAGCACGCCGAGGACGGCGAAGACGGCCGCCAGCAGGATGCCCGCACTCGTGATGACGGCGCCGGTCGAGGCCAGGGCTCGCACCATCCCCTCGCGGGTGCCGTGCACGAGGCCCTCCTCGCGGGCCCGGGTGGTGAGGAAGATGTTGTAGTCCACCCCGAGGGCGACGAGGAACAGGAACGCGTACAGCGTCACCGCCGTGTCGAGCGCGGGGAACCCCAGCACGTTCTGGAACAGCCAGGTCGAGGCCCCGAGGCTCGCGAAGAACGTGGCGAGCACCGAGGCGATGAGCAGGACGGGGGCCACGAGCGAGCGCAGCAACAGGGCCAGGACGGCGAACACGATCGCCAGGATGATCGGCGCGATCAGGTCGATGTCGGCCTGCGCCGCCACCTTCGTGTCGTAGGCGGTGGCGTCGCTGCCCCCGACGAGCGCGTCGGCGAGGCCGCCGCCGGCGTCGGCGTACCCGGCACGCAGACGCTCGACGGTGGCGAACGCGGCGTCGCTCTCGGGTTCGGCGGACAGCTGCAGGTCGACGCGCGTCAGTCCGCCCTCGGTCTCGCCGGTCGTGGCCGTGTCGACGCCGTCCGTGCCCGACGCGAGCGCGGTGGCCTCGTCGGCGACCGTCGAGGGGACGATCACGGTGGTGCGGCTGGTCAGCCCCGCCGAGAACGAGTCGTCGATCACCTGTTGCGCGGTGACCGAATCGGGGTCGCCGAGCAGCTGGTCGGTCTGCGAGAGGCCGACGGCGTAGCCGCTCAGGCCGAGGCAGAGGACGCCGATGCCCGCGACGGACGCCACGGCCACGACGGCCGGACGGCGTCGGACGCCGCGCCCGAGACGGTCCCAGAAGCCGCGTCGCGGTGCCGCGTGGTGCGCCGCGCCTCCTGCGGTGGCGTCGGCCGTCCGCGTCGCGTCGGCCCCGTCGGAGACGCGGTCGCGCCCGGACGAGGAGGCGCGGGGCACGAAGGGCCAGAACAGCCCGCGACCGCAGACCACCAGGGCCGCCGGCAGGGCGACGAGGGCGAACACGATCGCGACGCCGACGCCGATCGCACAGGCGAGACCGAGGGCCCGGTTGCCCGTGAGCGACGCGAGGAGCAGCGTGAGGAGGCTCAGGGCGACCGTGCCGCCGCTGGCCGCGATGGCGGGCCCGGCGCTCGTCACGGCCGTGCGCATCGCGCGATGGCGGTCGGGCTCGAGCAGCAGTTCTTCGCGGTAACGCGCGACGAGTAGCAGGGCGTAGTTGGTGCCCGCGCCGAAGACGAGCACCGAGAGGATGCCCGAGATCGAGGCGTCGAGCGGGATGCCCAGGGGTTCGGCGACGGCGGCCGCGACCCGGCCGGCCAGGGCGTCCGCGGCACCGACGACGGCCAGCGGCACGATCCACAGCACGGGGCTGCGGTAGGTGACGATCAGCAGCACGGCCACGACGACCACCGTGACCAGCAGGAGCCGGAAGTCGGCCCCGGCGAAGGCGTTCGCGATGTCGTCCTGGAACCCGATCGGCCCGGTGAGCAGGGCGTCCAGCCCGGCGGGCAGGTCGGCCGAGGCCGCGTCCCGCAGGCTCGTCGCCGTGCCCGCGACGTCGGCGTCGACCGTCGTGGCGTCGAGCGGGACGGCCACGATCGCCGCGGTGCCGTCGTCGCTGATCTGCGGCCGGACGGCCTGCGGGGTCGTGGCGAGCTCGGCGAGGGCGGCCGCCCGCTCGTCGACGGCGGTCAGGTCGGCGGCGTCGAGCCGGTCGCCGTCGTGGCTGAAGACCAGGATGCCCACCGTCGTCTCGGCACTCGGGAAGGTCGTCGGCAACTCGGCCACCTGGGCCGACTGGCTCGTGTCGGGGACGCCCGACGGCGGGGCCGCGTCGCCCTCGCTCTGCGGCAGGACCGTGAAGAGCAGGGCGACGGCGACGGCCGTCGCGGCGAGCACGGCCCAGGCGGTGCGGTGGCCGCTGACGATGCGGGCGAGGGTGCGCATGGTGATCCTTCAGTCGCTGAATGTCTTAGGAGCTAAGAGTATTGCAGATCACAGGAGCATCGACCAGACTCGTCACGCAGGAGGTTCCATGCCCACCCCGACAGACCCGGGCCCCACGGCCCCGTCGACCCGTCCGTCGCGCTCGCCGCAGGCCGACGAGATCGTCACCCACATGCAACGGCTGACCACCGAGTCCCAGAAGGTCGCCCAGGCCTTCGCCTCGCGACACGGTCTCGGCCACATCGACCTCGAGGCGCTGCTGCACGTCATGCAGGCCGAGCGCGACGGCGACCCCGTCACCGCCGGCGGTCTCGGCGAGCTCCTGGGCGTCACGTCGGGGGCGGCGACCGGAGTCATCGACCGCCTCGAGAAGGTCGGGCACGTGCACCGCAGCCGCGACGACGCCGATCGGCGCCGGGTGCTCGTCCGCTACTCGGATCGCGCCCGCGAGGTCGCGGGCGCGTTCTTCGGGCCGCTCGGCGTGATGAGCGACCGGGTCATGGCCGAGTTTGACGAGGCCGAGCTCGAGACCGTCCGACGGTTCCTCGAGGGCATGTCGGGCGCGATGGCGGAGCGGGCCCGCGAGGTGGGGCGACCCGCCTGAGGCGACCCGCACCTCCCCGGGGTGGCGCACGGCCCCGACCTCCTGCGCGTCGGCGGGAGCGGGTAACGTCGTGGTGACCCCGGAAGGCAGGTTCTCCGTGACCGACCACGTCTCGGCCCTCGATCTCTTCTCGATCGGCATCGGCCCCTCGAGCTCGCACACCGTCGGCCCCATGAGGGCCGCCCGCGAGTTCCTGCTCGGTCTCGACGTCGACGGCCGGCTGACCGACGTCGTGCGGGTCGAGGCCGTGCTCTACGGCTCGCTCGCCGCCACCGGCCTCGGCCACGGCACTCCGTCGGCCGTCCTCGCCGGCCTCGCGGGCATGCAACCCGAGACCTGTGACCCCGAGGTCGTCTCGGGCATGCAGCAGGCGGTCGAGCAGGGCGGCGGCCTGCGGCTGCTCGGCCGGCACCAGATCGCCTTCGCCCCCAACGACCTGCGCATGGCGCCGCTGACGCGCATGCCCCGGCACCCCAACGCGATGAGCGTCGAGGCCTTCGACGCTCACGGCGGGAGCCTCGCCCGCGAGGTCTACTTCTCGGTCGGCGGGGGCTTCGTCGTGCGGGACGGTGACGACGAGCGGGCCGTGCCCACCGCCGAGGCGCCGTTCGCCTTCACCGACGCGGACGACCTGCTGCGCCTCTGCGACTCCGAAGGCGCGTCGATCGCCGACCTCGCCTGGCGCAACGAGGTCGCGCTGCACGGCGAGGCCGACGCCGCGGTGGGGCTCGACTCACGCTGGGCGGCCATGCGGGCCTGCGTCGACGCGGGTCTCGAGGCCACGGGCGTCCTGCCCGGCTGGATGAAGGTGCCCCGACGCGCCCGGCAGTTCGCGACCATGCTGCGCCAGCAGGACGAGCGGGCGACCGCCTTCGCCCTCGGCGGCTCGGCGATCGACCAGGGCCGCGCCTCCTCGCTGTTGGCCTCCGACCTGCCGGCCCAGTGGCTGCAGGCCTACGCGATGGCCGTCAACGAAGAGAACGCGGGAGGCGGGCGCGTCGTCACCGCCCCGACCAACGGCGCGGCCGGCATCATCCCGGCGGTCGCCTACTACGCCATGAGGTTCCACGGCGCGACCGATCACGAGCTGTCCCGCACCTTCCTGCTGACGGCGGCGGCGATCGGGTCGCTCTACAAGCGCAACGCGTCGATCTCGGGGGCCGAGGCCGGCTGTCAGGGTGAGGTCGGCTCGGCCGCATCGATGGCCGCCGGCGCCCTGACCGCCCTGCTCGGCGGGACGCCCCGCCAGGTCGAGAACGCGGCCGAGATCGCCATGGAGCACCACCTCGGCCTCACCTGCGACCCCGTGGGCGGCTTCGTGCAGGTGCCCTGCATCGAGCGCAACGCGATCGCGGCGGGCACGGCGGTCGCCGCCACCCGCATGGCCCTGCTCGGCGACGGCAGCCACGTCGTCAGCCTCGACACCGTCATCGAGACGATGCGCCAGACCGGCCGCGACATGAAGGACAGCTACAAGGAGACCAGCCGTGCCGGGCTCGCGGTCAACGTCATCGAGTGCTGAGAACGACCGCGTCGGACGTCCGCCCGGACGTTCCTCGGGTCGTGTCGCACCCCGCCGCTAGCCTCGTCGCATGACCCCGTCGCGCCGCCCCACGCCGTCCCGCCCCGCGACCCCGGGGGGCACCGACGCCCCGCGGCTCGACCCCGTCGAGCCCCGGGGGCTCGTCGATCTCGGCACCGACCTGCTGGGTCCGCGCGACAGCCGTGAGCTCGAACGGTACGTCGACGCCGACCTGACCGGTCGCGACCTCGAGGGGTCCGAGTTCACCGAGTGCGTCTTCGAGTCGCCGCGGCTCGGATCGGCCCGACTGCGGGGCGCCCGCCTGGTCGAGTCGGTGCTGGCCGACTCGTTCGCCCCCGAGTTCGCCGCCTCGCGCAGCACCTGGCGTGACGTCCGCGTCGAGCGGCCCCGGTGGGGGTCGGCCGAGCTGTTCGACGCCGAACTGCGGTCGGTGCACCTGGTCGGCGGCAAGATCGACTTCCTCAACCTGCGCGGGGCGCGCCTCACCGACGTCGTGATCGAGGGCTGCACGATCGGCGAACTCGACCTCGGGGGTGTGCAGGCCCTGCGGGTCGCGCTGGTCGACTGCCGCATCGGCACGCTCGACGTGACCCGCGCCTCCTTGTCGCACACCGATCTGCGCACCAGCGACTTCTCCCGCATCGACGGTTTCGAAGGGCTTCGTGGCGCGACCATCGACGACCTGCAGCTGGCGACCTTCGCCCCGACGATGGCGGCTCACCTCGGGCTCGTCGTCGGCTGAGCCCGGGCTCGTCGACGGCTGAGCCCGGGCCGCCCGTGCGACGCCCGGCTACGCCCTGGCCGAACACGTCGGGGCCGCACGAGGCGGCGGTGCTATCGTCGCCGACAGAGCAACGCGCTCCGGGGTCAGTGAAAATCTGAGCCGGCGGTCACAGTCCGCGACCCGCGTCGTCCCCGAGAGGTGGCGGCCGGTTGAACCGGTGGAACCCCGGTACCGACGGTCATAGTCCGGATGAGAGGTGGCGCGGGCCCGGTCGTCCCTCAGCGGACCCCCGGGCCGATGCCGACCCTCGCGTCGCGCACCCCCGGAGAGCCCTCGGCACACAGCCAGGCAGACCGGAGGACGACATGACGACGCAGGCGACCACGCCCGGGCCCGATGCACGCACGCACCGACCCACCGACCCGACGGGCCCGGTGGTGCGCTGATGTTCACCGGCCTCGTCGAAGAACTCGGACGCGTCGAGCGCGTCGCCGACCAGGGGGACAGCGTCCGCCTGACGGTCCACGGCCCCGCCGTGCTGACCGACGCCGCGCACGGTGACTCCATCTCGGTCAGCGGCGTCTGCCTGACGGTGGTCGAGCAGCAGGGGGACACCTTCACGGCCGACGTCATGCGGCAGACCCTGGCCATGAGCACCGTGGGGACGTTCGGCCCCGGGACGCCCGTCAACCTCGAACGAGCCGCCCGCGTCGGCGACCGCCTGGGCGGTCACATCGTCCAGGGCCACGTCGACGGCACGGCCACGGTCGTCGAGATCGAAGAGGGCGAGGCCTGGCGTCGGGTCCGGTTCGACCTCGCCGACGACCTCGCGCCCCTGCTCGTCGACAAGGGGTCGGTGACGCTTGACGGCGTCAGCCTCACGGTGAGCGCGATCAGCGAACCCGGCGAGCTGCCGGGCTGGTTCGAGGTCAGCCTCATCCCCGAGACGCTCGCCGTGACGACCCTGGGCGGCAAGGCCGTCGGCGACCGCGTCAACGTCGAGACCGACGTGCTCGCCCGCCACGTGCGCCGCATGCTGCGACTGGACGCGCTCGACGCCGACGGCCCGCGCGGTGCGGCCACCCCGGCCGACGCGGCGGACCCGCGGGACGCCGCCGTGACGGGGCGCCCGTGACCGTGTCGACGCCCCGGGAGGAGGGGCGGGTCGACTCGCGCCTCGCCCCGATCGAGCTCGCCCTCGAGCACCTGCGCCGTGGTCGCCCGGTCGTGGTGGTCGACGACGAGTCCCGCGAGAACGAGGGCGACGTCGTCCTGTCGGCCGAGTTGGCCTCGGCCGAGTGGATCGCCTGGACGGTCCGGGTGTCCTCCGGTTTCGTCTGCGCACCGATGACGAACGAGATCGCCGACCGACTCGACCTGCCGCCCATGGTCGCCCACAACGAGGACGCCCGGGGCACGGCCTACACCGTCAGCGTCGACGCGGCGGCCGGCGTGACGACGGGGATCAGCGCCTCCGACCGGGCGACGACCCTCCGCACGCTCGCGTCGCCGACCAGCGTTCGCGACGACCTGCACCGCCCTGGACACGTCCTGCCGCTACGCGCCCGTGACGGCGGAGTGCGTGAGCGCGACGGCCACACCGAGGCCTCGGTCGACCTGATGAAGGCCGCGGGGCTGCGACCCGTGGCCGTCATCAGCGAGATCGTGGGCGACGACGGCGAGATGATGCGACTGCGGGCTCTGCTCGACTTCGGGGCCCGCGAGGGCGTGCCGGTCGTGACGATCGCCGCTCTCGTCTCCTGGCTGGGCGACCGCGACCTCGACGCACCATCCCCTGCGTCCGACTCCCGGGCCACCGACACCACGACCACCACCCGCACGACCGAAGGAGACCGCGCATGAGCGGAGAAGGCGCCCCCACCGAACTCGACGTCGACGGCACGGGAATCCGTGTCACGATCGTCGCCGGCACCTGGCACGAGACCATCACCGACGGCCTGCTGGCCGGCGCGCTGTCGACGGTCGAGCGCCTCGGCGCCACGGCCACGGTCGTGCGCGTGCCCGGCAGCTTCGAACTGCCCGTCGTCGCGAAGGCCGCGCTCGAGGCCGGGGCCGACGCGGTCGTGGCCCTCGGTGTCATCATCCGCGGCGGCACGCCGCACTTCGAGTACGTGTCCGACGCCGCGACCTCGGGCCTGCTGCGGGTGACGCTCGACACGGGCAAGCCCGTCGGGTTCGGCGTGCTCACCCTCGACGACGAGCAGCAGGGCCTCGACCGGGCAGGCCTCCCCGGCTCGAAGGAGGACAAGGGTGCCGAGGCCGCCCACGCCGCCGTCGCGACGGCCGTCCAGTTGCGCGACCTGGCCCGGGCCGGCACGGCCCGCGTGGCCGGGTTCTGACGACGGAGGCGGTGCCGGGGCGACGAGCGTCCCGGCACCGCGCCTCCTGACGGTCTGGCGTCCTGCCCGTCGGACCCCGCGGGCCCGTCGGGCCCCTCGGGCCTAGGCGAAGACCTCGGACAGGAACGTCTCGAGCTGCTGCCACGAGCGACGATCCGCGCGGGCGTCGTACTGGGCCCCGTGATCGGGTGCGTCCGTCCCGGGGACGGCGAAGGCGTGCATGACGCCGCTGTAGCTCAGCACCTGCCAGTCGGGTGCCTCGGCGGCGCGCATCTCGTCCTCGAAGCCGACCACCGCCTCGTCGGGCACCACCGGGTCGGCGGCACCCGTCATCACGAGCAGCGGGGCCGTCACGGCACCCTTCTCGGCGGGCATCCCCGTCCCGAGCCCTCCGTGGAACGACACGACGCCGGCGACGTCGGCACCCGCGCGGGCCAGCTCGAGGGCACCCGAGCCGCCGAAGCAGTAGCCCATCACCGCGATCCGCGACGGGTCGACGCCCGGCTCGGCGCGCAGGCGCTCGAGGTTCGCGAGCAGGCGCGACCGGAACAGCGCGACGTCACCGTAGTACTTGCCCGCCTCGCCGGCGGCCTCCTCGGGCGACGGGCGGACCCCCTGCCCCTAGACGTCGCCGGCCAGCGCCACGTAGCCGAGCCGCGCGAGCATCTGCGCGCGCACCTTGACGTGGTCGACGACGCCGAACCAGTCGTGCAGCACGAGCACGCCGGGCACGAGCCCGGACGAGGAGGCGCCGGCCGGCGTCGCGAGGAACCCCTCGAGATCGACGTCGGTCGCCGCGTAGACCTCGTCCGACGTCGTGACGCCGCCCGGGTCGGGCACGCTGTCGAGGACGCGCTGAAGGTCGGGGGAGAGGGCGGGAGTGGGTTCGGTCGTGGTCACACGGGGACGCTACTCCCGGCGGGTCGGACGGTGCCGGGGGCGGTTCAGCCGGGGTCGACGATGCGGGCGACGGCCTGACGGACGACGTCGCACCGACGCTGCTGCGGGCCGGTGTGCAGGTTGGTGGCCTCGGGCGTGACGAACCAGGCCAGCACGACGCCGAAGACCATGGTCAGCAACTCGTCGGCGTCCCAGCCGGACGAGATGTCACCCGCGTCCTGGGCCGCACGCACCGAGTCACGGCGCGCCTCGAGCTGACCGTGGTCGAGCACGCCGGGGCTCGGCAACGCGACGCCCTCGATCTGGCCCCAGAGCAGGAGGCGCGCGTCGTCGGGGTTCGACGCCAGGTGGTCGTAGAGCGCGCTGGCCCAGCCCGGCAGGTCGTGGGCGTCGAAGGGGACGACCGCGACCCAGCGGCCGATGCTCTCGCCGAGGGCGGCGTCGAACAGGTCGCGCTTGGTCGAGAAGTGGGCGTAGAGCCGTTCTTTGCTCGCCTCGGCGTCGCGCGCGATCGTGTCGACGCGGGCTCCGGCGAGGCCGCGGGCCGCGAACTCGGTCCGCGCCGCCTCGAGCAGCCGCTCCCGCGGAGGGGTGGGTCGTCGTGCCATGTCCAGAGCATAGGGGCTGCACCTCTCCGGACCACCTGGTTCGGATCGAGGTCTTCGCTTACCGGCCGGACCGGTTCGCCCCGCGTCCGGGAGGGCGCCGTCGCGGAGGGGGACCGTCGCGTCGTCGGACGGGTCAGAGCGCGCGGGCGTCCACCAGGTCGACGCCGACCGCCGCCGCGACGCCCGCGTTGGTGATCTGCCCCGCGACCGCGTTGACGCCGCGGGCCAACGACGCATCCGCCGCGATGGCGTCACGCCACCCCCGGTCGGCGAGGGCGAGTGCATAGGGCATGGTCGCGTTCGTCAGGGCCCGGGTCGAGGTCTGGGGGACCGCGCCGGGCATGTTGGCGACGCAGTAGTAGACGCTGTCGTGGACGGCGAAGGTCGGGTCGTCGTGCGTGGTCGCGCGCGAGCCCTCGAAGCAGCCGCCCTGGTCGATGGCGATGTCGACGAGCACCGACCCGGGACGCATCGACGCCACCATCTCGTCGGTGACGAGCTTGGGGGCCTGTGCGCCGGGGATCAGAACCGAACCGATCACCAGGTCGGCGGCCGCGACCTGGGCGCCGATCTCGTAGGCCGTCGAGGCGCGGGTCTGCACCCTGCCGCCGAACTGCACCTCGAGGGCGCGGAGGCGCGGAAGCGACACGTCGATGACGGTCACGTCGGCGCCGAGGCCGAGGGCGTTCGCCGCGGCGTGTTCACCGGCGACGCCGCCGCCGATCACCACCACCTTCGCCTTCGGGGTGCCGGGGACGCCGCCGAGCAGCACGCCCGTGCCCCCGATCGGCTTCATGAGGTGGTAGGCGCCGACCATCGTGGAGAGGCGGCCGGCGACCTCGCTCATGGGCGAGAGCAGCGGCAGGCTGCGATCGTCCCGCTGGACCGTCTCGTAGGCGATCGCGGTCGTGCTGGACGCGAGGACGGCCTCGGTGCACTCGGGTGAGGCCGCGAGGTGCAGGTAGGTGAAGAGGGTCTGGTCCGCCCGCATGAGCGGGTACTCGGCCGCGATCGGCTCCTTGACCTTCATCAGCAGATCGGCCTCGCCCCAGACGTCGGCCGCGTCGTCCACCACCGTCGCACCAGCGGCGATGAACTCGGCGTCCGTGAACCCCGACCCCCGTCCGGCGCCGGCCTGCACGATGACGTCGTGTCCACGTCGGGAGAACTCGTGGACGCCGGCCGGGGTCGCGGCGACACGGTTCTCGTTGTTCTTGATCTCGGTGGGGATGCCGACGCGCATGGATCGTCCTCTCGGGGAGTGGCCTCGACGACGGGCGGCCGGTGCACGCCTCTGTTCGCCGAACTGAGGTCAGTGTGCTGTTTCGTGCCGATGCGTGCCAAGCTCTCCGCACGAGATTCTGTGCAGGCCCTGCCTGGCCGCACGATCGACGGTGAGGGACGGGACGAGGCATGGCTGCGACGAAGGACGTTCGGCTCGACGAGATCGACCGGCAGCTCGTGCGCCTGCTGCTCGCGAACAGTCGCACCCCCAACGCCACGTTGGCCGCGCAGGTCGGGATCGCTCCGTCGACCTGTCTCGCGCGCCTCCGATCCCTCGTCGAGCGCGGGGTCGTCGCCGGCTTCGGAGCCGACGTCGACCTGTCGGCGCTCGGACTCGACCTGCAGGCGCTGATCAGCGTGACGATCCTCGCGTCGGCCCGACAGCGGATCGCCGCCTTCTCGGCCGAGATCCGGGCCCTGCCGCAGGTGGTGCAGCTGTTCTTCCTGGGCGGGTCCGAGGACTTCATCATCCACCTGGCCGTCCGCGACACGAACGACGTCCGCGAGTTCGTCCTCGACCACCTCTCGGCGCACCCGGCCGTCGCCTCGACCCGGACCAGTCTGGTCTTCGAGCACCACCACCCCGGCCCGACCGTCTGACCGATCAGCCGGTGCCGTGCCGAGCCAGGGGCCGGCGTCAGCGCGTGGCGGCGAGCGTCATCGGCAGGTGGGGGATGCCGTCCTCGAGGAACTCGTCACCGTCGACCACGAAGCCGAACCGGGCGTACCAGCCCGAGAGGTGGGCCTGGGCGTCGAGCCGGACCAGTCGACCGTCGCACTCGACGACGGCCGACCGCATGAGGTCGGCGGCGAGCCCGCGACCGCGAGCCGACGACGCCGTCGCCACCCGGCCGATGCGACGGTCGTCGCCGTCGTGCAGCACCCGGAGCGTCGCCAGGATCCGGGCGTCGTCGTCGGTGGACCAGAGGAGGCGCGCGGTCGGCTCGAGGTCGCGCCCGTCGAGCTCGGGGTAGGGGCACTCCTGTTCGACGACGAAGACGTCGACCCGGAGGCGGAGGATCTCGTAGAGGACGACGGGGTCGATCTCGGCGACGGACGACGAGTGCTGGGTGGGGGTCACACGGCCACGCTATCGGCCTCGCGCGCGTGACCGGATGCCGCCTTCGGGCGGGTCACCGGGACTCGCCCAACGGCATGGTCGTGAAGTCCCCGCCGACGGGTGCGTCGGGGGGCAGGACCTGACCGGCGAAGCGGTCGACGAACGCCTCGGCGTCGTCCTCGGGGTGGTAGCCGATGGCCTCGCCCGCCGCGAGCGACACGACGCGACGGGTGTTGCGACTGACGCCCCAGACGACGTGGTGCCCGGCCGGTGCGGTCGTCAGGGTGGCCAGGATCAGCCGGGTCGCGTCGGCCGGGGACAGCCAGGTGCCGAGGCTGCGGACGTCGTGCGGCTCGACCTCGGCCGTCATGATGCGCGCCGACACGACGGTCGAACCGAAGCGGTCGGCGTACAGGCTGCCGACCGCCTCGAGCAGCACCTTGCTGACGCCGTAGAAGGTGTCGGGCCGGGGGGCCGGCACGTCGTGGTCGGCGGCGCTCGAGCCCGGTTCGAACCCGACGGCGTGCACCGAGCTGGCCGCGAGCAGCCGGGTCACGCCGGCCCGACGGGCGGCCTCGTGCGCCACGTAGGCGCTCTCGACGTTGAGGTCGCGGATCTCGTGCCACGTGCGTTCGCTGGCGTGCGACGCGAGGTGGACGACCAGGTCGGCCCCGGCGAACGCCACGGTGAGGGAGTCGAGATCGGTCACGCCGACGTGCTCGAAGGTCTCTCGTCGTCGGAGGTCGCCGGGTGGCGTGACCACGTCGAGCAGCCGCAGGTCGTGGCCGGCCTCGAGCAGAAGAGGGCGGACCCAGGTCGCGATGCGGCCCGAGCCTCCCGTGATCGCGATGGTCGCCATGTGTGCCGCCTCTCGTCGGGGGCTCGTCGGCCCGCCCGTGGTCCTGCCCCGATCCTGCCCCGGACCACCGACAGCGCTCGCGGGGCACGCCACGCGTCCGCCGAAGCGCCCTCGCGACGCGTCCCCGCGTCCCCCGGATGCCCCACCCGAGCCTGACAAGGCTCTGGCGAAGGCCTGGCAGGGATCTCCACGACCCCGGTCGGTGACGCGTCACCTCCTACCGTGGCGGGGGGCCCGACGACGTGCCACGACCCCGTCCCCGACCGAAAGGCACCTCGTGTCGTCAGCTCTCTCGTCCCTCGGCCTCCTCCTCGTCCGCGTCGTCCTCGGGGTCGTGTTCGTCGCCCATGGCTGGCAGAAGCTCGCCGTCGACGGCCTCGCCGCGACGCAGGGCGCCTTCGGGGGCATGGGCATCCCGCTCGCCGAGGTCGCCGCCCCGGTCGCGGCCGTCACCGAGCTCGCCGGTGGCGTCGCGCTCGTGGTCGGCGTCGCCACCCGTGTCGCCGCCGCGCTCCTGGCGGTGACGGCGGTCGTCGCCCTGGTCGCCGTCCACCTGCCGAACGGCTTCTACTCGACGACGGGTGGGTTCGAGTACGTCCTCGTCCTGGCGGTCGTCTCCGTCGCGGTCGTGCTCACGGGGCCGGGCCGCTTCGCCCTCGACGCCCTGGTCGTCCGGGGCCGGCGCGCCCGTCGCGAGGCCTCGGCCCCGCTGCCCGCAACCGTCTGAGTCGGGGCCGAGCGGGCCGGGCGCGAGGCCGGGACGGGTGAACGTGACGCACCCGCGAGGGTGATTTGCGCCTCCTCGTCCCGTCCCGGCCCCCGATCCGTGGTCGGCTGGATGCCGATGATTCCCGCCAGCGACCGCTTCCGCCGCTCCGGCGGCCGACCCCGCACCGGGTCGCCCGTCCTCGTCTTCGGGGACGTCCTCGACGACATCATCGTCACCCCCCGGGCGGAGGACGGCACCAGGACCGAGACGGCAGCCACCATCCGGCACCGGGCCGGGGGTTCGGCGGCGAACACGGCGGCGTGGCTCGGGTCGCTGGGGGTCGAGGTCTCGTTCGTCGGTCGGGTCGGCACGGCCGACCTGCAACGCCACGCGCAACTGCTCGCCAACGCGGGGGTCGTGGCCCGTCTGTCCTACGACGCCCACGACCCGACGGGCACGGTCGTCATCACCGTCGACGGCTCGTCGCGCATCATGTTCACCGATCGGGGGGCCGGTGCCTCGCTGAGCCCCGACGACGTCCCCGACGACCTGGTCGCCGGGGCCGGTCTCGTGCACTTCACGGGCTACACCGTCGCCCAGTCCCGCAGCCCGGTCGCCCTCCGACGCCTCGTGGGACGGGCCCGGGAGGCGGGGGCGCTCGTCTCGGTCGCCCCGGGAAGCGCCTCGATCGTCCGCCGCTTCGGGGCGTCGGCGTTCCTCGCGGCCGTCCACGGAGCCGACCTGTTCTTCCCGTCGGACGAGACCGCCCGCGAGCTCACCGGGTTGGACGACCCGGTCGCGTCGGCGACGGCGCTCGCCGAGCAGGTCGGCGTGGTCGCGCTCGTCGCCGACGACGGGGGTGCCGTCGTGGTCTCGCGGGGGCAGCAACCGGTCGTGGTCGACGGGGTCGTCTCGCGCTGGGTCGACTCGGTGGGCCTCGTGGACGCGTTCTCGGCCGGGTTCATCGCCGCGTGGGCGACGACGGGCAGCCTCGGGGTCGCGGGTCGGAGTGGAGCCCGTGCCGCCGCCCGTGCCGCCGGGGTCGCCGGAGGTCGGCCGCCCGCGTGACCGCGTCGGGCCCGCCTGACAGCGTCGGGCCCGCCTGACGACGCCTGGCCCGCGTGACGACGCCTTGCCCGACTGACGACGCCTGTCCCGGCGAGCCCTCGGCTACCGTGCGCTCTCGGCGCTCACCAGCACGGTCTGGACCCGGGGCGGACGCTCGGGGGTGAGCCGGATCTCGAACCGGACGACGCCCCGGGCTCCCCGTCGTCGCCACACCAGGTGCGAGGGAGCGGACGACTCGTCGGGCGGCGATGCCTCGCCGTCGTCGTCCCAACCGCCCACGGACTCGACGGCGGCGGCCCAGGAGGCGCGGCGTCGGTCGAGCGTCAGGTCCGCCTCGACGTTCTCGCTGAACAACCCGTCGGGCACGGCGCCGCCGAGGACGACGGCCTCGACCGCCTCGCGGGCCGCCGACGTCTCGGGCCACGGCCGCACGACGACGCGGGCGTCGGGACGCTCGGCCATCAGGCCGTCGAGCGCGAGCCCGATCGGCTCGGAGACCTTCGAGTAGGTCGCGTTCTCGAACCCGACCGCGCCGAGGCCGGTCGCGGTCTGCCAGCGCATGTGGGCCGAGAACCCGGGGTAGCCCCCGCTGTGCGACACGACGGGGCCGTGGTCGGGATAGTGCTCGACGAATAGACCGAACCCGTAGCCGCCGGGGTGCCCGACCCGGGCGGGGACGAAACGCTGCACCTGCTGCATCTCGCGTCGGGAGGCGCGCGAGAGGATGCCGTCGAGGTCGCCGCGGCCCTCGGGGTCGAAGGCGGAACCCAGCCAGCGCGCCCAGCGCGCCAGGTCGGTCACGGTGCTGAACAGGCCGCCGATCGGTGAGAACGCGCCCGGGCCTGAGAACGGCAGGGGGTCACCCCCGTCGGAGGTGCGGCGATGGCCGATCGCGACGCCGCCCATCGCCCGCACGGTCGCCTCGAAGCCGGTGGCCGTCAGGCCGAGCGGTTCGAGGATCGTCGACTCGACGACCTCACGGTAGGGCTTGCCGGCGACGGCCGCGATCGCCCGGCCCACGAGGGCGAAGCCGAGGTTGGAGTAGGCAAAGGTGGTGCCCGGCACGCTGTCGAAGCTGAGCCCGGCCCGCAGCAGGGCGTCGAGTCCGTCGTCGGTGAGGGATTCTTGCCGGTCGCCCCACGGATCGTCCGTGGGGAAGCCGGCCGACATGGTCAGGAGCATGCGCAGGGTCGGCACGGGGGAGTCGGCGGTGGGCAGGGCCACGTCGGCGAAGGCGGGCACGAAGTCGGTGATCGGTGCGTCGAGGGACACGAGCCCGGCGTCGCGCTGGGCGAGCAGGGCGGTGGCGGTGAAGCTCTTCGTGCACGAGGCGATGCGATACGCCGTGTCGACGCCGGGCGCGGTGCCGGGGGCGACCTGGCCGTAGGAGCCGTCGTGCGTGACGCCCGAACGGTCGAAGGTCGCCCACACGGCGCTCGGGCCGCGCCGCTCGGGAGCGCGTGCGGCGAACACGGCGTCGATCCCCGTGGGTGGTTCGGTGCGGTCGGGTCGTGATGACGTCGTCACGGAGGCGGTCCTCTCGAGGGGCGGGGTCATTCGGTGCGCGTGGTGCGGCGCATGGCTTCGTAGGCGTCGAGCGCGGCCCGGCGGGAGGCCTTGAGGTCGACCATGGGCTCGGGGTACGAGTCGGTGTCGACCTCGGGGACCCAGCGCCGCACGTAGTCGCGGTGCTTGTCGAACTTGTCGGCCTGCAGGACGGGGTTGAACACTCGGAAGTACGGGGCCGCGTCCGCACCCGAGCCGGCCGTCCACTGCCAGTTCGCGGGGTTGTTCGCCTCGTCCGCGTCGACCAGGGTGTCCCAGAACCACTGCTCGCCCACCCGCCAGTCGGCCAGCAGGTTCTTGACCAGGAAGCTCGCCGTGACCATGCGAACCCGGTTGTGCATGTACCCGGTCGTCCACAGCTCTCGCATGCCCGCGTCGACCAGAGGGATGCCGGTCGTGCCCTGCCTCCACGCCTCGAGTTCGCCGGGTTCGAGTTCGTGCCACGGGAAGTCGTCGAACTCGGGCCGGTAGTTCTTCGTGGCGAGGTGCGGGTTCGCGAAGAGGACGGTGTGGTTGAACTCGCGCCACACGAGTTCGCGCAGGAAGCCCGAGGCCTGTTCTCGGGCGTCGGGCGCCAGGTCGCCGCGCATGCGGTGCCAGACCTGGAACGGGCTGACCTCGCCGAAACGGAGGTGCGGCGAGAGGTGGCTCGTCGCCTCTTGGGCCGGCTCGTCGCGCAGGCCGTAGTCGGCCAGGTGGCCGGTGGCGAAACGTTCGAGGGTGTCGAGGGCCGACGCCTCGCCCGGGGTCCAGGCGTCGCGCAGGCCGGCCGACCAGTCGGGGGTCGTGGGCAGCAGCGCCCACGAGTCGAGGTCGTCGCTGTCGGGCGTCGCGTGGGGGACGTGCAGCTCGTCGGGGGCCGCCTCGGGGTGGCGGGGTTCGGGCCGGTCGAGGCAGGCGCGCCAGAACGGCGTGAAGACCTTGAAGGGCTGACCCTGCCCGGTCTGGATGGTCCACGGTTCGAACATGAGGTTCGCCTGGAAGCTGCGCACGTCGAGCCCACGCTCGCGCAGCGACGACTTGAGCCCGGCGTCGGCGTCGCGGGCGGCCAGACCGTACCGGCGGTTCCAGAAGACGGCACCCGCGCCCACCTCGTCGACGAGACGGGGGAGTTCGCGTGCCTGGGGACCCCGGCGCAGCGTGAGTCGCCCACCGACGGCCTGCAGCGATTCGGCGAGGGCGGCGAGGCTGTGGTGCAGCCACCAGCGTGAGGCCCCGCCGAGGGGGCGCAGGCCGTCGGTCTCGTCGTCGAGCAGGAAGAGGACGACGACCGGTTCGCCGCGCTCGACGGCGGCCACGAGGGCGGGGTTGTCGGCGAGGCGCAGGTCGTCGCGCAACCAGACGATGGAAGGGGAGGTCATGCGTTCGTCCCGACCGGCGTGCCGAGCCGCAGCTTGGTGCACAGATCGGCGAGCGAGGCCAGTTCGTCGTCGTCGAGTGCTCCGCCCACGCGACGACGGATGGCCTCGGCGTGGCTGACCGCCGTGCGCCGGTAGAGGTCGTAGCCCTCGTCCGTCATGGTCACGATGATGCCCCGGCCGTCGCCGGGGTCGGAGGCCTTCTCGACGATGCCCTTCGACGCCAGTCGGTCGACGAGACGGCTGATGCTCGGCTGCGTCAGCAACAGGTGGCGGGTCAGGTCGCGGATGCGGGCCCGCCGATCGGGCTGGTTGGACAGGTTGAACAACACGTCGTACTCGTTGAACGAGATCTCGTGGGTCGGGAAGCACTCGGTCAGTTCACGCATGACGCTGACCTGGGCCCGGAACAGGGCTTCCCAGGCCCCCACGGCCATCGATGTCTCGCTCATGTCGTCCCTCACGTTCGTCGAGGTCGAGTCTACGAAAGGCCACCGACCTCGGGCCGACGCGCGGGGGCGGCGCCGAGCGAGCGTGTACCCGGGGGTACACGACAGAGGGCCGGTCGCCCGATGGCGACCGGCCCTCTTCCCTTGCACCAGGAGTGTCCTGCAATCACATTCCGCCTCGGCCGCCACAGCAAACGACGTCGGCGAGACACAATCTATAACGGATCGGTAACGGTGGTCCAGGGGTGGACCCGAGGAATTCCTGGGAACTCGCACCGAGCCGACGCCGCGGCCGGCGCGTGTGCCGGACGGGGCTCAGAACACGTCGGGCGACGGGGTCGACGCGTGACGGATCGAGACGTCCGCGTGTCGGTCGAAGCGGTAGCCGACCCCGCGGACGGTGCGGACGATGTCCTCGAAGGCGCCGAGTTTCGACCGCAGTCGACGGACGTGCACGTCGATGGTGCGTTCGTTCGGCACCTCGTCGTCGCCGTCGGCCCAGAGGCTCGAGATCAGCTCTGCTCGTTCGATGGTGCGGCCCTCGCGCAGGACGAGGTACTGCAGCAGCTCGAACTCCTTGTATGTCAGGGGAGCCACGTCGCCGTCCAGCAGCAGGCGCTTGCGCGAGATGTCGACGACGACGCCGCCGCGGGCACCGGGCTCGTCGTCCTCGGTGACCTGCCGGCGCTTCGCCAGGGCGGCCGGGTCCTGCAGGGCCAGGCGGACGACCTCGACGTCTCGGCCGCCGGCCCCCTCGGGGGCGAGGGCCACGGCGGCGTGCGTCTCGGCCGACGGGGCGATCCGTCCGACGAGTTCCTTGATCTGCGAGACGACGTCGCCGAGCGAGGTGCCGTCGGCGGCGGCCTTGAGCTCGTCGAGCCCGACGTAGAGGACGAAGCCGCGGGCCTCGGTGCCCTCGGGCACGGCGCGGGGTCGGGGGGCCGCGGGGCTCGCGATGACGGACGCGTCGCTGGGGGCGGCCGAGAGGGCGGGCGCGACCTCGCGGAGGGGTGTCGGGGCGGCGGAACGGGCGGGCGAGACGGTGCGGGTGGCGGTGACGGGGCGGTCGAGGATGAGGGACATGACAGGCGGGGGTCCTTGCGTGACGGCGGCGGTCCCTCGGGCCGACGGGTCGCCGGGTGCGGAGGGACTGCTCGATGTGTGTCGGTGCTCGATCCCGCCGGCGATGGTGCCGTACGTCACGAGCAGTCGGTGCGATGCACCGTTCGGGATGCGCGTCGAGGGTGGCGACGCGGGGCATCCTGGAGTCGGTGGCTCAGTGACCGGGTGGGGTCACGAGCTCAGCTGGCGGTGTCAGCAGCTTCGACTCGGCGAGGTGTGTGACCGGATCAGGCACACATTCGACACATGACAGCGTGCATCGGCATCATCATGCCGGTGCTCCCGAGGGCCTCACGAGAGGTCGGGGTGAGCACACTGTTAGTCATGGGGTCGATCTTGTTACACCCCGCGTCGCGATGTCAAGCGACGTTCGCGTTCCGGCACCGTGAGCGGCCCGGAAACGCCGGACCGCGCCTCCTGCGGTCGAGGAGGCGCGGTCCGGGGCGTCGGGGCGACGGGGGTCAGGCGAGCCCGTAGAGGCGGTCGCCCGCGTCGCCGAGGCCCGGCACGATGTAGCCCTGCTCGTCGAGCTTCTCGTCGACGGCGCCCAGCACGACGTGGACGTCGCGGCCCTCCATCGCCTTCTCGACGGCGGCGAGGCCCTCGGGCGCGGCCAGGATGCAGACCGCCGTGACGTCGACGGCGCCGCGGTCGAGCAGGTAGGCGATCGCCGCGATGAGCGAACCGCCGGTGGCGAGCATCGGGTCGAGCACGAAGCACTGACGGTTCGAGAGGTCGTCGGGCAGACGCTCGGCGTAGGTCGTGGGCTGGAGGGTCTCTTCGTCGCGCACCATGCCGAGGAATCCGACCTCGGCCGTGGGGACGAGCTTGGTCATGCCCTCGAGCATGCCGAGGCCGGCGCGCAGGATCGGCACGACGAGCGGACGCGGCTGGCTGATCTCGAGACCCGTGGTCGGACCGACCGGGGTCTCGATGTCGACGGGGCTGGTGCGGACGTCGCGCGTGGCCTCGTAGGCCAGCAGCGTGACGAGTTCTTCGGTCAGCGCCCGGAAGGTGGGGGAGGGTGTGCTCTTGTCGCGGAGCACGGTCAGCTTGTGGGTGATCAGGGGGTGGTCCGCTACGTGCACTCGCATAGGCTCAACGGTAGCGGAGTCGACCGGTTCCGTGAGCCGTCCCGACCCCGCAGAGGCCCCGTGATCGCCGTCCCGCCCGAGTTCGACGACTGGATGTCGCTCGCCCTCGCCGAGGCCGACGCGTGCCGCGTCTCGGCCGACGTGCCGGTCGGTGCCGTGGTGGTCGACGCCGACGGCCTGGTCATCGCGACCGGACGCAACGAACGCGAGTTGCGGCAGGACCCGACCGCCCACGCCGAGGTGATCGCGCTGCGGGCCGCCGCGGCGCACACCGGCGACTGGCACCTCACCGGCACGACGCTCGTGGTCACCCTCGAACCGTGCCCCATGTGCGCCGGGGCCCTGCTGGCCGCCCGGGTCCCGCGGCTCGTCTACGGGGCCTGGGACGACAAGGCAGGAGGCGCGGGCAGCGTCTACGACATCGTCCGCGACCGCAGGCTCCCGCACCGCGCCGAGGTGTACGCCGGCGTGCGCGAGGCCGAGTGCCGGGCTCGGCTGGACGACTTCTTCGCCGAGCGGCGCGTCGTCGAGGGGCACTGAGGCGGGCCGACCCCGAGGGCCGATCCGCGCCTCCTCGGGTCAGTCGGCCGCGCGGATGACGATCGCGTCGGTCGGCGGGTCGACCTGGCCCGGCTTGACCCAGACGTCGGGTTCGACGTAGATGACGCGGGCGATCGGCACGGCCTCGCGGATGCGCGACTCGACGGCGTTGATGGCGCTCGCGACGTCGGCCAGCACCGTGCGGCCGGGCATCGCGACCTTGACGCCGACGAGCAGCTCGTCGGGACCGAGGTAGAGGGTCTTCATGTGGATGATCGACTCGACCTCGGGCCCGCCCGTGATCGCGGCGCGGATCTTCTGGACGTCCTCGGCCGAGGCGCCCTCGCCGACGAGCAGGCTCTTCGTCTCGATGCCGAGGATCACGGCCACCGCGACGAGCAGCACGCCGATCGCCAGGGTGCCGATCGCGTCGAAGACGCCGTCACCGGTGATCCAGGTGAGCACGACGCCGATCATGGCGAACGACAGGCCGAGCAGCGCGGCGGCGTCCTCGAGCAGCACGACCGGCAGCTCGGGGGCCTTGGCCCGGCGCACGAACGCGACCCAGCTCTGCTGACCCTTGCTCGGGCGGGACTCGCGGATCGCGGTGCGCAGCGAGAACCCCTCGAGGGCGAGCGAGATGGCGAGCACGAGGACGGGCAGCCAGGGCACCTCGAGGGGGTGCGGCTCGCGCAGCTTCTCGACGCCCTCGTAGAGCGAGAACACGCCACCGACGCTGAACAGGATGATCGAGACGACGAACGCGTAGACGTAGCGTTCGCGCCCGTGGCCGAAGGGGTGGTCGGCGTCGGCGGTCTTCTTCGCCTTGCGGCCACCGAGCAGCAGCAGGAGCTGGTTGCCCGAGTCCGCCAGGGAGTGGACGCCCTCGGCGAGCATGGACGACGACCCCGAGAACGCCCAGGCGATGAACTTCGTCACCGCGATGCCCAGGTTCGCGCTGAGTGCGGCGATGATCGCCTTGTTGCCGCCGTGACTGCTCATCGGTTCGATCCCCTCGTGTGGTCCTGGTCGATCCTAGGATGGCCGGATGGTCACCACCCTCCCCACCACAGCGATTCTCGGAGCCGGCTCGATGGGCGGCGCGATCCTGCAGGGCCTGCTGCGCCCCGAGGTGTCCGTCGACGGGGGCGTGCGGGTGACGAACCGCACCGAGGTCAAGGCCCGCGCGCTGCGGCACGGCGGGGTCACCTCCTTCGCCACCGAGACCGACCCGAGCGCCAACTCCTCCGCGGTCGTCGGTGCGCGGCTGGTGCTGATCGGCGTGAAGCCGCACATGGTGGTCGACCTGCTGCACGAGATCGGTCCCGTGCTCGACGCGGGCGCCGTCGTCGTGAGCCTGGCCGCCGGCGTGACGACGGCCACGATGGAGGCGGCGCTGCCCGAGTCCGTGTCGGTGCTGCGCTCCATGCCGAACACGCCGTCGCACGTCGGTCTCGGGGTGACCGGCCTGAGCGCCGGGTCGCGCTCGACCGACGCCGACCTGGCCCTGGCCCGGTCGCTCTTCGCCGTCGTCGGCGACGTCGTGGTCGTCCCCGAGGCGCAGATCGACGCGCTCAGCACGATCTCGGGTTCGGGCCCCGCGTACGTCTTCTACCTCGTCGAGCAACTGCAGGAGGCGGCGGTCGCGTTGGGCTTCACCCGCGCGCAGGCCGCCACCCTGGTGCAGGGCACGTTCCGTGGCGCGAGCGAGCTGCTCGCGACGAGCGACGTCCTGCCGGCCGACGCCGCACCGGCCGAACTCCGTCGCCGTGTCACGAGCCCTGGCGGAACGACCGAGCGCGCCGTGGCCGAACTCGCCGACGGTGGTCTGCTCGAGCTGTTCGAGCGGGCGACCCAGGCGGCCCTGGCCCGCAACCGCGAGATCGCCGAAGGGCGCTAGGCGATCAGCCCTCGAGGGCGGCGAAGCGCTCGATGGCGCGGCTGTCGCCCGACACGATGATCAGGTCGTGGTTGCTGATGACCGTCTCAGGGGTCGCCTCGACGAACGCCCCACCGGGGCTCTTGACGCCGACGATCGTGATGCCGTACTTCTTGCGGATGTTCGACGCGGCCAACGAGGCACCGCGGACGGGCTTCGGCGGATACATCTTGACGATCGCGAAGGCGTCGTCGAACTCGATGTAGTCGAGCATCCGGCCCGAGACGAGGTGCGCGACGCGCTCGCCGGCCTCGCGCTCGGGGTAGATGACGTGGTTGGCACCGATGCGGGCGAGGATCTTGCCGTGCGACTGGCTGATCGCCTTCGCCCAGATCTGCGGCACCTTCAGGTCGACCAGGTTGGCCGTGATGAGCACGCTGGCCTCGATGGACGAGCCGACGGCGACGACCGCGATCGAGAAGTCCTGCGCGCCGATCTGCTTGAGGGCGTCGATGCTCCGGGCGTCGGCCTGCACCGCGTGCGTCACGCGGTCGGCCCACTTCTGCACGAGCCCGGCGTCGGTGTCGACCGCGAGCACGTCACGGTCCTGCCGTTCGAGCTGTCCGGCGGTCGCGGCGCCGAAGCGTCCGAGGCCGATGACGAGCACCGGGGCGTCGTGCTTGATCTTGTCAACCAACGATCGGTCGCTCCTCGGCTCGGGTGAACAGCTGGCGTCGTTGGCTGGCGGCCAGGGCGACGGAGAGTGTCACTGTACCAACGCGGCCCATCCACATCGTGACCGCCAGGATGTACTTCGCCGAGTCCGGGAGGCGGTCGGTCAGGCCGGTGCTGAGCCCCGAGGTGGCGAAGGCCGAGATGGACTCGAACAGCACGTGGTCGAGGGGCTCCTTCGTGATGTGCATGATCAGGATGCTCGACACGGCGACGATCGTGGCGCCCCAGAGGACGACGCTGACGGCCAGGCGCAGGACGTCGCTGGGGATGCGGCGGCCGAAGGCCTCCATCGACCGCTGGCCGCGCGCCTCCGCGAAGGCGGCCAGGAACAGCACCGCGAGCGTCGTGACCTTGATGCCACCGGCGGTCGACGCCGAGCCGCCGCCGATGAACATCAGCATGTCGGTGACGAGGAGCGACGAACCGTTCAGGTCGGAGATCTGGATGGTCGAGAAACCGCCCGACCTCGTCATCATGCTGAGGAACAGGGACTGGAACACCGTCGGACCGGCCTCGATGCCGCCGAACGTCTTCGGGTTGTCGAACTCGAGGACGATGTAGAGCACCATGCCGAACACGATGAGGATCGCCGTCGTCAGCAGGGTCAGCTTGACGTGGACGGACCAGCGCCGGGGGTTGCGGGGGTTCCGGGCCAGGGCGTAGATCACCGGGAACCCGATGCTGCCGAGGAAGACCCCGACCATGATCAGGCTGAGGAACCAGTAGTCGTTCTCGAACGCGGCCAGACCTTCGGCGTTGGGCGTGAACCCGGTGTTCGTGAAGGCCATCGCCGAGTAGTAGAAGCTGTCGAGCACCGCGTCGCCGACGGGGATGCCGTCGATCAGCATGCGGGGGATCATCAGCACCGCGATGACGAGCTGGATCACGAACGAGCTGAGGGCCACCGTCGTCAGGAGGCCACCGATCTCGCCGAGTCGCACGGCCTGCCCCTCGGGCACCGGGCCGGCGTGCACCCGCAGCGGGTTCTGGTCGCCGGCGGCCATCAGCCGGGCGCGGAGGCCGAGCTTGCGCGAGACGACGAGGCCCATGATCGACGCGAGCGTGAGCACGCCGATCGCCCCGATCTGCACGCCGACGAAGATGACAACGTGGCCGAACAGGGACCAGTGGGTGGCCATGTCGACCGTCGCGAGGCCGGTCACGCAGATGACCGAGACGGCCGTGAACACGGAGTCGGCCAGCGGGGTGATCGTCCGGTCGGCCGAGGCGATCGGCAGCGAGAACAGCAGGGTGAAGACGACGATGAGGCCGGTGAAGATCAGGATGGCGAAGCGCGCGGGCGACTTGCGACCGATGTCGTCGATCGCGTCGCTGAGTCTGCGCCAGGGCGAGCGGCCGGGGTCCGAGGGGCGGCGTCGACCGGCGACGGGGGCGCGAGTCACGACGGTCATGCTATCCCGGGTCACTACGCTGGTCGCATGCCGGACATCTTCGCCGTGATCGCCGACGCCACCCGCCGAGACCTCTTGAAGGTGCTGCTCGACGCCTCGCTGTCGACCGACTCCGCCAATGCCGACATCAGCGTGGGTGAGATGGTCACGTCCCTCGGCGTCAGCCAGCCGACCGTCTCGAAGCACCTCCGGGTGCTGCGCGAGGCCGGTCTGGTGCGCGTCCGCGAAGAGGGGCAGCACCGGTACTACTCGCTCGAGTCGGGGCCGCTCGAGGTGGTCGAGGACTGGTTGATCCCGTTCGTCAGTGCCGACTCGCTGACCTCCGAGGCGTTGGCCAGCACGCCCTTCGCCGCCTGGGCCGGCGCCTCCGTCCCCGCCCCGCTCCGGCGGGCGGCCGAGAACCTGCCCGACGCCGAGGACGTTGGGAGCACGCTGGGTCGCTACGCGGCCGGGGCCCAGCACCGCGCCTCCTCGGCCCTGCACGACGCCCAGAGCGCGCTCGGGGCCCTGGACGAGCGCGTCATCGACCCCGTCCGCAAGCGGTGGGGACGCACCGGCCAGTAGCGGCCCGGGCGCCTTTACACCGAGTCACACGCGCCCCTAGAGTTGCCCCCAGGCACATGGGGAACACCCGTCTGCTCCACAGCCCCGGCCGGGGCCCGAGACGAGGCAGGGTCATGTCGCAGGATCTGTCGGATGTGCGGTTCCTCACGGTCGCCGAGGTGGCCGACATGATGCGCGTGTCGAAGATGACGGTCTACCGCATGGTCCACTCGGGCGAGCTGCCGGCGATCCGCTTCGGGCGGTCCTTCCGCGTGCCGGAATCGGCCGTCGCGGCCGTGCTGCGAATCGGCATCGCCGACGTCGGGTAGGCCCACTTCGACTTTCTCGGGCCGTCCTAGTAGACTGACCCGAGGCATTTTTCCGCGGTTCTGTTTCGGACCCGGTCGGTCCAATCCAGAAATCAGTGAGGTCCTCTATGGGTTCTGTCATCAAGAAGCGTCGCAAGCGCATGGCGAAGAAGAAGCACCGCAAGCTGCTTCGCAAGACTCGTCACCAGCGTCGCAACAAGAAGTAGTCGCTCGACGCGAAGGCCCCCTCCGACCACCGGTCGCCGGGGGCCTTCGTCGTGCCCGGGCGCCATCCGGCCCTCGCTACCCTTGAGGGCATGGCCGAACCGCGAATCACCCTCCTGACCAAGCCGGGCTGCCACCTGTGCGACGACGCCCGTTCCGCGGTGCACGGCGTGGTGGCCGAAGCCGAGTTCGTCGATGCCGGCATGGTCGTCGACGAGAAGAACATCCTCGACGACGCCGAGCTCACCGCCGAGTACGCGGAAGAGATCCCGGTCGTCCTGATCGACGGTCGCGTGCACACCATCTGGCGGGTCGAGCCCGAGCGCCTGCGGACGGCGCTCCGCGCGGCCGTCCGCTGAGGACGGCCGACGGCGCACGACGACGAGAAGCCCCGACGAGACGCTCTCGTCGGGGCTCCTGTGATCCGTGGTGAGGAGCTACGGCTGGAGGCGCGTGGGGCCGCGGAAGAGGAAGGTCACCTCACGCAGGTTGGCCTGGTTCAGCATGAGCATCAGCACCCGGGCGAGGCCCATGCCGAAGCCGCCGTGCGACGGGGCGCCGTAGCGGAAGAAGTCGAGGTAGCTCGAGAGCTCTTCGGGCTTCATGCCCTTCTCGCGGATCTGCTGCTCGAGCACCTCGATGCGGTGCTCGCGCTGCGCACCCGTGGTGATCTCGGTGCCGCGGTAGATGAGGTCGTAGCTCTTGGTGAGCTGCGGGTCGTCGTCATGACGCATGTGATAGAACGGGCGGATCGAGGCGTCGTAGTCCGTCAGGTACACGAAGTCGTGTCCGAACTCCTCCGCGACGTACTCGGCGATGCGGCGCTCGCCCTCGGGGTCCATGTCGGCGTCCGCACGGGGCACCTCGTAGCCGCGCTCGGCCACGATGCGCTTGGCCTCGGCCAAGGGGATGCGGGGGAACGGCACGGTCGGCACCACGACGTCGACGTCGAAGAGCTCCTTGATCTCGGCGCCGTGCTTGTCGGCCACGGCCTGGAACGCGAAGGCCAGCAGCTGCTCCTGCATCTGCATGACGTCCTCGTGGCTCTCGACGTAGCTGATCTCGGCGTCGACCCCCGTGAACTCGGTCGCGTGACGCGACGTGAACGACGGGTCGGCCCGGAACACCGGAGCGATCTCGAAGATCTTGCCGAAGCCGGCCGACTGGGCCATCTGCTTGAAGAACTGGGGGCTCTGCGCCAGGTAGGCGACACCGTCGAAGTAGTCGACCTTGAACAGCTCGGCGTTCGACTCGCTCGGGGTCGCCATGAGCTTCGGGGTGTGGATCTCGACGTAGTCACGCTCGATCCACCAGGTGCGCAGGGCGTGCTCGAAGGTCGTCTGCACGCGGAAGATCAGGGCGTTGCGGGGGACGCGCAGGTCGAGGAAGCGCCAGTCGAGGCGCTTGTCGATGCCGCTGTCGGCGGCGATGGGGGTCTCGGGGTCGGCCAGCGAGTCGATGACGAGCGTCTCGACCTTGACCTCGATGCCGCCGAGTTTGACGCGCTCGTCGTGCTTGAGCTCGCCCGTGACGGTGACGAAGCTGCCCTGCGACAGCGACGAGATCGCGTCGGCGACGTCGTCGGTCTCGCCAGCGGCCTCGAGCACGTCGGCCGCGGTACGGGGGCGGACCAGTTGAAGGGCGCCCGTCTCGTCGCGGAGGACGACGAACTGCACCTTCTTCTGGTCGCGCACCGTCTCGACCCAGCCGGTCACGGTCACGGGTCCGTCGGGCAGCGCGGACAGGTCTTTGATGAGGGTGCGTTCGATCACGAGGCCCGAGTTTACAGTCACCGCCTCGCGCGACCCGCCGGACGGCCCCGCCGGACCACGGCGAGCTTGGGGCTTCCCGTGTGGGAGGTGTGCAGGCGGTCCCGACCTAGACTCGTCCGCATGCCCGCGCAGCAGATCCACCTCGTCCGGCACGGTGAGGTGCACAACCCCGAGCACGTGCTCTACGGCCGCCTCGACGGGTTCGGCCTGAGCGACCTCGGCCACCGGATGGCGGCCGCCTCGGCCGACGCCTTCCACGAGCAGGGCGTCCCGGTCCGTGCCGTCGTGGCCTCACCGCTCCAGCGCACCCGCGAGAGCGCGGCGCCGTGGTCGTCGGCCTTCGGGCTCGAGACGCAGGTCGACGAGCGGCTGATCGAGCCGAGCAACAAGTACGAGGGTCGTCGCAGCGACTTCACCATCGCGAAACAGCTCAAGGTGCCGGCCGAGTGGCCCTGGATCGTCAACCCCCTGAAGCCGAGCTGGGGCGAGGCCTACGTGAGCATCGCCGCCCGCATGCTCTCGGCGGTCGACGAGGCCTGGTCGAGCGTCGACGAGGGCGACGTCGTGCTCGTCAGCCACCAGCTGCCCATCTGGATGGTCCACCGGAGCGTGACGGGCGCCCGCCTGTTCCACGACCCGCGCCGCCGCCGCTGCACCCTCTCGAGCATCACGACGCTCGAACGCCGCGAGGGGGGCTTCGTCGAGGTCGGCTACCAGGAACCCGCTGCACACTTGAACCAGTCCGCCGTCGACCTGGGAGCAGTGTGAGCCAGAAGACCATCCGTCCGACCCGAGCCCGACTCGTGGTCCGGGGCCTCGCGCTCGCCGCAGTCCTGGGCGTCGTCGCCACGGGGTGCTCGTCCACCGCCGACGACCTCGCGAAGCAGTACGGCAACGGCACCACCGAGAACTACATCTCGGGCAACGGCACCGTGACCGAGATCGCGCCCGAGGACCGCACCGACCCGGTCGCGTTCACGGCCGAGACGGACGCCGGCGAGACCGTCTCGAGGAGCGACCACGAGGGCGAGGTCGTCGTCCTCAACTTCTGGTACGCGGCGTGCCCGCCCTGCCGTCTCGAAGCACCGGAGCTGGAGAAGCTCAACCAGTCCTACGCCGACAAGGGCGTCGAGTTCCTCGGCGTCAACGTGCGCGACCAGGCCGACACCTCCCTGGCCTTCGCCCGCACCTTCGACGTCACCTACCCGTCGGTCGTCGACGCCAACGACGGCGCGGTCCAGCTCGCCCTCGCCGGCACGATCGCGCCCAACGCCGTGCCGACCACGATCGTCCTCGACAAGCAGGGCCGCATCGCGGCGCGCATCCTGGGCGGTCTCGACGGGCCCGGCATCCTCGACACCCTGATCTCCGACACCCTCGCCGAGACGTCCTAGGTGTACCAGGGCAATCCCTTCTTCGACGCGGTCGTGGGCGGTCAGCTCGCGGTCGGCCTGCCGGTGGCCCTGCTGGCGGGGCTCATCTCGTTCCTGTCGCCGTGCGTGCTGCCGCTCGTGCCGGGGTACCTCGGTTACGTCGGCGGTCTGACGACGGGGGCGACCGAGGCGAGGGCCCGGCGCCGCGACCGCCGCCGGCTCGTCCTCGGCGTCGTCCTGTTCATCCTCGGCTTCTCGGTCGTCTTCGTCGGCACCTCGCTCGCCTTCGCCTCGGCGGGGTTCTGGTTGATCCAGTGGCGCGACGTCGTCACCCGGGTCATGGGCGTCGTGGTGATCCTGCTCGGTCTCGTCTTCATCGGGCAGTTCACGTTCTTGCAACGCACCCTCAAGCCCGGGTTCCTCCCGAAGACGGGTCTCGCCGGGGCGCCCCTGCTCGGCATCGTCTTCGGCATCGGGTGGACCCCCTGCATCGGACCCACCCTGGCCGCCGTGCAGGTGCTCGCCCTGGGCTCGGGCTCGGCCTGGCAGGGCGTCCTGCTCGGGGCCTTCTACTGCATCGGCCTCGGGGTCCCGTTCCTGCTCGTCGCGCTCGGCTTCGGCTGGGCGTCACGATCCATCTCGTTCGTCAAGCGGCACATCCGCGTCGTCAACATCGTCGGAGGGTCACTGCTCGTGCTCATCGGTCTGCTCATGGTCACGGGCCTCTGGTCCAGCCTCATGTCACACGTCGGGGCGGTGATCGCGACCTATGGCACGATCGTCTGACCGCGACGGGGGCGACGCGACCCGCGCCTCCTCGGTGGCCGCCGGGACCGACACCGGGCGGAGCGACACCGGGTTGACCGACGCGGACGCCACCGACGTCGGCGGCGACCCGTTGCGCCCGAGCGACCACATCGACTCGGTCCGACCGGCGGCCTCCGACGGCGCGGGCATCACGCAGCCGAAGCTCGGCCCCGTCGGCTACCTGCGCTTCTTCTGGCGACAGCTGACGAGCATGAAGACCGCGCTCTTCCTGCTCATGCTGCTCGCCGTCGCGGCGATCCCCGGTTCGCTCGTGCCGCAGCGCACCTCCGACCCCAACGGCGTGGTCCAGTACCGCACCGACCACCCCGACCTGTTCCCGGTGCTCGACAAGCTCGGCGTCTTCGACACCTACTCGTCGCCCTGGTTCTCGGCCGTCTACCTGCTGCTCTTCATCTCGCTGATCGGCTGCATCATCCCGCGCACCCGGCACCACTTCGAGGCGCTGCGAGCTCGACCCCCGAAGACCCCCGCGCGGTTGTCGCGCCTGGCCGGGTACCGGTCGATCACGCTCGAGACCGCAGGAGGCGCGGGTGAGGCCTCGGTCACGGCCGCCCGTGCCGTCGACGCGGCCCGGGCCCAGCTGAAGCGCTCCGGCTACCGCACGCAGGTCTTCGGCGACTCGGTCAGCGCCGAACGCGGCTACCTGCGCGAGACCGGCAACCTGGTGTTCCACTCGGCGCTCGTCGGGGTCCTCCTGACCGTCGGCGTCGGCGGCGGCTTCGGTTACTCGGGCCAGCGCGTGGTCGTCGAGGGTCAGACCTTCTCGAACGTGCTCGGCTCCTACGACTCGTTCAACCCGGGCCGCTGGTTCGACGAGGCACAGCTGTCGCCCTTCTCGATCGCGCTCGACCGGTTCTCGACCGAGTACGCGCCCGACACCGCGGGCGCGGCCGGCATGGCCACCGACTTCACCGCCGACGTCACCGCGCAGGCGCGGGGTGGCGACGCCGAGAAGACGCAGATCAAGGTCAACTCGCCCCTGTCGATCGGCGGTTCGAACGTCTACCTGCTGGGCAACGGCTACGCGGTCGACGTGACGGTGCGCGACGGCGAGGGCAACGTCGCGTTCCGGGACACGGTCCCGTTCCTGCCGCAGGACACCAACCTCACCTCGCTCGGCGTCATCAAGGTGCCCGACGCCCTGCCCCGGCAGCTCGGCATGATCGGGTTCTTCTACCCCACGGCGGCGGACAACGGCACGGGGGCCCTGACGTCCACCGACCCGGACACCACGAACCCCGTGCTCAGCCTGAACGTCTATTCGGGCGACCTCGGGCTGGACGCCGGGGTGCCGACGTCCGTCTACACGCTCGACACGGACGGTCTGACCCCGCTGGCCGGCACCGACGACGACGCGCAAGAGAAAGCGGTCCAGCTGACCCCGGGCGAGACGGCGACGATCCCCGACGGTCTCGGCACGATCACCTTCGACGGGGTGAAGCGGTTCGCCTCGTTCGACATCCACCACGACCCCTCGCAGGTCTGGGTGCTGTTGTTCGCGGGGCTCTCGTTCGCCGGTCTGCTGACCGCGTTGTTCGTGCCGCGCCGTCGGGTCTGGGTCAAGGCCACCGAGACCGGCGACGGCGTCCGGCTCGAGTACGCCGGGCTCGCCCGCGGCGAGGACCCCACGCTCGGACGCGCCGTCGGCGACATCGCCAAGGCGCACCTGGGCGGCCTGGGCGTCCCGGCCGACGTCGCGCGCGAGGTCGCCGACGACCCGGCCCGTCACGACGTCGAGAAACCCGGCCCCGCCGCCGGGGGACGCGGACGTAAGATCTGATGGTGACCGCCGACCTCGCCTACTACTCGCTCGTCGCCGTGTACTCGGCGATGGCCATCTACACGATCTCGTTCGTGGCCTTCGCCCTCGACCTGGCGAAGCGGTCCGGTGACGCCCAGCAGGCGGCGGCCCGTGCGGCCAAGGCCAAGGCCGAGGCCCTCGCGACCACCACCGTCTCGCGCTCGTCGTCGGGCGGCAGCACCGTCGTCCTCGACCGGCCGTCGGGCGGAGCGGGCGGAGCGGGCGGGGCGGTCCCCGCCGCCGGTGGGTCCGCCAAGGCCTCGAGCTTCGAGCGCGTCGCCATCGCCATGATGCTCCTGGGGTTCGTCGTCCACGTCTCCTCGGTCGTCCTGCGTGGACTGGCCGCCGGTCGCGTGCCGTGGGCGAACATGTTCGAGTTCTCGCTGACCGGCACCGCGATCATCGTCGGGGTCTACCTGGCCGTCCAGCTGGTGGTCAACCTGCGGTTCCTCGGCGCGTACGTCATGGGCCTCAACCTGGTGCTGCTCGCGATCGGCACCGTCAACTACTACGTGGCGGTCTCGCCGCTGCCGCCGGCGCTCCAGTCCGCCTGGCTGGTGATCCACGTCTTCGTGGCCATCCTCGGCACGGCGTTCTTCGCCATCGCCGCCGGGCTCTCGGCCGCCCAGCTCGTGCAGACGAAGCGTGAGCAGTCCAAGCTCGCCGGCCTGCGCTTCCTCGACACCCTCCCGGGCGCCGAGCGCCTCGAAGACCTGGCCTACCGCATCGCCCTCGTCGGCTTCGTCCTCTGGACCTTCACCCTCATCGCCGGCGCCATCTGGGCCGAGCGGGCGTGGGGCCGCTACTGGGGCTGGGACACCAAAGAGGTCTGGACCTTCATCATCTGGGTGCTCTACGCCGGGTACATCCACGCGCGGGCGACCCGTGGGTGGCGCGGGGCCCGGTCGTCGTGGTTGTCGATCATCGGCTTCGCCGCGGTCATGTTCAACTTCTCGGTCGTCAACGTCTTCTTCAAGGGCCTCCACGCGTACTCCGGTCTCTGACGCACCGACGCCGTGGCGTCGCCCGGCGCCGCGTGCGACGGGGCGTCAGCCCGCGAGCACGGCGTAGGAGGCGCGCAGCCGCTCCAGCCACACCTCGCGTCGGTCGTCGTCCACCGCGTGGCGGCGGAGCAGGTCGACGTCGACCTCGACCCGTCGCACGTCGATCTCGCCGTCGACGGGCAGCAGCGGATCACGCGTCACGTCGGCCCCGAGCAGGGCGGCCGTGCCGAGCCCGCAGTCGTGGCGGAGCCCGGGCACGGCGGCGGCGAGGTGCGCCCCCATGCTGAGCCCGACCGACGTGTCGAGGGCGCTCGACACGACGACGGGCAGCCCGGCCGCCGCGACGATGCGCAGTGCGGCGGTGACGCCGCCGAGCGGTTGGGCCTTGATCACGAGGAGGTCCGCGGCCCCGGCCCGGGCCACGGCCAGCGGGTCGTCGGCCTTGCGGACGCTCTCGTCGGCGGCGACGAGCACGCCCGTCCCCGAGACGCGGCGTCGCAGCTCGGCGAGCTCGGGCACCGTGGCGCAGGGCTGTTCGGCGTACTCCAGGGCGTACGGTGCCATGCCGACCAGCGCCTCCTCGGCCGACTCGACGGACCATCCTCCGTTGGCGTCGACGCGGACGCGCCCCTCGGGGCCGACCCAGTCGCGGGCTGCGGCGACGCGGGCGATGTCGTCCGCGAGGGTCTGACCGCGCTCGGCGACCTTGACCTTGACCGTCCGGCAGCCGCGGTAGCGGGCGAGCACGTCGGGCACCCGGTCGGCGGCGACGGCCGGCAGGGTCGCGTTGACCGCCACCCGGCGGGCGCCCCCCTCGGGGAGCCGACCCCAGCCGAAGTCGATCGTGGCCGCGAGCCAGGCGGCCGCCTCGGCCGGTCCGTACTCGACGAAGGGGCTGAACTCGGTCCAGCCCGACGGGCCTTCGACCACCAGGGCCTCGCGTGCGTCGAGTCCCCGGAACCGGGTGCGGAGGGGGAGACGGACGACGTGGGCACCCTCGACCAGGTCGGCCAGGGGAGGCAGCGGGGGAGTCGTGGACGGTGCGCGGTCGACGGTCGGCATCCGCCCAGTGTCGCACCGGGGACCCCGGTAAGGTCGTGCGTCATGGTCGACCGCGAACCCGAGCCCGTCCGACGACCGGAGCCCTCACCCGACGATCCCTCCGACCCGGGGCGCGACGGCCTCGGCCGCGCCTCGTCCGAGGCCGACGGCCTCCGGGTCTTCGACGGTCCCGGTCACGACGTGCTCGACCCTGCGCGCAGCCGACGCCTCGGCGTCGTCACGTTCGTCCTGGCCGTCGTGCTGCTCGCACTCGACGGTGTGGCCCTGGGACTCCTGGCCGCGGACGCCGTGAGCCCGGCCGCCGTCCTCGCGTTGGTCACCCTGTTGGCCTCCGTCGTCGTCGGGGTGATCGGTCTGATGGCCGCCGTCCTGCGCCGCGGGCGGTGGTGGGGGGTGGCCGCGGTGGTCCTCAGCTCGCTGTCGAACCCGTTCGTGCTCGTCTGGCTGATCGGGCGGTTCGTCTCGACGGTCTGACCCCGCCAGGCGGCGAGGTCGGACCCCGTCGCTAGGCTGGCGACATGGCTTCCGAGGTGTCCGACCTGTTCGATCCGACCGAGTGGCGGGGGGTCGAGGGGTTCGACGCCCTGACCGACGTCACCTACCACCACAGCCTCGACGGGCGGGTGGCCCGCGTGGCCTTCGACCGCCCCGAGGTGCGCAACGCGTTCCGGCCGCACACGGTCGACGAGCTCTACCGGGTGCTCGACGACGCCCGCATGAACAGCCGCATCGGGGTCGTCCTGCTGACCGGCAACGGTCCCAGCGCGAAGGACGGGGGCTGGGCGTTCTGCAGCGGTGGCGACCAGCGCATCCGCGGTCGTGACGGCTACAAAGCAGAGGGCGACCAGGCGAACGTGCCCGACCCGGCGTCGGCGGGGCGGCTGCACATCCTCGAGGTGCAGCGGCTCATCCGGTTCATGCCCAAGGTCGTCATCGCCGTGGTGCCCGGTTGGGCGGCCGGTGGCGGCCACTCGTTGCACGTCGTCTGCGACCTGACGATCGCCAGTCGCGAACACGGTCGGTTCAAGCAGACGGACGCCGACGTGGGGTCGTTCGACGCGGGCTACGGCAGCGCCTACTTCGCCAAGCAGATCGGGCAGAAGTTCGCTCGCGAGGTGTTCTTCCTGGCAGAGGAGTACAGCGCCGACCGTGCCCACGAGATGGGTGCCGTCAACCGGGTCGTGCCACACGTCGACCTCGAACGCGAGGCGCTCGCCATGGCGCGCACCATCCTGACGAAGTCGCCGACCGCCATCCGCATGCTCAAGTTCGCCTTCAACGCGACCGACGACGGCATCGTCGGTCAGCAGGTCTTCGCGGGCGAGGCGACCCGCCTCGCCTACGGCACCGACGAGGCCGTCGAAGGACGCGACTCGTTCCTCGAGAAGCGTGCTCCCGACTGGTCGCCCTTCCCCTGGCAGTACTGATGACGCGCACCCTGCGGGCGGTCGACGCACGTGAGCCCGGTGCGGTGCTCGACGCCCTCCGGGTCGCGCTCGAGGGGGGTCCCGCGGTGGCGCCCCGGACGGACGACCGTGTGCCCGCCGACCTCCCGGGACTCGTGCCGCAGGCGGTGTCGCTGGTCGTCGAGACCAGCGGCTCTAGCGGACGCCCGAAGCGCGTGGCCCTGTCCTCCGACGCGGTGCTCGCCGGTGCCGCCGCGGCCGACGGTGCCCTGGCCGGGCCCGGGCAGTGGGTGCTCGCCCTGCCGGCGCACTACGTCGCCGGGCTGAACGTGCTCGTCCGCTCGCTCGCCTCGGGCACCGAGCCGGCCCTGCTGACGCCCGGCCACTTCGACGTCGCCGGCTTCGTCGCCGCCGCCGGTCGGCTCGAGCACCCCGTGCGGTACTCGTCGCTCGTCCCCGCGCAGCTCTCGACGGCGCTGGACGCCGCCGACGAGGACGCCGGCGTGGCCGACGTGCTGCGCCGCTTCGACGCCCTCCTGGTGGGCGGGCAGGCGACTCCCGGCCCCCTCGTCGAACGGGCCCGTCGGCTCGGGGTGACCGTCGTGCGCACCTACGGGTCGAGCGAGACCAGTGGCGGGTGCGTGTACGACGGCGTGCCGGTGGGCCGCACCCGCGTCGAGGTCGTCGACGGCCAGGTCGAGCTGAGCGGGCCGTCGCTGGCCGAGGGGTACCTCGACGACCCCGAGCGCACGGCTGCGGCCTTCGTCACGCGCGACGGCCTGCGGTGGTACCGCACGGGCGACGCCGGAACTGTGTCGCCCGGCGGGGTGCTGACCGTGAGCGGCCGGCTCGACGACGTGATCGTCTCGGGTGGCGAGAAGGTGTCGCTCGGCGTCGTCGAGCGGGTCGTGCGCGAGCAGCCGGGGCTCGCCGACGCCGTGGTCGTCCGCGCGGCACACGCCCGGTGGGGCGAGGTGCCCGTCGTGGTCACCGACACCGCGCCTCCTGCGCCGTCGGCCGCCGACGACCTGGCGGCCCTGCGATCCGCGGTGGTCGCCGCCGCCGGTCGAGCCGCGGCACCCGATCGCATCGTCAGGGTCGACGCGGTGCCCGTGCTCGCGAGCGGCAAGCCGGACCGGGTGGCGCTGACCCGCCTGGTCGCCGGCCTCGCGGCAAGCTGATAGCCGGCTGCGAACTAGACTCGACCACGTGGCGAAGACGAAGACCTCGACCCCCAAGCGCAACGGCCGCCCCGGTGGCCGACCGGGCGGGCGGCCCGGCAAGCAGCCGGTCCGTCGCGTGACGGCCGGCGACTGGATCGGCGGTGCCCGCCTGCGCACCCTGCCGCTGGGCATCGCCCCGGTCGCCCTCGGCACCGGTGTCGCCCGGGCAAACGGTGGCTGGGACCTCACCCTGGCGCTTCTCTGCCTCGCCGTCGCGGTGTTCCTGCAGATCGGCGTCAACTACGCGAACGACTACTCGGACGGCATCCGCGGCACCGACGACTTCCGGGTCGGGCCCTCGCGACTGACCGGCTCGGGCAGCGTCCGTCCGAAGACCGTGCTGAAGGTGGCGCTGGCGTTCTTCGCCCTCGCGGCCGTCGCCGGTGTCGTCGTCGTCGTCATCACCCAGATCTGGTGGCTGCTCGCGGTCGGCGCCGCCGCGGTCGTGGCCGCCTGGTTCTACACCGGCGGCAAACGGCCCTACGGCTACAACGCCCTGGGCGAGCTCTTCGTCTTCGTGTTCTTCGGGCTCGTCGCGACCGTGGGCACGACCTTCGTACAGCTGCGCGAGTTCCCGTTCGACGCCTGGGTGGCGGGGGTCGCCGCCGGGCTGTTCGCCTGCGCGGTCCTGATGATCAACAACGTGCGCGACATCCCGCAAGACACCGCCGCCGGCAAGCGCACCCTCGCGGTCGTCGTCGGCGACCCGGTGGCGCGCGCCCTCTACGCGCTGTTCCTGCTGCTGCCGTTCTTCATCCTCGTGTACTTCGCGTTCCTGTACCTGCACGCGCCCTACGTCTACTTCACGCTCATCGTCGCGGTGCCCGCCGCGGTGATCGGCGTCACGGGCAAGACGCCCCGTGAGCTGATCCTCGCCCTGCAGCTGTCGTCGTTGACGGCCCTGGTCTGGGCTCTCGCCTTGTCGGCCGCGCTCTTCTTCTAGGGTCCGGCCCGGGCTCGCGGCCCGGGCTCGCGGCCCGGGGGCGGTCAGGCCTGGCCGTCGATGCGGCGTGCGCGCTCGCCGTCGTCCTCGGCGATGGCCTCGTCCTCGGCGACGGAGTCGTCGTCGAGCTTGGCCGGGCGCGACCGGCGGTCGGCGAGGTCGAGCGCGACCTTCCGGCGCAGCGGCGCGAAGAACAGGTACGAGACGCAGAAGCCGACGACCGCCGCGATCAGCGTGGCCCAGAAGGGGTCGAACCTCAGCACCAGCAGCAGGCCCAGCACGACCGCGAACAGGCCGAGGCGGACGATCGAGTACTTGAGCCAGGGTTTCACGACGAGGAGTCTACGGTCCGTGAGGTGTGCGCCCGCCCCGCGGCGGACGGGCCGTGCGGCCGCGATCCGACGGGCCGAGGAGGCGCGGTGCGGCACCGCCTCGCGCCGTACGTCACAGCTCCGCAACGGCCGACCGACCATCAGGCGTTGCACCGGATCGAGAACTAGGCTCGGTCCATGGTCAGGCTCTTCATCGTGGGCATCGTCGCCGCGGCGGCATTCGTCATCTTCGCGCTCATCGACTGCCTGTTCGCCGACGCCTCACGGTTCCGGGCCCTCAACAAGCCCCTCTGGGCCGTCATCATCGTCCTCCTCCCCGTCATCGGCGCGGTGCTGTGGTTCGTGCTCGGGCGGGCGCGCAAGAGCGGCCGCCCCGCCGCGACGCGCACCATCGCACCCGACGACGACCCCGAGTTCTCGGGGACGTCCTGGCGCACGACGAGCGACCTCGACCGCGAGACGACCGACGAGCGCATCCGTCGCCTCGAGCAAGAGCTGCTCGACCTCGACAACGACGACAAGACCGGCAAGCAGTAAGTGACCAGTCCGTCGACCGAGTACGCCCTGTCGCTGCTCGCGTCCCTCGCCGACGCGGGTGTCCGCGACGTGGTGCTCAGCCCTGGGTCCCGAAGCCAGGCCCTGGCCCTCGCGGCCGCCGAGTTCGAGATCGCCGGTCGGTTGTCGGTCCACGTGCGCATCGACGAGCGTTCGGGCGGATTCCTGGCGTTGGGTCTCGCCGCCGAGACGGGCGTCCCGAGCGTCGTGATCACCACGTCGGGCACCGCCGTGGCGAACCTCCACCCCGCCGTGCTCGAGGCGCACCACTCGGGTGTGCCCATGATCGTCGTGAGCGCCGACCGTCCCTCCGAGATGCGCGGGATCGGCTCGAACCAGACGACGGTGCAACCAGGTCTCTTCGCGAGCGCCGTCGGGTGGGTGCGCGACGTCGAGGCTCCCCGCTCCGGCCCGGTCGACCACGAGGCCGTCCGCACGCTCGCGCGCGAGGCCGTCGCCGAGGCCCTCGGCGGCGACTCCCACGGTGCCCTCGGGCGTTCGCGCGGCCCGGTCCAGCTCAACGTCGCGTTCCGCGAGCCCCTGTCGTCGGGCGAGCAGTCGCTGCCCGCCGCCCACCCCGCGCCGGTCGAGGTCGCGCCGCCCGTGGCACCATCCGCGCTCGGGGTCGACGTCGACCCCGCGACCCTCGTCGTCGCCGGGCACGCCGCCGGCCCCGAGGCCGAGGCCGCTGCCCGGGCACTGGGTGCCCCGCTCGTGGCCGAGGTCTCGAGCGGGGCCCGTTTCGGGCCGCACCTCGTCTCGTCGTACCGTGCCCTGCTCGACGACGCCGACTTCGGCGGCCGCGTCCGTCGGGTGGTGGTCTTCGGGCACCCGACCCTCAGCCGTCAGATCCCCTCGCTGCTCACCCGTGACGGGGTCGAGGTCGTGGTCGTCCGTGCGGCGGGGGCTGAAGCCTACGACCCGGGTCGCTCCGCGCGCGTGGTCGAGGCCGTCGAGGTGGACCGCGCCTCCTCGGGGGTCGGTTCGACCGACGACGCCGCTCATCGCACGTGGGTCGGGCGCTGGGTCCACACGGGTCGTCGCCTGCTCGAGGCCGAGGCCGAGGCCGAGGCCGAGTCCGAGGACGCGGCCGACGGTCCCGGGGTCGACGGGACGGCCGAGGGTTCGGCCGGTCGCACCGAGGCGGCCGAACAGGCCGAGTTCCTGCGTCGCGAGGTGCAGCTGCTGCGACGGCCGGTGACGCGCCGCGCCCTCGCCGAGGCCCTGTGGCGCGTCAGCTGGCCTCACGACCGCCTCGTCTTGGGTGCGTCGAGGCTCATCCGCGAACTCGACCAGACCGTGCCGGGCAAGAAGATCCCCGTGCACGCCAACCGTGGGCTGGCCGGCATCGACGGCACGATCGCCACGGCCACCGGCATCGCCCTCGCCAGCCAGCGTGACGACCCCGCAGCCGGCACCACCCGGGTGCTCGTCGGCGACCTGACCTTGCTGCACGACGTCGGTTCGATGCTCCTCGGCCTCGGCGAGACCAGGCCCCGGTTGCAGGTGGTCGTCGGCAACGACGGCGGCGGCACCATCTTCGACGGGCTCGAGGTCGCGGCCACCGCGTCGCCCGAGGCGATGACCCGTGTGCAGTTCACCCCTCACGAGGTCGACCTCTCGGCACTTGCCGTGGCCTACGGCTGGCAGTACGTCGAGGCGGCCACGCGGGCGGAGCTCGACCAGGCCCTCGTCGCCCGGTACGACGGGCCGGTTCTGATCGAGGTGCCCCTCTCCCGCTGAGCGTCCGCGCCACGGCAGGGCGGATCGGGTCGCTCGGTCGTAGGGTCGAGGGCATGGCCAAGACGTGGACGACCCCGCCCTCCCAGTCCCTCCGAGCCGGTGAGGGCTTCGTGCTCGCCGACGTCGACACCTCGTCCACCCCGGGCTTCGCGGGTGACAAGGCGTACGCACAGCAGGCGCTCGAGTCGGGTCGCGAGACCCTGAGCGAGCTCCAGGAGAAGATGTTCGCGCAGAGCCGGAGCGGGGGCAGCACCGGCAACGTGCTGTTGGTCCTGCAGGCGATGGACACCGCCGGCAAGGGCGGCATCGTCCGGCACGTCGTGGGCGCCGTCGACCCCCAGGGCGTCGCGCACCATGCCTTCAAGTCGCCGACGCCCGACGAGCTCGCGCACGACTTCCTGTGGCGGGTGCGGCGCGAGCTGCCCGGCCCCGGCATGATCGGGGTCTTCGACCGCTCGCACTACGAGGACGTGCTGATCGGCAAGGTGCGCCGCCTCGCGCCGCCCGAGGACATCGAACAGCGGTACGCCGACATCGTCGAGTTCGAGGACGAGCTCGTCGCGAACGGCACCACGCTGGTCAAGGTGATGCTGCACATCTCGTCCGACGAGCAGAAGGAACGCCTCGCGGACCGACTCGACCGCCCCGACAAGCACTGGAAGTACAACCCCGGCGACCTCGAGGAGCGTCTCGTCTGGAACGACTACCAAGACGCCTACGAGACGGCGATCCGTCGCACGTCGACCGGGACCGCCCCGTGGTTCGTCGTGCCGGCCGATCGCAAGTGGTACGCCCGGGTCGCCGTCCAGAAGCTGCTGATCGACGCCCTCGCGTCGCGCGGGCTCGACTGGCCCGTCGCGCAGTTCGACGTCGAGCTCGAGAAGACGAAGCTCGCGACGTCGTAGCCGGCCCACCGGCCGACGAGGTCAGGAGCCTAGGAGGCGCGGCTCCGCAACGCGTCGCCGGTCCCCTTGGGCAGCCGCAGCCCCTCGATGAGGCTGAGCAGGGCCAGCACGGCCAGCACGATCAACGCGGCCTGGTACCCGGACGCCGCGGGTGCCGGGCCGTCGGTCGAGATCGCGAGGTCGGCCACGCGGACGGCCAGCGCCGTCGCGGCGACGCCGAGCCCCACGGCGAGTTGGCTCGTGATGGACGCGATGGCGTTGGCGGGCCCGATCATCTCGGCCGGGACGTCGGCGAACTGCAGCGTGTTGTAGGCCGTGAAGCCCACGGACCGGAAGACGCCGCTGAGCAGCAGCACCCCCGCCACGACGACCGGCGAGGTGTCGGGGCCGACCAGCGCGGCCGCGACGAAGGTCGCCGCGAGGGCCACCGTCGCGACGACGATGATCGGCACCACGCGGAAGCGCTTCAGCAGCGGCGTCGTGAACGGTTTGACGGCCAGGTTGCCGACGAACACCCACATGAGCATGAGTCCCGCCTCGACCGGCGACCAGCCGAAACCGTCCTGCAGCAGCAGCGGGACGACGAAGGGGATGCCGTTCACGACGGCCCGGTAGAGCGATCCGCTGAGGTTCGTCACGCGGAACGACCCGATGCGGAAGGCCGTGAGGTCGAGCAACGGGTGCGCCGCCCGACGGAACCACCGCACGGCCACGAGGCCGAGCACCACCGCCAGGACGGCCAACAGCACGCCCGGCACGAGCGTCGTGGGCTCGCCGAGCAGCTCGAACGCCAGCACCAGTGCCACGATCGATCCCGCCACGAGCACCAGACCGACCAGGTCGAGAGGCTGGCGGTCACCGACCTCGGGGGAGGGGACGACCCTCCAGGCGACCACGAGCAGCGCGAGGCCGACCGGGACGTTGACCAGGAACACCCACTGCCAGCCGAGGTGCTCGGTGAGCAGTCCTCCGAGCAGCGGCGCGACGACCGGAGCCACGAGCGCGGGCCAGGTGAGGTAGGCGATGGCCCGGATCAGCTCGGACTTCTCGGTGCTGCGGAGGACGATCAGTCGGCCGATCGGCACCATCATGCTGCCCGCGAAGCCCTGCACGACCCGGGAGGTCGTGAGGGCGACCAGGTCGGTGCTCGCGGCACAGGCGACCGAGGCGAGGACGAAGAGCACGACGGCCGCGAGGAACACGCGGCGGGCGCCCCAGCGTTCGGCGAGCCAGGCGCCCAGCGGGATGAACGCCGCCACGGCGACGAGGTAGCCGGTCACGGCGAGTCCGAGCTGCGCGGGCTGGACGCCGAAGTCGGTCGCGATCGTGGCGGTCGCCGTCGACAGGATGGTGGCGTCGAGGTTCTCCATGAAGAACGCGGCCGCCACGACGAGGGCGACCGGACGCGACCACGTCGTCGCGGGGGCGGGCGCGGTCATCGGCTGAAGGCGTCGACCACGGGGCGGAACTTCATGGCCGTCTCGGCCACCTCCCTCTCGGGCACGGACTCGGCGACGACGCCGGCCCCCGCGAACGCCCGCACCGAGCCGTCCCGGTCGACCTGGGCACACCGGAGGGCGATGGCCCACTCGCCGTCGCCGTCGGCACCGACCCAGCCGACGGGCCCCGCGTAGCGACCACGGTCGAACGGTTCGAGTTCTCGGATCAGGGCCAGCGCCTCCTGCGTCGGGGTGCCGGCGACGGCCGCCGTCGGGTGCAGCGAGGCGATGAGGTCGAGCGAGCTCGACCCGTCGGTCAGGCGGCCCCGCACGTCGCTGGCCAGGTGCCAGAGGTTGGGGAGGCGCAGGGTGAAGGGCTGCTCGCCCGTCACGACGTCCCGGGCGTGCGGTCCGAGCGACAGCAACAGGCTGCGCAGGGCGAAGGCGTGTTCGTCGAGGTCCTTCGGAGACGTCGCCAGGGCGAGGGCGGCCTGCTCGTCGGTGGCCGCGTCGACGCCACGGGCCGCGCTTCCGGCGAGGACCCGGGCCGACACCTCGCCCCGTTCGGACTTGACGAGCGTCTCGGGGCTGGCCCCGATCAGTCCGTCGACGGCGAAGGCGTAGCAGTCGGGGTAGGCGGTGAGCAGGGTGGCGGCGACGAGGCGCAGGTCGGCCTCGGGGGGCAACGTGCCCACGAGGTCGCGTGCGAGCACGACCTTGCTGACCCGACCGGTGCCGATGGCGTCGACGGCCCGGGCCACGGCCGTCGCGTAGCCGTCGGCGTCGAGGGCGCCGTCGGCCAGCGAGAGGCGGACGGAGGCGCCGACCGGCTTCCCCGCGGGCAGCTCGGCGTCGTCCACCCTCGTGATCCAGGCGACCCCGTCGCGCCGTCCGATGACGATGCTCGGGACGATCAGCACGCTCGTCTCGGCGGACTCGTCGTCGAACGCGAACGAGCCGAACGCGACCAACCCGGTACCGGGCACGCCGACCTCGTCGTGCACCGTGGCGGAGGCCGCCACGGCACGCCAGGCGTCGGCGGCCTCGGTCATGCGGTCGGGCCCGGAGAACTCGAGACGGAGGGCCTCGCCGACGCCCGCCATGCCCGCCCCGCCGCGGACGAAGACCAGCGGACGCGCCCGGTCGACGACGTCGAGCAACGGGCTGACGTGGTCGATTCGCGTGGTGCGGACGGCGAGTGACGGAGCGCGGGACGCGGGGGACTTCACTCGTCGACCCTACTCGGGACACCCCCAGTGCTTGACGGTAGGATCCACCATCGTGACCAAGGCCGACATGAACAAGCAACCCGACGAGGTCGCCTCGATGTTCGACGGCGTCGCGCGCCATTACGACCGCACGAACGACGTGCTCTCGGCGGGCAACGCCGTCCTGTGGCGCATCGCCACCGTGAAGGCGATCGGTGCCGGTCCGGCCGACAAGGTCCTCGACATCGCAGCCGGCACGGGCACCAGCTCGGCGGCCATAGCGCAGCGGGGTGCCGAGGTCGTCGCCCTCGACTTCTCGAAGGGCATGGTCGAGGTCGGCCGCGAACGCCACCCCGAGCTCGAGTTCGTCGAAGGCAACGCCGAGTCGCTGCCCTTCGACGACGACACGTTCGACGCCGTCACCATCTCGTTCGGGCTGCGCAACGTGAACCGGCCCAAGGTCGCGCTGGCCGAGATGAACCGCGTGCTCAAGCCCGGTGGCCGCCTCGTCGTCTGCGAGTTCTCCACTCCGCCGTTCGGTCTCCTGCGCGCCGCCTACCGGGCCTACCTCAAGTACGGCATGCCCCTCGTCGCCAAGGTCACCAGCAGCAACGGCCCGGCCTACTCGTACCTGGCCGAGTCCATCGAGCAGTGGCCGGAGCAGCAGGTCCTCAGCCAGTGGATCCGCGGCGCCGGGTTCACCCGCGTCGCCCACCGCGACCTCAGCTTCGGCATCGTCGCCCTGCACCGGGGTCGCAAGCCGGCGTCGGGCGCCGCGCGCTCCTCCTCGCGGTCGAAGCGGGCCACGTCGTGAACGCCGGCGCCCCTCCTGCGCAGCGCAACTCGCTGGGTCGTTCGCTCGGCCTCGGCGAGAAGCTGTTCGCCACGCCGACCGAGCGTCGTTTCGTGGCCGCGGTCGACGACGGGCTCGAGCTCGTCGAAGAGGGGTTGCTGCGCGAGATCGCCTTCGCCGACGACATCGCCGACGCCACGACGCGCTACCTCCTCGCGGCCGGCGGCAAGCGCGTCCGGCCGACGCTGACGCTGCTCATCGCCCAGCTGGGCGACGGCGCGACCCCCGGGATCGTCGCCTCGGCGCAGGCCACCGAGATCACCCACCTCGCCTCGCTCTACCACGACGACGTCATGGACGAGGCGCAGATGCGTCGCGGCGTCCCCAGCGCCCAGACGGTGTGGGGCAACAACGTCGCGATCCTCGCCGGCGACCTGCTGTTCGCCCGGGCCAGCACCATCGTGTCGGGGCTCGGCCAAGAGGCCATCCTGCTCCAGGCCGAGACCTTCGAACGGCTCTGCCTCGGTCAGCTCCACGAGACGGTCGGCCCACGAGAAGGCGACGACCCGATCGCCCACTACATCGACGTGCTCGCCGACAAGACGGGGTCGCTCATCTCGACCGCCGCTCGCGCCGGCGTCATGTTCAGCGGGGCACCGCGTGAGTACCTCGCCCCCGTCGCCGAGTTCGGTGAGAAGATCGGCATCGCCTTCCAGCTGATCGACGACGTCATCGACCTGTCCGACCAGCCCGCGGAGACCGGCAAGAAGGCCGGCACCGACCTGCGGGCCGGCGTCGTCACGCTCCCGGTGCTGTACCTGCGGCAGCTGGCGCAGGCCGACCTCGAGGCGTCGTCGCTGTTGTCCGAGATCGACCGCATCGTCGACGCCACGCGTGCCGCGGCCCACGGGTCGAGCGGTGAACCGAACCTCGAGGGCGGCACGTCGGCGTCGCTCGCCGACGCGACGGCCCACCTCGACGACGAGTTCGCCGACCTGGTCCGACGCGTCCGTCAGCACGAGGTCACCGAACGCACCCGGGTCGAGGCTCACCGGTGGGCCCGCGAGGCCCTCGACGCCCTGTCCCCGCTGCCCGACGGGCCCGTGAAGAAGGCGCTCACCCGCTTCGCCGACCGCGTGGTCGAGCGGTCCGCCTGACCGGCGCCGCGCCTCCTCGTCCGTCTCGTCCTCGAGCACCATCGTCCAACCGGCCGGCCCCGCCGAGCCACCCCAGATCTAGGGAGAACCCGTGACCACCTTGCGACTGGCCATCGTCGGCGCCGGACCGGCCGGCATCTACGCCGCCGACATCCTCGCGAAGGCCGAGAAGGCCTTCGACGTCTCGATCGACCTCTTCGAGCAGCTGCCGGCCCCCTACGGTCTCGTGCGCTACGGCGTCGCCCCCGACCACCCCCGCATCAAGGGCATCGTCAACGCGCTGCGCGACGTGCTCGACAGCGGCGACATCAGGGTCTTCGGCAACGTCCGCTACGGCGTCGACATCGGGCTGGACGACCTGCGCAAGCACTACAACGCCGTCATCTTCTCGACCGGTGCCATCAAGGACGCCGACCTCGACATCCCCGGCATCGACCTCGAGGGCAGCTACGGCGCGGCCGACTTCGTCAGCTGGTTCGACGGTCACCCCGACTTCCCCCGCACCTGGCCGCTCGACGCGACGTCGGTCGCCGTCGTCGGCGTCGGCAACGTCGCGCTCGACGTGTCCCGCATCCTGGCCAAGCACGCCGACGACCTGTTGCCCACCGAGATCCCCGACAACGTCTACGCGGGCCTCAAGCAGTCCTCGATCACCGACGTGCACGTCTTCGGACGCCGGGGCCCGGCCCAGGTCAAGTTCACGCCGCTCGAGCTCCGCGAGCTGGGCGAGGTGCGTGACGTCGACATGATCGTCTACGACGAGGACTTCGACCACGACGAGGCGTCCAAGACGGCCATCGCGACCAACAAGCAGGTGTTCGTCATCGACAAGGTGCTGAACCAGTGGCGCCAGCGCGAGGTGGGGACGGCGTCGCGTCGCCTGCACCTGCACTTCTACGCCAAGCCCGTCGAGGTCGTCGGCGATGCCGACGGTCGCGTCGCGGCCTTCCGGTACGAGCGCACCCGGCCCGACGGGCAGGGCGGCGTCGAGGGCACGGGCGAGCTCCGCGACGTGCCGATCCGGGCCATCTACCGCGCGGTCGGCTACTTCGGCTCTCCGCTCGACGGCATCCCGTTCGACGAGCGTCGTGGCGTGATCCCGAACCACGAGGGCCAGGTGATGGACGACGACAACCAGATCGTCCCCGGCGTCTACGCCACCGGCTGGATCAAGCGCGGCCCCGTCGGCCTCATCGGGCACACCAAGAGCGACGCGATGGAGACCGTCAAGCACCTCATCAACGACCAGGCCAGCTGGTGGCAGCCGGTCGACCCGTCCGACGAGGCCATCCCGGCCCTGCTCGAGCAGCGCGGCGTCGAGTACACCGACCTCGAGGGCTGGCACCGTCTCGACGGGCACGAGATCGCCCTCGGCGGGGCCCACGAGCACGAGCGTGCCCGGGTCAAGGTCGTGGAGCGTGACGAGATGGTGCGCGTCTCGCGCGCCGTCGAGACGGAGACGACGCCCGCCTGACGTCCTCGGTCGCCCGCAGCGCGCCTCCTCGGCTCCCCTCGACGGGGGAACCGAGGAGGCGCGCGGTCGTCACCGACCTCGTCGGTCGTCGGTATGGTGGTCCCCATGGCAGACAGTTCCTTCGACGTGGTCAGCAAGGTCGACAAGATGGAGGCCGACAACGCCCTCCACCAGGCGCAGAAAGAGATCGAGCAGCGCTACGACTTCAAGGGTGTCGGCGCCTCGGTCGACTGGAGCGGCGAGAAGCTGCTGCTCAAGGCCGCCACCGAAGAACGCGTCAAGGCCGTGCTCGACGTGCTCGAGTCGAAGTTCATCAAGCGCAGCATCAGCCTCAAGCACCTCGACGTCGGCGAGCCCTTCGCCAGCGGCAAGGAGTACCGCATCGAGGCGTCCCTCAAGCAGGGCATCGAGCAGGACGCAGCGAAGAAGATCGGCAAGATCATCCGCGACGAGGGCCCGAAGAGCGTGAAGAGCCAGATCCAGGGCGACGAACTGCGCGTGCAGTCCAAGAGCCGTGACGATCTGCAGGCGACCATGGCGCTGTTGAAGAAGGCCGACCTCGACGTCGACCTGCAGTTCGTCAACTTCCGCTAGTCACCGCGCGGCTCACGACTCCGAGGTCCCGTCCATGGTCGAACCCGCCTGGGTGGCGCCGACGATCGCCGTTCTCGGCATCGTGCTCGACATCGCCATCCGGGTGTTCGCGATCGTCTACGTCCCGATCAACAGGCGGCCCCAGACGGCCACCGCGTGGTTGCTCGCGATCTTCCTGATCCCGTACGTCGGGTTCGTCCTCTTCTTGTTGATCGGCAGCACCAAGCTGCCCGCGCGTCGTCGTGAGAAGCAGACCGAGATCAACAAGTACATCATCGAGACGACCGAGGGCATGGAGCGCGTCAAGCGCGACCACCCGTGGCCGGCCTGGCTCGACTCGGTGGTCGAACTCAACCGCACGCTCGGTGCGATGCCGCTCGTCGGCGGCAACACCGGTGAGATGCACACCGACTACGACGAATCCATGGCCGCGATGGTCGAGGCCGTCGACGGGGCCCACCGCTACGTCCACGCCGAGTTCTACATCACGAGCCTCGACCGCACGACCGAGCCGTTCTTCCTGGCGCTCGAGAACGCCCGTCGACGGGGCGTCACGGTCCGTCTGCTCATGGACCACATCGCCAGCCGCGGGTACCCGGGGTACCGCAAGGCCCGACGCCGGTTGGACGCGATGGGCGTGGAGTGGCAGCTCATGCTGCCCGTGCTGCCGCTGCGGGGCAAGTACCAGCGGCCCGATCTGCGCAACCACCGCAAGCTCCTCGTGATCGACGGTCGGGTGGCCTTCACGGGCTCGCAGAACATGGTCGACAAGAGCTACCAGAAACGCAAGAACAAGCGCCGAGGCCTCGAGTGGAAGGACTTCATGGTCCGCTTCGAGGGCCCCATCGTCGCCGGCATCAACGCGCTGTTCGTCACCGACTGGTACAGCGAGACCGACGAGTTGCTGCTCCGCGAGACCGACCCCGTGCACACGGCCGACCGGCTCGAGACGATCGACTGTCAGGTGGTGCCGAGCGGGCCGGGCTTCGACGGCGAGAACAACCTGCGGTTGTTCAACTCGCTGCTCTACAGCGCGCAGGAGCGCATCATCATCACCAGCCCCTACTTCGTGCCCGACGAGTCGATGCTCTACGCCGTGACGACCGCGGCCCAGCGCGGGCTCGAGGTGCAGCTCTTCGTCAGCGAGATCGGCGACCAGCCGGTGGTCTACCACGCGCAGCGTTCCTACTACGAGGCCCTGCTGCGGTCGGGGGTCCGCATCTTCCTGTACCGCTCGCCGACCGTCCTGCACGCCAAGCACTTCTCGATCGACGACGAGGTCGCGGTCATCGGCTCCAGCAACATGGACATGCGGTCGTTCAGCCTCAACCTCGAGATCTCGGTCATGGTGCGTGGACGCGAGTTCGTCGAACGGCTGCGCGAGGTCGAGCAGACCTACCGCGCCTCGAGCCGCGAACTATTCCTCGACGACTGGCTCGTGCGGCCCTTCCGCTCGAAGGTCCTCGACAACGTCGCCCGCCTCACCTCCGCCGTCCAGTAGTCCACCTGTCCACGCGGTCCATCGCGGGCCCGCGGCCCGCGCGGCGCGGCCCTGAGGGCGAGTGGTCGTGAGGGGGCTCCCGAGGCTGTATATTTGTCTGGCGCCTCCGGTCGGTGATCACACGGGCTGGGCGTGCATGGCAAGTTACCCAAGCGGCCAAAGGGATCTGACTGTAAATCAGCCGGCGTAGCCTTCGGGGGTTCGAATCCCTCACTTGCCACGGTTGCCCCTCAAGAACGGACTCGCTCGTCGAGTCCGTTCTTGCGTTACCGGGCCACCCACCCCCACAGGAGGACCCGTGTCCGTCACCCCGACCCCCGCCGAGCTGCTCGAGATCGCCGTCGCCGTCGCGGGTGAGGCCGCCGAGCTCGCGGCCCTCCGCCGCTCCGAGGGGGTCGTGGTCGCCGACACCAAGAGCAGCGCCGTCGACGTCGTGACGCACACCGACCGAGAGGTCGAGACGTACGTCCGAGGCCGTCTGGCCGCGCTGCGACCCGGGGACGGCTTCTTCGGAGAAGAGGGCGAACCCGACGACTCCACCACCGGTCTCACCTGGGTCGTGGACCCCATCGACGGGACCGTCAACTTCCTCTACGGCATCCCGCAGTGGGCCGTGAGCATCGCCGTCGTCGAGGGCGGTCCCGACCCGCTCACCTGGCGCACCCTCGCCGCGGCGGTCGTCAACCCGACGTCGGGCGAGGCCTTCACCGCGTCGGTCGGCGGCGGCGCGTGGCTGGACGGTCGTCGCCTCGAGGTGAACGCTCCGGCTTCCCTCGAGTCGTCCCTGCTGGCCACCGGGTTCTCGTACGACGCCGCACGTCGGGTCGAGCACGCGGAGGCGCTGGTCCGGGTGGTGGGGCGCGTTCGCGACCTGAGGCGCCTGGGGGCGGCCTCGCTCGACCTCTGCGCCGTCGCCGCAGGACGGGTCGACGCCTACGTCGAGCGAGGACTCAAACCGTGGGACCACGCGGCGGGCGCGCTCGTGGCCGCCGAAGCAGGCGCCGTCGTCCGCGGGGAGCTCGGGCAGGCGCCCAGCGAGTCGCTGACCTTCGTCGCGGCCCCTGCCATCGCCCAGGACCTCGCCGCCCTGGTCGTCGAGGCAGGGATCTGACCTGAGCACCCTCGCTGCGAGATATGAACATGCAGCGTTCGAGTTGTCATATCGTAGGTCAACGATACATATCGACATCGACACCCGAATGCGGGTAGCCATTCGTTCATCGACCGGCTACCCTGGAGAGGTCGTTATTGATCCGTGATCATCGCGTGACGCACTCCGCCAGGGCTCCTTCCGAAAGTCCTGCGCAGCTCGCGCCACGATCACCAGTGACGGCCGTGAAGACGACGGTGCACCCACCGTCCGATCCCGATCACCCCGAGGACCCATCACACGTGACGAAGTACCAGCAGATCGCCGAGCCCGACGGCGACGGAACCCCGTCGCGTCGCGCCACCGACGACCTCACGGGCACCGGTTCGCCGAGTGTCGCTCCGACCGTCCCCGTCGTGGCCGACGCCCCCGTCTACCTCACCCGTCGCGAAGCGCGTGAGGCCGAACGCCGCGCGGCCCGGCCCGTGACGACGACGGCCTCCGCCGCCCCCACGACCTCCGCCACCACGACCTCCGCCACCACGACGGCTGCCGCCGCTACGAGCACTGCGGCCCGCGTGGTCGCCGAGCCCGCCGCCGAGGCCCGACCCGCGACTGGCCCGTCCGCGGCGACCGAGCACGTCTCGCCGCGACGAGCCGCTCGTCTCGGTGCGGACTCCGGCACCCGTCCCGCAGCTGCCGGGCGCACCGCGAAGGCCCGCGCACAGCGCCCCGCGGCTCGCCTCGAGGCGCCCGTCCGCGCGCCCCGCACCGCCGGGGCGACCTTCCGACGCGCCACCAAGCGCGTCACGGTCGTCGGAGCCATGCTCTTCGCCGCGTCCATGCTCGTGGCCACCTCGGTGCCCGCCAACGCCTTCTTCGTCGACACCCCCACGCAGACGGCCGCCAAGAAGGCCGCCGACTCCCAGAGCTACACGGCGACCGCACCCTCGGCCGACGGCACGGCCGGCGTCTCGCGCGACGGTTACTCGGTCACCGAGATGAAGGCCGTCTCCGAGTACGCCTCGACGAGTGCCAGCACGTTCTCGAACGACGTCGACGGCACGGTCCAGTGGCCGTTCCAGACGGGCGTGCCGATCAGCAGCGGCTTCGGCGCCCGCCAGGTGGCCAACTGCGGCTTCTGCTCGACGTTCCACCAGGGTCTCGACTTCGTCCCCGGTGCCGGCTCGCCGATCCAGGCGATCGCCGACGGCGTCGTCAGCAAGGTCGACGGCCCCTCGGGTGCCCTGGGCAACAACGTCTGGATCGACCACGTCGTCAACGGCCAGAAGGTCACCAGCGTCTACGCGCACATGCAGACCGGTTCGGTCGAGGTCCGCGAGGGCGACACCGTCACGGTCGGCACCATCATCGGCAAGGTCGGCAGCACGGGCAACAGCACCGGGGCCCACCTGCACTTCGAGATCGTGATCGGCGGCGTGCCCGTCGACCCCTATCCCTGGCTCCAGGCCAACACGAACTGAGCCGTGGTCCCGCGTCCGCGCGGCACGCACGAGAAGAGCCCCACCTGTCGCCAGGTGGGGCTCTTCCGTCGTCGTCGCCGCTACGACGTGGTGGCGAGCCAGACCGTCGCGTTCGCCGGCAGGGCCGGCCCGTCGACGACCATGGTGGCCAGCAGGACCTCGCCCACGGGGAGCTCGACGGGGACGTCGCCCATGTTGGCCACGACGGTGACCCCCTGGCTGCGGAACGCGACCACCTCGGGCCCGAAGCCCTCGAGCCAGGTCAGCGTGCCCGTACCCAGCTCGTGCTCCGCACGGAGGCGGAGCGCCCGCGTGTAGAGCTCGAGCGTCGACCCGGCGACACCCCGCTGCTCGTCCCGGGCGTACGTCGACCAGTCCGCGGGTTGGGGCAACCAGGAGGCGCCCGTCGCGTTGAACCCGAAGGCCGGCTCGGTCGCGGACCAGGGCAACGGCACGCGGCAGCCGTCCCGGCCGTAGCGCTCCCCGTCCGTGCGGAACCACGTGGGGTCCTGCCGGGAGTCGTCGGGCAGGTCGATGGCCTCGGGCAGGCCGAGTTCTTCGCCCTGGTAGAGGTACGCGCTGCCGGGGAGGGCCAACATGAGCGCCGATGCGGCTCGCGCCCTGGCCAACCCGAGCTCGGGGACGGGTAGCCCCTCGCTCTTCGGCCCGATGCCGTACCCCTGCGGGTTCTCGGCCGTCAGGGCGAGCCGGCTGGCGTGCCGGACGACGTCGTGGTTGCTCATGACCCAGGTGCTGGGGGCTCCGACGCTCGAGAAGGTCTGGAGGGACGCGTCGACGACCTCGCGGACGGCCGGGGCGGACCACCCGGTCTCGAGGTAGGCGAAGTTGAACGCCTGGTGCATCTCGTCGGGGCGCACCCAGTCGGCCAGACGCGAGAGCGGTTCGACCCAGGCCTCGGCGACGAGCACCCGGTCGCCCGGGTACTCGGCGAGGACGGTGTGCCACTCGCGGTAGATCTCGTGGACGCCCTCCTGGCCCCAGTAGGGCGGGGGAGCGGACTCGCCCTGGCCACCGCCCATGCTGCCGGACTCGGCGGGGGGCGTGTAGTCGGGCAGGCCCTCGGCCTTGACCATGCCGTGAGCGACGTCGACCCGGAACCCGTCGACGCCGCGGTCGAGCCAGAAGCGCAGCACGTCGACGAACTCGTCGCGCACGCGGCGGTTCGTCCAGTCGAGGTCGGGTTGCGACGAGTCGAACAGGTGCAGGTACCACTGGCCCGGTCGGCCGTCGGCCTCGGTCACGCGGGACCACGCCGGGCCGCCGAAGACCGACTGCCAGTTGTTCGGCGGCAGCTCGCCGTCGGGGCCGCGGCCGTCACGGAACAGGTACCGACCGCGGGCGGCCGAACCGGCCGGCGAGGCGAGGGCCTCGCGGAACCACGCGTGGTCGCTCGAGGTGTGGTTCGGCACCACGTCGACGATGACCCGCAGGCCCAGCTCGGTGGCCCGGGCGCGGAGGGCGTCGAAGTCGTCCAAGGTGCCGAACAGCGGGTCGACGTCGCGGTAGTCGGCCACGTCGTAGCCCGCGTCGCGCTGGGGCGAGGTGTAGAAGGGCGACAGCCAGACGGCGTCGACGCCGAGCTCGCCGAGGGCGTCGAGTCGCGACGTGATGCCGGGGAGGTCGCCGACGCCGTCGCCGTCGCCGTCGGCGAACGACCGCGGGTAGACCTGGTAGATGACGGCGGTGCGCCACCACTCGTGGCCCTGGTCGGCGGTCGTCGCGGTGCCCTCGAGGGGGGCGGTCGGGGTCAGCGTGTCGGTCTCGGCCGGATCTCGTGTGGACATGAGGCCACGATACGGCAGGCCCCCGACGCGGCATCGGCTACGGTCGTGGTCAGGACAGCCCGGAGGGGGACCTCCGGGACGAACACCCGCGACACGATTGGCACGATCCTGAACCCTGCGACCGATCTCGTGACGGCCGACCTGCCCGCCGGCACCCGGCCGTTCCCGCTCGCGCTCGGAACCAACGTCTTCGGCTGGACGGTCGGCGCCCCCACCGCCCTCGAGGTGCTCGACCTGTTCGCCGACGACGGCGGCCGCGTCGTCGACACGGCCGACGTCTACTCGGCGTGGCTGCCGGGCAACTCCGGGGGCGAGTCCGAGGCCATCATCGGCCGGTGGCTCGCCCGACCGGGCAACCGCGACCGGGTGGTGCTGAGCACCAAGTGCGGGCAGCACCCCGACGCCCCCGGCCTGTCGCGCGTCAGCATCCGTGCGGCGGTCGAGGCGTCGCTGCGCCGTCTGCGCACCGACCACGTCGACTTCTACTTCACGCACTTCGACGACGACGAGACACCGCTGGACGAGACCGTGGGCGCGCTCAGCGAGCTCGTCGACGAGGGCAAGATCCTCTGCGCCGGGGCGTCCAACTACACCGGCGCGCGCCTCCGGCAGGCCCTCGCGATCGCGGATCGCGACGGACTCCACCCGTTCCGTTTGGTCCAGGTCGCGTACAACCTGGTGCGACGGGGCGAGTACGAGCACGACGTCGCCGCCATCGTGGACCACTACGACCTCGCCGTGTTGCCGCACTCGTCCCTGGCGAGCGGGTTCCTGACGGGCAAGTACCGTCACGAGGCCGGCCGCGGGGACTCTCCCCGGGGCAGCCGGGCCCTCAGCTACGTCACGCCGCAGAACCAGGGCACCCTCGAGGTCGTCGTCGAGATCGCCGAGCGTCTCGACGTCGAGCCGGGCGCCGTGGCCGTCGCGTGGCTCGCCTCCCGCGACAACGTCATCGGCGCACTCGGCAGCGCCCGGACCCCCCGCCAGCTCGAGGGCCTGCTCGACGCCGCCCGGGTCGAGTTGACCGAGGGCGACCTGGCGTCGCTCGAGGCGGCCTCGCGTCCGCTCGCCTGACGTCCGGGGTCAGCGCTCGGCGCCGTCCCTCTCATGCGCCTCCCCGTCCGCGGCGACGGGACCCAGCGGGACGATCGTCCGCGCGCCCGGGTCCCAGCGCCGCAGCCGGGACAGCACGACCGGCCGGGTCGACGGGACGCCGGCCTCGGAGAGGGCGTCGAGGGCCCGGGCCACCTGGTCGGGCGTGAGGCGTGACGCGAGGGTGACGTGGGGGGTCCACCGACCGGGCGTGGTGTGCGGGACGTCCCCCGCGCCTCCCAGGCTCTCGTGCACCCGGGCGTGGAGGTCCAGCAGTTCTCCCGTCACGACCACGGGTCGCACGAGCACGAGCCCGCGCGGGGGCGACCCGAAGAGCAGCAGCCCGCCGAGCTCGGCGGGCATCGGCAGCGCCTCCGAGAGGGGCAGGAGGCGCGGGTCGGCGGCCGGGTCGAGGTCGGGTCGTGCCACCAGGGTGACGTGCGGCGCGTTCGACGTCCCGCCGTGGTCGCCCTGCGACGGGAGGCCCGCCGCGGACAGCACGCGCCATTCGTCACGGACGGCTCCGTCGGAGGCCGGGTCGAGCAGGAGTTCGAGGCTGTGCACCCGTCGATCCTGCCCCGCGGGGCCTTCGGCGGGCCGGGTCGGCACGTGGCGTCAGCAGCCCGTTCGCTCTGCTACCCTTGTCTGGTGCCAATCGGCAGCGGCCTCGGTCGCTCGCCTGGTGGTCACGCCCCGATAGCTCAGTGGTAGAGCACTTCCATGGTAAGGAAGGGGTCGTCAGTTCAATCCTGACTCGGGGCTCTGGCTGTCTCGGTCCCGTCCCGGTGTGATGCCGGCAGGGCCTGCAGCCTGCGGCGGGGTAGCTCAGTTGGTTAGAGCACACGGCTCATAATCGTGGTGTCGCGGGTTCAAGTCCCGCCCTCGCTACCGCAGGCCCGGATCTCTCACGAGTTCGGGCCTTCGTCGTCCGTACGCTCGGTGGTCACCCGCCGGGTCGTCTCCGCGCACCGAGACGCGACCGGTGCGCCGTGCCCGGGCGTCGGGCATACGATGAAGCATGGCCGTGAGCATCCGCAGCATCGGCACCGCGGTGCCCCCGACCATCATCCGACAGGACGACGTCCGAGAGATCTTCGCGACCCAGGCCGGCCTCGGCCGCCTCGGTCAGCGCATCGTCGGCGCCGCGTTCGGTGCCTCGGCCATCGAGACCCGGCACACCGTCGTCGACGAGCTCGACCGGCGACCGCGCGAGGGCGAGCCCACTTTCTACGACGCCGCGTCGAACGAGATCCTCCGACCCGGCACGGGTGCGCGCAACCAGGTCTACACGGACCGGTCGCCCCAGCTGTTCCTCGACGCCGCTCGTGCCGCGCTCGCGGCGGCGCCCGACCTCGGGCCCGACGACGTCACGCACGTGATCAGCGTGTCGTGCACCGGCTTCTTCGCCCCCGGGCCCGACTACCTGCTCGTCCGGGGCCTCGGGTTGTCGCCGTCGACCCGTCGCCACCACCTGGGCTTCATGGGCTGCTACGGGGCCTTCCCCGCCCTCGCCGCCGCACGCGACTTCTGCCTCGCCGATCCGGAGGCGGTCGTGCTCGTCGTCTGCGCCGAGCTCTGCACGCTGCACCTGCGGAGCTCCGACGACCCCGACTCGATCGTCGCCTCGTCCGTGTTCGCCGACGGGGCGGCCGCCGCCGTGGTGACCGCCCGCCCGGCGCCGTCGGGCTCCGTCGTGCTCGACCTCGACGTCCTCGAGACGGTGCTCACCCCGGTCGGCGAGACCGACATGGCGTGGACGATCGGCGACCTGGGCTTCGACATGGTGCTGAGCAGCTACGTCCCGCAGATCATCGAGCTGCACATCGACTCGGCCCTGGCACCGCTCTTCGAGGCCGGCGGCGTCGGCGTCGGCGACGTCGACCTGTGGGCCGTCCATCCGGGCGGGCGCAGCATCCTCGACCGCGTGCAACAGCAGCTCGGGCTCACCGACGCCCACCTGGCGCCCTCACGCGACGTCCTGCGCGACTATGGCAACATGTCGAGCGCGACCGTCCTGTTCATCCTCGCCGACCTCCTGGCCGGGCCCCCCGCCCCGTCGCAGCGCGTGGGCGCCATGGCCTTCGGCCCCGGACTGACCGTCGAGACCGCGCTGATGACGCGTCGCGCGGTCTCGTGAGCGCGACCCGCACCTCCTCGGCTCCGTCGGTCGCGGTGCGGCCGCCCTGGTGGCCCGACCTGTCGCGACGAGGCGTCGGACTCGTCGAGCTGATGGACGACCCGGGCTGCGACCTCGGCCTGCTGAACGCCACCTACCGGGCATTCCCGGTCGTGAACGGTCTCGTGGCGGGGTGGCGCCGGGCGTACCTCCGCCGCCTCCGCCCGCTGTTGTCGGCCGACGTGACGACCAGGCTGCTCGACCTCGGGTCCGGCGGCGGCGACCTCGCGCGCGCCCTGGCCGGCTGGGCCCGTCGCGACGGGCTCGCCCTCGAGGTCGTGGCCGTCGATCCCGACGAACGGGCCCACGCCTTCGCGGCGTCCTGCCCCGTCCCGTTCGGCGTCGAGTTCCGGCGGGCCTCGAGCGCCGACCTCGTGGCGGCGGGCGAGACCTTCGACGTGGTCGTGTCGAACCACGTCCTGCACCACCTCGACGACGGGGCCCGGGCGGCCGTGCTGGACGACAGCGCCCGCCTGGCGTCCCGTCTCGTGCTGCACGCCGACATCGAGCGGGCCCGCGGGGCGTACCTCGCCTACCGGGCCGCGACCTGGCCGTGGCGGACCCGCTCGTTCGTCCACGTCGACGGGCTCCTGTCGATCCGCCGCAGCTTCACCGCCGACGAGCTGGTCGACGTGGCTCCGCCGGGGTGGCGCGTCGTCCGGCAGTGGCCCTTCCGCCTGCTGCTCGTCCGCGAGATCGGCATCGACGCCCCCGGGGGTGCCGGCCGTGCGGACGCATGACGTCCTGATCGTCGGTGGGGGGCCCGTCGGGGTGATGCTCGCCGCCGCCCTGGCGGATCGCGGCCTCGACGCCGTCGTCTGGGAGGCGCGGGTCGACGATCCGGCGCACTCGCGCGCCCTCGGCGTGCATCCGCCCTCGATCGACCTCTTCGACCGGCTCGGCCTCGCGGACGACCTGCTCGCCGACGCCGTCCGCATCCGGCGGGGGATCGCCCGGAGCGGCGAGCGGACGGTCGGCGTGGTGCCGTTCGACCGGGCGTCGTCGCGGTGGCCGTTCGTCGCGGCGGTGCCGCAGGACCGCACCGAGGCGGTGCTGCGGACGGGGTTGGCCGCGCGGCGGGACGACGCGCTCCGTCGGGGCGTGCGGTTCGTCGGGCTCGCACAACGCGACGAGGACGTGGTCGTCGAGGGGGTCGACGACGAGGGGCCGGTGGTCGTCGCCGCCCGCTTCGTCGTCGGGGCCGACGGCACGCGCAGCGCCGTCCGCGCCGCGCTGGGCGTCGACACCAGGGCCCGGGACCTGCCCGACCGCTACGTGATGGGCGACTTCGCCGACGCCACCGGCCACGGCCCCGACGCCGTGATCCATCTCGAGCGCTCCGGGGTGGTCGAGTCGTTCCCGTTGCCCGCGGGTCGACGACGGTTCGTGGTGCACGTCGGGTCGGCTCAGGGAGCGACCGCGTCGGTCGCACCGGACGACGTCGCGCGGCTCGTGTCGGACCGCACGGGGTCGCCCGTGGAACCGACGACCTCGACCATGACGAGCGGGTTCGGCGTCCGGCGCCGGCTGGCCGTCCGGAGGGTCGTCGGCCGGGTCACGCTGATCGGCGACGCCGCCCACGAGATCAGTCCCATCGGCGGCCAGGGCATGAACCTCGGCTGGCTCGACGGACACGCTCTCGAGGCCGTCATCGCTGCGGCGGTGAAGCGGAGGGGTGGCCGGGTGCTCGATCCGACCACGTTCGGCCGTTTCGACGCCGACCGTGCCCGCGCCGCCCTCCGCGCCGCCCGGCAGGCCGAGTGGAACACCGCCCTCGGTCGGCCCGTCGGCGGGGGAGCGGCTCGGGCCCGGGACCTGGCGCTCGGAGCCGTGCTGAGGGCTCCGAGCAGGCATCTGCTCGCGTCGGTCTACGCCATGCGCTGGGCCTGAGCGGTCCGGCCTCTGCGGCCGGGCCGGCTCGGCTCGCCTCCGCCGACCCGCGTGCTCAGGCGACGACGGTGCCGCCGCTGAGGGCGAGCTGCACCACGAGCAGCACGGCCGCCACCATGATCAATCGGAAGAGGGTCCGGTCGACGCGTCCCGCGAACACGAGGCGCACGCCGACGACGGCGATGCCGAGGGTCACGGCGGTGCCGACGGCGGCAGCCACGAGGCCCGGGGCCGACGAGTCGCCGCCCAGCCGGCCCGAGAGCAGCAGGACGGCCGCGACGGCCAGGGCCGCGAACGCGACGACGCCCGAGACGGTCCGTCCGAGGCGGTGGGGGAGCCCGACGATGCCGGTGCGCGCGTCGTCGTCGAGGTCGGGCAGGACGTTCGTGAAGTGGATCGCGACGCCGAACACGGCTCCGACCGCGACGGCCCAGCCGGCGGGAGGCGACGGTGGTGCCGCGGCGAGGGTGGCGACGGCGGGCAGCAGGCCGAAGCTCACGACGAACGGCACCACCGAGACCGGGGTCCGCTTGAGCCCGAGGTCGTAGGCCCACCCCGAGGCCACGAGCACGAGGTGGGCCGTGCCGGCTGCGGGCCCGAGCGCGTAGGACGGCACGAGCATCAGCACGCCGCAGACCACCGCGGCACGGCGGACGGCCGACACGCTCACGAGGCCCTGGGCCACCGGCTTGTCGGTCCGGCCGACGGCGCGGTCGCGCCCGGCGTCGAGCCAGTCGTTGGCGAACCCGATCGAGGCCTGTCCGAGCAGCACCGCGAGGGCGAGCAGCACGAGTCGGCCGAGGGGCAACCCCGAGGAGGCACCCAGCACGACGGCGAGGACGGTCACCACCACCGTCGGCCCCGGGTGCGTCGAACCCAGCAGTGCGGCGGTCCACGAGGCGGGGCCGTCGCGGCGACCGGAGCCGGCGGTGGAGACCGGGGGCTCGGGGGAGATCATCCGTTCACCCTAGACGGACGGAGCCGCACGGCCCCGAGTCGGTCGGCCCCGGACGGCAGGACACGATGCGGTGGGCGACGTGAAGAGGTGCACCCGAGTCGGGGGAGGACTCGGATGCACCCCGTCGCACCCTCGGCGCTCGAGGTGCAGGTGGATCAGTACCGGCACGCGCCAGAGGAGGGTGCCCACGTCGAGTTACCATCCCAGACGTGACTGGAGTGTACGACTGCCACGGGTGGATCGGAAGGGGCACCGGGCCGTCTTTCGCGGATCGGCCCGGGCCCCGGGGGACGACGAGGGGTCAGGCCCCGCGGCCGGTCTTCTGCTGGAGGCGGTCGATGTGCTCGCTCGCCTCGGCCTTCGTCATGTCGGCGGGTAACTCTTCGCCGGCCTCGCGGGCGAGGGTGTCGAGGTAGCTCTTCTGCGGGCCGGTGATGGGCTCGTCCCCGGTGACCCAGTCGTCGGGGTCCTTCGACGCCGTGCTGCCGCCGTCGGGGCGGGCGCCGCCGAGCGTCTCGCCGTGTGCGGGGGCCGCGTTCTCCTCCCGGGCCGTGGCGGCCTGGTCGGTCTCGTCGGTGGTCGTCGTGTCGGTGGTCGTCGTCTCGTCGGACTCGGCCGCTGCCGGGTCGACGGGGGTGATGTCGGGGTCGATGTTCGCGTCGCTCATGACGTGAACGTACGCCGTGCCCCCGACACCGGGCCGGGCGACGTACCCCGCTGGTTAGACTCGACCGCGTGTCCGTGAACCCTGATCTGCAAGGGCGGGTCTTCCCGCCGGCCCCGCCCTACCTCGTGGGCCGCGAGAAGGTGCGCGAGTTCGCCCGCGCGACCGGCTCGACGAGCCCGCTCTCGTTCGACCTCGAGGCGGCCCACGCGGCCGGGCACGGCGACCTCGTCGCCCCGCCGACCTTCGCCGTCGTCGTCCAAGAGGCCACCCTCGCCCAGTTGCTCGCCGAACCCGACGCGGGCATCGACTTCTCCCGCGTCGTCCACGGCGAGCAGCGCTTCTCGCTCTCGCGTCCGATCGTCGCGGGGGACGAGCTCACGGCCACCCTGACCGTGACGAGCGTCAAGACGCTGGGCGGCAACGCCATGGTCACGGCGTCCTCCGACATGCGCGACGTCGACGGGCGGCACGTGGTCACCGCCGTGTCGACGCTCGTCGTCCGCGCCGACGACGAGGCCGCCGCGTGAGCGCCCTCGAGGTCGGCCAGGTCGTCGCCGAGAAGACCTACCCCCTGACACGCGACTCGTTGGTGCGCTACGCCGGCGCCTCGGGCGACTTCAACCCCATCCACTACCGCGACGACGTGGCGGCCGCGGTCGGTCTCCCCGGTGTCCTGGCCCACGGCATGCTCACGATGGGCACCGCCGTCCAGCCGGTCGTCGAATGGCTCGAGGGGGCGGGCGACGACGCCGGCGTGCTCGGTCGGGTGTCGGACTACCAGGTGCGCTTCACGCGTCCCGTCGTGGTCGACCCCACCGCCGGGGCCGAGATCGCCGTCGTCGCGAAGGTGGGCAAGCTCGACGCCGAGGCCGGCACGGCGCGCATCGACCTGACCGTGACCGCCGGCGGCCAGACCGTGCTGGGCAAGGCCCAGGTCGTGGTGACGCTGGCGTGACGACCTTCGCCGAGCTCACGACGATGCAGGTGGGCGGCGAGCCCGCCCGCCTGGTCGAGGCGACGACGACCGACGAGCTGCTGGCCGCGGTCCGTGAGGCGTCGGTCGGTGACGACCCCTGGTACGTCCTGGGCGGCGGGTCGAACACGGTCGCCTCCGACGAGCCGTTCGACGGCACGGTCGTCCACGTGGCCACCCGGGGTGTCGAGCGCGTCGACTCCGACGACCACCGCGTCCACCTCCGCGTCGCCGCCGGTGAGCCCTGGGACGACCTCGTCGCCTCCACGGTCGAGCAGGGCTGGTCGGGGCTCGAGGCGCTCAGCGGCATCCCCGGCTCGACGGGCGCGTCGCCGATCCAGAACATCGGTGCCTACGGCCAGGAGGTCGCCTCGACGCTCGTGGCCGTCGACTTCCTGGACGACGACTCGGGCGAGTTCGTCCGCATCCCCGCGGCCAACCTCGACCTCGGGTACCGCACGAGCGTCTTCAAGCAGGGCCGTCGGGGCGTCGTCACGGCCGTGGAGTTCGCCCTCACGGACCACGGAGGCGCGAGCGAGCAGGTCGCGTACCCGCAGCTCGCGAAGGCCCTCGGCGTCGAGCTCGGGGCCCGGGTCTCGGTCGCCGACGTGCGCTCCAGCGTGCTCGCCCTGCGGGCCGCGAAGGGCATGGTGCTCGATCCGGCCGACCGTGACACGGCGTCGAGCGGATCGTTCTTCACCAACCCGATCGTGTCGCGGGCCGACGCGTCGACCCTGCCGGCCGACGCGCCACGGTGGCCGACCGGCCCCGAGCCCGAGCGCCAGGTCGTGCCACTCGGTGAGGAGCCGGCCGCCCCGGCGCCCCGTGCGCCCGCCGAGGTCAAGCTCAGCGCCGCCTGGCTGATCGAGCACGCCGGCATCGCGAGGGGTTTCCGCCTGCCGGGCTCGCGAGCCGCCGTCTCGTCCAAGCACACCCTGGCCCTGACCAACCGTGGCGGTGCCACGGGCGACGAGGTCGCCGAGCTCGCGCGCTACGTGCAGCAGCGGGTCCAGTCCGAGTTCGGCGTGCTGCTGCACCCCGAGCCCGTCCTCCTCGGCCTCTCGCTGTAGGGACGCGGCCGCGTGCGTCCGACGCGGCCACGTGCGTCCGACGCGGCGGTGCCCGTCCGACGTCGCGGCGCAGAGATCCTCAGCGGCGCGGCAGGTGGCCGAGTTCGAGCGCCAGCGTGACGGCGCGCGTCCGGTCGTTGACGCCCAGTTTCTCGAAGACGTGCAGCAGGTGCGTCTTGACCGTCGCCTCGCCGACGAACAGCCGGCGTCCGATCTCGCGGTTCGAGCAACCCTCCGCCACGAGGGCGAGCACGTCGGTCTCGCGAGGACTCAACGGGGTCGGGCGCGGCACGGGCTCGGCGCCGCTGCGTGCGCGGCCGACGAGACGGGCCGCCATCGCGGGGGCGAGGGCCACCTGTCCCGCGACCACGGCTCGGAGGCCCGCCACGAGCTCGTCCTCCGGGGAGGCCTTCAGGAGGTAGCCGCTCGCCCCCACCTCGATCGCCCGCAGGATGCTGTCGTCGGACTCGTAGGTGGTGAGCACGACGACCTTGGTCGTCGGGTGACGTGCCAGGACGGCCTCGGTCGCCTCGACACCGTCGAGGCCGGGCATGCGGAGGTCCATCACGATCAGGTCGGGCTCGAGCGAGTCCGCCAGGGCGACGGCCTCGGAGCCGTCGCTCGCCTGCCCCACCACGACGAAGTCGTCCGTCGTCGCGAGCAGGGCGGCGATGCCCTGCCGCACGATCGGATGGTCGTCGGCCACGACGGTGCGGTGCACGGGCGATCCCGCCGGCGAGGCTCCGGGCCCGGTCGACGTCGCATCCTCGTGCGCGGGCCCCGCGGTCACGGGGTCACCACCGCGGCGCGGGGGACCTGCGCGGTGACGACCGTCCCGTCGCGGTCCGACGAGACGTCGAGGCGGCCACCCGACAGCTCGAGCCGCTCGCGGAGGCCGTCGAGGCCGAACCCGGTCGATGCGACCGCCGTGTCGAACCCGGTGCCGTCGTCGGACACGACGAGCACGGCCGTCCCGTCCGTCGCCGTGAGCGTGACCCGCGCCGACGTCGACGCACTGTGCTTGCGGACGTTGGCCAGCGCCTCCTGGGTGCACCGCACCAGCACGACCTGCAGGTCGCGGGGCAGGTCGACATCGACGGCGTCGACCGTGATCCCGATTCCGCTCTCCCGCTCGAAGCGCTCGCCGAGGCGATGGAGGGCGGCCGCCACGTCGGTGCCCGCCGGTCCGGTGGACGCGGTCGCCGCGACGAGGGTGCGCGCCTCGGTGAGGGCCTCGCGGGCGGCGGCCTCGATCACGTCGAGCCGTTCACGGGTCGTCGTCAGGTCGCCGGCCGCGAGGGCTCCGCGGGTCTGCTGCGCGAGCATGACGACTCCGGTGAGGCTCTGGGCGATCGTGTCGTGGATCTCCCGGGCCAGGCGCTCGCGTTCGGTGCTCGTGCCCGCGTCGCGGTGCCGCGCGGCCAGTTCGGCCTGGGCCTCGCGCAGCTCGTCGAGCAGCCGGCCGCGTTCGACCCCGACCCCGGCGATCGTGGTGATCCACATCCCCAGCGCGATGCTGAAGACGAGCGAGAGGCCTTCGCTGGTGGCGGCCGTCGCGAGGGCCTCGGCCGACCACCCCAGGCTGACGACGAACCCGATCGAGATGGCGACGCACAAGCAGACGTTGGCGACGATCGCGGACCGGGTGCCGGGGAGCAGCGTCCAGATCAGCGGCATGAGGAAGGCCTGCACGACCGCGAGTTCGGGGGTGGCGGCCACCGTGACGCCGCCCACCACCACGAGCGCGGCGACGGCCGTCACGGTCGGGAGCGACAGCAGCGCGACGGCGCGACGCACCACGGGCCGCGCGAGGGCGAACCACGTGAGCACCAGCAGCCCGACGGCGACGAACGAGGCCGTGACCCGGCCGCTCGACGAGGTCGTGGCCAGGACGACCATCACCACGACCGTGATCGCGAGGCCGGCGTCCCACCAGCGCATCGAGATGGCGGTTCCCGACCGGGCGGGGGCCGCGGCCTCCGCCCGGTCGCCGGTGTCGTCCATGTCGATCACGCTAGTGGCAGCCGCGGGCCGGCGAGGCCGTCGTGGTCGTCGCCGATCGGGCGGAGGACGGTGGCCGTCCACGGGTCAGGTGTCCTTCCTGATCCACCGGAAGGTCAGCAGCGAGGCGACGGCGCCGGCGACGAGCCAGACCGCCAGCCAGAGGGCGACGCCGGGCAGGTCCCACGATCCGCCGGCCTCGGCGGCCGAGAACGTGTCGGGCAGGAACACGCTGCGCATGCCCTGCGCCAGCCACTTCAACGGGAACACCGAGGCCACCGACTGCAGCCAGTCGGGCAGCTGGGTGAACGGCAGGTAGACCCCCGAGATGAACTGCAGCACGAGCGTGATCGGGACGATCACGGCCGTGGCGCTCTTCCCGCTGCGGGGCACGCGCGAGAGGGCGATGCCGACCAGCGCCGACGTCGCGATGCCGAGCAGGTAGACCCAGGCGAGCGTCAGCCACGACCCGGCGTCGGTCGGCAAGGGCACGCCGAAGAGCACCCGGGCCACCAGCACGAGCAGCGCCACCTGCAGCAGGCTCGTGACGAGCACCTGGCCGAACTTGCCGACAAAGTACGACCCGACCGGCAGGGGCGTCCCCGAAAGTCGCTTGAGGGTGCCGTCGCCACGCTCGAGGGCGATGTCGACGGCGAGGTTCTGCACGCCCGAGAGCAGGATGCCGGCCGCGATCATGCCCGGCAGGTAGAACGCGGCGGCCCCCACCTCGGAACCGTCCGGCCGCGTGCCGAACGAGCCCGAGGCGCTGAACGCCGTGGAGAAGATCGCGAGCATCACGACCGGGAACAAGAACGTGAAGAAGACGGTGTCGCCGGCCCGGAAGTACCCCCGCACCTCGTACCGGGTGCGGCTCAGGCCGAGCGAGAGCGTCCTCACGAGGTCACCCCGGACGAGGAGGCGCGCGGCGCGTCCCCGGCGTCGGTCGCGACCCGTTCCCCGTCCGCGACGGTCTCGGCGGTCGCGACCAACCCGAGGTACACGTCCTCCAGCGACGGCCGGATCACCTCGAGCGAGCGCGGTTCGCCTCCGCGGGCGTGCAGGTCGGCGACCAGGGCGCCCGGTGCGGAGGTGCGGACGTCGTGCCGTCCGTGTTCGTCGAGCCAGGTCACCCGAGGGGTGCGCGCCTCCTCGTCCCCGAGCTCGTCGGGTCGCCCCTGGGCGACGAGCCGGCCCTGCGCGATCACCGCGACGCGGTCGCTCAGCTGCGCCGCCTCGTCGAGGTAGTGGGTGGTGAGGACGATGCTCGTCCCGTCGTCCGACAGCGACCGGATCAACTGCCAGAACTGTCGGCGGGCCTCGGGGTCGAAGCCCGTGGTCGGTTCGTCGAGGAACAACAGCTCGGGGCCGCCGACCACACCGAGCGCGACGTCGACGCGTCGTCGCTGCCCCCCGGACAGCGACCGGATGCGTGCCCCGGCCTTCGCCTCGAGGCCGACCGCGGCGATCACCTCGTCGACGTCGCGCGGGTTCGGGTAGAAGCCGGCGAAGTGGGCGATCTGCTCGCGCACCGTGGCCGTCCCCTGTTCGCCGGAGGTCTGCAGGACGATGCCGAGGCGCGCCTTCCAGTCGAGACCGGCGTGCTGCGGGTCGGCGCCGAGCACCGACACGTCACCGCCCGACCGGTCGCGGTAGCCCTCGAGGATCTCGATGGTGGTCGACTTGCCGGCGCCGTTGGGGCCGAGCAGGCCGAGGGTCTCGCCCGCGGCCACCTCGAACGAGAGGCCGTGCAGAGCCGTGGCGGTGCCGTAGGTCTTGGTGAGGTCGCGCACTCGCACGACGGGTTC
>NZ_LMKB01000005.1:985534-985639 GCF_001421165.1 Frigoribacterium sp. Leaf8 | reverse complement strand
GGGGGTCATGGCTCCAGCGTGCGCCGTGGCGGCTCCGCGCACCAGGCCCGACCGGTCGAGGCCGGGTCCACCGATCGGTGGACCCGGCCTCGGGACGGGGGTCGC
>NZ_LMKB01000005.1:973024-985490 GCF_001421165.1 Frigoribacterium sp. Leaf8 | reverse complement strand
GGCCTCAGGCGAACAGGCGCTGGAGGCGGCGGACGCCCTCGAGCAACTCGTCGTCGCCGAGAGCGTAGGACAGCCGGAGGTACCCGCTGGGCCCGAAGGCCTCACCGGGCACGGTGGCGACGTCGGCCTGTTCGAGGATGAGGTCGGCGAGTTCGAGCGACGTGGTGGGCGTGACGCCTCCCCACTCGCGACCGAGCAGGCCCTGCACGTCGGGGTAGACGTAGAAGGCTCCCTCGGGGGTGGGGGTGACGACGCCGTCGATCCGGTTGAGCTCGCGGACGATGGTGCTGCGTCGGGCGTCGAAGGCGACCCGCATGGCCTCGACCTCGTCCTGCGGTCCGGTGAGGGCCGCCAGGGCCGCCCGCTGCGACACGTTCGAGACGTTCGACGTGAGGTGCGACTGGAGGTTCGCGGCACCCTTGACCACGTCGGTCGGGCCGATCATCCAGCCGACCCGCCACCCGGTCATCGCGTAGGTCTTGGCCACGCCGTTGACCAGGATCGCCTGGTCGGCCAGCTCGGGCACGGCCTCGGTGATCGAGACGGCCGTCACCCCGTCGTAGGTGAGGTTCTGGTAGATCTCGTCGGTGATCACCCAGACGCCGGCCTCGAGGGCCCAACGACCGATCGCCTCGACCTCGTCGGGTGAGTAGACCGCGCCCGTCGGGTTCGACGGCGAGCAGAACAGCAACACCTTCGTGCGCTCGGTGCGGGCGGCCTCGAGCTGGTCGACCGTGACCTTGTAGCCCTGGTCGGCACCGGCGAAGACCTCGACGGTGACTCCGCCGGCGAGGGCGATGGCCTCGGGGTAGGTCGTCCAGTAGGGCGACGGCAGGAGGGCTTCGTCGCCGTCGTCGAGCAGCGCCTGGAAGGCCTGGTAGACGGCCTGCTTGCCACCGTTCGTGACGATCACCTGCGACGTCGACACCGTGGTGCCGCTGTCGCGCAGGGTCTTCTCGACGATCGCCTCGCGCAGTTCGAGCAGGCCGGCCGCGGCCGAGTAGCGGTGGTTGCGCGGGTCGCGGGCGGCGACGACGGCCGCGTCGACGATGTGGTCGGGCGTGGGGAAGTTGGGCTCGCCCGGGCCGTAGCTGATGATCGGTCGGCCCTGTGCCAGCAGGGCCTTGGCCTTCGCGTCGACGGCCAGCGTGGCCGATTCGGCGATCGACGAGATACGGGACGAGAGACGGCGCGCGGTCGGGGTCACGCGGGTCAGCCTAGCGGGGGTGTGACCGGCCCGGACGGGTGCGCCCGCCGGCGGTCCGTCGGACCCCGCGGCGCCCGGCTTTGCACGCGCCCGCCGCTTCGCCTACACTTGACGAGGCGATCGAATGCGCCAAGCTTCAGCGCGCCTCTGCAGTCCGGTTCACCAACAGCCGGCTGAGAGAGGCAGGGCCTCCGGGTCCGGCCGAGAGGTCATCTGAAGGGCGTCGATCCCATAGGGCGGTGGCTCAATTGGTAGAGCAGCGGTCTCCAAAACCGCAGGTTGCAGGTTCGAGTCCTGTCCGCCCTGCAGCCCGGCTGTGTTCTTCATGACACGGTGATCACACACAGATACGGACACAGGCCCACGGGCCGAGCTCGGAAGGTCGGAACAGTGGCGAGAAAAGACGTTGACGTCCCCAGTGAAGACGTCGTCGAGAAGGCGAAGAGCGACGGTGCGACGCGCCGCAGCCCCTTCGCCCGCATCGCGTTGTTCATCCGCCAGGTGATCGCCGAGCTCAAGAAGGTCGTCACGCCGACCCGCAAAGAGCTGCTGAGCTACACCGGCGTCGTCCTGGTCTTCGTGGTCATCATGATGGCCCTCGTCTCCCTGCTCGACCTGGTGTTCGGCACCGGCGTCGGCTACGTCTTCGGCAACGGCCCGACCGGCAGCTGACGCGGCACCCACCGGCCGACTCCCCGAGCACCACGTGAGCGGGTCCCGTGCCACCGAGCACGAGCACCCGACAACCCCGATCGAAAGAAGAACCCTTGCCTGACAACGAGCGCGACGACATCGACCTCGCCACCGCTGCCGAGCAGTCCTCCGAGGTCGAAGAGGCCCAAGAGGGCGGCACGCTGGCCGCCGACGAGGACGCCGTCGAGCCCGCCGAGTCCGAGGCCCTCTCGGTCGTCGACGAAGGCGAGTCCGGTTCGACCGACACGAGCGACCTCGACGGCCTGCTCGACACGCTGGCCGAGGCACGCGACCCCGAGGCCGACGCGATCGTCGACGACGCCCTCGACATCGACGACGAGTTCGAGGCCGAGGCCGCCGTCGAGGCCACCGACGACGAGGCCGACTCCGAGGCCGAGCAGGCGGCCGACGAGGGCGACGCCCCCGCCGCGAACGCCGTCGTCGCCGAGGCCGAGCAGTCCGTCCAGGACGCCGACGCCGAGATCGCGCACGACGACGTCGACGTCGACGTGTCCGCCACCGAGGTCGAGGACGACGAGCCCGCCGAGGTCGACCCCTACGAGGCCTTCCGTTACGAGCTGCGGGGCAAGCCCGGCAAGTGGTACGTCATCCACTCGTACGCCGGCTTCGAGCGCCGCGTGAAGCAGAACATCGAGAACCGCATGGTCTCGATGACCATGGAGGACTACATCTACCAGGTAGAGGTCCCCATGGAGGACGTGGTCGAGATCAAGAACGGGCAGCGCAAGCTCGTCACCCGCGTCCGCATCCCCGGCTACGTGCTCGTGCGTCTCGACCTCAACGAGGACAGCTGGTCCGTCGTCCGCCACACCCCCGGGGTCACGGGCTTCGTGGGCAACGCCCACAACCCGACGCCGCTGCGTTTCGAAGAGGCCTTCAACATGTTGAAGAGCCTCGTCCAGGTCGACACGACCCCGGCGCCCGCCAAGGGCGGCGCCAAGGGTGGCAAGCAGGCCCAGCGGGTCATCCCCGCCGAGGTCGACTTCGAGATCGGCGAGACGATCACGATCAAAGAGGGGTCGTTCGCCGGACTTCCCGGTACGATCAACGAGATCAAGCCCGAGAGCGGCAAGCTCACCGTGCTGGTCTCGCTGTTCGAGCGCGAGACGCCGGTCGAGCTCAGCTTCGACCAGGTCACGAAGCTCTAGCAGGCACCCACCCCCAGGTCTACAGATCACCGGAGTCCGCGCCGCGGGCCACCGGGAGAGCAGGTCGCGACCGCGATCGGTTCGAACCCCACAAGAAGGAAAAGAACAATGGCACCGAAAAAGAAGGTCACGGGTCTGATCAAGCTTCAGATCAACGCCGGCGCCGCGAACCCCGCCCCGCCCATCGGCCCGGCCCTGGGTCAGCACGGCGTGAACATCATGGAGTTCTGCAAGGCGTACAACGCGGCGACCGAGTCGCAGCGCGGCAACGTCGTCCCCGTCGAGATCACGGTCTACGAAGACCGCTCGTTCACGTTCATCCTCAAGACCCCGCCCGCCGCCGAGCTCATCAAGAAGGCCGCCGGCGTCGCCAAGGGTTCGGGAACCCCGCACACCACCAAGGTCGGCAAGCTGACCATGGACCAGGTGCGCGAGATCGCGACGACCAAGCAGGCCGACCTGAACGCCAACGACATCGACGCCGCGGCGAAGATCATCGCCGGCACCGCCCGTTCCATGGGCATCACGGTCGACGCCTAAGCAGCACCCCTCCGTGCAGGCGACCCGCCTGCACGACCCTGACATCAGTGGGAGAGCCGGCCAGGCTCGCAACCACGTCCCCAGTACGAAGAGGTCCAACATGGCTCAGAAGTCCAAGGCGTACCGCGCCGCTGCCGAGAAGATCGAGGCAGGCAAGTTCTACAGCACCAGCGAGGCCGTGGCCGTCGCTCGCGAGACCGGCTCGAAGAAGTTCGACTCGACCGTCGAGGTCGCGCTCAAGCTCGGCGTCGACCCCCGCAAGGCCGACCAGATGGTGCGCGGCACCGTCATCCTGCCGCACGGCACGGGCAAGACCGCCCGCGTCATCGTGTTCGCGACGGGTGCCGCCGCCGAGGCGGCCATCGCCGCGGGTGCCGACGAGGTCGGTGGCGACGAGCTCATCGAGAAGGTCGCGGGCGGCTACACGTCGTTCGACTCGGCCGTCTCGACCCCCGAGCTCATGGGCAAGGTCGGTCGTCTCGGAAAGGTGCTCGGCCCCCGCGGCCTCATGCCCAACCCGAAGACCGGCACCGTGACCCCCAACGTCGCGCAGGCCGTCAACGACATCAAGGGCGGAAAGATCGAGTTCCGTGTCGACAAGCACAGCAACGTGCACTTCGTCATCGGTAAGGCCGGCTTCTCGGAAGAGCAGCTGAACACCAACCTCGACGCCGCCCTCGAAGAGGTCGTCCGCCTCAAGCCGTCCTCGTCCAAGGGCCGCTACATCACCAAGGGCACGCTGTCGACGACCTTCGGTCCCGGCATCCCCCTCGACATCAACGTCTTCTAGGTCCTCAGACCTCCCAGGCACTGCGTCGCCCGAAGGCCGTCCCACTCTCGAGTGGGGCGGCCTTCGTCGTCGGCTCCCGTCCGTGGTCGGGCGGGGAGGCGCGGGTGGGGCACCATGGGCAGATGACCGTCACCGTGCGCCCTGCCCTCCCGACCGACGCCCCCCTGCTCGCCGAGGTCGCCGCGGTGACCTTCCCGCTCGCCTGCCCGCCCGGGTCGGACCTCGCGGACATCGCCCGGGTCGTCACCACGGTGCTGTCCGAGGAGGCCTTCTCGCGCTACCTCGCCGACGACACCCGGACCGTCCTGCTGGCCGTCGACCCCACGGCCCGGGGGGCCCTCGGCTACAGCATGATGATCGCGGGAGATCCCGAGGACGCGGACGTCGCCGCAGCCGTCTCGTCCCGGCCGACCGTCGAGCTGAGCAAGTTCTACGTCATGCCGCAGGGGCACGGCACGGGGGCGGCCTCGACCCTGATGGCCGCGACCCTCGAGGCAGCCCGCGCGACCGGCGCCTCCTCGGTGTGGCTCGGAGTCAACCAGCAGAACGAACGGGCGCTTCGCTTCTACGCCAAGCACGGACTCGTGAAGGTCGGGACGAAGACCTTCGCCCTCGGCGACGACCTGCAGCAGGACTTCGTCCTCGAGCGTCGGATCTAGGCGGGGTCGCGTCGGGCCACGGCGGCCGGTCCGGGGGCCGGGTCCGGAGGCCGGGTCAGGCGGCCTCGGTGTCGTCGGTGACGCGCAGCACGAGCTTGCCGCGGGTGTGCGACCGCTCGAGGCGAGCATGGGCGTCACGGGCGTCGACCAGGTCGTAGACCTCGTCGACGTAGACCCGGACGTCTCCCGAGTCGAGCAGTCGCGAGATGACCGCCAGCGTGGCGCCGTCGGGGGAGACGGCGAACCCGGTCGACCGGACGCCTGCCTGCGCGGCTTTCTCGGCGAAGGCGGCCCCCGAGGCGAGCGGTGCGTGGACGGCGAGCCCACCGGGTCGGAGCAACCTCAGCGACCGGTCGGCCTCGACGTCGTCGTCGACCAGGTTGAGCACGACGTCGACCTGACGGACGCTGCGGTCGACGTCGGCCGCGCCGTAGTCGACGACCTCGGCGGCCCCGAGCTCCCGCAGCCAGGCCGAGTTGGCCTGCGAGCCGGTCGCGACGACGTGTGCGCCGAAGTACGAGGCGAACTGCACCGCGAAGTGCCCCACCCCGCCCGCGCCGGCGTTGATGAGGAGGCGCTGGCCCTCGTGGGCCTTGGCGACGTCGACGACCATCCCCCAGGCCGTGAGCGCCGCGAGGGGCACCGCGGCGGCTTCGAGGTGCGACAGGGTGGTGGGCTTCCGGGCCACCGACAGCGACGGGACGCTGATGTACTCGGCGTAGCTGCCACCGGAGCGCGGGCACGGGGCCATGCCGTAGACGGCGTCACCCGGACTCAACGGATGCGCCGCATAGGGCGTCTCGACGACGACGCCGCTGAAGTCGTGGCCCAGCACGGCCGGGAACGCCGGGATGGCGTCGCTGTCGCCGCGACCGGCCCGGGTCTCCAGGTCGAAGCGGTTGACGCCGGCGGCGACGACGCGCACGAGCACCTCGGCGTTGACCCGTCGCGGGTAGGGCACGTCGGCGGCGACGAGCTGCTCGGGCCCGCCGGTCCGCTCGATCACCATCGCCCGCATCGTCGTCTGCATCGTCGTGTCCATCGGCGGCCCCTGTCGGCTCGTGTGCGCCGTGGCTCCGGCGCGGTGGTCAGGTCAGTCAACGGGACGGATGAGTCACCCGTGTTTCGCGGGTGTCACCGAGAGGGAAACGATGATGGGTACGGTGTGGGCATGAGAGCATCGGTCGCCGTCCTGCGCGTCGCGGCTGCGGTCGCGGTCCTCGTCGCCGTCGTGGCCCAGTGGGAGAACAGCCTGCGCGACCCGGGGTACCGATTCGTGGACTTCTTCGGGTACTTCACCATCCAGAGCAACCTCATCGTGCTGCTGGCCCTGGCGATCGGCGCGTTCACGGTGCTGCGCCGGACGACGCCGCCCCGGTGGACGGTCGCGGTGCGGGCGGCGGCGACCACGTACATCGCGCTGACCGGGCTGGTCTTCAACCTGCTGCTGGCGGGACTGCCCTCGAACGACCCGTACACCGTGGGGTGGGCGAGCAACGTGTTCCACCGGGTGATCCCGCTCTACGTCGTGCTCGACTGGGTGCTCTTCGCCGACCGCGACCGCCAGCCCTGGCGGCGGTTGTGGCAGTTCCTGGCCTTTCCCTTGATCTGGGTGGTCGTCGTCCTGGCCCGGGGCGCCGACTTCGTGCCGTACCCCTTCCTCGACGTGGCGACCCTCGGCGGGGGCGTCGTGGCGCTCTGGTGCGTGGGCATCGCCGTCGCGGTCGCCCTGATCGGGGCGCTCGTCGTGGCGGCGTCGCGCCTGCGCCTCGTCGACCCGGATCGGCGCGTGACTCAGCGCAACGGATCGTAGGGCGGGGGTTCGTAGGCCTCGTAGGCGTCGGGCGGTGGGGGCGCCGACGCTCGGCCGCCCGGCGCGAACGGGTCGACCGGCGCCTGTCGTGCGAGGGTGTCGAGCACCTGGTCGGCGAGGGCCACGAGACGGTGGATCTCGTCCTCGTCGCGCTCGACCCAGCGGCACTGCGGGTCACCGTGCAGGGGAACGAAGTCGGTGTGCTGCTCCCAGACCACGAGGGTGCGCTCGGCGCCGAGCACGTACTGCTGCCAGGCCACCTGGCGCAGGTACGAGCGGGGGATCGACGACCAGGCCTTCTTCGTCGTCTTGATCTCGCACAGCTCGACGGTGCCGTCGGTGCGGACGGTCACGCCGTCCGGGGTGGCCAGGTGTCGGCGCTGACCCGCGGCGTGGAAGAGCTTCTGGCTGGACTCGATGCCGTGCCGCTGCAGCACCCACCGGGCGATCTCGGGCTCACGCGCCCGCCCGTGGTCGGTGTAGGCGTTGCCGCCGAAACCGTTGCCGTACAACTTGTCGAGCACGACGGCCTGCACGGCGCGCGGGCTCGAGAGCCGGGCGACGTCGGTGGCCGTGATGCCCTGGCTGCGAGCCCGCAGCCACGCGATGCGGTCCGACGAGTCGGCCAGCACGCGCGTCAGATGCGCAGGAGGCGCGGCGGGGCTCGTCGGCTCGTCGTCGTCCCACAGGGCGAGCATGGGTTGGACGATGGTCATGGTGACCATTCTCCCTCGCCGGGGGCGCGAGGACGACACCCGCGCCTCCTCGTGTCGCGGCGGAGCGGCGAGCACCGGGAGCCCGCGGTCAGACGGCGGCGGCGAGCTCGTCGATCGCCGCGGGGGAGAGGGCGTGGTGGATCGCGAGCATGCTCGCGCCCATGAGCCCCGCCCGGTCGCCCGCCCGGGACGGCACGATGCTCAGGTGCTCGGTCGCGAGCGGCATCGACCGCTGGTAGACGACCTCGCGCACGCCGGCCAGCAAGTGCTCGCCGGCCTGCGCCATGGAGCCGCCGATCGCGATGACCGAGGGGTTGATCATGTTGACGCAGGCGGTCAGCACCTCGCCGAGGTCGCGACCCGCCTGGCGGACGGCCTGCACCGCGTCGACGTTGCCGGCCCGGACGAGCTCGACCACCTGGCGGCCACCCTCGCAGTCGTGGCCGAGGGCTCGCAGCGAGCGGGCGAGTGCCGGCCCGGAGGCGACGGCCTCGAGGCACCCCACGTTGCCGCAGTGGCAGACGACGCCGGCGCCGCGGGGGATCTGCACGTGGCCGATGTCGCCCGCGATGCCCTGGGCGCCGCGCTGCAGGCGACCGCCCGAGATGATGCCCGAGCCGATGCCGGTGGCGACCTTGACGAACAGGAAGTGGTCGGTGCCCGGCCAGGCGTGGCTGCGCTCGCCGAGGGCCATGATGTTGACGTCGTTGTCGACGAGGACGGGCACGTCGAGGTGGCGCCTCACCCAGCCCGGCACGTCGACGCCGTCCCAGCCGGGCATGATCGGCGGGTTCACCGGTCGACCCGTGCTGAACTGCACGGGGCCCGGCAGGCCGATCCCGACCCCGATGAGGTCGTCCCGGGTGCGACCGAGCCGGTCGAGCAGGGCGTCCGCCCCGGTCACCATGCCGGCGAGGGTCGTCTCGGGACCGTCGGCGATGTCGATCAGGCGACGGTCGCTGATCAGCTCGACGCCCATCAGGTCGGTCAGGGCGAGGTTGACGTGGCCCGCTCCGAAGTCCGCGGCCAGGACGACACGCGCCGAGGGGATGAGCGCCACGCGAGAGGGAGGGCGGCCACCCGTCGAGACGGCGTCGGCGGAGGGGCCGACCAGACCGAGTTCGGCCAGGACGTCGAGGCGCAGGCCGATCGTCGACCGGGCGAGGCCCGTCATCGCCGCGAGTTCGGCCCGGGTGCGCGGCACGCCGTCGCGGAGCAGCTGGAAGATCTCGCTGGCTCCGGTGCTGCCGAGGGCAGACGACCTCGTCGTGTCGGACATGGCAGCAGTAAACCACAGCCCTCGGCGACGCCCGAGAGAACCCCGCCGAGAAAAGGTCGACTTTTGCTTGCGGGTCGACAGAAGCGGTCCTATGGTGAGTCTCGGTCGACGCCGACCGCCACTCTTCCGGGGGTGACCGGTCGACGGCTCGACCGCTGAGAGTCCCCGACGGTGCCCGTCGCCGTCGCACATCCACTCGGAAGAGGAGACACCCCTGGTGACCACCGCAAGCCCGATCTCGGTCCAGCTCTACACGGTCAGAGACGCCATCGCCGCCGACCTGCCCGGCACCCTGAAGCGAATCGCCGACCTCGGCTACACCCAGGTCGAGCCGTACGCCTTCGTCGACCGCGTCGACGAGTACGCCGAGGCCCTGCCCGCCGCCGGACTCACCGCGCCCAGCGCGCACGTCGGCCTGATCGGCAAGGACCTCGAGCCGATCTTCGCCGCCGCCACCCGTCTCGGCGTCGGCACGATCATCGACCCGCACATCGACGAGACCCGCTGGGTCACCCGTGAGGACGTCGAGGCGATCGCGAAGGAGCTGGGCGAGATCGCCGACGCGGCCGCCGCCCACGACCTCACCATCGGCTACCACAACCACGCCTTCGAGCTGGAGAACCTGATCGACGGCACCCCCGCCCTCGAGGTGTTCGCCGCGGCCCTGCCCGCGAACGTCGTGCTCGAGATCGACACCTACTGGGTCGAGGTCGGCGGCGTCGACGCCGCCGAGCTGCTCGCCCGCCTCGGCGACAAGGTTCAGTTCCTCCACGTGAAGGACGGCCCGAAGAACAAGAACGACGTCGAGCAGGTCGCCGTCGGGCGCGGGTCGATGCCCGTCCGCGACATCCTGCAGGCGGCCCGTCAGGCCACCCCCGTCGTCGAACTCGACGACCACGCCGGTGACGTGTTCACCGCGCTCGCCGACAGCCTCGAGTTCCTGCAGGGGGTCCGCGCATGACCGACGTGACGACTGCCTCGCGGCCCGCCGTCGCCTCCGACGGCAAGACCGGCCCGGTGGGCGTCGGGGTCATCGGCGCCGGCGTGATCAGCGACCAGTACCTCGGCAACCTCACGCAGTTCCCCGACCTCGAGGTGCTCTTCATCGCCGACATCGACCAGGCCCGCGCGGCGGCCCAGGCCGAGAAGTGGGGCGTCCCCGCCAGCGGCACGGTCGACGAGTTGCTCGCCCTCGACGACGTCGAGATCGTGGTCAACCTGACGATCCCGGCGGCCCACGTCGACGTGGCGCTGCAGGCCGTCGCCGCGGGCAAGCACGTCTGGGGAGAGAAGCCCTACGCCCTCGACCGCGAGAGCGGTGCCCGGCTGCTGGCCGCCGCGAAGGAGGCGGGCGTCCGCGTGGCCGTCGCCCCGGACACGTTCCTCGGCGCCGGTCTGCAGACCGGACTGCGGGTCGTGAAGCGAGGCGACATCGGCACGCCCCTGACCGGCCTCGCGCTCTTCCAGGTGCCCGGCCCCGAGTCATGGCACCCCAGCCCCGAGTTCCTCTTCGCCTACGGCGCGGGACCGATGTTCGACGTCGGCCCGTACTACCTGACCACGCTCGTGCAGGTCTTCGGACCCGTCGCGAAGGTCACGGCCACGGCGTCGAAGGCCCGGGACAGCCGGGTCATCGGCTCGGGGCCGAAGGCCGGAACGGTCTTCCCCGTCGAGGTGCCGACGCACGTGAGCGCCCTGCTGCAGTTCGAGAGCGGCGCCAGCGCGCAGGCCGTCTTCAGCTTCGACTCGAAGCTGGCCCGTGCCGGCTTCGTCGAGATCGCCGGGACCGAGGGCACGGCCGTGTTCCCCGACCCGAACGAGTTCGAGGGCGACACGACGGTCCACACGGGCACCGACGAGCCGGCGGTCGTCGCGGCCACGGGTTCGACCTTCACCCGCGGCACCGGCGTCGCCGAGCTCGCCCAGGCCATCCGCGAGGGTCGCCGTGAGCGCGTGCCCGGCGAACTCGCCTTCCACGTCCTCGACGTCATGGTCTCGCTGGCCGAGTCCGCCGAACGTGACGAGAGCGTCCGTGTCGACTCGACCCTCGAGCCGACGCCCGAGCTGCCCGAGAGCTGGGACCCCTCCGTCCCGACCCTCGGCTGATCCGGTGCGGTGCCGGCGCCTCCTCGACGCCGGCACCGCGCCTCCCGACCCGTCCACCCCCTGAGCGCACCACCCGCACCACTCGCACCACCGGAGTCACCACAGCACCACGAACCCCCGCACCACCCCTTCCCTCACTCGATGAAGAGAAATCTCGAAGAAGAGACACCAGGAGAAGTCATGCAAACGAAGTTCCGTTGGCTCGCCGCCCTCGCGGTCGGAGCCCTCTCGGTCGGATCGATGACCGCCTGCAGCGCCTCGGGCGGCAGCGGCGACGCCGACACGATCACCTACTGGGCCAGCAACCAGGCTCCCACGGTCGAGAAGGACGCCGAGATCCTGCAGGAGAGCATCGACCGCTACACGGAGGAGACCGGCGTCAAGGTCGACCTCGAGGTCATCCCGTGGTCCGACCTCTACAACCGCATCCTCACCGCCGTCTCGAGCGGCGAGGGGCCCGACGTCCTCAACATCGGCAACACCTGGGCGGTGTCGCTGCAGTCCAGCGGTGCCTTCGTGCCCTGGGAGGGCGACGCCCTCGACCAGGTCGGTGGCCAGGACCGCTTCGTGCAGTCCAGCTTCGCCACCGGCGGTGCCGAGGGTCAGGCACCCACGTCGATCCCGCTCTACGGGCTGTCGTACTCGCTGTACTACAACACGAAGATGTTCGAGGCCGCGGGCATCACCACCCCGCCCGCCACCTGGGACGAGTTCGTCGAGGACGCCAAGAAGCTGACGGTCGACACCGACGGCGACGGCACGATCGACCAGTGGGGCGTCACCATGGCCGGGTCGAGCATCTCGAACAACGCCCACCAGGCGTTCGTCCGGGGCCTGCAGAACGGAGGCGCGCTGTACGACGAGGACGGCGAGCCCGACTTCGGCAACGACGGCGTCGTCAAGGGCGTCAAGGAGTGGGTCGACCTGATGGCGGTCGACAAGGTGGTCTCACCGTCCGACGCCGAGAGCGTGAACGGTTCGGACATGGCGGCGACGTTCGCGGACGACAAGGCCGCGATGTTCTTCGACCAGGCCCCCGACGCGAACCTCTCGGCCCGCGACTTCACCGACTACGCCGCGGCACCCGTGCCGATGGAGTCCGCCGACGCGACCGGTCTGCTGGGCACCCAGAGCCACGTGGCCGGCATCAACGTGAGCGTCTTCGAGAACAGCGGCAACAAGGACGCGGCGATCGACTTCGTCAAGCACCTGACGAGCGACTCCGAGCAGGTGTACCTGAACAAGGCGTTCAGCTCGCTGCCCGTGGTCACGAGCGCGTACGACGACCCGGCGTTCCAGTCGGACACGATCAAGCTGAAGCAGACGATCCTCGAGGACCACGCCCAGCCCATGCCCCTCTACCCCTCCGAGGGGCAGATGGAGACCTTGGTCGGCACCGCGATCAAGAACCTCCTCGCCACCGCAGCCCAGGGCGGTTCCGTCAGCGAGTCCGACGTCAAGTCGGCCCTCGAGGACGCGAACAGCCAGATGAGC
>NZ_LMKB01000005.1:953420-973018 GCF_001421165.1 Frigoribacterium sp. Leaf8 | reverse complement strand
GTCCCACCGCCCGTGACGGGGGCGGCCGGTCCGATCGACCGGCCGCCCCCGCCACCCAGGCCCCGAGAGGACCCTCATGACCGTCAACGTCCTGCCCCCCGCCACCGCCGAGAAAGACCTCCCGCCCGACCCGCACCAGCAGGCCCCGATCGAGCCGGCCAAGCGCAAGAAGCACCGATCGCCGCTCGCCTACTTCCTGGTGGCGCCCGCCGCCCTGGCCGAACTGCTCGTCCACATCGTCCCGATGGTGCTCGGCATCTGGATCGCGTTCATCACGCTGAACCAGCTCAGCATCGCCAACTGGGTCAACGCGCCCTTCGTCGGCCTGCAGAACTTCGTCACCGCGCTCGACCCGTCCTCGCCCATCGCCGGCCAGCTGTACGGGGCCCTGGGGCGCACGCTGATGTTCACCGTCATCGTGGTGGCCATCGCCTGGAGCATGGGCATGCTCGGCGCGGTGCTCCTGACCAGCTCGTTCAAGGGCCGCGGCATCCTCCGCACGCTCTTCCTCGTGCCCTACGCCCTGCCGTCGTACGTCGGCACCATCGCCTGGGCCTTCATGTTCAACCAGCGCGACGGGGCCATCAACCGCTTCCTGGTGGACGACCTCGGCATCCTGCAGGACCGGCCCTTCTGGCTGCTCGGCGGCAACTCGTTCTGGGCCATCGTCATCGTGACGGCGTGGCAGTTCTGGCCCTTCGCCTTCCTGATGCTGCTCGCCGCGTTGCAGAACATCCCGGGCGACGTCTACGAGGCCGCGAGCCTCGACGGCGCCAGCCTCTGGAAGCAGTTCACCCAGATCACCCTGCCCATGGTCAAGCCGGCCAACGCCGTGCTGCTGTTGATCATGAGCCTGTGGATCTTCAACCAGTTCAACGTGCCCTACGTGCTCTTCGGCCCGGCGTCGCCCGAGCAGGCGACGCTCATCTCGCCGTTGATCTACCAGCAGTCGTTCAACAACTGGAACTTCGGCCTCGGCGGTGCCATGAGCGTGATGCTCCTGGTCGTGCTGCTGATCGCGTCGGCGTTCTACATCCGCATGGTTCTGCCGAAGGGACAACACGATGATTGAGACCCGTGGGTTCAAGGTCTTCCGCTTCTTCGGGCTGGCCTTCCTGTCGCTCGTGGTGGTCGTCCCGCTCTACGTGGTGCTGACCACCTCGATCAAGCCGCTCGCCGACGTCCAGGGCTTGTTCACCTGGATCCCCAGCCGGGTGACGCTCGAACCGTACGTGCAGATCTGGCAGACGGTGCCGCTGGCGTCGTACTTCAAGAACAGCCTCATCGTCACGATCTCGGCGACGGTGCTGTCGGTGGCCATGGCCGTGCTCGCCGCGTACTCGCTGGCCCGCCTGCGGTTCAAGGGCCAGCGCAGCTTCAGCCTGGTCGTGCTGTCGACGCAGATGTTCCCGGGCATCCTGTTCCTGTTGCCGCTGTTCCTGATCTTCGTGCAGATCCAGCGCACGGTCGGCGTGCAGCTGACCGGCAGCTACCTCGGCCTGATCATCACCTACATGACGTTCTCTCTGCCGTTCTCGATCTGGATGCTGACGGGCTACTTCGCGTCGATCCCGAAAGAGCTGGAGGAGGCGTCGATGATCGACGGCACGGGTCGCCTCGGTGCCCTGTTCCGCGTGATCATCCCGGTCGCCAAGCCGGGCATCATCGCGGTCGCGGTCTACGCCTTCATCACGGCCTGGGGCGAGGTGCTCTTCGCCTCGGTGCTGACGAGCAAGGACACGCGCACGCTCTCCATCGGCCTCCGCGCCTACGCCTCGCAGCAGGACGTCTACTGGAACCAGCTCATGGCCGCCTCGGTCGTCGTCTCGCTGCCCGTGCTCATAGGCTTCATGCTCGTGCAGAAACACTTGATCACCGGACTGTCGTCGGGGGCCGTGAAGTGACCGAGCCGGCCGTGGCCACGGCGGTGGGGCCGGTGGGCGCCACCGCCGGCCCGGCCGGCCGGGCAGCGCCGAGCCGAGGAGGCGCGGGTCGCGTCGAACCCCTGCGCGTCGGCATCGTGGGCGGCGGCTTCATGGCGCGCGTGCACGCCGGCGCCGTGCGGTCGGCCGGCGCCCGCGTGGTCGCCCTCGCCTCCTCGAGCGCCGCCAGCGCGGCCCACGCGGCGGCGTCCCTGGGCGTCGACACCTCCCACGAGAGCGTCGACGATCTCGTGACCGATCCCGGCGTCGACGTCGTGCACGTCTGCTCGCCGAACGCCACGCACGCGCCCGTCGCGCTGGCGGCGCTCGCCGCCGGCAAGCACGTGGTCTGCGAGAAGCCGCTGGCGACCTCGAGCGTCGAGGCCGAGGCCCTGGTCGAGGCCGCCCGGGCCGGGCGACTGGTCGGTGCCGTGCCCTTCGTCTACCGCTACCACCCGATGGTGCGCGAGGCCCGGGCCCGCGTCGCCACGGGCGAGGTCGGCCGCGTGCTGAGCGTCCGGGGTTCCTACCTGCAGGACTGGTTGCTCGACAGCGACGACGTCGACTGGCGGGTCGACTCGGCCGCGGGCGGTCCGTCACGGGCCTTCGCCGACATCGGCAGCCACCTGGTCGACCTGCTCGAGTTCGTCCTGGGCGACCGGCTGGCCCGGCTGACCTCGACGACCACCACCGTGCACACCCACCGCGGGGGCTCGTCGGTCGACACCGAGGACGAGGCGGCCGTCGTGTTCGAGACGGCACGGGGGGCGATCGGCACCCTCTTCGTGTCGCAGGTCGCGCCGGGTCGCAAGAACCGCCTCCTGCTCGACCTGTCGGGCACCGCCGAGAGCCTCGAGTTCTCGCAGGAGGAGCCCGAGACGCTCTGGGTCGGACGCCGGTCGGGCACGCAGCTCGTCGCCCGCGACGCGGCCGTGCTCGCACCCGACGCCGCCCGCCTGTCGACCGTCCCCGCCGGGCACCCGATGGGCTACGTCGACGCGTTCGCCGGGTTCGTGCGCGACGCCCACGACGCCGTCCGGGGCGGGACCCCCGAGGGGCTGCCGACCTTCGTCGACGGCCTGCGCGCCGTCCGGGTGACCGAGGCGGTCCTCGCGTCCGCCGCGTCGCGCCGGTGGGTCGACCTGCCCTGACCCCGACCGTCCCGACCCCGCCGCCGCCCGCACCGCCCCCGCCGCCCGCCCGCACCCCCGTCGCCCCCGAGAAGGAACCCATGGCCGAGAGCTCCCGCCCCGTCACCCTGTTCACCGGCCAGTGGGCCGACCTGCCCTTCGAGGAGGTCGCGGCACTCGCCGCCGGGTGGGGCTACGACGGCCTCGAGATCGCCGCGTCGGGCGACCACCTCGACCTCGAGCGCGCCGACCAGGACGACGCGTACCTGCGGTCGCGACTCGACGTGCTCGAGCGGCACGGCCTGGGGGTCTGGGCGATCTCGAACCACCTGACCGGGCAGGCGGTCTGCGACGACCCGATCGACTTCCGGCACCAGGCGATCGTGCGCCCGTCCACCTGGGGTGACGGCGAGCCCGAGGGCGTCCGGCAGCGGGCCGCGGAGGACATGAAGCGGGCGGCGCGGGTGGCCCGCAAGATGGGCGTCGACACCGTCGTCGGCTTCACCGGCTCGAAGATCTGGCCCTACGTGGCGATGTTCCCGCCGGTCCCGGCGAGCGTGATCGACGCCGGCTACCAGGACTTCGCCGACCGCTGGAACCCCATCCTCGACGTGTTCGACGCCGAGGGCGTCCGGTTCGCCCACGAGGTGCACCCGAGCGAGATCGCCTACGACCACTGGACGAGCGTCCGGGCGCTCGAGGCCATCGAGCACCGGTCGGCCTTCGGCTTCAACTGGGACCCCTCGCACATGCTCTGGCAGGGGGTCGACACGGTGTCGTTCATCACCGACTTCGCCGACCGGATCTTCCACGTCGACTGCAAGGACACCCGCATCAAGCCCGTCAGCGGGCGCTCGGGCGTGCTCGGCTCCCACCTGCCCTGGGGCGACCCCCGCCGGGGCTGGGACTTCGTCTCGACCGGCCACGGCGACATGAAGTGGGAGGACGCCTTCCGCGCCCTCGACGCGATCGGCTACGACGGCCCGATCTCGATCGAGTGGGAGGACGCCGGCATGGACCGGCTGCACGGCGCCCCCGAGGCGCTCGCCTACATCCGCTCACTCCTCTGGAGGCGACCGAGCGCCTCCTTCGACGCCGCCTTCTCGAACCAGTGACGGCAGACTGATCCCATGCCCCGAACCCTGCTGCCCGGCCAACGGAGCCGCCTGCTCGTCGTCGACCCCGCGACCGGCGACGTCCAGGTCGTCCTCGAGAGCACCCGCGTGCTCGTCGAGGCCCCGAACTGGAGCCCCGACGGTCGCTGGCTCGTCGTCAACGGCGACGGCCTGCTCTGGCGGGTGCCCGCCGACGCCCGTGGGGTCGACGAGACGGCGCTCGAGCCGGTGCCGATGGGCGACGTGCCCGAGATCAACAACGACCACGTGATCGTTCCCGACCAGGGGGCCGTGATCGTGAGCGCCCGGGACGGCCACCTGTACGAGGTGCCGTGGGACGGCGTGACCCCGGGCGGCACCCCCCGCCGCGTGACGCGCGACCACCCCGCGGGCCGCAACCACAAGAACTACCTGCACGGCGTCTCGCCCGACGGTGCCACGCTCAGCGTGATCGTCGGCGCCCTGCCGGCGCCGGTCGACGACCCGGACGACGAGGAGGCGCGGGCCGGCTGGCGCACGAACGTCGCCCTGGTCTCGCTCGCCGACGGCGCGACCACGCCGGTGACCGACGACGAGCACCCCGACGACGGGGCCGAGTTCTCTCCGGACGGGGCGTGGCTGTGGGCCAACTCGGAACGCGCCTCCGCGGGGGTCGCCGGCCACGCGCAGCTCTTCCGGAGCCGCCTGGACGGCGGAGACGTCGTGCAGGTGACCGACGACGAACGGGTCAACTGGTTCCCGCACGTGTCACCCGACGGCTCGACGCTGCTCTGGGTGTCGTTCGAGCCCGGCACGCTCGGCCACCCCGAGAACCGCGACGTCGTGCTGCGCACCCTGCCCCTCGGTCCCGACGGCCTGCCCGTGCCGGGCCGGGCGCCGCGCGACGTGCTCGCCCTCTTCGGCGGCCAGGGCACGATCAACGTGCCCTGCTGGGCCCCGGACTCGGCTCGCTTCGCCTGCGCCGAGTACCCGTCCGCCTGACGCGCGCCCGGCACCCCGGGGGCTCGCGGCCCCCGCGGGTCGCCCGGGGACGATGCGCAGCCCGCTCATCGACTGATCACAGTCGGTTCATAGGAACCACTCGATACTTGGAGAGGTGACCACAACGACCCCCGCCACCGCCTCGGCCCCCCGCCTCACCCGTGCCGACGGAACGCCCCTCCGAGTCCTCGTCGTCGACGACGAGAACAGTCTCACCGACCTGCTCTCGATGGCCCTCCGCTACGAGGGATGGGACGTCAAGGCGGCCTCCGACGGTCAGGCGGCCCTCGCCACGGCGCGCGAGTTCAAGCCAGACGCGATCGTGCTCGACTGGATGCTGCCCGACATCGACGGCATCCAGGTGCTGGGTCGACTGCGGTCGAGCGGTGACGACACCCCGATCCTGTTCCTCACCGCGAAGGACAGCGTCGAGGACCGCGTGTCGGGTCTCACCGCCGGGGGCGACGACTACGTCACCAAGCCGTTCTCGCTCGAAGAGGTCGTGGCCCGGCTGCGCGGCCTGATCCGCCGGTCGGCCTCGGCCATCAGCGAGGCGGGCGACTCGCGCATCGTCGTCGGCGACCTCGTGCTCGACGAGGAGAGCTACGAGGTGACGCGCGCCGGTCGCGAGATCGAGCTGACCGCCACCGAGTTCGAGCTGCTGCGCTTCCTGATGCGCAACCCCCGCCGCGTGCTGAGCAAGGCGCAGATCCTCGACCGGGTCTGGAGCTACGACTTCGGCGGCAAGTCGAGCGTCGTCGAGATCTACATCTCGTACCTGCGCAAGAAGATCGACGTCGGCGAAGAGCCGATGATCCACACCGTGCGCGGCGTCGGTTACGTGATCAAGCCCACGTCGTGAGCGATGCCCTGCCCGCCCGGGTGGGCTCGCGCCTCCGGGGCCTGGTGGGCCGGGCGCCCGGTCTCGCCGGGCCGCTCACGCTGCGCAACCGCCTGATCCTCAGCATCGTCGCGCTCGTGGTGCTGCTGACCATCGTGATCGGCTCGGTCAGCGTGTTCGTGCTCCAGGCGTCGCTCATGCGTCAGCTCGACGACGAGCTCGAGGGGGCGACGGGCCGCTCCGTGCCCATGGTGAACGCGCAGGGCTCGACGAGCCGGCCCTACCTGACGCCCGACGGCGACGACCTCTCGGGCCCGCGGCAGTCGCCCGGCACCTTCACGGCCGTCGTCGTGAACGGGACGGTCGTGGCGGCGTACCAGGTCGAGCAGTCGGGTCGGGTCGTCACGCCGCGCCTGACCGACGACCTCACCTCGGTCGTGACGACGGTCGCCGGCTCGACCGCGCCCGAGTCCGTCTCGCTCGGGTCGGCGCTGGGTTCGTACCGGGTGGAGTCGCTCGCGGTCGGCTATCCGACGACCACCACGTCGGGCTCCCTCGCCACCACGCCGGCGTACCTCGTCGTCGGTCTGCCGACGAGCAGCGTCGACCGCACCATCACCGTCATGGTGGTCACGATCCTCGCGGTGACCCTCATCGGCCTCGCGGTCGCGATCGCGATCGCCTACGGGGTCGTGCGGAGCGCCCTCCGCCCGCTCGAGCGCATGTCCGACACGGCACTGCGGGTCGCCGAACTGCCGCTCGACCGCGGCGAGGTGGCCCTCGCGGAACGCGTCGACGAGGCCGACGCCGACACCCGCACCGAGGTCGGCCGCGTCGGCGCCTCGCTCAACCGCATGCTGGGCCACGTGGCCGGGGCCCTCGAGGCCCGTCAGCAGAGCGAGAACAAGGTGCGGCAGTTCGTGGCCGACGCCTCGCACGAGCTGCGCACCCCGCTCGCGTCGGTCCGCGGCTACGCCGAGCTGACCCGCCGCATGAACACCGGACTGCCCGACGACGTGGTCTACGCCATGGGCCGCATCGAGTCGGAGTCGCTGCGGATGACCTCGCTCGTCGAGGACCTCCTGCTGCTCGCCCGCCTCGACGAGGGTCGCGACCTCGTCACGGGCGACGTCGACCTGACCAGGGTCGTGCTCGACACGGTCAACGACGCCCACGTGGCCGGACCCACGCACGACGTCGACGTGTACGTGCCCGACGAGCCGGTGACCGTGTCGGGCGACGCCATGCGCCTCCACCAGATCGTCGCCAACCTGTTGACCAACGTGCGCACCCACACGCCCGACGGCACCCACGTGCACGTCTCGCTCACGGTCGACGACACGTCGGGGGAGGCCGTCGTCTCGGTCGCCGACGACGGACCGGGCATCGACCCGGCCGTGCTGCCCGTGCTGTTCGAACGGTTCGCCCGCGCCGACAGCTCGCGATCGCGGAAGGCCGGCTCCACGGGTCTCGGCCTCGCGATCGTCCAGGCCGTCGTCCACTCCCACGGCGGCACCGTCGACGTCGCGAGCTCGGCCGGGGGAGCGACCTTCACCGTCCGCCTGCCGCTCGCGACGCCCGCGGGCGCACCCCATCGCGAAGCCGAGGAGGCGCGACTTGCGTGAGCGCGCCTGCTGCGTCTACTCTGTACGAAGCCCAAGACCGCCGGTTGTAGTCGTCTGCTCGCAGACGGGTGCCGAAGGTTCTCGAGAGAGAGCGACCAGCGCAGGTGTGTGAAGTCGTTCCTCTTCTCGAAGAGATCCAGCTCCGTGCGCTTGCGCCGGAGCTTTTTTCATTGGTGCGGCGCCGGTCTCGGCGCGGCCGAGTCGAGTTCCCGGGGGCTGCCGGCACACCCACGTTTTAGGAGAGCCATGGCGAACAAGGAAGCATCGGTCGCCGAGCTCACGGACAACTTCCGTGACTCGACCGCCGTCCTGCTCACCGAGTACCGCGGTCTCACTGTTGCCGAGCTGAAAGAGCTCCGCAAGTCCATCAGTGCAGACGCGACGTACGCCGTGGTGAAGAACACGCTCAGCAAGATCGCGGCCAACAACGCCGGAATCAGCTCGTTCGACGACGAACTCGTCGGACCGTCTGCGATCGCCTTCGTGCACGGTGACCCTGTCGCCGTCGCCAAGAGCCTGCGTGACTTCGCCAAGGCACACCCCGCTCTGATCGTGAAGAACGGTTACTTCGACGGTAACCCGCTCACGGCAGACGAGGTCAAGCAGCTCGCCGATCTCGAGTCCCGAGAGGTGCTGCTGGGCAAACTGGCCGGCGCCTTCAAGGCTTCGCTGTTCGGTGCTGCCTACCTGTTCCAGGCACCGCTGTCCCAGGCCGTTCGCACGGTCGAGGCGCTGCGTGCCAAGCAGGAAGCCGACAGCTAAACAGCTGTCGTACCAACCCACACTTTAGAAAACCCATAAGGAGAACACCATGGCGAAGCTCACGCAGGACGAACTGATCGAGGCCTTCAAGGAGCTCACGCTCATCGAGCTCAGCGACTTCGTGAAGAAGTTCGAAGAGGTCTTCGAGGTCACCGCTGCTGCCCCCGTGGCCGCTGCCGGTGCCGCCGGCCCCGCCGCCGCCGCTGAAGAGGTCGAAGAGCAGACCGCTTTCGACGTCGTCCTCGAGGCTGCCGGCGACAAGAAGATCCAGGTCATCAAAGAGGTCCGCGCGCTCACGAGCCTCGGTCTCGGCGAGGCCAAGGCCGTCGTCGACGGTGCCCCCAGCACCGTCCTCGAGGGTGCCACGAAGGACGCCGCCGAGAAGGCCAAGGCTCAGCTCGAGGCCGCCGGCGCGACGATCACCCTCAAGTAGTCGGCGGGCCCTCGCGGCCCCCTGCGCTTGAGCGGCACGTCTGCTCAGCACCACACGGAAGGCGCCACCCCTCGGGGTGGCGCCTTCTGGCGTCTCCGCTGCGACCCGCCGACCGTGCGGAGAGCCGGGTCAGGAGGCGCGGGCCAGGACCGAGTGTCGGCGGCCGTACCCGAGGTACACCGCGGTGCCCACGACCATCCAGACGGCGAAGGCCGCCCAGGTGACCCACCCGAGGGTCACCATGAGCAGCACGCAGAAGGCACAGCCGAGGACCGGGGTCAGCGGGTAGAGCGGCACCTTGTAGGTGCGGTCGAGCTCCGGGCGGTTGCGGCGCAGCCAGATGACCGACACGTTGACCAGGGCGAAGGCGAAGAGCGTGCCGATGCTCGTCGCGTCGGCCAGGGCGCCCAGGGGGATCACCGCCGCCGCGACGGCCACGGCTCCGCCGACGATCAGGGTGCCGGCGACGGGGGTCTGCGTGCGCGCCGAGACGCGGCCGAGGACGCGGGGCACGAGCCCGTCGCGTGCCATCGAGACGAAGATGCGCGTCTGACCGTAGAGCACCGTCAACACGACGCTCGCGATCGCCGCCACGGCGGTGACGGCGAAGAGGAAGGCGACCCACGGCTGTCCCGTGATGTCGGCGACGATCGTGACGAGGGTCGCCTCGCCGTCGGTGAAGGTGGTCCACGGGCGCGCACCGATAGCGGCGACGGCCACCAGGATGTAGAGCACCGTGATGATCACGATCGAGGCGATGATGGCGCGCGGCAGGTCGCGCTTCGCGTCGCGGGCCTCTTCGCCGGCCGTGGACGCCGCGTCGAAGCCGATGTACGAGAAGAACAGGCGCGAGGCCGCCGCCGAGACGCCGGCCGCGCCCATCGGTGCCAGCGGCTCGAAGTTCCCGGCGCGGAAGGCCGTGAAGGCGACGGCGACGAAGAACACGAGCAGCGCCACCTTGACGACGACGAGCAGGGTGTTGACCCAGGCGCTCTCGCGCGCGCCGGGAACGAGCACGAGGGTGGCGAGCAGGACGAGGACCGCGGCGGGCAGGTTGAGGACGCCGCCGGCGCCCGGGGGCTCGGCGATCGCGGCCGGCAGGGCGAGCCCGAACACGTCGAGGGCCTCGTTCACGTACTGCCCCGCCCCGACGGCGACGGCCGCGACCGAGACGGCGTACTCGAGCACGAGGCACCACCCGCAGACCCACGCGATGCCCTCGCCGAGCGTCGCGTACGCGTACGAGTAGCTCGACCCCGACACGGGCACGCTGCCCGCCATCTCGGCGTACGACAGGGCCGACAGCAGGGCCGCGACGCCCGCGAGCACGAACGAGATCCAGACCGCGGGGCCGGCCAGCGGGACGGCGGTGCCCAGCACGACCAGGATGCCCGTGCCGAGGGTCGCCCCGATGCTGATCGCCGTGAGGTGCCAGACGCCCAGGGTGCGTCGCAGACGGGGGCCGCCGTCGGCGGATGCCGCGCTCTCGGCGACGTAGGCCTCGAGGGGTTTGCGCGCCCTCAGCTGGGCGACGAGGGACGGACGGGACGTGACGCGGGACTCGTGGGGCACCGCGAGAGGTTACCCCACGGCCGGCACCGCGCCTCCTCGTCCCTAGTCGTCGAGGTCGAGGCCGAGCTGCTTGACGCGGGTCATCGCCTCGCGCCGCGACGACGCCTGCAGCTTGCGGTAGATGCTGCGGACGTGGCTCTTGACGGTGTTGACCGAGATGAACAGCTGGCTGCCGATCTGGCCGAGGGTCTGACCGGTGGCCAGGTGCCGGACGATCACGAGCTCGCGGTCGCTCAGCGGCTCGGCGAGCTGCGGCACGACGTCGGCCGTGGTCCCGCGCAGGCGGTCGAGCACCCCGACGATGGCGGCCGGCTGGCGACGGCCGACGGCGCGCTGCACGAGGTGGTCGAGGACGTCCTCCGGCAGGGTGGCGAAGAGCCAGATCGACCCGTTGTGACCGGCGCTCAGCAGGGCCTGGTCGAAGGCGATGTCGCTGTGCGGGGCGTCGCCGAGGGCGAGGTGTGCGGCCGCCTGGAGGGCGTGCACCTGGCCCATCGTGCGCTCGCTGTGCAGGTCGCCGATGGCGAGGCACGGCTCGAGCGCCTCGAGGGCGGCCTCGGCTTCACCGGCGGCGAGGTGCACGAGGGCGAGCACGCGACCGGGACAGCGGATGTGGTGGTGCGACGACGTCACCGACGACGCGAGTCGACGGGCCTCGTGCGGCTGACCGAGCAGGCGCATGGTCTCGGCCCGCAACACCGTGGCCGAGTCGGTGAGGGCGCTGTGCCCGGTGAATCCGTCGATGGTGCGGGTGATCCGCGCCAGCAGGTCGAGCACCTCGATGTAGCGGCCCTCGGACAGCAGCACGTGCGCTTCGGCGAACAGGCCGAGCGCCTCCCAGTCGCTGCCGCGCGACGCCTGCCGCACGTCGGCGAGCAGACCCTCGTGGCCGCCCACGGCCTCACCGCGTTCGAGGGCGAGGTGCACGCGCGTGATCTGGGTGAGGGCCCCGAACGAGCTCCCCAGCAGGTCGGTGCCGTCGGCGAGCTCGCGGGCGAGGTCGACGTGGCGGTCGGCGAGGTCGAAGTCGCCGATCAGCATCGCGACGAAGGCGAGCGCCGAGAGGCACTCGACCCGCTCGGCGGTGCTGAGGTGGTCCTCGCCGAGACCGTTCGCGAGGCTCAGGGCGAAGCGGGCCTGGTCGATCTCGCCGTAGTGCAGCCGGATGAGGCCGAGTTGCAACGAGAAGGAGGCGCTGAGCGAGATGCGCACGCTGATCGACTCGGCGAGGTCGTTCTCGATGAGGGTCCGGGCGACCTCGAGGTGCTCGTGGGCCACGACGAAGTTGCCGAGGGTGCGCAGCGACGCCCCGAGGTGCACGTGGTAGCCCGCCCGGATGTCGAGCGGCAGGTCGGGGTCGGCGTCGAGCGCCTTGGCGACGCCGCGGAACCAGGGCAGGGCCGCACTGCGCGAGCGGGAGCCGACCGAGCGGTGGCTCGCCGCCAGGGCGAGCAGGATGCGGGGTCGGCCGCGCCATTCCTCTTCGGGCGTCGAGCGGATGGCCTCGCGCAGACGCGCTCCCTGCAAGGGGGCGATCTGGGTCCAGCCCTGCTCGATGGCATCGAGAGCGGCCCGGTGGTCGGCGGGCTGCAGTTCGGCACTCGGCGGTTCGACGGCCGTGGGGTTCGACGTGTTCACGATGGTCCTAGCTCGGCCGCTTCGGGAGGCTCGCCCGTCGGGTAGGGAGAACGCGGCTGCCGGAGCCTGGTCAGGTGCACCGACACCGCCATACTAAACTGAGTGTTCATTACGCCGTATGGTCTGTCGGGCATTGCGCCCACAACTGGGGGACGAACGGTCGTTCTACGGCGTGTCGCGGCGTGTCGCGGTGAGGCTCTTTTCCGGGGGACGGCAACGGTGACGGCACCCGCGAACGGCGACGACGCGTCGGCGTCCGACGGTGGGCCACTCGTGACGGGGGTCGGGCCTACGCTGACCGCATGAGTTCGATGCACGCCCCCGCAGGCGGTCCCCGGGGCGGAGGCCGACCGGGCGGGTCCGGCCGGGTCTCGAGCGGCGACGCCGAGGCCCAGCGTGCGGCGAACGCCACCGCGCCGCGCATCCCCGACCTGTTCCGTCGCATCCGCGGCCTGTTCGCCCCGCACCGGCGAGCCCTCGGCGTCACCGTCGTGCTCGTCCTGATCGGGGCCGCCGTCAGCGTGGCTCCACCGCTGCTCACCAAGCAGGCGTTCGACCGGGGGTTGTTCCCCCAGGGCGGTCCCGACGTGCCCGTGCTGCTCGAACTCGTGGGCGCCATGGTGGGACTCTGGGTGCTGTCCGCCGGCATCGGCGTCTGGCAGACGTACCTGACCGCCACGGTCGGCAACAAGGTGATGGGTGCGTTGCGCATCCGCCTCTTCGGCCACCTGCAGCGCATGGAGCTCGCGTTCTTCACCCGCACCAAGACCGGGGTCATCCAGTCGCGCCTGCAGAACGACGTCGGCGGCGTCGCGAACGTGCTGAGCAACACCATCTCGAGCGTCCTCGGCAACACGGTCACGGTCATCGCGGCCTTCGTGTCCATGCTCGTGCTCAGCTGGCAGATGACCGTCGTCACGGTCGTCCTGCTGCCGCTGCTGGTGGTGGCCCAGCGACGGGTGGGCCAGGTGCGCGCCCGCATCGCCACCAAGACGCAGGAGTCGCTCAGCGACATGACCGCCATCACGCAGGAGGCGCTGAGCGTCAGCGGCATCCTGTTGGCGAAGAGCTTCAACCAGCAGCGCGCCGAGGTCGAGCGCTACTCGGCCGAGAACCGCACCCAGATCGGGTTGCAGGTGCGTCAGCAGATGAGCGGGCAGTGGTTCTTCGCCGTCGTCCAGATCTTCCTCTCGGTCATCCCCGCCCTCATCTACCTGGTCGCGGCCTGGCTGATCCTCCGTGACGTGCCCGTGACGGCGGGCACGATCGTGGCCTTCACCACGGTGCAGGCCCGCTTGACCTTCCCGCTCATGGGGCTACTGCGGGTGGCCCTCGACCTGCAGACCTCCGGAGCGCTGTTCGCCCGCATCTTCGAGTACCTCGACCTCCACCCGGCGATCACGAACGACCCCTCGGCCGAGCCGGTCGACGAGACGCAGCTCGGCCGGGTCGAGTTCGACGACGTCTCGTTCTCGTACCCCGACGCCGAGCCCGGGCAGAAGACCCTCGACGGCGTCTCGTTCGACATCGCACCGGGTCAGTTCGCCGCCTTCGTCGGCCCGAGCGGTGCGGGCAAGACGACCGTCTCGTACCTGATCCCGCGGTTCTACGAGGCGTCCGGCGGAGCGGTGCGCTTCGCCGGCACCGACGTCCGGCGCCTCGACCAAGAATCGCTGGTCGGCAACATCGGCATCGTCAGCCAAGAGACCTACCTCTTCCACGCCAGCATCGGCGACAACCTCCGGTACGCGCGACCCGACGCGACCGACGAACAGCTGGTCGACGCAGCCCGGCAGGCGAACATCCACGAGACGATCGCGTCGTTCCCCGACGGTTACGACACGATCGTGGGCGAGCGGGGTTATCGGCTCTCGGGCGGTGAGAAACAACGCATCGCCATCGCTCGCGTCCTGTTGAAGGACCCCGCCGTCATGGTCCTCGACGAGGCGACGAGCGCCCTCGACACGGTGTCCGAGCGCGTGGTGCAAGAGGCCCTCGACACGGCGACCCGTGGCCGGACGACGATCGCCATCGCGCACCGGCTCTCGACCGTGCGCGACGCCGACGTCGTGTTCGTCGTTGTGGCCGGTCGCGTCGTCGAGCGGGGGACGCACGACGAGCTGCTGGCCCTGGGCGGGGTGTACGCCGAGCTCTACGGGCAGCAGGTGTCGTCGTAGCGCTGCGGCGTCCCGTCAGCCGCGCTCGACGAGCATCGCCTGCATGGCGTCGACCTCGCTCTGCTGCGTCTGCAGCATGCCCGAGGCGAAGGCCCGCACCTGCGGCACCTCGCTGCGCGCCAGGACGGCGTCGGCCATCTCGATGCCGCCCTCGTGGTGCGCGATCATCAGGGTCAGGAAGATCCGCTCGGCCTCGACGCCGTTCGCGGAGTCCAGGGACGCGAGCTGCTCGTCGGTCGCCAGCCCCGGCATGCGGCCGCCGGGTTCGTGGGTGGCGACGGGCGTGGCCGAGCCGCCCGCGCCTCCGTCGTCGGTCATGTGGTGGCTGCCGTAGTCCCCGTCGAGGGTCGGACGGGTCATCCAGGTCATGGTCGGCTCCGAGGGCGCCTGCGGCAGGCGCCACAGCTCGAGCCAGGCGTACATCTGACCGGCCTGCTGCGACTGCGTGAGGGCCATGTCGTAGGCCAACGAGCGGACCGCGGGGTCGTCGGTCCGGTCGCGGACCATCATCGCCATCTGCACGGCCTGCTCGTGGTGCACCTGCATGTCGCGCGAGAACCCCGCCTCGACGCTGTCCGTGCCGGGCGTGACGGGGGTGGGCGAGCTGAGCCGCCCAAGCGCGACGCCGACCAGCAGCACGATCGCCACGGTCAGGACCCCCGCGATCACCAGCCTCAGCCGACGACCCGAGGAGGCGCGGTGCGGCCCCGCCCCGGCGGTCGCGTCGTCGTCGTGCCCCGGTGCCGTCACGCGATCTTGCCGGTGCCGTCCACGCCGCCGCTGCACGGCGCACCGGGCTCGGGGGCGTTCGTGGACTTCCAGTACTTGGTGACGAAGTCGGACACGGTGGCCTCGTCGTCGGTCACGTTCGCGAAGGGCAACTGGGCACCCCAGGCCGAGACGTACATGGGGGAGTCGAGGCCCTCGTAGGGCGAGACGACCGCGTACGTGTCGGGGGCGAAGTCGCGCAGCGCCTCGATCTCGGCCTCGCTGACCTGCTCGGGGTCGTAGGTGAACCAGACGGCGCCGTGCTCGAGGTCGTGGACGGCGTTCTCGTTCGGCACGGGCTCGGTGTAGACGCCGCAGTTCAGCCAGATCTGGTTGTGGTCGCCGCCCGCGGGAGGGGTCATCGCGTAGTCGACGCTGCCGCCGACGTGGTTCGCGGTGAGGTCGGAGTAGGTCTTCACGCCGTCGATCTCGATGGCCTGGGGGTCCTGCCGCGGCTGGCCGCTCGTCACGACGAAGGTGACGACCAGCGCGATCGCCGCCGCGCCCGCGACCGAGGCGGTGACGATGCCGATGGTGCGGTTGCGCTTCGCCCGGGCCTGTTGCCGCTTGAGCTCGGCCACCTTCTCGTGACGCCGGGCGTCTCGCTGCTGCTTGACGGTGGGTTTGTCGGTCGGCTTGTCGCTGCTGGCCACGGGGGTCCTCTGGGGTCGGGGAGGTGGTCGGGACGCACCCGATCGTGGATGCGTCAACCATTTTCTCTCACGACTGCCTGGGAGGCGCGTGCCAGCAGGTCGGGCCCGCCGACCCTCCGTCACACGCCACGACCCCGTCGTTAGACTCGACGAACGGGTCCGGCGGGGACGCCCCGACCGACCCGACCACCCGAGTCGTCGACCTGCGCGCGCCCCACGAGGGCCCCGCGAGAACCGGAGCACCCGTGAAGTACGCCGAGACCGTCCTCGACCTGATCGGTGACACGCCGCTCGTCAAGCTGAACAAGGTGACCGAGGGCATCACGGCGACCGTGCTCGTCAAGGTCGAGTACGTCAACCCGGGCGGTTCGTCGAAGGACCGCATCGCGACGCGCATCATCGACGCGGCCGAGCGCGACGGCCTGCTCGGGCCCGGGGGCACCATCGTCGAGCCGACCAGCGGCAACACCGGGGTGGGCCTCGCCCTCGTCGCCCAGCAGCGCGGTTACCGCTGCGTCTTCGTCCTGCCCGACAAGGTCGGCGAGGACAAGCGCAACGTGCTCAAGGCCTACGGCGCCGAGATCGTCGTCACCCCGACCGCCGTCGAGCCGACCAGCCCCGAGTCCTACTACAGCGTCTCCGACCGCCTCGCGCGCGAGATCCCCGGGGCGTTCAAGCCGAACCAGTACGCCAACCCCAACGGGCCGCTCAGCCACTACGAGACGACGGGCCCCGAGATCTGGCGCGACACCGACGGCCGCATCACGCACTTCGTCGCGGGCGTGGGCACCGGCGGCACCATCAGCGGTACCGGCCGCTACCTCAAGGAGGTGTCCGGAGGCGCGGTGCAGGTCGTCGGCGCCGATCCCGAGGGCAGCGTCTACAGCGGGGGCACCGGCCGCCCCTACCTTCTCGAGGGCGTCGGCGAGGACTTCTGGCCGGCCGCCTACGACCCCTCGGTCGTCGACCGCATCATCGCCGCGGACGACGCCCGTTCGTTCGAGCTGACCCGGCGCCTCGCCCGCGAGGAGGGACTGCTGGTCGGCGGCTCGTCCGGCCTGGCCGTCGCGGCCGCCCTCGACGTGGCCCGCGAGCTCGGCCCGGACGACGTCGTCGTCGCCCTGCTGCCCGACGGCGGGCGCGGCTACCTCGGCAAGATCTTCAACGACGCGTGGATGCGCTCGTACGGCTTCGGCGTCAGCCACGACGAGCGGTCGGTCCGCGACCTCATCGCCTCGAAGACCGGGCAGTTGCCCGACCTCGTCCACGCCCACCCGTCCGACACCGTCCACGACGTGATCGGCATCATGAAGACCTACGGCGTCTCGCAGATGCCCGTGCTCTCGGCCGAGCCCCCGGTCGTCATCGGCGAGGTCGTCGGTGCCATCGAGGAGAAGGCGTTGCTCGAGGCCATCTTCCGCGGGGGCGCGACCATGGGCGACGCCGTCTCGGCGTACCTCGGCGACCCCCTGCCCCTGATCGGCGTGAACGAACCCGTCTCGGCGGCCCGGTCCGCGCTCGAGTCCGTCGACGCCCTGCTCGTCACCGACGACGGCCGCCCGGTCGGCGTCGTCACCCGACAGGACGTCCTCTCTTTCCTGTCCTCCTGAGCGGCCGGGGCGGCACCGTCACCCGGCGGCCCGGCCCGCGCCTCCTCGTCCCCCCTCCGTCTGTACCACCCGTCCCCCTCGAAAGGACATCCTCATGACCCACGGCTTCTCGACCAGGGCGATCCACGCCGGCCAGGACTTCGACCCCACCACCGGTGCCGTCGTCCCCCCGATCTACCAGTCGTCGACGTTCGTCCAGGACGGCATCGGCGGGTTCCGCGGCGGCTACGAGTACGCGCGGTCGGCGAACCCGACGCGCGACTCGCTGCAGACCCTGCTCGCCGACCTCGAGGGCGGCAGCGCCGCGTTCAGCTTCGCCTCGGGGCTGTCGGCCGAGGACGCGCTGCTGCGTTCGGTCCTGGCGCCCGGCACGCGCATCGTCATGGGCAACGACGTCTACGGCGGCACGCACCGCCTCGTCAACCGGGTGTGGGTGCCCTGGGGCGTCACGCTCGACACCGTCGAGATGAGCGACCTCGACGCCGTGCGCGCCGCGGTCCAGGCCGCTCCGACGGCCGTGCTCTGGGTCGAGACCCCGAGCAACCCGCTGATGAAGATCAGCGACATCGCGGCGCTCGCCGAGATCGGGCACGCGGCCGGGGCCGTCGTCGTCGTCGACAACACGTTCGCGTCGCCGTACCTGCAGCAGCCCCTCGCGCTGGGGGCCGACGCGGTCGTCCACTCGACGACGAAGTACATCGGCGGTCACTCGGACGTCGTGGGCGGGGCCGTGGTCGTGCGCGACGACGAGCTCGCCGCGAAGGTCGGCTTCGTCCAGTTCGGCGTCGGTGCCGTGTCGGCGCCGATGGAGGCGTGGCTCACGGTGCGCGGCATCAAGACGCTCGGCGTGCGCGTCGACCGCCACTCGTCGAACGCCCTCGCCATCGCCCGGGCCCTCGAGGGGCACGCGGCGGTGGAGCGCGTCTACTACCCGGGGCTCGAGTCGCACCCGGGCCACGAACTCGCCGCCCGGCAGATGCGGGCGTTCGGCGGCATGCTCTCGGTGCAGCTGAGCGCGGGTGCCGCCGCGGCCCGACGGTTCGCCGAGTCGACCGAGCTGTTCCAGCTGGCCGAGTCGCTCGGCGGCGTCGAGTCGCTCATCGGCTACCCGAGCGAGATGACCCACGCCTCGGTGCGCGGCACCGAGCTCGAGGTGCCCGACTCGATCGTGCGGCTGTCGGTCGGCATCGAGGACGTCGACGACCTGCTCGGCGACGTCACGCAGGCGCTCGCCCGCCTCGACGCGTAGGTGACCTCGCGAGAGACGACGGAGGCGCGGTGCGGGTGGTCCCGCACCGCGCCTCCGTCACGTGGCCACGTCGAGCGCGTCCGTCAGGGACGGGCCCCGGTCAGAGCCCGGCCTCGACCGCCGGGCTGACGGCGTTGGGGCCACCCAGCACGACCAGGCCGTCGGTGCCGAGCTTCGTCAGGGCGGTGCGCACGCTGACGGGCAGCGCGTCGGGTCGCGTGAGCAGGACGGGACCGCCCAGCCGGCCCGCGGTCGGTGCTCCGGCGAGCGCGTCGGGGAAGTTCACACCCGTCGAGACGAACGCCACGTCGGAACCGGCGGGGTAGCCGGCGGCGGCGATGACGGCCGAGGTGTCGAAACGGTCGGCACCCGAGAGCCGCGACGTGGGCGCGACGGCCCGGAGCTGGGCGATGACCGATTCTCCTACCGCGTTGACCCCGCCGAGCACGACGATGCGGGCAGGGGCCAGCCGGGTGAGCTCGGTCGAGACCGTCTGCGGCAGGGCGTCGGGCCGTGTGAGCAGCATCGGGCCCTTGTCGGGGCCGCCGGCCAGGGCTGCACCCGAGAGGGCGTCGGGGAAGTCCAGGCCGGTCGCGACGTAGGCCGTCCCGCCCCGACCCTTCGGGAAGGTCGTGCTCGAGATCGTCGCAGACGTGTCGAATCGGTCCGCACCCGAGACGCGGGTGACGCCCGGGGCGCCGGTCGTCGCGATCTGGGAGAGCTGCTGACGCACCGTGTCGGAGACCGCGGCCACGCCGCCCAGGACGACGACGCGTTGCGGGCGGAGCTCGGCGAGTTGGGCGCGGGTCGCGTCGGGCAGGGTGTCGGGGTAGGTCAGGAGGACCGGAGCGCCCCGGTAGCCGGCGGCCGCGCCCCCGGCGAGGGCGTCGGGGTAGGTGCTGCGCGACGCGACGTAGACCAGGGGGATCGAGGCCTTGGTCGGGGCGTTGCCGTTCACGACGACCGGTGGGGTGAAGGCGCTGGCGGCGATGGTCGCCGCGGTGGCGAAGGCGTCGGCTCCCGAGAGACGGCCCACGGCCGGGGTGGTCGGTCGGGTGAGGGCCGCGAGGTCGGCCTCGGTGCCGTTGAACACGTCCTGGTCACCGGGGTAGGGCGAGTCCT
>NZ_LMKB01000005.1:879873-953383 GCF_001421165.1 Frigoribacterium sp. Leaf8 | reverse complement strand
GTTCGTGGTCGCCGTCGGGTAGTACGCGACGAAGAGGCGGTCCTTCGGGAACGCCGAGCTGTTGCCCGTGCACGAGCTCCAGAAGTCCTGGTTGGTGTAGATCAGCGGTTGGACGCCCTGCTGGGCGACGACGGTGCCGATCCACGACTGGATCCAGGTGACCATCTCGGACTGCGACAGCCCCCAGCAGCGTCCACCCTGCTTGGTGGGGTTGGTCGACACCTCGACGTCGAGCACCGGGGGCAGCATGCCGGGTCTCCAGGCCGTGGCGTTGTCGAGGAAGAACTGCGCCTGCGGTGCCCCGGACGAGTAGAAGGGCAACGCGTAGTGGTAGAAACCGGCCGTCAGCCCCGCCGCCTGCGCGCCGGCGAACTGGGCGGAACGGTAGCGGTTGGTGCTGCCGGTGGGGTTGCCGTTCGTGTAGGTGCCGGGCACGCCCTCGGAGGCCTTGACGAACGTGAAGCGGGCGCCCGCCGAACGCGCGGCGGCGAAGTCGGGGGACGGCTGGTACGAGCTGACGTCGAAGCCGGGCACGCCACGAGGAGGCGAGACGGCCGCGGCGCGCGAGAGGCGTTCGTCGGCCCCGTCCCGGGTGCCGCCCGATGCCCCCATCTCGTGGTCGGAACCCGCGTCCTGCTGGGCGAGCGTCGGGGACGAGGTCGAACCGGCGGTGACGGGAGCCGCGACGGCGACCGTGGTCGTCCCGAGCCCGAGGACGACGCCGAGGGCGACCGTCAGGGCGAGACCGCGGACGGACCCGGCACGGTGAGAAGAAGTGGACACGAGACAGACCCCCAGACGCAGGCGACGCCCCTCGCCGCCTGAGGGCGATCCTAGGGGAGGGGGTGCCGTCGGTGGCTCGGCCTAGGCTGACGACATGACCGACGCCGCCGCCGTGAGCACCCGCCCCGAGGGCGTGCTCAGCGGTCGGTACCGGCTGGCCACCCTCGGCATGTGCGCCCTGATCGGCATCGCGGCGTTCGAGTCGCTCGCGGTCACGACGATCATGCCGATCATCAGCCGTGAGCTCGACGGCGAAGCGCTCTACTCGCTCAGCTTCGCGGCGCCCCTCGCGTCCGGCCTGGTCGGCATGGTGGTGGCGGGCAACTGGGCCGACCGCAGCGGGCCGCGCGTCGTGGTCATCGCCTCGATGCTGCTGTTCGCCGTCGGGCTGCTCGTCGTCGGCACCGCGCCCGACATGGTCGTGCTGCTGCTCGGCCGTCTGGTGCAGGGCGTCGGCTCCGGCGCGGTCATCGTCGGGCTCTACGTCATGGTCGCCCGGCTCTACCCGCCGGGCCTGCACCCGTCGATCTTCGCGGGGTTCGCCGCGGCCTGGGTCGTCCCGGGCCTCGTCGGGCCACTCGTCGCGGGCGTCGTGGCCGAGACGGTCGGCTGGCACTGGGTCTTCCTCGGTGCGCTCGGCCTCGCCGTGCCCGCGTTCTTCGCCGTCCTGCCGAGCCTGCGTCGCGTCCCTCCGCCCGAGGTGGCCGAGGGCGCGCGGCGCGTGCCCTGGAGCATCGGTCGCATCCTCTGGTCGGTCGGCGCGGCCCTCGGCGTGCTGGCCCTCAACCTGGTCTCCGAGTTCCCGACCTGGTTGACCGTCGTCGTCATCGTGGTGGCGGTGGTCGTGCTCGCCGTGGCGCTCCGGCCCCTGTTGCCGCCGGGCACGCTGCGCGCCGCCCCGGGGCTGCCCACCCTGGTGCTGCTGCGCGGTCTCGTGGGGGCGGCGTTCCTTGGCAGCGAGGTCTACATCCCGTACATGCTCTCGGCCGAATACGACTTCAGCGCCTCGGCCTCCGGCGTGACGCTGACCCTGGGAGCGCTCGGCTGGGCGTTCGCGAGCTGGGTGCAGGGCAGGCTCGGCGACCGGGTGGCCCAGCGCGACGGCATCCGCATCGGCATCGTCCTCGTGCTCCTCGGCGTCGTGGTCGCCGCGCTGACCCCCCTGTTCCACCTGCCCCCGGCCTTCCTCATCGCGACCTGGGCCGTCGCCGGATTCGGCATGGGGTTCATGTACCCCCGCTTCTCGGTGCTCGTCCTCGCGCTGTCGACCGAGTCCGAGCGCGGGTTCAACAGTTCGGCGTTGACCATCGCCGACTCCACCGGTTCGGCCGTCGCGCTGGCCTTGACCGGCGCCGCGTTCGGGGTGCTCGGCGGCGCGTCCAGCCCCCTCGCCTTCGTCGCCTGCTTCGCCGTCGGCACGGGCGTCGCGGCGCTCGCGCTCGCCCTGAGCGGCCGCGCGGTGCCCCGCGGACGGTGACGGCGCCTCCCGCCCGTCGACCGTGGTGGCGCTCCATCGGCGCCGGGCGTCGCGACGGGGCGGTGACCCCCGTCCGGGACGTCGGCGACCTCCGGGGAATGCATAATGGTCTCCGGACGACGATGTGTACGGTCACATCGCCCGGTCACAGAGCGACGGAGCGACGGTGAAGCCTGACATCGACAAGGTGCGTGCTCCCAACATCCGCGACGTGGCCGCTCTCGCAGGGGTCTCGTACCAGACCGTCTCGCGTGTGCTCAACGACAGTCCCAGCATCCGGCCGAGCACGCGGCAGAAGGTGCTCGACGTCATCGACGAGATCGGCTACCGACCGAACCAGGCCGCGCGGGCGCTGGTCACCAGCCGGTCGAAGGCGATCGGCGTGCTCACCCTGCAGAACGTCCACTTCGGTCCGCAGACGATCGTCAACGCCATCGAGGTCGCGGCCCGGACGGCCGGCTACCGGCTGAGCATCGCGAGCACGACGACGGTGTCGGACGACGTCCGGGCGAGCCTGCAGCTGCTCACCAACCAGGCCGTCGAGGCGATCATCGTCATCGCCCCGCAACGCAAGTTCTTCGACGTGATCGACGAGCTCGACCTCGACGTCCCCATCGTCGCGCTCGACTCGACGCAGCGGGCCCGGGCGCACAGCCTCTCGGTCGACCAGTTCGAAGGCGCGCGCCTCGCCACCCGGCACCTGATCGACCTCGGCCACCGGCACATCGTGCACGTCGCCGGACCCCAGGACTGGATCGAGGCCGACGAGCGGATGCAGGGCTTCCTCTTCGAGATGGGCGAGGCCGAGTTGTCCATCGAGCCGCCCATCCTCGGCGACCTGACCGCCGACTTCGGCTACACGGCCGGGCAGGAGCTGCTGCGTCGCCGCGACTTCACCGCCGTGTTCTCGGCCAACGACCTGATGGCCGTGGGGTTGCTGCACGCCTTCCGCGAGGCCGACGTCGACGTACCCCGCGAGGTCAGCGTCGTCGGCTTCGACGACTCGCCGACCGCACCGCACCTGTGGCCGCCGCTCACGACGGTGCGTCAGGACTTCGCCCTGATCGGCCGACGAGCCGTCGAACTCGTCGTGGCCGAGCTCGAGGGCGGCACGGTCGTCGACCGCACCCTGATCCCTCCGGAACTGGTGGTGCGCGGGTCGACCTCGCGCCCCTGGTTCCTCTGACGGCCCGTCACCGCACGGCGGGACGAGCCGTCAGGAGGCGCGGCGCGCGTCGGTCGGCCCGCGTTCGATAACGGATCGGCATCGGCATTTGACAGCACACCCTCTCGGGATTAGCTTTGCTCCAGTCGCAGTGTGAACGGTCACATTCGGCGGGTCCGGCCCCTTCGCCAGGCTCGGCGGACGGCCCGGCACGGCGGCGACGAATCACAGGATGCCCGTCGGTGCACATCACCGGCGGACGACGACGAGGTCGAAGGTCGAGGACGACGTGCCCAGTGCCGTGACGCAGAGCGAACAGCTCGCGAGCAGCCACATCCCCGGGGGTGCCCCGCATGGGCGTTGACTCTCCCGTCATCCTCGAGATGCGCTCCATCACGAAGGAGTTCCCGGGCGTCAAGGCGCTCGACGACGTGTCGATGCAGGTCCGCGCCGGTGAGGTGCACGCGATCTGCGGCGAGAACGGCGCCGGCAAGTCGACGCTGATGAAGGTCCTCTCGGGTGTCTACCCGTTCGGCACCTACACGGGCGACATCGTCTACCAGGGTGCCGAGATGCGCTTCCGCGACATCCGCTCGAGCGAGTCGCAGGGCATCGTCATCATCCACCAGGAGCTGGCGCTGATCCCCGAGCTCTCGATCACCGAGAACATCTTCCTCGGCAACGAGCCGACCCGCTTCGGGGCCATCGACTGGCGCGCGGCGAAGACGAAGGCCATCGACCTGCTCGCCCGCGTCGGCCTCAAGGACGACCCCGACACCGCCATCAAGAACCTCGGCGTCGGCAAGCAGCAGCTCGTCGAGATCGCCAAGGCGCTGAACAAGAACGTCAAGCTGCTGATCCTCGACGAGCCGACCGCGGCCCTCAACGAGGCCGACTCGCAGCACCTGCTCGACCTCATCCGCGGCCTCAAGGGTCGGGGCATCTCGTCGATCATGATCAGCCACAAGCTCAATGAGATCGAGGCCATCGCCGACTCCATCACGATCATCCGTGACGGCAAGACCATCGAGACGCTCGACGTGAAAGAGGACGGCGTCAACGAGGACCGCATCATCCGCGGCATGGTCGGCCGCAACCTGGCCAGCCGTTTCCCCGACCGCACCCCGAAGATCGGCGAGGTCTTCTTCGAGGTCAAGGACTGGTGGGTGCGCCACCCGCAGACGGCCGAACGCTTCGTCTGCAAGGGCTCGTCCATCACCGTGCGCAAGGGCGAGATCGTCGGCCTGGCCGGCCTGATGGGCGCCGGTCGCACCGAACTCGCGATGAGCATCTTCGGTCGCTCGTACGGTCAGTTCGTCTCGGGCGAGATCGTCAAGGACGGCCGGAAGATCGAGATCAAGAACGTCTCGGACGCGATCGACAACGGCCTGGCCTACGTCTCCGAAGACCGGAAGGTGCTGGGGCTCAACCTGCTCGACGACATCAAGCGCTCGACGGTCGCGGCCAAGCTCACCAAGATCTCGAAGGCCTCCGTGGTCAACACCTACGAAGAGCACTCGATCGCCGAGGACTACCGGAAGAGCCTGCGCGTCAAGACCCCCACGGTCGACGAAGGGGTCGCCAAGCTGTCCGGCGGCAACCAGCAGAAGGTCGTCCTGGCGAAGTGGATGTTCACCGACCCCGACCTGCTCATCCTCGACGAGCCCACGCGAGGCATCGACGTGGGCGCCAAGTTCGAGATCTACAACATCATCAACCAGCTTGCGGCCCAGGGCAAAGGCGTGATCGTCATCTCGTCCGAACTGCCCGAGCTGCTGGGGCTCTCCGATCGCATCTACACGATCTTCGAGGGTTCCGTCACGAACGAGATCGAGGCCTCCGAGGCCGACGCCGAGACGCTCATGCGAACCATGACCTCGAAGAAGAAGGAGCAAGCCGCATGAGTGGCATCAAAGACCTGAAGAAGGTGTTCGGCGGCAACACGTCGAACGCGCGCCAGTTCGGCATGATCGCGACGCTCGTCGTGGCCATCCTGATCTTCCAGGTGCTGACCGACGGGCTCACCTTGCAGCCCACGAACCTCATCGCCCTGGTCAGCCAGTACTCGTACATCCTGATCCTCGCCATCGGCATGGTGATGGTCATCGTGGCCGGCCACATCGACCTCTCGGTCGGTTCGGTCGCCGCCTTCAGCGGCATCGTCGTCGCCAAGGCGATGGACAGCTGGGGTCTTCCGTGGGGTGCCGCGATCCTGCTCGGCCTCGTGGTCGGCGTGGTCATCGGCGCCTGGCAGGGCTTCTGGGTCGCCTACGTCGGCGTCCCCGCCTTCATCGTGACGCTGGCCGGCATGCTGCTCTTCCGCGGTGCCAACCAGTTCGTCGGCAACGCCGACACCATCCCGGTCCCCGAGGGATTCACGGTCATCGGCGCGGGTTACCTCCCCGAGTTCGGTCCGAACACCGGCTACAACAACGCGACCCTGCTGCTCGGCCTCGTCATCATCGTCGCCGTGGTCTACAACGAGTTCCGCCTGCGTCGCATCCAGCAGAAGATGGGCTCCGAGCGGGCTCCCCTCTGGGTCAGCGCCGTCAAGCTGGTCGTGCTGGTCGCGATCATCGCCTACGCCGCGACGCTGTTCGCCGGCGGCCGCGTCGGGACGTCGTTTCCGATCTCGGGCATCATCCTCGGCGTGCTCGTCCTGGTCTACGGCTTCGTCACGCAGAACACGATCTTCGGTCGGCACATCTACGCGGTGGGTGGCAACTCTCACGCCGCCGAGCTCTCGGGCGTCAAGGCGAAGCGCATCAACTTCTTCGTCATGATGAACATGTCCGTGCTCGCCGCTCTGGCCGGCATGATCTACGTCGCCCGTGCCGGTGCCTCCGGCCCGCAGGACGGCCTCAACTGGGAGCTCGACGCCATCGCCTCGGTCTTCATCGGTGGCGCCGCCGTCGCCGGCGGCATCGGCACGGTGACCGGCTCGATCGTCGGTGGTTTCGTCATCGCCGTGCTGAACAACGGCCTGCAGCTCATGGGCGTCGGCTCCGACAAGGTGCAGATGATCAAGGGCCTCGTGCTCCTGATCGCGGTCGCGGTCGACGTCTACAACAAGAGCCAGGGTCGTCCTTCCATCACCGGGTTCCTCACCCGGGGCCTGCGTCGCGACAAGAACGGCATCGCGGCCTCCGACCTGCCGCCGGGCGCCCAGAACGGCGTCGGTCGCGACGCCGAGACGACCGAGCCCGCCCTCACCCCGAACGGCGACATCTCGGACGTGCAGCGTCCCAAGGCCACGACGCCCAACTAGACCCACCACCCGCGCGCCCGTCCATCGACGGCCGGGCGCGCCTCCACCGGGAGTCCGCACCGCGGGCGACCACACGGCATCACCCCTCACAACGAGAAAGTAGACACAGCATGCGCAAACTCGCGCTGACGACCTTCGCGGTCGCCGCAGCAACGACGCTGATCCTGAGCGGCTGCTCGAACTCGGCCCGCACCGACGCGGGTTCGGGCGACGCGGCCTCGGGCTTCGAGTCCGGCTCGACCATCGGCGTGGCCCTGCCGGCCAAGACGAGCGAGAACTGGGTCCTCGCCGGCGACCTGTTCACCAAGGACCTCACCGACGCCGGGTTCAAGCCCGACGTGCAGTACGCGGCCGCCAGCGGCACCGTGGCCAACCAGCAGGACGAGATCCAGTCCATGGTCACCAAGGGCGCGAAGGTCATCATCATCGGCGCGGCCGACGGTGGCCAGCTCGGCACCCAGGTCAAGGCCGCCCACGACGCCGGCGCCGTGGTCATCGCCTACGACCGCCTGATCCTCAACACCGAGGACGTCGACTACTACGTCGCGTACGACAACTTCAAGGTCGGCGAGCTCCAGGGCCAGGCCCTGCTCGACGGCATGGCCGCGAAGAAGGCCGACGGCCCCTACAACGTCGAGCTGTTCTCCGGCTCGTCGGACGACGCCAACTCGAAGGTCTTCTTCGACGGCGCGATGAGCGTCCTGCAGCCGAAGATCGACGACGGCACCCTCGTCGTCGCCTCGGGCCAGACCGACATCAAGCAGACGGCGACCGACGGCTGGAAGCCCGAGAACGCGCAGCGTCGCATGGACTCGCTGCTCACCAGCACCTACGGTGACAAGGAGCTCGACGGCGTCCTGAGCCCGAACGACACCCTGGCCCGCGCCATCATCACCTCGGTGAAGCAGGCCGGCAAGGACATCCCGACCGTCACCGGTCAGGACTCCGAGGTCGAGTCGGTCAAGTCGATCATGGCCGGCGAGCAGTACTCGACCATCAACAAGGACACCCGCAACCTCGTGAAGCAGGCCGTCGCGATGGTCAGCTCGCTCAGCAAGGGCGACAAGGCCGAGACGAACGACGACGAGTCGTACGACAACGGCAGCAAGGTCGTCCCGGCCTACCTGCTGCCCCCGCAGATCGTGACCAAGGACAACGCCGCCGAGGCGTACGCCAACGACACGACGCTCGAGCCGCTCACCAAGTAGCACCCCCGCTGCCCTCGGGCAGCACCGGCACCGGCCGGGCACCCCGCACGGGGTGCCCGGCCGTCGTCGTCGGCGGGCGGTATCGTGCGTCCGTGGACACCGACCGACGAGCGCAGGAGGCGCGGGCCGCGTCCGCGACGCCGGTCACCGTCGAGTCGCTGCTCGCCTCGCCCCGGTCCCGCTACGTCGGCCGCCCCGCCGACGGCCCGGCCCCGGCCCCGACCACGGGGCCCGAGTCGCACGACGCCGTCACCGTGCGCGCCCACCTCGGCATCGTGGGCGACCGCTACTTCAACGCCCCGGCGCACCGCGGGGCCTCGGTCACCCTCTTCGCCGCCGAGCAGCTCGGGTACCTGGCCCGCGAGCTCGGCCTGCCCGAGGGCACGGTGCTCGACGCCGCCCTGACGCGTCGCAACGTGGTCGTGCGCGGCATCGACGTCGACGCCCTCGTGGGTCGCGAGTTCGACCTCGACACGGGCGACGGCCCGGTGTCGTTCCGCGCGAACCGGGCGGCGAACCCGTGCGCGTGGATGGACGTGGTGTTCGGCGCGGGGGCCTTCCGCGCGCTCCGGGGCCGCGGGGGAGTCCGATGCGAACCGCTCACCGACGGGGTGCTGCGCGTGGGGCCGGGACTGCTGCGCGCCTCCTAGGCGGCTGGGCGGCCCGCCGAGCCGTCGGAACGGGGAGCGCTGCGGGTCAACCCCACCAGGTGGGCAGCATGAGGTTCATGGTGTCGAGCAGGGCGCGGCGGCTCGTCCGCTTGCCGCCGAGCCAGGCCTCGACGGCTCCCACGAGCCCGTGTGCCAGGTGGCCGGCGGCGATGTGCACCGCGAGCCCCTCGGGGAGGCTGCCGGCGGGCAGGCCGGCGAGGTGCTGCACGCTCGACTCCTCGAAGTGGCGGGCCAGCGCCTGGTGGATCGACGCGTCGAGCGGGTCGGGCAGGGCGAGACGGTAGATCTCGCGGTACCGCACGACGTGGTCGACGACCTTCTCCATCGCACGCCGCGTCGCGTCGGGGCCGTCGGCCCGGCCGTCGAGCCGCAGCGCGTGGTCCTCGTCGCGGATGGCGTCGAGCTCGGGGGTGAGCACCGCGGTGAGCAGGCTGCCGGGCGAGGTCGCGTGGCTGTAGAACGTCGCGCGGTTGATCCCCGCGGCCCGGGTGACGTCGGCGACCGAGATGCTCGACACGGGCCGGGTCGAGGCGAGCTCGACGACGGCGGCGTGCAGTGCCTTCGTGGTCTGGACGATGCGCGCGTCGACCATGGACGTTCCTCCTCGGGTGCTCGGACGGGACGATCGCGTCCGAGGCCAGGTCGAGCCTAGACCGGGCCGACGCGCCGACACGGCACGGCGCGAGCCGCCGAGGCGGAAGGGCTGTCGCGGGGGTGCACGGCGGGGTTAGGCTGAGAACCGACGGGTGTCGTGCAGCGACGCCGTTCCCCTCCCTCCTCCCACCCCCTCCGATCTCGTGGTGGTCGTGCGCGACGGCCGGGTCGCATCGATTCGAGCCGCGAGCCGGCCTCGTCGTCGTGGCCGCGGCTCCTCGCGTGCCCCGATCCGTGACCGCCCCGTGCCCTCCCTCCGTGACCGCCCCTCCGCGACCCCCCAGACAGGACCTGCCTCGTGACCACCGTCGTCCACCCGGGTGACTCCCTGACCCGCCGCCAGCGGCTCGTCTACGTCGTCGTGCTCGGCGCGCTCACCGCGCTCGGGCCGTTCACGATCGACCTCTACCTGCCGGCGTTCCCCGAACTCAGCCGGGACTTCTCCGTCGACAGCGGCGTCATCCAGCTGACGCTGACGGCGACGACGATCGGCTTCGGGGTGGGGCAGCTGCTGGTCGGGCCGTGGAGCGACAAGGTCGGCCGTCGCACGCCGCTGATCGTCGCGACCGCCGTGCACATCCTCGCCAGCATCGGCGCCGCCAGCGCGCCGACCATCGAGCTGCTCGCCGTGTTCCGGGTGCTGCAGGGCATGGGTGCCGCCGCCGGGGGCGTCGTCGCCATGGCGACGGTGCGCGACCTGTTCGGTGGGCTGCCGCTCGTGCGCATGCTGTCGCGTCTCGCCCTGGTGAACGGGCTCGCCCCCATCGTCGCGCCCGTGATCGGCTCGCAGCTGCTGGCCTTCACCAGCTGGCGCGGCATCTTCGTGTTCCTCGTGGCCTACGGCGCGTTCGTGATCATCGCCGCGATCTTCCTGATCGTCGAGACCCTGCCGCCCGCCCGGCGGCACGAGGCCGGGCACACGACGCTCGGACAGCGCTACAAGGTGCTCTTCAGCGACCGGATCTTCGTCGGCGTCGCCCTGATCGGGGCGATGGTCTTCTCGGGCCTGTTCTCGTACCTCTCGGCCTCGTCGTTCCTCTTCCAGGAGGTCTACGGCCTGAACGCCCAGCAGTACGGCTACCTGTTCGCGATCAACTCGCTCGGGATCGTCGCCGGCGTCCAGATCAGCTCGCGGCTGGCCCGGCGGGTCGGGCCGCAGTGGATCCTCGCCTGCTCGACGATCGTCCTGCTGCTCGCCGCCGCGTCGATCGTCGTGCTCGACTCGCTCGGTGCCGGGCTCGTGGGCATCCTCGTGCCGCTGTGGTTCTTCATCGCGGCCTGCGGCTTCTCGTTCCCGCAGGTCCAGGTGCTCGGGCTCGCCAACCACGGCAAGGAGGCAGGGACGGCGGCGTCGTTGCTCGGCGCGCTGAACTTCGGCCTGGCGGGGCTCATCTCGCCGGTGGTCGGGTTCCTCGGCATCGGGTCCGCCGTGCCGATGGGCAGCGTCATGGTCGCCACCTCGTGCGTGGCCATCGCGAGCCTGTGGCTGCTGGTGCGCCCGCGGACGGTGCCGGCGCTGGGTCGCTGACCCGCGCCTCCCGGTCGTCCGTCGTCGAGCGTCGACGACCGGCGCCTCCCGGTCGCCGACCCGCGCCTCCCGGTACCGTCTGGGGATGCGCACCGACCCGCTCGCCCCGAAGCCCGCCTCGCCGTCCGAAGAACGGGTGGCCCGCCGCGTGCAGCGCCGCTGGTGGGTGTTCAGCGCGCTCGGCGCCATCGGCGTCGTGCTGCTGCTCGGCGTCGTGATCACGGCCCGGTCGGGGGTGATCGGCGTCGACGAGCGGTTCATGGGCGAACTGGTCGAGCACCGCAGCCCGTTCTGGGACGTCCCCTCGTTGATCTTCAACTCGATCGGCGCGGGCGTGGTCGGCGTCTTCGTCGTCCCGCTGGGCGTCGCCGCGCTCTTCCTGCTGCGCCGTCGCCCCTGGGCCGCGCTCTACTGGATCGCCGCCTGCGCGCTCAGCGCGGGCGTGGTCCAGGTCGTCAAGCACACGTTCGGCCGGGCCCGTCCCGAGGACATCCTCGTGGTGAGCGACTACGGCTCGTTCCCCTCGGGCCACACGTCCAACGCCGCGACGCTGGCCGTCGTGCTCGGGGTGATCCTGCGACGCGTCTGGGTGTGGGTCGCAGGCGCGGCCTACACGGTGCTGATGCTGCTCAGCCGCACCTACCTCGGGGCGCACTGGCTGACCGACACGATCGGAGGGCTGCTGATCGGTGCCGGGGTCGCGGTCGTCCTCTGGGCCCCGGTCGCGCACCGGCTGCTCGACGAGCAGGAGCGCGTGCGGGGTCGCGGCTGGATCTGGCAGGGGCGTCGCGCCTGACGGTGCCGCTCGCGGGGTCGACGACGGTGCCGCTCGCGGGGTCGATGACGGGGGCACTCGCGGGGTCGATCACGGGCGGGTCCGGACGAGGCCGGCGTGCGGCGTCGCCCGGTGTGTCCGAACTCGCCCGGACCGCGGTGCGCAGGGTGCCTAGGCTGGCCGCATGACGGACGCGCTCGAGCAGGCCAGGGCGGAGGCCGCCGCAGCGGTCGCCGCCGCCGAGAAGGCGAAGCAGGACGCGGAGGCGGCACTCGCGCGGGCCGAGCGGCTCGCGGCCGAGGCGGACGTCGCCGACGCCGCGGCGGACGCCGGGCTGACCGAACCCGAGCCGGTCGCCGGCACCCCGGTCGACGGCCTGCCCGTCCCGCCCGGCGGGCCGCTCGACGAGTCGGCGGTCGACCTCGTCCGCGCGGGCTACGGTTTCGACGGTCCCGCCCTCGAGCTCGGCGCCCTCGTGAACGGCGATGCCCGGGTCGACGTGCCCGTGCGCATCCCGCTCGCGATGCTCAACCGGCACGGGCTCGTGGCCGGTGCGACCGGCACGGGCAAGACCAAGACCCTGCAGGTGCTCGCCGAGCAGCTCTCGGCGGCCGGGGTCCCGGTCTTCGCGGCCGACGTGAAAGGCGACCTGTCGGGCATCGCGACGCCGGGCGAGGCGAACGAGAAGCTGCTGGCCCGCACGCGGGGGATCGGCCAGGACTGGTCGCCGCAGGCGGCACCGACCGAGTACTTCGCCCTCGGCGGCAAGGGCACCGGCGTGCCGGTCCGCGCGACGGTCAGCGGTTTCGGGTCGCTGCTGCTCAGCAAGGTGCTCGGCCTCAACGACACGCAGGAGAGCAGCCTCGGCCTGGTGTTCCACTACGCCGCGCAGGCCGGGCTGCCGCTGCTCGACCTGTCCGACCTGCGGGCCGTGCTGACCTGGCTGACGAGCGACGAGGGCAAGGGCGAACTCGAGGGGCTGGGCGGGCTGAGCAGACAGACCGTCGGGGTGATCCTCCGCGAGCTGATCACGTTCGCCGACCGGGGGGCCGACGCGTTCTTCGGCGAGCCCGAGATCGACACCGCCGAGTTCCTCCGCACGGCCGAGGACGGTCGTGGCGTCGTCAGCCTGCTCGAGGTGCCCGGCGTGCACGACCAGCCGGCGCTGTTCTCGACCTTCCTGATGTGGCTGCTCGCCGACCTCTACAACGACCTGCCCGAGGTGGGCGACCTCGACAAGCCGAAGCTCGTCTTCTTCTTCGACGAGGCGCACCTGCTGTTCGCCGACGCCTCGAAGGAGTTCCTGGCGCAGATCACGCAGACCGTCCGGCTCATCCGGTCCAAGGGCGTGGGCATCGTCTTCGTCACCCAGACCCCGAAGGACGTCCCGGGCGAGGTGCTCGCCCAGCTCGGCTCGCGCGTCCAGCACCAGCTCCGCGCCTTCACGCCCGACGACGCGAAGGCCCTGCGGGCGACGGTGTCGACGTACCCGACGAGCGACTACGACCTCGCCGCGGTGCTCACCGGCCTCGCCACCGGGGAGGCGGTGGTGACGGTCATGAACGAGAAGGGGGCTCCCAGCCCGGTCGCGTGGACGCGCCTCCGTGCCCCGCGCGGTTCGATGTCGCCGACCCCTGCCGACGTCATGACCGCGGCGGTCGCGGCGTCGCCGTTGACCGCCGCCTACGGGGCGTCGATCGACCGCGACTCGGCCCGGGAGATCCTCGCCCGCAAGCTCGAGGCCGCCGCGCTCGACCAGCGCGAACGGACCGACGCCGCGGCACGTCAGGCGACGATCGACGCCCAGCTGAAGGAGGCCGCGGCCCGCGAGAAGGCGGACGCCCGGGCGGTCACCGCCGCCGAGCGCGAGCGGAGGGCCGCCCAGGCCGAGTACGAACGTCAGCAGAAGGAGTTCGAGCGAGCCGAACGGGCGGCCGCGAAGGCGCGTGCCGGACGCGGGACGACGACCCGCGCCTCCTCGGGGTCCCGTTCGTCGGGGTCCGGATCGACCGGCGGCTTGCTCGGCGAGGTCCTCGGGTCGAGTGCCGGCAAGGCGGTCGTGCGCGAGGTCGTCAAGGGCATCTTCGGCACGCTGCGTCGCCGCTGAGCCCCGGGTCGGTGCAGCCCCGAGGTGGTGCATCCCCGAGGCGGTGCAGCCCGAGGCGGTGCAGGCCCGGGCCCGCGGGCACGTCCTCAGGCGGGGTTGCCGAACGCCTGGAAGAGCACCACGAGCGTGCCGGTCGCCAGGGCGAACAGGCCGCAGGCGATGGTGACCCCGATCCACGGGCGGCTCTCGTACCAGTAGGGGCTGTCGGGGTAGGCCGCGAAGAACTCGCGGCGGGTGAGGGCCCGGGGCAGGACGGTCGTCGGGATGCCGAGTGCGTCGACGACGGCGTGTACGGACGCCTCCGACCAGTACGTGCCCCGCATCCGGAACAGGCGTCGCCCCTCGTCGTCGAGGGCGAGCAGCTGCGTGACGGTCTCGGTCGAGTGGTCCCGGTAGGTGCGGACGAGCACGAGGGAGTCGACCTCGTCGCGCCGCAGCCGGACGAACCCGGGCAACCACCCCCGCTTGACGAACTCGTTGCGCGTGACGGCCGCGTACGAGAGGCGGTAGCGCCAGTACATGAGCAGTCCCATGACCACGACGCCGCAGGTGACGGCCAGCACGCCGCTCTGGTGACCGCTCGGCAGGGTCAGCCACAGCACCGCGATCAGCACGGGGGACAGGCTGAAGACGCCGGTGAGCGTGGCGCTCCGGGCGAGTTCGCGCCGTGGCCGCACCGTCACGGTGCCGCGCTCGGTCGGCATCGCCGCGTCGGTCGTGTTCATGTCGTCCCCCCGGGGTCGGCGTGACCCCGAGTCCCCCGACCCGAGGCTGCTGCTGTCGGGGCAGCGCCGTGCCCTCAGCGTAGACGATGCGTTCGCACAGATACCGGGGCGTCCCACCCCAGTGCGGGGAGCCCGCGATCGGGGGAGTCGAGCGAGTGTCAGCTCTCTGCGCGGTCCCGGAGGCGCTCGATCTCGCGACGGTCGCGCTTGGTCGGGCGGCCCGCGCCTCGGTCGCGGACCGGTACGGCGGCGACCTCTTCGCGCGGCGGTGGCGGGGGAGTGAGGTCGGTCATCGCCTCGGCCGCGGCCGGAGCACCGACGCGCTTCACGAGGCAGGTCTTGACGACGACGATCCGCTCGAAGCCTGCGATGCGCGCCCGGACCTCGTCGCCGGGACGGACGGCCTGGGCGGCCTTGACGCGCTCGCCGTTCACCCGCACGTGACCGGCCCGGCAGGCGGCGTTGGCGGCCGAGCGGGTCTTGTAGAGCCGGACGGCCCAGAGCCAGGCGTCGACGCGGGCGGACGTGAGGGGCGGCATGGGGAAATGCTACGGGTGGCCGCCGACGTCGAGGACCGACGAGGCCGGTCTCAGAGGTCGTCGGAGGCGACGCGCGCCGGGGTGCCCCCGGTCACGCGCACCAGCTCGGCGAACGTCGTGGCGAAGACGGTGTTCGCGGTGCCGGCGCTCGCCCAGAGCACGTCGTGGGTCTCGAGCGCGGTGTCGACGAGCGTCCGCACCGGGCTGGGGTGGCCGACCGGGGCCACGCCGCCGATGGCCTGGCCGGTCGCGCGCTTCACCTGGTCGGCGTTCGCCCGCATGATCGGGCCCCGGCCGAGAGTCGACGCCACCAGGTCGGTGTCGACCCGGTGGGCGCCGCTGGTGAGCACGAGCAGGGCCTCCCCGCCGGAGTGGAACACCAGGCTGCTGGCGATGGCGCCCACCTCGCAGCCGAGGGCGGCGGCGGCCTGTGCGGCCGTGTGCGTCGACTCGTCGAACTCGCGGACCTCGCCCTCGGCTCCGGCGGCACGGAGGGCGGCGACGACGGCGCGGGCCCGCGGCGGCAGGGCGGCGTCGAGGTGCTCCGAGGAGGGGCGGTGCGCGTCGGTCATGCCCCGACGGTAGCCATGAGGGAGCCTCAAGGTCAGCAGCGACACGGGGGCGTCCCCCGGGCCCCGCGGAGTCCGGTACGCTGGTCTCGGTCGTGCGCCGGTTCACCGTGTGCCCGCCCTGGAGGATTCGCCTAGTGGCCTATGGCGCACGCTTGGAAAGCGTGTTGGGTGCAAGCCCTCAGGGGTTCGAATCCCCTATCCTCCGCATCGAGACGGCTCTTCCCTCCCCGGGAGGGGCCGTTTCTCGTCCTCGCCCCACGTTCTGGGGCATCGCCTTCTCCCCGATGGAGGCCCGGTCGCCCTAGCCTTGGGTCATGAGCGTCAGTCAGTTGGGCAACGACACCCTGCGCCCCAGCGTCTGGGGCGACTCCGGCCTCCTCGCGCGGGTCATGTCGGCCGGCTCGCGACGTCACGTCGCCCTGCTCAAGCAGGGCTTCGTCTTCCTCTTCGTGTTGCTCGCCGCGGTCGTGAGCACGCTCATCCCGTGGTTGCCCGTCAGCGATGCACCGAGCATGTGGGCCGGCGTCTTCGCCGCGTTCTGCGGCGTCGTCTTCGCCTCGGTGGTCTCCCGGCGTCCCCGCCTGCTCACCTGGGAGATCGTCATCCCCGCCGCCGACTTCGTCGCGGTGGGCCTGCTCCGCTACGGAACGGGTGACAGCGGGTCCGTCTTCATCCCCATCATCCTGCTGCCGATCGTCTGGATCGCCGTGTGGCCGGGGCGGCTCAGCATCGTGTGGTTGCTGATCGGATCGGCGGTCACCTTCATGCTGCCGTTCGTGATCGAGCCGAGCGGACGCGCGCCCAGCGAGTTCATCCGCATCGCCTTCTCCCTGGCCATCTACGCCACCATCGGCCTCGCCATCAACGAGCTCGCCCGGCAGGCGAGCCGCAAGGTGGAGCTGTCCCGAGCGCAGCAGCACGCGGTCGAACGGGAGCTCGACCGGGCCGCGACCATCCAGCAGTCGCTCCTCCCACCGAAGACGAGCCTCCTTCCCGAGATGTTCGCCGTCCGGGGGAGGTGCATCCCCGCCCGCGCCGTCGGGGGCGACTTCTACGACTGGTATCCCACCCCGGACGGCATCGCCCTGACCGTGGGGGACGTCATGGGCAAAGGCGTCGGAGCGGGGATGATCGCCGCCGCCGTGCGTTCCGTCATCCGCAGTTCGTCGGACGATCTCGACCCCGCCGTGGCCCTGCGTCGTGCGACGACGGGCCTCGCGAGCGGTGACGGCGACGTCCAGTTCACCACGTGCTTCCACGCCCGCATCACGCCGTCGGGCGAGATCCGTTGGGCCGACGGCGGACACGGGCTGGCGCTCATCCGGCGCGCCACCGGTCTCGTGGAGCGGCTGCAGTCGTCCGACCTCCCCATCGGCCTCGGGGACCGCTGGACGTCCTACGCCGACCAATTGCACCCAGGCGACACGATCGTCTGCATCAGCGACGGGGTCCTCGACCTCTTCCCGGACGAACTGCACGCCTTCAGCCAGTTCCAACTGCTGCTCATCTCGTCCGGTGACCCGAGCGACATCGTGCAGAAGGTCGCCGAGCTGGTCGGCGAAGACGAGCAGGCCGACGACGTCACCGTCGTCGCGGCGACGTTCGCCCCGGCTCTGACACGGGCGTGACGGGCGCCGTCGCCTCGTCCCGTGCCCGCCCCGGCGTCGTCTGGTAAGACAGGACGACGATGCCACACGACGACCTGCCCTCTTCCCCGCCTCCCGCCGTCGCTCCCGGACTCTTCGCCGAAGAGACGACCTCGGAGTCCACCCGCCTCGGCGAGATCCTCCGGAAGGAGACCGTGGGTGGGGTCGTCCTCGTCGTCGCCGCCGTCCTGGCGGTCGTGTGGGCGAACTCACCGCTCTCGGGGGCGTACTTCGCACTCCGGGACTTCGAGTTCGGCCCGGAGGGTCTCGGGCTGCACCTGAGCGTGGGGGAGTGGGCCGCGGACGGGCTCCTGGCGATCTTCTTCTTCCTCGTCGGGCTGGAGCTCAAACGGGAGTTCGTCGCCGGAGAGCTGCGGAAGGTCAGCAAGGCGATCGTGCCGGTGGCCGCCGCGTTCGGCGGAGTCCTCGTCCCCGCCCTGATCTTCACCGCCGTCAACGCCTCCGACCCGGAGGCGGTGCGGGGGTGGGCCATCCCCACCGCGACCGACATCGCCTTCGCCGTCGCGGTCCTCGCCATCGTGGGCTCGAGGTTGCCCAGCGCGCTGCGCATCTTCCTGCTGACCCTCGCCGTCGTGGACGACCTCATCGCCATCGGCATCATCGCGTTCGTCTACACCAGCGCGATCGAGGTCGTCCCGTTGGCACTCGCCATCGTGCCGCTCGCGGCGTACGTGTTCCTCACCCAGAGGTTCCGACGGTTCTTCGGCCTGCACCCCGCCGCGAACTGGTTCATCCTCCTGCCGGTCGCCGTCCTGGTGTGGGGCCTCATCCACGCCTCCGGGGTCCACGCCACCGTCGCCGGCGTCCTCCTCGGTTTCGCCGTCCCCGTCATCCGGAGCCAGGCCAGTGGCGGCCCGGATGCGGGACCGGGGCTCTCCGAGGTCTTCGAGCACCGCTTCCGGCCCATCTCCACCGGTTTCGCCGTCCCCGTGTTCGCGTTCTTCTCCGCAGGCGTCGCCTTCGGTGGCCTCGACGGCCTCAGGACGGCTCTCTCCAGTCCGGTCACGATCGGCATCATCGCCGCCCTCGTCCTCGGAAAACCCGTCGGCATCCTCGCGACGACGTGGATCACGACCAGGATCACCCGGGCAGAACTCGACCGGAGCATCAAGTGGGTGGACCTCACCGGCGTCGCCCTCCTCGGGGGCATCGGCTTCACCGTGTCCCTGCTCGTCGCCGAACTGAGCTACGGGCTCGGCAGCGCTCACGACGACGACGCCAAGGTGGCCATCCTCGTCGCGTCGGTGCTCGCCGCCGTCCTCGCGACGGCCGTCCTGCGACCCCGCAACCGGTACTACCGTCACCAGGATCGGTGACCCGGACGGCGTCGTGATTGGGACGGCGGGCCCCTCAACCGTCACCATGGAGGCATGGCCACGACAACTCCGCCCCCTTCCGGGCCCCCCGCCGACCATCCCGCTTCCCTGACGGAGACCGTCTCGACCACCCCTCAACTGCGCCGCTGGGTCTTCTGGCCAGCCGCCGTCGTCGTCCTCGGCTTCGTCGCCTACACCCTGATCGCGCCCGCCTCGGCCGAGGCGCTGTTCCTTGGCCTGCAGAGCGGCATCGTCCGCAACTTCAGCTGGTACTACGTCCTGATCGCCGCCTTCTTCGTCGGCTTCAGCCTGTTCCTCGGGTTCAGCAGGTTCGGTGGCATCAAGCTGGGCAAGGACAAGGACGAGCCCGAGTTCTCGACCGGCTCGTGGTTCGCGCTCCTCTTCGCCGCGGGCATGGGCATCGGCCTCGTCTTCTACGGCGTCTCCGAGCCCCTCAGCCACTTCGCCTCGCCACGACCGGGCGTCACCGGCACCGAGGACCAGCTCGCGCAGCAGGCCCTGACCCAGACCTTCCTCCACTGGGGGCTGCACGCCTGGGCCATCTACGTCGTCCTCGGACTCGCCCTCGCCTACGCGATCCACCGGAGGGGTCGTCCCGTCTCCATCCGCTGGGCCCTCGAGCCCCTCCTCGGCAACCGCGTCCGCGGGGGCTGGGGCAACCTGATCGACGTCATCGCCCTCGTCGGCACGCTGTTCGGCGTCGCGACCTCGCTCGGGCTCGGCGTCATCCAGATCGGCGCCGGCCTCGAGGCCGCGGGCATCGCCGACAGCAGCATCGTGAGCCAGATCGCGATCATCGCCGTCATCACGGCGGTCACCATCGTGTCGCTCGTCACCGGTGTGACCAAGGGCATGAAGATCCTCTCGAACTTCAACCTCATCCTCGCGGCCGCCCTGCTGCTGTTCATCCTGATCGTCGGACCCACGCAGTTCCTGTTGCGCGACTTCGTGCAGTCCATCGGCGCCTACCTGCAGAACGTCGTCGGCCTGTCCTTCAACGTGACCGCCCAGCAGGGCGCGGCCGGCGAGGAGTGGCAGGGCGCCTGGACCACGTTCTACTGGGGGTGGTGGATGTCGTGGGCGCCCTTCGTCGGCATCTTCATCGCCCGCATCTCGAAGGGCCGCACGGTCCGCCAGTTCGTCTTCGGCGTGCTGCTCGTCCCGACCGCCCTCACCTTCCTGTGGTTCGCCGTCCTCGGTGGTGCGGCCATCCACCAGCAGACCGACGGCTCGGGCGGCCTCGTCGGAGCCGACGGCTCGGTCGACGTCGAGGGGTCGCTCTTCGCCCTGCTCGGCGGCCTGCCCGCCGGGACGGTCCTGACGTTCGGCGCGATCCTGCTCATCGGCGTGTTCTTCGTCACCTCGTCGGACTCCGGATCGCTCGTCATGGCGATGATCGCGTCGGGCGGCGACATCGAGCCGAAGAACTGGCTCCGGGTGTTCTTCGCCCTGGTGGCCGCCCTGCTCGCCGTCGCGCTCCTCCTGACCGGCGGTCTGGACGCCCTGAAGACCGCGGCGATCACGACGGCGCTGCCGTTCAGCATCGTGCTGCTGTTGACCTGTTGGTCGACGATCATCGCCTTCACCCGCGAACGTCGTGCGTACGACAAGGCCGAGCGCGACGTCCTCCTGGAGCACGTCGGCGCGTACTACGGTCTCGAGGTCGACGCCCCGACCCAGGCCGGTGGCACACGACTCGCCCGCCCCTGGGAGGCGGTCAGACGCCGGGTCCGGGGTGGCCGTGACGGTTCCCCGGCGAGCCGGGCGACGTCCGCCTCGGCCGTCGTCGCCGAGCCTCCGCTCCAGGTCGACGTCGTGTCGCCCGACCCGGCCATCGACGGTCGGCTCGACACGCCCGGCGACACCGGACAGGACGGCTCGACCGGACGCTGACCCCGCCGCTCCACCCACGACGGGCGTCGTCTCCTCGGAGGCGCCGCCCGTCGTCGTCCCGGCGCCTCGTCGGTCCCGTCGCGCCCGGGTCAGGCCAGTCGGCGGATCATGTACCGGAGGTCGAGCCACTCGCCGAACTTCGTGCCGACCTCGCGCAGCACGCCGGCGTCCTCGAAGCCGAGCGACGCGTGCAGCCGCACCGACGCCTCGTTGCCCGCCTCGATCAGCGCCACCATGACGTGCAGCTCGTCCCGCGAGGCCCGCTCGACGAGTTCGGCCATCAGCGCTCGTCCGAGTCCCTTGCCCTGTTGCCCCGGACGCACGTAGACCGAGTTCTCGCAGGTGTGCCGGTAGCCGTCCTTGGCATGGAACGGCCCGTAGCTGCCGTAGCCGAGCACCTCGTCGCCGTCCACCGCGACGATCGCGCTGCGCCGCGCCTCCTGATGGCTGGTCAGCCACTCGCGCCGACCCTCGAGGGTCGGCGTGACGTCGGTCCAGATGGCCCGGGAGTGCGCCACGGCGTCGGCGTGGATCTCGAGGACGCCGGGCAGGTCGGTCTCGGTCGCGGTGCGGATCTGCATGCCGACGAGCCTAGGAGGTGTCTCGCGGCCTCCGCCAGCACGCTTCCCCGGCGGCTCGAAGGCTGCCGCCCGTAGGCTGGCGACCGTGTCGACACGCATCTACATCACCTCTGCCGAAGGCCACACGGGCAAGTCCACGATCGCCCTGGGCGTGCTCGACACGCTCAGTCACGAGGTGGGCCGGGTGGGGGTGTTCCGACCCGTCGCCCGCTCGACCGACGAGCGCGACTACGTGCTCGAACTCCTGCTGTCGCACGACAGCGTCGACCTGGCCTACGACGAGTGCGTCGGCGTCAGCTACGACGCGGTGCACGCCGATCCCGATGCCGCCCTCGCCACCATCGTGAGCCGCTTCGCCGCCGTCGAGCGGCAGTGCGACGCGGTCGTGGTGATCGGTTCCGACTACACCGACGTCGGCAGCCCCACCGAGCTGTCGTACAACGCCCGCATCGCGGCCAACCTCGGCGCGCCCGTGCTGCTGGTGCTCGGCGGCCGCAGCGCCGACGGCCAGACGCGGCGCTCGGGCGCCGACATGCGCCAGGTCGCCGAACTGACCACCGCCGAGCTGCGTTCCGAGCACGCGAGCCTGCTGGCGGTCGTCGCCAACCGGGTCGACCCCGACCACCTCGACGAGGTCGTCGACGGCATCGGCCACGCCCTCGAGGCGTCACCCACCGGGCGGGTCCCGATCTGGACGCTGCCGGAAGATCGCGTCCTCGTCGCTCCGACGATGCGCGCCGTGCTGCAGGCCACCGGTGCGACCCTGCTGCGCGGCGACGACGCCCTGCTCGACCGCGAGGCGCTCGGCGTCGTCGTGGCAGCCATGTCGATGGAGAACGTGCTGCCGCGACTCACCGAGGGTGCCGTCGTCGTGGTGCCGGGCGACCGCTCGGACGTGCTCGTCGCGACGGTGCTCGCCCACGCCTCCGAGACCTTCCCGTCGCTCGCCGGCATCGTGCTCAACGGCGGGTTCGCCCTCGCCCCGCAGGTCGAGCGCCTGCTCGAAGGGCTCGACAGCCCGCTGCCGATCGCGACCACGAGCACCGGCACCTACGACACGGCCCTCGCCATCACCCAGACCCGCGGGCGCCTCGCCGCCGACTCGCCGCGCAAGTACGACCTCGCCCTGGCCCTCTTCGAGACGCACGTCGACGGGGCCGAGCTGTTGCGCCTCCTGCAGGTCAGCCCGTCCGGGGTGGTGACGCCCCTGATGTTCGAGTACCAGCTGCTCGAGCGGGCGCGGGGCGCGCAGAAGCACATCGTCATGCCCGAGGGCGACGACGACCGGGTGCTGCGGGCCGCGTCCACCCTGTTGCAGCGCGGCGTCGCCGCCATCACGTTGCTCGGCGACGAGACGGCCATCCGCGCCCGGGGCGCCGAGCTCGGTCTCGACCTCGCCACCGCCCGCGTGCTCGACCCGTTCGACCCCAGCCTGCAAGTGCTCTTCGCGACCGAGTACGCCAAGCTGCGGGCCCACAAGGGCATCGCGGTCTCCCAGGCGATGGACACCGTGACCGACGTCTCGTACTTCGGCACGATGATGGTGAAGCTCGGCCTCGCCGACGGCATGGTGTCGGGCGCCAAGCACACCACGGCGCACACCATCCGGCCCGCCTTCGAGGTCATCAAGACGCTGCCCGACGTCGGCGTCGTGTCGAGCGTGTTCCTCATGGCGCTCGCCGACCGGGTGCTGGTCTACGGCGACTGCGCCGTCATCCCCGACCCGACCGCCGAGCAACTCGCCGACATCGCGATCTCGTCGGCGCAGACCGCACAGCAGTTCGGCATCGAGCCCCGCGTCGCCATGTTGAGCTACAGCACGGGCGACAGCGGCTCGGGTGCGGACGTCGAGAAGGTCCGCGCCGCCACGGTACTCGTCCGCGAACGCCGACCCGACCTGCTCGTCGAGGGGCCGATCCAGTACGACGCCGCGGCCGACCCGACGGTGGCCGCCGCCAAGATGCCGGAGTCCGAGGTCGCCGGTCGGGCGACGGTGTTCATCTTCCCCGACCTCAACACGGGCAACAACACCTACAAGGCCGTGCAGCGCAGTGCGGGTGCGGTCGCGATCGGCCCCATCCTGCAGGGCCTCCGCAAGCCGATCAACGACCTGTCCCGCGGGGCTCTCGTCGGCGACATCGTCAACACCGTCGCCATCACGGCCATCCAGGCCGGCACGCAGGCCGCAGCCGCCGCCGGCACCGTCACCAGCACCGAAGGAGCCTCCTCGTGAGCACCGTCCTCGTCGTCAACTCCGGCTCGTCGTCGTTCAAGTACCAGCTGATCGAGCTCGAGGGCGAGCGCACGCTCGCGAGCGGTCTCGTCGAGCGCATCGGCGAGGACGTCGGGTCGACCCGTCACCGCAACGAGGTCACGGGCGACGAGACCCGCAACGACACCCAGCCGATCGCCGACCACGCCGCCGGCTTCGCCGCGATGCTGACCGCCTTCGAGGCGCACGGCCCGTCCTTCGCCGAGTACCCGCCGGTCGCGGTGGGCCACCGCGTCGTCCACGGCGGAGAGGAGTTCGACCGCGCGACGGTCGTCACGCCCGACGTCGAGAAGGCGATCGACCGCCTGTCGGCCCTCGCCCCGCTGCACAACCCGGCCAACCTGCAGGGCATCCGCGCGGCCCGGGAGGCCTTCCCCGACGTCCCCCACGTCGCGGTCTTCGACACGGCGTTCCACCAGACGCTCGCCCCCGCCGCCTACACCTACGCGATCGACGCCGAGCTGGCGAAGAAGCACCACGTTCGTCGCTTCGGCTTCCACGGCACGTCGCACAAGTACGTGAGCGAGAAGACCGCCGAGTTCCTCGGTCGCCCCCTGGCCGAGCTGAAGACCATCGTGCTGCACCTCGGCAACGGCGCGTCGGCCGCCGCGATCGACGGCGGACGGTCCATCGACACGAGCATGGGCATGACGCCCCTCGAGGGGCTCGTCATGGGCACGCGCTCGGGCGACATCGATCCCGCCGCCGTGTTCCACCTCCACCGTGAGGCGGGACTCGACTTCGCCGAGCTCGAGACGTTGCTCAACAAGGGCAGCGGGCTGCTCGGCCTCACCGGCAGCGGCGACATGCGCGACGTGCAGGACAGCGCGTCCCGGGGCGACGCCGTGTCCGAGGCGGCGCTGGCCGTCTACCGGCACCGCCTGCGGCACTACATCGGTGCCTACGTCGCCCAGCTCGGGGGACTCGACGCCGTCGTCTTCACGGCAGGGGTCGGCGAGAACAACGCCCTGCTGCGTCGTCGGACGCTCCTGGGCCTGGAGTTCTTCGGCATCCACGTCGACGACGACCGCAACGAACTCGCGTCCCGCGAGGCGCGGTACATCTCGCCCGAGGGGTCGAGGGTGTCCGTCCTCGTCGTCCCCACGAACGAAGAACTCGAGATCGCGCGACAGGCCGCCGCCCTCAGCTGAGGCGTCTGCGGGTGCACGACCCGACCGACCCTCAGACGTGGGAGAGCCCCGGTGCGCTGGTCGCGCCTCCGGGGCTCTCGTCCGTCACTCCGTGGTCGGGGGACGACCAGGAGGCGCGGGTCAGTACTTGATGGTCGCCAGCGCGTCCGAGACGGTGACGTCGCCCGAGACGGCCTCGAACTGCGTCTTGACGGCGGTGCCCTCGATCAGCGCGGTGGCGATGATCTCGGCCACGTCCGCGCGGGGGATGCTGCCGCGCTCGACGGTCGTGCCGACCGTGACCTGGCCGGTGCCGGCGTCGTCGGTCAGGCCACCGGGACGGACGATCGTCCAGTCCAGACCCTCGCGACGGCGGAGGTCGGCGTCGGCCTCGCTCTTCGCACGCATGTACACCTGGTACACGTCGTCGTCGTTCGCGGCGGGCAGCTCGGCCCGCGCCGGGTCGAAGTCGTCCGTGCCGATGGCCGAGACCATGACGTAGCGCGTGACGCCCGCCTTCTCGGCGGCGTCGGCCAGGAGGACGGCCCCGTCGCGGTCGATGGTCAGCTTGCGCTCGGCGCCGCTGCTGCCGCCGCCGCCCGCGGCGAACACGACGGCGTCGGCCCCGTCGAGGTGGCCGGCGAGCGTGTCGACGTCGGTCCGTTCGAGGTCGAGGACGAGGGCACGGGCCCCCGCGGCCTCGAGGTCGGCGGTGTGGTCGGGGTTGCGGACGATGCCGACGGGGTCGTGCCCGGCGTCGGCGAGTCGGCGTTCGAGGAGCTGGGCGATCTTGCCGTGTCCTCCGGCGATGACGATTCTCATGCCCCCAGGCAACACCCCGGGTCGCGGCGACCACTCAGTTGCCGCTAAACTCGTCGAGGCTCCTCACGTGGCGTCATCCAGGCCAATTCCCCCAGGGCAGAAATGCAGCAAGGGTAACCGGGCTCTGACGGGTGCGTGAGGGGTCATTTCTCTTTTGGGGGCCGAAGGCCCCGTGGCCCCCCTTCGTGGGGTGCGCGATCCGCGCGATGCCCCCTATGCTCGGCATCACGACGAGACCGAACCAGCTCGTCGGGAGCGATCAACCACCGCTCCGGCCGCACCCCTCACCACGGTGCGACCACGCGCGACGGCGCCGTCGCACCCGCACCACACGATCAGGATCAGGACCGATGAGCCCCTCACCACGGCACGTCAGCAGCACCCGCACCAGGCGAACGAGCCCGCGCACCGCGCGGTAGTCCCGTTCGCCTCGCCGTCGTCCCCGGGCGGCGACGCGGCGACGACACAACAGAACAGCAGCACCTCCCGCCTCACCAGCGGGAGTTCTTCGGATCAGGCGGCGGGCTCGTCCCGTCAGGAAGAGGCACACCCATGCGAAGCCAGACGATCGAGCGTCCCCGGCGCTCCCACGCGTCCCGCGCACTGAAGGCGACGGCGGCCGCCGTCGTCGCGGCGGTCGTCGGCGCGCTCGTCGTCGTCGTCCCCGCGCAGGCGGCCACGACCGACCGCAGCGAGGCCGAGGCGTCGCTCGTCGGCGGAACGGGCATCGTCGCGCTCGACCAGGTCGCCGCACTCGGCGGGGCCTACTCGGCCTTCGGCACCACGCAGAACCCGCCGACGTCGCGCAACCCGCTGAACCTCACCGCCGTCAACGCGCTCACGGTCGGTCTGGGCAACGGCATCCGCCTCCTCGGGGGCAACGGGCTGCTCACCCTCGGCGTCGACGGTCAGTACGCGAACGCCACCGCGACCGGCGCCACCGCCTCGGCCGGTCTCATCGCCCAGGACGGCTCGATCGCCGTCGGCGACGGCAGCCCGGCCCAGCAGACCACCCTCCGTCTCCAGCCGCTGCTCGCCCAGGTGCCCGCCACGCAGGGCGTCCTCAGCGACGTGACCCTGCAGCTCGGCGCGCTCTCGTCGCAGATCACCCAGCAGCGGGGCGCCACCGCCACCACGCCCACGACGGCCTACCAGGTCGCCGGTGCCCGCTACACCCTCACGAGCCCCGCGGTCGCGGGCGTCACCTCCTCGCTCCGCACCACGGTGACCGGTCTCGGGTCGACGGTCGACGCGGTCGGCGGTTCCGCCGCGCTGACGAACGCCGTGGCCCCCGTCACCGCACCGCTCGTCGGCCTCGTCAACGCACTCCCCCTCGCCAGTGCCGGCCAGCCCACCGTCGTCGTCCGCGGCGGGGTCGACCTGACGTCGACCCTCGACACCGAGTTGGCGCGTCCGCTCACCTCGGGCATCGTGACCCTCACCCCGTCGACCGGGGAGATCGTCATCGACCTGCAGGCACTGAACGGGCTGCCGGCGAACAGCGACCTGCTCAGCCCGGCCACGCTCACGGCCGTGACGGCCGGCCTGACCGACATCCTGCAGAACCAGCTCCCGACGAACCTCGTCGCCGCGGCGAACGCCGCCATCCGGTCGACCGCGCTGACCGTCGACCTGCAGGTCCCCGTGCGTCTCGCGGGGGCGAACCTGACGCTCGGGGCCACCACGACGACGACGGTCGGTCAGCTCATCGACGGCACGACCCCGGCCGCCGCCACGGTCGTCACCGCACCCCTCGGCCTGGGCGTGCTGACGGGAGCGGTCACGACCCTCGTCACCACGTCCCTCCTGCCGACCGTGGGCGGCCTCTACTCGCCCCTGGTGAACGGCACGGCGCTCGCCGCCACGACGACCAGCCTGCGCACCACGACCGCCGCGGTCGTCACGACCCTCGCGCCTCTCACGACGCTGCTCAACCAGCTCGTCCGCGTCACGATCAACGCCCAGGACGGCGCGGGCTTCCGCGACGGCCGAGGCACCGACGCCGGCTCGAGCTCCGTCCACGCGGTCAGCCTCTCGGTCCTCCCGCTGGTGAACGCGTCCCGGGTCGACCTCGCGACCTCCACCGTCCGCGCCGCGGCCCTCGCCCCCCTCAGCATCGCCACGCCCACCGCCGGGCAGGTGTTCGTCGTCCCGGCCTCCCCGGGCGCCACGCGCAGCGTCGTGCTGACCGGTGCCGGCGAGCCCGGCGCCACCGTCACGGTCGACCTCGGTGCCGGTCTCACGGGCACCGGCACGGTCGCCGCGGACGGCAGCTGGAGCGTGACCGTCGCGAACGTGCCCGCAGGGGCCTACAGCGCCTCCGTGACCCAGGCCCTCGGCACCGCGACCACCGGCCCGGTCACGCGGGACTTCACCGTCGTCGCGCAGCAGCCGCTCGTCGTCACCACGCCCACCGCCGGACGCGTCTTCACGGTCCTCGACGCCGACTCCACGACGCCCGTGATCGTCTCGGGCACCGCGACCCCCACGGCCACCGTCGCCGTCGACCTGGGCGGCGGCCGCACGGCCACGGCCCTCGTCGCCGCGGACGGCACCTGGTCGACGACCGTCCCGGGCGTGCCCGTCGGCGGCTACACCGCGTCGGTGACCCAAGCCCTCGGTGGAGACGTCTCCGCCGCCGTGACGCGCGCCTTCAGCGTCGTCGCCGGCACGGGCCTGACCATCACGAGCCCGACCTCCGGCACGCAGTACCGTCTGCCCGGAGCCGACTCCACGCGTGACGTCACCGTCTCGGGTGCCGGGCAGGCCGGGGCCCCGGTCGCCGTCACCCTCGGCGGCGGCCGCGACCTCACCACGACGGTCGCCCCCAACGGCACCTGGTCCGTGACCTTCCCGGCCCTGCCGGTCGCCACCTACACGGCCACCGCGACGCAGACGGTGGGAGGCGCGGTGTCCGCCCCGCAGACCACCGACTTCACCCTCCTGGCCGCGACCGGCGTGACGATCTCGACGCCGGCGCCCGGTGCGACCCTCACGGTCGCCGACGCCACCTCGACCACCCCGGTCACGGTGACGGGAGCCGCCGAGCCGAACGCCCCCGTCCGCGTGGACCTGGGCGACGGCTACGTGGCCACGACCACGGCCGACGCCACGGGCGCCTGGTCGGCCACCGTGTCGTCCGTGCCCGTCGGGCCCCGGACGATCAGCGTCACGCAGACGGTCGCGGGCGTGGTCTCGGTGCCGGTCACGCAGCCGCTGACGGTCGCCGCCGGTGCGCCGCTCGACATCCTCGCCCCGGCCGAGGGCACCACGGTGCGCGTCGCCGACAGCGCCTCCTTGTCCACGCTGACCGTCTCGGGCACCGCCCAGGTCGGCGCCGACGTCCGCGTCGACCTCGGTGACGGCCTCACCGGCCGGGTCACGGCGGACGCCACGACCGGCGCCTGGTCGGTGGACGTCGCCGGCGTGCCCGTCGGTCAGCGCACGATCTCGGCGACGCAGACCGTCGGCGGCACCGTGTCGCCTGCGCAGACGCGCGTCGTGACGATCGTCGCCGGGACCCCGGTCGCCATCTCGACGCCGGCCCCCGGGGCCACGATCCCGATCGTCGGCGGCACCACGGCCGACGTGACCGTCACCGGCACGGCCGACCCGGGGGCGACCGTCACGGTCGGCCTCGGTGCCGGCTTCGAGGTGCCTGCCACGGTCGACCCCGCCACGGGCGCCTGGACCGCCGTCATCCCCGACGTCCCCGCCGGTGTCCGCACGCTCGGTGCGACTCAGACCCTCGGCGGGACCACCTCGGCACCGGTGACCCAGCCGCTGACGATCGCGCAGGGCACGCCCCTGGCCGTCACGGCACCGCTCGACGGCGCCGAGTACTTCGTCCCGGGACCGCAGGACACGACGCCCGTCGTCGTCTCGGGCACGGGCCAGGTCGGGGCGACCGTCGAGGTCGACCTCGGCGACGGCCTCGTCGGCCAGGTGGTCGTCCCGGTCTCGGGCCAGTGGTCCGTCACGGTCGACGGCGTCCCGGTCGGTCCGCACACGGTCTCGGTGACCCAGAGCATCAACGGCTCCACCTCGGACGCCGACACGCGGGACGTCCTGGTCAGCGTCGGCGGCGACGTCGTCATCACGGCGCCCGTCCCCGGCACCCGTCTGGTCGTCGCCGACGACCAGGGGACCGCACCGGTCACCATCGCGGGCACCGGCGTGGCGGGTCTGCCCGTCACCGTCACGGTGGACGGCGTCGGCCGGGCCCCGGTCGCCACGAACGCGCAGGGTGCCTGGTCCCTCGTCCTGACCGGGGTCGCCGTCGGCGACCACGTCGTGGGCGCGAGCCAGCAGCAGGGCCCCGACCTCCTCGAGGCCGAGCCGACGGACTTCTCGGTGGTCTCGGCCGAGGCCGACCTCTCCATCACCGCACCCGGTGACGGCGACGTCGTCACGGTCGCCGGCGCCGACAGCACCACCGCCGTCGTCGTGACCGGGACGGCCTACCCCGGTGCGTCCGTCGAGGTCACCCTGGCCGGCGTGGTGGTCCCGACGACCGCCGGGCCCGACGGGCTCTGGTCCGTCACGGTCCCGGGCGTCCCCGTGGGTGACCAGGTCGCCTCCGCGACCCAGACGGTCGGTGGCACGACGACCACCGAGCCCGTCACCCGGGCCTTCGAGATCGTCTCCGGGGCCGACGTGGTCATCACGACGCCCGCCGCCGACATCCGCTACGTCGTCGCCTCGCCCGCGGCCACGCAGGACGTCCCGGTCGCCGGCACCGCCCAGCCGGGCGCACGGATCACCGTGACCCTCGACGGCGCCGAGGTCGGCAGCACCCTCGCCGACCCCGTCACCGGGGCCTGGGCGGTCACGCTCGTCGGCGTCGGCGTCGGAGAGCGCGTCCTCGGGGCCTCACAGGCGGTGCGGGACACCGTCCAGCAGGCCGACACGCGCGTCGTGACGATCGACCCGGCCGCCCCGCTGACCATCGTCGCCCCGGCCGACGGCGTCCCGATCGTCCTCGCCGACCCGTCCTCGACCACGACGCTCGTCGTGTCGGGCCAGGCCGAGCCGGGCGCGGTCGTCCGCGTCGACCTCGGCGACGGCTTCACCGACACGGTCACTTCCGGCACCACGACGGGTGCCTGGACGGTGTCCTTCGCCGGGGTGCCCGTGGGCACGCGGACCGTCACCGCCACCCAGACCGTGGGCACCTCGGTCTCGGCTCCCGAGACCCGAGTGGTCCGCATCCTCGCCGGCGACCCGCTCGTCGTCCTGACCCCCGCCGACGGTTCCGTCGTCGACGTGGCCGGGCCCGAGGTCGTGACCACGGTGACCGTCTCCGGCACCGCCGCGGCGGGAGCCACGGTCGACGTGGTCCTCGATCCCGCGACGGGCGCCGACCTCGCCGCCACGACGACGGCCGACGCGGCCACGGGCCGGTGGTCCGTGGACGTCCCGGGCGTGCCCGTGGGCGCGGCCGACCTGTCGGTGACGCAGAGCATCGGCGGCACCACCTCCCCGGCGCAGGAGAGCTCGTTCGAGATCCGCGCGGCCGCCCCGGTCGTCATCGTCGACCCGGACGACACCGTGTTCACGGTGCTCGACCCGGCCGGCACCGTGGACGTCCCCGTCTCGGGCACGGCGTCCCCGGGCGCCCCGGTCTCGGTCCGACTGAACGGGGGAGCGGCCGTCACCACGACCGCCGACCCGACGTCCGGCGACTGGTCCGTCCTCTTCGCCGACCTGCCGACCGCCGTCTACCAGGTGACGGCGTCGCAGACCGTGGCCGGCACGACCTCGACCCCCGTCGCGGCCGGGTTCCGGATCGTGGTCGGTCCCGGGTTGGAGGTCCTGCAGCCCGAGCCCGGTGACGTCGTGACCGTCGCCGACGCGACCGCCTCGACGGCCGTCACGGTCAGCGGCACGGCCGCACCCGGGGCGACCGTCCGCGTCGACCTCGGCGACGACCTCGTGGCCTCGACGATCGCCGACCCGACCACCGGCGCCTGGAGCGTCGTCGTGGCCGGCGTCACGGTCGGCGAGCGCACGCTCACCGCCACCCAGGCGCTCGGCACCTCGGTGTCGCCCGCCGTCACCCAACCCCTCTCGGTGGTCTCCGCCGCCGCGGTCGTCATCGAGGCCCCGGCCGTCGGGACCGTCGTGGCGGTGGCGACGCCGGACGCGACGACCGACCTGGTCGTGTCGGGCACGGCCGAGCCGGGCGCCTCGATCGCCGTCGACCTCGGCGACGACCTGACCGGCACGGTCACGGCCGACGGCACGACCGGCGCGTGGAGCGTCACCGTGCCGGGCGTCCCGGTCGGCGACCGCACCATCGCGGTCACGCAGACCGTCGACGGCTCGACCTCGACCCCGGTCACGCGGGACGTGTCGATCGTCGTGGCCCCCGCCGCGCCCGCGATCGTCACCCCCACCCCCGGTGCGACGGTCTCCCTGCTCGACCCGGCCGGCACCACGTCGGTCGTCGTCTCGGGCACCGGTGAGCCCGGCGCCACCATCGCCGTCTCGCTCGGCACGGGCCTCACGGCCGGCGCCACCGTCGGGCCCGAGGGTGACTGGCAGACGACCGTCGACGGAGTCCCCGTCGGCGACTACACCCTGACCGCCACGCAGACGATCCGAGGCGCGACCTCGGCCGCGGCGACGCAACCGTTCACGGTCGCGGCGGCAGCGGGTCTCGTCGTCGACCGGCCCACCGACGGCACGACGGTCGTCGTGCTCGCCGCGGGCGACACCGCCCCGGTGGTCGCGTCCGGCACGGCCCAGCCCGGAGCGACCGTCACGGTCGACCTCGGTGACGGCCTGGTCGGGACCGTCGTGGCCGACCCGACGACCGGCGCCTGGAGCGTCACGGTCGACGGCGTCCCGGTCGGCGGCCGCACCGCCTCGGTCACCCAGACCGTCGACGGCGTCGTGTCGACCCCGATCACGCGGGACGTGTCGGTCGTCGTGGCCGCCCCGGTGACGATCACCTCGCCGCCCGCCGGGTCGTCGATCGTCGTCCGTGACGCCGACGACGCCACCGACGTCACGGTCACCGGCACGGGTCAGCCCGGCGCCACGGTCGTGGTCGCGGTGGGCGACGACCTCTCCGAGACGACGACGGTGACCCCCGAGGGCACCTGGACCGTCACGGTGGGCGACGTGCCCGTCGGCTCGTACCCGGTCGTCGTGACGCAGACGGTGCCGGCCGGTTCGACGACTCCCGCCACCCAACAGCTCGACGTGGTGGTCGGCACCCCGGTCACCATCACCGAGCCCGCCCCGGGTGCCACGGTCGTCGTCCTCGACGGCCGGACGACGCCGGTCACGGTGTCGGGCACCGCCCAGCCCGGCGCGACCGTCACGGTCTCGCTCGGTGGCGACCTGACCCAGGCCGTCACGGCCGACCCGACGACGGGGGCGTGGACCACGACCTTCGACGCGGTGCCGGTGGGTGCCGGACCGATCTCGGTGGTGCAGCAGTACGGCACCGTCACGACGGTCCCCGTGACCCAGCCGTTCGCGGTGGTCGCGGCAGACCCGATCCGGATCACCGACCCGGCGACGGGCACGCGCCTCCTCGTGCCGTCCGCCGCCTCGACGGTGGACCTGCCGGTGTCCGGTTCGGCCCAGGCCGGCGCGACCGTCGCGGTGACGCTCGACGACGGCACGGCCGTCACGGTCGACGTGGACGACGACGGCGACTGGTCGACCACCTTCGCGGGGGTCGGCGTGGGCGAGCACGTGGTGTCCGCGACGCAGACCGTCGGCGGGGTCGAGTCGGCTCCGGTCACGACCACGGTCGTGGTCGAGGCCGCCGCGACGCTCACGATCACGGCACCGACCGACGGCCAGCAGTACCAGGCGGGCGACGCCGGCACCGCGCCGGTCGTCGTCCGTGGCCAGGGGCAGCCGGGCGCACCCGTCGCCGTCACGGTCGACGGGGGAGACCCCGTCACCACGACGGTCGACGCCTCGGGCTCGTGGCAGGTGCCGGTCGTGCTCGGCACCGGGACGCACACGGTCTCGGCCGTGCAGACCATCGGAGGCGCCACGAGCGCTCCCGTCGAGGTCTCGGTGGTCGTCGTGCCCGTCCCGGCCGACCCCGCCGCCGCGCCCACCATCACCTCGCCGGCCGACGGACAGCTCGTCGTCGACACCGACGGTGACGGCTTCGTCGACCTGCCGGTCACCGGAACGGGCGAGCCCGGAGCGACCGTCACCGTCTCCGTCGGCGGCATCACGCAGACGGCCACCGTCACCGACGGGGGCACCTGGTCGGTGACCCTGCCGGCGGTCCCGGTCGGCACCCGCACCGTGATCGTCGAACAGACGGTCGGCGGCGTCGTCACCGGCAGCGCGTCGGTCGACGTCACCCTCGCCCCCGCGGCCGAGGTCGCGCCGCTCGTGGTCACCTCGCCCGAACAGGGCTCGATCCTGCCGGCGGGCACGGCGGGGACGGCGGACGTCCTGGTCGGCGGTTCGGCCCAGCCGAACGCCTCGGTGGCCGTCAGCATCGACGGCGGCCTCCCGGTCGTGGTCGACGTGGACGCCGACGGCGCCTGGTCCACCACCCTGGTGGGGGTCGAACAGGGGCAGCACACCCTGTCCGTGACCCAGACCGTGGGAGGCGCGGTGTCGGCCCCCGAGACCGTCGTGTTCACGGTCTCGCCGGCCGCGAGCACCGACGCCGTCGTCATCACCTCGCCGGCACCCGGCGCGTTGATCGCCGACGTCGACGGGAACGGCCTCGAGGACGTCACGGTGACGGGCACCGGCACACCCGGTGCGCTCGTCACGGTGGATCTCGGCGGCGGGCCGACGCAGTCGGCGACGGTCGGGGCCGACGGCACCTGGGCGGTCGACTTCACGGACGTCCCGGTCGGCGCCTACGTCGTCACGGCGACGCAGACCGCGGACGCGGGCACGACCACGGTGAGCCAGGACCTCCTGATCGCCTCGGTCGACCCCGTGGTGATCACCAGCCCGGTGGCCGGCTCGGTCCTGCAGGCCGGAACCGGCGGCACGACGCCCGTGACGGTCGTCGGGACGGCGGAACCCGGTGCCACGGTGACGGTGCAGCTCGACGACGGCACCGCGCAGGTCGTCCAGGCCGACCCCGGGACGGGGAGCTGGACGGTCGTCCTCGCGGGCGTCGCCGTCGGACCCCACGTGGTCGCCGCGACCGAGACGATCGCGGGCGCCACGTCGGCCCCGGTCACCACCGGGTTCACCGTCGCGGCGGCCAGCGGGACCCCGGGCACGCCGGGCGACCCGGGAACTCCCGGGACGCCCGGGACCCCGGGGACCCCTGGCACCCCCGGCTTCCCGGGTCTGCCCGGATCGGGTGGCGGCACCGGCACCGGCACCGGTAACGGCACCGGCACCGGTGGGGGAGCGGTCCCGACCGGCTCCGTCTCGGGCCTGGCGTACACGGGGTCGGACGCCCTCGGCTGGTTCTCGCTCGCGGCCTTCGCCTTGCTGATCGGCCTCGGCCTCGTGTCGGCGACCAGGGTCCGCCGTCGCGCGAGGGGGTCCGCCGAGTAGTCCACCCCGGCCGGGAGCCGCACCCGAGGGCCCGTCGACACGACGGGCCCTCTCGTGCGCCCGGGGCGCCGCGAGGGGCCCTCGACGGCGACTCCCGCCGTCGACCGTTGTCGGTAGCCCCGACTACTCTTGCTCTGTGGTCACCGCCCTGTATCGCCGTTACCGGCCAGAGAACTTCGCCGAGCTCATCGGGCAGACGCAGGTGACCGATCCGCTCCGCACGGCACTCCGCACCAACCGCGTCAACCACGCCTACCTCTTCAGCGGGCCGCGCGGTTGCGGCAAGACGACGTCCGCGCGCATCCTGGCCCGCTGCCTCAACTGTGCCCAGGGCCCGACCGACACCCCGTGCGGCGTCTGTGCGTCGTGCGTCGAGCTCTCACGCGACGGCGGCGGCTCGCTCGACGTCATCGAGATCGACGCGGCCAGCCACAACGGCGTCGACGACGCCCGCGACATCCGTGACCGGGCCGTGTTCGCCCCGGCTCGCGACCGCTTCAAGATCTTCATCCTCGACGAGGCCCACATGGTCACCCCGCAGGGCTTCAACGCCCTGCTGAAGGTCGTCGAAGAACCGCCCGAGCACGTCAAGTTCATCTTCGCGACCACCGAGCCCGACAAGGTGATCGGCACCATCCGGTCGCGCACCCACCACTATCCGTTCCGCCTCGTGCCCCCGGCCCAGATGCTCGAGTACGTCCACGAACTCTGCGAGAGCGAGTCGGTCGAGGCCGCCCCGGGCGTGCTCCCGCTCGTGGTCCGTGCCGGCGGCGGGTCGGTGCGCGACACCCTTTCGCTCCTCGACCAGCTGATGGCCGGCAGTGAGGACGGCGCCATCCAGTACGAGCGCGCCGTCGCGCTGCTCGGGTACACCCATGCATCGCTGCTCGACGACGTCGTCGAGGCGCTGGGCGCCCGTGACGGCGCCGCGGCGTTCGCTGCGGTCGACCGCGTCGTCCAGACCGGGCAAGACCCTCGGCGGTTCGTCGAAGACCTGCTCGAACGCCTGCGCGACCTCATCGTCGTCGGAGCGACCGTCGAGGGTGCCTCGGCCGTGTTGCGGGGCGTCACGGCTGACGAGCTCGACCGTCTCGTGCACCAGTCGCACGCCTTCGGCGCCGCGGAGCTGTCGCGCTCGGCCGACGTCGTGAACCGCGCTCTCACCGACATGACCGGGGCCACCTCGCCGCGGCTGCACCTCGAACTGATGATCGCGCGCGTCCTCGTCCCCGAGAGCGACCAGACCGGCCGGGGCGCCCTCGCCCGGGTCGAGCGCCTCGAACGACGCGTCGGGGTCGAGGGCTCAGGCTCCGGTCCGTCCGCCGTGCCCGGTCCGTCCGCTGCCCCGTCGACGCAGGCGGCTGCCCGGCCGGCCGAGGTCCGGACGGCGGGTCGATCGACGCCTCCCGTCGCCGCGTCGGCCCCGTCCGCGTCGGCCCCGTCCGCGTCGGCCCCGTCCGCGTCGGCCCCGCCCGCCTCGCCCGTCGAGGCCACGCCGTCGACCGAGGCGGCCGGTGGCCCGTCGGCCGTCGAGAGTGCGACGGCGTCCTGGGCGACGGCCGCTCCGTCGACCTCTGCCACCCGGGCCGACCAGGCCGACTCCGCGACGCCGACCGAACCCGCGCCTCCGTCCGCACCGCACTCGGCCGCGTGGGCACAGACCCCCGACACCGGCCAGGCGTCCGGGAGCGGCGCGGCTCCCGTCACGCTCCAGCAGTTGCGTGACAGCTGGCCCGAGATCGTCGAGGTCGTCCAGAAGGCGCGGCGCACGGCCTGGATGGTCGTCGTCACGGCCACCGTCGTCGACTTCGTCGACGACGTGCTGACGCTGGCCTTCCCCAGCGCCAACGACGTCGAGAGCTTCAAGCGGCCGCAGGGCGCGGCCGAGGGCGTCAGCGAGTACCTGCGACGCGCGATCGTCGACGTCCTCGGCGTCAAGGTGAAGTACATCGCCCGCGTCGAGGGCGACGGGCCCGCGGGCCCGACCCCCACGGGTGCACCCGTCGACGCCGTCGCCCCTCCCGCCACGTCGGGTGCGCCGCGAGAGACCGGCCGGTCGACCACACCGGCGCCCGAGGCCGGACGCCAGCCGTCCGGGCCCGCGTCTCCGGGGTCGGCGCCGTCCGAGACGGGCCGGGCCACGGCCCCCGCCGCGACGTCGTCGACGCCCGAGGCCTCCGCGTCGCCGGCGCCGAGCCCGTCCCTGGCTCCCGCGCCGGCTGCGGCGCCCGAGGCCGCCGCGCGGTCCGGCGCCCCGGCGCCCGCGTCGGCGGGGCGGTCCGGCGCTCCGGCGTCCGCGTCCGCCGGGCGGTCCGGCGGCTCGACCCCCGTCACCGGGTGGGACGTCGCCCCCATCCCGCAGACCCCGCCCCCCGAGCCCGACGAACCCGAGCACATCACCGAAGAACCGCCCGGCGGCGTCCCGACGGTCGACGCCGCGCCTCCTCCGCCCGAGGTCGACGTGCCCCCGGCTCGCCCCGCCGCCGCCGCCCCGTCGCCCTCCACAGCGGCCACCAGCACACCGACCGCCTCCGCCGGTGCGGGTCCGTCGGTGGCCGAGCGTCGCGCGGCGACCGGTGACCCGCGCCGGGGCATCCCCACCGGGTCGCGCTACGGCGAGGCCGTCGTGCGCGAGATCCTCGGGGCCCAGTTCATCGAAGAAGAGACGATCGCCCCCCGGGTCACGCCTCAGAGAAGCGAGTAGCGCGTGTACGAAGGCATCGTCCAAGAGCTGATCGACGAATTCGGTCGCCTCCCCGGCATCGGGCCCAAGTCGGCGCAGCGCATCGCGTTCCACATCGTGCAGAACGAGTCCTTCGACACGTCACGCCTCGCCGAGCTGCTCGTCGACGTCAAGACCAAGGTGCGTTTCTGCGAGATCTGCGGCAACGTCAGCGAACAAGAGACGTGCAACATCTGCCGTGACCCGCGTCGCTCGCCCGCCACGATCTGCGTCGTCGAAGAGGCCAAGGACGTCCAGGCCATCGAGCGCACCCGCGAGTTCCGCGGTCTGTACCACGTGCTCGGCGGGGCGATCAGTCCCATCGACGGCATCGGTCCCGACGATCTGCGCATCCGCCAGTTGGTGCAGCGTCTCGCCGACGACACCGTGCAAGAGGTCATCATCGCCACCGATCCCAACCTCGAGGGCGAGGCGACCGCGACGTACCTCTCCCGGATGCTCGCGCCCTTCGGTCTCCGGGTGACGCGACTGGCCTCGGGGTTGCCCGTGGGCGGCGACCTCGAGTACGCCGACGAGGTCACGCTCGGCCGCGCCTTCGAGGGCCGCCGGCTCGTCTCCGAATGACGACCCGCGCCTCCTGAACCCGTCCGGCGCGCGCCTGCCCGTCAGAGGCGGGCGCGCCGTGCCCGCACGGCGCAGTACGCACCGTAGGCCATGAGCCCCAGGGCGACGGCCGTGAGCACCACCACGCCGAACGGGAGGGCCGCGAGGGCCTTCAGCGCGCCGTCGAGCCCCGTGGCCTCGCTCGGGTCGGAGGTGACGGCCGCGACCGCGAACAGCACCCCCACCACGCCCAGGGCGATCCCCTTGGCCACGTAACCCGTGACGCCGAGGGCGACCGTGCCCCGTCCCGCCGCACCGCCCGGCAGCGTGAGGTCCTCGCGGAACTTCTGCTTCACGCCCTTCACGACGAAGTAGCCCCCGATCGCCACGATGGCGAGCGCGACGACGACGAGCAGCACGACGCCCCCGGGTGCGGAGAGCAGCCGGGCGCTGAGCGTCTGGGTCTGCCCCGAGCTGTCCGACGACGAGCCCCGGGCGAAGGTGAAGGCCGTGAACCCGACGGCGAGGTAGGCGATGCCCTTGCCGCCCTCCTTCGCGCGCTCGGCCCAGGCGTCCTTGTCCGTCCCGCGGACGAGAGCGGCCTCGAGCAGCTGGAAGAGGCCGAGGCCCCAGAGCCCGACGACGATCAGCCAGAGGAGGAAGACCCCGCCCGGGCGGGACGCGAATTGCCCGAGGGCACCGCCCTGGTCGGCCTCGCCTCCACCTCCGAACGCGACGCCGAGGGCGATCACGCCGATCACGACGTGGAGCAGGCCGTTCATGGCGAAGCCGACGCGGGCGGCGGTCCGGAGGGCGCGGCTGTCCTGGAGGCGGCTGGCGGCGCCGCGGGCCTGGTCGGTGGTGTCGGGCATCGGTCCACCGTAGGGGAGAGGCGCCGATGACGCCCCGCGACCGACGTACGTCACACGCTCTCGACACCGAATAGAATCGCCGGACGCAGGCGTGAGCCGTCCTCCGGCGCGCCCAGTCCCCCTTCTCAGGAGTCACCGTGAGCTTGATCGTGCAGAAATTCGGCGGGTCGTCCGTCGCCGATGCCGAGAGCATCAAGCGCGTCGCCAAGCGCATCGTCGAGACGCGGAAGGCCGGCAACGACGTCGTCGTGGCCGTCAGCGCGATGGGCGACACCACCGACGAACTGCTCGACCTGGCCAACGAGGTCAGCCCGCTGCCCGGCGGTCGCGAGCTCGACATGCTGCTCACCGCGGGCGAGCGCATCAGCATGGCCCTGCTCGCCATGGCGATCCGCAGCCTGGGCGTCGAGGCCCGCTCGTACACCGGCAGCCAGGCCGGCATGATCACCGACGCCCAGCACGGCAAGGCCCGCATCGTCGACGTCACGCCCGGACGGGTGCGCGACGCGCTCGACGCCGGGTACGTGGCGATCGTCGCCGGCTTCCAGGGGTTCAACCGGTCGACGGGCGACATCACGACCCTCGGTCGCGGCGGCTCCGACACGACCGCCGTCGCCCTCGCCGCGGCGCTCGACGCCGACGTGTGCGAGATCTACACCGACGTCGACGGCGTCTTCACGGCCGACCCCCGCGTCGTGCCCAAGGCCCGCAAGCTCGACCGCGTCACGAGCGAAGAGATGCTCGAGCTCGCCGCCGCCGGGTCGAAGGTGCTCTACATCCGTGCCGTCGAGTACGCCCGGCGTCACGGGGTCACCCTGCACGTCCGCTCGTCGTTCAACAACAACGAGGGCACGCTCGTCGTCAACCCGAAAGAGGGAGAGAACGTGGAAGAACCCATCATCAGCGGGGTCGCGGGCGACCTCAGCGAGGGCAAGATCACCGTCGTCGGCGTCCCCGACGTGCCCGGCAAGGCCGCCCAGATCTTCCGCACGGTCGCCAAGACCGGCGCCAACATCGACATGATCGTGCAGAACGTGTCGGCGGCGTCGACCAGCCGCACCGACATCTCGTTCACCCTGCCGAAGTCCGAGGGGGCCGTCGTGCTCCAGGCCCTCGAGTCCGACCGGGCCGAGATCGGCTTCGAGTCCCTGCAGTACGACGACCAGATCGGCAAGCTGGCCCTCGTCGGCGCGGGCATGCGCACCAACGCGGGCGTCTCGGCGCGGCTGTTCACGGCCCTCTTCGAGGCCGGCATCAACATCGAGATGATCTCGACCAGCGAGATCCGCATCTCGGTGGTCACGCGGGCCGACACCCTGAACGACGCCCTACGCGTCGTCCACTCGGCCTTCGGCCTCGACGCCGAGGTCGACGCCGTCGTCCACGGCGGCACCGGCCGCTGACGCGACCCACCACCCGAGGAGGCGCGCGCGGCCACCGCACCGCGCCTCCCGACCCGGCTCCCACCGGGCCAGGACCCGCACCACCGAACCCCGCACCACCGAAACCCAGGAGGCACCCATGGCCGAAGGACTGCGCGTCGGCGTGATCGGCGCGACCGGACAGGTCGGCAAGGTCATGCGCACGCTGCTCGACGAGCGCGACTTCCCGATCGCCGAGATCCGCTTCTTCGCCACCGCCCGGTCGGCGGGCACGACCCTGCCGTTCCGCGGTGTCGACATCGTGGTCGAGGACGTCGAGACGGCCGACCCCGCGGGTCTCGACATCGCGCTCTTCTCGGCGGGCGCGACGGGCTCGCGGGCCCACGCGCCACGGTTCGCCGCGGCCGGCGCGTTGGTCATCGACAACTCGAGCGCCTGGCGCATGGACCCCGAGGTGCCCCTGGTGGTCAGCGAGGTCAACCCCCACGCCCTCCGCGAGGCGGTCAAGGGCATCGTCGCCAACCCCAACTGCACGACCATGGCGGCCATGCCCGTGCTGAAGGTGCTCGACACCGAGGCCACCCTGCAGCGCCTGGTCGTCAGCACCTACCAGGCGGTGTCGGGCAGCGGACTCGCCGGGGCCGACGAGCTGCTGCAGCAGACGCGTGCCGCGATCGAGGGCGACACCATCGGCCTCGTGCACGACGGTCGCGCGGTCGACCTGCCCGAGCCGGTCACGTACGTCCGTCCCATCGCCTTCGACGTCATCCCGCTCGCGGGCAGCATCGTGGACGACGGCACGAACGAGACCGACGAAGAGAAGAAGCTGCGCAACGAGAGCCGCAAGATCCTCGAGCGCCCCGACCTGCTGGTCAGCGGCACGTGCGTCCGGGTGCCGGTCTTCACGGGGCACTCGCTCTCGATCAACGCCGAGTTCGCCTCGGACATCACGGCGGAGCGCGCGGAAGAACTCCTTCGCGACGCCCCCGGGGTGGTCCTCACCGACGTGCCGACCCCGCTCGAGGCGGCGGGAGCCGACCCCAGCTTCGTCGGCCGCATCCGGCACGACGAGGGCGTCCCCGGTCACCGCGGGCTCGCGTTCTTCATCAGCAACGACAACCTCCGCAAGGGTGCGGCGCTCAACGCCGTGCAGATCGCCGAACTCGTCGCCGCCGAACGCGCCGTCGCCTGATCCGTCGACGCCGGTCGCCCGAGGGGCCGGCGACGCGTCGCACCCCGGTCTCTCGACATCGAGACACCGGGGTGTCGTGCTCCGGCGGCCACCCGGGGTCGCCGAGGGGGCCGGGCCTAGACTGACGTCGTGACCGATGCGAAGAAGCCCGTCGACGTAGCCCTCATCGGGGCAGGCATCATGAGTGCCACCCTCGGTGCCATGATCAAGCAGCTCGAGCCGAGTTGGACGATCCAGATCTACGAGGCGCTGGGCGACGTCGCCCTCGAGTCGAGCAACCCCTGGAACAACGCGGGCACGGGCCACTCCGCCCTCTGCGAGCTCAACTACACGCCCGAGCGCTCCGACGGCACCATCGACACGTCGAGCGCCGTCAAGGTCAACGAGCAATTCCAGGTGTCACGGCAGTTCTGGTCGTTCCTCGTGGCCGAGGGGGCTCTTCCGCAGCCGGACGCCTTCATCAACTCGACCCCGCACATGAGCTTCGTCTGGGGCGAGAAGAACGTCGAGTACCTCCGCAAGCGCCACGAGGCCCTGCGTGAGCACCCGCTGTTCCAGGGGCTCGAGTTCAGCACCGACGCGTCCGTCATCCGGTCGTGGGCACCGGTCCTCATCCCGGGACGGGCGAAGGGGCAGCCGATCGCGGCGACGCGCATCGCCGCCGGCACGGACGTCGATTTCGGGTCCCTCACGCGCCTCCTCCTCACCTACCTGCAGGGCGAGGGAGCGATCCTCGAGGTCGACCACCGCGTCACGAACCTCACGAAGCTCGCCGACGGCACGTGGCGGGTGGCCCTCCGCAAGCAGGTCGGTGGCACGCCGACGACCGTCGACGCGCGCTTCGTCTTCGTCGGTGCCGGTGGGGGAGCGCTGCACCTGCTGCAGAAGTCGGGCATCGACGAGATCAAGGGCTTCGGCGGGTTCCCGGTCAGCGGCGAGTTCCTCCGTTGCGACGATCCCGCGATCGTCGGCAAACACCAGGCCAAGGTCTACGGCAAGGCCGCCGTCGGCTCGCCCCCGATGTCGGTGCCGCACCTCGACACGCGCGTCGTCGACGGGCAGGCCAGCCTGATGTTCGGGCCCTACGCCGGTTTCAGCCCGAAGTTCCTCAAACACGGCTCGATGTTCGACCTCTTCGCGTCGATCCGTGCCCACAACCTCTACCCGATGATCCGGGCCGGGCTCGCCAACCTCTCGCTCGTCAAGTACCTCGTGGGGCAACTGGCGGCGAGCAAGCAGACCAAGTTCGAGGCTCTCCGCGAGTTCATGCCCGACGCCGACCCGAAGGACTGGTATCGCATCACGGCCGGTCAGCGCGTGCAGGTCATCAAGAAGGACCGCAAGAAGGGCGGGGTGCTGCAGTTCGGCACCGAGGTCATCACGGCGGGCGACGGCACCATCGCGGGCCTGCTCGGTGCGTCCCCCGGGGCATCCACGGCCGTGCCGATCATGCTCAGCGTGCTCGAGCGGTGCTTCCCCGACCGCATCGCGGCGTGGAAGCCCCGGCTCAACGCCATGATCCCCACGTACGGCGACGACCTCTCGTCCGACGAATGCCGGGCCGCGTCGACCATCGGGGCGACCGCCGAGGTGTTGCACATCCACGCCTGACGCCTCGCCCCGGGCCTCGCGTCCCCGTGCTGCGGGCCTCGGGTTGACCCTGGTTCGAACATGTGTTCGAATGGGGGAATGCGATGGTCCGAGCAAGCGGTCGACACCGAGAACGCCTCGGCGCTGCCCGGTCTGGCGCGATTGAACAACCTGATCACCTCCGTCACGACGCCCGAGTTCGCGGGGGTGACGTTCCACGAGGTGGTCGCGAAGAGTGCCCTCAACCGTGTGCCGGGTGGCGATTCGGCCCTCCCGTTCGGGTGGACGATCAATCCCTACCGGGGCTGCAGCCACGCGTGCGTGTACTGCTTCGCCCGCCCCACCCACGAGTACCTCGACCTCGACGGCGGCGACGACTTCGACCGGCAGATCGTCGTCAAGGTCAACGTCGCCGAGGTGCTCGCGCGTGAGCTGCACCGCCCCACCTGGCAGCACCACCCGGTCGCGCTCGGCACGAACACCGATCCCTACCAGCGCGCCGAGGGGCGGTACCGGCTCATGCCGGGCATCATCGCCGCCCTCGCCGACTCGGGCACGCCCTTCAGCATCCTGACCAAGGGCACGTTGTTGCGGCGCGACCTGCCCCTGCTCGCCGAGGCGGCGCAGCACGTGCCCGTCGACCTGGCCATGTCGATCGCCGTCTACGACGACGACCTGCAGCAGTCGGTCGAGCCGGGCACGCCGACGACGGCGGCCCGCCTGGCCACCGTCTCCGCGGCCCGCGAGCTGGGGCTGTCCTGCTCGGTGTTCATGATGCCCGTGCTGCCCTACCTCACCGACGGCCTCGACCACCTGCACGCCGCGCTCGCCGCCGTCCGCGACTCGGGCGCGTCGAGCGTCATGTACAGCGCCTTGCACCTCAAGCCCGGGGTCAAGGAGTGGTGGTTCGCCTGGCTCGAGCGTGAGCACCCCGAACTCGTGGGCAAGTACCGTGCGCTCTACGCCCAGGGCACCTACGCCCCGACGGGGTACCGCTCCTGGCTGGCCGCACGGCTTCGGCCCCTGCTGCGCGAGTACGGCCTAGAGAAGGGGCGGGCCGACCCGGCCACGGGGTCGATGCGTTCCGCCGCACTCGACGACAGCGCGCGTTCCCTGCGACTGATGGGCCTCAACGGCACCGGCGCGGCCCCTGCCGCTGGGACGGGCGGCCTGGCGGACATCCCCGACCTGGCCGTCGGTGCCGGTGCCGGTGACTCCGCGGTCCCGCGCGCCCTCATCGCCCACGAACTGCCGGGCGGGGCCCGATCACAGCCGCGACTGTTCTGAGCCTCCGAGGACCAGAGGTCATCGGCACGGGGTGTCGTGCCCCGCTCGACCAGAACGGGGCACAAGAAGAAGCGCTCTGCCTGCGCGACACCCGCACTGGCCCCACATGTCGGGGTACAGCCCAGGTCCGGCTTCTGTCATGATCTGTCCTGACCACGAACGAGCCGAGGAGGCCCCATGCTGCTCGGCCTCCCTGCCCACCTGGCGCCGACGGCGCTCGGCGACTCGGTGTCGAGGGCCTGCCACGCGATCGCGGCCACCGTCCTCGCGGCGGCGGCTGCCCTCCTGCTCACGAAACAGGCCGCCACGCCCGATCTGTTGCTCTGGCCCGCTCTGGTCTCGCTCCTCCCGATGGTCGTCCTGCTCGTCGTGGTCGAGCGCACGCGGTCCACGACGGCCCACCTCGCCTACCTGATCGTCGGGACCGCCGCCCTCTACTGGTACGCCGTCACCCTCTTCTCGCAGGTCGCGGCGGTGCAGGCGTCGGACGCGTTCTCGCTCTCGTTGCCCAAGATCGCCCTCATCATGGTCGGCAGCACCGCCGTCGGGCCCCGCCGGGGTCTCCTCTGGGCTGCGGCGGGTTACGCGGCGGGCGAGCTCGCCACGCAGCTGGCGACCTGGCACACGGGGGCCTCCCTGCGGCTCGACGTGACCGCCCTGCTGGCCTTCGTCCTGGTCGCGGTGGTGACCGGTCACGCCGAGGCGTCGCGGGGACGCGCGCGGTCGGCTCAGCCGCGGCTGCACCGGTCCGCACTCGAGCAGCAGGTGCAGGGCATCCGTGTCGACATCGAGCAGCAGGCCGCGGCCCTCGTCCACGACACGATCCTCGGGCATCTCGCGGCCGTGGCCACCGCCCGCCCCGGTCCTCTGTCGCCCGACACCGCGCGGTCGATCGCGGCCGATCTCGAGCTCCTCGTGGGGCGCGACTGGCTCTCACCGGGGTCGGTGCCCTCCGAGGCCGCCGTGACGGCCGCCGACGGCTGGGAGGCCAGCCGACTGCACGCGGCCGTCGAGCAGTCGCGATCGGGCGGCCTCGAGGTGGCCGTGACCGGCGACGTCTCGGCCGTCGGTCGCCTCGACCCCGTCACCGGGGACGCCCTCGGCCTGGCGGTCGCACAGTGCCTCGTGAACGTGAGCCGCCACAGCGGGGTCGACCGGGCCGAGCTCGTCGTCTTCGGCGACGGCACCGACCTCACCGTGATGGTGATCGACGACGGAGTCGGCTTCGACACGGCGGCGGTGGCCCCCGACCGTCTCGGACTGACGGCCTCGGTCGAGGGCCGTCTCGCACGCGTCCACGGTCACGTGCAGGTCTGGTCGTCCCCCGGCAGCGGGACGTCGATCGTCCTGCGGGTCCCGTTCGCCGCCGGGGCGCCGGTGGTCGGCGACGTCGCCACCGAGGACGGGGTGCCCGCGTGACCTTCCCCGCCCCTCCTCGTGCCCTCGGGCGCGCCTCCGATCGATCACCCCAGCAGGTCGACCCCCTCGGCGCCCTGGCGGCCCGACCGATCACCTTCGGGGCGGCCCTCGCCGCCCTGCTCGTCGCCGTGGTCGGCACGCTGATGCGGGCCTCCGACGTGTCCTCGCCGGGGGCCGCGGTCGGTGCACTCGTCGCCGTGGCCGCGGGTGGCGTCGCACTCGTCGTGTCGGCCGGCCCCTTGCGGGCACCGTTCGGGCCGCGGGCGCTCTGGTGCGTCGCCGCGACGTGTGCGGTGGCGGGTGTCCTATCCGCCCTGGCCACCTCCGGCAGCAATCCCTTCGTCCGGGACGACTGGGCGGGGATCGTCTCCGGGGTGCTCCTGCTCGGGGTGGCCCCGTACCGCTCGGCACGCGAGATCCTCGCCGCCGGAGGCGCCGTGGCCGTGGTCCTCGCCCTCGTGGTCCTGGTCGAGGCGCCGGGTTTCGTCACACCGGTGCCCACCGCGTCGTACGTCGTCGTCGCCCTCACCCCGTTGCTCGCCCTGACCGCCGCGTCGGCGACCTTCTCCGGGGTCTTCGTGGCCCATGTCGAGGGGTGGGTCTCGCGGGCAACGGGATTCCGGAGGGCCAGCACCGACGACCTCAGGGTGACCCTCGCCCGGTCGGTCCAGCAGGACCGTGTCACGGTCCTCAACCGCGAGGTGGTGCCGTTCTTCGCACGGCTCGTCGAATCCGGCCGGATCGTCGAGGGGGACGCCGACGAGGCCCGGCGCGTGGCCGACGCGTTGCGCGCCTCCCTGGTGGCCGACGCCGACGCGACGTGGCTGGCCCGGCGTCTCGCCGCACCCGGCCGCCGGGTGCCCGCCGAGGTCGTCGACCCCGATCGGCTCGCCGATCTCCTGGGCCCCGAGCACCGCACCGCCCTCTGGGCCCTCGTCGCGACGGTGGACGACGTCGAGGCCGCCGACGTCCGCTCGCTCCGGGTCGTGCTCGAGGCCGAGGAGGCGCGGGTCGGCATCACAATCGAGCTCGAGTCAGGGGGCTCGGCCGTCGCCGCACGACGGTCGCTCGCCCCCTGTCTGACCGTGCTGCGCCTCGTCTCGGGCGACCTGCGGGTCGACCGGGCGCCGTCGCTTCTGACACTAAGGTTTTCTTATGACCAGCACTGAGCCGAGCGGCCGCTCGTCCCACCGTCCGGGCTTCGGGAGGCCCGTCGCATCACCTTCCTGGGCCACCGTCGGCCCGGGTTCCGAGGCACCGCCCGCTCGCCGCGTCCGGCTCGCGATCCTCGACGACCACGAGGTGCTCCTCGACAGCCTCAGCAGCTGGATCAACGTCAACGCCTACGACTTCGACCTCGTCCTGACGGCGCACACCTGGCTGCAGCTGGTGCACAGCGACAACTTCCCGACCGACCTCGTCTTCCTCGACTTCCAGTTGAAAGAGCCCGTCTCGATCGAGGCCCGCGTGCGCACCTGCCGGGCCGCCGGGGCCAAGGTCGTCGTGCTGTCCAGTCTCGACACCCGCGAGTCGCGCGAGCGTGCCCTCGAGGCGGGAGCGTCGGCGTTCCTGTCGAAGACCCTGCCCATGCGCGAGGTGATGGACGCGGCCCGCCAGGTCATGGGCGTCGCCCGCGACAACTCCCCGCAGCGCGACTGGCGTCCCCTGCCGGCCGGCGCCGCGAACCAGACCCGGCCCAAGCTCAGCGCCGGCGAGGCCGAGGCGTTCCGGTTGTACGTCTCGGGCTTCAGCACCAACGAGGTCGCCGCGCAGATGAACGTGCAGTACGAGACGGCGAAGACCTTCCTCCGGCGCGTCCGCGAGAAGTACGCCAAGGCCAACCGTCCGGCCAGCAAGAAGTCCGAGCTCATCCGTCGGGCCGCCGAAGACGGTTACCTGCAGTAGTGGCCAAGCTCTACTTCCGCTACGGCGCGATGAACAGCGGCAAGAGCACGGCTCTGCTGCAGGCGGCCTACAACTACGAAGAACGCGGTCAGCGGGTCCTGCTCGCCAAGCCGGGCGTCGACACCAAGGGTGACGACGCCATCGTCTCGCGGTTGGGCGTGACCCGGGCCGCGGACGTCACCTTCGCCCCCGACGACGAGGTCCGCCAGGTCTTCTCGGCCCGCCGTGACGCGGTCCGGGCCGAGACGGGGTCGAGCCTGGCCTGTCTGCTCGTCGACGAGGCGCAGTTCCTGGCGCCCCACCAGATCGACGACCTCTTGCGCATCGCGATCCTCGACGACGTCCCCGTGCTGGCCTACGGCATCCGGACGGACTTCCGCACGGTGGCCTTCCCCGGTAGCCGGCGGCTGCTCGAGGTGGCCCATTCTCTCGAAGAACTCAAGACGATCTGCCGCTGCGGTCGCAAGGCGGTCTTCACGGCGCGCACGGTCGGTGACCGCTTCGTGTTCGACGGCGACCAGGTCGCCATCGACGGTCAGCAGGTGACGTACGAGTCGCTCTGCGGCGCCTGCTATCTCGCCGAGTCCGGCGGCCGCCTCGCCTGACCGGTGTCGCCCGAGGGCGAACCGGCGAAGCGGCGAACACGAGAAGAAACCGGCCCTACCCGAAGGTGGCGCCGATTCGTGTCGCCGATTCGTGTCGCCCGCAGGGCGAACCAACGAGCACAGAAAAACAAATGGCTCCACCCGAAGGTGGAGCCATTTGTTGTGGTCGGGGTAGCGGGATTCGAACCCACGACCTCCTCGTCCCGAACGAGGCGCGCTACCAAGCTGCGCCACACCCCGATGTCTTCGCGTTCTCACGTGAAGCAACCTGACAAGAATAGCCCATGTTCGGGCCTGCTCGTGTCACTCCGGTCGTGCTCAGGCCGTCAGGGTCACGATCACGGCTTCGGGGCGGCACGAGAACCGCACGGGGGCGTAGATCGAGGTGCCCAGACCGGCCGAGATCTCGAGGTGTGCGGTCTTGCGGGCGTGGCTCCAGGTCGTCAGACCGCTGACCTTGCTGCGCGGCAGGTCGCAGTTGGTGACGAGGGCACCGTAGCCGGGCACCTGGACCTGTCCGCCGTGGGTGTGCCCGCCGAAGATGACGTCGGCACCGTTGTTGACGAACGAGTTGAGCACGCGTTGGTACGGCGCATGGGTGACGCCGATGCTGATGGGGTCGGGCCCACCGTGGTCGTCCTGCCAGCCCACGTTCTCGCGGAGGTCGTCGAGGGCACCGGGGATGCGGTCGAGGCGGTCCCAGCCGCGGTGGGCGTCGTTGACCCCGAAGAGTTCGAGTCGCGAGCCTCGCATCTCTAGCGCACGGGCCCTGTTGTTCAGATCGAGCCAGCCGAGCTGGTCGGTGAAGAACGACTGCATCCGGTCGACGTCGAGGTCGACGGGCGTGCGGTGGGCCTTGCTCGGGCCGCCGAAGTACGCCAGGGGGTTCTTGGGAGAGGGTCCGTAGTAGTCGTTGGAGCCGTTGACGAAGACCCCGGGGACGCCTCGGAAGGGCTCGAGGGCGTACTCGAGCGCGGTGTGGGCGTCCTCGTGGCCGATGTTGTCGCCCGTGTTGACGATGAGATCGGGTTCGAGCACGGCGAGGCCGCGGATCCATTCCTGCTTCTCGGCCTGCCAGGGTGCGAGGTGCAGGTCGGACAGGTGCAGGATCGTCAGCGTCCGGGAGCCGGGCTCGAGGACGGGCAACACCTCGTGCCGCACGGTGAACCGGTTGCGTTCGACGAACACGCCCCAGGCCAGCGCCCCGAGGCCGACGGCCGCGCCCGCTGCTGCGGTCACGGCCGTCGTCTGGAGGGCGCTCGGCCCGCCGGTGCTCCGTGGGCTCACGCGCAGTTGCCCGGGTCGTTGCCGTCCCTGTCGCCGTAGACGGTCAGCCCGATGGCCGAGTCCTTCGCGACGGACGTGTTGGCGGCAGGATTCGTCGAGGCGACCTGGCAGGCGTTCTTCCCGTCTCCGGGCGTGAAGCCCGCGATGGACACCTTGGACGCGTCGAACCCGGCTCCGCCGATCGACTTGACCGCGTCGCCCACCTTCTGCCGGGTCACGTCCGGGACCGCGGCTGCGCCGCTGCCGTCGCTGGTGAAGACCTTCACGGTCGTGCCCTTGGACACGACGCTGCCCACGGCGGGGTCCGAGCCGATGACCTGACCCGCGGGCAGGGCCGACGGCTGGGTGCCACCGTCCGCGTAGACCAGGGAGACGCCCCTCAGCAGCGCCTGGGCGGCCGAGGGCGTCGTGCCGGCCATGTCGGGCACGGCGACGCCCGAACCGCGGAGCACCGCGCCCGAGGCCTCGCCGAACGCGCCTCCCGGGTACACGGTGTTGTTGACGCTCTGGACGGCCTTGAAGTACTGCACGCGGGCCGTCGCGTAGCTGGTCGAGCCGGCCAGGTTGGGGGAGTTGTAGCTGCGGAGGCTCTTCTTGGGGCCGTCCGCGACGCCCTGCCACACGGCCGTGGCGATCTTCGACGTCGCGCCGATGATCCAGATCTGGTCCTTGAGGTCGGTGGTGCCGGTCTTGCCGATCTCGGGGTAGCCGTCCGCCGGGAGGCCGCCGACGCCGGTGCCGTTCCGCCAGAGGCCCTGCATGGCCACCGCGGCGGCCGCGGCGACCTGGGGGTCGACGACCTGGCTGCACGACTGCGGCTGGCCGCCGAGGTCGACACCCTTGTCGTCCTTGATGTTGTCCACGATGATCGGCGAGCAGTAGACGCCGCCCGCGGCGATCCCGGCGTATGCGGTCGCCATGGTCAGCGGCGCGATCTCGTCGGCGGTGCCGAGGATCGACGACGCGAAGTCGTGCATCTCGCCCCCGTCGGCACGGTGAACGCCGAGCTTCTTCGCGACGCCGTTGATGTCGGCGATGTCGAGCTTCTCGGCCATGGCCGCGTAGGCCGTGTTCATCGACTTGGCCGTCGCGTCCGCGACGCTCATCTGGCCGGGCTGCTCGCCCGCGTCGTTCTTGGGGGCGTATTTGTTGCCCCGGCTGCCGTCGATGGTCATGTTGAACGTCCGCGGCTTGGCGTTGACGCTCTCGTAGATGCCGTGCCCCTGCTCGAGCCAGTCGATGAGGGTGAAGGGCTTGTAGGTCGAACCGGGCTGGAAGCCGATCGATCCGCCGTAGTCCCGGTCGGTGCTGTAGTTCACCGAGGTGAGGGTGCGGTCGGGGCTCGACGTCTCGGAGAACGTGGTGTTCTGTGCCATCACGACGACGCGGCCGGTACCGGCCTCGACGCTGTCGACCACGCTGCCCAGCTGGAAGTTGGCCTCGCTGGCCGGAGCGTACTTGTCGACCTGCGCCTTGGCGTTCTCGTTGAGGTCGAGGTTCAGCGTCGTGTAGACGTCGTAACCACCGGTGTTCCAGTTGGCCTGGCGTTCCTCAGGAGACGAGCCCAGGACGGCGAGGTCCTTGATGCTCTTCTTCACGTAGTCGCAGAAGTAGGCGGCCGAGGGGACCGTGACCGCGCCGCAGCCCTGCGTGGGCGCCGTGAGGACGACGTAGCTCTCGACGGGCGTGGCCAGAGAGGCGTCGGCCGTCGCCTGGTCGATGTCCTTCTCGGCGAGCATCGACTTGATGATGACGTCGCGCCGGGCCTTGTTGGCCGGGTACTTCTCGGGCGTCGACATGTTGCGCGAGTCCGGGTACTGGACGATCGCGATGAGGCTCGCGGCCTCGGGGACCGTCAGGTCGGCCGCGCTCTTGTTGTAGTAGTGCTGGGCGGCGGCCTGCACGCCGTAGGTCTGGTCGCCGAAGTACGCGATGTTGAGGTACGCCAGGAGGATGTCGTCCTTGCTGTACTTCTTCTCGAGCCCGATCGCGAACTTCATCTCTTCCAGCTTGCGGTCGAGGGTCGTGGTGGTCGCCTCCTTGTAGGCGGCGTCGCGCTCGTCCGCCGTCGGCAGCTGCTGCGACTGCGCGATGCGGATGTTGCGGACGAGCTGCATCGTCAGGGTCGAGCCGCCACCGCTCGCGCCCAACTCGCCGGCGCCTGCGGAGCCCACGGCCGCGCGCACGAGCGAGGTGACGTCGACGCCGCCGTGCTCGTAGAAGCGACGGTCCTCGCCGGCGACGACGGCGGTCTTGAGGTTCGGGCTGACCTCGTCCCACGAGAGCTCGACGCGGTTCTCGCTGTAGAGGGTCGCGAAGGGGACCTGCTGCCCGCCCTGGGTCGCGTACAGCGTGTTGCGCTGCTGCAGCTTGCCGATCTCGATGTACTCGGGGATCGACTCGAAGACGCCGATCGAACTCGAGGCCGTCATGCCGGCGACCGCGATGGCCGGTGTCACGCCGATGGTCACCAGGAGGCCGGCCAGGACGCTGAAGCCGACGAATCCGAAGAGTGCCCCGATGGCTGACGTGGGCTTCGATTTTTGGGCAGACATAGGATCAGGGTAAGCGACATCGCCGATTTTCAAGCTGAACGGAAGCCGAAATGGTCCTTTGGGAGTACACGACGACGCCCCTGCTGGTGCACAACAGCACGGCGATCCTCAACAACTGGGGCTCCGACGGATGGGAACTCGTCCAGGTGACCCAGGGGCCCGAGGGTGGTCCCGTCGCGTGGCTGAAGCGCCCTCGGCAGGACGCCTGATGACGACGGTCGACGAGCGCCTGGCCGAGCTCGGTCTCGTCCTCCCTCCCGTCGCGGCACCCGCGGGCTCGTACGTCCCTGCCCTCCGCACGGGGTCGCTCGTCTACACGGCGGGGCAGCTGCCGTTCGTCGACGGTCGGCTGCCGACCACGGGCAAGGTGGGTGACGGTCACGGGCTGGTCGAGCCCGCCGACGCGCAGGCGCTGGCCGCGACCTGCGTGCTGAACGCCCTGGCCGCCGCGGCGACGGTGCTCGACTCGCTCGACGACGTCCTCCGCGTCGTCAAGCTGACCGGTTTCGTCGCCTCCGATCCCGGCTTCTCCGGCCAGCCCGGGGTGATCAACGGCGCGTCCGACCTCCTGGGCCAGATCTTCGGCGAGGCCGGGCGTCACGCCCGGAGCGCCGTCGGGGTCGCGGTGCTGCCGCTCGACTCGCCGGTCGAGGTCGAACTCGTCCTCGAGGTCCGCTGACGCGCCTCCTCGTCCGGTCGTGACGACGGCCCCTCCTCTCGACGAGGAGGGGCCGTCGTCGCGCCGGGGTCAGCGCATCTCGGCGGTGATCACCGACATGACCGACGTGTCCGCCAGCGTGGTCGTGTCGCCGACCTCGCGGCCCTCCGCCACGTCCCTCAGCAGGCGGCGCATGATCTTGCCCGAGCGCGTCTTCGGCAGCTCGTCGACGAGCACCACGGTGCGCGGTCGCGCGATCGCGCCGATCTGGTGGGCGACGTGCGCGCGCAGGGTGGCCACCGCCTCCTCGGGGGTCTGCGTCGTCCTCGCCTTGTTCCGCAGGATGACGAAGGCGACCACCGCCTGACCGGTGGTCTCGTCGGCGGCACCGACGACCGCCGACTCGGCGACGATCGGGTGCGACACGAGGGCCGACTCGATCTCGGCGGTCGACAGACGGTGACCCGAGACGTTCATCACGTCGTCGACCCGGCCGAGCAGCCAGATGTCGCCGTCCTCGTCGCGGCGGGCACCGTCGCCGGCGAAGTAGCGGTCGCCGAAGCGGCTCCAGTACGTCTCGACGTAGCGGTCGGGGTCACCCCAGATGCCTCGCAGCATCGACGGCCACGGCTCGGACACGACCAGGAGGCCGCTCTCGCCGTTCGCCACCGGGGTGCCGTGGTCGTCGACCACGTCGACCGAGATGCCCGGCAGGGGGGTCTGGGCCGATCCGGGCTTGGTGGTGGTGACACCCGGCAGCGCCGAGATCATCTGCGCACCCGTCTCGGTCTGCCACCACGTGTCGACGATGGGCGTCCGGCCGGCGCCGATCACCTCGCGGAACCACAGCCAGGCCTCCGGGTTGATGGGCTCGCCGACCGACCCCAGGAGGCGCAGGGACGTCAGGTCGCGGGCCGCCGGGATCTCCCTCCCGGACTTCATGAAGCCCCGGATGGCCGTCGGCGCGGTGTAGAAGATCGTCACCCCGTACTTCTCGACGAGGTCCCACCAGCGGCCCGGTGCGGGGAAGTCGGGGGTGCCCTCGTAGAGCACCTGCGTCGCACCGTTGGCGAGCGGGCCGTAGACGACGTAGCTGTGCCCGGTGATCCAGCCGACGTCCGCCGTGCACCAGTAGACGTCGGTCTCGGGGTGCAGGTCGAAGACGACGGAGTGGCTGTAGGCGACCTGCGTGAGGTAGCCCCCGGAGGTGTGCAGGATGCCCTTGGGCTTCCCGGTCGTGCCGCTCGTGTACAGGATGAAGAGCGGGTGCTCGGCCTCGAACGGTTCGGCGACGTGTTCGGCGTCCACGGTCTCGATCGCGTCGTGCCACCAGACGTCGCGGCCGTCGGTCCAGTCGACGTCGTTGCCGCCTCGTCGGACGACGAGGACGTGCTCGACCGTCGAGTCGCCGTCCACCGCCAGGGCCTCGTCCACGGCGGCCTTGAGCGGGGAGACCGCTCCCTTGCGCCAGCCTCCGTCCGCCGTGACGACCAGGCGGGCACCGGCGTCGTCGATGCGCGCGCGCAGGCTCTCGGCGCTGAAGCCGCCGAAGACGACCGAGTGGACCGCCCCGATCCGGGCCACGGCGAGCATGGTCACCACGGCCTCCGGGATCTGCGGGAGGTAGACGACGACGCGGTCGCCCGCCTGTACGCCGAGTGACAGCAGCAGGTTCGCCGCGCGCTTGACCTCGTCGGTGAGCTCGGCGTAGGTCACCGAGCGGGCGTCGCCGGGCTCGCCCTCCCAGTGCAGCGCGACGCGATCCCCGTGCCCTGCCTCGACGTGACGATCGAGGCAGTTGTAGGCGACGTTCAGCGTTCCGTCGGCGAACCACCGGGCGAAGGGCGCGTCCGACCAGTCGAGCGTCTCGGTCGGGACCCGGTCCCACGTGAGCCGCTCGCGGGCCTGCTCGCCCCAGAAGGCGAGGCGGTCGGCGGCGGCTCGTCCGGCGAGGTCCGAGCCGGCGACGGCCGTCCGGGCGAAGTCGGCAGGCGGGGCGAAGGTGCGTCCTTCGGTGGGTCGGTCGTCGGTGCCGTCGAGCATCGGAAGTCCTCTCGCGTCGTTGCGTGAACCGCGGCTCGGAGCCGCGCCGACGACCTTACTCCGGAGGTCCCACCGGGCAAGGGCGGGCCGCGCGCGCGTGGCGGCCGGACGACGTGGTGTTCCGGAGCCGACCTGGGGTACACTTGGCGAGTCGGATTCAATTCCGACGTGCGTCGTGCTGATTCCCCCCAATCGCCCGGCGCACGTGGCGGCACCGGTTCCCCCCAACCGGTGCCGCCCCTCTCTTTTAACCCGGCGGTCGCCCGGGTGGATGGACGGCTCGTCCCCAAGGGCGTTCATCGACGATCCGTCCCCACGGTGCTCTACCGATCTGTCTGTGCCGCCCGGGCGCTCCCTACGGTCGGGACCATGTTCTCCGCGCCTCAGCTCGACACCGCCGGTCACCCGTCCCTCACCCTCCGTCACCCTCCGTCCCGCTTCACCCTGCCTCCCGTTCCGGCGCTCGGCATGGACCGGGGTACAGACGCTCGATTCGGGGTACAAGGACGCCTTGCGCGACCCGAGCGTTCCGCATTCGGGCCCCTGGGGCGCCTCCTCGACGATCCGGCCGTCACCGACGTCTTCGTGACCGGCGGCGTGGGCGTCTGGGTCGATCGCGGCGACGGGGCCGAGCCCGAGACGAGCGTCCATCTCTCCGAGGCCTCGGCTCGGCAGGTCGCGGTGCGCCTGGTCTCGCTCGGGGGACGCCACGTCGACGAATCGAGTCCGTGCGTCGACGTGCGCCTGGGTGACGGTCTCCGGGTCCACGTCGTCCTGCCTCCGCTGGCGGTCGCGGGGACGGCGATCTCGATCCGGGTGCCCCGGGTCGAGTCGATGTCGCTCCTCGACCTCGATCGTCGGGGGTTCTTCCCCGCGGGGGCCCTCGAGGCGGTGACCGGCTGCGTGGAGCGCCGTGCCAACGTCCTGGTCAGCGGGTCGGGCGGGGCCGGGAAGACCACGTTCCTCGCCGCACTGTTGTCCGAGGCTCCCGTCTCCGACCGCATCGTGACCATCGAGGACGTCGCCGAGTTGCGGCCACGCCATCCACACGTCGTGGCGCTCGAGACGCGGCAGCCCAATCTCGAGGGAGCGGGTGGAGTCGACCTGTCCCGTCTCGTCCGCGAGGCGCTGCGGATGCGACCCGACCGTCTCGTCGTGGGTGAGGTCCGCGGGCCGGAGATCCGCGACCTCCTCTCGGCCCTGAACACCGGGCACGACGGAGGCGCGGGCACGGTCCACGCCAACGGTCTGGACGACGTCCCCGCACGACTCGAGGCGCTCGGAGCACTCGCCGGGCTCGGGGTGGACGCACTCGCCCGGCAGGCCGTCAGCGCGATCGACGCCGTGTTCCACCTCGAGCGACGCGGCGGTCGTCGGAGGCTCGCCGAGATCGGCCATCTCGCGGTGACGCCCGAGGGGCGCCTGGTCGCGCGGACGGGGTCACGGGGGTGACCGGTGGTCCGGGCCGTCGTCCCGGGGGCCGGGGCCCCGGGCGCCGGAGGACGCGGCGGTCACGACTCACGCCGGCCGCCGTCCTGGTCGAACGCCTCGCCGTCCTCATCGGTGCAGGGGTCGCGCCCGCGAGGGCCTGGGGCCACGTCGGCGCGGTCGAACCCCCGGGCGCGATCCGACGGCTCGCCGAGGCGGTCGCGCTCGACGGCGGCGACGGCGTCGCGGTGTCGACGAGCCTCGTGTCCTGGCTCGACACCCGCCCCTTCGAGGGCGCCCAGGACCCCGACGGGCACGACCGCACCTGGAGGCAGGTCGCCTGCGCCTGGCGCGTGGCCGAGACGAGCGGGGCCCCGATGGCCGATTGCCTCCACTCCCTCGTGTCGGCCCTCCGGGCGGCCGACGAGGCGCGCCGTGACGTCCAGGTCGCCCTGAGCGGGCCACGGGCGACCGCGAACGTGGTCCTCGCCCTCCCGCCGGTGGGCCTCCTCTTCTCCCTGGGGCTGGGCTTCGACACCGGTGCGGTGCTCGTCGGCACCCCGATCGGTTGGGCGTGCGTCGGCGTCGCCGGAGGACTCGTGATGGTCGCCCGTCGGTGGAACGCCCGACTCGTGCGCGGCGCCCTCCCGTCGTCGAGGGTGCCGGGCCTGCGCCCCGAACTCCTCGCCGTGGCGTTGTCCGGGGGAGCCTCGTGGTCGGCGGGCCTCGCCACCGTCGACGAGGCGATCGTCTCGTGCGGGATCGAGGCCGCTGTCACCGAGCCACCAGGAGGCGCGGGCCCGGTCGGCGAGTCCGCCGACCGGGTCGAGCGGCGTCGGTGCGAGGCGGTCCTCGACCTGTCCCGTCGTGCGGGGGCACCGGCGGGGCTGCTCCTGCGGTCCGAGGCCCGCGAGCTGCGGCTGGAGGCCCGGACGGCCGCCCAGGCCGCCGCGGGCCGCCTCGGCGTCACCCTGATGCTGCCGCTCGGCGTGTGCATCCTGCCGGCGTTCCTGGTCATCGGGGTCGTGCCGCTGGTCGTCTCGCTCGTGTCGTCCACAGCGGGTTCCTGGTGATCGGTCGTCCCCAGCACGGTGCGACGTCTGCGAGCCGTCCGCGGAATGCCGCCAGGCTCGGAACGTCACCGATGAGGTGCCGACACCCACGAGAGGAACATCATGACCGTTGCCGAGACCCCGTCGCCCGCCGTCCCCACGTCAGGCCCTCCGTCCCCAGCTCGCCGTGCCTCCCCGGCCGGCCGCCTCGCCCCGTTCGGCCGCCTCGCCTCGGTCGCGCGTCGCGTCGCCCGGGCCGACGACGGTGCCGCCACGGCCGAGTACGCCATCGTGATCATGGCCGCGGTGGGCTTCGCCGGCCTGCTCGTCACGATCATGAGGTCGGACGAGGTCCGGAGCATCCTCTCCGACCTGGTCCGGTCCGCCCTGTCGGTCGGGTGATCGCCGTGACGACCGGGGTCCGTGCGCGCCTCGTCCGTCTCCTCCGTCGAGTGGACGACGAGAGGGGAAGCGCGACGGTCGAGTTCGCGATGACGATGCCCGCCCTGATCCTGGTCGTCTCGTTCGTCGCGGCGAGCCTGGGCGTGACCTCGCAGTCGGTCCGCCTCGCCGACGCCGCCGCCGTGGTCGCCCGGCAGACCGCCCGGGGCGACCGTGGTTCGGTGGGCTCGACCGTCGCCCGGCTCGCGCCGGGCGCGGCGGTGTCCGAGTTCGTCACCGCCGACCTCGTCTGCGTCGACCTCCGCCGGCAGGTACGGCTCGGTCTCGTCGGCGAGGTCGCGTTGGCCTCCCGCAGCTGCGCACCGCGGGCCGGGGGATGACCCTCCGCCAGCTCCTCGGGAGCGACCGCGGCAGCTCGAGCGTGCTGGCGGCCGGCGGGCTCGTGACGATCACCGTCCTCGCCGTCGCTCTCGTCGGATCGCACTCGGCCCTCGCGGTCCGGTCGCGCACGGCCGGGGCGGCCGACGCGTCGGCGCTCGCCGCAGCCGACGCCCTGTCGGGGGCCGTCGTCGGTGCCGCCTGCGACCGCGCCGCCGCGACCGCCGAGGCGAACGGCGTCTCTCTCTCGGCCTGCGTCGTCGCGGGTGCGGAGGTCACGGTGGAGGTCTCGACGACCTTCGGTCCCCTCGACGTCGGGGCCCGGGCGACCGCCGGTCCGCCGCCCGCGACGGCCCCGTCCCGGGGCGGCGGCCCGTGAAGGGGGCCCGGGCGTCGGGTGTGTATGGTGTGGCTGTCGGCTGCACGGCTCCCGACGTTCCTCGGGGTCGGTGGGAGCGATCGAGCACCCCGTCCTCGCCCTGCAGCCCCTCGCCCGGTCCGTCGGACCGGGTCGCCGCACCACCACCCAAGGAGTCCCGTGCCAGGCACGAAGAAACTGGTCATCGTCGAGTCGCCCGCCAAGGCCAAGACGATCGGGCAGTACCTCGGCGACGGATACGAGGTGCTGGCCTCCGTCGGTCACATCCGCGACCTCGTCGAGCCCAAGAACCTCCCGGCCGAGCTGAAGAAGGGGTCGATGGGCAAGTTCTCCGTCGACGTCGAGAACGGCTTCGAGCCCTACTACGTCGTCTCGGACGCCAAGAAGAAGACGGTCTCCGACCTCAAGCGCGCGCTGAAGAACGCCGACGAGCTCTACCTCGCGACAGACGAGGACCGCGAGGGCGAGGCCATCGCGTGGCACCTCCTGCAAGAGCTCAAGCCCAAGGTGCCGGTCAAGCGCATGGTCTTCCACGAGATCACGAAGGACGCCATCCAGAAGGCGCAGGAGAACACCCGCGACCTCGACACCGCCCTGGTCGATGCGCAAGAGACCCGTCGCATCCTCGACCGCCTCTACGGCTACGAGGTCTCGCCCGTGCTGTGGCGCAAGGTCGGCCCCGGTCTCTCGGCCGGGCGCGTACAGTCGGCGGCGACCCGTCTCGTCGTCGACCGCGAGCGTGAACGCCTCGCCTTCGTCTCCGCCTCCTACTGGGACCTCACCGCGACCTTCGAGCCCGTCGCGGCCGAGGGGGAGTCGAAGGTCGCCTTCGGGTCACGCCTCGTCCGCGTCAACGGAGGACGCGTGGCCGCGGGGCGCGACTTCGACGACCGGGGCCGCTTGAAGAACGATGCCGTCGCGCTCGACGAGGCGGCCTCGCGGGCGCTCGCCGAGGCGCTGGGTTCGTCGGACGTCGAGATCGTCGTCGGCTCGGTGGACTCGAAGCCCTACACCCGCCGACCGGCGGCTCCCTTCACGACGTCGACCCTCCAACAGGAGGCAGCGCGCAAACTGCGCTTCTCGGCCCGACAGACCATGAGCGTCGCGCAGTCGCTCTACGAGAACGGCCACATCACCTACATGCGCACCGACTCGCCGGCGCTGTCGCAGCAGGCGATCGGTGCGGCGCGCAGCCAGGCGGCCAAGCTCTACGGGTCCGACACCGTCCCCGACAAGCCCCGGCTGTACACGGGCAAGAGCAAGAACGCCCAGGAGGCGCACGAGGCCATCCGTCCGTCGGGCGACACCTTCAAGACGCCGTCCGAGATGCAGAACGTCCTGCGGGGCAACGACTGGAAGCTCTACGACCTCATCTGGAAGCGCACGGTCGCCTCGCAGATGGCGGACGCCAAGGGCTCGACCGCCTCGGTCGTCGTCTCGGCGACGACCTCGGGGCTCGTCGAGGGCATCGCGCCCCGCGCCGCCGCCGGGACGCTCGCCGAGTTCGCCGCGTCCGGCACGGTGATCACCTTCCGCGGGTTCCTCAACGCCTACGAAGAGGGGCGTGACGAGGACCGCCACGGAGCAGCCGAGCCGGCCGAGGCCAAGCTGCCCCCGCTGACCGCCGGTCAGGCGCTCGGCCTCGACGAGGTCGAGGCGAAGGGCCACGACACGTCGGCACCGCCGCGCTACACCGAGGCGAGCCTCGTCAAGACCCTGGAAGAGCTCGGCATCGGACGCCCCTCGACCTACGCCGCCATCATGTCGACCATCGTCGACCGTGGCTACGTCACCCCTCGCGGAACGGCCCTCGTCCCGAACTGGATCGCCTTCTCGGTGGTCCGTCTGCTCGAGGACTACTTCGCCGACCTGGTCGAGTACGACTTCACGGCCAGCATGGAGGACGACCTCGACCTCATCGCCGGTGGTGACGCCGACCGCGTGGACTGGTTGAACGGCTTCTACTTCGGCAACGAGTCGCACCGTGGTCTCCGCAAGGTCATCGACAACCTGGGCGAGATCGACGCGCGCGACATCAACTCCATCGTGCTCGCCGACGGCGTGACCCTGCGCATCGGTCGCTACGGCCCCTACCTCGAGGCGCCGGGCGACGACCCCGAGACGCCCCGTCGGGTCAACGTGCCCGAGGACCTCGCTCCCGACGAGTTGACGGCCGAGAAGGCACGCGAGCTCATCGACGCCCCCGTCGTCGGCGACCGCGTACTGGGTCTGAACCCCGAGACGGGCAAGGAGGTCATCGCGAAGGACGGCCGCTTCGGCCCGTACGTGACCGAACGGACCCCCGAGTCGGCGACCGACGAGATCACGGCCGACCCGGCGACGGGAGAGGTGACCGAGCCGTCGTCCGCCGCCGCCGCCGCGACCACGACCGGGGCCAAGAAGGCTCCGGCGAAGAAGGCCCCCGCCAAGAAGACCGCCGCTCCGAAAGAACGCACGGCGTCGCTCTTCAAGAGCATGGGCGTCGACACGGTCGACCTCGACACGGCGCTGCGGCTGCTCGACCTGCCCCGGACCGTCGGCACCGACCCCGAGAGCGGCGTCGAGATCCAGGCGCAGAACGGGCGCTACGGCCCCTACCTCAAGAAGGGCACCGACACCCGGTCGTTGACGAGCGAGGACCAGATCTTCGAGATCGACCTGCCCGGGGCGCTCGAGCTCTACGCCCAGCCGAAGTACGGTGCCCGCAAGGCCAGCAGCGCCCTGAAGGAGTTCGAGGCCGATCCCGTGAGCGGCAAGCCCATCAAGGTGAAGGACGGCCGGTTCGGCCCGTACGTCACCGACGGCGAGACGAACGCGACCATCCCGCGGGGCGAGACGGTGGAAGAGGTCGACTTCGACCGCGCCGTCCAGCTGCTCGCCGACAAGCGGGCCAAGGGTCCGGCCAAACCCAAGGCGGCCGCCAAGAAGGCTCCGGCCAAGAAGGCACCCGCCAAGAAGGCCACCACGGCCAAGGCACCGGCCAAGAAGGCCACCACCGCGAAGACGGCCACCGCCAAGACGACCACCGCGGCGAAGAAGGCGCCGGCTGCGAAGACGCCGGCCCCGAAGGCCCCGGCGGCCGAGTGACCGGCGGGGTAGGCCCTCGAGTCGAGGGCGCACGCTGACCATGCCCCTCTGGGAACACCTCACGGGTCAGCCCGACGCCATCGAGGCGTTGACAGCGGCGGCTTCCACCCAGCCCGGCAACGCCTCGATGACCCATTCGTGGCTCATCACCGGCCCGCCCGGCTCGGGTCGCTCCAACCTCGCCTACGCCTTCGCGGCCGCGTTGCTCTCACGAGAGCCGGCCGACGAGGAGGCGACCCTCCGGCAGGTCGCCGCGAGGTCGCATCCCGACCTCGCGGTCCTCAGCACGGAACGCATCATCATCACGATGGACGAGGTCCGGTCCCTGGTCGCGGCGAGCCAGTTCTCGCCGTCGGTGGGTCGCTACCGGGTGGTCGTCATCGAGGACGCCGACCGCATGACCGAGCGGACCTCGAACCTCCTGCTCAAGGCGCTCGAGGAGCCGCCACCCCGGACGGTCTGGCTGCTGTGCGCCCCGAGCGAGGCCGACCTCATCCCGACGATCCGCTCCCGCGTCCGCAGCGTGCGCCTCCGCATGCCCGCCGTGGCCGACGTCGCCGCGCTCCTCGAGGACCGCGACGGGGTGGAGTCGGAGATCGCCCTCGTGGCGGCCCGGGAGGCCCAGAGCCACATCGGCATGGCGCGGCGCCTGGCGCTCGACTCCTCGGCGAGGTCGCGACGTCGTCAGACCCTCGAGACCGCCCTGGGCATCCGCAGCGTCTCGGACGCCGTCATCGCGGCGGCGACCCTGCTCGCGGTGGCGGGCGACGACGCCAAGGCGATCACGGAAGAGCGTGACGCCGAAGAACGGGCGAGCGCCCTGCGCTCCCTGGGCGTCGAGCCGGGTGGCACCGTGCCTCCGGCGTTGCGGAGCCAACTGCGCGCCCTCGAGGACGACCAGAAACGCCGAGCGACCCGGAGCCTCCGCGACGGGATCGATCGCATCATGGTCGACCTCCTCTCGCTGTACCGCGACGTCCTGCTGCTGCAGCTGGGCGTCGACGAGCAGCCCATCAACGAGGCCATCCGGGCACAGCTCGACGCCGCGGCGACCGCTTCCACCCCGGCCGCGACCCTGGCCGTCCTCGACGCGATCGCCCTGGCCCGCCGCCGCATCGAGGCCAACGTGTCGCCGGCCATGGCGCTCGAAGCCATGCTGGTGGTCGTCAGCCGTCACGCCACCCGCTGACCCGCGCCGGCGACACCGGCGCCGGCGGCACCGGCCCGGCGGCACCGGCGCGAGCGCCGGATCGGCGGGGGGGCGTCCACCCCTTTCCCCGGCGGCATGAGCGATGATGGCCTGATGAGCGACCCGAACGCCGCCCCCGGTCTGCGCGAGCGCAAACGTCTGGCCACCCGACGAGCGATCCAGGTCGCCGTCCTCGACCTCATCGTCGAACACGGGCTCGACGCGGTGACGGTCGACATGGTCAGCCGCCGGGCCGACGTCTCGCCGCGCACCTTCTTCAACTACTTCCCCTCCAAGGAAGAAGCCGTCGTCGGTGATCCGCCCGCGCTGCCGGACGGTCGAGACCTCGAGCGGTTCGTGGCCCAACGCGACGAGCCCGTGCTGTCGAGCCTGATCCAGCTGCTGACGCACGCCGTCGAGTCGGCCACGGTGGATCGCGAACTGGTCGTCCTGCGCCGACGGGTGCTGCGGGCCCACCCCGACCTGCTGGCCCGTCGCATCGCGTCGACGCGCGTCTTCGAGGAGCGACTGACGACCGTCGTCGCGCAACGAATGGCGGCCGACGAGGGGGTGGCGGACGACGCCGTCGACGCCTCGTTGCTCAGCCGCGCGCACCTGGTGTCGCTCGTCAGCATCGCCACCCTCCGCCATGCCTGGGCCGAGTGGATCGACGACGACGACGTGGACCACCTCAGCGACATGCGGTACAGCCTGCGCGCCCGCATGGAGGCCAGCTTCGTCGAGCTCGGTCGCCTCGTGACGCGTGAGGTCCGCTGATCCTGTACAGTATCTAATCGTGCCGCGAGGCACGGGCAACCGGCCGAGGCCGGCCCCGCCGCTTTAGCTCAGTCGGTAGAGCGTCTCACTCGTAATGAGAAGGTCATCAGTTCGATTCTGATAAGCGGCTCCACCACAGCCCCGGGTCACCACGACCCGGGGCTGTTCTCGTCCGAGGGCGTGCCTCTCGAGGCCCCGGTCCCGGTCCCTCCGCCCCCAATAGTGGTGAGGGCGTCGTCGACTTGTACCCCGAACGGCCCCCGGGCGTCGTTCCGTCGCCCTACGGTCGATCTGCGACGACCACCTGATGCCGGAAGGAGATGGCCCGCATGCCTCTCCGAGTGATCTGCACCGCGCTGCTCGCCGCCGTCCTGGCGGGCATCCTCCTCGTCGTCTGGGCCGGAGGCGACTCCTCGGCCCTCGCGACGGCCGGCGTGGCCGACGGACCGACGACGGTGGTCCTCGCGAGCGGCGACCCCGCATCCGAGGCGGGCCCCACGACCGAGGACGCAGGAGGCGCGGGGTGCGTCGACGACGCCACCGGCGCCTCCGTCCCCTCGCCCGCGCAGCCCGGCGCCGATGCCGGGAGCGGCGCGACGGGTGCCCCCGACGCGGCGAGCGGCGCCACGGGCACGACCGCCGCCGACCTCGACGCGTTCCGGACGGCGTACGACGAGCGGCGACAGGCGGCGTGCCTCGGGCTGCTGCCGGCCGCGAACGTGCGGTACGACGCGTGCCTCGAGCAGTACCTCTTCTGGGTCGCCGGCGACCCGAGCCCCGATCCGTTGAGCGCTTGGGGGCACAAGGGCGAGGTGGTCCGCAGCGACGGGGTGCCCCCGGTCGGCTGCGACGGCAACCTCGCGGGCGGCACGTCGACCACGGGCGACGTCGCCGCCGCCAAGTGGTGGGCCTCGGCCCCGCACCGCGACGCCGTCTACCGACCGGACTTCCGCGGAGACCTCGCGCACGCCTGTGTCGGGTTCGCCGCCGTGCACGGGGGAGCACCGGACGACAGCCCGGACTTCGTCCGTTCGGCCAGTCGTTGGTACGCCTGCTGAACGAACCGCGGGACGGCGCCTCGACCCTCGCGGGCCTCCCCGTCGGCGGTGACTGGTAGACAGTCCGCATGACACTTCGATGGGGAATCCTCGGCGCCGGCGGCATCGCCGCCACCTTCACGTCCGACCTGCAGGGGGCGGGGTCGACCGTCTCCGCCGTCGGATCGCGAGACCTGGCCAAGGCACGCGAGTTCGCCGACCGTGCCGGGGTCCCGGGGGCTCACGGCAGCTACGACGACCTGGTCGCCGACCCCGAGGTCGACGTGGTCTACGTCGCCACCCCGCACCCGTTCCACGCCGAGAACGCCCTGCTGGCCATCGCTGCCGGCAAGCACGTCCTCGTCGAGAAGGCCTTCACCGTGAACGCCATCGAGGCCGAGCGGGTCCACGCGGCCGCTCGCGAGGCCGGCGTGGTCGTCCTCGAGGCGATGTGGACGCGGTACACGCCGCAGAGCGCGCGACTGCGCGAGGTCGTGCGCTCCGGGGTCATCGGCGAGGTGCGCCTCCTGACGGCCGTGCACGTCCAGTCGCTGCCCACCGATCCCCACCACCGCATCAACGACCCGGCCCTCGGCGGCGGGGCCCTGCTCGACCTCGGGGTGTACCCGGTGTCGTTCGCGGACGACCTGCTCGGGGCGCCCTCGACGGTCTCGGCCGCCGCCACGCTGAGCGACCAGGGCGTGGACGCCCGCGTCGCGATCCAGCTCGGTCACGAGTCGGGTGCGACGGCCCAGCTGTACGCCGCCCTCGACATCTCGGGGCGCAACACGGCGACGCTGCTCGGCACCGCCGGCCGCATCGACGTCGACGACACGTTCTACGCGCCCGGGGGCTTCACGGTGCGTGATCAGGACGACGCCGTGGTCGAACGCTACGAGGCCGACGAGAACGGGCTGAGGGGCATGCACCACCAGGCGCTCGAACTCGAACGGGTCGTGGCGGCGGGCGAGCGAGAGAGTCCGCTGCTGACAGCCGCCGACGTCGTGGGCGTCATGCGCACCATGGACGAGGTCCGCCGACAGATCGGCGTGCGGTACCCCTCCGAGGGATGACGTGGGCGCGAGGCTCCGTATGATGTCCTCGATGAGCGATCAGGGTGAGCCACGTCACGACCGTCCCGAGTCGACCACGGGGGGCGACGGCGTCGGCTCCGGCGACGCGGCCCGGTCCACGGGGGCGGGCGCCTCGGTGCGGCGTTGGGTCTCCTCGCGTCCGCGGGGGGTCGTCGTGACGGCGGGCGTCCTCGCCTTCGCGCTGCTCGGCGGCGGCGCCGTGGCCGCCGGGGCCGCCACCGCGCCCGACGCCGGGACGGCACGGGCCGCCGCGTCGAGCCCCGAGCCGGCGGTCACGGTGACCCCGACCCCGACCCCCTCGGTCGACCCTGCCCGTTCGGTTCCCGCCGAGATCCCGGGTGCCACGCGCCTCCGGACCTGCTCGGTCACCGGGGCCGCGTCCGACGCCCGTCTCGCCCAGTTCGAGGGCAGCGTGGTCAACGCCGCCACGGGCGAGGTCCTCTTCGACCGCAACGGTTCGACCCCGGCTCGCACGGGCAGCGTGTTGAAGACCCTGACGAGCGCGGTCGCCCTGTCGGTCCTCGGGCCCGACGCGCGTCTCACGACCCGGGTGACCGGCGACGCCGGGACGGGTGCCGTGTCCCTGGTCGGCGGCGGTGACGCCACGCTCAGCGCCACCGGCTCGAGCGTGTACGCCGGGGCCCCCACGGTGGCCGACCTCGCGACCCAGGTGAAGGCGTCGCTCGGCGAGCAGCCCCTCACGCAGATCACGCTCGACGCCACCTTCTGGAACCCCTCCGACAAGTGGGACCCGTCCTGGAAGCGCACCGAGCAGACCATCGGGTACCACTCCGAGGTCACCGCGCTCATGGTCGACGGCGACCGGGCGAACCCTGCGGCCCAGACGAGTCCGCGCAGCACCGACCCCGTCGCCCGTGCCGGCGACGCCTTCCGCTCCGCGCTCGTCGCCGCGGGCGTCGTCGGCGCCGACTCCGCCACCATGACCCAGGGCGCCGCCACGAGCGGCACCGTGATCGCCCAGGTGTCGTCCCAGCCGGTCGGCCGCCTGATCTCGCAGCTGCTGCCGACCTCTGACAACACCCTCGCCGAGATGCTCGCTCGCGTCTCGTCGAAGGCGTCCGGTGCCGACGGGTCGGCCGCGTCGCTCACCGCCCTCTACAAGTCCGTGCTCTCGTCGACCTATGGTCTCGACACGTCCTCGCTCACGATCATCGACGGGTCCGGCCTGAGCGAGAACGACGCCGTGCCCTCGACCTTCGTCGCGCGCCTGATGATCCAGGTCCTGAACCGCGAGCACGGCCTCGGCGTCGTCTACGACGCGCTGCCGGTGTCGGGCAAGACGGGCACGCTCGCCTCCCGGTTCACGGGCGCGAACGCCGTGGCCCGGGGTGCCGTGCACGCCAAGACCGGCTGGATCGACACGGCCTACACCCTGGCCGGCACGGTGGACGCGGCGGACGGCACGAAGCTCACCTTCGCCTTCTACGCGATCGGCTCCGTGCAGGACGACGCGCGGGCCGCCCTCGACACCCTGACGACGGCCGTCTACAACTGCGGCGACAACCTGGCCAACGGCTGAGGCGTGCCGCTGTCGGTGCGGCGCGCGAGAATGGTGGCATGACCAGAGCACTCTTCGTCATCGACGTCCAGAACGACTTCACCGAAGGAGGCGCGCTCGGGGTCACCGGCGGCGCCCACGTCGCGCAGGCGGTCACCGACCACCTCCGCGCCCATCGCGACCGGTACGACCTCGTCGTCGCCAGCCGCGACTGGCACGCGGCCGACGGCGACAACGGCGGCCACTTCAGCCTCGAGCCCGACTTCGTCGACTCGTGGCCGGTCCACTGCGTGAAGGGTTCGACCGGTGCCGACTACCACCCCGACCTCGACACCGCCCTCGTCGACGTCCACGTGCTCAAGGGCGACGGTCGGCCGGCCTATTCGTTGTTCGACGGGCTCGTCGACGACGGGCGACCGTTCGGTGACGTCCTCGCCGCGACGGGCGTCGACGAGGTCGACGTCGTCGGTCTGGCGACCGACCACTGCGTCCGGGCCTCGGCCCTCGACGCCGTCACCGCCGGGCTCGGGGTCACGGTGCTGACCGACCTCGTGGCGGGTGTGGCCCCGGCTCCGAGCGAGGCCGCCCTGGCCGAGCTGCGCGCGGCCGGCGTGCGCACGGTCCCGTCGTCCGACGTCGTCGACGGCTCGACCGGGGTCCCGGCGTGAGCCGCCCGGTCGTGACGGCCGCCGAGCGTCGTCGCGTGGTCGAGGCCGTGCCCACCGGCCTCTTCGTGGGGGGCTCGTGGGGCCCGTCGTCCTCCGGCGAGACGATCGACGTCGTCGACCCGGCCACGGGCGAGGTCCTGGTCGCGGTGGCCGACGCCACTCCCGCCGACGGCCTGCGGGCCCTCGACGCCGCGGTCGCCGCGCAAGAGGACTGGGCGGCCACGTCCCCCCGCCACCGCAGCGAGGTGTTGCGTAGCGCCTTCGACCTGCTGATGCAGCGGCGCGACGACTTCGCCCTCCTGATGACGCTCGAGATGGGCAAGCCGCTGGACGAGTCGCTCGGCGAGGTCACCTACGGCGGCGAGTTCCTCCGCTGGTTCTCCGAAGAGGCCGTGCGCGTCTCGGGTCGCTACGGCACCAACCCCGAGGGCACCGGCCGGACGACGGTGCTGCACCGCCCGGTGGGCCCCTGCCTGCTGATCACCCCCTGGAACTTCCCCCTCGCCATGGCGACCCGCAAGATCGCGCCCGCCCTCGCCGCCGGCTGCACGGTGGTCGTCAAGCCCGCCGAGCTGACCCCGCTCACCACGCTCGCCTTCGCCGCCCTGCTCGCCGAGGCGGGTGTTCCCGACGGGGTGGTGAACGTCGTGACGACCCTGTCGGCGAACGACGTGTGCGAGCCCCTGATCCGTGACCCGCGCCTCCGGAAGCTCAGCTTCACGGGGTCGACGCCGGTCGGTTCGACGCTGCTGACGCAGGCCTCCCAGCAGGTGTTGCGCACCTCGATGGAACTCGGGGGCAACGCGCCCTTCGTCGTCTTCGACGACGCCGACCTCGACGCCGCGGTCGAGGGCGCGATGCAGGCGAAGTTCCGCAACGTGGGCCAGGCCTGCACTGCCGCCAACCGGTTCATCGTGCACGAGTCGGTCGCCGACGAGTTCACCGCCCGGGTGGTCGAGCGCGTGCGAGGACTCCGGGTGGGCGCGGGGACCGACGACGGGGTCTCCGTGGGCCCGTTGATCGACGACCGGGCCGTCGACAAGGCCGACCGCCTGGTCCGCGACGCCGTCGCCCACGGCGCGGTGGTCGAGACCGGCGGCCACCCCGTCGACGGTCCGGGCACGTTCTTCGAGCCGACCGTCGTGTCGGGCGTCGCCCCCGGCAGCGAGATCCTGACGACCGAGATCTTCGGCCCCGTCCTGGCCGTCTCGACGTTCCGGGACGAGGCCGAGGGGGTCCGCCTCGCGAACGACACCGAGTTCGGGCTCGTCGCCTACGCCTTCACGCGGGACCTCGCCAGAGGGCAGCGGCTGGCCGAGCGGCTGCAGACCGGCATGCTCGGGCTGAACGTCGGCGTGGTGTCGAACGCCTCGGCCCCGTTCGGCGGCGTCAAGTCGTCGGGCCTCGGCCGCGAGGGCGGTGCCGAGGGCATCCACGAGTACCTCGAGACGGTCTACGTGCTCACCCCCGACCCGTTCGCCGCCGCATGAGCGCCCTCGAGCCGCTGCGCGTCGGCATCGTGGGCTACGGGCTCGCAGGACGGGTGTTCCACGGCGCGCTCCTGGCGGCGGACCCGGCCTGGCAGGTCGATGCCGTCGTCACGCGCGACCCCGACCGTGCGGGGCAGGCCGTCGCGGCGCATCCCGGTACCGAGGTCGTCGCAGACGTCGACGAGCTCTGGCGTCGTGAACTCGACCTGGTCGTCGTGGCCACCCCGAACGACACCCACGTCGAGACCGCGGTGCGTGCCCTGCGAGCCGGGGCCGCCGTGGTGGTCGACAAGCCGCTGGCGACCTCGGCCGACGACGCCCGCGGGCTCGTCGGGCTCGCCGAGTCGCTGGGGCGGCCGCTGACGGTCTACCAGAACCGGCGGTGGGACGGCGACTTCCTGACGGCGACGCGTCTCGCGGGGTCGGGTGAGCTGGGCGACGTGCACACGGTCGAGTCGCGTTTCGAGCCGTGGAAGCTCGAGAACCGCGTCGGCTGGAAACGTCGGGCCACACCCGCCGACGGTGGCGGCATCCTGTTCGACCTGGGCCCGCACCTCGTCGACCAGGTCATGCGCTTCCTGGGGCCGGTCCGGTCCGTCCATGCCGAGATCGCGACCCGCCGCCCCACCGGCTCGGCCGACGACGACGTGCATCTGTCGCTCGAGCACGACGGGGGTCGACGGTCGCGGCTCACGATGAGCCACGTCGCAGCCCTCCCCGGGCCGAGGTTCCGGGTGCTGGGGTCGGCCGGCGCGTACGAGGTGCACGGCCTCGACCCGCAAGAGGCCCAGCTGTCGTCCGGACTGCCGCCGGTCGATCCCACCTACGGGGTCGACGCGGGCGATCGTCGTGGTGTCGTCGTCACGGGCGGCACGCGTCGCGACGAGTCGACCGATCCGGGGCGCTATCCCGAGTTCTACTCCCGACTGGCCCGGGCGCTCCGAGGCGACGGCGACCTCCCGGTCGACCCCTGGGACGCGGTCCGGGCACTCGAGGTCATCGAGGCCGCCCGCCGTTCCGCGGGGGAGGGACGCGTGGTCCGCCTCTGAGCCGGTGGCTCGCGGCGAACGGCGAGCAGCCCGTCGGCGGCGAGCGGGGCGGCAGTCGACTCGACCCGGTCAGAGCCGCGTGGACCAGTCGACCGTCGCGAGCGTCGCCTCGACGTCGACCTCGGCGAGGGTCGACGGTGACCACCGGGGCCGGCGGTCCTTGTCGATCACGCGAGCCCGGATGCCCTCGACGAGATCCGGCGACGCGGCGAGCGAGGTGACGATGCCGAGTTCCTGCCCCAGCACGGCCTCGAGGTCGGGCAGTCGGGCCGCCCGCCTCTGGGCTTCGAGGGTCAGGACCACCGACGTGGGCGACGCCGCCACGAGGTCGTCGACCACGGCTCCGGCGTCGGCGAGACCTTCCTCGGCGAGCTCGTGCAGGCGGGACACGATCGTCCCGGCGTCGTCGCCGCGATAGGCGCGATCGATCCACCCGGCGGCATCCGCGAGCTCGGACGGCCCCGCCGTCGTGCCCAGCGCCCGCACGGCGTCGGGGCCGCCCTCGGCCAGTGCCGGCAGGACTCGAGTCAGCTCGGAGGACGGGACGAACAGGTCGGCGAAGCCCGTGTGCAGGGCATCGGCAGCCGTCATCGCGCGGCCCGTCAGGGCGAGGTGGGTACCGAGCTCGCCCGGGGCTCGCGACAGCAAGAAGCTCCCGCCCGCGTCGGGTGTCAGCCCGATGCGGGTCTCCGGCATGCCCACCGAGCTGCGTTCGGTGACGATGCGGAGCGTGACGTGACCGCCGAGTCCGATGCCGGCACCCATCGCGATGCCGTCGAGCAGCGACACGATCGGCTTCGACCAGCGCGACAGACGCAGCGTGCCACGGTACTCGCGCCGCCACATGTCCACGCTGCGCCGAGGGTCCGTCGTGGCGGCGGCGTGGATCCACGCGATGTCGCCCCCGGCACAGAACCCCCGTGGCCCGGCGCCCCGCAACAGCACCGCCGAGACCCGCGAATCGTCCTCCCAGGCGTCGAGCGCCTGCTCGACGAGCCCGAGCATCTCGAGCGTCACCGCGTTGATCTTCTCCGGGCGGTTGAGGGTGACGACACCGACCCCGCGCTCGACGTGGGTCAGGACCGCGGGGGCGACATCGCTCATCGGGCCATCGTCGCACGGTGTCGTGGCCGCGCCCCGTCGCGCGCGGAGCCCGGCCTCAGACGAGGAGTTGGTGCTTCGCCAGGTCCTTGTACAGCGGCGTCGTCCCCACCAGTTCGGAGTGGGTGCCCACACCGACCACCCGCCCGGCCTCGACGACGACGATCTGGTCGGAGTCGACCACGGTCGACAGCCGGTGGGCGATGACGATGAGCGTACGGTTCTCGGCCACCGCGTCGATCGCTTCGCGGAGGCGCTGCTCGTTGAGGCCGTCGAGGCTCGAGGTCGACTCGTCGAGCAGAAGGATCGGCGGCGCGTTGAGCAGCGTGCGGGCGATGGCCAGGCGCTGGCGCTCGCCTCCGGAGAGCATCACCCCGTCCTCGCCGACCTGGGCGTCGAGGCCCTGGTCGCCGCGTTCGAGGACGGCGGTGAGGTTCACGGCCTCTAGGACCCGACGGCAGTCGTCGTCCGTCGCCTCGGGCGAACCCAGGGTGAGGTTGTCGCGGATGGTGCCGGCGAGGACCGGGGCGTCCTGTTCGACGTAGCCGATGCGGGACCGCAGGTCGCGCCGGTCGAGGGTGCGCACGTCGGCGCCCCCCACGCGCACGGCACCCGAGGTCGGGTCGTAGAAACGCTCGATGAGCGACAGGATCGTGCTCTTCCCTGCTCCCGAGGGGCCGACGAGTGCCGTGCGCTTGCCGACGGGCACCGAGAAGCTCACGCCTCGCAACACCGTGAGGTCGTCGTCGGCGGGGCCTTCGCCCGAGACGTGGACCGGGTCGCCGGAGACCCGCGGGCCCCCCGTGGCCGGCCCGGCGGGGACCGGTGAGTCGGGGTAGCGGAAGTGCACGTCGTCGAACCGGACGGCGATGCCGTCGTCCGCCTCCAGACCACCGGCGCCCGCCTCACGGGTCGCGACCTCGGCCGCGAGGCGCTCGTCGCCGTCGGTCTCGCTCGGCAGGTCGAGGATCTCCTGGATCCGTCCGAGCGCCCCCAGGGCCTGGTTGACGCTGAGCACGGCGCCGAGAGCCTGGCCGAGCGGCATGATCATGAGGAAGAGGAAGAGCACGAACGAGATGAGCGAGGCGATCTCGATGGCACCGCTGGCCACCCGGTAACCTCCGACGCCGAGCACGACGAGGAAGGAGGCCTGGAGGGCGACGGACGAGATCGGCACGACCAGGGCCGAGATGCGCGCGACCTGCAGCCCCCGTCGGTAGGCGCCCTCGGCGTCTCGCTCGACGGCGACGATCTCGCGTTCGGTGGCGCCCGAGGCACGGATCGTGCGGACCGAGCTGATGGCGCGTTCGACGGCGGCCGTGAGGTCACCCACCTTCTCCTGCGCCTGGCGGCTCGCCACGCGGATGCGTCCGGACAACAGCACGACGACGACGACCGAGACGGCGACGACGAGCACGGTCAGTCCGAGCAGGACGGGGTCGATCAGGAACATGCCGACCAGGGCGCCGACGAAGGTGAGGCTGCCACCGATCGCCTCGACGAGCCCCTGGGTGAGCACGGCCCGCAGCAGGGTGGTGTCCGAGCCGACCCGCGACACGAGGTCGCCCGTCCGGCGCGTGTCGAACTGGCTGACGGGCAACCGGAGCATGCGTCCGACGAGGCGACGGCGGCTCGACAGGACGACGCCCTCGCCGGTGCGCTGCAGCAGGTAGTGCTGGAACCCGCTGATCAGCCCGGCCACGACGACCAGCGCGACCAGGGCCCAGACGAGGGGACCGAGCGTCACGCCCTCCTGCACGGCCGAGATGACCTGCTGGACGAGCAACGGCTGACCGAGCGACGCCGCGGCACCCAGGACGCTGAGCACGATGATGACGGCCATGACCTTCTTGTGCTCGAACAGGTAGGGCAACAGCTGACGGAACGTGGCACGCGGACCCTCGGGCTGCGGACGGCGACCCCACCGCGACCGGGGCGCGGCCGGTGGGTCGACCCGCGCCTCCTTCCCGTCGGACGTCGTCGTGCGCGCGCGCGTGTCGGAGCTCATGATGCCTCTCGTGCCAGGTGACCGGCGTCGCGGGTGCGGCGGTCGGTGTCGCGGGCGGTGCCTCCGCCGACTACGACCGTACTT
>NZ_LMKB01000005.1:607630-879867 GCF_001421165.1 Frigoribacterium sp. Leaf8 | reverse complement strand
CCGGCCCGCGCCTCCGGTCAGGAGGCGCGGGCCGGCCGGCAGGGCACGTCGCGTCCGGTCAGCCGGCCGTGTCGTAGTCGACGTCGCGGGTCTCACGGCTGAGCACGAGCGCGATCAGGGTCAACACCGCCATCGAGGACAGGTAGAGACCCACGAGCCAGGTGCTGCCGCCCGCGGCCGTCCAGAGCGCGACGGCGATGAACGGGGCCACGGCGGCACCGAGGATGCTCGCGACGTTGTAGCTGATCGCCGAACCGGTGTAGCGCACGCTCGTGGGGAACAGCTCGGGCAGCACGGCCCCCATCGGTCCGAAGGTCAGCCCCATCAGGACGAAGCCGATGATGAGCAACGCCTGCGCGCCGAGGGCCCCCGCGGCGAACAGCGGGGCGAACGTGAAGCCGAAGACGAGGATGCCGGCCGTCACGCAGATGAGCATCGCGCGGCGACCGTACTTCTCGGCCAGGGGCCCCGACACGAGGGTGAAGACGCCGAAGAACACCACGCCGAGGATCAGCATCCAGAGGAACTGCGTCCGGGGGATGCCCAGGCCGGCCGGGTCGCCCGCGGCGTCGGCCGTCCCGAAGGTCAGCGTGAACGTCGTCATCAGGTAGAAGAGCGTGTAGGTCGCCAGCATGATGAACGTGCCGAGCAGCAGGGGGCGCCAGCTCGACCGGAACACGCGGGCGAGCGGAAGGGTCGCGACGTTGCCCGAGTCGACGACCTTCTGGAACGCCGGCGTCTCGATCAGCTTGAACCGGACGTAGAGGCCGATGATCACCAGCACCGCGCTCGCCAGGAACGGCAGGCGCCATCCCCAGGCCATGAACTGCTCCTCGGTGAGGGTCGTGTTCAGCAGCACGAAGAGCAGGTTGGCGATGATGAAGCCGATGGGCGCACCCAGCTGGGGGAACGTGCCGTAGATCGCGCGGCGGTTCGCCGGCGCGTTCTCCGTCGCGAGCAACGCGGCACCGCTCCACTCGCCGCCGAGGCCCAGGCCCTGGCAGAAGCGCAGCACGACGAGGCAGGCCGGGCCGGCGACGGCCCAACCGGGCGTGGTGCCCGCCGGGATGCACCCGATCAGCACCGTGGCGATGCCCATCGTCAGCAGCGACGCCACGAGGGTGCCCTTGCGGCCGATGCGGTCGCCGAAGTGGCCGAAGACGATCGACCCGACGGGCCGGGCGATGAACGCGACGCCGAAGACCGCGAACGAGGCGAGGCGGGCCACGGCGGGGTCGTCGTTGGCGAAGAAGATGGTCGGGAAGACGAGCACCGCGGCGGTCGCGTAGACGTAGAAGTCGTAGAACTCGATCGAGGTGCCGATGAGGCTCGCGACGATGACGCGCGAACGCTTGTTGGTGGCGGGGACGGACGACGTCGACGGGTCGACGGTGGGGGCAGACACGGGGGCACTCCGAGGCAGGGGTCGAGGTCCCGGCGGACGTCGACGACCGGGCGCATGGTGCGGCGCAACGGGTCGGACGGAGGCGCGGTGCAGGGATCTGCGGATCGCTCGGCCGGGTGAGACGGTGGCCGCTCGTGACAGCCGTCGTCCATCGTACCCCGGCGTGTACCCCGGTGGGGACGCACGTCGGGGCCGCGGGAGCGGGGGCCGCCGCGGACTCAGTCGTCGGAGCCGAGGTGGCCGGGCAACTCGTGGCCCATGCGGTCGCGCTTCGTGTCGAGGTAGCCCTCGTTGAAGGCACCGACGCCGACGACGAGGGGCACCAGTTCGGTGACCTCGATGCCGTGCTCGCCGAGCTGACGCCGCTTCTCGGGGTTGTTGCTCAGCAGCCTGACGCGGCTGAGCCCGAGGTCGCGCAGCACGTCGGCCGCCGCCCCGTAGTCCCGGGCGTCCGCCGGCAGCCCCAGGGCGAGGTTGGCGTCCAGGGTGTCGAGTCCGTCCTCTTGCAGGCGGTAGGCCCGGAGCTTGTCGACGAGGCCGATGCCCCGACCCTCGTGTCCGCGCAGGTAGACGACGGCCCCGCCGTGGTCCCGGATGGTGTCGAGCGCGGCGTCGAGCTGCGGGCCGCACTCGCACTTGAGGGAGCCGAACGCCTCGCCGGTGAGGCACTCCGAGTGGACGCGCACGAGGGCACCGTCCGCCGGGGGGAGGCCGGCCGGGTCGCTCGCGATGATCGCCACGTGGTCGGCGCCGGTGAGGGTGTCGCGGTAGGCCCTCATGCGGAACGTGCCGTGACGGGTGGGGACCGTGGTCTCGACCTCGAACGACACCTGGGACGATGCGGCGGGCGTGGTGGTCATGCGGGGCTCCTGGGGGTGTCGCGGGCGACGACCACCAGGTCGTCGCCGAGGGGGTGCGCATCGGTGACGCGCAGTCGTCGTTGCCCGTCGATGTGGTCCACACCGAGGTCGTCGAGGGCCGTCCGGGGGCCGCCGAGCAGCGTGGGCGCGAGGTACACGACGTAGTCGTCGACGAGCCCGAGCCGGACGAACGCGCTGGCCACGGTCGGTCCGCCCTCGACGAACACGCTGCGGACCCCGCGGGCGCCGAGGTCGTCGAGCACGGCCTCGAGGTCGTGCGTCCCCGTCTCGACGATGTCGCGGGGGTGCCGACGCAGGGCGGCGTCGGCCGGCACGGTGCGCGTGCCGACGACGACGGGCAGGGGCTGGTCGGGGAGCAGTTCTCCGCCGTCGCCGCGGGCGGTCAGGCTGGGGTCGTCCGCCAACACGGTGCCCGTGCCCACCAGGATCGCGTCGTGGGCCGCTCGCTGCTCGTGAACGTGCTGCCGTGACGCCGTTCCGGTGATCCAGCGGCTGCTGCCGTCGGACGCCGCCGTGCGACCGTCCAGGCTGGACGCCCACTTGAGCGTCACGAACGGTCGGCCCGTCCGGGCCGTCACCAACCAGCGGCGAGCCATCTCGGTGGCCTCGTCGGTGAGCACGCCGTCGACCACCTCGACGCCGGCGCGGCGCAGCCGCTCGGCCCCGCCTCCGGAGGACGCGCCGGGGTCGGCGACGGCGTGGACGACGCGGGAGACGCCCGCCTCGATCAAGGCGACGCTGCACGGACCGGTGCGGCCCACGTGGTCGCAGGGTTCGAGCGTGACGACGGCGGTCAGACCCCGCGCCTCGCCGGGGGAGAGGTGCGAGAGGGCGTCGACCTCGGCGTGTGGCGTGCCGGCGCCCCGGTGCCATCCCTCGGCCGCGACGCTGCCGTCGGGACGCAGGAGGACGCAACCGACCTGGGGGTTGACGCCGCGGACCGGCCCACGTCGCGCGAGCGTGACGGCCCGGCGCATGGCGCGTTCGAGGACGTCGTGGTCGATCGGATCGATGCTCACTGTGCCTCCGGGACGGAACGGTCGCGCGCCGGGGCGTGCGCGGTGGGGGACGGGCGGGCGACGCCGTCGACGGCATCGGTGAGGGAGTCAACGCCGTCGGCCACGGGGTATTCCGCCGAGCCGCCGGGACGGACCCCGGGGCGCCCCAGGTCGGGCCAACCGGCTCGCGCCGACCGAGCGTCGCCCGGTCGTAGGCGGGCCTTCCAGCAGAGGGGGTGGCCTCCGTCACGGTCCGGGTGGAGCCCCGGACCGACGCCCTGGTAGGTGAACCCCGTCCGGCGGGCGACGGCCGCGGAGGCGTCGTTGCCCACGTAGCCCTCCCAGAAGAGTTCTCGGAGCCCTCCGGCGCCGAACGCCCAGTCGGCCACCAGGCCGAGCGCCTCGGTCATCATCCCCTGACCCCGCGAGGCGGGGGCCGTCCAGAAGCCGACGTCGGACGACCGGAGCCGAACGCTGACCACGCCCTCGAGCAGACCCGAACCCGAGCGGCGCAGCCCCCAGGTGAACTCGCGTCCCGTCGCCCACCCGTCGTCCACGATGCGTCGCAGGAAGAACTCGGCGTCGGACCGTCCGTACGGCACGGGCACCGTGGTGAAGCGCTGCAGGGTCTCGTCGCGGCAGGCGTCGACGATGGCCGGCACGTCGGCCGCGCTCGGCACCCGTAACTCGAGGGTCGGCGACGCGAGCACGAACGGCAGCACGATCAGGCCTTGCGGACGAAGCCGATGCGGTCGTACACGGTGTCGATCGTGGCCTGGGCGATCTCGTTCGCCCGATCGGCGTTGACGGCGAGGATGCGGTCGAGCTCGGCCGGGTCGTCGAGGAGTTCGAGGGCTCGGGCGCGGACGGGCGCGAAGGTCTCGACGACGACCTCGGCCACGTCCTTCTTGAGGTCGCCGTAGCCGCGACCCGCGTAGCGCTCCTCGAGGTCGGCCACGCTGGCGCCCGAGAACGACGACAGGATGGTGAGCAGGTTGGAGACCCCCGCTTTGGCCCCGCGGTCGAAGCGGATCTCGCGCTCGGCGTCGGTGACCGCCGACTTGATCTTCTTGGCGGTGCGGCCCGGTTCGTCGAGCATCCACACGACTCCGGAGTCGGTGGCCGCCGACTTGCTCATCTTCGACTCGGGTGACTGCAGGTCGTAGATGCGCGCGGATTCTTTCTGGATCACCGCCTCGGGCACGACGAAGGTCTCGCCGAAACGGGAGTTGAACCGGGTGGCGAGGTCGCGGGTGAGCTCGACGTGCTGACGCTGGTCGTCTCCGACGGGAACCGTCTCGGCCTGGTAGAGCAGGATGTCGGCGGCCATCAGGGTCGGGTAGGCGAACAGGCCGAGCGAGGCCGCGTCGGACCCCTGCTTGGCCGCCTTGTCCTTGAACTGCGTCATGCGGCTGGCCTCGCCGAAGCCGGTCAGGGTGTTGAGCACCCAGGCCAACTGCGTGTGTGCCGGCACGTGCGACTGGATGAACAGCGTCGACTCCGCCGGGTCGATGCCCGCGGCGATGTACTGGGCGGCGGTGCCGCGGATCTGCGCACGCAACGCGGCGGGGTCTTGGGGGACGGTGATGGCGTGCAGGTCGACGACGCAGAACAGGGCGTCGTGCGTCGCCTGCAGCGACTTCCACTGCTGCAGGGCGCCGATGTAGTTGCCGACGTGGAGCGAGTCGGCGGACGGCTGCATGCCGGAGAAGAGACGGGGCTTGGTCATGAGGTCCTCGGTCGGGGTGGTGCGAGAAGAGAAGGGGTGGGACGCGGGTCAGAGCCGGTAGTCGACGACGACCGGGGCGTGGTCCGACCAGCGCTGGTCGTAGGCGGCCGCCCGGTCGACCACGTAGTGCTCGACGGTCTCGGCCAGCGCCGGGGTGGCCAGCTGGTAGTCGATGCGCCAACCGGCGTCGTTGTCGAAGGCCTGACCTCGCCAGGACCACCACGAATAGGGCCCCTCGACCTCGCCGGCGAAGCGTCGACCCACGTCGACCCACCCGAGGCCTTCTCCGCCGGTGCCGTCGACGGTCACGACCTGCTCGCCCGCGGGCCCCAGGAACCGGTCGAAGTACGACCGTTCGCGCGGGAGGAAGCCGGCTCGCTTGACGTTGCCCTTCCAGTTCTTGATGTCGAGTTCGCGGTGGCCCACGTTGAGGTCGCCCGTCACCACCGAGAGCTCGTTGTGGGCGGCGAGCTCGGGGAGCCGCGCCGACATGGCGTCGAGGAACTTCCACTTCTCGTCCTGCTTGGGGGTGTCGACCTCGCCCGAGTGGACGTACGTGCTGACGACGGTCACGACGGTGCCGTCGATCTCGTAGTCGGCCTCGAGCCACCGCCCGGCACTGTCGAAGTCGTCGGGGCCGAGCTCGACGCGGTGCACGTGGGCCTTGCCCCGGCTGGCGATGGCCACACCGGCCCGCCCCTTGGCGGTGGCCGGGTCGTGCACGACGTTCCACTCGGGGCCGAGCAGGCCCTCGAGGTCGTCGGTCGAGGCGCGCACCTCTTGCAGCGTGAGGACGTCCACGTCGCGAGCCGAGAGCCAGTCGCCCATGCCCTTGCGGAAGGCGGCACGGACGCCGTTGACGTTGACGGTGGCGAGACGGAGGCGCGTGGACATGGGCTCCAGACTAGCGGCGGGCACCGTCACCGGGGTCGTCGGGAGACCCCGTGCCCGGGGCGTCGGACGGGTCACCCCGACGGACGGCCCGCAGCGACCGCGAGAGCAGCCCGCGGGCGCCGTCCACCAGACGACCGCCCCGCGACCGGGCCCGCGCCTCCTGGGCTCGCCGTTCCTCCTCGAGGCGGCGGAGGCGGGCCGCCTCCTGATGCGGGTCGGCGAGCACGCCGAGGTCGTCCATGCCGACGGCGATCCAGCCGGCGCTGAGCAGCAGGACCTGGCACAGCAGGTTGATCACGATCAACAGTCCGACGACGGCCGCGAACGAGGCGACCAGGGGGTTCGACCCCGTGGCGCGGAGCACGACGCCGCCGACCACGGTCAGCGAGACGAACCCGGCCGCTCCGAGCATCGCCCCCGCGAGCAGTCGACGGAAGGGGATGTGCAGCCCGGCCAACACGCGGAACAGGACGGCCAGCACCGCGGTCTCGAAGACGAACACGAGCACGATGCCGACCCCGCGCAGGGTCGCCTCGCCCGCGATCGACCGGGTCGAGACGCCCACCCCGGACAACAGGCCCGAGACCGCCGTGGTGCTGAGCAGCGACAGCGTCGCCGACACGACGACCGCGGCCCCGAATGCGAGGGCCAGGCCGAGGTCGCGCACGATCAGTCGGCCGAGCGGCGTGACCGGTTGCGGTGCCCGGAACACGATGCGCACGCAGTCGCGCATGCTGCCGAGCAGCGTGACGGACGACACCAGCAGGCCGAGCAGGGCGACCGCGCCGGTCCAACCGAAGACCGACGCGTCGAGCAGCAACTCGGGGTCGACGACGCCCGTGCCGTCGACGTCCTGGATGAGCCCGGGGACGGCCGAGCGGATGAACACGATCAACTCGTCACGGAGCACCTGGTCGCCCGAGACGACGAACCCCGCGACCGAGAAGCCCACCCACAGGGCCGCGAACAGGGCGAAGAGCGCCTGGTAGGTCAACCCGGCCGCGAGCAGCGGCCCCTTCGCCGTGACGTGCCGCGCCAGCACCCGGGTCGGCCGCGACCCCACGACGCGTGAGCCGGCCCGCCGGGCGCGTCCGGACGGGCGTCCCGCCGCGGAGGCGCGGATCGCCTCGGCCGGGTCGGGCGTCGGTTCTCGGGTCCACGGCGCGCGCATGCGTCCAGGGTAGGGGTGGCCGGGCGACGCGGCCCGGCCACCTCGGTCGAGCCCGGGATCGGCGCTGACCGGACGTCCGGACGTTCCGTCTACGATGGACCGACCGTGGGCGTGCCCGGCGTCCTGCCGCACGTCCCCACCATCGAGACTCGAAGAGGTTCACCGTGGCACTACAGGGCGTTGGCGTCGGACGTGGAGTGGCCGTCGGCCCCGTCAAGAAGATGCCCGATCCGCTGCCCGAGCCGGGCACCGACCCCCGCACCGCCGACGCGGCTCTCGAGTACGACGCCGTGCTCACCGCCCTCTCCGCGGTCGCCGCCGACCTCACGGCCCGCGGCGAGAAGGCCGGCGGCGAGGCGAAGGACGTCCTCGACGCCCAGTCGCTGATGGCCCAGGACCCCACCCTCACCGACGACGTGAAGGCCCGCATCGACGACGGTCGCACCGGTGAACGCGCCGTGCACGAGGCGTTCGCCGCCTTCCAGGACCTCCTGATCGGCATGGGGGGCTACATGGCCGAACGCGCGACGGACCTCGGCGACGTGGCGCAGCGCGTCATCGCCTCGCTGCGAGGCGTCCCGGCTCCCGGGGTGCCCGAGAGCGACACCCCGTTCGTGCTCGTCGCGCCCGACCTCGCGCCTGCCGACACCGCCCTGCTCGACCTCGACAAGGTGCTCGCACTGGTCACGCGTGATGGCGGACCCACGTCGCACACGGCCATCCTCGCCCGGTCCAAGTCGATCCCCGCGATCGTCGGGGTGACCGGTGCCCTCGACCTCGCCGACGGCACGATCGTCGTCGCCGACGCCGCGACCGGCGTCGTCACGGTCGACCCTTCCGCCGACGAGGTCGCCGACGCCGAGAAGCGCATCGCCGACCGCGCCGCCGCCGCTGCCGCGCCGCTCACCGAGGGCGCGCTGGCCGACGGCCACACCGTCCCGCTGCTCGCGAACCTCGGCGCGCCGGCCGAGGCGGCCGGGGCCATCGAACTGGGTGCCGAAGGCGTCGGACTGTTCCGCACCGAGTTCCTCTTCCTCGGCAATTCCACCGCGCCCACCGTCGAGAGCCAGACGGCGAGCTACACCGCCCTGCTCGAGGCCTTCCCGGGCAAGAAGGTCGTCGTGCGCGCCCTCGACGCGGGCGCCGACAAGCCGCTCAGCTTCCTGAACGACGCCCACGAGGAGAATCCCGCGCTCGGCCTGCGCGGCCTCCGCGCCCTGCGCGTCAAAGAAGACATCCTGCGCGACCAGCTCACCGCCTTGGCGCAGGCACAGGCGGCGACCACCGCCGACCTGTGGGTCATGGCGCCCATGGTCAGCGACGCCGAAGAGACCGAGTACTTCGTCGCCCTCGGCCGAGAACTCGGCCTGAAGACGGTCGGCGTGATGGCCGAGGTCCCCTCGCTCGCGGTGCTCGCGGACCAGATCTTCGCCAGCGCCGACTTCGTCAGCGTCGGGACGAACGACCTCACCCAGTACACGATGGCGGCCGACCGCATGCTCGGCTCCGTGGCCGCCTATCAAGACCCCTGGCACCCCGCCGTGCTGCGTCTGGTCAAGTCGCTCGGCGACGCCGGTGCCGCAGCCGGCAAGCCGGTCGGCATCTGCGGCGAGGCCGCGGCCGACCCCCTGCTGGCCGTCGTGCTCGTCGGTCTGGGGGCGACCACGCTCTCGATGACGCCGGCCGCGTTGGCCGACGTGCGCCTCGAGCTCTCCCGGTACACCCTCGACCAGGCTCGCGAGCTCGCGGCCGCCGCCGTCGCGGCGACCACCGCCGCGGGCGCGCGACAGGCAGCCGAAGCCGTCACCGTCTGACGGTCGGGATGGCGTCGCCCCTCCCGGGGGGCGGCGTCGTTCGTCGTCCGTCCGACCTCGGGGCCGTCGGGCCTCGGGGCGTTCCGGCCTCAGGACGGTCGGGCCTCAGAACGGTCCGGCCTCAAGACCGTCCGGCTTCAGCGTGCCCCGGTCTCAGCGCGTCGTTCGTCGAGGTGGTCGGCCAGTTCGCCCCAGGCCACGACCACGTCGCGCAGCGCACCGGCCGTGCTCTCGTCGAGCACCGAGACGAGGCCGCGAGGATCGTCGACGAGGACGAGTGCGCTCGACCTCGACAGCACCGCGTACGACGACGACCGGTCGCCGACGGGTGCGTTCGTGCCCCGCAGTTCGAGGTGCAGGCGACCCGACGACCGCGTGAGACGTGCCCGCACCGGATCGCCGTCCGAGGCGAAGAACTCGGCCAGCGCCTCTCGGTCGTCCGAGAGGACGTCACGCTCCCACCCGTTCTCGGCGAGCCGCGAGTCGGCACCGGCCACCGACTGCCAGAGGACGACCGACCTCTCGGTCGGGGATGCTCCCGCACGCAGGCCGAAGCGCGCCTCCAGGTTGTCCGCGACGGCGGCGGACACCGCCGCGCGGTCGACCGACGGCGGCGGATCGAGCCGGTCCACCACGACCGCGACGACGGCGTCCAGTTCGCGAGGCCAGGTCGACACCCGCGTCTCGTCGAGCAAGCGGTCGTGGTCGCCCGAGAGCAGGACCTTCTCGACGAGCTCGTCGAGGCGCGCGAGAGCCCGACCGAACTCCCGGTCGGCGGTGGGTCGGAGGGGCGGCCTCGTCCGGACGGCTGCCGCGAACGCTCGTCGGCGTTCCCGCTGGTCGAGGGGGCGTTCGCCGTTGCGGTACGGGCGTCGTCTCACGAGATCGCTCGCGGAGCGGGCCTACAGGGCCGTCGGTCGAGACGTCGGACGTCGTTCATGGCAGGCCTCTCGAGGGTCGTTGGCGATGACGGGGACCCAGCCTAGGCCGCGCGGGCCGTCTCGGGCCGGGCTGGTCCGAGTCCGCCGTGCATCCGGTCACGGCCCTCCGCCACGGAGCAGAATCGACGGGTGGGCACCCCAATCCGACACCCGTTGGTCGACGCGATCTCGTCGCGCGCCGTCCGGGTCGACAGCAGGGCCCGCGTCGTCCGACTCAGTCGTCCGCTCGCGGACCTCCTCGGTCGACCCCCGACGAGTCGACGTGTCGTGCTCGTCACCAGCGAACGGTCGCGCCTCACCGTCGGCCTCCGGGCCGCCCTGGTCGCCGCCGGGGGCGTCTGGGCCGTGCACGACGACCAGGACCGTCTCCGGGACGGCCTCACGGGCCTGCCCTACGCCGACGTCGACGCCGCGGCCACCGAGCCCGACGCCTCGGTGCCCGCCGCGCCGTCCGCCGGGTGGCTGCCCCTCATCGCCGACGCCGTCGACACCACCTGCCAGCTCAGCGTCGACCTCACGGTGCTCCACAGGGCGTCCCACGACACGAGCCTGGGAGGTGCGGTCGAGACCCTGGGAGCGGCGGTCTCGGGCACCGTCCCGACCCGATGGGGGGCGACCGAGCCCCTGGGCCACGGCTGGGACCGCTGGGTCCTCACCCAACACGCCCGTCACCAGGCTCCCGAGACCGTCCGGGTCGTCGTCGAGGGGCCGCACCTGTCGGCGACGATCACCGCACGGGTCACCGACCACGGCATCGAGGAGACCACGGCGTTGACGGTCGACGTGACCGAGGGGACGCTCGACGAGGCCATCGCCCGGCTGACCGACGCTCTCGGCCACATCGCCGAGTCGTCCCTGCCGACCTTCGCCCTCGTCATCGCCCGCGAGGGCGAGTCCGATCGGTGCGTCCGGGCCGTGACCTACCCCCCGCCGAACCCGGTCGCCCTCTTGATCGGCGCACCGTCCGTGCGTCGGCTCGGCCTCGAACGCTCCGCCCTCGACGCCGGACGTCCGGTCGTCGTGGTCGGCCGACCGCGCCTGCCCGCCTACGTCGTGCCGCTGGGTGACGAGGCCACGTCGGGCTGGAACGCCCTGCACCGCACGCTGGAGGCGGTCGGCCCCGAGAGGCTCGCCCAGCTCGTCGCCAGCCCTCTGCTCCAGGCGTGGGAGGAAGACCTGCACGAACTGGACCTGCTGCACGAGAGCACGGCCGAGGCCGAGGCCGAGGCCATCACCGAGGCCGATGCCGGGACGGGCAGCCGGTCCGGCGGCCAGACCGACGGCATCGAGTCCCAGGCCGGAACCGAGCGTCCGCGTCCGGCCGAGGACGAGAGCTGATGCCCCGCGACATCACCATCCTGAGTCCGCACGTCTACGACCAGCTCGACCTCGCGACGGCGGCCCACGCGGTCGACGGTTCGCTCGGCGTGCGCGAGATCGACGGCGGCGACGCCCTCCAGGTGTTCGGGGCGGGTGGGGTTCCGCTGCTCACCGTCTACCAGGCGGCCGAACTGACCGAGGCGGACGAGGTCCACCGTCTGCTGCCCGACCCGCCCTCGGTGCCCCTACCGGTGTTCTGGATCGACGCCGTCGCCCCGATGGGCGACGAAGGCGAGACCGGGGTGTCGGTCGCGCTACGACTCGCCCTCGGCCTCGAGGCCGCCTGCATCGTCGAGGACGACTGACCAGGTCGTCGACGTGCGTCCATGCGCCGCCGCGACCCGTCGTACGAGAGAGGGCCCGACCACATGGTGGTCGGGCCCTCTCTCGTGGAGGTGGCTCGGTGTCAGGCCCGTCCGCGCAAGACGGCCTGCTTGACCTCGGCGATGGCCTGCGTCACCTGGATGCCGCGCGGGCAGGCCTCGGTGCAGTTGAAGGTGGTGCGGCAGCGCCACACGCCTTCTTTGTCGTTCAGGATGTCGAGGCGCACCTGCGCACCCTCGTCGCGCGAGTCGAAGATGAAGCGGTGCGCGTTGACGATGGCGGCCGGACCGAAGTACTGGCCGTCGGTCCAGAACACCGGGCAGCTCGACGTGCAGGCGGCGCAGAGGATGCACTTGGTCGTGTCGTCGAAGCGCTCACGCTGGGTGGCGCTCTGCAGGCGCTCCTTCTCGGGCTTGGACGAGGCCATGAGGAACGGCTGGATCTCGCGGTACGACTGGAAGAAGGGCTCCATGTCGACGACGAGGTCCTTCTCGAGGGGAAGCCCCTTGATGGCTTCGACGTAGATCGGCTGCGAGATGTCGAGGTCCTTGATCAGCGTCTTGCAGGCCAACCGGTTGCGACCGTTGATGCGCATCGCGTCGGAGCCGCAGACGCCGTGGGCGCACGAACGACGGAAGGTCAGCGAACCGTCCTGCTCCCACTTGATCTGGTGCAGGGCGTCGAGCACCCGGTCCGTCGGCAGCACCTGGACGTCGAAGTCCTGCCAGCGGGGCTCGTCGTCGACCTCGGGGTCGAACCGGCGGATGATCAGGGTCGCCGTGAACGTGGGGACGGCGTCGGCGCCCTGGGGCTTGTTCTCGAGGACAGCGGTGCTCATGTCAGTACTTCCGTTCCATCGGCTGGTAGTTCGTGATCACGACGGGTTTGGTGTCGAGGCGGATGTGGTCGCCGGCCAGGGACGAGTGGGCGTCGCCCGTCAGGTACGCCATCGTGTGGACGAGCCAGTTCTCGTCGTCGCGCGTGGGGTAGTCCTCGCGGAAGTGCCCCCCGCGGCTCTCCTGACGCGAACGAGCCGAGTAGACGACGACCTCGGCGAGGTCGAGCAGGAAGCCCAGCTCGATGGCCTCGAGCAGGTCGGTGTTGAAGCGCTTGCCCTTGTCCTGCACCGAGATGTTCTTGAACCGGTCGCGGAGGTCGGCGATCACGTGGGTGACCTCGTCGAGGGTCTCTTCGGTACGGAACACCTGGGCGTTGCGGTCCATGCTGTCTTGCAGCTCCTTGCGCAGCGTCGCGATGCGCTCGGTGCCCGTGGCGTTGCGGACGTCCTCGACGAGACCGCGCACGAAGCCGGCCGGATCGTCGGGCAGCGGCACGAAGGGTGCGTCCTTCACGTACTCGACGGCGTTGTTGCCGGCGCGCTTGCCGAAGACGTTGATGTCGAGCAGCGAGTTCGTGCCGAGGCGGTTCGAGCCGTGCACGCTGACGCAGGCGCACTCGCCGGCGGCGTAGAGGCCCGGCACGACCGTCGTGTTGTCGCGGAGCACCTCGGCCTTGACGTTCGTCGGGATGCCACCCATGGCGTAGTGGGCGGTCGGCAGCACGGGGACGGGCTCGGTGTAGGGCTCGACGCCGAGGTAGGTGCGGGCGAACTCCGTGATGTCCGGCAGCTTGGCGTCGATCACGGCCGGGTCGAGGTGGGTGATGTCGAGGTAGACGTAGTCCTTGTGCGGTCCGGCCCCACGGCCCTCGCGGATCTCGGTCGCCATGCAGCGCGCGACGATGTCGCGGGGCGCCAGGTCCTTGATGGTGGGGGCGTATCGCTCCATGAAGCGCTCGCCCTCGCTGTTGCGCAGGATCGCGCCCTCACCGCGGGCGGCCTCGCTCAGCAGGATGCCGAGCCCGGCGAGGCCGGTCGGGTGGAACTGGAAGAACTCCATGTCCTCGAGCGGCAGGCCCTTGCGCCAGATGATGCCCACGCCGTCGCCGGTCAGGGTGTGCGCGTTGGACGTCGTCTTGTAGATCTTGCCGAAGCCGCCGGTGGCGAAGATGACGGCCTTGCCCTGGAACACGTGCAGGTCGCCGGTCGAGAGCTCGTAGGCGATCACGCCGGCCGGGCGCTCTTCTCCGTCGATCTCTCCCATGATGAGGTCGAGGACGTAGAACTCGTTGAAGAAGTTGATGCCGTGCTTGACGCAGTTCTGGTAGAGCGTCTGGAGGATCATGTGACCGGTGCGGTCGGCCGCGTAGCAGGCTCGCCGGACGGGGTTCTTGCCGTGCTCGGCCGTGTGGCCGCCGAAGCGACGCTGGTCGATCTTGCCCTCGGGGGTGCGGTTGAACGGCAGCCCCATGTTCTCGAGGTCGAGGACGGCGTCGATCGCCTCCTTGGCGAGGATCTCGGCGGCGTCCTGGTCGACGAGGTAGTCGCCGCCCTTGACGGTGTCGAACGTGTGCCACTCCCAGTTGTCGTCCTCGACGTTGGCGAGGGCCGCGGCCATGCCGCCCTGGGCCGCACCGGTGTGCGAACGGGTCGGGTACAGCTTCGAGATCACCGCGGTGCTGGCGTTCGGGCCGGCCTCGATGGCCGCCCTCATGCCCGCACCCCCGGCCCCGACGATGACGATGTCGTGCTGGTGGTAGTGGACGCCGTCGACGACGGTGCTGGCGGGGGCGGGGGAGGGTGTGGTCACGGTTCTTTCCGGTGGGGGACGTGCGGCCGGTGGCCGGAGTGGACGGTGGGCCGGGTGGCTAGCCGGCGGTGCAGAACGACGGCAGCAGGTCGGCCGGGGCGTTCGCGGGGCACGGGTCGAACGTGTAGATCACGAGCGTGCCGAGGACGAGCAGGACGACGGTCGAGGTGACGAGCGTGACGAGCAGGACCTTGCGCACCGTCGGCTTCGAGACGTAGTCGTTGACGATCGTCCGCATGCCGTTCGTGCCGTGGATCAGCGCGAGCCAGAGGAGGAGGGTGTCGTAGACCTGCCAGAACGGGCTGGCCCACTTGCCGGCCACGAAGGCGAAGTCGATGGCCTTGACGCCGCCCTCGCTCGCGAGCAGGTTGATGAACAGGTGGCCGAACACGAGCACGACGAGCAGCAGGCCGCTGGCGCGCATGTAGATCCAGCCCCACTTCTCGTAGTTGGTGGAGCGCTGGGCCGCACGGGCCGAGCGCGGGGCTTCGACGGTCTGGGTGGTCATGGCTCTACTCCGAGAAGACGTTCATCAGGTGGCGCGGGGCGAAACCGGCGAACAGGACCACGGCGAGGCCGATGACGACCCAGAACATGACGCGCTGGTACTTGGTGCCGGGGCCCCAGAAGTCGATGAGGATGATCCGCAGGCCGTTCAGGGCGTGGAACAGGATCGCGGCGACGAGGCCGGTCTCGCCGAGCCCCATGATCGGGTTCTTGTAGGTGCCGATCACCGCGTTGTAGGCCTCGGGGCTGATCCGCACCAGGGCGGTGTCGAGGATGTGCACCAGCAGGAAGAAGTAGATGCTCACGCCGGTGATGCGGTGGAGGACCCACGACCACATGCCCTCACGGCCCCGGTAGAGGGTGCCGGCGATCTTCCCGGGCGCCTTGGGCGCACTGATCTTCGGTGCACCCGGTCTGCCTGCCGGTGATGCGACCGTTCGCGTCGACTGCTCGGCCATGAGCACTTCTCCTCGCGGATGGGGCGGACGACGCTCTCGCTCGATCGGTACGAGGGACAGCCGTGTCCGCTGGTGGCGTTCTCAGAACCTGTCCAGTCTATGTTCCCGCCGAGTGCGGACGCGGCCCCGCCCCTCCGAAGTCGTTCGACGTCGAGACAAGACGGACCCGTCGGCCCGGCCCCGCGATCAGCGGACGGAGGCGCGCTCAGCCCCGTCGCGGACGCTCGCCATCGCCCGTCGGTAGTGCTCGACGAGCTCGTCGCCGAGCGTCTCCCACGTGCGTCCGACGACCGCCCGCCTGCCGGCCTCGCCGAAGCGGGCCCGCAGCTCGTCCGACGCGACCAGGGTGCGGACGCTCCGGCGGAGCGAGTGGTCGTGGCGGGGCTCGAAGAGGAACCCGTCGACCCCGTGCCGCACCAGGTCGAGGGGCCCGCCCGCGGCCGGGGCCACGACCGGCAGTCCGCTGGCGTGGGCCTCCTGGACGGTCTGACCGAAGGTCTCGGTCGAGCCGGTGTGCACGAACACGTCGAGCGCCGCATAGGCGTCCGCGAGGTGCTCACCGTGCAGAGGGCCGGTGAACACCGGGTCGAGCTGTCGCAGGCGGCGGCGGAGGGCGGGCAGTGAGGGGCCGCCCCCGACGACCACGAGGCGGGCCTCCCGCAGGGGGCGCAGGGCGGCCAGCCGCTCGACCTGTTTCTCGGGGGCCAGCCGGCCCACGTAGCCGACGAGCACCTGATCGGGTGCGCCCCAGGACTCCCGCAGGGCGCGCACCGCGTCGCCCGACTTGCGGTTCGGGTGGAACAGGGCCGAGTCGACTCCACGCCCCCAGGTCGCGAGCCGGCCCACGCCGGCCGTCTCGAGGTCCCGCAAGGAGGCGCGCGAGGGGACCAGCGTCGTCGTGGCCTGGTCGTGGATCCGGCGCACGAGCCGCCAGGCGACGGCCGAGCCGAGCCCGAGGCCGTTCGTCCCCGCGTACCGGGCGACGTCGGTCTGGAAGACGGCGACCGAGGGCACGCCCAGGCGTGCCGCCGCGGCGATGGCCTGGGCGCCGAGCAGGAACGGCGAGGCGACGTGCACGACGTCGGGTCGGAACCCGGCGATGGCGGCCGCGACCTGCGGGTTCGGCAGACCGACCGGGAACTGGCGGTAGGCCACGGACGGCACCCGGTGGACGGGGAAGCCGGCGTAGCTCGTGGTCCCGCGGCCCGCCGGGGCGATGACCATGGCCTCGTGTCCGCGTCGGGCCAGGTGGTCGAGCACGCGCAGCACGCTCGTGGTGACCCCGTTGACGGTGGGTAGGAAGCTCTCGGTCACGATCACGACTCGCATCGGTCCTCCTCGGACTGCTCGTGCTGCGAGCCTCGACGGCGACGGTGGCGCGAGGGGATCGGAGGCATGGAGGAGGGGCGTCGATAAGGTGAACTCATGACGATCCAGGAAAGCCTCGACCGGTTCTACAGCATCATCCCGGCGGGTGGCATCGGGTCCCGTCTCTGGCCGCTCAGCCGCGCCGACGCGCCCAAGTTCCTGCACGACCTCACCGGCAGCGGGTCGACCCTGCTGCGCGGCACCTGGGACCGCCTCGCCCCGCTCAACGGCGACCAACGCATCATGGTCGTCACCGGGCGGGCACACCGAGCAGCGGTCGAGTCGCAGCTGCCCGGCCTCGCCGACCACAACGTCGTCCTCGAGAGCGAGCCGAAGGACAGCACCGCGGCCATCGGCCTCGCCGCCGCCGTCCTCCGTCGTCGTGAGCCGGACGTCATCATCGGCTCGTTCGCCGCCGACCACGTCATCGCCGACACCCGCGGTTTCGGTCGGGCCGTCCGCGAGGCCATCGTCGCCGCCGACGAGGGCTACATCGCCACGATCGGCATCACCCCCACCGAACCCGCGATCGGGTTCGGCTACATCCATGTCGGCGCACCGCTCGACATCGAGGGCGCACCGAGCGCCCGCACGGTCGAGTCGTTCGTCGAGAAGCCCGACCTCGAGACGGCCGAGCGCTACGTCTCCGGCGGCGACTACCTCTGGAACGGCGGCATGTTCATCTCGCGGGCCGACCGGTTGCTCGAGCAGCTGGGCGAGACCCGTCCCGACCTGCTCGAGGGCATCGAAGAGCTCGCGGCGGCGTGGGACACCCCGAAGCGCGGCACCGTCGTCGACAAGGTGTGGCCCGGCCTCGAGAAGATCGCCATCGACTACACCGTGGCCGAACCCGCCGCCGCGGCGGGCCGGCTGGCCGTCGTGCCCGGCGACTTCGACTGGGACGACGTCGGCGACTTCGCCTCCATCGCCAAGCTGCACGCCGGCGGTCGCAAGAGCGACCTGGCCATCCTCGGCGAGAACGCCCGCGTGCTCGCCGACAGCTCGAGCGGCATCGTCGTCGGCAACAGCGGCCGGCTGATCTCGCTGATCGGCGTCAACGACATCATCGTGGTCGACACCCCCGACGCCCTGCTCGTCACGACGACGGCGAACGCCCAACGCGTCAAGGGCGTCGTGGACGCCCTCAAGCTGAGCGGTCGCAGCGACGTCCTCTGACCCGCTCCGGGCCCGTGGACGTTTCGTGCTCGTTACGTCGTGGTCGCGACTGTGTAACGCCTCGGCATCACTACCACCCGTCGGTCGGAGGCGCTCGTCACAGTAGGTAACCTGTCAGCCATACCCACCCGGCGCGCCTCGTGCCGGGCTGCACCCTGGAGGACAACTTGACTACAACTGCGCGCAAGGCCGTGCTCAGCGGCCTCGCCCTGGCGAGCACCGCCGTCATCCTGGCCGGCTGTGCCTCGGCCCCCGAGAGCGGCTCTGGCTCGACCAGCGGCGCCTCGAGCGACTTCGTCCCTTGCATGGTCTCCGACGCCGGCGGCTTCGACGACAAGTCGTTCAACCAGCTCGGCTACGAGGGCCTGACCGAGGCCGCGAAGACCATCGGGTCCACGCCCAAGACGGTCGAGTCCGCCGACGAGACGGTCTACGACGCCAACCTGTCGAACCTCGCCGACCAGGGCTGCAACCTGATCGTCACGGTCGGCTTCGCGCTCGCCGACGCCACCAAGTCGGCGGCCGAGGCGAACTCGGGCATCAACTACGCCACCATCGACGACTCGTCGATCACGGCCGACAACGTGCAGCCGATCACCTTCAACACGTCCGAGGCCGCGTTCCTCGCGGGCTACGCGGCGGCGAGCTACTCGAAGACCGGCGTCGTCGGCACCTTCGGCGGCATGCAGTTCCCGACCGTCACCATCTTCATGGACGGCTTCGCCGACGGCGTGAAGTACTACAACGAGCAGAAGAGCAAGGACGTCAAGGTCGTCGGCTGGGACGTTGACGCCCAGAACGGCACCTTCACCGGTGGCTTCGAGGCCGGCACCACGGCCAAGCAGAGCGCCCAGACCCTGATCGACCAGAACGCCGACGTCATCCTGCCGGTCGGTGGCCCGATCTACCAGAGCGCCGCCGAGGCGATCCGCGACTCCGGCAAGGACGTCGTCCTGGTCGGTGCCGACAGCGACACCTACGAGACCGACAGTGCCAACAAGGACCTCTTCCTCACCTCGGTGCTCAAGGGCATCAAGCAGGCGACCGACGCGGTCGTCACGCAGGCCAGCGAGGACAAGTTCTCGAGCACGCCCTACGTGGGCACGCTCGAGAACGACGGCGTCGGCATCGCCCCGTTCCACGACTACGCCGACAAGGTCGACTCCGGTCTGCAGGACGAGCTCGACACCATCAAGGCCGGCATCATCGACGGCTCCATCGAGGTCGAGTCCCCGTCGGCGCTCACCAGCTGACGAAAGCACCTCCCGTCATCGATTAGCATCGACTGACCCAGGGCCGGGAGCGACGGTCACCCCGTCGCTCCCGGCCCTCTCAACGCCTGTGGGCGGGCCGCCGACCCGGTGCCGCCCGTCCCCACCCGAATGCCTAGACCCGAGGTAGCCACCTGAGATGAAGCTCGAACTGCGGGGCATCACCAAGCGATTCGGCGCGCTGACCGCCAACGACCACATCAGCCTGACCGTCGAGCCCGGCGAGATCCACTGCCTGCTCGGCGAGAACGGTGCCGGCAAGTCCACGCTGATGAACGTGCTCTACGGGCTCTACCAGGCCGACGAGGGCGAGATCCTGCTCGACGACGCCGTCCAGCACTTCTCGGGTCCGGGCGACGCCATGGGCGCCGGAATCGGCATGGTCCACCAGCACTTCATGCTGGTGCCCGTCTTCACCGTCGCCGAGAACGTCATGCTCGGCCACGAAGAGACCAGGTCCGGCGGCCGGCTCGACCTCGCCGCGGCACGCGCCAAGGTGCGAGAGATCAGCAGCCGGTTCGGCTTCGACATCGACCCCGACGCCCTCGTCGAGGAGCTGCCCGTCGGTGTGCAGCAACGCGTCGAGATCATCAAGGCCCTGTCCCGTGACGCCAAGGTGCTCGTGTTCGACGAGCCCACCGCCGTGCTCACGCCGCAGGAGACCGACGAGCTCATGGTGATCATGCGTCAGCTGCGCGACGCCGGCACCGCCATCGTCTTCATCACCCACAAGCTGCGCGAGGTGCGCGAGGTCGCCACCCGCATCACCGTCATCCGACTCGGCACGGTCGTCGGCGAGGCCGAACCGACCGCCTCGAACGCCGAGCTCGCCTCGCTCATGGTCGGTCGCGCCGTCGAGCTCACCGTCCAGAAGGCCCCCGCCGAAGCCGGCGAGCCCGCCCTGGTGGTCGAGAACCTCCGGGTGGTCGACCCCATCGGACAGGTCGTCGTGGACGACGTCTCGTTCGAGGTCCGCCGGGGCGAGATCCTCGCCATCGCCGGCGTCCAGGGCAACGGCCAGACCGAACTCACCGAGGCCATCCTCGGCCTCCAGCCCCGGGTCGAAGGGCGGGTCTCCCTGGACGGGCGCGACATCACGGGCCGCAGCGTGCGCCAGGTCCTCGACGCGGGCGTCGGTTTCGTCCCCGAGGACCGCAACCAGGACGGCCTCGTCGGCGAGTTCACCGTGGCCGAGAACCTCATGCTCGACCGCTCGCAGTCCGGTCCCTTCGTGAAACGCGGCTCGCTCAAGCTCGCCGAGCTCGCGGCGTTCGCCGTGGCCAAGGTGAAGGAGTTCGACATCCGCACCCAGGGCATCACGACGCCTGCCGGCCGCCTCTCGGGCGGCAACCAGCAGAAGGTCGTTCTGGCGCGCGAGCTCAGCCGCGACCTGCGGCTCTTCGTGGCCGCCCAGCCCACCCGCGGCATCGACGTCGGGTCGATCGAGTTCGTGCACAAGCGCATCGTCGAGACCCGCGACCAGGGCGTGCCCGTCATCGTCGTCTCGACCGAGCTCGACGAGGTCGCCGCCCTGGCCGACCGCATCGCCGTGATGTACCGCGGCACCATCGTCGGCATCGTGCCGGCGGACACCCCTCGCGACGTGCTGGGGCTCATGATGGCCGGCGAGATGCCGCAGGGAACGGAGCAGGCAGCGTGAGCGACGCCACGACCACCACGACGGGCCCGGGCACGCCACCCGCCCCGTCGTCACCGGAGTCGACCGAGGGACGCGGCTCGCGCCTCCTGAGAGAGATCACGACCGGCAACGCCGCCATCTCGGTACTCGCCGTCGTGTTGGCACTCGTCGTCTCGGGCCTCCTCATCGGGTTCACCGACACCACGGTGCAGGGCACGCTGGGCTACTTCTTCTCGCGCCCGGCCGACTTCTTCCAGGCGTTCTGGACCGCGGTCGGCGGGTCGTACTCGTCGCTCTTCCAGGGCGCGATCTACAACTTCCGGGTCGACGGCTTCGCGGCGGGCATCCGTCCGCTGACCGAGACGCTGAACTACGCCGTGCCCCTCATCGCCGCGGGCCTCGGCGTCGCGGTCGCGTTCCGCGTGGGCCTGTTCAACATCGGTGCCCGCGGGCAGATGCTGATGGCCTCGGCCGCCGCCGGCTGGGTGGGCTTCTCCTTCCACCTGCCGCTCGCCGTGCACCTTCCCCTCGCCCTCGCCGCCGGCATCGCCGCGGGTGCCCTGTGGGGCGGCATCGTGGGCCTGCTCAAGGCCCGCACCGGCGCCCACGAGGTGATCCTCACGATCATGCTCAACTACATCGCCTTCTACCTGTTGGCCTTCATGTTGCGGACGCAGGGCCTGCTGCAGGCTCCGGGCAGCGCGAACCCCAAGTCGCCCGCCACGCTCGACACGGCGATCCTGCCCGACCTGTTCGGCGCCCGGTACAACCTCAACTGGGGCTTCGTGCTGGTCATCGTCATCACCGCCGTCGTCTGGTGGCTGATCAACCGGTCGACGCTCGGCTTCCGGTTCCGTGCCGTCGGCGAGAACCCGCACGCAGCCCGCACGGCCGGCATGAACGTCAAGAACATCTACCTCTACGCGATGCTCATCTCGGGTGCGCTCGCGGGCGTCGCCGGGTCGACCCAGGTGCTCGGCACGCTGACCAGCGGCTTCACCTCGGGCATCGACGCCGGCATCGGCTTCGACGCGATCACGGTCGCGCTGCTCGGTCGTTCGCGGCCGTGGGGAGTGTTCGGCGCCGGCGTCCTCTTCGGCGCGCTCAAGGCCGGCGGGTACTCGATGCAGGCCGCCAACGGCGTACCGATCGACATCGTGCTCGTCGTGCAGTCCCTCATCGTGTTGTTCGTGGCCGCGCCCCCGCTGGTCCGAGCGATCTTCCGTCTGCCGGCCCCGGGCCTCCGCCCGGTGCGCAAGGCCTCGAACAAGGAGGCGGTGGTCACCAAGTGAGCACGCTCACCCCCGACACCGCGGTCCCCGCCGCGCCGTCGCCCGACCTGGCGCGGGCCTCCTCCCGCAGCCTCAAGGCCCCGATCGCGTTCGCGATCTTCACGGTCGTGGCCGCCGTGCTGTTCCTCGGCCTCGCCCGGGACGGCGAGAGCACCTTCCGCCTGTCGACGACGACGGACTTCTTCGCCCTGCCCGACGCGGTCCTGCCGGCGGCCGGCACCGGCATCGTGCTGACGGTGCTCCTGGCCGTCATCACGGTGGTCGCGGTGCTGCGCGCCGTCCGCTTCGAGAAGGTGCCGATCTGGCTGATCGCCGTGTTCGGCGTCCTCTTCCTGCTCGGCTTCCTCACGTGGGCGAGCGCCGGTCAGACCATCCCGGTGCCCGGTCTGCTGCTCGGCGCCCTCGCACTCAGCACCCCGCTGATCTTCGGTGCCCTCGGCGGTGTCATCAGCGAGCGGGTCGGTGTCGTCAACGTCGCGATCGAGGGGCAGTTGCTCGCCGGAGCCTTCGTCTCGGCCATGGTCGCCTCGGCGACCGGGTCGGCCTACGTCGGCCTGGTCGGGGCGATGATCGCGGGCGTGCTCGTGTCGATGGTCCTGGCGGTCTTCAGCATCCGCTACATCGTCGACCAGGTCATCGTCGGCGTCGTGCTCAACGTGCTCGTCACGGGCCTCACCAGCTTCCTGTACTCGCAGGTGCTGTCGAAGTCCGAGTCGCTGAACCGCGGCGTGCGGTTCCCGCAGCTCGACATCCCGGTCCTCAGCCAGATCCCGATCGTCGGGCCGGTCTTCTTCCGTCAGACGATCATCGTCTACCTGATGTACATCGCGATCGCGGTCGTCTTCTACGGTCTCTTCCGCACGCGGTGGGGGTTGCGCCTCCGTTCGGTGGGCGAGCACCCGCAGGCGGCCGACACCGTGGGCATCAAGGTCAACGCCACCCGGTTCTGGAACGTCTCCCTCGCGGGGGCGATCGCCGGCCTCGGCGGGGCGTACTTCACGCTCGGTTCGCTCGGCAACTTCCAGAAAGAGATGACGGCGGGCGCGGGCTTCATCGCCCTGGCCGCGGTCATCTTCGGTCGGTGGGACCCAATCCGGGCCACGCTCGCCGCGCTGTTGTTCGGCTTCGCGAGCAACCTGCAGAACGTGCTCGGCGCCATCGGTTCGCCGGTGCCCAGCGAGTTCATGCTCATGCTGCCGTACGTCGTGACGATCTTCGCGGTCGCCGGCCTGGTCGGGCAGTCCCGGGGCCCCGCGGCCTCGGGCAAGCCTTACATCAAGTCGTGACCGCCCGCAGCAGCGAGTCCGTGCTCGCCGAGACCGACTGGGACGCCCTCCGCGGGGCGGCTCGCGACGCCATGCGCAAGGCGTACGTCCCCTACTCGAACTTCCCCGTGGGGGCCGCGGCCGTCACGGACGACGGTCGGATCGTCTCGGGCTGCAACGTCGAGAACGCCTCGTACGGCATCACCCTCTGCGCCGAGTGCTCATTGGTGTCCGACCTCGTCATGTCGGGAGGGGGCCGTTTGGTCGCCTTCGCCTGCGTCGACGGCAACGGCGGGGTCCTGATGCCCTGCGGGCGGTGCCGTCAGCTGCTCTACGAACACTCCGACGAAGCCATGGTCCTCGACACCGTCTCGGGCTTCAAGACCATCGACGAGGTCATCCCCGACGCGTTCGGACCGCGGCAGCTCGAGGCGTACCGCGCCTCGCAGGGCTGACCCGCGCCTCCTCGTCCCTCCCGGTCGCGACCCCGTGGTCGCGCCCTCGCACCACCCATCGCACCACTGCTAGGAGCCCCGCCGTGACCCAGAACGCCGTCGAACCGTTCGACACCGTCGACCTCATCCGCGTCAAGCGGGGCGGCGACGCCCTCAGCACCGCGCAGATCGACTGGCTCATCGACGCGTACACGCGCGGGTACGTCGCGGACGAGCAGATGTCGGCGCTGACCATGGCGATCTTCCTCAACGGCATGGAGCGCCGAGAGATCCGAGACATGACGATGGCCATGATCCGGTCGGGCGAGACGATGGACTTCGCCGGGCTCGGCAAGACGACCGTGGACAAGCACTCCACCGGTGGCGTCGGTGACAAGATCACCCTGCCGCTGGCTCCGCTCGTCGCCTCGTTCGGCGTCGCCGTGCCCCAGCTCTCGGGCCGGGGCCTCGGCCACACCGGGGGAACACTCGACAAGCTCGAGTCGATCCCCGGCTGGCAGGCCTCGATCTCGAACGACCGCATGCGCGAGATCATGGCCGACAGCGGCGCCGTCGTCTGCGCCGCCGGGTCGGGCCTCGCCCCCGCCGACGGCAAGCTCTACGCGCTCCGTGACATCACGGGCACCGTCGAGGCCATCCCGCTGATCGCGTCGTCGATCATGAGCAAGAAGATCGCCGAGGGCACCGCCGCCCTCGTCCTCGACGTCAAGTTCGGGTCGGGCGCCTTCATCCAGGACATCGAGCGGTCGCGTGAGCTGGCCCGCACCATGGTCGACCTCGGCACCGACGCCGGCGTCGCGACCACCGCCCTGCTGACCGACATGAACGTGCCGCTCGGGTTGACCATCGGCAACGCCCTCGAGGTCCGTGAGTCGGTCGAGACCCTCGCCGGAGGCGGCCCCGCCGACATCCGCGAGCTCACGGTGGCACTCGCCCGCGAGATGCTGACCCTCGCGGGGAGACCCGACGCCGACGTCGAGGCCGCCCTCGACGACGGACGCGCCATGGACGCCTGGAAGCGCATGATCCGTGCCCAGGGCGGGGACCCCGACGCCGCGCTGCCGACCGCCCGCGAGACGCACGTCGTCACCGCCGGGCGCAGTGGTCACCTGACCGAGCAGCACGCGCTGCCCTTCGGCATCGGTGCCTGGCGCCTCGGTGCCGGTCGCGCCCGCAAGCAGGACCCCGTGCAGGCGGCCGCCGGCATCGAGCTGCACGCGAAGCCGGGCGACCGGGTCACCGAGGGCCAGCCCCTCTTCACCCTGCACACCGACGAACCCGAGCGGTTCGAGCGTGCCCTCGAGGCCGTCGACGGGGCGTGGACGATCGGCGACGAGGCTCCGGCGGCGCGCACGATCGTCGCCGAGCGCATCGGCTGACGACCCGCCCGAGCACGTCCCACCGGCACCGCGCCTCCGTCCAGGAGGCGCGGTGCCGGTTCTCGTGGAGAGCGCACCTCTCTCGTGGCGCGCGTCCAGAGTCGCCGCCCGGAGCGCTAGTAGATTGAGGGCATGAGCGCTCCCGACAAGGACTACCGGCTGCCGAACGGGGGCCCGCGCCTCGCGGCCCTGCCGAAGGTCTCGCTGCACGACCACCTCGACGGCGGACTCCGGCCCGAGACCATCGTCGACCTCGCGGTCGAGGCCGGCGTCGATCTCCCCGCGTCCGAACCCGAGGCGCTGCGCCGCTGGTTCGTCGAGAACGCCGACTCCGGCACCCTCGTCGACTACCTCGCGACCTTCGAGCTCACGGTCGCGGTCATGCAGACCCGCGAGCAGCTGACCCGGGTCGCGCACGAGTTCGTCCTCGACCTGGCCGCCGACGGCGTCGTCCACGCCGAGGTGCGCTGGGCCCCCGAGCAACACCAACGGCAGGGGCTCACCCTCGACCAGGCGGTGGAGGCCGTGCAGGCGGGCTTCGCGTCGGCCGTGCAGTCGCTGGCCGACGACGGGTACGAGATCTCGGTCGGGCAGATCCTGAGTGCGCTGCGCCAGGGCGAGCGATCGCTCGAGATCGCCCAGCTCGCCGTGCGCCATCGCGAGAACGGCGTGCTGGCCTTCGACATCGCCGGTCCCGAGGCGGGGTACCCGGCCGCCGACCACAGGGTCGCCTTCGACCTGTTGGCCCGCGAGTTCATGCCCGTCACGGTGCACGCGGGCGAGGCCGACGGTCTCGACAGCATCCGGGGTGCGCTGATCGACGGGCGGGCCCTCCGGCTCGGCCACGGGGTCCGCATCGCCGAAGACATCCGCGTCGTCGCGAGCAAGGGGTCGACCTCCACCGTCGAGATCGGGCCGATCGCGTCGTGGGTGCGCGACCGCGAGATCCCGCTCGAGTTGTCGCCGCAGTCGAACCTGCAGACCGGTGCCATCGCCGCCTGGGGAACGGACCTCGACGACCACCCCTTCGACCTGCTGTACCAGCTCGGCTACGGCGTGACGGTCAACACCGACAACCGCCTGATGAGCGACACGAGCCTCTGCAAAGAGCTCGCCCTGCTCAGCCAGGCCTTCGACTACGACCTCGACGACCACGAGACCTTCCAACTCAACGCCGCCGCGTCGTGCTTCCTGCCCCTCGAGGACCGCGAGGCGCTGGCCGACCGCATCACCGCCGGCTTCGAGGGGGCCTGACCATGGCACTCCCGCCGCTGCCGGACGAGGCCGTCGTCATCGGCGCCCAGGTCGTCGACTGGCGTGAGGCCGTCCGAGTGGCCGGTCGTGCCCTGGTCGACTCCGGTGCCGCCCGCGAGGGCTACGGCGACGAGATGGTCCGCATGATCGACGAACACGGCCCCTACGTGGTCATCGCCCCCGGTCTCGCCCTGGCCCACGCACGGCCCGGTGACGACGTCGTCCGCGACGGCCTGGCCGTCGTGACCCTGGCCGAGCCCGTTCCGTTCGGGCACCCGCACAACGACCCGGTCAGCGTGGTCCTCGGCCTCGCGATCGTCACCGTCGGCGGCCACCTCGAGTCGATCGCCGACCTGGCGAACGTCTTCAACGAGGCCTCCGTCATCCCCGCCCTCGCGGCCGCCTCCTCGGTCGACGAGGTGCGGCGGCTCATGGGCGTCCCCGCCTGATCGCCCTCCCACGGATCGAGACCTCCCCACAATGAAGATCGTCACCATCTGCGGCGCCGGCATCGGCAGCAGCGGAATCCTCAAGGTCAACGCCGAGCGGGTCCTGGCCAAGCTCGACATCGAGGCCGACGTGGTCGCAGCCGACATCGGCTCGATCGCGACGGTCGGTGACGATGCGCAGGTGATCCTCACGTCGGCCGAGTTCGTCGAGGCCATCGGCTCCACGTTCGCCGACGTCATCGTCATCCAGAACCACTTCGACCAGGCGGAGCTCACCGAGAAGCTGCAGAAGTCGCTCGGCTGACCGCGGCGTGCGGCACCGGGGCGAACCTCACCGGCCACGACGAGAGAGACCCCGGAGGCGCAGCTCGCGCCTCCGGGGTCTCTCTCGTCGTCCGGGCGGTCACCGCCCCGACCGTCAGGCCAGGAGGTCGCGCATGCCCGCGTCGAGATCGGCCACGGCCGCCTCGGCGGCGGCTCGACGGGCGACGGCGTCGCCCTCGGTGCTCGACGCGTCGATGTAGACCTTGAGCTTCGGCTCGGTGCCGCTCGGGCGGACGATGACGCGTGAGCCGTCGGTGAGCCAGTAGCGGAGGATGTCGCCCGCGGGGAAGGCTCCGAACCCGTCCCGGAAGTCGTCCACCCGGTCGACGCGGTGCGAGCCGATCGTCGACGGCGGGCGCCGGCGGAGACCGTCGGTGAGGTCCGTGATGGTGGCGAGGTCCTCGACCCGGATCGAGATCTGCGAGGAGGCGTAGGCGCCGAACCGCTCGTCGAAGGCGACGAGGTGCTCGGCCAGGCTCGACCCGGCCGTGTGCAGCTCCGTGGCGAGGGCGAGGAGGTCGACCGCGGCCGAGATCCCGTCCTTGTCGCGGACGACGTCGGGGTCGACGAGGTAGCCGAGTGCCTCTTCGTAGCCGTAGAGCAGCCCTCCGACGCGGGAGACCCACTTGAATCCCGTGAGCGTGTCGACGTAGTCGAGTCCGTGTACCCGGGCGATCTCGCGCAGGGCGGGCGACGAGACGATGCTCGCGGCCAGGGTGCCGTCGCGGTCGTCCCGTCGTGCCCGTTCTGCGGCGCGCCAGCCGAGCAGCGAGCCGACCTCGTTGCCGCTGAGTCGACGCCAGCCGCCGTCGACGGGGATCGCGACCGCGAGCCGGTCGGCGTCGGGATCGTTGGCGATGACCAGGTCGGCCTCGACGCGGCCGGCCGTGGCGTACGCGAGGTCCAGGGCGCCGGGCTCTTCCGGGTTGGGGAAGGCCACGGTCGGGAACGCCGGGTCGGGGGCGCTCTGCTCGCCGACCGGGATCGGCTCGGTGAAGCCGGCGGTCGCGAACACGCGGCGTGCGACCTCCCACCCGACGCCGTGCATCGCGGTGTAGACGACCCGTGGCTGACGACCGTTCGCCGCCGTGCCGGCCACCGCGGCGGTGCGACGGACGTACTCCATGACGAGGTCGTCACCGGCCTCGCGGTAGTCGTCGGAACGGGCCAGTCGCGTGACGGGGGACTGCGCGGCCTCCTCGATCTCGGCGGCGATCTCGCCGTCGACCGGGGACACGATCTGCGAGCCGGCGTCGACACCGCCGAGGTAGACCTTGTAGCCGTTGTCCTGCGCCGGGTTGTGGCTCGCGGTCACCATGACGCCTGCGCTGACGTCGAGGTGGCGCACGGCGAAGGCCAGCACCGGGGTCGGGAGGGCGCGGGGCAGGATCGTGGCCGCGACGCCCGCGGCGGCCATGATCTCGGCCGTGTCCCGCGCGAAGACGTCGGAGTTCTTGCGCCCGTCGTAGCCGATGACGATGGAGGGGCTCGACTCGCGGCCCCGCAGGAAGGCCGCGAAGCCGGCCGCGGCCTGCGCCACGAGCACGCGGTTCATGCGGTTCGGACCCGAGCCGAGGGCGCCGCGCAGGCCGGCCGTGCCGAACTGCAGGCGACCGGCGAAGCGGTCGGCGAGTTCGGACGAGGCGTCGGCGTCGTCGGAGCCGGCCCGGGTCAGCAGTCGGTCGAGCTCGTCGCGCGTCTCGTCGTCGGGGTCCTGGTCGCGCCAGGCGGTGGCCGACGCGATCAACCGCTCGAGGTCGGACGAGACCGGGGAGCCGTCGCTGCCGGACCCCGTCACGTCGCCGCTCACAGGGCCGCCACGATGCGGGCGAGCAGGTCGCTGATCTTGGCCTCGGCCTCGCGCCCGGCCTCGAGCACCTCGGCGTGGCTGAGCGGCGTCTTCTGGATGCCCGCGGCCAGGTTGGTGATCAGCGACATGCCGAGCACCTCCATGCCGGACTGGCGCGCGGCGATGGCCTCGAGGGCCGTCGACATGCCCACGATGTGCCCGCCGATGGCCTTGGCCATCTGCACCTCGGCCGGCGTCTCGTAGTGCGGGCCGCGGAACTGCGTGTAGACGCCCTCGTCGAGCTCGGGATCGATGCCGCGGGCGACGTCGCGGAGGCGCGTCGAGTAGAGGTCGGTCAGGTCGATGAACGTCGCGCCCTCGAGGGGCGAGTCCGCCGTGAGGTTGATGTGGTCGCTGATCAGCACCGGCGTGCCGGGCTTCCAGGTCTCCTTGATGCCCCCGGCACCGTTCGTCAGGATCATGGTCGTCGCGCCCGTGGCGGCGGCCGTGCGCACGCCGTGCACGACCCGACGCACGCCGTGGCCCTCGTAGTAGTGGGTGCGGGCGCCCATGACGAGGGCCTGCTTGCCCGAGGGCAGTGCGATGCTGCGGATCGAGCTCGTGTGGCCGACGACGGCCGACGCGGCGAAGCCGGTGATCTCGGTCGCGGGGACCTCGGCGACGGTCTCACCGATCAGGTCGGCGGCCTTGGCCCAACCGCTGCCCAGCGTCAGGGCGATGTCGTGTCGGGCGACGCCGGTCTTCTCGGCGATCTCGGCGGCGGCGGTGCGGGCGACCTCGAAGGGGTCGGCGGCGCGGTCGTCGAGCGGGTGCGTGGTGGTCTCAGACATGGCGTCCACTCTAGGGTCTGCCGACGCGCGTCCCCGGTCGCCGCCGGGCCCGGCGCGGGGGTCAGTCGATGCTGAGCAGGACGTGACCCGACGAGACCGTCTCGCCGACGACGGCCGCGATGCCCGAGACGGTGCCGTCGCGGTGGGCGGCGACGGGCTGCTCCATCTTCATGGCCTCGAGGACGAGCACCAGGTCGCCCTTGACGACCTGCTGACCGGCCTCGACCGCGAGCTTGACGACGGTGGCCTGCATCGGAGCCTTGACCTCGGCACCGGTCGCGGTGACGACCGACGACCGGGGCGCGCCCCGGCGCTTGGGCGCGACCGCAGGAGGCGCGGTGCGCGACCCGAGGCCCGCCGGCAGCGAGACCTCGAGGCGCTTTCCGCCCACCTCGACCACGACGGTGTCGCGTTCGTCGGCCGGCCGGGGGGCCTCGGCCTCGCCGCTCCACGCGGGGATGGTGTTGTCGAACTCGGTCTCGATCCAGCGGGTGTAGATGGAGAACGCTGCACCGTCGGCCGGCGCGAAGGCGGGGTCGTCGACGATGGCACGGTGGAACGGCAGCACGGTCGGCAGGCCGGCGACCTCGAACTCGGCCAGGGCGCGACGGGAACGCTCGAGGGCGTCCTCGCGCGAAGAACCCGTGACGATCAGCTTGGCGAGAAGCGAGTCGAACGACCCGCTGATCTCGTCGCCGGCCTGGACGCCGCTGTCGACGCGGACGCCGGGACCGCCCGGGGCCTTGAAGACGTGGATCGGACCGGGGGCGGGCATGAAGCCCCGACCGGCGTCCTCGCCGTTGATGCGGAACTCGAACGAGTGGCCGCGGGCCTCGGGGTCGTCGTAGTCGAGCACGCCGCCCTCGGCGAGGCGGAACTGTTCGCGGACGAGGTCGATGCCGGTGACCTCTTCGGACACGGGGTGTTCGACCTGGAGGCGCGTGTTGACCTCGAGGAACGAGACGGTGCCGTCCTTGCCGATCAGGAACTCGCAGGTGCCGGCACCGACGTAGCCGACCTCGCGGAGGATGGCCTTCGACGACTCGTACAGCTTCGTGGTCTGCTCGTCGGTGAGGAACGGTGCGGGGGCCTCTTCGACGAGCTTCTGGTGACGGCGCTGCAGCGAGCAGTCGCGGGTCGACACGACGACGACGTTCCCGTGTGCGTCGGCCAGGCACTGGGTCTCGACGTGGCGGGGCTGGTCGAGGTACTTCTCGACGAAGCACTCGCCGCGTCCGAAGGCCGCGACGGCCTCGCGGGTGGCCGAGTCGAACAGCTCGGGGACCTCTTCGCGGGTGCGGGCGACCTTGAGACCGCGTCCGCCGCCGCCGAAGGCCGCCTTGATCGCGACGGGGAGGCCGTGCTGGTCGACGAACTCGAGCACCTCGTCGGCGCCCGAGACGGGGTTGAGGGTGCCGGGGGCGAGCGGGGCGCCGACGCGCTCGGCGATGTGCCGGGCCGAGACCTTGTCGCCCAGCTGCTCGATGGCCTCGGGCGACGGGCCGATCCAGACCAGGCCCGCGGCCTGGACGGCCCGGGCGAAGTCCGCGTTCTCGGCGAGGAAGCCGTAGCCGGGGTGCACGGCGTCGGCACCCGAGCGACGGGCGATCGAGAGGATCTTGTCGATGACCAGGTAGGTCTCGGCGCTCGTCGTCCCGCCCAGGGCGTAGGCCTCGTCGGCGAGGCGGGCGTGTTGGGCGTCGCGGTCCTGGTCGGCGTAGACCGCCACCGAGCCGATTCCGGCGTCACGCGCGGCCCGGATCACGCGGACGGCGATCTCTCCACGATTGGCGATGAGGACCTTGCTGATACGCGGCATAGTTCCCCACCCTATTGCGCCCTCCCCGTCCGCCTTTGGCTGACGTGCACAAAAAGGACGAGGAGGCGCGAGGCAGAACCTACAAGGAGCCGGCGGTCGGCGAGGTCCACAGCTCGTGCCACGGCACGCCGAAGCCCCGGACGAGCGACCGCAGCACGGGCACCGAGAGTCCGACGACGGCGCTCGGGGTGCCCTCGATGTGCGTGATGAACGCGGATGCCCGACCGTCGATCGTGAAGGCCCCCGCGACCTCGAGCGGCTCGCCCGTCTCGACGTAGGCCGCGAGCTCGCGCGGGTCGAGGTCGTCGGCGAAGGTGAGGGACGCGCTCCCGACCCGGCCCGCGCCTCCTGAGGGGGTCTCGGCGGTGACGCGCGGAGCGCCACCGCGGTGGTCGACCAGCCAGTGACCCGACCAGAGGGTGCCGTGGCCGATCTCGGCCATGCGGCGCCACCGGTCGAGCGCCAGGGCGGGCTCGTGGGGTTTGCCGTGCACCTCGCCGTCGAACTCGAAGGCGCTGTCGCCCCCGAGGACCAACCCGTCGAGGGGGCGGCCGTCGACGACCGTGTCGAGCACGGCCTCGGCCTTGAGCCTGGCGAGGTGCTGCACCGTCTCGGCCGCCGTGAGCGCTCGGCCGAGCCGTGTCGACTCGACCGCGACCGCGGCTTCTTCGTCGACACCGGGACTGATCAGCACCGGCTCGACGCCGGCGGCGCGCAGCAGGGCGAGACGGGCGGGGGAGGTGCTGGCCAGGTAGAGCGGGACGGTCATGCCGCCCAGCCTGTCAGACTCGACGCATGGGAGACATGCTGGGCCGCGAGGTCGAACTGGACGTGACGGGCATCGCACACGGGGGCATCTCGGTGGCCAGACTCGACGGGCGGGTCGTGTTCGTGACCGACACCCTGCCCGGCGAGAAGGTCGTGGCGCGCATCACCGACGACCGCAAGAAGGCGTTCTGGCGGGCCGACACGGTGCGCGTCCTCGAGGCGAGCGAGCACCGTCGACCCCACGTGTGGGGCGCGGCCGCCCTCGAGGTCGATCCGACCGACCGTGCCGGCGGCGCCGAGTTCGGGCACGTCGAGCTCGGCCACCAGCGCGAGCTGAAGCGACGCGTGGTGGTCGACGCGCTGACCCGCATGGGCGGGATCGCCGACGCCGACGGCCGCGTCTCGGTCGAGGCCCTGCCCGGCGACGACGAGCGCGGCGGCACCGGGTGGCGCACGCGCCTGCGCCTGCACCTCGACGCCGAGGGGCGTCCCGGTCAGTACGCGGCTCGGTCGCACCGGGTCGTGCACGTGCCCGACCTGCCGCTCGCGTCGCCGGAGGTCGCCGAGGTGGCGCCGCTGGGTGACGCCTTCCCCGGCGAGGAACACGTCGACGTCGTCGCCCCGAGCGGCGGAGGCGCGCGTCTGATCATCGGGCGGCAGGCCCGCTCGACCATCACCGAGGTCGTCGGCGACCGCGAGTTCCGGCTCGACGACGGCGGCTTCTGGCAGGTGCACCGCGAGGCAGCGGCCACGCTCACCGCCGCCGTGCAGACCATGATCGACCCCGAGCGCTTCGACCCGAAGGGCGCCAACCTCGACCTGTACGGCGGGGTCGGACTCCTCGCCGCCGCCGTGGGGGACCGCTTCGGTGCGGGGACGCGCATCACGAGCGTCGAGAGCGACGAGCGGGCCACCGAGCACGCGTCCGAGAACCTGGCCGAGTGGATCGGCGCGTCGGCCGTGACGGGACGCGTCGAGCGCTGGTTGCGCCAGACCGCGTCGCAGGCGAGCGACGCCGAGCGCGAGCGCCTCGCCGCCGCGACGGTCGTGCTCGACCCGCCCCGCTCGGGCGCCGGGCGCGACGTGGTGTCCGAGATCGCGGCCCTCCGCCCGGCCCAGGTCGTCTACGTCGCGTGCGACCCGGTCGCCCTCGCCCGGGACGTGGCCCTCTTCGCCGAGCGGGGCTACGCGCTCGACGCCCTGCAGGCGTACGACCTCTTCCCGAACACGCACCACGTCGAGACGGTGGTGCGCCTGCTGCCGGCCTGAGCCGCCGTCCGGTTACGATGTACCCCGTGCACGCCCGGGATTCAGGGACCAGGGCACACGCCGACCGAAGGATCACCGTGTCAGACATCACGACCGAGACCCCCATCGCCACCCGCCAGACAGGACCCGTGAGGGTCGCCGTCGTCGACGACCACGAGTCGGTGCGGCTCGGCATCCAGGCCGCGTGCCAGAACGAGGGCTTCGAGGTGATCCTCACCGCCGCCGGCGTGCAGGAGTTCGTCGAGAACCTCGCGGGTCGCGAGGTCGACGTCGTCGTCCTCGACCTGTCGCTCGGCGACGGCTCGACCGTCACCGAGAACGTCAAGCGCGTCCAGGCGACGGGGTCGGCCGTCCTCGTGCACAGCATCGCCGACCGGGTCGCCTCGGTCCGTGAGGCGCTCGCCGCGGGGGCGGCCGGCGTCATCCCGAAGTCCTCCGCCACGAAGACCGTCATGGCCGCGGTCGCCACGGTCGCCCGCGGCGACGTGCTCAACAACCTCGAGTGGGCGAGCGCGATCGATGCCGACCGCGACTTCGCCAAGGCCCAGCTCGGTCGTCGCGAGCGCGAGATCCTGCACCTCTACGCCTCGGGTCTGCCGCTGAAGCTGGCCGCCCAACAGCTCGGCATCGGCTACTCGACGGCCCGCGAGTACCTCGACCGCATCCGCGTCAAGTACGTCGAGGTCGGACGCCCGGCACCCACCAAGGTCGACCTCCTCCGTCGCGCCGTCGAGGACGGCATCCTGCCGGGGCTCGACGCGGACGGTGGCGATGGCCGGTGAGGGTCGGCTGACCGGCCCGCTCCCGCTCGGACCCTTGCGGCCCCCGCGCAACCCGATCAGTCGTGCCCTGCTCGACAAGGTGCTGGGGCGCATCATCGCCGCGGCCGGTCTCGTGTTCGGCCTGCAGGCCCTGCCCGGGATGATCGGTCAGGTCGGGAGCATGCAGCTCGCCTGGGCCTGGGTGATCGGCCTGGCCATGTTCGGCGGGTTCCTGGCGTTGGTCGTGGCGAGCCTCGTGCAGCGCGGCGTGACCACGGTCGAGGCCTTCGTCGCGATCGCCTACCTGATCGCGCTGGTCACCTGGCCCCTCGCCGTCGACGACCCCAGCGAGGTCCAGGCGAGCGTGCCCTGGCTCTGGTACCTGTGCACCGTCGCCACGGCCTCGGCCGCGTCGGCGTTCTCCACCTGGATCGCGACCGGCTACCTCTTCGTCGCCCCCGCCGTCTACGGCTTCATCCGCCTGACGCCGTCGGGCGGAGCGGTCTCCCCGCAGCGCGCGACCCTCGACTCCGTCTACGCGATCCTGCTCGGCGGTGCGGTCCTGATCCTCGTGGTGATCCTGCGCCAGGCGGCCGCGAACGTCGACCAGGCCCAGGCGACCGCGGTCGCGCGGTACTCCGAGGCGATCCGCGAGCACGCCACCGAGCTCGAGCGGGTGCAGGTCGACGCCATCGTGCACGACAGCGTCCTCACGACCTTCATCCAGGCGGCCAGGGCCTGGTCGCCCGAAGAACGTGAGCTGTCGACCAACATGGCCCGGAACGCGATGTCCCACCTCTCGGCGGCGGCGAGCACGACGCCGTTCGACGAGTCCGACACGACGGTCACGGGCATGGTCGACCGCATCGCGGCCGCCGTGTCGGACCTGGGCGTCTCGGTCGAGCTGCGCCGGGGCCCGATCGAGGGCGAGGGCATCCCGTCCACCGCCGCGGAGGCCCTCTACTCGGCCGCCGTGCAGGCCCTGGTGAACAGTTCCCAGCACGCCGGGGACGCGCCCGGTGTCCGGCGGTGGGTCGACGTCACCCGCGAGGCGACCGGCCTCACGACCGTCGAGGTCGGCGACACGGGCAAGGGCTTCGAGCCGGCGACGGTGCCGACCGAGCGTCTGGGTGTCCGGGTGTCGATCCACGAGAGGCTGAACAACGCCGGCGGACTCGCGACCATCGACTCGGCACCGGGGCGCGGAACCCTCGTGCGACTGCAGTGGCCGGTCGGCGCCCTCCTCGAGGGGGGATCGGCTCCCCGTCCCTCGCCCGACCGCGCCGACGAGACGGGCATCCCGGAGGGCGTCGCGTGAGGGTCTCCGTGCCGCGGTGGCTCATCGTCTCGCTCGCCGCCGTCTTCTCGGCCTACCATCTGGTCCTCGCCGTGGCCTCGTTGGACCGGTTCACCGATCCGCTTCCCGTCGTCGCGTGCATGGTGTTGTACGCCGCGGCGACCGTGGCCGTGCTGTGGCCCAGCCGCCACGTCATCATGCCCGTGTGGCTGGCCTCGTTCTGCCTCGCCGTAAGCATCGTCCTCCCGCTGGTCGTGACCTCCGAGCTCGACAGCTCGGTGAAGAACGGCTATGCCACGTGGTACGTGGCGGCCGTGGGCACGCTCATGGTGATCGTGTCGACGAGACGCCGCCAGGGGTTCGCCTGGCTCGGGGTCGGATTCATGGCGGCTCACGGGGTGCTCTGGGCCGGGGCCGAACAGATCGCCGACCTCGGCATCGTCGGCAGCGTGGTCTGGGTCGCCTTCAGCCACGCGATGTCGAGCACGCTGACGCGTGCCGGGCGCGAGACGCGGGAGTTCATCCTCGCCGAGCACGAGGCGGCGGACTGGCAGGCCGCGCAGGAAGCCCACGTGAACGAGCGGCAGTACCGGCTGCTGCAGACGGGCCGGACGGCACGGCCGATGCTCCAGACCATCGTCGATCGACACGGCGACCTGACCGCGGCCGAGCGCCAGGAGTGCCTGAACCTCGAGGGGGCCATCCGGGACGAGATCCGGGGACGCCGCCTCCTCGACGACGACGTGCGTCACGAGGTCATGGCGGCGCGTCGTCGGGGGGCCGTCGTCAGCCTACTCGACGAGGGAGGCCTCGACGACCTCGGGCCAACGGATCTGCGGCGGGTCCATGCCGTGCTCGCCGAGGCCCTCCGCGGCTCGCTCGCCGATCGCATCATCGTCCGGACCGTCCAGGGCGGGGGAGACGACGCCGTCACGGTCGTCGGGCTCGGTTCGCCGGACCTGTCGTCGAGCGCCCTCGGCCGGGGCGTCTCGGCCGACGCGGACGAGGACGACGACGCCGACGAGGTGCAGCTCTGGCTGCAGATCCCCCGCTCGGCCCCCTGATCATCCACCGGGCAGCCTCACGGCAGGGCCGGGGAAGAAGGAAGGGCCGGACGATCGTCCGGCCCTTCCGAGACCCTGAGTCAGGGCGGCAACCCGAATGTCGCCCTGACTCCCCCCGGCAGGAATCCACTACCCATGTGGTCCTGCTGGTGGTGTGACTCCTAGAGAGACACCTAGCAAGAGCAAGCATGGTGGGTCGGGGCCGCGGGTGCAGTCGTCATTTAGGGGGACAGGCGGGGGAAGATGACTGCGTCTACCCCCGTTCCGGGGGCGTCAGCCCTCGAAACCCCGCCAGCGGCCTTCTCCGGCCGTGATGACGGGACGCGGTGCCCGGGCCGATCGCGTCCAGCCCGACGTCGTGGGTCGGGAGGACGTCGTCGTCGCCGATCCGGCCCGGCCGGCCGCGACGGCGGCGAGCAGCGCCGTGACGGCCGCCAGTTCGTCGGGCGTCGGGTCCCCGGCGACGACCCTGATGAGGGGAGCCGACGGCTGCTCGACCGAGTCGGTGGGGGAGTCCGCCGGGTCGGGGGAGGCGGCGGCGTGGCGACCACTCACAGGGGGATGTTCCCGTGCTTCTTCGGCGGCAGGGTCGCCCGCTTGGTCTTGAGGGCCCGCAGTGCCTTGATGACGGCGACGCGGGTCGCGGCCGGTTCGACGACACCGTCGAGTTCGCCCCGCTCCGCGGCGAGGAAGGGACTCGCCACGTTGTAGGTGTACTCGTTGGCCAGTCGCGTGCGCACGGCCGCCACGTCTTCGCCCGCCTCGGCCGCCGCCTTGATCTCGTTGCGGTAGAGGATGTTGACGGCGCCCTGACCGCCCATCACGGCGATCTCGGCCGTGGGCCACGCGAGGTTGATGTCGGCACCCAACTGCTTCGACCCCATGACGATGTAGGCGCCGCCGTACGCCTTGCGGGTGATCACCGTCACGAGCGGGACCGTGGCCTCGGCGTAGGCGTAGAGCAGCTTGGCTCCGCGACGGATGACACCGGTCCACTCCTGGTCCGTGCCGGGCAGGTAGCCGGGCACGTCGACCAGGGTGAGGATCGGGATGTTGAACGCGTCGCAGAAGCGCACGAAACGACTGGCCTTCTCGCCGGCCTCGATGTTGAGGGTGCCAGCCATGGCGGACGGCTGGTTGGCGATCACGCCCACCGGACGGCCCTCCACCCGGCCGAAGCCCACGACGATGTTGGGCGCGAACAGCGGCTGGACCTCGAGGAACTCGCCGTCGTCGACGACGTGGTCGATGACCGTCATGACGTCGTAGGGCTGGTTCGGGCTGTCCGGGATCAGCGTGTTCAGCTGGCGGTCGTGGTCGGTGGTCTCGAGTTCGACCGGCACGTCGAAGACGTGCGGGTCGGCCAGGTTGTTGTCGGGCAGGTACGAGAGCAGCGCGCGGGCGTAGTCGAGGGCGTCGTCCTCGTCGCTCGCCAGGTAGTGCGAAACGCCCGAGACCTTGTTGTGGGTCAGGGCTCCGCCGAGCTCTTCGAAGCCCACGTCCTCGCCCGTCACGGTCTTGATGACGTCCGGGCCGGTGACGAACATGTGGCTGGTCTTGTCGACCATGATCACGAAGTCGGTCAGCGCGGGGGAGTACACCGCGCCTCCGGCCGCGGGGCCCATGATCAGCGAGATCTGGGGGATGACGCCCGAGGCGGCCGTGTTCAGTCGGAAGATCTCGCCGTACTTGCCCAGGGCGACGACGCCCTCCTGGATGCGCGCTCCGCCCGAGTCGAGGATGCCGATGATGGGCACCCCGGTCTTGAGGGCCAGCTGCATGACCTTGATGATCTTCTCACCCGCCACCTCGCCGAGCGAGCCGCCGAAGATGGTGAAGTCCTGCGAGTAGACCGCGACCTGGCGGCCGTGGATCGTGCCCGTTCCCGTGACGACCGCGTCGCCGTAGGGCCGTTTGGCCTCCATGCCGAAGGCGTGGGTGCGGTGTCGGACGAACTCGTCGAGTTCGACGAACGAACCCGGGTCGAGCAGCTCGTCGATCCGTTCGCGGGCCGTCTTCTTGCCCTTGGCGTGCTGCTTCGCGATCGCGGCCTCGCCGCTGGCCGTCACGGCCTCGTGATAGCGGGCCTTGAGGTCGGCGAGCTTGCCCGCGGTGGTGTGCAGGTCGGGCGCGGCGTCGGTGAGTGGCGCGGAGTCAGGAGTCACGCGCTTCACTCTACTGACCGACCCGCAGCCATCCGTTGGAGGTTTCCACGCGTGGACGGCGTCGCACGTCGTAGGAGTCGTCAACCGAGGCCGCCTAGGCTGACCCGATGGACTTCCACCTCAGCGCGTCCGTCAGCCCCCGTCTCGTGGTGCTCGAGTCCACCGGATCGACCAACGCCGACCTGCTGGCCGCCGTCGACGAGCCGCACCTGGCGACCTGGCTGACCCTCGACCAGGCCGCCGGGCGGGGCCGACTCGGTCGACGATGGGAGACCGCGCCCGGTCGATCCCTCGCGGCGAGCGTCCTGCTTCGCCGCGGCGACCTGCCGGTCGACTCGCTCGGCTGGGTGCCGCTCCTCGCCGGCGTCGCGATGCGCGCCTCCGTCCAGGGCCTGCTCCCGGGCGGCGACGTCACGCTGAAGTGGCCCAACGACGTGCAGGTGGCCGGCGGAAAGGTCTGCGGTCTGCTCGCCGAGCTGAGGCCCGACGCGAGCGCCGTGGTCGTGGGGGCCGGGGTCAACCTCACGGTGCCGGCGGACGAGCTGCCGACGCCGACCTCGACGTCGCTCGGTCTGCACGGTGCGCGGGGCACGGCTCTCGAGCTCGCCGACGCCGTGCTGTCGGCCTGGGTCTCCGGTCTGGCCCGGTTCGTCGCCGACCTCGTCGCGGCCCGGGGCGACGCCGTGGCGAGCGGCGCCCTGGCGCTGGTGCGCACGCACTGCGCGACGCTGGGGCGCGACGTCCGCGTCGAACTCCCCGGAGGCGCGGCTCTCGTGGGCGAGGCCGTCGACGTCGACGAGGCGGGCCGGTTGGTCGTGCGTTCCGCCTCGACCGGCGGGCTGACGGCCGTCGCTTCGGGTGACGTCACGCATCTGCGGTATGAATGAGCCTGTGAGCAGCGACGGACCACAGCCGACCGAGTACGTCGTCGCGCGGCTGCGTCCCCATGCCCGCGTGCTGTTCTGGCCGTCCCTCGGGCTCGTCGGCATCTGCGCGGCGACCGGCTACTTCGGAGGTCGCTTCGACGTCGCGTGGCAGAACTACGTCGTGCTGGGTGCGGCCGTCGCCCTCATCGTTCTGCTCTGGTTGGTGCCCGTGCTGATCTGGCTCGGCAAGCGCTACGTCATCACCTCGCGTCGCCTCGTCGTGCGCAAGGGGCTGTTCGTGCGCACTCGTCAAGAGTTGCTCCACAGCCGCGGCTACGACCTCACGGTGCGCAAGAACTCGGTCCAGAGCGCCTTCCGCAGCGGAGACGTCCTGATCAACACCGGCCTCGACCGTCCGCTCGTCCTCTGGGACGTGCCGTCGGCCGACCTCGTCCAATCGACCCTGCACGACCTGATGGAGTCGAACCTCAACAGCGTCGCGCAGCGTCGCCAACGCGAGCAGTCCGTCGGACACGCCGACACCACTTCATGGGGCGACGACCGGGTCGTCTGATCCGGCTCGCGTGATATAGGATATTACAATGCGAATCTCAGTCATCGGTTGCGGTTACCTCGGAGCCGTGCACGCCGCGTGCATGGCCGACCTCGGGCACGACGTGGTCGGCATCGACGTCGACCCGGGCAAGATCGCCCTGCTCTCGTCGGGTCACGCCCCGTTCTTCGAACCCGGACTGCCCGAGGCGCTCCGCCGGGCCCTCGACTCGGGGCGACTGCGGTTCTCGACCGACCCGGCCGACGCCGCCGGTTCGCAGGTCCACTTCGTCGCCGTCGGCACCCCGCAGACCCCGGGCAGCGACGCGGCCGACCTCACCTACGTCGACGCCGCGGTCCAGGGGCTCTTGCCCCACCTCGCCGACGGCGACCTCGTGGTGGGCAAGTCCACCGTTCCCGTCGGCACCGCGAGCCGACTCGCCGACCTGGTCCGCGCCTCCTCCGGGGCCGACCTGGCCTGGAACCCCGAGTTCCTCCGCGAGGGCTTCGCCGTGGCCGACACCGTCGCGCCCGACCGCTTCGTCTACGGAGTGCCCGAGGGCGACGCCGGTGAGCGGGCGACGGCCGTGCTCGACGAGGTCTACGCGACGGCTCTGGCGACGGGCACGCCCCGGCTCGTGACCGGGTACGCGACGGCCGAACTGGTGAAGGTCTCGGCCAACGCGTTCCTCGCGACGAAGATCTCGTTCATCAACGCGATGGCCGAGATCGCCGAGGCCACCGGTGCGGACGTGACGCAGCTGGCCGACGCGATCGGGCACGACGCCCGCATCGGCCGCCGGTTCCTCAACGCCGGCCTCGGCTTCGGCGGCGGGTGCCTGCCGAAGGACATCCGGGCGTTCCGGGCCCGATCGCGCGAGTTGGGGCTCGAGTCCCTGGACTTCCTCGCCGACGTCGACGCCGTCAACCTGCGCCGCCGCGACCGCGTCGTCGAGCTCGCGGGCGAGTTGCTCGGCGAGGTGCGCGGTGCGCGCGTCGCCGTCCTCGGGGTGGCGTTCAAGCCCGACAGCGACGACGTCCGCGACTCGCCGGCCCTCGACGTCGCCCGACGACTGCACGCCGCCGGGGCCGACGTGGTCGTCCACGACCCCGAGGCCAACGAGACCGCCGCCCGGCTGGCTCCCGACCTCACCTACGTCGGGGACGTCCCCACCGCCCTCCGCGACGCCGAGCTCGTGTTGGTCCTCACCGAATGGGCGCAGTTCAAGGCGCTGCGTCCGGCCGACGTCGTCGCCCTCGTCTCCCGGCGACGCATCGTCGACGCGCGCAACGTGTTCGACCCCGCCGAGTGGCGCGAGGCCGGGTTCGAGTTCCGGGGGCTCGGGCGACCGTAGCCTCGCGACGAGCTGTGGGTGCGCGATCTCGTGCCGGTGCCGGGCCCCGTCCGGCAGGTCGACGCCGCCCGGCCGGATGCCACCGATACGATGACCGCATGACGAACCGGGCCCTCATCGCCATGCTGACCGCCGGGGCCCTGGCCCTCACCCTCTCCGCGTGCACGAGCGGCGACGACGACCCGACGCCGACGGTGTCGAGCTTCAGCCCGACGTCGACCGCATCACCGTCGGCTCCCGACACGGGGGCCGAGACGGTCGCCCCCACGGCGCCGACGGACGACCCGAACGACACCGTCGAGACGCCTGTCCCCGTGCCGTCCGACCAGGCGGACGGCTGGACCGACGCCCGCGCCTACGACGCCTGTCGGAACGAGGCCACGAGGTCGCAGGGCGCGGACTACACCTGGAACGACCGTTCGTCGCAGACCCTCGTGCAGGGGCCCGGGGGGCGCACCATCGACGTCGCCGGGCTCTACACAGGAGGCGACGTCGGTGTCGCCAACGTCACGTACCGGTGCACGGTCGGTGGAACTCCGGACTCACCGCAGTTGAGCGGGACGGTCGTCCGATGACGGCTCTTCGTGTCGGCGTGATCGGTGGCGGCCAGCTCGCCCGCATGATGATCCCGCCCGCCGTCCACCTCGGCATCGAGATCAGCGTCCTCGCCGAGGCCGAGGGCAGTTCGGCCAGGCTGGCGGCGACACAGGTGGGTGACTACCACGACGTCGACGTCGTCCTCGATTTCGCCCGCACGGTCGACGTGGTCACCTTCGACCACGAGCACGTCCCCCAGCAGGTCCTGGCCGCCCTCGTCGACGCGGGTGTGCCCGTGCACCCCGGGCCGTCCGCGCTGGCCGTCGCGCAGGACAAGATCGTCATGCGTCAGCGGCTCACCGAGCTCGGGCTGCCCGTCCCGGACTGGGCGGCCGTCCACGATGCCTCCGAGCTCGAGGCGTTCCTCGCCGACCACGGAGGCCGGGCGGTCGTCAAGACCGCGCGGGGCGGTTACGACGGCAAAGGCGTGCGCGTGGTCTCGGCCGCGCACGAAGCCGACGACTGGTTCGGAGCCCTGGCCGAGGACGGCAACGGAGGCGCGCTCCTCGTCGAGGAGCTCGTCGAGTTCCGGCGTGAGCTGTCGCAGCTCGTGGCCCGTCGGCCGAGCGGCGACATCGTCCCGTGGCCTCTCGTCGAGACCGTCCAACGCGACGGGGTCTGCTCCGAGGTCTTCGCCCCGGCGCCCTCGAGTGCCGGTCGCCTGGCCGACCTGGCCGACGAGATCGCCCGGACGGTGGCCGAGCGGCTCGACGTCACCGGGGTCCTGGCCGTCGAGCTCTTCGAGACGACCGACGAGCGCCTGCTGATCAACGAACTCGCCATGCGGCCGCACAACACCGGCCACTGGACGATCGACGGGGCGACCACCAGCCAGTTCGAACAGCACCTCCGGGCCGTGCTCGACCTGCCCCTGGGCGACACGGGCTGCCACCGCCCGTGGAGCGTCATGCTGAACGTGCTCGGCGGACCGGCGACCGGGTCGATGGCCGACCGACTCCCCGCTCTCATGGCCGACCAGCCGGCGGTCAAGGTCCACGACTACGGCAAGGAGCCGCGGCCCGGGCGGAAGGTCGGTCACGTCACCGTGGTCGGCGACGACCTCGACGAGGCCGTCTTCCGGGCGCGCGCCGCTGTCGAGTTCTTCACCGACTGACGGCTATCCTCTAGTCCGTGTCCGACCCGAAGAGCACCGACGTGCGCCCGAACGACCCCGCCGTACCCGCGAAGGTCGCCATCGTCATGGGCTCCGACAGCGACTGGCCCACCATGCAGGGCGCGTCGACGATCTTGTCCGAGCTGGGCATCCCGCACGAGGTCGAGGTCGTCTCGGCGCACCGCACGCCCGACAAGATGATCGCCTTCGGTCGAGACGCCGCCGGTCGAGGACTGTCCGTCGTCATCGCCGGGGCCGGGGGAGCAGCGCACCTGCCCGGCATGATCGCCTCGGTGACGACCCTTCCCGTGGTCGGCGTGCCGGTCGCGCTGGCCAAGCTCGACGGTCTGGACTCGTTGCTCTCGATCGTGCAGATGCCGGCGGGCATCCCTGTCGCGACCGTGTCGATCGGTGGCTCGGTCAACGCCGGCCTGCTCGCGGCCCGCATCATCGGCACGCACGACCCGGCCGTCGCCGAGCGCTTGGCCCGCCACGCCGAGTCCCTCGCCGGTCTGGTCGAGCAGAAGAACGCCGACCTGCGCCGATCACTGTGAGCACGTCCCTGCCCGTGCGTCACCCCGACGCCACCTCCGAGCCCTTCATGACGAAGCGAGCGTGGGTGCTCGTCCTGTTGAACGTGGTCGTGCCCGGCTCGGCCCAGGTGCTCGCGGGCAACCGCCGACTCGGGCGATGGGGGCTCGCCTCCACCCTCGTCTTCTGGGCGGTCGCGGTCGTCGTCATCGTCCTGGCGTTCGCCTTCCGCTCGCCCCTGATCGAGATCGCGACCAACGTCGTCGCCCTGACGATCGTCCAGGTCTTCCTCGCGTACTACGCGGTGTTGTGGGTGGTGCTGACCGTCGACACGTTGCGCTTGGCCCGCATCGTCCGGACGGCCCCCTCGGCGCGGGGATTCCTCGCCGGAGCGATGGTGCTCTTGATGGTGCTGACCGTCGGGCCCGCCGCCTACGGGGCCTACCTCGCCGGGGTGCAGCACGGTCTGCTGAACAGTCTCTTCACCTCGAGGGCCGACGCCGCACCTCCTGTGGACGGTCGCTACAACATCATGTTGCTCGGCGGTGATGCGGGGGCCGACCGCACGGGGCTGCGTCCCGACAGCATCTCGGTCGCCAGCATCGACGCCGAGACCGGTGCGACCACCATCGTGGGAATCCCGCGGAACCTGTACGACGCGCCCTTCGTCGCGGGATCACCGCTGTACGGCGACTACCCCGACGGCTACGACTGCGGCGACGACTGCCTCGTGAGCTTCCTGTACACCTACGGGGAAGAGCATCCCGACCTCTACCCCGATGCCGAGTCGAGGGGCAGCAACGCCGGGGTCGAGGCGATGCGCGACGCCGTCGAGGGCATCACGGGCCTGACGGTGCAGTACTACGCCCTCATCGACATGCAGGGCTTCGTCGACCTCATTGACGCGCTCGGTGGCATCCAGGTCGACGTGCAGCAGCGCATCCCGATCAACGGAGGCGTCGACGGCAACGGTCAGCCGATCAACGTCGACGGCTGGATCGAGCCCGGTGATCAGAAGCTCGACGGGTACCACGCCCTCTGGTACGCCAGGGCACGGCACGGTACCAGCGACTACGACCGCATGGCTCGTCAGCGCGAGGTGCAGCAGGCGCTCCTGTCCCAGTTCCAGCCGGCGACGGTGCTGTCGAAGTTCCAGGCGGTCGCGTCGGCCGGTGTGCAGACCGTCGACACCGACATCCCGCAGGGTGCCCTGGCCGCCTTCGTCGACCTGGCCGTCGAGGCGAAGTCGCAGCAGATCACGAGCCTCGAACTCGTGCCGCCCACCTACGACAACGTCTACCCGGACTACGACGCGATGCGCACCGCGGTGGCGCAGGCCACGACGTCCGTCACCGCACCCTGACGACCCGTCTCAGGCCGTGCGTCGAGGCCGATCGGCGGAAGCCGACCGGGTGAGGAGGCGCCCACCTGCGGCGCGGGTCACGCGCGTCGTGACCCGGGCCTCAGGGTTGCTCAGAGGTCGGCGTGCAGCTGCCACACCTTGTCGGCCGAGTCCCGCCAGCTGAAGGCGCGCGCTCGGTCGATCCCGGCGATGCCGAGACGGGTCGACAGTTCGACGTCGGAGACGACCTGGAACATGGCCTGGGCGAGACGCTCCGGGTAGCCGGCGGAGTCTTCCCGCGGCACGCTGACTGCCGCGTCCGCTGCGACCTCGAGGAGGGCGGGGGCATCCGAGACGATGGTGGGCGTGCCCAGGCTGAACGCCTCGACGACGGGCAGCCCGAACCCCTCGGCGAGACTGGGGAACACGAAGACGGACGCGCGCTGCAACAGGACGGCGAGCTGCTCGTCCGACACGAAGCCCATCGTGCGGACCTTGTCGGCGGGGAGCCCTGCCGCGGCGACCAGGTCGGCCACCTTGACGTCTCCCCATCCTTCGGGGCCGACGATCAGCAGAGGCAGGTCGGGGGCGTCGGGGTGTGCGAGGGCCCGGATGAGGGGCTCGAGGCCCTTGCGCGGTTCGAGGGTGCCGACGCTGAGGGCGTACCGTTCGGGAAGGTCCAGGGCATCGGCGACCTCGTCGGCGTCCGCGGGGACGGCGAGCTTGGGGCTCACGGCGCCGCCGATGACGCGCAGGCGGTCGCCGAAGGGGAACAGCTCGGAGAGCTCGCGAGCGACGCTGTGCGTCGGTACGACGACGCCGTCGGCGTGCTTGAAGGCCCGCTTGGTCATCGCCTTGTGCCAGCGGACGCCACGAGGGGTGAGGGTCTCGGGGTGGGTCCACGGCACCGTGTCGTGGATCGTGACGACGGTCTGCGTTCCCGGGTCGAGTGCGCGGTCGTGACGGTAGAGGGGAGCGAGCAGGCTGGTCGCGTGGACCATCCCCCGGCCGGGAAGGCCGACGACGCCGCCCTGCCACGCCAGCGACAACTCACGGCGACCGAGTGGCGACTTGGCGACACGGGACAGCCCCGGGAGCAGATCCGTCAACCGGTCGTAGTCGGTCTGTGGGTGGGCCGCCACGACACCCTCGACGTCGCAGCCGCGGGGGGCCGTCTCGACGAGGGCTCGGGTCAACTCTTCCGTGTAGCGCCCGATGCCTCCGGGGATGGGAGCCAGGATCTGGTCAACGACTACTCGCAGCGTGGTCATCGGTCTGCAACACTCCCCTGCTCGCGGCCTCGGCCAGCGCTTCTCTCCACGGACGCATGGGCGTCAAGCCGGCCCGTGCCCACGCGTCGTGGCCGAGGACGCTGTAGCTCGGTCTCGGTGCGGGACGGACGAAGGTGGAGCTGTCCGTCGGCAGGACCCTGGCCGGATCGAGTCCGGCTTCGTCGAAGACGGCCCGGGCGAACTCGAACCAGCTCGTACTGCCGGAGTTGGTGCCGTGGTACACGCCGGCCGGAGCGTCGGAGTCGAGCAGCGCGACGATCTGGGCCGCGAGGTCGGCCGTCCAGGTCGGCTGGCCGAGTTGGTCGTCGACGACCTTGACGGTGTCGTGTGAGCCCGCGAGCTTGACCATCGTCTTCGCGAAGTTGCCCCCGTGGGCACCGTACAGCCACGCCGTGCGCACGATGAAGGTGCCCTCCGGGTTGGCGGCGAGGGCGAGCTTCTCTCCCTCGGCCTTGGTGCGGCCGTAGGCGCTGACCGGCGCGATCGTGGCGTCCTCGGCATAGGGCGATGCGGCGTCGCCGTCGAAGACGTAGTCGGTCGAGACCTGGACGAGCTTCGCCCCGACGGATGCCGTCGCCTCGGCCAACAGACCGGCGGCGGTGCCGTTGACGGCCAATGCGGTTTCTTCGTCGGTCTCGGCCGCGTCCACGGCGGTGTACGCGGCGGCGTTGATGACGACGTCGTGTCCCTGGACGGCGGCGAAGACGGCATCCCGGTCGGTCACGTCGAGGTCGGCACGGCCGAGGACCGTGACGTCTCGCCCGAAGAGCGCTTCGAGCAGGTCGGTGCCGAGCATGCCCCGGGCCCCGGTGACGAGGTACTTGGAGTTCTGGGCGGCGGCCATCAGAGAGCGGCGCGCTCTTTGAGCGGCTGCCACCACTCGCGGTTGTCGCGGTACCACTGGACGACCTCGGCGAGACCCTTCTCGAAGGGCACCTGGGGCTCGTAGCCGAGCTCGTCGCGGATCTTCGAGATGTCGACGGAGTACCTCAGGTCGTGGCCCAGACGGTCCTGGACGCGGTCGACGTAGGACCAGTCCTTGCCGGTTGCCTCGAGCAGCATCTCGGTGAGTTCTTTGTTGGTGAGCTCGGTGCCGCCGCCGATGTTGTAGATCTCTCCGGCGCGACCACCGACGAGCACCATGGCGATGCCACGGGTGTGGTCGTCGACGTGCAGCCAGTCGCGGATGTTGTTGCCCTCGCCGTAGAGCGGCACGTGGACGTCGTCGATCAGGTTCGTGACGAAGAGCGGGATGACCTTCTCGGGGAAGTGGTACGGGCCGTAGTTGTTGCTGCAGCGCGTGATGGAGACGTTGAGGCCGTGGGTGCGGTGGTAGCTGCGGGCGAGCAGGTCGCTCCCGGCCTTCGAGGCGGAGTAGGGCGAGTTGGGTTCGAGCGGACGGTCCTCGGCCCAGGAGCCCTCGGCGATGGAGCCGTAGACCTCGTCGGTCGAGACGTGCACGAAGCGCTTCAGGTCGTTGCGCAGGGCGGCGTCGAGCAGCTGCTGCGTTCCCAGCACGTTCGTCTCGACGAAGATCGAGGCGTCGCGGACCGAGCGGTCGACGTGGGATTCTGCGGCGAAGTGGACGACGGCGTCGACCTCGGGGAAGAGCGTGTCGAGCAGGGCGCCGTCACGGATGTCGCCCTTGACGAACGTGTAACGGGGGGAGTCGGCGACACTCACCAGGTTGGCCTCGTTGCCCGAGTAGGTGAGCGCGTCGAGGACGACGACCTCGGCCCCTTCGAGGCCCGGGTAGGCGTCTTCGAGCGTGCGGCGGACGAAGTTGGAGCCGATGAAGCCGGCTCCGCCGGTGACGAGGATTTTCACAGGTGTTCCTTGCAGGTCGGTCGCGGAAGAGTCGGTCGATCTTAGCCGACGGGGACGGCTGACCGAGTGGTCCGGAGGCCCTCGACGCGGACGTGCCCCCTGCCTCTGGGGGTAGACCGATGGCAGGCCGGCGTGCAAACGTCGTTCCATGCGCCCTGAAACCTCTGTGCCCTCGGCACGTGACCTGGGCCCCGTCCTCGGCCGCCGGGGGCTCCTGAGCCTCGCGGCCGTCGCCGGTGCGGGTGCCTCGGGACTGCTCTCGACCCAGTCCGGTCGGGCCGCCACGACGCTCGGCGAGACGTCCGACGGCGTCCAGACGATCGAGTCGGCTCTCGCGCAGGCCGCGACCCAGGCGTGGGGAGGCCAGGCCAACGGCCGCATCCCGTCGGGCCTCCTGGTCCCCGTGCCCGCGTCGGTAGGCGGATCGGGCTTCCTGCGGGACGACGCCGCTCGGCAGTACTTCGCGATGGGCCTCGCCTTCCAGGCGGCCGTCGGCCGTCCCCTGCAGATCACCGAGGGCTACCGCTCGTACGACCGTCAGGTCGACTACTGGAACCGCTACCAGGCGGGCACCGGCAACCTGGCCGCCTATCCGGGCACCTCGAACCACGGTTGGGGCATCTCCTGCGACTTCGGCGCCGGGGTCGACGCGGCGGGGTCGTCGGCGAAGCGGTGGATGGACGCGAACTGCGGGCGATACGGCTGGGCGCCGACGGGCAACACGTTCTCCCGGCCCGAGGCCTGGCACTTCGACTACGTGGCGGCGTACCCGGGTCCTGCATCGGCGGTCCGCGACACGTCCGGGCTCGTCGCGGTCCGCGTCCCGGAGTCCATGCCCGGGGTCGGGACGAGCTACACGGCTCTCCTGGGCATGCGGTCCTTGCGTCACTTCACCACGATCGGGCAGGTGAACGCCGTCCGAGCCGTCGGCATCCCCTACTTCGACGTGGTCTCCCGACGAGACTTCGAGGGCTTGCTCGACGCGATGTCCATCCCACGTTCTGCGCTCACGACCAACGCCGACTACTGGCGTCCCTGACCTCTAGGAGAAAACATGCTCGTCCTGCACTGCTACGACAACCTGCCCGAGGTCGGCCGGGGCTACGTCTGCGTCGTGGCGCCACGCATGCTGCGGCACGTGACCACCGAGTCGACGGTCACCGCCCTGCGTGCCGTCGGCATGGCACCACGAGACATCAACGGCCAGGGGTTCTACGACATCCTCGCGTCGTTGTCCATCCCACGCTCCGAGCTCAAGACCAACGCGGACTACTCGCGGCGGTGACCGGGGCTGCAGTGCGCGAGCCGCGATCGGCGCTTCCGTGCCCCGCGCCGGCTCTTGGTAAGCTGCCCCGGTGCAGATCCGCGAACTGAAGATCCCAGACAGCTACGAGATCACCCCGAAGCAGTTCGGTGACGACCGGGGCGTCTTCCTCGAGTGGTACCGCTTCGACAAGCTCGCCGAGGTGGTCGGGCACCCCGTCCAGCTTCGTCAAGCCAACACCTCCGTCTCGAAGCGCGGTGTCGTCCGAGGCATCCACTTCGCCGACGTCCCGCTCGGCCAGGCCAAGTACGTCACCGCGACGCATGGTGCGGTCCTCGACTACGTGATCGACATCCGGGTGGGCTCCGCCACCTACGGCCAATGGGACTCCGTGCTCCTCGACGACGTCGACCGGCGCGCCATCTACCTGTCCGAGGGCCTGGGGCACGCGTTCGTCGCGCTGACCGACGATGCGACGGTCAGCTACCTGGTCTCCGACACGTTCCACGCCGAGCGCGAACACGGGATCGACCCCCTCGACCCCGAGATCGGCCTCGTCTTCCCCGAGGGTGCCGGTGAGCCCCTGCTCTCACCGAAGGACACCTCTGCGCCGACGCTGGCCGAGGCGGCGGTCGCCGGGCTCCTGCCGACGTGGGACGACATGCGCGCCTACTATGCGTCCTTGGATGCGGCACACGCCGCCGGAGAGGGCGAATGACATGAAGGGCATCATCCTCGCCGGCGGGTCCGGCACGCGTCTCTGGCCGATCACCAAGGGCATCTCCAAGCAGCTCATGCCCATCTACGACAAGCCGATGGTCTACTACCCCTTGTCGACCCTGATGATGGCAGGCATCCACGAGGTGCTCGTCATCACCACGCCCGAGTACAACGACCAGTTCCGGGCACTGCTCGGCGACGGGTCGCAGCTGGGCATGACCATCGAGTACGCCGTTCAGCCATCGCCCGACGGCCTGGCCCAGGCATTCGTCATCGGCGAGGACTTCATCGGCGACGACAGCGTCGCCCTGGTCCTCGGCGACAACATCTTCCACGGCGTCGGACTCGGCTCGAACCTCAAGAAGAACGCCGACGTCCAGGGCGCGACGATCTTCGCCTACCACGTCGCCGATCCCAAGGCCTATGGGGTCGTCGAGTTCGACGAGGCGTTCAAGGCCGTCTCCATCGAGGAGAAGCCCCTGGCACCGAAGAGCAACTTCGCCGTCCCCGGTCTCTACTTCTACGACAACGCCGTCGTCGGGATCGCGAAGACCATCGAGCCGAGTGCTCGGGGAGAGCTCGAGATCTCGACCGTCAACGAGCGTTACCTCGAGGCCGGCGAACTGCAGGTACAGGTCCTCGACCGCGGCACCGCGTGGCTCGACACCGGCACCTTCGAGTCGATGATGCAGGCGTCCGAATACGTCAGGGTGATCGAGGATCGCCAGGGTCACAAGATCGGCTGCATCGAGGAGATCGCCTGGCGCAACGGGTGGATCGACGACGAGCACCTGGCCGCGTTGGCTGCTCCGCTCGCCAAGAGCGGATACGGTCTCTACTTGCAGAAGCTCCTCGCCGACTGACGTCGGCTCGCCGACCACCGACGACACGAGACCGACCGGAGGGTTCCGGTCGGTCTCGTGTCGTCGGTCGTCGTGTGGCCGGCCTCACGCCTCAGCTGGCTCGAGACGGAGCCGCTCCACCTGACCGGAGCCGACCGTCGCCCCAGCCGGACCGACGGACGCTGCCCACGACGTAGGCCGGTCCCACCTGTCGTTGGAAATGGTAGAAGACGTCCTTCAAGGGTTTGAGGGCGTGGTACTGGTTCAACTCCTCGGACACGAGGCTGATGTCGGTACGCGCCTTGACGACACGCCAGCCCTTGGCGTGTGCGAAGAACGACATCCACTGATCCTCGAGGAACGCGAACCGGCGGGGGAGGCGAGCGAAGAACGCGTCGTCCGACACCAGTTCGCAGTCGTACACCGTGCCGCCCGTGCCGGCGTGGTCGGCGGGGGAGCCCGGAGCGATCTCGGCGCGGGCCCAGTACGATCCGTGCTGACTGAAGGCCCACCAGGAGACCACGGATCGGGACTCGTAGTCCGCCAGGAGATCCGTGACGAAACGGGATGAGACGTCCTGGTCGTCGTCCAACATCACGACCGGTCCGCGGTACCCGGCGTTCCACAACAGACGGGCGGCGACGAAGCGGGCGAGACCGCCGATGTTCACCGGGCTCTGGACCAGATCCACGCTGACCAGGCTCCCAGTCGCGGCGCCACGGACGGCTTCTGCGTAGCGAGCCGCGTCGGCCGCGTTGTTGTTCCACAGGAGGAGGCGGACCGGACGCTCGGCGTCGAGTGCCGCGAGCATGTCGAGCACGTGAGGCAGCCGGTCCGGTCGGTTCCACAGGCACATGACCATCGGGATGCCGGCCGAGTCGGGGCGGCCCCAGGCGCCACTGGTCGACACCGAGACGCCCGTTCGCAGGAACTCGCCGATGACGGCCTGCCAACGGCTGTCCCGTCGTCGTTCGGCCGCCACGCGTGCGGATCGGAGGCCACGGTCGTAGACGCGCTCGACGCGCAGCATCCGGGCGACCGCTCGGGACGCGCGGCGGAACCGACGGTTCATCTCGTGCGTCGGGTTCGTTCGCGGACTCCGTCGACGAGCTTGACGATCCGGCGGTTCTTCATCGCCCCGACCTCCGCACGCGTGCGAGCGAGCTCGTCCTCCAACCCGGCGGCGTGTCGACGGAGTCGAGCGGCCTCGTCCTCGGCGTCCGAGAGGGCCTGCGCGGCCTGGTCGAGCCGCGCCTCCTGCCGGGAGATCTGTTCGTCGCGGCCGACGAGCGAACGGCCGAGCCCGCCGAGGTACCGGTCGACCGGCTCGGTGAACGGGACGTCGGGCGGGTAGGGGCCGGAGGGCGGCACCACCGCGAGGAACTCGACGAGCGAGCGATCGAGGCGGAACGGACCCTCGGCGGCCTCGGCATCCGTCACGTGCCGGGCGGCGTAGTAGGACAGGAGCGTGCCGTCGAGCAGGCGACGGTAGTCGCGCATGCCGTGGTGATTGGGACTGGGGGTCAGATGAGGGCTGGCGAGGTACCCGAGTCCTGCGCTCTCGACCTTGCGCCGGAACTGCGTCCAGGAGCGCCACGGAAGGTGGAGCACCTCGAGTTCGAGCCCCTGCGCAGGTGCACCTGTGCTGGCGATGCTCACCACGTGGTTGCCCTGTGCGACGGTGACGTCGGCGTCGGCGACGTGGACCGCGTTGGTGGTCGGCTGGGCGAGCACGCCGACCGCCCGGAGTTCGTCGTTGGTGCGTTCGTCACGCCACACGAGCCGGTCGATGCCGGGACCGTCGAGCGCGACGGGCCCGACCATGTTGACGACCGGCACCGAGAACGAGCCCAGGCCGGTGTCGAGTCGCGCGAACACGTCGGCCAACCGCAGCGAGCGGTCCCGGGGGATCAGGAACTCGTCGGCGTCGGCGTTGACGACCCAGTCGGCACCGTGGACGGTCGCGGCTTCTCGGGCCATGCGCGTCACGACGGCACCCTGTTGTTTCCGGTGCTCGGGGTCGTGGTGCAGGACGATCGTTCCTGCGGCCTCGAATTCGGTGAGGATCTCTGTGGTGCCGTCGGTCGAGGCGTTGTCGGTGACGATGATCACGTCGACGCCCTGAGCCACGTGGTAATCGACCCATCGGCGGATGATGTCCGCCTCGTCGCGGACCATGGCGGTGACTGCCAGCGTCATCGTTTTCCCGTCGGGTTCGGGGTGGACGCCCGGCGGGGGAGCCCGCCGAGCCGGAAGCGAGCCTCGAGAGCGACGCGGAGTGCGGCGCGGACGGGCCAGAGGTACCACGCGCGGTACTTCGACGCGAGGAAACGGTAGGCGCTGCGGTGGTGCTCACGTCGCATCGCGTCCGACGACTCGCGCGTCGAGTGGGCGCCGACGTGGACGACGGTGGCGGCGGGCTCGTAGACGCTCCGGCGGCCGGAGAGGCCGATGCGATAGCCCAGGTCGACGTCTTCGAAGTACATGAAGTAGCGCTCGTCGAACCCTCCCAACTCGTCGAACACGTCGCGACGCACGAGTAGGCAGGCACCGGAGAGCCAGCCGGTGTCGCGCCGGGCCTCGTGCTCGCCTTCGCGCCGGTACGAGCGAGACCAGGGGTTCGTCGGCCAGAGGTTCGCGAACAGCGCGTGACCGAGGCCTGTTCGCAACGAGGGGATCTGTCGAGCGGAGGGGTAGGGCTCACCGTCGGCTTCGACGATCGCCGGGCCGACCGCGGCGATGTCGTCGCCGGAGCGGAGGGTGTCGAGCAGGACGTCGACGACGCCGGGGGCGAGGACGACGTCGGGATTCGAGATCAGGACGTGGTGGACCGAACTCGGCAGGTGGGTGACGGCCCGGTTGACCGCCGTGCCGTAGCCGCGATTCGCCCCGACCTCGACGAAACGACCACCGGCGCCCTCGGTCGTCGTCCGGGCCGCTTCGACGTCGTTCGACGCGTTGTCGGCGACGACCAGACGGGTCGGCTCCGCCGAGGCGGACTCGGTCGACGCGAGGAAAGCGCTCAGGTAGCGGCCGGAGTTGTAGCTGACCGTGACGATCGCCACGGTGGGCTCGTCGGAACGGGTGGGGGTGGTCATGGTGTCGTGTAGGCCTCGTCGTGCGCGAGCGCGCACCGCGCCCAGGTGAAGAGTGTGGCACGTTCTCGTGCCAGGGCACCGAGGCGGGACCGCTCGTCGGGTGAGGAGAGCAACGCCGACAACGCCGTCCTGAGCGAGGTGACGGTCGCCTCGGCGTAGGCGACGGCGTCGCCACCGACCTCGGGCAGAGCCGTCGACCGCGTCGTCAGGACGGCAGCGCCCGTAGCCATCGCCTCGAGCACGGGCAACCCGAACCCTTCGCCCGTGCTGGGGTACGCCACGACGCTCGCCCCGCCCAGGAAGGCGGAGAGGTCGTCGAGGGGGAGGTAGCCGAGGTGCCGGAGCGCTGCTCCGGGACGGTTGCCCGCCTCGGTCAAGGTCCGCGCGGCGTCCGCGTCCCAGCCCAGACCACCGGCGACGAGGAGCGGAGGAGCGTCGGGCCCGAGGAGGCGGTGGGCCTCGATGAGGGACGGCACGCTCTTGCGGGGTTCCACCGTCCCGAGGAAGGCGATCCACCCCGGGTCGGTCGTCAGCCCGTTCACCTCGGCGAACGCCCGGACCTGGTCGGTCGACGGAGCGTGGAAGACCGCCCGGTCGACCCCGTGGTGCGCGACGACGACGGGTGCCCTCGACGGGCCGACGTGACGGTCGAGTTCGGCCGCCGTGCTGGCGCTGGGCACGACGACCGCACGTGCCCGACGTCGAGCAGCCTTCGTCCACACGGAGAAGAAACGCCGCTTGCCCATGGAGTGGTCGCCGGGGCTGCTGAAGAAGGTCGCGTCGTGCAGGGTGACCACCGTGCGTCGGCTGAGGACAATCGGGAACGTGTAGTGGGGCGAGTGGAGGGTCTGGACGCCGAGGCGGTGGGCCAGGACCGGGAGGGCGATCTGTTCCCAGGCGAGCCGCATCGGCCGACGGGACACCAGCGACGGAGCCGCGACGTAGCGGTGGGTCGGTGCCTGCTCGCGGAGCCAGTCGAGATCGTCGGGCTTGACCACGACCGTGACGACCGTTCCCGTCTCGCCGAGACCCGTCAGGAGCCCGGCGATGTATCGCGCGACGCCGCCCTTGGTCGGAGGGATGGACGTCGCGTCGAGCAGGACCGTCCCCGGGCCGCGTCCGCTCAGGATTCGAGCTCTCGGACGGTGGCCGGGATGCGGACGACTCCGGCCGCGTACTCGTCGTCGGCCATGACGAACCGCGCGGCCTGACGCTGGATGGCGATGTGTGACCCGTCGGCCGCGGCGAGGAAGCTGTGGACGAAGTAGGGCCCGCCTCCGAACTGGATGTCGTCGAGGCGGTACTCGACGCTGGCCGTCCCGTCGAGGGGGGCGTGTCGGAGACCCATCCGACGACTGTCGGTTCCGTAGACCTGCGTGCCCAGGTTCGTCTCGATCTTGAACCCCGAATGCCACGTCTGCAGGGGCGTGCTGTGGCTGTAGTGCATGCGGACCACGAGGGTGTCTCCGGGCTGAAGCTCTTCGCCGGCGGCGCGTCCCTCGACGAAGACCTCGGTCGCGGTGACGCGGCCGGGCGCCGCCTCGACCTCGGGTTCGGCGGCTTCTGCCTCGGCGATTCGCCGACCCTCGAGGATGTCGCGGAAGTTCTTGACCGCGTCCGCTGCCGACCCGGCGAACTTGACCTCACCTCGGGAGAGGACGACCGCCCGGTCGCAGAGCTCTTGCACCTGCCCGAGCGAGTGGCTGACGAGGATGATCGTGCGGCCCTGTCGCTGGAACTCGCGGATCTTGTCGAGGCATTTGCGTTGGAAGGCTTCGTCACCGACGGCCAGCACCTCGTCGACGAGCAGGACGTCGGGATCGGTGTGGATGGCGACCGCGAAGGCCAGCCGCACGTACATGCCCGACGAATAGAACTTGACCTGGGTGTCGATGAAGTCGCCGATGCCCGAGAAGGCGAGGATGTCGTCGAAGCGGTCCTCGGTCTCGGCCTGGCTGAGACCCAGGATGGAGGCGTTCAGGAAGACGTTCTCCCGGCCGGTCAGGTCGGGGTGGAAGCCGGCGCCCAACTCGAGCAGGGCGGCGAGTCGACCACGACGTTTGATCGACCCGGACGTGGGCTCGATGATGCCGCCGATGGCTTTCAGCAGGGTGCTCTTGCCGGAGCCGTTGGGGCCGAGGAGACCGATGGTGCTGCCGGCGGGGATCTCGAGCGAGACGTCCTTCAACGCCCAGAACTCCTCGCTGTGCCGACGACCGGCGCGTCCGAGGGTGACGAGACGCTCTTTCAGCGAGTTGTCCTTGCGGATGACGAACTTCTTCGACACGTTCTCGATCGACACCACGGTGGGCGAGCCGGCGGGGGAATCGGGTGAGGCCAGAGGGGTCGACAACTGATCGGTGCTCATGGGTGCGGGACGTCCGTTCGGGTCTAGAGCTCTTGGGCGAAGTTGCCCTGCAGGCGGGCGAAGACGCGGTGGAACGCGTACACGAGCACCAGCCCGATCAAGGCGGCGACGCCCATGCGCAGCAACAGGTCGGCCGGGTACGACGAGTCGTCGCCGGCGATCCAGAAGGCACGGTGGAATCCGAGCACCGCGAGGGTGATCGGATTGTCGGTGTAGAGACCGAGCAGCCATTCACGGCCACCCGTCAGGGCGTTCGAGACCATCGTCCAGGCGTAGACGATGGGTGATGCCCACATCGCGAGCATCAACAACACCTCGACCAGGTACTGCATGTCGCGCAGGTAGACGTTCAACGCGGCGAGCAGGAGTCCGAACGCCGTGCCATAGATCAGGATGAGGAGCACCGACGGGAAGAAGTACAGGATGTCGAGGTGCGCCGGGAAGCTGCCCGTGACGATCGTGGCCCCGACCAGTACCACCATCTGGATGCCGAAGTTGAAGAGGGCCGAGCCGATGCTCGCCAGGGGGTAGATCTCTCGAGGCGTGTAGACCTTCTTGATCAGGCCACCGTTGCTGACGATCGACGACGTCGAGCCCGCGATGATCTCACTGAACAACCCGTAGATCGTGAGGCCAGAGAAGATGTAGACCGCGAATTCGGGGATGTTGCGCGCGGCGCCGAGGATCTGCCCGAGGACGACGTAGTAGATGATCAGCTGGGTGATGGGGCGGATGAGGGTCCAGAGGAACCCCAGCGCGCTGTCCTTGTAGCGCGACTTGAGGTCGCGTCGGATCAGCAGGTCGAGGAGCTGCCGGTGCGAGTAGATCTCACGCACGATGCCGAAGGTGCCGCCGAAGACCTTCGACGGCTGGCCCGCGACGACCATGGGCTCTTTCGCGAGGCGCTCGAAGCGCTCGCCCGACGTACTGCTCGGTGTCGTGGTGGTCATGGGCGTGGACCCCTTCGTGGTCAAAACTGAAGCACTATACCCCGGTCGGCTGAGGCGGACCGGTTCACGGGAGGGCGGGAGCCTACTTGCCGTACTTGCTGGCGCGCATGGTCGCCAGACGGTTCTGCACCTTGCTGCGCAGCACCTCGATGCCGCCTCCGTCGGTCACGTAGTGGCGGGCGAGCGCGATGTCGCGCGCGACGCCGTGACGGCGGTTGGCGATCTCGTGGAACTTCTCCTCGCTCGACCTGGCGACCTTGCCGCGCAGCGCCTTGACGGTCGTGACCGCCGTGCTCTCGAGGGCACGGTCCGGTGCGACGTGCGGGTCACGGCAGAACTCCACGAGCGGGGAGAGCGCTTTCTCCCAGGTGAAGTCCTCGCGAACCCGGGACACCGCGTCCCGGGTCGCCGCCGTCACCTCGGGATCGTAAAGAACGGACTCGAGCGCGTCGGCGAGTGCTTCGACGTCACGCTCGGGGACGGCCACACCCATCCCCTCGGCGCCGACGAGATCGCCGAAGCTGTCACCCCGGGTCGTGACGATGGGCAGGTTCGCCCACATGTAGTCGAGGATGCGCGTCCGGAAGGAGAACGTCGTCTCGATGTGGTCGTAGTGCGTGCTGACGCCGGCGTCGGCCTCGAGCAGGTAGTTGGCGCGGTCGTCGAGGGCGACCCACTGCTCGTTGAAGAACACGTTCTTGCCGGCGACTCCCAGCTCGGCGGCGAGCTGGCGGGTCCGCGCGACGATGGCCATCTCGGGCACGTCGGGGTTGGGGTGGGCCACCCCGAGGAAGAACAGGCGGACGTCCGGGCGCCGTTCGGCGAGCAGGGCGATGGCACGGATCAGGGTGAGCGTGTCGAACCAGTTGTAGATCCCGCCGCCCCAGATGACGACCTTGTCGTCTTCGCCGATGCCCGGGACGACGCCCCGGATGGCCTTGCGCGTGTGCGCAGGGGGAGTGGAGTCCATGCCGAACGGGGCGATCGCGATGAGCTTCTCGAGGTTTTCGTCAGCCGCGTAGTTCTCGGGGTTGATGCGCCCGAGGCCGGCCAGCTGCCCGAGCCAGAAGAGACGCTGACGCTCGGAGGCGCAGAGGAAGAAGTCGGCTCGGAGCAGCTGCTCGTTGAGGACGTCGGTGGCCGAGGCGACCTGGTTCTTCCACTGCGCGAGGCCCCACTCTCGGCCCTGTTCGAGCTGTTCGAGGTGCATCGGGTCGTAGAGGTCCGCGACCATGATCTTCTTCGACCTCTTGAGGGTCGTGAAGTGGTGCAGGGCGTGGCCCTGGAAGACGATGACGTCGGCCCACTCTTCGTGCGCCTTCATCTCGTGCTCGTTCTGGAGGCGGACGCGATCCACCTCGAAGAGGTCGGACTTGCGGGCCGCGACGTTCCAGGTGAGGAGCCGGACGTCGCTGTGCTCGGAGAGGGCCTCGCTGATCTTCCAGGCCCGCATGGCCGGCCCGGCCATCTTGTCGCCGATGGCATCACCCGTGATGACGAGCACCTTCGTCCGCTGGGTGTGCTCGCGGATGTCGAAGGCGTCGACGATGGAGCGGAAACCCTCGAGGTAGTAGGGGTCGCCGAAGAGCGGCTTGAAGATGTCGCCGAAGAGCCGGAAGACTTCTCCGTCGGTCTTGGTCCGGCGTGCCTGCAGGTCGTCTCGCGCGGCCTGCAGATCGGGCAGCTCGGCGACGAACTGGTCGAGTGCGAAGAGGCCCGCCATGGTGTCCTTCGACACGGGGGTCTCGGGGTCGAACTCGTCGGCCGCCCCGACGAAGCGGCGGATGTCGAACATCTCGGAGTCGAGGCCGCTCTTGGCCACGGCGCGGCGGGCGAGCAACGCGAGGGCGCCGGGCAGGAATTTCGCGAGGCTCTCGTCCGAGAGGTTCTTGAAGAGCAGCATCAGGGCGTTGCGCTCGAGCAGGTACATCTCTCGGTGCTCGCCGAAGCTCTTCATCGAGCCGTGGTGCTTGTGGAAGACGATCGACTGCGGTGCGAATCGGACCCGGTAGCCCAGGATGTTCAGTCGCCAGCCGAGGTCGACGTCGTCGTAGAACATGAACAGCTTCTCGTCGAAGCCACCGACTTGCTCGAAGACGGACTTGCGCACGAACAAGGCGGAGCCCGTGCCGAAGAGCAGGTCTTTCGGGGTGTCGAACTGGCCGTCGTCGACCTCGGTGACGCGGTCCTTATAACCCATGCCGAACCAGGTGAGGCTGCCCTGGACGAAGTCGATGGCCTTGCCGTCCCAGTCCAGGACCTTGCTGCCGACTGCCGCGACCCGAGGACTGACGTTGAACTGGTCGAGCGCCTCACGGATCCATCCGGGGTGGGGCTTGGCATCGTTGTTCAGGAACGCCACGAACTCGCCCTTGGCCTTCTTGGCGCCGAGGTTGCTGCCACCGGTGAACCCGAGGTTGTCCTTCGAGACGACGATCTTGACGTTGGCGTGGCCACCGAGCTCGGCCTCGAGACGCTGACGGCTGTCGTCGCCCGAACCGTTCTCGACCACGACGATCTCGAGCTGGTCGGTCGGCCAATCCACCTCGGTGAGGCGGGCGACGCACTCGAGGGTGTCGTCCGTCCCGCGGAAATTGACGATGACGACCGAGACGACGCTCGACGTGGAAACAGGCACGGTGGGTACTCCCAAGGACGGTGGTGCGGGCCGGTGGGCCCCGCGAGTGCGCTCCCACTATACGAGGGCGTCACCGGCACCCGCCCCCGGCGCTGTCAGAATGGTCGGATGGACGCATCCGTGATCGTCGTCAACTGGCGTCAACCCGAACTCACGCTGCGCTGCCTCGAGTCGCTCGTCGGCCAGCGAGCGAGCGCCTCGTTCGAGATCGTCCTCGTCGAGAACGAGGCGTCGCCTGGCGGCACCGAACCGTTCCGGCGCCTCGTTCCCGATCTCGTCGTGGTGGAAGAGGCGACCAACGCCGGCTTCGCGGGTGGGGTGCGTCGAGGCATCGAGGCCTCGCGCGGTGACGTCGTCGTGCTGCTGAACAACGACGCGGTCGCCGAACCCGGCTTCGTGGAGGCGGGCCTCGCAGCCCTGCGCGCCGGCGGACCTCGGGTGGCCGCCGCCTCGGCCACCGTGACGCTCGAGGGCGGTTTCGTACGCGCCACCGCTCGGGACGAGGGTGCGCTGGTCGACGGCCGCGGGACGGCGTGGCTCCGGTCGTCGGCTCCCGAGGCCGTCGGCCTGCTGAACGGAACCGGTGTCGAACTCGCCCCCGACGGCAACGGTCGCGATCGAGACTGGCTGCGGCCCTCCGACGACGTCGTCGACCATCCTGCCGACCCCTTCGGATTCTCGGGAGGGGCGGCCTTCGTCCGGCGGACGGCCCTCGAGGCCGTCGGGGGCTTCGATGAGGGGCTCTTCATGTACTACGAGGACCTCGACGTCTCGTGGCGGCTCCGGCTCGCGGGCCTCGAGATCGTGCACGCCGCCTCGGCCCGGACGATCCATCGACACGCGGCGAGCTCGGCCGGTAGCGGTGCCCTCGTGCGGCGACAGAGCATGCGGAACCGCCTGCTCGTCGTCGTCCGCAACGGTTCGGCAGGGTTCGTGGCGCGGGTGACGCTGCGGACCCTCGCGCGCCTCCTGATCGATCTGGCCCGCCCCCGCGGGGCCCAGCTGTCACGTCGGGACTGGGGCTCGGTGTGCCGTGGGCTGCCGTCGGCGGTCGCCGGGGCGCTCGTCTCGCGTCGGCGCTCGGGCGTGACGAGGGGTGAGCGTCGGCGTGTCGAGCAGTCGCTGAGGTCGATCGACCACTGACCCGTCTTCGGGGGACAGGGCCTTCCGGTCGGGGTACGGGAGGCTAAAGTCGGAGGACTGGTCGGGCTTCGCATCCGGTCTCCCGCTCGAACGACGAGGTACGCCGCCAGGGGGCGGCGGTGGGGAGGCGCCTCGACCGCGTGCCCCAGGGAGGCCACCCGTGTCCAGAAGGATCATCGCGATGGCTGCGGCCGTCGCCGTCGCCGCCGGTCTGTTGACCGGCTTGTCATGGGGGGCGTCCTCGCCGCCGGCCCAGGCTCTCTCGGGGGCGGACTTCGACCCGGGCAACATCATCACGGACCAGGTGTTCTTCAATTCGGGGGCGATGTCCGAATCGCAGGTGCAGTCCTTCCTCGCGTCCCGGATCGGCAGCTGCTCGAACTCGAACTGCCTCAACGTGAAGCGCCTCGACACGGCGTCGCGTCCGGCCGACGCCATGTGCAACGCCTATCAGGGGGCGAGCCAGGAGCCGGTCTCGCGGATCATCGCCAAGGTCGCCCAGGCCTGCGGCATCAACCCGCAGGTGTTGCTGGTGACGCTGCAGAAGGAGCAGAGCCTGGTCTCGGGTTCGATCGCCAGGGCCCCGTCCGATGCCCGGCTCGAGCGTGCCATGGGGTACGCCTGCCCGGACAGTGCCAACGGTGGCTGCGATCCGTCGTTCGCCGGGGTCTACAACCAGCTCTACAAGGCGTCGTGGCAGTTCAAGCGGTACGCCAACCCGGCCGGGACGAGCAACTACTTCACGCAGTACGCACCCGGTGGCAATCGGACCGTGCTCTACAACCCCAACGCCGCCTGCGGATCGAAGTCCGTCTTCATCAAGAACCAGGCGACCGCCAACCTGTACTACTACACGCCCTACACGCCCAATGCCCCGGCGCTTGCGAACCTCAACGGGACGGGCGACTCGTGCTCCGCCTACGGCAACCGCAACTTCTGGGTGTACTTCACCGACTGGTTCGGCTCGACGACCGGCGGCAACGGTCCGCAGGGCGCGCTCGACTCGCTGACGACCGGTCTCGAGTCCGTCTCGGTCAACGGGTGGGCCTTCGACCGCGACCTGCCCGCGCCCATCGGGGTGCACGTGTACGTCGACAAGACCGGGTACCCCTTGACGGCGGACCGGTCGCGACCCGACGTGGGTGCTGCGTACCCGTCCAAGGGCAACAACCACGGCTTCCAGGGCACCGTCCCGGCGTCCCCCGGCGTCCACGAGGTCTGCGTCTACGCCATCGGCCTGCGCGGCAACGGCAACACGACCCTCGGTTGCCGGACCGTCACGATCGCGTCGGCGTCCCCGGTCGGTGCCGTCGACTCGGTCGTCGCCGCTCCTGGCGGAGTCCGCGTCAACGGATGGGCCCTCGACCCCGAGAGCACCGCCTCCATCGCCGTCCACGCCTACGTCGACGGCGTCGGGTACCCCCTACGCGCCTCCGGGCAACGACCCGACATCGGGCGCGCGTACCCGGCGAACGGGGCGGCACACGGTTTCACGGCTGATCTGCCCGCCTCGGCGGGCGCGCGCTCGGTGTGCTTCTTCGCCATCAACCAGGGCGCGGGGGGCAACTCGAACCTCGGCTGCAAGACGGTCACGGCGGTCGGCTCGACACCGGTGGGAGCGCTCGACGTCGTCTCGACCTCGGCGAACGCCATCACGGTCGCCGGATGGGCCCTCGACGGTGACACCACTGCGTCGATCCCCGTCCACGTGTACGTCGACGGCGTCGGACGCGTCACGACCGCGTCGAACGCTCGCCCGGACATCGCCCGGAACTACCCCGCCTACGGAGCAGCGCACGGTTTCAGCTCGACCGTGACGGCGTCGGCCGGGTCCCACTCGGTCTGCGTCTACGCCATCAACCAGGGCGCGGGCACGAGCAACACGACGTTGGGATGCCGGACCGTCGTGGTCGGCGGCGCGCTGCCGGTCGGCAACTTCGAGTCGGCCGTCGGGACGACCGGAGGGGTCCGGGTGAACGGTTGGGTGGTCGATCCCGACACGGCTGCGCCGTTGCCCGTCGCGTTCACCGTGGATGGTGCCGCCGCCGCCACGGTCGTCGCCGACCAGAGCCGTCCCGACGTCGCGCGGTCGTACCCGACCTCGGGTCCGTTGCACGGCTTCGGGGTGGTCGTCCCCGCCGCTCCCGGTTCTCGGACCGTGTGCGGCACGGCCAAGGACTCGTCGGGCGTGGGGCAGCTGAACCTCGGCTGCCGGACGGTGACCGTTCCCTGACCGTCTGAGGCCCCCTGGGGCGAGACCACGAACGGGTGGCAGCCGACGAGGCTGCCACCCGTTCGTGCTTCCACCCGGCCGGGGTGGATCGCCTCGCGGCGTCAGGCGGAGGGGGGCCCCACCGAGGAGGCGCGATCATCGACGGCGGGTTCCGCCAGCCGCGTGTCGGCACGATCCGAGGCTCCGAGCGACGGGGCGTCGGTCGCTGGAACGTCGTCCATCGGCGAGAACGCCGCCCGGCCGAGGAGCACGGCACCGCCTACGAGGGTCACGAGCAGGACCGCAGCCCAGATGTACCACCCGCCCGGTGGCAGCCACTCGGGATCGGTGAACATGCGCGACCAGCCATCGGGCATTCCCAGCACGTAGCGCTGGAGATTCCAGACGTAGGTGTGGAACTGCATGATGGCGAGGATGACCAGGACGAAGCCCGCGAGGCGGCGGGCACCAGGCAGGGTGAACGCAGTCGGGAAGGCGTCGTCGAGGGCGATTCCTCCGGCGATGACGAGAGGGCAGACGATCGCCAGCAGGTAGCGTGCCTGCCAGATGTAGCCGTAGTCGGCCGCTGCGTAGCCCTGCATGAGCGGCGGGATGAACAGGAACGCCAGGATGAGCAGCAGGACGGTGCGACGCGGTCGGCCCCGGCCGAGGAACAGCCCGGCGACGGCCAAGGCGAACATCAGCCCGCCCCAGATGGCCACGGTGGTGAAGGGTGCGGGGACCTCTTGCCAACCGAAGATGCCGACGTAGCCGGTCAGGTTCTCGAACGTCAGGAAGGCCATGGTCCGGAAGGCGAGACCGAAGCCCGTGCCTGTGCCCGCGCTCTCGGTCGACACGCTGAGGCTCGCCGAGAGGACCGTCCAGGCGAGGCTGAAGGCGGTCCCGACGCCGATCGCGACGACGCCGACCCAGAAGGCGCGGGATCGGAGGAGGCGCTTGACGAGTTCGAGGTCGAACAGGGTCGCCAGGACGATGATCAGGACGTAGAGCGGGCCGATGCTGCGGCTGTTCGCGAGGGCGACGGCCGCGACGGCGACCATGGCGATGCGCACCGGGGGGACGCCGTCCTCACGCCATCTCTGGGCCAGCAGGCTCAGCCAGGAGAACAGCATGACGGCCGAGGCGATCTCGAGACTGTTGGGATTGATGCCGCTCGCCAGGAAGAGGACCTTGGGGGTGATCGCGACGGCGAGGGCGAGGAGGGCGAACCCCCGTCGCCTGAGCTGTGACAGGGCGACGACGGCGAGGGCCAGGAACGCGGAGACGAGCATCACGCTCACGCCCCTCATGCCGTAGTAGGAGGCCTTCCCGTCGAGGACGAGAGACGGGAGGCCCACGACGGCGTAGTAAGCGGGGTCGTAGGAACCCGCCGAGGTCGTCACGGTGGTCTCGACCTCGGAGTCCGGGACGAGCATCTGGCACTGGGCCGACTCGGCGTTGCGGAAGGCGAAGCACGGCAGGTCGTGGGCTATCGCGATGTACTCGGGGACTTCGACGTCTGTCCATCCACCCTTGCCGGTGGGCGTGCCGGACCATTCACCCCGAACGACGGCTGCGGCGTGGATGGTGTGCGCCGGCTCGTCGGGGAGCGACATCAGGGGGTTGGCCATGGCCCAGGTACCGCCGAGCAGGCAGAACGCCACGAAGGAGAGCAGGAAGGTGGTGAGGGGGCGCCGGGACCTGCCCTTCGAACGGGAGGGCTGTGAGGCGGTGCGGGTGTCGACGTTCATGTGGTCCTCAGATCGCGGGATCGGCAGGCACCCCGAGGGCGTGAACTGCACGGGCGGCCCCGACGATGATATCGATGGTGGGCGCTACCTCGATCTGGCTGACCGTAGGCTGACGCCATGAGTGTGAAGGGCGCGACCGCGACGACGGTGGAGCGGAAGAACGGTGCGATGGCCTCGGCGGCCCTTCTCTCGACCGTCGGGATCGGCGCTCAGGGCGTCAGCCGTCTCGTCTACACGGTGTTGATCGGACGTACCTTCGGCACGGAAGCACTCGGGCACGCCTCGACCCTCTTGTCCCTGTCGATCTTCGTCGCCCTGCTCTGGCCGACGGCGGCCGGGAACACCGCCTCGCGCTTCCTCGCCCTCGCCCTGCACCGCCGCGTCTCCGATGCCGCCCTCGTCCGTGTCCTCGGACGGACCATGCTCGCCTCGTCGTTGCTCCTGGGCGCGGCCACCGTGCCCGTCGCCATGGCTCTCGGCAACTCTCCTCTCGTGGCCGTGTCCGCCGCCGGGCTCGTCGTCGGCTACGGGCTCTACGCCTACGCCCGCGGCGGTCGGCTGGGGCGTCACGGCGCCGCCCGTGTCGCGCTCTGGGACTCCGTCTCGGCCGCAGGCGCGCTCGGCTTGTTGATCGTGGTCTGCCTCACCGGTCAGGGCACCTGGGTGCTCGTCCCCCTGACCGTCGGCTACCTCGTCTTCGCCGTCGCCTGCCTGCCCCGTGGCAACCGTCTGGCGGGACCCGAGCTCGAGGTCTCGCCCGTCCTCGGTTTCGCCCGATGGAACGTGGTGGCCGGGTTGACGACCAACGGCCTGCTCCAACTGGCCATGATCTCGGCCCAGGTCTGGGCTCCGGGCGACGCGGCCGGGTTCTTCGCAGCAGCCTTCACGCTGGCCACTCCCGCGTCCATGCTCGGCCAGGCCGTCAGTCAGATCGTGATCCCCGCGTTCGCCCACCGGGCGACGAGTTCGTCGCTCCGCCACCGTGGGCCGTTGTCGTTGTTCCTGGCATTCGCGGGGGGGTCGGCTCTCCTCTTCGGAGCGATGGTCCTGCTCGCTCCGTGGTACCTGCCGCTGTTCTACCCGACCGAGGGCGACGCGGCGGTACCCCTGTTGCGATTCCTGATGCTGGGTGTCTACGTCTTCACCGTCGCGCTCATCCCGGCGGCCCTCATGCTCGCCGCCGGTCGGTCCCGCGAGGTGGCCCTCAGTTCGGTGGCCGGGTTCGTCGCGGGCGTCACGGTGATGGTCGCGTCGGGCCCGACGGCGGGAGTGTCGTCCGGCAGCATCGGCTTCTTGGTCGGCTCGACGGTCAACCTCGTGGTCGTCGTCCTGTTGTCGGTCGGCCGTCGCCCGTCGGCGTCGTCACCGGACGTGGATCAGAGCAGCGAGCGCGCAACCCTCCAGTAGAGGCGCATCGACGCCTGCAGGAGGCCGGCGCCGGCGGGGAGCGGGAACACCTGCTGGTCCAGGGTGGCCGAGAGCAGCGGGGCCAGGTCTCGGTCGGACACGACCCTCCGGCTCTGCACCCACCGACGTCGTTGTCGTATCCACGCGGCGTTGTCACGTACCCAGGCATCGGCCCGCTTCTTCTCGGCAGCCCACCCCTGGCTCCGGGCCACCAGGGTCATGACGAGTCCGAGGGCGGTGACGGGCAGCCAGGTCACGACGCGCAGGCGTCGACCGTAGGCGGTCCGCAGGAAGATCTGTCGGTTCTTCTCGAGCAGGAACATCTTGAGGGGGTTCCGGCTGAACTCGTAGTGGTGGATCACCACGGCGTCAGGGACGTAGACGACGGTCAGTCCCGCCTGCCAGGTGCGCCAGCTGAGATCGACGTCCTCGTGGTAGGCGAAGTACTCGTCGGCGAATCCCTCCAGGCGCGTCCAGAGGTCGCGACGCAGGGCGAGGCCTGCACCGGAGGCGGAGGCCACGAGGGTCTGGGCGGCGTGGTCACTCGCCGGTTCGTTCATGCCGCCGGCCCAGCTGAGGCCGACGACGTGGACGGGGTTGCCTGCCGAGTTCATGCGTCCGGGATCGGATGCCAGCCGGATGCTGCCCGTCGCGATGCCCACGCCGGGGCGGGAGGCCACCGCCACGAGCTTGGCGAGGGCGTCCGGTGCGACCTCGGCGTCCGAGTTGACCAGGGCCAGGAACTCGCCCTCCGCGAAGCGGGCACCGTGGTTGACACCGCCTGCGAAGCCGAGGTTCTCGTGGGGGGTCACGATCCGCAGCCGTGGATCATCGGGCAGGTCGCGGACGGCGTCGCTCGTGCACCCGTTGTCGACCAACACGAGGTCGACGTCGACGCCGGTCGAGTCGAGCACCGAACGGACGGCTCGGTCCAGCACGGCCTCGTCACCATAGGCGAGCGTCACCACCGTGACGCGGGGCGACGCGGTCATGAGCGGCCGGCCCGGTCGGTGGGCTCGTCGGTCCGCAGGCCCGCGTCGGGTTCGTGCCCGGTGGCATCGCCCTCGGGGTGCGACGTCGTCACGCCACGGCCGGTGGCACCCACGTCGTCCGCCGAGGCCTTCCTGTCCGCAGCGCGGTCGAGACGGGAGACGCGCTCGTCGAGGAGGGCCACGTGTTCGGCCAGGGTGCGCGACTTCTCTTCGAGGATGGTCAGCTCGGCGCTGTGTTGCACCGAGACGAGGAAGAGGACGACCACGCAGACGAAGAACCCGAGGTTCGTGGGCACGGCGATGCCGAGCAGTCCGGCCAGGCCCGTCAGGACGTGCGGGAAGACGGCGATGAGCAGCGCGAGGGTGCCCGCGACCATCCACCACAGGGCGTGGCGCTCGCGGACGCGGCGACGACGCAACAACTCGAAGACGACGACGAGCACCAAGAGGGCCGAGACGATGCCGAAGACGTAGGTCGTGACGCTCACGCGGCGACCCCCGCGTCGCTGCGCAGGGACAGGGGCGGCCGCCACAGCGCGATGACGAGGGCGAGGCACGCTCGTCCGAGGTACACGGCGGCCTTGGCGGGATCGTGTGACGGGATGCCGCCGGCCCGGACCCGCATGGACACCGGCACCTGGGTGAGGCGGCAGCCGGCCCGGGCGGCGAGCACGAGTGATTCGACGGTGTCACCGAGGTACTCGGCAGGGTAGTGCTCGGCGAAGATCTCGACGGCCCGCGGGCCGGCCCCCCGGAATCCGGAGGTGGTGTCGGTCAAGGGCGTGTGGGCGATGCGGCTCACGACCGTGGCGAGCACGACCATCGCCCAGCGGCGCGGCCCGCGCGCCTCGTAGTCGCCCTCGCCCGCGAACCGGGCGCCGATGGCGACGTCGTGGGACTCCAGGGCCTTCAGCAGCAGCGGGACCCCTGCCGGATCGTGCTGCCCGTCCGAGTCCACCTGCACGACGTTCTCGAAGCCGTTGGCCCGCGCGAACTTGAACCCGGCACGCATGGCCCCCCCCGACACCGAGGTTGAAGGGCAGATCGAGGACGGTCGCGCCCGCGGCACGGGCCACCTCGACGGTGCGATCCCGCGATCCGTCGTTCACGACGAGCACGCTGATGCCGGGCAGGGCGCCGAACACCTCTCGGACGACGTCTCCGACCGCGGCCTCTTCGTTGAAGGCGGGCATGACGATGAGCGTCTTCTCCAACGAGACCATGCAGTGATGCTAACAGTCGACCCGGCCGGCACCCGGCGCGCCGGGGGAGCGCGCCCGGACGGGGATGCAGGAGAATCGTCCGGTGACCCGAGCGCTTCCGAACACCACGACCGACCGGTCGGCGGACTTCGTCGACGACGATGCCGCCGACGCGCGACGAGCGCCCCGCCTCGTCCTTGACGTCGGCACGGCTGCCGCGCTGGGTGTCGTGGCGGCCCTCGTGTCGTGGTGGCGCCTCCCCGAGGCGGCGAGGTCGACCCTCTGGGCGGAGGACGGCCCGATCTTCCTCTCGCAGCGGCTCGACCTGGGCCCCTGGGAGTCCCTCGTGACCCCCTACGCCGGCTATCAGCACCTCGGCGCGCGCCTGGCGACCGACCTGGCGGTTCTCGTGGGCGATCTCGGGGACGTGGCCCACGTGATCGCTGCGGTCTGCTGCGGGGTGGTCGGCCTCGTGACCGCGCTCGTCTTCGTCCTCAGTCGTCAGTACGTCGTGTCCTCGGCCGCCCGGGTGGCGATCGCCGCCGCGACCGTGCTCGCCCCGATCGCCCCGATCGAGGTGTCCGGCAACCTGGCCAACCTGCACTGGTACCTGCTCTGGCTCTTGTTCTGGGCGGTGCTGCACGTGCCGCGCACCTGGTGGGGCAGCGGCCTGCAGGCGGGCGTCGTCCTCGTCTGCGCGCTCACCGAGGTCCAGTCGCTCCTGCTGGTTCCCCTCGTCCTCGTCACCGTCCGGCACCGACGCTCGTGGCCGGTGTCCGGTGCCCTGCTCGTGGGGGTGGCGGTGCAGCTGTGGACCTCGTGGGCCTTCCCCCGTCCGGCGTCGACCTACCCCGCACCCGATCTGACCGACCTCGTCCTCAGCTTCCTGGCTCAGCCGGTCATGTCGACCTTCGTCGCGTCATCCGGAACGGCCTCCGACCTGCTCGTCGAGACGTCCTGGGGCATCGCGGTACTCGTGCTGGCGGGCATCGTCCTCTGCGCCGGCTGGGCCGCCGTGGCGGGGCGGCGTCGACGTCTCTGGCTGGTCCTGGGTCTCGTCGTCTACGCACCGCTCCTCTGGGCCGCCGGCATCGTCGCGAACGCGAGCGGGCTCACCGAATACGGTCTGAACGGCCCGGGCTGGCTGGCGACGTCCGGCTACCTGAGGTACGCGCTCGTGCCGTCGATGCTGCTCCTGACCGCCGTCGCCCTCGCCGCGGACGCGTTCCTCGCGCGGCGCCGCGCCGTGACGACGGTCGCGGGCGCCGTCCTCCTCGCCGCCTTCGCCGGGGCCGTCCTGTGGCACCCACAGCTCGACCACGTGCTCCGCAGCGACTACGGCCCGTGGCAGTCGAACTACGACCAGGTCGTCGACCAGTGCCGCAGCGGGGACGTCGTGCTCGACGACGGCAAGGCCCTCGTGCCGATCGCCCCGACCGGCTGGTTCGTGGCAGCCGACTGCTCGACGCTCGACGAGCGCGGATGAGGCCCTGGCGCAGCCGTGGAATGATGGACGCACCCTGCCGCCCCCGTACCGAAAGCCACCCGATCGCATGACCTCCTCCGCGCACACCGGCGCCGGCGCCCTCGTCGTCCTCCCCACCTACGACGAGGTCGAGAACCTCCCGCTCATCCTGGGGCGCCTGTTCGCCGCGGCCCCCGAGATCGACGTGCTCGTGGTCGACGACGGCAGCCCCGACGGCACCGGTGAGTTGGCCGAGACGATGGCCGCCACCGATCCCCGCATCCACGTGATGCACCGCACGGGCAAGCTCGGGCTCGGTTCCGCTTACGTCATGGGCTTCGGCTGGGGCCTCGAGCGGGGCTACGACGTCGTCGTCGAGATGGATGCCGACGGCTCGCACCCGCCCGAGAAGCTGCCCGAGATGATCGCCCTGGTCAGCGCGTCCGGCCCCGGCACGCCGAGCCTCGCGATCGGCTCGCGGTGGGTTCCCGGCGGCTCGGTCATCAACTGGCCGGTGTCGCGCCAGGTCCTGAGCCGCGGCGGCAACCTCTACGCCCGCCTGGCCCTCGGGTTGCAGCTCAAGGACGTCACCGCCGGTTTCCGGGCCTACACGCGTGAGGCCCTCGAGGCGATGGACCTCACGGGCATCGACTCGAAGGGGTACTGCTTCCAGGTCGACATGACCCTCCGCGTCCTCGACGGCGGGGGGCGCGTCGTCGAGGTGCCCATCGAGTTCCGCGAACGCGAGCTCGGCGAGTCCAAGATGAGCCAGGCCATCGTCGTCGAGGCCATGCTGCGCGTCACGCAGTGGGGCTTCCGACGCCGCCTGCAGACCCTGCTCGGCAACCGCCCCGGGCCGCGCTGGGTCGTCGAGGACTGAAGCGGCGCGCCGGGTCGCGACCGGCGACCGACGTCCGCGACGGCACCCGACCGAGCCGCGCCTCCTACCGGCGGTTCGCCTGCGGCAGCCGTGACCGCCACGACCGCTTGCGGGCGGCGATCGTCGCGATGGCGACGAAGGTCATCAGGGTTCCCTCGAACAACACGAAGCTCTCGGCGACGGCGGTGACCCCGATCAGCACCAGGACGAGCGCCGGCCAGACGTACGCCACGATCGGGTGACCCGACGCCGTGATCCAGCTGCGCACGAACGCCAGGGTGCCGGCCACGACGAGGAGCAACCCGCCGACCAGGCCCAGTTGCAGCCAGATGTCGAAGAACGCGTTGAGCCCCGTCTCGTGCGGTCGGCCGCTCGGCGCGATGATCGTCGAGTACGGGAAGATCCCGGTCGGCCACTGCCCGACGAAGCCCCACCCGACGATGTCGTGAACCGTGGCCAGTTCGCGGATGCGCGCCCAGAGCAGCGACCGCACCGACAGGTCGTTGGTCGCGTCCACCGCGTCCAGGAGGCGCGAGCGACCCGCGTAGGCCAGCGCACCACCCAGCACCACGATCACCGCGAAGACCGATTGCAGGAGCGACCGTCTCGACTCGGGGGCCCGGCGCAGCGCGTCGAGCGCCACTCCCGCCACGATCAGGACGATGACCGCGATCGCCGTCGCGGGGGAGCGGGCGAAACCGAGCGCCGTGAGGGCGAGCACGCCCGAGGCGACGGCCTGCCGCCGAGGGACCGACCGGGTGAGGAACTCGACGGCGAACGTGATGACCGCGAGCGTCGCCAGGAAGCCCAGGTAGTTGCGGGTGCCCGAGATGCCCTGGATCGGACCGCCCGCGGCGAGGTTGCCCTGGATTCCGAGGAACGCGATCGGTTGGTCGATCAGCAGCCCGCTCAGCACCTCGAGCGACAGCGACACGACGAGCAGGATGCGGAGCGCGTCCCCGAAGGCCCGCACCACCTGGACCAGGTCGCGGCCCAGGGCCAGGTACAGCCCGAGGGCGCCGAACCCGACCGCGTAGGCCACACCGCCGACGGTGACCCAGGTGTACTCGCTCCAGAAGACGCTGAGGGCCATGAAGCCGAACAGGGCGATGAGCGACACCGGCAGGATGCCGTGCCACTCGATGTGGTGTCGGCCACCGACCAGGGAGAGGGTCGCGAGCACCACGAGGGTGCCCAGGACGGCGAGCGAGCCCGGCCACCCCATCAGGGCGCGGACCGACTGGGTCGAGAACGCGTAGAGCACGATGGCGACCGAGAGTGCCTGCGAGAAGTGCCCGCCCGCCGAGAAGCCGATCCAGGCCGAGAGGTACCGGCGCAGGGGATCGCGGCTGCGGTCGAACCCGTGGCCGTGGCCGGACGTCACCGGTCGTGGCCCGTCCAGCCGAAGGGGTCGCGGCGCGTCACGAGCACGACGACCACGAACGTGGCCCAGCCCCACTCGACGATCAGCCGGGACTCGGTCAACCCATGGACGAGCAGGGCCGTCACGAGCAGCAAGGGCAACAGGTCGAGGGCCGACCACGGCGCCGCGACCCCGCGCGAGAGCATGCGGCGGTCGACGGCCCACCACCACGATCTCAGGACGACGCCGACGATCGTGAGCCCGAACAACGCGAGGCCGATCCAGCCCAGCTGGAACCAGACGTCGAGGTACGCGTCGTGCGCCTGCAGGTAGACCACGCCGTTGCGCTCGGCGAGGTCGGTGAACGGTTCGACGAACGGGAACCAGTAGCTGACCCAACCCCAGCCCACGACGGGGTGCTGGACGCCGAGGTCGTAGACGGCCGACCAGATGTCGGTGCGACCCGTCAGGTCGCCGCTCTTCCCCAGCAGCGCGAGCAGCGGGCCGCGGGCGAGGACGACCACCGTGACGGCCGCCAGCACGACGAGCGCCGCCACGCCGAAGACGGGACCCCGGCGGCCGGGCTCACGGCGTCGGGTCGCCACCACCAGCAGCGACACGAGGCCGACGGCCACCGCGACCACCGCGACGGTCGCCGACCGGGTCAGCACCAGCGCGAGCAGCGAGGTGACGAGACCGACCACCGCCGTGCCGCGACCGATGGACCGGTCCGCCGCCTGGACCGCCGTGACGATCAGGGCGAACAGGGCGATGATCGCGAAGATGTTGCTGTTGCCCTGCAGCCCCTGGATGCGACCGCCTTCGAAGAGCACGTCGCGCGACCAGAACCACGCCGCGGGCCGATCCGTGCAGTCCAGGTACACCGGGCAGACCGGCTGGCGGACGACGAGTCCGACGACGACCTCGAAGAGCAGGGAGGCCACGACGTGGATGCGCAAGGCCCGTCCGAGGGCGGTCACGATGGTCGGCCACGAGGCGACGACGGTGACCGCCAGGGCGCCCACGCTCGTCATCAGCGTGAGGACGATGCCGATCGCGGAGCCGGCGGGGTACTGCGACCACGCGATCGAGACGACCGCGAAGAGCAGGAAGAGCACGAGGAGGCGCGGGAGGGTCCGTACCCGGGGTGGATGCCGCACGACGAGGACGACGGCGGCGACGACCATCGCCACGCAGGCCGCCCCCCAGCCCCACCAGCCGGTGCCGTTGCGGAGGACGTCGCCACCGAACAACACGAGGAACGCCAGCGTCGCGAACGTCGTGGCTCCGCGCGTCGGCGCCGTCCGGGCGGGCCGCGCGGGCAACGTCGTGGTCATGGGCACCAGGCTAGACGACGGGGGAGGCGCGGAGGAGCGACCGGGGGCCGCCCCTCCCGGATCAGACGAACGCCGCCTGGCCCGTGATGCTGCGGCCCACGATGAGGGTGTTCATCTCGCGGGTGCCCTCGTAGCTGTACAGCGCCTCGGCGTCGGCGAAGAACCGGGCCACGTCGTACTCGAGCACGATGCCGTTGCCGCCCATGACCTCGCGGGCGTACCCCACCGTCTCGCGCATGCGGGCCGTGGTGAACGCCTTGGCGAGCGAGGCGTGCTCGTCGCGCTGGGTGCCCTCGTCGAGCATCTGCGAGCACCGCACCACCATGCCGATCGAGGCGGTGATGTTGCCGATGCACTTCACCAGCAGGTCCTGGATCAGCTGGTGCTTGGCGATGGGCTTGCCGAACTGCACGCGCTCGTTGGCGTACGCCAGGGCGGCCTCGTAGGCGCCGATCGAGTTGCCCACGGCCGCCCAGGCGACCTCGGCCCGCGTCAGGCGCAGCACGGCCGCCGTGCTGCGGAACGAATCGGCCTGCTGCAGTCGGTGGCTCTCGGGCACGCGCACGTCCTCGAGGGTGATGTCGGCGTTCTGGACGATGCGGAGGCTCTGCTTGTCCTCGATCTTGGTCGCCGTGTAGCCGGCGGTGTCGGTCGGGACGATGAAGCCCTTGACCTGGCCGTCCTCGGCGCTCTTGGCCCAGATGATCGTGATGTCGCTGAACGTGGCGTTGCCGATCCACCGCTTGGAGCCGTTCAGCACCCAGTCGTCGCCGTCGCGGGTGGCGATCGTGCGGAGTCCCTGGGCCGAGTCGGACCCCGACAGCGGTTCGGTCAGGCCGAAGGCGCCCACCAGGTCACCGCTCGCCATGCGGGGCAGCCACTCGGCACGCTGTTCGGGCGAGCCGCCGACGCCGATCGAGCCCATCGCGAGTCCGTTCTGCACGCCGACGAAGGTCGCGACGGACGCGTCCACGCGCGCGAGCTCGAGCGCGACCCAGCCGCGGAAGACGGCGGAGTTCTCGAACGGGCGCGTCTCCTCCCACGGCATGCCGAAGAGGCCCAGGCCGGCGAGGCCCTTCACGATCTCGTGCGGGAAGGTCGCGTCGGCCCAGTGGCGGTTCACCCCGGGCTTGACCTCGGTCTCGAGGTAGTGGCGAAGGTCGGCCAGGACGCCCTTCTCGCGGTCCGAGAGGAGGTCCTCGTAACCGTAGAAGTCGCTGACGAGGGAGGTGAACGAGGTGAGGGTCGCTGATGACATCCGTGCTCCATTGCTTCGTGTCGGGACGACAGGAGCCTAGGCAGCGCCCCAGCCGCCGCCAAGGGGTTGGTAGCTTTGATCAACGCCCCGGCGTCGTCGACCTCACCGCTTTGTAGGGGGCGACCAAGCACGACCTCCGACAAGCAGGTAAAGCCATGTTCCTCGCCATCACCAACACGCCCCGCGACTACGCCTGGGGCTCGACGACGGCCATCGCCGACCTGCTCGGTCGTCGACCGAGCGGCCGCCCCGAGGCCGAGCTGTGGCTCGGTGCGCACCCGGGTTCGCCGAGCGTCGTCGTCGCCCCGGCGGTCGTGGGTGGTGCCGACACCCTCGCCGACTGGTTCGCCGCCGAGCCGGGCAGGGCGCTCGGCCGCGACCGGGACCACCTGCCGTTCCTGCTGAAGTTGCTCGCGGCCGACGGCCCGCTGTCCATCCAGGCGCACCCCACCCCCGAGCAGGCCCGCGAGGGCTTCGCGCGCGAGGACGCCGCGGGCATCCCGCTCGACGCCCCCGAGCGCAACTACAAGGACTCCTCGGCCAAGCCCGAGATCATCGTGGCGTTGAGCGACACCTTCGACGCCCTCTGCGGGTTCCGCGAGCCGGCCCGGACCCTGGCCGACCTCGACCTCCTCGACGACGGCTCGGGGCGCCTCGACCTGCTCCGCCGACACCTGGCCGAGTCCCTGCGGTCGACCCTGGCCTTCCTCTTCCAGGGCGACGACGACTCGTCCGCGGCCATCGCGGCGGTGAGCGAACTCGCCGCCGCCCACCGGGCGGACGGCGCGGGCATCGCCACGGTCGTCGACCTGGCCGAGCGCTACCCCGGCGACCCCGGCGTGGTCGTCTCGCTGTTGCTCAACCGGGTGACGCTGCGTGCCGGGGAGGCGCTGTTCCTGCCCGCCGGCAACGTGCACGCCTACCTGGGCGGCTTCGGCGTCGAGCTCATGGCGCCCTCCGACAACGTGCTGCGCGGCGGCTTGACCCCCAAGCACGTGGACGTCCCCGAGCTGCTGAAGGTGCTCGACTTCGAACCACTGCCCGTCCCCCGTCTCGACCCGACCACGGTCGCCCGGGGGGTCGAGCGCTTCGCGCCTCCCGGCACGGGCTTCGCCATGCTGCGGGTCGACGCCGAGGGTCCGGGGGCCGTCGTCGAGATCGGCGGTCCGAGCATCGTCCTGGTCACCGCCGGAGAGGTCCACGTCAAGGGTCAGGACGGCACCATCCGGCTCGGTCGTGGCGAGTCCGCGTTCGTCACCCCCGACGAGGTCCGACTCGCGATGACCGGCGGCGGCACCGCCTACGTGGCGACGCCGGCCTGAGCCGGGCCGAGCGGCCGGGTGGAGCCGTCCGCTCCGCGTGACGTCCGGCTCCGCGCGCCCCACCCGGCGCTCGTGCTGGCACCCGTGACCCGTCGGGCACCCGATAGGTTGGCCCCATGTCATGGTTGGTCACCGGCGGTGCCGGGTACATCGGTTCTCACGTCGTCCGCGAGCTCACGGGGGCGGGCATCGACGCGGTCGTCCTGGACGACCTCTCGTCCGGCCTCGAGGCCTTCGTGCCCGCCGACGTCCCGTTCGTCCGGGGTTCCCTCCTCGACCGCGAGCTGATCGAGCAGACCATCGACCGGCACGGCGTGACCGGCGTCGTCCACGTCGCGGGCTACAAGTACGCCGGGGTCTCGGTCCAGCGGCCGTTGCACACCTACGACCAGAACGTCACGGGGACCGCCCGCCTCCTCGAGGCCATGTCGAGCCGGGGCGTCGACCGGATCGTGTTCTCGTCCAGCGCGGCCGTCTACGGCACGCCGCCGACCGAGCTCGTCACCGAGGACACGCCCAAGGCACCCGCGTCCCCCTACGGCGAGAGCAAGCTGATCGGCGAGTGGCTGCTGCGCGACCAGGGGGTGGCCGAAGGCCTGCGCCACACCAGCCTGCGCTACTTCAACGTCGTGGGTTCGGGTCGGCCCGACCTCTGGGACGCCAGCCCGCACAACCTCTTCCCGCTCGTCTTCGCCGCGCTCGCCGAGGGCCGCGTCCCGCGCATCAACGGCGACGACTACGACACCCCCGACGGGACGTGCGTCCGCGACTACGTCCACGTCGCCGACCTGGCGGTCTCGCACGTCGCGGCGGCCCGCCGACTGGACGCGGGCGAGCCGGTCGAGCCGGCCTACAACCTCGGTTCGGGCGGCGGCGTCTCGGTCGCCGAGATCATGACCGCGATGCGCGAGGGCACCGGCATCGACTTCACGCCCGAGATCGCCCCGCGTCGTCCCGGCGACCCCGACCGCATCGTCGCCGACGGCAGCCTGGCGGCGCGCGACCTCGACTGGGAGATGCGGCACACGCTGCTCGAGATGGTCACCAGCGCCTGGCAGGCCGCGCCTCGCGGTTGACCGTCCGCCACGTACCCGACATCACCCGTTCCCGTCGAAACGTCCCCCGACACGCCGGGGCTCCCTTGCCCCTGATCGGGGGGTGGAGGGTTTATTGGCCCTCGACTTGACGGATGGGTAATGACACCGGTGTAATTACCTTGTCGCGTACATTCACGGGCGATCGACACGAGGGGAGATGCGCTGTGGGCATCCACGAGAACCGCGCCGGCGTCCCGGACAACTGGCACGTCGACCCGATCCAGCTGGGCGTCCCCGGCATCGGATCGTCGTCGCGCACCATCGTCGCCGACGACGAGAACCAGCTGGCCTGGCAGGCGGACTCGCTCTGCGCCCAGACCGATCCCGAGGCGTTCTTCCCCGAGAAGGGCGGCTCCACGCGCGACGCCAAGAAGATCTGCGCCTCCTGCGACGTCCGGGCCCAGTGCCTCGAGTACGCCCTGCAGAACGACGAGCGCTTCGGCATCTGGGGCGGGCTGTCCGAGCGCGAGCGTCGCAAGCTCCGCAAGCGGGCCTGACCCGCGCCTCCTCGGCTTCCGACGGCATCGACCCCTCCGGGTCGGTGCCGTTCCGTCGTGATGGCCCGAGGCCGCGGGGACCAGGAGGCGCGGGTCGGCACGTCTCGCCCGTCGCGTCGGCGCGCCGAGCCGGTGCCCGCGCCGGTGCGACCTAGGCTGCACGAGTCATGCAGCCGAGAGTCACAGCGATCCTCGTCGCCCCTGGTGGAGCGACCTACCTCGACCGAACCCTCGACGGACTGTCGCGTCAGACGCGGCCCCCCGAGGCATTGGTGGTGGTCGACACGGGCGGCAAGGACTCGGCCGCGGGTCGGCTGTCGCTGAGCGGCGCCGCCCAGTTGGCCTCGCTTCCCGACGCGAAGACGTTCGGTGCCGCCGCCGCGCACGGCGTGCGACTCTCCGACCCGGGCGACGGAGATCCCGACGAGTGGGTCTGGCTGCTCGGGCACGACAACGCACCCGCGCCCGAGGCGCTCGAGCGCCTCATGACGACCGTCGAGGTGTCGCCCTCCGTCGCGGTCGCGGGCCCCAAGCTGATGCGGTGGGGCCAGCCCGGTGTCATCGCCGAGTTCGGCGAGACCGTCACCCGGTACGGCGCCTCGCTCGCCCGCGTCGAGAACGAACTCGACCAGGGCCAGCACGACGTCACGGACGACGTGCTCGGCGTCGCGGCGGGGGGCATGCTCGTCCGTCGCACGGTCTGGACCGCCCTGGGCGGCTTCGACCCCGCGCTGCCGCACGTCGACGCCGCACTCGACTTCTCGATCCGTGCCCGCCTCGCCGGTCACCGGGTGGTCCTCGTCCCCGACGCGAAGGTCGACAGTGCTGGGCCGCCGGAGGAGTTCGGCCACGGGCCCGTCGGGCACGCCCGCCGGGCGCGCCTGCACCGTGCCGCCCAACTGCACCGGCGCCTCGTCTACTCGGCGGCCGCCCTGTTGCCGCTGCACTGGCTCAGCCTGGTGCCGCTGGCGGTCGTGCGCAGCGTCTGGCACCTGCTCACCAAGAACCCGGGAGCCGTGGTGGGCGAGTTCGCCAGCGCGTTCCGGGCTGCCTTCGGCGGCTCGCACGTGCGATCGGCTCGTCGGGCCCTCGCCCGGACCAAGAGCGTCGGCTGGAGCTCGGTGGAGCCCTTGCGCGCGTCCCGCGCGATGCTCCGAGAACGACGGGTCACCGAACGTGACGCACAGGTCGCCGGCGTCGAGGACGCACCCGACCCCCGGGCGAGCTTCGTCCACTCGGGCGGCCTCTGGGTCGTGCTGGTCGCCGCCGTCGTCGGTGTGGTGGCGTTCCTGCCGCTGCTCGGCAACCCGGCCGTCACGGGTGGGGGACTCCTGCCGCTCAGCACCTCGGTGGGTCAGCTCTGGTCGTCGGTGGGCTACGGCTGGCGCGAGATCGGCACCGGGTTCCTCGGCCCCTCGGACCCGTTCGCCGCGCTCGTCGCGGTCCTCGGCAGCCTGACGCCCTGGTCGCCGTCGACCGCGGTCCTCGGGGTCTACCTCGTGGCCCTGCCGCTCTCCGCGCTGGGCGCGTGGTTCGCCACCCGCCGCGTGACCCGCCGCACCTGGGTGCCGGCCGTCGCCGCGGCGCTCTATGCCCTCTCGTCCCCGCTGCTCTCGGGTCTGCAGTCCGGTCACCTCGGTGCCGTCCTCGCGCACGTGGCGCTGCCGTTCCTCGTCTGGGCCATGATCGGGGCCGCGAGGTCGTGGACGGCCGGGGCCACCGCCTCCTTGCTGTTCGCCGTCGTCGCGGCGGCCGCTCCCTCGCTCGTGCCGGCCCTCCTCGTCGGTTGGCTCGGGTCGATCGTCAGCCGCCCCCGCGGCACCCATCGCCTCGTCGCGGTGCCGCTGCCCGCGCTGGCCCTCTTCGCGCCCCTCGTCGTCGCCCAGCTGCAGCGGGGCACGTGGTGGGCCGTGTTCGCCGACCCCGGTGTCCCCACGAGGTCGGACCCGGCCTCACCGCTGCAGCTGCTGCTCGCGTCCCCCGAGACGGGCCTCAACGGCTGGACGGCGCTGATCGCCGGGACGGGTTTCTCGTCCGCCACGCTCGCCGTCCTGGTCGCCGTCGCGATCGCCCCGTTGGCGCTGCTCGCCGTGGCCTCGCCGTTCGTCGGCTCGCAGCGCCGCGCTGTCCCCGCCCTCTCGCTCGCCCTGCTCGGCTACCTGACGGCCGTCGCCGCGACCCACGTGTCCGTCACGGGCGTCGGCAGCGACACGACCACGATCTGGGCCGGCAGCGGACTGAGCCTCTACCTGTTGGGGCTCGTCGGCGCCGCGGCCGTGACCCTCGACCGGCTGCCCCGGGTCGCCCCGCCGGCCGGCGCCCTGGTCGCCGTGCTGGCGGTCGCCGCTGCGGCCCCCACGGTGATCGCGTCGTTCGGCCCCGTGGCCGACGTCCGTCCGAGCTCGGGGCGCATCCTGTCGGCCTACGTCACCGCCGAGGCCGAGGCGACACCCGACGTCGGGACGCTCGTCCTCACGCCCCAGCCGGACGGCTCGCTCGCCGTGTCGCTCGAGCACGGTCAAGGAGCGACGCTCGACGACCAGTCGACGCTCGACTCGACCGCCCCACGCCTCACCTCGGTCAACGAGGACCTCACCGTCCTGGCCGGCAACCTCGTCAGCCGCAGCGGTTTCGACCCGACCGACGACCTGCGTCGGCTGGGCGTCGGGTTCGTGTTGCTGACGGCCACCGACGACGACGGCGACGCCGACCGGCTCGGCCAGCGCGCGGGCGAGGCGCTCGACGCCGACGCCGACTTCCTGCCGGTGGGCGACACGTCCAACGGCCTCCTCTGGCGTTACGTGGAGGCGCAGGACGAGCGCGAGGCGCGTCCGGCTGCGGGACCGCTGCGACCGATCGTCCTGATCAGCTGGGGACTCGTCTTCGGTTCCGCCCTGTTGCTCGCCATCCCGACGTCGCCGCGACGACGTCGATCCCGGGCCGGGACGCCCGAGGCCGAGCAGCCCGCCACGACCTTCGACGAGGAGCGAGATGAATAAGCGATCGGTCTTCTCCACGACGGGACGCGTCGCGGTCGGCGTCGTCGGTCTGGCCGTCGCCGCCGCGGTAGTCGGCGGTGCCACGGTCGTCCGCCTCCCCTCCTTCGAGACGGTGCCGGCGGGGCAGCTCGTGACGCCCGTGCCCGTCGACCAGCAGCGGGTCTGCACCGGTGCCCTGTTGCAGCTCTCGGACGCCGAGGGGCAGCAGGCCACGACCGCCAGTTCGGTGGGTCGAGCGGCCGTGGCCCGGGAGTCGAGCGAGGGCGACGTCGACGTCGACGAGCTCGCCGGTGCCGACGGCAGCGACTCGCGACCGTCCGTGGTCACGGCACCCGTCGAGGGCACCGACGTGCCCCTCGTCGCGGCCGCCCAGAGCCAGTCGGTCGATGAGGGCGACCTGCGCGGCTTCGCCTCGGCACCCTGCACCGAGCCCACCAGCTCGACCTGGCTGATCGGCGGTTCGACCGAGACGGGACGCGTGTCGCTCATCAGCCTCGTCAACCCCAGCGACGTCAACGCCACCGTCGACCTCGACATCCGTTCCGAGACCGGCGAGGTGAGGGGCCCCGGAATCGACGGGATCGTCGTCGCGCCCCGCAGCCAGAAGGTGGTCCCGCTCTCGGGCTTCGCGACCGGACTCGTCTCGCCGGCCGTCCACGTGTCGAGTCGCGGCGGGCAGATCGTCGCCACGCTCCAGCAGAGCGTCGTCCGCACCCTCGAACCGGGTGGGGTGGACATCGTGACGGGCTCGGCCGCGCCGTCTCGCGAGTCGGTCGTCACGGGGATCGTCGTCCGCGACTCCGCCAACCTCGAGGGAGCACTCGCCGACCCGTCGTCCTCCGACCTCCAGTCGGTGCTGCGCGTCCTCGTCCCGGGCCAGGGTCCCTCGCAGCTGAGCGTCTCGTTGGCCACCGACGACGGCACCGGCACCTCGTTCGAGACCAGGGTCGAAGGCGGGCGCGTCACCGACGTCCCGATCGACGGGCTCGAGGACGGCGTCTACACGGCCACCGTCCGGTCGTCGACGGCCGTGGCCGTGGCCGCCCGGACCTCCACGGTCGCCGCGGACGCGGGAGGCGTCGACCTCAGCTGGGCCGCCTCGTCGCCCCGTCTCTCCGGTGACACCGAGGTGGTCGTGCCCGACGGCGAGGGCGGACGCCTCTGGCTCGCCAACCCGGGCCAGGACGCCGTCACGGCCGAGGTCACGGTGGGCGACGGCGACGAGCGGGACGTCGAGGTACCCGGTGGGTCGACGGTCGGCGTCGACGTGCAACGGGGCGACGCCGTCCGGCTCGGGAACGCCGACGACCTGCGCGCGGGCGTCAGCTTCTCGGCCCCCGGAGCCGTCGCCGCCTGGCCGGTGACCTCGCCGCTGCCGGCGTCCACCCCGGTGACCGTCTACCCCTGACGTCGGGGGCACACGCCCCGACGACCTCGACGACCCCGTCGCGCGTCAGCCGTCGCGCCAGCGGTCGGGAGCGAGCTCCCACGGGTCCTTGCCGAGGAGGTCCGCGACGGCCCGGAACACGTAGCCCTCGACGAGCACCCGGTGGTTCCATTCGTCCTCGGCGGCCCCCCGCCGGTCGTGCGAGGGGGCGAGCCGTTCGATCGGCAGGCGGTACAGCACGACCCGGCCGGCGGCCCGGTCGACGGACCACCGTTCGACCCGGGTGCGGTCCGGTTCGGCGGGGAGGCCGGCGACCTCGAACGACGTGTCGGCGAGCTCGTCGGGCCACGCCTCGCGGAGGTAGTCGGCGGTGGCGGCGACGATGTCGTCGAAGAGGTCGACCCTCGTCCGCAGGAAGGGCAGGTGGGGCCCGGCGGCGGACGACCGCAGCCCGCGTCCATGGCGGTCGCGCCGACGGGAACGGTCGGTGACGCGTGCGCGGCGGGGCCTGCTCATCAACCCATCGTAGGCCCGCCCAGGAGGCGCGGGTCGGCCCCCGAGGACCCTCGCGATAGTCTGTCGGGCAGATGAACGGTCGACCCTGCAGCAAGGTGACGTGCCACGACGAGGCCGTCGCCACGCTGACCTACGTGTACGCCGACTCGATGGTCGTGGTCGGGCCCTTGAGCGACCGCGTCGAGCCGCACGGCTACGACCTGTGCGCCCGCCACGCGGGCTCGTTGTCGGTCCCGCAGGGCTGGGAGGTCCTGCGCCGGGTAGTTTTGGGTCATGACCTCTGAGAACGCCCCCGTCGACCTGACCGCCTTCGTCAAGACCTACGACGTCCGGGGACTGGTGGGCACCCAGCTCACCGACGAGGTGGTCGAGGCCTTCGGTGCGGCCTTCGCCGACGAGATCGACGGCGCCGGCCACGACCTGGTCGTGGGTCACGACATGCGGGACTCCTCGCCGGGCTTCGCCGAGGCCTTCGCCCGCGGGGCCCGGGCCCGGGGTGCGAACGTGGTCGCCCTCGGCCTGTGCTCGACCGACGAGTCGTACTTCGCCTCCGGCTCGCTCGACGCCCCGGCGGCCATGTTCACCGCGAGCCACAACCCGGCCACCTACAACGGCATCAAGATGAGCAGGGCCGGCGCCCAGGGCATCAGCCTCGACACGGGGCTGTCCTCGATCCGTGACCGCGCCTCCTCGTTCCTGGCCGACGGCATCGAGGCCGTCGCCGAGCCGGGCGCCGTGCGGGAGCACGACGCGTTGCCGGGCTACGCCGCGTACCTCCGCGGTCTCGTGGACCTCGCGGGCATCCGGCCCATCAAGGTCGTCGTCGACGCCGGCAACGGCATGGGCGGGCTCACCGTCCCGGCCGTGCTGGGCGAGGCCGCCGGGCTGCCTGAGCTGCCGATCGAGATCGTCCCGCTGTACTTCGAACTCGACGGCACCTTCCCGAACCACGAGGCCAACCCCCTCGACCCGGCCAACCTCGTCGACCTGCAGAAGGCCGTCCTCGAGCACGGGGCCGACCTGGGCCTCGCGTTCGACGGCGACGCCGACCGCTGCTTCGTCGTCGACGAGAAGGGTGACGCCGTGACCCCGTCGGCCGTGGCGGCGATCGTCGCCGTCCGCGAGATCGCGCGCGTCCGGGCCGCCGAGCCCGACGTCGAGATCTCGGTGATCCACAACCTCATCACGTCCCGCGCGGTGCCCGAGGCCATCGAGGCGGCCGGCGCGACGCCGGTGCGCACCCGCGTCGGCCACTCGCTCATCAAGGACGAGATGCGGGCGACCGGGGCGATCTTCGGGGGCGAGCACTCGGCGCACTACTACTTCCGTGACTTCTGGAGCGCCGACAACGGCATGTTGGCCGCCATGCACGTCCTGGCCGAGTTCGGGTCGCAGGCCGAGCCCCTCTCGACCCTGACCGACCGGTACACGCCCTACGCGGCGAGCGGCGAGATCAACTCGACCGTCACCGACGTGCCGGCGGCGTACGCCCGCATCGTCGAGGCCTACACCGGGGTCGGCGAGTTCGACGAGCTCGACGGCCTCACGGTCAGTGGTTCGTCCGACGACGGGTTCTGGTGGTTCAACGTCCGGCCGTCGAACACCGAGCCGCTGCTGCGCCTCAACGCCGAGGCGGCGACGCCCGCCGGCATGGAGCGCGTCCGCGACGACGTGCTCGGGCTGATCCGCGGCTGACGGTCGGCCGGGTGCGGCCGGGCGGGCGGAGCGGTTACCCCCTGGGGGTATCCTGGCGGGACCGGTCGACACGGCGTGACCGGACGACACACGAGGAGGCGCGGGTGGCGCAGCAGGGTGAGCACGCGACGGCGACGCACGTCGGCTACAGCGGCGACAAGGAACAGATCGTCAAGCGTCTCCGCCGCGCCGAGGGCCAGGTCCGGGGCATCCAGCGCATGGTCGAGGACGACACGTACTGCATCGACGTCCTGACGCAGGTCAGTGCGGCGACCCGTGCCCTCGAGACCGTGGCGCTCCAGTTGCTCGAGGACCACCTCGCCCACTGCGTCGCCCAGGCGGCCCGAGAGGGAGGCGACGTCGCGGACGCCAAGGTCCGCGAGGCCTCGGCGGCGATCGCGAGGCTCGTCCGGTCCTGACGCGGAGGCCGGGGTCGGCGGCGACGCGGGTCAGCGCCGGGGGAAGCCCCGGACCGTCTCGGTCAGCGCCGGGGTGAGGCGATCGAGCAACGCGGACTCGCGAGCCAGGGCGGCGGACTCACGCCGACGCCGGAGCGCCGAGACGCCGGCCAGGAGGAACTCCGGGTCGCCGGACGGCACGGGCGAGACGTAGGGCGTGGTCTCGGCCGCCAACTCGTCGGCGACGCGTCGCCGACTGGCCGGGGAGAGCTGCGGCGCCTGCTGCAGGAACGACGCGATGCGACGGGCCAGGCCGTCGGGCAGGCGCCCCACGTCCGCGATCTCGGCCCACCCCTGCAGGTGCGCCGGCACGCCGTAGACCACGTGAGCGGCCTTGGGCACGCGTTCGTTGCGACTGTACGTGCCGGCCATGAGGTCGCCGAGACGCCGCGACGAGCCGTTCAGCAGGGCGACGACGACGGCCAGGCCGCCACTGGTGAACACGATCTCGAGCAGCCCCACCAGCGCTCGGGTGAGGGCGTGGCGCAGGCCGATCGCCCCTCCGTCGGTGCGGACGATGCGCGCGCCCACGGCGAGTCTGCCCAGGGACCGCCCGTGGCTCGCGGTCTCGACCACCGTCGGCACGACGATGAAGCAGATGGCGATCGACGCCACGAGGAACGCCTGTGACAGGGCGTCGTCGAGCACCCCGCCGTCGTTCAGCAACGAGACGAGCACCAACGCACCGACGAGCAGCAGGGCGTAGGCCAGGTAGTCGATGAGCACCCCGGCCGCGCGCAACACGAAGCTCGTCGGTCGGAGGTCGAGAGCGACCGCCTCGCCCGTGACCAGTTCGTCCCCACCCGCCGTGAAGGCCTCGACCTGGTCGGGTCGCAGCACCACCGGGGAGGCGCCTCGTGCCTTCGTGCGGGACATGCCTAGTATCTAAGCAGAATGGACATCGACGCCTACGCCGCCGCTCACGGCCACGACTGGGCCGAGCTCGAGCGCCTCGCCCGGCGCGGGCGACTGAGCGGGCCCGAGGCAGACGAGCTCGTCCGCCTGTACCAGTCGGGGGCCGGGCAACTGTCGGCGCTGAAGACCGCCACCGGCGACTCGGTCGTGGCCGACCGGCTCTCCATGACCCTGTCGCGAGCACGCCTGCGGTTCACGGGCGCGGGTCGCAACCTGTTCAGCCAATTGCCGACCTTCTTCGTCGTGCAGCTGCCAGCCGCCCTCTACCGCGTGCGGTGGCTGTCGCTCGTGTTGACGCTCGTGACGGTGGTCGTCGCGGCCGTGTTCGCGACCTGGGCCGCGAACACACCCGCGCTGCTGGCCTCGTTCGGCAGCGAGGAGTTCCGCCGGCAGTTCGCCGAGCAGGACTTCGTGAACTACTACTCCGAGAGCGCCTCGACGTCGTTCACCGGCCAGGTGTGGACGAACAACGCCTACATCGCCGCGCAGTGCGTGGCGTTCGGCATCACCGGGGTCTGGGTTCCCTACGCGATCCTCAGCAACGCCATGAACGTCGGGATCTCGGCCGGGCTCATGGCCGACCAGGGGCGGCTGGACCAGTTCTTCCTGTACATCGCTCCGCACGGTCAGCTCGAGCTCTACAGCATCTTCGTCGCCGGGGCCGCCGGTCTGATGATCTTCTGGTCCTGGGTGGCACCCGGTGCCCGCACCCGGGGGCAGGCGTTGGCCCAGGACGGACGCGCGCTCGTGACCATCGCGGTCGGGTTGATGCTCTCGTTGTTGGTCTCGGGCGTCATCGAGGGGTTCGTCACCCGGCAGGCCTGGCCCTGGCCGATCAAGATCGGCATCGGCACCGTGGCCCTCCTGGGGTTCCTGGCCTATCAGTGGCTGCTCGGCGGACGGGCCCACCGGGCGGGACAGACCGGCGACCTCGACGAGTTCGAGGCCGGGGCCACACAACTCGTGGCCGACTGATCCCGCGTCGTCGGCCACCGAGCCTGCGTCAGAGGCGGCCGGCCGCCTTGAGCGCGAGGTAGCGGTCGGCGAGGGCGGGGGGCAGGTCGGCCGGCGCTCCGGTCACGACGTCGGCGCCGACCTGACGCAGGGCGGCGGCGACCCGGCCCTGGTCGAGTCGGGCCCGCTCGGCCGAGGCGGCCCGGTAGACCTCGTCGCGGGTGCCCCGTCGCACCACCGTCTCGTCGAGGGCCGGATCGGTGACCGACGCGACGACCACGAGGTGCTGGCGGGTCAGTTGGGGGATCGCCGCCAGCAAGGAGCGGGAGGCGCCGGGGCTGTCGACGGTGGTCGCGAGGACGACGAGCGCCCGACGGGACGTGACCGAGCGGACGAGGGCCGGCACGGCGGCCCAGTCGGTCTCGACCAGTTCGGGCTCGACGGGGGCCATGGTCTCGACCATCGACGAGAGCAGGGCGGGCCCCGTCGCGCCCTGCACCCGACCCCTGACCCGTCGGTCGAAGAGGACGACGTCGACCCGGTCGCCCGCCCGCGAGGCCAACGCCCCGAGCAGCAGTGCCGACTCGAAGGCCGTGTCGAGCCGCGGTTCGTCGTCGATGCGGGCCGCGGAGGTCCGCCCCGTGTCGACCACGACGACCACCCGACGGTCGCGCTCGGGCCGCCAGGTGCGCACGACGAGGTCGTCGCGGCGTGCGGTCGCCCGCCAGTCGATCGAGCGGACGTCGTCCCCTCGCACGTACTCGCGCAGGCTGTCGAACTCGGTGCCCTGGCCGCGGATCATCACGCTCGTGCGCCCGTCGAGTTCTCGGAGACGGGCCAGACGGGACGGCAGGTGCTTGCGCGACGAGAACCGCGGGAGCACGCGGACCGCGCCCGGCACCTCGTGCGTCGCCTGACGACCGGCGAGCCTCAGGGGACCGATCGTGCGGACGGTGACGCCGCCGGCGCGGCGTTCGCCCCGGCGGAACGGGGTCAGCGTGACGGTGAGCGTCGCGGCCCGCCCCGGTCGCAGGGACAGGCGACGGCGGGTCGGGGTCGCTCCGGCCGACGGCTGCCATGCGTCGCGCACGAGTCCGCGCAGCGTGCGTCGGCCGTCGTTCACCACGGTCAGCCGGGCGGGTGCGCTCTCGCCGAGACGGATCGCCCCCGGCAGTTCGCGCCGGATGGTGAGCGACCGGGGCGACGCCGTGAGGGCCACGTCGAGCACCGTCAGCGCGGCGACGACGCCGAGCCAGCCGACGATCGCCCACCCGCTGCCCGTCAGGACGACGGGCACGACGCCGAGCGCGACGAGCACCACGAACCAACCGGTGATCGCCATGGCTAGAGCGGGACCCGGACCTGCTGCAGCACCGAGCGGACGATGGCGTCGGCGTCGACGCCCTCGAGCTCGGCTTCGGGCCGCAGCTGCAGGCGGTGTCGCAGCACGGGCAGGGCCATGGCCTGGACGTGGTCGGGCGTGACGTGGTCGAAGCCGGTCAGCCACGCCCAGGCCTTCGAGGCGGCGAGGAGGGCCGTCGACCCTCGGGGGCTCACGCCGATCTTGACCGACGGGCTCTCGCGCGTGGCCCGGGCCAGGTCGACCATGTAGGCGAGCACGTCGGGGGAGGCACCGACCCGGGCCACCTCCGCTTGGGCGCGGGCGAGGTCGTCGGGCCCGAGGACCGGGGTCACGCCCGCGGCTCGCAGGTCGCGGGGCGAGAAGCCGGCGGCGTGACGGCCGAGCACCTCGACCTCGGCCTCGCGCGGCGGCAGGTCGAGCGTGAGCTTCATCAGGAAGCGGTCGAGCTGGGCCTCGGGCAGCGTGTAGGTGCCCTCGTACTCGACGGGGTTCATGGTGGCCGCGACCAGGAACGGGGTCGGCAACGCGCGACTGACGCCGTCGACCGAGACCTGGCGCTCCTCCATGGCCTCGAGCAGCGCCGACTGCGTCTTGGGAGGCGTGCGGTTGATCTCGTCCGCGAGCAGGACGTTGGTGAACACCGGCCCCGCCCGGAACTCGAACTCGCCCGACTTCGCGTCGTACACGAGCGATCCGGTGATGTCGCCGGGCATCAGGTCGGGCGTGAACTGCACGCGGGCGGTGTCGAGCGAGAGCGAGTGGCTGAGGGCGCGCACGAGAAGGGTCTTGGCCACGCCGGGGACGCCTTCGAGCAGGGCGTGACCCTGGGCCAGCAGGGTCACGATCAGGCCCGTCACGGCACCGTCCTGGGCGACGACGGCCTTGCCCACCTCGGTTCGGACTCGGGCGAAGGTCTGCTGCAGTTCTGAGCTCATCTGGTGGTCTTCTCCGGGGTGGGGGTCGATGCGGGGGCGATCGGACGAGGCAGGGGAGGCGCGGGGCGGGTCACGACGGAGTCGTCGCCCGTCGGACCGCACCCTCGAGGTCGAGCAGGCTGTCGCTCAGCGCGACGAGCTCGCGGTCGTCGACCGGGTCGGCGTCGACGAGCACGTGCCGCAGGCCCCGGGGGTCGGCCGAGATCAGTGCGGCCACCCGGGCGACGATCTCGTCGACCGACGCGGTCGAGGACAGGCCCGTCGTGCGCGCGAGTCGCCCGAGCGTGCCGATGCGGAGCTGGTCGAGGGCATGGCGGCGCTGCCCGGAGCGCTCGTAGAGGCGGGCGCGCCCCTCGGTGGTCTCGGAGGCCTTGACGGTGACCGGCAGCCGCTCGACGACGAGAGCTCCGAGGCGTCGACCCCGCCACACCATCGCGGCCACTCCGGCCAGGAGGAGCACGACCAGCGACGGCGTCACCCATGACGGCGTCAGCGTGGCGAGAGTGCCCTCGCCCTCGGGCAGGTCGCCGGCCGAGGGCAGGTACCAGGTCAGCTCGGAGGACCCGCCGAGCAGCGCGAGTGCGAAGGCCGCGTCGTCGTGCGTCCCGATCGAGCCGTTGGTCAGGGCGTCCGTGGCTCCCAGGACGGACACGCGCGTGTCGCCGTCCTCCAGCTCGACGAGCCCGTAGCCGTCGTCGGTCGGCAGGCAGCGGACGGCGCCGGGGGCGTCGACGTCGTACGCGACGCCCGCGACGTCGACCCGGGACGTCTGCGCGAGGGCCGGTGACGAGCAGGCGGGCCCGGCCGTGCCCTCGTCGACCGGGCCGGTCGACGCGACGCCCGCGGCCACGGCGTCGAGCGCGGCGGGCCCCGGGGCGGGGAGCACGAGGTGGGAGGTCGCCGTGACGAGACGCCCCCACTGGTCGCCGACCAGGAACCCCGAGGCGTCGTCGACGAGGAGCGTGCCGCCACCGGACCCGAGTCGGTCCAGGGTCTCGTCGAGGGTGGTCGTGACGGTCACGTCGACGCCCTGGCGGCCGAGCACCTCGACGAGTGCCTTGGCCCCGCCGGGGGCGGCGTTCGCGGGGCCGAGGGCGCGGCCTTCTCCCGAGCCCGAGCCCACGAGGAGAGCCGCCCCGACGCCGAGGGCCAGGACGAGGGCGAGTGCGACCCAGAACCGGGCACGTCGGACCGACACCGCGACGGTGGGGGTCGAGACGGAGGTGGGCGCCTCGGACGGTGCGGCGGCGGTCACGCGGGCACCCGCCGGGACGAGGTGACGCGCCGGTCGAGCTCCGTGACGGCCCGGTAGTCCTCGTCGGTGCCCGGGCGGTCGAGGTAGCGGACGCCGTCGAAGGCCGTGGCGGCGTCCGCGAAGTCGGCCCGGAGGTCGGGGAAGACGTCGCCCGCCCGGCGGGCCACGTCGCGTGCGGTGGTGCCGGGGGAGACCGCGACGTCGCCCCGCTCGGCCAGCGAACGGGCGATCGCCCGGAAGGCCTCGGCGACGGCGAGCGTCAGATCACCCCGGGAGGCCGCCTCCCGGGCCGCGGCACGCATGGCGTCGGCGTCACGGACGTCGTCGTCGCCGAAGAGGGCGAGGTCACGCGCGGACCGGCGGTTGAGTCGCGGCACCCCGTAGACGAGCAGCACGACCAGGACGACCACCACGACGACCGCGAGCAGCACGATCAACGCGACCGCCGGCGCCCCCTCTGTCCCTCCGAACCGGATCGACCCCAGCCAGTCCCAGAACGCCTGCGCCGCACGGTCGAGCCAGGACGGCTGCGCCGCCACGTACTCGGGCCCGGTGAGCTCGCGCAGGACCTCGCGCCGGGCGTCGTCGGCGTCAGGGGTCAGGGGCGGCCCGGCGGCGAAGGGCAGCGGGCTCACCAGCGCGGTGCTCCCGGGTGCGTCGTCGGCGGGACCGGGGCCTCGGGCGTGCGGTACGGGTCGGGCTGTCCTCCGACCGCCCGCCCGCCGCGCTCGACGTAGCGCACGAGTTCGAGGTCGAGCCCTTCGGTGCGGATGCGTCGGTCGACGTAGACGAGGCCGGCCGACGCCGCCTGCAGCACGGACCCGATCGCGCCGATGACGGCCGTGATGCCGAGGGTGACGGCGTAGGTGCCCGCCGTGAGGGCCAGGAAGGTCGGGTCGGTCACGTCCCCCGTCGGCGCGAGCGTGCCCGTCAACACGCTGAACAGCACCGAGAACGGCGTCGCGACGACCTGCGACGCGACCTGGACCATGAGGAACACCAGGGCGATCACGCCGAAGGTCCGCCAGAAGGAGGCGCGGGTCAGCGACCACGAGCGCCGCACGGCCGCGCCCAGCGTCAGCCGTTCGAGCATGATGGCGCTCGGCACGAGGGCAGTCTTCACGGTCAGCCACACGCCGAGGACGAGGAGGCCCAGGCCGAGGAGGACCGCGAGCACGACGCCGACGGCGATGCTCGGCCCGGAGCCGACGGCCACGCCGACGACGACGACGCCGGCCACGAGCGCCAGCGCCACGACGTAGGCGACCGTGAGCAGGGCGGACCACCCGACGAGCGTGCCGACGCGGCCCTTGGCCATCGCCCAGAGGCCGCCGAGTCGGAGCTTCTCCCCGAGCGTCTGCCGCGAGGTCTCGAGCACGAAGAGCCCCTGCAACAGGGCCGTGACGATCACCTGCAGGGCGATCGGCACGAGGGCCGACGCGGCGACGACGGCGACGGCGCCGGCCAGGACCGCGTCACGGTCCCGGGGGAGGGCCTGCTCGACGCGTCCGAAGGCGAGGAAGGCGCTGCCGCCGGTGATCACCACGGTCACCACGAGCAGGACGACCTGCGACAGCAGGGCCGTGCCGAACGTGGTCCGTGGGTTGCGGCGGAAGACCTGGAACGAGGCACCCAGGATCTCGCCGAAGGTGAGGGGGCGCAGCGGGACGAGGCCCGGCTTCGGCGGCGGAGCCCAGCCGGGTGCCGGCGGGGTGGTGCCGCCCGGGGCGGCCCCCGGGACGGGCCCCGCGGAGAGGGGGCCGGGTGACGTGGGGTCGACGCGCTCGCCCCAGCGCGGCGGGGACGTGTCGCCCCCCGGTGTGCTCCAGGCGTTCGGATCGCTCATGGTCCCCCTGGTCGTCCTGACCGTGAGGTCGTCCTCACGAGTGTGTTCATGTTTCCACACCGGACCGGGCGCTGCCAGCCGACGAGCGCCTCCTGCACTAATCTGTCCTGACGTGCCGCCTCCCGAGCGGCCCAGCCCAGACGGAGAACATGAACCCGCGCATCCTCGTGGTCGACGACGACCCGGCGCTCGCCGAGATGATCGGCATCGTCCTTCGCGCCGACGAGTTCGACCCCCACTTCTGCGGCGACGGCGCGGCCGCCCTCGAGGCGTTCCACGAGGCCTCACCCGACCTCGTCCTGCTCGACCTGATGCTGCCCGGCCTCGACGGCATCGAGGTCTGTCGCCTCATCCGGGCCGAGAGCGGCGTGCCGATCATCATGCTGACGGCGAAGGGCGACACGGCCGACGTGGTCCGCGGTCTCGAGAGCGGGGCCGACGACTACGTGGTCAAGCCGTTCAACCCGAAAGAACTCGTCGCGCGCATCCGCACCCGGCTCCGCCCGGCCACCGAGCCCACGAACGACGTGCTCACGGTGGGTGACCTCCGCCTGGACGTCGCCGCGCACGAGGTGCGGCGCGGTGACACCCCGATCGCCCTGACCCCGCTCGAGTTCGAGCTGCTGCTCGCGCTCGCCTCGAAGCCGCAGCAGGTCTTCACGCGCGAGATGCTGCTCGAACAGGTCTGGGGTTACCACTACAAAGCCGACACCCGTCTGGTGAACGTGCACGTGCAGCGGCTTCGCGCCAAGGTGGAGCACGATCCGGACGCGCCCCGCATCGTCACGACCGTGCGCGGCGTCGGGTACCGCGCCGGCGCGGGTTCGTAGCCCGGTCGGGTGGCGCTCGTGTCGACGGTCGCGGGGCCCGACCAGGGCGGGCCCGTCCGCTCGGGCGGACCGTGGTCGTGGCGGGCACCGGCGTGGCGCACGTGGCCGACCCGGGTGGTCGGCTTCTGGCGGTCGTCGTTGTCGTTCCGCACCGTCGCGCTCACGGTGGTGCTGTCGACCGTCGCCGTGACCGTGATCGGCACGCTCATCTCGGTGACGATCGGCACGAGCCTCTACGACCAGCGCCGGGAGCAGGTCGAGGCCGAGAGCGTCCGGGCGACGCTCCTCGCGCAGAACATCTTCGACTCGGCCACCGCCACCGAGGACGCCAACCAGGTCGAGCTCGACGCGCTGCAGAACGAGGCCCAGACCGCCATCCTGGGTTCGACCTCGAGCCCGGGCGGGACGAGCATCGCGATCCTCCGGACGCCGGGGCAGAACAGCCCGCAGACCATCCAGAACATCGCCAGCCCCGACTTCCCCGACTCCGTGATCTCGCCGGCCCTCCGCGAGGCGGTGGCGGCGGACGACGAGCGTCTCTCGATGCAGTCGGTGTCTCTCCCTCCGACCTCGCAGGGCGGGGGCTCGCCGGGCATCGCGGTCGGCTCGACCCTGCAGGTGCCCACCGCGGGCCAGTACGAGCTCTACCTCGTCTACGACCTCAGCGACGCGCAGGCCACGCTCGACCTCATGCAACGGACCCTCGGCATCGGCTCGCTGGCACTCGTGCTGTTGATCGCGGCGATCACTTACCTCGTCGTCCGCCTGGTCGTGGGGCCGATCCGCACGGCGGCCGAGACCAGCCAGAAGATCGCGGCCGGCCACCTGGAAGAACGCATCCCCGAGAAGGGGCAGGACGTCGTGGCCACGCTCGGGCGCTCCTTCAACGGGATGGCCGACGCCATGCAGCGCCAGATCTCGCAGCTGGCCGAGCTGTCGCGCGTCCAGCAACGCTTCGTGAGCGACGTCTCGCACGAGTTGCGCACGCCGCTGACCACGATCCGGCTGGCCGGCGACGTCCTCTACGACCAGCGCACGTCGTTCACGCCCTCGGCCGCCCGGACGGCCGAGCTGCTGCACACCCAGGTCGACCGGTTCGAGCTGCTCCTCGCCGATCTGCTCGAGATCTCGCGGTTCGACGCCGGTGCCGTCGAGCTGGACACCGAGCCCGTCACGGTCGTCCGTCTCGTCGAGGACGGTGTCGACGAGTTCGGGCCGCTCGCCGCCGGGTCCGGCAGCGTCGTCTCGGTCGTCGCCCGGGGCGGGTACTTCGAGGCCGAGATCGACCCGCGGCGGCTGCGCCGCATCCTGCGCAACCTGCTGGGCAACGCCATCGAACACGGCGAGGGGCGGCCGATCGAGGTCGAGGTCGACAGCGACGCCACGGCCGTCGCGGTGGCCGTCCGCGACCACGGTGTGGGCATGAGCCCGGCCGATGCCTCGCGCGTGTTCGACCGGTTCTGGCGGGCCGATCCCTCTCGCAAGCGCACCATCGGGGGCACCGGGTTGGGCCTGGCGATCAGCCTCGAGGACGCGGCCCTGCACGGCGGCCGGCTCGAGGTCTGGTCCGAGCCGGGCTCGGGCAGCCGGTTCGTCGTCACCCTGCCCCGCGTGGCGGGCGGTCGCATCGAGGGGGCGCCCCTGCCGGTCGTGCCGCCGGACCGTCGGGGCGAGACGACCGTGCCGGTGACGGGCGAACCGTGGTCGGGTTCGGTCCCGGTGGCCGAGACGCCGGGCGTGCCGATCCCGTCGCGGTCGGCGGGGGGTGCCGACGATGACTGACCCACGACGGAACGCCCGGCGGGGCCGCTGGTCCGTGGTGCTGGCGGTCCTCGTGGGCGCCGCGATCACCCTGACCGGGTGCGTCGGCATCCCGGACGCCGGTCAGGTGCAGCAGGGCGACACCGTCAGCGACGACGTGGTCAGCGACTTCGTGTTCCGGCCCAACGGGCCGGTCGCCGGCAGTTCGCAAGAGAGACTGCTGCGCGATTTCCTCTCGGCGGGCACCGGGTCCCAGGACAACTACGGGGTGGCCCGGCAGTTCCTCAGCGCCGGCTTCGCCGACGAGTGGGAGCCGCGGGCCAGCGTCACCATCAGGCCCGGGGTCGGGTCGACCTCGCGGGTCGGCGGGTCGACGCTCGACTACGCGTTCGTGGGCTCGGCGACGGTCGACTCGGCGGGGCACTACACGCCGGCCACGTCCTCCACGACGACGTCCCTGGCGTTCTCCTTCGTCCGCGAGGGCGGCGAGTGGCGCATCAGCGACGCCCCCGACGGCATCGTCCTCTCGCCGGCCACGTTCGACTCGGTCTTCCGGTCGCACGCCGCCTACTTCTACGACCCCACCTTCACCTATCTCGTGCCCGACGAGCGGTGGTTCCTCGCACGGTCGTCGACGAGCACGCGCCTCGCGACGGCCCTGCTCGACGGACCGTCGGACTGGCTGCAGGGTGCCGTCGTCTCGGCCTTCCCCGAGGGCACCCAGCTGTCGTTGACGGCCATCACGGTCGACGACGGGACGGCCCGCGTCGACCTCACCGCCGACGCCCTCGAGGCGACCCCCGCCGCCCGGGCCCGGATGCAGGCGCAGCTGCTGGCGAGCTTCTCGACCCTCGCGACCGTGACCGCCGTCGAGCTCAGCGTCGAGGGCGCGCCTCTGACCGTGCCGGCCATGCAGCAGCCCGTGCCGGTGCGCGACCCCGCGGTCGACGCCCGGCCCCTCGTGCTGGCCGACGGCGTGCTGGGATTCGCCACCACGAGCGCCACGAGCCAGCTCCCGGGCCTCTCGGACGCGGTGGAGGCGCTCCGCCCCCGGTCGGTCGAGCTGTCCGCAGACCAGACGGCCGCCGCCGTCGGCACCTCGTCGGGCGCGTACGCGGTCACCTCTCAGGGAGGAGCCCGGCTGGTCGACGCCCGGACCGGACTCGTCGCCCCCTCGCTCGACGACGCGGGATTCGTCTGGTCGCTCGTCGCCGACGACCCGACGAGCCTCACGGCGTACGCCCTCGACGGCACGCCCCACCCCGTGGTGACGTCGCTCCCCGCGGGGCCGAGCGTCACGACCTTCCGCATCTCGCGCGACGGCACCCGCGCGTTGCTGCTGCTCGACGACCAGGGCGAGTCGCGCCTCCTCGTGGCCGCCGTCGTGCGGGACGCCGACGGGGTCCCGCTCCGGCTGGGCCCGACCCTCGAACTGTCGGCTCCGGACGGCGCCCCCGTCGACGCGACCTGGGCGGACCAACTGACCGTCGCCGTCCTGACCACCGTCGGGGAGTCGTCACGGGTGACGATGTCCGAGGTCGGCGGGGACTCCTCGAGCGCCGGCCGTCCGTCGGGCGAGGCGGTCGCGATCGTCGGGGGCAACGGCTTCGACCGACTGCTGCTGCTGGGTGCCGACGGCGACGTGCTCGAACCCCGGGGCAGCAGCTGGCAGGCCACGGGGTTGACGGCCGACCTGGTGGCGACCCAGCGCTGACGCCCCGGGTCGCCTCCTCCCCAGGGCAGGTGGGGGGTAGGTCGTCCTCCTCCGACGACGGAGGCGCGGCGTGCGCACCCGGGGGAGTCCACGCTGTCGGTGTGCCCCGGTCGCCTCGTCCCCGTCCCGCCGTCGATGCGCGGGACGCCCTGGTGCGGGCCGTCCGCGAGGCGCTGTCCGTCGTGTCGCCCGTCTCGTGCGCGGGCTGCCACGCCCCGGACGTCGGCCTGTGCCGCGACTGCCGGGGCCGGCTCGTCCCCGAGGTCGTCCGGATCGACCTCCCCGACGGGCTGACCGTCTTCGCCGGACTCGTCTACGCCTTCGAGGCGCGGGGCGTCGTGTTGGCCTTCAAGAACGGCGGACGCGTGCGCCTGGCCGAGGTGCTCGCCCCGGCTCTCGGTGCCGCTCTCCGGTCCTGCGCCGGTCAGGTGGCGGCCGAGGGGGCACCCGACGGGGACGCGCGCCCGGGCGATCGGTCGCTGCTGGTCGTCCCGGTGCCGGCGTCACGACGGGGGCGGCGTCGGCGGGGCTACGACCCGGTCGACCTGGTGCTGCGTCGGCTCGGTCTCGTGGTGGGCTCGCGCGTCCTCGTGCCGACGGCGCGGGCCGGCGGCGGACAGAAGGGCCGCGACCGACAGCAGCGTCTGAGGGACCGCGAGGGCAGCCTCCGCGCCACCCGCGATCTCACGGGGTCGCAGGTGGTCCTCGTCGACGACGTCGTGACGACCGGGGGCACCCTCCAGGAGGCGCGTCGTGCGCTGGTCGCCCGGGGCGCGATCGTGGTCGGTGCGGCGTGCGTGGCCGCCACCCCGTCGGGCTCGGGCGCCGGTCGCCCCTGAGCGAACGGTGAACGGTGCGTGACACGGGGGTGTCCGGGTGGCTACGGTGGGGCGAAAGGCGTGAAAGGACATCCGCCTGGCTGACAGGCGGCACGTCGATAGCCACAGGAGGTCGTCATGGAAATTTCCGTCACGGGTCGAAACGTCGGCATCACCGATCGTTTCCGCGAGTACGCCACCGAGAAGGCAGACAAGGTCGCCGCGCTGGCCACGAAGGCCCTCGCCCTCGAGGTCAAGGTGTCGCGGCACCACGAGAAGTCCGGTGGGCAGGCGGGCGACGACCGGGTCGAGATCACGCTGATCGGCCCCGGCCCCCTCGTGCGGGCCGAGTCCACGGCCGCCGACAAGTACGCGGCGTTCGACCTCGCGATCGGTCGGCTCCTCGAACGGGTGCGCCGGGCGAAGGACCGGCAGAAGATCCATCGCGGGCAACACCGACCGACGTCGCTGCGCGAGGCGGCCACGGCCGACTTCAGCGGCGTGGGTGTCACCCCCGCCGCGGCGGAGACGCTCGACCAGGTCCGCACCGGGGCCGTGACGGTGGTGGGCGACGAGGCCCCCGCCGACGAACTCGAAGAGGAGTACTGCCCCGTGGTCATCCGCGAGAAGGTCTTCGCGTCGACGCCCATGTCGGTCGACGACGCGCTCTACTACATGGAGCTCGTCGGCCACGACTTCTACCTCTTCATCGACGCCGAGACCGAGCGTCCGAGCGTCGTGTACCGCCGCAAGGGCTGGGACTACGGCGTGATCGGGCTCGACCAGGACTCGCCCGACCTGCAAGAGACGGCGACGGCCCTGCGGGCGGGTCTGGCGAGCTGACCTCCTGACCCACCGGGTGGCCGACACCCCGGGAGGCGCGGGCACGTCCCTGTCGCCTCCCAGGGGGTCGGCCACTACGCTTGCTACGATCGTGGGCCGGTCCAGGACGGACCTTCGACACCTCGGTGCTCCGATGCGGATCACCTCAGCGAGACCGCGGAGCGTTCCGCGGGTTCGACCGAACACATGGGAGCACACCAGTGGCCAACGTCCTCGAGAAGGTCCTCCGCGTCGGCGAGGGCCGCACGCTGCGCAAGCTGAAGGCCTACGCCAAGGCGGTCAACGAGCTCGAGGACGACTTCACGACCCTCACCGACGACGAGCTGCGCAACGAGACCGTCGAGCTGCGCGAGCGGTACGCGTCGGGTGAGTCGCTCGACGACCTCCTGCCCGAGGCCTTCGCCGCCGTCCGCGAGGCGTCCAAGCGCACCCTGGGCCTCCGGCACTTCGACGTGCAGCTGATGGGTGGCGCGGCCCTGCACCTCGGCAACATCGCCGAGATGAAGACCGGTGAGGGCAAGACGCTCGTCGCCACCACGGCGGCGTACCTGAACGCCATCGCGTCGCGCGGCGTGCACGTCATCACGGTCAACGACTTCCTCGCCAGCTACCAGTCCGAGCTCATGGGGCGCGTCTTCCGGGCGCTCGGCATGACGACCGGGTGCATCCTGTCGGGCCAGACCCCGGCCGAGCGTCGCGAGATGTACGCCGCCGACATCACGTACGGCACCAACAACGAGTTCGGCTTCGACTACCTCCGCGACAACATGGCCTGGCAGGCGCAGGACATGGTGCAGCGTGGCCACTTCTTCGCGATCGTCGACGAGGTCGACTCGATCCTGATCGACGAGGCCCGCACGCCGCTGATCATCTCGGGCCCGTCGTCGGGCGAGGCCAACCGGTGGTTCACCGAGTTCGCCACGGTCGCTCGGCGCCTCGTCGCGGGCACCGACTACGAGGTCGACGAGAAGAAGCGCACCGTCGGGGTCCTCGAACCCGGCATCGAGAAGGTCGAGGACTACCTCGGCATCGACAACCTGTACGAGTCGGCGAACACCCCGCTCATCTCGTTCCTCAACAACGCCATCAAGGCCGACGCGCTGTTCAAGCGCGACAAGGACTACGTCGTCATCAACGGCGAGGTCCTGATCGTCGACGAGCACACGGGTCGCATCCTCAGCGGTCGCCGCTACAACGAGGGCATCCACCAGGCCATCGAGGCGAAGGAGGGCGTGACGGTCAAGGCCGAGAACCAGACCCTCGCGACGGTCACCCTCCAGAACTACTTCCGCCTCTACAAGAAGCTCTCCGGCATGACCGGTACGGCCGAGACCGAGGCCGCCGAGTTCATGAGCACCTACAAGCTCGGTGTCGTGCCCATCCCGACGAACCGTCCGATGCAGCGCATCGACCAGACCGACCTCGTCTACAAGAACGAGACGAGCAAGTTCGACCAGGTCGTCGAAGACATCGTCGAGCGGCACGAGAAGGGCCAGCCCGTGCTGGTCGGCACGACCAGCGTCGAGAAGAGCGAGTACCTCTCGCGACTGCTCGCCAAGAAGGGCGTCAAACACGAGGTGCTCAACGCCAAGAACCACGCTCGAGAGGCCGCCATCGTGGCCCAGGCCGGTCGCGCCGGCGCCGTGACCGTCGCCACCAACATGGCCGGTCGCGGGACGGACATCATGCTCGGCGGCAACGCCGAGTTCCTCGCCGTCGCCGAGATGAACGCCAAGGGTCTCAGCCCGGTGGACACCCCCGACGAGTACGAGGCCGCGTGGGACGACGTCTTCGCCGCCCAGAAGGCCGCCGTGCAAGAAGAGGCCGACAAGGTCATCGACGCCGGTGGGTTGTACGTCCTCGGCACCGAGCGCCACGAGTCGCGTCGCATCGACAACCAGCTGCGCGGTCGGTCGGGTCGTCAGGGCGACCCCGGTGAGAGCCGTTTCTACCTGTCGCTGACCGACGACCTGATGCGCCTGTTCAACTCGGGCGCCGCCGAGTCGTTGATGGGTCGCGGCAACGTGCCCGACGACCTCGCCATCGAGAACAAGATCGTGGGGCGGGCCATCCGCTCGGCCCAGTCGCAGGTCGAGTCGCGCAACGCCGAGATCCGCAAGAACGTCCTCAAGTACGACGACGTCCTCAACCGTCAGCGCGAGGCCATCTACGGGGACCGTCGCCACATCCTCGAGGGCGACGACCTGAAGGACCGCAGCCAGAAGTTTCTCGAGGACGTCGTCAACGAGGTCATCGACCAGCACACGGGTGACGGCAGCCCCGACGACTGGGACCTCGACGCCCTCTGGACCGAACTCGGCACCCTGTACCCGATCTCGATCACCATCGACGAGGTCATCACCGAGGCCGGCTCGAAGGGCAAGGCGACCCGGGCGTTCCTCGGGCAGGAGATCCTCTCCGACGCCAAGGTCGCCTACGAGGCGCGCACCGAGACCCTCGGCGAGCCCGCCATGCGCGAACTCGAGCGTCGGGTCGTGCTGTCGGTCATCGACCGTCGCTGGCGCGACCACCTCTACGAGATGGACTACCTGAAGGACGGCATCGGTCTCCGCGCGATGGCCCAGCGAGACCCGCTCGTCGAGTACCAGCGCGAGGGCTACGCCCTGTTCCAGAGCATGATGGGCCAGATCCGCGAAGAGACCGTGGGCTTCCTGTTCAACCTCGAGGTCGAGGTGCAGGGCCAGGTCGGCGCCACCGAGGCACCGGTCATCGCGGCCAAGGGGCTCGAGGCCGAGAAGCAACCGCAGGCCCAGCTGGCCTACTCGGCTCCCAACATCGACGGCGAGGTCGAGGTACGCAACCAGCGCGGTCAGCTCGAGAAGGGTGCGACCGCGAAGGCCCAGAAGGCTCAGGACGAAGCCGAGCGTTCCGATTCGCCCGAGATCGCGGCGGCTCGCGCCTCCGGTGGCCCGGCGGCACGGCAGGCCGACGACGGCAAGGTCGGCGCCTTCGGCCAGAAGACCGGCGACGGCGAGGCTCCGGTGAACCGGGCCGAGCGTCGGGCGGCCGGTAAGAAGACCCGCTGATCCCGTCGTCCGAACGACGATCGACGCGCCTCCGAGCCTGGCTCGGGGGCGCGTCGTCCGTCGGCGGTGACCGGGCCGACCGTCAGAGCACGTGCACGGCCGCTGCTCTCCACCGGCTGTCGTAGGTCTCGAGTCGGACGGCGACCGCTCGGCTCCGAGCGCGGCCGTGCACGACGACGACGGATTCGATCACCCCGTCGGCGGGCGAACTCGACCGGATGCCGCCGATCGTGAACACCGGTCGCCGAGCACGCATGCCGTGTGCGGACCGGGCCCGGGCGGCCAGGACGACCCGCTTGTGCAGGGTCCGGAAGACGTCCTCGGTGACCCACCGCGAGACCTGGTCGAGTTCTCGTGCCCCGGCCAGGATCTCGAGGACGCAGCGGACCAGGTTCTCGACGATCAGGTCCGGATCGTCCGGGAAGGGGGACCCGGACGAGGTGCCGGCCGGAGGGACGGTCCGGACGAGGGGTCGGGGACCGGACGGTCGACCCTCCGCAGGCCCAGCGCCGGGGCCGGGGACGGTCGGGCCCGGGTCCGCGAGCGGCGGAACGGGTCTCAGGTGCGGCCGAGGTGGTGCGGTGGGCCCCTGGGGCTCGACGAGGGCGAGGGCGTGGTGGTTCGAGGGCATGGGCAGTCTTCCTGTTCACGTGCGTCCGGGCATGACTAGAAGATATGACATGTGAGATTGCAAAACCAGACCGACTCGACGGTCTGTGGAGAAGCGGTGGTCGGGTCCTCCCGCCGGGGAGTGGCCGACGTCGCCGGACGGACCGTCGACCTAGACTGGGCGGGTGTCGACGCTCAGTGATCTCGTTCTCGCCCAGGGCCTCTCGAGCGAGGTGGACGTCGAGTGGTTGCACCTGCTGGTGGGGGACTGGCAGCTGCTCGCCGACCTCGCCTTCGCGGACATCGTCCTCTGGGTCCCCACGAAGGCCGACGGCTTCGTCGCCGTCGCCCACGCCCGGCCCTCGAGTTCGGCCACGCTCTTCTACCGCGACTTCGTCGGACAAGAGGTGCGGCCCGAGTGGCGCGAGCAGATCGAGCAGGCGTTCACGACGACCCGCATCGTCGACTCGGCCGCACCCGACTGGTACGAAGAGACGCCCACGCGCGTCCGGGCCGTGCCCGTGCTCCGCCGCCTGGGGGCCAGCCGGCCCGACGTCACCGACGCACCGATCGCGATCATCACGAGGCACACGAACCTCAGCGAGGCGCGCACCCCGAGCCGTCAAGAACTGACCTTCAACCAGTGCTCCAACGACCTCTTCGCCATGATCGCCGCCGGCGACTTCCCCGACCTGGGGGCGCCGACGGGTCCGCGACGGGGCGCACCCCGCGCCTCCGACGGGCTGCTGCGCCTCGACGTCGACGGCATGGTCACGTTCGCCAGCCCCAACGGCCTGTCGGCCTTCAACCGCATGGGGTTCGCCGGCGAACTCGAAGGCGAGTCGCTGGCCGAGGTCACCACCGGCCTGCTCGCGGGCAAGCTCGTGATCGACGAGTCCCTGCCGTTGGTCGTCACGGGCCGGGCGCCCTGGCGCACCGACATCGAGGCGCGAGGGGTCACGGTGTCGTTGCGCGCGATCCCGCTGCGTGACCGCGGTGAGCGCGTCGGGGCGATCGTCCTCTGTCGCGACGTGACCGAGCTGCGTCACCAAGAGCGCGAGCTGATCACCAAGGACGCCACGATCCGCGAGATCCACCACCGGGTCAAGAACAACCTGCAGACGGTCGCCTCGCTGCTGCGCATCCAGGCACGTCGCACCCACACCGACGTCGCCCGCGAGGCACTGACCCAGGCCATGCGCCGAGTGCAGTCGATCGCCGTCGTGCACGACACGCTGTCCGAGGGGCTCAGCCAGAACGTCGACTTCGACACCGTCTTCGACCGGGTCCTCATGCTGATCGCCGAGGTCGCGTCGAGTCACAACACGACGGTCCGCCCCACCATGACGGGCAGTTTCGGTGCCCTGCCGAGCGAGTACGCGACGCCCCTGGCCCTCGCTCTGACCGAACTCGTGACGAACGCCGTCGAGCACGGCCTCGACGGTCGCGACGGCGAGGTCGAGATCGTCGCCGACCGTCGGGCGGAAGAGTTGACGGTCAAGGTGCGCGACAACGGGGTCGGGCTGCCCGAGGGCAAGGTCGGCTCGGGGCTCGGCACCCAGATCGTCCGCACGCTGATCCAGGGCGAACTCGGTGGCACCATCGACTGGCACACCCTCGTCGGCAACGGCACCGAGGTCACCATCGAGATCCCGTTCCGCTGGCTCACCCAGCCCTGAGCCACAGCGGAGGCCGGCGACGACCCCGCCCCGGACGCGACGAAGCCCGGCACCTGCGATCAGGTGCCGGGCTTCGTCATCGGCCCCGAGGGCCGGAGGTCGACCGCAGCGGGCGGTCGACGGTCGATCAGCTGGCGCGGCGGGCGCGGGCCGCGCGGCGCTTGAGCGCGCGACGCTCGTCTTCGCTCAGGCCGCCCCAGACGCCGGAGTCCTGCGAGGTCTCGAGCGCGTACTGCAGGCAGGTCTCGGTCACGGTGCAGCGGCCGCACACGGCCTTGGCCTTGTCGATCTGGTCGACGGCGGGACCCGTGTTGCCGACGGGGAAGAAGAGCTCCGGGTCAGCCTGCAGGCAAGCGGCTTTGTCGCGCCAATCCATCGATGGGTACTCCTTAAAAGTGCAGAACCAGGCACGTCGAAGCGCCTGGTTCGGGATGGGGAAAGAGAAGAATTCGGGAGGCGCGCACCGCAATGTGCGCGTCACTTCGACCTCGAATATGGTCGCATACTGGTACGGCCAAATCAAGGATTTTTCGGAGGCTCACACGTGACCACAGCAGGCCCGGACGGCGCCCGAGACGAGACCGGTCGGTCTGCCGAGACCCGTCGACCCGCGCTGCTCTGGGTCGTGATCGTCCTGCTCTCGGCCGAGTTCCTGCTGGTCGCCGCCACGGCGGCGTTCCTGCTCGTCGAGCTGCTCGTCGCCCGTCCCGACTCGTACCCGTCGGCCGTCGCGATCTTCGTCCTGACCCTGCTGGCGACCGCCTGGCTCGGGTCCATCGTGATCGGCGCCCTGCGCGGCCGGGCCTGGATCAGGGGAGCGGCGATCGTGTGGCAGGTGCTGCAGTTCGCGGTGGGCATCGGCAGCCTGCAGGGTGTCTTCGCCAACCCGACCATCGGCCTCGCGCTCCTCGTGCCGGCCGTCGCCGTCGTGGTCCTGCTGCTCGTGCCGTCGGTCGTCGCGGCCACCTCGGCCCGCGACTCGGACCCCCACGTCTACTGACCGACCCGCCCGCCGCCGTCGCGAGGCGACACGCAGGAGGCGCGGTGCCGGTCCTCGAGACCGGCGCCGCGCCTCCTGCGCTCCTCGTCGCCGAAGGGGTCAGTCGAGGCCGAGCTTCTTGCGGAGCGACGCCACGTGCCCCGTCGCCTTCACGTTGTAGAGCGGCAGCTCGACGGCGCCCTGCTCGTCGACCACGAAGGTGGACCGGATCGTGCCCGTCACGATGCGCCCGTAGTTGTTCTTCTCGCCGTAGGCGCCGTACGCCTGGTGCACCGTCAGCTCGGGGTCGCTGAGCAGCGGGAAGTTCAGCCCCTGCTCGTCCTTGAACTCCTGCAGGGCGGCCGGCTCGTCCTTCGAGACGCCCAGCACCTGGTAGCCCGACGACTTCAGCGAGTTGATGTTGTCGCGGAAGTCACACGCCTCCGTCGTGCAGCCCGGCGTCGACGCCGCCGGGTAGAAGTACACGATGACCTTCTGCCCCGAGTAATCCGCCAGCGAGACGGGCGAACCGCTCTCGTCGTCGAGGGTGAACGTCGGCGCCGCAGCGCCCTTCTCGAGCTTCGTGGACATGGTGCTCCGATCTGCGGGCGCCGCGGACGGCGCCGATGGTTCTGAGTGGGTCGGATCTCATGCTAGTGTTGACCGTCGTTGCGAGAGATCGCAGCACGCACCTCTAGCTCAATTGGCAGAGCAACTGACTCTTAATCAGTGGGTTCTCGGTTCAAGTCCGAGGGGGTGCACGAAAGAATTGGGTCCCCCGTGTTCTGCAGTCGCAGAAGCGGGGGATTCTTTCGTCGTATGGGTCTGGTCCGCTCCGCGGACCGCGGCCCACCTCGCACGGGGAACAAGCCGGGCCCGCCAGGTCGCCGTTGCTCGGGGGTGACGTCGCTTCGCTCGTCACGGACGGGGAGCAAGCCGGGCCCGCCAGGTCGCCGTTGCTCGGGGGTGACGTCGCTTCGCTCGCCACGGGGGAGTGACGTCGCTTTGCTCGTCTCGGGGGTGACGTTGCTTCGCTCGTCACGGGGGGAGTGAGGTTGCTTGGGTCGTCAGCGGGGGGAGACGGCAGGAGGCGCGGGCGGGGCGGCCCGCGCCTCCTGCGTCGGTGGGGTGGGGGGGCTACTGGCCGTCGCGGGGGAGCTGCGAGGCGGCGTCGCGGCCGGTCACGGGGTACGGGCCCGTCATGCCCTCACGGAGGCGGGCGGCAGCCAGGATGCGGTCGCGCTGCAGGTGCCACCCGAGCATCAACAGAGGGATGATCACGACGAGCGACATCACCGTGAACGACCCGATCGGCCAGTCGATCGCCATCAGGACGACGACCGCGGCCAGGAAGGCCAGCGTCAGGTAGCTCGTGACCGGCGCCCCCGGCAACCTGAACGAGGGCTCCTTCGCCTTGCCCTGCTTCGCCCACTGACGCAGTCGCATCTGGCAGAGGATAATCGTGCCCCACGCCGTCAGGATGCCCAGAGACGCGATGTTCAACACGATCTCGAACGCCGTGTTCGCCCCCACGATCGCGTTCAGCACGACGCCCAGCAGGGTGATGCTCGCGGTCAACAGGATGCCGCCGAACGGCACCCCGCCCTTCGACATCTTCGTCGTGAACTTCGGGGCCGAGCCGTTCATGCCCATCGAGTGCAATACGCGGCCGGTCGAGTACAGCCCGGCGTTGAGACTCGACAGCGCGGCCGTCACGACCACGAAGTTCATGATCGACCCCGCGACGTCGCCCACCTCGGGGCTGCCGATGCTGCCGAAGAACGTGACGAACGGGCTCTCGCCCGCCTTGTAGGCCGTGTACGGCAGCAGCAGCGAGAGCAGCACCAGCGACCCGACGTAGAAGACCGCGATACGGATGATGACCGTGTTGATCGCGCGCGGCACGACCTTCTCGGGGTTCTGGGTCTCGCCCGACGCCGTGCCCACCAGCTCGATCGCGGCATAGGCGAAGACGACGCCCTGCACCACGATCACGGCCGGCAGCAGGCCGTTCGGCAGGATGCCCGACGACGCCACGAGGCCCCAGCCGGTGTCGACCGCGGCACCGTCGTGCGTCACGGGGAACGCCGCCGCGAGCCACACGACGCCGACCACGAGGAACACCACGAGAGCGGCGACCTTGATGATCGCGAACCAGAACTCCATCTCGCCGAAGACCTTCACGGCCAGCAGGTTGACCGAGAGCACCACGGCGAGGGCCACCAGGGCCAGCAGCCAGTCGGGTGCTGCGGTGAACGCGGACCAGTAGTGCAGGTACAGGGCGACCGCGGTGACGTCGACGATGGCCGTCATCGCCCAGTTCAGGAAGTACATCCACCCGGCCGCGTAGGCGAACTTCTCGCCGAAGAACTCGCGGGCGTACGAGACGAACGACCCCGAGGAGGGGCGGTGCAGCACCAGCTCGCCGAGGGCACGCAGGATGAAGAACGCGAAGACGCCACAGATCGCGAACACGATCGCGAGAGCCGGACCGGCCGAGGCCAGTCGACCGCCGGCACCGAGGAAGAGCCCCGTGCCGATCGCCCCGCCGATGGCGATCATCTGCAGCTGACGCGGCTTGAGCCCGTGCTGAAAACCCTCTTGCTCGTGCGAGAAGTCTTGCGGGAGGTGCGTCTCGGTGGAGGCGTCGCCGCCCCCGTTCGTGGGACTCGTCATCGGTCGACCGTAGCCCCTATCGCTTTCGCCCGCATCACCGCCGCGAGACGGGCGAACCCCCAGGAGGCGCGGTGCCGATTCACATGCGGGTAACGAATGGGTGACGATCACCAGGCCCACAGGCATGGGCGACACGCCGGGACACAGGGTGGCCGGGGTACACCCGCGGCGCCGTCGGGCCGGTTCGCAATTCGGATGGACGACGGATGTCGGCTACGGTCGTGGAGGCCCGGGAGACCGGGCCCGTCATCATCAGGACGCGCCGACCGATGGTCCGATCAGTTCGGGTTCCGGTCGTCGTACGGTCTGGTGGCGCGAGGGTCCGGTCCCATGACCGACCCGGCGGAGGACAGGTTCGCCCCGTGGTTCCACGGTGGGCTTGAGCCGACACGGTCCGCACGCGTCGTCGACCCGTTCGCCCGACCCGATCGCCGCCGACGGCGAACCGGCCCGAGCGGCCGGTGCCCCCTCGGCGCGCCTGGAGACACCCGTGACCACTACGCCTGCCGTGCGTGCCCGGAACCTGTACAAGGTGTTCGGCCGCCGACCCAAGGACGCCGTCGCCCGACTCGAGGCCGGCGCCTCCCGCTCCGAGGCCGCGGGCCTCGGCACCGCTGCCGTCATCGACGCCTCGTTCGACGTCCGGCCCGGCGAGATCTTCGTCGTGATGGGGCTCTCCGGCTCGGGCAAGTCGACCCTCATCCGCATGCTGAACGGCCTGCTCGAGCCCACGTCCGGCTCCGTCGAGATCGCGGGCTCCGCGATCTCGGACGTCCCGGCCAAGCGGCTCCGCGAGGTGCGTCGGCAGAACGTGTCGATGGTGTTCCAGCACTTCGCGCTGCTGCCGCACCGCACCGTCATCGACAACGTCGCCTACGGCCTCGAGGTGCAGGGGGTCGCGAAGGCGGCTCGTCTGGCCAAGGCTCGGGAGGTCACCGAGATCGTCGGCCTCGCGGGTTGGGAGGACGAGCTGCCGAGCCAGCTCTCGGGCGGCATGCAGCAGCGCGTCGGCCTCGCCCGCGCCCTCGCCGCCGAGACCGACATCCTGCTGATGGACGAGGCGTTCTCGGCCCTCGACCCGCTGATCCGCCGCGAGATGCAGGAGCAGCTCGTCGAGCTGCAGGCGAAGCTCGGCAAGACGATCGTCTTCATCACCCACGACCTGAACGAGGCGATGTTCCTCGGGGACCGCATCGCCGTGATGCGCGACGGCCGCATCGTGCAGATCGGCACGCCCGAGGACATCCTCACCGACCCCGCCAACGACTACGTCGCCCAGTTCGTGCAGGACGTCGACCGCGCGCGGGTCCTCACGGCGGCCAGCGTCATGGAGCCCGCCCGGGCGGTCGTCCCGCTCACGGTCGGCCCCCGGGGCGCCCTGCGTTCCCTGCGCGACCTCCAGACCGCCGCCCTGTTCGTCACCGGCCGTGACCGCAAGCTCCTCGGCTGGGTGCGCGACCGGCACGTCATGCGCCAGGTCAAGGCGAACGACACCGACCTCGCCGCCATCGTCAACGCGGAGTTCTCGAAGGTCGGGCCCGAGGCCGCGCTGGTCGACCTCTTCGAGTTGGCGGTCGAGAGTCCGCTGCCGATCGCCGTCGTGGACGACGCCGACCGCCTGCTCGGCGTCATCCCGCGCGTGACCCTGCTCGCGGCGCTCGGCAACGTCGACACGACCACCTCGCCCATCCCCGTGCTCGAGCCCGTCACCCGCATCTCGGACGTCGAGCTCGACGCCACCCTCGAAGGAGCCACCCGATGAACGAGTACCTCCGCATCCCCTTCGGCTCCTGGGTCTCGGACGTCGTCGACTGGATCACCACCCACCTGGGCGGCTTCTTCGACGTCGTCCGCCTGGTCTTCACGTTCTTCTACGAGTGGGTCGCGTACTTCCTCGGCGCACCTCCCTTCTGGGCGGTCGTGATCGTGATCGCCGCCCTCGCCTTCGTCGCGAAGGGCTGGAAGTTCTCGGTCGGCACGGCCGTCGGCCTGCTGTTCATCGGAACGGTCAACCAGTGGGACAACGCGATGTCGAGCCTCGCCCTCGTGCTCGTCGCCAGCACGCTCGCCATCGCGCTGAGCATCCCGCTCGGCGTGCTCGCGGCGAAGTCGGGCGTCGCGTCGCAGATCATCCGGCCCGTGCTGGACTTCATGCAGACGACGCCCGCGTTCGTCTACCTCATCCCCGCCCTGCTGCTGTTCCGCGTCGGCGTCGTGCCCGGCATCGTCGCCACCATCGTCTTCGCCATGGCCCCCGGCGTCCGCCTGACCGAGCTCGGCATCCGCGGCGTCGACAAGGAGGTGGTCGAGGCCGGCCAGGCGTTCGGCTCGTCACCGTGGCGCATCCTGCGTCAGATCCAGCTGCCCCTCGCGAAGCCCAGCATCATGGCCGGCGTCAACCAGGTGATCATGCTCTCGCTCTCGATGGTCGTCATCGCCGGCATGGTCGGCGCGGGGGGACTGGGCGGCGACATCGTCGCGAGCCTCAACCGCATCGACGTCGGGCTGGGTGCCGAGGCCGGCATCTCGGTGGTCATCCTGGCGATCGTCCTCGACCGCATGACGGCGGCCCTCGGGTCCGACCGTCACGCCCGACGGCTGGCCCGGGCGCAGAACCGCCGGTCCGTTCCGCCGACCCCGGCTCCCGACCGCGCCGAGGCCGAGCAGCCCCTGCCCCCGGCCGACCGCCGCGAACCCGCGACGGCCTCGGCCTAGACCCCGACCACCTGCGGGACGGGAGCAGCACGTACCCACCGGACCCGCGCCTCCTGCACCACCCGAAAGGAACACATGAAGAAGCGCACCATCGCCGCATCGATCGCCCTCGGCACCACCGCCGTCCTCGGACTGGCCGCCTGCTCGCCTCCCGGCAGCGGCTCGTCGGCCGAGGGCGAGACCCTCGACAACGGCGACCAGGCCGTCGTCGACCTCGCCGTGTTCAACGGCTGGGACGAGGGCATCGCGGCCTCCTGGCTGTGGAAGACCGTCCTCGAGGACGAGGGCTACACGGTCAACCTCGAGCCGGCCGACGTGGCCCCCGTCTACAGCGGGCTCACCACCGACGACTACGACGTCGTGCTCGACACCTGGCTGCCCACCACCCACGCCTCGTACATCGAGCAGTACGGCGACGACCTGACCGATCTCGGCGCCTGGAACGACGGCGCCAAGCTCGCGGTCGCCGTGAACGAGGACGCCCCGATCGACTCGCTCGACGAGCTGGCGGCCAACGCGGACCTGTTCGGCGGCAAGATCGTCGGCATCGAACCGGGTGCAGGTCTCACGGCCGCCGTCCAGGACGAGACCATCCCCACCTACGGCCTCAGCGACCTGCAGCTGCAGACCTCGTCGACCGCCGCCATGCTGACCGAGCTCAAGAGCGCGACCGACGCGGGCGAGAACATCGCGGTGACGCTGTGGAGCCCGCACTGGGCCTACGACGCGTTCCCCATCAAGGACCTCGCCGACCCCGAGGGCACCCTGGGCGACGCCGAGGGCATCCACTCGTTCGGCGGCAAGAGCTTCACGGCGGACTTCCCGCAGTTGACCGAGTGGCTGCAGGGCTTCGAGATGGACACCGAGACCCTGTCCTCGCTCGAGAACGCCATGTTCAACGGTGACGAGGTCGACGGCGACGACTACGCCCCCGTCGTCGAGAAGTGGATCTCCGAGAACCAGGACTACGTCGACGGCCTCACCAGCTGATCCGATCCGCCTAGGACGTCGCCCCGGCCGAGCCCCGCTCGCCCGGGGCGACGTCGTACCGGGCGCCCGGCGGGGTGCCGGGGCGGGGCCCGGTGGGTGGGTGACGGAGCCGGGTGAAACCACAGCCGGACGACACCCGACGCACAGCGAACCCCGAGGTCACACCCCGGGAGGCGCGGGTAGCGTCGTCGACGGACGTCACCGAGACGTCGTCGCACCACCCGCACGAGCACCACGAGAGGCACCACCCGTGAGCACCACCGCACCGACCGACGTCCTGAGGAGAATGGCCCGCGTCATCACGCGCACCGTCTCGTCCGACCTCGTCCAGGTGTCGACCCCGGACCGCGTGCTCGGCCACGTCCGGGCCGAGCAGGGCGCCTTCGTCGCGCTCCGCGGCGCCGACCCCCGCTGGGGCGAGGTCGTCGGGCGGTACCCCTCCGAGGGGCTCGCCCTCGAGGCCCTGCGGCAGCGCAAGCGTTCGATCTGAACCGCCGCCGGGCCCGCCCGTCCGTGCGGCGCCGCCGGTAGGAGGCCCTCGGGGGCCTAGACGCCGACGCCCGCGAAGAACGACGTGAGCTGGCGCGTGATGCGCTCGCGCGCCTCCTCGTCCGAGATCGTGGCCGAACCGTCTCCGGACTGCGCGCCGTAGCTGCCGAACTGGGCGTGGTTCGACCCGTCGATCTCGACCATCGACGCGCTGCCCGGCAGCATGTCGCGGTAGGTCGCGATCTTCGCCGGGGTGCTGAGGCCGTCCTCGGAACCACCGAGGCTGAGGACGGCCAACTCGTCGTCGTCCGAGAGGTCGGTCGTCGCGCAGTACGAGCCGAGGAGCACCAGGGCGTCCACCGACCTGTCGTCGGCGGCGTACTGACAGGCACGCACCCCGCCGAGCGAGTGACCGCCCACCGCCCACGCGTCGACCTCGGGGGCGAGGTCGGTGAAGGTCGACAGCGGGCGGGGGTCCAGGATGCCGAACCCGAGCGTGGGTCGTTCGACGACGACGGTGACGCCGGTGGCGACGAGACCCGCGAAGGTCTGCTCGTAGGCCTGCGGGTCGACCCGGGCACCGGCGACGAAGACGAGACCCTGGCCGGTGGCGGCCGTCTCGGTCGGTCGCATCACGACCGTGTCGGGTCTGCTCGTCACCTCGACCCGTTCGTCGGCGGACACCGAGGCGAGCGAGGACGCCGTCGCCGACATCGGCGTCTTGGCCCAGACGAAGAACCCCGTGGCGGCGAGCACGACGACGGCGAACAGTCCGAGGGCCACGCCCTTGAGCACGCGTCGTCGCCGGGAGGCGTGACGCCGGGGAGGAGCGGGCGGGGCGGACTCGCGACGGGAAGCTGTGGATCGTCTCACCGTTCCATCGTCCCAGGGGCCAGCCGGGACGGAGCCGTGCGTCATGCGACAGGCTCGGGGGATGCCCTGGATACAACTCGTCATCTCGCTCGTCGCCGCCGTCGTCCTCACCTTCGTCATCTCGGCCGTCGTCGGCCTGGTCGTCGGCGTGGTCGCCAAGCGCAAGGAGTGGGCGCAGGCCTTCGTGACGCGCATGCGCCGCCCCTTCCGCGCCACGCTGCTCGTCGTGCTGCTCGTCGTCGCGCTGACCACGTCGTTCGACGCCCTGCTCCCCGCCGACTACCCGGGGGAGGGGTGGGTGTCACAGGCCTTCCGCTGCGCCGTCATCGTCGTCGTCGCCTGGTTCGTGGGTGCCCTCGCGATCTTCTTCGAGGACCTCGGCCTGTCGCGCTACCGGGTCGACACCCCCGACAACCGGGTGGCGCGTCGGGTCCGCACCCAGGTGCTCATCCTCCGACGGCTGACCGTGGCCCTGATCGTGATCCTGGCCGCGGGCACCGTGCTGCTCGGGTTCCCGGGGGTCGAGGCGGTCGGTGCGAGCGTCCTCGCGAGTGCGGGGCTGGTCTCGGTCGTCGCGGGCCTCGCGGCGCAGTCGACCCTGGCGAACGTCTTCGCGGGCATCCAACTGGCCTTCAGCGACGCCATCCGCATCGACGACGTCGTCGTGGTCGAGGGGCAATGGGGCCTGATCGAGGAGATCACCCTGTCGTACGTCGTCGTCCACGTCTGGGACGACCGGCGTCTCGTGCTGCCGTCGACCTACTTCACGACCACCCCGTTCGAGAACTGGACTCGGCGCAACAGCGAGCTGCTCGGAGCGGTCGAGTTCGACCTGGACTGGCGGGTCGACCCGGGGGCCATGCGGAAGGAGCTCGACGTGATCCTCGCGGGGACGGACCTCTGGGACGGACGCACCAAGGTGCTCCAGGTCACCGACGCCCAGGCCGGCTACGTGCGGGTGAGGGTGCTCGTCACGGCCAAGGACGCACCGACCCTGTTCGACCTGCGCTGCCTCGTCCGAGAGGACCTGATCGCCTGGCTGCACGCGAAGAGCCCGCAGTCGATCCCGCGGACGCGGGTGCAGATGGTCGAGGCCGAACCGGCGCCGAAGGGACGGGCCCACCGGTCGACGTCGGAGGCCTCCGCCCTGTTCAGCGGCGACAACGCCGACTCCGAACGCACGGCGCTCTTCACGGCGGCCATCCCGATCCACGACGTCGCCGAGTACCAGGCCTCGCTCGGCGCCGAGGCGGAACACGACCCGCACGTCGCGGGACGACCCGGTGGCCTGCCGACCGGCCGTCCCGACGGCGATCCGGCCGGGCCGACGCCCGGCGTCGACGGGCGTCGCTGACGCGACCACACGGACGAGGAGGCGCGCCCCGCCAGAGCGGGACGCGCCTCCTCGGTGTCTCGGCAGACGTCAGTCGTCGTCGTTCGCGGCCTCGATGACGTTGCCCACGGCGATCGCGGTCGAGGCCGCCCAGCTGATCGCCATGAGGGCGAGGCGCCAGTCACGAGGGCCGGCGCTCAGGCTCTTGAGGAGGCTGATGCCGGAGAAGATCGCGCTGATGATCGCGCCGTTGAAGAGGAATTTGCGCACGGTGGGGCTCCCAGGGGTCGTTTCGACCACGGTACCGCGTGACGTGGCACGAGTCCGGGTGGGGGTAGGTTGAGCTGCCCGGCGTCCCGTGCCGGTGCGTCCTGCGGTCGAAGGAGAATGCCGTGCGCACTGCCCTGCTCGGAGGCGTGTTCGTGTTGCTCGGCCTCGTGGCCGTGTTCACCGGCGTCCTGACCGGTGACGAACTGCTCGCGCTCGTCGAACGGGTCGCGCCCGTGCTCGGCTTCGTCGTCGGCCTGACGATCGTCGCGGAGCTCGCGGCAGAGGCCGGACTCTTCTCGTGGCTGGCGTCCGCCTCGGCCCGGCTGGCCGGAGGGCGGGTGCTCGTGCTGTGGCTCCTGGTCGTGGCGCTCGCGGTGCTCTGCACGGTGTTCCTCTCGCTCGACACGACGGCGGTGCTGCTCACGCCGGTGGTCGTGATCGTGGCCCGGCATGCCGGCCTGCCGCCGATGCCGTTCGCGTTGACGACGGTGTGGCTCGCGAACTGCGCCTCGATGCTGTTGCCGGTCTCGAACCTCACCAACCTGCTCGCGCTGCACGAGCTCGGATCACCGGCCCCGGTGCAATTCGCCGCCTTGGTCGCACCGGCCGCCGTGGTGGGCGTCGTCGTCCCCGTCGTGGCCATCGGACTGCGCTACCGCCGTCAGCTGGTCGGCCGGTTCGAGGCGCCGGCGTCCGAGCCCGTGGCCGACCGCGTGCTCTTCGGCGTCGCCGCGGTCGCGACGGGGCTGCTCGTGCCGGCCCTGGTCTCGGGCGTCGAGGTCTGGATCCCCGCCGCCGTCGCGGCGCTCGTGCTCGTCGTCACCACGGCCGTCCGCCGCCGCGGCGTCCTCCGACTCGGGCTGGTGCCGTGGGGCACGCTGCTCTTCGCCGGCGGGCTGTTCCTCGTCGTCGAGGCCGCTCACTCGCTCGGCCTGGCGGACCTGCTCGGAGCCGTCGTGGGCACCGGCGACCAATTGCCCGACCTGCTTCGACTGGCGGGCGGCAGCGCGGTGGCCGCGAACGTGGCCAACAACCTCCCGGCCTACCTCGCCCTCGAGCCGGTGGCCGGGTCGCCGCTGCGGCTCGTCGCCGTACTCGTCGGGGTCAACATCGGCTGCCTCGTGACGCCGTGGGCCTCGCTCGCCACGCTGCTCTGGCACTCGCGCTTGTCGTCGATGGGCGTCGAGGTCGCCTGGGGGCGGTTCGTGCTCGCCGGCCTCGGGGTGGCGGCGGTCGCCGTGCCGCTCGCGGTCGTCGCGACGGTGCTGTTCGTCTGAGGGTCCCGGGCGCTCGGGCCCGACGCGGGTGCGGTCGCGAGGTGACGGCGCGCGAAGGCGAGCGTCCGCCGGAGCTGGCCGAGCCGCGCCTCCTCGTCCCCGTCGGTGTGCACCTCGGCGGCGACGGTGCCGGCCCACCCCGACCGGGCCAGGTGGGTGAGCACCTCGGCGACCGGCTGCGTGCCGCGACCCGGCACCCGGTGCTGGTCGTGCAGCCCGCCGGGGCGGGACGAGACGACGCCGTCGGTCAGGTGGACGTGGCGCAACCTCGGCCCGAGCGCCAGGGCGAGGTCGAGCGCGTCGCGCCCGGCGACGGCGGCGTGCGAGAAGTCGAGGGTGGCCGCCTCCACGTCGAGGGACGAGGGGTCGTGTCCCGGGCGGTAGGGGTCGAACCCGGCCGGTCCGAACCTCACGGGGAACATGTTCTCGACGGCGAGGGTGACGCCCGTCTCGGTCGCGATCTCGCGGACGACGTCGACGAAGCGCGCCGCGTAGGACCGCTGCCAGACGAACGGCGGATGGACGACGACGGTCGTGGCGCCCAGCTCGCGGGCCAGTCCGGCCGAGCGCCGCAGCTTGTCGACCTGGTCACGACCGAAGGCGAAGTGCGCGACGGGCAGGACGGGGGCGTGCACCGAGAGAACGGGCAGCCCCCACCGGGCGGTCGCCGCACGGAGCAGCTCGGGTCGTCGGGTCGCCCGATCGGCCGTCACCATCACCTCGACCCCGTCGAAGCCGGTGAGCCGCGCGAGCCGGAAGGCCTCGTCGGTCGTCAGCGGGAAGACGCAGGACGTGCTCATTCCGACCGTGATCACGCGGCCAGGCTACGACCGGGGCGTCGCGGCGGCGTCGACACCGCGGTGAACAGTGCGGGAACGGCGGGCTACAGCCAGTCGCGGCGCTTGAACTGCCACCAGAGCAGGCCGCCGATCGCCACGATCAGCACGCACGAGGTGACGAAGCCGGCGGCGGACTGGAACCCCGGATACGGCACGTTCTGCCCGTAGAACCCGGTGATCGCCGTGGGGACCGCGATGATGGCCGCCCAGCTCGTCACCTTCTTCATGATGAGGTTCATGCGGTTGGACTGCAGGTTGAGGTTCGTGTCGAGGATGGTCGAGACGAGGTCGCGCAGGGAGTCGTTCTGCTCGGCCACGCGCAGCACGTGGTCGTAGACGTCCTGGAAGTACGGGTGCATGGCGGAGTCGACCTCCTTCAGGTCGCGGCGCAGCAGCGTGTTCAGCACCTCGCGCATCGGCGACGCGACCCGCCGCAGCTGGACGAGGCTCTTCCGCAGGGCGAACGAGCGCTTCTGCACGTCGATGGTCCGGGGCGCGGGGTCGAAGAGGTCGTCGGCGATGCCCTCGATCTCGTCGTCCAGCGCATCCGTGGCGTCGAAGTGCCGGTCCACGACGCAGTCGAGCAGACCCCAGAGGAAGTACGAGACGCCGTGCGACGCCAGGTCGCGGTTCTGGTCGAAGGTCGCCTGCAGCCGGGTGACGTCGAACTCCGGATGGTGGATCGTCACGAGGGCGCGCTCCGTGATGAACGCCTTCACCTCGCTCGTGTCGAGCACGCCGCTGGCCCGGTCGAAGCGCACGTCGTAGAGAGCGGTGAACAGATGGTTGTCGTAACGGTCGACCTTGGGCCGCTGTCCGTCCTGCAGCGCGTCCTCGACGGCGAGCTCGTGCAGTCCGAGTTCGTCCTCGAGCGAGGCGAGGTCGCCGGCGGTCGGGTCGGTGAGGTCGATCCACACGTGGCAGCCGTCCGTCTCCAGGTGGTCGCTCACCTCGTGCAGCGGGAAGTCGTGGGCGATCAGCTGGCCCCCTCGGTAGGCGCGCGTGACGATGGTCGTGTCGGGACGGGCACCGTCGTCGGCGGGGCCGCGGGGCCCCTCGGTGCGCGGGGGACGGGTGTCGGTCATGGGGCGCATGCTATTCCCGTGACCTCCTACACGAAGCAGCGTGCCGACGCCCCCGCCGGGTTCTTCGAGGCCGAGGCGGCCGGTCTCGCCTGGCTCGCCGAGGCCACGCCCCGAGGAGGCGCGCGCACGGTCGGCGTCCAGGCCGCGTCCCCGGGGCGCATCGACCTCGATCCCGTGCACGAGGTCCGTCCCACGGCGGAGGCCGCACGGGCCTTCGGCGAGGCCCTCGCGGTGACCCACGCGAGCGGCGCGGAGGCGTTCGGTGCGCCTCCTCGGGGGTGGGCGGGGCCGTGCTTCATCGGCAGCCGTCCGATGACGGTGCGACCGAAGGCGACCTGGGGGGTCTTCTACGCCGAGCAGCGGGTCCTGCCCTACGCCCGCGTCGCCGTCCGGGCGGGCGGTCTCGACCGGGCGGGCCTCGAGGTCGTCGAGCGAGCCTGCCGCCTCGTCGCCGAGGGCGCGTTCGACGACGACCTGCCCCCGGCCCGCCTCCACGGGGACCTGTGGGCCGGCAACGTGCTCTTCGACGCCGGGGGAGTCGTGCTCATCGACCCGGCCGCCCACGGCGGTCATCCCGAGACCGACCTGGCGATGCTGGCCCTGTTCGGCTGCCCGCACCTCGAGGACGTGCTGGCGGGCTACCAGGCGCGCTCGCCGCTGGGCGAGGGGTGGCGGGGTCGCGTGCCACTGCACCAGCTCCACCCGTTGGCCGTGCACGCCGCCGGACACGGACCGAGCTACGGGGCGTCCCTCGTGCGGGCCGCCGAGGCGACCCTGCGCCTCGTCTGACGATCGTCCGGGTGGGGTACGCCGGTCGCCAGGAGCCGTCTGGGGCACCGCTGATAATCTGGCCGTCCCGCGTCCGTGCGGGCGATGCGACAGGAGCCGACCCACCCCATGCCCGACACCCCCGAACGTTACGGCTTCGTCGTCGTCTCCAACCGCCTCCCCGTCGACCGGGTCATCGCCGACGACGGGTCGGCGTCGTGGCAGCACTCGCCCGGGGGTCTCGTCACCGCCCTCGAACCCGTCATGAAGGCCAACGACGGGGCGTGGGTGGGCTGGGCGGGCCAACCCGACCTCGAGTTCGAGCCCTTCGAGTCCGACGGCATCGAGATCGTCCCCGTGCCGCTCAGCGCCGACGAGGTGCAGCGCTACTACGAGGGCTTCAGCAACGACACGCTCTGGCCGCTCTACCACGACGTCATCGCCGCCCCGACCTACCACCGGGTCTGGTGGGAGTCCTACGTGCAGGTCAACCAGCGCTTCGCCGACCGCGCGGCCGAGATCACCGAAGAGGGCGGCACCATCTGGGTGCAGGACTACCAGCTGCAACTCGTGCCCAAGATGCTGCGCGAGGCCCGGCCCGACGTCACCATCGGGTTCTTCAACCACATCCCGTTCCCGCCGCTCGGCATCTTCTCGCAGCTGCCCTGGCGGCAGCAGATCGTCGAGGGCCTGCTCGGTGCCGACGTCATCGGCTTCCAGCGGGCGGACGACGCGTCGAACTTCTCCCGCGCCGTCCGCCACCTGCTCGGGTACTCGACGACGCGCCCCTACATCGAGGTCCCGGTCGACGACGAGTCCGCGCCGGTCTCGCGCCGGGGCACCAAGGTCCGTCGGGTGCTGGCGAAGCACTTCCCGATCTCGATCGACGCCGCCAGCTACGAAGAGCTCGCCGCGCGCCCGGACGTGCAGGCCAGGGCGCGCGAGATCCGCGAGGGCCTCGGCAACCCCAAGACGATCATGCTCGGCGTCGACCGTCTCGACTACACGAAGGGCATCCGGCACCGCATGAAGGCGTTCGGCGAGCTGCTCGCCGACGGTCGGCTCAGCGTCGAGGACGCCACGCTCGTGCAGGTCGCGAGCCCGAGCCGTGAGCGGGTCGAGACGTACAAGCTGCTGCGCGACGAGATCGAGCTCTCCGTCGGCCGCGTGAACGGCGACTACGGCACCATGAGCCACACGGCCATCAGCTACCACCACCACGGCTACCCGCGCGAAGAGATGGTGGCGTTGTACCTCGCCGCCGACATCATGCTGGTCACGGCCCTCCGCGACGGCATGAACCTGGTCGCGAAAGAGTACGTGGCGGTGCGGCGCGACAACGACGGCGTGCTCGTGCTGAGCGAGTTCGCCGGCGCGGCCGACGAGCTCAAGAGCGCCCTGCTGATCAACCCGCACGACATCGGCGGCCTCAAGAACACCATCATGCGCGCCGTCGAGATGCCCAAGCGCGACCGCACCACCCGCATGCGGGCCCTGCGCCGTCGCGTCCTCGAGAACGACGTGGCCAAGTGGTCGGCGTCCTTCCTGCAGGCCCTCGAGAACGTGCGACCCGGGCAGCAGATCACGCCCGCCCCGGCCTCGGCGACGACGGACGGTGACGTCTCGTGACCGGTTCCGACCCCCTGGCCCTGAGCGACGCGCTCGGTCGTCTCGCGACGACCCCGCGCCTCCTCGTCGCGCTCGACTTCGACGGCACCCTGGCGCCCGAGGTCGACGCGCCCCTGCGGGCCCGGGCGTTGCCCGCGGCCCTGGACGCGATCATGCGCCTGTCGGCACTCGACCAGACCACCGTCGCCCTCGTGTCCGGGCGCGACCTCGCCTCGTTAATCGAGGTCAGCCAGACCCCCGACGAGGTGCTGTTGGTCGGCTCGCACGGCATCGAGGTGCGGGTCGACGGTCACGAGACCTCGTTGAGCGACGACGAGAAGGCCGGCCGTGCGCGCTTGTCCGATGCCGTCCACGGTGTGGCCGAGGGGCGTGAGGGCGTCTTCGTCGAAGAGAAACCCGCAGGCCTCGCCCTGCACACGCGGCTCGCGGACGCCGCGACCACCGAGGCCGTCCACGCGGCGGCCCGCGAGGCCGTCGAGGCGCTCGGCGGCATGCACGAGCGCGTCGGCAAGAACGTCCTCGAGTTCGCCGTCCGGGCGACCGGCAAGAACGACGGCATCGACCGACTCCGGGAGGCCGTCCAGGCCACGGGCGTCCTCTACGCCGGGGACGACGTCACCGACGAGGACGGCTTCCGGGCACTCGGCGAGGGCGACCTGTCGATCAAGGTCGGCCCGGGCGAGACGGGGGCGATGCATCGCGTCGCCGACCCCGCCGCCGTGGCGGACCTGCTCGTCGAACTGGCCGGCCTGCGTGGGCATCTCGGTCATGCCTGACAGCGCATGCCTTGAACGGGTGTGATGGCCGGGTCTGAGCATTCCCAGGTGACTGCAAGGTAGTCTGGACACCCCGCCGCGACTCCCCGCCGCCGCTCAGCCGAGCCGGTCCGACGAGGTCGCCAGCCGACGGAGGTCCTCGTGATCGTAGTCCTGACAGCGTTCGCCGTGGCGGCCGTCGTCGTGGCCTGCGTCGGCGGACGACTCGGCCGTTCGCTCTTCCTCTGGGCGTCCGTCGTCCCCTTCGCCGCCTTCGCCTTCACGGCCCTCCAGGGGCCCGCCGTGTTGTCGGGCGAGGTGCCCACCGAGGCCGTGCCGTGGATTCCGCAGCTCGCCATCTCGCTCACCCTGCGCATGGACGTCCTCGCCTGGGTCCTCGCGCTCGTCGTCACGGGCATCGGCGGCCTCGTGCTCGTCTACTGTGCGCGCTACTTCGAGCGGGACGAGGCCGGTCGGGCACGCTTCGCCGCCGTGCTGGTGGCCTTCGCCGGAGCGATGTACGGCCTCGTCACGAGCGACGACGTGTTCGTCCTGTTCGTCTTCTGGGAGGCCACGAGCGTCTTCTCGTACCTGTTGATCGGGCACTACACGGCGAAGCAGGCCAGCCGCGGGGCCGCGTTGCAGGCGCTCATCGTGACGACCGCGGGCGGGCTCGCGATGCTCGTCGGCCTCGTGATCCTCGCCGTCCAGGGCGGCACGAGCTCGTTGTCCCAGCTCGTCGAGCAGCCACCCACCGGGACGGTCGTCACGGTCGCCGTCGTGCTCGTACTCGTCGGGGCGCTGTCGAAGTCGGCACTCGTGCCGTTCCACTTCTGGCTCCCGGCCGCGATGGCGGCTCCGACGCCGGTCAGTGCCTACCTGCACGCCGCCGCGATGGTCAAGGCCGGCATCTACCTCGTCGCCCGTCTCGCCCCCGGCTACCACGACCAGCCCGGCTGGCAAGAGATCGTCGTCACCGTCGGGGTGGTCACGATGGTCCTCGGCGGGTACCGCGCGCTCCGTCAGCACGACCTCAAGCTCGTCCTGGCCTACGGCACGGTGAGCCAACTCGGCTTCCTGACGATCGTGGTGGGGTTCGGCACCCGCGACGCGGCCCTCGCCGGGCTCGCCCTGCTGGTCGCCCACGCCCTGTTCAAGTCGACGCTCTTCCTCGTGGTGGGGGTCATCGACCACCGGGCGGGCACGCGAGACCTGCGCAAGCTCTGCGGGCTCGGTCGTCAGGCTCCCGTCCTCCTCGTGGTGACGCTCCTCGCCCTCGCCTCGATGGCCGGCGTGCCGCCGACCTTCGGCTTCGTCGCGAAGGAGGCCGTGCTCACGGCCCTCTACGACGACGCCGTGACCGGGTCGGCCTGGGGCGTCGTCGCCCTGGTCGGCGTCGTCGTCGGGTCGATCCTGACCACCGCCTACAGCCTGCGCTTCCTCTGGGGGGCCTTCGGTCGCAAGAAGGGCGTCGAGCCGGTCGACTTCGTCCGTGAGCACGTCGACTTCCTGGCGTCGCCGATCGTCCTGGCCGTCGCCGGCCTGGTGCTCGGCCTCGTCTCGTACCAGGTCGGTCCGGTCTTCGCTCGTTATGCCGACACGCTCCCCTCGGCCCCGGGCGAGCACGGCCCCTACTACCTGGCGCTCTGGCACGGTCTCGAGCCCGCGCTCGGCTTCACGGCGGTCTCGCTCGGGGTCGGGGCCCTCCTCTTCTGGCAGCGCGACCGGGTGTCGCAGGTGCAGAAGGCCGTCTCGTTCCTGCCCCGCGCCTCCGACGGGTACGTGCGGATCATGGCGACCATCGACCGGACGGCGTCGCGGACGACCGCGACGACGCAGCGCGGTTCGTTGCCCTTCTACCTCGCCACCATCCTCGTCGTGTTCATCGCCTCGTCGGTGGTGACGCTGGCGCTCAACAGCGATTGGCCGACCACCGCCGTGCTCTGGGACTACCCGGCGCAGCTGGCCATCGGCGGGTTGATGATCATCGGCGCCATCGCGTCGGCGCTCTCCAACAAGAGATTCCAGGCCGTCGTCCTGGTCGGGGTGACCGGCTACGGCATGGCCGCGCTCTTCGCGCTGCACGGGGCCCCCGACCTGGCCCTGACGCAGGCGCTGATCGAGACCATCACACTCATCGCGTTCGTCCTCGTGCTGCGTCGGCTGCCGGCCCGTCTGGGCGAGCGAAACGGCCGCACCCACCGGGCGATCCGGGCCGTCATCGGCATCTCGGTCGGGTCCGTCATGGCCGCCATCGCCGTGGTCGCCCTGGGGGCACGCTCGATCCCCACGGTCTCCGGCGCCTTCCCCGACCTCGCCGTCGACGGCGGTCACGGCCGCAACGTCGTCAACGTGACGCTCGTCGACATCCGCGGATGGGACACCATGGGCGAGATCGCGGTCCTCATCGTCGCCGCGACCGGTGTCGCGAGCCTGGTCTTCCTGACCTCCCGCGCCGACGTCCTGCCCCGGCCCGAGCGGCGCACGCGTGCCCAGCGGTTCCTGGCACGGGTCCGGCCCGTGCGCGAGCCGGCACCCGTCGTGCCCGTCGGTGGGGCGACGGCGCAGATCGGCGACAGCACCGAGGGCGACCGCCGCGCCTGGTTGCTGGCCGGGCGCAAACTCGCCCCGCAGAACCGGTCGATCCTGCTCGAGGTGGTCGTGCGCCTGATCTTCCACGCCATCATCGTCGTCTCGATCTACCTGCTCTTCGCCGGTCACAACCTGCCCGGCGGCGGCTTCGCCGGCGGTCTGGTGGCGGGTTTCGCCTTCGTGGCCCGGTACCTCGCGGGCGGTCGGTACGAACTCGGTGCGGCCGCACCCCTCGATGCCGGCAAGCTCCTCGGTGCCGGTCTCCTGACGGTCGCCGCGACGGCACTCGTCCCGCTCTTCTTCGGCGTCGACGCCCTGACCTCGACCTGGGTCGAGGCCGAGGTGCCGTTGCTCGGCCACGTCGAGTTCGTCACGTCGACCTTCTTCGACGTCGGCGTCTACCTGGTCGTCGTCGGGCTCGTCCTCGACGTGCTCCGGAGCCTCGGAGCCGAGGTCGACCGTCAAGAAGAAGAGGACGCGTTCGGCCACCCGAACGAGGTGTCCGAACCCGAAGAGGAGGCGCTCCCCGTGTCCGTCGCCGGTACGCCCCCGACCGAGCGGGGCCGCGCATGAGCGTCTCCCTCGTCCTGATCGTCGTCATGGCCGCGCTGTACGCCTGCGGCGTCTACCTGCTGCTCGAGCGCAGCATGACCCGTGTGCTGCTGGGTTTCCTGCTCGTCGGGAACGCCACCAACATCCTCATCCTCCTCATGTCCGGCCGACGCGGCGCGGCCCCCGTGGTCGACGGCCAGGCCGATCCGACCGACTTCGCCGACCCGCTGCCGCAGGCGTTCGTGCTGACGGCCATCGTCATCACCTTCGGCATCTCGGCCTTCATGCTCGCGTTGATCTACCGGTCGTGGCGGCTGGCCCAGGGCGACACCCTCGCGGACGACGCCGAAGACCTCGAGATCGGGCGTCGCGGCGTCCCGGCCGAAGAAGAGTCCGAACAGGGCGACGGTGACGACGAGGCGGGTGGCGACAGCGAGTTCGGCAGCCGTGCCGAAGCGGCCGTGCCGACGGACGACCGGCCGCTGCGCGACGACCGGCCTCACCACGACGAGAAAGGGCACCGAGCATGAACCCCAGCTACCTCGTGCCGCTCGTCGTCCTCATCCCGCTGCTCGGAGCCGCGGCGGCCCTGATCGCCGGTCGGCGGCCCCGCTCGCAGGCCGTGGTCTCGATCGTCGCCCTGGCGCTCGTCGTCGTCATCAGCCTGGTGCTGCTCGTGGTCGTCGACACGCACGGAGCGATCGCCGTGCAGGTGGGCGGTTGGCAGGCGCCGTTCGGCATCACGCTCGTCGTCGACCGACTCGCGGCGCTCATGCTCAGCATCTCGTCGATCGTCCTGCTGGCCGTCTTCGTGTTCTCTGTCGGGCAGGGCCAGGCCGACGGCGACGGCGAGGCCCCGGTCTCGATCTACAACCCGACCTACCTCATCCTCGCCACGGGCGTGTTCAACGCCTTCATCGCGGGTGACCTCTTCAACCTCTACGTGGGCTTCGAGATCCTCCTGGTGGCCAGCTACGTGCTGATCACCCTCGGCGGCACCGAGCAGCGCATCCGGGCCGGCGTGGTCTACATCGTCGTCAGCCTGGTGTCGTCCGTCCTGTTCCTCGCCTCCATCGCGATGATCTACGGAGCGCTCGGCACGGTCAACATCGCCGACATCGCCCAGAAGATGGACACCATCCCGCCCGACGTGCAGACGATCATCCACGTCATGCTGCTCACGGCGTTCGGCATCAAGGCGGCGATCTTCCCGCTGTCGTTCTGGCTGCCCGACTCGTACCCGACCGCTCCCGCCCCCGTCACCGCCGTGTTCGCCGGCCTGCTGACCAAGGTGGGCGTCTACGCCATCATCCGCACCGAGACGGTGCTGTTCGTCGAGAGCAACGTCAACGTCTACCTGCTGATCATCGCGTTGCTGACGATGATCGTGGGCATCCTCGGGGCCGTGGCCCAGGCCGACATCAAGCGTCTGCTCTCGTTCACCCTGGTCAGCCACATCGGCTACATGATCTTCGGCATCGCACTCGGGACCGTCGAGGGCCTGGCCGCCACGATCTACTACGTCGTGCACCACATCACGGTCCAGACCACGCTCTTCCTCGGGGCGGGCCTGATCGAACGGCGAGGCGGCACGGCGTCGATCACCCGCCTGGGCGGTCTCCTCAAGGCGGCACCGATCGTCGCCGTCCTCTTCTTCATCCCGGCCCTCAACCTGGGCGGCATCCCGCCGTTCTCCGGTTTCATCGGCAAGGTCGCGCTCTTCGAGGCCGGTGCCCGGCTCGACGATCCCCTCGTGTACGTCCTCATCGGAGCCGGGGCCCTCACGTCGCTGCTGACGCTCTACGCGCTCATGCGTGCCTGGAACCTCGCGTTCTGGCGCCCGAAGGCCGATGTCGACGACCACGAGTCGCCCTTCACCGAGCACCTCGAGGAGGCCCCGGGTCGGGTGGCCGTCCAGCGACGTCGCACCAACCCCCGCACCATGGTGGGCGCGACCGCGGGCATGGTGCTCGTCTCGCTCGCCCTGACCTTCGCTGCCGGCCCGCTCTACGGCGTCGCCGAACGTGCGGCCGGCCGGGTCTACGGCTCGAACGACTACGTGCAGACGGTCTTCCCGGGCGGTCAGGGCGAGACGACGTCCGACCCGTCGTCGCCCGAGCCCGAACCCGCCTCGGACTCCGCAGACGAGGGGAGCACCCCGTGACCGGCCGTCCCACCCGCGGCGAGGTCGGCCGCAGCCTCGCCCGGCAGCTCCCCCTGCTCGTCGGACTGGTCGTCCTCTGGATGGCCTTGTGGAACCAGTTCACCGTCCTGGCCTTCGTCACCGGCGTCGCCGTGGCGCTGCTCGTGACCCGGGTGTTCTTCCTGCCCCCGGTCGAACTGAGCGGCCGGTTCAACCTCTGGTACGCCGTGGTCTTCCTGGCGCACTTCGTGGTCGACCTGGTGCGCGCCTCCGTCATCGTCGCCTGGCAGGCCGTCCGACCTCGCGGCGTGACCTCGAACGCGATCGTCGCGGTGCAGCTGCACACGAGGTCGGACTTCATCATGACCCTCGTCGCCGAGGCGATCTCGCTCGTCCCCGGGTCGCTCGTGGTCGAGGCCGACCGCGAGCGGTCGATCCTCTACCTGCACGCGCTCGCGGTCGAGGACCTCGCCGGTGTCGAGGGCGTCCGCGACGGCGTCCTGGTCGTCGAGGCCCGCCTCGTCCGGGTGCTCGGCAGCGACGACGACCGCCGTCGCATCGCGGAGGGCACCCCGGCCGCGGCCGAGGTCCACGAAGCGGTCAGCCGTTCCTCGTCCCACGAAGGAGGTCCCTCGTGACCGTCGTCGCCTACGTCGTCGGAGCGCTCTTCGCGTTCGCCGGCCTCGCGTCGGTCATCCGCATCGTGCGGGGGCCGTCCATCCTCGACCGCATGATCGCGTCCGACATGCTGCTGACCACCCTGATCTGCGTCCTCGCCGCCGACATGGTGTTCAACGGCCACACCCGGACCATCCCGGTCATCCTCGCCCTCGCGCTGACGGCCGTCCTCGGCTCCATCACGGTCGCGCGCTACGTCTCGAAGCAGGATCCCTCGTGATCCCCGAGACGGTCTACGACGTGGCGGCCTCGGTCATGCTCATCGGCGGGGCACTGCTCTCGGTCGCGGCGGGCATCGGCCTCCTGAGGTTCCCCGACGCCCTGTCGCGCATGCACGCCGCGACCAAGCCGCAGATCTTCGGCCTCATCCTGGTCCTGGCGGCGATCGCGCTCGACCAGCACACCGTGGGGACGATCGCGTCCCTGCTCGTCGTCCTCGTCTTCCAGATGCTCACCGCACCCATCTCGGCGCACATGATCGGTCGGGCGGGGTACCGCAACGGCGACCTCCTGCGCGATCGGTTGGTCGTGGACGAACTCGACGACGCCGTGGCCCGGGCGGCCGGCGAGATCGCCGAGACGACCGAGGGCGACGTCGCCGATCTCGACGTGTCCGACCTGCCCGTCGGGTCGGCCGACGCGTTGGCCGTCGAGATGGACCGGGTCGGGGACTCGTCCGGGCTCGACGACAGGGAGGGTGACGACGACGCCCGCGACCACGAGGGTCGGCGGACGCGGTCGACCGGAGACGCCGCGGGGGAGCCGGGCGAGCTCTGAGGCCGTCGGCGACGGTGGACGGCACGAGCGCGGTCACGCCCTAAACTCGACCCATGCCAGAGAAGCCCACCCCGGACGGGATCGACATCAAACCCCGCAGCCGCGTCGTCACCGACGGCGTCGAGGCCACCACGTCGCGAGGCATGCTCCGTGCCGTCGGCATGGGCGACGAGGACTGGAGCAAGCCCCAGATCGGCATCGCCAGCAGCTGGAACGAGATCACCCCCTGCAACCTGTCGCTCGACCGTCTGGCCCAGGGTGCCAAGGAAGGCGTCCACGCCGGGGGAGGGTACCCGCTCCAGTTCGGCACCGTCTCGGTGTCCGACGGCATCTCGATGGGCCACGAGGGCATGCACTTTTCGCTGGTCTCACGCGAGGTGATCGCCGACAGCGTCGAGGTCGTCATGAACGCCGAGCGGCTCGACGGGTCGGTGTTGCTCGCCGGTTGCGACAAGTCGCTGCCCGGCATGCTGATGGCCGCCGCCCGGCTCGACCTCGCCAGCGTCTTCCTCTACGCCGGCAGCGTCGCCCCCGGTTGGGTCAAGCTCAGCGACGGCACCGAGAAGAACGTCACGATCATCGACTCGTTCGAGGCCGTGGGCGCCTACAAGGCCGGCAACATGAGCGACGACGACCTGAAGGCGATCGAGTGCGCCATCGTGCCGGGCGAGGGCGCCTGTGGCGGGATGTACACGGCCAACACCATGGCCAGCGTCGCCGAGGCCCTCGGCATGAGCCTCCCCGGTTCGGCGGCCCCGCCGTCGGCCGACCGCCGCCGCGACTACTTCGCCCACCGTTCGGGCGAGGCCGTCGTCGAGATGCTCCGTCAGGGCATCACGACGCGCGACATCCTCACCAAGAAGGCGTTCGAGAACGCCATCGCCGTGGCCATGGCCTTCGGTGGCTCGACCAACGTCGTGTTGCACCTGCTCGCCATCGCGTACGAGGCCGAGGTCGACCTGACCATCGACGACTTCAACCGCATCGGCGACAAGGTGCCGCACATCGGCGACCTCAAGCCCTTCGGCAAGTACGTCATGAACGACGTCGACCGCATGGGTGGCGTCCCCGTCGTCATGAAGGCGCTGCTCGACGCGGGTCTGCTGCACGGCGACTGCCTCACCGTCACCGGCAAGACCGTCGCCGAGAACCTCGAGTCCATCAAGCCGAAGCCGCTCGACGGCGAGGTGCTGCGGACGCTCGACAACCCGATCCACGCGACCGGCGGCCTCACCGTCCTCAGCGGCTCGATGGCCCCCGAGGGCGCCGTCGTCAAGACGGCGGGCTTCGACGCGTCGGTGTTCGAGGGGCCGGCGAAGGTCTTCGAACGCGAACGTGGCGCCATGGACGCCCTCACCGAGGGGCGCATCGAGTCCGGCGACGTGGTCGTCATCCGCTACGAGGGCCCCAAGGGCGGCCCGGGCATGCGCGAGATGCTCGCCATCACCGCGGCCATCAAGGGCGCAGGGCTCGGCAAAGATGTACTACTGTTGACGGACGGACGATTCTCAGGCGGCACAACCGGCCTGTGCATCGGCCACATAGCACCCGAAGCGGTCGACTCCGGTCCGATCGCCTTCGTGCGCGATGGTGACTTGATTCGGGTCGACATCGCCGCTCGCTCGATCGACCTACTCGTCGACGCCGCAGAGCTGGAAGCCCGCCGAGACGGCTGGGCACCGCTTCCCCCGCGCTACACCCGCGGTGTCCTCGCGAAGTACGCACGCCAGGTCCGCTCCGCGGCCGAGGGCGCCGTCACCTACTGACGCGTCCCACCGCCGGTCGAGCCGTCGCGACGTCGCACCCCGTGCACGGCCGCGTCCCGCACCGTCACCATCGATCACCGACCACGAACAGGGAACCGGCACTGATGCCTGCAGAGTCCACCCCCACGCCCGGCACCGCGACGCGGACGGCCCGGCCGAGCGCCGGCGCGTCCGTCGGGGCGCCGACCGCGCCTCCCGTGCTGACCGGGTCGGGCGCCATCCTCAAGTCGCTCGAGCACCTGGGCGTCACCGACGTCTTCGGGTTGCCCGGCGGAGCCATCATCCCGTTCTACGACGAGTTGATGGCCTCGACGGCGATCCGACACATCCTGGTCCGCCACGAGCAGGGCGCCGGGCACGCCGCCGAGGGCTACGCCGCCGCGTCCGGTCGCGTCGGCGTCGCGATCGCGACGTCCGGCCCCGGCGCGACGAACCTCGTCACGGCGATCGCGGACGCCTACATGGACAGCATGCCGCTGCTGGCCATCACCGGGCAGGTCTTCTCGACCCTCATGGGCACCGACGCCTTCCAGGAGGCCGACATCGTCGGCATCACGATGCCGATCACGAAGCACTCGTTCCTGGTGACCAAGCCCGAGGACATCCCGGCGACGCTCGCCGCCGCGTACCAGATCGCGAGCACGGGGCGTCCCGGCCCGGTGCTCGTCGACATCACGAAGGACGCGCAGCAGAACAGCGCACCCTTCATCTGGCCGCCCGTCGTCGACCTGCCGGGCTACCGACCGGTGACGAGGGCGCACGGCAAGCAGATCACCGCCGCGGCCCAGATGATCGCCGACGCCAAGCAACCCGTCTTCTACGTCGGCGGCGGCGTGATCCGCGCCGGGGCGTCGGCCGAGCTCAAGGCCCTCGTCGAGCTCACCGGGGCTCCCGTCGTCACCACCCTGATGGCCCGCGGTGCGTTCCCCGACACCCACCCGCAACACCTCGGGATGCCCGGCATGCACGGCACGGTGCCGGCCGTGCTGGGACTCCAGGAGAGCGACCTCATCATCGCCCTCGGCGCGCGCTTCGACGACCGGGTGACCGGCAAGGCCGAGCTCTTCGCGCCCGGTGCCAAGGTCGTCCACGTCGACATCGACCCCGCCGAGATCTCGAAGATCCGCATCGCCGACGTGCCCATCGTGGGTGACGCCAAGGTCGTCATCCCCGACCTCACGAGCGCGTTCGCCGAGGTCACGGGTGGGGTCAAGCCCGACATCGCGGCGTGGTGGGAGCACCTCGAGGGTCTTCGCGAACAGTTCCCGCTCGGCTACACCCAGCCCGACGACGGCCTGCTGTCACCCCAGGCGATCATCCAGCGCATCGGGCAGCTCTCCGGCCCCGAGGCGATCTACGCCTCCGGCGTCGGCCAGCACCAGATGTGGGCGGCCCAGTTCATCGAGTACGAGCGCCCGCACGCCTGGCTCAACTCCGGAGGCGCGGGCACGATGGGCTATTCGGTCCCGGCCGCCATGGGGGCCAAGGTCGCCCAGCCCGACCGCGTGGTGTGGGCCATCGACGGCGACGGCTGCTTCCAGATGACCAACCAGGAGTTGGCCACCTGCGTCATCAACGACATCCCGATCAAGGTCGCGATCATCAACAACTCGTCGCTCGGCATGGTGCGGCAGTGGCAGACGCTCTTCTACGAGGGGCGCCACTCGTTCACCGACCTCAACACGGGTCACGAGACGCGCATGGTGCCGGACTTCGTCAAGCTCGCCGACGCCTACGGCGCCCTGGGCATCCGGGTCCGCACCGAGGACGAGGTCGACGCGGCCATCGAGCTCGCCCTCGCGACCAACGACCGCCCGGTCGTCATCGACTTCGTCGTCAGCCGCGACGCGATGGTCTGGCCGATGGTGCCGCAGGGGGTCTCGAACTCCGAGATCCAGCACGCCCGCGCCCTCGCTCCCGAGTGGGACGACGAGGCGCCGGGCACGAGCGCCTCCGACACCACCCGCGACGGCGACATGACCGGAGAACACGCATGAGCCACGTCCTGTCCCTGCTCGTCGAAGACAAGCCGGGTCTGCTGACCCGTGTCGCCGGCCTCTTCGCCCGGCGCGGCTTCAACATCGAGAGCCTCGCCGTCGGCAAGAGCGAGGTCGAGGGGCTGAGCCGCATCACGGTCGTCGTCGACGTCGAAGAACTGCCGCTCGAGCAGGTCACCAAGCAGCTGAACAAGCTCATCAACGTGATCAAGATCGTCGAGCTGGACTACTCGCAGTCCGTGCAGCGCGAGCACCTGCTGATCAAGGTGCGCGTCGACAACACGACCCGCTCGCAGGTGCTCGAGGCCGTCACCCTCTTCCGCGCCTCGGTGGTCGACGTGTCGACCGACGCCCTCGTCATCGAGGTCACGGGCGACACCGGCAAGACGACGGCGCTGCTCCGCGTGCTCGAGCCCTACGGCATCAAGGAGATCTCGCAGTCGGGCCTGTTGGCCATCGGCCGCGGCGCGAAGTCGATCACCGACCGCGTCTTCAAGAACTGAACCCGCGAGGGGTCGCGCACCGCGCCTCCTCGCCCCGACACCCCACCGTCACCACCCAAGGAGAACCACACCGTGACTGAAATCGTCTACGACAACGACGCCGACCTGTCGATCATCCAGGGCAAGAAGGTCGCCGTCATCGGCTACGGCTCGCAGGGCCACGCCCACGCGCTGAACCTCCGCGACTCGGGCGTCGAGGTCGTCGTCGGCCTCAAGGAGGGCTCGAAGAGCCGCGCCAAGGCCGAGGAGGCCGGCTTCACGGTGCAGACGCCCGCCGAGGCCTCGGCCTGGGGCGACGTCATCGTGATCCTCGCGCCCGACCAGGTCCAGCGTCACGTGTACGCCGACGACATCGCGCCGAACCTCGCCGACGGCAAGGCCCTGGTCTTCGGCCACGGCTTCAACATCCGGTTCGGCTACATCGAGGCGCCCGAGGGCGTCGACGTGGTCCTCGTCGCCCCCAAGGGCCCCGGCCACACCGTCCGTCGCGAGTTCGAGGCCGGCCGCGGCGTGCCCGTCATCGTCGCCGTCGAGAAGGACGCCTCCGGCGCCGCGTGGGATCTCGCCTGGTCGTACTCCAAGGGCATCGGCGGCCTGCGTGCCGGCGGCATCAAGACCACCTTCACCGAAGAGACCGAGACCGACCTCTTCGGCGAGCAGGCCGTGCTCTGCGGCGGGACCTCGCAGCTGATCCAGTACGGCTTCGAGACCCTGACCGAGGCCGGCTACCAGCCGCAGATCGCCTACTTCGAGGTGCTGCACGAGCTCAAGCTGATCGTCGACCTGATCTGGGAGGGCGGCCTGGCCAAGCAGCGCTGGAGCGTCTCCGACACGGCCGAGTACGGCGACTACGTCTCGGGCCCTCGCGTCATCACCCCCGACGTCAAGGACAACATGAAGGCCGTGCTCGCCGACATCCAGTCGGGCGCCTTCGCGAAGCGCTTCATCGAGGACCAGGACGCCGGCGCGCCCGAGTTCACGGAGCTCCGCAAGAAGGGCGAGGAGCACCCGATCGAGGCCACCGGCCAAGAGCTGCGTGCCCTGTTCGCCTGGAAGCAGCAGGACTCCGACTACGTCGACGGCAGCGCTGCGCGCTGACCTCGACGCAGCACCGGAACCACCCGAGAGGGCCCCGCACCACCCGGTGCGGGGCCCTCTCGCCGTCCGCCGGCGCGGTGACGTCGTGGCATGATCTATGGCATGGCTCACAGCAAGAAGGCCGTGCACTTCGGCGCCGGCAACATCGGTCGGGGCTTCGTCGCCCAGTTCCTCCACGCGAGTGGTTACGAGGTCGTCTTCGCCGACGTGAACGACGACCTGATCGGGGCGCTGCAGTCGCAGTCGTCGTTCGAGGTGCACGAGGTCGGTGAAGACAGCCGTACGACCGTCGTCGACGGTTATCGCGCCATCAACAGCCGCACCGACGAGGCGGCCCTCGTCGCCGAGATCGCGACCGCCGACGTCGTGACCACCGCGGTCGGTGCCCGCATCCTGCCGTTCGTCGCACCGGTCATCGCCAAGGGGCTGGCCCAGCGGTCCGCCGATCGGGCGTCGCTCTCCGTCATCGCGTGCGAGAACGCCATCAACGCCACCGACTCGTTGGCGGCCGCGGTGCGCGAGCACGATCCGGCCGAGAACGCCGTCTTCGCGAACTGTGCCATCGACCGGATCGTGCCCGAGCAGGCCGGCGGCACGCTCGACGTCACCATCGAGTCGTTCTTCGAATGGGTCGTCGAGAGCACGCCGTTCGGCGAGCACCGCCCCGACATCGAGGGCGTCACCTGGGTCGCCGACCTCGAGCCCTTCATCGAGCGCAAGCTCTTCACGGTCAACACCGCCCACGCCGCGGCCGCTTATCATGGGTTCCGCAAGGGGCTCACGAGCATCCGTGAGGCCCTGGACGACGCCGAGGTCATGGCCGAGGTCCGCGGCGTCCTCGCCGAGACGAAGGGCCTGCTCGTGGCCAAGCACGAGCTCGACGCCGACGAGCAGCAGTCCTACATCGAGAAGAACCTCGTCCGCATCGCCAACCCGCACCTCCCCGACACGACCGAACGCGTCGGCCGCAACCCCCTCCGCAAGCTCAGCCGCCACGAGCGGTTCGTGGGTCCCGCGGCCCAGGCCGCCGAGCGGGGGCTGCCCTACGACGCACTCGTCCGCGCCGTGCGTGCCGCCCTCGACTTCTCCGTGCCGGACGACGTCGAGAGCGTCGAGCTGCAGTCGCTGCTGAGCTCGGGCCTCGCCGCCGACGAGCTGACGCGCACGCTGACGGGCGTCCAGGACGACCACCCGCTGTTCCCCGCGTTGCTCGCGGCGGTCTCGTCCAAGCTCACCGCATGACGCCAGCCGACCCGCGGGTGCCGACCGGCGGCGACGCCGATGACGCCCTGACCTGGGGTGACGAGGCCGACAGCAGCCACGTCGAGGGGCCTGCGCCGACGGGTCGTCCGCGTCGTGCCCGGCGGTCGGACGGTGCAGGCGACGAGCCCGTCGACGAGCCCGTCGACCCGGACGAAGAAGACGAGGACGACGTCGACGACGGCCCCGCGGTGATGAGTTCGGCGTCGCTCGTGGTCCACGGCGTCCTCGGCGGCGTGTTCCTCCTCTGGGCCGCGGGCTGGATCGTCGCCGTCGGCGACTTCACCAACCCGTTCACCGATGCGATCTCGTCGCTCATGTGGAACCTCGGCGAACTGTTCGCCGTGGTGGCCCCGATCGCGTGGTTCGTGGCCGTCATCGTCCTCGTCCCCGTCGATCGCACGGGCCGTCGCCTCGCGTGGATGGCCCTCGGCGCGCTCCTCGTGGCCCCCTGGCCCCTCGTGACGGGAGGCTCCGCATGAACGACCACGGCCACGAGCACGAGCACGAGCACGACCACGACCACGGCGACAACCACGAGCACGACGCCGTCTCGGTGACGGCAGGCGACGCGAGCGAACCGGGCCGCGCCTCCTTCTTCTTCTACCTCGCCGTGGCGATCGTCTTCGCCGTCTTCTTCGCCTTCGACCTGTTCGAGGCCGTCTCGAACCTCGTGCTCGTGCCGCAGGTCTTCACGCAGAACAACGAGTTCTACCGTGAGAACGGCCTCGACGGCCTGGTGGTCTCACCCCCGTGGGTGCCGCTCATCGTGGGTGTCGTCGTGCCGCCGCTGGCCTTCGTCGGGGCGATCGTGGTGGGGCGCCGTCGTGAACTGTGGAAGTTCACGCTGGCGCTGTTCGCGGCTCTGGGTGTCGTGGCGGCCGTGTCGCTGACCCTGACGGCCTACGTCACGACCGTCTGAGCGAGCCCAGGAGGCGCGGGCCGCGTCCGTGACGCCGCCCGCCGGGGACGTCGTCATGCGGACGTAACGATCCGCGCGAGTCGATAGAGTCGTCATCAGCCGCGCCCACGGCGCGTCGCGGCCCCTCACCGAACATCACCCAGAGAAGGACGTCCGCCCCGTGGCCAAGCCCGTCGTGTTGATCGCAGAAGAACTGTCACCCGCAACCGTCGACGCCCTCGGGCCCGACTTCGACGTGCGATCGGTGGACGGCACCGACCGCCCCGCACTGCTCGCCGCCCTGGCCGACGCCGACGCGATCCTCGTGCGGTCGGCGACGCAGGTCGACGCCGAGGCCATCGCTGCCGCCCCGTCGCTCAAGGTCGTCGCGCGCGCCGGCGTCGGGCTCGACAACGTCGACATCAAGGCGGCCACCACGGCCGGCGTCATGGTCGTCAACGCACCGACGTCGAACATCATCTCCGCCGCCGAGCTGACGGTCGGGCACATCCTCAGCCTCGCGCGTCACATCCCGGCAGCGCACTCCGCCCTGGCCCAGGGGCAGTGGAAGCGGTCGAAGTACACCGGCGTCGAACTCTACGAGAAGACGGTCGGCATCGTCGGCCTCGGCCGCATCGGCGCCCTCATCACCGCGCGCCTGCAGGCCTTCGGCGTGAACGTCGTCGCCTACGACCCCTACGTCACTCCGGCCCGCGCCCAGCAGCTCGGGGTCACGCTGCTGTCGCTCGACGAGCTGCTCGCCACGAGCGACTTCGTGACGATCCACATGCCCAAGACCCCCGAGACGACCGGCATGATCGGCCTCGAGCAGATGAAGGCGATGAAGAAGTCGGCCTTCGTCGTCAACGTCGCACGCGGCGGCCTCATCGACGAGGACGGCCTGTACGAGGCCCTGACCACCGGCGAGATCGCCGGTGCCGGACTCGACGTGTTCGTGAAGGAGCCCCCGGTCGACCAGAAGCTGTTGGGTCTCGAGAACGTCGTGGTGACCCCGCACCTCGGTGCCTCGACGGACGAGGCGCAGGAGAAGGCCGGCGTCTCGGTGGCCCGCTCGGTGCGGCTCGCGCTCGGCGGCGAGCTCGTCCCCGACGCGGTCAACGTGGCCGGCGGCGTCATCGACCCCTACGTGCGACCCGGCATCCCCCTGGTCGAGAAGATCGGTCAGGTGTTCTCCGGCCTCGCCGACAGCCCGTTGACGAGCGTCGACGTCGAGGTGCGCGGCGACCTGGTCGAGTACGACGTCAGCGTGTTGAAGCTGGCGGCCCTGAAGGGCATCTTCACGAACATCGTCAGCGAGTCGGTGAGCTACGTGAACGCGCCGTTGCTGGCCGAGCAGCGCGGCATCACCGTTCGTCTGCTCACCGACCCGACCAGCGACGAGTACCGCAACGTCATCACCCTGCGCGGCTCGCTCAGCGACGGCTCGCAGATCTCGGTCTCGGGCACCCTGACCGGCACGAAGCAGGTCGAGAAGATCGTCGAGATCAACGGCTACGACGTCGAGGTCCCCCTCGCGGCCCACCACCTCGTGATGGTCTACACCGATCGCCCCGGCATCGTGGCGGTCTACGGTCGCGAGTTCGGTGACGCCGGCATCAACATCGCGGGCATGCAGATCGCCCGGCAGAGCGCCGGTGGTCAGGCCCTGAGCGTCCTGACCATCGACAGCCCCGCGCCCGACGAACTCGTCGAGAAGGTGCGCGTGGCCATCGACGCGAAGACGCTGCGCGAGATCGACGTCACGCTGTAGCCCCGGCGGCCGACGACGAACCGCCCCTCATCCGGTCACGCCGGAGGGGGGCGGTTCGTCGTCGGGGGAGTGCCCCTCGCGGGTGGGGCTAGAGGTCGATCGACTCGTGCGCCTCGAGCTTCACGGCGTCGCCACCGATCGACTGCGCGGACGCCTTCATGCGGTCGAAGTGCATGGCGAGCCCGGGGCCGGAGAGGGTCTGCTCGTGGGTGGGGAAGGCCAGTCGGGGCGCGACCGCCGCGACGTAGTCGATCACCTCGGCCACCTTGAGCCAGGGCGCCCCGACGGGCGTCGCGAGGACGTCGACCGGCACCGGCGGGACCGTGAACTGGTCACCCGGGTAGAACAGCGATCCGTCGACGAGCACGCCGACGTTGTCGACGACCGGGATGCTCTCGTGGATGACCGCGTGGCGCGAGCCGTGGAACGCCAGCGTGAAGGGGCCGACCTCGACCGTGTCTCCGTCGCCGACCACGTGCACGTCGAAGCCCTCGGCGGCCGTGGCCACACCCGCGGGGCCGTAGACCGTCGCGCCGGGGTTCGTGGCGAGCAGGTGGGTCAGCTGGTCGGGCGTCCAGTGGTCGGCGTGCTCGTGGGTGACCACGACGGCGTCGACGTCGTGCAGGTCGATGAGGGGAGCCGTGAACGACCCGGGGTCGACGACGAGCTTGCGCCCGTCCTTCTCGAGGATCAGGCAGGCGTGTTCGAGCTTCGTGAGGCGCATGACAGCGACTGTACGCGCGTCGGGCGGGTCGATCTCGACGCGCCGGTGCCTCGATTTGTGACGGGCTCGCGCGGTGTGGCATACTCGACGAGTTGCAAATACGGCCCCATCGTATAGCGGCCTAGTACGTCGCCCTCTCACGGCGGTAACACGGGTTCGAATCCCGTTGGGGTCACCAGCACCGACAGAAACCGCCAGGCTCTCGCCTGGCGGTTTTTTCGTTTCCGGTACGTGGTCCGGCACGGCACGGCCCCGCATGGTCCGACCCGACACGGTCCGACAAGGCCCGGCCCGGCGCAAGACCGGACGACATGACGAGAGACCGCCGGGCGATCGCCCGGCGGTCTCTCATGCTGCGACGGGGTCAGCCCTTCGTGGCGCCGGCCAGCAGGCCGCGGACGAAGAACCGCTGCAGGGCGAAGAAGACGATCAGCGGCACGATGATCGAGATGAACGCCCCGGCCGTGAGCAGCTCCCACGACTGGCCGTACGACCCCGAGAGGTCCTGCAGCGCCTTCGTGATCGGCAAACCCTGACCGGACGTGAAGACCGTGGCCACGAGGAGGTCGTTCCAGACCCACAAGAACTGGAAGATGCCGAACGAGGCGATCGCGGGCATCGACAGCGGCAGCACGATGCGGAAGAACACCTGTCCGTGACCGGCGCCGTCCATGCGGGCGGCCTCGATCACCTCGGCCGGGATCTCCGAGATGAAGTTGTGCAGCATGAAGATGGCCAGCGGCAGGGCGAAGATCGTGTGGGCGATCCAGACCTTCGCGAACGAACCGTCGAGACCGTTCACCCCGAGCCCCGGCAGGATGTACAGACCGCCGATGCGCAGACCGTCCGAGAACAGGCGCAGCAGGGGCACGAGAGCCATCTGGATGGGGACGATCTGCAGGGCGAACACCAGGACGAACATCGTGTTGCGTCCCTTGAAGTCGATCCAGGCGAACGCGTACGCCGCGAGACTGGCGATCGTGATCGGGATCAGCGCCGCCGGCAACGTGATCACCAGCGAGTTCAGGAACGCCTTCCCGAGCGTGAGGCTGTCGCCCGAGTTGAGGGCGTTCACGTAGTTGTCGAGCGTGAACCCCGGGTTGGCGAAGACGGTCCACCATCCGGTGGTCTTGATGTCGTTCGCGGGCCGGAACGACGAGATGAACAGCCCGGCCGTGGGCAGGGTCCAGATCACGGCGATGATCAACGCGGCGATGGTGGCGCCGCGGCTGGTCGTGCCCTTCTTCAGCTTGCCGCTCGAGGTCTCGATCTTCGCGATTCCTCGCTTGAGCTGTCTCTCGGTGCCCGAGCCGACGGCGACCCCGACGGGGGTGGGTGTGGCAGTCATCGGATCTCCCTCTGCTTCTGGATCTGGCGGGCGTTGTAGATGACGATCGGCAGCACGAGCACGAAGAGGATGACCGCCAGCGCCGAGCTGTAGCCGGTACGGCTGCCGAGCTGGAACTGCCGGACCATCTCGAACGCGAGGATCGTCGTGTCGTTGCGTCCGCCGGTCATGGCCGAGACGATGTCGTAGACCTTCAGCGAGGCGATCGAGATGGTCGTCAGCACGACGATGATGGTCGTGCGGATGCCGGGGACGGTGATGTGCCGGAACGCCTGGAACCCGTTGGTGCCGTCGAGCGACGCCGCCTCGAGTTGCTCGGCGGGGACGCCCTTGATCGCTGCCGACAGCACCGTCATGGCGAATCCGGCCTGCGTCCAGATCAGCACGATCACGAGCAGCAGCGTGTTCCACGGTTCGAGCCCCAGCCAGTCGACCGGCTGGCCGCCGAAGGCGACGAGGATGCCGTTGAGCAGGCCGATCTGTTCTCCCTGGCGGATGTCGTAGAAGAACTTGAAGATGATCGAGGCGCCGACGAACGAGATGGCCATCGGCATGAACACGAGCAGCTTGAGGAACTTCTCGCCCCGGCTCTTGTCGATGAAGACGGCGTAGGCGAGACCGATCGCGGTCGCGGTGATCGGTGCGAGCAGCACCCAGACGAGGGTGTTGCCGAAGGCGGTCAGGCCGTCGGGGCTCGTGAACACCCAGACGAAGTTGTCGAGCCCGGCGAAGCCCGATCCGTCGTTCTTCATGAAGGCCTGGCCGGCGGTCGTGATGGTCGGGTAGATCAGGCCGATGACGAGGAAGAACACGGCCGGGGTCATGAAGGCGATCAGCTGCAGCGAGTAGCCGGCACCGCGTTTCGAGCGGTAGTCGAGCAGGAACAGTCCGCCTCCCAGGACGGCCGCGACGGCGGCGACCCAGATGACCGAGTTGTAGAGGCCGAACGCCAGCAGCACGACGACCGGGACGACCACGCAGACGGCCAGTCGGATGATCGTGTACTGCGTGCCTCGGCGGGGGGCGAACTCGACGAAGACGAGCACCACGGCCACGAGGGCGGTGAAGGCGATGAGGATCAAGGGGATCTGCGCCAGGGGCGGGATTCCCGCCAGCCACTGGAAGAAACTGGACATCTCTGTCCTTTCACGTTCGGGTCCGAGCAGGACGCGGCCCGTCGCCGCTGCCGCTCGGAGCGGCGAGCGGGGCGGCGAGCGGGCGCGGGGTCAGGGGCCACCGACGTGCGGTGGCCCCTGTGGCGCGGGTGTTACGAGGTGTAGCCGGCCTGGATCTCGTCGAGCACCGTGTCGGTGTCGGTGCCGTCGATCCAGTCGACCATGCCCTTCCAGAAGCTGTCGGAGCCGACCGACTTGGGCATCAGGTCGGAACCGTCGAAGCGGAAGGTGGTGTCGGTGCCCTGCAGGATCTCGACGGCGCCCTTCAGCAGGTCGCTACCGGCGTTCTCGGGGTCGAGTCCCTTGTTGGCCGAGATGACTCCGCCGAGCGAGACGCGGCTGTTCGCCCAGTCGGCGCTGGCGAGGTAGGCCTGCACCTTGGCGGTGTCGTCGTCGTTCGAGAACGCCGCGACGAACTCGCCACCGCCGGTGACGGCTGCGGGGTCGCCCTCCTTCATGGGCGGGGTGAGGAAGGCCCAGACGTCGCCGTCCTCGGCGACCGTCGCCGGCTGTCCGCTGGCGTTGTTCGCCGCCGTCAGGAAGCCCTCGAAGAACGAGGCCTGGTGGGTCAGGGCGCAGCTGCCGTTCGCCACGTTGGTCGCGACGTCTCCGAAGGCCGTCGAGTTGATCGACTTCACGTCGCCGTAGCCGGCGTTGACGAGGGTCGGGTCGAGCAGGATGTCGCCGACCGAGTCGAACGCGGCCTTGATCTCGGGGTCGGTGAACTCGGTGTCTCCCGCGACCCACGAGTCGTAGGCGTCAGGTCCGGCCTCGCGCAGGACGAGGTCCTCGACCCAGTCGGTGCCGGGCCAGCCGCTGGCCTCGCCCGAGTTGAAGCCGGCGCACCACGACGGGCCGCCGGTCTTCTCCTGGATGGTCTTGGACAGGGCGACGAGTTCGTCGTAGGTCTTCGGGACCTCGACGCCCCACTCCTCGAACTTGGCGGGGGAGTACCAGACGTAGCCCTTGACGCTCGCCATCAACGGGGCCCCGTACTGCTTGCCGTCGACCTGACCGTACTTCTGCCAGTCCTCGGACCAGCCCTCCTTGACGTTGGCCAGGGCGTCGGCCGGCAGCTCTTGTACCTTGCCCGAGGCGACCGTGTCGGCCAGCAGGCCGGGCTGGGGGAAGATCGCGAGATCGGGGGTGTCGCCACCCTGCACCTTGATGCCGATCTGCTTCTCGAACTCCTTGTCGCCCGTGTACTTGATCTCGATGTCGTTGGCCTTCTCCCAGTCGGCCCACGACTGCTCGAGCAGGGTCGCCTCGTCGCCGTTGATCGTGCCGTAGACGTTGACCACGCCGTCGGCGGTTCCGACGTCACCGGCACCCGCGCCTCCGGCGTTCGGGTCGTTGGGGTCGGCCGTGCCGGAGCATCCGGCCAACAGGAAGCTCGACGCCGCCAGGATGGCCAGGGGGCCCGTGAAGCGGCGGTGCAGGGATGCTCGCATTGGTGTCTCCTCATTGAGTCGCAAGAACGGACGGCCCGTGCTGTCGGGGTGATCGTCCGCCGCACGTCGTCGTCGACGCGCGTCGACGATGAGTGTCACATACTCGCAGGAGGCGCGCAACCGCGTCTGCTAGCGAGTCCGTTCCGACGGGGCGGCGGCCGACGTGCCCCGCACGACGAGACGGGGGGCGACGAGGACGTGGGGGGCGTCGTGGCGTCGACCCTCGATGCGGTCGACGAGGTCGTCGACCGCGGCGGCGGCGATGTCGGCTCCGGGAGGGTTGACGGTCGTGAGCGGCGGCGAGGTCATCTCGGCGGCGAGGTCGCCGATGCTCAGCGCGACGACCGTGAGGTCGTCCGGGATGGACCGGCCTGCCGCCGCCGCGGCCTGCACGAAGCCGGCGAGGGCCATCTCGTTGAACGCCAGCACGGCCGTGGGGCGGGCCGTCGAGGCGGCGAACGCGTCGAAGGCCCGGCGGCCGCCCGGGACGGAGTCGGTGGCGGCGTGCGTCTCGAGCGTCAGGCCCCGCTCGTCGGCCGGGCCGCGCAACGCCCTCGTCGTGCGGTCGAGCGGACCCGATCCGCGCTCGGGGGCCCGGATGCTCTGACCCAGGAAGAACACGCGTCGGTGGCCGAGGTCGGCGAGGTGGTCGACGGCCTGTCGGGCCAGCGAGTCGTAGTCGGCGTCGACGAACCAGAGTCCCTCGACGTCGTCGGGGCGACCGATGTTCGTGAACGGCAGGCGCGACCGCGACAGCACGGCGACGCGGTCGTCGCGCGCGGTGAGCTCCATGAGGATCACACCGTCGACGAGGCCTTCGCTGACGAGGCTGCCGAGTCCTTCGACGTCGTCGATGGGGTTCGACCACAGCAGCAGGTGGTAGCCGCGCTCCCTCGCCCGGTCGGTGGCCGCCGCCACGTACTCGAACTCGGACGACGTGACGCCGCGGCGTCCGTAGGGGTAATGCAGGGCGAGGATGCCGCCCCGTGCGCCGGCGAGACCCCGGGCGAACGCGTTGGGCGTGTAGTTCAGCTCGGCCATCGCCGCCTCGACCCGGCGGCGGGTGGCGACGGAGATGGTCCGTCGCCCGCTGATGGCGTACGACACGGTGCTCGACGAGACGCCTGCCAGACGCGCCACGTCGTCACGGGTTGCCGGCATACTCGTCCACCTCGTCGTCGATCGTGTGCACAGCATACGAGCGACGGCCCCGTGGTCCGCGCGGCCGACCGGTCCGTCAGGGGCGGGCTAGGTGGGCCACACCGGTCGGAACTGCACGCTGATGCGTGGGCCGACGGCCTTCTTGGTCTTGGCGATGGCGTGCTCGTGGGTCCGCTGGCAGCTGCCGCCCATCACCAGCAGGTCGCCGTGGCCGAGCGGGAACCGCCGGGTCGTGCCGGTCGAGCGGGACCGCACCGCGAGCGTGCGTGGTGCCCCGAGCGAGAGGATGCCCACCATCGTGTCGCGGTCGATCGTGCGCCCCACGTGGTCGCCGTGCCAGGCGATGCTGTCGTCGCCCGTCCGGTAGAAACACAGCCCCGCCCGGTCGAAGCGCTGCTCGACGGGGGCGCCACGCTCGAGCGCGTAGTACGCGTTGAGGTCGTCTCGAGCCTGGGCGAGCACGGGATCGGGGAGCGCGTCGCCCGCGTCGTAGGAGGAGACGAGCCGGGGCACCTCGACCACCCGGTCGTACATCTGGCGGCGGTCGGCTCGCCACGGCACGTCGGTCACGAGACGTTCGAACAGGGCGTCGGAATTCGACGCCCAGCCCGGGACGACGTCCAGCCAGGCGCCCTCGCCGAGGTCGAGGTGGTCGACTCGCCCGACGAGCGGCGCGAGGTCGGGGCCGTCGGACAGGCCGTCCAGCAGCGAGGCGGTGAAGGGGAGGCTCATGCCGACACCCTACGCCCGATTCGAACACGTGTTCGAACGGAGCGGGCGAAGCGTCACCCCCCGGAGGAGCCCGTCGGGACGGCGAGGCGCTCGGGGGAGACCAGCACCCGCGCGACCCCCTCGACGTCCACGTCCACCAGCCGCCCCGCCCAGGCGTAGACCTGCAGCTCCGCGGCGTGCTCCCAGAGGGCGCGCCCGCTCGAGAGGTCGAACGCGACGAGGGTCGACCGCCCGCCCGAGGTGCCGTAGGCCAGGGCGTAGCCGACCGTCCGGCCCGCCGCCGCGAGGACGGCTCCGTCGGGCAGCGACAGGCGGGCGCCGGCCGAGCCGCTGGAGCCGTCGAGCGCACGGACCACCACGGGCCCCGGGCCTGCGGCGGTCGCCGTCGCGAAGACGCGGTCGTCGGTCTGGCCGGGCAGGCCGTCGACGGCGGACGAGCTCGACGCCGGGTCGGTCCACCGCACGTCTCCCGTCGCGAGGTCGAGGCAGGTCACCGTCTGCGCGCGCACGTCGGTGACGGCGAGACAGGAACGCGTCACCGAGTAGCCGCCCCGGACGTCCCGGTCCGAGCTCCAGAGGCGCTCGCCGTCGGCGGTCAACGCGACGAAGCCGGCGTCCCCTCGTCCCGTGGCCGCGCCTCCTCGGGGGGCGTAGACGACGTCGTCGTGGACGACGTAGCCGATGAGGCGGTCGAGCCGTGCCGCCCAGGGGCGCTCGGTACCGGTGGCGAGGTCGACCTGGACCGAGCCGTCGGCCCGCGCGACGACCAACCGGTCGCTCAGCGCGAGGGCGACGCCCGTGGTCGAGGCGGGTCCGCTCCACGTCACGCGGTCGAGGTCGCGGGCGTCGCGCAGGTCGTAGCGGTAGACGCCGCCGACGCCCTGCTGCCGACCGGTCACCACGACGGCCCCCACGGTCTGGAACTGGTCCCCGTCACCCGCCGAACCGGTCTCGACCACCTCGACGGGTCGCCCGGTCTCGACGGACAACGTCATCAGCACCTGCTCGCCGTCGACCGACGCCCGGACGAGCACGAGTCCCGTCTCGTGCACCGCCGTCACGGACGAGACGAGGGCCGGGCCGGTCAGGCCGAGCCCGGCGAGGTCGTCGGCGACGTCGTGCACCCAGCGGAAGGTGCCGCGGTCGACGTCGAGCGCTCCGATGCGCGTGCCGACCCCCTGGGTCGGGGTGGCGCAGTCGCCGTCGTTGGCGAATCCGTAGGTCCAGGCCCCGGCCGCGCTCACGAGTGCGAGCCCCTGCGCGACGGGCGTCGCCCGGTAGCGGAGGCACTCGGCGGGGGCCCCGGGGGCGAGAGCGGCACGGAGGTCGACGCGCCACCCGGTGGTGCCGGGTTCCTGCCGGAGGTCGTCGACGGCGATGCCCTGCCACGGCGGGTCCGACCCGTACTCGGGCTGCGTCGGCGCGACCAGCACCGTGGTCGCCAGCGTCGCCAGGACCACGGCGGCGTAGGCCACGGCGAGACGACGCCCTGCCCTCACGACGTCGCCCCGACGCGGGCGGTGTCCACGAGTCGTCGGGCGACCCCCTGGTCGTCGATGCGCACGAGATGACCGCCCCAGAACACCACGGTGCCCGAGGACGAGGTCGCCCACAGCGGCCGACCGTCGTCCAGGTCGAGGGCCGCGACCTCCCGCCCCGACGAGCGACCGTCCTCCGTCTGCAGGTAGAGCACCGACCGGCCCGCCGCCGCGAGGTCGTCGAGCAGCCCCACGGACGAGCTGAAGCGGGTGTGCCCGTCGGCGCCGTCGAGGGCGAGCAGGCGCGACCCGCCCGACCGCTGCACGACGACGAAGACGTCGGTCGCGCGCTGACCCGGCACGGCCTCGACCGCGAACGGGGCGCCGAGGTCGGTCCTCCAGCGGACCGAGCCGTCGCGGGGATCGAGGCATTCCGCGGCCGTGTCGCCGTCGGTGACGACGACCACGCAGGACGGCGTGACGGCCAGGCGGCGCCCGGAGGTGGGTCGGCTCCAGACGGCCTCCCCGTCCTCGTCGAGCGCCTCGACGGTGCCGTTGGCCCTGGTCCTCTCGATGCCGAAGGCGACGATGCGGCGCCCGTCCCCGGTCGTCACGGGCGAGCCGACGGGCGGCACGGCGATCTCGTCCGGTGAGGCTGCGAAGGGACGTTCCCGGCCCGTGGCGGCGTCGACGAACACGGTCTCACCGCCCCGTGACACGAGGGCGCCGTCGTTCAGCAGCGCCGGAGAACTGCCCGAGTCGACCCCGCCCTCCCACACCGGGTCGGCCAGACGCGAGGCCTCGACGAGTTGGTACCGATCGCCCGACCCGGCGATGCCCGAGAAGGTGCGCAACTGCAGGGGTCCCCGTGAGTCGACGCTCACGCTCGGCAGGTCGCGCCGGCCGCGGGTCGACTCGACGAGCGAGCCGTCGCGCAGGTCGAGGGCGGCCAGCACGGTCGCCCCCGTCGTCTGCGTCTGCACCAGCACGCGACCGGCCGAGGGGACGACCTGCGTCGCGGGGATGCTCAGGGCGTCGGTGTCGGGGACGTCTCGGGCCAGGTCGTGCACCCAGCGGACCGTGCCCGTGGCCGTCTCGACCAGCCCGACGAGGCTCGTGCTCGCCTCGGACGCGTACGAGCGGCAGGCCGGCGCCCCCAGGGCGTCCCCGAAGTCCAGGTCGACCGAGGTGCCGACCGCCACGAGTCCGTCGACCGCGGGGGACGTCCAGAAGTTCAGGCACCGCCGCGGTGCGTCGGGCGCGAGCGTCGCCGCCAGGTCGAGCGTCCAACCGGTCGCGTCCGGCGACCGTCGGAGGTCGTCGACCGCGAGCCCCGTCCACGGGCGGCCGTCCCCGTAGTGCGGAGCCACCGAGACCGCCCCGGCGGCCACGAGCGTGGACGCCGCCACCAGGGCACCGAGCACGGCGGCGACGCGACGACCCGGGGAGGCGCGGTGCCAGCGACCGACGACCCGCGCCTCCCCGGGGTGGTCGCGTGCGCGCTCGGGGTGGCTCATGGTCGGCCTCCTCGTCGAGCGCAGCCGTCGTCCGCCCGACGGGTGTCGTCATGCTATTCGGAGCCCTCGTCCCACGCGCTCGCCGCAGCCCCCGGGTGCGCCGGGAATGGCCGTCCTCGGGGCGGGGTTCACCCCACGACCGTCGAGAAACGCGCCGGAGGCACTGGCGTAGACTCCACGGATCATCTTTCCGTCGATACAGGAGAAGGGGCGTGCCCGTGGGTAGGACGCTGGCCGAGAAAGTGTGGGACGACCACGTCGTCGTCAAGGGCGAAGACGGCGCCCCCGACCTTCTCTACATCGACCTCCACCTCGTGCACGAGGTCACCAGCCCCCAGGCGTTCGACGGACTGCGCCAGGCCGATCGGCCGCTGCGTCGCACCGACCTGACGATCGCCACCGAAGACCACAACACGCCCACCCTGGCGATCGACAAGCCGATCGCCGACCTCACCAGTCGCACGCAGATCGAGACGCTCCGTCGCAACACGGCCGAGTTCGGCGTCCGCCTGCACCCGTTGGGCGACGCCGAGCAGGGCATCGTGCACGTCGTCGGCCCGCAGCTCGGACTGACCATGCCGGGCATCACCGTCGTCTGCGGCGACTCGCACACCTCGACCCACGGGGCCTTCGGCGCCATGGCCTTCGGCATCGGCACCAGCGAGGTCGAGCACGTCATGGCGACGCAGACCCTGCCGCTGAAGCCGTTCAAGACGATGGCGGTCACCGTCGAGGGCACGCTGCGCCCCGGCGTCACCGCGAAGGACATCATCCTCGCCGTCATCGCGCAGATCGGCACCGGCGGCGGCCAGGGCTACGTGCTCGAGTACCGCGGCAGCGCGATCCGCGCCCTCTCGATGGAGGGGCGCATGACGATCTGCAACATGTCGATCGAGGCGGGTGCCCGGGCCGGCATGGTCGCTCCCGACCAGATCACGTACGACTACCTGCAGGGTCGTCCGCACGCCCCCACGGGTGCCGACTGGGACGAGGCGATCGCCTACTGGGACACCCTGCCGACCGACGACGACGCGGTGTTCGACGCCGAGATCTTCCTCGACGCCGACACGCTCGAGCCCTTCGTCACGTGGGGCACCAACCCGGGCCAGGGCGTGTCGCTCAGCGACTCCGTGCCCGACCCCGAGACCGTCGTCGACCCCAACGAGAAGGCCGCGGCGACGCGGGCGCTCGAGTACATGGCCCTCGAGGCCGGCACGCCGATGAAGGCCATCCCGGTCGACGCGGTGTTCATGGGGTCGTGCACCAACAGCCGCATCGAAGACCTCCGTGCGTTCGCGTCGATCATCCGCGGGCGCACCAAGGCCGAGGGCGTGCGCGTCATGGTCGTGCCGGGGTCGGCTCGCGTCCGCCTCGAGGCCGAGGCCGAGGGGCTCGACGAGGTCTTCACCGCCTTCGGTGCCGAGTGGCGCTTCGCCGGGTGCTCGATGTGCCTGGGCATGAACCCCGACCAGCTCGCACCGGGCGAGCGATGCGCGTCGACCTCGAACCGCAACTTCGAGGGTCGCCAGGGCAAGGGCGGTCGGACGCACCTCGTGTCGCCCCTCGTCGCCGCGGCCACCGCGGTGCGCGGGACGCTGTCCTCGCCGTGGGACCTCCAGGCCGACGACGACGCGGCGGCCTCCACGGCCGTCCGCACGTCCGACGAACCCGTCCTCGCCGACGGCACCGATCGGGCAGGGGTCCGCTGATGCAGAAGTTCACCACCGTCACCGGTGTCGCCGCGCCGCTGAAGCGCTCGAACGTCGACACCGACCAGATCATCCCGGCTCAGTTCCTCAAGCGGGTCACCAAGACCGGCTTCGAGGACGCCCTCTTCTTCGGGTGGCGCAACGACCCCGAGTTCGTGTTGAACCGACCCGAGTTCCAGGGCGCGCGCGTCCTCGTCGCGGGTCCCGACTTCGGCACCGGCTCGAGCCGTGAGCACGCCGTCTGGGCGCTGCGCGACTTCGGCTTCGACGTGATCATCAGCTCGCGGTTCGGCGACATCTTCCGAGGCAACTCCGGCAAACAGGGGCTCCTCGCGGCGGCCGTCGCCGAGGACGACGTCGAGCGCATCTGGGCCGAGATCGACCGGCAGCCGGGCGTCGAGATCACGGTCGACCTCGTGGCGCAGACCGCCACGGTCGGCAGCCTCACCGTCGGATTCGAAGTCGATGCCTACACTAAGTGGCGACTCCTCGAAGGCCTCGACGACATCGGCCTGACCCTCCGCGACGAAGCGGCCATCACAGAATTCGAATCCCGCCGCGCCGCCTGGCGCCCGAAGACATTGCCGGTGAAGTAAGTGAACTCTCTCGTCCAAGACGCAGCAGCAGCAGGTGCCCGTGTGGGGCTCACCTCCGATGAGATCGTCATCCGGGGCGGCAAACCGCTGATCGGTCGCATCGAGGTGCGCGGTGCCAAGAACCTCGCCACGAAGGCCATGGTCGCCGCCCTCCTGGGAGACACCCCCAGCATCCTCAAGGACGTCCCTGACATCAGCGACGTCAACGTCGTCCGCGGCCTCCTCTCGGTCCACGGGGTGCGCATCACCGACCCGGCCCGCGGCGAGATGATCCTCGACCCGTCCAACGTCGAGTCCGCCCACTTCGCCGAGATCGACGCCCACGCCGGGTCGAGCCGCATCCCGATCCTCTTCTGCGGGCCGCTGTTGCACCGCCTGGGCGAGGCGTTCATCCCCGACCTCGGCGGCTGCCGCATCGGCGACCGGCCCATCGACTTCCACCTCGACGCCCTCCGCGCCTTCGGCGCCGTCGTCGACAAGTCGTACAACGGCATCCACCTCACCGCGCCCGACGGGCTCACCGGTGCCAACATCGAGCTGCCCTACCCGAGCGTCGGGGCCACCGAGCAGGTGCTGCTGACCGCGGTCCTCGCCAAGGGCGTCACCGAGTTGCGCAACGCCGCCATCGAGCCCGAGATCATGGACCTCATCGCGATCCTGCAGAAGATGGGCGCCGTCGTCTCGGTCGAGCCGAACCGCGTGATCTTCATCGAGGGCGTCGAGAAGCTCCGCGGCTACACGCACCGGGCGATCAACGACCGCAACGAGGCCGCGAGCTGGGCCTCGGCCGCACTCGCGACCAAGGGCGACATCTTCGTCGAGGGCGCCGACCAGAAAGACCTGATGACGTTCCTCAACGTCTTCCGCAAGGTCGGCGGCGACTTCGACGTCCACGAGGACGGCATCCGCTTCTTCCACCCCGGTGGCGAGCTCAAGCCCGTCGTCGTCGAGACCGACGTCCACCCCGGGTTCATGACCGACTGGCAGCAGCCGCTCATCGTCGCCCTGACGCAGGCGCAGGGCACCTCGGTCGTGCACGAGACGGTCTACGAGAACCGCTTCCAGTTCACCGAGGCCCTCAACGACATGGGCGCCGACATCACGGTGCACAAGGACGGACTGCCCGACCACGACCGTCGCGTCGCGCGTCGCGAGTTCGAGCAGGCCGCGGTCATCAACGGACCGACGGCCCTGCACGGTGCCGACATCCGCGTTCCCGACCTGCGGGGCGGCTTCAGCCACCTCATCGCGGCCCTGACCGCCGAGGGCGAGTCCAAGATCAGCAACGTCGGCATCATCAGCCGCGGCTACGAGCACTTCATCGCGAAGCTGCGCAAGCTGGGCGCCGACTTCGACTTCAAGGGCTGATCGGCCGGTGTCGACAGCCGACCCCGACGCTCCCGTCGTCCCGGTCCCGGCGCGGAGGCGTCGCAAGGAGAAGGGTGCGTTCTTCCGCGTCCTCGCGACTCCGGCGGCACCGCTCTTCGACCTGATGGCCCGGATCGACATCGTCGACGGCGACAAGCTGCCGGCCGAGGGTGCGTTCGTGCTGACCCCGAACCACTACACGAACATCGACCCGGTGGTCGTGGGCCGTGTGATGTGGTCCCTCGGGCGGGTGCCGCGCTTCCTCGCGAAGGCGTCCCTCTTCCGGGTTCCCGTCTTCGGTCGCATGATGCACGCGATGGGGCACATCCCCGTCGAGCGGGCGGGTCGCACCCACGACCACGACCCCCTGGCGGCCGGGCGTCTGCTCGTCGCCCGGGGCGGTGGCGTGATCGTCTACCCCGAGGGCACCCTCACCCGCGACCCCGACCTCTGGCCCATGAAGGGCAAGAGCGGTGCCGTGCGCCTCGCCCTCGTCGCCGGGGTGCCGCTCGTCCCGATGGCGCACTGGGGCAGTCAGCACCTCATGGGTCGCTACTCGAGTCGGCTGCACGCCTTCCCGCGGAAGCGCATCACCGTCGTGATCGGCGACCCCGTCGACCTCTCGGCCTTCCGCGATCGTCCCCTCGACCAGGCCTCGGTCACGGCCGCCACCGCCCTGGTGATGGACGCCGTCACCGAGCTGGTCGAGCGGCTGCGGGGCGAGAAGGCACCCGCCGAACGCTGGAACCCCACCAAGAACCACCAGAAGGAGACAGGCCGCTTTGAGTAGCTCCGAGTCACGCGAAGGCGCCATCGAGGCCCTCGGAGAAGGGGCGGTCACGACCGAGGCGATCTCGATCGTCATGCGCGACTCGATCCCGCGCCGGGTCGCCGTCCTGGGGTCGGGCAGCTGGGGCACGACCTTCGCCAAGGTCCTCGCCGAGGGGGGCGCGGACGTCACGCTCTGGGCCCGCCGTCCCGAGGTGGCCCGCGAGATCACCGAGAGCAAGCGCAACAGCGACTACCTGCCGGGCATCAACCTGCCCCGCACCCTCGTCGCCACCCCCTCGGTTGAACAGGCCCTGGCGGGTGCCGAGCAGGTCTACCTGTCGGTCCCCAGCCAGACGCTTCGCGACAACCTGACCGCCATCCGCGGCATGGTCCCGTCCGGCGTGCCGGTCGTCAGCCTGATGAAGGGCGTCGAGAAGGCCACCGGGTTGCGCATGAGCGAGGTGATCGAGGCCGAGCTCGGCATCGACCGCGACCTGATCGCCGTCGCGTCGGGGCCCAACCTCGCCCTCGAGATCGCGAAGCGGCAGCCCACGGCCGCGGTCGTGTCGTCGTACAGCCTCGACACGGCGACCCTGGTCGCGGCCACCGCCACCAACCCGTACTTCCGTTCGTTCGTCAACACCGACGTGATCGGCACCGAGTTCGGCGGGGTCCTCAAGAACCTGATCGCCGTCGCCATCGGTATCGTCGACGGCGTGGGGTACGGCGAGAACACCAAGGCCTCGATCATCACGCGCGGGCTGGCCGAGATGACCGCGTTCGCGGTGTCGTTCGGGGCCAAGGCCGAGACCCTCGCCGGCCTCGCTGGCCTGGGCGACCTCATCGCCACGTGCGAGTCGCCCCTCTCGCGCAACAACACCGCGGGTCGACTTCTCGGTCAGGGTTACGCTTTCGGCGACGTCGTGCGCCAGATGAACCAGACCGCCGAGGGACTGGCCTCGGTCGCTCCGATCCTCGAACTCGCGCGGTCCCGCGGCGTCGACATGCCCATCGTCCAGCAGGTGGCCGAGGTGCTCGCCGGTACACTCGACCCGCGCAACATCGCCCCGCACCTGACCGAGACGGACGAGCCGCAGGGCGAGTGACCGCTGGTCGGCCGTGCCGGGGCGCGTGACGACCAGAGCCCGCCCACCGCGGGTCGGCCCGCGGGCCGTGACACCGACGAAAGGCCCCTCATGGCGAGCACCGAGCCCACCAAGACCCCGCGCGTCGCCGCGACCGATGCCTCGTCGGTCGGCGCCTCGGCACCCGGGGTGGCGAAGACCGTCGTGGTCGTCCTCTTCGGCGGCCGCTCGAGCGAGCACTCGATCAGCTGCGCGACGGCCGGGGGAGTCCTCTCGGCGATCGACCGCTCCCGCTACGACGTGGTGCCCGTGGGCATCACCGTCGAGGGGGCGTTCACGCTTCAGCCCGACGACGCCGCACGGTTCGAGCTCGACGCCGAGACGCTGCCGACCGTCGTCGACAACGGCACCCGCGTCCACTGGCCCGAGTCGTCCACCACCCGCGAGCTGACCGTCACCGAGCCCGACGGCACGACGCGCCTGCTGGGCGAGGTGGACGTGGTGTTCCCGATCCTGCACGGTCCGTTCGGCGAGGACGGCACGGTGCAGGGCCTGCTCGAGCTGACCGGGCTGCCCTACGTCGGCGCGGGCGTGCTCGCCTCGTCGCTCGGCATGGACAAGCACTTCACCAAGACCGTGCTGCAGGCCGCCGGCGTGGTCGTCGCCCCCTGGCGCACCGTGCGTCGTCGGGACTGGGACGCCGCGCCCGAGCGAGTGGCCGCCGACGTCGAGGCGCTCGGTTACCCGATGTTCGTCAAGCCCGCCCGAGCCGGGTCGAGCGTGGGGGTGTCGCGCGTCGACTCGCCCGCCGGCCTCCCGGCGGCCATGCGGAAGGCCTTCGCCGAGGACCACAAGGTGCTCGTCGAGTCCGCGGTCGTCGGCCGCGAGATCGAGTGCGCCGTGCTCGGCGGACGCGACGGCGCGCCTCCCCGCACCTCGGTCGCGGGCGAGATCGTCCTCGCGGGCGACACGTTCTACGACTTCGAGTCGAAGTACCTCGGCGCCCCCGGGGCCGACCTGGTCTGCCCCGCCGACCTCGCACCCGGCGACCTGACCGAGATGCAGCGTCTCGCCGCTCTGGCCTTCGAGGCCATCGACGGCACGGGCCTCGCCCGCGTCGACTTCTTCTTGACCGACGACGGCTGGGTCGTCAACGAGGTCAACACGATGCCCGGCTTCACGCCCATCTCGATGTTCCCCGCCTGCTGGCTCGCGAGCGGCCTCAGCTACCCCGAGCTGATCGACGAGCTCATCGCCCTCGGCCTCGAGACCGAGCGCTGACGGAGCCCGTCCGTCCCGGCCACCGGGCCTACGGCGTGGGTGTCGCGGACGGGTCGTCGGCCGATCCGGCCGAGCCCGGCAGGTCGCCCGCGCCGACGCACTCCTTGCCGTCGTTCGGCAGGTAGCCGACCGAGTCGGCCAGGTCGCGCAGCACGTTGCCGCCGTTGGCCTTGGTGGTGTCGACGATCACCTGCACGCCCGGCTCACGGCCGTACGTGGTGAGGATCGAGGTCTCGGCGTCGTCGGGGTCCTGGTCGACGAGCCAGTCCACGCCCTGGATGTCGTAGCAGGGCAGGTCGGACACGGCGGGCGTCTCGACGCCGCAGTGCAGCAGCACGCTCGTCGGCGAACCCCAGGCGCCGGTCGCCTGCGCGTCGGTCTCGCGGCGGTCCTGACCGTCGTCGACGACCTCGGGCAGGTGGACGGTGACCTGCGCGCAGGCCGGGTCGTTCGCCCCCGCGGCGGGCTGCATCGGGACCGCTTGCGAGCAGCCGACGAGCGTCGTCGCGAGACCGGCCCCGACGAGCACGAGGGCCGGGACGCGAAGGCGGGGACGGAGGCGCGCGGTGAGGCGCGAGGACGGGTTCGACATCGCATCCAGGCTACCGTTCAGCACATGGAACGACGCTCCACGGACCCCCGCCCGGACGACGCCGACACCGTCGAGGGCGTCGGCGAGCTCGCCACCCTCGCCCGCATCCTGCCCCGTCTGCCCCGCGGCGACGACACGCTGCTCGGTCCCGGTGACGACGCCGCCGTCGTCGCGGCGCCCGATGGTCGGTTCGTCGTGACGACCGACCTCATGGTGCACGGCCCCGACTTCCGGCGCGCGTGGTCGACGTCGTACGACCTCGGTTGGAAGGCCGCGGCGTCGAACCTGTCCGACGTCGCGGCGATGGGCGCTCGGCCCACGGCGCTGGTGGTCGCCCTCGCGGTGCCCGGCGACACGGGCGTCACCGAACTCGAGGCCTTCGCGGACGGTCTGCGCGCGGGTTGTTCCGTGATGGCCCCGGGCGCGGGGGTCGTCGGCGGCGACCTCTCGGTGTCGCCGACCTTCACGGTCGCGGTGACGGCGTTCGGTGACCTCGAGGGGCGCACGCCCGTGCGGCGGGACGGGGCACGCGTCGGCGACGTCGTCGCCGTGTCGGGCGCGCTCGGCCGCTCGGCGCGGGGGCTCGACCTGCTGTTCCGTCTCGGCGTCGACCACGACGGGTCGCCCGACACCGCCGCGGCCGCCGCCCTGCGCGAGCGCGACCCGGACGTCGGCTGGCACCTCGCCCCGACCCCGCCCGTGGCCGACGGCCGCTCGGCGGCGCTGGCAGGGGCGACCGCCATGCTCGACCTGTCGGACGGCCTCGCCCTCGACGCCGGCCGGGTGGCCCGCGCCAGCGGTGTCGTGGTCGACCTGTGGGGCCCTGCCGTCGGCGACGACCCACGGCTCGCGCTCTCGGGTGGTGAGGACCACTCCCTGTTCGCCACGTTCCCGCCCGACGTGGCGTTGCCCGGTGGTTTCCGCGCCGTCGGCACGGTCCGTGACCCGGCAGGAGGCGCGCCCCGCGTCACCGTCGACGGTTCCGAACCCGGCGAGGCCGGCGGGTGGGACCCGTACCGCCTGTGGTCGGGGGCGCAGGGCTGATGAGCCGACCCGCGCCTCCTGCGGGGGGTCAGTCGCGCAGCGCGAACCAGACGGTCGTGTCGCCGTACTGCTTCTTCACGTCGAGGGTGAGGCCCTCGGGCCAGCCCGGTTCGCCGTCGCGCGAGGCGCGCTCGACCACGACGAGGGCCTGATCGTCGAGCGAGGGCAGCAGGGCCGTGAGGTCGGCGGTGAGGTCGGCGGCCGACAACTCGTAGGGCGGGTCGAAGAAGACGAGGTCGACGAGAGCCGAGCCGCCCTCGAGGTAGGACCGCACGGGCTGGGTCACGACGTCGACGCGCGGGGGAGTGCCGCGCGGCGGGCGGGGAGCCCGGGCCAGCACCGACTCGACGTTGCGACGCAGCACCTTCGCGGCGCCGGGGGCCTTCTCGACCAGCACGACCGAGGCGGCTCCTCGCGACGCCGCCTCGAGCCCGAGGCCGCCCGTCCCGGCGTAGAGGTCGAGGACGCGCCGGCCCCGGATCTCGTCGCGCGCGTCCAGCGACGAGAACAGCGCCTCGCGGACCCGGTCGCTCGTGGGCCGCGTCCCGACCTTGGGTACGACGAGCGAGAGGTTGTCGGCGAAGCCGGAGATGATGCGGGACATGGGGTCAACCTTGCCAGGTCGACGCCCGCCACCCGTCGCCCGTCGGGTTCGAGCATCCCGACAACGCGCGACCGTCGACTCCCGCGCCCGGTCGTCGGACCTGCACAACCGAGTTGTCGCCGCCCGCCCGCGTCGGCAGCATCGGGTCCCATGACCAGCGTCGATCGCACCGTGAGGCCCTCGTTCACCAAGTCGCTGTTCGCGGGGCGCATCGCCTCCGAACTCGCCTTCCCGTACCCGCACATGACGGCGGCCGAGAAGTCCCGGGTCGAGACGGTGTCCGCGTCCGCCCGCGAGGTGCTCGCCGGCTACGACCCGCTGAAGGCGGAACGCGAGGGGTGGATCGGCGACGACCTGGTGCGCGAGCTGGGCGAGCGGGGCCTGATGGGACTCTTCGTCGCCGAGGAGTACGGCGGCCTCGGGCTCGGCCAGAGCGCCTACTGCCGCGTGTACGAGGAGTTCGGTCGGGTCGACGGCACCCTGGCCACGGTGATGGGGGTGCACCAGTCGATCGGCACCAAGCCGCTGCACCTCTTCGGCACCGACGACCAGAAGGCCCGCTGGCTGCCCGACCTGGCGAGCGGCCGCAAGCTCGCGGCGTTCGTGCTCACCGAGCCGAACGTGGGCAGCGACGCCTACGCGCTCGAGACCCGCGCCGAGAGGCAGAGCGACGGCAGCTGGCTCCTGAACGGCGAGAAGCGGTGGATCGGCAACGGCGACAAGGACGTCCTGACGGTCTTCGCGCAGAGCGACCTCGGGCACGTCGCGCTCATCGTCGAGAAGGGCATGGAGGGGCTGAGCACCGGCCCGCGGTTCGAGACGCACGGCCTCAAGGCCAACCACCTGCAGCGCGTGCACTTCAAGGACGTCCGCGTGCCCGCCGAGAACCTGCTCGGCGAACCCGGTGACGGCTTCCGCATCGCGGTCAACACGCTCAACAACGGTCGCATGTCGATGGGCACGGCCATCGCGGGCGGCATGAAGCGGTTCCTCGAGCTGAGCCTCGAGCACACGGAGGCGCGGCACCAGTTCGGACGACCGCTCGCGGACTTCGAGATGGTCGGCGACAAGCTCGCGTGGATGACCCAGCAGATCTACGGCGTCGAATCGATGTCGTACCTGACCACGGGCCTCGTCGACCGCGGCGACACCGACTTCGCCCTGGAGTCCGCCCTGACCAAGGTCGCGGCGAGCGACACCGGCTGGTACGCCCTCAACCGGGCCGTCCAGCTGCACGGCGGCGAGGCGTACATGGAAGGTCACCCGCTGTCGAAGGCCCTGCGCGACTTCCGGATCTTCCCGATCTTCGAGGGGGCCAACGACGTCCTCCGCGCGTTCGTCGCCCTCAACGGGCTCAAGACGCTCAGCGAGGAACTGCCCGACGTGGCGTCGCTCCGCATCGGCGACCCGGGGCGGGCGCTCGGGGTGCTCGCGCCGTACGTCGCGGGCCGCGTCCAGCGTCGCATCCGGCCCGAACGGCCGGTCGGGGTCCATCCCGCGCTCGCCAAGCAGGCCGCCGAGCTCGGCGACCAGGTCTCGCGACTGCGCGAGCGCACCGAGGGCGCGCTCCGCAAGCACGGCAAGAAGGTGCAGGAGAAGCAGCTCGTGCAGAAGCGCCTCGCCGACGCGGCGAGCGGCATCTACGCGCAGACGGCCGTCCTGTCACGGGCCTCGACGGCCCTCCAGGAGGCGCGGGCCGACTCCGACGCGGAGCGTCACCTCGCCGTCGGCTTCTGCAAGCAGTCCGCGCGCGGGGTGGGGCGGCAGCTGAGGGCCCTCGAGGTCAACGACGACGGGCAGGGGGCCGACCTCGCGAAGGCGACCCGCGCCTCCGGCGGGTACTCCTTCACCCTCTGACGCCGGGCGGCGCGTCCGCCGGGGGCGGGCGCTGTCGGGGGCGCGCGCTAGCGTGGTGTGCGTGCCCGACTCACCCCTCGACGCATCGCTGGCCGGGGCCCTCGGCGGCCGGACGGCCACCGCCCTGCAGAAGGCCTTCGGCCTGCGCACGGTCGGCGACCTGCTGACGCACTTCCCTCGGCGCTACGCCCGTCGGGGCGAGCTCACCGCCCTCGACCAGCTGCCGCTCGGCGAGTCCGTCACCATCGTGGCCCAGGTGCTCGACGTCCGCGAACGCACGATGCGGGCCCGGCGCGGGTCGATCCTCGAGGTGCGCATCGGCGACGGCCAGGGCATCCTCACGCTCACCTTCTTCAACCAGGCCTGGCGGGCGAGGGACCTCGTGCCCGGCGCCCGCGGCATCTTCGCGGGCAAGGTCGGCGACTACCGGGGGCTCCGTCAGCTCGCGCACCCCGACTACGAGCTCTTCGACGCCTCGCACGAGGCCGTCGCCGGGGTCGGCGACCAGCAGGCCCAGAAGTGGGCGAAGCAGCCCATCCCGATCTACCCGGCCAGCGCCTCCGTGGCGTCCTGGCAGGTGCAGAAGTCGGTCGAGGTGCTGCTCGACGGACTGCCGCCGATCGACGACGCGGTGCCGGCGTCGGTCCGGTCCGAGCTCGACCTCATGCCCGTGTCCGAGGCGTACGAGCGCATCCACCGGCCCGAGAGCGATCGTGACCACCTCACGGCTCGTGACACCCTGCGGTTCGACGAGGCCTTCGTGCTGCAGAGCGCGCTGCTCCAACAGCGGGCCCTCGTGCGTCGATCGGCCGCGACCCCCCGTCGTGCCGCCCCCGACGGCCTGCTCGCCGCCTTCGACGCGGCCCTGCCGTTCGAGCGGACGGGTGACCAGCGCCTGGTCGGCGACGAGATCACCCGCGACCTCGAGGCCGAGGTGCCCATGAACCGCCTCGTGCAGGGCGAGGTCGGCTCGGGCAAGACCCTCGTCGCCCTCCGGGCGATGCTCGCCGTGGCCGAGAGCGGTGGGCAGTCGGCCCTGCTGGCTCCGACCGAGGTGCTCGCGGCTCAGCACCTGCGGTCGATCACGGCCACCCTCGGGCCCGACCTCGCCGCCCGACTGCGCCCGACCCTGCTGACCGGCCAGATGACGGTGGCCCAGCGCAAGAAGGCGCTGCTCTCCATCGTCAGCGGGCAGGCGCACGTCGTGGTGGGCACCCACGCACTGATCAGCGAGGCCGTCGAGTTCTTCGACCTCGGCCTCGTCGTCGTCGACGAGCAGCACCGCTTCGGCGTCGACCAGCGCGAGGCGCTCCGCAAGAAGGGCGCCACGCCGCCGCACGTGCTCGTCCTCACGGCGACGCCGATCCCGCGCACCGTGGCCATGACGGTCTTCGGCGACCTCGACGTCTCGACCATCGCCGAGCTGCCGAAGGGCCGTCAGCCGATCGAGTCGTTCGTCGTCCCCCTGGCCGACCACCCGACCTGGGGCGGCCGCATCTGGCAACGTTCGGCCGAAGAGGTCGCGAAGGGGCGACAGGTCTTCGTCGTGTGCCCGGCGATCGACGCGGTGACGGCCGAGCCGGGTGACCCGCCCGACGCCGAGGTCGCGCCCGGTGACGACCCCGACGGCGCCGAGCCCTCCGACGCACCGGCGCCGGAACGCGCCAGCGTCGAGGGGGTCATGGCCCGGGTGCCCACCATCCCCGTGCTGCAGGGCCTGCGGGTCGAGCCCCTGCACGGCCGCATGTCGTCCGACGAGAAGGACGACGTCATGCGCCGCTTCGCGGCCGGCGACATCGACGTCCTCGTCGCGACGACGGTCGTCGAGGTGGGGGTCGACGTGCCGAACGCCTCGACCATGGTCGTGCTCGACGCCGACCGCTTCGGCGTCTCGCAGCTCCATCAGCTGCGCGGCCGCGTCGGCCGTGGCGGCCACCCGGGCCTCTGCCTGCTCGTCACCCACGCGGCGGCCGACACCGTGGCCCGCGAGCGGGTCGACGCGGTCGCGGCCACACTCGACGGCTTCGAGCTCGCGCAGGTCGACCTCGACCTGCGCCGAGAGGGCGACGTGCTCGGCAACCTCCAGTCGGGCGGCCGCTCGTCGCTCCGGCTGCTGAGGGTCGCCCGCGACGGCGACCTCATCGGACTCGCCCGCGAGCACGCGGCCGAGGTCCTCGACGCCGATCCCCGCCTGGTCGACCACCCCGCCCTCGCCGCCGCCATCGCGCGGCGCCTCGACGACCGGGGCCGCGAGGCCATGGGCAAGAACTGAGCCGGTGGTGACGCGTGACGCGTCCTCGACCCGGTCCTCGCCCTGGGCATCCGTCCGGGGTCGGCGGGCTACAGTGACCGGATGAGCAGGATCGCCGTCGTCCCGGGTTCGTTCGACCCGGTGACCCTCGGTCACGTGGACGTGATCGCCCGGGCCGCCAACATCTTCGACGAGGTCCACGTCCTCGTGGTGCACAACCCCGAGAAGAGCGCGTTGTTGCCCCTGGCGCAGCGGGTCTCGTTGCTCACCGAGTCGCTCCGGGCGGCGGGGCTGCCCGACACCGTCACGGTGCACAGCTGGAGCGTCGGGTTGCTCGTCGACTACTGCACCGAGGTCGGGGCGAGCGTGCTCGTCAAGGGCATCCGCTCGCAGGTCGACGTCGCCTACGAGACCCCGATGGCGATCATGAACCGCAGTCTGGCCGGTGTCGAGACCGTCTTCCTGCTGCCCGATCCCGCCCACGCGCACGTGTCGAGCTCGCTGGTGCGACAGGTGGCCTCGCTCGGCGGCGACGTGTCGCCCTACGTGCCGGCGGCCGTCGCCGCCTACCTCAGCACGACCTGACCCCGACCCCACCCGACGAGGACGCCGCGATGACCACGACCAACGACCCCACCGTCGAGCCCGCCGCCGTCCGGGCGGCCGGCTCCGGTCCCACGATGTCGCTCGACGAGGTCCAGCAGCGGGCACGGGGCGTCCTCGAGGCCGTGGCCACCGTCATCGACGGCAAGGACGGCGCCATCTCGACGGCGCTCACCGTGTTGCTCGCCGAGGGCCACCTGCTGATCGAGGACGTCCCCGGCGTCGGCAAGACCCAGCTCGCCCGGGCGCTCGCCAAGGCCGTCGACGCGACCGTGACCCGCATCCAGTTCACCCCCGACCTGCTGCCGAGCGACATCACGGGCGTCTCGGTCTACGACCGGCAGAGCGGCGGCTTCGAGTTCAAGCCCGGTCCGGTCTTCGCCAACGTCGTCATCGGCGACGAGATCAACCGTGCCTCGCCGAAGACGCAGTCGGCGCTGCTCGAGAGCCTCGAAGAGCGCCAGGTGACGGTCGACGGCATCACGCATCCCCTCCCGTCGCCCTTCCTCGTCGTGGCCACGCAGAACCCCGTCGAGATGGAGGGCACCTACAACCTGCCCGAGGCCCAGCGCGACCGGTTCATGGCCCGCATCTCGCTGGGGTACCCGGACGCCCGCAGCGAGCTGCGCATGCTGCAGCAACGCGAGCGGGTCAGCCCTCTCGACACCCTGCGCCCGCTGGTGTCGCTCGACGAGCTCACGCGCATGATCGCGGCCGTCCGCACCGTCTACACAGCCCAGGCCGTCGAGGAGTACGCCGTGCGGATCGTCCAGGCGACCCGGGTCCACCCCGACGTGCGGCTCGGGGCCAGTCCCCGCGCGACCCTGCAGCTCATGCGCGCGGCGAAGTCCTGGGCCGCGCTCAACGGCCGCGGCTACGTGGTCCCCGACGACGTCGACGCCCTCTCCGGTCCCGTCCTCGGTCACCGGGTGATCCTCGCCGGTCGAGCCGGTGCCGGTGCCGCCTCGGCGGCCTACGACCTCGTGGCCGAGATCGTCGAGCAGACCGCCGTCCCGCTCGGCGACGCGGCCGACGCGCGCTGAGCATGGGACGGGGTGGGGTCCCCAGGCCGACCGGCCGTGGCGTCGGCGTGCTCGCCGCCGGGGTGCTGGTCGTGCTCGTGGGCTGGCTGCTCCAGGCCCCCGCCCTCGTCTTCGCCGGCACGACCCTGGTCGTGCTCATCGTGGCCGTCACGATCTCCTTGCTGTTCCGGACGGCCGACGTGCGGGTCACCCGTCGCTTCACTCCCGACCGCGGCGTCGCGGGGTGGTCCGCCGTCGAGACGGTCGCGGTCCTCCCTCGTGGGGGGCGGACCTCCGGCACCGTGCGGGTCCGCGAGCAGCTGCCGTTCGGACGATTGTCCGACGCCGAGGCCGCAGCCGTCCTGCTGGTGCCGGGCCGCGCCTCCTCGGCGGTCTTCCGCCACCACGACCTGCCGCGCGGCCGACACCGCATCGGCCCGCTGCACGTCGACCTCGTCGAGTCGTACGGCGTGGCCCGTCGACGGGTCGTGGCCTCCGGCGTGGCGGAGTTCGTCGTGGTGCCCGAGGTCGTCGAGGTGGGACTCGGCCGCGAGTCCCGTGCGCTGGGCGACGGGTCGAGGCGTCAGCGCGAGCACAGCCTGGCCAGCGGCGAGGACGATCCGGTCACCCGCGAGTACCGCCGGGGCGATCCGATGCGACGGGTGCACTGGAAGGCCACGGCACGACACGGCGAGCTCATGGTGCGGCAAGAAGAGCAGCACGGCCTGCCGAGTGCGCGGGTCGTCATCGCCGTCGCGGCCGAGGGATGGCCGGACGCCCGTCCGACCCTGCCCCCGACGAGCAGGGTCGGGGTCAGGGCGGCGACGGCCGCGATTCCTCTCGTCAGCGACGCCTTCGAATGGGCGGTGTCGTTCGCCGCGACGGTCGCGGTCGAGGTGGGCCACGCGGGCTCGGCGACCGTGCTGACGACACCCGGCGGCACGCTCGTCGCCCGGCACGATCCCGACTCGACCACGATGTTCCTCGACGACCTCGCCGACCTGCGGCTCGACGACGCGCCCGGGGCGCCCGCTCCGGCCCCGTCACCCCGCGAGCCCGTCGTGGCGGTCGTCTCCGGGCTGGGCCGACCCGACCTCGACCTGCTCGTCGCCTCGAGGGCCCCCGGGTCGTCGGCGGTCGCGGTCGTCGTCACGGCCGCGCTGCCCCTCGGCGCCGGCCTGACCTCGCGACCCACCCGCCCCGCCGACGGTCGTGCTCGGGCCGACGACCGCGTGCTGGCCCCCGACGAGGTCGCCGGTGCGCTGCGCGACTCGGGCTGGCGGGTCGTCGAGACCGACTCGAGCGTCGACGTCGGCCGCCTGATCACGACGTCGGGAGTCCTCGATGACTGAGTCGCCGACCCGCACGGGGTTCTTCGGTGCCGAGCCCACGGGCGCCGTCCGCGGGCAGACCACGGCCCTGCTCTGGCTCGTGCTCGTCCTGTCGCTCGCGAGCCTGCACCCCGTCTTCGTCGGGATCGGATGGTGGGTGGCCGGGGCCGTGGTGGCCGCCGTCGTGCTGGGCGGTTCCCTCGTCGTGCGGGCGCTGGGGGGCGCCTCCTGGCTGGGCGTCGTCGGTGGGGCGGTGCTGGGCGCCCTCGTCACGACGGCGTTCGCCTCGGGCGGCACGGCCCTGCTGGGCGTCGTGCCGACGGGGTCCACCTTCGCGCGCCTCCCCGAGCTGTCCGCGCAGGCGAACGCGGCGATCGTCGAGGGCTCGGCCCCCGTCGAGGTGAACGACGGCCTGCTGGTCACGGTCGCCCTCTCGGTGCTCGTCGTCGCCGTCGTCACCGACCTGCTGTCGTCGGTGGGGCAGCTGCCGGTCGTGACCGGGGTCTTCCCCGCCCTCGTGCTGGCGGTGCCGACCTTCGTCCCGGGCGTCGTCACGAGCTGGCCCTGGGTGGTGGCCACCGTGCTGGCCTTCCTGGTGCTGCTGATGGTGTCCACCGGCCGACGACCCTCGCGCGCCGGCCTCGTCGGAGCCGCCGCGTCGGTCGCCGTGGCGGGGTTGCTGACGGCCGTCGTCCCGCTCACGGGCGTGGCGCCGTTGACCGGTTCGGGCACCGGGACCGGACTCGCGACCGGCGTCAACCCGATCATCGACCTCGGCGACGACCTCCGGCGGGGTGCCCCGGTCACCGTCCTGTCGTACCGGACCGACGACCCGCAGGGCAACTACCTCAAGCTCGTCGACCTCGTCGACTTCTCGGGCCGCACCTGGAGCCCCGCCGACGTGCCGCTCGACCCGCTCAACACGCTCGACGCGCTGCCCGACGCTCCCGGCATCGACCCCGGCACCGCTCGACGCGACGTCACGACCGACGTCACGATCGGGGCGCTCCGCAGCCCGTACCTGCCCGTGCCGGTGCCGCCCGCGACCATCGAGGGCCTGGACGACGGGTGGCGGTTCGTCGACGAGAGCGGCGTCACCGTCCGCAGCGATTCCGAGGGCACGCAGGGCCTCGAGTACGAGGTGACGAGCCGGCCCGTCGATCCCAGCCCCGAGCAGGTCGTCGCCTCGCTCGACGACACGGGGCCCGACATGGCGCCCTATCTCTCGGTGGACGAGGTGCCGCAGTCCGTCACCGACCTCGCGGCGCAGGTGACGGCCGGTTCCGCGAACCCCTTCGACGCGGCCGTCGAGCTGCAGGACTTCTTCCGCGACGGCGACTTCACCTACTCGGAGGACACCCCGGTCGAGCGCGGCTACGACGGCAGCGGCCTCGACGCGATCGAGACGTTCCTGCAGGTCCGCAGCGGGTACTGCGTGCACTTCGCCTCGGCGATGGCCGTCATGGCTCGGACGCTGGGCATCCCGTCGCGAGTGGCCGTGGGCTTCCTGCCGGGCGACCTGCAGGGCGTCGGCGACGACGCCGCGTTCCGGGTCAGCAGCGACGACCTGCACACCTGGCCCGAGCTGTACTTCGCCGGACTCGGGTGGGTCCCCTTCGAGCCGACCGTCGGCCTCGGCGCACCGCAGCAGTACCTGCAGCAGACCGGCGTCGAACCGAGCGACGTCCCGAGCGACGACGCCAGCACCGCGCCCGACGCGAGCACGGCGCCCTCGGCGTCGGCCGCCCCGACGAGCGCGGCCCCGGGCGCGAGTGCCACGCCGACGTCCACCGCCTCCGGCCAGGGAGCCGGCGGCGGTCCCGTGCCGACGATCGCCCTGTCGGTGCTCGCGGCGCTCGCGCTGGCGGCCCTCGTCGTCCCCTCGGGGCTGCGGGCCGGTCGCCGTCGCCGCCGCCTGTCGGCGTCGCCTCCCGACCTGGCCCTGCACGCCTGGCGCGAGGTGGTCGACACCGCTCGGGACCTCGGCGTCCCGGTGACGGCCGCGATGACCCCTCCGGCCGTCGCCGACCTGCTGGCGCAGCGACTCGCGGTTCTCGGCGACGGTGCCGCGGCGACGACGTCACACGCACCGTCCACCGGCCGGACGGCCACGGCCCGGGAGGCGCGGGCCGCGTCCGTCGCGCTGCTGGACGCCCTGCAGGCCGAGCGCTTCGGAGCCGAACCGGCCGCCCGACAGGTGCAGGCGGACGCGCGTCGGGTCATCGCCGGGCTCCGTGCCTCGTCGTCCGTGGGGCAGCGTCTCACCGCCACGATCGCGCCGCGATCACTCGTCAGGGGTACGGAGGCGGCGTCCGGCTCGACGGCGTAAACTCTTCGTTCGTGCCTCATTTCACCCAGACCCCCTACACCGTCCCGGTGTTCGACCTCGTGCACCGTCCGGGCGAGATGCGCGAGCACGAGCTCGACGTCGTCGTGCCCGAGAAACTCGGCGAGGGCCAGATCTCGGTGCCGAAGGGTGCCGAGATCGCTATCGACGTCAAGCTCGAGGGGCTGCACGACGGCATCCTGGTGTCCGCACACGTGTCGGGCACGGCGGTCGGCGAGTGCAGCCGGTGCCTCCGTGACATCTCCGAGCCCGTCGAAGTCGATTTCGCCGAGCTTTTCGCGTACGATGTCGACGAAGCTTTTGACTATCAGGTTCAAGACGATCACGTGGATCTTGAACCCGTGGTCAGAGACGCAGTGGTTCTGTCACTGCCCTTCCAGCCGGTCTGTCGGCCGGATTGTCCGGGCCTCGACCCCGAAACGGGCGAGCGCGTGGACGACATCCCCGACTACCAGCCCCGCGAGATCGCCGACCCCCGCTGGTCGGCACTGGCAGGGTTCCAGGCTGAATCGGCACCCGCCGACGGCACGTCACAGGGCACCGGTCACGACGACCAGCGCCCGGCCGACGAGCAGCACTGAACACCACCGCGTCACCCACCATCGTCAGACCCAGGCACCCGTGAGGGTGCCGACAGAGAGAAGAGAAACCCATGGCCGTCCCGAAGCGCAAGCAGTCACGCTCCAACACGCACGCTCGTCGTTCGCAGTGGAAGGCCACGCCGGTCCAGCTCGTCAAGACGATCGAGAACGGCAAGGTCACCTACAGCCTCCCGCACCGTGCCAAGGTCGTCGAGGACAGCGCCGGCACTGCCCTGTACATGGAGTACAAGGGCCGCAAGGTCGCCGACGTCTGATCACCGACGTGAACCCGTCCACCCTCGCGGTGAGCGCATGAGTCAGCCCGAGTCGAGCCCTGGTGCCGACCGGGCTGTTCTCTTGTCCCGACTGCAGATCGAGCTCAGCGACGACCTGATCGACCAGGCGCTGACCCACCGGTCGTACTCGTACGAGCACGGCGGCGTGGGCAACAACGAGCGCCTCGAGTTCCTCGGCGACTCGATCCTGGGCCAGGCCGTCACGGTCATGCTCTTCACCGAGAACCCCGACCTCGACGAGGGCGACCTCGCCAAACGTCGGGCCAGCCTGGTCAGCACCGTCGCCCTGGCCGAGGTGGCGCGGATCATCGGCCTCGGCCCGCACCTGCGCCTCGGTCGCGGCGAAGAGCTGACCGGTGGTCGCGACAAGCACTCGATCCTGGCCGACACGGTCGAGGCCATCATCGGGGCGACCTACCTCGAGGCCGGCGGTGAAGCCGCCACGGCGCTCGTGCTGCGTCTCGTGGCTCCTCTGCTGGTCGACCCGGATCGCTTCGGCGCCGCGATGGACCCCAAGACCAGCCTGCAAGAACTGGCAGCGACCCTCGGCCGGGGCATGCCCTCGTACTCGGTGACCGACAGCGGGCCCGACCACGACAAACGGTTCCACGCCGTCGTCGCCCTGGGCGACGACCAGGGAGTCGCCGAGGGGTCCGGCAGCAGCAAGAAGCAGGCCGAGATGGCCGCCGCCCTCGGGGCGTGGACGTCCCTCAACGCGTCGGCTGCCGGCGTCGCCGCCGCCCGTCGGGCCGCCGCCTCCGTCGACTGACCGTGCCCGAACTGCCCGAGGTCGAGGTCGTCCGTGCCGGTCTGCACCCGGTGGTGTCCGGCGCCGTGGTGACGGCCGTCGAGGTGCTCGACCAGCGGTCGCTCAAGCGACACCGTGGTCCGAGCGACGACTTCGTCGACCGGCTCGTCGGCGGCACGATCGATTCGGCCGTCCGCCGGGGCAAGTTCCTCTGGTTCCCCTTCGAACCGGTCGAGCGGCACGAGCAGCCCCTGGCCCTGGTCGCGCATCTCGGCATGAGCGGGCAGGTGTTGCTCCGCAGCCGGGATGCCGAGCCCGACCGTCTGATGCGCATCCGGCTCGACGTCGAGAGCCCGTCGCTCGGCCCCGTGCGGCTCGCCTTTGTCGACCAGCGCATCTTCGGCTCGATGGCCCTCGACGAGACGGTGCCCACCCTGGACGGGCGCGCGGCGGGGTTCGCCGGCCCGCGCCTCCTGGGTTCCGACGTCCTGGCCGCGGGGGAGGCCACACCCGGCACCACGACCGCCACCACGGCCGTCGGCACCGACGCCGACCCGGCCGCCTGGGTGCGCCGCGTCCCGCAGCAGGTCTCGCACATCGCGCGCGACCCGCTCGACCCCGCCTTCGACGAAGCGCGGGTGATCACCCGTCTGCTGGACCGCCGCACGGCGGTGAAGCGGGCGCTCCTCGACCAGGGTCTGCTGAGCGGGGTGGGCAACATCTACGCCGACGAGAGCCTCTGGGCCGCGCGGGTCCACCCCGAACAGCCCACCGAGTCGTTGTCGAGGGCTCGGGCGCGGGTGCTGCTGGCCGAGGTGCGGGTCGTGCTGCTCAAGGCCCTCGGCGAGGGGGGCACGAGCTTCGACGCCCAGTACGTCAACGTCAACGGCCAGTCGGGCTACTTCAGCCACAGCCTCGCGGCGTACGGGCAGCAGGGGCGTCCGTGCCCTCGGTGCGGCACGCTCATCGTGCGCGAGGCCTTCATGAACCGGTCGAGCCACTTCTGCCCCCGCTGCCAGCGAGTGCGCACGCGCTGAACCCCGACGGCCGGGGGCGTCCGCCTCCCCGGTCCGCGGGGCCTCCGCCCCTATCCTTGAGCGCGGGTCACCACCCGTCACGAGTCCCGAGGAGGCGCGGCGCATGTACCTGAAGAGCCTCACGCTCAAGGGCTTCAAGTCGTTCGCCTCCGCGACCACGTTCGCCTTCGAGCCGGGGGTCACCTGCGTCGTCGGCCCGAACGGTTCGGGCAAGAGCAACGTCGTCGACGCCCTCGCCTGGGTGATGGGCGAGCAGGGGGCGAAGAACCTGCGCGGCGGCAAGATGGAGGACGTCATCTTCGCCGGCACGTCGACCCGCGGTCCGCTCGGTCGGGCGCAGGTCGTGCTGACGATCGACAACTCCGACGGGGCCCTGCCCATCGACTACACCGAGGTGACGATCAGTCGGACGCTCTTCCGCAACGGGGGCAGCGAGTACGCCATCAACGGCGAGGGCTGTCGGCTGCTCGACGTGCAAGAGCTCCTCAGCGACTCCGGCCTCGGCCGCGAGATGCACGTCATCGTGGGGCAGGGGCAGCTCGACGCCGTGTTGCGCGCCACTCCCGAGGACCGCCGGGGCTTCGTCGAGGAGGCCGCCGGCATCCTCAAGCACCGTCGTCGCAAGGAGAAGACCCTCCGCAAGCTCGAGGCCATGCAGACGAACCTCACGCGCCTCAGCGACCTCGCGGGCGAGATCCGCCGCCAGCTCAAGCCGCTCGGGCGCCAGGCCGAGATCGCCCGTGAGGCGCAGACCATCGCGGCGGTCGTCCGCGACGCCCGCGCCCGTCTGCTGGCCGACGAGGTCGTCGCCCTCCGCGAGTCGCTCACGGCCCGGTCGAGCAGCGAGGCCGAGCGCAAGAGCGAGCGCCTCGTCCTGCAGGGCCGCCTGGACGAGAACAAGCAGCGCGAGCACCGCCTCGAGCAGGCCATGGTCGGCGACGCCGTCGACGAGGCCCGCCGGGTGGTCTTCGGACTCGAATCGGTCCACGAGCGCCTGCGCAGCCTGTCGAGCCTCGCGCAGCAGCGACTCCAGCTGCTCGCCCAGCAGGGGGACCGACCCGCCGTGGCGACCACCGTCAGCTCGGGCATGGTCGCCGACGCCCGCGACGAGGCCGAGCGCCTGCGCGGCGACGTCTCGCAGGCCGAGGCGGCGGTGGGGCAGGCCGGGGCCGACCTGGCCACGGCCCGGGCCTCCCTCGACGCCCTCGACGTCGAGATCCAGGCCCAGAGCGTCCTCGTCTCGCAGCACGACCTCGAGGCGACCCGCCTGCGCGGCGCCCTCGAGGCGGCACGGTCGGGGCTCGCGGCCGTCCGGGGCGAGCAGCTGCGGCAGCGCGCGGCACTCGAGGCCGCCGAGGCGCGTCGCGACGCCGGGCGGGCCGAGTACGCCGAGCTCGAGCAGCGGTCCCCGCGGGCCGACGCCGACGGCGTCGACCACGCCGCCGTCCAGGCCGAGGCCGAAGAACAGCTGTCGACCCTCACGGCGAGCGTCGACGAGCGGCGCGACCGCCTGCACGCGGCCGAGCGTGAGCGCGACGCCCTCGCGGCCCGCCGCAGCGCGCTCTCGCTGGCCCTCGACCAGAACGACGCCACGGCCGCCCTGGTCGCCGCGGGCCGACCGGGCATCCGCGGCCTGGTGGCCGAGCACGTCCAGGTGAGTCCCGGCTACGAGGCCGCCGTCGCGGCGGCGCTCGGCAGCGTGGTCGACTCGGTGCTGGCCGACGACGTCGAGGCCGCCGTCGACGCGGTCGCGCACGCCACCGAGGCCGAGCTCGGTCGGGTCGAGGTCGTCGTGGCCGAGCCCGAGCGGCTCCGGTCGACGCTCGACGTCGATCTCCCGGCCGGGACCGTCGCCGCCACGGCCGTCGTCACCGCGCCTCCCGGGGTGCTCGGACTGCTGGCCGCCACCGTCGTGGCCGACGACCTCGCGGTCGCTCGCTCGGCCTGGCGGGCACTCGCCGGCCACCCGATCCCCGTGACCGTCATCACGCGGGCCGGCGAGGTGCTGACCGACTACGTGCTGCGCGGCGGGTCGGGCGTCGAGCGGTCGCGTCTCGAGCTCGTCGCCGAGCGCGATGCGGCCGCCGAGCGGCTCACCGGCGTGGCCACCGAGATCGAGCGGCTCGCTCCCGGGCTCGCCGAGCTCCGGGAACGGCTCGCCACGACGCGTACCCGAGCGAAAGAGGCAGCGGCCGCCGCCCGGGACGAGGAGGCGCGGGTCACCTCCCACGGGCAGCAGCTCGGTCGTCTGCGTGCCCGGGTCGAGGCCGCCGAGGCCGAGGTCGATCGGCTCTCGGTCGCGCTCGACGCGTCGGTCGAGGCCGTCGACGCCGCGAGCCGCGCCGTCGACGCCGCGGCGGCCGCCCACGACGAACACGCCGCCCGCCCGCGTCCGCTGCTCGACGCGTCGGCGCGCGACGGCCTGCTGGCCGAGGTCGAGACGGCGCGCGCCGTCGAGACCGAGCGCCGCATCGCCCTCGAGACCGTCCGCGAACGGGTCCGGGCCGAGATCGCCCGGGCCGAGGCCCTGCAGCGACAACTCGACGAGCAGCGGGCGGCCGCCGAACTCCAGGCCCGTCAGACGGTGGTGCGGCATCGCCAGATGGCCGCCACGTCGTCCGTGCTCGAGGCCCTGCCGCCGACCCTGGACGCCGCGGCCCGGTCGGTGGCCGAGGCGCGCGCGGTCCTGGCGGAGGCCGAGGCGGCCCGGACCGAGCAGAACACCGAGCTGCAGGCGCTCCGCGGAGCCGAGCGCGAGCTGCGCGACCGGCTCGCCACCGTGACCGAGAGCGTGCACGGCCTCGAGATGGAGATCTACGAGAAGACTCTTCACCTGTCCGGGCTGCTCGAACGGGCCGGCTCCGAGCTCGGCCTCGTCGAGGACGTCCTCGTCGCCGAGTACGGCCCACACGTCCTCGTGCCGAGCGACGACGAGGTCGCGACCCGCCCGTCCGTGGACGACGAGGTCGACCTGGTCGACGTCGACGCCGCGGGCGAGGACGGCGCCGCGGGCGAGGACGACGCCACGGGGGACGGCGCTGGCCGTGCCGCCCGGGGAGCCGACGGTGCCGCCGGCCTCGACGACGCGCCCCTCGCCGGGACCGCCACCGCGCCTCCTCGGGGCGTGCCCTTCGACCGGGCGACGCAGCAGCGCCGGCTCGCCGTGGCCGAGAAGAAGCTGGCCCGGCTCGGCCGGGTGAACCCCCTGGCCCTCGAGGAGTTCGCGGCGCTCGAGCAGCGCCATCTCTTCCTGACCGAGCAGCTCTCCGACCTGACCGGCACCCGCGCGGACCTGCTGACGATCATCGACGAGATCGACGACAAGATGCAGACCATCTTCGCGAGCGCGTTCGCCGACACCCAGGCCGCCTTCGACCGGGTCTTCCCGATCCTCTTCCCGGGGGGCAGCGGTTCGCTCCACCTGACCGACCCCGACGACCTGCTGGCGACCGGGATCGAGGTGACGGTGAAGCCCGCCGGCAAGAAGATCGAGCGGCTCTCGCTGCTGTCCGGGGGCGAGCGGTCGTTGGCCGCCGTGGCGTTGCTGATCGCGATCTTCAAGGCCCGGCCGAGCCCGTTCTACATCATGGACGAGGTCGAGGCGGCCCTGGACGACGCCAACCTCGGCCGGTTGTTGACGATCTTCGAGGACCTCCGCGAGTCGAGCCAACTGATCGTCATCACGCACCAGAAGCGCACGATGGAGATCGCCGACGCGCTCTACGGCGTCTCGATGCGTCAGGACGGGGTCAGTGCCGTCGTCGGCCAGCGCGTCGTCGCCGAGCCCGGCACCGCCGCGGGCGGCACGGCCGAGCGCGACATCGCCGACGCCTCCTGAGCCCGGCCCCGACGTGAAACGCAGGAGGCGCGACCTGCGTGGCCGCGCCTCCTGCGTTCTCGTCGCGCCCCGTGGGGCACCGGGGTGTCAGTCGATCGGCGTGTCGACGACCCCGCCGTTGATGCTCAGCACGTGCCAGGCGGTGCCGTCCCACTCGACCGTGTTCGCCGCGGCGTTCTCGATGTGCGGCACCTCGCGACCGAGGATCTCGGCGAGGGTGAACCGGATGATCGTGCCGTGGCAGACGACGACGATGTGGGCGTCGTCACCGTCGAGGGGCAGCCGCGTGTCGCGGATCATCTCGAGGGCGCCGAGGCCGCGGGCCGCGACCGACTCCCGCGGTTCGATGTCGGGGTAGTCCGCGTTCGGCTGGTCGGGGATCGGCGACTCGGGGGTGCGGCCCTCGTGCGACGCGTAGTCGCGCTCGATCAGTTCGTCGTAGGCGTCACCCAGCTCGATGCCCAGTTCGGCGGCGATGATCTCCGCGGTCTCGCGGGCACGCCCGAGCGGCGACGACACGATGGCGCTCCACTCGACGCCGGCCAGCAGGCGAGCCGCCTCGAGGGCCTGGCCGCGGCCCGTGTCGTTCAGGGGGATGTCCGAGGAGCCCTGGAGCTTGTCGGCGAGGTTCCAGTCGGTCTGACCGTGGCGGATGAGTTCGAGGCGCATCGGGGTGTTCCGTTCCGTGGTGCGGCCGCGGGGGTGCCGCGGGGAGTGGCGACGGGCGGCCCCGGTGGGGACCGCCCGTCGGGGGATCAGTGGTCGTCGTCGGTGCTCGCCGTGACGCCGGCCTTCGCGCGGGCGTCCCGACGGGTCTTCGCGAGGCTGGCGACGGTCGCGACGGCGATCGTCAGCACGATGAAGCCGAGGGAGAACCAGATCGGGATCTCGGGGATCCAGGTGATCGGCTCGCCGCCGTTGATGAACGGCACCTCGTTGACGTGCAGGGCGTGGAACAGCAGCTTGACGCCGATGAAGGCGAGGATGACCGCGAGGCCCTGGGCGAGGTAGACGAGGCGCTCGAGCAGGCCCGAGATGAGGAAGTACAGCTGGCGCAGGCCGAGCAGCGAGAACGCGTTCGCCGTGAAGACGATGTAGGCCTCTTGCGTGAGGCCGAAGATGGCCGGGATCGAGTCGAGCGCGAAGAGCACGTCGGTCAGGCCGATCGCGACCATCACGAGGAAGAGCGGGGTGAAGAGGCGCTTGCCGTCGACCTTGGTGGTCAGCTTCTGGCCGTCGTAGTCCTGCGAGGTGGGGATGACGCGGCGCAGGGCGCGGATGAGCTTGCTGTCCGCCTCGTCCTTCTCGTCGTCGCCGTGGCCGCCCTTGACCTGGCTGTAGGCGAGCCAGAAGAGCAGGATGCCGAAGAGGTAGAAGACCCACGAGAAGTTCTCGATGATCACGACGCCCGCCGCGATGAACAGACCACGCGACAGCAGGGCGATGGCGATGCCGACGAGCAGCACCTTCTGCTGGTAGATGCGGGGCACCGCGAAGCTCGTCATGATGATGAGGAAGACGAACAGGTTGTCGACCGAGAGGGCCTTCTCGGTGATGTAGCCGGCGAAGTACTCGCCACCGAAGGTCCAGTTCGAGAAGACGCCGACCCCGACGCCGAACAGGACGGCGATGCCGATGTAGACGCCCGACCAGATGGCCGATTCGCGGATGGTCGGCTCGTGCGGCGTGCGCACGTGACTGAAGAAGTCGAAGAACAGCAGGCCGATGATGCCGGCGATGGTGATCGCCCAGGTCAAGAAGTGGACGTCCATGTGTGTACCTCCAGTACGCAGCGGGTACCGAAGGTCTCCTCCACTCGCGACGCGTCCTGATCAGGACGGCTGCGAACCGGTGCACCGGGTCGAGATCGGTCTCTTCCGTATTGACGACGCCACCGCGTGGGAGTACTCCCCTTCAACCTGGCGAGCTTACAGCCTCTGCACGTCCGCGGTCTCGCCCGGGGCCGAATATGCTGGCCCGCATGGCTTCTCCCTGGTCCCTCTCCGGTGCCCTCCGTGGCATGTTCGCCAAGAAGACGATCGACGAGACCACGTGGGACGACCTCGAGGCCGCCTTGATCGGCGCCGACTTCGGCCCGGACGTGACCGAGCAGATCATCGACGACCTGCAGGCGAAGGTGCAGCGCTACTCGACCACCGACCCCGCCGACCTCAAGCGCATGCTGCGCGAGACCCTCGAAGAGCGCCTCTCCAAGCTCGACTCGACCCTGAAGCTCAGCGCGCGACCCGCCGTCGTGCTCATGGTCGGCGTCAACGGCGTCGGCAAGACGACCACCATCGGCAAGTTCGCCAAGTTCCTCCGCAACTACGACCGCTCGGTCGTCGTGGGCGCGGCCGACACGTTCCGGGCCGCGGCCGTCGAGCAGGTCGCGACCTGGGCCGATCGGGCGGGGGCGCGCATCGTCCGCCCGCAGCAACAGGGGCAGGACCCCGCGTCCGTGGCGTTCCAGACGGTCGAGCTCGCCATGCGCGAGGGCATCGAGATCGTCCTGATCGACACCGCCGGGCGCCTGCAGACGAAGTCGGGCCTGATGGACGAGCTCGGCAAGATCAAGCGCGTCGTCGAGAAGCAGACCGAGATCGCCGAGGTGCTGCTCGTGCTCGACGCGACGACGGGTCAGAACGGCCTCGCCCAGGCGCAGGCCTTCATCGAGCACGCCGGGGTCACGGGCCTCGTGCTGACGAAGCTCGACGGTTCGGCCCGCGGCGGCTTCGTCCTCGCGGTGCAAGAACAGACGGGCATCCCGATCAAGCTGGTCGGGCAGGGCGAAGGCATCGGCGACCTCACGGGCTTCACGCCGCACGTGTTCGTCCAGAACCTCATCGCGTAGCGAGCCCCGGCGGGCACGGGTCACACGGCCTGGCGCCCGGCCCCGGCCTCGAGCAGGTGTCGCAGGGCCTCGGGCGCGACCTCGCCCCGCGCCTCGGTCGCCCTCGCCCAGAGGCGGCCCGCCCGGTACGACGAGCGCACGAGCGGCCCGGCCAGCACGCCGCTGAACCCCATGTCCTCCGCGATCTCCCGGAAGTCGACGAACTCGTCCGGGTGCACCCATCGCGCCACCGGCAGGTGTCGCGGGCTGGGACGCAGGTACTGGGTCAGCGTGATGACGTCGGTGTGCGCCTCCCTCAGGCGCTCGAGGGCGTCGATCACCTCGTCGCGATCCTCGCCCATGCCGAGGATGAGGTTCGACTTGGTGACTAGGCCGGCGTCGTGCCCCTGCCGGATGACGTCGAGCGACCGCTCGAAGGTGAACGCGGGGCGGATGCGCTTGAAGATGCGCGGCACGGTCTCGACGTTGTGGGCGAAGACCTCGGGACGGGCGTCGAAGACCTGCGCGAGCAGGTCGGGGCGACCGTTGAAGTCGGGGACGAGGATCTCGACCCCCGTGCCCGGGTTCAGCTCGTGGATGCGACGGATGGTCTCGGCGTAGAGCCACGCGCCTCCGTCGTCGAGGTCGTCGCGCGCGACGCCTGTCACGGTCGCGTAGCGCAGCCCCATCTCGCGCACCGACTCGGCGACCGAGAGGGGCTCGCGGCGGTCGATCGGGCTCGGCCTGCCCGTGTCGATCTGACAGAAGTCGCAGCGCCGCGTGCACTGCGAGCCGCCGATCAGGAACGTGGCCTCGCGGTCCTCCCAGCACTCGAAGATGTTCGGGCAGCCGGCCTCCTGGCAGACCGTGTGCAGCTTCTTGTCGACCACGAGCTCGGTCAGGGCGCGGTACTCGGGGCCCTGCCTCGCGGTCGTCCTGATCCAGGTCGGCTTCTTCTCGATCGGGGTCTCGGCGTTGCGGGCCTCGACGCGCAGCAGGCGTCGTCCCTCGGGGGCGGTCGTCGTCATCGGTGGGCTCCCACGGGGTCGGGTCGGGCCGGCACGCGGCCGGCGGTCTCGAGGCTGGTCAGGTAGGCGGTCAGGGAGGTCTCGAGGGCGTCCGCGACGTCGGTCACGGCCACGCGCCTCCCGGAGGCGCGGGTCAGGCTGGTCACGCCGGCGTCGGTGATGCCGCAGGGCACGATCCCGGCGTACGACGACAGGTCGGCGTCGCAGTTGAGGGCGACGCCGTGCATCGTCACTCCCTCGGCGACCCGCACGCCGACCGCCGCGACCTTCTCGTCGCCGAGCGGTCCGCGCACCCAGGCGCCGCTGCGCCCCTCGACGCGGACGGCCGACACCCCGACGCCCGAGCACACGGCGATCAGGCACGCCTCGAGCGCCCGGACGTGGGCGACGACGTCCAGCGGTTCGGGCAGGCGCACGATCGGGTACGCCACGAGCTGGCCGGGGCCGTGCCACGTGATGCGTCCGCCGCGGTCCACCCGGGTCACGGGGGAGCCGTCGCGCGGCAGGTCGGCGGGCTGCGTCCGCGTGCCCGCCGTGTACACCGACGGGTGCTGGCAGAGGACGAGGGCCGAGTCCAGCCGGCCGGCCACGACGTCGGCGTGCAGCTCGCGCTGCAGGCGCAGGCCCTCGTCGTAGTCGAGTGGCGGGCCCGTGAGGCCCGTGCGTCGCGTCGTGGTCACACGCCGAGGCTAAGCCCATTGATGCACTCGGTACAACAACGACGGACCGAGGAGGCGCGGCCACGCAGCACAGGAGGCCGACGGTCGGTTAAGATGGGCGCACCATGGCCACTTTTGGAACCCTCTCCGACCGCCTCGCGGAAACGTTCAAGAACCTCCGCAACAAGGGCAAGCTGAGCCCCGCCGACGTCGACGGCACCGTGCGTGAGATCCGTCGTGCCCTGCTCGACGCCGACGTCGCGTTCGACGTCGTCAAGGCCTTCACGAACACGGTCCGCGACCGCGCCCTCGGCGACGAGGTCAGCAAGGCCCTGAACCCGGCGCAGCAGGTCGTCCAGATCGTCAACGAAGAACTGGTGCAGATCCTCGGTGGTCAGCAGCGCCGGCTCGAGTTCGCGAAGAACCCGCCGACCGTGATCATGCTCGCGGGCCTCCAGGGTGCCGGCAAGACGACCCTCGCGGGCAAGCTGGCCAAGTGGCTCGCGAAGGACGGCCACACGCCCATGCTCGTGGCGGCCGACCTCCAGCGCCCCAACGCGGTGACGCAGCTGCAGGTCGTCGGTGAGCAGGCCGGTGCCCACGTCTTCGCGCCCGAGCCGGGCAACGGCGTCGGCGACCCCGTCAAAGTCGCGAAGCAGGCCATCAAGTACGCCCGCGACAAGCAGTACGACACCGTCATCGTCGACACGGCCGGCCGTCTCGGCGTCGACGCCGAGCTCATGAAGCAGGCCGCGAACATCCGCAAGGCGGTCGATCCCGACGAGGTGCTCTTCGTCATCGACGCGATGATCGGTCAGGACGCCGTCGCGACCGCCAAGGCCTTCCAAGACGGGGTGGACTTCACCGGCGTCGTGCTCTCCAAGCTCGACGGAGACGCCCGCGGTGGTGCCGCACTCAGCGTGGCCTCGGTCACCGGCCGCCCCATCATGTTCGCCTCGACGGGCGAGTCGCTCGACGACTTCGAGCCGTTCCACCCCGACCGCATGGCGAGCCGCATCCTCGACCTCGGCGACATCCTCTCGCTCATCGAGCAGGCCCAGCAGGCCTTCGACGAAGAAGAGGCGATGGCGGTCGCGCAGAAGATCGCGACCGACTCCTTCACGCTCGACGACTTCCTCACGCAGATGCAGCAGCTGCGCAAGATGGGTTCGATCAAGGGCATGCTCGGGATGCTGCCGGGTGCCAAGGGCATGCGCGAGCAACTCGAGAACTTCGACGAACGCGAGATCGTCCGCACCGAGGCGATCATCCAGTCGATGACCAAGCAAGAGCGAGCGATGCCCAAGCTGCTCAACGGCTCGCGTCGCCTCCGCATCGCCCGCGGTTCGGGCATGACGGTCACCGACGTCAACCAGCTCGTCCAGCGCTTCGAGCAGGCGTCGAAGATGATGAAGACCGTCGCCAAGGGCGGCGTGCCCCAGGTGCCCGGCATGGGGCCGATCCCCGGGGCCTCGTACGCCGGCAAGAAGGCGCAGCCCAAGAAGAAGGGCTCAAAGGCCGGCAACCCGGCCAAGCGTGCCGCACAGAACGCCGCCCTCACCACGAGTGCCAGGTCGGCGTCCTCGGCTCCGGGCGGCTCGGGCTTCGGGCTCGGCGGCGGCGGGGCCGCCGCGGGTGGCGCGGCGCCCTCACCCGAAGAACTCGCGTCGCTGCAGAAGATGCTCGGACGCGGCTGAGCCGACCCGCGCCTCCTGACGGCCCTCGACGCCCGCCCCGCCTGCTGCGGGGCGGGCGTCGTCGTGTGCCCGCCGCACCGCAGGCGGCTGGTCACTCGGCTGCGGACAGCCCTTCGTCGAACTCGCGGACCAGCGACGCCACGACGGGGCGCAGGTCGCCCCCGTGCGCGGCGGCGACGGTGAGCTGACGTTGGTAGCTGGCCCCGCGGTCGGTGATCGTCGCGAGCGAGTGCAGTTCGTCGAGGCAGCCGAGGCGTTCGGCCGCCGGCTCGAGCGACGTCACGAGTTCGCGCAGGTCGTCCGTCACCAGTCGTTCGTCGCCGGCCGCGTTCTGGATCACGATGGCGTCCATGCCGTAGCGGGCGGCGCGCCACTTGTTCTCACGGACGAACCACGTGTGCATGCTCGTCAGGGTCTCGCCGCGGTCGAGCCGCTCGGACATGTCGTCGACGAGGCACTGCACCAGTGCCGTCACGGCGGCGAGCTCGTCGGTCGTCGCGATGCCGTCGAAGACGCGCGTCTCGAGGGTGCCCCACTTCGGTGAGGGGCGGAGGTCCCAGCGCAACTCGCTGTGGTCGTCGATCACGCCGGTGTGGGTCATGTCGGCGACCATGGCCTCGTACTCGGACCAGGTCGCGAACTGGGGCGGCAAGCCCGCCGTCGGGAGCTGCTGGAACATCAGGGCGCGGTTCGAGGCGTACCCGGTCTCCTCGCCCACCCAGAACGGGCTGGACGCCGTCAGCGCCTGGAAGTGCGGCAGGTAGGTGAGCATGCCGTTGAGGATCGGCAGCACCTTGTCCTGGTCGTCGATGCCGACGTGGACGTGGACGCCCCAGATCATCATCTGGCGGCCCCACCACCGCGTCCGGTCGATCAGGGTGGCGTAACGCTCCTTGTCGGGCGTCACCTCCTGGTCGGCGTAGCGGCTGTAGGGATGCGTCCCGGCGCACATGAGGTCGGCGCCGAGCACGGAGGCCGGGCCCCGGACCAGGTCGATCGTGCCCCTGAGGTCGTCGACGGCGTCGGCGACCCGACGGTGCACGCCCGTGACGACCTCGACCGTGTTGGTGAGCAGTTCGGTGGTCAACCGTTCCGGACCGCCGTCGTTGACGTGGGCCAGGTCGGCGAGGATCGCCGGGGCGTGCGGCGCCAGTTCTCCCGACTCGTGGTCGACGAGGGCGAGCTCCCACTCGACGCCGAGGGTCGACCGCTCTGAGGTCGTGAAATCGATGCGCATCCGCGTGGCCTTCCCATGGGCGTCAGGGCGGTTCCATCCTGCCAGTCGGGTGCCGGTCGGGGCCGTCCGGCGGGCCGGCCTGCGCCGCCCGTGACGTCCGGTGACGCCGAGGAGGCGCGGTGCCGGACACGACGGGACGCAATTCGTGCAGATGGCCTTTCGTCTGCAACAATGGGAGGTCGAGTCTTCTGTCGTCCGACCCTCTAATCAGACGACGTTCGACTCCCATCAGAGCTTTCGAGCCGAGTGTGCCCCCACGCTCACGGCTGGCAACTCGCCCACATCACATCACACAGGAGAATTGTGGCTGTCAAGATCCGTCTCAAGCGCATGGGCAAGATCCGCGCCCCCTACTACCGCATCGTCGTTGCCGACTCGCGCACCAAGCGTGACGGTCGCGTCATCGAAGAGATCGGCAAGTACCACCCCACCGAGGAGCCCTCGTTCATCGAGGTCGAGTCCGAGCGTGCGCAGTACTGGCTCGGCGTCGGCGCTCAGCCGACCGAGCAGGTCGCCGCTCTGCTGAAGCTCACGGGCGACTGGGGCAAGTTCAAGGGCGACGCCGACGCCGTCAGCACCGTCAAGACCAAGGCTCCGAAAGAGGCCTTCGTCGCCGACGAGAAGAAGAAGCCGGTCCTCGTGCCCAAGACCGAGAAGCCCGCGGCCAAGGCCGAGGCTCCCGCCGAGTCCGGCGACGACGCCGAGACCACCGAGGCGTAGTCGGTGCTCGCACCTGCACTCGAACACCTCGTCCGGGGGATCGTCGATCACCCGGACGAGGTGCAGGTCGTGGAGAAGAACTCCCCACGAGGCGACGTCCTCGAGGTGCACGTCCACGCGGACGACCTCGGTCGCGTCATCGGCCGTGCCGGTCGCACCGCCAAGGCCCTCCGGACCCTGATCACCGCGCTGGCCGACGGCAAGCGGGTCCGGGTCGACGTCGTCGACGGCGATCTCTAGACCCGTGCCGTCCGACCGCAAGACCGAACTCCGGGTGGGGCGCCTGACCAAGGCCCACGGCCTCAAGGGCGCCCTCAAGCTCGAACTCTTCACCGACACCCCCGAGCAGCGCTTCGTGCCGGGTGCCGTGTTCCGCCTCCAGGTGCCCGCCGACAGCGCCTGGCACGACAAGACCCTCACCCTCACCGAGCTGCGCTGGTACAACAGCCACCCGGTGGGCTTCTTCGACGGGGTCGACGACCGCACGGCGGCCGAGTCGCTCGTCAAGGCGATCCTCTGGGTCGACCAGGACGCCGACGAGCTGCCCCACGAGGACGACGCCTGGTACGACCACCAGTTGGTCGGCCTCCGCGTCGAGCGTGACGGCGTCGTCGTGGGCACCGTGGCCCGGGTCGACCACCTGCCGGCCCAAGACCTGCTCGCGGTCGACACCGCGTCGGGCGAAGTCCTCGTCCCGTTTGTATCGGCCCTCGTGCCGAAGGTCGACGTCGAGGGCGGCGTGGTCGTCGTGACCCCGCCGCAGGGGCTCTTCGAAGAGCTGGCCGACGACACCGACGACGAGCCGGCCTCCGACGACGTCGACCAGTCGGCCGCCGACGGTGTCGACGAGCCGGCCTCCGACGGCGAGTCCGCTCCCGACGACGAGCGCTGACCCGTGCGCATCGACATCGTGTCGATCTTCCCCGAGTTCTTCGGGGTGCTCGACATCTCGCTGCTCGGCAAGGCGCGGCAGCAGAAGCTGCTCGACGTCGAGGTGCACGACCTGCGTGACTTCACGCACGACCGGCACCGCACCGTCGACGACACCCCCTACGGTGGCGGGGCAGGCATGGTCATGCGGCCCGAGCCCTGGGGCGAGGCGCTCGACCATGTCTTCGGCGAGACGTCCACGCCCGACGACACGATCATGATCGTTCCGTCGCCGGCCGGCACGCCCTTCACCCAGGCCACGGCTCGCGAGCTCGCGTTCGCTCCGCACCTGGTCTTCACCTGCGGCCGGTACGAGGGCATCGACCAGCGCGTCGTCGAGCACGCCGCAAGCCGGGCGACGGTGCGCGAGATCAGCTTGGGCGACTACGTGCTGAACGGTGGCGAGGTCGCCGTCACGGCGATGATCGAGGCCATCGGTCGTCTCGTCCCGGGCGTCGTGGGCAACCCCGAGAGCCTCACCGAAGAGAGCCACGAAGACGGCCTGCTCGAGTACCCCAGCTACACCAAGCCGGCGTCCTGGCGGGGTCTCGACGTGCCTCCGGTGCTGCTGAGCGGCAACCACGCGGCGATCGCGACCTGGCGTCGCGAGCAGCAGCTCGAGCGCACCCGCCGGGTACGGCCCGACCTGCTCGACTGATCGGGCCGAGCCTGCGCGGTCCGGGCGTCCCGGCCCGACCCGCCGGGGAGGGTCCGCCGGGGACGGCCCGTCCGGGTCACCCGCGCGCGGTGAGCACGAGCGGCCCGTCCTCGGTGACGGCGACGGTGTGCTCGACGTGTGCGGCCCGCGAGCCGTCGACGCTGCGGAGCGTCCAGCCGTCGGCGTCGGTCACGATCGCGTCCGTGCCGCGCATCAGCCACGGCTCGATCGCGACGACGAGGCCCGGTCGGACGGGCCACCCGCGCCCCGCGCGCCCGTCGTTCGGCACGTGGGGGTCGCCGTGCATGGTGCGTCCGACCCCGTGGCCGCCGAACTGCAGGTTGACGCCGTAACCCGCCCCGCGAGCGACCTGTCCGATCGCAGCCGAGACGTCGCCGAGCTTGGCGCCCGGCCTCAAGGCCGCGATGCCGGCGTCGAGGGCCACCTCGCAGGTCTCGATCAGGCGGAGGTCCTCGGGCGACGCCCGCTCGCCGACGACGAACGACACGGCCGAGTCGGCGACCCAACCGTCCACCGAGGCGGCGAAGTCGAGGCTGAGCAGGTCTCCGTCGCGCAGGCGGTAGCGATGCGGCAGGCCGTGCAGGGCCGCGTCGTTGACCGACGTGCAGATGACCTTGCCGAACGGGCTCGCCCCGAACGACGGGTGGTAGTCGACGTAGCAGCTCTCGGCCCCCGCCTCGCGGATCATGCGGTGCGCGAGCGCGTCGAGGTCGAGCAGGTCGACGCCGGGTCGCGCGGCCGCACGGGTTGCCTCGAGCACGCAGGCGACGAAGGCTCCGGCGGGTCGCATGCGTTCGATCTCGTCGGGGGTGCGCAGTTCGATCATGCAGCCATTCTTCACGAAGCCCTCGTAGCCTCGACCGCATGACGACGCGCAGGATCTTCTACCGCCTCCTCTGGGTGGCCGTCTTCGTGCTGCCGCTCTGGGTGCTGCTGGGTCGGGCGTTCTTCGGCGTCCCGCTGGGCCTGCAGTTCGTCGGCCAGTTGCTGCTCGTTCCCCTGCTCTTCGTCGGGCAGGCGGTGGCCACCGGCGTGGTGGTGGGCCGCCGCAGCGTCCGGCGGGCGAAGGCCGTGTCGTGGGCCGACGCGGGTCTGCTCGCCCTGTCCTGGCTCGGCCAGCTCGGCCTGGGGTTCTTCATCGTCGACAGCTCCGCCGAGTCCGCGTCCGCGTCGGCCTTCACGCAGGTCGCCGGCGGGGTCTCGTCCCTCGACCTCTCGACCGCCCTGTTCGCCCTCTGCGCCGTCGTGACGATCGCGGCGGGCGTGGGCCTGTTCGCCTGCGCCCTCTGGCAGTTCGTGAAGGAGGCGCGGGCCCGCATGGCGACGTCGCTCGCCGATCTCGAGCGGGTCGCGTCGGGCACCGGGGCCGCCGCGGGGCGTCGGCCCGGCTACGGCGACGACGGCCCCGTCATCACCATCACGCCGCGAGGCTGACACGGGTGCCCGCGCTGTGGCACAATAGGCGCTTGTGCCTGCGCACGACTCTGCCACAGGGGAGTCTGCCGATCCAGAGCACACCTTCTTCATCATGACGGGCGCGTGACGCGCCCCAGACACGCAGTCGACCTGTGGCGGTTGCAGAGAGCGAACGACAATGCACATCCTCGACGCGGTTGACTCCGCCAACCTCCGCTCGGACGTCCCCGACTTCCGCGCCGGCGACACCGTCAAGGTGCACGTCAACATCATCGAAGGCACGCGCTCGCGCGTCCAGGTCTTCCAGGGTGTCGTCATCGGCAAGCAGAACGAGGGCATCCGCGAGACCTTCACGGTCCGCAAGGTGAGCTTCCAGGTCGGCGTCGAGCGCACCTTCCCGGTGCACTCCCCGGTCATCGACCACATCGAGGTCGTCAGCCGCGGTGCCGTCCGTCGCGCCAAGCTCTACTACCTGCGCGAACTGCGTGGCAAGAAGGCCAAGATCAAGGAGAAGCGCGACAACTAGTCACGCCCCTCAGCGACATCACGCGAGCTCCCCGCCATCTAAGATGGCGGGGAGCTCGGGTGGTTAAATGACGAATGACACAGTGAGGCGCGCCCTGCGTCCTCGACGCGACGACGGCGGAAAGCGCGGCATCGGCACCTTCGTGCGCGACGTGCTCGTCATCTTCCTGGCGGCCCTCCTGATCTCGTTCCTGATCAAGACGTTCCTGATCCGGTCGTTCTACATCCCCTCCGGGTCGATGGAGCAGACGCTCCAGATCAACGACCGCATCATCGTCAACGAGCTCGTACCCGACCTCGTCGACGTCAAGCGGGGCGACGTGGTCGTGTTCACCGACCCGGGCGGTTGGCTCGACGGCACGGCTCCCATCAGCACGACCACCGGCAACCCGGTGTCCGACGGCTTCTCGTGGTTCCTCACGCTGGTCGGGCTCGGCGCACAAGACAGCAACGACCACCTGATCAAGCGGGTCATCGGCCTGCCGGGCGACACCGTCGAGTGCTGCAACGACTTCGGCCAGATGTCGGTCAACGGCGTCCCCCTCGACGAGCCCTACGTGAACCTGCCCCCGGGCGAGACCCGGGTCTCGGCCGACGACTTCTCGGTCACGGTGCCCGCCGACTCCCTCTGGGTGATGGGCGACAACCGCTACAACTCGAAGGACAGCCGGTACAACGGCGCCACTCCGAGCAAGGGGTTCGTCCCGATGAGCGACGTCGTCGGACGCGCCTTCGTCATCAGTTGGCCCACTGAGCGCTGGACGTGGCTCGGCGACTACCCCGACGTCTTCCGCGGCACCGAGCGAGAGGGCGAATGAGCCCCGTCGTCGACCCCACCCTCGACTACGAACGCGAGCTGCACGCCGCCGGCGCGACCTGGGTGATCGGCTGCGACGAGGTCGGTCGGGGCGCCATCGCCGGGCCGGTCGCGGTCGGGCTCGGGGCGGTCCACGTCGAGTGCCTCGACGTCCCCGCGGGTCTGCGCGACTCGAAGCTCCTGTCCGAGAAGCGACGCGAGGCCCTCTACCCGCTGGCGACGTCGTGGGTGTCCCATCACGCGGTGGGCTTCGCCGAAGCGCACGAGGTCGACCGGCTGGGCATCGTCGTCGCCCTCGGGCTCGCCGGCAAGCGTGCCCTCACGGCGCTGCACCACGCCGGTGTCGGCATCATGCAGTCCGTGGTGGTGCTCGACGGCAACCACGACTACCTGTCACCCCAGCTCGCCACCCCTCCGCGCATCACGACCAGGGTCAAGGCCGACCGCGACTGCGCGTCGGTGGCGGCGGCGTCGATCATCGCCAAGGTCGAACGCGACCGGCTGATGATCGAGGCCGACGGCGTCCACCCGGGCTACGCCTGGGCCGGCAACAAGGGCTACGGCTCGTCGGCGCACTACGGGGCCCTGTCCGAATTGGGTCCGTCGCCGCTGCACCGCCTCACCTGGCTGCACTGACCTCGAGCGCCTACGCCGGCAGCAGAGGGACGACGGCGTCCGCTGCCCCGAGGGCCGCGTAAGCTCGACTCCGATGGACGAGGACGATTTCGAAGACTACGACCGCGAGGTCGAGCTCGCGCTCTACCGCGAGTACCGCGACGTGGTGTCGCAGTTCCGCTACGTGGTCGAGACCGAGCGGCGTTTCTACCTGGCCAACGAGGTCGACCTGGTCCGGCGTGACACCGAGCACGACTTCTACTTCGAACTGTCGATGACCGACGTCTGGGTCTGGGACGTCTACCGCTCCGACCGCTTCGTCAAGTCGGTCCGGGTGCTCACCTTCAAGGACGTGAACGTCGAAGAGCTCACGAGCCGCGACCTCGAGCTCCCGAAAGAACTCGCACTCGACGAGTAGTCGTCCGTCGCCACGCGACCTCCTGGCGCGGGACTCGTCGCGTCTCGACTCGGCTCGTCCCCAGCCGCGGCCGGGTCGGTGGCGTCCCCAGCCGATGCTCCGCCGGCCCTCCGAGGGGCGCGCCTCCGCCAGCCTGCTGGCAGGAGGTCAGACATGGCGAAGAAGGACGAATTGGGTCGGCGCGGCGAAGACGTCGCGGCCGAGTACGTCGAGGCGCAGGGCATGCGGGTCGTCGAGCGCAACTGGCGGTGCCGCGAGGGCGAGATCGACGTGGTCGCCCTGGACGGCGACGAGGTGGTCGTCGTCGAGGTCAAGACGCGGTCTGGCACCGGCTACGGTCACGCGCTCGAGGCCGTGACGCCGACCAAGCTGGCCCGTCTGCGACGGCTGGCGGGGGCCTGGTGCCAGGCGCATCCCACCTCGACGCCCCGGGGGGTGCGCATCGACGTCGTGGGCATCACGGTGGAGCGGTGCGCGGGGCACGAGCGGATCGACCACGTCCGCGGGGCCGGAGCATGAGCGTGGCGCGGACGCGGGCGGTCGCCCTGCTGGGCGTCGACGGAGCCCTGGTCGAGATCGAGGCGGACATGGGTGCCGGGCTGCCGGCGTTCGTGATCATCGGACTGCCCGACACGTCGCTGGGTGAGGCCCGTGACCGCGTCCGGTCCGCAGCGACCAACTCCGGGTGCGCCTTGCCGGCGCGCAAGCTGACCGTCAACCTGTCACCGGCGTCGCTGCCCAAGCAGGGGTCGTCCTTCGACCTCGGCATCGCCATCGCGGCCCTGGCCGCAGCCGAACTCGTCCCCGCCGAGTCCGTCGAGGGCGTCGTCCACCTGGGCGAGCTCGGGCTCGACGGCCGGCTCAGGCCCGTCGACGGAGTCCTGCCCGCCGTGTTGGGTGCGCGCCGGGCAGGGGCCGCCACCGTCATGGTGCCGACCGACAACGCGGACGAGGCCGCCCTCGTCCCCGGCATCCGCGTGGTGGCCGTGCCGAGCCTGCGCGAGGCGGCGATCTGGCACGGTGCAGGGCTCGAACCCGAGCCGGTCGTGGCCATCACGCGATCGCGCACCGAACCGACGGTGCCGGCCGCACTCGACCTCGCGGACGTCATCGGCAACGTCGACGCCGTCGAGGCGCTCGTCGTCGCCGCAGCCGGCGGCCACCACCTCCTCATGGTGGGGCCGCCCGGCGCAGGCAAGAGCATGCTGGCGGCCCGTCTGCCCGGTCTGTTGCCCGACCTCGACGCCGATTCGGCCCTCGAGGTCGCGTCGATCCGTTCGTTGGCCGGGGTCGCCGTCACGGGCGATCTCGACCGGAGGCCGCCGTTCGAGGCGCCCCACCACACCTGCAGCGCGGCGGCCCTGGTCGGCGGGGGCAGCGGGGTCATCAGGCCCGGCGCCGCGTCGAGGGCGACCCGGGGCGTGCTGTTCCTCGACGAGGCGCCCGAGTTCCGACAGACGGTCCTCGACTGTCTTCGCCAGCCCCTCGAGTCGGGCGAGACCGTCGTCCACAGGTCACGGGCGGTGGCGCGTTTCCCCGCGAGGTTCCAACTGGTCGCGGCGGCGAACCCCTGTCCGTGCGGGCAATACGGCTCCCGCGACTTCGACTGCAGTTGTTCCCCGCACCAGCGGCGTCGCTACCTGGGCAAGCTCTCCGGGCCTCTCGTCGACCGCATCGACCTGCAGTTGCGGGTGGCCCGCATCAGCTCGTCGCAGTTCCGCGCATCGGCCGACGTCGTCCCGACGACGACACGCCAGGCCCGCGAACGCGTCGACCGGGCGCGCGGCCGTGCCGCCCGCCGACTCGAGGGAACACCCTGGCGGTCGTCCGGCGAGGTCCCGGGAACCTGGCTGCGTGATCCGGCGAACCGCCTGGCCGTGGCGGACTCACAGCCCGTCGACCGGGCGCTCGAGACCGGTGCCCTGACGATGAGGGGTTACGACCGCGTGCTGCGGGTCGCCTGGACCCTCGCCGACCTCGACGACGAACCCGCCCCCGTCCGCCGTCACGTGGTCCGGGCCCTGAGCATGCGGCAGTCGCTGTGAGCGACCTGCTCCGGGCGACCCCCGCCGAGCTGGCCGACCTCGTCCGGCCCCTCCTGCCCGGCGCCCACGAGTTCAGCGAGGCACAGACCCTCGAGGCGTTCGCCCTGGGCGCCTGGACAGGTGTGGTCGAACCGGGTGACGCGGTGGGTGGCGTCGTCCGGTCACTGCTCGGACCGACCGTGGGGCTCCGCCTCGTGCTCGAAGCGGCGGTCGGTCACGACGACCCCCGCGCGGGTCTGCTCGCGGGAGCCCTGATCGAGGCAGGGGCCACCCGCGACGACGTGGAGCGGCTCGACCTCGTACGGGCGCTCACGAGATGGCGGCCCCGTCTCGAGACCAGCGTGATCCTCCGGTCGTTCCGCACGGCGACCGTGGTGGGATCGAGGCTGCTCGTGCCGCGCACCCCGCTGTGGCCCGAGGCCCTCGACGACCTCGGCCATCACACTCCCGTGGCCCTCTGGGCACGAGGTCCGGCGTCCGTTCCGGCGCCGACGTCGAGCATCGCGATCGTCGGCTCGCGGGCGGCGACGGCCTACGGCGAGCAGGTGTCGGCCGAGCTCGCCGGCGGCGTGGCCGACCGGGGTCTCGCGGTCGTCTCGGGTGCCGCCTACGGCATCGACGGTGCCGCCCACCGGGCGGCCCTGGCCGCCTCGGCGACGACGGTGGCCGTCATGGCCGGGGGAGTCGACCACCTCTACCCGGCCGGTCACGACGCCCTGCTGCGACGCGTCATCGAGACGGGTCTGGTGATCTCCGAGGCTCCGTGCGGGGGCAAGCCGTCGCGGTGGCGGTTCCTGCAACGCAACAGGCTGATCGCGGCGTTGACGGCCGCGACCGTCGTGGTCGAGGCCGGCGGCCGCTCGGGGTCGCTGAACACGGCCGCCCACGCGCAGTCGCTCGGTCGTCCGGTCGGGGCCGTGCCCGGCCCGGTCACCTCGCCGTCGTCCGTCGGCTGCCACGCCCTGATCCGGTCCGGTCTGGCCGAGTGCGTGACGGGTGCCGACGAGGTCCTCGCACTCGCGGGGGTGTCGACCGACCTCGTCGTCGCCTCGTACGAGGGCCGACGGCTCGACCCCGAGACGATGCGGGTGCTGGACGCGCTCAGCACGACGGCGACCCGGGAGACCGACGAACTGGCCGTCGCAAGCGGGCTGTCGCTCGAGACGGTCCGCGACGTGCTCGCCGAGCTCGACCTGTCGGGTGCGGCCCGGCGCTCCGGCTCGGGGTGGCGACGAGTGAGGGGGCGCCGCGATGGTTAGCCTGTCGGCATGCACGAGCCGGGATCGAGACGCGAGGGGCGGGCGCTGCCGTGACGCGCCTCCTGGGCGAGGTCGAACGGTTCGCCGACCACCTGCACGACGGCCGGGGGCTCAGCGACCACACGGTGCGGTCGTACGCGGCCGACCTCGACTCCCTCGTCGCCTTCGCCGAGAACCGGCTCGGTCGCCCGGGTGAGGTGGGCGACCTCGACCTCGACCTGCTTCGCGACTGGCTCTGGCAGGGCACGCAGGCCGGGCTCGCCCGGGCCACCCTCGCCCGGCGGTCGGCGAGCGTCCGGGCCTTCACCCGGTGGCTCGACGAGACCGACCGCACACCGGTCGACGTCGGTGCCCGACTGCGTGCGCCGAAGCCCGAGAGTCGCCTGCCGCGCGTCCTCACGCGCGAGCAGGTCGACGGCCTGCTGGCCTCCCTCGCCGTCCGGGCGGACACGGGCGACCCCAGGGCACGCCGGGACCTCGCGGTCGTCGAACTGCTCTACGGCGCGGGCCTGCGCGTGTCGGAGCTCGTCGGGGCGGACCTCGGCGACGTGGACCTCGAACGGCTGACCGTGCGGGTGACCGGCAAGGGGGCGAAGCAGCGCGTCGTGCCGTTCGGGGTGCCGGCGGCCGAGGCCCTGGGGCGGTACGTCGACCTCGCCCGCCCGACGCTCGTCACCCCGGTCACGGACGGCGCCTTCTTCGTGGGGTCGACCGGGGGGCGGCTCGGCACGAGGGCCGTCTACCGACTGGTCGCCGGGCTGCTCGCAGACCTCCCGGGCGGCGGGCCGGCGGGGCCACACGCGTTGAGGCACACGGCCGCCACCCATCTGCTCGACGGAGGGGCCGACCTCCGGGCCGTCCAGGAGCTGCTCGGTCATGCGAGCCTCGGCACCACGCAGATCTACACGCACGTCTCGACCGACCGCCTGCGCGACAGCTACCGGTCGGCACACCCGCGCGCCTGACGACGCTCCACCCGACGACGCCCACGACGCCCGAGGACCCTCCGAGCACCCGACCGTGCTGCGGTCGTCGACCCGGCGGGTGCCGGCCGGTGCCGGGCGGTGTTCAGCGGGGCGTCGTCGGCAGCAACACCGACGGCTCGATCCCGCCCAGGAACACCAGGGGCGAGACGTACTCGCCGTCGATCCGCGCCCCCAGGTGCAGGCACGGTCGGTCGGCGCAGTGCCCTCGCTCGAGCACACCGACGGTCTGCCCCCGCGTGACGGCGTCGCCCTTCGAGACACCGGCCACCACCGGTTCGAAGCTGCTCAGCACCCCGCCCGGGTGGGCGATCGACAGGACCGGCCGGTCCACCACGACCCCGGCGAAGTGCACGACGCCGTCGTCCGGGGCCGTCACGACCGAGCTCTCGACCGTCCCGACGTCAATGCCGCGGTGCCCCGGCGACCACGGGTTCGGCGGCCCGACGAAGGGCCGGACCACCGGATGGGGCGAGGCGACCGGCCAGGCCCACACCGCGCCTCCTGCGCTCGCTGCCCGGGGATTCGCTGTCCGGGGGTTCGCGACCGCGGGCGTGACCGAGAGCGACCCGGCGAGGACCGTGACGAGGGCCGCCGTCGTGAGGGTGACGAGAAGCCGCGTCGTCGGCCGCAGGTGAGAGCGCATACCGGCACCTTGCCGGTTGCGCAAGCTTTCTCGGCGAGGCGTAAGGTTCACCCGTGCACGAACACCCCGTGCACATCGTTTGTGGGGGAGTCGTGGCCACGAGCCCTGCTCCTCGAGCCGTGAAGGAGTACAGGTGTCGAACACCACTGCAACGACGAAGAGCTTGAACAGGCGGGTGACCGCGCTGGCCGTGGCGGCGGCCATCGGCGGGTTCCTGTTCGGTTTCGACTCGTCCGTCATCAACGGCGCGGTCCAGTCGATCACCGACGAGTTCGGTCTCACCGAGTTCGCCTCGGGCTTCGCGGTCGCCTCGGCCCTGATCGGTTGTGCCATCGGTGCCTACGTCGCCGGCCGCCTCGCCGACAAGATGGGTCGCATCAAGGTGATGCTGATCGGTGCCGGTCTGTTCCTGATCAGCTCGATCGGTGCGGCCGCGGCCTTCGCCGTCTGGGACCTCGTCCTCTGGCGCGTCATCGGCGGCCTCGGCATCGGCATCGCGTCGGTCATCGCGCCCGCCTACATCAGCGAGGTGTCGCCCAAGGCGATCCGCGGTCGCCTGGCGTCGTTCCAGCAACTCGCCATCACCCTCGGCATCTTCGCCGCCCTGCTGTCGGACCAGCTCTTCGCGGTCACGGCGGGTGGCGCATCCGAGCCGTCGCTCTTCGGCCTCGCCGCGTGGCGCTGGATGTTCCTGGTAGGAATCGTCCCGTCGGTCGTCTACGGAATCCTGGCCTGGCGTCTGCCCGAGTCGCCGCGGTACCTCGCCGGTGACGGACGCGAGGCCGAGGCCAAGAAGGTCCTCCAGACGATCGTCCCGGCAGAGACGGTCGAGACGAGCCTGAAGGAGATCACGGACTCGATCCGCACCGAGGCAGAGCTCGAGAAGAAATCGTCGATCCGCGGCACCCGCTTCGGCCTCCAGCCCATCGTCTGGGTCGGGATCATCCTCGCCGTGCTGCAGCAGTTCGTCGGCATCAACGTGATCTTCTACTACTCGACCACCCTCTGGCAGGCCGTCGGCTTCCAGGAAGAGGACTCGTTCCTCATCTCGACCATCACCGCGGTCGTCAACGTCGCGGTCACGTTCATCGCGATCGGGCTCGTCGACAAGGTCGGCCGTCGGCCCATGCTGCTCACCGGCTCCATCGGCATGTTCGTCAGCCTCGCCGTCACCGCCCTGGCCTTCAGCCAGGCGACCACCTCGGCGAGCGGCGACCCGTCGCTGCCCGGCGCCTGGGGCCCCGTGGCCCTCGTCGCGGCCAACCTCTTCGTCGTGTCGTTCGGTGCCACGTGGGGCCCGCTCATGTGGGTGCTGCTCGGCGAGATGTTCCCCAACAGCATCCGTGCCACGGCACTCGGCGTGGGCAGCATGGCCAACTGGATCGCCAACTTCATCGTGACGGTGTCGTTCCCCACCCTCGCCGCACTCAGCCTCACGCTGTCGTACGGCATCTTCGCGTTCTTTGCGCTCGTGTCGTTCTTCTTCGTGCTGGCGAAGATCCCCGAGACGAAGGGGCGCTCGCTCGAGGAGATGGGCACCTCGGCCGTCCAGGCCGATGCGGGGCGGTCGGCGAAGGCCTGAGCCCGACACGATCCACGAACGTCCCGTCCAGATCCTGGGCGGGACGTTCGTGCACGTCGGGGTCCCCGCCCGGGGTCGACCTCCACCTCACCGGGCCCGTGGTGGTGCTAACATGAGCGATGCAGCCTGCTCAGCAGGCTGACTTCGCGTGCCCTGTGCGTCCCCGGACGCACCGACGTCGAGGCGACCTGGTCGCCTCGCGCCGCTCCCGGCCTCCACGTCCATTCGGTCCGAACCGCCTCACGGTGGGCTCGGCGGACGTGTGCCCGGGCACCAGGCAGTGGCGACCGACCGGTCGCCCGACAACCGACAAGCAGGCACACCCGCGGGTGTGCCCAGAAACAAGGAGAACGACCATGGCCGTCGTCACCATCCGCCAGCTGCTCGACAGCGGCGTCCACTTCGGACACCAGACCCGCCGCTGGAACCCGAAGGTGAAGCGCTTCATCCTCGCCGAGCGCTCGGGCATCCACATCATCGACCTGCAGCAGTCGCTCGGCTACATCGACAAGGCGTACGACTTCGTCAAGGAGACCGTCGCACACGGCGGCACCATCCTCTTCGTCGGCACGAAGAAGCAGGCCCAGGGCTCCATCGCCGAGCAGGCGAACCGCGTCGGCCAGCCCTTCGTCAACCAGCGCTGGCTCGGTGGCCTCCTGACCAACTTCCAGACGGTCTCGAAGCGCCTCGCCCGCATGAAAGAGCTCGAGGACATCGACTTCGACGACACCACGCAGGGCTTCACCAAGAAAGAACTGCTGATCAAGAAGCGTGAGCTCGACAAGCTCCACAAGACGCTCGGCGGAATCCGCAACCTCACCAAGACGCCGTCCGCCCTCTGGGTCGTCGACACCAAGAAAGAGCACCTCGCGATCGACGAGGCCAAGAAGCTGGGCATCCCGGTCATCGGCATCCTCGACACGAACTGCGACCCCGACGAGATCAACTTCCCGATCCCGGGCAACGACGACGCCATCCGTTCCGTCGGCCTGCTGACGCGCATCGTCGCCGACGCTGCCGCCGAGGGTCTGGTGCAGCGTCACCAGAAGCCCGAGGACGCCGACCAGCCCGTCGAGCCCATGGCCGAATGGGAGGCCGAGCTGCTCGCGCAGGGCGAGGCCAAGGCCGCCGACGCCGCCGCCGAGGCACCTGCTGCCGAGGCCCCCGTGGCCGAGGCCCCCGTCGAGGAGAACGACGCCGACGCGCAGGTCGCCGCGAAGCCCCTGGGCGAGCCGGTCGTCGAGCCCGTCGCCGAGGCGACCGAGGCCACCGCGGCCGAGCCGGCCGACGCCGACTCGAAGTAGTCCTCTCCTTCACCCTTCCGACTCCACGAAAGGAAGTCAGACACATGGCCAACTACACCATCGCTGACGTCAAGATCCTCCGTGACCGCCTCGGCGCGGGCATGGTCGACAGCAAGAACGCCCTCGAAGAAGCCGACGGCGACATCGAGAAGGCCGTCGAGATCCTCCGCGTCAAGGGACTGAAGGGCGTCGCCAAGCGCGAGGGCCGTCAGACCACCGCGGGTCTCGTCGCCGCCAAGCCCGGTTCGGGGTACGCCACGCTGATCGAGCTCGCCAGCGAGACCGACTTCGTCGCGAAGAACGAGAAGTTCGTCGCCCTGGCCGACCAGGTCCTCGAGGCGGTGCACGCGGGCGGAGCCTCCAGTGCCGCCGAGGGCAACGCCGCCGCGATCGGCGGCCAGACCGTCGAGGCCTTCGTCAACGACGAGGCCGCGCTCATGGGCGAGAAGGTCGAACTGCGCACCGTCAACCGCATCGAGGGCGAGCAGTTCGCCATCTACCTGCACAAGACCTCGAAGGACCTGCCCCCGCAGGTCGGCGTGGTCGTGGGCTACACGGGTGACGACGCCGAGACCGCTCGGTCGATCGCTCAGCACATCGCCTTCGCCGCGCCGACGTACCTGTCGCGCGACGACGTGCCGACCGAGCAGGTCGACAAGGAGCGAGCCATCGTCGAGGAGACCGCGAAGAACGAGGGCAAGCCGGAAGCGGCCCTGCCCAAGATCATCGAGGGACGCCTCACCGGCTTCTTCAAGGAGATCGCCCTGCTCGACCAGGCCTACGCGAAGGACAACAAGTTGTCCGTCGCCAAGGTGGTCGCCGAGGCCGGACTGACGATCACGGGCTTCGCCCGCATCAAGGTCGGCGCCTAGACAGCACCGTGACGGGGTCCGAGACGAACGTGTCTCGGACCCCGTTCCCATGCCCGGCCGAGGTGACGACGTCGGGTGCATCATCGGCGACGGACGGCGACCAGCCCGAACTCGCTAACCTGGCTACGGCCACGACGAGACGGAGACTCGCATGACATCGGAAACGACCGGACGACGACGCGTCCTGCTGAAGCTCTCGGGTGAGGCCTTCGGCGGCGGCCAGCTCGGCGTGAACCCCGACGTGGTCGGCTCCATCGCCCGTGAGATCGCCGACGCGGCGACCGACGTCGAGATCGCCATCGTGGTAGGTGGCGGCAACTTCTTCCGCGGTGCCGAACTCAGTCAGCGCGGCATGGACCGGGGCCGGGCCGACTACATGGGCATGCTGGGCACCGTCATGAACGCCCTCGCCCTCCAGGACTTCCTCGAGCAGGCCGGCGCTGCCACCCGCGTCCAGTCCGCCATCGCGATGACCCAGGTCGCCGAGCCGTACATCCCCCGTCGCGCCGAGCGGCACCTCGAGAAGGGGCGCGTCGTCATCTTCGGTGCCGGCGCCGGCCTGCCGTACTTCTCGACCGACACCGTCTCGGCCCAGCGAGCCCTCGAGATCGGGGCCTCCGAGGTGCTCGTCGCCAAGAACGGCGTGGACGGCGTCTACTCGGCCGACCCCCGGCACGACCCGTCGGCGGTCAAGCTCGACCAGCTCACGTACCAAGAGGCGCTGATGCAGGGGCTCAAGGTCGTCGACTCGACCGCCTTCAGTCTCTGCATGGACAACGGCATGCCCATGCACGTGTTCGGCATGGAAGGCGAGGGCAACATCGCCCGCGCCATCCGCGGCGAACGCATCGGAACAATCGTCAGCAACTAGACGACTAAACTCGACCGCGAACCGAACAAGGAGCACCAGTGGCGATCAACGACGTACTCACCGAGACGCGCGAGAAGATGGACAAGGCGCTCGACGCCGCCAAGAACGACTTCGGGACGGTGCGCACCGGCCGCATCAACCCCGCTCTGTTCCAGAAGATCCCGATCGACTACTACGGGACCCCGACCCCGCTGGCCCAGCTCGCCTCGCTGCAGGTGCCCGAGGCGCGCACCATGATCGTCACCCCCTACGACAAGACGGCCCTCAAAGAGATCGAGAAGGCCATCGCGACCTTCCCGAACCTCGGGGCCAACCCGACGAACGACGGCACGATCGTCCGAGTCACCATCCCCGAGCTGACGCAAGAGCGTCGCAAAGAGTTCGTCAAGCTCGTGCGCAGCAAGGGCGAGGACGCCAAGGTGCAGGTGCGCAACGTCCGTCGCAAGTCGAAAGAGGCGCTCGACGCCCAGAAGACCGAGGTCGGCGACGACGAGGTCGCTCGTGCCGAGAAAGAGCTCGAGTCGATCACCAAGGGGTACATCGACTCCATCGACGACGCGTTGAAGAAGAAAGAAGCGGAGCTGCTCGAGGTCTGATGAGACAGCGACCCGACGGCGCCGGCCCCGACGACTCGTCACCGGCTCAGAAGAGCACTCTCGGTAGTCGCCGGGCCGACTTCGACGCTCGAGCGCAAGCGGCCCGCCACGACATCGAGAGCCAACTGCGGGCAGGCAAGGCGCGCCTCGACTCGCGCAACGAGAAGTTGACGGCGCGCACCGGTCGCAACCTTCCGGCCGCCATCGCCGTGGGTGTCCTGCTCGGGGCCGCGGTCTTGTTGAGCCTGATCTTCGTCAAGGCGTTCTTCATCATCGTGGCGGCGGCCCTGATCGGTTCGTTGTGCTTCGAACTCGCCAGTGCCCTGCGCTTCGCCGGGCGCGACGTGCCCCGCCTCCCGAGCGTCCTCGCCGGCGTGGCCGTGGTCCCCGCGGCCTTCTACGGCGGAGCCGGCGGCCAGTGGGCCGCTCTGGTGGGCGGCATCGTCGTCGTCTCCGTGTGGCGCCTCGTCGAGACGGCCCGTCCGTCGCACCGAGCCGGCGCCTCCGCGCTGGGTCGTGATCTCGGTGCCGGTGCGTTCGTCCAGATCTACTGCTCGTTCCTCGGCAGCTTCATGGCCCTCATGGCTGCTCGACCCGACGGCCAGTGGTGGACCCTGTCGGCTCTCATCGTCGTGATCGCGGTCGACACCGGTGCCTACGCGACCGGCCTGAACTTCGGCAAGCACCCGATGGCGCCCCGCATCAGTCCCAAGAAGACCTGGGAGGGCTTCGCCGGTTCGGTGGCCGCCAGCCTCATCGCGGCCGTGCTGTTGTCGGTCTTCCTGCTCGACGAGCCGTGGTGGTTCGGTCTCGTCTTCGGTGGCGTCATCATCGTGACCGCCACCATCGGCGATCTGTCCGAATCCCTCATCAAGCGCGACCTGGGCATCAAAGACATCAGCACCTGGCTTCCCGGACACGGCGGGTTCCTCGACCGGCTCGACAGCACGTTGCCCTCGGCCGCCGCGGCCTACGCCCTGTACCTCCTCTTCGCGTGACGCCCGTCCGCCGGTACTGACCGGCCGCGCGTCCAGCGGCTTGCCATCGGCCCATGCGGCATGATGGTGGCCGTGAGCAGCACATTCCCGATCGTTCCCAAGGGCAAGCGGGGTTACGACGTCGACGAGGTCGACGCGTTCCTGGTCGAGGCCCGGAAGGCCTACGCCGGCGAGACCGGCCTCGGCATCGACTCCGCCCGCATCCGACGCACGGCCTTCGGGTTGACCAAGAACGGGTACTCGACGGCACACGTCGACGCCGCGCTCGAACGTCTCGAGGACGCCTTCGCCAGTCGGGAGCGCGAACGGGCCGTCTCGTCGGGCGCCGAGTCGACCTGGTTCTCGACCGCGCGCTCCGGGGCGGAAGACATCGTGGCCCGTCTCGAGCGACCGCAGGGCCACCGCTTCGACAGGGTGGGCATCCTCACGACCGGCTACCACCCGCGAGACGTCGACCGCCTCACCCGGCGGCTGCACGGCTACTTCACCGACGGCCGCCCCCTCAGCATCGACGACGTCCGGGCTTCGGTCTTCCGGGCGAAGCGCGGCGGTTACCGCGAGAGCCAGGTCGACCTGGTGCTCGACACGGTGGTCGACGTCATGCTGGCCGTCCGCTGACGGTCACGGCCGGGCCTCTCCTCTTCCCCCGAGCCTCCGACACGCTGACGGGTCGTCCCTGGCCCTCCGGCGTCCCATCGGTTACCCTGGACGGACTCATGGGCAGGCACGCAGCGAATCCGACCCCCGGTCCCTCTCGACGAGAGCACCCGGCCGCGGTCGAACGACCCTCGACCCGCCGGCGCATCCGCGTGCCGGCCTCGCAGAGCGTCGTGCGACGCCCCGCAGCCGGCTCCCTCGCGTTCACCGGTCCCGTCCGCGATGCCGTACCGGCCGCTCGTCGAACCGGATTCCCTCGACGGGTGGCAATTCCCCTCGTCGGTTTCTGTGCGTCGTTCGCCTTCGTGTCGGCCTCGCTCGTCAACCCCTTGGCCGGTGCCGAGGCCGCGACGACCGTTCCGGGCGCTGCGTCGGTGCTGACGGCCCCCGGTCAGACCCTCACGGTCGCCGGTGCCGCCGTGACCGTCGCCGACCGGGACGCCTACGGCGTGACCGAGTACGTGCCGCCGCCGCCCCCGCCCGTCGTGGTGGCCGAGACCGAGAAGCCCGCGGCCCCGTCGGGTGCGACGTCCGGCTCTGCCAAGAAGTCGTCGTCTGCTCCCGTGGCGGGTACCCCTGACCCGGGCAGCGCGAAGGCCGTCGCCGCCGAACTCGTGGCCGCTCGCGGCTGGGGCTCCGACCAGTACGACTGCCTGGTGTCGCTGTGGCAGAAAGAGTCCAGCTGGAACGTCTACGCGTCCAACCGGTCGAGTGGTGCCTACGGCATTCCCCAGGCCCTGCCGGGTAGCAAGATGGGCTCCGTCGGTGCCGACTGGCAGACCAATCCCGCCACGCAGATCACGTGGGGGCTGAACTACATCGGCGGCCGCTACGGCAACCCCTGCGGTGCTTGGGCCCATTCCGTCGCCAACAACTGGTACTGATCCGTCGCACGGCCCTCGACCTCGGGGGCCGTTGCTACGCTGGTCGTCATGCCCCGCAGCAACCGCTCCCGTCGCTCGCGCGACCGGCGTGACGCCGACGAGGCCTACGACGTCACCCGAGCGTCGTTCGGCGGCTTGACGGTCGAGACCAAACACGGGCGTTCGTTCAACGTCCAGTCGGTCTCGGCGACGTCGGCCGTCAAAGAGTACGTCTGCCCCGGCTGCTCCTTGGGCATCGCTCCCGCGACGCCGCACGTCGTGGCCTGGCGTGCCGACGGGCTGTTCGGTGCCGAGGACGACCTGGCGGCCCGCCGCCATTGGCACACCCACTGCTGGAGGATCTCGTGACGACCCCCGACGCCGACGCTCTCGAGATCCGCGGGGGCGTCCTGCTGCCCGCGCGGCGTGAGGACGTCGAACTGCACACCGGCGACGGGCTGACCCTGGTGGGCGAGCTGAGCCTCCCGGCGGACCGCGAGCCCGTCGGCACGATCGTCGCGTTGCACCCTCTGCCCACCGCCGGCGGGTTCATGGACTCCCACGTCATCAGGAAGGCCGCGGCCCGTCTTCCGGCCCTGGCCGACCTCGCCGTGCTCAGGTTCAACTTCCGCGGGGTGTCGTCTCCGCGAGGTCGGTCCGAGGGTGAGTTCGGCGAGGGGGTGGCCGAAGCGGCCGACCTCGCCGCCGCCGTGGCCTTCGTGGGCGATCGCGGTCTGCCCACCCCGTGGTTGGTGGGTTGGTCGTTCGGCACCGAAGTCGCCCTGAAGCACGGCCTCGACGTCGAGGTGGCCGGCGTCGTGCTGCTGTCCCCACCACTGCACCGCACGTCCGACGCCGAACTCGGGGCGTGGCACGACTCCGGGCGGGCCGTGGTGGCCGTCGTGCCCGAGTTCGACGACTACCTGCGTCCCGACGAGGCGCGACGTCGCTTCGCCCTCGTTCCCGAGGCCGAGGTGGTCGCCGTCGAGGGAGGCAAGCACCTCTGGGTCGGCGAGAAGCAGACCAGTCGCGTGCTGACCGAGATCGTCCGTCGGGTCGCGCCCGGTGCCCTGCCGCTGCCGTCCACCTGGCCGCCCCGCGCCTCCTGACGGTGCCTCCGCCGGACGGCGGACTGTCCACCACGCCGGGCTCGGAGCGACCGGGGCGTAGCGCGTCTCAGAGCTGGTTCTGGCGTGGCACGTAGACCTCGCGGATGATCAGCAGGATCGACGCGGCGACGGGGATGGCGATGAGTGCGCCGAGCACTCCCAGCAGGGTGCCACCGACGAGGGCCGCGATGACGACGATCACGCCCGGGACGCGGACCGCCCGCCGCATGATGCGCGGGCTCAGCAGGTAGGCCTCGACCTGCATGTAGACCAGGTAGTAGACGGCTGTCGTCACCCAGGTGGCCGGTGACTGGGGCAACAGCGCGATCTGTGCCAGCACGATGATCGCCGAACCGCTGATGGTGCCGACGAGGGGGATGATCGACCCCAGGAACGCGATGAACGCGAAGACCGCCGGCTGTTGGGCTCCGATGATGGTGAGGAACACGAAGCTCAGGATGCCGTTGAGCGCCGCGAGCGTGAACTGGCCGATGACGTACCGACCCACCGATTGGCTGATCTGTTCGGAGATGTCGACGAACGTGGCCCGCTTCGAGGCCGGGACGAGCTGGTAGAGCGCGCGCTTGACGCTGTTGATCGACGAGGTGAAGTAGATCGTCAGGATGACCACGACGACCGTGCCGAAGAGGCCGTTGCCGATCGCGACGCCGACGGCGAGGACCCCGCCGCCGATCGTGACGACGTTGTCGGGGTTGGTCAGGAAGTCGACGATGGAGTCGAGCGCGTCCTGCACGTCGAAGACGTTCTGGGGGACGAGTTCTTGCAGGTTGTCGACGAACTGCTGGGTGGTGACGCTCTGCAGGTACGACGTCAGCGCCTGGATGAGGCTCGTGGTCTGCTGCACGATGACGGGCACGATCGCGAAGACGACGCCCACGAAGGCGCCCACCACGGCCACGAGGACGATCACGATGGCGATGCCCCGGGGCACCCGACGCTTCTCGAGCCACGAGACGACCGGGTCGAGCCCCAGCGAGATGAACAGGGCCGCGCCCACGTAGGTCAGGATCGTCGAGAGCTGGCCGACGGCACCCCCGATGACGAGGGCGACGAGCACTCCCAGCCCCGCGAGCAGACCGATGCGGAACGGGTTGTGGATCTTCACGGGCGGGCTCCTGTCGACGGCACGGGCCGGTCGAGGTCACGGCGGCACCGACTGCCCGACACGGCCTGTCGCCCTACTCTGACGTACCGCCGCCGACTTGTCCGATCATGCCACGCAGGTTCTCGAAGTACTCCGCGACGGCGTCGCGTTCGGCCGTGATCTCGGCCAGGCGTTCTTCGGCGTCGCCGATGAGGTCGTCGGCCCGCTGCTGGGCATCGGCCAGGATCGACCGTGAGCGTTCGTCGGCGTTGGTGAGCACCTCGTGGGCCGTCTCGTCGGCGTCCGTCCGGGTGGTGCGGGCGTACTCGAGCGCGGTGCGTTCGAGGTCGTCGGCCTCGCGCCGGACCTCGGTGGCACGACGGGTGGCCTCGGCGAGCTGCTCGGCCGCCGCGTCGAGCAGCTCCTGGGTCTCGGCGACGGCGTGCTGGTGTCGCTGCGTGAGCTCGACCTCGGCCTCGTCGCGACGGGCCAGCAGCTCGACCTCGAGGTCGGCGCGCCCCTGGTCGACGTCGCGGCGCAGGTCGGCGACGGCCCGTTCGCGGTCGGCCTCGAGCCCGGCGCGGACCCGGACGTCGTCGGCGGCCAGGCGGGCGCGCTGGGCCTCGGTCTCGTCCGCCAGGGCGGCGCGGGCCTCGACGGTCTCGGCGGCGAGTTCGGCGCGTGCCTGCTCGATCTCGGTCGCGAGTTCGGCCCGCCGGTCGGCGTCCTCGCGGGCGAGACGGTCGGCCTGCGCCTCGCTCTCGCGGGTGAGGCGCTCGTCGGTCTCGACGGTGATGCGCGCGATGCGTTCGCGTGACGTGGTCTCGGCGAGGTCGAGTTCGTCGCGCCGGCGCCGGGTCTCGCGGTCGAGCTCGGTGCGGGCGTCGCCGACCTCTTTCTCGAGTTCGGCACGGGCCTGTGCGATCTCGGCCGCGAGGCGGTCACGACCGGTCGCGATCTCGCGCTCGAGCTCGACCCGGGTGGATTCGACCTCGTCGGTGAGGTCGGCACGGGTGGCGTCGACGTCGCGGGCGAGGAGCGCGCGGGTCTCGGCGACCTCGTGGGCGAGCTCGGCACGGGCCGCGGCGACGTCGCGTTCGAGTTCGGCGCGCTGGGCCGCGACGTCGTCGGCCAGCTCGGCGCGGGCGGCCGTGATCTCGCGGTCGAGTTCGGCGCGGCGGGCGCCGACCTCGGCGTCGAGGTCGGCGCGGGTGGTCTCGTCGAGTCGGGCCAGCTCGGCGCGGACGGTGACGCCCTCGCGCTCGAGGTCGGCGCGATGCCGCCCGGAGTCGCTCTCGAAGACGGCTCGGGCCTCGCGCGTGTCGGCGGCGAGGGTGTCGGCCTCGTCGCGGGCCTCGGCGAGGTCGCGGGCGACGGCGGCCCGCTGCTCGGCGACTTCGTGCTCGACCTCGGCACGCAGCGCGGCTGCCTCGCGTCGAGCCGTCGAGACGTTCTGGGCCGCCTCGGTGGCGGCCGAGCCGCGGATCGAGATGGCGTCGCGCTGGGCCTCTTGCAGCAGGTCGCGTGCTTCGGCCTTGGCGCGTGCGACCAGACGGTCGGCGTCGGCGGTGGACTCGGCGACCTGCGCCGCGGCGCGGCCCCGGGCGTCGTCGAGCACGGACGTGGCCCGTTCGCTCGCGTCGTCCAGCAGGCGCTTCGCCTCGGCCGTCGAGGACGAGCGCAGGGCCTCGGCGTCGATGTCGGCCTGGCTGATCACCAGGGTGGACTGCTGTTCGGCCAGACGCAGGGTCTGCTCGAGCTTGCTGCCGAGACCGGAGTACGTGGGGGTGCCGGCCTCTTCGAGCTCGGCACGGATCTCGTCCACCCGCTGCTGGAGGAACGCGACCTCGCTCGCCCGGTCGGCCCGGTCGGCGTTGGCCTTGATGAGCTCCCGCCGCAGGTCGCCGAGCACGCGGTCGACCTCGTCCTTGCGGTAGCCCCGGAGTTCGATGCCGAAATCGGCTTCGTCAGCAGCCACGGTGTCTCCTTCGATGCAGGGTTCGGACCAGGGGAGCGCGGCCCGCGACACGATGCTAGTGGGAGGCCCTCGACGGACCCCGATCCACGGGTTAGGTGCCTCTCAGCCTCGTCGGATACGCTGAGCCGTCTTAAATTCTGCTGCCGCGCCCGGCCCCCTGGCCAGGCTCGTGCGAGGCCCGTCGTCGACCACGACGGTTCCTGGCGCCCCGACCGGGATGGTGGCTCGGAGGGAGAGAAACGTGCGTTTCATCGTCGCAGTCGTCGTCGTCGTCCTGGCGGCGGTGATGGTGGCGTTGGGCTTCGCCCAGCGCACCGTCTTCGCACCGCCGCCGAGCGTGTCGTCCCAGGTCGACACCGCCGACTCCGACGCGACCGTCACGGTCGTCCCGGCCTCGGCGCTGCACGGCCGCGACGGGCGTCAGACGGTCTCGGTGTCGGGCGGCGACACCGCCTTCGCCGCCTACGGCCGCACGTCGGACGTCCTCGGGTGGGTCGGCGACGCCAGCTACAACGAGGTCGAGTACGACGAGGCGTCCGGTCGGCTCGTCAGCCGCACGGTCGCCGGCGACACCACCGAGGTGCCCGACCCGACGGACTCCGACCTCTGGTTCGACCAGTTCGCGGGCAACGACCTCACCTTCTCGCTCGACGCGCCCGACGACGTCTCCCTCCTCATCGTCTCGGACGGCAGCCAGCCCGCCCCGTCCGACGTCCGCATCACCTGGCCGCTCTCGACCGCGACGCCCCTGGCCGGGCCGCTGATCGTCGGTGGGCTCGTGGTCCTGCTGATCGGCATCGGCCTGTACGTCTGGGCGATCCTGCACCACCGCCGGACGCGTGGCCCCCGTCGGCGCTCGGGTGACGGGAAGCGACCCCGCCTGTCGCGTCGGGCCGGTCGCAAGGCGGTCAAGGCGCTCGACGCCGCCGGCACCGAGACCCTGGCGCCCGGCCGCGGTCGTGCCCGCGGCATCCGTCGGTTCGCCGCCGTGGCGCCGATCGTGCTGGTCTCCTCGCTCGCCCTGTCGGCGTGCACCGCCGACTACTGGCCGCAGCAGGCGCCGGCGGCGGGTTCCGACTCGTCCACGCCGACCCCGACGCCCACCTCGACCGACGGCACGGACTCCGGCGACCAGGGCAACGCGCTGCAGCCCCCGGTGATCAGCGTCGCCCAGGCGAAGCGCATCGTCGAACGCATCTCGGCCACGGCGACCGAGGCCGACGCATCGCTGAACGCCGACCTCGCGGCCACCCGTTTCACGGGTCCGGCCCTCGAGCAGCGTCAGGCGAACTACACCATCCGTTCCAAGGACGCTGCCGCCGCCGCGCCCCTGGCGATCCCCACGGGCACCGTCACGCTGACGCTGCCGCAGCAGGCCGACTCGTGGCCGCGCTCGGCGTTCGTCGTCGTGCAGGACGCCGACGCGAGCGTGGCGCCCGTCGCCCTCACCCTCGAGCAAGAGAGCGCCCGCGACCCGTACAAGGTCGAGTACGCGGTCAGCCTGCAGACGCAGACCCCGTTGACCGTCGCACCCGCCTCGATCGGCGCCGCCCGGCTCTCGCCCGACGTCAAGCTGCTCACGCTGCAGCCCGACCAGCTGGCCGAGGCCTACGGCGACATCCTTCGCAACGGCGACGAGAGCCAGTACGCCGCCCAGTTCCAGACCGAGGGCGACACGCTGCGTGAGAAGATCGGCAAGGCCTACAAGGACGCGAAGCGTGCGGCCCTGCCCACCACGGCGTCCATCGACTACACGTCCCAGGCCGACGACGAGACCCCCGTCGCCTTCGCCACGAACGACGCCGGTGCCATCGTCTCGGTCGCGTTGAACGAGATCGAGACCGTCAAGCCGACGGCCACGGGTGCCAAGGTCAACCCCGAGGGCACCGTCAAGACCCTGCTGGGGCTCGACGAGTCGTCGAAGGGCATCGAGGCGACCTACGGCGTCGAGCTCTTGTTCTCCGTCCCGCCCGTCGGCAGCGACGACCCCATCGTCCTGCTCGGTTTCAGCCAGGCCCTCACCTCTGCCAAGGAGCTGCCATGACCAACCTCCCTCCCGTCCCCGCCGGTCTCCGCGGCGCCGTCGACCTCTCGTCGCTCGTCAACCGTCCGCCGGCCCCCGCCCCGGCGGGTCCGTCCGCCGGGGCGCCCGTCGACGGTGCGCCCGCAGGAGGCGCGGGTGGCGTCCCGGCCCCGTCCGCCGGTCAGGTCGCGGTGCCGGGCCTCGTGCTCGACGCGACCGACGCCACCTTCACGCAGGTCCTCGAGATCAGCAACACCGTCCCCGTGATCGTCGACCTGTGGGCGGAATGGTGCGGCCCGTGCAAGCAGCTGTCGCCCGTCCTCGACAAGCTGGTCGGCGAGTACGCCGGCCGCCTGCTGCTCGTGAAGGTCGACGTCGACGCCAACCCCCAGCTGACGCAGGCCTTCCAGGCGCAGTCGATCCCGGCGGTCGCCGCCGTGATCGGCGGTCGTCCCGTCCAGCTCTTCGTGGGGGCCCTGCCCGAGGCCCAGGTCCGCGACGTCTTCGAGCAGGTGCTCGAGCTGGCCGCGCAGAACGGCGTGACCGGCACGGCGGTCGTCGACGGCGCCCCGGTGGGCGAGGCCGACGAGGTCGAGCCCGAGCCGGAACCGCTGCCTCCGCACCACCAGGACGCTTACGACGCGATCGACCGGGGCGACTACGCCGCGGCCATCACGGCCTACAAGACCGCCATCGCGCAGGACCCTCGTGACCAGCTCGCCGTGGCGGGCCTCGCCCAGGTCTCACTGCTCGAGCGGCTGCAGGGGGCGTCGCTGTCCGACGTCCGTGCGGCGGCCGCCGCCGCCCCCACCGACCTCGACGCCCAGCTCGACGTGGCCGACCTCGACCTCAGCGGGGGGCACATCGACGACGCCTTCGACCGCGTGCTGACCGTCTTCCCGTCGCTCGACCCCCACGGCCGTGACGCCGCCCGGGCCCGCCTGCTCGAGTACTTCGAGATCGTCGGGGTGGACGACCCCCGGGTGGCGACCGCCCGTCGTCGTCTGGCGACGCTGCTGTACTGAGCCGCGCCTCCTGCACGGATGACGGAACCCCCGCGACCCGGAAGGGGCGCGGGGGTTCCGTCGTGTGTCGGCGTCGGATCAGCGGCGCAGCTTGAGCCAGACGACCCCGAGCGGCGGCAGCTGGACGTCGGCGGCCGCGGGGCGACCGGCCCAGGGCTCGTCGGTGGCGGTGACTCCGCCGAAGTTGCCCACGCCCGAACCGCCGTAGACCTCGGCGTCGGTGTTGAGGATCTCGTCCCAGCGACCGGCCTCGGGCAGGCCGAAGCGCATGTGCACCGGTTCGCCCGAGAAGTTCGCCAGGACGGCGATCGACTCGCCCGAGCCGGACTTGCGCATGAAGGCCACGACGCTGTGCTGCGCGGCACCGCCGTCGATCCACTCGAAGCCGTCGGTGTCGAAGTCGTGCGCCCAGAGAGCCGGCTCGTCGCGGTAGACCTCGTTGAGGCGGGCCACCAGGCCGTGGAGCCCCTGGTGGGCGGGCTGGTCGAGGATCCACCAGTCGAGCCCTCGTTCTTCGCTCCACTCGCCGGGCTGGCCGAACTCGCTGCCCATGAAGAGCAGCTGCTTGCCGGGGTGGCCCCACATGTAGGCGAGGTAGGCCCGCACGTTGGCGAGCTTCTGCCACTCGTCGCCGGGCATCTTGTTGAGCAGGGACCCCTTGCCGTGCACGACTTCGTCGTGGCTGATCGGCAGCATGAAGTTCTCGCTGAACGCGTAGACGAACGAGAACGTGATCTCGCCGTGGTGGTGCGAGCGGTAGAGCGGGTCCTCGGCGACGTAGCCGAGGGTGTCGTGCATCCAGCCCATGTTCCACTTGAGGCCGAAGCCCAGGCCGCCCTCGCTGGTCGGGCGGGTGACGCCGGGCCAGCTCGTGCTCTCTTCGGCGATCATGACGATGCCGGGGTGGCGCTTGTACGCCGTCGCGTTCGCCTCTTGCAAGAAGCTGATCGCCTCGAGGTTCTCGCGCCCGCCGAACTCGTTCGGCAACCACTCGCCCTCGTTGCGGCTGTAGTCGAGGTAGAGCATCGAGGCGACGGCGTCGACGCGCAGCCCGTCGATGTGGAACTCCTCGAGCCAGTACAGCGCGTTCGAGACGAGGAAGTTGCGCACCTGCGAGTCGCCGAAGTTGAAGACCAACGTGCCCCAGTCGGGCTGCTCGCCGCGGCGGGGGTCGGAGTGCTCGTAGACGGCGCGACCGTCGAACTTCGCGAGGGCCCACTCGTCCTTCGGGAAGTGCCCGGGCACCCAGTCCATGATGACGCCGATCCCGGCCTGGTGCAGGCGGTCGATCAGGTAGCGCAGGTCGTCCGGGCTGCCGAAACGGCTGGTCACGGCGTAGTAACCGGTGACCTGGTAGCCCCAGGAGCCGCCGAAGGGGTGCTCGGCGAGCGGCATGAACTCGACGTGGGTGAACCCGAGCTCGCCGACGTACTCGATGAGCTGGTCGGCGAGTTCGCGGTAGTTCAGGCCCGGCCGCCAGGAGCCGACGTGCAGCTCGTACACGCTCATCGGTCCGGAGTGGACGTCGTTCTCGGCCCGGGCGGTCATCCAGGCGTCGTCGGCCCAGGCGTGGGCGGCCTTCGTGACGACGGACCCGGTGAGCGGCGGCACCTCGGAGGTGCGCGCCATGGGGTCGGCGCGCTCGACCCAGACGTCGTCGGGCGTGAGCACCTCGTACTTGTAGATCCCGTCCGTGACGCCGGGCACGAAGAGCTCCCAGACGCCGTTGCCGTCGAGGCGGCGCATCGCGTGCCGCTCGCCGTCCCAGCCGTTGAGGTCGCCCTTGACGCGGACGGCGCGGGCGTGCGGCGCCCAGACGGCGAAGGAGGTGCCGGTCACGCCCTCGTGCTCGCGGACGTGGCTGCCGAGCATCTTCCAGAGCTGCTCGTGGCGGCCCTCTCCGAAGAGGTACAGGTCGAACTCGGTGACGGTGGGGGCGAAGCGGTAGGGGTCGTCCGAGACCCACGCCGCGCCTCCTTCGTAGGTCGCCTCGACGGTGTAGGCGCCCACGGGCTCGTTCGTGACGCCCTGCCAGAGGCCGTGGGCCACGTGCTCGAGGGCGAAGGACGACCCGGAGGCGCCGGTCACGGTGACGGTGTCGGCCAGCGGTCGGACGACGCGGACGGCGGTGCGACCGCCGCGGGGGTGGGCACCCAGGACGGCGTGCGGGTGGCCGTGGGTGCCGTTGGCGGCCGAGAAGACCTCGTCGTCGCCCAGGGCGAAGGAGGTGTCGGGCTCGGTCGGGGGAGTGGTGGTCATCGGGTCGCTCCTACGGGGCTCGGTTGAGGTCGACGGAGAGGACGTGCACCGGTTCGACGAAGGCGTCCAGTCGGACGTAGTTGTCGTCGCCCCAGGTCCACGACTGACCGGTGATCAGGTCGCGGACGGTGTAGGTGCCACCGGGCTGCAGGCCGAACTTCGTGACGTCGAGGTGGACGGTCGTCTCGCGCGCCGAGTGCGGGTCGACGTTGGCGACGACGATGATGCCGTCGGCGCGTCCGCTGCGGGTGTGCGCACGGGACAGGTACTTCGAGAACACGAGGATCGACTCGTCGTCGCTCGAGTGGATCTCGAGGTTGCGCAGCTGGCGCAGGGCCGGGTGGGAGGCGCGGATGCGGTTGAGCTGCGTCAGGTACGGCGCCAGCGAGGCCCCCGCCTCTTCGGCGGCGGCCCAGTCACGGGGCTTGTACTCGTACTTCTCGTTGTCGATGTTCTCTTCGCTGCCCGGGCGGGCGACGTCCTCGAAGAGCTCGTAGCCCGAGTAGACGCCCCAGGTCGGCGAAGCCGTCGCGGCGATAGCGGCACGGATCTTGTAGGCCGCGGGACCGCCGAACTGCAGGTAGGGGGTCAGGATGTCGTGCGTGTTGACGAAGAAGTTCGGGCGCAGCCAGGCGCTCGTCTCCTTCGACAGCTCGTCGAGGTACTCCTCGAGCTCCCACTTCTCGTTGCGCCAGGTGAAGTACGTGTACGACTGGTGGAACCCCACCTGCGCCAACGCCTGCATCATGGCCGGCTTCGTGAACGCCTCGGAGAGGAAGATGACCTCGGGGTTCGTCTGCCGGATCTCGTGCAGCAGCCACTCCCAGAAGCGCACGGGCTTCGTGTGCGGGTTGTCGACCCGGAAGATCGTGACGCCGAGTTCGATCCAGTGACGGACGATGCGGAGCACCTCGCGGCTGACGCCCTCGTAGTCGTTGTCGAAGTTCAGGGGGTAGATGTCCTGGTACTTCTTGGGCGGGTTCTCGGCGTAGGCGATCGTCCCGTCGGGCAGGGTCGTGAACCACTCGGGGTGCTCGGTGACCCAGGGGTGGTCGGGCGAGCACTGCAGGGCCAGGTCGAGCGCGAGTTCGAGACCGGCGTTCTTCGCCGCGTCGACGAACCAGCGGAAGTCGGCGACCGTGCCGAGGTCGGGGTGCACCGCGTCGTGCCCGCCGTCGGGCGAACCGATCGCGTAGGGCGATCCGGGATCGTTCGGCCCCGCGGTCAACGTGTTGTTCGGGCCCTTGCGGAAGGTCGTCCCGATCGGGTGCACGGGCGGGATGTACACGACGTCGAAGCCCATGCGGGCGATCGAGGGCAGGCGGCGGGCCGCGGTGCGGAACGTGCCGCTCTTCCAGGTGCCGTCGGCCTGCTTGCGGGCGCCCTCGCTGCGGGGGAAGAACTCGTACCAGCTGCCGAGGCCGGCGCGGCTGCGTTCGACGCGGAGCGCCTCGGGGGCGCTGCGCGTGACGAGGCTCGCGAGCGGCGTCACCAGGAGGACCGCGGCGAGGCGCGGATCAGTGGCGACGCGGAGTCGCGAGGCGGGGGAGAGGGCGGGGTTCGCGAGGGCCTTGGCCGCGTCGCGGATCAGGGTCGTGTCGGGGTGGTTCTCGACGGCCTCGGTCAGCAGTCGACTGCCGAGGGCGAACGTGACCTCGACGTCGAGACCGGCCGGCACCTTGATCTCGGCCGCGTGCAGCCACGTGGCCCAGTCGTCGGTGTAGGCCTCGACCTGCCAGGACCAGTCGCCCTCGACCTCGAGCTGTACCTGGGCCGTCCACCGGTCGGTGCCGGGGATGCCGGCGACCATCCGGTGCCGGGTCTCGGCGCCCTCGGGGTCGATCGTGACGAGGTCGGCCCCGATCAGGTCGTGGCCCTCGCGGAAGACGGTCGCCCCGAAGGTGACCACCTCGCCGGAGAAGGCCTTCGTCGGGAACACTCGGTCGGGGGTCGTCGGGGTGAGGCCCGTGATGGGGATCCGCCCGACTCTGGGTTCGTATGCTGTCGCCACGTTGTCGACCGTACCCGGTCTGGCCCGCCCGGTCCCGGCCCGGGGCCCCGCAGGGCCGACGGTCGACGATCGGGGTGCGGAAGAGGCGATTCGGGGTACAAAAACGTGTCCACCCTGTCGCCGACAGACGCCCCGGTCCGTTTTGTCCCCCCAACTGGGTGCATGCATCGGCATGAATCCCCTGTCGGCACTTTGGGGGACCGCGTAATGTCGATCCTGTCGTCGCGGCCTGCCCGCCCGAAGAACCCGAACTCCTCGAGAGCCCGGCGCCCGACGACACCGATCGGCCGCCCGACCCGGAGCCGACAGCCCCTGCAGCGCCGTGCGCCACCCCGAAGTCGACCCGACCGACGGCGCACGGCGGTGCTCGAGCGCGCCTCGGCGCGCGGAACAGGACCGACATGAACAAGCTCGTCACGGGTGCCGTCGCCGGTGCCGCCGGCATCGCCCTCCTCCTCGGCGGCGCCGGGACCTTCGCCCTCTGGAACGCCAGCACAGAGGTCAACGCCGCCAGCGTCGCCTCGGGCACGCTCTCGCTCACCCAGTCGTCGGCGGGCAGCTGGACCGACGTGACGAACGGTCGCAGCACGGCCCTCACGGCCGCCCAGGTCGCCGCCTACAAGATCGTCCCGGGCACCAAGCTGCAGTTCACGCAGCCGATCACCATCGCCGCCTCGGGCAACGACCTGCGCGCCGACCTGACCTACGACGCGACCTCGGTCACCGGCAGCCTCAAGCCGTACGTGACCAACACGATGGTCCTGTCGACGGCCGCCGGCGGCACGACGCTGCCCTCGGGCGTGACCGCGGGCAGCACGGCCGGCAGCTACGTCGTGGCTCCCGTCTCCGCCGGCAGCACCTCGGCCGTCGTGACCTTCGTCGTCGAGCTGCCCTCGACGGTGTCCGACGCCGCCAGCCAGGGCGGCACGCTCGACCTGAGCAAGCTGACCTTCACGCTGAAGCAGCGCGCCATCGCGTAGCGGGTGTCGGCGGCCCGACGGCCACCGCACCCCGTCACCCACCGGCGACCGGACCGCACCCGACGCGGTCCGGTCGCCCCCTTCCGTCCGTCCGTCCCGCCCAGGGACCCACGGGCCGCCGCATCGCACGATCGACCACCAGGGGGTGAGACGTTGACCGGACCGTCCCGCGGACGCGCGCGTCACCGCTCGGTCGAGCGCGCCTCCTCGTCCCGCCGTCCGCTGCGCTCCCTGTGGGCGGCGACCGCCGTCGTGGCCGGCGCGGTCACCGTCGCCCTCGTGGCGACCGGGGGGACCTACGCGCTGTGGAACTCCTCCGTCAAGCCGACGGCCGTCACGGTCGGTTCGGGGACGGCGGGCCTCTCGGTCGGCGCCGTCAAGGCCCTCGACACGTCCGCGCTCGGCCCCGGCGGCGCGACCGCGGGGACGTTCACCGCGACCAACACGGGGTCGGTCGACCTGGCCATGCGGGTGTCGGCCGGGACCACCACGGCGTCCGCGTCCGCCCTGCCCGGCGAGCTGACCGTCAGGCTCGCCGCCGTGGCGAGGGCCGCGGACTGCGTCGTCGGCGTCGGCGGCTACTCGGCCCGGCCCGCCGCGTTCGACACGGGGAGCGGGTACTTCACGTTGCCGGCCGGAGTCACCGTCACCGGCTGCGTCGTCGTGACACTCGACTCGGACGTCCCGGCGACCCTGCAGAACCAGACCTCGTCGATCGGGCTCGTCCTGACCGGGACGCAGGTGGCCCCGTGAGCGGGCGCCGCCCCGTGAACGGGCGCCGCCCCGTGAGCGGCCGCCGCACCGTGAGCGGGCGCCGGCCCCGGACGACCACGCGATCGACGCTGGCCGCCGTCGTCGTGGGCGTGATCGTCGGTGTGGCCCTGGCCTCGGGAGGCGCGGCGTCCGCCCTCTGGACGGCGTCCGCCACCGTCACCGAACAGGTCAGGACCGGCGCCGTCGGCCTCACGGCCGGCACCCTCGACGCCCTGCAGGCCGACTACGCCGGATCGACCAGGTCGCTCACGGCGCCCTGGACGTTCACGAACTCGGGGACGGTCGCGGCGTCCTACTCGACGAGCGGCAGCCTGAGCTCGGGCAGCTCCGCCGCCCTCGCCGCGTCGATCGCCGTCGTCGCGTGGCCGGTGACCGCCGCGTCCGCGTGCACGTCGACGACCGCCGTCGGCCCGGGCAGCGTCAGCGGCACCTGGTCCGCCGTGCCGAACCTCACCGGGACGTTGGCGAGCAAGGCCGCCGCGACCTGGTGCCTCCGCACCTCGATCGCGACGTCCTCTCCCACCGGGCGCGTGAACCCGGTCCTCACGGCGTCGCTCGCCTCCGGGTCGTGGGCCGCCACGCCGCAGGACCGCCGGATCGTCCAGAACAACACGATCGTCCCCCCGCAGACGGCGGTCTGCCGCACCGACGGCGAGGCCTACGCCTGGCTCGACTTCGACCCGTCGACCCGGGCGACCGCGACCCGGTACGCGACCTACGTCGGCGGCACCCGGATCTCGAACGACGAGCGGACCGGCGACTACCCGCACTTCGCGTTCACCCGCGACAACCTGCCCAGGGACCCCTTCGGCGACGGCCCGATCCACGTCGACATCCGCGTGATGGTCGACGGGCAGCCGACCGACCTCATGGCCGTCGGCACGGTCACGGTGGTCTACGACCAGTACGGCACGAGGAACATCCAGTGCGGGTGACCGGCGGTCGGGCGGTCGCGGTCGTCGTCGCCGTCGCGGCGGTCGTCCTGGGCCCCGGCGTCGTCTCGGCCGCGGCTCCCGCCACGGCCTCGACCGCGCCTCGCCTCATGGTGAGCGACGACGGCCGACACTGGCAGGGTCGCCTCGACTCCGCTCTCTTCGGCGACGGACTGCGGCTCGTCCCCGGGGCCGGCACGGTGGGCACCTTCTGGGTCAAGAACCTGTCGAGCGCGCCGGCCGTGCTCAGCGCCCGCCTCGTCGACGTCACGACCTCGTCGCCCGCGTTCGCCGAGGCGGTCACGGTCCGCTCGCACTCCGACCTCGACGTCGGCGACCTGCCGCCCGTCACCCTGTCCGGCGACGGGTGCACCCCCGTGCTCGCGCCGGTCCGCCTCGCCGCCGGGCAGGAGGCCCCGGTCACCGTCTCGGTCGACCTCGACGCCTCCGCCGCCGCGGGCACCGGTGACCAGACCCTGGACTTCGCCGTGCTCGTCACGCTCACAGGGCTGGCCGGGTCGGCCGTGCCGGCCGGCTGCGCGTCGGCCGGGACCGCCGGCGCGGCGGACCCCGCCGAGACGAGCACAGGAGGCGCGGGAGGCGACCGTGCCTCGAGCGCGACGATCGAGGCGGTGGCGACCCGCGCCTCCTCGGCCGGTGCGGCCGACGAGACGGCGCCCTCCGTCGGCGACGGCGCCTCGCGCGGGGCCGCCGACGGGTCGGGCGCGGACACCGAGCTGCCCGTCCACTCCCTGGACGTGCTCGACGACTTCGTGCCGGAGCCCTTGCGGGGCAGCTGGCTGCCGCTGCTGATCGCGGCGATCGCGGTGCTGTCGGGCGCGTTCGTGGCGGTCGGACGCCGTCGCCCGGACGAGGTCGACCCCTCGGGGGAGCAGCCGTGAGCGGCCGCCGCGCCGCCGTGAGCGGCCGCCGCGCCGCTGTGCGCGAAAAGGGGCTGGTGCACGCTCTCGGCCTCGGCCTCAGTGCGGGGCTGTTCGTGCTCGTGCTCGGCCTCGCGACCGTGTTGGTCGTCGTGCCGAAGGTCGCGGGGGCGACGCCCCTGACCGTGTTGACCAGTTCGATGGAGCCGCGGCTGCCCCCGGGCACGCTGATCGTGGTGAAGCCGACCCCGACCGACGAGATCCGGATCGGTGACGTCGTGACCTACCAGATCGAGAGCGGCCGCCCCGAGGTGATCAGCCACCGGGTGACCGAGATCGTGTCGTCGTCGGACGGCGGCACGGCGTTCGTCACCCAGGGCGACAACAACTCCGAACCCGACGAGGCGCTCGTGCTGCCCGAACAGGTCCGCGGCACGCTGTGGTACTCGGTGCCGTGGCTCGGCTTCGTCAACCAGGTCGTGAACGGCGACGCCCGGTCGTGGATCGTGCCGCTGCTGGCGATCGCGCTGCTCGGCTACGCGGGCTACTCGGTGGCCGCCGGCCTGGTGGAGGCGCAGCGACGGCGGGCGGGGACGCGGAAGGCCCGCCCGGCCCCGCGCTGAGCGGGGGCCGGACGGGCCCGGGGGAGGCGTCTACTTCGTGAAGCCGACGACCGTCCAGTCCACGTCGCTGGCACCGGCGCGGGCGCCGAAGTTCGCGAGCTTGGGGCTCTGGAACGAGATGTACGGCGCCTGGATGATCGGCATCGAGTGCCCGATCTCCCAGATCTTCTCGTCGGCCTGGTTGTACAGGTCGGCGGCCTTCTCGGGATCGCCCTCGGCGACGGCCTGGCTGAGCAGGTCGTCGATCTCGGGGCTCGAGACGCGACCGTAGTTCTGGCCCTGCTCGTCCGAGTTGTAGATGCTGACGCCGGACGCCTGGTAGCCGGTACCGGCCCAGACGAAGATCGTCATGTCGTAGTTGCCCGGGGTGACGTTGTCCTCGAAGAACGAGTCGACGCTGACGGCGTTGATCGTCAGCTTGATGCCGACCGCGGCGAGCTGGCTCTGCATGACCTCGGACAGCTGCTGCGAGATGGGCGTGCCGGACGGGATCGTCACGGCGATCTCGAGCTGCTTCCCGTCCTTCTCGAGCACGTCGCCGTTCAGCTCCCACCCGTCGTCGGCCAGGATCTTCTTCGCCTCGTCGACGTCGTAGTTCCCGGTCTCCTTCGCATTGTCCTGGTAGGCGCCGTCGGTGCTGAGGAACAGGTGGTTGTTCAGCGTGGTCAGCTCGTAGGGCAGGGTGCCCGTGATGACCTTGCCGAGCGCCTCGCGGTCGACCGCGTGCTGGATCGCCTGACGGATCTTCTCGTCGGCGAGCACGCCCTTGGTGCTGAAGTCGACGTGCGTGTAGCGAGCCGACGGTGCCGCCCGGATGTCGGTGTCCTTCGCGTCCTTCAGGCGGTCGTAGCGCTCCGACGAGTTGCCCGTGACGAAGTCGATCTCACCGTTCAGGTAGGCGTCGACGTCGGCGTCGCTGTCGAGGGCGCGGAAGACCACCGAGTCCAGCTTCGGGGCGTCGCCCCACCAGGTCTCGTTGGGCACGATCGTGACCGTCTGGGCGGTCGTGTCGATCTTCTCGACCTCGTAGGGGCCGCCCGAGACGGGCAGGGTGTCGACGTAGGCCGTGTTGAAGGCGTTCGGGTCGTTGTAGAGGCTCGCGGGGTAGAGCGGGGCGAACATGCTCTTCCAGTCCGAGAACGGCTCGGCGTAGGTCACGACGACCTGCTTGTCGCTCGAGCCCGCCTCGACGGAGGCCATGCGGTCGGGGCCGAGGGTGCTGCCGACGAGGTACTCGGGGTTCGAACCGTCGAGTGCGGTCTTCCAGGCCTGGAAGTCGGCGACCGTGATCGGGGTGCCGTCGTTCCACACCGCGTCGGGGTTGATGTCGTAGGTCACGACCAGCGGGTCCTCGCTGGTGGCCTCGGCGCTCGTGACGAGGTTCTCGTCGATCTGCGCGACGCCCTTCTCGTCGATGCGGAACGGCTGGGGCAGCACGGCGCTCTCGATCAGCGAGGCGTCGGCCAGGGCGCCGTCGAGCTGGCCGTAGTTCCACTGCGAGGGCAGCTGGCTGAGCGGCAAGGTCAGCGTCCCGCCCTGCTCGACATCGGCCGCCGCCGTGGCGTTGATGTCGCCGTCGGGGGACAACTGGCCGTTCTTCGCGGCTCCGTCGCCGTCGTTGCCGCCGCCACCGCTGCACGCCGTGACGACGAGAGCGATGCTGACGAGGCCGGCCGCGAGGCCGAGCTTCTTCGTGATCTTCATGGCACTCCGAACTGAAGGGTGGTGAAAAGTGCTGATCAGACGGGATGCTGCATCGTCGTCGACTCGTGCGGGCACGCGTCGCGACACCTCCCGAGAGCTGACCGCGTGTGCCCAAATGTACGGACGCCTTGAATCCACGCAAACTTTCATGTGAATTTGTTACACGCTCGAAACCTGGCCAGCTGGTCGGGCCGCGGGGTACGTCTAGTGTGATCTGCCATGGCTCGATTCCTCGCCCGCCGGCTGGTGTACTACGTCGCCCTGGTCTTCATCGCGACGTCGCTCACCTACTTCCTCGCCTCGGCGACCCTCAACCCGCGCTCCGTCTACGCCGACCGCAACCCGCGTCCGTCCACCGAGATCGTCGACGCGAAGCTCAGCTCGATCGGGGTCAACGACAAGGACCCTCTCGGCGAGCGCTACGTGCACTGGGTCGGCGGCGCCCTCACGGGCGACCTCGGGCAGACCATCCAGGACAAGCCGGTGGCGCAGGAGTTCGGGCCGAGGCTGGGCGTCAGCCTGCGCCTCCTGCTGGTGGGATCGATTCTCGGCATCGTGCTGGCCGTCGTGGTCGGCACCTGGAACGCCATCCGGCAGTACGCGTTCTCGGACCGCGTGTCGTCGGTGCTGTCGTTCGTCCTGATCTCGACGCCGGTGTTCCTCACGGCGGTGCTGCTCAAGATCGGGGCGACGAAGCTCAACGACGTCCTGGGGTACCAGCTGATCACCTTCACGGGCGAGGCGACGCCCAACCTGACCGGCGGGCTCGGCACGATCGCCTGGGACCGCATCGCCCACCTGCTGCTGCCCACCATCTCGATCGGCGTCGGCCTGATCGCCGTCTACAGCCGGTACCAACGGGCGACGATGCTCGACGTGCTGCAGGCCGACTACATCCGCACCGCCCGGGCCAAGGGCCTGCGACGTCGGCCGGCGATCTTCAAGCACGGGCTGCGCACCGCGCTCATCCCGATGACGACGCTGTTCGCCTTCGCGTTCCTCGGGGTGCTGACCGGTGCGACCTTCACCGAGAAGATCTTCGCCTGGAACGGCCTCGGCGCCTGGTTCATCGACGCCGTCCAGGCCAACGACATCAACGTCGTCGTCACCTACACCCTCTACAGCGCCGTCGTCGTGCTGCTCGCCGGCTTCGTGTCGGACGTGCTCAACGCGGTGCTCGACCCGCGCGTCCGAGCGCAGAAGTAGGGCCGCGCCATGACCCGGTTCACACCCGACCTGCTCGAGGGGCCGTCCGACGCCGTCGTGCCCGAGTCGCGAGAAGAGGTCGCCGCCACGTCGACGAACCGCTTCGCGCTGACCTTCCGTCGCCTGTTCGCCAACCGCGGGGCCACCGTCGGGCTCGTGACGATCGTGCTGCTCTTCATCTTCGCCTTCGTCGGCCCGCTCGTCTCGCCGTACGCTTACAACTACATCGACTACACGGCCCTGTCGTCGCCGCCGACCGGGGCGCACTGGTTCGGCACGAACAACATCGGCCAGGACGTCTTCGCGCAGACCGCGCGCGGCCTGCAGAAGTCGCTGCTGATCGGCCTGCTGGTCGCCCTGTTCTCGACGGTGATCGCGGGCATGCTCGGCGCGATGGCCGGCTACTTCGGCGGCTGGATCGACCGGGCCGTGATGGTCTTCGTCGACCTGCTGCTCGTGCTGCCGTCGTTCCTGATCATCGCGATCCTGTCGCCGCGCCTCAAGCAGTACGGCTGGTTGATCCTGGTGGCCCTGCTCGCCCTGTTCGGCTGGATGATCACGGCCCGCGTGGTGCGCTCGCTCACCCTCAGCATCAAGGAGCGCGAGTTCATCCGCGCCGCCCGGTACATGGGCATCGGCCACTTCACCATCATCGTGCGGCACATCCTGCCGAACGTGGCCTCGTTCCTCGTGATCGACGCCACCATCGCCATCGGGGCCGCGGTGCTCACCGAGTCCGGGCTGTCGTACTTCGGCTTCGGCGTGCAGCCGCCCGACGTCTCGCTCGGCACGCTGATCGCCCAGAACCAGAGCGCGGCGACCACCAAGCCGTGGCTGTTCTTCTTCGCGGCCGGTGCGCTGATCGTCTTCGCCCTCGCCAGCAACCTGCTGGGTGACGGGCTGCGGGACGCGCTCGACCCGACCTCGACGGCCGGGCGCACCGGTCGTCGCCGTCCCACCCGCGGACGGACGGCCGAGAGCCGAGGAGGCGCGGTGCCGCTCGGGCGCACCGGCGGCGTCTCCGAGGCCGCGAGCCCCGCCCCCGGGGCCGACGTCGGCTCGCCGGCGCCGACCCGCACGAACGACGAGAAGGGGGAGCGCGCATGACGCTCACCGAACCGGTCGACCGCACCCGCGCCTCCTCGGCTCCGGTGCTCGAGGTGCACGACCTCACCGTGACCTTTCCGACCCCGGACGGCGACGTGCGCGCCGTCCGCGGCGTCGACCTGACGCTGCGCCGCGGCGAGGTGCTCGGCATCGTGGGCGAGTCGGGCTCGGGCAAGTCGGTCACGAGCCTGGCCGTGCTCGGCCTGCTGCCCGCCACGGCCAAGGTGACGGGGTCGATCACGCTCGACGGCGAAGAACTGCTCGGCCGCGGCGACAAGGCGATGTCGGCGATCCGCGGCAAACGGATCGCGATGGTCTTCCAGGACCCGCTCTCGGCGTTCACCCCGGTGTACACGGTCGGTCAGCAGATCGCCGAGACGGTCCTGATCCACCGCGGCGGCACGAAGAAGCAGGCTCGTGAGCGGGCGATCGAGCTGCTGGGGCTCGTGGGCATCCCCGAGCCGGAGCGACGCGTCGACTCGTTCCCGCACGAGTTCTCGGGCGGCATGCGGCAGCGCGCGATGATCGCCATGGCGATCGCGAACGACCCCGACGTCATCCTCGCCGACGAGCCGACCACGGCCCTCGACGTGACGATCCAGGCCCAGGTCATCTCGGTGCTGCGCACGGCGCAGCGCGAGACCGGGGCCGCGCTGCTGTTCGTCAGCCACGACCTCGGCGTCATCGCCGGGTTCGCCGACCGCATCGCCGTGATGTACGCCGGCCGCGTCGTCGAGACGGCGACGGCCGACGACCTCTTCGCCCACCCGCGCATGCCCTACACCGTGGGTCTCATCGGCGCGCTGCCGCGCCTCGACCAACGGTCGGACCAGCCGCTCGTGCCGATCCCCGGCACACCGCCGTCGCTGTTGTCGCTGGCGCCGGGCTGCCCGTTCGCGGCGCGGTGCCCCCTGGCGACGGCCGAGTGCCGGGTCGACGAGCCCGCGCTCGAGCAGGCTCCGGCGGTCGAGGCGGGTCACCGCGCGGCCTGCCTGCACGCCGACCAGCTGGTGGGGGAGGGCACCGACCCCGAGGACGTCTACGACCTGCCGCCCGTGCCGACCTCGGGCCTCGCTGCCGTCCCGCGGGCGGAGCGGGACCGGGTGCTGCACGTCGACGGGCTCGTCAAGACGTTCCCGCTCACCAAGGGGTCGGTCTTCAAGCGACGCGTGGGCAGCGTCTGGGCGGTCGACGGGGTCGACCTCGACGTGCGCGAGGGCGAGACCCTCGGCCTGGTCGGCGAGTCCGGCTCGGGCAAGAGCACGACGCTGCACGAGATCATGGACCTCCGGGTGCCCGAGGCCGGCACCATCGAGCTGCTCGGCACGGCCCTCGACCGAAAGCTCGACGGGTCGACGGTGAAGCGGCTGCGCGGTGCCGTGTCCATGGTCTTCCAGGACCCGATGGCGAGCCTCGACCCGAGGCAGCCGGTCAGCGACATCATCGCCGAGCCGTTGCTCGCGATCGGTCGGCCCCGCGACGAGGTGTCGCGTCGGGTGCCCGAGCTGATGCGCCTCGTCGGGCTCGAGCCCGCCGCCGCGACGCGCTACCCCCACGAGTTCTCGGGTGGCCAGCGGCAGCGCATCTCGATCGCGCGGGCGCTCGCCGCCGACCCGAAGCTCATCGTGCTCGACGAGCCGGTGTCGGCGCTGGACGTGTCGATCCAGGCCGGCGTGCTGAACCTGCTGGCCGAGCTCAAGGCGAAGCTCGACCTGTCGTACCTCTTCGTGTCGCACGACCTCTCGGTCATCCGTCACGTGGCCGACCGCGTCACGGTGATGTACCTCGGCCGCACCGTCGAGACGGGACCGGTCGACGAGGTGTTCGAGCACCCGCTGCACCCGTACACGCAGGCGCTGCTGTCGGCCGTGCCCGTGCCCGACCCCGTCAAGGAACGGGCACGCGAGCACATCGTGCTGCCGGGCGACCCGCCCACGCCGACCGTCAAGCAGACCGGCTGCCGGTTCCGCAGCCGCTGCCCGCTCTACGCGATGCTGCCCGAGGCGCAGCGGTCGCGCTGCGAGGACGAGGTCCCCGCGATGCTGCCGCACGGACGCGACGGGGCCGACCACACGGCCGCGTGCCACTTCGCCCGCGAGAAGCAGCTGGTCTGAGGCCCGAGCGCTAGCCGACGAGCGCGGAGGCCGCGGTGACGACCGCCACGTTCACGGCGACCGTGCCCCAGAAGGCGACCTGGAACGACCGCTTGCTCGTCTTGTGCCGCAGCAGTTGTTGTGCGGCGAGGGCCCCGGGCCAGCCGCCGAGCAGGCCGAGCAGCAGCAGGACGCGTTCGGGCACGCGGCGTCGTCCTCGACGGGCGGCGGACTTGTCGACCGCGTAGACCGCCGCCGTCACCAGGCCGAGGGCGACGGCTGTGGCGACGAGCCAGGGGAGGGCCCCGTCGATCCGGGCGGACGGCCCGGCGGAGGCGACGACACCCACCACGACCGCGACGGCCACGACGAGCAGCAGCCCGACGACGAGGGCGACCCGGCCGGCCCGTGTCGGGCGCGGGGCTCGTCCCCGGGGCGCCGTCCAGCTCTATCCGACGGAGGACACCCGCACGGCGGCCGGCCCCCGGTCGCCGTGGCGGTCGACCTCGTACGAGTAGGCGTCACCGACCCGGGGCCGGGCCGTGCCGCGGCTGAACGCCGTGATGTGGACGAACGCCCGGCCGCGTCCCGAGGCCGGGGTGAGGAACCCGAAGCCGCGGTCGTCGTCCCACGAGGTGAGCGTGCCCTCGACCCGGGCCGGGCTGCCGGTCATGCGCCCGACCCTATCCCGCGTCGCCCGTGCCGCATTCGGCCATCCCGCCACGAGGTCGACATCCCGCCACGTTTTCGCGTGGCGGATTGTTGACTTCGTGGCGGCGTGGCGGCGTGGCGGCGTGGCGGCGTGGCCGCAGATCCGAGGAGGCGCGGCGCGGGTCAGTCCCGACGGATCGCCGCGTAGGATCCGCCGGTGGCGCGCACGAGGTCGTCGGGTGCGATCTCGATGTCGAACCCGCGCCTCCCGCCGCTGACGAAGACCGAGGCGAAGGAGGCGGCGCTCGCGTCGACCACGGTCGTCGCGGCGGTCCGCTGCCCGAGCGGGCTGATGCCGCCCACGACGTAGCCCGTGCGGCGTTCGACCAGGGCGGGGTCGGCCAGCGAGGCCTTCTTGGCCCCGACGGCGGCCGCGAGCGCCTTGAGGTCGAGGCGACCCGAGACGGGGACGACGCCCACCACGAGGGTGCCCTCGGCGTCGACCACGAGGGTCTTGAAGACGCGTTCCGCCGAGAGGCCGAGCTCGGCGGCGGCCTCCTCGCCGAAGTTCGTCGCCGTGTCGTGGTGTTCGTAGGTGTGGGCCGTGAAGGGGATGCCGGCCGTGGTGAGCGCGACGGTGGCCGGCGTGGCGGGGCCGCGCGCCCCTCCGGACGCCTTGCTGGTCACGAGGCCACCTCGGTCGTCGTGGCGCGGAACACCACCACGGTCGGCCCCGAGACGAGCAGGTCGTCACCGGGGGCCGTCGCCTGCGGCAGGCTGCGGTCGTCGCTCGACCACAGGGCCTCGTACGCCGTCACCCCGTGGTGTCGGGGGAGCGTCACCGAGACGGCGGTCTCGGCCCCGTGCACCACGACGAGGACCGTGTTCGGCGCCTCGTGCTCGGGCGTCGAGGTCGCGAGGTACTGCATCGTGCGGACGCCGGGGTCGTTCCACTCGTCGGGACGCATCTCGTCGCCCGAGGCCGAGTGCCACGACATCTCGTTGGCGCTGAGCGTGCAGGCGCCGTCGAGGCCGAACCGCGACGGGCGCAGGGCGGGGTTCTCGGCTCGCAGCCGGGAGAGCGTGGCGACGTCGTCGTGCAGGTCCCGGTGCCAGGGTTCGTCGGACCAGTCGACCCAGGTGAGCTCGCTGTCGGTGCAGTAGGCGTTGTTGTTGCCGTGCTGGGTGCGGCCGCGTTCGTCGCCGGCGGTCAGCATGGGGATGCCGGCCGACACGAAGAGGGTGGCGAGCAGGTTGCGCATCGAGCGGCGCCGGGCGTCCGAGATCCAGGGGTTGACGCTGTCGCCCTCGACGCCGTGGTTGAACGAGCGGTTGTCGTCGGTGCCGTCGCGGTTGTCCTCGCCGTTGCTGAGGTTGTGCTTGCCGTCGTACGACACGAGGTCGAGCAGGGTGAAGCCGTCGTGCGCCGTGACGAAGTTCACGCCCGACAGCGGACCGCGCTCGTGGGCGTAGATGTTGCTCGACCCGCTGAGCTTCGACGCGAAGCTGCCGAGCCCGGACGGGGGAGCGCCCTGCGACCGGGCCGCGGCGATGTCGGTCAGCCAGAAGTCGCGGGCCCGGTTGCGGAACCGGTCGTTCCACTCGATCCAGCCGTCGGGGAAGGCCCCGGTCTGCCAGCCGCCCATGCCGACGTCCCACGGCTCGGCGATCATCTTGACGCCCTCGAGCGCCGGATCGTCCACGATCGCACTCAGCAGCGGGTGCTCGGGGTCGAAGACGTGGTCCGCACCACGTCCGAGCGTGGCGGCGAGGTCGAAGCGGAAGCCGTCGATCTGCACCTCGTCGGCCCAGTACCGCAGGGAGTCGAGGACGAGCCGCGAGGCGGCCGGCGTGCTCGTGTCGAGCGAGTTGCCGCACCCCGTCACGTCGACCGGCCGACCCTCGGCGTCGTGTCGGTAGTAGCCGGAGCCGTCGAGACCGCGCAGGCTCGTGACCGGGCCGCCGACCTCGCCCTCTTCGGCCGTGTGGTTGTAGACCACGTCGAGGTAGACCTCGATGCCGGCCTCGTGCAGTAGGCGCACCATGCCCTTGAACTCGCGGAGGATCGCCGAGGCGCCGGCGAGCTGCGCGTCGCGGCTGGCGTAGGCGGCGTGCGGGGCGAAGTAGCCGAGGGTGTTGTAGCCCCAGTAGTTCTCGATGCCCTGCGCGACGAGGCGCTGCTCGTCGACGTGCTGGTGCACGGGCAACAGCTGCACCGCCGTCACGCCGAGGCCGATCAGGTAGGCGATGGTCGACTCGGCGGCGAGGCCGGCGTAGCTGCCGCGCAGCTCTTCGGGCACGAAGGGGGCCAGGCGGGTGAGGCCGCGGACGTGCGCCTCGTAGACCACCACCCGGTCGAGCGGCGTGCGGGGCTTGGACACCCCACCCCAGTCGAACGACTCGTCGACGACGGCCGACTGCCACGTGCCGCGTCCGGTGCGACCGAGCCCGCGCGCGTAGGGATCGAGCAGCTCGAGCGAGGGGTCGAAGGCGTTGCCGCCCCCGGCGGGGCCGTCCGCCCGCAGCCAGTACCGCCGCCCGGGGGTGAGGGCGCCGTCGGTGGCGCTCCACACGTCGTGTGCGTCGCGGACCATCGGGACGACACGGTCGTGCGGGGCGTCGTCGATCACGACGTCGATCCGGGACGCCGACGCGGACCAGACGCGCAGCGTCGGCCCGTCGGGGCCGGAACGGATGCCGAGATCGCGCAGGGGGTCGGGGTCGGTCACGCGTTTACAGTAGAGGAGGCGCGTGTCGGCCCCGAAATCATCGAGCGTCTCCGCCCCACCCAGCCTGAGGACCCGAACATGAGCGTCTACCTCGACCACGCGGCCACCACGCCGATGCACCCGGCGGCGATCGCCGCCTACGCCGAGGCGCTCGGCACGGTCGGCAACCCGTCGTCCATCCACTCGGCCGGCCAGAACGCCAAGCGCGTCCTCGAAGAGGCCCGCGAGCGCGTGGCCGCGACCCTCGGCTGCGACCCGATCGAGATCGTCTTCACCTCGGGCGGCACCGAGGCGGTCAACCTCGCGATCAAGGGACTGTGGTGGGCGAGGCAGTCCGACCGACCGCGGCCGCGCCTCCTCGTCCCCGCCGGCGAGCACCACGCCACCGTCGACACCGTCGAGTGGCTCGAACGGTACGAGGGCGCCGTCGTCACCTGGCTGCCGCTCGACGAGCAGGGCCGGCTGCGCGTCGACGCCCTCGCCGCGGCCCTCGACGAGCACGACGACGTCGCCCTGGTCAGCCTGCTCTGGGCCAACAACGAGGTCGGCACGATGCAGCCCGTCGACGAGGTCGTGGCGCTCGCCGCCGCCCACGGGGTGCCGGTGCACTCGGACGCCGTCGCCGCCTACGGGCAGGTGCCGATCGACTTCGCGGCCTCCGGGCTCGCGGCGCTCAGCGTCAGCGCCCACAAGATCGGCGGGCCCATCGGCATCGGCGCGCTCGTGCTGTCGCGGTCGGCGACCGTCGTGCCCCTGATCCACGGGGGCGGACAGCAACGACAGGTGCGCTCGGGCACGCAGGACGCCCCGGCCGCCGTCGCCTTCGCCGTGGCGGCCGAGCAGCCGCACGGGGCCTACGAGCCGCTGCGGGACCGGCTGATCGCCGGGGTGCTGGCGTCGGTGCCCGGGGCCGTGCTGCGGGGCGACCCCGTCGACCGGCTGCCCGGCAACGCCCACTTCACCTTCGACGGGTGCGAGGGCGACTCGTTGCTGTTCCTGCTCGACGCCGCCGGGGTCAGCGTCTCGACCGGATCGGCCTGCCAGGCGGGCATCCCCGAACCGTCCCACGTGCTGCTCGGCATGGGCCTGCCGGCGGACGCGGCCCGCGGTGCGCTCCGCATGACGATCGGCCACACGAGCACCGAGGCCGACGTCGACGCGCTGCTCGCGGCGCTCCCGACCGCCGTCGCGCGCGCCACGACGGCCGGTTACGCCGACCGCGCCCCGGTGCTCGGCGCCCGCTGATCCGCCCGCCGGGCAGGGCACCCCGGCCACGACCCCCGAACGGGTGGGTTGTCGCCCCCGCGCGGGGGTGGTGTACTCGACCCCAACACACGTGAGCACGCCTCACCGGCCGGGCCCCACCACCCCGAGCCGCCGCCGCATCCCGGCCCGCCGCCCGCTCACCACGGGCGTCCATCGCACCACCCCGAGCGCCGCCCCCACCAGGCGACGCGGATCAGGAGCACCACCATGTCGCAGCACCGCTCTGCCTCCGACACCCCTCACGGCGAGGTCCCGCGCGACGACGTCGCGACGCACGACCGGTCGGCGCCGAGACCTCGTCGCCTCCGCAAGGTCGCGGCGCTCGCCGCAGGCGGTGCGCTGGTCGTCGGCGGACTCGGCTACACCGTCGCGGCCTGGACCGACAGCGAGTGGGTCTACGCCGGGGACGGCACGGGCGGCCCCGGCATAGGCACCGGCACGTTCGAGGTGCAGCAGAGCGTCACCTCGCCCTACACGGCGGGCTTCTCCGACTACGAGACCGCACCGGGTCGCGGCACGGTCTTCACGCCGGGCGCGCAGACCCTGAGCCCGGGCGAGAGCGTCTACTCGGGCGTGGCCCTGCGGACGACGGCCACGACGAGCGTCCCCGCCGACGTGCAGGTCCGGGCCGCGGTGCCCGCCACCGGCGTGACCGTGGCCGATGCCGGGGGAGCGCTCTTCAGCGCCCTGACCGTCCGCGTCGCGACCGTCGAGGTCACGGCCGGGGGTGCCGCGCCGACCTGCACCGCCGCCGCGTTCACCGCGCCGACGACCATCGCCACGGGTTCGCTCTCGACGACGGGCGCCACGGCCACCCAACGACTCGCCGCCGCGTCCGGCACCACGCAGTTCTACTGCTTCGAAGTGACCCTGCCGGCGAGTGCCGCCACGTCGGCGAGCTCGACGCTCCAGGGCCGTACCGCCGCCCCGGCGTGGGAGTTCGCCTCGACCAGCGTCGAGTGACGGGCCGACCGGTGGTCGACACCGTGACCCGGCCCCGGGCGGAACGTCGGGGCCCCGAGGTCGAGCCGCGCCGGGCGGATCGCCGTGAGCGCCGTCGCCGACGCCCTCGCCGCCGACCGGTCGACGTCGTCAGCACGCTCCTGCTGTCGGTGGTCGGCCTCGTCGGCGCGGTCTGCCTCCTCTGGCTCGCCGTCTCGACGGTCCTCGGCCTCTCGCTCGTGGTCGTCCTGACCGGCTCGATGAGTCCCACCGTGCCCGCGGGCGGCGCCGTCGTCACCCGGGCGATCGCGGCGGCCGACGTGCGGCCCGGCGACGTGGTCACGGTGCCCCGACCCGGCTTCGACGTCCCCGTGACCCACCGGGTCGTCTCGACGACCGCCGTGCCCGGCGACGCCGCCGCGCGCTCCCTCGTGCTGCGGGGCGACGCCAACGACTCGGACGACCGCGACCCCTACGTCGTGCGCGACGCCCGGATCGTCGTCGCCTCGGCCCCGGGCCTCGGCTTCGTCCTGACGACGATGTCGACCCCGTCGGCCCGCGGGCTCGCGGTCGCCGTCGTCGGTGCCGCCGTCGTGCTGGCCTTCTGGCCGACGCGACGCGGCGCCGTCCGCCGAGGGTGAGGACGACCGTGGACGGGGAGTCGAGTGGCGGCGCGCCCGGCGGGCCGAGCGGCGAGCACCACGGCCGCGGTGCGCACCACGACCGCGGTGCGCACCGCGGACCCACGACCCGCGGGCACCGCGCCGCGACGACGCTCCTGGCCGTCGTGGGGACGGCCGCGTTCGTGCTCGGCGGGGCCCTCACCGTCCAGGCCGGCACCGCCCGTGCCCTCGAACCCGTGCCCGAGACCGGCCTCGACGGCCACCTCGTGCTGGCCGACGAACTGACCGGCACCGAGGACATCGCGCCCGCGGCCCCGGGCCGCTGGCAGATCGCGACCGACGTCACGACCGGCGACCGGGTGGCACTCGGCCTCGAGCTCGTCAGCTCGGGGTCGCTCGTCGACGACGAGGCCGGATTCACGCTGGGGGTCGAGACCTGCGACGTCGAGTGGCAGCGGGTCGAGACGACGCCGCTCTGCGCGACCGGGGCGCGGACCGTGACCGCCCCGACCCGCGCCTCCTCGTTCGTCGACGGCAGTCCCTCGTGGCCGGTGCGGTCGGTCGGGGGCTCGGGCCGGGTCTTCGTGCTCGTCAGCCTCGGTCTCGCCGGTGGGCGCGGCGACGACGCCTCGTCCATGGGACGGAGCGCCCGGGTCGGCGTCGGCATCACGGCGACGGCGCTGGACCCCGTCGCGACCCTCCCGGCCGAGCCCGAGCCGACCGTCACGACCGCCGTGCCCGGCGACCCGGCCGGTCCCGGCCCGGGCGGGGCGGACCCGGCGGCGCCCGGCACCGGCGGCACCGGCACCGGCCCCGGCGGCGTCGCCCCCGTCATCGACTCCGCCGGCGACGGGCGCCCCGTCGACGTGACCCTCAGCGGCGTGGACGCCCCGCGGGCGCTCGCCTTCACCGGCGGCCTCTCGTCCGGCCCGGCCATCGCGGGTGCCGGTGCCCTGGTCGTCGGCCTCTCGCTGCACCTCCGCGGACGACGCCGGGCGGTGACGTCGTGACCGGCACGCACGGCCGCCGTCGCCGTCGCCCCACGGGTGTCGCCCGCCTCGTCGCGGCGCTCACCGCGCGACGGGCCGTCGTCGCCGTGGCGGCCGTCGTCGCCGTCGTGGGTGCCGTCATCGTGCCCCCGCCGCCCGTGACGACCGCCGCCTGGACCGACTCCGAGCGCACGTACGGGCTCGTCGGCACCACGAGGTTCACCTGCGGCACCGACACCGGGTACGCCGCCGCCGCGTCCAGCCGGTTCGTGCGCGGCAGCCTGGCCGGCACCGACCTCGACACCGTCGCGGCCGTGCGTGGGGCGGACCTGACGCGCACCCGCTCCGGCGTCGTCACCGCGGTGCCGGCATCGCCCGCCCCGACCACGGACGCGGGAGGCACGACGACGTTCCGCAATCCCCTGTCGGCGAGCGCGGGGTCGGGTCTCGTCGGCCTCGACCTGACCGGGCTCGGCACGAACCTGCCGGCGGGGTCGGCCGGAGCCCTGAACCAGTTCACGCGGGTCGCCCCGACCGGCACGGCGGCCGCCGCCGCGGGTCTGGTGAGCGACTCGGGCGGGCTCGGCGTGACGCCGACGACCCCCGCCTCGTCACTGCCCGGTCCCGCCCGCATCGGCCTCACCTCGGTGCTGCCCGCCTCGACCGCCCTCGACCGGGCCGACCTGACCGTGGGCGCGGTGGCGTCCACGGCGACCCTCGACGGCTGCCGAGCCCTCGAGAGCCGCATCTGGGGCGACGGCAGCGTGACGGGGGTGACCCGCGACTACGGCATCGCCGGTCTCGCCCTCGAGCTGCACAGCCCGGCGGTGGCGGGACTGTCGGGTCAGGTGTCGAGCACGGTCACGAGCCTGAACACGGCCGCCGCCGGCCTGACGGGCGTCAACGGCACGATCTCGAGGACCGTCCGGGACGGCGTGCTCGCCACCGTGAACGGCCTCACGAACCTGCTGAGCCTGGGCGGGGTCACGGGTTCGGTCACCCTCACCGGCCTGGCCCTGCAGTCGGCGGTGGACCCGGTGCTCGCGGGGTCGGTCACCAGCACGGACGGCACGGTCACCATCACCCCGTCGACCGGTGTGGTGTCGGTCGACCTGGCCACGCTGGTCGGCCAGCCCGGCGGGCTGAACGGGCTCGCCCCGAACACCGAACTCGTGCTGAGCGCGGCGGCGATGGCCTCGATCACGACCACGGTCGGGTCGATGCTCGACGGCCTGACCCAACGGGTCGTGGCGGCGCTGCAGTCCGCGGTGTCGGCGGCGCAGCTGTCGGTGGCGTTGACGGTGACGTTGCGGGCGACGGTGCTCGGCGTCCCCGTCGACGTGCTCGCCGTCGACGTCGCGATGGGGGGAACGCTCGGCCAGTTGCTCGCGTCCCCGTCCACCGCGACGGCGGTGGTCACCACGCGGGTGCTGAGCGGGGCGCTCGCCACCCTGCTCGGCAACGTGCTGAACCCGCTGCTCGCCGCGTTGACGGGCTCGGCCGGGTCGCTGCTCGCGTCGGTGGCCACGCTCGTCCGCTCCACGCTCGTCACCCCGGTCACCACCCTCGGCAGCACCCTCTCGACCACGCTCGCCCCGGTGCTCACGGCGCTCGGCACCCTGACCACGCGCCTGCCGTCCGTCCTGTCGCTGAGGGTGAACCTGCGCCCCGACCAGGCCGGCTACCCGGGCGGCGTCGTGACCGGCGTCCCGCCCGACAAGTGGACGACCGTCCCCTACCAGGTGGGGGCGTTGCGGGTGGCCCTGTCGGCCGGAGCGACGACGGTCACCTCGCTCGACCTCGCGACCTCGCGGGTGGGACCCGTCAGCACCGTGCCCCGGTAGTCGTCGTCTCCGACCCGAGGAGGCGCGGGTCGCGCCTCGCGGGCCGCCTCGCGTCAGACTGGGGCCATGCAGCTCTACTCGGCCTCGCCCCTCGTCCGGACCCGCCAGGTGACCGGAGACGTCGTGGCCGTCGGCCTCGTCGTCCTCTTCGTCGTGCTCGGGGTGAGCATCGCGACCTTCATCGGCACCTTCGCCGACCTCGGGAGGCAACTCGAGGAGGCGGGGGCCGGCTTCCAGGGCGCCATGCAGGACGCGTCGCGCGCGCTGCAAGGGCTGCCCCTGGTCGGCGGTGCGGCCAGCGCCCCGTTCGACGGGGCCAGCGGGGCCGGACAGTCCCTGGCCGACGCCGGACGGCAGCAGCAGGACGGCGTGGCCCGGGCGGCGCTGGTCGCCGGACTCGTCGTCGCCGGGGTGCCGAGCCTCGTGGTGCTGTGGGTCTGGCTGCGCGGGCGGATCGCGTTCGTGCGCCGCGCCTCCTCGGTCCGTGCGCTGCTCGCCCTGCCGGGCGGCGAGGACCTGCTCGCGTTGCGGGCACTCACCGGCCGCGACGCGAAGGCCGCCCTCGCCGTGTCTCCCGACCCGGTGGCCGCCTGGCGCGCGGGGGATGCCGCGGTCGTCCGCCGCCTCGCCGACGTGGCCCTGCGGGAAGCGGGCGTCGCCCGGCGCTGACGCGGGCCGACCGGTGCCGACCTCGGGGAGAGGAGACGAAGGAACCTTTCCGGGCGATCGGACATGTACGGGAGGCAGCAACGGACCAGAGGGGACGTCGACATGACGACGAGAAGCGAGCACGACCGGTGACGGGGGACGCCGACGTCTGGGCCCGGGCGGTCGCAGGGGACCCGGCCGCGTTCGGGACCGTCTTCGACCGCCACCAGGCACGGGTGCACGGCCACGCCCTGCGGCTGTGCCGACACCGGCACGACGCCGAGGACGTCACGGCCATGGTCTTCCTCGAGGCGTGGCGCCGTCGGGACGCGGTCCGCATCGTCGACGGGTCGGTCCTCGCGTGGTTGCTCGTGACCACGGGCCACGTCGCCCAGAACCTCGCCAGGTCGACCCGTCGACACCGCATCGCCCTGGCCTCCCTGCCGCCGCACGCCGACGTGGACGATCCCGCCGACGACGTCGCGGCGCGACTGGACGTCGTCGATCGGGACCGGCGGTTGAGAGTCGCCCTCGACGGCCTGGGCAAGGCCGATCGCGACGTCCTCGGGCTCTGCGTGCTCGAGGAGTTCCCGATGGCGACCGCGGCCGAGGCGCTCGGCGTGCCCGTCGGGACCGTCAAGTCCCGACTGTCGCGGGCCAAGTCGCGACTCGCCAAAGCGATGTCGGCTTCCGAGTCGGCCTCCGGACGTCCCGTCACCCTGACCGGAGAGAACCGATGAGCGACGCACCGAACGACCGTCCGAACGGCCCACACGACGCGCACGACGCGCTCGGCCTTGACCGCGACCGTGCCGCGGCCGTCCGCGGCCTCCTGATCGAGACCGTCGCGCGCGAACCCGACCGCGCCCGTTCGGTCCGTCGCCGGCGGGTCGTCCTGCTGTCGGTGGCCGGCGCGGCCGCCGTGGCGCTGGCCGTCGGGGGCGTCGCGCTCGCCGGGGGCGGCACCCTGCCGTCGGGAAACGGTGAAGCGGCCCCCACCTCGCTCCCGTCCGATCGACCCGAGGACGATCCCGGCACGTCGCCCGGTGTCGTCGAACCGGCCGGGACGCCGTCGGCGACACCGGTCCCGCCACCGGCACCGGTGGTGGACGATCCGACGGCCCCGTCGACCTGGATCGTGTCCACCGATCGGATCGGGCCGCTGGTCCTCGGCGGCCGGCTCGAGGAGCAGGCCGCCCGGCTCACCACCTTCGACCGGCACCCGGACGACGGCTACGGCTGCCCGGCGTCGTTCTTCTCGGACGGCCGGGGACTGAGTCTCGCTGTCTCGCGCGGGTCGTCTCCGGACGCGACCGAGATCGCGACCGTCTCCGCCGACCCGACGTTCGACGACCCGGCCGCCCTCGCGAGCGCCACCCCCCGGACCGCGTCCGGCATCGGGCTCGGCGACGACGAAGCGACACTGCTCGCCGCCTACCCGGATGCCGAACTCACTCTCGACCACCACGAGAACTACGGGACGCAGTACGCCGTCGCCGGCGACGACGGGCAGTACCTCGTCTTCGTGGTGGGGACGTCCGACCGGATCACCGACATGAGCGTGGGCACGACGCGCATCGCCCCGCCCGAGTACTGCGGATGAGACGAGACCTCACCCTGTCGTCGGGAGGCGCGGGGCGGGTGGCGCGAGGCGGGCGGCGGGAGGCGCGGGGCACGGGCAGGCCCGGCCCACGCGGGCCGGGTAAGCTCGGGGACCATGATCGCACTGGATTTCTCTGAGCAGATTGCCGCCCTCCGGGCCACGTTCGAAGACATCCGTGCGGTGATCGGGCAAGACCGTCTCGTCGCCGAGATCGCCGAGCTCAGCGAACAGGCCTCGGCCCCCGACCTGTGGGACGACACCGACAACGCCCAGAAGGTCACCAGCGCCCTCAGCCACCGGCAGTCCGAGCTCGAGAAGCTCGAGACCACCGAGGCGCGGCTCGACGACCTCGAGGTGCTCGTCGAGATGGCGAACGACGGCGACGACCAAGAGAGCGCCGACGAGGCCCAGGCCGAGCTCAGGGCCCTGCAGAAGATGATGGACGTCCTCGAGGTGCAGACGCTGCTCGACGGCGAGTACGACCCGCGCCCGGCCGTCATCACGATCCGCGCCGGGGCCGGCGGGGTCGACGCCGCCGACTTCGCCGAGATGCTGCTGCGCATGTACCTGCGCTACGCCGAGAAGCACGGCATGTCCGCCACCGTCATGGACACCAGCTACGCCGAAGAAGCCGGCATCAAGAGCGCCACCTTCGAGATCGACGCCCCCTACGCGTTCGGCACGCTCAGCGTCGAGGCCGGCACGCACCGGCTCGTGCGCATGAGCCCCTTCGGCGCCGCCGGCAAGCGCCAGACCAGCTTCGCCGCGGTCGAGGTCATCCCGCTGATGGAAGAGACCGAGTCGATCGACATCCCCGAGAACGACATCCGCGTCGACGTCTTCCGGTCCTCGGGCCCCGGCGGTCAGAGCGTCAACACGACCGACTCGGCCGTGCGGCTGACGCACATCCCGACCGGCACCGTCGTCTCGATGCAGAACGAGAAGAGCCAGATCCAGAACCGCGCCGCCGCCATGCGCGTGCTGCAGTCGCGCCTCCTGCTGCTGCAGAAAGAAGCCGAGAACGCCAAGAAGAAAGAGCTGGCGGGCAACATCACCGCCAGCTGGGGCGACCAGATCCGCAGCTACGTGCTGGCGCCCTACCAGATGGTCAAAGACCTGCGCAGCGAGCACGAGGTCAACAACCCCTCGAACGTCTTCGACGGCGATCTCGACGGCTTCATCTCGGCGGGCATCCGCTGGCGCAAGCGCGACGACCAGGACTGACCGGGCGTCGCCCGCCCGGCGGCTCCCAGCACATCCATAGCCGCCCCGCCGCAGCGAGTCGCTGCGGCGATCGTCGCCGGCCGCACTTAGGGTGATCCCCGTCATGATTCGGTTTGATGAAGTCACCAAGGTCTACGTCGGCAACCCCCGGCCCGCGCTGAACGCCGTCACCCTCGAGATCCTCAAGGGCGAGTTCGTGTTCCTCGTGGGGGCGAGCGGCTCCGGCAAGTCGAGCTTCCTGCGGCTCGTGCTGAAGGAAGAGAAGCCGTCCCAGGGCCAGATCCACGTCCTCGGGCAGCGTCTGGGCACGCTCTCGAGCCGCAAGGTACCGTACTTCCGGCGCAACCTCGGCGTCGTGTTCCAGGACTTCCGGCTGCTGCCGCAGAAGAACGTGTTCGACAACGTCGCGTTCAGCCTCCAGGTCATCGGCAAGAGCAAGGGCTTCATCCAGGAGGCCGTGCCCGACGTCCTCAAGATGGTCGGCCTGGTCGGCAAGCAGCACCGTCTGCCGCACGAGCTCTCGGGCGGCGAGCAGCAGCGCGTCGCCATCGCCCGTGCGATCGTCAACAAGCCGGCGATCCTGCTGGCCGACGAGCCCACCGGCAACCTCGACCCGTCGACCAGCGCCGGCATCATGACCCTGCTCGAGCGCATCAACGCCGGCGGCACGACGGTCATCATGGCGACCCACGACGCGGGAATCGTCGACCAGATGCAACGACGGGTGATCGAGCTCAGTGCGGGCAACATCCTCCGCGACGAGCGTCACGGCGGCTACCAGACCCAGGCGGTGCCCATCCAGGCCATCGGGGTCGAGGACCTCAGCACGAGAGGGGCCGACGCATGAGACTCGGACTCGTCATGAGCGAGGTCGGCAGCGGCCTCCGTCGCAACGCCTCGATGGTCATCTCCGTCGTGCTCGTCACGTTCATCTCGCTGACCTTCGTCGGCACCGCGGCCCTGCTGCAGATGCAGATCACGCAGATGAAGGGCTACTGGTACGACAAGGCCCAGGTCGCCGTCTACCTCTGCACCGACACCGACACGACCGGCAACTGCACCGGGGCGATGGCGACCAAGGACCAGATCGACGGCGTCCGCGCCCAGCTCGACAGCGACGTCCTGACGCCCTACGTCGACAAGTTCTACTTCGAGGACCAGACCCAGGCCTACGACCGCTTCAAGCAGCAGTTCGCCGACAGCCCGGCCACCGAGTTCGTGCAGCCGGCGTACCTCAACGAGACTTTCTGGGTGAACCTCAAGGACCCGACGCAGTCCGACGTCCTCACCGAGAGCCTGTCGAGCCTGGCCGGCGTCCAGAGCGTCGTCGACCAGCGCGGGTACCTCGACCCGATCTTCTCGGTGCTGAACGCGGCGAGCTACACGGCCATCGGCATCGCCTCCCTCATGTTGATCGCTGCCGTGCTGCTGATCGCCACGACCATCCGGTTGAGCGCGTTCAGCCGGCGTCGAGAACTCGGCATCATGCGCCTGGTCGGGGCGTCCAACCGGTTCATCCAGACGCCGTTCATCCTCGAGGGGGTGATCGCGGCCCTCGTGGGCTCGTTGCTGGCCGGTGGGGCGATCGTCGCGATCGTCAACTTCTTCGTCAAGGGCTACCTGGCGGTGACCTTCCAGGGCACGCCGTTCATCGGACTGCGGGACGCCGCCCTGGTCGTGCCGATCGTCATCGTCGTCGGCATCCTGCTCGCAGCCCTCAGCGCGAACGTCGCCATCAGGCGCTACCTCAAGGTCTAGAAGCCGGCCCCGTGAAGGAGGCGCGGTGTCCGTCAGACGGGCACCGCGCCTCCTTCGCTGTATACTGAACGGCTGCCTGTCGGCAGCACCCCCACCCGAACGACCAGGAGGCCAGCGTGGCGAAAGAACGCGGTGAGAAGGTCGTGGCCACGAACCGCCGCGCGCGCCACGACTACACGATCGAGACGACGTACGAGGCGGGCATCGTCCTGAGCGGCACCGAGGTCAAGTCGCTGCGGCAGGGCCGCGCGTCGCTGGTCGACGGGTACGCGTTCGTCGACGCCGGCGAGGCCTGGCTCGACGCGGTGCACATCCCCGAGTACACCGAGGGCACCTGGAACAACCACGCACCCCGGCGCAAGCGCAAACTGCTGCTGCACCGCCACGAGATCGACAAGATCGGGCAGAAGACCAAGGAGGGCGGCTTCACGGTCGTCCCGCTCAAGATCTACTTCAGCGACGGTCGGGCCAAGGTCGAGATCGCCCTCGCGAAGGGAAAGCGCGAGTACGACAAGCGCCAGACCCTGCGCGAGCGCACCGCGACGCGCGAGGCGCAGTCGGCGATGTCGGCGCGCAAGCACCTGGGGGAGTGACCGGTCGGTCGTCGGGCACGGGCGGGCGGGTCGCCGACGGTGGCGCGAACGCGTCGGACGACGTAGACTGATGGGCCGCACGGAAACGTGCGTTGGTAATTCAAGAGCGTGTGACGACGGCCCCCTCATGGGGATGATCGGTTTCGACATCGCCTGTGTGCGAACGAGAAGCGGGCCGAGGATCCAGGGTTATCTCGTAAACGATCTCTGGAAAACAATAAGTGCCAATAACAAGCGCACTGACTTCGCTCTCGCTGCGTAAGCAGTAGAGCCACATGGAGTCCGTCAGTCTGGTGACCGCCTTCTAACCAGATCCTGACGTCATTTAGATGGCTTGCTGTGTGACTACGCCTGGGGGTCACACGGGACTTGCACTCGGGCTGGGCTCGTCGACCTAGAAGCCAGTAACAAAGGTCGGAGCCGAGCAGAACGCCTCATCTGGCTACGCCCGTAGAATGCGTGCAATCTCAGCGATGGACGGGGGTTCAATTCCCCCCATCTCCACCACCGGTCGTCGTCACACCTCTCGAACACCGAACGCCCCCGCCTCTCGAGGCGGGGGCGTTCGTGCGTCCCGGGCCTGAGCGGTCTGCGCGGTGTCGCACCGCCGGATGAGCATCGCACCGCCGAAGTGGACGGTGCGACGTTCATCCGGCGGTGCGACACCTGCGAAGGGGACCGGGGGCCGGGTGTGGCCGCCGCCGGACGCGGCACGGCCCTTGCCGGACGGGGAACGGCCCCCGCCGCTGCCGAGGCAGCGACGGGGGCCGTCGTCGTGGTGCGGGTGTTACTCGCCGGCCACGTCGGTGGTCGCGAGCTTCGCGCGGCGGCGAGCGAGGACCATCAGCGTCGAGCCGAGCAGCAGGACGGCGGCGCCGATGCCGATGGCGGCCTCGGTGCCCTCGCTACCCGTGTACGCCAGGCCCGTGGTGCCGGTGGCGATCGGGGTGGCGGGCAGGGCTGCGGGCGTCACGGCGGCGACAAGGCTGAACGCCACGTCGGCCGAGGGGTCCGAGACGATCGGCTGACCGGCGGCGTCGAGCACCGGCAGGCCGTCGGCGTCGAGGAGGAACGACACGGCGGCAGCCGTGTAGTCGTTCGGCGTCAGGGCGAGGGTGACGGTCCAGTTGCCGGCGGCGTCGACCACGATCGGGTCGGCGGGGTCGGCGGGGACCGCAGCGGCGGCGGCGCGTCCGTTCTCGGCGGCCTCGAGCTCGTCCAGCTGGTCCGTCGGGACGACGGCCAGCAGGATGTTCGAGCCGGGGGTGCCGGTGCCCTCGAAGGTGACCTGGTCACCGACGACGACCTGACCCTGGGTGGGCGAGGTGATGACCGGGGCGTCGAGGACGACGTCGGTCGGCGGGACGACCACTGCGGGCAGGTTGAACGAGCGGGGGACGTCACCCGAGCCCGCGCCGCCCGTGACCTGGGTCACGCGGACGGACTGCGCCACCGTGGCGTCGTCCGGGTAGGTGTAGTCGAGCGTCCAGCGGCCGTCGATGACGACGATCGCACCGGTGCCGGGGAGGCGGTTGCCGTCGGCGCCGAGGACGTTGACGGTCGAGCCGGAGGTGCCGGTTCCCGAGAAGGTGACGGTACGCGTGGCGGTGGTGGTGTCCGCGGCGGGCGTCTCGACGACGAGCGTCTGGCCCTGCGGCAGGACGAACGCGACGGGGGCGTCGCCGGTCCCGGAGCCACCCGTGACCTGGGTCACGCGCACGCTCTGGTTGCGGTCGACGGTCTCGGGGTAGGTGTACTGGAGCGACCACTGGCCGCCGACGACGGCGACGGCGCCGGTGCCGGGGAGGCGGTTGCCGTCGGTGCCGAGCACGTTGACGGTCGAACCCGAGATGCCGGTGCCCGAGAAGGTGACGGTGCGCGAGGCGAGCTGCTGGCCGACCTCGGGGGTCGTGACCGCGAAGACCTCGACCGGGGCGACGGCGGGCAGGCTGAACGAGCGCGTGACGGTCGGGTCGAAGCCGCTGAAGCCCTTCTCGCCGTCCACGAAGATGGTCTGCGCCACGATCGCCGTGTCGGGGTACTGGATCGTCGTCGAGAAGGCGCCGGTGGCGTCGGTGGTCGTGCGGGCGAGCACGGCTCCGTCGGTGTCGGTGTCCTTGATGATCACGTTGGCGTCGGCGATCGCCGTACCCGCCACGGTGACCAGACGCGAGTCCGTGGTCGAGGCGGCGGTCGGCGAGGTGACGATCAGGTCACTGTCGACGGCCTGGGCCGCCGTGGTGGAGAGGAGGGCCCCTCCGAGGGCGAGCGTGAGGACGGCCGGGACGGCCACCGCACGGCGCCAGGAGAACTTGGTGATCACGTGGTGAGTGCTTTCTTGATCGGTGGTGCAAGCGTCATCGCTTGTCCGCCCCCGGCCCAGCGCCGGGTGAGACGCGCAGCACGAAGGGAACCCCCCGTGCCCACCGAACCTATCCGGAACCTGAGAGAAACCCACCGAACTGTCCGGAATGCGCAGGGTGGTTGTCGGGTCACCCCTGTTTCACCTGGGTGGGAGTCGACACCGGGGCCGGCGGATCGGCAGGTGTCAGACCGGCGCGGGCCCCGACGACCCCCGCCGCACGAGCGACGCGGGTGGCGCCTCGACCGACGCCACGCCCTCACCCGCGAGCACGCCGAGCAGCATGCCGGCGGCCACCTCGCCGAGGCGTTGCACGTCGTGGCTGACCGCCGAGAGCGGGGGCGTCGACAACTGGCACTGCGACGAGTCGTCCCACGCCACGAGCGTCAGTCGCGTCGGCACCTCGACCCCGAGTCGTTGCGCCGCGGCGAGGCCGCCGAGCGCCATCTGGTCGTTGTCGAAGACGACGGCCGTCGGCGGCGTCGGCCCCGAGAGCAGACGCGAGAGGGCGGCCGCGCCGGCGTCCCACGAGTAGTCGCCCTCGATCGTCTCGACGACGGACGAGGAGGCGCGACTCGCGGCGACCAGCGCCTCCTGCCTGACCTGCGTGTGCAGCAGCGCTCCCGGGCCCGACACGTGCGCGAGTCGACGGTGCCCGTCCGCGACGAGCGCGGCGACGGTGTCGCGCATGGCCACGCCGTCGCCGGTCCAGACGGCGGGCAGGTCTCCCGAGAGGGCGGGGTCGCCGAGCACGACCGCGGGCAGGCCGAGCTCGCGCAGCAGGGCCGGTCGGGGGTCGTCGTCGGTGAGGTCGACGAGCACGACCGCGCCGAAGTCGCCCGAGGCCGCCCACCGCCGGTAGGCCGACAGCTCGGCGTCGCGGTCGGCGAGGGCCTGCAGCAGCAGGGTGTGGCCGCGCGGGCGCAGAACCCGTTCGATGCCGGCGATCAGTTCGTGGTAGAACGGCTCCGCCCCCAAGATCTCGCCGGGGCGGACGAGGGCGAGACCGACACGACGGCGGTCGCCCGGCCCGGCAGGGGCAACCCGGGTGTCGACGATCGAGTCGGTCATGCGCCCGAACCTACAGCCCCCGACAGGTCGGAGCGACGCCCGTGGTGACCCGCGACCCCGACCGGACCCCGACGCAGCCCCCTGCCCGGCCCGCGACGCCGTGGCGGTCGCACACCTCGGCGCCCACCCCGGCACAGCCCGCGATGCAGCCCACCTCGCAGCCGGCGCCCCAGCCCGCGCCGCAGACCAGCCGCGAACTCGTGGTCGACCTCGTGCGGTCGTCGGGCCCGATCAGCCGTGTCGAGCTCGCCCAGGCCAGCGGGCTGACGCAGGCGTCGATCTCGACGATCGTCCGGCGGCTGCTGGACGAGGGGCTCGTCCGGGAGACCGGCCGGGTCGCGTCGACCGGTGGCAAACCGCGCACGATGGTCGAGATCAACCCGCGTGCCGTCTACGGCATGGGAGTGCAGATCGGTGAGGACGCGCTCACCTACGTCGTCACCGACATGCGCGGGGGAGTCGTCGGGCGCCTGCAGGTCGACGCCGGGCCCGCCGCGTCCGACGACGTCACGGCCGCCGCGGTCCGCATCGTCGACGGCTTCCACGACGTCGTCGGCAGCCTCGGCCTCGCGAGCGGGGCGGTGGCCGGCCTGGCCGTCGTCGGTCCCCGTGCCACCCTCGCCCACGGGGTGCGTACCGGGCCCCGGTCGACCGAGAGCGCCCTCCACGCCGGGCTGCACGCCGCGCTGGCCCTGCGCCTCGGCCTGCCCGTGATCGTCGACAACGATGCGGCGGCCGCCGCGCTCGGCGAGTTCTGGAGTCGCCAGGTGCCGCGCTCCGAGACGTTCGCCTGCGTCTACCTCGGGACGGGGGTCGGTTCCGGCATCGTGCTCGACGGGGCCCTGCACCGGGGCGCGAGCTCGGGCGCCGGAGAGCTCGGCCACGTGTCGATCGACCTCGACGGCGAGCCCTGCTACTGCGGCAACCGCGGCTGCCTCGAGCTCGCGGCGTCGCCCGGGGCCGTCGTCGCCCGGGCCCGGCGCGACGCCGCCGCGTTCGACGACCTCGGCCTCGCCTGGGCGCCGGGCGGGGTCGCGCGCGACTTCGACCTGCTCGCCCGCGCGGCGATCGCCGGTCACGCCGCGGCCGACGGGCTCGTCACGCGCGCCGCCGAGCAGCTCGCCGCCGGGGTCGTCACGCTCGCCAACCTGCTCGACCTCGACCGCGTCGTGCTGAGCGGACCCGGGGTCGCGGTCGCCGGCTCGATCTACGCCCGGGCGGCCGTCGAGGCCCTGGCCCGCACGGCGTTCTCACGAGGCGTGCACACCACGAGGGTCGAGGTCTCGACCGACCCGCGCGACGCGGCCGCGATCGGTGCGGCCGCCCTCGTCGTGCAACGCGCCATCTCGCGCTGACCCCGCGACGGTGCCCGGACCCGGCCCGCGCCTCCTCGGCACCGCGAGTCGTGCACTGCACCGGGTCCGGTCGGCGGCCCGGGCGGGCCCGCACGCCTCCGCGCCGCGTTCCGTGCAGCACACCGCGTCTAGTCGGGGTGCCGTGCACGAAACGCGGTGTGGTGCGTGGGGAGGTACGCCGCGCAGCGTGCCCCCGCTGCCCGGGCGGGCCCACCTGCCTCCGCGCCGCGTTCCGTGCAGCGCACCGCGTCTCGTCGGGGTGCTGTGCACGAAACGTGGTGTGGTGCGGGCCGGGCCAGCGCGGGCCGGGCGAGCGCGGGTCGGGCCGGTGTGGTTCGTCGCGGCACCGCAGGAGGCGCGGGTCACGATCCCGACACGTCCTCACGACTTTCTTGACTCGCTTACGTAAGTCGTCTAAGAAAGACCCCGGGACCAGGCGACGGCGCCTGGCACGACGAAGGGTCGACGATGCCTCTCTCCATGACCAACCGCCGACGGGTCGGGTTCGGTGCGATCGCACTCGCGACCGCCGCGGGCCTCGCGCTCACCGGGTGCACCGCCTCGAGCGGCGGCGACGAAGGCGGCATCACCGCCAACACGGGCCCGGCGGGCGACCTCACGGCCAACTTCAACCCGTTCTCGGCCACGGCCGACAGCACCTCGCAGGGCCTGCTCTACGAGCAGCTGTTCTACTACAACGTGCTCACCGGCGCCGACCCCAAGCCCATGCTGGGCGAGGAGTACGAGTGGAACGACGACGGCACCGAGCTGACCGTCGACCTGCGCACCGGCGTGCAGTGGAGCGACGGCGAGGACTTCACGGCGGACGACGTCGCGTACACGTTCCAGACGATGCTCGACAAGCCCGAACTGAACCGCGTCGGCTTCGAGGGCACCGTCGAGGCCACGGACGACGACACGGTGGTCTTCACCTTCGCCGACACCTCGTTCGTCAAGGGCCCGGACATCCTCGGCCAGGCCGCGATCGTGCCCGAGCACGTCTTCTCGAAGCTCTCCGACATCGCGACCGACCCGGTCGAGAAGCCGATCGGCACCGGGCCGTACATGCTCGACACCTTCACCCCGCAGAGCTACGTCTACAAGGCGAACCCGAACTACTGGCAGTCGGGCAAGCCCGAGGTCAAGAGCATCCGGTACATCGCCCTGGCGAACAACACCTCGGCCACCGACGCGGTCGTCGGCGGCGACCTCGACTGGTCGAGCATCTTCATCCCCGAGGCCGACAAGGTGCTCGGCAGCAACCCCGACGTCAGCTACGTCGCCACCCCGCTGCAGCAGATCACGTTGATGACCTGCTCGAACGCCGACCTCGGCTGCACGGGCCCGCAGACCGACCCGGCCGTGCGCCAGGCGATCTACAAGGCGATGAACCGCGACCAGCTGAACGACCTGGCCTTCTCGGGCACGAACAAGCAGATCTCGCCGACCTTCATGACCCTCGGTCGTGACGACGACTACATCAGCCCCGACGTCGAGAAGGAGACGCCGATGACGGCCGACACCGAGGGCGCCGACGCGCTCCTGCAGTCGGCCGGCTACGCGAAGGGCTCGGACGGCATCTACGCCAAGGACGGCCAGAAGCTGCAGCTCGAGATCCAGGTCGTCACCGGCTACTCGGACTACATCGCGGCGATCGACGCCATGGCCGAGCAGCTGCGCGCGGTCGGCATCGAGATCACGCAGAGTGCCAAGTCGTACAACGAGTGGGTCGCCGCCCGCAACAACGGGCAGTTCCAGCTGACGATGGACTCGCTCGGCCAGGGCCCGTCGACCGACCCGTACTACCTCTACAACGGCAACTTCGACTCGACGACGACCTCGCCGGTGGGCGAGCAGGCGATCAACAACTTCGCCCGCTACTCGAACCCGACCGTCGACGCCGCGATCGTCGCGGCCGAGCAGACCGACGACGTCGCGGCCAAGACCGAGCAGTACTTCACGATCCAGAAGGAGATCGTGGCGGACATGCCGTACATCCCCGTGCTGCTGCAGTCCACGCTCACCGAGTTCAACAACGCGAAGGTGACCGGCTGGCCCACGGGCGACGACGACACCGAGAACTTCCCGGCGACGTGGAAGACCTGGGACAACGCCCAGACCGTCCTGAACCTGAAGCTCAAGTGATCGTGGTCGGGACCGAGAAGGTCAGGAGGCGCGGATGAGGTACGTCGCGCAGAAGGTCGGCTTCTACGCGGTCGCGTTGTTCGCGGCCCTGACGCTGAACTTCTTCATCCCGCGGTTGCTGCCCGGTGACCCCGTGGACATCCTGCTGGCCAAGATGCAGCAGAAGGGACCGGTCAGCGAGGCGACCGTGACCAGCCTGCGCCTCCTTCTCGGTTCCGACTCGGACGAACCCCTGTTCTCGCAGTACGTGCAGTACCTCGGCAACCTGGCCCGGGGGGACCTCGGCATCTCGGTGTCGTACTTCCCGGCCGGGGTGTCGACCATCATCGGCCAGGCCATCCCGTGGACGATCGCCCTGATCGGCATCGCGACGATCCTGTCGTTCGTCTTCGGGGTGGGTCTCGGGACCCTCGCCGGCTGGAAGCGCGGTTCGGTGCTGGACAACTTCATCCCGGTGACGACGATGTTCCAGGCGGTGCCGTACTTCTGGCTCGCGCTCATCCTGTTGTACGTGTTCGGCAGCGTCCTGCGGGTGTTCCCGCTGTCGGGCGGCTACAACGTGTACGAGGCGACGCCGGGGCTCAACTGGACGTTCGTCCAGAGCGCGGTGCTCTACGGCACGCTGCCGGCGTTGACGATCATCATCTCGTCGATCGGCGGCTGGCTGCTCGGCATGCGCAACATGATGGTGTCGACCCTCAGCGAGGACTACATCGTCACCGCCGAGGCCAAGGGCCTGTCGCCGATGCGCATCCGCCAGAGCTATGCGGCCCGCAACGCGGTGCTGCCGCAGTTCGCGGGCTTCGCGATCTCGCTCGGGTTCGTCGTGTCGGGCTCGATCGTGACCGAGCAGGTGTTCTCGTACCCGGGCATCGGCAACGCGCTCTTCACGGCGACGCAGAACAACGACTACGCGCTGATGCAGGGCATCTTCCTGGTCATCACCCTCGCCGTGCTGGGGACGAACTTCATCGTCGACCTGATGTACGGCTTCATCGACCCGCGCACGCGCGCCAAGCGTTAGGACGACGAGCATGTCCACGATCGACCTCGGCCAGCTCGCCGACCCGAACTCGCCCACCGGCGACAGCGGCGCGGGCACCGGCCGGAAGGGCCTCAAGCGGGTCTTCCCGCACGTGACGCCCAAGCTCTGGGTGGGGGCGGGCATGATCGCCGCCATCGCCCTGTTCGGCCTGGTCTTCCCGTTCGTCGTCCAGAACCCGCAGGCCATCAGCGACGTCGGCCTGAGCGCCCCGAGCGGGGAGCACCTGCTCGGCACCACGCAGACCGGGCAGGACGTCTTCGCCCAGCTGGCCTACGCGACCCGCGGCTCGCTGCTGATCGGCGTGCTGGTCGGCGTCGTCGCGATGGCGTTGGCCATCGTCTTCGGCGTGATCGGCACCTACGTCGGCGGGTTCGTCGACGAGGCGTTCTCGCTGTTCTCGAACGTCGTGCTGGTCATCCCCGGCCTGCCGCTCGCCATCATCGTGTCGAGCTACGTGCCGCAGAAGGGCCTCGTGGTGATCGCCTTCGTGATCGTCATCACGAGCTGGGCGGCCAGCGCCCGCGTGCTGCGTGCCATCACGCTGAGCCTGCGGTCGCGCGACTACGTCGCCGCGTCGCGGGTGTCGGGCGAGAAGACCTGGCGCATCGTCGCCGTCGAGATCCTGCCCAACGTGCTGCCCGTGCTGGCCAGCCAGTTCTTGTTCGCGGTGATCTTCGCGATCCTCGCCGAGGCGGGACTGTCGTTCCTGGGGCTCGGCGTCTCGGGCCAGTTCACCTGGGGCTCGATGCTCTACTTCGCGCAGAACGGGCTCGCGCTGCGACTCGGCGCCTGGTGGTGGTTCGTGCCGCCGGGGCTGATGATCGCGCTGCTGGGGTGCGCGCTGTCGCTGATGAACTTCGCCATCGACGAGATCATCAACCCGAAGCTGCGCGACCAGACCCGGGCCGGCGTCAGCCGGGCCGACCGCAAGCGACTGGCGCGGGCCGAGGCCGCCGCCGGCACCACCGAGGGGGCCACCGCATGAGCACCGTCCTGACCGTCGAGGACTTCAGCGTCGACTACGCCGTCGAGCACCCCGTGCACGCCGTCAAGAACGTCAGCTTCGAGCTGGCCCGGGGCGAGATCCTCGGGCTGGCGGGCGAGTCGGGCTGCGGCAAGACGACGCTCGCCTACGGCATCAACCGGCTGCTCAAGGCGCCGGCCGTGATCACGGGCGGTCGGGTGGTCTTCCACGACGCCGAGGGCGCCGACATCCTGCTGCCCGAGCTCGACGACAAGGCGTTGCGGGCGTTCCGCTGGGACAAGCTGTCGATGGTGTTCCAGGGGGCGATGAACGCGCTCAACCCGGTGACGACGATCCAGGCCCAGCTCGAGGACGTCTTCAAGACCCACCGGCCGTACTGGAAGAAGGCCGACCGCGTCGAGCGGGCGGGCAAGCTGCTCGAGACCGTCGGGGTCGACCGCAACCGACTCCGGTCGTATCCGCACGAGCTCTCGGGCGGCATGCGCCAGCGCGTGATGATCGCGATGGCGCTCGCCCTCGGCCCGCAGATGATGATCATGGACGAGCCGACCACCGCCCTCGACGTCGTGGTGCAGCGCGAGATCCTGCGGGAGATCGGGCGGTTGCGCGACGAGTTGGGCTTCGCGGTCATCTTCATCACGCACGACCTGCCGTTGCTGCTCGAGATCAGCGACCGCATCGCCGTGATGCGCGCGGGCGAGATCGTCGAGATCGGGGAGTCCACCGAGCTCTACACGAACCCGCAGCACGAGTACACGAAGAAGCTGCTCGGGTCGTTCCCGAGCCTCACGGGCGACCGCGGGGCGTTCATCCGCAGCGGGGTCGACGAGACGGCCGGGGACGGCGCGACCCGCGCCTCCTCGGGGCACGAACCGGCGACGTCCGTCGCCACGAGCACAGGAGGCGCGGCGTGAGCACGCTCGAGTTCCGGAACGTCGTCAAGGACTACCGGGTGCGCGGGGGCCGGGGTGAGAAGGGTCGCCTGCGCGCGGTGGACGACGTCAGCTTCACGCTGGAGGCCGGCAAGACGGTGGCCCTGGTCGGTGAGAGCGGCAGCGGCAAGTCGACCATCGCCAAGATGCTGCTGCAGCTCGAACGGCCGACGAGCGGCTCGATCGTGCTCGACGGTGCGGTCGCGCCCCGGCACGGCGAGGCCCTCCGTCGCTACCGGAGCGACGTGCAGATGGTCTTCCAGGACCCGTTCGCCTCGCTCAACCCGTTCCACTCGATCGGGCACCACCTGGCGCGGCCGCTGCTGCTGCACGGCAAGGCGACCCGCTCGACGGTCGACGAGAAGGTGCGCGACCTGCTCGGGCGGGTGCAGCTCGGCCCGGCCGCCGACGTCGCCGCGCGTCGACCGCACGAGCTGTCGGGCGGGCAGCGGCAGCGCGTGGCGATCGCCCGGGCCCTGGCGCCCGAGCCGCGCATCCTGATCGCGGACGAGCCGGTCTCGATGCTCGACGTGTCGATCCGGCTCGGGGTGCTCAACCTGCTGGCCGACCTGCAGCGGCAGGAGGACCTCGGCGTTCTCTACATCACGCACGACCTGGCGACGGCCCGCCACTTCTCGGACGAGATCCTCGTGATGTACAAGGGGCAGGTGGTCGAGCGCGGGACCCCCGACGAGGTCATCCTGAACCCGCAGCACCCCTACACGCAGCAGCTCGCCGAGGCCGCGCCCGACCCCGAGAAGCGCATCGCTGAGCGGCGCGCCGCCCGCGCCTGACCGGCACCGCCCCTCCTGCGCCTGAACCGCGCCCCATCCGCCCGGCCATGAACCCGGTTTCGAACGTTGCCCCCCGTTGCTTCCGGGTGTTTCGTTCGAAACGGGGTTCATGGTGGGCGGGCCCGACTCCACGCCACACCCTCGATCGCTGGGAGCGACATGAGCACCACCGACACCACCACCACCGGCACCACCACCCGCGCGACGCAGCGCACCGTCCGCACCCTGCACACCGGCTGGAGCCTGCGCAGCACTGCGGGCCCCGTGCCTCCCGAGATCGCGGCCGTCGACGTGCCCGCGACCGTCCCGGGCACGGTGCACACCGACCTGCTGGCGGCCGGCCTGATCGTCGACCCGTACCTGGACGCGAACGAGCACCTGCTCGCCTGGATCGGGCAGGCCGACTGGTCGTACGCGACGACGTTCGACTGGCGGCCCGACGGGCACGACCGTCACGAGCTGGTCTTCGCGGGCCTCGACACCGTGGCCACCGTGTTGCTCAACGGCGAGGTCGTCGCCGAGACGCGCAACCAGCACCGCACCTACCGGGTCGGGGTCGACGGACGGCTCCGCGAGGGGTCGAACGACCTCGAGGTGCGCTTCGGGTCGCCCGTGGCCTACGCCGACGCGCAGAGCCTGGCGCTCGGCTACCGGCCGCACGTGAACCACCACCCCTACAACGCGATCCGCAAGATGGCGTGCAGCTTCGGCTGGGACTGGGGGCTCGACACGGCGACCTCGGGCATCTGGAAGCCGGTGACGCTCGAGTCGTGGTCGTCGGTGCGGCTGGCGTCGGTCCGACCGGTCGTGACGGTCGACGGGGCGCGGGGCGTCGTCGACGTGCACGTCGACCTCGAGCGCGCCGGGGCGTCGGTCGGGGACGGGGCCGCCCCGGTGACCGTCCGGGCGACCGTCGGCGCCGTCACGCAGGAGGCGCGGGTCGAGTCGGGCGTGGACTCCACGGTCGTGCAGGTGGTCGTCGACGACCCCGAGCTCTGGTGGCCGCGGGGGCACGGCGGGCAGCCGCTGTACGACGTGACGGTCTCGGTGACCGGGGGAGGGGACGGGGACGTGGGCCGCGCCTCCTCGGGGGGTGACGGCGACGGAGTCGACGCGACCCGCGCCTCCTCGGCTGACGGGGAGCGGGCAGGCGACGTGCTCGACGAGTGGTCGTCGCGGATCGGGTTCCGCACCGTCGAGGTGCAGGTCGAGCCCGACGAGGTCGGCACGAGCTTCACGGTGGTGGTGAACGGCGAGCCGCTGTGGATCAAGGGGGCGAACTGGATCCCCGACGACGCGTTCCCGCACCGCATCGGGCGCGACCGGTACCGGGACCGCATCGAGCAGGCCGAGTTCGGCAACGTGAACCTGCTGCGGGTGTGGGGTGGCGGCATCTTCGAGTCGGACGACTTCTACGAGCTGTGCGACGAGCGCGGCATGCTCACCTGGCAGGACTTCCTCTTCGCCTGTGCCGCCTACGCGGAGGAGGACCCGCTGCGCGGCGAGGTCGAGGCCGAGGTGCGCGACAACGTGACGCGGCTCATGACCCACCCGAGCCTGGTGCTGTGGACGGGAAACAACGAGAACATCTGGGGCCACGACGAGTGGGGCTGGGAGCGCCGGCTCGACGGGGCGACCTGGGGGCTGGGCTACTACCTCGACCTGCTGCCGGCGCTGGTGGGCGAGCTCGACCCGGGGCGTCCGTACGCGGCGGGCAGCCCCTGGTCGGGCAGCCTCGACGTGGCGCAGAGCGATCCCGACCACGGGTCGGTCCACCTGTGGGAGCAGTGGAACCGCAAGGACTACCCGACGTACCGCGACGTCGTGCCGCGCTTCGTGGCCGAGTTCGGCTGGCAGGGGCCGCCCACCTGGTCGGCGATGACCCGGGCGATCCACGACGAGCCGCTGACGCCCGAGTCGCCCGGCATGATCGTGCACCAGAAGGCCATGCAGGGCAACGACAAGCTGACCGACGGCCTGCTGGCGCACTACCGGCTGCCCGACGAGATCGAGGCGTGGCACTGGGCGATGCAGCTGAACCAGGCGAACGCGGTGCAGGTGGCGCTCGAGCACTTCCGCTCGCACGCCCCGCGGTGCAGGGGAGCCGTGGTGTGGCAGATCAACGACTGCTGGCCGGTGACGTCGTGGGCCGCCGTCGACGGCGACGGGCAGCGCAAGCCGCTGCTCTACGCGATGCGGCACGCGTTCGCCGACCGGCTCGTGACGATCCAGCCCCGGGACGGCGGCCTCGCCGTGGTCGTGGTCAACGACACCGAGGAGGCGCTGGCCGGCCCGCTCACGGTGCGTCGCGTCGCGTACGACGGGCGCGTCCTCGCCTCGGAGCAGGTGTCGCTCACGGTGGCGGCCCGCGACACGGTGACCGTGCCGGTGCCCTCGGCCGTGGCGGCGTTCGGTGCTCCGGAGTCGGAGCTGCTCGTGGCGTCGGTGGACGGGGTCTCACGTGGACTGTGGTTCCCGGTCGAGCCGCGGGACTCGGCGCTCGCCGCGGCGTCGCTGTCGACGTCGGTGACCGCGCTGGGCGAGGGTTCGGGCTACCGGGTCGAGGTGACGGCGGGTTCGCTCGTGCGTGACCTGGCCCTGCTCGTCGACAAGGTCGACCCTGCCGCGACGGTGGACGAGATGCTCGTGACTCTGCTGCCGGGCGAGGCGGCCGTGTTCACAGTGGCGTCCGAGGTGGTGGGCGTGGGGGAGGAGTTCGCCACGCAACGGGTGTTGCGTACCGCGAACGAGTTGGTCGGGTGAGGGAGGCCGTCGTCCGGGGCGGGGGAGTCCGGCGAGGAATCTTCGGCTCCTTGTTATAGTCAGGTGCGCTGTGGCCGAGATCCGTGACCGAGTGCTAGGGGAGCGAGCCGCATGAGCGACATCTTCACGCTGACGCCGGACGAAGGCGACGGTGGCGAGCCGACGCCGCAGAAGAAGCGCGGGCGGCGTCGTTCGAAACCGGTCATCGCTCTGATCACGCTGGCGTCGGTGCTGGTGGGGGTCATCGTGATCGTCGGGGTCGTGGGCGGCGTCTACGCGTCGCGGCTGGCGAACTCGTTCAACGACAACGCGACGAAGATCGAGCAGGCCTTCCCCGAGGAGTCGACGCGTCCGGCGCCGGCACCCGACGGGGCGATGAACATCCTGTTGATGGGTTCGGACTCCCGGGCCGACGCGACGACCATCGACGACCCGTCGTCGTCGGACCAGCGGACCGACTCGATGATGCTCGTGCACGTCGACGCCGACCGCGAGAACGTCTACGTGATGTCGATCATGCGCGACCTCTACGTGCCGATCCCCGGCCACGGCTCGAACAAGATCAACGCGGCCTTCGCCTACGGCGGCTCACCCCTGACTGTCCAGACTGTCGAGCAGCTGCTCGGCGTCCGCATCGACCACGTGGCCATCATCGACTTCGAAGGCTTCAAGGGCATGACCACGGCACTGGGCGGGGTCGACGTGTTCTCGCCGCAGGCGTTCTCAGCCGGTGAGTACTCGTACGTAGCCGGTCTGAACAAGCTCGAAGGCGACCGGGCTCTCCGCTTCGTCCGGGAACGTCATGCTTTTGCCGATGCGGACTTCACCCGCGTCAAGAACCAACAGGCGTTCGTCAAGGGCCTGGCGAACACGGTCCTGAGCCGGTCGACGCTGACCGACCCGGGCAAGGTCTCGGCATTCGTCACCGCGATGTCGCCCTACCTCACCGTCGACAAGCAATTCGACATCGGAACGATCGCCTCGCTCGGTGTCAGCCTGCGGTCGATCGACACGTCCAAGATGCACTTCTTCACCGTCCCGACGGCCGGCACCGGCTCGGTCGGAGGCCAGTCCATCGTGAACGTCGACCAACCAGGCCTCGACGCCGTCAAGGCCGCCCTGGCCAACGACTCGTTGAACACCCTGCCCATCAGCCAGTAGCAGCACTCATCTGGCAATCACGCCGCATCGCACGTGTTCGCGTCGTCGCGTCACGATCAAAAGAGAGTCACGAAAATGAAGACGGTCATCGTAGGTCAGGGGTACGTGGGACTGCCGGTCGCCATGAGGGCGGTCGAGGCAGGCCACGTCGTCGTAGGCATCGACCTCGACGTCAATCGAATCGAACTGCTTCAAGCGGGCACATCGTACGTCGATGACATCAGCGATGCCACGCTGACCAGCGCGCTTGACAGTGGTCGCTATCTGGCGACCACCCAATACGATGACGTCGAGGGCTTCGATTTTGCGGTCATCACCGTACCCACCCCGTTGCGGGATTCCCTGCCCGATCTCAGTTTCATCGAGAAGTCAGCCGCTTCACTGGCGCCATTCGTCAGGCCTGGGGTCACGGTCATTCTCGAGTCGACGACCTACCCGGGCACCACAGAAGAACTCCTGTCTCCCATTCTCGAAAGCGGATCAGGCCTTCGAGCAGGCGTAGATTTCTACGTTGGATACAGCCCAGAGCGCATCGACCCCGGCAATAAAGTCTGGGGATTCAAGGAGACGCCGAAGGTCGTCTCGGGCATGAATCCAGTTTCGCTGAAGAGCGTTCAGGGCTTTTACGACGAACTCGTGGACACCACCGTGCCAGTGTCCGGTACGAAGGAGGCCGAGCTCACGAAGTTGCTGGAGAACACTTTTCGACACGTCAACATAGCCCTCGTGAACGAGTTGGCCATCTTCGCCGATCAACTCGGAGTCAACGTCTGGGAGAGCATCGAAGCAGCGTCGTCGAAGCCATTCGGATTCATGAAGTTCACACCGGGCCCGGGCGTGGGGGGTCATTGTCTTCCCGTCGATCCGAGCTACCTTTCCTGGCAGGTACGCAAGCAACTCGGTATGAATTTCCGCTTCGTCGAGCTTGCGAACGACGTGAACGACCACATGCCGAATTATGTGGTACAGCGGGTGATGACCATGCTGAACGATCGATCGAAGTCGGTTCGAGGAGCCCGGATCAGTCTCGTTGGACTCGCGTACAAACCGAATACTGGTGACATCAGAGAAGCGCCGTCTATCCGAATCATCGAGCTCCTCCTCGGTCTCGGTGCCGTCGTGAGCGGCCTCGACTCCCACGTCGAAGACCACCGATGGCCGTCGGGCGTCGTCCGGGTCCCCTCAGTCGAGGCCGCGGTCGACGAAGCGGACTTGGTCATCGTCTTGACCAACCACGCTGACATCGAACTGAATGTGTTGTCGACGTCGGGAGTCCCCGTCTTCGATGCGAGGAACGTGGTCACGGGGCCAGAAGTGGAAAGACTCTGATGGTCTGTTCCGTGATCCGTCTCCGAGACGTGGCCTAGGGTGCCGGTGGCTGCCGGCACGTCTGCCCCGAAATTGTCACAGGGCTTGCCCCGAGACAACAACTTCGATTTCCTCCGGCTGCTCGCAGCGCTGACCATCGTGGTGCATCACGTCGTCTTCTACGTCGATGTCCAATTCCTGTGGGTCACTCGGGAGAACAATTGGTGGTTTTCGGGCGGAGTGCCTCTCTTCTTCATCCTGAGTGGCATGCTCATCTACGCCTCCGCGGAGAAAGCATCCGACACCGGCCGCCGTTGGCGCGAGTTCTACTTCAACCGCTTCCTTAGGATCGCTCCCGCTCTCTACATCTGTCTTGCGGGAACACTTCTCATCCTCGCCGCTGCGGGATCCTTGACCGCAGCCAGCCCACGGGAGGTTCTGGCGCTCGTCGGTAGTTACCTTTTCTTCGTCCCGGTCTACAACCCGGACTTTGTCGGCGCTTTCGGCGGCGGAATCGTCAACAGCAGCCTGTGGACGATTCCGGTCGAGGTGTCCTTCTACGTCGTCGTGCCCCTGCTGGTCAAGATGCGGGCCAAGACGAATTGGCGTTGGATGATCGCCGTCGTTCTGGTCGTCGGCATAAGCAGCCTCCTCCTCTATGCCGCTGTGGGTGGCAACGCGGCGGCGTCTCGCCTCTGGCTCCTGTTCGGGCTGTCCTTTGCCCCGTACCTCTTCTACTTCGCCCTCGGCATGATCATCGGCCACACGTGGCGGAGCATTCCTTGGCGTGGTGATGTAGCCCTGATCGCTGTGGTGCTCTACTTCGCCATCACGATCAACGGGTTGGGTATCTCGCCGCAGGCAGATCTACTCGTCAATGCTGCCGCGGCGATTCCGCTTGCTTACTCCGCCACTTGGCTCGGGCTGAAAGGGCCACGCGTTCTACGGCGCTTCACTTCCAGGGTCGGCGACCTGAGTTTCAGTTCTTACCTCTGGCACCAGGTGTTCATCAACGTGGTTCTCCTGACCGGCTTCGCCCGCCTCCTCACCGGCGAGGCCCTCGTTGCGATGGTGCTCGCTGCAACGGTCGCAGTGGCGTTGCTGTCTTGGTGGTTCGCGGAGAAGCCCGCTCTCCGCCTGAAGCGGTATTCACTCCGGTCCTGACGGGCCGCCCTCGCCAGCAGGCTCTTGGCCTCGCCGGTGACTCGACGGTGATCACCGTCGATGATCGAACCTCACGCCCTCAGATACGACGGGAGGGAGGCCCTGCGAGGGGTTTGTTGATGATGGTCGCGAAGGGGCTCGCTGGTCGGGACGCATCGAAGCCCGAAGGGGTGGGCGCTTCCCGCGGTGTCATGAGGCCTTGGCCCAGCACGATGGAGAGCAACAAGACCTTCGACAAGCCGACGTAGAGGCCGTCCGGCTCGAGCAGCGAAGTCATGAGCACGATGATCGCCATGCAACGAACGACGAACACATGCCCCCCACCCGGTATCGGGCGCCTGAACAGAACGATGGACAAGGCGACGGTGAGGAGGACAGCCACCATCAGCCCGACGAAGCCTGCCTCGATCGCGAACGTCAAGAACGGAGTGTGCGGGTTGAGGGACTCGAGATCGTTGGGCGTTGCCCCGAAGACCGGGTCTGCGACGAACGCCTGCCACGCCTTCGCGTTGAGGTCACCACGGCCTGTCGTGACATCCGAGGAGTCGGACCTCAGGATCAGCGTCTCGAGCTGCGACCTGAAGCGGACCATGACAGCGAGACCGAGCCCCGCGAGGAGCGCGATGCGAATGCGGCTCCGGCGGCTCTTGTGCAGGAGCATGGCTCCGACCGCCACGGCGAGTGAGAGGACCCCACCACGACCTTGGCTCTCGTAGAGGCCACCGAGGAGAACTGCCAGTACGACAAGTCGGAAGGTCAGCACGATCAAGCGTGCCCCGCCTTGCGGTCGCGGCCACAACCACGAGGACAAGGTCAGGACTGCGGCGATCGCGAGCAACGGGGCCAGGGTCGTGCTGTTGAAGCTGAAGCCCGAGTACCTGAAACCGAATGCGCTGGGCATTCCGAAGAAGGGCAGGCCGGCGACTTGGAGGGCGATGTCGGCTGCGCTGGCGGCCATTCCGAGGATGAAACCGCGCAGGAGGTCCTTGTGGAGCCCCCGCCTCTGAGACAGCAGTACTCCTGCCAGCGCGGAGAGTATCCCGATGATTCCACGAACTAGTTGTTCCGGACTGCCATCGAGTCCTTTTGCGACGGAGGCCAGGCCGATGAAGACGAGACCGGCGAAGCACATCAAGACGAACGGGTTTCCGTCCCGCGAAGTGTCACGGCGGGTTCGAACGAACAGGATGATGAGAAGCCCGTAGCGCGAAGCATCGAGGTACGTCGGGTTGACGCCGGAGATGAAGTCGATCGGCAAGATGACTCCGAGTGCGAACGCGACGGCCCTCTTCGGGAGGAGGAAAGCGGTGGCTATCCCGAGAACGGCGAGGAATGCGAGAACCAAGGTCATGTCAAGTCCGTTCCCGTCGGAGCCTCGAGGAAGCGACGACCACAAGGCGCACCGCAGCGTCGAACACATGGGACGCCATTCGTACCCGTGTGTGCACCACCGGGCCCAAGGCTCGACGCGTGCGGGGCGACAGGTTGCCGTCGTGTAGCCGGCGATGGACGGTCACTTCGGGTGCGTGCCTCAGGCTGCGACTCACGATTCCCAAGATGGCGAGCCAATGGTCATGCGCCTGGGTCGCCGGCGGGAAGGGGAGCGCGAGGGTGATGAATTCCCTTGTGAAGACCATCGTGCAGCCGTAATAGGGTCGTCTGCCGAGGGCCAGGCCCACGAGATCGCCCACAGTGGATGACGAGGCTTTCAGTCGGCGCTCGGAAGGTTCTCCACTGGCGAGAGACACATGGTCGAAGTTCGAGGCGACCATGCCCACCCCCTCGAGTTCATGGAGCAGGTAGGCGACACGACCCTCGGCCCAGACGTCGTCTTGATCACTCAACATGAGGACGTCCCCGGATGCAGCTGCGAGAGCTCGTTCGAAGGTGCGAACGTGGCCGGCATTGTGCTCGTTGACCATGAGGCGAATGCGAGCGTCGCCGAACGAGGCGACGATCTGAGCGCTCTCGTCCGTCGAGGCATCGTCCACGACGACGAGTTCGTCCCCGGCCTGTAACTGTCTCAGAATGGACTCGATCTGCTCCGTCAGGTACAGGGCACCGTTGAACGTAGCCATGCACACGCTCACACGAACGCGTTCGATCATCATCGGTCACTTTCCGTGGTGGGGGCGGTGGATGTGTGTCGGAGTGCAAGCAGCACTATTGCGATGGCTTGTAACACGTAGGCGATGGTCAAGCCGATCGATGCGCCGACGGCGCCGTTCAGTGACGCCCCGGAGAAGACCCCTGCCAAACAGACGATGGTGAAGCCGATCGCGACGACCGCAGCCATCCTCGCCAGGCCCCAGCCCTGGAGAGCCGAGGTCAACAGCGCGGTCAGGGACGCGAAAGGCAAGCCGATCAGCACGATCTGGATGACGAGGATCGATGGAACGTAGGCGTCTCCGAGAACGAGCGGCACGACGTACGGTACGAGCAGCGCCAGCGAGACATAAGCAATGCTCGTGACGGCCAGGAAGACGAGCGAAGCGTGCACCATCCTGAGCCGGGCCGTGCTTCTCGTTGCGAACGGGAGAAGGACTGTCGCCGCCGCACTCGCAACGAGCTGAAGAGGGCCCGTCAGGCGGGTCGCTGACGCGTAGAACCCCGCTTGGGTGGTACCCGAGACCGCGGAGGTCATCAGGACGTCGAAGTTTCGGGCTTGGACGGCCATCGAATTGAGCCAGAACGGCAACCCTGCTCGGAACACGAGTCGGAAGGGAACTGAGGTCGCCGGCTGCACCCTGGAGGACGCGTAACGACGAGCCAGGACGGCAGAAACCAAAGCAGCCAGCATCTCTCCAGCCGAAAAGGCGAAAAGTGGATCAAGCCCGAGTGACGTGGCGGAGACGAACACGAGGAGAGACAGGGTGCGACGCAGGATGATGTTCGTCGTGTTCACGGACGCCTGCTGGTTGGCAAGGGCGATGCTCAAGAACGTATCCGCGTTCTTCTCCGCAGCGGCAGCGACGGCCAAGGGCAACAGATAGAGGAAGCGCGAATCGGCGGTCAAGCCGGCTCCCAGCAACATGATGATCAGGAGCAGAGCCAGCAGTGCCGAGAGGCGTGAATTCGTCCGCAGCGCCGCCGACACGAGGGCGTGATCCACCCTCGCGCTGTGTTCCCGCAAGATCAGCTTTGCCAGGCCCAGATCGGTCATGGCCTGAGCGATCACGATGGCAGCCGCCACTGACGAGAAGAATCCGAAATCGTCCGGCAGAGCAAGCCGCGCGAGAAGAACGAGTGCGACAGCACGGATGATTGCGCTTCCGACATACCCGCTGAGGACGGCTGTGAACTGTCTCGCAAATCGATTCGTCAGTAGCCCTGAGGTCTTCATTTGGCGCTGGGAGACTTCACGTCCCACTCGTCTCGGATCGCCTCGAGTATCCGGCCCGCTTGTGATCGGGCCGTCCATCGCTCCTCGACTTCGGCCAGGCATGCAGCGGCAACACCTGATCGATCTGCCGTGACTCGACTCATGACACGTGCCAGTGCGTTCACCAATGATGCGATGTCGCCGTGTTCAAAGATGCCCCCGGTCTCATTCGTGACCGCTTCCCACTCGGGCCCCTGGCCATAGACGTCATCGTCCGTCACGACGGGAACGCCATGGCCGAGGCTCTGGATGATGCTGAGACCGGCGTAGGTGGGGATGACGGTCACGTCGAGTGAGTCGTAGAAGACCTTCGTGTCCTCTGCACCGTAGACCGGGCCGGTGAGCGTGAGGTCGACTCCGAGGTCTGCGGCCAGATCGTAGAGAGGGCGGTGCTCAGGCCCCTCACCTCCTAGAGTGACGCGTACGGGAGTCCCGCTTCGGGTCAGCTCGGAGGCCGCGTGAAGCAAGAGGTCGAAGCGCTTGGCACTCTTCAGTCTCGCAATGGCTCCTACGTTGACCACGCGATGAGTCGGCACTGCGCCCTGCTCGTCAGAACGGATGGGTACCTGCCCGACGCTGTTGTAGATCACGGTGATGCGGTCCTCCGGGTAGCCGGCAGCAGCCCCGAGTCGCTTCGCGGTGTTGCCGTAGACCATCAGACGGGTGGCTAGCCGATAGAACGCCAGTCGAACGAGCGATTTCATGCCCCCCTCCGGGCGATGCCACCCGATTGTCCAGAACAGGACAGGCTTCCCGCGCAAGCGGGCGACGATTGCACCCACCCACGTGCTCAGGACCGATACGTCGCCCGTGAAGATGTACGAGTCGTACCTCTTCGACAAAGCCATGCGGGTGACGCCGGACTGCCATGTAGCTCGGCCCCAATAGCGGTTCTTGAGCACGAGGTGTTCCCGGAGTCCATCCGGAGACATCGTCTTGAGGGCGTAGTGAGATCCGTCAGGGTCTGAAGCGAACACGAAGTCCAACTCGCTGCTCTCGTCGAGTTGTTTGTGAACCGCCTCTCGATAATGAGCCATGACCTGGCAGATGACAGCCACGCGTGGTTTTCGTTCGCGTTCCGTCATCAGTTGCTTTCTGCCTCGCGGGCCGAAGTCCGGATTCCCGTCCGTGCGTGGTGAGAGGGAAGGGACGACAAGATGTTCCCCAGAACGCGGTGAGAGGTGTCGTCGATCTGATAATCGGTGGGCACCGCTCCGGTTGACGAACCCTGCAGCACGTAGTCGACGGCCCTCTGGATGCCCGAGGACGTGGTGCCGGTCAGGATGATGCTGCCCGTGTCCTCGGCCTCCGGACGCTCGATGGCGTCACGCAGGGTCACCGCTCTGAACCCCATGAGGGAAGATTCCTCGGCGATCGTTCCGCTGTCCGACAGAACGAGCCGGGCCGACGCCTGCAGGGCCAGATAATCGTGGAATCCGAACGGCTTGTGGAACACCAGCCGCTCGAAGGATTCACCCAACTCCTCGAGCCGTTTCCTCGTCCGCGGGTGGGTCGACACGAGGACGGGGAGGTCGTACCGGACACCGACGTCGTTGAGTCCTCGCAAGATGGAGGCCAGACGACCGGCATGGTCGACGTTCTCCTCACGGTGCAGGCTGACCAAGAAGTAACCGTCTGCCTCCAGATGCTCGTCGGCGAGCACCGTGCTGCCGGCGACGCCGTCGGCGTTCTGGGCCAACACCTCCTTCATCGGCGAGCCGGTGAGGCGGATGCGCGAAGGGTGCAGGCCCTCGGCGAGGAGGTTGCGGCGGGCATGCTCGGTGTAGACGAGGTTGTAGTCGGCCACGTGGTCCACGAGCCGCCGGTTGGTCTCTTCCGGGACGTTCTCGTCGAACGACCGGTTGCCGGCCTCCATGTGGAAGACGGGGACTTTCATCCGCTTGGCGATCACGGCCGAGATGCTGCTGTTCGTGTCTCCGAGGATCAGCATCGCGTCGGGCTTCTCTGCGAGAAGAACCTGCTCGGTCTTGACCAGGATCGAGCCGAGGACGGCGCCGAGGCTGCTCGTGTCGGCCTCGAGGAAGTGGTCGGGCCGTCGCAACCCGAGGTCTTCGAAGAACACCTCGTTGAGTTCGTAGTCGTAGTTCTGACCGGTGTGCACGAGGACGTGGTCGACGTGCTGGTCGAGACGCTTGATGACGGCGGAGAGACGGATGATCTCGGGTCGCGTGCCGACGACGGTCAAGACCTTCAGTCGAGGGGCAGGGGTGTTCATACTGTCTCCGGAATGGTGTCGGGGGCGGCCGGATCGAAGATCTCGTTCGACCAGAACATCGTGAAGAGGGTGTCGTCACCGGTGTTGGTGATCGAGTGGGCCCAGAAGGTGGGCATGTCGACCGAACACGGTGCCGTACCGTCGACGGTGACGGTGACCACCTCGTCCGAGAACAGGCGCCGCAGCCGGATGTCGGCCGTTCCGGCCACCACGGTGAAGCGCTCCATCTTCCGCCGGTGGTAGTGCTGACCTCGAGTCACGCCGGGCGCCGTCGTCGAGAACGACGTCTGCCCAGACCCGCCGTGTGACCGAATCACCTCGGTGAAGCTGCCCCGGGCGTCGGTGTTCTGGGTCAGCGGGATGACGTGTGACGCCTCGAACGCGAACGACCTGTAGGTGTTGAACAAGTCGCGCTCGAAGTCGGACGCCAACACGGGCACGTCGCCCTTCGAATACGCCGAGGCGAATCGCGACAAGGTCGCCAACAACTCCGACACCGTCGTCGACGTCGCGCGGGCGAGGACGTCCTCGGCCCCGTCGAGGCCGACGAGCGCCTCGGCGGCGTGCTGCGCGTGCAGCAGGCTCAGCTCGCGGTCGACGTCGACCGATGGGGTCTCGCCGCGGCTCAGCAGGTGGCAGAACGTCGCTGTCACGGCGTTGTAAAAAGGGCGTCCGTGCTCGCCGAACAGGTTCGGGAGGTGCACGTCGACGAAACGTGCCCCGACGTCCGCGGCAGCGTCACGGATGATGCGTGCCGCCGCCTCCTTCGCGACGCCATAGGTCGAGCCGTTGCCGACTTGGGTGGAGTTGGCGAAGACGATGCAGGCCGGCGCCACCTCGGCGGCGCGGATGACCCGGGCGGCCTGCTCGGCGAACAGGACGTTTCCCGCGTGGACCTCGTCATCCGTGCCACGGTTGACGCCCGCGATGAGGACGAGTCGATCACTGCACGAGACGGCCTCCGCCGCCTGCTGAGCATCGAATCGATCGCCGACGGCGAACGGATGGACGACGGGTTCACCCAGCGAGTGGAGGAGGGCGCGGGTGTGCCACCCCAGGAAGCCACCGGCCCCCGTCATCGCGATCTTCACGCGGTGACCTCGGGGTGGTGGATGCCCGCGAGAGCCAGCTCCGAACGTACCTCGGGCAGGGCCAGGAGCATCGCCTCGACATCGGTCACCGTCATGCGGTCGACCGTGTGGGAGTCGTAGTCGGAATACTCGACCTGCTCGGGGTCGCCCTCCTCGAAGAACGCGCCGTAGTTCAGGTCGCGCTTGTCCGCCGAGATGCGGAAGTAGTCGCCCATGTCCTCGGCGCGCGAGAGTTCCTCGCGGTTGGCCAGCGCCTCCGAGACCTTCTCGGCGTGACGGGTGCCGATCACGGTGACGCGTCGCTCGCTCTGGAAGATGTTGATGACCGCCTGGGCGAGGTCGCCCATGGTGCAAGCCGCCGCCTTGCGGATGAAGAGGTCGCCCTGATGGGCATTGCGGAAGGCGTGCTCGACGAGGTCGACGGACGACGGCAGCGACATCATGAAGCGCGTCATCGACGGATCGGTCACCGTGAGGTCCTTCCCCGCCTTGAGCTGCGAGATGAACAGGGGGATCACCGAGCCGCGCGAGTACATGACGTTGCCGTAGCGAACGCACGACACCGTGGTCACGGCGTTCGGGTTGTTCAGGCCGTGTGACTGCGCGACCTTCTCCATCATCGCCTTGCTCATGCCCATGGCGTTGACCGGATAGACGGCTTTGTCGGTGCTGAGGCAGACGAGGGACTCGACCCCGGCGGCTTCGCTGGCACGGACGACGTTCTCGCTGCCGAGCACGTTGGTCTTGACCGCCTCGATGGGGAAGAACTCGCACGACGGGACCTGCTTCAGGGCAGCGGCATGGAACACGTAGTCGACGTCTCTCACGGCCCGCTCGACGCTCAGGTGGTCGCGGACGTCGCCGACGTAGAAACGGACCCTGGCGTCGCCCAGGTCGTGACGCATCTGGTCCTGCTTCGCCTCGTCGCGGCTCAGGACGCGCACCTCGCCGACACCACGGCTCAACAGCTTCTGCGTGACGGTACGGCCGAACGAACCGGTGCCGCCCGTGATGAGAATTTTCTTGCCGACGTAATCGGCGGAGGCATCAGTGGTCAAGATCGGTCCTTCGTGGCGTGCTGGTCGGAACTCGTGGGTGACGTTGCGTCAATGATGGCGGCTGCTGCGCGATCGGCCGAGAAATGGGCGTCGTAGTGATGGCGACCCGAGCGGCCTCGACCCCGGAGGTCCTCCGTCGTCAGGTGGGTCAGCGAGATGAGCGCGTCCTGCAGCGCGCCAGCGTCGCCCGGGGGGACGACGGTGCCGGCACCGGACTCGGTGATCAAGAGGGCACCGTCACCGGCGATGACGCCGACTACCACGGCGCCGGACGCGAGCAACGACGGGATCTTGCTGGGCGTCGTGTGCTCGAGGAACTCCGACGCCCCGAGGGAGACCAGGTGAGCGTGGGCTTGCTTCATGAGACCCGGCACGCGTTCCTTGGGCACCCGGCCGACGAACTCGATGCGCCCTCCATCGTCGACTCGTGAGGCGAGAGCTCTGAGGCGATCGAGGGCGATGCCGTCACCGACCAGGACGAGCCGCAGATCGACGTCCGAGGGCAATGCCCCGACGGCCTCGACGACGTTCTCGAGCCCCTGGACGTCCCCGATGGCACCCGAGTACATCAGGACGAACGGTTCCCCGTCGCGACGCTCGCGCACCTCGTCGAACGTGAAGAGGCCCTCGTCGGTCGGGTTCGGCACGTAGACGACGTCGTCCGGCCCGACGTGACGGTTCCGTCGCTGGATGAGATCCGCGACGCTGGGCGAGATGACCCCGACCCGTCGCGCCAGGCGTTCCGTCAGCGACACCGTCTTCGAGACGGCGGCCAGGGCGAGGCGTCCGGCGCGACCGTCCGGGAACATGCCGCTGTGGACGAGCGAGTCGGGCCACAGGTCCTGCACGTGCAAGAAGTACGGCAGACGCCCCCATCGGGTGTGGACGAGCAGGGGCAACGCCACCGTCGCCGGCGAGTTGTAGACCCAGACCATGTCACAGCCACGCAGCGACCTCGCCCCGAGGACCGTGGCCGAGACGGCAAAGCTCAGGTAGTTCAGCGCTCGTCCGACGGCGGACGAGTCATGGCTCGCGTACAGCGGGACGCGGGTCACCGTGACACCGTCGACCGTGCTCGTCCTCCGCCACGTCTGGCGGTGACCGGGGTACACACGCCCCGTCGGGTAGTTCGGGAACCCCGTCAGCACGCGGACCTCGTGCCCTGCCGCCGCGAACTCGCGGGCCAGGACACCCGGGATCGCAGCTGGCCCCGGTTCGGGGTCGTACCACTGGGTCAAGATGCCGATCCTCACGCGTCACCCCCGCGGAGCAGGTCGGCGACGGCGGGCGTCGGACGGATGCCCACGCTCTCGGCCCAACCGCTCGTCTGGCCCTGACCGAACCACATCAGCTCCACCCGTCGGATCGGCCCGGCGAGGCGTCCACCGATCAGTCGCGAGACGACGCGGGCAGAACCCACGACGAAACGGCACAGCAGGCGTGGCAGGCGTCGGGGTGACCGCCCGCCGGCCGCCTCGAGCACGGAGGAGACCGTGAGCCCCTCCCAGGGCTGCAGGACGACGGCGGGCACGATTCCCTCGAAGGTCCCGACCGCCGTCACGAACTCGGCGAGGGCCGCGACGCTGGTCACGGGCGTGGGTGCGTCGCCCGGTGAAGCGACCGATGCGAGGGGTGACGCCGCGATGCGTCGGAGACGGTCCGTCGTGGGGCGCCCGGGCCCCTGCACCGAGGTGGCACGCACGACGACGACCTCCGTCACGTCGTCCGGGGCGCCCTCGGCGCGCGCCTCGACGAGCAGTTGCTCGCCCCAGGCCTTGCTCTGCGAATACGGCGAGAAGGGCAGCGTCCGTGTCGACTCGTCGAGGACGGGCACCGGGCCCTGGACGGCGGCGGAACTCAGGTGCACGAACCTCCTCGCACCGCTCCGACGAGCGGCGGCGAGTGCGACGAGGGGAAGGGCGGCGTTGGCGCCGACGAGGGATGCCGACATCTCGGCGTCGGGGGTCGCGAGGCCCGCCGCGTTGACGACGACCCCAGCCCCGCGGAAGGCGGCGGCGAGCTCGTCCACGACGTCGACGGCACCGGCCGCGGCTGTTCGCGCCGCCGCGACCGACGCGGGCACAGCCTCGAGCCGGGGCGCCGCGAGCTCGACGATCGTGATGCCGCGCGAGCGGGCGTCGGCGACGATCCGACTCCCGACGAAGCCACTCGCTCCGATCACGACCCAGGTCGTCGCGTCACGGGTCTCAGACATGCTCGACACGCGCCTCTCGGTGGGTGAGCCGCAGGGTCCAGCTCGGAAGTGACAGGTAGACGGCCGCGATCACCGCGAAGAGGACGACCGCTGCGACGGCACCGACCGGACCGACGAACGCGAGCGAACCGGCCGCGGCACAGGCCACGGTGGCCGCGGTCACGATCGACGACGCGGGCACGTGGCCGTGGCGACGCGCCAGCACTTGGTACACGTGGGTGTTGTGTGCCTCGAACCAGCGCTCGCGTCGCGCCACCCGGCGGGCGAGGGTGCTGGACGTGTCGACGAGGTAAGGCACGAGCGGTGCGACGACGGCGACCAGAGGCACACCGACGGCGATGGCGGCCACGGCGGCCACGGCGATCGTCCCGCCCAGCAGGTAACTTCCGACGTCACCGAGGAACATCCGTCGACCCACGACGTTCCAGGGGACGAACGCCAGGAAGGCCAGGGCGATGCACGTGCCGAGGCCCGTGAGCCAGGGCTGTCCGGCCAACGCCCCCGACACCACGAACGAGGCTCCCACGATGGTTCCGTGCAGGCCGGACACCGTGTTGATGCCGTCCATGAAGTTCGCGACGTTGACGTAGCCGGCGACGGCGACGGGGCCCAGGACGTACAGCCACCACGGACCCTCGGCGATGGTCACGATCGCCACGCAGGCCACGGTGGCGATGACCATCTGGACGACGGCACGGCTGAGGGAGCCGAGGCTGCGCACGTCGTCCGCGAACCCCAGGATGGCGAAGGCTGCGCTGGCGACGGCGATCACGACGAGCAGTCGACCGCTGACGCCCGGGACCGCGGCCGCCAGGACGAGCGTGCCGAGGACGATCCCCATGCCGGGGGCGATCCCGCCACCGCGAAGGGTGGGGCGGACGTGGGACGAGCGTTCGCTCGGGACGTCGACCACGGCGAAACGGTACAGGAGCGGTCGCACCGCGAAGGGGAGCAGTGCGGAGGCGAGCAGGCACAGTACGGCGGCGGTCCAGAAACCGACGCTCACGCGGGGTCCTCGACGTGCGTGGGTGACTCCGAGGCGCCGGGTTGCGCGAGCTCCGCCGTCCACGGGCCCACGTGGGCGTGCACGCCCTCGAGCTGCGACGGGTGCAGCGCCGGCACGGTGGTGTGCGAGATCTTCGGGTGCACGGGCCGGTTGTCGCTCTCGCCGAGGCCGACGAGCTCCTCGTGCATCTTCTCGCCCTCGCGCAGGCCCGTGTAGACGATGCCGATGTCCCGGCCCGACATGGCGATCATGCGTTCGGCGATGTCGAGGATGCGCACGGGCTCGCCCATGTCGAGGATGAGCACCTCGCTGGGCGAACCGATCCCACCCGCCTGCACCACGAGGTGGCACGCCTCAGGGATGGTCATGAAGAACCGCGTCACGTCGGGGTGCGTGATCGTCAGCGGGCCACCGGCCTCGATCAGGGACGTGAACACCGGCAGCATCGACCCGCGGCTGCCCAGCACGTTGCCGAACCGCACCGACAGGTAGCGGGCACCGGTCTCGTCGGCGGTCCAGGCCGTGAGCCGCTCGGCCAGGCGCTTCGAGTGCCCGAGCACGCTCGTCGGGTTCGCCGCCTTGTCGGTCGAGATGTTGACGAACGTCGTCACCCCGACGGCCTTGCTCGCGTCGAGCACGTTCTGGGTGCCGAGCACGTTCGTCTTCCACGCCTCGTCGGGGTACTGCTCGAGCATCGGCAGGTGCTTCAGCGCCGCGGCATGGAAGACCACCTCGGGTCGACGGTCCGCGAAGATCGCTCGCAGCGCCTCCGGGTCCCTGATGTCGGCCAGCACGACCTCCTTGGTGTCGAGCAGGCCGTTGCCCGAGATCGACAGCTGCGACTGCTGCAGACCGGTCTCGTCACGGTCGAGCATGATCAGCTCGGCGGGGCCGAACTTGGCGATCTGGCGGCACAGCTCGCTGCCGATCGACCCGCCGGCTCCCGTGACGAGGACGCGCTTGCCCGCCAGGTAGCCCGCGATCGACTCGACCTGCGTGTCGACCGGGTGGCGGCCGATGATGTCCTCGATGGCGATGTCGCGCACGTCGCCGAGCCGCGACTTGCCCTCGAGGATCTCGTCGAGCAGGGGGAGGACCATCACGCGGAGTCCGGCCTCGGCGGCCCGGTCGGTGACGTCCTGCAGCAGGGGGGCGTCGGCCTTCGCGATGCCGATGATGATCGCCTTCGCCCCGCTCCGCTCGGCGGCGGCGACGAGGTCCTGTCTCGTCCCGAGGACGCGCACGCCCTCGATGCGCAGGCTCGACCGCGTGCGGTCGTCGTCGATCAGGCCGACGGGGAGGTACGGCGAGGCCGGGTCGGTCAGCATGCGGCGGACGAGGTGGTTGGCGAGACGGCCCGCTCCGAAGATGAGCGTCGGTTGGGCACTCTCGCCGGGGCGGCTCTGCGTCTCGACGTAGAGCCGGGCCACGTAGCGCAGGGCTCCCATGAAGACGAAGACGACCGGCATGGCGATGAACACGGTGCTGCGCGCCAACATGATCTCGGTCCCGATCGCGAGGACGGGGATGCCGACGATCAGCCCCGTCCCGACGACCACCGTGACGATGGTGCGCACCTCGGCGAAGCTGCCCGGCACGAACCGGCGACGGTAGAGCCCCGTCGCGTAGCCGAGTGCCGCCCCGACGACGACCGTCACGGCGGCGACGCCGAAGACCGCCCGCCAGGTGACGTCGCCGTACCAGAAGTCGTAGCGCAGCGACACGGCGAAGAAGATCGCGACGACCCACGAGAGGGCGTCGAGCCCCACCTGCAGGGCGGTCCGTCGCGCCGGCGAGGCCATGAACCGGTCGATCACCAGGTCACCCCGCCGTCCGTCGACACCGACACGACGTCGTCGGCCCAGAGCCAGACCGCCGCCGCCGAGGCCGAGAGCGCGATCGCTCCGGGCGTCTCGGACGACGCCGGCGCGCAGCCCACGGTCGTCGCGGCCGCGCCCGACGCGGTCGGCGGCGTCACGACGGCCGTGCCGTCGCAGTCGGCGGCACCGGTCGAGGCGACGAGGTACGAGCCCGAGGCGGCGGTGACGGCGACGGCGCCGTCGACGACGGTGCCCGCGTCCCAGGTGGTCGCGCCGTCACCGGTGCGGAAGAACGTCCGGTCGCTGCACAGCACACCGGCCTCGGCGTCGCTCACGACCGCGAGGTCGACGACGGTCGGGCACGGGGCCGCACGGTCACCCGAGGGGGAGTGCACGGTGCCGGGCGCGGTCCGGGCGACGTACCACGATGCCGCCAGTCGCTCGGGGTAGTCGCGGTACTCGGCACCCCCGCTGAAGGTCTGGGCGAACGCCGGCGCGCAGTCGTCCCCGGCCGGTCCGACGACGAAGGCCGACGACGCGTCGGTCGCCTGCAGGCGGTCCAGGCCGGCGAGGGAGCCACCGGTCTCGACCGACGTGGCCGACCAGGTGGCGCCTCCCGACGTCGTCTGTTCGACGACGGGCGCCGACGCGACGGTGCCGGGGGTGCAGCTCGCGGCCTGCGCGCGCCACGCGGTGCCCGCGTCGACGACCGACAGGAGGCGCGTCGGCGTCACGGCCTCGGCGGCGGTGGTGGGGGTCGCGGTGGGCGACGGTGTGCTCTCGGTCTCGACCGGGCGAGGCGTCGACGTGGCGGCGGGCTCGGCGTCGGCAGCCAGACCAGACGGTTCGCGGTTCAGCGCCAGGGCGACGAGTCCGAGGTCGACGAGGACGAAGGCCCCGATCCCGATGATGGCCAGGCGGCGGCGGGCACGTGCGCGCGAGCCCCTCTTGCGGCGTGCGTCGGGCATCAGCGGTCACCTCCGTCGAGGGCGGCGGCGCGGGTCAGCAGGTCCACGAGCACGTCGGCCGCCGGCACCAGCTGGCGCCCCGACTCGGTGAACGTCTCGTCCGACCGGCGGTAGGGATCGACGACGTCGTCGTCCAGCGCGTCGTCCGGTGCCTCGACCGTGCCGCGGCGCGAGGCCAGCAGGGCCACGGTCGCACGCAGTCGGTCGGCCACGGTGGACGCGTCGGCGGGCAGGGCGTCGACCAGCTCGGCGTCGGTCACGTCGCGGGCGAGGCGGGCGGCCTCGCGCAGGGTGAACGTGTACCGGCTGGCGCGGGGGTGCATCGAGACGACGGCCCGGCGGTGTTCGCGGGCGAGCGCCACGACGAGGTCGGCGTCGCGGACGTCGCGCTCGAACAGGAACCGGGCCCGGTGGTCGTCGGGCTCCAGGTCGAAGGACCGGGCGAGGGCCCGGGCCTGGTCGGGCATGACGTCGTCGTCGACGGCCATGGTGCCGGCGCTCGACACGGTGACGTCGTCCCACGACGAGAGACCGCGGCGGAGGTACAGCTCGGCCAGGGGGGACCGGCAGATGTTGCCGGTGCAGACGGTCAGCAGCGAGAACGTGGTCGAGGTGCGGCGGGGGATCACGAAAGACACGGGGCCGCCTACTTCGCCGAGCGCGAGCTCGTCTTCGGGGCCACGGGCAGGTCGCCGACGCCCGCCTCGGGGGCGTCCTGCTCCATGCCGTAGTACGCCCCGTAGTTGCCGTAACCGTAGGCGTCCGGCCCCTTCGTCGGCAGCATGGTCAGCACGATGCCGTGCACCTTGCTGCCGATGTGCTCGAGGTTGCGCAGCGCGGACTGCAGCTCGTTGCGGGTCGTGCGGCCCGCGGCCGACACGACGATCGCACCACCGGTCAGCTTGCTGAGGATGGCCGCGTCGGTCACCGGCAGCAGGGGAGGCGCGTCGATCAGCACGTAGTCGAACGACGTCGTCAGCGACTCGATCAGCGACGACATCGCCTTCGAGCCGAGCAGCTCGCTCGGGTTCGGGGGAACGCGACCGGCCGGCAGCACGTACATCGTGCCGCGGCCCCAGGGCTGCAGGACGTCCTGGAGGTCGGCCCGACCGATCAACACGTCGGTCAGGCCGACGACGCCCTCGAGCCCGAGGGTGTCGGCGAGGCGGGGCAGGCGGAGGTCGCCGTCGACGACGGCCACCGTGGCACCGGTCTCGGCGAGGGCCACCGCGAGGTTGGCCGTCGTGGTCGTCTTGCCCTCGCCGGGCAGCGACGAGGTGACGACGAAGCAGCGGCTGGCCGACTCGACGTTGACGAACTGCAGGTTGGTCCGCAGGGTGCGGAACGACTCGGCGCGCGGGTTGCGAGGGTCGACGTGCACGATCAGCGGGTGCTTCTTCGCACCGGGGTCGTAGCTGATGCCACCGACGATCGGCGCGTCGGTGACGAGCTCGACGTCGTGCGAGCCGTGGATGCGGGTGTCGAGGGTGCTGCGCAGCACGGCCGCTCCGACGCCCAGAGCGAGGCCGATCAGGAGGCCCAGGCCGAGGTTCAGCGTGGTGCGCGGGGTCGAGGGGGCCGAGGCGACCGACCCGGGGACGATCGTCGCGATCTTGACCAGGCTCGCGCCTCCACCGGTCGGCGTCTCGAGCTCGTTGACGACGACGTCCGTGAGGGAGGCGCCCACCGCGTTGGCGACGTCGGCCGCGCGCTGGGCGTCGGTGTCGGTGACCGTGATGTTGATCAGGACGGTGTTCAGGGGCGACTCGGCCGTGATCTTCGAGGCGAGGCCCGCGGCCGTGGTGTCGAGGCCGAGTTGGTCGATCACCGGGTCGAGCACCGCGTCGCTCGTCACGACGTCGACGTACGACCGGACCTTCTGCTGGGCCGCGCTGCTGCCCTGCACCGCGTCGACCGTGGTCGACGAGTCCTGCGCCTGCACCGAGACGAACAGCCGGGTCGACGACACGTAGGTCGGCGTGGCCAGGATCGAGCTCAGCGCCCCGGCGGCGAGGCCGACGAGCGTGAGGGCGGCGATGAAGATCCAGCCCTTGCGGAGAATGCGGATGTAGTCACGGAGTTCCACGTGGCTGAGGTCCTGTCCTGATCGGGTGCGGGCACCGCGGCAGGCACCCCGGCAGTCGTCGCACGGACCATGCCTCCCGGCACCCTGATGGCTCCCCGCGACTCTGCGCCGTGACCAATACTCACACACGGGACGGCCAGACGGGGTACATATGTTGCCCGATCCGGCGAAGTGGCCCCCGAACGGGGGTGCGGGGGGCCGTACCGCGACACCCGTCGCTGATCGTCCGCCTGAACGCTGGCTGGGATTCGGGCGCACCACCCGACCCGCGCAATAGCCTGCCGACGACGGGCACGTCCCGTGCTCGCTCGTGATCAAGGAGGATCACCATGGCAACGAATCACGCGGTCGCCTACAAGGGCCCCGGCCAGGTCGAGGTCATCGACGTCGACTACCCGACCTTCGAGCTCAAGGACGGCCCCGGCGTCAACCCGGCCAACGTCGGGCGCAAGGTCAACCACGGCGCGATCCTGCGCACGGTCGCCACCAACATCTGCGGTTCCGACCAGCACATGGTCCGCGGCCGCACCACCGCCCCGACGAACCTCGTGCTCGGCCACGAGATCACCGGCGAGGTCGTCGAGGTCGGCCCCGACGTCGAATTCATCAAGGTCGGCGACATCGTCTCGGTGCCGTTCAACATCGCCTGTGGCCGGTGCCGCAACTGCAAGGAACGCAAGACCGGCATCTGCCTCAACGTCAACCCCGACCGCCCCGGCAGCGCCTACGGCTACGTCGACATGGGCGGCTGGGTCGGCGGCCAGGCCGAGTACGTGCTCGTGCCCTACGCCGACTGGAACCTGCTCAAGTTCCCCGACGCCGACCAGGCCATGGAGAAGATCCTCGACCTGGCGATGCTGTCCGACATCTTCCCGACCGGCTTCCACGGTGCCGTCACCGCGGGCGTCGAGGTCGGCTCGACCGTCTACGTCGCCGGAGCCGGCCCCGTCGGCCTCGCCGCCGCCACCGGAGCCCTGCTGCTCGGTGCCAGCGTCGTCATCGTCGGCGACATGAACGCCGACCGCCTCGCCCAGGCGCGCAGCTTCGGCTGCGAGACCGTCGACCTGACCAAGGGCGAACCGGGCGAGCAGATCGACCAGATCCTCGGCGAACCCCTCGTCGACTGCGCCGTCGACGCGGTCGGCTTCGAGGCCAAGGGCCACGGAGGCGGTTCGGGCGAAGAAGCACCGGCCACCGTGCTGAACTCGCTTATGGACATCACCGCGGCCGGAGGCGCCATGGGCATCCCGGGGCTCTACGTCACCGGCGACCCGGGCGGCATCGACGCCGCCGCGCAGAAGGGCTCGCTGTCGCTCAGCCTCGGCACCGGCTGGGCCAAGTCGTTGTCGTTCACCACGGGCCAGTGCCCGGTGATGAAGTACAACCGGCAGCTGATGATGGCGATCCTCCACGACCGCACGAGCATCGCGAAGAACGTCCACGCCCAGGCGATCAGCCTCGAGGACGCCCCGCGCGGCTACGCCGAGTTCGACCAGGGCGCGGCCACGAAGTACGTCCTCAACCCGAACGGCCTGATCAAGGCGGCCTGACCCTCGTCGCCCCCGCGCCTCCTCGGCTCTCGGTCCCCTCGACCGTCGGAGCCCGGGAGGCGCGGGGCGGCGCACCCGCGCCCCTCGCGTTCCGCAGGCACCCGCGTCGTTGCAGGCCGTGCACGGTGTATGACGGAACGATCCCATGACGAAGACATCCGACACCCCTGCCCCGGGAGGCGCCGACGCCGCCCGCCCCGCCTCCGGCCGCGCCGCCCGCTCCGACGAAGAACGCCAGAAGTGGCGCGCCTTCGCCGTCTGCGTCGGCGTCGCCGCCCTGACGATCCTCGACCTGTCGAAGGTCAACGTCGGCCTGCCCAGCATCGAGGCGTCGCTCGGCGCCGGTCCCACCGCCCTGCAGCTGATCGTCGCCGGCTACGCGCTCGCCTTCGGCCTCTCGCTCGTGCCGTCCGGCCGTCTCGGCGACCTCAAGTCGCGCCGCATGATGTTCGTCATCGGCCTTACCTCGTTCACCGTCGCGAGCCTGCTCTGCGCCCTCGCGCCGACCATCGAGTTGCTCGTCGCCGCGCGCATCCTGCAGGGCGTCGCCGCCGGAATCCAGATGCCGCAGGTGCTCGGGCTCATCCAGCAGCTCTTCCAGGGCAAGGAGCGCGGTCGCGCGTTCGGCTTCTTCGGCGCCATCATCGGCGTCAGCACGGCGTTCGGCCCGACCCTCGGTGGCCTGCTCATCGCGATCGGCGGCCCGGAGGACGGTTGGCGCCTGCTGTTCTGGATGAACATCCCGCTCGGCCTGATCGCCATCTTCTTCGCCCTCAAGCTGCTGCCGAAGACCCGCACGGCCTCGAACGGCCACAACGAGCTCGACCTGTTCGGCATCGTGCTGCTCGGCCTGACGATCTTCACCCTCATGCTGCCGTTCGTGCTGACGACCGGCCAGGGGGACGACCCGCTGCGCTGGCTCTTCCTGATCGGTTTCGTCGGCTTCGGCGCCGCGTTCGTCTGGTGGGAGCAGCGCTACAAGGCCCGGGGCAAGTCGCCCGTCGTGCACTTCAGCCTGTTCTCGCTCGCGTCGTACCGCAACGGCACCCTGATCGCGACGGTCTACTTCTGCGCCCTGCCCGCGACCTTCCTGCTGACGACCCTGTACCTGCAGCAGGGGCTCGGCCTCGAACCCGTCTACGCCGGCATGGTCACGATTCCCTTCGCACTGACCAGCGCGGTCGCCGCGTTCTACGGCGGACGCCTCGTCGACCGCTTCGGTCGCAGCCTGGTCGTGCTCGGGCTGATCCTGGTCGCGGTGGGCTTCGTCGCCCTGCTGCTCGCGGCCGTGCTCACCCCGCGCGACATCACGCCCTACGCCATGGGCATCGGCATGCTGATCGCCGGCACCGGCGGTGGCTTCGTCATCTCGCCGAACCAGACGCTGACGCTGGCCGAGGTGCCCGTCGAGATGGGCGGCGTCGCCGGCTCGATGGGGCAGGTCGGTCAGCGGGCCGGCACGGCCATCGGCACGGCGGCGGCGGTCTCGACGTTCTACTCGGTCATCGCCGGCTCCGGGGGAGCGGACGGGGCGAACCTCGACGTCTACCACGAGGCGTACCGCAACGGCTTCTTCGTCACGATCGCCCTGGTGTCCGTGGCGCTCGTGCTCGGGCTGATGGACCTGCGCGCCCGCAAGAAGGGGCGCGTGGGCGAGGGGGCCGCGGCCTCGTAGCCGGCGATCGCTGTCGGGGAGGCGACCCGCACCTCCTCGGGGGGACGCGCCTCCCGGGTCGTCGATGCGTCGGGCGTCGAACCGTCGGGTGGCGGATCGTCGGGTGGCGGATCGTCGGACGGCGGATCGTCGGGCGGCGGTCGGGTCAGAGGCGGGCGAAGGCCTCGACGACGTAGCTCGTGACGTCGACCTGACGCGTGGTCGGCAGGGCGATCGAGGCGGGGTCGATCGAGCCGGCGACCGTGCTGGTGGTGGCGGAGACGGAGACGGCGGGCGTGACGAACATGATGGGCCTTTCGATCGGCTGGTGACGCGGTCGGTGACGCGGTTGGCGAGGCCCGGCCGCCCGTGCAGGGACACGGGCGGCGGGGCCCCTGACGACCCTGCCCGAGCTGCTCGGTGCCCCTGTGCGGAGCCGGTGACGTCGTGTGATCAGTCAAGCCGTCCGCACGTTGCGTGAACATAAGCGCAGGGCTGAGTCGCCCTCCGTCGCAGGGATGAACCTCGACCGCCGGTGCCGATCAGGCAGGAGGCGCGGCCACGACCCCGAGGACGCTCTCGTGCAGCAGTCCGTTCGTCGCCATCGCGGTGCCGTGCCAGGGGCCCGGCCGGCCGTCGGCACTGGTGAATCGTCCGCCGGCCTCCTCGACGACGACCGCCACGGCGGCCATGTCGTAGGGCTGCAGGTCGAACTCGCCCGCGACGTCGAGCGCGCCCTCGGCGACGAGCATGTACGACCAGAAGTCGCCGTAGGCCCGCGTCCGCCAGACCCGGCTCGTCAGGTCGAGCAGCTGCGGCAGGCGCCCGGCGTCGATCCAGTACTCGAGTCCGTTGAAGCTCAGGGACGCGTCGGCCAGGTCGCGCACGCCCGACACCCGCAGCGGCCCGTCGTGCTCGGTCGAGAACGCCCCGCCGCCCTGCGTCGCCCACCAGCGCCGGCCGAGCGCGGGAGCACTGACCACGCCCACCACGGGCACCCCGTCGACGACGAGCGAGATCAACGCCGCCCAGACCGGCACCCCGCGCAGGAAGTTCGCCGTGCCGTCGATCGGGTCGACCACCCACTGGCGGTGCGAGGGAGCGTCGTGGCCGTACTCCTCGCCGTAGAAGGTGTCGTCGGGCCGCGCGCCGGCGACCCGGTCGCGGATCGCCCGCTCGACGGCCTGGTCGGCGTCGGTCACGTGCGAGCGGTCGGGCTTGAGCGACACGTGCAGGTCGGCCGACCGGTACCGCTCGGTGCTGATCGCGTCGGCCAGGTCGGCCAGCTCGAGCGCGAGCGCCAGGTCGTCCGCCCAGGGCGTCCCGGTGGATCGGTCGGACGAGGAGGCGCGGGTCGGCTCGGCAGCATCGGTCACCCCGTCAGCGTACCCAGCCCGCCCTGCTCGTCCGCGCCCTGTCCGCCGACCCGGCCCGCGCCTCCTGCACCCACCGCACCGCCGCCCCGGCCCGCCCCGCACTTCACTGCACCGCGTTTCGTGCACGGCACCGCGACTAGTCCAGGTGTGCCGCACGAAACGCGGTGCGATGTCGCGCGGTCGGCCCCAGCGCGGATCGGCCGACGCCGAGCGACCGAGTGCGGTGCGACGCGTCGGCGCGCTAGCCGAGTTCGTCGCTGCGGGCGTCGTCGGCCGCGGCCGCGAGGTCGCGCGCGCTCACGCCGCCCTTGGACGCGAGCAGCGACTGCAGCGACTCGAGCCGTTCGCGGCCGACGTCGCCGAGTTCGCCGGCCTCGATGCGGTCGACGATCTCCCAGTCGTGGGCCTCGGCCAGCGGGATGCCGTCGACCGGCTCGCCCTCGGCCGGGATCGCGTGCGCCGCGAACGACTTGAGGATGTTCTCGGGGTCGACGTGCCCGAGACCGAACGACCGCACGCCGGGGGTGTCGACGATCCAGCCGCCGGTCGGCACCTTGAACGACACGGTCGACGACGAGGTGTGCCGTCCGCGACCGGTGACCGCGTTGACCACGCCCACCTCGCGACGCGACCCGGTCAGGGCGTTGACGAGGGTCGACTTGCCGACGCCCGAGTGGCCGACCGTGACGGTCACGTGGCCGTCGAGGACGCCGCGCAGCTCGTCGAGCGCGGGGGAGACCTGCCCGCCGGGTGCGACCTCGTCGAACGAGGTCGAGGTCGTCGTGACGATGCGCAGGTCGAAGCACGAG
>NZ_LMKB01000005.1:470222-607596 GCF_001421165.1 Frigoribacterium sp. Leaf8 | reverse complement strand
CCCCCGCGTCGAACGCCGCCACCATGTAGCGGTCGACCAGGCGGGGCCGGGGCTCGGGGTCGGCAGCGGCCACGACGATCAGCATCTGGTCGGCGTTGGCGACGATGACGCGCTCGACGGCGTCGCTGTCGTCGGCACTGCGCCTCAGCAGGGTCGAGCGGTCGTGCACCTTGACGATGCGGGCGAGCGACCCCTCGGAGCCGCTCGTGTCCCCGACGACGCCGACGCGGTCACCGGTCACGACGCTCTTCTTGCCGAGCTCGCGGGCCCGCGCCGTCGTGATCTCGCGTTCGTCGGGGGTGCCGGCGTCCATCAGCACGCCGTAGCGGCCACGGTCGACCGTCCAGACGACGCCTTCCTCGGCGTTCGCGTAGGCCGGGCGCTGCTTGGTGCGCGGCTTGTTGCCCTTGGGGTTCGGGCGCACCCGCACCGAGCTCTCGTCGTACTGGGCGTAGTCGCCCTCGTCCTCCGCGTCGTCGCCGTCGCTCCACCAGCTCATCGTGCCTCGCTCATCGTCGACCGTGCCCCGCTCGTCCTGCGCCGTGCCCCGCTCATCGTCGTCGGCCCGGCGCCTAGAGGAAGCCGAGCAGGTCGATGTCGGCGGGGCTCTGGCGGACGGACCGGCCGAGCATCTCGTCCCACAACTCGACGAACTGCGGCAGCGTCTTGCCGACGACCCGGACGTCGTCGAGCTCGACCCCCTCGACCGCGAGGCCGATGATCGCCGCCGCCGTCGCCATGCGGTGGTCCTCGTAGGTGCGCCACTGGCCCGCGTGAAGCGGGGACGGTTCGATGCGCAGGCCGTCCTCGAGTTCGGTCACCGCGCCTCCGAGGGCGTTGATCTCGGCGGCGAGGGCCGCGAGGCGGTCGGTCTCGTGGCCGCGCAGGTGGCCGATGCCGGTGATCGTGCTCGGGCCCGACGCGAGGGCGGCGAGGGCGACCAGCGCCGGGGCGAGCTCGCCACCGCGGGACAGGTCGACGTCCACGCCGGGCAGCGAGCCGCCGCCGACGAGGCCCACGCCGCCGTCGACGGTGAGGGTGTCGCCGTCGAGCGTGACGGACGCACCCCAGAGCGGCAGCAGCTCGATGAGGTCGGCCCCGACCTGGGTCGTGTCGGCGGGCCAGTGCGGGATGGACACGGTGCCGCCCGCGACCAGGGCGGCCACGAGGAACGGCGCCGCGTTCGACAGGTCGGGTTCGATGACGACCTCGCGCCCTGCGATCGGCGTCGGCGGCACGATCCAGGTGCCGACGGCGGGCGAGGCGACCTCGACCCCGCGCTGGGCGAGCGCGTCGATCGTCATCTCGATGTGGGGCAGGCTCGGCAGGCGTTCGCCGGTGTGGGTCAGGGTGAGGCCGCGCTCGAAGCGCGGGGCCGACAGCAGCAGCCCCGAGACGAACTGGCTCGAGGCCGACGCGTCGATCTCGACGTCGCCGCCCTCGACCTCGCCGGTGCCGTAGAGGCTGAAGGGCAGCGCGCCCCGGCCGTCGTCGTTCACCTCGACGCCGAGGGAGCGCAGGGCGTCGATCGTCGTGCGCATGGGGCGCTTGCGGGCTCCGGCGTCGCCGTCGAAGGTGACCGGTCCGAGGGCGAGTGCGGCGACCGGGGGCAGGAAGCGCATGACCGTGCCGGCCAGGCCGCAGTCGATCGTCGCGCCGCCCTGCAGCTCGCCGGGCGTGACGACCAGGTCGGGGCCGAAGGGGGAGTCGTTCGGGAACTCGGCGACCGTCGTGCCCAGGGCCTTGAGCGCCTCGATCATGAGCGCCGTGTCGCGGGAGTGCAGCGGCAGCCGCAGCGTCGACGGCGACGAGGCGAGCGCCGACAGCACGAGTTCGCGGTTCGTCAGGGACTTCGACCCGGGCAGGGACGAGGAGGCGCGCAACGGCCCGGAGGCGGTGGGCGCGACCCAGCGCCCCTCGTCGACCTCGGGAACCTTCCCGTCGCCGTAGGGAGAGAACTCGGGCCCGGAATACCTGTACACCTGCATCGGTTCACCACAGTAATGCAGCAAGAACCTGGAGGACCTGTGCCTGTCGCACTCGCACCGAGGGAAATCACCGTCGCCGAACTAGAATCGGCCCTGATGAGCACCCCCGAGGGCCACGAGCCCACACCGACCGCCGCCGTCGAACCGACCGAGGCCGACGTCGACGCCGCCCTCGAGGCGGTCGACGCCGACGCCGAGAAGCGCGCCCTGTTCGAAGAACAAGCGCTGCCGTTCATGGACCAGCTCTACGCCGCGGGGATGCGCATGACGCGCAACCCGGCCGACGCGAGCGATCTCGTGCAAGAGACGTTCGTCAAGGCCTACGCGGCGTTCGCGCAGTTCCAGCAGGGCACGAACCTCAAGGCCTGGCTCTACCGCATCCAGACCAACACGTTCATCAACACGTACCGCAAGAAGCAGCGCGACCCGTACCAGGGCACGATCGACGAGTTGGAAGACTGGCAGATGGGCGGCGCCGAGTCGGCGACCCGCGCCTCCGGCTCCACCCGCTCGGCCGAGGCCGAGGCGATCGACCACCTCCCCGACAGCGCCGTGAAGGACGCCCTGCAGAAGGTCCCCGAAGACTTCCGCATGGCCGTGTACTTCGCGGACGTCGAAGGCTTCTCGTACCAAGAGATCGCCGACATCATGAAGACCCCCGTGGGCACCGTGATGAGCCGCCTGCACCGCGGCCGTCGCCTGCTCCGTGAACTCCTCGCCGACTACGCACGCGATCGTGGCATCGCCGTTCCCGTCGGCTCGTCGAAGGGCGGAAAGAAATGACCGACTGTGGTTGCACCAAGGCCAAGGCCGAGCTCGAAGATTACCTGCACAACGAGTTGTGCCGCGAGGACGCGGCCGACATCCGCGAGCACATGGCGAACTGCGGCGACTGCTCGGGCGAGCACAAGGTCGGCGTCGTGCTGACCGAGGCCGTCCAGCGGGCCTGCCGCGAGACTGCACCCGAAGACCTGCGTGCCACGGTGCTCGCGCGCCTGCGCGAGCTGCAGTCCGCCCACCGCTAGTCGTCGCGCTCCGTGCCCGGCCGGTCGTCACATGACGAACGGCTGCGCTAGCGTCGTGGCATGACCGCAACGGTGCAGCCCCTCGGCATCCCGACCGCCAGCGACCTCGACGACCTCGTGTCGTTGATCGGCCTGCTCGGTTACACGCTCGACGCGGACGTGCTGTCCGCGCGCCTGACGCGGCTCACGGCCGACGCGGGGCACGAGACGTGGGTCGTCCGTGGCGACGACGGGCGCATCACCGCCGTGGCCGGCGGTCACGTGGTGTGGGCGTACAACGACGACGCGCCGACGGCCGAGCTCCTGCTGCTCGTCGTGTCGGCCGAGGCCCGCCGCGACGGCGTCGGTTCGTACCTGCTGGGGCACTTCGAGTCCTGGGCCCGCGGGCACCAGGCGCGCGTTCTCAACGCCGTCTCGGCCGCCGCGACCGACTCGGCCAACCGGTTCTACCGCAAGCGCGGCTACCACGAGGCCGGCGTCCGCTACTCGAAGCTCGTCTGACCGCGGCGGTCCCGTCTCCTCCTGACGCTGGCCGCCCTCCCGGTGCTGGCCGCGGCGACCCGCCGATGGCCGCGTCGTCCGGTGCTAACCGTCCCGCCTCAGGCCGTGCCGCCCCGCCGCAGGCCGTCCCGCCCCGATGCTTGGCCACGCCGTCCCGCCGCTGGCCCAGCCATGAGGCGCGGTCCTTCCCCGCGGTGCCGACTGCTTCCGCGGCCAGCGGTGTCGCGGAGAAAGCGTTGTGCCTGGTGCGTCGGCAACTCCTGGCTGGTGTCGTCCTGACGCGGCTGGAGGGGTGCTGCGCACGCAGGAGTCCTGACTTGCCGACCGTCGACAGGGCTGTGCTCGCCGGTCGACCATCAGTGCCGGTGCGGTGCGGTGCGGTGCGGTGCGGTGCGGTGCCGTGCCGGTGCCGGTGCCGGTGCCGGTGCGGTGCGGTGCCGGGCCGGGTGCCGGTGTCGATGCGGGTGCCGTTCGTCGCACGCATGTGTCGGCAACTCCGGAGAACGGTCGTACATCGGGGTGCTTGCACGCGCTGCGGCGACAGGAATCCGGAGTTGCCGACGGTGCCGGCGCGGACTCGAACCCGAGACCGGCCCGGGCCGATGTACGTGCCGTCCGCCGGCCCGTCCCGCGGTCCCGCATCGATCCGCGTCGGCAAGTCAGGACTTTTGCCGCCGTGCCGCCCTGGACAGTCCCCGGGGGGCACGTTTCTCCTGAGTTGACGACGCGCGAGGTCGGCGACGTGCGGGAGGCGGGAGACGGGAGGCGGCAGACAAGACGGGAGGTGGAGGCCGGGGCGGGCGCCGGGCGGCGAGAGGCGGCAGACGGCACGCGAGACGGGAGGCGGCAGACGAGACGCGAGGCGGGAGGCAGGGGAGAGGCGACGGGAGGTGGAGGCCGGGGGCGGGCGCCGGGAGGCGGAGGCCGGGGCCGGGGCCGGGCGGCGGGAGACCGGAGGGCGGGACCCGCGAGACGACCGTGGCCGCGCCTCCTGAAGGAGGCGCGGCCACGGTCGTGCGGGCGAGGACCGTCTACAGGTCGAGTGCCTCGGCGATCAGGGTCGCCTGCTGCGCAGCGCTCGCCTTGTTCGAGCCGGCGGCCGGCGAAGCCGACGCGGGACGCGACGCCACGCGGATCTGTCGGTCGAGGTGCTTCTGCAGCTCGAGCACGACGAACGGCCAGGCGCCCTGGTTCTCGGGCTCTTCTTGCGCCCAGACGAGCTCGGCGGACGGGTAGCGGTCGAGCACGCGGCGGATCTCGTCGAGGGGCAGCGGGTAGAGCTGCTCGAGGCGGACGAGCGCGACGTCGTTCTGGACGCCTCGCTTGTCGAGCTCGGTCGACAGGTCGTAGTGGATCTTGCCGCTGTGCAGCACGACGCGCTTGGTCGACTCGGGCTCGGAGACCCGCGTGCAGTCGAGCACCGGCTCGAAGCGACCCGAGGTGAAGGCGTCGACCCCGCTGGTCGCGCCACGCAACCGCAACATGGCCTTCGGGGTGAAGACCACGAGCGGACGACGCGGGCGGGCGTAGGCCTGACGACGCAACAGGTGGAAGTACGACGCGGGTGTGGAAGGCCGCGCGATCGTCATGTTGTCCTCGGCGCAGAGCTGCAGGAAGCGTTCCATGCGGGCGGACGAGTGGTCGGGGCCCTGGCCCTCGTAGCCGTGCGGCAGCAGCAGGACGACGCTCGAGCGCTGACCCCACTTCTGCTCGGCCGACGAGATGAACTCGTCGATGACCGTCTGGGCGCCGTTGCTGAAGTCGCCGAACTGCGCCTCCCACAGCACGAGCGCGTCGGCCCGCTCGACCGAGTAGCCGTACTCGAACGCCATGGCCGCGTACTCGCTGAGCAGCGAGTCGTAGATCCAGAGCTTCGCCTGGTTGTCGGCGACGTTCTGCAGCGGCAGCCACTCCTGGCCGTTCTCGCGGTCGTGCAGCACCGAGTGCCGCTGCACGAAGGTGCCGCGTCGGCTGTCCTGGCCCGCGAGGCGCACGGGGGTGCCCTCGGTGAGCAGCGAGCCGAAGGCGAGCAGCTCGGCGAAGGCCCAGTCGATGCCGCCGTTGCGGCTCATGTCGACGCGCTTCTTGAGCAGCTGCTGCAGCTTGGGGTGGACCGAGAACCCGGCCGGCGGGTTGTCGTGGGCGTCGCCGATGTCGTGGACGAGCTCGAGCGACACCCCCGTGGTCTCGGGTTCGCCCCGGGCGTCGTCCTGCTGGGCGACGGGACGCTCGAGGTCGGCGACGTCGCCGTCGTCGCTCGTCACGACGGGGATCGACCCGGTCTGCGCGGCGTGCGTCTCGGCGAAGGCGCGCTCGAGGCGCTCCTGGAAGTCCCGGTGCGCCCCGTCGTACTCGTCTTGCGTGATGTCGCCACGGCCGACGAGGGCCTCGGTGTAGAGGGTGCGCACCGAGCGCTTCTGCTCGATGAGGTTGTACATCAGCGGCTGGGTCATCGAGGGGTCGTCTCCCTCGTTGTGACCGCGTCGGCGGTAGCACACGAGGTCGATGACGATGTCGCGCTTGAACTGCTGACGGTACGAGAACGCGAGCTCGGCGACGCGGGCCACGGCCTCGGGGTCGTCGCCGTTCACGTGGAAGATCGGAGCCTGGATCGTCTTGGCGACGTCGGTCGAGTACACCGACGTGCGCGACTCGGACGGCGGGGTGGTGAAGCCCACCTGGTTGTTGATGACGATGTGGATGGTGCCGCCGACGCGGTAACCGCGCAGCTGCGACATCTGCAGCGTCTCGACCACGACGCCCTGGCCGGCCATGGCCGCGTCACCGTGGATCAGGATCGGCAACGTGCTGAAGGCCCCGGGCGTGCCGCGGTCCTGCTTGGCGCGCACGATGCCCTCGAGCACGCCGTCGCCGGCCTCGAGGTGCGACGGGTTCGCGGCCAGGTACACGGGGATGGTCTCGCCGACGGCACTCGTGAACTCGCCCTCGGTGCCGAGGTGGTACTTGACGTCGCCCGAGCCCTGCACGGTCTTGGGGTCTTGCGTGCCCTCGAACTCGCGGAAGATCTGACCGTAGGTCTTGCCGGCGATGTTCGTCAGCACGTTGAGGCGGCCGCGGTGGGCCATGCCGATGGCGACCTCGTCGAGGCCTTCGCGGGCGGCGTGCTGCATGACCGTGTCGAGCAGCGAGATGGTGGACTCGCCGCCCTCGAGGCTGAAGCGCTTCTGGCCGACGTACTTCGTCTGCAGGAAGGTCTCGAAGGCCTCGGCCTCGTTGAGCTTCGCGAGGATGCGCATCTGCTCGTCGTGCGAGGGCTTCGTGTAGGGCACCTCGAGGTGGTCCTGGATCCACTTGCGCTGCGCAGGATCCTGGATGTGCATGTACTCGACGCCGATGGTGCGGCAGTACGAGTCGCGCAGGATGCCGAGGATGTCGCGCAAGAGGGCGTGGGTGCGGCCGCCCAGGCCACCGGTGACGAACTCGCGGTCGAGGTCCCAGAAGGTGAGCCCGTGGCTCTCGATCGCGAGGTCGGGGTGCGTGCGCTGGCGGTACTCGAGCGGGTCGATGTCGGCCATCAGGTGGCCGCGCACGCGGTAGCTGTTGATCAGCTCTTGGACGCGGGCCGTCTTGCTGACGCGCTCGGCCAGGTTGACGTTGATGTCGGCGTTCCAGTGGATCGGCTCGTAGGGGATGCGCAGCGCCGCGAAGATGTCCTCGTAGAAGCCGCGCTGACCGATCAGCAGCTCGTGCACCTTCTTGAGGAACTCGCCCGAGCCCGCGCCCTGGATGACCCGGTGGTCGTAGGTGCTGGTGAGCGTGATGGTCTTGCCGATGCCCAACTCGACGAGCGTCTTCGAGGCCGACCCCTGGAACTCGGCCGGGTAGTCGAGTGCACCGGCACCGATGATGGCGCCCGCGCCCTTCATCAGGCGGGGCACGCTGTGGACTGTGCCGATGCCGCCGGGATTGGTCAGCGAGATCGTGTTGCCCTGGAAGTCCGCCGCGGCGAGCTTGTTGTCGCGGGCGCGCTTGACGATGTCCTCGTAGGCGGTCAAGAACTCGCCGAAGTGCATCTCTTCGGCCTTCTTGATGCCGGGAACGAGCAGGGCACGGGTGCCGTCGGGCTTCGGGATGTCGATCGCGAGGCCGAGGTTGACGTGCGCGGGGGTGACGACCGACGGCTTGCCGTCGACCTCGTCGTAGAAGACGTTCTGGCTGGGGAACTCCTTGAGGGCCTGGACCAGGGCCCAACCGATCAGGTGGGTGAACGACACCTTGCCGCCGCGGGCGCGCTTGAGGTGGTTGTTGATGACGATGCGGTTGTCGATCATCAGCTTCGCCGGGATCGTGCGGACGCTCGTCGCGGTGGGCACGGTGAGGCTGGCGTCCATGTTCGTGGCGAGGGACTTGGCCATGCCGCGCAGCGGTGAGACCACGTTCTCGGCCTCGGGCGTGGGCTGCTCGCCGGCCGAGGCGGGCTTCGCCTTGGCCTTGTCGGGCACCTGGGCCGGGATCGGCTTCGCCGCCGGCTCGACCGAGGTGGTGCGCGCGGCGGCCTTCTGGCCGGCGGTCGCAGCGGCGGCGGGTGCCGTCGCCTCAGCAGCCGGAGCGGCAGCGGACGACGCAGGAGGCGCGGGTGCGGTCTCGACGGACGGTGCGGAGGGCGACGTGGGGGCTGATCCGCCCTCGGGCGGCGTGTAGGCCTCGAGGATCGGCCACCACGACTCGTCGACCGAGTTCTTGTCGACCACCCACTGCTCGTAGAGCTCGTCGACGAGCCACTCGTTGGCCCCGAACTCGGCTGCAGCGCCGTCGTCAGTTGTACCGGTCACGTGGCTTGACACAGCCGATCGCCCACTCTCCGTTGATTGTTGATCAGTGCGTGGGCTGCGACGCCCACCCCCTCCACCTTAAGCGCAAACGGCCGGTCCTCGGCGGGACGACTCACAGGGATTACCGTGGACCCATGCGGTTCTACGAGACGACCCCCACGCACGATCTGACCTACTCCGACGTGTTCCTCGTCCCGAGCCGGTCGTCGATCACCAGCAGGCTCGACGTGTCCCTCTCCCCGGGCGACGGCACCGGTGCCACGATCCCGATCGTGTCGGCCAACATGAACTCGGTCACGGGCCCGCGCCTGGCGGCGACGCTGGCGCGTCGGGGCGGCCTCGGCGTGTTGCCGCAGGACATGCACCTGCAAGACCTCGACGCCGCGATCCGTTGGGTCAAGGACCAGCCCGTCGACTACGACACGCCGTACTCGCTCGACGCGGGGCAGACCGTCGAGCAGGCGCTCTCCGTCGTCCCGGCCGTCGAGGGCCACGGCATCGTCCTGCACGACGGCACGGGGGCGTACCTCGGCTGCATCGCCACCTCGCGCCTGGCCACGGCCCCGCGGGACGCGGTGCTCGGCGACCTGCTGCACGGCGCCCTGACCTCGCTCGACGCGGACGACGTCGACAGCCCCCGCGACGCCTTCGACCGCATGGTCGCGGCCGACATCCACTTCGCGCCCGTGCTGCGGCACGGTCGGGTCGTCGGCACGGTGAGCCGCAAGAGCGCGCTGCGGTCGACGATCTACCAGCCCGCGGTCGACGCCGACGGCCGGTTGCGCGTCGCCGCGGCGGTCGGCATCAACGGCGACGTCGCCGGCAAGGCGAGGGCACTCGCCGCCGCGGGCGTCGACGTGCTCGTGATCGACACGGCCCACGGCGACCAGGACGGCATGATCCGGGCCATCAAGGCGGTCTCGGCCCTCGGCCTGGGCCTGCCGATCGTCGCCGGCAACGTGGTCACCGAGGAGGCCGTCCGCCACCTCGTCGCGGCCGGCGCCTCGATCGTCAAGGTCGGCGTCGGGCCGGGCGCCATGTGCACCACCCGCATGATGACGGCCGTCGGCCGCCCCCAGTTCTCGGCCGTGCTCGAGACGGCCGCCACCGCCCGTGCCCTCGGCGCGCACGTCTGGGCCGACGGCGGGGTGCGCTACCCCCGCGACGTCGCGCTCGCCCTCGCGGCGGGTGCGTCGTCGGTGATGATCGGCTCGTGGTTCGCCGGCACCATCGAGGCGCCGGGCGAGCTGGCGAGCGACGAGCGCGGCCTCTACAAAGAGAGCTGGGGCATGGCCTCGACCAAGGCCGTGCGCGGTCGCTTCGAGCGCCTCGACCCCTACGAACTGGCCCGCAAGACGCTCTTCGCCGAGGGCATCTCGTCGTCGAAGATCTACCTCGACCCGCTGCGTCCCGGAGTCGAGGACCTCCTCGACATGATCACCTCGGGCGTCCGCAGCTCCTTCACCTACGCGGGGGCTCGGTCGGTCCCCGAGTTCGCCGAGCGAGCGCTCGTCGGCGTCCAGTCGGCGGCCGGCTACGAAGAGGGCAAGGCGCTCCCCGTCAGCTGGTGAGACGGGGCCGAGGTCGAGCGACGGAAAGCGTGCACGTGCCGTAAGATCTCCCGTCTATGGATGACCCTCCGTCTCAGACGACCGCACCCACGCACCATCGCACGCCGCGCCTCCTGACCTCGGGCGCCATGCCCTCCGAGCGGGGTGACGGAACCCGGTGAACGAGTGGATACTGCTCGCCTTCGGCCTGCTGCTCACCGTGGGCACCGGACTCTTCGTCGCCAGCGAGTTCTCGTTGGTGAACCTCGACCGGTCCGACCTCGAGGCCCGTCAGTCCCGAGGTGAGAAGGGGCTCGCCCCGACCATCGGGGCGCTGCGCATCACGTCGACGCACCTGTCGAGCGCCCAGCTCGGCATCACGCTCACGACCCTCCTGACCGGCTACACGATGGAGCCCGCGATCTCGCGCCTCCTGTCGCCGCCGCTCACCGCGGTCGGCGTGCCCGAGGGGGTCGTCGCGGTCGGTGCCCCGATCGTCTCGATCGTCGTCGCGACCCTGCTGTCGATGATCATCGGCGAGCTCGTGCCCAAGAACTTCGCCCTGGCCCTGCCGCTGAAGACGGCGAAGCTGGTCATCCCGTTCCAGGTCTTGTTCACCACGGTGTTCAAGCCCGCGGTCGCCCTGCTCAACAACACGGCCAACGCCGTGCTGCGCGCCATGGGCATCGAACCGAAAGAAGAGCTGTCGGGCGCCCGGACGGCTGAAGAGCTGTCGTCGCTGGTGCGACGCTCGGCCACGGAGGGCAGCCTCGACCGTGACACGGCGACCCTGCTCGCCCGCACGCTCGTGTTCAGCGACCACACCGCGTCCGACGTCATGACCCCGCGGCCCCGGCTCTCGACCGTCGCGCGCGGCGACTCGGCCGAGACCGTCCTCGAACTGGCGCGACGCACCGGCTACTCGCGGTTCCCGGTGACCGACGACGGCATCGACGACGTCGTGGGCCTGGTCCACGTCAAGCAGGCCGTCTCGGTGCCGCGCGAGAAGCGGGCCGACGTGCCCGTGTCCGCCTTGCTGACCGATGCCGTCCGCGTCCCCGAGACGATGACCCTCGACAACCTGCTGGGCGAGGTGCGGGGTCGCGGCTACCAGATGGCCGTCGTCGTCGACGAGTACGGCGGCACCGCCGGTGTCGTCACCCTCGAGGACCTCATCGAGGAGCTCGTCGGCGAGGTCAGCGACGAACACGACCGCAGCCGGGTCGACGTCGTCCGGTCGCGCAACTGGCTGACCTTCCCCGGTCTGCTGCGTCCCGACGAGCTGCTCGAGCGCGCCTCGGTCAAGGTGCCGGAGGACGGCCCCTACGAGACCGTCGGCGGCTGGCTGATGAGCGAGCTGGGCCGCCTGCCCAAGGTCGGCGACGTCGTCGAGACCGACGACGGCGCGTTCCGCGTCGAGCGGCTCGACGGGCGGCGCATCGATCGCATCCGCTTCACGCCCACGCCCGACGACGTGGTCGAGGCCACGGCGACCGAGCCGGGCCGCCGCGACGGGCGTGACGAGCGCGACCGGTCGGGCCGACGCGACCCGAAGGTGCTGCCCGAGAAGGTGCGCACGGGCGTCGAGGACGACCGTCGCGCGGTCCGCACGAGAGAGGTGACCCGATGAGCAGCGACTGGTGGGGCATCGTCTGGCTCGTCGTGTTGTTGGCCGGCAACGCGTTCTTCGTGGCCGCCGAGTTCGCCGTCATCTCGGCTCGTCGTTCGCAGATCGAGCCCAAGGCCGAGGCCGGCAGTCGCGCGGCGAAGACCACGCTGTGGGCCATGGAACACGCGACGATGATGCTCGCGACGACGCAGCTCGGCATCACCATCTGCTCTCTGCTGATCCTCAACGTGTCCGAGCCCTCGATCCACCACCTGCTCGAGGGGCCGCTCGCCTGGACCGGGCTCAGCCCCGAGCTGGTCAGCGTCGTCGGCTTCGTCATCACGCTCGTGCTCGTGTCGTTCCTGCACGTCGTGTTCGGCGAGATGGTGCCGAAGAACATCTCGTTCTCCCTCCCGGACCGTGCCGCCCTCCTGCTGGCCCCGCCGCTCGTGGCGATCGCGCGCGTCCTGCACGTGGTCGTGCTGGCCCTCAACCACTCGGCCAACGCCGTGCTGCGGGCCTTCAAGGTCGAGCCGAAGGACGAGGCGACCAGCGCCTACACGGTCGACGAGGTCGCGACGATCGTCGCCCAGTCGCAGCGCGAGGGCATGATCACCGACGCGACCGGCACGGTGCGCGCGGCGTTCGAGTTCACCGAGAAGACCGTCGCGCAGACGGCCGTCCCGATGGCCGAGCTCGTCACCCTGCCCGAGGACGCCACGCCGCACGACGTCGAGCGGGCGGTCGCCCAACGCGGCTTCTCGCGGTACGTGCTGGTCGACGACGGCGGCGACCCCACGGGGTACCTGCACCTCAAGGACGTCATCGACCTCGACGAGGACGAGTTCGCCGACCCGGTGCCGCCGAAGCGCATCCGTCAGCTGATCTCGATCTTCCAGGGGACCGAGCTCGAGGACGCCCTGGCGACCATGCGCCGCAGCGGCGTCCACGTCGCCCGCTCGTTCGACGAGACCGGTGCCACGCGCGGCGTGCTGTTCCTCGAGGACATCCTCGAAGAGCTGATCGGCGAGGTCCAGGACGCGACCCGGCGTCGCTGAGCGAGCCCGCGCAGACGACGCGACCCGCGCCTCCTGACCCCGAGGGGTGAGGAGGCGCGGGTCGCGTCGTCCGGGACCGTCACGGCCCCCGGGTGGCCGGCCGTGCTCGGCCGGGCGCGCCCGGATCAGTGCGCGCGGAACGGCGCCCGCTGGTACTGCGGCGGCGTGTAGTCGAGCTCGATCCCGAGCTCGGCCGCGGCGCGGAGCGGGAAGTGCGGGTCGCGCAGGAACTCGCGCGCCATCAGCACGACGTCGGCCTGGCCACTGGCCACGACCTCGTTCGCCTGCTCGGCGCCGACGATGAGGCCGACGGCCCCGGTCTCGACTCGCCCCTGCGTCCGGACGTGCTCGGAGAAGCGCACCTGGTAGCCGAGCCCCACGGGGATGCTCACGCCGGCGACGAGGCCGCCGGTCGAGATGTCGAACAGGTCGGCGCCGGCCTCGTGCGCCCAGGCCGCGACGGTGGCGGTGTCGTCCTCGTCCCAGCCGCCGTCGGCCCAGTCGGTGGCCGAGAAACGGACGAGCAACGGGTACTCGTCGCCGACCTCGGCCCGGACGGCCGCGACGACCTCGAGCAGGAAGCGCGCACGGTTCTCGAGCGACCCGCCGTACTGGTCGTCGCGCGAGTTGCTCAGCGGCGAGAGGAACTGGTGCAGCAGGTAGCCGTGGGCGGCGTGCAGTTCGATCAGTTCGAAGCCGGCGTCGATCGAGCGGCGCGCGGCGACGCGGAACGCCTCGACGAGGCCGCTGACCGCCTCGGTGGTCAACGCGACGGGCTCGTCGTAGCCCTCGAAGGCGACGGCCGACGGGGCGACGGTGGTCCAGCCGCCCTGGTCGGCGGGGACGGTGCCCTGCGTCTCGCTCCACGGGCGGAAGGTCGAGGCCTTGCGGCCGGCGTGCGCGAGCTGGACGCCGGGCACGGAACCCTGCGAGCGGATGAAGGCCGTGATCGGGCGGAACGCCTCGACCTGGGCGTCGTTCCAGAGACCGAGGTCCTGCGGCGAGATGCGACCCTCGGGCGTGACCGACGTGGCCTCGGCGATGACCGCACCCGCGCCTCCCCGGGCGAGCGAGCCCAGGTGGACGAGATGCCAGTCGGTGGGGACGCCGTCCTCGAGCTCGGCCGAGTACTGGCACATCGGCGCGACCCAGAGGCGGTTGCGGAAGGCCTGGCCGCGCAGGGTGATGGGGTCGAAGAGACCGACGGGGGAGTCGGAGGGGGTCGTGGGGGCGGGTGCCGTCTGTGCTGCGTTCGTCACGAGTGTGGTCATCGCCTTTCGGTGGGGAGGGCCGCGAGCCCCTCGACGAAGCGTCGGAGCGGCTCGGGCCCGGTGAACAGGTGCCCGATGATCCCGAGCGCCTGGGCGGCCTCGACGTTGTCGGACCTGTTGTCGATGAACACCGTGTCGGCGGCCGTTGTTCCGAGTTCGGCGAGGACGTGCTCGAAGATCGTGGCCGACGGCTTGAGGTCGTCGAGTTCGGCGCTGACGAAGACCTGCTCGAAAAGCTCGCCGAGGGGCGAGTGCCGGAACGGCGACGCGAAGTCGAGACCGGCGTTCGACAGGATCGCCAGTCGCGTGTCGCCGTCGGCCAGGTCGGCGATCACCTCGAGCGTGCCGGGCTCGGGCACGAACCACGACGGGAAGTCGGCGGCCCAGAGCTCGTGCACGCGGGTGCGGGTCCAGTCGGCGCCGGTGTCGGCGGCGATGGCGCGCCAGTACGCCCCGGCGCTCAGCGTGCCTCGGTCGAGGGCGTGGCGGTGGCGACCGTAGCTGGGCCAGAGCACGTCCGGGTCGACGCCCGCGAGCTCTTCGAGGCGGCGGCGCGACGCGTCGTCGGGGAACCGCGCGATCACCTCGCCGTAGTCGAAGACGACGGTGCGGCCGGGGAGTGAGATGCTCATCGACCCACCGTATCGGCGGGCGCAGGCCGGGCGGGGCCGGGCGGGGCTCGGCCGACTACCGTCGGGGCGTGACCTCCGACACCCGCTTCACCGACTGGCCCCCCTCCGACGCCGCCGACCAGATCGCCGTGCCGGCCGTCGACGACGACAAGTACAGCCGAGGCGTGCTCGGCGTCGTGACCGGTTCGAGCGCCTACCCGGGCGCCGCCGTGCTCGGCGTCGAGGCCGCGTTGCACACCGGCGTCGGCATGCTGCGCTACCTGGGCCCCGCCCGCGCCTCCGACTTCGTGCTGCACCGTCGGCCCGAGGCCGTGACGAGCCCGGGTCGCGTGCAGGCGTGGTTGCTCGGCTCGGGCGTGGACCCGGACCACCTCGACGACGAGACGCGCGACGGCTTCGCGACCGGCGCCTCCTCGGGGCTGCCGCTCGTGCTCGACGCCGGAGCGCTGTCGCTCCGCGAGCAGGCCACCGGGCCGGTGGTGCTGACGCCGCACTTCCGCGAGCTGGCGAAGGCCTCGGGCCGCGAGGTCGCCGACGTGGCCGCCGACCCGGCCGGTGCCGCCGAGCGCGCGGCCGGGGAGTGGGGCTGCACGGTGCTCGTCAAGGGGCACCGCACGTACGTCGCCTCGCCCGGCGGCACGCGCCTCGTCGCCGCCAGCGCGCCGACGTGGTTGGCCACCGCCGGCGCGGGCGATGCGCTCGGGGGAGTCCTGGGGGCCCTGGTCGCGACGCACGCCGACGAGATCGCCGCGGACGAGGAGGCGCTGGCCCGGTCGGCCGCGACCGCTGCGGTGCTCCACGGCCTCGCGGCCTCCCGGGCGGGTGCCGGCGGACCGTTCACGGTGCTCGGCCTGGTCGACGCCCTGCCCGCCACGATCGCGGAGCTGTTGCGCCGGGGCTAGCCCGGCCCAGGCGCACGGCACCACGAGTTGAGCGTCGCACCGCCGAGATCGGCGGTGCGACGCTCAGGTCGTGGTGCGGCGCTCGACGCGCGAGCGCCCGGGACTCAGGAGGCGGGGGTCGCCGCCACGAGGAACTCGACCGTTCCCTGGTCTTCGACCTTGACGAAGCCGAGGCTCGGCGCGTCGACGCCGTAGTCCGAGAAGGTCACCGGGATCGACCCGCTCACCTGGACGCCGTCGCCCGACAGGGCCGCCTGCAGGGGCACCGTGACGGTCTTCGTGACGCCGTGCATGGTCAGCTCGCCGGTCGCGTCGACCTTGGCCACGTCACCGTCGGAGGGGACGGCCGCCTCGATCGGCTGGGTCAGCGTGAACGTGGCCGTGGGGTACTTGTTCACCTGCATGGCGGTGCCCCGGAAGTAGTCGTCGCGGTTGCCGCTGTCGGTCGCGATCGAGGCGACGTCGACTTCGATGGTGGCGGCCGAGATGGTCGTCCCGTCGACGGTGATCGTGCCGGAGACCTGGTCGGTCTTGCCGACGACGGTGACGTCGGTGCCGTTCAGCACCTCGTCGACGCGGTAGCCGGCNGCTGGGGTCGAGCGTGCTCGACCCGGGGGTGAGGGAGGCGGTGGGCGCGGCCTCGGGTTGGCCGACGATCACGTCGCGGTAGAAGGCCGGCCCGGCGAAGGCCGCGGTGGCCCCCAGGACGACGACGACGGCTGCGGCGACGCCGAGCCCGATCTTGGTCTTCTTCTTCATGGTCTTCGTCCTTCGGAGGGGTCGGCGTGACGCGCGGCGAGTCCACGGGGCTGAACCGATGGTGACGTGTCTCCTTCGCAAGAACCTGGGAGGCGCAGGTGAAGACGGTGGGCGCCCGAGCGGGCCGAGTCGGACCGGGCCCGGGTCCAGAGCTGGCCCTGGCCCGGGGCCGGTGCCGGGGCCGGTGCCGGGGCCGGTGCCGGTCGATCCCGGTCAGTGAGCGGTGAACCGCGTGAGGAACTCCTGGGTGCGCACCTCGCGGGGGGCCGTGAAGAGCTGCGCGGGCGGACCCTGCTCGGCGATCCGGCCCCGGTCGAGGAAGACGACCCGGTCGGCGACGTCGCGGGCGAAGGCCATCTCGTGCGTCGCCATGAGGATCGTCGTGCCGACCTCCTTCAGCGTGCGCACGAGGTCGAGCACCTCGCCCACCAGCTCGGGGTCGAGGGCGCTCGTGATCTCGTCGAGCAGCAGCACGGCGGGTCGCGGAGCCAGGGCCCGGGCGATGGCGACCCGCTGCTGCTGACCGCCCGAGAGGCGGTCGGGGTAGGCGCCGGCCTTGTCGCCGAGACCCACGCGCGTGAGGACCTCGAGGGCGCGCTCGTTCGCCGCGGCCTTGGGCTGGCGCAGCACGTGGCGACTGGCCAGGGCGACGTTGTCGAGCACGGTCAGGTGCGGGAAGAGGTTGAAGTGCTGGAAGACCACGCCGATGCGGGCCCGGACGGCGTCGACGCGCACCCGGGGGTCGGTGATGTCGTCGTCGCCGAGCACGATGCGGCCGTCGTCGATCTGCTCGAGCAGGTTCACGGTGCGGAGCAGCGTCGACTTGCCCGAGCCGCTGGCGCCGATCAGCGCCACGACCTCGTCCCGCGCGACGTCCAGGTCGATGCCGTCGAGCACGACCGTGTCGCCGAAGGACTTGCGGACCCCTTCGAGGCGCAGCACCGTCTCGGGGCTGGGGCTGGGGCTGGGGCTGGGGCCGGGGCCGAGGGCTGCGGGGGTGACGGGCACCGCGCCTCCTGGGGTGGGGTCGGGGGTGGAGATGCTCAAACGACGCTGCCCGCCTGTTCGCGACGACGGAGGCGCGCCGACAGCCAGTCGGTCAGCCAGATGGTCGGCAGGGCCAGCAGCACGAACAACAGCCCGGCGAGCACGTAGGGCGTGAAGTTGGCCGCGGTCGCGGTCTCGATCTGGGCGGCGCGGACGGCGTCGACCGCTCCGAGCACAGAGATGAGACCGACGTCTTTCTGCATCGAGACGAAGTCGTTCATGAGGGCGGGCGTGACCTTGCGCAGTGCCTGCGGGAATACGACGAGGCGAAGGGTCTTGGCGTGGCTGAGGCCGAGCGACCGGGCCGCGAGGCGCTGCGACGGGTGGACGGCGTCGATGCCGGCGCGGATGACCTCGGACACGTAGGCCGAGTAGGTGAGGACCAGCGCGATCGTGCCCCAGAACTCGGCGGGCAGACGCGGGATGCCGAGCCCGAGGCCCGGCACGCCGAAACCGACGAGGTAGAGCACGATGATCAGCGGCATGCCGCGGAACAGGTCGGTGTAGCCCCGCACCAGCGCCCGGACGGGGAAGAAGACCGGACCCCGCAGGGTGCGCAGTGCCGACAGGACGGTGCTGACGACGGCCACGCCGACGGCGGCGACCAGCAGGACCCGCACGTTCAGCCAGAGGCCCTCGATCACGCGGGGCCAGGCTGACGCGAAGGTGGCCCCGTCGAGGAAGCTGAACTGCACTCGGGACCAGCCGGGCGTGCTGGTGACCGCCCACCACGCGAGGGCGGCGAAGGCGACCGTGCTGACGGCGGCGATCACCACGGAGCGGGTCGACTGTCGTCGACGGAACGCGCGCCGGTCGAGTTCGAGGTCGCTGACGGCCACCGGGCCGGCCGCGACCGTGCGAGGCGCTACGACAGCTCTTTCACGTCGTAGTCGGCCAGCCACTGCTTCTGCAGCTCGGCGAGCGTGCCGTCGGCCCGGAGGTCGTCGACGGCCTTCGTGACGTCGGCGGTCAGGGAGCTGCCGAGCGGCAGGACGATGCCGAGCTGGTCGCTCGCCCCGTCGGTGGCGGGCAGCTGGCCGAGCACGACGCCGCCCTCGACGAAGTACGTGGCCGTGGGGACGTCGAGCACGATGGCGTCGACCTGGCCGGCCTCGAGGGCCGCCTTGGCGTCGTCGTTCGAGTTGTAGGCCTGGACGCCGCCCTCGGGGTCGATGGCGTCCTCGGCGGCGGTGAAGCTCGTCGTGCCGCTCTGGGCGCCGATGGCGAGGCCCTTCAGGTCGGCGATCGAGGTGGCGTCGGCCGCGGAGGTGCCGGGCAGGGTGACGACCGCCTGGCGCGTCTCGTAGTAGGCGGGCGAGAAGTCGACGGCCTTCTTGCGCTGGTCGGTGATCGAGAACTGCTGCAGGTTGAGGTCGAAGGTCTTCGGCCCGGGGGCGATGGCCTCGTCGAACGTGGTCCGCACCCAGACCACGTCGGAGTCGTCGTAGCCCAGCTTCTCGGCGACCGCGTAGGCGACGGCGGCCTCGTAGCCCTTGCCCGAGGTCGGATCGTCGTCCTCGACCCAGGGGCCGTAGGCCGGTTCACCCGTCGCGACGGTGATCTTGCCGTCGGTGACCGGAGCGACGGCCGCCCCGTCGGCACCCGAGCCCCCGTCGGACGAGCAGGCGGCGAGCGACCCGGCCAGCACGAGGGCGGCGGCGGTCGCGACGAGTCGGAGGGAGGCGGGTCTGCGCATGAGAGGGATCGTACCGGCGACCGCGGACGTCGGCCGACGCATGACGCCCGGCGTCGGGGCCGGCGGCTAGCCTGTGGGCATGCCGACCTCCGTGCCCCCCTCGTCGGCCACCCCCGGGGCACCGATCGTCCGCGCGGCGCGGACGTCGGGCACCCGGCCCGTCGCCGTCGGCCCGACGACGTTCGTCGACCGGGCGAGGTCGTTCGTGACGTCGCCGGTCGTGCTCGGCGTCGCCTTCGTGCTCGTCCACGCCTGGCTCGTCCGGCTCAACCTCGTCGGCGGCAACCGCACCCTGGGCGACGTCGACGTCGTCTACCGCACCTGGATGCAGCAGGGCGTCGGCGGGGGCGACTGGGTGGGCGTCGACCGACCGTGGGTCTACCCGCTGCTCGCCGCGGTGCCGATGCTGCTCGCCCGCCTGGGGGGCGACTCCGGGTACGGGGCCGTGTGGCTCGTGCTGGTGTCCCTGCTGAACGCCGGCGCCTTCGTCGTGCTCGTGGCGCGGCGGCGTGCCGGGTCCGTGGTCGCCGCCTGGTGGTGGCTGGCGTTCCTCGTCGCCCTCGGGCCGATCGCCCTCGGCCGCATCGACGCCGTCACGGTCTCGATCGCGCTGGTGGGGCTATTGCTCGTCTCGACACGGCCGTCGGCGGCGTCCGCCCTGCTCACGATCGCGGCCTGGGTCAAGGTCTGGCCCGCCGCTCTCGTGGTGGTCGCCGTCCTCGCCCTGCGTCGTCGGGTCGAGGTCGTCGTGGCGGCGGCGGTGACGAGTGCGGTCGTGGTGTCCGTCTCGCTCGTGCTCGGCAGCGGGTGGAACGTGTTCGGCTTCGTCGGCCAGCAGGCCGGTCGAGGTCTCCAGGTCGAGTCGCCCGCAGCCGTGCTCTGGCTCTGGCGCGCGGCCGCGGGGGTGCCCGGCACCTTCGTCTACTACGACCGCGAGATCCTGACGTACCAGATCGCCGGCGACGGGGTCGGGTTCGCCGCGAAGGCGATGAGCCTCGTGATGGCCGCGGTCGTGCTCGGCGTCGTGCTGCTGGGCTTGCGGGCCGTGCGCCGCGGGGTGACGGCCACGCGCCTCCTGGGTCCGTTGTCGCTCGCCGTCGTCGTCGCCCTGATCGTGACCAACAAGGTCGGTTCGCCGCAGTTCGTGGCCTGGCTCGCGGTGCCCGTCGTCGTCGGGCTCGTGCTCGCACGATCGGGCGGGCCGCGGTTCGTCGTGCCGGCGGTGGCGGCCGTGGTCGTCGCGGGGCTGACCCAGGTGGTCTACCCCCTCGAGTACGACGCCCTGCTCGCCGCGCGACCCGACCTGGTGGCCGTGGTCACCGTGCGGGCCGTGCTCGAGCTCGGACTGCTGGGGTGGACGGTCGTGACGCTCTGGCGCCTGCGGCCCGCACACGCGAGGATGGACGCATGATCGTCGCGTTCTCCGTCTCGCCCAGTGGTGCCGCTCCCGAGGGCGGGCCGTCCGCCGGCTCCGAGCCCGACTCGGTCCACTCGGCCGTGGCCGCCGCCGTCGCGGTCGTGCGGGCGTCCGGGCTGCCGAACCACACCTCGTCGATGTTCACCGAGATCGAGGGCGAGTGGGACGAGGTGATGGCCGTCGTCAAGGCCGCGACCGAGGCCGTCGGCGCCTTCGGCTCGCGCGTCTCCCTCGTGCTCAAGGCCGACATCCGGCCGGGACGCACCGGCGAACTGACCGGCAAGGTCGAACGACTCGAAGCCGCACTCGGCGACGCCTGACCGCATCACGCAGGGCCGGACCACCGTCGCGTCGGTCCGGCGTGGGGAACGGGACGCCGCCGTCAGCAGGCCGTGAGGGAGTCGACCCGGGACGAGAGGGCCTGCTGGCCTCCGAGCAGGACCACGTGCTCGGTCTGGAGGACGTCGAGGTCGTGCAGGATCGATGCCGGCACGCACGTGCCCGGCACGATGAACAGTGGCGACGAGGTCCGGGCTGCGAGGGCTGCGCCCGACAGCGCGTCGGGGTAGTTGACGCCGGTGGCGAGATAGACCGTGCCGGCTTCGTCGAACGCCCCGCGTGTGGTGTGGTGGGACACCTCGTAGCGATCGGCGCCGACGATCTGCCCGCCGCGGTCGGTGCCCGACAGGGACGTGGCGATGCCGGGGGACATGGCCCGCGGGCCTCCCACGCTGATGGCTGCAGGGCTGCCCAGATCGCCCCACAGCTCGCGCGTCGCGTCGTCGGCGCGTGCCGCCCGGCCGTCCACCATCACGAGCGGGGCGTCGGCCTCCGCAGCCGCGGCACCGGCCGAGAGGGCGTCCGCGAACCCCGAACCCGAGGCCAGGTACAGCACGCGGCCCGGTGAGGTGGCCGTGGTCGCGGCAGGGGCGTCGGACGAGACGAAGGCATAGCGCGCGATGGCTCGGGACGTCGCGTACCGATCGGCGCCGCCGATCCGCACCACCGTCGAGCGCGGACCGCTCGTCGGGGTGGCCACGACGCCGAGGGCCTTCTCGACGTCCGGCGAGATCGAGACGGGACCACCGACGACGACGACCGTCTTCGGTCGCAGGCGCTTCAGCTCGGCGGCGACGACGTCGGGAACGGTGGTCGGGGTGACCAACAGGAGGGGGGCGTCGAGATGCGCCGCGGCCGGTCCGGCCGACAGCGCATCGGGGAAGCCCAGCCCGTTGGCGACGACGACCGTGCCGCCGGTCTCGGTGAACCGCGAGGACATGGCCGCAGCGACGGCGAAGCGATCGGGGCCGGAGATGCGGGTGGTGGTCTGACGAAGGGGCGGGAGGAGGACCGTTCCCACCGAGCGCGTCTCGCCGCTGGCGACACGGTAACGCGTCGCGTCGTCGCGGTTCTCCACACCGGGTGCGTAGCGGGGCGCGACGGCGGGGGCGGAGTCGTCGGTGCGGTTCAGGGGGAGGCCCGTCAACCGCACGACGTAGTCACCCGCCGGCAACCCGTGGAACGCGAACGACCCCTTCCGGATCGCCGCCCCCGTCGCGAGGTACCAACGACCTCGCGAGTCGGTCGTCCACGCTTCTGCGCTGAAGCCGACGTCGAGGGGGTCGTCCAGGACCGGGGTCACCGAACCCGTCAGGACGGCCGACTTCTCGACCTGCAGGTCGAGTCCCGCGAGCCGGGCGTCCTTGGCCACGGTCACGATCGTCGCGTCGGATTCGGCCGCGGCGCCCCCGAACCACGACGTCGAGAGGTCCGGCGCGTCGGGTGAGGGCCTGACCGAGGCGCGGATGCGGTAGCGGCCGGGGTCGACCGCGACCGAGTAGGCGCCTCTCGAGTCGGTCAGGGCCGACGAATGGTCGCCGGTGTCGACGTTGACGACCGAGATGTCGGCGTTGCCGACGGCGGCGAAGTCGTCACGACCCCCGCCGAGCCACACACGCCCCGCCAGGGCCTCCTGGACGACCAGGCGGGCGTCGACGTCGGTGACGGTCTGGCCGTCGGCCACGTCGAACCAGCGGGCTCCGGTGAGATCGTGGGCTCCACCCCAGTACTGGCTCCGGCGCGTGTCGCCGTCCTTGAACAGCACCGTGTAGCGACCGGCGGTCACGACCTCGAGGGTGTAGGCGCCCGTGGTGCGGTCGACGAACTGGGTCGAGCCCACCTCGGCTCCGTCGGGGCGGATCAACCGTGCCTCGGCGATGAAGTCGCTGCGCGAGGGATCGGTCCCCGTCAGGTGCCCGGTCACGTACCCCGTCGTCGCTGCGTGCGCCGGAGGGGGAACCGCCAGGCCGACCAGCGTGGAGACCAACACGAGCGCGACGACCGTCAGGGCCCCGACGAGGGTCCGCGTGGGAGGCCGGATCGGGTCGCCGGAGCCCCCGAGCCCTCGGAGGGTGGCGGCGGGGGAGGAGCCGGGTGTGGACATGCGAGAACCCATCGGGAAGGAACGGAACGCTCGAATCTAGCGGCACGGAGCGGCTCGACGCCAGATCGCTGGATGCGGGTGTTTCGCCGGACGGGTCGGAGTCCCGGCGGACGGTTGGCAACCGCCGGTCGAATCGATACGATCAGGAGGGAGGCGCGACGTGTCGCTCCTCCGCAGATGCCCTGCTCGATGACGAGCGAAGGTCGTTCCTCCCTTCTCCTCTGGCTCTTCTCGATCCGCAAAGGCCCGCTCGTGACCCACCTCTCCCGCCGTCGTCGCACGGCCGCCTTGATCGCCCTCGCCCTCGGCGGGTTCGGAATCGGCTCGACCGAGTTCGTGGCCATGGGCCTCCTGCCGAACATGGCGGGCGACCTGCTGCCCGATCTCTACTCGCGGTCGGCCGACGCCGGCATCGCCCAGGCCGGCTGGTTGATCAGCGCCTACGCCCTCGGCGTCGTCGTCGGGGCCCCGACCATCGCCGCGATGTCGTCGCACTTCCCGAAGAAGAAGTTGCTCCTGGCGCTCCTCGCCGCCTTCACGGTCGGCACAGTCGCGTCGGCCCTGCTGCCGTCGTTCGGCTGGGTGCTGGCCGCACGCTTCGCCGCGGGTCTGCCGCACGGCGCGTACTTCGGCATCGCATCCATCGTCGCCGCGTCGATCATGGGGCCGGGCAACCGGGGCAAGGGCGTCGCGCTCGTCCTCAGCGGCCTGACGATCGCGAACGTCATCGGCGTGCCCTCGATCACCTGGCTCGGCCAGCAAGCCGGGTGGCGCGTCGCCTACCTCGCCGTGGCCCTCATCTTCGCCCTGACCTTCGCCGCCGTCGCCCTCGCCGTGCCCCACCAGGACGGCGACGCGTCCGCCTCGATGAAGCGCGAGCTGCGGGCGTTCAAGCAGCCCCAGGTGTGGCTCGTGATGGGCATCGGAGCCATCGGCTTCGGCGGGTTCTTCGCGGTCTACAGCTACATCGCCAACGCCGTCACCGAGGGCGCGGGCGTCTCCCAGGGCGTCGTGCCCTGGGTGCTCGTCACGGTCGGCGTCGGCATGACCATCGGGAACCTGCTCGGCGGTTGGCTGGCCGACCGGTCGCTCAAGCTCGCCATGTACCTCGGCTTCGTCGGCCTCATCGCCGCGCTCTCGGCCTACGCGCTCACGTCGAGCTCGATCGTCGGCATCTTCGTCAGCACGTTCTTCGTCGGCCTCGTCGGCTCGAGCGTCGGCCCGTCGGTGCAGTCCCGCCTGATGGAGGTCGCAGGCGAGAGCCAGGTCATCGGAGCCGCCCTGAACCACTCGGCCATGAACCTCGGCAACAGCTTCGGTGCGTACCTCGGCGGCGCGGTCATCGCGGCGGGCCTCGGCTTCTCGGCACCCGGGTGGGTCGGCGTCGTGCTCGCCCTGGCCGGGGTCGTCCTGACCATGATCAGCTTCGGCATGCAGCGAGTCGACGACCGGCGCGGAGCGGCACGGGTCACGGCCGCCGACCGCGAGTCGGTCTCGGCCTAGCCCCCCGCGCCGCCGATGCGGGACGACGGGTCCCGAGGAGGCGCGGGTCGGGCAGACGACGAACGGCCCGGCCCCTGAGGGGGTCGGGCCGTTCTCCGCGTGGGGCCGGGCGTCAGAAGCTGGTCTGGGCCGGCGTGTCGGTCTGGAGGAGGATGCCGTCCTGGATGGCGCGCTTCCGGAGGGCGACCTTGGTGCCGACGTCGTAGCCGGCGACGCGGTACTTCTCGCGGATGCGCTTGAGGTAGCTCTTGGCCGTCTCTTCGCTGATGCCGAGCTGGTAGGCGACGGCCTTGACCGGCTCGCCACCGCCGTAGAGAGCCATGACCCGGCGTTCCTGCGCGCTGAGCTTCGGCACACCACCCACCTCGGCGGCGTTGAGGGCCAGGTCGAGTTCGGCCGAGATGTACGACTCTCCCTTGGCGGCCGAGCGGATCGCCTCGACGATCATCTCGGCGTCCTCGCTCTTGACGAGGTACCCCAGGGCGCCGGCGGCGAGGGCCTCGCGCACCACGTTGGGCTCGGAGTAGGTGCTCATCAGCACGGTCTTGACGCCCGTCGTCTTGAGCGTGTTGATCTTGAGCGAGATCGGGATGTTGTCCTTCAGGTCGAGGTCGAGCAGCACGACGTCGACCGGGAACTCGGGGTGCGTGAGCAGCTCGGGCCAGGACGCGACGGCGGCGACCATCGAGATGTCGCTCGCGGCACCACGGATCCACTCGCTGAGGGCGCCCAGGAGCATCTTGTGGTCGTCTACGAGGGCGAGGCGGATGCGGTCGTCGTGGTCTGACACGTCGGGACCTTCTTTCAGGACGGAGTGGGGTTCATGCTACGGGCGGGGGTGGTGATGGGGCCGGGCCACGCGGGGTGCTCGGCGGGTCAGGCCTCGGCGGGGTTGTCGACGATGCAGTTGACCGAGATCTTGACGCTCGACTCGTGGGTCGAGACGACGTACTCACCGGCGCGCTCGAGGGCGTTCCAGGTGGCGGGCGTGACGCGGTTGCGGCGGATGCCCGTGGTCGAGAGCACGACGGGCACGCAGACGCTGCGACCGGCGAAGGACTGGGACGCGGCGGTCACCGGGCCGAGGGTCAGCTGGATCGTCGTGCCCGGTGCGCGGCTCTTCGAGTCGCCGAGCAGCAACCAGACGCCCTGGAGCAGTCCGTCGCGCTGTGCCGGGGCGAGCAGGCCGGCGAGCGACGACGGGTCGACCAGCGCGACCGACCGGCCGAGGTACTCGGACTCGGTGACGGCGTGGTGCAGCCAGGTCTCACGCCGGCCCTCGATGAGGTGCAGGCGCAGTTCGGTGGCGAGCGACGCGGCCTGCGACGCGACCTTGGGCGACAGGGGCAGGGGCACGTCGCCGTTCGCGACGCCGTCGAGCAGTTTCTCGGCCGCGAGGTCGAGTCGTGCCAGTTCGTCGCTGGCGAGCATGCCCACCGCGAAGCGGGGCTGTGACACGTTGCTCTGCACGAGCACCCGGTCGAGTTCGACCTGCACCATGCGACGGAAGCGGTGCACGGCGAACGTGGCGATGGCGCTCGGCAGGACGGCCAGGGCCACGACGGTGATCTGCTGCGGGCCCGAGTCGCTGGTCACGGGGGTCGAGAGCGCCACCATGACGACGAACGCCACGAAGAGCAGGGCGGTGGCCGTGACGACCTCCCGCACGGGCCTGAGGGTGACGATGGGCAGCAGGCCGAAGCCGACGGCGACGCTCGACGTGGCATAGGCGCCCACGTCGTGCAGCGGCCAGATGGCGACGAAGTCCAGCGTGACGACGACGGCCAGGACGACCCCGATCACGGCGAACACGCCCGTGGTCAGCCGCTCGCCCCGGACGGTCACCAGCACGGCCGTGCCGATGAAGGTCGCCACGTAGAGCAGCCACGAGATCAGGACGGGGGCGACGTCGGGGTAGGCCGAGAGGTGGCTGAGGAAGAAGGCGAGGCCGTACACGGCCTGGAGCGCGGCGACCACGGCCGCGCCGACGCCCAGGTACCCGGTGCCGAGGGTGGCACCGGCCGCACGGGCCTGGCGCAGCGAACGCGCACCGGTCGAACTGATCGGCAGGCCGCGAGCGGCTCGGCGGCCCCGGACGATCCCGAAGGTGTTCTCGTCGACGCTCATCGCGGTGCCTCCAGGACGACGGTGGTGCCCGACCCGGGTGACGAGAACAGACGGGCGCTGCCGCCGACCTCGTGCAGGCGGCCGACGACGGACTCCTTGAAGCCCAGGCGCTCTTCGCTGATGCCGGCGAGGTCGAACCCGACGCCCGCATCCGTGACCATGGCACGGACCATCGAGTCGTCGTGGATGATCGTGACGTGGGCCTCGGTCACGCCGGCGTGACGCCGCACGTTCTCGAGGCACTCCGCGAGGGCCAGCAGGAACGCGTCGAGCACGTGGGTGGGCAGCAGGACCTGGCCGGTGCCGTGCCAGCTCACCTCGAGGCCCATGCGGCCGAAGCGTTGCTTGACCGACTCCAGGGTCTGGCCGAGCGGGGACTCCTCGACCGTCTCGAGGCTGTAGTCGCCCGACGCCTGCGGCTGCGGCGTGCCACCGAGACGGAGGTGGCGCAGCAGGCGTGCGTCCTCGGCGGCCTGGTCCTGGAGCGCCTGGGGCGTGACGCCGAACCCCGAGTGGGCGAGCAGGGTCAGCGTGGCCAGCACGGTGTCGTGCAGCAGGCGGGCGCCCTGCCGCCGCTGGGCCTCGGTCTCGCTGGCCTGACGTTCGGCCCGGTGGGCGTTGCCGATGCTGTAGATGCGGCGTGCCGCCAGGGGCACGGCGCGTCCGAGCCAGAGGCCCGTGACGAAGCAGGACACCCAGCCGAGCAGCACGGCCGCGACCGGGAAGGTGAACGGCGAGCCGGTCGCCAGGGCCACCAGGGTCAGTTCGACGACGAAGGCCACGACCGCCGTGGTCAGCCGTGGGCGACTGGACGAGAGCATGAGGCTGAAGGCGGCGGTCGCACCACCGGCCAGGGGGATGATCGCGGTGGCGAGCGGACCGTCGTCGGGGCCACCGGCGGGCAACAGGGCCACCACGGTCGCCGCGATGCCCGAGGCCAGCCCGACCGGGACCCAGACGCGGGCGCGCGGCCCGGTGACGAAGAGCAGCGACACGACGAGCAGAGCGGCGAGCGGGGCGATCGCCGCGAGGTGCAGGGGGTCGGTCACACCGGGGATGGCCAGGGCCACGACCGAGACCGCCGCGCAGGCGAGCCCCAGGGTGCGGGTCGTGCTGCTGAGCAGACGATCGCGCTCTTGGGCGAAGATGTCCATGATTCGTGAGTGGCTTCCGACGGTGGCGTCACGGCTGCCGGGTGGCTGGCGACTCCTCATGTTTTCACACCCAGCCCCCTCTCAGGGGGTCGTGCACGGCCCGAAACGCCGATTGTCGGGGTAACGATCCGGTCGCGATGCGGAACTGTACCCCGTGGTGTCCACCGAACTGGGGTCAGTCGAGCAGACGGCGCAGCTGGGCGCCCACCGCGTCGCCTTCGATGAGGAATCCGTCGTGCCCGTAGGGGCTCTCGACCACGGCCACGCCGTCGCCGTCCAGGCCGTGCCGCAGGTGTCGTGCGATGACCCGCTGGTCGGACACGGGGAAGAGCCGGTCGCTGTCGACGCCGAGCACCAGCGTCGGAGCCGTGATGCGGTTCAGCGCCGCCGCCACGCCGCCCCGGTCCCGCCCGACGTCGTGCGAGTTCATGGCACCGAGCAGGGTCACGTAGCTGCCCGCGTCGAAGCGGCGGGTGAACTTGTTGCCGTGGAAGTCGAGGTAGCTCTCGACCTGGAACCGTCCCGGACCGCCCAGCGGCGAGATCTCGCTCTGCCAGCTGCGACCGAAGCGGGCGTTCAGTTCGTCGGGCGAGCGGTAGTTGAGCAGGGCCATCCGCCGCGCGAGGGCGAGACCGCGGTACGGGCCGTCGACGGCGTCGTAGTAGTCGCCGCCGTCGAAGGCGGCGTCCATCCGGATGGCCTCGTACTGCACCGTGTTCAGGGCGATCTGGTCGGCGCTCACGACCGGCGGGGCGGCCAGCACCGCGAGCCGGGCGACGCGAGAGGGGTGCGTGATCGCCCACTCGAGGGCGTGCATGCCGCCCATCGACCCGCCGACGACCGCGGCCCACCGCTCGATGCCGAGGTGGTCGGCCAACGCCGCCTGGGCGGCGACCTGGTCCCGGATCGTCAGGTGGGGGAACCTCGACCCCCACTCGACGGCGTCCGGCGCGAAGGACGAGGGGCCGGTGCTGCCCTGGCAGCCCCCGAGCACGTTCGGTGCGACGACGAACCAGCGGTCGGTGTCGATCGCGAGTCCCGGGCCGACGACGCCGTTCCACCAGCCCGCCGTGGGGTGGCCGGGGCCGGCCGCGCCGACGACGTGGCTGTCGCCGGTGAGGGCGTGCGAGACGAGCACGGCGTTGCTCCGCCCGGCGTCGAGTTCGCCCCAGGTCTCGACGGCGAGCCGTGGTCGGGGCAGCGTGACGCCGCTCTCGAGCGCGAGGTCGTCCAGGGTCACGAACGACCGCCCGCCGGGGTCGTCGCCGTCCCGCCAGGCGCCGGTGACCGGCGGCCGGCCGAGCATCGCCAGGCGCGTGCGCTCGCTGATGACGCTCGACGGGACGGTGTCCTCGGGTGTGCTCTGCCAGTCCATGTGACGTCCATCCTGGACGAGCCGAGGAGGCGCGGTGCGTTTGTTACGCACACCGCGCCTCCTCGAGTCCACCGCGCAGGCCCCGACCGGCCGCCGCCCGTCCTAGCTGCTGCGGAGCGCCTCCCGGGTGACGGCGCGCGCCGCCTCGAAGCCCGCGTCGAGGTCGGCCTTCAGGTCGTCGACGTTCTCGAGGCCGACCGAGAGGCGGACGAGCCCCGGCGTGACGCCGGTCGTGAGCTGCTGCTCGGGGGTGAGCTGCGAGTGCGTCGTCGAGGCGGGGTGGATCACGAGGCTGCGCACGTCGCCGATGTTCGCGAGGTGGCTGAAGAGCTCGAGCGCGTCGACGAGCGCTCGGCCGGCGTCGACGCCTCCCTTGAGCTCGAAGGACAGCACGGCCCCGACGCCCTTGGGTGCGTACTTGTTCGCCGCCGCGTACCAGGGGCTCGTCGGCAGGCCCGCGTAGTACACCGCGGCGACGTCGTCGCGGGCGTCGAGCCACTCCGCCACCTCTTGCGCGTTCTGGACGTGTCGCTCGATCCGCAGGCTGAGCGTCTCGATGCCCTGGATCAACGAGAAGGCCGTGTCGGGGCTGTTGGATGCCCCGAGGTCGCGCAGCAGCTGCACGCGCGCCTTGATGACGTAGGCGAGAGCGTCGCCGACGGCCTGCGTGTAGACGGCCCCGTGGTACGACGGGTCGGGCTGCGTCAGACCGGGGAAGCGCTCCGCGTGGGACGACCACGGGAAGGTCCCGCCGTCGACGATGAAGCCGCCGATGACGGTGCCGTGCCCGCCGAGGAACTTCGTCGCCGAGTGGACGACGATGTCGGCCCCGTGCTCGAGCGGCCGGATCAGGTACGGCGTCGCGATCGTGTTGTCCACGATCAGCGGGACGCCCTCGGCGTGCGCCACCCCGGACACCTTCTCGAGGTCGAGGATGTTGATCTTCGGGTTGCCGATGGTCTCGGCGAAGAACAGCTTCGTGTTGGGACGCACGGCGCGGCGCCACTCGTCGGCGTCGTCCTGGTTCTCGACGAACGTCGTCTCGATGCCGAGCTTCGCGAGCGTGTACTTGAAGAGGTTGTAGGTGCCGCCGTAGATCGACGACGACGACACGATGTGGTCGCCCGCCTCGGCGATGTTCAGCACGGCGAAGGTCGACGCGGCCTGGCCCGACGACACCAGCAGGGCACCCGTCCCGCCCTCGAGCGCGGCGATGCGCTTCTCCACGACGTCGTGGGTGGGGTTCATGATGCGCGAGTAGATGTTGCCGTTCTCGGCGAGGGCGAAGAGGTCCTGCGCGTGTTGCGCGTCCCGGAAGACGTACGACGTCGTCTTGTAGATCGGCGTGGCGCGGGCATGGGTCGTCGGGTCGGGCTGGGCCCCGGCGTGGATCTGCTGCGTCTCGAACTTCCAGGCGGGCTGGGCGTCGGTCATGGTGTGCTCCTGCGGTCGGGGTGCGTGGGCCGGGGTCGTCGGCGGGGGTCTGCGGTGACAGCCACGGTACGGACCGTGCCCCCGACCGTCCACGATGCCGGACACGGGACGTAACGGGGCCGCTAGCGTGGGGCGGTGCGCCCGCAGCGGGCGCCGACCACGAACGAGGCAACAGGAGGCAGACGTGGCGAAGCGGGTCGTGGTGACGGGAGCGAGCTCGGGCATCGGAGCGGCGACGGTGCGGTCGTTCCGCTCGCGTGGCTGGGAGGTCCTGGCCGTCGCGCGACGCGAGGACCGCCTCCGGGCGCTCGCCGACGAGACGGGGTCGACCTGGTTCCGGGCCGACCTCACCAGCGACGACGACGTGGCCGCCCTGCGGGCCCACGTCGAGGAGACGGGACCGTTGCACGCCCTCGTCAACAACGCGGGTGGGGCGTTCGGACTCGACAGCGTCGAGAACGGCTCGATCGACGACTGGCAGCGCATGTTCGACGTCAACGTGCTGGGCACCAAGCGCGCGGTCACCGCCTTGCTGCCGTCGCTCCGCCGCGGAGCCGAGGAGGCGCGGGGTGCCGACATCGTGACCGTCACGTCGATCGCCGGTCACGTCGCCTACGAGAACGGCGGTGGCTACAACGCCTCGAAGTTCGCCGAGCACGCCCTCGTGGCCGTGCTGCGGCTCGAGCTGGCCGGGGAGCCGATCCGGGTGATCGAGATCGCGCCGGGCATGGTGCACACCGAGGAGTTCTCGCTCGTGCGCTTCGGCGGCGACCAGGACCGCGCCGACGCGGTCTACCGCGACGTCGAGTCGCCGTTGACGGCCGACGACGTGGCCGAGTCGATCGTGCACTCGGTCGAGCTGCCGGCCCACGTCAACCTCGACCTGGTGACCATCAAGCCCGTGGCCCAGGCGGCGACGTACAAGGTGGCCAAGGGCGAGTTGAGGGTCAAGAAGGACTGACCGAGCCGGCCCCGCCGTCCGCGCGGCTCTCGCGCAGGGCCGCGAGGTCGCCCTCGACGAGGTCGCGCAGGCGCTCGTGGCGCCCGTCGTCGTAGTCGTCGGCCGGGCGCGCGGCCCAGCCGAGCCGGTCGACGACCGTCTGCCCGACGTCGTCCCACGCTCGCGACCGGGCGTCCGCGACGACCTCGGCCACGAAGTCGTCGTCCTCCCGGCGGGCGGCCAGCGCCCGGGCCACGCCCTTCGACGCGGCCTCGCGGAGCTTCAGGGCGTCGGCGTCTTCGGGACGGTAGTCGAACTGGTGACGGGACTGACCGTACGACCGGCCGGTCATCCGACGCAGTCTGCGGACGCGCACCGCGGCCGACGTCTGCTCGGCCGTCAGGCGGTCCATCTCGTCGCGGGTGACCCGCGTCGCGACGTCCTCGTCGAACGGGAGGCGCTCTTGCAGGGCACGGCGGATGATCTGGTTCGTGACGGCCACCACCAGGGCCGCCCGGACGATCAACAGGCCTTCGTCGACCGCGCGCTCGAGCGCCGTACGTTCCGCGCGACGGCGCGTTCCCGGTCCGTGGGGCACTGGTCGACGTCCTCTCGTGGTGGCGGGTCAGGCCCCGACCCTACCGGCGCGCGGGGGAGCGACGACCGGGTGGGCGGCCCGCGCGACGGGTGGGCGGACGACGCGTCACACGGGTCACCAGCGGGTGGTTCCGGCGGGGGACGACCCGCTCGGCGACCGGGGGGACGTCGCCGACGGTGCCCGCGCCTCCTGCCGTGAGGGGCCCGGAGGGCCGCAGAACCGCGCGGGACGGCGAGCCTCACCCGGGGGGAGCCGACGCGGACCGGCCCCCACCCGGCCGCCACCCGGACGTCACCCGGACGAGGCCCCCTCGAACGGGGGACCCCCTCGTTCTTCGTCTTCCCAGGAGGGACCCGTACCGTTATGGAGGTCAGGACGTCCCGAACCCGAATCCGGGACGTGCCTCTGCCGTGGTCGCCCGAATCGACCGCCGGCCGACGACGTCGGGCCACCCCTCCCGACGACGCCACCCGAACGCACCCTCCGACGAGGGTCGCCCCCCGAACGCGACGCCCTGCGGCGCGACGGCGACCGTCGACGAACCCAGAGGAACCCCCGTGACCCTCCGCGTCCGCACCTCCCTGCCCTCCGTCCCCCCGGCCCCCCGCGTCAGCGTCGTCGTCTGCGCCGACGAATCCACCCCCTTCGACGGCCTGACGGCCGCGCTCGACTCCGTCCTCCGCGACGGCGACGTGCACGACGTCCTCGTGGTCGTCGATCGGGCACCGCGACTCCGCGACCACCTGCGCCACCGGTACGACGACCTGCTCGTCGTCGACAACACCCGCACCCCGGGGCTCGCGGGCAGCCGCGACACCGGCATCGAGTCGGCACGCGGCGACGTCGTCGCGTTCCTCGACGCGGACTGCGTCGCCCACGCCGGCTGGGCCCGCGCGCTCGCCGCCCCGTTCGACCAGGTCGACGTCATCGCGGTCGTGGGACGGACCGAACCGACCTGGCCCGGTAGGGCCTCGTCCGCCCTGCCCGACGACCTGCTCTGGGCCGTCGACTGCACGCCCCGCACGCGACCCGACGGCCTCGTCGGCCTCGACGACGTGGCGGGAGCGACCGTGGCCTTCCGACGGTGGGACCTGCTGCAGGTCGGTGGCCTGGCCAGCGGTGTCGACGCCCGTGAGGGCGTGCCCCGCGGCGCCGAGTTCGTCGAGCTGTGCCTGCGCCTCGCCGCGGACGAGCCGGAGGCGCGGGTCGTGTCGACCTCGTCGGCCAGGGTCTCGCGCACCGTGCGTCCCTCGCGGACGCGCCAGAGCTCGGTCGTCGGCGCCGCCGTGGACCGCGGCGTCACCCAGACCGCGCTGCGACGCTCCCTCGGCGGAGAAGCCGACACCGCCGTCCTCCCGGGCGTCACGGTCGCCCGCCTGGCCTCGGGCGCGTGGCGCTCGTTCGTCGGTCGTCGGCGCGGCACGGCGGTGCTGGCCGCCGCGGCCGTCGGTCTCGTGGCCGGTCGCCTGCTCGGGCTGCTGCGCGGAACGCGCGTCGGTCTGCCGATCGACCAGCTCGAACCGCTGCGTTCGGCCACCGTCCGCCACTGACGTCTCCTGGTCGCGACGGCGTTCCCCGGGCCCCCACGGGTCCGGGGTCGCACGATGGACGTGTGATCGTCCCGACCAGAGTCGCCGGCCTCGAGGCCCTCGACGAGTTCCTCCCCCTCGCCGGCTCCGCCTACGCCCGTGACCGGAACCACGACCTCGGGGTGTCACGCCGCACCGTCTCGGGGCTGTCGCCGTACCTCCGCCACCGTCTCGTGACGGAACGCGAGGTCGTCGACGCGGTCCTCGAGCGTCACACGCTCGGTGCCGCGGAGAAGTTCGTGCAGGAGGTGTTCTGGCGCACCTACTGGAAGGGCTGGCTGGAGCAGAACCCCGAGGTGTGGCGGCGGTACCGACGGGACGTCGACCGCGCCGTCGACGCCGGCGTCCCCGCGGGGTACGACGAGGCGGTCGCCGGCCGCACCGGCATCGTCGCGATGGACGCCTGGGTGCGCGAGCTCGTCGACACCGGGTACCTCCACAACCACGCGCGCATGTGGTTCGCCAGCATCTGGATCTTCACCCTCGGCCTTCCGTGGCACCTGGGCGCCGATTTCTTCCTCCGCCACCTGCTCGACGGGGACGCGGCCTCGAACACCCTGTCCTGGCGCTGGGTGGCGGGCCTGCAGACCGCCGGCAAGACCTACCTCGCGACGGCCTCGAACATCTCGCGCTTCACCGACGGTCGGTTCTCGCCCGAGGGTCTCGCCACCACGGCCAGGGCCCTCGACGAGGAGCCGTTGCCGCCACGGACGCCCGTCGAGGCCGCCGACGTCGTCGGCTCCCCGGGTGGGCGGGTCGGGCTGCTGCTCCACGAGGAGGACCTCGAGCCCGAGAGCCTGCTCGCCGAACGCCCCGGTCTCGTCGCGCGGCTGTCGGCCGTGGCCGTCTCCGCCGACCCCGGAGGCCGGTCCCCACAGGGCGCCTCCGCCGCCGTCGTGGCCTTCACGACGGGCGCTCGGGACGACGCGGCGACACGGACGCGGGACGCCGACGGTCGGCCCGCCCGGACGCTCAGCGACGCGGGGCCCGCCGCCGTCGTCGAGTGGGCGCGGTCCGAGGGGCTCGACACGGTGGTGACGCCGTACGCCCCGGTCGGTCCCGTCCAGGAGCGACTGACGTCCGTGCGCGGAGCCCTCGCTGCCGAGGGGATCGACCTCGTCACCGTCCGTCGGCGGTGGGACGGCGAGGCCTGGCCGTCCGCCTCCCGGGGCTTCTTCCCGTTCCGCGGTCGCATCCCCGAACTCGTCCGCCAGCTCTGAGGCGGCCCGGGGGAGGGTCGGGGGCGGCAGCTCGTCCGAGGCTGTGGACCGCCCAGGCGGTCGTCCGTACCGTGGGCCACATGGACCAGACCATGCCGGGGGCCGACGCCGATCCGGTGTCCCGCACCGCGCCTCCGTTGCTCCGCCCCGCGTTCATCCGACAGCACTGGGGCGGCCTGGCCTTCGCGCACTGGCGGGTCGAGCCCGATCGCGTCGCCCCGCTGCTGCCGCCCGGCACGCGGCCCGACGTGTTCGACGGGTCGACCTGGGTCGGGCTCATCCCGTTCAAGCTGACGGGCAGCGCCTTCGGGCCGCTGCCCGCGGTGCCCTGGGCCGGGGACTTCCTCGAGACGAACGTGCGGCTGTACTCGGTCGACGCCCTGGGCCGACGCGGCGTGGTGTTCCGCACCCTCGAGGCGCAGCGCCTCGTCTCGGTGCTCGCGGCGAACGTGGGCCTCGGTCTGCCGTATCGCTGGGCGTCGATGCGCGAGTCCCGGGTCGACGGGGTCGTGACGTACCGCAGCACCCGGCTCGGGCCGGGGACGAACCCGTCGTCGCGGCTGTCCGTCCGTCCCACCGACGAGGTGGTCGACGGCGACCCGCTCGCCGAGTTCCTCACCGCCCGCTGGGGCATGCACGTCGCGCGCGGCGGGCGCACCCGGTACTGGCCGAACCGGCACGACACCTGGTCGCTGCGCCGGGCCGAGCTGGTCGACCTCGACGACGAGCTCGTCGCCGACGGCGGCCTGCCGGGCGTCACCGACCGCGAGCCCGACTCACTGCTGTGGTCCGACGGCGTCGACACGGTCTTCGCGCCTCCCGGGGGTGCCTGGGTCCCGGCGTGACGCGGGGAGCCCTGCGCGCGTTACGGTTGTCGGCATGGTCACCCCACCCGACGACAGCCAGGCCGCCCCCGCACGACCCGAGGTCGAGGCTCCCGAGCGGGAGGTGCTGGGCTGGCTCGAGTTCGGTGAGGCCGCTCGCCACCTGGCCTCCGACGTCGTCCAGGCGGGGTTCACGCCCGACGTGATCGTCGCCGTCGCCCGCGGGGGGCTCGTGCTCGCCGGTGCCGTGGCCTACGCGCTCGACACCAAGATGTGCGGTTCGATCAACGTCGAGTTCTACACGGGCGTCGACGAGCGGCTGCCCGAGCCCGTGCTGCTGCCCCCGACCCTCGACGCCCCGTCGCTCGAGGGCAAGAAGGTCCTCGTCGTCGATGACGTGTCCGACTCGGGGCGCACCCTCGTGCTCGTGCGCGACCTGCTCGCCGAGGTGGCCTCCGAGGTCCGCACGGTCTGCCTCTACAGCAAGCCCCGCACCGTGCTCGAACCCGACTTCGTCTGGAAGCGCACCGACCAGTGGATCACCTTCCCGTGGAGCGCACTGCCGCCCGTCACGCGTGAGGTCGGAGCGGGGGCGGGCGAGTGAGCATCCACCTGGTGGGCGGCGGCTGGTCGCCCGACGACACCGAGCTGTACGACCTGTTCGTCGCCGAGGCCGCCGTCCGCGGTGCCGCCGTCGGTCGGAGCGTGCCGCGCATCGCCGTGCTGATCGTCGTGGCCGACGACTCGCCGTCCGCCGAGTTCCGTGACGGCTACCCCGCCATGCTGGCCGCCGGGGGGCGCTGTGAGGCCCTCACGACCATCGTCTCCGCCGGGGACGAGTTCGACACCCGCGTGCTGAGCGACGTCGACGGCCTGCTCGTGGCGGGTGGGCTCACCCCCGCCTACCTCGACGCCGTCGCTCCGTTGATCGACCAGGTGCGCCTCCTGGTGGCCGACGGGCTGCCCTACCTCGGTTTCTCGGCCGGCGCCATGATCGCCGCGGACCGCGCCGTGCTCGGCGGCTGGTTGATCGGCGACGTCCCGGTCTGCCCCGAGGACGCGGCAGAAGACCTCGACGAGGTCACCCTCGCCGACGGCCTCGGCCTCGTCGACCTCGCCATCGACGTGCACGCCGCCCAGTGGGGCACCCTGACCAGGCTCATCGCCGCCACCGAGGCGGGACTCGTCCGTGGTGGCGTCGCCATCGACGAGAACACCGCCCTGGTCGTCGGCGAGGGCGCCCTCGCGGTGCTCGGCACCGGCAGCGTCTGGCGGGTCGAACCGCAGCTCGACGACGACGGCGAGATCGTCGGCGTCTCGGTCGGCACGCTCGGGGTCGAGTGACCGTCGAGGCGCACGACCACCGTCGACCGCTCTCGGAGCAGATCGACCCCTCGTGGGCGACCGCGCTCGAACCCGTGGCCGACCGCATCACCGACATGGGCGAGTACCTGCGAGCCGAGGTGCGCGCGGGGCGCGGTTACCTGCCCGCCGGCGAGGACGTGCTGCGCGCCTTCCGACAGCCGCTCGACGAGGTGCGCGTCCTGATCGTCGGTCAGGACCCCTACCCGACGCCCGGCCACCCGATCGGGCTGTCGTTCGCGGTCGACCCGCACGTGCGCCCGGTGCCGCGCAGCCTCGCGAACATCTATCGCGAGCTGCACGACGACCTCGGCGTCCCCGTCGTCGAGCACGGTGACCTGACCTCGTGGTCGCGCCACGGCGTGCTGCTGCTCAACCGGGTGCTCACGGTGCGTCCGGGCGAGACGGCGTCGCACCGCGGCAAGGGCTGGGAGCCGGTCACCCAGCGCGCGATCGAGGTGCTCGCGGCGCGGGGAGGGCCCCTCGTGGCCATCCTCTGGGGCCGTGACGCGTCGGCGCTCAAGCCGATGCTCGGCGACGTCCCCTCGATCGAGTCGCCGCACCCGAGCCCCCTGTCGGCGTCGCGCGGATTCTTCGGCTCGCGGCCGTTCAGCCGGGCGAACGAGCTGCTCGTCGCCCAGGGCGGCGACCCCGTCGACTGGACGCTCCCGCCCGCCGTCTGACGGTCCCGCACCCGGCGTGGCAGAGTGATCCCGTGCTCGAAGAGGAATACCAGCCCCGGCGTCGGCTTCCCCGAGCCCTCCGCCCCCCGGCCCCGGTCGAGCCCGGCTTCACGTTCGAGATCCGACCCGCGACGCCCGCCGACCTGCCCTACGTCCAGGAGATCTACAACCACTACGTGGCGAACTCGTCCGTCACCTTCGACGAGGACGCGATGACCCTCGCCGAGTGGCGCCGCAAGTTCGCCTTCGTCACGACGCTCGGCATGCCGTTCCTCGTCGCGGTGAACCCGTCCGGCGAGGCCCTCGGCTATGCGCTCGCGACCCCGTGGGGCGGCAAGGCGGCCTACCGCTACACCGTCGAGAGCTCGATCTACCTGCGGGCCGCCTCGACCGGCAAGGGCCTCGGCCGTGCCCTGCTCGAGGCGCTCGTCGAGGCCTGCCGGGACGCGGGCATCCGCGAGATGATCGCCGTGATCGCCGACAAGAACGCCGAGGCGTCGATCGGCCTGCACGAGCGCCTCGGCTTCACCGAGGTCGGTCGCATGGGCCGGGTCGGCTTCAAGTTCGGCCGCTGGCTCGGCACGATCACGATGCAGAAGTCGCTCAAGAAGCGCCGCCGCGCCTGAACCTCAGGGCAGCGGGCCGACGATCTCTCGCAACATGCGTTCGGTCGCGTCGACGGTGCCGGGCTCGCCGCGCCAGAGCATGCGGACGATCAGGCCGTCGACGGCGAGGGCCACGACGTCGAGCCGCTCGCTCGGCACGCCGGTCCGCCTCAGCACGTGTTCGAGCGACGAGTACCAGAGGTCCGCGTCCTCGCGCAGCGACTCGTCCCGCATGGCGGTGAAGAGCAGCTCGTACTGCGCCCGGGCCGACCCGCGCTCGGTGATCGCGTACCGGACGAGCGTCTCGGCCAGGTCGGCCAAGGAGGCGCGCTCGAGGCGGTCGAACGACCGCACCCAGTCCGTGGTCGCGTGGCGCAGCGCCGCCCGCAGCAGGTCGTCGCGTCCGGCGAAGTAGTACGTGGCCGCCGAGACCGGGACGCCGGCCGCGCGGGCCACCGCGCGGTGCGTCACGGCCGAGGGGCCGCCCGCCTCGAGGACGGCCAGGACGCCGTCGAGCAGCGCGCGCCTCCTGGTCTCGCCCTTCGGGGTCAGGGCCTGGCCACCGGGGCCGACGGACCGCTCGCCCGGCCCCGGGGCGACCGACGCCCGCGCGCCCGAGGTGTCCGGGGCAGGGGCGTCCGGGGCTGGACGGTCACCCGACGTGGTGTCCGTCACGGGGTCAGGCCGCGGCCTCGTGGCGACCGCCGAGCTCGAGCATGGTGACGCCGCCGATGACGAGGACGATGCCGCCGAGCTGGACGAGGGTCAGGGGCTCCTTGAAGAAGATCCAGCTGATGAGGGCGACGAGGACGACGCCGACGCCGGCCCAGATCGCGTAGGCGATTCCGAGCGGCACGCCCTTGCTCAACGACTGCGAGAGCATCGCGAACGCGAAGACGTAGCCGACCACGACAGCCGCGTACTGCCACCACTTGGCGTCGGGGCCGCTGGTGACCTTGAGGAAGCTCGTGGCGAAGACCTCGCCGACGATGGCGAGCGCGAGGAAGAGGTAACCCATGACGGCGTCCTGTCGAGACGTGCGACGGTCCCGGAGGCGACCTGCGGCCGGGGGAGCACGAATGGGACAAATGTACCAGAAAGCGAGATCCGTGGCCGGAGCCGCGGCCTAGGCTCGACGGGTGTTCGAACTCCACCACCTGAGCGCCCACGAGCAGTGGGACTGGCTGCGTCGCGGCGAGGTCTCGCCCCGTGAGCTGACCACCCACTACCTGGAGCGCATCGCCCGCCTCGACGGCGACGTCGGCGCGTTCGTGACGGTGACCGGCGAGGCCGCCCTCGCGCGGGCCGACGCCCTGGCCGCCGGAGGCCCCTCGGTCGCGCCGCTCTGGGGGCTGCCGCTGGCCGACAAGGACCTCAGCGACCGCGCGGGCGTGCCGACCTGGTCGGGCTCACGCCTCAGCAGGGGCCGGGTGCCCGAGACGTCGGCCGAGATCACCGAGGCGCTCGACGAGGCCGGCGCGATCAGCGTGGGCAAGACGGCCACGCCCGAGTACGGGTTGACCGCGTACACCGAGACGCTCGTGGGCCCTCCGACGCGCAACCCGTGGGCGCCCGAGACGGGCGCGGGCGGGTCGAGCGGCGGCGCCGCGGCCGCCGTCGCCGCGGGGTTGCTGCCGTTCGCGCCCGGGTCCGACGGCGGGGGCAGCATCCGCATCCCGGCCGCCGCCACGGGCCTCGTCGGGCTCAAGCCCTCCCGGGGACGCGTGCCGGCGCAGTCGGGCCTGACGAGCCTCGCAGGCCTGCCGGTCGGCGGGGCCCTGGCCCGGTCGGTGGCCGACGCCGCCCTGCTGCTCGACGCGATGGTGTCGCCCGACGGGCGCGAACCGCGGCACCACCAGGCCCTCTGGGCACCTCCGTCACCCGACGGCGCCTACCTCGGCACGGCCGTGCGGGGTGAGGGACGCTTCCAGGTCGCCGTCATGACGACGAGCCCATGGGACGACGCGTTCGACGTCCGGGTCGACCCGCGCCTCCTGGGGGTCCTCGGCGAGACCGCCGACCTGCTCACGAAGATGGGGCACGGCGTGGACGAGACCACCCTGCCGGCGTCCGACTACCCGGCCCTGTTCCGCACGATCTGGCAGGCGGGGGCGGCGGGCATCCCGGCCGAGACCGAGGCCGACCTGGCGCTGCTCGAGCCCGTCACCCGGTGGCTGGTCGAGCAGGGGCGACGCGTCACGGCGCGAGAGCTGTCGGCGGCGCTCGTCGGGCTCGCGGCGTTCGAACGAGTCGTCGTCGAGCGGTTCTCGGCCTTCGACGCCGTCCTGACGCCGACCCTGGCGATGCTGCCGCGCCCGCTCGGCTGGTACGACGCCGAGGACGCCGAACGCAACTTCGAGCAGCAGTGCCTGTACTCGCCGTTCACGTCGTTCGTCAACGTGGCCGGGCTGCCGGCGATCAGCCTCCCGGTGGGCGAGGTCGACGGCGTGCCCGCGGGCGTGCAGCTGATCGGGCGACCGGGGCGCGAGGACGTCCTGCTCGCGCTCGGCGCCCAGCTCGAGCGGCGGCTGCGGTGGCAGCGTCGGCACCCGCCGATGTGGTGAGCCGCGTGGGCACCGCTGACGAGCCGGGGCTCAGTCGAGCGTCGGCACCGAGTCGACCAGCGTCCGCGTGTAGTCGTGCCGCGGTCGACGCAGCACGTCGTCGGTGAGGCCCTGCTCGACGATGTGACCGTCTCGCAGCACGGCGACCCGGTCGGCGAGGTGCTGCACGAGTCCGATGTCGTGCGACACGAGCAGCAGCGACAGCCCGCGTTCGTCGCGCAGCTCGCGCAGCAGCTCGAGGATCTGCGCCCGCACGGTGACGTCGAGCGCACTCATGGGCTCGTCGCCGATCAGCAGCCGCGGCCCGTGCACGAGGGCCCGGGCCAGGGCGATGCGCTGCCGTTGGCCCCCGCTGAACTCGTGGGGCCAGGCCTCGGCGTCGTGCGCCGAGAGGCCAACCCGTTCGAGCATCTCTGCGACCAGGCGGTCGTGGTCGCCCTCGACGCGTAGGGCGCGCAGCGGCTCGGCCACGGTGTCGCCCACGCGCATGCGGGGGTCCAGCGAGGCGTAGGGGTCCTGCAGGACGATGCCCGTCTGGCGCCGCAGCCAGCGCAGGCGCGAGGCGCGGTCGGGGGCGACCGTGCGCCCGTCGAAGGTCACCGTGCCGGACGTCGCCCTGTCGAGGGCCAGCAGCAGGCGCACCAGCGTGGACTTGCCCGAGCCGGACTCACCGATCAGCGCGACGCTCTCGCCGGCGGCGACCTCGAGGTCGGCGTCGACCAGGGCGTGGCGCACCGGGCCCGGTCGGAAGGGCGAACGGCGCGGCAGGGTGAAGGTGCGAGTGAGGCCCCGGGCGACGAGCAGAGGAGGCGCGGGTGCGGTGGTCGGGTCGCTCACGAGGCCCTCCAGGTCGTCGCTCTCGTGGCCTCGACGAGCCCGCGGGTGACCTCGTGCTCGGGGCGGTGCAGCAGCTGCTCGACGGGGCCCCGCTCGACGACGCGCCCGTGCGACAGCACCGCCGCGTGGTCGGTGATGCGCGAGAGCACGGCGAGGTCGTGCGTGACGAAGAGCAGCGACGTCCGCTGCTCGTCGACCAGGCGCTGGAAGAGCGCGAGCACCTCGGCCTGCGTCGTGACGTCCAGCGCGGTGGTCGGCTCGTCGGCGAGGACGAGCGCCGGCCGGTTGATCAGCGCCATGGCGATGCCGACGCGCTGCCGCTGACCGCCCGAGAGCTGGTGCGGGTAGAGGTCCACGACGGTCTCGGGGTCGGGCAGGCCGACCTCGGCGGCCGCGGCCACCGCTCGCGAGCGGGCGTCCCGGCGACCGACGCGGCCGTGCAGGCGGAGGGGCTCGGCGATCTGTCGCCCGACGGTCACGACGGGGTCGAGGGCCGTGCGGGGGTCCTGGAAGACCGTGCCGACGACGCGGCCGCGCAGGCCGGCGAGGTCGCGCTCGGACGCCCCGAGCAGTTCGCGTCCGTCGAGCCGGATGCTGCCCGTCGCGCGGGCGCCGTCGGGCAGGAGGCCGAGCACGGCCAGCGTCGTCATCGACTTGCCCGAACCGGACTCGCCGATCAGTCCGACCCGCGCACCGTCGGGCACGTCGAGCGAGAGGCCGTCGACGACCCGGCGGCCGCCGACGGTCACCGTGAGGTCGTCGATCACCAGGCTCACGAGACGACCCCCGGGGTGGTCGGGGTGCCTGCGGCGCCCGGGGCGGTGGCTCGCGGGCGAGTGGTGGACGGAACCGGCGTCGTGGGGGAGCCCGGGGTGCCACGTCCCGTCCGCCGGGACCGCAACCGGGGATCGGAGGCGTCGCGCACGGCGTCGCCCAGCAGGTTGAGCGCCAGGACGGTCAGCGTGATGGCGAGCCCGGGCCAGACGACCGACCCCGGGTGCACGCCGATGAACTTCTGCAGGTCGCTCAGCAGACGCCCCCACGAGGCGGTGTCGGCCGGGGCGCCGTAGCCGAGGAACGACAGTCCGGCCTCGGCGAGCACGCTCGTGGCCATCGACAGCGAGAGCTGGACGACGAAGACGGGCGCGATGTTCGGCAGCACGTGGCGACGCAGCACGGCCCCGGTGCCGAGCCCGTTCGCCCGGGCGGCGAGCACGTAGTCGGTCCGCGCCACCTGACGGATCTCGGACCGGCTGACCCGGGCGATCGTCACGCCGTAGCCGATCCCCACGGCGACGACCACGACGGTGAGGGACCCGCCGAACGCCGCCGCGAGGGCCATGGCGATCAGGAGCGTCGGGAACGCCACGAGCACGTCGATCAGCACGGCGACCGACTCGCGCACCCAGCGGGACGTCAACGAGCCGAGGGCGGCCAGCCCCACCCCCACCACGGTGGCGACCACGCCCGAGGCGACGGCGACCACGACCGTCGTTCCGGTCGCCGCGACGACGTAGCTGAAGATGTCGCGGCCGATCGAGTCGGTGCCGAAGGGGTGACCGAGCGAGGGCGTCAGCCAGGCCGAGTAGGGGTCGGTGTCGAAGGGGTCGAGCGGGGTCCAGAACCGGCTGACCAGGGCGGACAGGACGATCAGGGTCAGCCAGCCGGCGCCGAACGCGCCCTGCGGTCGACGCAGCAGCTCGCGGACGAACGCGCCGCGCCTCATCGGTCGCCCTCGCGGAGGCGCGGGTCGAGCCGCCGGTGCACGACGTCGATCATGAGGCCGATGAACAGCACGAGCGTGGTCAGCGTCATCAGTTCACCCTGCACCTTGGTCAGGTCGCGGCGGCCGACGTCGGTCACCAGCATGCGGCCGAGCCCGGGCAGCGTGAACAGCTGCTCGACGACGACGGCCGACACGATGAGGCCCGCCACCTGCAGGCCGAGGATCGACACGATGCTGAGCATCACGTTGGGCAGCCCGTGTCGCACGAGGGCGCGCGACCGGGTCATGCCGTTGGCGGCGGCCGTCCGCACGTAGTCCTGGTCCAGGGCCCCGAGCGCCGCCGACCGGGTGAAGCGCAACAACACGGCCCCCTCGACGATGCCGATGGTGAGGGCCGGCAGCACGAGCGAGCGCAAGGCCCGCCCGGGCTCGCTCCAGCCGTCGGCCGGGAACCCCTGCGTCGGCAGCAACCGCAGCGTCACGGCGAAGACGGCGATCAGCAGCATGCCCGCCCAGACGACCGGCACGGCAGCGAGCAGCTGGGCCCCGGTGCCGAGGACGACCCCGGAGGCGCGGCCACGGCGGAGCGCGCTCGTCACGCCGAGCGGGATGCCGATCAGCAATCCGAAGACCAGGGACAGCCCCGCGAGCGGCAGGGTGACGGCCAGCTTGTCGAGCACCTCGTCGACCACCGGCGTCCCCGTGACGAGCGATTCGCCCAGGTCGAGCCTCAGCAGCCCGCCGGCCCAGTCGAGGTACTGCACGACGACGGGACGATCGAGGCCGAGCTGCTGACGGAGGGCGGCGACCTGCTCGGGTGAGCCGGTCGTGCCGGCGATCGCCTGGGCGACGTCGCCCGGCAGCAACCGCAGCGTCGCGAAGATCAGCACGCTGGCGACGGCTAGCCCCCCGACGAAGAGGAGCAGGCGGCCGACGACGAAGCGGGTCACTCCGTCGTGGCCAGGTCAGCCAGGTCGAGGCGGGTCGTGGTCGAGCTCGTCGGGAAGCCGGTGACGCCGTCGTGGATCGCCGTCAGCGTCGTGGCCGTGTAGAGCCATTCGGCCGGTGCGTCGTCCGAGACGATCGTCGCCGCCTCGGCGAGCTTCTCGTCGGCCACCTCCGGGTCGGTCGCCGCGATCGACTCGGCGTAGAGCTGTTGCACGGGGGCGCTGTCGTAGCCCCAGTAGTAGTCCGGGTTCGCCCAGTTCGCGAAGTCGTGCGTCTCGGCGTGGTTGACCATGCTGAGCTCGAAGTCCTTGTTCACGTAGACGTCGTCGAGCCAGGTGCTGAAGTCGACCTGCTGCACCGTCAACGTGACGCCGACCGCCTTGAGTTGCGTGGTCAGCACGTCGCCGATGGCGGCCGGGTAGACGTTGGGGTACTCGAGGGTGAGCGAGAGGTCACCGTCGTGACCGGCCTCGGCCAGCAGGCCCTTCGCCTCGTCGGGGTCGTAGGAGTCGACGCTCGTGAGGTCCTCGTAGCCGGGGTCGAGCTCGGGGATCGGGCCCCCCTGGTCCACCGCCGACCCGCCGACGGCGGCGATCAGGGCATCGTTGTCGATCGCGAGGCGCAGGGCCTTGCGGACCTTGGCGTCGGTGAAGGGGGCGACGGCGTTGTTGAACGCGAGGGTGTACTTGTCGGTCGTCTTGCCCTTCTCGAGGGTGATGCCGTCCACGCCGTCGAGCTGGGTCGACAGGGTCGCGTCGACCGCGGTCTGCACGTCGACGTCACCCGAGATCGAGGCGTTGATCGCCGCGGACGGGTCGGTCACGTAGCGGAAGGTCACGCCCGCGACCTTCGCCGGGGTGCCCCAGTAGTCGTCGAAGCGCCCGAGCTGCAGGTTGTCGCCCTGTCGCCAGCTCGTCAGCTCGAAGGGGCCGGTGCCGTTCGCCGTCGTCGAGAGGTCGTTCGTCGCGGACTGCTGGAGCACGAGGCCCGCGCGACCGGTGAGGTCGAACAGCAGGGACGAGTCGGGTCGCGAGAGCGTCAGCACGACGGTGTCGGCGGCGGGCGCCGTGATGGTCGAGACCGCGGCGAGGTCGGAATGGCTCGCGAGCGAGGCGTCGTCCTTGACCTGGGACAGCGACCAGACGACGTCGTCGGCCGTCATCGCGGCCCCGTCGTGGAAGGTCACGCCGTCGTGCAGCGTGAACGTGTAGGTCAGGCCGTCGTCGCTGACCGTGTGGCTCGCGGCCAACACGTCGCGGATCTCGTTGTCCTGCGTGCGGCCGACGAGGCCCTGGTAGACGTTGTCGATCAGCACCTGGTCGAGCGCGATGCCGGCCGTGGTGCGGATGTCGAGGTCGCTCGGCTCGAGCACGAGGCCGACGGTGACGGTCGCGTCGGGGTCGGGGGTGCCCGACCCGTCGGGGGACGAGGCGGACGAGCAACCCGTCGCGAGCAGCAACAGCGCGGCGACGGCGGCGGAGAGGGGGAGGGTGCGCACCTGGTGGGGCCTTCCGGGGATGGCCGTGGCGGATCGTCCACGGCGACGGGGGACCGGGGGCGCGGGAGAGCCCCTCGGTCGTTCGGCGGGGGAGTCCCGGTCGCTGCTGAACCGGTCCACGCGATCCGTCACCGTGTTGCTGTCGGACACGGCACGGCCCCTTGCGCCGGGCGTCGCTGACGGACTCCCGAACCCGTCAGAACTTACCATCACGGCAGCGAGGTCGCTGTCAATCGAGAGACCCGTGTGGCGGATGAGGCAAGCCTTACCTATATTGAAGGGGTCATGCTCTTCGTAGACCAGAACCCGCCCCTGCCGCACGACGCCTTGCGCGTCCTGTTCGCCGCCGACGCGACCTCGATCCCCGTCCTGCGAGAGATGCTCTCGGTCCTGCCGATCTGCGCGAGGGGCCAGGTGTTCGTCGAGGTCGAGAGCGCTGCCGACGTCGTGCCGCTCGCCTCGCCGGGTCGCGTCACGGTCACCTGGCTCGCGCGGGACCGCCGCTCGGGCGTGCCCGGCACCGGCACCGCCTGCGCCCCCGGCCAGGCCCTCGAGCGGGCGGTCCGTGCGTGGCTCGGCGAGATGTACGTCGAACCCGAGACCGTCGCGACGGGTGACCACGTCGTCTGGATCGGCGGCCCGCCCTCGTTCGCCTACGACCTGCGGCACGACCTGCACCAGCTCTTCCACGTCGGCACCCCCGCCGCGGCCTGACCGGCTCCCTCGATGACGATCACGTCCCCGGGCACGTCCACGTCCGCCGCCACCGTCGAACGACCGGCGAAGCCGGCCCACCGCCCCTACCGCGTCCGGGTCGCGGCCGTGCGTCGGCTCGCTCCGTCGTTCGTGCGCATCACGTTCACCGGTGACGACCTGGGCGACTTCGGCGTCGACGGCCTCGACCAGCGCATCAAGGTCGTCCTGCCCCTCGAGGCCACCGGCTACGACACGTTCCCGACCGACGACTGGTACGCCTCGTGGCGCGCCCTGCCGCCCGAGCAGCAGAACGCCTTCCGCACCTACACGGCCCGGGCCGCCCGCCCCGAGCGGCGCGAGGTCGACGTCGACTTCGTCTGCCACGGCGACACCGGCCCCGCCTCGGCCTGGGCCGGGCGCGCGCGCGTCGGTGACGAACTCATGCTGATCGGGCCGGACGCGACGAGCGGCGTCACCGGCAGCGGCGTCGAGTGGTCACCGGGTGACGCGCGCACCGTGCTGCTGGCCGGCGACGAGACGGCGGCCCCGGCCATCTGCTCCATCGTCGAGGCCCTGCCGGTCGACGCCCGGGGGTGCGTCTTCATCGAGATCCCGACCGCGGCCGACGAGCTCGACCTCGTCGCGCCTCCCGGGGTCGACGTCCACTGGCTGCCGAGGCGTGACGCCACGTCCGGTCACGGCGAGGCCCTGGTGGTCGCCGTCCGCCGCTGGACCGCCCGCTACGTGACCGCCTGGCACCACGGCGTCGAGGTGAGCGAGGTCGACATCGAGCACGACATCCTCTGGGACGTCCCGCAGGGCGACGATCCGCGCGGCACCGCCGTCAGCTCCGACCTGTACGCCTGGTTCGCCGGCGAGGCGGGGGCGATCAAGACGCTCCGACGCTTCCTCGTCAGCGAGGTCGGCATCGACCGGCGCCAGGTCGCCTTCATGGGCTACTGGCGGGTCGGCAAGTCCGAGTCCTGAGGCGAGGCCCTCGACGACGAAGGAGGCGCGACCACGTCGGTCGCGCCTCCTTCGTCTCGTATCGTGGTCGCGCCTAGACCTCGGCGGGCACACCGACGAGCTCGGAGGTGCGCTCCCAGAGGGCCTCGGCGAGCAGGGGATCGGTGGCCTGGCGGTGCAGGCGACCGTGCGGCGACAGCTGGTCGAAGTAGGTGCCGCTCTCGACCGAGATCGTCGTGGGCCCGGCGAGCTGGATCAACGGCACGGCGCCGGCCGACGCCGAGATGCCGTAGTTGCCGTTGGTCAGGACGTTCGCGACCCGCATCGAGCGTGAATCCGAGCCGAAGCCGGTCATCACGATGCCCGGGTGGAACGAGAACGCGTCGAGGCCCGTGCGCTTCGCCAGTTCACGGATGAACAGGACGGTCTCGATCTTGGTCGTGCCGTACTGACGCCAACCCCCGGCCCATCGACGCTTCGACCAGTTGATGTCGTCGAGCCGGACGTGCCCGAGCAGGTTGGCCGCGCTGGCCGTCGACACGACCCGGCCACCGCTCTCGACGAGGCGGGGCAGGAGGAGCCTGGTCAGGAGGAACGGTGCGAGGTGGTTCGACTGGAGGGTGCGCTCGAACCCGTCTGCGGTGAGGCCTCGTTCGCTGACGAGACCTCCGGCGTTGTTGGCGAGGGCGTCGATGCGGGGATAGCGCTCCAGCAACCGGTCGGCCAACGACCGGACGTCGTCGAGCCGGTCGTAGTCGACCAGGAAGGCCGTCCCGCCCACCTCGTCGGCGACCGCCTGGGTGCGTTCCGGGTTGCGTCCGACGACGCCGATCTCGGCGCCGCCCTTCGCGAGCTCGCGGGCGGCCTCGCGGCCGATGCCGCTGCTCGCCCCGGTGATGATCACGGTGCGGGTCATCGATATCCGCCCTTCTCGAGGCCGGCCTCGATCTCGAATCTGTTCGACAGCGGGTCGCTGCCGGCCAGGAAGTACAGTACGGGCATCAGCATGCCGTACCTCTGCCACTGACGGACGTGCACGGCCTCGTGTTCGAGGACGCGTGGCCCGTCGTTGTCCCGGGTCAGGTAGACCCGACCGACACAGGTGCCTCCCCGCTTGAACGCCCAGCGGGGCAGGCCGCTGCACACGATCAGGTCGCCGACCATGCGGACCCGCCCCACGCTGAGCGGCACCCCGACCGCGAGACCGACGGCCGTCGCCCAGGCGCAGCCGAGTCTCGAGATCGGGGAGTCGAGCAGAGGGTTCTTCACGGACGGCCGTAGGCGTCGAGCAGGCGCAGCCAGACTTCGCTCACCGTCGGGTACGACGGGACGGCGTGCCACAGCCGGTCGATCGGCACCTCGCCGACGACGGCGATCGTGGCGGCGTGCAGCAGGTCGCTGACGTCCGGGCCGACGAAGGTCGCGCCGACGATCACCCCGCGCGACTCGTCGACGACCAGCCGCGCCTGTCCCGCGTACTCGTCCGAGTGGATCGCCGAACCGGCGACCGCGGCGAGGTCGTAGTCCACGACCTTGACGTCGATGCCTCGCTTGCCGGCGGCGTCGGCCGTGAGGCCGACGCTCGCGACCTCGGGGTCGGTGAAGGTGACCTGCGGCACTGCTGCGTCGTCGGCGGTCGCGACGTGTGCACCCCACGGCTCGGCGTGCACGGGCTTTCCGAAGGCGCGCGCGGCGATGACCTCGCCGGCGGCGCGGGCCTGGTACTTGCCCTGGTGGGTGAGCAGGGCGCGGTGGTTGACGTCGCCGACGCCGTAGAGCCAGTCGGTGCCCTTGACGAGCATGGTGTCGTCGACGTCGAGCCAGTCGCCCGGGGTGAGCCCGACGTTCTCGAGGCCGAGGTCGGAGGTGCGGGGAACACGGCCGGTCGCGACGATGATCTCGTCGGCGACGACCGTGGAGTCGTCGTCGAGGGTGACCTCGACCGTGTCGTGCTCGGTGCGCAGCACGGTCGAGGGCGAGGCCCCGAGGCGCACGTCGACGCCGAGACCCCTCAGCGAGTCGGCCACGAGTTCGCCGGCGAAGGGCTCCTGGCCACCCAGCAGACCACTGCGGGCGATCAGGGTGACGGTCGAGCCGAGCTGCTGGTACGCCGTGGCCATCTCGGCGGCGACGACGCCACCGCCGACGATGACGACGCTCTGCGGCATCGACTCGACGCTCGTGGCCTCACGGCTGGTCCAGGGCTTCGCCTCGGCGAGGCCGGGGATGTCGGGCAGGAGCGCCGACGAACCGGTCACCGCGGCGACGGCGTACGTCGCGTGGTGCACCTCGCCGTTCACCGTCACCTCCTTGACGCCGGTGATGGTGGCGTGCCCGCGGATCAGGTCGATGCCGGCGCCCTCGACCCAGTCGGCCTGGCCCGAGTCGTCCCAGTTGCTGGTGAACGAGTCGCGGCGACGCAGCACGGTGGCGACGTCGACGTCACCGGTCACGGCCTGCTTGGCCCCGTCGAGCGACTTCGCCGCACGGACGACCGCGCTCGAGCGGAGCAGCGCCTTCGACGGCATGCAGGCCCAGTACGAACACTCGCCCCCGACGAGCTCGGCTTCCACGAGCCCCACCTTGAGCCCGTTGCGGGTGGCGTAGTCGGCCACGTTCTCGCCGACAGCGCCGGCTCCGATCACGATGAGGTCATAAGTCGTCATGGCCCCGACGCTAGTCGCCCGGGGCCCGGCGTTCTCAGGCGGGTCCCCGGGCGGGCGTGGCCGTTTCGTGAAACCCTGCTGGGTCTTTCCTGAACGGCACGAGCGAGATCCGGGAGGCACGGGTAGCGTCCCTCACATCAGCGCACCATCGCGATCGTTGCGGGGGAGCGCGTCAACCTACGAGGAGGCACACATGGGACTCGACGACAAGATCAAGAACGCCGCTCAGGACATCGCCGGCAAGGCGAAAGAAGCTCTCGGCGACCGCAAGGGCGACGACGAGCTGAAGGCCGAAGGTCAGAAGGACCAGGCCGGTGCCTCCGCCAAGAAGGTCGGCGAAGACGTCAAGGACGTCTTCAAGTAGGCCGATCCGCCTCGTTCTCGGGCCCGTCCACCCCTCGGGGTGGGCGGGCTCTTTCGTGTGCCCACGACCGAGGAGGCGCGGTCAGCGTCCCGTGAACTCGGCGGCGGTCCGCGAGACGAAGGCCTCGAACCCGATCCGGGCGTCGTCCGAGGCGAGCAGCCGCACGAGCTCGGGCTGCAGGCGGGCCTCGGCCGCGGCGTCGCCGTCACGCACTGCGAGCCGGGCGTTCGCCAGGGTGGCCTGCACGGCCAGGGGTGCCTGGGCGGCGATGCGACGGGCGAGGTCGAGGGCGTGGTCGAATGCCGACCCGACGTCCACCAGGTCCTGCACGAGTCCGATGCGCCGCGCCTCCTCGGCGTCGAGGAGGTCGCCGGTCAGCAGGTACCGCATGGCGTCGCCCCAGCCGACCCGGCGGGGGAGGCGGATCGTCGCGCCACCGAAGGGGAGGATGGCGCGGCTCACCTCGATCTGGCCGAAGCGGGCGTCCCGGCTCGCCACCACGACGTCGCTCGCCAGGGCGAGCTCGACCCCGAGGGTCAGGCAGGTGCCCTGCACGGCCATGACCACGGGCTTGCCCACCTGGTGACCGTGGACCTGCCACGGATCGAGACCACCCTCGGGGACCACGTCGAGGCCCTCCGCGGTGACCGCGGGCACGACGTCGCCGAGGTCGAGTCCGGCGGTGAAGTGGTCGCCGTGGGCGAAGAGCAGTCCCACCCGCAGGTCGGGGTCGCGGTCGAGTTCGCCGTAGGCCAGGGCCAGTTCGCGCAGCATCCGCAGGTCGGCCGCGTTGCGCTTCTCGGGCCGGTCGAGGCCGATGAGCAGCACGTGGCCGTCTCGCTCCACCGTGACGCGCGGACGGTCGTCGGCGGAGGTGGCGGGGTCGGCCGGGGCGGCGCTCGGGGGGCCCGCGCTCATCGGGACAGGGCTCCGAGGATGCGCAGGATCGGGCCCATGTCGTCGGAGGCGGCCGCGGCGTCGACCGGCGCGAACGAGCACAGGCCCGCGCCGACCAGGGAGAAGCGCTCCTTCAGGGCCGTGATCGTCTCGATCAACACCCCGAGCTCGAGACCGAACGGCTGCGGGTCGAGCAGGCCCTCGATCACCCCCGGGTCCAGCACGTCGAGGTCGACGTGGAGGTACACCTCGGTGGCGCCGGACGCCTCGACGGCGGCGACCACCTCGGCCGGGTCGAAGTCCAGAGACGACACCGTGGGGACGTGGCGGCTCTCGATGTAGCGGTCTTCCGCGTCGTCGTAGCTGCGAGCCCCGGCGAGCACGACCCGGGCGGGGTCGAGCGGCTCGGGCGTCGGACCGGGGCCGATGGTCGGGAGGTCCTCGGTGGCGTCACCGATCAGGGCCCGCAGCACCATGCCGCTGAAGGCACCGCTCTCGCTGCTGCGCGGGCTGTGGAGGTCGGGGTGCGCGTCGAACCAGACCACGGCGGTGCGGGGGGTGACCGCGTGGCGGACCGCCGCGAACTCGACGCCGCAGTCGCCGCCCACCACGATCGCGGGGGCGTCGTCGGTCCGCAGCTCGCGTCCGACCGACTCGGCGATCGTCAGCACCGACGAGAGCCGGTGCACCCGCGTGCCGAGCGAGTCGCCCGCACCCACCGGGACCTCGACCAGGGTGGTGGCCGTCGACGGCAGGTCTCCGAGGACGGCGTACGCACCCTCGGCGAGCCGCATCGCGCGCGACGACGGAGAACCCTGCCACTGTGGAACCACGACGAACCTCACGGGCGTCAGTCTGTCACGGGCGGGGGCCCGTGCTCCAGGCCCAGGGACGACTCAGCGCCCCGACGGCGCGCTCCAGCGGCCCGCGCCCGACGTACCGTTGCCAGAGGGTGGCGTAGACGAGCGTGAGGACGACGGCGACGACCAGGTGGCCCAGGGGCAGACCGTAGGCGGCCGTCGGGTCGGACAGCCGGTACACGGTGAACAGCGGCGCGGTGATCAGCACGTGGGCCGTGTAGACGGTGAGCGGTTGCGCGCCCGTGGCCGCGAGGGGTCGGAGGACGGTGCGGACGACCGCAGCCGCGCCTCCTCGTCCCCGACCCTCGGGCGTCAGGGGACGACGCGGGGTGGTGGCGAGCAGGAGCAGTCCGAGCACGGCGGCGGCGACGCCGCCCGAGCCGACGATCTCGGCGGGCATGCCTTCGTGGTCGGCCGGGTCGAACCAGGGGATCGAGGAGGCGCCGGGCAGGAAGCGCGCCGCGTACCCCACGATCGCGGCCGACGTCCCGGCGACGATCAGCGTGACCTGGGTCCGGGTGCGGATCAGGTCGGAACGAGCCGCGACGAGACCGACGAGCAGGAAGGGCGTCCAGACCAGCGCCGGGTAGGCGCCGACGAGCAGGGCCTGGGTCGCCAGGCCGGCGGCGCCGGACACCGCGGTGTCGCCGTAGGCGTCGACGGGGACGGACGAGGCCAGCCACGGGGCCACGACGGCGAGCAGGGCGGCGGCCGCCAACAGTACGGCCCGGGGGGCGAAGAGCAGACCCAGTGCCAGGACGAACATCACGCCGTAGTAGGGCAGGATCACCAGGAGGTACGGGTTCCAGGCCTGCAACGCGAGGCCCAGCACGACGAGCAGGCCCGCCCGGATGGCGATCCCGCCGACGACCCGCCCTCGACCGCCACGGGGCGTCGGCCGGGCGCCTCCCGACATCAGACCGAGCGAGACGCCGGCGAGGGTCGCGAAGAGGATCGCCGACCGCCCGTCGAAGACGCGCTCGTCGAGCAGCGGCCGAGGCCACATGTGGGCGGCGAACATGCCGAGCACGGCGAGGCCGCGGGCGACGTCGACGCCCATCAGGCGGGGTGCCGCCCGGCGCGCCTGCACCGGCGGGACGTCCACCGGCGCAGGCGTGACGGGCGGCGGCTGGCTCACTTGTCGAGCGCGCCGAGCTTGAGGGCGGCGAGGCGGGCGTCGACCTCGGTCTGCTCCCCGAGGTCGTCGAGGCCTTCGAACTGGGCGTCGAGGCTCGAGGCCGCGAGCTCTTGACGACCGAGCATCTTGGCCTCCTCGCGGCGGACCTTGTCCTCGAAGCGGCTGATCTCGCTCGTCGGGTCGAGGATGTCGATGCTCTGGACGGCGTCGGCGACCTTGGTCTGGGCCTCGACGGTCTTCGAGCGCGCGTTCAGTTCGTCGCGCTTGGCGGCGAGCTGGTCGAGCTTGGACCGCATGCCGCCCAGCCCCGTCTTGAGCTTGTCGACGACGTCCGTCTGGGAGGCGATCTGCGGCTCTGCCGTCTTCGCCTCCTTCTCGCTTTGCAGTTGCTTGCCGAGGGCCACGCGAGCGAGAGCGTCGAACTTGTCGGCGTCGACCGTGTTGCCCGACGAGCGCAGCTCGTCGGCCTTGTTGCTCGCCGCGAGGGCCTTGCGCTCCCAGTCCGCGGCGGCGGCGACGTCCTCGGCGTGGTCCTGCTCGAGGAGGCGCAGGTTGCCGATGGTGGTCGCGACGGCTTCCTCGGCCTCGGCGATGCTGTTGGTGTAGTCGCGGACCATCTGGTCCAGCATCTTGCTGGGGTCCTCGGCCTGGTCGAGCAGGCTGTTGATGTTCGCGCGGGTCAGTTGCGCGATGCGTCCGAAGATCGACTGCTTTGCCATGGTGCGTCCTTTCGAGAGGTGGTGCCGTGGAGTGGTGCTCGTCTTGTCGGTCGTGCTGCTGTCTCGGGGTGGTGGGGGGATGGGGAGGAACGGGGCGTGGACCGTGACGGGCGGACCCTAGAACCGTCCGCCGCCCGAGCTGCGGCCGCCTCCGCCGCCACCCCCGCCGCCGAAGCCACCGCCCCCACCGAAGCCGCCGCCACCCCCGCCGAAGCCTCCGCCGCCACCGCCGAAGCCGCCGCCACCCCCGCTGAAGAGTCCACCGAGCAGCATGCCGGTGACGATGCCGCCGAGATCGGCCCCGGCCGACCCCCGCGTGCCGACTCCGCCGCCGAACGGGCTCGCCTGCTGGTAGGACGAGACCTCGGCCTCGGCACCGGCGGCTGCGGCCTGCGACAACTGGACGGCCTGGTGGGCCTCGAACAGGGCGGCGTCGCGGTCGGACGTCGCGAGCGACACCGCGGTGGCCAGGTGACGTTCGGCCTCGGACAACCGGGTGCGCGGCTGCGGGCCGATGCCGCCGCGACGGGTCTCGATGAAGTCGCGGGTGGCGCTGATCTGACTCCGCGCGGTCAGCAGCGCCTGGTCGAGGGCCGCCTGGGCCCGGCGCTGCTTCTCGGAGTCGTCGCGCACGGCCGCCAGCACCTGGTCGATGCGGTCGTTGGCAGCACCGAGCGAGGCGACGACGGCGAGCGGGTCGTCGGTCGTCGTCTCGGCCAGCGCGATGGAGGCCCGTGCAGCCGAGACGGAGCCGGCGACGTCGACGCCCTGCGGGGCCGAACCGTCGGGCAGCCCCTCGGCCGTCGCGATGTCCTGCCGCAGGTCGAGGGTCATGGCCGAGATGGTGCTGCCCGCCGTCCGCAGCGACTCGGCGGCCCCGTCGACCGCGCTGAGCAGCTGGTCGACCTGCGCCAGGGCCTGACGGGCCTCTCGGACGGCGATGACGGCCTCCGACGTGGAGGACGACGCCAGCGCGGTCGCCGCCGTACCGGCCCTCTCGTCGGCGAACTCGAGCAGACGGTCGGCCTGGTCGTCGTTCTGGTCGATCGACGCGACCGCCCGCGCCGAGTAGATCGTGGTCAGCTCGCCGATGAGGGTGCGGGCCGAGGCGAGCCGGGCTCGTCGGGTCGCGACCTCGCCGGGGAGGGCCGCCACGTCGCTCGGCGCCCGCCCCTCGGCCTCACGCAGCTCGTCGAACGCGGCGGACTGCTCGGCGAGCGACGCGTCGGCCGCCTCGCACAACTCGATGATGCGGGTGGTCCACTCGAGGCGTTGTTCGGGGGAGTCGGGGACGGAGTCGTCCAACTTCTGCTGCAGGGCGAACGCCTCGCGGGCGTGCACCCGGGCCGCGTCGAGCGCCTCGGCGAACGGCCGGGCCGCGTCGTCCCCGAACTGTGCCGCCGCGAAACCGACCTCGTGTGCGCCTGCGGTCAACTCGTCGTCGAGGGCGACCAGCACCCGTGCGGCACGCTTGTCGAGTTCGTCCTGGCGGGCCTCCTGCGCGTCGGACTCGCTGCGTCGACGTCGTGCCCGGCGGACCACGACGACGACGGCGACGGCTGCCGCGACGAGGACCAGCACGAGCAGCGCCCAGAGCACCCAGCTGAGGTCGGGCCCGGCCTCGTCGCTGCGGATGCCGTCGGCCAGGGCGACGGCGGCACCGGCCCAGTCGCCGTCACGCAGCTCGGGCATGACGACGTCGGTCTGCAGCGCCTGCCGGTCCGATTCCGAGATCACGGACGTGTCGGCCGAGAGGTCGTAGAACTGGTCGTCGACCGCCACCGAGAGCAGCACGTCGTTCGCACCCAGTTGGTTCAGGGACGCCGTCGCCTCGCCCCAGGCCGTGCGGTCGGAAGGCGAGGAGAAGGAGTCGACGTAGACGACGAAGAGGTTGACGCCGGTGTCGGTCGCGAGCCGGTCGAGTGCGTCGGTCACCTCGGCCTCGTCCGCGCTCGACAGCACGTCGGCCTGGTCGACCACGTAGGCGCCCGAGAACTCGACCGGTTCGACGGCCTGGGCCGGGACCGCACCGAAGGCGATCGTGCCGACCACGGCCAGGACCGCCGCGGCGACGGCGGCCACCGTTCGTCTCGTCGGTCGTCGGCCGGTCGTGGATCTCGTGCTCACGACGCTCCCCTCGCTCGTTGCGGGGGAGTCTATCGACGGCCCCCGTCAGACCGCCCGGGGTGCCGTGCACGCTCAGGAGGTGACGTCGAACCGGCCGCCGGACGGGTCAGGAGACGAAGAGCAGGCCCACCGACGCGACGGCGCAGACCGCCCCGACGGCGTAGAGCACGACCCCCACGGTGCGGGGAGCCCGTCCGTCGTCGTGCGGGGGGTGGACGCGGGCCCGGTGGGGTCGGTCGGGGTCGTAGTGCACGGTGAGCTCGGTCTCGAGCGGCGTCGTCACCGGGACGTCGCCGAACTGCGTCTCGTGCAGCTGCCCGTCGACGTCCATCCATCGGGCGGTGGCGGCACGGGCCCAGTCGGGCGGCGGGATGACCACGCCGACGGTGCTCTCGAGGCGGGTCGCGCGGCGCCGGAGCACCCACCCGGCCAGGAGGAAGGGCGTGCCGACGATGAACCCGAACCAGCCGAAGAGCTCCACCACCGGCGAGATGACGGAGAAGGCGTCGCTCATGCCACGATCGTACTGTGCCGCCGCGCACCCCGTGACGAACCCGGAGCCCCGTGAACCCCAGCCCCCTCGGCCGTGTGCCGTCGCCCCTGCTCGCCGTCGCGGCGATCGTCTCGGTGCAGTTCGGGGCCGCCCTCGCCAAGACGCATTTCGAGGCCCTGGGACCGCTGGGCGCCGCCAGCCTGCGCCTCGCCTTCGGCGCGACGCTCCTGGTGCTCGTCTTCCGACCGCGCCCCTGGCGGTGGCCCCGCCGAACGTGGCTGGGCGTGGTCCTGCTGGGCCTCGCCCTCGCCGGGATGAACTCGCTCATCTACCTCGCGATCGACGTCGTGCCGCTCGGGGTCGCGGTCACCCTCGAGTTCCTCGGTCCGCTGGTCGTGGCACTCGTGCAGACGAGACGCTGGTGGGACGCGGCCTGGGCCCTGCTCGCCCTCGCCGGGGTCGTGTTGCTCGGCTCCGACTCGACCGGGGCGATCCCCGTCGTCGGCGTGCTGCTCGCCCTCGGCGCCGGGGCGTTCTGGGCCTGCTACATCCTCGCGAACGCCGCTCTGGGGCGAGGTCGTGACCCGATGGGAGCCCTCGCGACCGCGATGCTGGTCGCCGCCCTCGTGGTCGTCCCGTTCGGGGCGCACGACGCGACGGTGGCCGTCCGGGCCGACCCGCGCCTCCTGCTCGTCTTCCTCGTGGTGGCCGCCCTCACCTCCGCGATCCCGTACGCGCTCGAGTCGGTGGCGCTGCGGAGGCTGCCGACGCGCGTGTTCGGCGTCCTGTCGAGCCTGGGGCCGGCGGTGGCTGCCCTGGCCGGCCTCGTCGTGCTCGGCGAGGCACTCGGGGTGCGCGAGGTCGTCGCCCTCGCCTGCGTCACGGCGGCGAGCGTCGGCGTCACGATCGCGGCCGGTCGCCGGCGGCGTCGTGGGGCCCTGCCCGAGGCTCCGCCGGCCTGATCGGACGGCGAGGCCTCGCGCCTGTCCGAGGAACGAGTCAGAGGACCAGTCTGACAACTCCACGGGGACTTGTACCCCACATGCGGGGTACGCTGCGATGACGGCCCGGTACGAGGGCCGGAGAACGAAGAAGGAGACATCATGGGTGCTGTCTTGGAGCGCACGTCCCGAGCGGAGGTCGTCCCCCTGGGTGACGGATTCCACCGCGTGTCGACGCCGACCGCCGGGGTGATCGGGTTCGTGCACGAGTCCGACGGGTTGTTCGAGGTGTTGCGGGGGCGCGTCCGCACCGCCGTCCGGCGTGAGGGTTCGTATCGCACGCTCGACGTCGCGGTGATCGCGCTCACCTACAGTTGAGTCCGACCCACCACTGACGCACGCCTCCGGGCGGACGTCCTCGAGGCCTCGCCGTCGGCGGGGCCTCACCTCTCTGTCCACCCTCGCCTCGCCGGAAGGCCCACCGTGACCGTCGTCGGGTACGCCCGCATCTCGCGAGACGACCCGTCGTCGGATCGCCAGGCGGAGCGCCTGCGGGCGGGCGGGTGCGAACGGGTCTTCGTGGACCACGCCACCGGCACCAGGCAGTCCCGCCCCGAGTTCGCCAAGGCGATCGGCAGCCTGCGGGAAGGCGACGTCTTCGTCGTGACGAACGTCGACCGGATCGGCCGCTCGGTGGCTGAGCTGGTGGGGGTGATGGCGACCCTCGACGCCCTGGGCGTCGCCTTCCGCTCGATCGACGAGCAGATCGACGAGCTCAACGCCTACGGCCGCTTCTTCTTCCGCGTCACCGCCGCCCTGGCCCGCTTCGACGAGCAGGTCGGCGGTGAGCTGCACCGTGCCGAGACCCGCAAACGGCAGGAGGCGCGGGTGGCGCAGACCCCGAAGCCCCCCGTCTCGAGACGCCGCCTCGACGCGGCCCGTCAGCTGCGGGCCGGGGGAGCGAGCATGCGCGAGGCCGCCGAGCACGTCGCCGTCCCCGAACGCGTCCTGCGTCGCGAGCTCGACCGCGACGACGCCGACCGCGCCCGCCGCCAGCAGTCCGACTGACCTGCCGGCTCCGTTCGACCGCGGCATCGGAAGGCCGTCGCATCGAGAGAACAAGTGGTGCCCCCAGGCAGATTCGAACTGCCGCCCCTGCCTCCGGAGGGCAGTGCTCTATCCCCTGAGCTATGGGGGCCCGGGAACGTCGTCCAGGTTAGCAGCGAATCGGTCCGGGCTGGGACGGCCCCGCCGCGGGAGGTGCATCGTGGGGGAGTGACCGACGACACCCGCACCGACCGAGCCGACTCCGGCACCCGTTCCGACCGCACCGACCCCGAGGGGCCGACGCTGCGCGAGCGTCTCCGCTCCGCCAAGGTCTTCCACCCCGAGTTGCCCACCTTCGACGTCGACGACGTGGCCGACGACGCGGTCGACCAGTTCGTCGCGTGGCTCGTCGAGGCCGTCGACCAGGACGTCGCCCAGCCGCACGCCATGGTGATCTCGACCTCGTCGTCCGACGGCGACGTCACGGCCCGCACCCTGCTCCTCAAGGACGTCGACGACGGTGCGCTCTGGTTCGCGACCTCGTCGATCAGTCCGAAGGGACGGCAGATCGCCGAGAACCCCCGGGTGGCGCTCACCCTGTACTGGCGCGAGCAGGGCCGCCAGGTCCGCGTGCTCGGCCGGGCGACGCCCGGTCCGCGCGACGTCAGCGAGAAGGACTTCACCGCTCGCCACCCCGACTCGCGCGCCGTCGCGATGACGCAGCCGCAGAGCAGCCCGATCACCGACGAGGCCGAGACGCGGCGTCGCCTCGCCGAGGCCAAGGCCACGATCGAGTCCGACGACACCTTCGTCCCCGACGACTGGACGGCCTGGCGGGTCGACCCGACGTCGATCGAGTTCTGGCAGGCCACCACGGGCCGCGACCAGGTGCGCCTGCGGTACGACCGCGACGGCGACGGCTGGACCCGCGCCTCCTTGTGGCCCTGACCACCCCTGAGGGAGCCGGCGGCGCGACCGCTGCCGCCGCAGCGGCGTAACGCGACGACACGCACCTGGCAGGGCGCCCGTCGCGACGGCAGCATGGAGGCATGACCTCGTACGCCGCCCCGTCGACCCGCCCGAGCGACCCCGCCGTCGCCTCGATGCGTCTCGCCGTGGTCGAGGTCACCCGGCACCGGCCGCACGCCCCCGAGTACCACGCCTACGTCGACGACATGAACTCCCGTGTCCGCGCGACCGCCGAGGCCGCGGGCTGGCAGGCGACGCGCTTCGCCGCGGGCGACCTCGGCACCGACGAGCTGCTGCGCGTGACCGCCGACGCCGATGCGATCGTCATCCTCGGTGGCGAGGACCTCTCTCCCCGTCTCTACGGAGGCGCGACCGGCTACCCGGGGGAGGGTCGCCACGACCCCGTGGCCGACGAGGCCCAGCTCGCCGTCGTGCGCCGCGCCGTCGCCCGCCGCACTCCGCTGCTGGGTATCTGCCGCGGCCACCAGCTGATCAACGTCGCCCTCGGCGGAGACCTCGTGCAACACCTGGACGACCACGACGGGGTGCACCGCACCCCCGACGCGCCGGTCGACCAGCTCATGCACCCGCACGCCGTCGGGCTCGAGCCCGGTAGTCGCCTCGCGCGGGCCCTGGGCACCGAGCCCGTCGTCCAGAGCGCGCACCACCAGGCCGTCGGCCGCCTGGGCCAGGGCCTGTGCGTCGTCGGCCGCGCCTCCGACGGCACCGTCGAGGCCGTCGAGCACGACTCGGCCCCGGTCGTCGGCGTGCAGTGGCACCCCGAAGACAGAGGAGCTCCGGTCGGCCAACTCGAGGCACTGTTGGCGTCCCTGGCCGCCTCCGTCGAGGTGGGTCGCCTCGCCGCGTCCGCCGCCTCGCGAACGGACCAGGAGGCGCTGGTCGCCTAGGCCGCGCCCCTCACCCGAGCCCGCCTCTCGCCCTCGGTCTCAGTCGACCTGACTCAGTGCGGACAGCACGGCCGACACGACCGGCTCCGCGTCGCCGGGCTCGAGGAAGGTCGTCGAACGGGCGACGACGAACGCCGGCGACGAGAACGCCTCGGCCGTGCCGATCTCACCGGGGGTGTCGAAGTAGCCCTCGACGCCGAAGGTCGGCACCGAGTTGCTGGTCGCGACGAGGTCGTTGGCCAGCTCGTCGAGGCTGTCCGCGTCGAAGTGCGCGACACCGACCGTGACGGTGGCGCCGCTGGAGTCCTGCCACGTGCACGTCGTGCCGTCCGCGTCGGCGACCTGCTGCAGGGCCTCGCCGTCGCGGCTCGCGTCGCCGCTCGCCTCGTCGTCGGCGACGGCCGTCATCCCCGGGTACCAGGCCGCGAGCGAGCCGGGATCGAGCAGCTCGCCGCAGTCGACGTCGAAAGGCGTGCTCACGAGCTCGGGCGTGGCCGCCGCCGTCGGCGTGGCGACGGGGGTGGAGGGCGACTCCTCGACCGAGGTCGGGGTCGCGCTCGGCGCGGCCTGCGACGGTGCCGTGCAGGCGGTCAGCGTCAGGGCGAGGGCACCCGTCACGACGAGGGTGCGCAGGACGACGGGGGAGCGGGTCGAGGCGGGGCTCATCCCTCCATCATCACCGACGGCGGGCTCGCCGTCGTCTCCGTGCCTCCCGGTAAGATCGACCCTCGTGACTCCCGCCGAACTCTCCACGTCCCTGCTCGCCGTCGTCCAGGGCGTCCTCGAACGCCGAGGCACCCTCGACGTGGCGGTGACCGAGGGCGACGTGGCGCTCGAGCGTCCGAAGAACCGCGAGCACGGCGACTGGGCGTCGAACGTGGCCATGAAGTTCGCCAAGCGCGTCGGCACGAACCCCCGTGAGCTCGCCACCGACATCGCGGCCGACCTGGCCGAGGTCGACGGCGTCGCCGACGTCGACGTCGCGGGCCCCGGGTTCATCAACATCCGCCTCGACGCCGCGGCCGCGGGCCTCCTCGCGCGCTCGATCGTCGAGCAGGGCGAGTCCTACGGTCGCGGCGACTACTACCGAGGCGTCACCATCGACCTCGAGTTCGTCTCGGCGAACCCCACCGGCCCGATCCACCTCGGCGGCGTGCGCTGGGCAGCGGTCGGCGACAGCCTCGCCCGCGTGTTCCAGGCGCAGGGCGCGCTCGTCACCCGCGAGTACTACTTCAACGACCACGGTGGGCAGATCGACCGTTTCGCCCGCAGCCTCCTGGCCAGCGCGCTCGGCGAACCCACCCCCGACGACGGCTACGGCGGGCAGTACATCGGCGACATCGTCGAGCGAGTCGTGGCCTCGACCGGCGTCGACGCCGCCGCCCTGCCGCGTGACGAGGCGCAAGAGGTCTTCCGCGCCGCCGGCGTCGACTTCATGTTCGCCGACATCAAGTCGTCCCTGCACGACTTCGGCGTCGACTTCGACGTGTACTTCCACGAGAACGAGCTGCACGAATCCCAGGCCGTCGAGCGCGCCATCGCCCGGCTCCGCGAGCTCGGGCACATCTACGAGTCCGAGGGCGCCACCTGGCTGCGCACCACCGACTTCGGCGACGACCGCGACCGCGTCATCGTCAAGAGCGACGGCGAGGCCGCCTACATCGCCGGCGACCTGGCCTACTACCTCGACAAGCGCGAACGTGGCTTCGAACGCAACCTCATCATGCTCGGCGCCGACCACCACGGCTACGTCGGTCGAATGATGGCGATGTGCGCGGCGTTCGGCGACGAGCCGGGCGTCAACCTCGAGATCCTCATCGGCCAGATGGTCAACCTGCTGCGCGACGGCGAACCGATGCGCATGTCCAAGCGTGCGGGCACCGTCGTCACGATGGAGGACCTCGTGGACGCCGTCGGCGTCGACGCCGGCAGGTACTCGCTGGTCCGCAGCCCGGTGAACAGCTCGATCGACATCGACCTCGACCTGCTCACGAAGCGCAGCAACGACAACCCCGTCTTCTACGTCCAGTACGCCCACGCGCGCACCCGTGCGGTCGGGCGCAACGCCGAGGCGGCCGGCGTGACGCGGGACGCGTTCGACGCGTCGCTGCTCACGCACGAGACCGAGAGCGCCCTGCTCGGCGCCCTGTCCGAGCTGCCCCGCGTCGTCGTCCAGGCCGCCGAGTTGCGCGAGCCGCACCGCGTCGCCCGCTACGTCGAAGAACTCGCCGGCACCTACCACCGCTGGTACGACACGTGCCGCGTCACACCGCTCGGCGACGACGAGGTCACCGACCTGCACCGCACCCGTCTGTGGCTCAACGACGCGGCGGGCCAGGTCATCCGCAACGGCCTCGGACTGCTGGGCGTCTCGGCACCCGACCGCATGTGACCTCGCGCGCCGCGCCTCCTCGGTCTCGACCGCAGGAGGCGCGGCGTGAGCGTCCCTCGCCACCCGGCTGACAAGATGGCCCGATGAGCGACATCGACTCCGACTTCTTCGAGGCCAAGCCCGTCGCCCGTCGCCGAGGCCGGGGCTTCGGCATCGTCGTCTTCGTCCTGCTCGGGATCGTGGTCGTGCTGGGGATCCTGGCCGTGGTCGCCGACCTCGTCGTGCGGACGGTCGCCGAGGACCAGGCCGAGAAGCAGATCTCGCAGCAACTCGGCGACGCGGCCGGTCCCGTCGACGTGCAGATCGGCGGCTTCTCGATGCTCTGGCAGCTGGTGCAGGGCACCATCGACCAGGCCACCATCTCGTCCGCCGGGTCCTCGGATGGCCTGTCGTTCGACTTCGACGTCCGCGACGTGCCGACCGACCTGAGCGGATCGACCGGGGCCATCACCGGCACGGTCACCGCCGACGCGGCGACCGTCAACGGGCTCGCGGCCGTGCAGGAGAGCGGAGGAGCGATCTCCTTCGGCGAAGGACAGGTCACCTACGCCCGCGACTTCACGATCCCGCTGGTGAACACGGTCGTCCCCGTGGACGTCGTCGCGACCCCCTCGATCACGAGCGAGGGCCGGGTCATCTCGCTCACCCCGACCACGGCGTCGCTGCGGGACACGTCGGTGTCGCTCGACCTCGCCCCCTTCATCGGCGGCTACGCCTTCGACGTGTGCGCCGCGCAGTACCTGCCCCAGGGCACCACCCTCACCGCCGTGGACGTCACGCCGTCGGCGGCGACCCTCGACGTCACGTCGCCGGGCCTGCCGATCTCGTCGAGCGGCATCGGCACCAAGGGGTCCTGCTCCTGACCTCCGGTGTGGCGACGAGGTCGCCCCGACCCTGGCCGTCACGCACCTCGGCGGTCGGTAGGCTCTGATGTCGTTCCCCGTCCTTCGAACCCCCGAGGTCCGCGTGTCCCCGAACCCCCTGGCCCCCGCCTGGCTCCACGAGCCGACCGATGCCGACGCCCTCGACCCGGCCGTCTGGTCGGCCACGGCCCAGCGGTCCTCCGACGGCGAACTCGTGCTCGGCGGCGTCACCGTCTCCGACCTCGTGGCGTCGTACGGCACGCCGCTGTACGTCCTCGACGAGGACGACGCCCGTGCCCGCGCGGTCGAGGCCGTCCGCTCGTTCGAGCGCGAGGCGGCCCGCATCGGAACGACGGCGACGGTCTACTACGCCGCCAAGGCGTTCCTCTCCGCCGAGGTCGCCCGCTGGGTGGCCGAGGCGGGCATGGCCGTCGACGTCTGCACCGGCGGCGAGTTCGCCGTGGCCCGGGCCGCCGGGGTCGACCCCGCCCGCATGGGGTTCCACGGCAACAACAAGTCGCTCGCCGAGATCGACCGCACGGTCGAGGCCGGCATCGGCACCGTCGTGCTCGACAACGCCGCCGAGGTCGGACGGGTCGCCGCGGCGGCCGAACGGCACGGACGCGTCCAGCGGGTGCGTCTGCGGGTCAACTCGGGGGTCCACGCCTCCACGCACGAGTACCTCGCCACCGCCCGCGAAGACCAGAAGTTCGGCGTCCCGCTCTCCGAGACCGCCGACATCGTCGACTGGATCCGCCGGCAGCCGTCGCTCGAGTTCGTCGGCCTGCACTCGCACATCGGCTCGCAGATCTTCGGCTCGGACGGCTTCGCGGAGGCCGCCCGCCGCCTGCTCGCCGTGCACGCCGACCTGCTGGCGTCCGGCCCGGTCCCCGAACTCAACCTCGGCGGGGGCTTCGGCATCGCGTACACGAGCGCCGACGACGCTCGTCCCCTCGACGACCTCGCCGTCGCCCTGGCCGACATCGTCCAGGCGGAGTGCCTCCGCCTCGGCGTCGACGTGCCGCTCCTCGCGGTCGAGCCCGGACGCGTCATCGTCGGCCCGGCCGGCACGACGCTCTACGAGGTCGGCACGATCAAGGACGTCTCGGTCGCGATCGACGAGGGCAACGCGGTGCGCCGCTACGTCAGCGTCGACGGCGGGATGAGCGACAACGCGAGGACGGCCCTCTACGCGGCGGACTACTCCGTGCGCATCGCGAACCGCACCTCCTCGGCCCCGCCCGCCCTCGTGCGGGTCGCCGGAAAGCACTGCGAGAGCGGCGACGTCGTCGTGCTCGCCGACTACCTCCCCGGCGACGTCGTCCCCGGCGACCTGCTCGCGGTGCCCGCCACCGGGGCCTACTGCCACAGCCTCGCCAGCAACTACAACCACGTCGGGCGTCCGCCCGTCGTGGCCGTGCGCGACGGCCGGGCACGCGTGATCGTGCGGGGCGAGAGCGAAGCCGACCTGCTGGCCCGCGACGCCGGCCTCGACTGAGCGATCCGCGCCTCCTCACCTCGTGCGAGCACCGCACCCCGCCGACGAAGCACCCGAGAACGGACTGACATGATCGAATACCGCAACGTGAGGGTCGCCCTGCTGGGCGCCGGCTCCGTGGGGTCGCAGGTGGCGCGGTTGCTGCTCGAGCAGGGCGACGACTTCGCCGGGCGCGCAGGTGCCGGGCTCGAGCTGGTCGGCATCGGGGTGCGCGACGTCGACGCGCCGCGCGACGTCGACCTGCCGCGCGAGCTGTTCACGACCGACGTCGAGTCGCTGATCGTCGGCGCCGACATCGTCGTCGAGTTGATCGGCGGACTCGAGCCGGCCCGCAGCTACGTGCTGCAGGCGCTCAACTCGGGGGCCGACGTCATCACGGGCAACAAGGCCCTGCTCGCGAGCCACGGTCCCGAGCTGTTCGACGCCGCCGAGCAGGTGGGCGCGCAGGTGTACTACGAGGCCGCCGTGGCCGGTGCCATCCCGATCATCCGCCCGTTGCGCGACAGCCTCGCCGGCGACCGCGTCCAACGCATCATGGGCATCGTCAACGGCACGACGAACTTCATCCTCGACCGCATGGACACCGACGGCTCGAGCCTCGAGGACGCCCTGGCGACGGCCACGGCCCTGGGCTACGCCGAGGCGGACCCCACGGCCGACATCGAGGGCTACGACGCGGCGCAGAAGGCGGCCATCCTGGCCGGCCTCGCCTTCCACACGGCCGTGCCCCTCTCCGCCGTGCACCGCGAAGGCATCACGTCCGTCACGCACGACCAGGTGGTCGCGGCTCGCAAGGCCGGGTACGTCGTGAAGATCCTGGCGATCTGCGAGCGCCTGGTCGACGACGACGGCGTCGAGGGCGTCAGCGCACGCGTCTACCCGGCGCTCGTCCCGCTGAGCCACCCGCTCGCGGCCGTGCACGGTGCGAAGAACGCCGTCTTCGTCGAGGCCGAGTCGGCCGGAGACCTCATGTTCTACGGCGCCGGCGCCGGGGGAGTCGAGACGGCGTCCGCCGTGCTGGGCGACCTCGTCTCGGCCGCCCGACGCCACGTCATCGGCGGTCCCGGCGTCGCCGAGTCCACCCACGCGAACCTGCCCGTCCTGCCGATCGGTCGCGTGTCCACGCGGTACCAGATCACGCTCGACGTGGCGGACCAGCCGGGGGTCCTCGCCGAGGTCGCCGGGGTGCTCAGCGACCACGGCGTGAGCGTCCACAACGTCGAACAGACGTCGGGCGCGACGCCGGGCGTCACGGGCGAGGGCGACGCCGTGGCCACCGCTACGCTGATCATCGGCACCCACCGGGCGCGCGAGTCCGACCTCGCCGCCACGGTGACCGCCCTGAAGAACGCCACGGTCGTGAACTCCGTCACGAGCGTGCTGAGAGTCGAAGGAGCCTGATGGCCCACCAGTGGCAGGGTGTCCTGCGCGAATACGCCGACCGTCTCGACGTCACCGACGCCACCCCGATCGTCACCCTCGGCGAGGGCGGAACGCCGCTCATCCCGGCTCCGGCCCTGTCGAACCGCACGGGCGCGAAGGTCTACGTCAAGTACGAGGGCATGAACCCGACCGGTTCCTTCAAGGACCGCGGCATGACGATGGCGATCTCGAAGGCCGTCGAGCACGGAGCCAAGGCCGTCATCTGTGCGTCGACCGGCAACACGTCCGCCTCGGCCGCCGCCTACGCCGCCCACGCCGGCATCACGGCCGCCGTGCTCGTCCCCGAGGGCAAGATCGCCATGGGCAAGCTGAGCCAGGCCGTCGCGCACGACGGTCAGCTGCTGCAGATCCAGGGCAACTTCGACGACTGCCTCGACATCGCACGCGACCTCGCCGCCAACTACCCGGTGCACCTCGTCAACTCGGTCAACAACGACCGCATCGAGGGCCAGAAGACCGGGGCGTTCGAGGTCGTCGACGTGCTCGGCGACGCCCCCGACTTCCACTTCATCCCGGTCGGCAACGCCGGCAACTACACGGCCTACACGCGCGGCTACCGTGAAGACCTCGAGATCGGCCGCGCCACCAAGCTGCCGCGCATGTTCGGGTTCCAGGCCGCCGGCTCGGCGCCGATCGTCGCCGGTGAGGTGGTCAAGGCTCCCGAGACCATCGCCAGCGCGATCCGCATCGGCAACCCCGCCTCGTGGCAGCTCGCCCTCGAGGCGCGCGACCTGACCGACGGCTGGTTCGGGGCCATCACCGACGAAGCGATCCTCGCCGCGCAGAAGATCCTCTCGGCCGAGGTCGGCATCTTCGTCGAGCCCGCGTCGGCCATCAGCGTGGCGGGTCTGCTCGAGCGGGCGGACGCCGGGGTCATCCCCGCCGGGGCCACCGTCGTGCTCACCGTCACGGGCCACGGACTGAAGGACCCCCAATGGGCCCTGCGGCGCGCCGACGGCAGCGACGTGCAACCGACCGTGGTCGCGAGCGACACGGCCCGGGTGGCCGAGGTGCTCGGTCTCGCGCCGGCCTCTGCATGACCCCCGGGGTCGTCGGGCGTTCGGTGCTGGTCAAGGTCCCCGCGACCTCGGCCAACCTCGGTCCCGGCTTCGACACGCTGGGGCTCGCGCTGTCGCTCTACGACGAGCTCGAGGTCACGGCGACCCGTGAGCCCGGGGTCTCGGTCGAGGTCACGGGCGTCGGGGCCGGTCAGGTGCCCACCGACGGCTCGAACCTCGTCGTCCAGGCCGTCGCCGCGGCCTTCGCGTCGGTCGACGTCCCTCTGCCGGGGCTGCGGCTCCGGGCCCGCAACGCGATCCCGCACGGCCGGGGACTCGGGTCGTCCGCAGCCGCGATCGTCTCGGGCATCATGGCCGCCAAGGGACTGCTCGAGGGCACGGTCGAACTCGACTCCGCGGCTCTGCTCGCCCTGGCGACCGAGATGGAGGGTCACCCCGACAACGTGGCACCCGCGCTGTTCGGCGGCCTCACGATCGCCTGGATGAACTCGCACGGTCCGTCCCACAAGCGACTGCTCGTGCACCGAGGCGTGTCGCCCGTCGTGTTCGTGCCCGAATCGACGCTCTCGACGAAGCTGGCGCGGAGCCTGCAGCCCGCCTCCGTTCCGCACGAGGACGCCACGTTCAACGTGTCGCGGTCCGCTCTGCTGGTGGCGGCCCTCGTGCAGAGTCCAGAGTTGTTGCTCGCGGCGACCGAGGACCGCCTGCACCAGAGCTATCGCGCCAGTGCCATGCCCGAGACCGACGCCCTCATCCGCATGCTCCGCGACGCCGGTCTCGCGGCCGTCGTGTCGGGGGCCGGCCCCTCCCTCCTGGTCCTCGGCAGCGACCCGGCACAGCGCTTGTTCGCCGCCGAACTGGTGCGCGAACACGCCGTCTCGGCGTGGCGTCCGTTGATGCTGGCCGTCGATCTCAAAGGTGCTACAGTGGTGCCGCACCCGGTAGAAAACTCAGATTTCCTGGGCATCTAGCATCGTCCCCGCAGTTCTTCGCGGGGATTACCGCGTGGGGTCACAAGTCTTCGAGTCCCCGGGTCGCACATCCCGTAGTGCACATCTAGCAGTGTTCGTCTGCCGATCCGGTCGGCGCGCACCGCACCTCCCAGGCCTCCTGCTCATCCCGGGCAGCTGCTCGTTCAGGGCAGAGCCGGCACAGGGTCGCCCCCTCGGGGCGAACCCGTTCAGTGCAGGTGAGAGTCCACGAGGTGTGACCAGCTCTGCCCCGCCGATCAACGCGGGGGAGCGAAAGGAACCCATCACTCGTGACTGACGTACAGAACGGCGCCGCTGCGCCGTCCACGCCCGAACTCACCGCCATGCGCCTGCCCCAGCTGCAGGCCCTCGCCTCGTCGCTGGGCATCAGCGGCATCTCCAAGCTGCGCAAGGGCGACCTCGTGGCCGCCATCGCGGCGAAGCAGGGCGAGGGGGCGGCCGCCGAGGTCGCGCCCCAGCCGACGCTCGACGGAGTCGTCGACGCCGGTGTCCAGGCCTCCGTCGAGACCGCCGTCGCCGAGGGTGCCGAGGCCCCCGTCGTCGAGACGGGCACCGAGCCCACCGAGCCGACCGAGGCACCGACCCGTGCCCGCCGGGGCTCGCGCCGCGCCACGTCGGCCGCCGGGGCTCCCGAGTCCCGGGCCGCCGGCGCCCACGTCAACGCCGGCGAGATCGGTGTCACTCCTCTCGTCGAGGTGCCCGCCACCGAGGCCGTGGCCGTCAAGGTCGCCGACGCCGAGCAGGGTTCGACCGAGCAGGCTCCGACCGAGAAGGCCGCCTCCGAGCGCCCGTCGCGTCGTCGCGGCTCGCGCCGCGCCTCCGACGCGTCCGTCGCCGCCGACGCGGCGCAGCCCGGTGCGTCGGTCGAGTCCCCGGCCGCCGACGGCTCGGCTTCCCTCGAGACCTCCCCGTCCGCGCCCTCCGACGGGGCCGGTTCCGAAGCGCAGGGCCAGTCCGACCAGGGCCAGTCCGACCAGCAAGGCCAGTCCGACCAGCAGGGCCAGTCCGACCAGCAGGGCGGCGACCAGCAGAACGGTGGCCAGCAGGGTGGGGGCCGCCGGAGCCGCAACCGCAACCGCGGCAAGGGCGGTCAGCAGCAGACCCAGGCCGACCAGAACGGTGGCCAGCAGAACGGCAACCAGCAGAACGGTGGCCAGAAGGCCGACGCTCCGCAGAACGGTGGCCAGAAGGCCGATGCCCCCCAGAACGGCCAGCAGCGCGGCGACCAGCAGCGCGCGGACCAGAGGGCCGAGCAGCAGGCCCAGCGCGAAGCCGGCGAGAAGAACGACGCCGCCCGCGGCGAGCAGTCCGGCAACGGCCCCCAGTCCGGCGGTCAGAACGACGAGGGCGGCCGACAGGGCCGTGGTCGTCAGAGGGACCGCAAGCGCGGTCGTGGGGCGCAGAACGACGACGTCGAGCCCGAGATCGGCGAGGACGACGTCCTCATCCCCGTCGCGGGCATCCTCGACGTGCTCGAGAACTACGCCTTCGTGCGCACCACGGGCTACCTGCCCGGTGCCAGCGACGTCTACGTCTCGCTCGGTCAGGTCAAGAAGTACCACCTGCGCAAGGGCGACGCGGTCGTCGGTGCCATCCGTCAGCCCCGCGAGGGCGACCAGGGCCAGGGGCGCCAGAAGTACAACGCGATCGTCAGGATCGACTCGATCAACGGTCAGCCCGTCGACGAGGCCGCCAAGCGCGTCGAGTTCAGCAAGCTGACCCCGCTCTACCCGCAGGAGCGCCTCCGTCTCGAGACCGAGCCCCAGAAGCTCTCGACCCGCATCATCGACCTCGTGTCGCCGATCGGCAAGGGTCAGCGTGGTCTCATCGTCTCGCCGCCGAAGGCGGGCAAGACGCTGGTGCTGCAGTCGATCGCCAACGCCATCGCGATCAACAACCCCGAGGTCCACCTCATGGTCGTGCTCGTCGACGAGCGCCCCGAAGAGGTCACCGACATGCAGCGGACGGTCAAGGGCGAGGTCATCGCCTCGACGTTCGACCGTCCGGCGGAGGACCACACCACCGTCGCCGAGCTGGCCATCGAGCGCGCCAAGCGCCTCGTCGAGCTGGGCCACGACGTCGTCGTGCTGCTCGACTCGATCACGCGTCTCGGCCGTGCGTACAACCTGGCCGCACCCGCGTCGGGCCGCATCCTCTCGGGTGGCGTCGACTCGTCGGCCCTGTACCCGCCCAAGCGCTTCTTCGGTGCCGCGCGCAACATCGAGAACGGTGGCTCGCTCACCATCCTCGCGACCGCGCTCGTCGAGACCGGTTCGAAGATGGACGAGGTCATCTTCGAGGAGTTCAAGGGCACCGGCAACATGGAGCTCCGCCTGTCGCGCCACCTGGCCGACAAGCGCATCTTCCCCGCGGTCGACGTCAACGCCTCGGGCACGCGACGTGAAGAGATGCTGCTCAGCCCCGACGAGGTCAAGATCACCTGGCGTCTGCGCCGCGCCCTGGCCGGGCTCGACCAGCAGCAGGCCCTCGAGATCGTCCTGCGCAACCTGCGCGAGACGCAGTCGAACGTCGAGTTCCTCGTCCAGGTCCAGAAGTCGGTCCCCGCGTCGAACGGACACGACTCCGGCCACAAGGAGCACTGAGCGTGTTCGAGTCGGTGGCCGTGCTGCTGGCCGAGCACGACGACCTGCAGACGCAGCTCAGCGATCCGGCGGTCCACGCCGACGCCGCACGCGCCAAGAAGATCAACCGCCGCTACGCCGAGCTCAGCCGCATCGTGGCTGCTCACTCGACGTGGCAGCAGGCGGCTGAAGACCTCGAGGCCGCGCGCGAACTCGCGAAGGAGGACGAGGCGTTCGCCGACGAGGTGCCCGTCCTCGAGCAGGCGCTCGACGAGTCCCAGGAGCGCTTGCGGCGCCTCCTGATCCCGCGCGACCCGGACGACGGGCGCGACGTCATCATGGAGATCAAGGGCGGCGAGGGCGGGGCCGAGAGCGCCCTGTTCGCGGCCGACCTGCTGCGCATGTACCTGCACTACGCCGAGTCGAAGGGCTGGAAGTCCGAGATGATCGCGAGCGACGACTCCGACCTCGGTGGCTACAAGAACGTGCAGGTCGCGCTCAAGTCGAACGCGTCCGACCCCTCGCAGGGCGTCTGGGCGCACCTCAAGTACGAGGGTGGCGTCCACCGCGTGCAGCGGGTGCCGGCGACCGAGTCGCAGGGCCGAATCCACACCTCGACCACGGGCGTGCTCGTGTTCCCCGAGGTCGACGAGCCCGAAGAGGTCGACATCAACCAGAACGACCTCAAGATCGACGTCTACCGGTCGAGCGGCCCCGGCGGCCAGTCGGTCAACACGACCGACTCCGCCGTCCGCATCACCCACCTGCCCACGGGCATCGTGGTCGCGATGCAGAACGAGAAGAGCCAGCTGCAGAACCGCGAGGCGGGCATGCGCGTCCTGCGGGCCCGTATCCTCGCCCGTCAGCAAGAAGAGCAGGCGGCCATCGCGTCGGACGCCCGCAAGAGCCAGATCCGGGGCATGGACCGGTCGGAACGCATCCGCACCTACAACTTCCCCGAGAACCGCATCGCCGACCACCGCACCGGCTACAAGGCGTACAACCTCGACGCCGTCATGGACGGTGCGCTCGACGCGGTCGTCGAGTCGTGCATCCAGGCCGACGAAGAGGCACGTCTCGCCGAGATCGGTGACACCGCGTCGTGACCGATGCGATCGCCACGGCCTTCGACGGCGTGACGACGGTCGACGTGGCCCTCCGGGTCGCGTCGACCGTCCTCGTAGACGCCGGGGTACCGTCGCCCGACGTCGACGCCGAACTCCTGCTCGGCCACGTCACGGGCCTGACCAGGGGAGCCGTGCGGGCGAGGGCCGTCACGGCCGCGTCGTTGACACCGAACGAGCAGGAGGCGCTGGTCGCCGCGATCACGCGCCGCGCCTCCCGCGAGCCCCTGCAGCACATCACGGGGCGGGCGTCGTTCCGCCACCTCGAGTTGCGCGTGGGGCCGGGTGTCTTCGTCCCGCGACCCGAGACCGAAGGCGTCGCCCAGTTGGCGATCGACGCCCTGCGCTCCGTGGCGGACGCGTCACCCGTCGCCGTCGACCTCGGGACCGGGAGCGGCGCCCTGGCCCTGGCGATGGCCTCCGAGGTGCCGACGGCCACGGTCGTCGCCGTCGAGCTGTCTCCCGAGGCGGCCGTCTGGACCCGTCGCAACATCGACGCGGTGGGGGTCGACAACGTGCGCCTCGTCGAGGGCGACCTCGCCGACGCCCTGCCCGAACTCGACGGCACGGTCTCGGTCGTGGTGTCGAACCCGCCGTACGTGCCCGTCGGCATGGTCCCGCGCGACCCCGAGGTGAGACTCCACGATCCTGCGCTCGCCCTCTACGGCGGTGAGGACGGCCTCGACCTGGTCCGCGCACTGTCCCTCACGGCCCGGCGGCTGCTGCGCCCGGGCGGAGCGCTCGTCATCGAGCACGGCGAGCTCCAAGGAGGCGCCATCCGCGACCTCCTGACGGCCGACGGTTGGCGCTCCCCGGCCACGCATCCCGACCTCACCGGCCGCGACCGGGCCACGACGGCGGTGCGCTGACCGGGTTCTCCCGGTCCGTCGCACTATCATCGTCAGGTCATGGCCACTTTTCACGACTGCTCCGTCGACTCCGAACTCCTCGCCGGCATGCGCATGGCGCGCGGTGCCATCGGTCGAGGCGAGCTCGTCGTCCTGCCGACCGACACGGTGTACGGCGTCGCGGCCGACGCGTTCGACCCGACCGCCGTGCAGCGCCTGCTCGACGCCAAGGGTCGTGGTCGCCAGTCCCCGCCTCCGGTGCTGATCAAGGGCCAAGAGACCCTCGCCGCTCTCACCGACCGGGTGCCCGAGGTCGTCCGTCCGTTGCTCGACGAGTTCTGGCCCGGCCCGCTCACGGTCATCTTCCGTGCGCAGGCGTCGCTCAGCTGGGATCTCGGCGAGACGCGCGGCACCGTCGCCCTGCGCGTGCCGAGCCACCGCATCGCCCTCGAGCTGCTCGAAGAGACCGGCCCGCTCGCGGTGTCGAGCGCCAACCTCACGGGCCAGCCCGCGGCCGAGACGGCAGGCGACGCCCGCCGCATGCTCGGCGACTCCGTGTCGGTGTACCTCGACGACGGCCCCGCGGGCGCCACGTACGAACACCGGGCCGGCGCCAACACGGGGTCGACGATCGTCGACGCGACGGGCGGCGCCGACGGGGTGTTGCGCATCGTGCGCCACGGGGTCCTGTCCGACGCCGAGATCATCCGCGTCGTCGGGGTCGACGCCCTCGCGTGAGGTACTACCTCCTCGCGCTGGCGATCTCGGCGGGGGTCAGCTTCGTGTTGTCCGTCGTCGTCTGGCGGGTGGGCCTCAAGTACCGCCTCTATCCCAAGATCCGCGAGCGGGACGTCCACCAGACGCCCACGCCGCGTCTCGGAGGAATCGCGATGTGGGCCGGCATCGTGGTCGCGCTGCTCGCGGCGTGGTTCGTCTTCCCCTTGATCTCGGGTGTCGACTACTTCCGTCTCGTCTTCGCCGACGCGGGGCCTCCTCTGGCCATCATCGGCGCCGCCACGATCATCGTCGTCATCGGAGTCGTCGACGACCTGTACGACCTCGACTGGATGACCAAGCTGGCGGGCCAGATCGTCGCCGCGGGAGTCCTCGCGTGGCAGGGCGTCCAACTCGTCTCGTTGCCCATCGGGGGCAGCCTGGCCATCGGCTCGCCCTACATGTCGCTCGTCCTCACGGTCCTCACGATCGTCCTCGTCATGAACGCCGTGAACTTCATCGACGGACTCGACGGTCTCGTGGCCGGGGTCGCGATCATCGCGAACGGCGTCTTCTTCGTCTACAGCTTCGTGATCTCGATCACCATCGGCCAGACCGAGTACTTCAACCTCGCCGCCCTCCTCTCCGCCGTGTTGATCGGGGCCTGCCTCGGCTTCCTTCCGCTGAACTGGCACCCGGCCAAGCTCTTCATGGGCGACGCGGGTGCGCTCCTCACCGGACTCGTCATGGCCACGAGTGCGATCTCGGTCACCGGGCAGATCGACCCGGCCGGGATCTCCCGGACGGCACTCCTGCCGGCGTTCATCCCGATCGTCCTGCCCTTCGCGATCCTCGTCGTGCCGTTGCTCGACTTCGGCCTGGCCGTCCTCCGCCGACTCAGTGCCGGGAAGTCCCCCTTCACCGCCGACCGAAAGCACCTGCACCACCGCCTGCTCGACATGGGACACTCGCACTTCCAGGCCGTCCTGATCTTCTACGCCTGGACGATCGTGGCGGCCGTCGGGGGCCTGATGTTCCTCTTCGTGAAGCCGACCTACCTGGTCGCCGTCTTCCTCGGCGTCGGCCTGGTCGCGTGCACCGCCGCCACGTTGTCTCCGCTCAGCCGTCGCAAGAAGGTCGAGATCGCCGTCCAGACGACCCGCACGGGTGACCTGTCGACGACGGAGTCCGACCGGTTCGACCCACTCGACGCCGCCGCGGACGTCCTCGACCCGCACGACACCGACACCGCGGCCAAGGCCGAGGTGCCCGAACTGACGAACCCGAAGGACCACCCATGAACGCCAGCTCGATCTTCACCCAGATCCTCAAGTACACGGGTGCACTCGCCCTCGTCATCGCCGTGGTCGGAGGAGGGCTCGGCTACCTCTTCGCCGGCACCGACGGGCTGTGGAGCGCCCTCGTGGGGGTGGGGCTCGCGATCCTCTTCGCGGCGATCACGGCCGCGAGCATGCTGGTGGCGATCCGCTTCACCCTCGGTGCGTTCTTCGGCATCGTGATGGGTGCCTGGCTCCTCAAGCTGGTCATCTTCATCGTGTTGCTCGTCGTGCTGCGCGACCAACCGTTCGTGGACGACGTCGTGCTGTTCCTGGCCCTCGTGGTCTCGATCATCGGCACGCTGGCGGTCGACGCCCTCGTGGTCGTCCGGGGGCGCCTGTCGTACGTGAGCGACGCCACGCTTCCCCCTGCTCCGCAGGACTGACGACCATGCGTGCACACGGTGAAAATACCTCGACCGATTCGTGGAAGCAACCATTACCTTGATAGGGTTGACGACGTTCCCCGGCCGCGTCTCCAGCGTGCACGGATGACAAACCCCACCAATCGTCGCGACACTTCAGGGTGCTCGCCCCGACACAGGAGATAGCGCTGATAGCGAACGCTGTGAACCTGCTCTCCGCTGCCGAAGCCGGCCACGGGGACGGGGGATTCCATGCCCCGACTCTTGACGAGTTCTTCCCTCCCGCCATCTTCTTCGAGGGCACCCCCTTCGAGCTGAACCGCATCATGCTGGTCCGCCTCTTCGCGATCGCCGTCATGTTGCTGCTGTTCTGGCTGGCCCTGCGCAAGGGGCGGCTCATCCCGTCCCGCGGGCAGAGCATCGCCGAGCTGGGCCTCGACTTCGTCCGCATCCAGATCGTCGAAGAGATCCTCGGCGAGAAGCTCGGACGCAAATACCTGCCGTTGCTGGCCGCCATGTTCTTCGGCATCTTCGCCATGAACATCACGGGCATCATCCCCGGCCTCAACATCGCAGGCACGTCGGTCATCGCCATGCCCCTGCTGCTGGCGGTCGTGGCCTACATCATGTTCATCTACGCGGGCTTCCGCGAGGCCGGTGGCGCGACGTTCCTGCGCAACGCCCTCTTCCCGCCCGGTGTGCCGTGGGTCATGTACATCCTGCTGACGCCCATCGAGTTCATCAACATCTTCATCGTGCGGCCGATCTCCCTGGCCCTCCGACTCCTGTTGAACATGATGGTCGGCCACCTCTTGCTGGTGCTCTGCTTCGCGGCGACGCACTTCTTCTTCTTCAGCATGAGCGGGGGCTTCATGGCCTTCGGTGCTCTCACCCTCATCGGTGGCTTCGTGATGACCATCGTCGAGATGGCCGTCGCCGTGCTGCAGGCCTACGTCTTCACGCTCCTCGCCTCGGTCTACATCCAACAGGCCGCGGCGAAAGAACACTAAATACAGACGACGCACGTCATCCGACGTGCATCGCCCAACCGGAAGGAAACACAAGTGGACACCACCACGATCCTCGCTGAGATCAACGGCAACATCGCGACCGTCGGCTACGGCCTCGCTGCGATCGGCCCCGGCATCGGTATCGGCATCGTCGCGGGCAAGACCGTCGAGGCCATGGCCCGCCAGCCCGAGCTGGCCGGCCGCCTGCAGGTCACGATGTTCCTCGGCATCGCGTTCACCGAGCTGCTGGGCTTCATCGGCCTCGCCGCCGGCTTCATCTTCTCCTGATCAGTTAGGACGACACACCGATGATCGAGACGATCCTCGCGGCCGAGGGTGGTGCGCCCGAAGGCGCCGCCATCTTCTTCCCCGCTGGTTACGACATCCTCTGGTCCTTGGTCGTCTTCGTGGTCATCGCCGCGTTCTTCGGGCTCTTCGCGATCCCCAAGTTCCGCAGGATCCTCGACGAGCGTGCCGAGCGCATCGAAGGCGGCATCAAGCACGCCGAGGCCGCACAGGCCGAGGCTGCCAAGGCCCTCGACGAATACAAGAAGCAGCTGGCCGACGCTCGTGCCGAGGCCGCTCGCATCCGTGAGGCTGCGCGCGCCGAGGGCAACGAGATCATCGCCGAGCTCAAGCAGCAGGCGCAGGCCGAGGCCGACCGCATCACCGCCTCCGCCCACGCGCAGATCGAGGCCGAGCGCCAGGCCGCCGTGGCCTCGCTCCGGTCCGAAGTCGGATCGTTGGCCATCGACCTCGCCTCCGGCGTCATCGGTGAGTCGCTGAGCGACGACGCGAAGGCGTCGGCCGTGGTCGACCGCTTCCTGGCCGACCTCGAGGCGGACGAGAACGCTAAGGCGGGCAACTGACGATGGGTTCCATGTCCCGAGAAGCACTCGGTTCGGCGCGGTCGGTCTTGTCCGACCTCGGCGGGTCGGTCGACCTGACGACCGGCGAGCAGTTGCTCGACGCCGGTCGGGTCATCGGCGGCTCCGTTCAGCTGCAGTCGTACCTCGCCGACCCCGCTGTCGACGTGGCGACGAAGAAGCAGCTGCTCGACCGGCTCTTCGGGTCGTTCTCCGAGTCGACGCGAGCGGTGCTCGTATCGGTCGTCGGCAGCCGCTGGTCGTCGTCCGACGATCTGCTCGCCGGCATCGAAGAGGTCGCCTTCCGAGCGATCGCGACGACCACGCCTGCCGACAGCAGCATCGAGAACGAGCTCTTCGCCTTCGATGCCGCCGTCCGCACGGATTCGCAGCTCGAATTGGCCCTCGGCTCCAAGCTGGGCGATCCCGCCGCCAAGGCGGACCTCGTCGAGCGCCTGCTCGGAGGGAAGGCCAGTCGTCAGACGGTCGCCATCGTGATGCACCTGGTGCAGCAGCCCCGTGGCCGTCGGATCGGTGAGCTCCTCCGTCACGCAGCCGACATCGTCGCCGACCAGTCCGATCAGCTCGTCGCCACCGTCACGAGCGCCGTCCACCTCGACGACGCCCACGTCACTCGGTTGCAGCACGGTTTGGCCAGGCAGTTCGGGCGTAGCCTGCGCATCAACCAGGTCATCGACCCCGCCGTCGTCGGCGGCCTCCGCGTCCAGGTGGGCGACGAGGTCATCGACGGCACCGTTGCGACGAAGCTCAGCCTGCTCCGCCTGCAGCTCGCCGGCTAGTCACGCTCTCACACACAGACTCGAGGCCTCCCGAAGCCTCGCTACGAATAGGAATCACAATGGCAGACATCAAGATCAGCCCGGATGAGATTCGCGACGCGCTGAAGGACTTCGTCTCGTCGTACGACCCTTCGAAGGCCTCCACCACCGAGGTCGGCCACGTCACGGACGCAGCCGACGGCATCGCCCACGTCCAGGGGCTCCCCGGCGTCATGGCCAACGAGCTCATCCGCTTCGCGGACGGCACGCAGGGTCTCGCTCAGAACCTCGACGAAGACGAGATCGGCGCCATCGTCCTCGGCGAGTTCTCCGGCATCGAAGAGGGCATGGAGGTCACCCGCACGGGTGAGGTCCTCTCCGTCCCCGTCGGCGACGGCTACCTGGGTCGCGTCGTCGACCCGCTGGGCGCACCCATCGACGGTCTCGGCGACATCGCCACCGAGGGTCGTCGTGCCCTCGAACTCCAGGCCCCCGGTGTCATGCAGCGCAAGTCGGTCCACGAGCCCATGCAGACCGGCATCAAGGCGATCGACGCCATGATCCCCGTCGGTCGTGGGCAGCGCCAGCTCATCATCGGCGACCGCCAGACCGGCAAGACGGCCATCGCGATCGACACGATCATCAACCAGAAGGCCAACTGGGAGTCCGGCGACGAGAACAAGCAGGTCCGCTGCATCTACGTCGCCATCGGCCAGAAGGGCTCCACGATCGCCTCGGTCAAGGGTGCCCTCGAAGAGGCCGGAGCCATGGAGTACACGACGATCGTCGCCGCTCCCGCCTCGGACCCCGCCGGCTTCAAGTACCTCGCTCCGTACACCGGGTCTGCCATCGGTCAGCACTGGATGTACAGCGGCAAGCACGTCCTCATCATCTTCGACGACCTGTCGAAGCAGGCCGAGGCCTACCGTGCCGTCTCGCTCCTCCTTCGTCGTCCGCCGGGACGCGAGGCCTACCCGGGTGACGTCTTCTACCTGCACTCGCGTCTTCTCGAGCGTTGCGCGAAGCTGTCCGACGAGCTGGGCGCCGGCTCGATGACGGGTCTGCCCATCATTGAGACCAAGGCCAACGACGTCTCGGCGTACATCCCGACCAACGTGATCTCCATCACCGACGGCCAGATCTTCCTGCAGTCCGACCTCTTCAACGCGAACCAGCGTCCCGCGGTCGACGTCGGCATCTCGGTGTCGCGCGTCGGCGGTGACGCCCAGGTCAAGTCGATCAAGAAGGTCTCCGGCACGCTCAAGCTCGAACTGGCCCAGTACCGCTCGCTCGAAGCGTTCGCGATGTTCGCGTCCGACCTCGACGCGGCGAGCCGTCGTCAGCTCGCACGTGGTGCACGTCTCACCGAGCTCCTCAAGCAGCCGCAGTACTCGCCCTACCCGGTCGAGGACCAGGTCGTCTCGATCTGGGCCGGCACCAACGGCAAGCTCGACGAGGTCCCCGTGCCGGACATCCTGCGTTTCGAGCGCGAGTTGCTCGACTACATGGGCCGGAACACGTCGGTGTTGTCCGATCTCAGAGAGAAGAACGTGCTGTCGGACGACATCGTCGCGGCTCTAGAGAGCGGCATCGACTCGTTCAAGCAAGAATTCCAGACCGGTGAGGGCAAGCCTCTCGCTTCGGTGGGACGTGAAGAGTTCGAGGCCACCGACGCCGACGACGTCAACCAGGAGAAGATCGTCAAGACGAAGCGCTGACGCGCCCGTTCGACGTTCACGACTGACGAGACAACAGGAGAGTAATGGGAGCCCAACTCCGGGTCTACCGGCAGAGGATCCGCTCTGCGCAGACGACCAAGAAGGTCACTCGCGCGATGGAGCTCATCTCGGCCTCGCGCATCCAGAAGGCGCAGGCCCGGATGAAAGCCTCCGGGCCGTACTCGCGAGCCATCACCCGCGCGGTGTCGGCCGTGGCGACGTTCTCGGACGTCGACCACGTGCTGACCACCGAGCCCGAGACGGTCGAGCGTGCCGCGATCGTCGTGTTCACGTCGGACCGCGGCCTCAACGGTGCATTCAGCTCGAACACGCTGAAAGAGAGCGAGCAGCTCGCGCAGCTGCTGCGGAGCCAGGGCAAAGAGGTCGTCTACTACCTCGTGGGTCGCAAGGCCCAGGGGTACTTCGCCTTCCGTCGTCGTGACGCCGAGCAGGTGTGGACGGGCAACACGGACCAGCCCGAGTTCGTCACGGCGAAAGAGATCGGCGACGCCGTCGTCTCCAAGTTCCTCACCGAGGCGGCCGAGGGCGGCGTGGACGAGATCCACATCGTCTACAACCGTTTCGTGAACATGGTCAGCCAGGTTCCCGAGGTCGTCCGTCTGCTTCCCCTCGAGGTCGTCGAGGGCATCGAAGAGCCCGGAGAGGACGAGGTCCTGCCGCTGTACGACTTCGAACCCGATCCGACCGAGGTCCTCGATGCCCTGTTGCCGGTCTACATCGAGAGCCGCATCTTCAACGCCATGCTGCAGTCGGCCGCCTCCGAGCACGCCGCCCGTCAGAAGGCCATGAAGGCTGCCAGCGACAACGCCGACACCCTCATCCGCGACTTCACCCGTCTGGCCAACAACGCGCGTCAGGCCGAGATCACGCAGCAGATCTCCGAGATCGTGGGCGGCGCAGACGCCCTCGGGTCGGCCAAGTAGAGCTCTGCACCACAGCATCATCATCCGAAGAGAGAGAAGCCATGACTGACACCGCAACCGCACCGGTCGCGACCGAGTCGGCTCCCGGCGTCGGGCGCATCGCCCGGGTCACGGGCCCCGTCGTCGACATCGAGTTCCCGCACGATGCCATCCCCGGCGTCTACAACGCGCTGACCACGAAGATCACCATCGGTGACACGACCACGCAGATCACGCTCGAGGTCGCCCAGCACCTCGGTGACGACCTCGTCCGTGCCATCGCCCTCAAGCCCACCGACGGCATCGTCCGTGGGCAGGAGGTCATCGACACCGGCGCGCCCATCTCGGTGCCCGTCGGCGACGTCACCAAGGGCAAGGTCTTCAGCGTCACGGGCGAGATCCTCAACCTCGAGGGTGACGAGACGGTCGAGATCACCGAGCGCTGGCCCATCCACCGCAAGCCCCCGAAGTTCGACCAGCTCGAGTCCAAGACCCAGCTGTTCGAGACGGGCATCAAGTCCATCGACCTCCTCACGCCTTACGTGCAGGGCGGCAAGATCGGTCTCTTCGGTGGTGCGGGTGTCGGCAAGACCGTCCTCATCCAGGAGATGATCCAGCGTGTCGCGCAGGACCACGGTGGTGTGTCGGTCTTCGCCGGCGTCGGTGAGCGTACCCGCGAGGGCAACGACCTCATCGCCGAGATGGACGAAGCGGGCGTGTTCGACAAGACCGCGTTGGTCTTCGGCCAGATGGACGAGCCGCCGGGAACCCGTCTCCGCGTCGCGCTGTCGGCCCTCACGATGGCCGAGTACTTCCGCGACGTGCAGAAGCAGGACGTGCTCCTCTTCATCGACAACATCTTCCGCTTCACGCAGGCCGGTTCCGAGGTCTCGACCCTTCTGGGTCGCATGCCCTCGGCCGTGGGTTACCAGCCCAACCTGGCCGACGAGATGGGCGTCCTCCAAGAGCGCATCACCTCGACGCGCGGTCACTCGATCACCTCGCTGCAGGCGATCTACGTGCCTGCCGACGACTACACCGACCCGGCTCCCGCGACGACGTTCGCGCACCTCGACGCGACCACCGAGTTGTCGCGTGAGATCGCGTCGCAGGGTCTCTACCCCGCGATCGACCCGCTGACCTCGACCAGCCGCATCCTCGACCCGCGTTACCTGGGCCAGGCGCACTACGACACGGCGATCCGGGTCAAGGCCATCCTGCAGAAGAACAAGGAGCTGCAAGAGATCATCGCCATCCTCGGTGTCGACGAGCTCTCCGAAGAGGACAAGATCACGGTGTCGCGTGCGCGCCGCATCCAGCAGTTCCTCTCGCAGAACACCTACATGGCCAAGAAGTTCACCGGTGTCGAGGGCTCGACCGTCCCGCTGAAGGACACCATCGAGTCCTTCACGGCGATCGCCGACGGCGAATTCGACCACGTGGCCACGCAGGCATTCTTCAACGTCGGCTCCATCTCGGACGTCGAAGAGAAGTGGGCTCAGATCCAGAAGGAGAACGGCTGATCGTGGCTGCTCTCACTGTCAGCGTCGTCTCGGCCGACCACGAAGTGTGGTCGGGCGAGGCGTCGTCGATCGTCGCTCGCACCGCCGAGGGTGAGATCGGAATCCTTCCCGGTCACGAGCCGATCCTCGCCATCCTGGCCTCGGGTCAGGTCAGGGTCCGGTTGTCCGACGGCACCACCGTCGAGGCGACTGCCGACGACGGTTTCCTGTCCGTCGAGAACGACACCGTGACGGTCGTCGCGCGCAACGCACAGCTCAACTGAGCTCCGCCCGTCTGCACCACCGAACGACATGCTGTTCCTGCTGCCCCCGTCCGAGACCAAACTCGACGGGGGCAGCGTCGGTTCGCGGCTCGATGTGACGGCACTATCGTTCGACGAGCTCGACGGCCCTCGCCGCGCCTCCTTGGCCTTGCTCGACGAGATGTCGGCCGACGTTGCGGCGGCCGCCGCCGCCCTCAAACTCGGTCCCACGCAGGCTCACGAGGTCGAGCGCAACCGGCTCGTGACCGTGTCGCCCACGATGCCCGCTCTGTCGCGCTACACGGGGGTCCTCTTCGACCCTCTCGGTGTGGCAGGCATGAGTGCCGATGCGTGGACGTGGGCTCACCGGCACGTACTCGTTCATTCGGCCTTGTTCGGCTTGCTCCGGGCTGGTGACGAGATCCCCGCCTACCGGCTCTCGCACGACTCGAGGATTCCCCGGACGTCGTTGAAGAAACTCTGGCGAGGGCCGGTGTCCGCGGTCCTGGCAGGCGTCGGCGAACTCGTCGTCGACCTGCGATCCGAGGGTTACGTCGCTCTGGGGCCGGCGGGGACGCGGTCGACATACGTCCGTGTCGTCTCGGACGCGGGCGACCGACGCCGAGCCCTCAACCACTTCAACAAGAAGAGCAAGGGGTTGTTCGTTCGCGCCCTCCTGGCCGATCGTCCGGACCTGGCCGACATCGGCGACCTGACGGAGTGGGCCCGCGGTCGAGGCTTCGTGCTCGAACCCGGAGACGAGAGCGTGCTCGTGGCCGAGTCGGTCCTGCAGGCGTCCGTCTGATCGCCGGGCGGGCGGCGACGCTTCGGCTCTGTCTCAGTCCAGGGGCACGGGGCCCTCTCGGAACGCGATGCCCTCGTGGCGGAGGAGCCACTTCTTCGTCTCGACACCCGTGCCCACGGTGTAGCCGGTGACGCCGCCCGTCCGGCCCAGGACGCGGTGGCACGGGACGAGCAGGGGGAGCGGATTCGCCGCCACCGCTCCACCGACGGCTCGCCCGGCCCGAGGATTGCCGAAGGTCCCGCCGAGTCGTCCATAGGTCGTGGCCCGTCCCCACTCGACCTCGAGCAGCGCGGACCAGACCGAGCGCTGGAAGCTCGAACCGACCAGGCGGAGCGGAAGATCGAAGCGGGTACGCACCCCTTCGAAGTAGCCGTCGACCTGACGTCGGGCGGCGTCGAGCAGGTTGTCGGGCCGCTCGGGTTGACCGTCGTGAGGCAGGACGCCCTCACGCTCGATCGCGAGGCCCTCGACGGCGAAGTGGCGACTGACGATCTCGATGCGTCCCACGGGGGAGTCGAGTCGGACGAGCCCCGGTGGTTCGTCGTCGTCGGCACGGCCGGGTGGCAGCGGGGGTACGAGGACGAGGTCGGTCATGGCGTCACGCTAGGGCGGCCGCCCGGTCGGGACGCCGGAGAACGGGCCGGGTGTGCACCGGCGGCTGCCGCACCCGGCGTGGGGAGGAGACGTGCGGTGATGCAGCCTGGGCGCCGGTGTGGACGCGGCACCCGAACGGACCGGTCACCGGGCGCTAGCGTGGAGGTCGTGGTCGCCGACCCGCGTCAGAGCCCCCGGTGAGAGGAACGAGATGCCCACCGAACAGTCACCAGGATCGTGGCACCGAGTCGGCTCGATCGACGACACGGTCGTCGGTCGCCCTGCCCGCCCCTCGGGCGTCGACGAGACGGACGCGGACGACACGGTGCTCCGCGTCTCCCCACCGGCACGGCCGCCGACGAGCCAGGAGCCGAACCCGTCGGGCCGACCCACCCCGCGCCTCCACGGGGTGAGGGTCGCCGGGCAGGACCTGTCGCTCGACGTGCCCGTCATCGTGGGGCGTCGCCCGACCGGGCCGCGCGTGGGCTCTGGACCCCTGCCACGGTTGGTGACCGTGCCGTCTCCGCGACACGAGGTCTCGGGGGCGCACGTCGACGTGCGCCAGCACGGGGGCACCGTCGTCGTCACCGACCTGCGTTCGACGAACGGGACCCGGGTGATCGAGCCCGGACGCGTTCCCGTCGTTCTCCGGCAAGGCGAGTCGCTCGTCGCCCGTGCAGGCACGATAGTGGACGTAGGTGACGGGAACCTTCTCGAGATCCTGCCTCCCCAGCGCATCATCCCGACGAAAGAACCCCTCCTGTGACAGAGCTCGGCCGCCCCACGACCGCCCACGCCCTCGGCCTCGACGGCCCGGGGCTCACCTTCGACTGGGCGGGGGTGACCGACGTGGGTCGTCGCCGAGCGCACAACGAGGACAGCTACCTCGCAGAGGCGCCGCTGTTCGTCGTGGCCGACGGCATGGGAGGGCACAGCGCGGGCGACGTGGCGAGCGACGCGGTCGTGCGCCGCATGAGCGAGATCGCGTCACGCCCGTTCGCCACCACGGACGACGTCGAGACGGCCCTCCGCGTGGCCACGGAGGACATCGCGGTGGCGGCGGCCGACACCGAGCTCGGGGTCGGCACGACGGCCACCGGGGCGTTCCTCTCACGAGAGGGAGAAGGCGCCGAGGTCGACTTCACGGTCTTCAACGTGGGCGACTCCCGCGTGTACATGTTCGAAGACGGCCGTCTCCGCCAGGTGACCGTCGACCATTCCGTCGTCCAGGAGATGGTCGACGCGGGGCTCCTGCACGCGGACGACGCCGAGAAGCACCCCGACAGCAACGTGATCACCCGGGCGGTCGGGTTCGACGTCGACCCGCGTCCGGATTACTGGAGGGTGCCCGCCCGACCCGGCCTGCGCCTCCTCGTCTGCTCGGACGGCCTGACCAAAGAACTGTCCGCCGGGCGGATCTCCGAGCTCCTCGGTGGCGTCGACGGTGCCGAGCCGGCGGCGACGGCCCTCGTCGAGGCTGCCGTCGAGGCGGGTGGACGCGACAACGTCACGGCCGTCGTCGTGGACGTCCGGAGCGCCGAGACGACGGACGCCGAGTAGGCGCGACACGCGGACACGGACGGCCCCGCCCCCGAAATGGGGGGACCGGGTCCGTCCACAGGGGGGCCCACGGGCCTCTCGGGCGTCGGGGACCCCCACGTAGAATGGCTGCGGTCGGACCGACGCCGACCTGTTCCGCCCAGCCGACCCGGCATCGATCCCCAGAGGAGGCGACGTGGCTCGACGACTGCCTTCGGCGCCCCCCGTGCTGCCGGGATTCTCGCATGTGCGCGTGCTCGGGTCGGGCGGCTTCGCCGACGTGTTCCTCTACGAACAGAACATGCCGCGCCGGCAGGTCGCGGTGAAGGTCATGCTCAGCGAGGTCGTGAACGACCAGGTCCGCCAGATGTTCCAGGCCGAGGCGAACCTCATGGCCCAGCTGAGTGCCCACCCGTCGATCCTCACGGTGTTCCAGGCCAGCGTCTCGGCCGACGGCCGTCCGTACCTGGTGATGGAACTCTGTTCGTCGTCGTTGAGCGAGCGGTACCGGCGCGACCGCATCCCCGTCGCCGACGTGCTGCGCATCGGCGTCAAGATCGGCAGCGCGGTCGAGACGGCCCACCGGCAGGGCGTCCTGCACCGCGACCTGAAACCGTCGAACATCCTCATGACGGCCTACGGACACCCCGTGCTGTCCGACTTCGGCATCGCCGCGTCCCTCAGCGAGAGCGAGCCGCAGGAGGTCGTCGGCATGTCGATCCCGTGGTCGGCCCCCGAGGTGCTGCTCGACGAGACCAACGGCACCATCGAGTCCGAGGTGTGGTCCCTCGGGGCGACGGTGTACTCGCTGCTCGCGGGCCGGAGCCCCTTCGAGGTCCTCGGCGGCGACAAGAACGGCGCGTCCGACCTGATCGGTCGCATCGACAAGGCCAAGCTCGTGCCGACCGGACGGACGGACGTCCCTCCCACCCTCGAGCGACTGCTCGCGAGGTCCATGTCGCGGCGCCCCGAGAACCGCCAGGCCAGCGTCCTCGAGTTCGTGCGCGAGCTCCAGCAGGTCGAGAGCGAGATCGGCGTCGCGCAGACCCCCATCGAGGTGGCGGTCGACGACTGGGCCCTGGCGACCGTGGCCGACCTCGAGGACAAGACGCGCCTCCGGGGTGTGACCCCCGTGCAGGCCTCGCGACGTCGCCGCCGGCGCCGGGCGACCGAGGCCCAGGTCCAGGCGCAGAACGGCGGTTCGCTCCAGCAGAGCCGCGCCGTGCCTCGCAGCACGGGTACACGTCCGACGCGGCGTCGGTCGCTGCTCGTCGTGACGTGGGCCCTCGTGGCGGCGTCGGTGGTGGGGATCGGTCTCGCAGCCGCCGCGACGCTGGTGCTCGTCCGCTCGACGTCGACCGACATCCCCCGGGTGGCCGACGTCGCGTCGTCGAGCGACGGCTCCTCGGTGGTCTTCACCTGGAGCGACCCGGGGCTCCGGGCAGGTGACACCTACGTCATCTCGACCGGGGGGCAGACGAGCCAGCAATCCGCCGACCGGTTCGTCGCCACCCCTGCCGACCCGGGTGACGAGGTCTGCATCACCGTCTCCGTGAGCCGCGGTGGTTCGACCGGTCCGGAGAGCAACGAGAACTGCGCGACGGCGGGTCAGGGCTGATGGGGCGGCTGCTCGACTGGGCCTCCCGTCGTCGATCCGCCGTCGTCACCGGGGTCGGAGTGGTCGTGGTGGCCACGCTCGTGACGACCGTCGCCGTGGCGAGCGGTGGCTACGAGGCCCAGCGCGTCGACCTCTCCGACGGAACGGTCTGGGTCGCCAACGGAGAACGCGCCGCGATCGGTCGGGCGAACACCGACGTCCTGCAGCTCAACTCCGCCGTGCGCGGCACCGGTGCCGACCTCTCGGTCGTCCAACGCGAGCAGGACGTCCTGCTCGTGGATCGCAGCAACGCCACGGTCGGTGTCGTCGACACCGCCACGGCCGAGGTGGCCGAGAGCGTCCCGCTCCCGCCCGAATCGCCCGACGTGTCGATCGCCGGGGACCGTGTGCTCGTCGTGTCCCAGGGCACGGGGGAGGTCTGGAGCCAACCGCTCTCGGACCTGGCGTCCTTCAGCAACGAGGTCGACCCCGATCTCAGCCTCGGCAAGGGACTGGTCACCGACGTCACGCCCGACGGCCGTGTGGTCGCCTACTCGTCCGACACCGGCAGGGTGTCGATCTTCGACGGAACGGTGTCACCCGACGTCGCCGAGACGCACGACGTGCCCGCCTCGTCGTCCTCCGGGTACCAGGTGGCCTCGGTCGGCGGTCACTGGGCCGTGCTCGATGCCGTCACGGGGGAACTGGTCGTCGACGGACGGCAGGTCGACCTGTCCGACCGGGCCTCGGGCGGGCTCGCCCTGCAGACGGGGTCCGACACGGGCGACGAGGTCCTGGTCGCGACGTCCACCGGCCTCTTGTCCGTGTCGATCGACTCCTCACGGGTCGCCGAGGTCGTCGGCGGACGCGAGGGCAAGCCCGCGCGACCCGTCGTCGTCGGCGACTGCCGCTTCGGCGCCTGGGCGGGCGGGTCGGCGTGGAGCGACTGTGCGTCGGCCCGCGGGGGAGTCCTCGACCTCGACCAGGTCACCGGAGGGGCGAGCCTCCTCTTCGACGTCAACGCGCGCCGGGTCGTGCTCAACGATCCGGCGTCGGGTCGGTCCTGGGCGGTCCAGCGTTCCGGCGAGCTCATCGACAACTGGTCGGACCTCTTCCAAGAGGACCGCGACCAAGAAGAGCAACAGGAGAACGACGACCGGCAACCGCCCGAGCTGGATCTCGACCAGAAACCACCGGTCGCCGTGGACGACGCGTTCGGCGCACGACCCGGTCGAGCGAGCACCCTGCCCGTGCTGCTCAACGACTACGACCCGAACGGCGACCCGCTCGTGATCGACGACGTGTCCGCACTCGACGACGCCGTCGGCCGGGTCGACCTCGTCAACGACCGACAACAGGTGCTCCTCACCCTCACCGACTCGGCTTCCGGCACGTTCTCGGTCGACTACACCATCTCCGACGGACGTGGCGGTCAGGCCAGCGCGACGGTCGCCCTCACCGTGCGCCAACCGTCGGAGAACTCGCCGCCGCAGCAGGCGCGCAGGACGTCGGCGTCGGTGTCGTCGTCGGGGCGGGTCACCACCTCGGTGCTCGGCGACTGGATCGACCCCGACGGTGATGCCTTCTACCTGACCTCGGCAGGAGGGGCGGCGGGGCTCTCGTACAAGCCCTCGGGGGACGTCGTCTACCAGGACGCCGGTGCGGGCGACACGACCGTCGACGTCCCGCTGACGGTCTCGGACGGCCGTGACGAGGGGCGAGGATCGCTCGCGATCACGGTGATGGGGGCAGGGCAGGTGCCCCTCGAAGCCCTGCCCTTCTCGCAGCAGGCCTATGCGGGCCAGCAGATGACCGTGCGGCCGCTGACCTACGCTCGAGGCGGCACGGGCACCGTCAAGCTGAACAGCGTCCCGGCGAAGGCCGACGTCACCGTCACGCCGAACTACGAACAGGGCACGTTCCGGTTCCTCAGCGACGTGCCCGGGACCCACCTGCTCGAGTACACCGTGACGGACGGCGACCAGACGGCGACCGGCACGGTCAGGGTGGACGTCCAGTCCCCTCCGGACGCGGGCACACCCCCCGTCACGACGCCCAAGACGATCTTCGTCGAGACGTTGGGCACGCAGACGCTCGACGTCGTCGCGACCGATCGTGACCCGGCCAACAACGTCCTCATGCTCACGGCGACCGATGCCGTGCCCGCCGCATCCGGGGTCAGGGTCGAGACGCTCGACCAGCGCTACGCCCGCATCACGCTCGCGGCCCCGCTCGACGACGGGCCGGTCACCTTCGGCTACACCGTCAGCAACGGCCTCGCCTCCGCGACCGGCACCGTGACGGTGGTCGAGATCCCGCGCCGGGCGATCACCCAGCCGCCGATCGCGACCGACGACCAGGTGACCGTCCGGGTGGGGGACTCCATCGACATCGACGTCCTCGCCAACGACGAGCAGCCCGACGGCGACGAGTTGACGCTGGTGCCGCGACTCGAGAGGGACGTCCCGGCCGGCAGCGGGTTGCTCTTCGCGTCGGGTAACCGTCTCCGGTACCTGGCCCCCACCACCCCGGGCAACGTCACGGCGACCTACACCGTCGAGGGCCCCGACGGGCAGCGGGCCTCGGCCCAGGTCGCCATCGCGGTCCGCGAGGTCGACGCGGGCAGCAACGCCGCCCCCGCGCCCCAGTCGGTGACGGCGCGCGTCGTCGCAGGCGAGACCGTGCGCATCGGCGTTCCGCTCGACGGCATCGATCCCGACGGCGACTCGGTCCAGCTGCTCGGGGTGGGCACGAACCCCGAGAAGGGCAGCGTGTCGACCGTCGGCACCGACTACGTCGAGTACCAGGCGAACGCCAGCTCGGCGGGCACCGACAGCTTCACCTACGCGGTCGTGGACGGCTTGGGTGCCCGGGCCACCGGCACGGTCCGCGTGGGGATCTCGACCCGCGCCGACGGATCGCGCAACCCGATCGCCGTCGCGGACGCCGTGACGATGCGACCCGGGGGGTCCATCACGGTCCGGGTGCTCGACAACGACTCCGACCCCGACGGGGGCGCTTTGTCGGTCGACGCCGTCGAACCGAACGGCGAGGGTGTCGTCGCCAAGGTCGTGTCGGGGACGATGGTGTCGGTGACGCCCCCCGAGACCCCCGGGACGTACGGCCTCGTCTACACGGTGTCGAACGAGCGCGGCGGGCAGAGCTCGACCTTCGTCACCGTGACCGTCGATCCCGACGCACCACTGAACTACCCGCTCGCCGACGACACGGTCCTCGGACTCAGCGACATCGCCGGTCGGCAGACCGTGACGGTCAACCCCCTGACCAACGTGTTCTTCTCGGACGGCAGCACCTCGCAGCTCGACCTCGGACTTGCCCCGGGATTCGGCTCGACGGCCGAGGTGACGCCGAACTCGCGCGTGACCGTCCGCATCACCGATTCGAGCCAGATCGTCCCGTTCTCGGTCTCGAGGAAGGACGACCCGGGCGTCCGCTCCTACGCGTTCATCGTCGTGCCCGGTTTCGACGACGCCCTTCCGCAGGTCGACCGGACGGTCCGTCCGATCACGGTCGAGAGCGAGAAGGCCGTCACGATCGACCTCGACCGTTACGTGATCTCCGCCGGCACCAACGGAGTCAGACTGACCGACCCCGCGACGGTCCGGGCGACGAACTCGAACGGCGACGACCTCGTGGTCGACGACACGACCCTCCGGTTCACGTCCGCCGACCTGTTCTCGGGTACGGCCTCGATCTCGTTCCAGGTGACCGACGGTCGCTCGGCCGACGACCCGGACGGTCGGACGGCGTCGCTCGTGCTGCCCATCACGGTGACGTCGCGAGAGAACCAGCCACCCGTCTTCAACGGCACCTCGATCGACCTCGAACCGGGCCAGTCCCGCACGCTCGACCTCGCTCGGCTCACCACGTACCCCTATCCGGACGACGTCGACGAGCTCCGGTACTCGGTCGAACAGGGCGGCGTCGCGGGCGTCGGCTTCGACCTGTCCGGGTCGAAGCTCACCGTCTCGGCCGAGGCCGGCACCGCGAAGGGGACGAGCAGGTCGCTCCCCGTCGCCGTCAGCGATGCCCTCAACCCGGGCCGGAGCGGTGCCGTCACCGTGTCGGTCGTGGGATCGACCCGCCCGCTCGCTCAACCGGCCGCCGATCGTGCCGTCGTCAAGCGCGGGGCCTCGACCTCGGTCGACGTGTTGCAGAACGACCAGGCGACCAATCCCTTCCCCGGGCAGGCGCTGCGGGTGGTGGCCATCCGTGGGCTGAACGGGTCGAGCGTGCCGGCAGGCGTCTCGATCACGCCGAGCGGTGACAACCGGAGTCTCGCCGTCTCGGTCGCGGCTTCCGCGGCCCCCGGCGACACGAACCTCCAGTACCAGGTCGCCGACGTCACGGACGACCCCGACCGATACGTCTGGGGCACCGTCACCATCAGCGTGCAGGACGTCTCGAACGCCCCCAATGCCCCGGTCCGAACGGGCACCTTCACGGGGGGACAGCTCACCCTGAGCTACACGGCTCCCGCGGCCAACAACTCGCCGCTGACCGGCTACCGTCTGACCGGGGCGGGTTCGGCCGGGGGCTCGTACTCCAAGGCCTGCGGGCTGGCGACGGTCTGCACCCTGACCGACCTGCCCGCGGGCCAGCGGTTTTCCTTCACGGTCGTCGCCACCAACGGCGTCGGGGACTCCGCTGCATCGGCGCCGAGTCCCGCTTACAGCGCCGACTACGTGCCCGCCGCACCCACGGGCCTGAGCGCGACTGCGGTGCCGTCGGGCCAGGGCGACACCCGGATCACGTGGACGGACTCGCCGGATCCCCGGCCGGGCTCCGCGATCCAGTCGTACGTCGTCGAATGGTCCGGGCCCACGACGGGATCCCAGACCGTTCGCCGTGGGGTGCAGCAGAGCGTCATCCCCGGCCTCGTCCCGAACCAGAACTACACGGTGAACGTCTTCGCGAAGAACGACGCCGACGTCGACAGCGAGGCGGCGTGGGCCCGGGCGTCTCTGACGCGGGTGGTACCCGTCGGGAGCCCCGGGGTACCCCAGGTCACGGCCACTCCCGTGAGCGGCGGCGTGCAGATCACCTGGACGCCGTCGACCGCGAACGGCGGATCGGCTCCTACGTACCGGGTGGTCCGCGTCGCCGGCTCGGACGGGCCGGTGTCCTGCGACACCCCGGGTGACCCCGTTCCCCTCGCCGGCGGGGGAGCGACGGACTCGTCCGCGGAGGACGGCGTCACCTACCTCTACGTCGTGAAGGCGGACAACGGCACCTTCTGTTCCGCGGGTTCGGGTCGCACCACGGCACTCAAGGCCCCCGGTGCTGCTCGCGCGACCGTGGCGTCGATCGAGAACGGTGGGGGACGCTTCGACGTCAGGGTCTCCGCGACCGACGTGGTGTCGGGTACGGCAGCCCGATTCGAGTGGTCGCAGAACGGGCAGACGGGTTGGCAGCCCCTGGCCGCCGACGGCTTCGTCTCCACCGGGGGATACGGCACCGAACTCCAGGTCTACGTCCGAGGCTGTCGAGACGCTTCCGAGACGTTCTGTGGCGCCGCGTCCGATCGTCAGGCCGCGACGCCCGTGACGGTGCGGCCCGTCATCGTCTCGTGCGTCCCCGGCGAACCCCTCGTGGTCAACCCGCCGTCGAACGGTAACCTCGACTTCTCGGCGACGGTCGAGTTCAACGTGTCGCCCCTCATCCTGGACAACTGGCAGTCGGGAGACAGGAACGGCGCGTACACGACGACGTCCCGGGTCGATCCCTCGGCGACGGAGGTCCGCATCCGCGGGACGGTCGACGGCAAGACCGACAGCGGCTACGCACGGGTCACCTGCGGCTGAAGCCCATGAACGACACATCGAGGAACGAAGACACATGAGCATGACCCCCGAGCAGGCGACCTGGTTCTCCGACATCTTCGGGCGACTGGTGGCCAACGTCGACCAGGTGCTGCTGGGCAAGACCTTCGTCGTGCGGCTGTCGTTCACGGCTCTGCTGAGCGAGGGGCATCTGCTGCTCGAGGACTTCCCGGGCACGGGCAAGACCTCGCTCGCCCGCGCGATCGCCCAGAGCGTCCAGGGCTCGAGCAACCGTGTGCAGTTCACCCCCGACCTCCTGCCCGGCGACATCACCGGCGTCAGCATCTACGACCAGAAGGCCGGCGGGTTCGAGTTCCACCGCGGGCCGATCTTCTCCAACATCGTCCTCGCCGACGAGATCAACCGCGCCAGCCCCAAGACGCAGTCCGCCCTCCTCGAGGTGATGGAAGAGAGCCGCGTGACGGTGGACGGCGTCAGCCACCCCGTGGGGTCGCCGTTCATGGTGATCGCCACCCAGAACCCGGTCGAGCAGGCCGGCACCTACCGTCTTCCCGAGGCCCAGCTCGACCGGTTCATCATGAAGACCTCGATCGGCTACCCCGACCACGCGGCGACCGTCCGCATCCTCGAGGGCTCCGCCACGAGGGTCCACGAGGGCAGCCTCAACCCGATCGTCCAGGCCGGGGTCATCACCGAGATGGCGCAACTCGCCCGCACCGTGCACGTCGAGCCCACCATCAGCGACTACGTGGCCCGCCTCGTCGACGGGACGCGAACGGCCCAGGAGGTCCGTCTCGGTGTGAGCGTCCGCGGTGCGCTGGCCCTCGTCCGTTCGGCCAAGACCTACGCGGCGTCCCTCGGTCGTCACTACGTGATCCCGGACGACGTCAAGTCGCTCGCCGAGCCCGTGCTCGCCCACCGTCTGGTGCTCGACCCCGAAGCGGAGTTCGACGGGGTCACGCCGTCCAGCGTCGTCAGCCAGTTGCTCATCGAGACGGCGCCGCCCGCCGAACGGGTAGCCGTGTGAGCGAGCGTCCCCGAGGCACCGACCGGGCCGCCCGGCCCGTGCCGGGGTCGACCGTGGACGGGTCCCGCGCCGGCCGGACACGACCGAGGGTCGGCAGCCGCGGCACCGACCAGCGATTCGATTCCGCGTTCTCGACGGGAACGCAAGGACTGACCAACGCCCGGACCCGGATCGTCGGCGACCGTACCGGCATCGGAGCGGACCTGCTCGTCCTGCTGGTCAGGACGACGCGCGGGGCTCGCCGTTCCGTCCGCCGGGCGTTCACCAGCGCCTCCTCGGTGGTCACGCCCTTCGGGTGGTCGATGCTCGTCGCCGCACCGGTCGGGCTGCTCGTCGGCTACCTGCTCGGCTGGACCGAGTTGGTGGTGGTCGGGTTCGCCGCGATCGTCCTGCTGCTCGTCGCAGGGCTCGCTCTCGTCGGACGGAACACCGTCCGCATCACGCTCGAGATCCCGCACGAGCGCGTGGCCGTCGGCGCCCCGGCGGCCGGCACCGTGCGGGTGCGCAACGCGAGCGCCCGCCGCATCCTCGGAGTGTCCGTCGAGGTCCCCGTCGGACCGGGGCTCGCCGAGATCGGCCTGCCGAGCCTCCGCTCGGGAGACGAGGTCGCCGAGTCGTTCGACCTGCCCACCACCCGACGCGGCGTCGTGGCAGTGGGTCCGGTCAGCACCGTGCGAGGCGACCCGGTCGGCCTCGCCCGACGCGAGATCGAATGGACCGGCGTCACCGAGGTGTTCGTGCACCCCCGCACCATCGGCATCCCGAGCACGAGCACGGGTCTCATCCGTGACCTCGAGGGCAATCCGACGCGTGACCTCTCGCCCAGCGACATCTCGTTCCACGCCCTGCGCGAGTACCAGCCGGGCGACGAACGACGGAACATCCACTGGAAGTCGACCGCCAAGACGGGCACCTACATGGTGCGGCAGTTCGAGGAGAGCAGGCGCAGCCACCTGGTCATCGCCCTGAGCCTCGCGGCCGGTGACTTCGCCAACGACGACGAGTTCGAACTGGCCGTCAGCGTCGCGGGTTCTCTCGGTGCTCGCGCCATCCGTGACGCGCGTGAGGTCAGCGTCGTCGTCGGCGAGACCACCCCCGAGTTCGCCAAGCGGAAGAACCTCGAGATCCGCTCCCTGAGCACGCTGACCCGGAACCGCCTGCTCGACGAACTCGCGGTCGTCACGTCGGCGGAGTCGGCGCTGGCCATCACCGACGTCGCGCGGGTGGCGGGTGATCAGGTCGTGGGGATCTCGGTGGCGTTCCTCGTCGTCGGGTCCACGACGACGGTCACCGAGATGCGCGCCGCAGCCCTGCAGTTCCCCCTGGGGGTGGAGGTGGTGGCGATCGTGTGCGACCCCGAGACGGTCCCCGGCATGAGGCGCATCGCCGATCTCACCGTGCTGACCATCGGGTTCCTCGAGGACCTGCAGAAGTCGCTCGCCCGAACGGCGAGCGCATGAGCGTCGTCGACGGGGTCCGGACGCCCGCGGGGCCCGCGGCGCCTGCTCCGCGCGCACGGTCCCGCGCGCGGCCGTCACGACTGCGAGCCCCGTTCGTCGCCTGGGTCGTCGCGTTGTTCGCGGCCTCGCTCGGCGCCGCCACCGTGACCTTCTGGCCGGTGTACGAGAGCGCCGCCTTCGTCGTGCTCGTCGTCGTCGCCTTCGCCGTCGGCGTGGTCATCGCGCTGGGCACCGCCGCCCTCCGGCTGTCGAGCGTGTGGGTGTTCGCGGCGACGATCGTGGCGTACCTGTTGCTCGGGGTGCCGCTCGCCGTGCCGTCGCAAGCCTTCGGCGGCGTGCTGCCCACGGGTCGGGGCCTCCTGACGTTGGTCTCGGCGACCGCTCTCGGCTGGAAGCAGCTCGTCACCATCGCCTTGCCGGTGGGCAGCTACGAGGCCCTGCTGGTGCCGGTCTTCGCGCTGGTCCTCGTCGGCACGGTCGTCGGCCTGTCCGTCGCGCTCCGCAGCCGACGCGGAGAACTCGCCGTCGTCGTTCCCGTCGTCGTCTGGATCGCGGCGATCGTGCTCGGTCCGGGCGAGGCCTGGTGGCCCCGCGTCACCGGTCTCGCCGTGTTGGTGACGGTGGTCGCCTGGGTCGTCTGGTGGCGCCTCCGTCGACGTCGCCTCGCGCTCGGCGCCCTCACCACCCGTGCTGCCACGACGTCTGCCGGGCACCGCCCGGTGGCCGTCCGGGCCGTCGTCGGCGCGTTCGCCACGCTGGCCGTCGCGGGGACGGCCGGCACGGTCGCCGTCGCCGCGCTCCCGCCGGTCACCTCGCGGACCGTGGCGCGCACGGTCGTCGAGCAACCGTTCGACCCGCGGGACCACGTCAGCCCGCTCAGCGGCTTCCGGGCGTACGAACAGGAGCCGACCGTCGACCAGACGCTCCTCACGGTCTCGGGCCTCCGTGACGGTCAACGACTGCGCGTGGCCACGCTCGACACCTACGACGGTGTCGTCTACAGCGTCGGCAGCGGCCAGGTCGACAGCGCCTCCGGGTTCTTCACCCGCGTGCCGTCCGACGTCGACCAATCCCGGGTCGACGGGCAGGCGACCGCGGTGGACGTCACGATCGGTGCCTACGACGACCTCTGGCTCCCCACCATCGGTCGACTCGAATCCGTCTCGTTCGGAGGACCCACGGCGGATGCGCGGCGGGACGCGTTCTTCTACAACGACCTCACGGGCACGGCGGCCGTCCTCGGCGGACTGCGGCAGGGCGATTCGTACCGACTGGACGCGGTCGAGCCCCGCCAGCCCGGCGACGACGAGCTCGACGCGCTCACACCGGGGACCGCCACCGTGCCGACGCCGCGGGACGTGCCCGACGAGCTGACCTCCTCGCTCGAGGAGGACGTCGCCGGGGTCCAGGGCCCCGGGGCGCGCCTCCGGGCGGCGCTGAGCGCCCTGCGCGAGGACGGTTACGTGAGCCACGGCGTCACCGCCGACGAACCCGTCAGCCGATCCGGGCACGGTGCGGACCGCATCGCCCAGCTCTTCACCGATCCCGTCATGATCGGCGACGCCGAGCAGTACGCGACGGCCGCCGCGCTCATGGCCGACCGGCTGGGGTTCCCGGCGAGGGTCGTCATGGGATTCGCCCCCGAGACGGACGGGGGCCCCGTCGACGTCACGGGGTCGAGCGTGACCGCCTGGATCGAGGTCGACACCGCCCAGTACGGCTGGGTGGCGCTCGACCCGAACCCGGCTGAACGTCCCATCCCCGAGGACCAGGTACAGGACCCGACGCAGATCTCCCGGCCCGAGTCCGTCGTCCAGCCCCCACCCCAGGATCCTCAGATGCGGGACGACCAGACGCCGCCGCAGTCCGAGCAGGACGATCCCGAGACCCCTCCGGCCTGGTTGGCCATCGTCCTGGCGGTCGTGCGGGTCGTCGGCTGGAGCGCCCTCGTCGCCGGTCTGCTCGCGGCCCCGTTCGTGACGGTCGTGGTCCTCAAGGCGCAGCGGCGTCGTCGCCGCCGAACGGCGACGAGTCCCTCCGACCGCATCAGCGGCGGCTGGCACGAGTTCCAGGACGCCGTGGTCGACCACGGCATCCGCACCCCGCCCGCGGCGACCCGGAGCGAGGTCGCCGCCGTCGTCGGTGGCTCGCGTCCCGCAGTGCTCGCCCGGGTGGCGGACCGTGCGGTGTTCTCGCCGAACCCGCCCGCGGAGTCCGACGCCGACCGCGTCTGGACGGCCGTCGCCGAGATGAGACACGCCCTCGGCGTCGGGCTCACGAGGCGGCAGCGGTTCGCCGCGGCGGTCTCGCTCCGATCTTTGCGTGGTTACCATGGGCGCACCCCTCCCGAGCGACAGAGGAACGACTGATGTACTGCCCCACCTGTGCCAGCCCCCTGCCCATCGGCGCGATGTTCTGCGGCGAATGCGGTCGGGCGGTCTCGAGCGCAGACCTCGCGGCTGCCCGACGTCGGGCCGACGCCGCCACCGAGCACGTCGACGCCACCAGTGCGCCCGACCTGCCCGAGGCTCCTCCGCGTGCGACCTCGCACCCCCGCCGCAGCGATGCGCAACCCCCGTGGTGGGTGCGCGACCGTCAGGCCGACACCGGCGTGCCCGGGGTCGAGGTCGAGCCGGCCCGTGTCGATCACGCGCGGTCCGAAGCGCCCGCGTCGGCTCCCGAGCCCCCGGTGTGGCCGGTCGACGATCGAACCGTCGTGTCCACGGGCGAGGACGACCGCCCGACGGCCTCCGAGGAGGCGCGGGCCGAGTCCCCGAGGACCCCTGACCCCGGCAACCCCGCCGTCTCGGGCATCCCCGCCGTCCCCGACGGCCCGGTCGGGGCCCTCGCGACGCCGCTACCCGAGACGGTCGGATCGCCGACACCGCTCCGAGTGCCCTCCGAGCACCCCGACAACGGGCCCCGCCCCTCGTCCGCCCCGCTCTGGACGGCGTCGTTGACGCCTCTCGCATCGGACGAGTCCTCTCCCGACGTGGTGGCCGCCGTCGAACCCTCCTCCGCCGAGGCGTCCCACGGGCATCGAGACGACGAGGGCGAGGCCCCGTCAGGCGAGGTCGAGACGTCCACCGCCCCTGACGGAACCCGGCCGGTCGAGAACGACCACACCGAGGGCGCGACCGACCCCGAGGCGACGGCGATGCCGGACGAGTCCGCTCCCTCGTCCGACTCCGCCTCCGAGGTCGCCCCCGGCGACCGGGTCGCGCCTCCTGCGGGCCCGCCGCCTCTCGTGCGGCCGACGGCCGACGGGCCGCGGGACGGCGACACCGCCCCGGTGGCCGCCCTCGGCCGTGACCTCCGCCCGCCGGTCCCGAGCAGGTCCCGGCCCGCTCTCCCCGAGTCCGACCGCCCGGAGCCCGTACCGCTCGTCGAGCCCGCACCGCTCGTGGAGCCCGTACCGCTCGTCGAACCGGGCTCCGCCGTCGTCCCCGAACGGTGCACGCACTGTGGCGCACCCATCGACGAGGACGACATCTTCTGCGGCGAATGCGGTGCGGTCGTGCAGTCGGTCGCCTTGTCGTTCACGGGCCCGGTCGTCCCGCTCCCGCCCGAGTGGCGACCCGACGGCGAGTCCGTCCTCCGCCGTCGTCCCGCCACACAGGACCGTGAGGGCGCCGGATCGGGCTCCGACGACGCCGGGACCTCTCCGGACGGCCCGGGCTCCGGCGACGACGTACCCGTCCGAGACGAGGCCGACGACCGGCAGGACGCCACGCCACGCCCGGCACCCGAACCGATCGACCACGTCCCGGGCTTCCGCGCCGAACGACCGGCGGCGACTCCGACGCCGAGCGTCGCCGACCTCCCCCCTGCTCCCACGTCGTCGTCGGCTCCGTCCTGGCGCCCGCGTCGGGTGCCCGTGGACCTGCCCGACGACGCCGACGTCGACGAGACCCGGATCGTCCGTCGTGGTGCACTCGGAACCGAGTACGTGCTGCAGTTCAGCACCGGTGAGAGCATCACGGTCGACGGGACCGGCCTCGTCGGCCGTGCACCGACGCCCCAGCCGGGGGAGCGCTTCGACCAGCTCGTCCGCATCGTCGATCCCGGCAAGTCCGTGTCGAAGACGCATCTGGAGTTCGGTCAGGAGGCCGGAGCCCTCTGGGTCAGCGACCGGTGGTCCGGCAACGGGACGGTCGTCCGTCCTCGTGACCTCCCGCCCCGCCGTGCCGATCCCGGAGTCCGCGTCCGCGTGACGCGTGGCACCCGGGTCGAGATCGGCGAGCAGTTCTTCGTCGTGGTCTGACCCACGGCTCCTCCCCACGCGGCAGGGTGGTCGGTCCTTCCCCCGACCCGACCACCCGGTACCCGCCGCGGCCGGTGCTCCGCTCCACTGGAGTCATGAACTCCTCGACCACCGCGGCGTCACCGGTCCTGCCGTCCCGCGTCCGGCTGCCGTCCGGGCCGGCCAGACCCCGCCCGACGGCGACGCCCGTGGCGGCGATGTCGACGGGTGCCGTCGTGTCCGCGTGCGGTGCTCTCGTCCCGTGGACCGCGCCGCCTGCCGTCCTCGGGCTCTCGCTCGCGACGGCTCTCGCGGTCCTCGTCGGCTGGGCCGTCGACCGTGTCGTCGGGGCGACGCTCACGGCACGGCGCGAACGGTCGAGGTTCCTGGCCGCCCTCGACGACGTCGACGAGGTCGTCGCGCGCCTCCGGGCGGTGCGGTCGCGTGAGCTGGCCGACTGGTACCCGACGGCCGATCGGCTCGACGAGTGCGACGTCGCACGTCGTCCGACCCGGGTGCTGGTGCTCGGGGTGGGTCGCGCCTCCAGCGGGCTCGTCCTCGAGGGGCGTCCCGAGGACGACCTCGAGCCGGGCGACCCGGTCGCCGAACGTCTGGCACGCCTCCGGGCCGAGGCGGCCACCCTCGACGAGGCTCCGCTGTGCGTGCCCCTCTCGTCGGCCGTGAGGGTCGTCGGTCCACCCGTGGTGGCCGAGGCCGTCGCGTCGGGCCTCCGCCGTCAGCTCCGGGCCGCAGGGGCATCGTCGGTCGACGCGGCCGCGGCGATCGACTGCGTGGTGGTCCGGGCGCCGACCTCGGGCGGGGCACGGCCCGAGGCCGAGCCACCCCCGGTCGACACCGTCGTCGTGATGGGTCAGGACGGAGGAGCGACGGTCACCCTCAAGGACGGCCGGCCGTGCCGACAGAGCCTGCGGGTCGCCTTCGTGTCGGTGCTCGACGACGTCGCGCGGTGCGCCTAGCGGTCGACCCCGCTGCCCAGGCGGATGCGGCCCACCAGGCCGTCACCGCCGGTGACCTTCTCGAGCGTGCGCTCGACGACGCGAGCGGCGGCGGCGGCGTCGACGGCCCCTTCGTCGACCAGGAGGCGCAGCGCGACCAGGGTGCCGGCCCTCACGTTCCCGTCGAGCACCTTCACGGCCACCGCGACGCCGTCGGTCGTGCCCATCACCATGACGCCCTCGGCGCCGAGCTTGGCCAGCACGCCCAGCTCGTCGATCGTCACCGTGTTGGCTCGACCGGGACCGTCGATCGCCCAGGCGTCGCCCAGGACGGCCTCGACGAGATGCGCGGCGTGGCCGTCGCGTCCCGACCCGGTCGCGCCGACCGACCCGGTGATGCGCGCGATCGCCCGGGCCAGGCCGACCACGGTGGTCGCGATCACCGGGGCACCGCAGCCGTCGACGCCGGAGTGGTCAGCGGCCTCGCCGGTGAACTCGGCGACCGTCTCGCGCACCGCGGCCTGCAGGGGGTGGTCGGTGGCGACGTAGCGGGACGGGTCCCAGTCGTTCTCGGCACAGGCGAGGAGGAACGCGGCGTGCTTGCCCGAGCAGTTCATCGCGAGCCGGCGCGGCGCGGTGGCCTCGCGGGCGCTGGCCCGGTCACCGGGCCAGTCCGGCGGGCAGAGGAGGTCGTCCTCGGTGCTGCCTGACCGGCCGAGCAACGCCTCGACCACCTCGAGGTGGGCGGGCGTGCCCGCGTGGCTCGCCGTGGCCAGCACGGCCTGGGGGCCGTCGAGGGAGACCCCCGACCGCAGCACCGTGAGCGCTTGCAACGGCTTGAGGCACGAGCGCGGGTAGATGGTCGCGTCGGCGTCCCCGATCCGACGCAGTTCGCGTCCGTCGGCGTCCACGACGACACCGGCTCCGAGGTGACGGCTCTCGTCCCAACCCGAGCGCTCGAGCACGGCCAGCTCGACGCTGGCCGAGGCGGTCAAGGGGTGACGGGAGGGCGCGGCGGGGCGGGGGTCGGTCATGATGGGGAGTGTACCGAGGCCCGCCACGCGACCACGTCGCACCGACGAGGGGCCCGAGAGGGAGGCAGCATGCTCGACCACGACTACGCCGTCGACGTCCGTTGGACGGGCGACCGGGGCGAGGGCACGACCTCGTACCGTTCGTACGGCCGCGACGCCACGATCGTCGCCACCGGCAAGCAGCACGACGTCCTGGCGTCGGCCGACCGCACCTTCCACGGTGACGCGGACCGCTGGAACCCCGAGGAGCTGCTGCTCGCCGCACTGGCGCAGTGCCACCTGCTCAGCTACCTGCACGTCGCCGCGGCCGCCGGGGTGGTCGTGGTCGCGTACGAGGACGCCGCCGTGGGACGCATGACCCAGACGCACGACGGCGGTGGTCGCTTCACCTCGGTGACCCTGCGGCCCCGGGTGACCGTCGCCGACGACGACATGGTCGAGCGCGCCCTCGAGCTGCACGCCGAGGCGAGCCGCAAGTGCTTCATCGCCGCGTCGGTCGCCTTCCCGGTCGGTCACGAGCCCACCGTCGTGGCGGTGTCCAGAGAAGCCGACCCGGCGTGAGGCAGAATGGCACGGCACCTCCGCCGCGCCGAGTCCCACGGCACGACCCCCGTCACCCCGACCGAGAGATCCCCATGCGCCGTTCCCTCGCCCTCCTGGCCGTCCCCGCCCTCCTCCTGTCGCTCGCGGCCTGTGCCGGTGACGCCGGCGGGTCCTCCGATGCGGCGACGCCGAGCAGTTCGTCGCAGGCGACCTCCGACGTCCCGCTGCGCGCCTCCGGCGAGCCCCAGGCCCCGCAGGACGGGTTCCCGACGGTCGAGCTCGACGCCGACGGCCGCCCGACGGTGACCGTCCCCGACGCGGACGCTCCGACCGAACTCGGTGTCGAGACCCTGATCAAGGGCGACGGAGCCACGGTCCAGGCCGGTGACACCGTCACCGTCCAGTACCAGGGCGTCATCTGGAACACGGGCGAAATCTTCGACGAGAGCTGGTCGCGCGGTGCACCGGCCACCTTCTCGACCGACCAGGTCATCACCGGCTTCGCGGACGGCATGGTCGGGCAGACCGTCGGATCGCAGACCGTCGTCGTCATCCCGCCGGCCGACGGTTACGGCGAGGCCGGCGCCCCGCAGGCCGGCATCTCGGGCACCGACACGCTCGTCTTCGTCATCGACATCCTCGCCGTCTCCTAGTCGACCGTCGCCGCCGACCCCCGACACGATTCCCCGATGATCCGCACCGCGCCTCCTCGTCCGTCCGCCCGTGTCCGCCGAGGACGGTTCGCCGCCGTGGCGGCCGTTCCGCTCGTCGTCCTCGTGCTGAGCGGATGCACGGGGGGTTCCACCTCACCGTCGCCGACGGCGAGCGGCGCGGCGGGCGACTGCAAGGCGCCGACGCCGGGGGCGCTGTCCGACGGCGTCGACGTCACGGGCGAGGTCGAGAGCAAGCCCGAGGTCGTCTTCGACACCCCGCTCGAGGTCTCGTCGACCCAGCGCACCACCCTGGTCGAGGGCAGCGGCGAGGTCGCCGGGCAGGGCGCGGTGGCCAACGTCCGCATCGCGGTCTACGACGCGACCACCGGGGCCGAGGTCACCTCGGCCGGTTTCGACGAGGGTCAGCAGCCCACGCAGCTCACGGTGAGCACCGACTACTACGTGCCGGGCATCGTCGACGCCATCGCCTGCGTGCCCTCGGGCAGCCGCACGGTGACCGTCGCCTCGGCGGCCGACATGACGACCGCGACCGCGGGGGAGCAGGCGGCCGCACCCACGCCCGTGGTCATCGTCGCGGACGTCGTCTCGATCGTGCCGACCAAGGCGACGGGTGAGGCCCAGCCCCCGAAGGACGGTTTCCCGACGGTCGAGCTCGCCGACGACGGTCGGCCCACCGTGACGATCCCGCCCGGCACCGAACCGCCGTCCGACCTGCAGATCGAGGTCCTGAAGAAGGGCGACGGCCCCGTCGTCCCCGACCCCGCGAACGTCACCGTCCAGTACCAGGGCGTGAACTGGACCACCGGCGAGGTCTTCGACCAGAGTTGGGGCAAGGGCACGCCGACACCGTTCTCGACCGACCAGGTCGTGCCCGGGTTCGCCAAGGCCATGACCGGTCAGACGGTCGGCTCGCAGGTCGTGGTGATCATCCCGCCCGCCGAGGGCTACGGCGAGGCCGGTCAACCGTCGGCCGGCATCGGGGGCACCGACACGCTCGTCTTCGTCATCGACATCCTCTCCGTCGCCTAGCCCCCGGTCCGCCCGACCAGGGCTCGCCTCGCGGCGGTGGGCGGCCCTGACGACGCTCGCCCTAGGCTGATCCCATGCGTCGCATCACGATCCTCGGCTCCACCGGTTCGATCGGGGTCCAGGCCCTCGACGTCGTCCGGGCCCATCCCGACCTCTTCGAGGTCGTCGGCCTCTCCGCCGGTTCCGACCGTGAGGGCGTGGCCGCGCAGGCCGCCGAGTTCGGAGTCGAGCACACGGCGCTCGGCACCGACGAGTCGGTGCAGCTCGTCCGCGACGTCCGGGCCGACGTCGTCCTGAACGGCATCACGGGCTCGGTCGGCCTCGCGCCGACCCTCGCCGCCCTCGACTCGGGGGCGTCGCTCGCCCTGGCCAACAAGGAGAGCCTGATCGTCGGAGGCGATCTCGTGACGAAGCGCGCCGCCCCCGGCCAGATCGTGCCGGTCGACTCCGAGCACTCGGCGATCGCGCAGGCGCTGCGGTCGGGCTCCGACCGCGAGGTGCGTCGGCTCGTCCTGACGGCGTCGGGTGGGCCGTTCCGCGGTCGCACACGGGAATCGCTGGCCGACGTCACCCCGCGCGAAGCGCTCGCGCACCCCACCTGGGACATGGGCCTGGTGGTGACGACGAACTCGTCGACCCTCGTCAACAAGGGGCTCGAGGTAATCGAGGCGCACCTGCTCTTCGACGTCGACTACGACCACATCGACGTCACGGTGCACCCGCAGTCGATCGTCCACTCGATGGTCGAGTTCGTCGACGGCTCGACCATCGCCCAGGCCTCGCCTCCCGACATGCGCCTCCCGATCTCGCTCGGGCTCGCCTGGCCGGACCGCGTCGAGGGCGTGGGGGTCCCGCTCGACTGGACCCGCGCCTCCACCTGGACGTTCGAGCCCCTCGACGAACAGGCCTTCCCGGCCGTGCGACTCGCCAAGCAGGTCGGGCGCGCGGGGGGGACGTACCCGGCCGTCTTCAACGCGGCCAACGAGCAGGCCGTCCTGGCGTTCCACGCGGGACGCGTCGGGTACCTCGACATCCTCGACGTGGTCGAGGCCGTCGTCGACCGGCACACCGCGGGCGAGAGCAGCCTCGAGGGCGTGCTCGAGGCCGAACGCTGGGCCCGTGCCGAGGCGGACGCACTGCTGGCCCGCTGAGCCCGCCGCCCCAGTTCGGGGCTCCCAGCGTCGTCATGGCCCCGGCGCGGTGGACGTCCGGGCACGGGCGGCTACCCTTGCCCGGTGCAGACGATCCTCCTCTTCGTGCTCGGCGTCCTGGTCATGGTCGTCGGGCTGGCCGTGTCGATCGCCCTGCACGAGGTGGGCCACCTCGTGCCGGCGAAGAAGTTCGGCGTGAAGGTCGGCCAGTACATGATCGGCTTCGGGCCGACCGTCTTCTCGCGCAAGAAGGGCGAGACCGAGTACGGCGTCAAGGCCCTGCCGCTCGGCGGCTACATCTCGATGTCGGGCATGTTCCCCCCGGGAAGGACCGGGGGAGGCGCGCGCCAGTCGAGCACCGGCTTCTTCAACACCCTCGTGCAGGACGCCCGTACGGCCAGCGCCGAGACCGTCGACGAGGGCGACGAGTCGCGCACCTTCTACCGTCTGCCCGTGTACAAGCGCGTCATCATCATGCTCGGCGGCCCGTTCATGAACCTGCTCATCGCGATCGCCCTGTTCGCGGTGCTGCTCTGCGGCTTCGGCGTCCAGCAGGCGAGCACGACGGTCGGCAGCGTCAGCACCTGCGTCCTGCCCGCCGGCTCCACCGAGACGAGCTGCCCCTCGGACGCGCCCGAGGCCCCGGCCTACGCCGCGGGCATGCTGAACGGCGACCGCATCGTGTCGATCGACGGGACGACCGTGACCGACGGCGACCAGATCACGGGCATCCTGCAGCGTTCTCCCGGCGACACCCTCGACGTCGTGGTCGACCGCGACGGCACGGAGCGCACGCTCCAGGTGACTCCGGCCCTGTCCGAGCGCTACGTGACGACGTCGAGCGGGGCCGTGGCGACGAACCCCGACGGCAGCTCGCAGACGCAGGAGGTCGGTTTCGTCGGCATCGGGTTCGCCTACGAGAAGGTGCGCGAGCCCGTGACGGCCGTGCTGCCGGCGGTCGGCGACAACATCTCGCACGTCGTCGGTGTCATCGTCACCCTGCCGCAGCGACTGGTCGGGGTGGCCCAGGCCGCCTTCGGCGGGGCCGAGCGCGACCCGAACGGACCGGTCAGCGTCGTCGGCGTCGGTCGCATGGCGGGCGAGATCGCCAGCCTCGACACGATCCCGGTGGTCGACCGAATCAGCACCCTCGTCGGGCTGCTCGCGAGCCTCAACGTCGCCCTCTTCGTGTTCAACCTGGTGCCGCTGATGCCGCTCGACGGCGGTCACGTGGCCGGGGCCCTGATCGAGGCGATCCGCCGCGGCTTCGCCAAGCTCCTCCGCCGGCCCGACCCGGGCCCGGTCGACACGGCCAAGGCCATCCCCGTGACCTTCGCCATCGTGATCCTGCTCGGCGGCATGACCGTCCTGCTCACCTACGCCGACATCGTGAACCCGATCGACATCTTCGGCTGACGTCCGGTCGCGAGCGACCCGTGACGCACCGGTCACGCGTCCGTCACTCGGCGTCCAGCGCCGAGGTTTACGATGACTTCGTGCCAGCAGTCAATCTCGGAATGCCGAAGGTCCCCGAAGTCCTCGCCCCGCGCCGCAAGACGCGGCAGATCAAGGTCGGCAAGGTGCTCGTGGGTGGCGACGCCCCCGTCAGCGTGCAGTCGATGACCACGACTCCGACCCCCAACATCAACGCCACCCTGCAGCAGATCGCCGAGCTCACGGCCAGCGGCTGCGACATCGTGCGCGTCGCCGTGCCGAGCCGTGACGACGCCGAGGCCCTTCCGATCATCGCGAAGAAGAGCCAGATCCCGGTCATCGCCGACATCCACTTCCAGCCCAACTACGTCTACCAGGCGATCGACGCCGGGTGCGCGGCGGTCCGGGTCAACCCCGGCAACATCCGCAAGTTCGACGACCAGGTCGGCAAGATCGCCGCCGCGGCGAAGGCCGCCGGCGTCTCGATCCGCATCGGCGTCAACGCCGGCTCGCTCGAGCCCAGCATCCTGCAGAAGTACGGCAAGGCCACCCCCGAGGCGCTCGTCGAGTCCGCCGTGTGGGAGGCCTCGCTCTTCGAGGAGCACGACTTCCACGACTTCAAGATCTCGGTCAAGCACAACGACCCGATCGTCATGGTCAAGGCGTACCGCCAGCTCGCCGAACGCGGCGACTGGCCCCTGCACCTCGGCGTGACCGAGGCCGGGCCCGAGTTCCAGGGCACGATCAAGTCGGCCACGGCCTTCGGCATCCTGCTGAGCGAGGGCATCGGCGACACCATCCGCGTCAGCCTCAGTGCCCCGCCCGCCCAAGAGGTCAAGGTCGGCCTGCAGATCCTGCAGTCGCTCAACCTGCGCGAGCGCAAGCTCGAGATCGTCAGCTGCCCGAGCTGCGGTCGCGCCCAGGTCGACGTCTACAAGCTGGCCAACGACGTCACCGACGGGCTCGAGGGCATGACCGTCCCGCTGCGCGTCGCCGTCATGGGTTGTGTCGTCAACGGTCCTGGCGAGGCCCGAGAGGCCGACCTCGGCGTCGCCTCGGGCAACGGCAAGGGTCAGATCTTCGTCAAGGGCGAGGTCATCAAGACCGTTCCCGAGTCCGAGATCGTCCAGACCCTCATCGACGAGGCGAACCGTCTCGCCGCCGAGATGCCCCCCGGCGAGCTGGGCTCGCCCGAGGTCGTCACCGTCTGATCGGGTCCACCCCGGGGGCGACGCGACCCCCGTCAGGAGGCGCGGTGCGAGATCTCTCGCACCGCGCCTCCTTCGTGTGGTCGCGTCCGCGGCCGGGCCGACGGGGCCGTGTGTCGTCGTGTGACGCCCCGATGTGACGCGCCCCGGGGCGTCCGCCAGCATGGACGACGCACCGTGACGGCCCCGGCCCACCCCCGAGCGGTGCTCCCGCAGCGCCCCGAGAGGAACCCATGACCAGCAGCGCCCCCCTGATCGACGCCCCCAAGAAGGGCCCCGGTCGTCTGATCGCCGTCATCGTCGCGGTCGTCGTCGTGCTCGCCGCCGTCGGCATCGCGATCGGAGTCACCCGTGGCGGTGGCGACGACGAGACCGTCCGCATCGGCGTCGTGGGCGCGAGCGACCCGTACTGGGCCGACTTCGTGCAGGCCGCGGCCGACGAGGGCATCACGGTCGACCTCGTGGACTACTCGGACTACGAGCAGCCCAACCCCGCCCTCGCCGACGGCGAGATCGACCTGAACCAGTTCCAGCACATCGTCTACCTCGCGCAGTACGACGTGGCATCCGGCAACGACATCGTGCCGATCGGTTCGACGGCGATCTACCCCCTGCCCCTGTACTCGTCGAAGTACACCGAGCTGAGCGACTTCCAGGAGGGTGACACCATCGCGATCCCCGACGACTCGAGCAACCTGGCCCGCGCCCTGCTCGTCCTGCAGTCGAACGGCCTGGTCTCGCTGAAGGACGGCGGGACGATCTTCTCGGGCGTCAACGACGTCGACGAGTCGAAGTCGAAGGTGAAGGTCGCGACGGTGAGCGCCGACCTCGCCGCCACGTCACTGCCCGACTACGCCGGTGCGATCATCAACAACGACTTCGCGACGAAGGCCGGTCTGTCGACCGACGACGTCATCGCCCAGGACGACCCCAACGACCCCTCGTCGGTGCCCTACGCCAACGTCTTCGCCGCCCGGGCGGAAGACAAGGACGACGCCACCTACCAGAAGCTCGTCCAGATCTACCAGGACACCAAGGCCGTCACCGACGGCGTCGTCGACAACTCGGGTGGCACGGCGATCATCACGAAGATCCCCGCGAGCGACCTCGAGAAGTCGCTGACCGAGACCGAGAAGCTCGTCGAACAGAACGGCTGACCCACCAGGTCGCCACCCCGGCCCGGACCGCGCGCAGCATCCGCTCGCGGTCCGGGCCTCCGCCCGTGCCGAGGAGAACGCGTGCCCGCCATCACCCTGACCGACGTCGTCAAGACGTACCCGCCCCGTGAGAAGGGCGCCGCACCGCTGACCGCGGTCGACGGCGTCAGCCTCGAGATCGCCGAGGGCGAGATCTTCGGCATCATCGGCTACTCGGGCGCGGGGAAGAGCACCCTCGTCCGCCTCGTCAACGCCCTCGAGCCCACGACGAGCGGGAGCATCCGCGTCGACGGCCGCGAGATCACCGGCCTCCGTGAGCGCGAACTGCGCTCGGTCCGGGCCGGCATCGGCATGATCTTCCAGCAGTTCAACCTGTTCTCGTCGAAGACGGTCTGGGGCAACGTCGAGTTCCCGCTCAAGGCGGCGGGGGTACCCAGGGACGAGCACCAGCGGCGGATCAGCGACCTGCTGCACTTCGTCGGCCTCGGCGACAAGGCCCACGCGCGGCCGGACCAGCTCTCGGGTGGTCAGAAGCAGCGCGTCGGCATCGCCCGCGCGCTCGCGACAAATCCCCGCATCCTGCTCGCCGACGAGGCGACGAGCGCCCTCGACCCCGAGACGACCAGCGAGGTGCTCGCCCTGCTCAAACGCGTCAACGCCGAGCTCGGCATCACCATCGTCGTGATCACCCACGAGATGGACGTCATCAAGTCGATCGCCGACCGGGTGGCCGTGATGGACTCCGGCCGCGTCGTCGAGACAGGCCCCACCTTCGAGGTGTTCTCCGACCCGAAGCAGGCGTCGACCAAACGGTTCGTCTCGACGGTCATCGCGGGCACGCCGCACGGTGACGAACTCGATGCGCTGCGGGCCCGCCACCCCGGCGTCCTGGTGTCGGTGCGCATCGCCGAGGGTGGCGTCGACCAGCGCGACGTCTTCGCGCTGCTCGCGCGTCACGGCCTGTCGTTCGAGATCGTCTTCGGCGGCGTGAACGACATCCAGGGACGCACGTTCGGCACCCTGACCCTCGCCGTGACCGGCGACGACGCGGCCGTCCGAGCGGCCGTCGCCGAGCTGGGCGACGACGCGACCGAACTGCCCACCTCGCCGACGACGTCGGTCCGACCCACGGAAGGACGCTGATGGACTCCCTGATCGAACTGCAGCCGATGCTGTGGCAGGCGGCCGTCGAGACCGTCTACATCGTCGCCCTGACCCTCCTCTTCGGCGGCATCGGCGGACTCCTGCTCGGCTTGGCGCTCTACCTGACGCGGGGCGGAGCCCTCTTCGCGAACCGCGTCGTCTACGGCGTGCTGAACGTGGTCGTCAACGTGTTCCGACCGATTCCGTTCATCATCTTCCTGGCCGCGGCCCAGCCGTTGGCGAGGTTCGTCATCGGGTCGGGCAGCGGCAACCCGGCCATCATCTTCACCCTGTCGCTCGCCGCGTCGTTCGCCATCTCGCGCATCGTGGAACAGAACCTGCTCACCGTGCAGCCGGGCGTCATCGAGGCCGCACGGGCGGCGGGGGCCGGCCCGGCCCGCATCATCGGAACGGTGCTGCTGCCGGAGGCGCTCGGACCGCTCGTCCTCGGCTACACGTTCATCTTCGTCGCGCTGGTCGACATGTCGGCGGTGGCCGGCTACATCGGCGGCGGCGGGCTCGGCAACTTCGCCCTGCTCTACGGCTACCGGCAGTTCGACCCGGTCGTGACCTGGGCCGCGGTGCTGCTGATCATCGTGCTGGTGCAGCTCGTCCAGTTCCTGGGCAACTGGCTGGCGAGGCGCGCGCTCCGGCGATGAGGCGCGGTGCCCGGGGGCACGGGAGCTGTCGGGGGACTGGTTTACAGTGGGGCGCGTGACCGACACCGCCACCGCCAGCCCGACCCCGCCGCCGGCTCCGGCCCCCGTGACGCCCGCCGAGCTCGAGCGGGCTCGGCAGATCGTCGGGGCGGTGTCGCAGGCGTTCGGCCGCAAGGTCGTGGGTCAGACCGCACTCCGCGACACCCTGCTCGTCGCCCTGATCACCGGCGGGCACGTCCTGCTCGAGAGCGTCCCGGGGTTGGCCAAGACGACCGCGGCACAGACCATCGCGCAGTCGATCGACGCGAGCTTCCGGCGCATCCAGTGCACGCCCGACCTCCTGCCGAGCGACATCACGGGCACCCAGATCTACGACGCCCAGAAATCGACCTTCGTCACCCAGCTCGGGCCGGTCCACTCGAACTTCGTCCTGCTCGACGAGATCAACCGGTCGAGCGCCAAGACCCAGAGCGCCATGCTCGAGGCGATGCAAGAGCGACAGACGACCATCGGGGGCACGGTCTACCGACTGCCGTCGCCCTTCCTCGTCCTGGCCACCCAGAACCCGATCGAGCAAGAGGGCACCTACCAACTGCCCGAGGCGCAGCTCGACCGCTTCCTGTTGAAAGAGATCCTCGACTACCCGACCCCCGCCGAGGAGGCCGAGATCATCCGGCGCATCGAGAGCGGCGTCTACGACGAGGCCGCCGCACCGTCCACGGGCGTCGGCCTGGCCGACGTCGTCTACCTGCAAGACCTGGCCAAGCGCGTCTACGTCGACGCGTCGATCGTCAACTACATCGTGCAGCTCATCTACGTCACGCGGCACCCGCAGCAGTACATCCCGGCGACCCTTGCCGACTACGTCGAGTTCGGGGCCAGCCCCCGGGCCAGCATCGCCTTCATGCAGGCGGCCCGTGCCCTCGCCCTGCTGCACGGGCGCGACTACGTCATCCCCGAAGACGTCAAGCACCTGCGCCACTCCGTGCTGCGACACCGCATGATCCTCAACTACGAGGCCACGGCCGACGAGGTCGCGCCCGAGACGATCATCGACGCCGTGTTCGGCGCCGTCCAGACCCCCTGACGCCGGTGGCCAGCCTGTTGCTGCGCGTCAGGACGAAGATGGGGCTGTTCGCCCACCGACGCACGATCGACCTGCTCGAGGGCGGCTACGCCTCGGTGCACCACGGGCGCAGCCACGACTTCGACGACCTCCGGGCCTACGTCCCGGGCGACGAGGTGAAAGACATCGACTGGAAGGCCACGGCCCGTCACGGCGAGCCCCTGGTCAAGCGGTACATCGCGAGCCGCCGGCAGAACCTCGTCCTCGTGATGGACACCGGTCGCAACATGGCCGCGACGGCCACGAGCGGCGAATCGAAGAAAGACATCGCCCTGATGGCGGCCGGCGCCCTCGCCTACATCGCCGCCAAGCACGGTGACGTCGTGTCACTGGTGGCGGGCGATTCGTCGGGTACCCGCGCGCACCCGGCGGGCGCGACCGAAGCCCACCTCGAGACCCTCCTGCGGCAGGTCGACCGACGCGTCGACCTCGACGCCCCGACGAGCGACCTCGCGGCCGTGCTCGAGTGGGTCGCGCGGGGCATCCGGCGGCGCTCCATGCTGCTCGTGATCACCGACGACGTCGCGATCGACGATCGCATCACCCGGTTGCTCCGGCGTCTGCGCGCGCAGCACGAGGTCGTCTGGCTGACGATCGGCGACGCCGACCTGATGACGCGCGCGGGTCGGGCGGGCGAGGTCTTCGACGTCCGCGAGATGGCCGGACTGCCGGCGTACCTGCGCGAGAACGCGCAGCTCCGTCGAGAGTTCGACGACTCCTCCCTGCGGCGCGTCGGCGACACCGAGCGCGAGCTCCTGGCCCTCGGCATCAGCAGCCAACGGCTCGGCAGCCAGGCCGAGGTCGTTCCCGGGCTGTTCACCCTGATAGAGAAGCACCGTCGTGTCGGGCGCTGACGACTTCTTCGGGCCCTACCAGTACCCGCTCTGGGTGCTCTGGCTGGTGCTCGGCCTGGTCGGGCTGGCACTCGTGGCCGCCTGGTACGTCTTCGTGATCCGTTTCTCGGCCCGCCGCCTCCCTCCGGCCCAGCGGGCGGCCCGCGCGGCCTCCCGACCGGTCGCCCTCGCCGACACCAAGGAGAAGTACCTCGCCCTGATCGACGAGGTCGAGACGGCCGCCTCCTCGGGGCGGCTGAACGACCGTGGCGTGCACTCCCGGCTCAGCCTGCTCCTGCGGTTCTTCGCGCACGAGACGAACGGGGTCGACACCCACGTGATGACCCTCGCCGACCTCCGCGAGTCGAACCTGCCCCGGCTCGTCGGTGCGGTCGAGCAGTACTACCCGCCGGCCTTCCGGCTCGAAGCGCCCGGCGACCCGGCCCGTGCCGTCGCCACCGCGAGGGACCTGGTGTCGTCATGGGGCTGATCTTCTGGTGGGTCCCGTTGGTCGCACTGGCGGTCGTGGCGGTCGCGGCATGGCTCTACGTGCGGTGGAGGCGCCGCGACAGAGCGCGCCTCCGTCGCCTCGGCGTCCCGGTCGCGCACGGCGAGCGGCTGACCGCGCTGCCCGCGTACCAGCGCGTCGTCCGGCGCTACCGTGCCGCGCTCGCGGTCGTCCTCGTCGCCATGGTGGCGCTGACCGGCATCAGCGTCCTGCTCGCGGCCCGCGTCTCGAGCACCGACGTCGTCGAGCCCCAGTCGTACAAGCGCGACATCATGCTCTGCCTCGACGTGTCGGGTTCGATGACCGAGGTCGACTCCCAGATCGTCGACACCTTCTCGACCCTCTCGCAGGGGCTCGACGGCGAACGCGTCGGGCTGTACCTCTTCGACAGCTCGGCCGTGCAGGCGTTCCCGCTCACCGACGACTACGACTTCGTGCGCACGCAACTCGAGCAGTACCGCGACTCGTTCGACACCATGGGCGAGAACGGGACCCGCTACTGGACGGGCACCGACCTCGGTGACGGTGCGTCGCTGATCGGCGACGGTCTGGCGTCGTGCGTCCTCGGGTTCGGCGACGACGACAGCACGCGGCCCAAGTCGGTCGTGCTCGCCACCGACAACTACGTCAACGGCAAGGCCCTGCTCACGCTCACCGAGGCTGCCGACCTGGCGACCGAGCGCGACGTCCGCGTGTACGCGGTGAACCCCGCCGACCACGCCACGGACGCCGTGGCCGACCAGGTCGCCGCCGAACTGCGCACCGCGGCCGAGTCGACCGACGGTGGCTACTACGCCCTCGACGACTCGACGACCGTGCCGCAGATCGTCGACGAGATCGACGCCCGCGAGGCGGGGCTCTTCACCGGTGCCCGACGGCTCGTGGTGACCGACCACCCGCAGGCCCTGGCGATCGCCGCCCTGCTCGTCGCGATGGGCGGGCTCGTCTTGCTCTGGCGGGTGCGCCTGTGATCGCCCGGGCGCTGGTGTTCCAGCCCGTCCTGCCCTGGTGGCTCCTCGCCGTGGCCGCCGTCGCCCTGCTCGGGTTCACGGGCTGGCGCGTGGTGGCCGAGCGGGGCCGACGACGGGCCCTTCTCACCTGGGTGCGACGTCTGGTCATCGTCGCCCTGCTCCTCGTCGTCGCCGTGCGGCCGAGCCTGCCGGGCGGGTCGGCGCAGGCGTCGGTCGCCCAGCTCAACGTCTTCTTCGTGGTCGACACGACGTCGAGCATCGCGGCGGAGGACTGGGGCGACGGTCGGCGTCGACTCGACGGGGTGCGGGCCGACATCGCCGAGGTCACCTCGCAGCTGGCGGGAGCCCGGTTCTCGCTGCTGTCCTTCGACAGCACCGCCGTCCTGCGGACGCCGCTGACCGACGACGCCTCCGCCGTGGTCGCCGCGGCCGACGCCATGAACCAAGAGGTCACCTACTACTCGAGCGGCAGTTCCGTCAGCGAGGCGAACGACCTGCTGGCCGAGCGGCTGTCCGAGGCCCGGCAGAGTGCGCCCGAACGGGCCAACGTCGTCTACTACCTCGGCGACGGCGAGCAGACCAGCGGCACCGAGCCCGAGAGCTTCGCGGCATCCGCCGGCGACGTCGACGGCGGTGCCGTCTTCGGCTACGGCACCGAGCGGGGAGGCAAGATGCGCGTCTTCGACGGCTACGGCGACGAGTACTCGACGAAGGAGTACATCCAGGACCGCACACAGCCCGGCGATCCCGATGCCGTCTCGACGATCGACGAGGACGCCCTGCGGCGCATCGCCGATCAGCTCGGCGTGCCGTACGTGCACCGCACGGCCGACACATCCGTCGACGCTGCGGTCGCGGACGTCCGCGACGGCGCCGTGGCCTCCGACGAGGGACGGGCCGACAGCCTGATCGACCTCTACTGGATCGCCGCGATCCCCCTGTTCGTCCTGCTGCTCCTCGACGTCGCACTCGTGGCGAGGGCACTGGGCGAGGTCCGTCCACCACGGCCCGTCCGCGCCGGACGCGGTCGAGGGCGCGGTGCGCCGTCGGGACCCGACGCCTCACGACCCGAGAGGCGAGTCCGCCCGTGACCGACACCCTCGTCCCCCCGCCCGTCGACGAGATCCGCCGCGCCCACGAGGCCGAGGCCGGGCCCGACGTCGAGCAGTACCGGAGACGCCTCCGGCGTCGGCTGCTGCTCTGGTCGGCCCCGGTCGTGCTCGTGGTGCTGCTCGTGGCCCTGAAGCTGCTCAGCCTGCCCGCCTTCGCCGCCCTGACGCAGTGGTCGTACGGCGACAGGGAGTTCGAGCGCAGCGCCTCCTGGTCCGAACCCCTCGGCGTCGCCAACGTGGTCGAGCCCTGGGTGCACCACTTCGACCGGGGGACCGCCTACGCCCAGATCGGCGTGCTCGACGTCGCGCGTCAGGAGTTCGTCACGGCACTCGACCTCGCCCCCGACGACGCCACGATCTCGTGCGTCATCCGGGTCAACCTGGTGCTCACGATCGAGGCCCAGGGCGATGCCGCCCTGCTCGAACTGCGCTACGCCGACGCCGAGGCGCTGTACGAACTCGGGGCGAAGACCGTCGACGAGGCTCCCGAGGGGTGCTTCCAGCCGCCGGAGGACCCCCGGCAGCCCGACACCTCCCAGCCGCTCGACGACGCCCAGCAGCGCCTCGACGAGAAGGGGCAGCAGGCCCAGGGGGGCGAGGGCGACGAGCAGCAGCCCGGAGGGGACGACGGCAGCGATCCCGGCGCCGGGGGAGACGAGCCCGGCGAGGGCGAGGGGCAGGCCGAGTCCGACGACCCGCTCGACCAGCTGCAGCAGCAGGGCGAACAGAGCCAGCAGCAGCAACAGCAGGACACCGACCGCGACCGCTACTACGAGCAGAACCCGGGTGACTACGACGGCAAGCCGTGGTGACCCGGGCACGCCCCTAAGCTGGACGGGTGTCCACACGTCTCTCCCAGCTCTTCGTCCGCACCCTCCGAGAAGACCCCTCCGACGCCGAGGTGACCAGCCACCGGCTGCTCGTCCGTGCCGGGTACATCCGCCGTCAGGCACCTGGGGTCTTCGCCTGGCTGCCGCTCGGCCTGCGCGTCAAGGCGAAGATCGAGGCGGTCATCCGTGACGAGATGCAGGCCGCCGGCGCCCAAGAGGTGCACTTCCCCGCCTTGCTGCCTCGCGAGCCCTACGAGGCCACCGGGCGGTGGACCGAGTACGGCGACGGCATGTTCCGCCTCAAGGACAGGAAGGACGCCGACTACCTCCTGGCCCCCACGCACGAGGAAGCCTTCACCCTGTTGGTGAAGGACCTCTACTCGTCCTACAAGGACCTCCCGCTGACCCTGTTCCAGATCCAGGACAAGTACCGCGACGAGGCTCGACCCCGGGCCGGCCTGCTGCGCGGCCGCGAGTTCACCATGAAGGACGCCTACTCGTTCGACGCGTCCGACGCCGGCCTGGACGACAGCTACCAGAAGCAGCGCGACGCCTACGAGCGCATCTTCACGCGGCTCGGCCTCGAGTACGTCATCGTCAAGGCGGATGCCGGGGCCATGGGCGGTTCGCGCAGCGAGGAGTTCCTGCACCCCACAGCCATCGGCGAGGACACCTTCGTCCGCTCGGCGGGCGGCTACACCGCCAACGTCGAGGCCTTCACGACGATCGTCCCCGACACGGTCCCGCTCGAGGGCCTCGCCCCCTCCCGTCGCCTGGCACCGGCCGACACGCCGACCATCGACTCGCTGGTCGCCCAGCTCAACGCCGACGAGTCCCGCGACTCCGGGCCCTGGACGGCTGCCGACACGCTCAAGAACGTCGTCGTCGCCCTCAGCCACCTCGACGGACGCCGTGAGCTCGTCGTGGTCGGCCTGCCGGGTGACCGCGAGGTCGACATGAAGCGGCTCGAGGTCGCCTTCGCCCCGGCCGAGGTCGAGGCCGCCGGCGACGCCGACTTCGCGAAGAACCCCGTGCTGGTCCGTGGCTACCTCGGCCCCCAGGTGCTCGGTGGCGAGTCCGACTCGGGCATCCGCTACTTCGTCGACCCGCGCGTGGTCGAGGGTTCGGCCTGGGTCACCGGGGCGAACGAGAAGGGCGTGCACGTCGCCGACCTCGTCATGGGCCGCGACTTCACCGCGGACGGCACCATCGAGGCCGCGCAGGTCCGCGAGGGCGACCCCGCGCCCGACGGTTCCGGCCCCATCGAGACCGCCCGCGGCATGGAGATCGGTCACGTCTTCCAGCTCGGCCGCAAGTACGCCGAGGCGCTCGGCCTCAAGGTGCTCGACGAGAACGGCAAGCAGGTCACGGTCACGATGGGCTCGTACGGCATCGGCGTCACGCGCATCCTCGCGGTGATCGCCGAGGCGAACAACGACGCCAAGGGCCTGATCTGGCCGGCCAACGTTGCCCCCTTCGACGTCCACGTCGTGGCCACGGGCAAGGACCCCGTGGTCTACGAGGTCGCCGAGAAACTCACCGCCGACCTCGAGGCCCACCGTCTCGACGTCCTCTACGACGACCGACCCAAGGTCTCGCCCGGCGTCAAGTTCGGCGACGCCGAACTCCTCGGCGTGCCGCAGATCGTCGTCGTCGGCCGTTCGGCCGGCGAGGGCGTCGTCGAGCTCTGGGACCGCCGCACGGGCGAGCGCACGCCGGTCCCCGTGGCCGAGGCCGTCGCGACCCTGACGGCTCCGCGAGCGTCCTGAGCGCCGGCACCGCGCCTCCTCGTCCCGGTCGTGGCGACCCCGAGGAGGCGCGGTGTCGAGCTCGCGGACGGTCCGCCGTCCACCCCGCTCTCGGGTACCGTAGGGGGATGCTGCGCGCGCCATCGTGCGTGCAGCCTGCAGATCTGAATAGTGGAGGCCCTCAGTGGACATCGACCTGAGCGTGCTGCGTCTCATGGAGCGCGAGCGTGAAATCCCCTTCGACGAACTCGTGCGCATCATCGAGCAGGCCATCCTCACGGCCTACCTCAAGCACACGAACCAGCCCGAGAGCCGCATCCCGGTCGCTCGCGTCGAACTCGACCGCAAGACCGGGCACGTCTCGGTCTTCGCCATCGAACGCGACGACGAGGGCGAGGTCGTGGGCGAGTCCGTCGACAGCCCCAGCGACTTCGGCCGCATCGCGGCCTTCGCGGCCAAGCAGGTCATCAACCAGCGCCTGCGCGACATCGGTGACGACAAGGTGCTCGGCCAGTTCAAGGGCCGTGAGGGCGACATCGTCGCGGGCGTGATCCAGCAGGGGCCCAACCCCCGCATGATCCACGTCGACCTCGGCACCGTCGAGGCGATCCTCCCGCCCGAGGAGCAGGTGCCGGGTGAGAAGTACGCCCACGGCTCGCGCATCCGCGTGTACGTCACGGGTGTCAGCAAGGGCACCAAGGGGCCGCAGATCACGGTCTCGCGCACCCACCCGTCGCTCGTGCGCAAGCTCTTCGCCCTCGAGGTGCCCGAGATCGCCAGCGGCGTCGTCGAGATCGTCTCCCTGGCCCGCGAGGCCGGCCACCGCACCAAGATGGCCGTCCGTGCGACCGAGCCCGGCGTCAACGCCAAGGGTGCCTGCATCGGCGAGATGGGACAGCGCGTCCGCGCCGTCACCACCGAGCTCAACGACGAGAAGATCGACATCGTCGACTACTCGAGCGACCTCCCCACCTTCGTCGCCAGCGCCCTGTCGCCGGCCAAGGTGTCGTCGGCCTTCGTGATCGACGCCTCCACCAAGGCCGTCCGGGCACTCGTCCCCGACTACCAGCTGTCGCTCGCCATCGGCAAGGAGGGCCAGAACGCCCGCCTCGCCGCGAAGCTCACGGGCGCGCGGATCGACATCCAGCCCGACAGCATCCTCGAAGACGACTGAGTGGATGTCGATCCGCGCGCCGGGTCGACGACGCGCCAGCGTCGGCGGCCCGGTCACGGGAATGACCCATCCAGCCCGACAGCATCCTCGAAGACGACTGATCGCCCCGACGAGAACCCGGGTGGTCGAGGGCGACCGGCGCACCACGCCGTTCGCCCTCGGCGTCTCCCGTCCGACGACCCGAGGGGGTAAGGTGGAACCCGTCAGAACGTGCATCGGTACTCGAGCGCGCGCTCCACGGTCCGCACTCGTGCGGGTCGTCGCCCGAAACGGACGTCTCGTGGTCGATCCGACCGCGACCCTTCCCGGGCGGGGTGCGTGGTTGACGCCGTCGATCGACGCGTTCGAGTCGGCAGTGAAGCGCAAGGCCTTCCGCCGTGCACTCCGCCTCGACTCCGAACCCGACGTCGACGAGCTCCGCGCCCACCTCACGCGGATCACCACTTCACGACCCATCGCCACGACAGAACAGGCTGAACGGCACATGGACAACTAATGAGCAACCACTAATGAGCGGCTCGAAATGAGACCCGTCCAGAACTAAGGCTCTTCCCGTCTCGGGAAGGGCCCGAGACAGGAGAACTGTGGCTAAACCACGCGTACACGAGATCGCCAGCGAGCTGGGGATCGACAGCAAGACCGCACTAGAGAAGCTCAAAGAGATGGGCGAGTTCGTCAAGGGACCGTCCTCCAGTGTCGAGCCTCCCGTCGCCCGCAAGCTGCGCCAGGCCTTCGCCGGTGCCGCGAAGCCCGCGACCCCCGCCGCCAAGGCCCCCTCGGCCGGTGCCGCTGCGCAGCCCGCGAGCTCGGCGCCCAAGCCCGGCGGCCCCCGTCCGGCAGCCCCCAAGCCTCCCGTCGCCGAGCCGACGCCCGCCCCCGTGGCGGCTGCCGAGCCCGACGTCGACGCGGCACCCGCACCCGTCGCCCCGCTGACGGTCGCCGAGCGCCAGGCCCAGGCCGAGGCACAGCGTGCCGCAGCAGCCGCCGCAGCCAAGGACGACGCGGCAGCTCCGGCCGACGACGCCGCCAAGCCCGGCGCCGCGGGTCCCAAGCCCGGCGGCCCGCGCCCCGGTGCCCCTCGTCCCGGCAACAACCCCTTCGCCAGCAACCAGGGCATGGGGCGCCCCAGTGCTCCTCGTCCCGGCGGCTCCGGTGCGGCCAGCAGCATGCCCCGTCCCGGCGGCGCCGCGGGCCCGCGCCCGCAGGCTCCCCGTCCCGGTGCTCCTCGTCCGGGCGCTCCGCGTCCCGGCGTCGGTGCCGGCCCCCGTCCCAACGGCTTCGGTCAGCGTCCCGCCGGTGGCGGCGCGGGTCGTCCCGGTGGTGCCGGCGGTGGCTTCCAGCGTCCCGGCGCCGGTGCCCCCGGCGCGGCCGGTGGCTTCCGTCCCGGCTTCAGCGGGCCCCGTCCCTCCGGTGGTGGCGGTCGAGGCCGCGGCCCCGGTGGCGGAACCGCCGGTGCGTTCGGTCGTGGTGGCGGCAAGAGCAAGGCACGCAAGTCGAAGCGGACGAAGAGGGCCGAGTTCGAGATGCGGTCGGCCCCGTCGCTGGGTGGCGTCAGCGTCCCCCGCGGCGACGGCAACACGATCGTCCGTCTGCGTCGTGGTGCGTCCATCAGCGACTTCGCCGACAAGATCGACGCGAGCCCCGGCAACCTGGTGACCGTCCTGTTCCACCTCGGTGAGATGGCGACGGCGACCGAGTCGCTCGACGAGGCCACCTTCCAGGTCCTCGGCGAAGAGCTGGGCTACAACATCCAGGTCGTCTCGCCCGAGGACGAAGACAAAGAGCTCCTCGAGGGCTTCGACATCGACCTCGAGCAAGAGCTCGAGGACGAGGACGAGTCCGTCCTGCAGATCCGCCCCCCGGTCGTCACGGTCATGGGCCACGTCGACCACGGAAAGACGCGTCTGCTCGACGCGATCCGCAACGCCAACGTGGTCGCCGGCGAGGCCGGTGGCATCACGCAGCACATCGGCGCCTACCAGGTGTGGGCTCCGCACGAGGGCGTCGAGCGCGCCATCACCTTCATCGACACCCCCGGTCACGAGGCGTTCACCGCCATGCGTGCCCGTGGTGCCCAGGTGACCGACATCGCGATCCTCGTGGTCGCGGCGGACGACGGCATCATGCCGCAGACCGTCGAGGCGTTGAACCACGCCCAGGCGGCCGGCGTGCCGATCGTCGTCGCGGTCAACAAGATCGACAAAGAGGGCGCGAACCCGGCGAAGGTGCGTCAGCAGCTCACCGAATACGGCCTCGTCGCCGAGGAGTACGGCGGAGACGTCATGTTCGTCGACGTGTCGGCCCGTGACAACAAGAACATCGACGCCCTCCTCGAGGCCGTCCTGCTCACGGCCGACGCCGGTCTCGACCTGCGCGCCAACCCCGACAAGGACGCCCGCGGCGTCGCCATCGAGGCCCGTCTCGACAAGGGTCGCGGTGCCGTCGCGACGGTCCTGATCCAGTCGGGCACGCTGCGCGTCGGTGACGCCATCGTCGCCGGTACGGCCTACGGCCGCGTCCGCGCCATGGTCGACGAGAACGGCGACTCGGTCGACGAGGCCTACCCGAGCCGGCCCGTGCTGGTCCAGGGTCTGTCGAGCGTTCCCCGGGCCGGTGACACCTTCCTCGTCACCGAGGAGGACCGCACCGCCCGTCAGATCGCCGAGAAGCGCGAAGCCGTCGAGCGCAACGCCTCGCTGGCCAAGGCCCGCAAGCGCATCTCGCTCGAGGACTTCACCCGTGCTCTCGAAGAGGGCAAGGTCGAAGCCCTCAACATCATCATCAAGGGTGACGTGTCCGGTGCCGTCGAGGCGCTGGAAGAATCGTTGCTCAAGATCGAGGTGGACGACAGCGTGCAGCTGCGCATCATCCACCGCGGTGTGGGTGCCGTCACCGAGAGCGACGTCAACCTCGCCACGGTCGACAACGCGGTCATCATCGGGTTCAACGTCCGTCCCGACACGAAGGCTCGTGAGCGCGCTGCTCGCGAGGGCGTCGACGTCCGGTTCTACTCGGTCATCTACGCGGCCCTCGAGGACATCGAGAACTCGCTCAAGGGCATGCTCAAGCCCGAGTTCGAGGAGAAGCAGTCCGGTGTCGCCGAGATCCGCGAGATCTTCCGCTCGTCGAAGGTCGGCAACATCGCCGGTGTCATCGTGCGCTCGGGAACGATCACCCGCAACGCTCGTGCCCGCGTGATCCGCGAGGGCGTCGTCGTCGGCGACAACCTGGCGATCGACTCGCTGCGTCGCTTCAAGGACGACGTCACCGAGGTGCGGACGGACTTCGAGGCCGGCATCGGTCTCGGCAAGTTCAACGACATCCAGATCGGCGACGAGATCGAGACCATCGAGATGGTCGAGAAGCCCCGGGGCTGACCCGGCGTCGTCGCAGTACACGAGGCCCCGCTCCGACTACGGTCGGGGCGGGGCCTCACCCCTCTCGCCACGGCGGCGAGCAGCACGAACAGGAGTGAACAATGGTTGACGCGCAACGCGCCCGCAAGATGGCCGACCGCATCCACGAGATCATCGCGCGGCGTCTCGAACGCGGCATCAAGGACCCTCGACTCGGGTTCGTGACGATCACCGACGTCAAGGTGACGGGAGACCTGCAGCACGCCTCGGTCTTCTACACGGTCTACGGCACCGACGAGGAACGGCGCGACACGGGTGCCGCCCTCAAGTCGGCGACCGGCATGTTGCGCAGCGAGGTGGGCAAGAACATCACCGCGCGGCTCACCCCGAGCCTCGAGTTCATCCTCGACGCACTCCCGGAGAACGCGGCCTCGATCGACCGTCTGCTGCAAGAAGCTCGCCAGCGCGACCACGAGAGCCAGACCATGGCCTCGTCGGCCGAGTACGCCGGCGACGCCGACCCGTACGTCAAGCCCCGCGACCTGGACGCGGACGACGACCTCGACGCGGACGACGATCTCGACGACGACCTGGCGATGGACGACGAGCTCGAGGCACCCGCCGCAGGCGAATCGACCGAGCCCGACGGCTCGACCCGCTAGCCAGAGCACCCGTCAGGACGCCCCCGCCTCAGTCGGGCAGGCGATAGCCCTCGTCGGGCGACCCCGTGGCCAGACCGTCACGGAGCAGCCCGGCGAGGGCTCTCGCGCGTTGCACGTCGTCCGGCCAGACGGTCGCGATCTCGGCCGCCGTGACGGGGACGTCGCTGGCCCGCAGCTCGGCCAGGATCAATCCGCGCACCTGGCGGTCCGATCCCTCGAAGCGGGCCTGGGTCCGGAGGCGCGGCCCGGTGTGCGCAGGACGACCCGCCAGCACCCACGCGCACCGATCGACCAGCGGGCAGACGTCGCACTTCGGTGACCGCGCCGTGCAGACCAGGGCACCCAACTCCATGACGCCCGCGTTCGTGACCCGCGCCTCCTCGAGGTCGTCGGGCAGCTGCGACTCCATCAGGGGGAGGTCCCGCGAGGCCTTCGGCGCCCACGGTTCGGCGAGTCCCTCGACCGCACGGGCCAGGACCCGGCGGACGTTCGTGTCGACGACGGGGTGCCGGTGGCCGTAGGCGAAGACCGCGACGGCCCGTGCGGTGTAGTCGCCGATGCCGGGCAGTGCCAGGAGCGAGGGGACGTCCTCCGGCACGACCCCGTGGTGTCGCTCGGTGATGGCCACGGCGGCGGCGTGGAGGGCCAGGGCCCGACGCGGGTAGCCGAGGCGTTCCCAGGCGCGCACGGCCTCGGAGGCCGGTGACGCCGCCAGGTCGCGTGGTGTGGGCCAGCGGTCGAGCCACTGCTCGAGTCGTGGCACGACGCGGGCCACGGGGGTCTGCTGGAGCATGATCTCGCTGACCAGCGTGCCCCAGGCCGTGAAGCCGGGACGCCGCCACGGGAGGTCGCGACCGTTCTCGCGGAACCAGGCGGCCACGGCGGGGGAGATGCTCACCGTACGAGCCTACGGCTCGTCGAGGGCGTGCCCGGCGAGGTCCCGGCCGTCGGGCGTACGGTGGCCTCATGACCACCCGATGGGCCCCTGCCAAGAAGGACACGCTGCGCGAACTCGCCACCGAGATCGTGCACAACTACGGGCGCGGACGCGTGCTCGTCGCGATCGACAGCGATGGAGGCGCGGGTGCGGCCGGTCTCGCCGACGACCTCCTCGAGGCCTTCCGCGAGCAGGGCCAAGCGGCGTTCCGTGCCTCGCTCGCCGGCTTCGAGAAACGGCCCGCAGGGGCATCTCGTGACTCCGCTCCGGTCCTCGACGAGAGCCTCTTCCGACGGGTGCTCGTCGAGCCGTTCCGGATGGGCGGCAGCACGGGCTGGGTCGACCGGGCCTGGGACGCCGACGCCGACCGTGCGGTCGAGTCCGCCTGGGTCACGGGCCCCGCCGACGCGGTGCTGCTCGTCGACGGCACCGACCTCGCCCGCCCCGGCCTCGCGGGGCTGTGGCACTACCGGGTGTGGGTCACGGCCGACGACTCGCGACTCGACGCCCGGGCCAGGGCCTCGGCCGTCGTCGACAACTCCGACCGCGAGCACCCCCGTCGACGTTTCGACGACGCGTGCTGAGCGCGTCCCCGGCTTGGTCGCGGTCCTGCTGCGCTAACGTCATCAGGTGAACAGCGGTCTCCTCCTCGTCGACAAGCCGCAGGGCATCACCAGCCACGACGTGGTCTCCCGTGTGCGGAAGGCCGCGGGCACGCGCAAGGTCGGCCACGCCGGCACGCTCGACCCGCTGGCCACGGGGTTGCTGGTCTTGGGCCTGAACTCGTCGACGCGCCTCCTGACCTTCCTGGTCGGCCTCGACAAGGGCTACGACGCCACCATCCGCCTCGGCGTCTCCACCACCAGCGACGACAGCGACGGCGAGGTCGTCTCGACGACCGCGGCCGGAGACGTCACCGACGACGCCGTCGACGCCGGCATCGCGCGACTGACCGGGCCGATCAGCCAGGTGCCCACCACGGTCAGCGCGATCAAGGTCGACGGCCGTCGCGCCTACGACCTCGCCCGTGCCGGGGTCGAGGTCGAGTTGACGGCCCGCGACGTGACGATCTCCGAGTTCACCGTGCTCGAGCGACGCGACGCCGTCGTCGACGGTGTGCCCGTGCGCGACCTCGACGTGCGGGTCTCGTGTTCGTCCGGCACCTACGTCCGGGCCCTCGCCCGCGACCTCGGAGCCGACCTCGGCGTCGGGGGACACCTGACCGCACTGCGTCGGACGCGGGTCGGGCCGTTCGACGTGACCCGCGCCTCCGTCCTCGAGGGCATCGACGTCGCCCCGGCGCTGCTCCCTCCGGTCGACGTCGCCCGTACCCTCTTCCCCGAGTGGTCGATGACCGCTGCCGAGGCCGTCGACCTCGGGCACGGCAAGCGCGTGGCCGTCGAGTTGGCCGACACCCCGGGGCCCGTCGCCGCGGTCACCCCGACGGGCGCCCTCGCCGGCCTGGTCTCGGTGCGGGGCGGGGCCGCGAAGCCCATCGTGAACTTCCCGACCGACGAGGTGCAGGCATGATCGAGTGGTTCACCTGGGTGCAGGTCGTGGTGGCCGTGGTGGCCGGCATCGTCTGTGTGGTCGCCTGCTTCGCCAAGCGTCAGCCCGACGACATCACCGTCGGCACGGGTGCCGTCGTGCTGCTGCTCCTGCTGGTGCAGCTGGTCGTCGCGATCGTCGCTCCCTTCGTCGGCAACGCACCGACGGGCAACCTCGTCGAGTTCTACATCTATCTGGTCTCGGCCATCCTCCTGCCGCCCCTCGCGACGGTCTGGGCGCTCGTCGACCGGACGCGCTGGAGCAACCTCGTGCTGGCGACCTCGTCGTTCGCGATCGCGGTGATGGTCTACCGGATGTTCCAGATCTGGACCGTCCAGGGCCTCTGACCCACCCGGTCGGCGGTGGAGGCGTCGGAGTCCTATCCTTGACGAGATGGTCACTCAGAAGTCAACGCGCGCGGTCGGCCTCGGCCGGGTCCTCATCGCCGTGTACGCCCTCCTCGCCCTCGCCGCCACCGGTCGGTCGGTCTTCCAGATCGCGACCCAGTTCTCCGAGGCTCCGCTGGCCTACACCCTGAGCGCGTTGTCGGCCGTCGTGTACATCGTCGCCACCGTGGCCCTCATCGGCCGTGGCCAGGGGTGGTACGCCGTGGCCTGGGCGACCATCAGCTTCGAGCTCGCCGGCGTCCTGATCATCGGTCTCGTGACCGTGCTCGACCCCGAACTCTTCCCGCACGACACCGTGTGGTCGTTCTTCGGTCGCGGGTACGGCTTCGTGCCGCTCGTCCTGCCCGTGCTCGGCATCCTGTGGCTGCGCCGGCAGGGCCGCGTGGCCCGGGCCGTCGACGCCTCGGGGGTCGACGGGGCGGGTGCCGACGGCGTGGGGGCCGGTGGGGTCCCTCGCGACCCGGGCACGACGAGGTAGCGCGCGTGCAGTTCTACGACCTGGTCGGCGACGTGCCGCCCGACTTCGGGCCGAGCGCCGTCACCATCGGCAAGTTCGACGGGGTCCACGTCGGGCACCGCGCCGTGATCGACATGCTCGAGGGGGTGGCGCGCGACGAGGGTCTCGTGTCCACCGTGGTCACGTTCGACCGGCACCCGTTGGCGGTCCTGCGACCCGACGACGTGCCGACGGCTCTCGTCAGCAACCGTCAGAAGCGCGAACTGCTCGACGAGGCCGGGGTCGCCGCGACCCTCATGCTCACCTTCGACGCCGAGCTGCGGGCGCTGACGCCCGACGAGTTCGTCGACCGCATCCTCGTCGGGGCCCTGCACGCCCGCGTCGTGTTCGTGGGTGACGACTTCCGGTTCGGCGTGCGCGGCAGCGGCACCGTCGACACCCTGCGTGGACTCGGTGCCTCGCGCGGGTTCCGGGTCGTGTCGATCGACGACGTGAGGCCGAGTGGCGGCCGCCGAGCCTCGTCCACCTGGATCCGCGAGCTGATGGACGCGGGTGACGTCCGTGAGGCCGGCGTCCTGCTCGGTCGCGAGCCGTCGGTGCGCGGCATCGTCGTCCACGGAGAACAGCGGGGCCGCGAGCTGGGGTTCCCGACGGCCAACCTGGCCCGCGACAGCGAGGGGTTCGTCCCGGCCGACGGCGTCTACGCCGCCCGGGTCTCGGTCGGCGACACGCTCTACCCGGCGGCCGTGTCGGTCGGCAACAACCCGACGTTCGAGGGGGTGCCGGCCAAGCAGGTCGAGGCGCACCTGCTCGACGTCTCGCTCGACCTCTACGGGCTCGAGGTCACCGTCCACTTCGTCGACTGGGTGCGCGGCAACGTGCGCTTCGAGGGGCTCGACGCCCTGATCGCGCACATCCGGGCCGACGTCGTCCGCACGCGTGAGATCCTGGGGCTGCCGACCGCCTGAGGCGTCACGCGTCACGCGTCTCGCGTCGAGCGCCGAGGAGTCGATCGTCCGGCGCATGTCGACGGTGGGACGCCGAACCGTGCGAGGGTGCGGCCCGACGGCCCCGAGGAGGCGCGGGTCACGTCGTCGACGTCACCCGCGCCTCCTCGGCTCGTCAGTACGACGTCGTGTCGTCGCCGGCGCCCGAGGCGCGGCCCGTCTCGAGGCGGTGCGCCAGGTCGGCGAGGATCGTGCCGCTGGCGCTCGTGCCGAAGCGCGTGACGCCGAGGTCGAGCATCTCGAGCACGGTGTCGAGGCCGCGCACGCCGCCCGAGGCCTTGACCTGCACCGAGTCGGAGACGGCCTCGCGCATGAGGCGCAGGTGCGGGAGCGTCGCCCCGCCACCCGCGAAGCCCGTGGACGTCTTGACGAAGACGGCCCCGGCGCGCTCGGCAGCCGTCGAACCCGCGACGATCTGATCGTCGTCGAGGTAGGCCGTCTCGAGGATGACCTTGACGAGCGTGTCGCCCGCCGCTTCGACCACGCCGCGCACGTCGGCCTCGACCTCGTCGGTCATGCCGCTGCGCAGCCAGCCGATGTTGACGACCATGTCGAGTTCGGCGGCGCCGTCGGCGATCGCCTGGCGCGACTCGGCGGCCTTGGCCGCCGTCGAGGTCGTGCCGTGGGGGAAGCCGATGACGGTGCCGACGAGCACGCCGGTGCCCTCGAGACGCTCGACGGCGTGCGCGATGTCGGAGGGCCGGACGCAGACGCTGAAGACGTGGTTCGCGGCGGCGTCGTCGAGGGCCGCGTCGACCTCGGCGCGGGTGAGCTCGGGCTTGAGGATCGCGTGGTCGATCATGCCGGCGACGGCGGAGACGGTGGGGAGCTGCTGGGTAGTCATGATGGGGTCCAGCGTAGCTTGGGCCCATGTCAGCGAACACTCCCGACGCCGAGCCGTCGAGCGTCCCCGTCACGAGCGACACCGACCACGCCGTGGCCTCCCGCCGGGTGCTGGTGACCGGGGCGACCGGGTACATCGGCGGGCGGTTGACGCCGCGGCTCGTGGCCGCCGGGGCGGACGTGCGGGTGCTGGTGCGATCGCCCGAGAAGCTGCGGGACGTGCCCTGGTCCGGCGACGTCGAGGTCGTCCAGGGCGACCTGACCGACCCCGAGACGGTGCGTCCCGCCATGGAGGGCGTCGACGTCGTCTACTACCTCGCCCACGCGATGGGTGGCAAGGGCGACTTCGAGCGCGCGGAGGCCGATGCGGCGCACACCGTCGCCGACGCGGCGCGCGACGCGGGTGTCCGCCGGATCGTCTACCTCGGCGGACTGCACCCCGAGGGCGACCTGTCGAAGCACCTGCAGTCGCGCAAGGACGTCGGCGACGTCCTGCTGGCGAGCGGGGTCCCGACCGTCGCCCTGCAGGCCGGCGTCGTCATCGGGTCGGGCAGCGCCTCGTTCGAGATGGTGCGCCACCTGACGGACGTGCTGCCCTACATGCCGGCACCGAAGTGGGTCCGCAACTTCATCCAGCCGATCGCCGTCCGCGACGTGCTGCACTACCTGCTCGGGGCGGCCGACGTGCCCGACGACGTCAACCGCACCTTCGACATCGGCGGTCCCGACGTGCTCCGGTACGGGCAGATGATGAACGGGTACGCCCTCGAGGCCGGCCTCAAGCAGCGGCCGATCGCGTCCCTCCCCGTCTTCACCCCGTGGCTCGCCTCGCAGTGGGTCAACCTCGTCACCCCCGTGCCCCGCGCCCTCGCCGTGCCGATCATCGCGTCGCTGCAATACGATTGCGTCGTGCGCGAGCACGACATCGACGCCGTCGTGCCCCCGCCCGCCGAGGGGCTGCTGCCCTACCGTCGCGCCGTCCGCCTCGCCCTGCAGCGTGAACAGGACGGCGACGTCGAGACCAGCTGGCAGGACTCGTCGGTCGCCGGCGCGCCGAGCGACCTGTTGCCGAGCGACCCCGACTGGTCCGGGCACATCGTCTACACCGACGACCGGCAGACCGACACCTCCGCTCCGGCCGCCGAGCTCTGGAAGGTGCTCGAGAGCATCGGCGGCGAGAACGGGTGGTACTCGTTCCCGCTGGCGTGGTCGGCCCGCGGCTGGATGGACCGACTGGTCGGGGGAGTGGGCCTCCGTCGCGGCCGCCGCAGTGCGACCACCCTGCGCGTCGGGGACGCCCTCGACTGGTGGCGGGTCGAGAAGCTCGATCGCGGCCACCTGCTGCGGCTCCGGGCCGAGATGAAGGTCCCCGGAGGCGCGTGGCTGGAACTCACGGTCGAGCCGCGTCCCGACGGCGGCTCGCACTACCGCCAACGCGCGGTGTTCTTCCCGCAGGGACTCGGCGGGCGCCTCTACTGGTTCGCGATCCTGCCGTTCCACGGCGTGATCTTCTCGGGCATGCTGCGGCGCATCACGGCGACGGCCGAGCGGGAGGCGGCCGCCCGGGCGACCGACGAGCCGGTGGCCGGTGCCGCGGGCGGGGCCACGACCGACGCGACGGCCGTGGCGTGACCGACCCGCGCCTCCTCGTCCTGGCGTCGTCGCCGGTGCCGCTGTACCCGGCGGGCGACGAGGCCATGTCGCCCGTGCCGTTGTGGCTCGGGGTGCTGTTCGGGGTGCTCGTCGTCGTGTCGTCGTTCGTGGTGCTGCTGCCGCGCGTCCGCCACGCGCTCGACCGCGTCTGGTCGAAGAGGCCGCGGCGCTTCCGACAGTGAGGTCGGGGCGGCGCGCACGCGCGCGCCGGTTCGCGGCTCCCAGCGGGTGATGGCACGATGGGGGCACTTCAGCAGACCACCAGGAGGTCGTGATGACACACCGAGAGACCGTCGCCTTCGTCGGCGACAGCTTGACCGAGAACGGCGACTGGGCGGCGTGGTTGCCCGACGAGCAGGTCGTCAACCTGGGCGTCGGGGGCGACACGGTCGCCGGCCTGACCGAACGGCTCCACGACGTCGTGGCCGCGAACCCCGACTCCGTCGTGCTCATGATCGGCACCAACGACTTCACCGCGCGACGCTCGGTCGAACAGGTGGTGCGCGGCATCGAGAACCTCATGGTGGCGATGCGTCGTGAACTGCCCGGCACGCGTCTGCTGTTGCAGTCGATCGCGCCGCGGGGGGCGGAGTTCGCACCCCGCCTCAAGGACGCCAACCGCCACCTCCGTCAGTTCTCCTCGACGGTCCGGGCGCAGTGGCTCGACCTCTGGCCCGCCCTCGCCGACGAATCCGGTGACGCGCTGCGACCCGAGTTCGCCGCCGACCACGTCCACCTCAGCGACGCCGGCTACCAGGCCTGGCTGGGCGAACTGCAGCCGGCCCTTGAGCGCCTGCGTGACGAGCCGCCGATGAGCCGTCCGATCAGCGTCCTCGACGTCGCCTACGACATCGAGTAGGCGGTGCCCACCCCCACCGCCCCCGCGTTCACGCGTCCGGCCCTGGCGCCCGGCCTGATCGCGGCCATCGCCCTGCTGGCCGGCACCGCGTTGCTCGGCTCCGACGTCTTCACCGTGTTCCGGTACGTGGTGTCGATCTTCGCCCTGATCGTCCTCGTCTTCGCCTACCGGGGGCGTGCCTGGTGGGCGCTGCCCCTGCTCGCCGCCGTGGCCGTCCTCTGGAACCCGGTGTTCGTGGTGCCCGTCCAGCCCGACCTCTGGCAGGGGCTGCAGTTCGTCGCCGCGGCGCTCATGATCGCCGTCGGGGTGCTCGTGAAGGTGCCGACCGCCGCCGCGACGACCACGGGGGCCGCTCCGGTCCGAGGCCGCCGCTGACCGTCGTGGGCAGCGGATCCGCCGAGGTGCCTCCGACCCCGTAAAATGCCGAGGGTGCGTCCGCCCGCCCGAGGCCCGCACGGAAGGTTGAGTCTGCATGGCCACGGAGATCCCCGGTACGTCAGAGATGGTCGGCACGTCCGAGAGTCCTCTCCTGACCCCTCGTCACCGAGCCGGTGGTCTCGACCGAGAGGACGTCGTGGTCCGCAAGGGCCAGTTCACGCTCCTCAACGGTCACCTCACGCCCCAGCAGTCGATGATCGAGGACCTGCTCTACATCCGGCGTGTGCTCGACGCCGCCCAGGTGCCCTTCCTGCTCGTGCGCGGCAACGACGTCCGCCCGGTGATCGCCGTCGATACCGTCCACCGTGACCGCTTCACCGCCGCCATGGTCGCGGCCTCGGCCACCGAGCCCTTCTACGCCAAGCCCCGCAAGGGTCAGGCGTCCCTCGTCGTCGAGGGCGGGCTCGAGCTCGAGACCGAGCGGGTCTTCCGCGTCTACCGGCCCCGTGTCGAGCCCATCGGCCGCCTCCGCTACGGCGCGGGCACGGCCGTGCAGGTCGAGTTCTGGATCATCACCGACGACGAGATCCTCGCCCCGACCGAGAACGCGCTGATGCGCACCGAACTGCCCCGTGCCGAGGCCGTCGAACAGACGGTCGAGCGGTACGGCATCGAGTGGCCCACCCTCGAGCACATGTTCGACGACCACGCCACCGACATCACCTTCGACATCGACATCGTCTTCTCGTGGGTCGACGGCAACTCCATCGAGTACCAGCGTGCCCGGGCCGCCCAGGCCAAGCGTCACGTGGTCGGCGAGGGCGACGACTCGGCGGCCCGGTTCCGTCAGATCGACGAGCTCAAGTACGCCCTGCGGTCGGTCTACATGTTCGCCCCGTGGGTCCGGAACATCTACATCGCGACCGACTCGCCCGTGCCCGAGTGGTTGGGCGAGCACCCCCGCGTCCGCGTCGTGCGCAGCGAGGAGTTCTTCAGCGACCTCTCGATGCTCCCGACGCACAACTCGCAGGCCGTCGAGTCGCAGTTGCACCACATCGAGGGGCTCAGCGAGCACTTCCTGTACTCGAACGACGACATGTTCTTCGGGCGACCCGTCGCGCCGAGCATGTTCTTCTCCCCGGGCTCTGTCACGAAGTTCATCGAGGCCGACACCCGCATCGGGCTCGGGCACAACAACATCGACCGCAGCGGGTTCGAGAACGCCGCGCGGGTCAACCGTCGCCTGCTGCAGCAGCGCTTCGGCCGCGTCCTGACGCGTCACCTCGAGCACACCGCTGCGCCGCTGCGCCGCAGCGTCCTGTTCGAGATGGAGCACGAGTTCGCCGACGAGTTCGCCGCCACGGCCGGCAGCCCCTTCCGTGCGAAGGAGAACATCTCGGTCACCAACTCGCTCTACCACTACTACTCGCTGATGACGGGTCGGGCGATCGTGCAGGAGAACGCGAAGGTCAGCTACATCGACACCACGATGGTGTCGGGGCTGGCGTCGTTGTCCGAGGTGCTGAAGAAACGCGCGTTCGACTTCTTCTGCCTCAACGACGGCAGCTTCCCCGAGGTCACCGACGACGAGCGGACCGCGACGGTCACGGACTTCCTCGAGCGGTACTACCCGTTCCCCGCACCGTGGGAGAAGGACGAGATGCAGCGCGTCGCCCTCGAGAACGCCGAGCAGGACAGGCGGGCACTCGGGGCCGAGGCGGCGCAGTCGGGCGAGGCGACCGGATCGTCGTCCCAGCGGGGGCTCGAAGGGTCGGACTGACGCCGGCCGTACCCGCGTCGCGGGTGTGACGGGCGTCGTCGGTCACCGGTCACCGGCCCCGGGTGCCGATCACTGGCCCCGGGTGTCGACGCCGGGCGCCGGCGCGGTGGCCGTCGCCGTCGTCCGGACGGCCGCTCAGCTCGACGAGGTGCCGAAGCGGGCGGCCTGTTCGCCCGCGAGTGCGGCGTCGAGACGAGAGAGCATGTCCGGGCCCATGGGCGGCAGGGCGTCCAGCCGGAACCACCGGGCCTCGGTGTTCTCGCCGTCCGCAGGGGAGGGCTCGCCCGAGACGTAGCGCATCACGAAGGTGTGGTCGAGGTACTGCGCGCGGTCGCCGTTCGGGTAGACGACCTCGTCGGTCACTCCGATCGAGGCCAGCCGTTCGGGGACGACGTGCAGGTCGGCTTCCTCGAGGGTCTCGCGGACGGCGGCGTCGGCGGGGTGCTCGCCCGGGTCGACGATGCCCGTCACCGGCGTCCAGGCGCCGGTGTCGGCTCGGCGCACCATCAGCGTCTCGTCACCGCGCACCACGACCGCGGTGACGCCGGCGAGCCACAGCGGTGCCGTGCCGATCTTCTCGCGCAGGGACAGGACGAAGTCGGGGGTGGCCATGTCAGCACCCTACCGACGGCCCGCCGTAGGCTGACCGCATGCGACTGCCCTGGACCCTTCACGGCTCGGACGTGCGGCGCATCTCCGACATGGCGGGCGAGTCGCTGCTCCTGGCCGGTGGGGGCAGGGCGATCCTGCTGCAACTCGCGAACCCCGGGGTGGGGCACGGCGTCGCCGAGCACAGCGACTTCGTCGAGCGCCCGCTGTCGCGGCTGCACGGCACCATGACGTACCTCTACGCCATCGTCTTCGGCACCCCGTCCGAGGTGGCCCACGTCCGCCGGGTCGTCGGGCGGGCGCACCGTCCGGTGCACGACGGCGGGTCCTCGTCGGTGCGGTACGACGCGTTCGACCCCGATCTGCAGCTTTGGGTCGCTGCCACGCTCTACGACTCGGCCGTGCAGCTGTTCGAGCGGGTGCACGGGCCGATCGACCCGGCCCACGCCGAGACCGTCTACCAGGACTACGCCCTCGTCGGCACGTCGCTGCAGATGCCGCGAGAGTTGTGGCCGGCCGATGCAGCGGCGTTCCGGCGCTACTGGGACGACGCCGTCGCGCACCTCGTGGTGGACGACGTCACGCGTCGGGTCGCCCACGAGTTGTTGCACCCGACGACGGGGCCGTGGTGGTTGAGAGCGGTGATGCCGCTCGCCCGGCTCGTCACCGCGGGGTCGTTGCCGGATCGAGTCCGTGACGACTTCGGCCTGCCCTGGTCGCCGGCCGTCCAACGCCGCTACGACCGGGTGATGCTCGTCACGGCTGCGGTCGTCCCACATCTGCCACCGCGCCTCCGTCACGTCCTCCGCGACGGGTACCTGCGTAGGCTGCGTGCGGCCATGGCCGCCGAGGCCCGCACCCCCGCCCACGGCTGACCCGGTCCGCCGTCGCCGGCGCCCGGGTCGGCACGTCTGGCTTCCTGTCACGGCGTCCTCGTCCCTCGTCGGCAAATCCTGACTCGCGTCACGGCGATCGCAGGCGGGGGCGTGTCGGCGTCGTTCGAGCGACGTGAAGCAGGAATTGCCGACTCGCGCGGGCCGTGTTCGGGGCGGTCGGTCGTCCTCGGCGTGGCTGCGTCGGGACGGGCGGCGTCGACGGCACCGAGTGGGTCGGCAACTCCTGCTCCGTGCTGCACGACGGGCCAGGGAAGGGGGCACCGGCCGTAGCGCGCAGCATGAGCCAGGAGTTGCCGACGGTGCACGAGACCGGCTGCGGTGGTGCGAGGGCCCGCCCGCCCGGTCAGAGCGTGTCGATCGGCCCCGTCAGCGCGAGGTCACGCGGCACCACGGGCACCGGTGCCGTGTCCGTCGCGCGGTGGCGGGGGGCGGCGGGGGCGATGCGCACGCCAGCGACGGCGAGCCGCTCGGCCACCACGTCGGCCGGCACGTACTCGCCCACGGTCTCGTAGGTGCCGATCGGCACGACCGAGTGCACGACGGTGCCCTCGTAGACGTGCACCAGGTTGAACGCCTGGGCACCGTCGCGGCCGCGGGTTCCGCCGCCGGCGACGTTGAGGTCCTGCGTGTAGCAGGTGGCCGACGCGACCGAGACGGGGACGCCCGCGAAGGTGGCGTTGGTCGAGTAGTGCAGGTGCCCGGCGATGATGGAGCGGACGTCGCTGCCCTCGATCACCTCGGCGAGGGCCGCCTGGTCACGCAGCTCGACGAGGGCCGTCAGGTCCTGCACGCTCGGGACCGGCGGGTGGTGCATGGCGATGATGGTGCCGTCGGGGGCATCGGTCGAGAGCTCCTCGGCGAGCCAGTCGAGCTGGTCACCCGAGAGCCGGCCGAAGTGGTGGCCGGGCACGGTCGTGTCGAGGGTGATGACGCGCAGGCCGTTGACGTCGTAGACGAGATCGACGGGTCGCTGCGACGGCAGCTGCCCGAAGAGCTCGGACCGGAACGCGCTGCGGTCGTCGTGGTTGCCCATGGCCCAGATGACCTGGGCTCCGAGTCGCTCGGCGACGGGCTCGATCAGGGCGCGGAGCTTGCGGTAGGCGTCCGGCTCGCCCTTGTCGGCGAGGTCGCCCGTGAAGACGATGGCCTCGGGCCGCCCGTCGGACGCCTCGATCTCGTCCATGATCTGACGGAGCCGGGCCTCGCTGTCGACGGCGCCGTAGAGGTCGCGGTCCCCGCCGACGAGGTGCGTGTCGCTGAGGTGCAGGATGAAGTGGTTCGGCCTGGGGTGTTCGGCCGTCCGGAGATCCATGGTTCTCTCAATCGATGTCGCCGACGTGGGCTCGGGACGAGACCCTCGTTGTTGATTCGTCACCAGTCCATCACCCGTTTGCCATGAGTGGGGTGAACGTGCGCGCGCGTTTCGGTGAACGGTCGTCGAACAGGCCGCATTCCCGAGCGACGACGCTAGCCCGCCTCACGGGACGACGCGACCCCCAGGAGGCGGGGGTCGCGTCGTCGAGGTCTCTGACGTGTCGAGGCGTCAGGGCTTGAGGACGACCTTGATGCAGCCGTCCTCCTTGTTCTTGAAGACGTCGTACATGGCGGCGGCCTCGGAGAGCGGCACCGGGTGGGTGACGAGGTCCTCGGTGCCGAGCGGGTCGGTCGGGTCCTCGACGAGGGGCATCAGGGTGTCCATCCACTTCTGGACGTTGCACTGGCCCATCTTGATGGTGATCTGCTTGTCGAAGAGCGTGAGGAAGGGCGTGGGGTCGGCCGTGCCGCCGTAGACCCCGCTGAGCGAGACGGTGCCGCCACGGCGCACGATCTCGAAGGCGAGGTGCATGGCGCCGAGGCTGTCGATGCCGGCCTTCTGCATGACGGCCTGGCCGATCGCGTCGGGCAGGGCGGCGGCGAACTTCTGCACGAGGCCGATGCCGGCGTGCTCGTGTGCCTCCATGCCGACGGCGTCGACGACGGAGTCGGGTCCGCGGTCGTCGGTCATGCCCTTGACGACGTCGGCGACGTCCTTCGTCAGGTCGAGGACCTCGACGCCGTGGCGCTCGGCCATGGCGCGACGCTCGGGCACCGGATCGATGCCGATGACGCGGTAGCCGCGGTACTTGCCGATGCGCGACGCGAACTGGCCGACCGGGCCGAGGCCCAGGACGACCAGGGTGCCGCCTTCGGGCACCTGGGCGTACTCGACGCCCTGCCAGGCGGTCGGCAGGATGTCGCTGAGGAAGAGGTAGCGCTCGTCGGGCAGGTCGGCGCCGACCTTCACGAGGTTGGCGTCGGCACGCGCGATCCGCAGCTGCTCGGCCTGGCCACCGGGCACCTGGCCGTAGAGCTTGCTGAAGCCGTAGAGGGTGGCGCCCGAGTCGTACTCGGTGACCTGGGTGGTCTCGCACTGCGAGAAGAGCCCGCGGTCGCACATGAAGCAGTGGCCGCACGCGATGACGAAGGGGACGACGACGCGGTCGCCGACCTCGATGCGGCTGACCTCGGAACCGACCTGGGTGACGATGCCCATGGTCTCGTGGCCGAGCACGTCGCCCTTGTCGAGGAACGCGCCCAGGGCGTCGTACAGGTGCAGGTCGCTTCCGCAGATCGCGGCCGACGTGACCTTGATGACCGCGTCGCTCGGGTCGATGATCGTGGGATCGGGGACGTCCTCGACGGAGACGTTGGTGACGGACTGGTACGTGAGTGCCTTCATCGTTCCCGTCTACGCGTCCTCGCCCCGTGCCGCCTGGACGAGGGGTACAGCGGGCACGGAAAAGCCTCGGGGCGGCCGGGCCTGGGCCCGACCGCCCCGAGGCGGATGACGCGTGTGCTGTCGCCTAGGCGACGGCCGTCGCGGAGGCGACGATGTTGACGACCTTGCGGCCGCCCTTGTTGCCGAACTCGACCGAG
>NZ_LMKB01000005.1:405670-470161 GCF_001421165.1 Frigoribacterium sp. Leaf8 | reverse complement strand
GCGCTGTGCGTTCGAGTCACGACCGTTGCGGGTGGACGATGCGCCCTTTTTGTGTGCCATGTGGTGTCAGCCCCTTAGTTGGTGGTGATCGAGGTGATCTTGACGCGGGTCAGGTCGGCACGGAAGCCCATGCGACGCTTGTAACCGGTCTTGTTCTTGTAGTTCTGGATGACGATCTTCGGGCCGCGCAGGTCGTTCAGGACCTCGCCCTCGACGGTGACCTTGGCCAGGTCGTCGCCCGACAGGATGGTGTCGCCGTCGACGTGCAGGACGGGGACGAACGAGACGGTGTCGGCGGTCGCGGCCTTGAGGCGGTCGACGGTCAGGATCGTGCCGACCTCGACCTTCTCCTGACGGCCACCGGCGCGCACGATTGCGAAAGCCATGGGAACTCCAAAAAAGTGGGGGATGTGACGCCCGGACTGCCGGACGACGTCGTGGTGCCACGAAGGCAACTTGGATAGTCTTTCACAAATGTCACGACCGATCAAACTTCGCCGCCCGCCACAGTTCACGGCCGAGATCGTCGACGACGCCCGCCGGCGGCTCCTCGACCTGCTGGACGACCTCGAGACGCTCACCACCGAGCACGCCGACGACATCGAGGTCTGGGGTTCGGCCGTGACGACCGCCGGCTGGGAGATCGCGAGCCTCGGCCAGTGGCTCGGCCTCGAGGGCGAGGCGGTGCTGCTGCTCGGCGGCGCGTCCTACCCCGAGATCGCCGAGCACCAGGGCACCAGCGCCTCGGCCGTGTACGCGCGCGTCGGCCGATCGCTCACCCTCGCGCCCTACGCGCACGCCTCCGGTGCCGACGGTGCGACCACCCGGGTCTCGGCCGAGGGACTCGACCAGGCCCGGGCCGAGTACGACCAGGAGGCGCGGGCCGGCGACCCGACGGACGTCGCCCCGGCGACCGCGCCCGTCGGCGACTCCCTGGCCGACCGCGTGCCCGAGGTGCTGCGGAACGGCGCCCGGCGCACCACCGAGATCGTCGCCGCCCTGCCCGACTACCGCCGGAGCAGCGTGCTGTCGACGCTGAGCGTCCTCGCCCGGCAGGGCGTGGTCGACCGGGTGGGGCACGGCGTCTACGCCCTGCCCCACCCGCCGACCGACTGAGTCCCCGGGCGGCGTCGGCCGATCAGGCCGGGGTGTCGCCCACCGCGTCGTCGAGCCCGAACGCCCGCAGCTCGTCGTCGTCCAGCAGTCGTGACCTGATCAGGAACCGCCGGCCTTCCGGGCTCTCGATCGAGAACCCGGCCCCGCGGCCCGGCACGACGTCGATCGTGAGGTGCGTGTACTTCCAGTACTCGAACTGGCTCCGGGACATGTAGACCTCGATCGGGTCGATCCCGTCGACGTGCAGGTCGCCCAGGTGGACGTCGACGGCTCCCACCCGGAAGAACCCGACGGGGTAGCACATCGGCGACGAACCGTCGCAGCAGCCACCCGACTGGTGGAACATCAGCGGGCCGTGCTGCGCCGTCAGGGACACGAGGAACGCCGCCGCCTCGGGGGAGACGTCGACCCGGGAGGGGGTGGCGGCGACCGTCCCGGAGGCGTGGGCCGGCGTGACCGCGCCGACCCGCGCCTCCTCGGCTGCTGCCGCTGCCGGCGCGGCGGCGGCCGTCTGCTCTGGCGTCATCAGAAGAAGCCCATCGGACCGTCCGCGTAGCTGACCAGCAGGTTCTTGGTCTGCTGGTAGTGGTCGAGCATCATCTTGTGGTTCTCGCGACCGATGCCGGACTGCTTGTAGCCGCCGAACGCCGCCCCGGCGGGGTACTGGTGGTAGGTGTTCGACCAGACGCGACCGGCCTGGATGTCGCGGCCGGCCCGGTAGAGCTGGGCACCGTTGCGGCTCCAGACGCCGGCACCGAGACCGTAGAGGGTGTCGTTGGCGATCTTGATGGCGTCGTCGTAGTCGCTGAAGCTCGTCAGGGACAGGACGGGGCCGAAGATCTCCTCCTGGAAGATCCGCATCGAGTTGCGGCCCTCGAAGATCGTCGGGTTGACGTAGTAGCCGCCGGTCAGGTCGCCGCCCAGGTCGGCCCGGTCGCCGCCGAGCAGCAGCGTCGCGCCTTCCTGCTTGCCGATGTCCATGTAGCTCAGGATCTTCTCGAGCTGGTCGTTGGACGCCTGGGCGCCGATCATGGTGTCCATCGAGAGCGGGTCGCCCTGCTTGACCTTCTTCACCCGCTCGACGCCGTCGGCGGTGAACTGGTCGTAGATCGACTGCTGCACGAGCGCCCGGCTCGGGCAGGTGCACACCTCGCCCGAGTTCAGGTTGAAGAACGAGAAGCCCTCGAGGGCCTTGTCGTAGAAGTCGTCCCGTTCGTCGGCGACGTCGGCGAAGAAGACGTTCGGGCTCTTGCCGCCGAGCTCGAGCGTCACCGGGATGAGGTTCTCGCTCGCCATCTGCATGATCAGGCGCCCGGTGGTGGTCTCGCCGGTGAACGCGATCTTGCGGATGTTCGGGTGGCTCGCCAGGGGGGCGCCGGCCTCGACGCCGAAGCCGTTGACGATGTTGAGCACCCCGGCGGGCAGGAGGTCCTTGACGAGGTCCATGAAGACGTGGATCGACGCGGGGGTCTGCTCGGCCGGCTTGAGGACGACGCAGTTGCCGGCGGCGAGGGCGGGGGCGAGCTTCCACACGGCCATCAGCAGCGGGAAGTTCCAGGGGATGATCTGGCCGACCACGCCGAGCGGTTCGTGGAAGTGGTAGGCGACGGTGTCGGCGTCGATCTCGCCGGTCGAACCCTCCTGCGCCCGGATCGCCCCGGCGAAGTAGCGGAAGTGGTCGATCGCGAGCGGGACGTCGGCGGCGAGGGCCTCACGGATGGGCTTGCCGTTGTCCCAGGTCTCGGCGACGGCGAGCATCTCGAGGTTCGCCTCCATGACGTCGGCGATCCTGTTGAGGATCAGCGCGCGTTGGGCGATCGTCGTCTTCTTCCACGAGTCGAACGCGCGCCAGGCGGCCTCGACCGCCTTGTCGACGTCCGCGGCGTTGCCCCGGGCGACCTCCGTGAAGACCTTGCCGTTCACCGGGCTCGGGTTCTCGAAGTACTGCCCGCTCGCCGGGGCGACGTACTCGCCGCCGATGAAGTGGTCGTAGCGGGGCTTGAAGGCCACCTTCGCGTCGGGCCGTCCCGGCGCGGCGTAGGTGTTCGGGGGAGTGGTGACGGTCATGACGGTCCCTTTCGACGACGGTGTCGGGTCGGTGGCGGGGGTCGCCCGCCGCTGGCGGCAGGCTACGTCGGGCGGGGTTGCATCCGGTTGCGCGTCAGTCCCGGCCACCGAGCGCCTCGAGGTGCGCGACCAGGTGCGTCCGCCGGGGCGATCCCGGCGGAAGCCGACGCAGCAGCTCGAGCAGCACGCGCACGTCGTCGCGACCCGCGTCCGACTCGGAGTAGGACACCAGGCTCTCGATCGACCCGCCGGTGAGCAGCGCGTCCCGGACGGTCGCCGCGACCTCGACCCGCAGCGCCACGACGCCGGGTGCCGTGGACGAGGGCAGCGCCGGGCCGGTGTCGGCTCGCACGGCGGCGCGGTGGGCGCCGCGGTCGACGAGCCCGACGAGCGCGTCGAGGTCGAGGGCGACCGGGCGGGGCAGGCGGTACGGGCGCGACAGGGGGACCAGCGTGGGGTCGAGGGCCTCGACGACGTGCCGCAGGCGCACCATCTCGGGACGCAGGGTGGTCACCGCGTCGACGTCGCCGTAGACCGCGTCGGCCAATTCGTGAGCGGTGTAGCCGGCGGTCCGGTGGGCGAGCAAGGTCATGATCTCGGAGTGCCGGGCACCCAGCGCGATGCATCCGTCCCCGACCGTGAGGACGGCTTCGTCACGGCCCAGGGTCGTCAGGCCGGCGGGGGAGTCCGGACCGGATCGGACCGGCCGCCGGGGGGTGCGGGTCGGGACGCGATCGACCGCGGCGAACCCCAGGAGCGCGAGGTGCGCCTCCACGGCCGCGACGGTCGCCGTGACCAGGGGCAGCGTCAACGAGCCGGCCGCCCGCTCGTCTCCCGTGATGTCGACGACTCCGATGACGTGCCCGTCGACGGGATCGTGGACCGGGACGGCCGTGCAGCTCCAGGCCCGCACGCGGTGGTTCCAGTGCTCGTCGCCGCGGATCTGCACGCCCCGGTCGAGCACGAGGGCGGTGCCCGGGGCCGAGGTGCCGACCCGCGACTCCGACCAGCCCGCACCGGCGACGAACAGCATGTCCTCGGCGCGGCGGCGGGCCGCGTGGTCGCCCTCGACCCAGAGCAGGCGTCCGTGCTCGTCGCCCAGCGCGACGAGCAGTCCCGAGCCCGAGACGTCGTCCGTGAGCAGACGACGCACCACGGGCAGCGCGAGCGCCAACGGGTGGTCCCGACGCCAGTCGTCGAGGTCGTCCTCGGGCAGCTCGAGTCGGGGCAGGCCGTCGGGATCGAGCCGGTGCCGGGAGGCGCGGTCCCACGAGTCGCGCACCACCCGGCGCTGCGGCCCGACGTCGCGGGGCGGACGGCTCGCGGTCAGCGTCATGGAGCACCAATCGTCGTCGATCGGGGCGAGTCGGCCGTCGTGCGGCGTCGTCGCCGGGGTGCTGTCAGCGTACGGCGGCGTGCGGCCGTCGGGGAAGGGCGGCGCGTGGGGGTCTGCTGTGACCTCGGGGAACCGTCGGTCGCGTCGGCAACTCCTTCTTCCCGTCGCGCCGTCGCGGGACGTCCCCGGGGGCAGGGGCCGTCGTCGTGCGCGGGCGACAGGAGTCAGGAGTCACCGACGCACGGCGTCGCGGGCGGCCGCGATCGTCGCGTCCAGCGCCTCGGGCCACGGGGTCGGTCCGATCTCGAGCAGGCGTTCGCTCTCGGACGAGTCCACGACGAAGGGCGAGTCGAACTGGTACTGCATCGCCCTCACCTCGCGGAGGAACGGCACCGTGCGGGTCAGGCCGGCCCACAGCAGCGGGTTCCACGGGCGGACGCGACCGGTCAGGCCGTAGCGGCGCCGCGCCTCCTCGGCGATCGCGACCCGTGAGGCGTGGGTGGCGTGCGGCGTCAGCCAGGCGCGTCCCCACTCGTCGCGGTCGATGGCGGCCACGAGGGTCGAGACGACGTCGGGCAGGTACGCCCAGGCGTGCGGCTGGGTCACGTCGCCGACCGCGTGGGCGGTGCGGCCCGCGACGAGCGGCCCGAAGAAGTCGCTGCCGAGGTGGGCGTTGCGCCCGGCACCGGGCCCGAAGTAGTCGCTCGCGCGCACCTCGACGGCCCGGACGCCCCGGTCGGCCGCGGCCAGGAGCCGCTGCCAGCTGTCGGCACGCACCCTGCCCTTCCCCTCGGCGGAGGCGAGGGGCGTATGCTCGGTCATCGGCTCGGACACCGGCCCGTGGCCGTAGAGGTTGCCCATCAGCACGATGCGCGCCCCTGTGGTGGAGGCCGTCTCGATCAGGGCCGTGGTGATGGCCGGCCACTCGACGCCCCATGCGGGGTAGGGCGGGTTCGAACAGACCACGATCGTGTCGACGCCGTGGGCCGCGTTCGTCAGGGCGGCGGCGTCCTTGGCGTCGAGCGTGAACGGGGCGGCCCCGGCGATCGCGGTGCCGCGGCGGGTGGCGACGCGCACGGTGTCGCCCCGCTCGGCGAGGCGGCGGACGAGGGGGGTGCCGATGGCTCCGGCTCCGACGACGAGATGGGTGGGCATGGGGTCCTCCTGGGGGCGATGAGCGAGAGCGGTGCTCTCGGATCTGACCCTAGGGTCGGGCGGCCCGACACGCAAGAGCGGTGCTCTCGTTTGTGTCGCGTGCTCTCGGACGACAGGATCGGGGCATGACCACGAACGCAGGGGACGACGGACGCGACCGGGCCGTGGGGGGCGTCCGCGAGCGCGCACGGACCGAGATCGCCGAGCGCGCCCTCGCCTCGGCCCACCGGCAGCTGGCCGAGGTGGGAGCGGCCGCCCTGTCGGTGCGCGCCGTCGCGCGCGACCTGGGCATGGCGTCCTCGGCGATCTACCGGTACTTCCCGAGCCGCGACGCCCTGCTGACCCGCCTGATCACCGACGCCTACGTCGACCTCGCCGAGGCCGCCCGTCGGGCCGAGCAGGACGTCGACCGGGCCGACCACCAGGAGCGCTTCCGCGAGACGGCCCGTGCGACCCGTCGCTGGGCGATCGCCGACCCGCACCGCTACGCCCTGCTCTACGGCTCACCCGTCCCCGGGTACGCGGCCCCCGTCGACACCGTCGAACCGGCGATCGCGGTGGGGCTGCTCCTGCTCGGGGCGGTCGACGACGCGGCGGCGAGCGGAGCCACGTTGCGGGCGATGCCCGTGCGAGCCGGCCTGGCCGACGAGTTCACGCAGCTCGCCCAGGGCCTCGGGGCGTCGGTCGCCCCCGGTGTGCTGGCCGCGGGCATCACCGCCTGGACGGCCCTCTACGGGCATCTCAGCTTCGAGCTCTTCGGTCACCTCACCGACGTCGTCACCGACCGCGACGCCTGGTTCGAGTCGTTCCTCGACGAGCAGATCGCTCGCATCTGGGGCTGACGCCCCGCTGACGCCCCCGCTGTGGGCGCGGGACGAGGCGCCTGCAGGAGGCGCGGGTCAGCTCGCGCAGTCGATGCAGAGTCGGGCGGTGGGTCGCGCCTCGAGCCGAGCGTCGCCGATCCGGGCCGCACATCGCTCGCAGCGCCCGAAGGTGCCGTCGGCGAGCCGGGCCAGGGCGGCCTCGGCGTCGGCGGCGCGTTCGAGGGCCGATCGCCGGACGGCGTCGAGCTGCGACCGTTCGTAGGCGATCGTGGACCCCTCGGGGTCGTGCTCGTCGTCGACGTTGGCTCCCTCGCGGGCCGCGGCCACCGCCTCCATGTCCCCGAGCAGTCGCGCGGCCAGCGCCAGGGCCTCGTCGCGTGTGGTGCGCAACCGGTCCGAGGGATCGAGCACGAGGCGGTGCCTCAGGCCCCGACGAGCGTCGGCACCTCTTCGCCGGCGCGGGGCGGTGCCGGGGGAGTGCCGTCGCCGAAGGGGCGGCCACCGAGCTGCTCGCGCCCGTGGTCGGTGAGCCATCCCGAGGCGTCCGGACCGACCGGGACGATGCCCGTCGGGTTGATGTCGGAATGCACGACGTAGTAGTGCGCCTTGATCTGGTCGAAGTCGATCGTGTCGCCGAACCCAGGGGTCTGGAACAGGTCGCGGGCGTAGGCCCAGAGCACCGGCATCTCGCTGAGCTTGTTCCGGTTGCACTTGAAGTGCCCGTGGTAGACGGCGTCGAACCGGGCGAGCGTGGTGAACAGCCGGATGTCGGCCTCGGTGATGGTGTCGCCCACGAGGTAGCGCTGACCGGCCAGTCGCTCGGACAACCAGTCGAGCCGCTCGAAGAGGGTGCGGTAGGCCCGCTCGTAGCTCTTCTGCGACCCGGCGAAACCGGCGCGGTAGACCCCGTTGTTGACGTCGTGGAAGACCACGGCGTTCACCTCGTCGATCTCGCCGCGGAGGGACTCGGGGTAGAGGTCGGGGGCACCCTCACGGTGGTGGGCGGTCCACTCGGTCGCGAAGTCGAGGGTGATCTGGGGGAAGTCGTTCGTGACGACCTTGCCGCTCGGCACGTCGACGATCGCCGGCACGGTGATGCCGCGCGGGTAGTCGGGCGTGCGGGCGAAGAACGCCTCTTGGAGGCGTTCGATGCCGAGGACGGGGTCGCGACCGTCGGGGTCGAGGTCGAAGGTCCAGCTGCGGGCGTCGTGCGTGGGGCCGGGCAGGCCGAGCGAGATCGCGTCCTCCAGTCCGAGCAGGCGTCGCGAGATGACGCTGCGGTTCGCCCAGGGGCAGGCCCGGGCGGCGACCAGGCGGTAGCGACCGGCCTCGACCGGCCACCCGTCGACGGCATCGCGCGTGATGCGGTCCTCGATGTAGTTGGTGTCGCGGGTGTACTCCTGACCCGGTTCGACGTAGCTGCCCTTGACCTGCTGATCGCTCATGTCGCCACCCTACGCACGGGGTGTCGGCAATTCCTGGCTGCTGCGACGTGCGCGGACGAGCGGCGGCCCTGGCCGCCGTGGTGACGACACGGGTCAGGAGTTGCCGACGGCCAAGGACGAGGAGGCGCGGGCCGCGTTCCAGTCGCGCCACATCGCCTTGAGGTCCCACGCGTTCTCGGCCTCGAGCGAGATGCCGCGCTCGCCGGTGCGACGCGTGCGTCCCTGGATCACCATCAGCTGCGTGCCGAACAGCAGCGAGCCGGCGCGGGCCTGGGCCTCCTCGAAGAACGTGGAGTCGGAGCAGCCGCTGCCGTCGTCGAGGCTGATGAAGACCACGCGTTTGCCGCTGCGCATCGGCGGGGTCTGGGTCGCGATGCGGATGCCCGCCACGAGCACGGTCGTGCCGTTCCAGTGGTCGCGCAGGTCGGCGGCGCGCACCACGCCCAGGTCGTCGAGCATGGGCCGGTAGCTCTCGATCACGTGTTCGCTGACCTCCATCGAGAGGATGTCGAGCTCGTCGGCGACCCGCTGCCGGGCGTCGACGTCGGGCGTGCCGGTCGGCACCGTGTCGGAGTCGTCGATCGAGAAGTCGAGCTGGTTCTCGACGTCGGTGGCCTTCGGGCGCGACGACCGGCCGGTGAGCGCCCGCACCCGCGCCAGGACGTCGCCGCGGGTGCGGCCGGGCCCGGCGACCGAGTCGAGCGCCCCGACCTGCGCCAGGCGCTCGAAGAGCGATCGGGACGGCGTCGCCCGCTGCCAGAAGTCGGTGATCGAGTCGTAGGGACGGTTCACGACCACCCGGGCCAACTCGGCGTCGCTGATGCCGTGCACGTCGGCCAGCGACAGCCGCAGACCGAGGTCGCCCACCCGGGTCGGCGCGATCGGGGTCGCCGGCGGCCGGAGGCGCTCGACCCGGTAGACGTCGGTCGAGGCGTTGACGTCGAGCGGCAGCACGGGGACGCCCATGCGTCGCGCCTCGGTCAGCAGCAACCGCTTCGGGTACATGCCCGGGTCGTGGGTGAGGACGCCCGCCAGGAACTCGGCCGGGTAGTGGGTCTTCAACCACGCGCTCTGGTAGGTCGGCAGGGCGAACGCGGCCCCGTGGGCCTTGCAGAAGCCGAACGACCCGAACCCCTTGAGCGCGGCCCAGATCCGGTCGACCGCGGCGTCGTCGAAGCGTCGCCTCCCGGTCGCGGGGTCGAGGTTGCCGCGGGTGCGCTCGCGGAAGGTGGCCTCGAGCGCGTCGTCGTCGCCCTTGCCCATGTGCCGTCGGATCTCGTCGGCCTCGGCGAGCGACACCTGCATGGTCGCCTCGAGGATGCGCAGCACGTGCTCGTGGTAGATGACCACCCCGTAGCTGTCGTCGAGGAACGACGCGAAGCTCGGGTGCAGGTAGTCGGGCTGTTGGAATCCGTGCTTGGTGTCGAGGAACGGCGCGATCATGTTGCCCTTCATCGGGCCGGGCCGGAACAGCGAGATGTCGGCGATGAGGTCTTCGTAGCGGTCGGGCTGCATCTTGCCGATCAGCTCGCGCTGCCCGGGGCTCTCGATCTGGAACATGCCGAGCGTGTGGGTGGTGCGGATCGCCTCGAAGGTGGGCTCGTCGTCGTGCGGGATCTCGTCGAGCTCGATCCGACCCTGGCGGTTCACGTAGGGCACGTCGACGGGCAGGGCGCCGGCGAGGGCGGCACGGGGGCCGTTGACGCGTTCGATCTCGTCGAGGGCGTAGGCGAGCGAGCTCTGCATGCGGACGCCGAGGACGTCCAGCTTGAGCAGGCCGGCGTCGTTCATGTCGTACTTGTCGAACTGGCTCATCGGCAGGCCGATGCCGCTGGGCTGGACGGGGGTCGTGCTGAGCAGGTCGGAGTCGCCGAGGATGACCCCGCACGGGTGCATCGAGATGTGCCGGGGCAGACGGTCTAGCCGTTCGCTGAGATCGACGAGCAGGTCGATCTGGTCGTTGCTCCGGGCGAGTTCGGCGATCTCGCGCAGCTCGGGTTTCTCGGCCATCGCCGTGCGCAGGTCTCGGGCGTTCGACCGCCAGACGTTCTTGGCCACGAGGTCGATCTGCTCGTCGTCGAGGCCCAGCGCGAGACCGGCGTCGCGCACCGCCCCGCGTCCGCGGTAGGTGGACTGCATCGACATGAGCGTGACCCGGTTGCTGCCGTACCGGTCGAAGATCGCCCGGTAGACCTCGTGCCGCCGCGCCGCCTCGACGTCGATGTCGATGTCGGGCAGGGTCTCGCGCTTGTTGCCGAGGAACCGTTCGAACAGCAGGTCGTGCTCGATCGGGTCGACGTTCGAGATGCGCAGCAGGTAGGTGACGAGGCTGCCCGCCCCCGATCCCCGCGCCGCGTTGCGCACCCGCAGGTCGCGCATCAGTGCCGAGACGTCGGCCACGGTGAGGAAGTACCCGGCGAAGCCGAACCCGGTGATGATGCCGAGTTCGTAGCGCATGCGGTCCTCGACCTTGTCGCGCAGGGCACGGTCGGCGTCGCCGAAGCGTTCGGTGACGCCGGCCTGGGCCTGCCGGAACAGCGCCTGGTCGGGGTCGCCGTCGACGCCGATCGCGCTGAGCTCCGGCACCTTCGGGCGGCCCCAGCCGAGGTCGGCGACGGGGTCGAGTCGGCACCGGTCGGCCAGGCGTTCGGTGGCGGCGAGCATCTCGTCTCCGACGCTGCGGGGCAACGACGAGGCGTCGCTCACCAGACGGGCCAGTCGGCGCATGTCGGCGGGGCGCTTGAGGTAGGCCTGGGCGTTCGGTTGGGGCCGGAACGAGCCGAGGGCGGCCAGGTGCCCCGCCGAGTCGAGCACGTCGGCCGTGACGGCCTCGTCGGGATCGAGGTACCGCACGGCGTTCGTGAGCACGGCCGGCACCCCGACGTGGTCGGCCAACTCGAGCATGCGGGCGGCGTGCCGGATGCTGCGGCTCTCGCCCGGCTCGGTCAGGTGGCAGACCACCTCGACCACCACGCCGCCCGGCAGCGTCGCCGCCCAGTCGGCGAGCGACGCCGCGGCCTCGCTGTGACGCCCCGCCTGGACCAGTCGGCCCACGTCGGAGTCGGGCCCCAGCAGCACGGTCGCCGCCGGCTCGGTCTCGCCCTGGACGAAGCCCCTCACCCGGGACCGGGCGATGGTCGCCACGCTGTTGGCGCTGCCGCTGGCGCGGCGGGTGGCCCGACCGTGGGACGCGCTGATCAGCCGGCACAGCGCCGCCCACCCCGCCTTCGCCGGCCCGCCGCCCCGCGCCCCGTGCGCCAGCACCACGATGCGGTCGACCCCGCCGACGGCCCCGCCTCCGACGGCACCACCGTCCACGAACCCCTCGCGGTCGTCCCGGCAGCCCAGCTCGACCCCGACGATCGGGTCGACGCCCGCCGTCCGGCAGGCCCCGACGTGCCGGATCGCCCCGTACAGCCCGTCCCGGTCGGTGATCGCCGCCGCGTCGGCACCCGCCGCGACGGCGGCGTCGACGAGCGCCTTCGGGTGCGCCGTGCCGTGGTGGGCGCTGAACGCCGACGCGACGCGCAGGTGGGTGAAGCTCATGGTCGGTACCTCGGGCTGCTGAACCCCCGGCCGGGTCGTTCGAACAGGTGTTCGACCAGTGTACGTCGCTCCGATCGGCCGTCGCACCCCGTGGCCCGTCCCTCGGGTCCCACGGCCTGTCATCATCGGGGCATGTCCGATCGACGCCCCACCCCGACCGATCGACGCCCCGCCTCGCCCGATCGACGCCCCACCCCGACCGATCGACGGTCCGCCCTGCGTCGCGACGCCCGCACCGCGACCCACTGGACCCGCGTCCTGCTGGCCCAACCGCGCCTCCTGCTCGCCGTGAAGACGGCGCTCGCCGCGGCCCTCGCCTACTGGATCGCGCCGCAGGTGCCCGGCGTCGCCGCCGACTACCCGTACTACGCGCCGCTCGGCGCCGTGATCGCGATGTACCCGACCATCAAGAGTTCGCTGCGACAAGGGTTCCAGGTGCTGGTCGGCGTGGTCGTCGGCATCGCCCTCGCCACGGCGGTCTTCTCGCTGCAGGACGGTCGGCCCGGCGTGTTGGCGGTGGCGCTCGTCGTCGGGGTCGGCGTGCTCGTGGCGGGCATCCGCTGGCTCGGCGCCGGTCGCGACTGGGTGCTCACGGCCGGGTTGTTCGTGCTGCTGCTCGGCGGCGCGAACGCCGAGGCCTACTCGCTGGGCTACATCGTGCAGATCGGCGTCGGCGTCGTCGTCGGCGTCGTGGTCAACCTGGTGCTCGTGCCGCCGCTCTACGCCTCGCGTGCCGAGGAGCGCCTCCTCCGGGTGAAGGACTCGCTGGCCGACCGGGCCGACGAGGTCGCCGGCGTGTTCGAGACCCCCTGGCCCCTCGAGGACGACGAATGGGAGCGTCGCGTGGGCGTCCTGCCGAGCACCCTCCGCCGCGTCCGCGAGACCGTCGCGTACGCGGACGAGTCCCGTCGCATGAACCCGCGGTGGTTGCTCCGCCGCCGCGACCTCGGCCAGGAGTACGCGGATCTCGCCACGTACGAGCGCGTCTCGTTCCACCTGCAGGACGTCGCCGAGGTCTCGGGCATCCTCGGTCGCCGGATCGGCCGGCAGATCGGCATGCCCGACGACCTCGCGCCCGACGTCGCCCACGCCGTGCACGGCGTCGCCACCGTCATCCGACGCCACGGGGCCGACGACGTCGACGCGTTCACCGACGCCCGGCGACGCGTCGCCGACCTCTGGGACGCCGTCGACCGCCACCGGGACCGCCCGACCACGGACACGAGCGGCGGCGTCTCGATCGCCGTCTCGCTCGGACGCATCATCGCCGCGCTCGACCCCGACGACACCACCGCGCCCCGCCCCGAGGACGACGCCGCCGAGGAGGGGCGCACGGCCGGCGACGACGACACCGGCGGCCGGGTGGGCGGCACCGACAGCACGGGGCCGGTCGACGACGACAGCGCACCCCGCGACACCGCCCCGCACGACACCGTGCAGGACGGCGAGGCCGACGCCGGTCGGTGACCCCGATACGGCGCTCGCCCTCCGGGAGCAGTACGGTTGACCGGGCACCGGCGCCGAGACGCGACCCGTGCCCTCCGCGGCCGGGGCGGTCGACGGGAATGTCCGTCCCCCCTGTGCGTTGACACCCGTGGCCCCGAGAACCCCCGCCGCCTGATCGACCAGCGACGACACGATCGTCGCCCTCCCACGAAAGCTGCACTGTGACAGACACCACCACCCTCATCATCCTCGGAGCCAGCGGAGACCTCACCGAGCGTCTGCTGCTCCCCGGCCTCGCGAGCCTGCTCAAGAGCGACCGCGGCGTCGACGTCCAGCTCATCGGCACCGGCCGCAGCGAGCGCAGCCCCGAAGAGTGGGACGACGTCGTGAAGACCGCCTTCAACGGCGACGCCGGCAGCGACCTCGCCAAGAAGACGCTGGCGTCGAGCCGGTACATCCAGGGCGACCCGACCACGGTCGAGCACCTGAAGGCCCTGTTCGAGGCCAGCGAGGGCACGCCGGTCATGTACTTCGCCCTGCCGCCCGCCATCAGCACCAAGGTGATCCAGGCGCTCGCCGAGATCGACCTGCCCGACGGCCTGCGCCTCGCCCTCGAGAAGCCGTTCGGCTCGGACGAAGAGAGCGCCCGCGAGCTCAACGCCGAACTCCTCAAGATCGTCCCCGAGGAGCGCATCCACCGCACCGACCACTTCCTCGGTCGCGCGACGGTCCTCAACATGATCGGCCTGCGCTTCGCCAACCGCCTCTTCGAGCCGGTCTGGAACAGCGAGAACATCGAGAAGGTCGAGATCTTCTACGACGAGGTCCTCGGCCTCGAGGGTCGCGCCCAGTACTACGACAAGGCCGGCGCGCTGATCGACATGATCCAGAGCCACCTGCTGCAGGTGCTCGCCGTCATCGCGATGGACGCCCCGTCGAGCATCGACTCGGTCGAGCTGCGCAGCGAGATCGCCCGCGTCCTGCGCGCCACCTGGGTCAAGGACGCCGACCCGGTCGCCTCGAGCCGTCGCGCCCAGTACGCGGCCGGCACGATCGACGGCAAGGACGTCCCCGCCTACGCCGACGAGGACGGCGTCGACAACGAGCGCCAGACCGAGACCCTCGCCGAGGTCGAGTTCGAGGTCAAGACCCGTCGCTGGGCCGGCGTCCCGTTCATCCTGCGGTCGGGCAAGGGCATGACCAAGATCCGCAAAGAGGTGCTCATCACCTTCAAGCCGGTCCCCGCGCTTCCCGAGGGCCTCAACGGCTCGTCGACGCCCGACACGCTCCGCATCGAGATCAGCCCCGAGACGATGGAGCTCGGCGTCACCACGAACGGCTCGGGCAACCCCTTCGACCTCGAGAAGTCGACGATGTCGGTCACCCTGGGCAAGCCCGAGCTCACGCCCTACGGCGAGGTGCTCAGCGGCATCTTCCACGACGACCCGACGCTCTCGATCCGCGGCGACGTGGCCGAGCGCTGCTGGGCGATCGTCGCTCCCGTGATCGAGGCCTGGAAGGCCGACCAGGTGCCGCTCGACACCTACGCCGCCGGGTCGACCGGTCCGTCGGACTGGCCCGCCTGATCCTGGTCGCGCACTCCTGACCGGCAGACCTCGACGGCCGCCCCGCTCTCCCGAGCAGGGCGGCCGTCGTCGCGTCCGGCAGCCGAGGAGGCGCGGGTCGGGTCACCCGCGGTCGTGCGCCTTCCCGATCGCGTCGGCCGCGCGCACCAGCGCCAGGTGCGACAGTGCCTGCGGGGTGTTGCCGACGTGGCGCCCCGTCGCGACCTCGATCTCCTCCGAGAGCATCCCGACGTCGTTGCAGTAGCCGACCAGCCGGTCCATCAGGGCGACGGCGTCGTCGACGCGCCCCGAGGCGGCGTACTGCTCGGCCAGCCAGAACGAGCAGGTCAAGAACGGGTTCTCCGCCCCGTCCAGGCCGTCGATGCCGCTCTCGGTGCGGTAACGCATGAGCAGGCCGTCCTGCAGCAGATCGTGCTCGATGGCGGCGACGGTGCCGAGCATCCGGGGGTCGTCGGCGGCGACGAAGCCGACCTGCGGCAGCTGCAGCAGGGACGCGTCGACCTCGGTCGTGCCGTAGTGCTGGGTGAAGGAGGCGCGGTCGGCGTTCCAGCCGCGGGTCTCGATCTCGGTGCGCACCTCGTCACGCAGCCGGCGCCACCGGTCGACGGGGCCGTGGAGGCCGAACTGCTCGATGCCCTTGATGGCCCGGTCCAGAGCGGCCCAGATCATCACCCTCGAGTGGGTGAAGTGCTGCAACTCGCCGCGGATCTCCCAGATGCCGTTGTCGGGCCGGGTCCAGTTGTCCTCGACGTACTGCATGAGGGCACGCTGCAGGGGCCACGAGTACTCGCTCTCCTCGACGCCGAGCAGGCGGGCTTCGTGCAGGGCCACCATCACCTCGCCGAAGATGTCGCCCTGGTACTGCTCGTACGCGGCGTTCCCGATGCGCACCGGTGAGGCCCCGTCGTAGCCGGGCAGATGCCCGAGTTCGCTCTCGTGCAGGTACCGCTCGCCGGCCAGGCCGTACATGATCTGCACGTCGGCGGGGTCCCCGGCGATGGCACGCAGCAGCCAGCCGCGCCACCGGTCGGCCTCCTCGGCGTATCCGTGCAGGATGAGCGCCTGCAGCGTCATCGACGCGTCACGCAGCCACACGTAGCGGTAGTCCCAGTTGCGCGAGCCGCCGAACCGTTCGGGCAGGCTCGTGGTCGCCGCGGCGACGATGCCTCCGGTGTCCTCGTTGGTGAGGGCTCGGAGGATCAGGAGCGACCGGTGCACCTCGGGGGCGTAGGCCTCGGGGGCCGAGCAGCGTGAGGCCCATGCCTGCCACCAGGCGACGGTCTCGTCGATGCCGGCCGGCACGTCGAGGGGCGCCGGCGGTTCGCGATGGGACGGGTACCAGGTGAGGCTGAGGTCGACCGTCTCGCCGGGGGAGACGTCGAACGTCGCCTCGTGCGTGTGGTCGGTGGCCGTCAGCCGCGGGCCGCGGACCACGACGGCGTCGGGCCCGGCCGTGGCGACGAGGGCCGTCTCGTCGCCCTCGGGGATCTGCCGCACCCAGGGGAGGGCCGTCCCGTAGCCGAACCGGATCGCGAGGTCCACGTGCATCGAGACGGTGCCCGAGACCCCGGTCACCCGGCGGACGACGTCGGCCCGCCGGTCGCCGTAGGGCATGAGGTCGGTGACCTCGACCACGCCGGTGGGCGTCGTCCAGCGGGTGACGAGCACGAAGGTGTCGTCGACGTATCGCCGGGTCGAGGTGGCGGCGGCGTCGGAGGGGGCCACGAGCCAGCGTCCGGCGTCGTGGTCGCCGAGCAGGGCACCGAAGGTCGACGCGGAGTCGAAGCGGGGGAGGCAGAGCCAGTCGATGCTGCCGTCGGAGCCGACGAGGCCTCCGGTGTGCAGGTCGCCGATCAGTGCGTAGTTCTCGATGGGCAGGGGCATGTGCTCATCAAACCAGCGCGCCCCGGGGCCGGGATCAGCGTTGCAGCGTCGGATCGGGCCAGAGCGTCTCGACCTTGGGCTTCTGCCGCCGGGTGCGAGCCCAGACGACGAACCCCGCGAGCGTGAAGGCGCCGTAGAAGACGTACATGAACGCCGACGCGTAGTAGCCGGCGCTGAACAACAGGGGAGTGCCGACGAGGTCGACCGCGACCCAGATCAACCAGAACTCGACCCAGCCCTTGGCCATGCCGTAGGTGGCGAGGAGCGACCCGGTGAAGATCCAGGCGTCGGCCCACACGGGTTCGTACGACCCCAGCAGGTGGAACAGGGGGGTCAACGCGGCGGTGCCGCCGACGAGGACGACGACGATCAGCACCCGGTTCTTCCACCCCGCCCAGCGGGGCTCGACGGCCGCGCCGCCGGCGTCGTCGGCGTGCTTCCAGCGGTACCAGCCGTAGATCGACACCACGATGAACATCACCTGGCGTGCGGCCTGCCCGAGCAGGTTCACCGGGTTGGGGGTGTCGAACACCGCGCCGAGGAAGACGGTGAACAGCAGCGCGTTGCCCACGATGCCGATCGGCCAGGCCCAGACCTTGCGCCTCATGCCGCCGAGGGCGCTGAGCAGGCCGAAGACGTTGCCCACCACCTCGCGCCAGAGGATCGTCTGGTCGCCGATGTGCACCTGCGCGTCGAACAACCACAGCAACGGATTCATCGGGAGGCTCTCTTCGGTCGGGGAGGCGGGTGGTGCGGGACCACGGCGTCCCCGGGGCGCAGGGCGCCTGGTGCGTCAACGAGTGTGGCACGGGGGGAATTCCCGACGTCGCACGGCTCACCGGCCACCGTCGTCCGACGGACGCCCGGGGTCAGGCGAACAGCTGCTGCTCGACCCGGTCGTCGAACACCCCGAGCAGCAACCACGAGTCGCCTCGGCCGTCGAGCGCCAGGTCGAAGGTGCCGTCGACCCGGTGGGCACCGTCCGTGAGCGGCACGGCGTCGACCCGCCAGACCGTCATCTCGAGCAGGTGCGCGCTCGCCCCGCGTGGTGCCCGGGTCGCCGATCGCCACCAGTCGGTCCGAGTGACCCAGAGTTCGGGCGAACTGACGACGCCGTACACGACCCCCCGCCACTCGAAGCGCAGGGGCGCCCCGTCGGCGGTCGTCTCGACCGGGACCTTCTCGTCCACCCTCATCTGCCGACCTCTCGTTCGAATGTGTGTTCGAACGGAGTCTACGAACCCCCACCGACATCGGCCACCCCCGGTGCGGGGCCGAGGCCCGGGTGCCGAGGCGCCTGCGTCCTCACCAGCCGGGCAGCGCCTCCTCGACGTGGACGACCGCCTCGCGGGGCAGGCCGGCCTCGTCGGCGAACGACCGCCACCGCCCCACCGCGTCACGCACCTCGTCGACGATGCCCGACGCGTCCCGCACCAGGAAACGGTCCGCCAGGCGCATCACGTCGGCCCGCGAGACGTCACGGAAGACGCCGTCCACCCCCATGAGGTGCTGGTACGTCCACCGCCCGGTCGGGTTGTGCGCGAACGTCACGTCGTACGCGGGCGACAGCCCCCACGACGCCTCGGGCCCCGCCAACAGGAACGACGAGTTCTTCGTGTGGTCGTCGTTGTTGGCCGCCAGCACGTTGAAGACCATCCGGCGGAACGCCTGCGCCATCGCCTCGTCGCCCGACCCCATCCGACGGACGGCGTCGAACAGCTGCCCGTAGTCGTGGGCCTGTCGCTGCCGGAAGTCGAGATGGGCCGCCCCACACAGCGTGAGGACGTGGGCCTTGCCCTCGGCCCGGCGGTCGAACCGACGCGTCATGAAGTGCGACCGCCCGTTCTCGTCGAGCAACCGGCACTCGGCCATGTCGATCCCCGCCGCCCCCGCCATCAGCGAATACGCGTACTCGACCCGGCCGGCGAGACCTCCCGACCCCAGCTCGGAGTCCGGGCCCACCCCGTCCAGCTTGATCAACCAGTGCTCGAACCCGTCCGGCGCCGCCACCTGGCCCGACCGGATCTCGCCCGTGCCACGGTTCCACGCGACCACCGCCTTCGCCCGCGCCCCACCCGCCGACGTCCCCACCTGGATCAACGACCTGATCGCCGACTCCGCCTCGCGGTCGTCGCCGAAGCTGGCGTCCAGCACGCTGCGTGCCCCCTCGACGAGCGCACTCAGTTCGACCGCGCTCGTCGTCCGCTGACGTGGTCCCCGCGCCGGCCGGAACTCCAACGCCCCCATGGCCCGGTCCGCCATGTACGCCAACCGGTCGAGCGGGCTCACCTGCTGCCGTGACACCCCCTGGCGCACCAACCAGGCGTCGATCACCGCATTGCCGAAGTCGTCCGGCATCGCGTCCGCCAGCACGGCGGGCAGGCGATGGAACGTCGCCTCGGGCAACTGCGGGAAGACGTGCCGCCGCGTACGCACCGGCATCGTCAGTGGCGCCAACTCGATGCCGCGCGCCACCCAGTCCGGGTAGTACTCGAAGACGTACGCCCCGATCGCCGGGTCGAGCGCCACGGCCCCCACCCGGAGACCCCATGCCGTCACCTCGACCGCACGGACCGGGACCCAGCTCACGAGTCGCCGCCCGGCGATCGTCCGCCCCGCGGGCGATACACCCGACGTCGCGGCTCGTCGCCCGCCGACCGCAGCACGTCGAGCGGGCTGACGGCGCTCGCCGGGGCGATGCCCCCGAGGACGTCGTCGGCACCGAGGGCCCGCAGGACGCGGACGAGCGTGCGCAACGTGCTGCCGCGGCCGGCCTCGAGGGACTGCACCGTGCTGGGGGACAGGTCGGCCCGTCGGGCGAGTTCGAGCTGGTCGAGTCCCCTGTCGAGCCTCAGGCGACGGACCTGCTCGCCGACCTGGCGTTCACGCTCGTCCGTCGACACGAGCGGGGGCACCGGCACTCGTGCGGCCTGGTCGTCGTCGAACACGATGCTCCAATCTCGGGATGATCCACGATAGCAGCCATGTCGACCTACAAAACAGGATTATCCCACTATCACAGGATCACCACGAGCTACCAGGGTCAGTCGATCACGCCGTTGTCGAGGAGTTGTTCCCACAGGCCGGCGCCGTCGGGTGCCGACACCCAGACGACGTCGCTGCCCTCGGCGTGTTCCGACCGCGACCGTCCACCGGCCAGCACGGCCTCGCTCGGCGACAGCTGACGGATCGCCACGGCGGCCACGTTCTCGGGGTGGTCGTGCAGGAACGTGCCGTACAGCTCTTCGTCGTGCTGCCCGTCGTCGCCGACGAGCAGCCACTTGAGCTCGGGGAACTCGTCGGCGAGGCGGCGCAGTGACTCCTGTTTGTGCAGGCGACCGCTGCGGAAGATCCGGTCGTGGGTGGGGCCCCAGTCGGTCAACAGGAGTGCGCCGCTCGGGTACAGGTTGCGGGACAGGAAGCGGGACAGCGTCGGCGCCACGTTCCAGGCGCCCGTCGAGAGGTAGATGACGGGGCACCCGGGGTTCGCCGCGTTCAGGCGCTCGTAGAGCACGGCCATGCCGGGCACCGGGCGCCGGGCGTGCTCGTTGAGCACGAAGGTGTTCCAGGCCGCGAGCAGCGGCCGGGGCAGCGAGGTGACCATCACGGTGTCGTCGATGTCCGAGACGATGCCGAACCGCGCCTCCGGATCGATGACGAAGATCGGCGCCTCGACCGGCACGGACCCCTCGGTACTGAGGGTCGCGACGTGCCAGCCGGGTTCGAGGTCGACGGCGATGCGGGCGTCGAGCACGCCACCGCGGTCGGCCTGGACGCGTTGGACGCGACCGCCGAGCGAGACCTCGACCAGGGCCTTCTCGACGGGCACGCTGGTGAAGCTGCGCCACCCCCGGACGTTGAGGCGGTCCACGCCCGACAGCGTGCCCGTCCGGGTGAGCAGGACGCGGGACAGCACCCGCGCCCATCCGGGAGCGCCGTAGCCGGTGTACGGCACGACGGTGGGCAGGAGGCCGCGGCGTCGGGCTCGCTTCTCGCGGAAGCGGTGGACCGAGTTCTCGATGCGGGCCGCTCGGTGGAGGAAGGGCTCGACGGCGGCGGGCGGTGCCTTGCGGGTGTCGGGCATCCGGTCAGTCTCGCACGATGGGTCGTCGGACGGACGGACGGACCGCCGGCGGACCGGATCAGCCGACGGGGGCCAGCAGACCGGGGTGGTCGACCGACGACGAGCCGACCTCGGGGCCGACCTCGTGGTGCAGCAGGCGCGCGGCGATCTCGTCGCTGAGGCCGGCGATGCCCTGCACCAGGTCGTCGTCGCCCTCGGTCTCGGGGTCGAGCCAGTCGTCCATGACGTCGGTGCCGACGAGCACCGGCATGCGGTCGTGCACCTCGGACACCGGACCCGAGGAGGCGCGGGTCAACACGGTCGTCGACAACAGCCACCGAGACGGGGCGCCCACCTCGGCCGACGGGTCTCGCCACCACTCGTAGAGCGCGCCGAACAGCACCACCTCGTCGTCGGGCAGCCGCACGAGGACGGGGCGCTTCGAGCCGTCGGGCAGGGTCTGCCACTCGTACCACCCGGTGGCCGGGACCAGGCCGCGGCGCGAGACCACGGCGTCGCGGAACGACGGCTTCTCGGCGACCGACTCGGACCGCGCGTTGAACAGCGGGGGACCGGAGTCGGGCCCTGCCGAGCCACCGGGCACGAGACCCCACCGCGCCGCGGCGAGCCGTCGGACCGGCGGGCCGCCGGCGTCCTCGCCCCGAGGAGCCGCGTCGACGAGCAGACTCACCGGCCGGGTCGGAGCGATATTCCAGGAAGGCTCTGGGAGAGTGTCTCCTGATACATCGACGTCGAACAGGGCCACCAGGTCGCTCGAGGCGCGTGCCATCACGAATCGTCCGCACATGCGATCCATTCTGGTGGCAGCCGCCGACATCCGGTGACCGCCACCACGGTCCCCCTTCCGACGTCATCGCACCGTGCCCGACCCCGTCGAGGCATCGCCACGAAACGGAGAAACGTTGCTCGTCACCGACGTCAATGACGCACTGCCCGGGGGTTCACCGCTGCTGAGGAACGAGCCGGTCCAGGCTCGCAGTTCCGCGCGGCTCACCGGGCTGCTCGACGCGGCCGCGGCCATCATCGACGAGATCGGCTACGAGCGTCTGACGACGGCCATGGTCGCCGAGCGGGCGGGCGCCTCGATCGGCACGGTCTACCGCTACTTCCCCGACCGCATCGCCGTCGTCGACGCGCTCGCCCTGCGTTCCGTCCAGCGTCTGACCGTCCGGGTCGACGAGGCCGTGTCCGACGACGCCGTCACCGACTGGCGTCGTGCCGTCGACCTGTTCGTCGACGCCAAGGCCGAGATGTACCGCAGCGAGCCCGGTTTCCGGGCCATCCGCTTCGGCGACGCACCCGACGTGCGCACGCCCGAGACGCGCCAGTACACGAGCCCCCTGGCCGAGCAGCTGCTCGCCGTGCTCGTCGACCACTGCTCGGTGCCGCGCACCGACGAGCTCGAGCTGGGCCTCCAGGTGGCGGTCGAGATCGCCAACGCCCTGTTGGCGCGCGCCTTCATCGACGACGCCGAGGGCGACGGCCGCTTCGTCGACCAGTGCCGCACGGTCCTGACGGGCTACCTCGAGCCCCTCGTCGGCGCGCACTGACCTCGTCGGCCGTGTGACGGCCGGCGTCGGGGGCCCCGGCGGGGTCGGTGACGCTTCGTCGGGATCTGTGGTTGGGTGAACGCCCTGGCAAGTGTCGATTCGTGCTGCCCACGAGGAATGAGCCACCCATGATCGAGTTCCGTTCCGTGACGAAGCAGTACCCCGACGGCACCCTGGCGGTGGACGACTTCAGCCTGGTGATCCCGTCCCGGAAGACCACGGTCTTCGTCGGGTCGAGCGGCTGCGGCAAGACGACGATCCTGCGGATGATCAACCGCATGGTCGACCCGACCTCCGGTGTCATCGAGATCGACGGCAAGTCGATCGGCGACCTCGAGCCCGTCGGGCTCCGCCGCAGCATCGGCTACGTCATGCAGAACTCCGGCCTCCTTCCGCATCGCAAGGTCGTCGACAACATCGCGACCGTCCCCGTCCTCAAGGGCACGTCGAAGAAGGTCGCCCGCGACCGCGCCCTCGAGCTCATGGACACCGTCGGTCTCGACCGTGACCTGGCCCAGCGTTACCCGAGCCAGCTGTCCGGAGGGCAGCAACAGCGCGTCGGCGTGGCCCGTGGCCTCGCCGTCGACCCGAACATCCTGCTCATGGACGAGCCCTTCGGTGCCGTCGATCCGCTCGTCCGGTCCGACCTGCAGCAAGAGCTCATCCGGTTGCAGCGCGAACTCGACAAGACCGTCGTCTTCGTCACGCACGACATCGACGAGGCCTTCTACCTCGGCGACCAGGTCGTGATCCTCGAGAAGGGCGGCCAGATCGCCCAGCAGGGCAGCCCCGCCGAGATCCTCTCGGCACCCGCCACCGACTTCGTCGCCGAGTTCATCGGAGCCAACCGGGGCAAGCGTGCCCTCCACGTCGAGCAGACGCCGACCGGGCAGGTGGTGGTGGACGGCGACGGGCGCACCGCCGGGGTGCTGACCGAGTCGGTCCGAGGTGGGCAGGCGTCGTGAACTGGATCTGGTCCAACAGCGACTACATCCTCGACAAGACGATCGTGCACCTCGGCCTGAGCGTGCCGCCGGTCATCCTGGCGTTCGTCATCTCGCTGCCCATCGGCTGGTTCGCGAACCGCTACCGGGTGTCGAGGGGAATCCTCACGGTCGCCGGTCTGTTCTACGCGATTCCGTCCTTGCCCCTCCTCATCGCCCTGCCGGTGGTCTTCGGCACCTCGCTGCGGAGTCCCGTCAACATCGTCATCGGCCTCACCCTCTACGGCATCGCCCTCATGGTCCGATCGGTGGCCGACGCCCTCGCCGCCGTCGAGGCCGACGTCACGCAGTCGGCGACGGCCGTGGGCTACTCGTCCTGGCAACGGTTCTGGAGGGTCGAGTTCCCCCTGGCGGGTCCGGTCATGCTCGCCGGTCTGCGGGTCGTCGTGGTGAGCACGGTCAGCCTCGCCACGGTCGGAGGGGTGCTCGGCGTCAACGGTCTGGGACTCCTCTTCATCGACGGCTTCCAGCGCGACATCACCGCCGAGATCGTGGCGGGGATCGTGCTCACCATCGTCATGGCCCTCGTGCTGGACTTCCTGCTCGTGCTCCTCGGGCGGGTCCTCATGCCCTGGAGCCGCAAGGACGCCAAGATCAAGCCCGTCGCTCCCCTCCAGGACCGCCAGAAGGTCGTGCTGCCGTGAACTTCTTCGTCGAGGCGTTCGCCTGGCTCGCGGACCCGATCCACTGGACGGGTGCCGACGGCATCCCCACGAGGCTGGGCCAGCACCTCTGGTACAGCGCCCTCTCGGTGGTGATCGCCTCGGTGATCGCCGTTCCCGTCGGGTACCTCATCGGACACACCGGCCGTGGTCGCTCGATCGCCGTCTCGATCTCGGGCGGCGCGCGTGCCCTGCCCTCCTTCGGCGTCATCACCCTGATCGCCCTGTCCGTCGGCATCGGCCTCACCGCGCCGATCATCTCGTTCGTCATCCTGGCGATCCCGTCGGTGCTCGCCGGTGCCTACTCGGGGTTCGAGGCCGTCGACCGCAAGACCGTCGACGCCGCACGGGCCGTCGGCATGACCGAGTGGCAGATCATGACGAAGGTCGAGATGCCCCTCGGCCTGCCCCTGTTGATCGGCGGCATCCGGTCCGCCGTCCTCCAGGTCGTCGCGACGGCGACCCTCGCCACCTTCGTCGGCGCGGGCGGTCTCGGCAGCTACATCATCACGGGCCTCCGGGCGAACGACTACCCGAAGATGCTGGCGGGCTCCATCCTCGTCATCGCCCTCGCGGTCGTCCTCGAGATCCTCTTCTCGATCGTCCAGCGTCTCGTCGTCCCCGCCGGGGTCACGGCCGGGCGCCCCACCGACATCCGCTCCAGGGCCGTCCGGCCCGGGGCGGTCACGGCAACACCCCTCACGAAAGGCACACAGTGATCACAGCGAACAAGAAAGGCCGGCTCACCGTTCTCGGCGCAGTCGCGATCGGGGCCATGGTGGCCCTGGCAGGGTGCGCGTCGAGCGACCCGCTGAGCTCCGGCGACTCGTCGGCGTCGAGCGACGGCGACACGCTCGTCATCGGCTCGCAGCAGTACTACTCGAACGAGATCATCGCCGAGTTGTACGCCCAGGCCCTCGAGGCCAAGGGCTACACGGTCGACCGTCAGTACCAGATCGGTCAGCGCGAGGTCTACCTGCCCGAGCTCGAGTCCGGCAAGATCGACGTCTTCCCCGAGTACACCGGCAACCTGTTGCAGTACTACGACAAGGACGAGACCGCCAAGTCGCCCGAAGAGGTCGAGACGGCCCTCGCCGCCGCGTTGCCCTCCGGTCTGACCGCGTTGAAGGCCGCCGCGGCGTCCGACCAGGACAGCTACAACGTGACGAAGGAGTTCTCCGAGGAGAACGACATCACGAGCCTGGCCGACCTCAAGGACTACTCCGGCACGCTGACGTTGGGTGCTCCGCCCGAGAACGCCGAACGTCCCTACGGCCCTCCCGGGTTGAAGAGCATCTACGGTGTCGACGTCACCTCGACGCCGATCGACGACGGCGGTGGCCCGTTGACGGTCAAGGCCCTGACCGACGGCAGCGTCCAGCTGGCCGACATCTACACGGCCAGCCCGTTGATCGCCGAGAACGACCTCGTCACCCTGGAAGACCCCGAGAACATGATCCTGCCGCAGAACGTGGTGCCGATCGTGTCCGACAAGGTCGACTCCGACGCCCAGGACGTCATCGACAGCGTCGACGAGGTCCTGAGCGCCTCCGACCTGCAGAAGCTCAACTCGAAGAGCCAGACCGACAAGGAGTCCTCGGCCACCATCGCCAAGGACTACCTGACCGAGAAGGGCCTGCTCGACATCTAGGCCCCCTCGTCGAGAGCCCCGTTCCGTTCGCGGAACGGGGCTCTCCGTCGTCCGGGCCCCGCCCGGAGGGCGACCCCGAGGAGGCGCGGGTCAGGACGTCCCGTCGCCCGCGTCCCCGTCGGGGCGTGTCATGTGGCGCTCCTCGCGGCGGTGCAGGACCTTCTTCACGACGACGACCAGCAGGACGAACGCGACGATGATGCCGACGAAGACGTACCCGGCCTGGTGCAGTCGGTCCGCCAGCTCGCGGTAGCTGCCCGCGGCCGCCGCGCCGACGGAGACGTAGGCGAGGGCCCAGAGGAGGCAGGCGGGGGCCGTCCAGGTGAGGAACGTCCGGTAGCGCATGGGGCTCGTGCCCACCGTCAACGGGATGAGCGAGTGCAGAACCGGCAGGAACCTCGAGACGAAGACGGCGATGCCGCCCCGTCGCGCGAGGTAGTTCTCGGCCCGGACCCAGTTCGCCTCGCCGAGGCGTCGTCCGAGCGCGCTCGCGCGGATCCTCGGTCCGAAGAACCGGCCGAGGGCGAACCCGATGCTCTCGCCCACCAGGGCGCCGAGGACGAGGGCGACCACGAGCGCACCGAACTCGAAGGGTGACGCCACCGCCGTGGCCGACACGATCGCCACCGTGTCGCCCGGCACGATCAGGCCGAGCAGCACCGACGTCTCGAGCACCATGGCGACGCCGGCCAGCACCGTCCTCAGCACGGGATCGACGGACTGCACCAGGTCGAGCAGGGTCGTCAGCACGTCGTTCACCCGCCCGAGCCTATTCACAGCGAGTGCACGGCGCCCGGGTGCCCTAAACGACAGGTGTCGGTCATCTCCGGATCTAGGCTCGACACGTCCCGACGGTGCGACGCACGACCACCACCACCATCCGAGGGAGAAGGCACATCCCGATGAACGAGCTGCTCGACCCGCTGCTGTTGTCCCGCTGGCAGTTCGGGCTCACCACGATCTACCACTTCCTGTTCGTGCCCCTCACGATCGGCATGGCCTTCACGGTGGCGGTCTTCCAGACGGCCTGGGTGCGCACCGGCCGCGTCCACTACCTGCAGCTGACCCAGTTCTTCGGCAAGATCTTCCTGATCAACTTCGCCATGGGCGTCGTGACCGGCATCGTCCAGGAGTTCCAGTTCGGCATGAACTGGTCCGACTACTCGCGGTTCGTCGGCGACGTGTTCGGCGCCCCGCTCGCGCTCGAGGGCCTGCTCGCGTTCTTCCTCGAAGCGACCTTCATCGGCATCTGGATCTTCGGCTGGGACAAGGTGCCGCCGAAGCTCCACCTGCTGAGCATCTGGGGTGCGACCATCGGCAGCATCCTCTCGGCGTACTTCATCATCGCCGCGAACGCCTTCATGCAGAACCCGGTCGGCTACGACATCAACGAGGAGAAGGGGCGGGCCGAGCTCACGAGCATCGGGGAGGTGCTGACCAACAAGGTCGCCCTCGCCGCGTTCCCGCACACGATCTTCGCCTGCTTCATGGTCTCGGCCGCGGTCATCGTCGCCGTCGCCGCCTGGCACCTCTCGCGCAACCAGCACCTCGAGACGATGCGACCGGCCCTGCGGTTCGGTCTCTGGACGATGGTGGCCGCCGGCGCGCTCACCTTCATCACGGGCGACCAGCTGGGTCTCGCCATGGTCGAGACCCAGCCGATGAAGATGGCGGCCGCGGAGGCCCTGTACAAGACCAGCACGGGCGCCGACGCCTCGTTCTCGATCTTCACCCTGGGCACGCCCGACGGGGTGCACGAGCTCTTCAGCATCCGGGTGCCGTACCTGCTGTCGTTCCTGTCGACGCACACCTTCGACGGCACGGTGGAGGGCATCAACGACCTCCAGGCGCAGTACGTGCAGCTCTACGGTCCGGGGGACTACACCCCGATCATCTGGGTCACCTACTGGTCCTTCCGCTGGATGATGGGCCTCGGCATGGTCAGCGTCCTCGTCTCGCTCGTCGGCCTCTGGATCACCCGCAAGGGGCGACTGCCGCAGAACAGGTGGGTCTGGCGGGCCGCGGTCTTCAGCTACCCGATGCCCCTCCTCGCCATGATCGTCGGCTGGGTCTTCACCGAGATGGGTCGACAGCCCTGGCTCGTCTTCGGGCTGCTGAAGACCGAGGACGGCGTCTCGCCGGGCGTCACCGGCCTGACGGTGCTCATCTCGCTCGTCGCCTTCACGCTGATCTACGGCACGCTCGCGGTCGTCGAGTTCAAGCTCATCGTCAGGGCCGCCCAGAAGGGGCCGGCCGACGCCCCCGAGCCCGACCCCGTGTCGGGCGAGATCCGCCACGAGGCGACGGTCTACTGATGCCCACCACCCCCACCGAACCGATGCGAGAAAGGCTCTGACCATGGACCTCCCCACCCTCTGGTTCGTGATCCTCGGGTTCTTCTTCGTCGGCTACTTCGTGCTCGACGGCTTCGACTTCGGGGTCGGCATGTCCCTGCCCTTCCTCGGTCGCGACGACACCGACCGGCGCGTGCTGATCAACACCATCGGTCCGGTCTGGGACCTCAACGAGACGTGGGTCATCGTCGCCGGCGCGTTCCTGTTCGCGGCCTTCCCCGAGTGGTACGCCACGCTGTTCAGCGGCTTCTACCTCCTGATGCTGCTCATCCTGCTGGCCCTGATCGCGCGGGGCGTCTCGTTCGAGTACCGCCACCAGCGTCCCGAGTCCTCGTGGAAGCGCCGCTTCGACCTCATGATCGTCGTCGGCTCGGCCGTGCCGGCGTTCGTCTGGGGGCTGGTGTTCGCCAACGTCGTGCAGGGCGTGCCGCTCGACGAGGGGCACAACTACACCGGGACGTTGGTCGACCTGTTGAACCCCTACGCCCTGCTGGGCGGTCTCACGACCCTGCTGCTCTTCTTCACGCACGGCGTCGTGTTCGTCACGCTCAAGACCGAGGGGGCGATCCGTGACCGGGCCCGGCGCCTGGCCACCCGCGCGGGGCTCGTGACGATCGTCGTCGCGGCGTCCTTCCTGGTCCTGACCTCGCTGATGCACGGGACCCTCGCCTCGGTGGTCCTCTCGGCCGGGGCCGCCGTCAGCCTGATCGCCTCGTTCGTCGCGAACCTGCGCGGTCGCGAGGGCCGGTCCTTCGGCCTCATGGCCCTCACGATCGCCCTGGCGGTGTCGAGCCTGTTCGCCGCGCTCTTCCCCTGGGTGATGCCGGCGAGCAACGATCCGGCGAACGGTCTCACGATCGCCAACGCGTCGAGCTCGACCTACACCCTGACGATCATGAGCTGGGTGGCCCTCGTCTTCGTCCCGCTCATCCTCGGCTACCAGGGCTTCACCTACTGGATCTTCCGCAAGCGGATCACCCGGGCTACCATCCCGGCCGCGCACTGAGGCGACGTCCGTGAAGCCGCTCGACCCGCGCCTCCTGCGCTACGCCTCCGCCGCCCGGGTGTTCCTGGGGCTCGGTGCCGTGCTCGGCCTCGCGCAGACCCTCGCGATCGTCGCCGTGGCCTGGTTCACCACGACGGCCGTGGTCCAGGTCGTCGACGGGCGCGTCTCCGGTCTCTCGACCACCCTGTTGGGGCTCGGGGTCTCGGTGGCGGCACGATCGCTCGTCGCCTGGGCCCTCGAGGTGACGGCCGCGCGGGCCGCGGCGCAGGTCAAGAGCCAGCTGCGGGCCCGGGTCGTCCGCGCGGTCGCCGACCGGGGGCGCGCCTGGGTCGACCGCCACTCCTCGGCGCGCGTCGCGACGCTCGTCGGCCCCGGGCTCGACGCCCTCGACGAGTACTTCGCGCGCTACCTGCCGCAGCTGGTGCTGACGGCCCTGGCGACGCCGCTGCTCATCGTCGTCATGGCGCTCCACGACTGGTTGTCGGCCCTGATCGTCGTGCTGACCCTGCCGTTGATCCCCGTCTTCATGGTCCTGATCGGGTGGACCACTCGGGCCGCCCAGACCCGGCAGTGGGACCGCCTGACGCACCTCGCCTCGTCGTTCGCCGACGCCGTGGGCGGGGCGTCGACGCTCAAGGCCTTCGGTCGCGAGCGGCGCCAGGTCGAGCGGATCGGTCGCATCACCGACGACTACCGGGTCGAGACGGTCACGGTGCTGCGCGTGTCGTTCCTCAGCGGCTTCGTGCTCGAGCTCGCGGCGTCGCTGTCCGTCGCACTCGTCGCCGTGTCCATCGGCATCCGGCTCGTCGAGGGGTCGCTGGGGCTGACCGCCGGGCTGTTCGTGCTGTTGCTCACCCCCGAGGCCTACCTGCCCCTCCGCCAGGTCGGAGCCAACTACCACGCCGCGGCCGACGGGGTCGCGGCGGCGGACGACGTCTTCGAGCTGCTGGATGACGAGGACGGCGACGTCACGCCCCGGTCGTCCCGGGCGACGACCGACGCCGATCCGGCCGCGGCCCTCCCCGAGGCCGACGCGCTCGTCGTCGACCGGGTGTCGGTCGGCCGAGGAGGCGCGGTGCGGCTGGCCGAGACCTCCTTCGTCGCCGAGACGGGTCGCGTCACCGCGGTCGTCGGACCGAGCGGTGCCGGGAAGTCCACCCTGCTCGACGCCGTGCTGGGGCTCGAGCCGTGCGAGGGACGCGCCGTCTGGCGCTCGTCGGGCCGCGCGCCCGCCCGCCACGAGATCGCCTGGTCGGGCCAGTCCGCCCAGTTGTCGTCCGGCACCGTCGCCGACAACGTCGGCCTCGGCGACGAGGACGGGCCCGACACCGAGGCCGTCGTCCGCGCCCTCGACCTGGCCGGCGCGGCCGGCCTCGACCCGGCGCTCGTGCTCGGGGCCGGCGGCGAGGGGCTGTCCGGCGGCCAGGCGCAGCGGGTGTCGGTGGCCCGGGCGCTGTACCGGCTCGACCGCGTCGGGGCGCGCCTCCTGCTGGTCGACGAGCCCTCGTCCGCCCTCGACCGGGTCACCGAGGCCCGGGTCGTCGAGGGCCTCCGTCGCATCGCGGCCACGGGCGTCGCCGTGGTCGTCGTCACGCACCGCCGCGCCGTCAGCGACGCGGCCGACGTCGTCGTCCCGATCGGAGGCCCCTCGTGACCCGCTCGTTGCTCCGCACGGCTCAGCCCGCCGGGCGCCGCGCCGCCCCCGGCCTGGTCTTCGGGTCGCTGAGCGCCCTCTCGGCGGTGGCCTTGCTCGCGGCGTCGGCGTACCTGATCACGCGGGCCGCCGAGCAGCCGCCGATCCTCTACCTCTCGCTCGCCGTCGTGGGCGTCCGCGCGTTCGCCCTGACCCGCGCGGTCTTCCGCTACCTCGAACGGCTGTCGAGCCACGACGCGGCCTTCCGTCAGCTGGCCGTGGTCCGCACCGAGCTCTACCGCCGACTGATCCGCGTGGCCCCGGCGGGTCTCGGCCGCACCGATCGCGGCGACCTGCTGGCGCGCGTCGTCGGCGACGTCGACGCCCTGCAGGACCTTCCCCTCCGGGTCGTGCAGCCGCTCGTGGTGTCGGGCCTGACCTCGGTCGTCGCGGTGGTCGGCGTCGCCCTGGTGTCGCCGATGGCGGCGGTCGTCCTGGCAGGCGCACTCGTCGTCGCGTTCGTCGTCGGCTGCGTCGCCGCGGACCGGCTCGCCCGCCGCAGTGAACGCACCCTCGCCGACCGGCGGGGGGCGCTCTCGGCCGCCGTCGTCGACCTCGTGCAGAACCTCGACGTGCTCGTCGCGTTCGAGGCGGTGGACCGCCAGCTCGCCCGGGTCGCTCGACTCGACGACGACCTGCGCCGCGCCTCTTCGCGTCGGGCCCTGACCGGGGGCGTGGTCGCCGCCGTCCTCTCGGCGCTGTCGGGTGCCGCCGTGCTCGCGACGATCCCCGTCGTGGCTCCCGACGTCGCCTCGGGCGGGCTGACCGGTCCGGCCTTCGCGCTGGTCGCCCTCGTGCCCCTCGCCGTCTTCGAGGTCGTCGGTGCCGTCCCGACGGCCGTGCTGGCCTGGCGTCGCGTGCGGGCGAGCGGTGACCGCGTCGACTCGGCGGTGCCGGTCGACGTGCCGGCCGGCGTCGTCGACGACGACCACGTGTCCGGTGGGGCGGACGTCACCGCCTCCGACCCTCTCCGAGCCCACGGGCCCGCCGTGCCGGCCTCCGTGCCCGCGCTTCGCCTGCGAGGGGTCTCGGCGACCTGGCCGGGGGCGGCGGGCCCCGCGCTCCGCGGCGTCGACCTCGACGTGGCCGTCGGCGACCGCCTCGTGGTCGAGGGGCCGAGCGGCGCCGGCAAGACCACGCTGGCGTGGGTGCTGGCCCGCTTCGTCGAACACACGGGTCGATACGAGGTCGGGGGAGTCGACACGGCGATCCTCGCCCCGGCCGCCGTCCGGGCCACGGTCGGCCTGATCGAGCAGACGCCCTACCTCTTCGACGAGTCCCTGCGGCAGAACCTGCTCTTCGCCCGCGACACGGCCACCGACGACGACCTGCTCGCGGTCCTGGACCGTGTCGGGCTGGGCCGTTGGGCCGCCGAGCGCGGCGGGCTCGACGCACCGGTGGGCGAGCGCGGCGTCCTCGTCTCGGGCGGTCAGGCCCAGCGCATCTCGCTCGCGCGTGCCCTCCTGCGGGGGTTCCCGGTGCTCGTGCTCGACGAGCCGACGGCCGGACTCGACCCCGAGACCGCCCGGCGGCTCGTGCACGACGTCCTGACCACCGCCCGTGACGACGGCTCGACGGTCGTCGTGATCTCGCACGTCGAGGTGCCGGCCGAGCTGGTGACGCGGCGCGTGCGCCTCGAGGCGGGCCGCCTCGACGAGGTCGAGGTGGGCTCCGAGGTCGGGTCCGAGGTCACGCCCGACGACGGGGCCGGCGCCTGACGCGTCGAGGCACCGATCGCGGCCCGGTGGGGGTCAGCCGTCGACCGGTCGTCGCAGGCGGTCGAGTCGGCCGCGCCAGAGCGCCAGGCGCCCCGGCTCCTCGGCGGGTGCCGGGCCGTCGATCCAGCCGGTGACGATGCGGATGCCGTGCAGTGCGCCGAGGCTCCAGACCTCGAACCCGTCGAGCTCGTCCGGCCGGGTGCGGTCGTGCAGCACGTCGACGCCGAGGACGGCGGCCAGCGTCGTCAGGCTGCGGACCGTGACGCCCGGGAGGCGCGCCAGGTCGTCCGACGGGAGGCAGAGGGCGTCCCCGCGCCACCAGACGATCGAGCTCCAGGCGCCTTCGACGACGTGCCCCTCGGGCGAGAGCAGCACGGCCTCGCCGGCCCCTCGGGACCGCGCCTCGGAGACGAGCGAGCCGAGGGCGGCGAGGTCGGGCCCCTTGACCGTCGGTCGCGTGCGGGGGTCCCGGTCGGCCGTGGCGAGGACGACCGAGCGGTGACGCAGGGGAGCGGGACGGAGGCGCAGCCGCAGCCGTGCCCGGTCGCCGTCCTCGGCTCCGTCGCCCGCGACGAGCTCGACGCGGGGGAACCAGGCTCCCGCCCGGGGGAGGACCGCGAGGGCCGCCGTCCAGAACGCCGACACCTCGTCCGCGTCGGGCGCCCCGGGCACCTCGGCGATCGACCCGGCGAATCGGTCGCGGTGCACGTCGAGGGCGAGCACCGAGCCGTCGTCGACCAGCCACGAGTCCGCCACGAGGAGGTGCGGGTCGGCGTCCGCCGCCCCCCCGCCCCCGGGCGTCGCCAGCTCGTCGCCTTGCCAGACGTGCAGCACGTCACCACCCGGCCGGTCGCCACTCATCGGGTCGGGTCTCCGCTCATAGGATCAAGGGTATGCGTCCCGCGGTCGTCCGTTCCTCCCTGCCGTGGCGCGACCCCGAGGCCGTCGTCCGGCACCTGGCCGCGACCGGCGACGTGGTCTGGCGCGACGCCGGGGTGGGCGCCGTGCGGGGCCGCTCGGTCGTCGGGTGGGGTCGGGCCGCGACGGGCGACGTCCGCGACGGCGGCGCCGACCGGCTATGGCAGGCGGTGCGTGACGACCTGGTCGACGTCGAGCCCGACAGCCATCCGCTCGGCTGGGCCGGCTGGCTCGGCTACGGCTTCGGCTGCCGGCTGCTCGACCGCGACGCCACCGAGGGGCACCGGCGGGCAGCCACCGCCTCCACCGTCGCCGCCGACGGGGACCCCGCCGACCTCGCCCTGCTCGACGTCGACCGTGCCCTGGTCTTCGACCACGCCGCACGCTCGGTCGAGGCCGTCGCGCGGGCCGGCGACCCGTGGGCGTCCTCCCTGGTCGAGACCTGGGCCGACGTGCCGCCCGAGCCTCCGGTGCCCGGGCCGACCCGCGCCTCCTCGGGGCGCGCCGCCCCGCCCACCGTCCGCTGGCGGCACCGCCCCGACGAGTACCTCGACCTGATCGAGGGGTGTCGGCGGGCCATCGCGGCCGGCGAGGCGTACCAGCTCTGCCTGACCACGGCCGTCGACGTCGTGGGGCCGGTGGACGCGCTCGAGGCCTTCGCGCGCCTCCGTCGGTCCTCGCCGGCGCCGCACGCGTCGTTCGTGCGCATCGGCGACGTGGCCGTCGTCGGGGCGTCGCCCGAGTCGTTCGTCGAGGTGACGGCCGACGGCCGGGTGTCGTCGGCGCCGATCAAGGGCACGCGACGCCGCGGGTCGGGCGCCGACGACACGGTGCTCGCGCGCGAACTCGTCGAGAGCGAGAAGGAGCGCGCCGAGAACGTCATGATCGTCGACCTGGTCCGCAACGACCTCGCCCGGGTGGCCCTGCTCGGCACGGTCGAGGTGTCCGAGCTGCTCGCCGTGCACTCGTACGAGCACGTCCACCAGCTCGTCAGCACGGTGCGGGCCCGTCTCGGGGCGGGGTGCACCGCGGCCGACGTCGTCGAGGCGGCCTTCCCCGCCGGGTCGATGACCGGTGCCCCGAAGCGACGGGCCGTCGAACTGCTCTCCGACCTCGAAGGAGCGCCCCGGGGGGTCTACTCGGGCGCGACCGGCTGGCTCGGGCGCGACGGCTCGGCGAGCCTGGCGATGACCATCCGCTCGATCGTCGTGCACGGGGCCCGGGCGGCGGGTGCGGGACGGCCCGTGCGACCGGCGGGTGCTCGCGTCGGGGTGGGCGGCGGCATCACCATCTCGTCGGTGCCGGTCGACGAACGCGACGAGGTCGAGCTGAAGGCGGCGGCCCTGCTCGCCGTGCTCGGCGTCCGTACCGCCGACGGGGCCCCGGTCCGCATGTCGTGACGGCGCGTGCCGTTCGGTAGCCTTGGCGAGGATCGCCGAGCCCGGCGCACGTCGCCGTGCCCTCGCACGGACGGTCCGCCCCCACCGCACCGACTGCCAGCAGTGAATGAGAGCCCCGTGGCACACGAGCACGACACGACCGCGACCGACGCCTCCTCGGCCATCCCGCCCCACGACGGCGTGCCCGAACGCGAGTACGACGTCGCCCGCCTGCAAGAGAAGTGGCAGGCCCGGTGGGACGCCGAGCAGCCGTTCGTCGTCGACCCCGACGACAAGCGGCCGCGCAAGTACATCCTCGACATGTTCCCCTACCCCTCGGGCGACCTGCACATGGGCCACGCCGAGCAGTACGCCCTCGGCGACATGGTGACGCGCTACTGGCGCCAGCAGGGCTTCAACGTGCTGCACCCGATCGGCTGGGACAGCTTCGGGCTCCCCGCCGAGAACGCGGCCATCAAGCGCGGCGTCGACCCCCGCGAGTGGACCTACGCGAACATCGCGCAGCAGAAGCAGAGCATGAAGCTCTACGCCCCGTCGTTCGACTGGAGCCGGGTGCTGCACACGAGCGATCCCGAGTACTACAAGTGGAACCAGTGGCTGTTCCTCGAGATGTACAAGAAGGGCCTGGCCTACCGCAAGGACAGCTGGGTCAACTGGGACCCGGTGGACCAGACCGTGCTCGCCAACGAGCAGGTGCTGCCCGACGGCACCAGCGACCGGTCGGGTGCCGTCGTGGTCAAGAAGAAGCTAACGCAGTGGTACTTCAAGATCACCGACTACGCCGACCGTCTGCTCGACGACCTCAACCAGCTCGAGGGCCGGTGGCCGACCAAGGTGCTCAACATGCAGCGCAACTGGATCGGCCGCTCGATCGGTGCCGACGTCCACTTCGCCATCGAGGGCCGTGACGAGAAGGTCACGGTCTTCACCACGCGTCCCGACACCCTCTACGGTGCGACGTTCATGGTCGTCGCGCCCGACTCCGACCTCGCCGCCGAACTCGTCGCCGACGCGACGGACGACGTCAAGGCGACCTTCGCCGAGTACCTCGTCGAGGTGCAGAAGGCGACCGAGATCGAGCGCCAGTCGAGCGAGCGCCCCAAGACGGGCGTGCCGCTCGGCCGGGTCGCGGTCAACCCGCTCACGGGCGACCCGATGCCGGTCTGGGCCGCCGACTACGTGCTGGCCGACTACGGCCACGGCGCGGTCATGGCCGTGCCCGCGCACGACCAGCGCGACCTCGACTTCGCCCGCAAGTACGACCTCCCGGTGCGCGTCGTGGTCGACACGAACGCGCCCGTCACGGGCGTGATCCCCAAGCTCGAGCTCGACGAGGACGGCCAGGCGATCCTGCCGGACGACCTGCCCGACCTGAACCCCCGCGAGACGGGCGTGGCCCTGACCGGCGACGGCCGACTGATGAACTCGGGCGCCCTGACCGGCCTCAGCAAGTCGAACGCGATCAAGCGCGTCGTCGAACTGCTCGAGGCGTCCGGCGACGGCGGGGCGGCCAAGACGTACCGTCTGCGCGACTGGCTGATCTCGCGCCAGCGCTTCTGGGGCACGCCCATCCCGATCGTGCACGGCGCCGACGGCGTCGAGGTGCCGGTGCCCTACGACGAGCTGCCGGTCCGACTGCCGTCGACCGAGGGCCTCGACCTCAAGCCGAAGGGCAGCTCGCCGCTCGGCGCGGCCGAGGACTGGGTGAACGTGCCCGACCCGCGTGACGGGTCGCCCGCGCGTCGGGACGCCGACACGATGGACACCTTCGTCGACAGCTCGTGGTACTTCCTGCGGTTCCTCGATCCCACCGACGCCGACCGGGCCTTCGACCCGGCCCAGGCCAGCAGGTGGGCGCCGGTCGACCAGTACGTCGGGGGCGTCGAGCACGCCATCCTGCACCTGCTCTACGCGCGCTTCATCACCAAGGTGCTCTTCGACCTCGGCCACGTCGACTTCACCGAGCCCTTCAGCGCGCTGCTGAACCAGGGCATGGTGCTGCAGGACGGCGCCAAGATGAGCAAGAGCAAGGGCAACGTCGTCAGCCTCTCCGACGAGATCGAGAAGCACGGCGTCGACGCCATCCGCCTGACGATGGCCTTCGCCGGCCCGCCCGAGGACGACATCGACTGGGCCGACGTCTCGCCCGCCGGTTCGGCCAAGTTCCTGGCCCGGGCGTTCCGTCTCGCGAGCGACGTCGACAGCTCGCGCGACGTGGTGTGGGCCGACGGCGACCAGGCCCTGCGCCGGGTCACCCACCGGTTCCTCGCCGAGGCCCCGGGGCTGAGCGAGGCGTTCAAGTACAACGTCGTCGTCGCTCGCCTGATGGAGCTCACCAACGCCGTCCGCAAGGCGATCGACTCGGGTCCCGGCGCGTCCGACCCGGCGGTGCGCGAGGCGACCGAGACCGTCGCGCTGGGGCTGTCGCTGTTCGCTCCCTACACGGCTTCCGAGATGTGGGAGAAGCTCGGCTACGACGGCGGTGCCCTCGCCACGTACGGCTGGCGGAAGGCCGACCCGACGCTGCTCGTCGAGACGAGCGTCACCGCGGTGGTCCAGGTCAACGGCAAGGTGCGCGACCGGCTCGAGGTGTCGCCCAAGATCGCCTCCGACGAGCTCGAGGCGCTGGCCCGCGACTCGGCGGCCGTGCAGCGCGCGATCGGCGACAAGCAGATCGTCAACGTCATCGTGCGGGCGCCGCGCCTGGTGAACATCGCGGTGAAGTAGGTCACTCGGGGCGTCTCGTCCCCACCCGTCGACGGCCGCCCTGGCTCCCCAGGGCGGCCGTCGTCGTCCGCGCGGGCGGACGCCCGCTCGTACCGTGACGGGTCATGACCGTCAGCTTCCGCACCGCCGTCGACCCGTCCGAGCCGGGTGGTCCGCGGTGGCGCGTGGGGGTCGGGGCGGTCGTCGTCCTGCTCTTCGTGGTGCTGGCGGTGAGCGTCGCCGTGTCGGCCTTCGCCACCCGAGGAGGCGCGGCGGACGAGCTCGTGACCGTCGAGCCGGGCACCGGGGCCGAGGCCGGGGCAGGGGCCGGCACCGCATCTCCCGCGGGTGCCTCGGTCGTCTTCGTGCACGTGCACGGCCGGGTGGCGGCGCCCGGCCTGTACGAACTGCCGCACGGCGCCCGCGTCGTCGACGTGGTCGCGGCGGCCGGCGGGTTCACGGACGAGGCCGACCAGGCGGCGGTCAACCTCGCGCGGGTGCTGGTCGACGGCGAGCAGCTGCGGGTGCCGGCCGTCGGTGAGACCGCGGACGACGGGGTGGCGGGTGGTGGTAACGCGGCGGCGGGTGGGTCGGCCGCGGGGGGAACGGCGACCGGTGGCGGGACGGGGGCCGGTGGGGGGACGGTCGACCTCAACCTCGCGGACGACGCCGCGTTGCAGACGCTGCCCGGGGTGGGGCCGGCGACCGCGGCGGCGATCCTGTCCTGGCGTGACGAGAACGGCCGCTTCCGCAGCGTCGACGACCTGCTGGGGGTGCCGGGCATCGGTCCGAAGACGCTCGAGGCACTGCGCGAGCGGGTGCGGGTGTGACGCCCGGTCGCGTCCTCGACCTGCGGCTCGGGGTGCCGGTGGCCGTGGCGTGGGTCGGGCTCGCCGTGGGTTCGACCCGGCCGGGGCTGTCGCCCGTCGTGGCCGCCGTCGCCCTCGTCGTCTGCGTCGTCGCGGTCGGGCTCGTGCTCGTGGCGCGGGTGGGCGCCCTCGCCGCCGGGCAGGTCCTGCTGGTGGTGGCCCTGAGTGCCGGGGCGTGTGCCGGGCTCACGGGCCAGGCGGCGGTGCGCGACGACCGCCGTCACCCGTCGGGGCTCACGACGTCGGTGGGGCACGCGGTCACCGTCGAGGGGCGCCTGCTCGACCGGGTCGAGGCGCGGTCCGACGTCCTGACGATGTCGGTCGACCGACTCGACGTCGGCGCGGGGACCGTGGCCCTCGGGGACCGCGTCCCGGTGCGGGTGTTCGGGGCGCGCCTCGACGGTCGCCGGTCGGCCGAGATCGGGGCCCGGGTGTCGGCCCGGCTCGTCCTGGGCCCGGTGAGGTACGGCGAGTCGGTCGCGTTCGAGGGGCGGGCGGTCGAGCCGCTCGGCGTCCGCGCCGAGCCCGGGCGGACGTCGGCCTGGTCGAACGGGCTCCGCTCGGCCTTCCGTGCCGTGGCCGCAGACCTGCCGGGTGACGGCGGGGCCCTGCTGCCCGGGCTCGCGATCGGCGACATGTCGGGGGTGCCCGACGACCTCGACGACGACATGACGCAGGCGTCGCTCAGCCACCTGACGGCCGTGTCGGGCTCGAACTGCGCCGTGCTGGTCGCACTCGTGGTGCTCGTCGGGTCGGTGCTGAGGGTCCCGCGGTTGCTGCGACTCGCGATGGCCGTCGTCGTGTTGGTGGCGTTCGTCGTGCTCGTCACGCCCGAGCCGAGCATCGTCCGGGCCACCGTCATGGCGGTGCTCGTCCTCGTGCACCTCGCCGTGGCACGGCCGATCGCCGGTGTGCCCGTGATCGCGCTGGCGGTCGCCGGGCTGCTGTTCGCGGACCCGTGGTTGGCCCGCGACCTCGCCTTCGTCCTGTCGGTCCTCGCGACGTCGGGGCTCGTCGTGCTCGGAGGGCCGCTGACCGCCCTGCTGGCGCGCCTCGTGCCCGAACCCGTGGCGGCGGCCCTCGCCGTCCCCACGGCCGCGCAGCTCGCCTGCCAGCCCGTGCTGCTCGCCCTCGAACCGAGCATCGCCCTGCACGGCGTCGCCGCGAACGTGCTGGCCGGCCCGGCGGCTCCGGTGGCGACCGTGGGTGGGCTCGTCGTCTGCGTGCTCGCGCCCTGGGCGTCCGCGACCGCCGCGGCCGTCGCGTGGGCCTCGTGGCTGCCGTCGTCCTGGGTCGCGGCCGTCGCCCGGTCGGCGTCGACCTGGCCGGGCACGCGACTCGGGTGGGACGCCTCGGCGCTCGGCGTCGCCTCCCTGGTCGGCGTGACGGCCCTCGTCGTGGTCGCCGTGGTGGCCCGGGCCCGCGGCCGCCTGCGGGCCGTCGCGACGACGCTGCTGGTGGGCGTGCTGGTGGCCACCGTCGGGGTGGTGGGCGGGCGCACCGTGGTGACCCGCGCCTCCGTTCCCGACGACTGGGTCGTCGCCCAGTGCGACGTGGGGCAGGGCGACGCCGTGCTCGTCCGCAGCGCGCGGGCCGTCGCCTTGATCGACGTGGGTGACGACGAGGCCGCCGTCGACCGCTGCCTCTCGACGTTCGGCGTGCGCCACGTCGACCTGCTCGTGCTCACCCACTTCGACCGTGACCACGTCGGGGCGATCGGCTCGGTCGTCGGCCGGGTCGGCACGGCCCTCGTCGGGCCCGTGGGGCGCTCGGACGACGCCGAGGTCGTGACCGCCCTGCGCGGCGGTGGCGCCGAGGTCCAGGAGGCGCGGGTCGGCACCCGGGGACGCCTCGGCGACCACACGTGGCGGCTCCTCTGGCCGCCCACCGCGACCCCGGCGGGCAACGACGCCAGCCTCGTGGTGCGCCTCGACCCTGGCGGGTCCTGCCGGGTCGGCTGCCTCTCCCTGCTGGCCCTCGGCGATCTCGGTGAGACCGCCCAACGCCGTCTGGCCTCGTCACCCGACGGCGACGAGGGGCTCGGGCGGGTCGACGTCCTGAAGGTCTCGCACCACGGGTCGGCGGACCAGCACGCCGAGTTGTACGAGCGGGTGTCGGCCCGCGTCGGCCTGGTGGGCGTGGGGGCCGACAACTCCTACGGGCACCCGACCGACGTCGCGCTCGACCTGGTCCGGGACGGCGGGGGAGTCGTGGTCCGCAGCGACGAGGCGGGTCAGGCCGCCGTCACGCCCGTCGGCCGTGACGGCGGCGACGTCGGCCTGCGGATCTGGCGGGAGCACGCGGGGTCCGCGGGTCGAGATCGCGCGTCCGACACGTCGGTGGCGTCCTCTAGCATCGGAGGAGGCGCGGCGGGCCCCGCGTCCGTGGGACGACGTCCGAGAGGCAGCATGGCAGCGCGAGCGAGTGGCAAGACGGCGAAGAAGGCCTCGGTCGCGATCGACCAGGTCGGGTGGGACAAGATCCGCCCCGCGGCCGTGGTGCTCGTGAGCGGGCCGGAGCAGTTCCTCGCCGACCGTGCCTCGCGCCAGCTGCGCGACCAGCTCGTCGCCGAAGACCCCAGCCTCGAGGTGCACGATCTCGAGGCCGACCATTACCAGCCCGGCGAGCTCGTGACGCTGGCGAGCCCGTCGCTCTTCGCCGAGCCACGTCTCATCCGCGTCTCGAACGTCGAGAAGTGCACCGACGCCTTCCTCACCGAGACGCTGCGCTACCTCGACACGCCCGCCGACGACACGACCCTCGTGTTGCGCCACGGAGGCGGGGTCCGCGGCAAGAAGCTGCTCGACGCCGTCCGGGGCGGCACCGGCGGCGGGCTCGAGGTCGTCTGCGCCGAGCTCAAGAAAGACACCGAGAAGCTCGAGTTCGCGGCCGCCGAGTTCGCCGCCGAACGGCGTCGCATCTCGCAGGGGGCCCTCCGGGCGCTCGTGACGGCCTTCAACGACGACCTGGCCGAGCTCGCCAGCGCGTGCCAGCAGCTGATCAGCGACGCCGCGGCCGAGATCACCGAGGCCACGGTCGAGAAGTACTACTCGGGTCGGGTCGAGACCAACGCCTTCAAGGTGGCCGACGCGGCCATCGCAGGTCAGCAGGGCGAGGCTCTGGTCCTGCTCCGCCACGCGTTGTCGACCGGGGCCGATCCCGTGCCCGTGGTGGCGGCGTTCGCGATGAAGATCCGCACCATGGCCAAGGTGCAGGGCTCCTACGGCGGCTCGGGTCAACTCGCCTCGCGCTTCGGACTCGCCCCGTGGCAGGTCGAACGGGCACAACGAGACCTCCGGGGCTGGACCGAGGACGGGCTGGGCCGGTGCATCGAGCTGCTCGCCGAGACCGACGCGGCCGTCAAGGGCGCCGAGCGCGATCCAGTGTACGCGCTCGAGCGGATGGTGACCATGATCTCGACGCGCGGTTCGCTGCTGTCGTGAGTCGCGCCTCCTGACCGTCCGGTCGCCTGTCCTGCGGGCGAACGGGGACGACGAAGGCCCCGTCTCGATCGAGACGGGGCCTTCGTCGTCGAGCCCGGGGGCTCGGGGGAGGGGAGCCTAGAGGGCGCCGACCTGCTTCGCGATGGACGACTTGCGGTTCGCGGCCTGGTTCTGGTGGATGACGCCCTTGCTGGCGGCCTTGTCGAGCTTCTTCGACGCGAGGAGCAGAGCCGAGGTGGCCTTGTCCTTATCGCCGGCGGCGATGGCCTCGCGGGTGGCGCGGACGGCGGTCTTGAGCTCGCTCTTGACGGCGCGGTTGCGGTCCTGGGCCTTCTTGTTGGTGCCGATGCGCTTGATCTGCGACTTGATGTTTGCCACGTGAACTACTTTCTGGATTCTGAGTATCGGACGATGTGCGCCAGCCGAGCGTCCGACCGACGTGAATCGGTCGACCCGGTGCTGCCGCCGGTGATGGCCACCGGAGCGGCTCTCGGCTGCGATCGCGTTCCGCCACTGCAGACGTAACGCGCAAGCCAACAGGCAACGTTACCAGCAGCGAGCCCGACTCTCAACGAACGTCGACCGGTCGGCGTGCCGTGTCGTGCGGGGTACCGTGCCATCATGCCTCAGCTCGCACCCCACATGACCACCGTGCCCGCTTCCGGAATCCGTCGGGTCTACGAGCTCGCGGCGCAGCTCGACGGCGTCGACATGCTCGTGGTGGGCGAACCCGACGTGCCCGTCGCCCGCCACATCGCCGACGCCGCACGCCGCGCCTGGGCCGACGACCGCACCGACTACACGCCTAACGGCGGCATCCCGGCCCTGCGCGAGGCGCTCGTGGACAAACTCGCCCGGGAGAACGACGTGCACGTGGACCTCGAGCAGGTCTGGGTCACCGTCGGGGGGACGCAGGCCCTGCACCAGACGATGGGACTGCTGCTCGCGGCCGGCGACGAGGTGCTGGTGCCGGACCCCGGCTACACGACGTTCACGATGAACGCCCACATGCTCGACGCCGTGCCCGTGCCCTACACGTTGGCCCCCGAGCTCGGCTTCCACCCCGACCTCGACGAACTCGAGAACCTCGTCGGCGACCGCACCCGCGCCCTCATCGTCAACAGCCCGTCGAACCCGCTCGGCGTCGTCTATCCGGAGGAGACGCTGCGGCGCCTGCTGGACTTCGCCCGCCGGCACGACCTCTGGGTCATCAGCGACGAGGTCTACGAGTACTTCACCTACGGGCCGAAGCACGTCAGCCTGGCGTCGCTCGACGGCGACGACCGGGTGTTCAGCGTCTTCTCGATGAGCAAGACCTATGCCATGACGGGCGTGCGGGTCGGCTACCTCGTGACGCCCAAGGGCCTCGCGGAGACGATGCGCACGGTCCAGGAGGCGGCCATCAGCTGCGTCGCCGAGCCCGACCAGTGCGCCGCCCTCGCCGCCGTCGTGGGGGACCACCAGCCCGTGGCCGACGCCCGCGAGCACTATCGGAGCAACCTGGACCTCGCCACGACGCTGCTCGACGAGCGCGGCATCCGGTACCTCGAGCCCACCGGCGCCTTCTACCTCTGGATCGACGTCAGCCACGCGTCGCAGGGCGACGTGGCGGCGTGGGCCGAGAGGTTCCTGCTGTCGGAGCGCGTCGCGGTCGCGCCGGGCAGTGCGTTCGGCCGGAGCGGCGAGGGGTGGATCCGCGTCTGCCTCGCGTCGTCACCCGAGGTGATCACCCGGGGGCTCGGCAAACTGCCGGCGCCGGGCGACCCCCGCTGAGATCCGGGGGTCAGCCCCCTGGGGTCGCCGCGAGGGGCTTCCTAGGCTCGGAACATGACGAATCAACCCGTGCACACGACCTTCTCCGCCTCCACCACCGGCGTCCGTTCGCCCCTCGCCGTCTGGAGCCTCGTCCTCGGCCTCGCCTCGATCGGCTTCGGCTTCACCTTCGTCGTCCCGATCGCCGGCCTCGTCCTCGGCATCCTGTCCCGCCGCCGTGAGCCCGAGGGTCGCACCATGGCGCTCGTCGGCATCGTCTCGTCCGCCGTCATGCTCGTGGGCACGCTGATCGCCCTGGCGATCGGCCTCGCCGTCGTCGGGGGTGCGGGCGTCCTCGCGCTCCTTCCCGGCACCGCCGCCTGACCCTCGGCCCGGCAGTCCCGCCCGGCGGGCCCGCCCGGCGGTCCCGCCCGGCGGGCCCGTCCCGCGTTCCGGCTCGCGCCTCCCGCGCCCGCGCTCATCTCGCGGTCCGGCTCGCGCCTCCCGCGCCCGCGCTCGTCCCGCGCTCATCCCGCGGCCCGGCTCGCGTCGCCCGCGTCGGCAACTCCTGCCTGCCGTCGCACGCCCGACGCGACGCCGGGGAGACCGACCGCCCGAGCGGCACCGGCCAGGAGTTGCCCGCACCGCCCCTCTGGCTCGCATCCCCCTCTGACCCACCCGCCGACCGGCCCACCCGCTCGCCCGCCCCGCGGCGTCCCGCGCGCACGGCATCCGGTGCGGCCACGGTGTCGGCAACTCCTGCCCGCCGTCACGGCGCGAGCCGTCCACCGGGGGAGGCGCGGTGCCGGTCGCGGCACCGGGCAGGAGTTGCCGATGTACGGCCCCGCGCGGGCCGACGCCCGATCCGTCGCCCGGGCGTGGGAGAATCGTGCGGTACCCCCGCCCACCACCCCCAGAGGATCGTGTGAGTCCCCAAGCAACCCGCGCACTCGAGCCGGCGTCGACCGAGCCCGAGTCCCTCCGCAACTTCTGCATCATCGCGCACATCGACCACGGCAAGTCGACCCTCGCCGACCGCATGCTCGGCATCACCGGTGTGGTCGAGTCGCGTGCGATGCGTGCCCAGTACCTCGACCGCATGGACATCGAGCGCGAGCGCGGGATCACGATCAAGAGCCAGGCGGTGCGCATGCCGTGGGAGCGCAACGGCGAGACCTTCGCGCTCAACATGATCGACACCCCCGGCCACGTGGACTTCAGCTACGAGGTCTCCCGCTCGCTGGCCGCGTGCGAGGGGGCGATCCTGCTGGTCGACGCGGCGCAGGGCATCGAGGCGCAGACCCTGGCGAACCTCTACCTGGCGCTCGAGAACGACCTCGAGATCATCCCGGTGCTCAACAAGATCGACCTCCCGGCGGCCGACCCCGACAAGTACGCCGCCGAGCTGGCGGGCCTGATCGGCGGCGACCCCGCCGACGTGCTGCGGGTCAGCGGCAAGACCGGAATGGGCGTCGAAGAGCTCCTCGACCGCGTCGTCGACCGCATCCCCTCGCCCGTCGGCGTCAAGGACGCACCGCCCCGCGCGATGATCTTCGACTCGGTCTACGACAGCTACCGCGGCGTCGTGACGTACATCCGCATGATCGACGGCACCCTGCACCCTCGCGAGAAGGTGCAGATGATGTCGACGAAGTCGACCCACGACATCCTCGAGATCGGCGTCTCGTCACCCGAGCCCGTCCCGAGCCAGGGGCTGTCGGTCGGCGAGGTCGGCTACCTCATCACCGGCGTGAAGGACGTCCGCCTCTCGAAGGTGGGCGACACCGTCACGACGTCGGCCAAGCCCGCGACCGAGGCCCTGAGCGGGTACACCGAACCGCTGCCGATGGTGTTCTCGGGGCTCTACCCGATCGACGGCAGCGATTACCCCCTCCTGCGCGAGGCCCTCGACAAGCTCAAGCTGTCCGACGCCGCGCTGGTGTACGAGCCCGAGACCTCGGTGGCCCTCGGCTTCGGCTTCCGCTGTGGGTTCCTCGGCCTGCTCCACCTCGAGATCGTCACCGAACGGCTCGACCGCGAGTTCGGCCTCGACCTCATCACGACGGCCCCGAGCGTCATCTACGAGGTCACCACCGAAGACAAGAAGACCGTCACGGTCACCAACCCGAGCGAGTTCCCGGGCGGCAAGATCGCGAGCGTCAGCGAGCCCATGGTCAAGGCGGGCATCCTCGCGCCCAAGGACTACGTCGGCGTGATCATGGAGCTCTGCCAGCAGCGCCGCGGCACCCTGCTGGGCATGGAGTACCTCGGCGAGGACCGGGTCGAGATCCGTTACGCGATGCCCCTCGGCGAGATCGTGTTCGACTTCTTCGACAGCCTCAAGTCGAAGACGGCGGGCTACGCCAGCCTCGACTACGAGCCCATCGGCGATCAAGAGGCCGACCTGGTCAAGGTCGACATCCTGTTGCAGGGTGAGCAGGTCGACGCCTTCAGCGCGATCGTGCACCGCGACAAGGCCTACGCCTACGGGGTGCTCATGACGGGCAGGCTGCGCGAACTCATCCCGAGGCAGCAGTTCGAGGTCCCCATCCAGGCCGCCATCGGTGCCCGGATCATCGCCCGCGAGAGCATCCGGGCCATGCGCAAGGACGTCCTGGCGAAGTGCTACGGCGGCGACATCTCGCGCAAGCGCAAACTCCTCGAGAAGCAGAAAGAGGGCAAGAAGCGCATGAAGACCATCGGTCGGGTCGACGTGCCCCAAGAGGCCTTCATCGCCGCCCTCAGCGGCGACGTCGAGAAGAAAGACAAGAAGTAGGGTCCATGCGTCGAGCCACCCACACCGAGACCCGCACGACCTACGGCGAGGTCGGGGCGACGCAGGCCCCCGACCTCATGCAGTACCCGCCGAAGGGGTTCAAGCCGGCCGAGTACCGGGCTCGCGTCGGCCACGGCGACGCCCGCTTCGCCGCGGCCTGGATCGCCACCATGACCTGGCAGATCCAGGAGCGCAGCGGCATCCGCGTCCGGGTCGACAGCGTGCCGCCGGCCGACGAGAGCGAGTACACGCCCGTCCAGTTTGACGAGCACGGGCAACCGGTCGACGCCGCCGAGTGGGCGACCGCGCGTGACGAGTCGCGCTACTCGCCCGACGGCACGCCCTTCCTCACGGCGGGCACGACGGCCACGCTGAGCATCGAGGCCTACGGGCGCACGGTCGAGGCCCCGGTGCGCGTCGTCTACGTGATCGACGAACCGAAGCGCAAGGGTTTCGCGTACGGAACCCTCGACGGCCATCCCGAGAGCGGCGAGGAGTCCTGGATCGTCGACCAGACAGACGACGGTTCGGTGTGGCTCTCCATCCGGTCGTTCTCGAAGCCGTCGAGCGCGAAGTGGCGCCTCGTGGCACCGTTCCTGCGACGCACGCAGGCGCAGTACACGAAGCGGTACCTGAGGGCACTGAGCCTCAACGAAAAGGGCGAGCAGACCGACGAGGTCGTCGTCGTCGAAGACACCGAGGCCGGCGTCGGCGACCCCCGCGGTGACGAGCGCCCCCCGACCGGCCCGCGCGGCGACGCCGCGGGAACCGGCGCCTGACGGTGCCCGGAGCCCTTCCCCTCGGCGATCCCGCCCCCGTCGACGGACGCCTGCCCGAGACCGTCGCCGTCGGCGCGGACGACCGCAACTTCGGGGTCTACCTGCACGTCCCGTTCTGCCGCGTGCGCTGCGGGTACTGCGACTTCAACACCTACACGGGCGACGAGCTGCGTGGCACTCGTCGCGACGACTACGCCGGGCAGGCCGTCACCGAGATCGAGCTCGGGGGCCGGGTGCTGCGCGAGGCGGGGCTCCCGCCGCGCCGCGCCTCCTCGGTGTTCTTCGGCGGGGGCACCCCGACGATGCTGCCCTCGGGCGACCTCACGTCGATGCTCCACGCGATGGTCGACACCTGGGGTCTCGAGCCCGGCGCCGAGGTGACGACCGAGGCGAACCCCGACTCGGTCGACGCCGCGTACCTGCAGCAGCTCGCCGACGTCGGCTTCACGCGCGTCAGCTTCGGCATGCAGTCGGCCGTCCCGAGCGTGCTCGCCACCCTCGAGCGCACGCACGACCCCGAGCGCATCCCGTTCGTGGTGCGCTGGGCCCGTGACGCCGGGCTCGACGTCAGCCTCGACCTCATCTACGGCACACCCGGCGAGACCCTCGACGACTGGAGGCGTTCGCTCGACGTCGCCCTCGAGCAGGAGCCAGACCACCTCTCCGCGTACTCGCTGATCGTCGAGGACGGCACGAAGCTCGCCCGCCAGATCAAGCGGGGCGAGGTCCCGATGCCCGACGACGACACCGCGGCCGACATGTACGAGATCGCGGACGACCGGCTCGCCGGCGCGGGCTACGACTGGTACGAGGTCAGCAACTGGTCGCGTGGCGTCGAGCACCGTTCCCGCCACAACCTGGCGTACTGGCAGGGCCACGACTGGTGGGGCGTCGGCCCGGGCGCGCACAGTCACGTCGGTGGCGTCCGCTGGTGGAACGTCAAGCACCCCGCCGCCTATCAGCAGCGCATGGCCGCGGGTGAGTCGCCGGCCGCCGGGCGCGAGACCCTCGACGACGAGACCCGTCGGGTCGAGCGCGTCCTGCTCGGGGTGCGCATCCGCGAGGGGCTGCCCACCTCCGAGCTCGACGACGACGGACGCCGGGCCGTCGGTGGCCTCATCGCCGACGGCTGGGTCGAGGGGCGTCCGGCCCTGCGGGGTCGTGTCGTGCTCACGCGCGAGGGGCGGCTCATGGCCGACGCCGTCGTGCGGCGTCTGCTGCCCGACTGAGCGTCCCGATCGTCCTGATCGCCGCGGCGACCCGCGGTGGCGACCAGGAGGCGCGGGCCCGGAACGCAGGAGGCGCGGGCCCGGAACGCAGGAGGCGCGGCTCCCGGGGGGAGTCGCGCCTCGCGTCGTGCCCGTCCGGGCCGGTCGACCGTCTACTTGACGAACTCGATGGTCAGCGGGTACTTGTACCACTCGCCCTTGTTGGCCGCGACGGCGGCGATGATCGAGAAGATGATCACGAGGATGCCGGCGACGAGGGCGAGCACCCCTCCGATGACGATGATCGACAGGATCGCCGAGATCACGTAGACGATGGCCATCGTGATCTGGAAGTTCAGCGCGGTCCTGGTGTGCTCCCGGATGAACGGGCCGCGGTCCTTCAACACGAGGTAGCCGACGAGGGCGGGGACGAACGCGAAGAGGATCCCGCCGAGGTGGATGAGCGTCGACCAGAGCTTCTCGTCCTCGGGGCGCATCGGCTGGACGGGCTGCGGCTGGTAGCCGGGCTGCTGGCCGAAGCCGGGGCCGGACTGCTGGCCCTGGCCGGGCTGACCCTGGCCGGGCAGACCCTGCCCGTACGGCTGGCCGGGCTGACCGTTCTGGCCGGGCTGGCCGTTCTGCGGGCCGTTCGGCTGGGCGGGAGGGTTCTCGGTCATGGCTGCACCTGTTCGTGAGTGTCCTGCGGATGTCCCCGCCACCCTAGGGCAGCCGGGTGCGGCCCGAGTAGGCCTCGCGACGGAGGTGTCGTACGATTGGCAGTCCGGCACGTCGAGTGCCAGGCCCGGTCGCCCGGCGTGCGGACGACCCGGGGGACGTCGAGCGAAGAGAGGTGCGTCATGGTCTCCGAACGCGGTCTCGAAGTGCTTCGCGTCATCGTGCACGACTACGTCGCGTCCCGTGAGCCGGTCGGGTCGAAGTCCATCGTCGAGCGACACCAGTTCGGCGTCTCGGCGGCGACCATCCGCAACGACATGGCGCTGCTCGAAGAAGAAGAGCTCATCGCGGCACCGCACACCTCGTCGGGACGCGTGCCGACCGACAAGGGCTACCGGCTCTTCGTCAACCAGCTCGCCGACCTGCGCCCGCTCAGCGCGGCCCAGCGTCAGGCCATCGAGACGTTCCTGGGCGACTCCACCGACCTCGACGAGGTGCTCGGTCGGACGGTCCGGCTCCTGTCGCAACTCACCAACCAGGTGGCCCTGGTGCAGTACCCCACCTTCTCCCGGGCCCGCGTGCGTCACGTCGAGCTGGTCAGCCTGGGCGACGGTCGCGTCATGACGGTGCTGATCACCGACAGCGGCCAGGTCGAGCAGCGGGTCGTCGACATCCGCACCGCCGTCGACGAGTCCTTCCTGTCCGAGTTGCGGGCCGCCATCAACGCCGCGGTCGGCGGTCGGCCCCTGGGTGAGGCCTCCACCGCCCTCACCGACCTGCCGGCGCGGTTCCGTCCCGACCTCGCGGCGGTCGTCGGCGTGGTCGTCGCGAGTCTCACCGAGCAGATCGCCGCCGGACGTCAGGACCGCCTCGTCATGGCCGGTGCGGCGAACCTGGTGCGCACGGGCGACGACTTCAGCGGCGACCTCTTCCCCGTGCTCGAGGCGATCGAAGAGCAGGTGGCCCTCTTGCGGCTCTTCGGCGAGATGCAACTCGACGCCGTCGACGTGGCCGCGAGCATCGGCCGCGAGAACGCGTCGTTCGGGTTGTCCCAGGCGTCCGTGCTGGCCAGCGGGTACTCGACGCAGGGCAGCGAGATCGCGAGGCTCGGCGTGCTCGGGCCCATGCGCATGGACTACTCGACCAACATGGCGGCGGTCCGTGCCGTCGCGCGGTACCTGTCGTCGCTGCTCACCGAGCGGTAGCCGACCACCACGGCCCCGGCCGTCCCACGACCCCCAATCCCCGTCCCGGTCCGCCGGGCCCGGCCCCGCCGGGAAGACCACCACACCACACCAGAGGCAGACGAGAACCAGTGGCAGATCATTACGACGTCCTCGGAGTCGACCGTCAGGCGACCCCGGAAGAGATCAAGAAGGCGTACCGCAAGCTCGCCCGCGAGCTTCACCCCGACGTCAATCCCAGCCCCGACGCGTCCGAACGGTTCAAGGACGTCACGCACGCCTACGACGTGCTCAGCGACCCGCAGCAGCGCGAACGCTACGACCTCGGCCCCCAGCCCGGCTTGGGTGGCGGCGGCGGAGGCGGGGCCGCCGGCTTCGGCGACATCTTCGACGCGTTCTTCGGCGGCGGTGGCCAGGGCCAGCGTCAGGGTCCGCGGTCCCGGCGGGAACGCGGGCAGGACGCGCTCCTGCGCCTCGAGGTCGACCTCGAGGACATCGTCTTCGGCACGCAGCGCGACATCGAGGTCGACACGGCCGTCCTCTGCGACACGTGCAGCGGCTCGTGCTGCGCACCCGGCACCTCGCCCCAGACCTGCGACATCTGCGGTGGCTCCGGCCAGATCCAGCGCACCGTGCGCTCGCTGCTCGGCAACGTCATGACGTCGAGCCCGTGCGGGACCTGCCGTGGCTACGGCACCGTCATCCCCAACCCCTGCCCGACCTGCCAGGGCCAGGGGCGCGTCCGGGCGCGACGTTCGATCCCCATCGACATCCCCGCGGGCGTCGACACCGGGCTCCGGCTCCAGCTGCCCGGTCAGGGCGAGGTCGGCCAGGCCGGTGGCCCGAACGGCGACCTGTACCTCGAGGTCAAGGTGCGTCACCACGACACCTACAGCCGCAACGGCGACGACCTGCTGGCCACGCTCGAGGTGCAGATGGCCGACGCCATCCTCGGCACGTCGACGACGCTCACCGGGCTCGACGGCGAGATCGAGGTCGAGATCAAGCCCGGCACCCAGAGTGCCGACATCCTCACCGTGAAGGACCGCGGCATCACCAGACTGCGCGGGACGGGTCGTGGCGACCTCAAGATCGGCGTCCAGGTGGTCACCCCGACCAAGCTCAGCCACAAGGAGCGCGAGCTGATCGAGAAGTTCGCCTCGGGTCGCCGCTCCCCGGCGCCCGAGCTGTCGCACTTCCAGCAGGGTCTCTTCGGCAAGTTGCGCGACCGCTTCCTGAACTTCTGATCGTGGCGCACTTCTACCTGGTCGACGACCTGGCCGCCGCCGAGGTCGGCTCGAGCGTCGAGCTGACCGGTTCCGAGGCCCGACACGCGGTCACGGTCAGCCGGGTGCGGGTGGGCGAGCCGCTGACCCTCGGCAACGGACGGGGGCTGGTGGTCCAGGGCGAGGTGTCCGAGGCGGCCCCCGAGCGGCTGGTGCTGCTCGCGACCCGGGTCGTCCGGCACGAACCGCCGACGACGCGGCTGGTCCTCGCCCAGGCGCTGGCCAAGGGCGACCGCGACGAACTCGCCGTGCAGGCCGCGACCGAGCTCGGCGTCGACGAGATCGTCCCGTGGGCCGCGGCGCGCAGCATCTCCCGCTGGGAGGGCCCCAAGGTCGCCAAGGGCCTCACCCGCTGGTCGTCGATCGTGCGCGAGGCGACCAAGCAGTCGATCCGTCCCTGGTCGCCCGAGGTCTCGGGGCTCGCGACGACGCGGCAGCTGGCCGAGCGCGCCTCCCGCGATCTCGTCCTCGTGCTCGAGCCGTCGGCCGAGCAGGCGCTCACGGCGGTCGACCTGACCGCAGGAGGCGCGGTGCCCGACCGCGTCGTCGTGGTCGTCGGTCCCGAGGGCGGGGTGTCGCCCGCCGAGCTGCACCAGCTCGCCGAGGCGGGTGCCCGCGCCGTGCGCCTCGGGGACGCCGTCCTGCGGACCTCCACGGCCGGGCCCGCCGCGCTGTCCGTGCTGAGCGCGCGACTCGGTCGCTGGTGACCTCGACGCCCCCCGGGGCCGTGTCGGCGGTCGTCGCTACGATGGGCAGCATGTCCGAGACCTCCGACGAGCCCACCGTCTTCAGCCGCATCGTCGCGCGCGAGATCCCCGCCGACATCGTCTTCGAGAGCGACGCGGTCATCGCCTTCCGCGACATCGCGCCCCGGGCACCCGTCCACCTGCTCGTGGTGCCCAAGACCCAGGCGTACCGCGACGTCGTCGAACTCGCCGCGGGCGACCCGGCGTTGCTCGCCGAACTGGTGGCGACCGCCTCCCGGCTCGCGGCCGACCCGGCAGCGTTCGGGGAACACTCCGGGTCCGAGTTCCGTTTAATCTTCAACACCGGCGCATCCGCCGGGCAGACCGTGTTCCACGTGCACGCCCATGTGCTCGGTGGACCCCTGGAGGAAGGCACCCTTGCCCACTAGCGACACGAACGCCACCGGCCCCTCGACACCGACGACGGGTGACGACGTCCGTCGTGTCGACGTGACCGTCGACGGCGTCGCCATGGTCCAGCTCCTGGGCCCGCAAGACCGCCTGCTGCGTGCGGTCGAGAAGCAGTACCCCGACGTGCGCGTGCTCGTCCGCGGCAACGAGGTCACCCTCGAGGGGCCCTCGTCGGCCGTCGGCAGGGCCGAGGGCCTCGTCGACGAGCTCGTCTCGATGGTCCGCGGCGGTCAGGACCTCGGCCCGGCCGAGGTCGCGACGTCGGCCCGTCTGCTCGACTCGGGGCAGGGCAGCCCGTCCGAGGTCTTCGGGCAGCCGATCGTCACCAGCCGCGGCAAGGGGGTCCGGGCGAAGACTCGGGGCCAGAAGGACTACGTCGACGCGATCGACCAGCACACCATCACCTTCGGCATCGGCCCGGCCGGCACCGGCAAGACCTACTTGGCGATGGCCAAGGCCGTCCAGGCGTTGCAGCGCCGCGAGGTCCAGCGCATCATCCTGACGCGCCCCGCGGTCGAGGCCGGCGAGCGGTTGGGCTTCCTGCCCGGCACGCTGACCGACAAGATCGATCCGTACCTCCGGCCGCTCTACGACGCTCTGAACGAGATGATGGACCCCGAGATCGTGCCCAAGCTGCTCGCGGCCGGCACCGTCGAGGTCGCCCCTCTCGCGTACATGCGCGGTCGCACCCTCAACGACGCGTTCGTCGTGCTCGACGAGGCGCAGAACACCACGCCCGAGCAGATGAAGATGTTCCTCACCCGTCTCGGATTCGGCTCGCGCATGGTCGTGACGGGCGACGTCACCCAGGTCGACCTGCCCACCGGTGCCAGCGGCCTCCAGCTCGTCACGACGGTGCTCGACGACATCGACGACATCCACTTCGCCCGTCTCACCAGCGACGACGTGGTGCGGCACACGCTCGTGGGCCGCATCGTCGACGCGTACACGACCTACGACGCCGAGCGTCAGGCCCAGCAGCACCGCCGTCTCGAGGCGGCGGACCAGCAGGCCGACGCTCGCGACCGCCTGCCGAAGAAGGGAACCCGGTGAGCATCGAGGTCGCCAACGAATCCGCCGTCGAGGTCGACGAGGCCACGATCCAACGTCTGGCCACCTTCGCGCTCGACCAGATGCACGTGCACCCCGAGGCCGAACTCGCGATCGTGTTCGTCGACGAGGCGGCGATGGAGCAGCTCCACGTCCAGTGGATGGACGAACCCGGTCCGACCGACGTGCTGAGCTTCCCGATGGACGAACTGCGCCCCGGCACCGAAGACGAACCCACGCCGGCCGGCCTGCTCGGCGACATCGTCGTGTGTCCGCAGGTGGCCGTGGCCCAGGCCGCCACGGCCGGGCACAGCCCGCTCGACGAGATGCTGCTCCTCACCTGTCACGGCATCCTGCACCTCCTCGGTTTCGACCACGCCGAACCCGACGACGAGCGTGAGATGTTCGGTCTGCAGCGCGAGATCCTCGCGGCCTTCGCCGCGTCCGACACGAGTCGGTGACGCCGTGATGGTCACGGTCTTCGTCGTCGTGGCGGTCTTCCTGGTGGTCTTCGGCGGCCTCCTGGCCGCCGCCGACTCCGCACTCGGCGTCCTCAGCCGCCAGGACCTCCTCGACGAGGCGGACGACGATCCGCGTCACGCGACGGCGTTGACCGCCATCGCCGCCGACGTCGGGGCGCACGTCAACGCCGTCAACTTCGTGCGCATCCTCGCCGAGACGTCGGCGGCCGTCCTCGTGTCGCTGTCGTTCGCCTTCTCGGTCGAGCCGTGGTGGCTGGCCCTGCTGCTCTCGGCTCTCATCATGACGGTCGTGTCGTTCGTCCTCGTGGGCTCCAGCCCGCGCAGCGTCGGCCGGGCCCACGCCCGCGGCCTCGTGCGTCTGACCTCGGGTCTCGTGCGGTTCGTCCGGGTCGTGCTCGGGCCCCTGGCCGACGCCCTGGTGGCGGTCGGCAACCGGGTGACCCCCGGACGTCCGCGCAGCGCGTCGTTCTCCTCCGAAGAGCAGTTGCTCAGCATGGTCGACGAAGCCACCGAGCTCGACGTCCTCGAGGAGGACGACCGCGAGCTCATCCACTCGATCTTCGAGTTCAGCGACACGGTGGTCCGTGAGGTGATGGTGCCCCGCACCGACATGGTCACCCTCGACGCCACCGCGTCGGTCGGTTCGGCGATGAGCCTCTTCCTCGGTCGGGGCGTGTCGCGGGTCCCGGTCGTCGGTCGCGACTCCGACGACGTCGTCGGGATCGTCTACCTGCGCGACCTCGCCCGGCGGTTGCACGAGCACAGCGGCGACGACTCGGCCCCGGTGACGACGCTCGCCCGCCCGGCCGTCTTCGTGCCCGAGTCCAAGAAGGCCGACGACGCCCTCCGGCAGATGCAGCTCGACAAGAACCATCTCGCGATGGTCGTGGACGAGTACGGCGGCATCGCCGGCCTCGTCACGCTCGAGGACCTCATCGAAGAACTCGTCGGCGACATCAGCGACGAGTACGACCGCGAGGTCGCCCCGCAACGCGAGGTCTCCGCGGGGGTCTTCCGGGTGAGTGCCCGTCTCCCCGTCGACGAGCTCGGCGATCTCTTCGGCCTCGAACTCGACGACGACGACGTGGACTCGGTGGGAGGGCTGCTCACCAAGGTCCTGGGACGCCTGCCCGAGCAGGGCTCGGTCGTCCGCGTGTCGGGCCTCGTCCTCACGGCCGACCGCACCGAGGGGCGTCGGCACGACCTGCAGACCGTGCTCGTCGAGCGCGATCCCGACCTCGCGGACGCCCAGGCCGCGTTCGCCGACGCCGCTCGCGACGACTGAGCGTCCGGTCGTCGCGACCCTCCACCTCCCACCCGTTCCCGCACGTTCACGAAAGGCCCCCATGTCGACCACCGGAGACGACCTCACCCCCTCGGCCGCGCCTCCTCGGGGGTCGACCTACCGCGCGGGGTTCGTCTCGTTCGTCGGGCGGCCCAACGTCGGCAAGTCGACGCTGACCAACGCCCTCGTGGGGCAGAAGGTGGCCATCACCTCGTCGAAGCCGCAGACGACTCGACGAGCGATCCGCGGCATCGTGCACCAGGCGACCGGCCAGCTCGTCCTGGTCGACACCCCGGGCATGCACCGTCCGCGCACGCTGCTCGGCGAGAGGCTCAACGACATCGTCCAGACCACCCTCGGCGACGTCGACGTGATCGGGTTCTGCGTGCCGGCCGACGAGAAGCTCGGGCCGGGGGACCGGTTCATCAACGAGCAGCTCGACCAGTACCCGCGGGCCAAGAAGGTCGCGATCGTCACCAAGACCGACGCCACGTCGCGGCCGGCCGTCGCCGAGCAGTTGCTCGCGGTCAGCCGTCTGCGCGACTGGGAGGCCATCATCCCGCTGTCCGCGGTCAGCGACGTGCAGCTCGACGTCCTCACGGCCGAGCTGATCAAGCTCATGCCGCTGTCACAGCCCCTCTACCCGTCCGATGCGGTCACCGAAGAAGGCCTGACCGACCGGGTGGCCGAGTACGTCCGCGAGGCCGCGCTCGAGGGCGTGCAGGACGAGCTGCCGCACTCGCTCGCGGTGACCATCGACGACATGGTCGAGCGTGACGACAAGGACCTCCTCGAGATCTACGCCAACCTCTTCGTCGAGCGCGACAGCCAGAAGGCCATCGTCATCGGCAAGGGCGGTCAGCGCCTGCGCGAGGTGGGCGAGCGTGCCCGCGCGCAGATCGAGCCGCTCGTCGGCAAGCAGGTGTTCCTCTCGATCCGGGTGAAGGTCGCCAAGGACTGGCAGCGCGACCCGAAGCAGCTCGGTCGACTGGGGTTCTGACGCCCCCTCCCGGTCGTCCGGCCGTCCCGGGCTAAAGGGTCGTCCTCGTCCCTGCGGATGATCGTGGTGGTCCCGAGGTCGTTCGCGCACGGCGGCCGCCCCGGACGGGCCGCCGTAGGTCGTACGGTGGTCGGGTGATCTTCCGACGCCTCGCGCCCTACCAGGTCGCCGTCGACCTGTCGGCGGCGTTCCTGCTCGGCGTGGTCGGCCTGGTGTTGTCCGACGGGGTCGTGACGACCCCGTTCGTCGTGCTGGGCATGACGGTCACGTTCGCCCTGCGCCGCCTGTCGCCGGGGCTCGCCCTGACCCTCGCCTGGCTGGTCGCCGCGTCCCAGATGATCACGGGCAGCACGCCCGGTGTCACGAACCTCGCGATCTGCGCGGTGCTGTACGCCACGGCGGCGTACGGGACGAACCGGGTGAAGTGGGCGGGCCTGGTCTCCGTGGGCGTGGGTGCCCTCCTGGGCACCTTTTACCTCTCGTTCGTGCAGCAGAGCCTGTTTGGCGTCGACTACGACATCTATGCGGTGACCGACGTCGTCCGCATCCTCCTGCAGCTGGGGATCAGCCTCCTCGGATTCCTCGCCCTGCTCGGTCTGCCCTGGGCCGGGGGACTGCTGGCCCGGGCGCGATGGTCCGAGCGGCTCAGCCGTGAGGCGCGGCTCATCGCCGAGCGCGAGACCGCCCGGGCCGAGAACGACGCCGCGCGGGCCGAACGCGAGGCCGCCCGGGCCGAGCGGGACATCGCCGTCGAGCAGGAACGCAACCGGATCGCCCGGGACATGCACGACGTCGTCGCCCACTCGCTGGCCGTCGTCATCGCCCAGGCCGACGGGGCCCGGTACGCCGCCCGGGTCGACCCGACCTCGGTCGACGGGGCGCTCACGACGATCGCCACGACGGCGCGGGAGGCCCTCGGCGACGTCCGGGTGCTGCTGGGTCAACTGCGGCACAGCCAGGGCGAGGCGCCCCAGCCCGCCCTCGGCGACCTCGACCGTCTGCTCGACCAGATGCGCGGGTCGGGTCTCACGGTCGACCTGCTCGTGACCGGCGAACCGCAGGTCCTCGGGACCAACCGGCAGCTCGCCGTGTTCCGCATCGTGCAGGAGAGCCTGACCAACGTCCTGCGTCACGGTGCCGTCGACCAGCCCGTCGGCCTCCACTTCGACTGGCGCTACGAGGCGTTGCACCTCGTGATCTCCAACGTCGTGCGGCCGCCGACGCGTCCGCTCGACACGTCCGGCGACGAGCGGCGGGGCGGCCACGGGCTCGACGGCATGCGGGAGCGCGCCACCCTGGCGGGCGGCTCGCTCACCACCCAGAACGCCGACGGACGCTTCGTCGTCCACGCCATCGTGCCGACCCTGGCACTGACCCAAGAGGTACGCATCCGATGATCGACATGCCCGGCCGTTCGACGGCACCCATCCGCGTCGCCCTGGTCGACGACCAGGCCCTGTTCCGTGCAGGCATCAAGATGCTGGTCGGCTCGCAGCCCGACCTCGAGTTCGTCGGCGAGGCCAGCAACGGCGAGGAGGGCGTGGCGATGGTCGGGCGCACCGCTCCCGACGTCGTCCTCATGGACATCCGCATGCCGGTGATGGACGGCATCGCGGCCACCACCGCCGTCCTGGCGCAGGCCGAGACGGCCTCCCGTCGCCCGCCGCGCATCATCGTGCTGACGACCTTCGACCTCGACGAGGCCGCCACCCGCGCCATCCGGGGAGGCGCGAGCGGCTTCGTCCTCAAGGACGCCGACCCCGAGTTCCTGCTCGCCGCGATCCGCACCGTGCACGCGGGCAACGCCGTGATCGCGGCGTCGGCCACGCGTGAACTCTTCGAGCACTTCGACGGCCGGGCCTCACGCGCCCGGGCCGTGCCCGCGTCGTTCGGCACCCTGACCACCCGGGAACGTGACATCTTCGACCTCGCGGCGCGGGGCCTCAGCAACGCCGAGATCGCGTCGCGGGAGTTCCTCAGCGAGGCGACGGTCAAGACCCACATCAGTCGGGTCCTGTCGAAGTTGTCCCTGCGCGACCGGGTGCAACTGGTGGTCTACGCGTACGAACACGGGCTCGCCGAGTAGTTCGGCTGGAGCGGGCTGCCACGGCCGTCGCCGACGGGGCGCCCCGGTGCGACGTGTCGGTGCCGTGTGGTGGCTGATCACACCTGATGAGGCTGCTGAGACCGGGCGGCACGGCTCGTGTCGAGAGACTCCGAGGCGGCAGAGTGTCACCTGGGTGGCCATCACCCCGATCCTCCGCCGAAAGAAGCTCTCGCATGGACTGGTTGCTGTCGGTTCCGCTCTTGTCCACGACGATGCTGCTGACGGTGGACGTCGTCGCCGCCCTCGTCGCCGTCGGGCTCCTCGTCCGCCCGCGGACCCGACGCACGTGGTGGCGGTGGATCGCCCTCGCGGTCCTGCTCGGGGCCGGCCTCGGCGCCCTCGCGACCTGGTGGCTCGGCGACGTACGCGACGTGCTGGGCCTGTCACCCACCTGGGTGGATCGCCTCTGGGTCGCCGCCGTGGTCGCCGGCGTCGCTGTCGTCGTCGTCAACCTGTTCCGCACCCGGTGGTGGCGGAAGATCGTGGCCGTCCTGTCCGTCCTGGTCTTCGCCCTGTCCGGGGGCCTCGCCCTGAACCGGGACGGCAGCGTCTACCAGAACCTGTCCCAGGCGCTCGGTCGGGACGAGGTGCCCGCCCTCCCGGCGACCGCCGCCGCGCCTCCGTCCGCCTCGCCCGGCTCGACGGAGTTCGACCCGACCCTCTGGTCGACCTGGAAGGCCCCCGCCGACCTCCCGGCCGTGGGACGGTACGGCAGCGTGGCCATCCCCGGCGCCGTCTCGCACTTCCCCGCCCGTGACGCCGTCGTCTACCTGCCCCCGGCGGCCCTCGTGGCCGACGCCCCCGCCCTTCCCGTGATGATCATGCTCTCGGGACAACCGGCCGAACCGAGTTCGGTGATCACGGCCGGCCACCTCGTCGAGACCCTGGACGCCTTCGCGGCGAAGAACCACGGGCTCGCGCCGATCGTCGTCGTGCCCGACCAGCTGAGCGCCGACGCCCACAACCCGATGTGCGTCGACGGCGCCCTGGGCAACAGCGCCACCTACATCACCACCGATGTGGTCGACTACATGACGAGTCACTTCCACGTCGCCACCGGGCCACGGGCATGGGCGATCGGTGGGTTCTCGCAGGGGGGCACCTGCTCGATCCAGTTCGCGTCGGCGCGGCCCGACCTGTTCTCGACCTTCATCGACGTGTCGGGTGAGCTCGGCCCCTCGATCGGCGACGAGAAGACCACGATCGACCAGGGCTTCGCCGGGAACCGAGCGGCCTACGAGGCGGCCCGACCGCAGGCGATCATGGCCGCGCACGGGCCCTACGCGGACACCGCGGCGTTCTTCGCCGTCGGTGCCACGGACGGTCGGTACGGCCAGATCATGACCGCGAACTCGGCGGCCGCGGCGAAGGCCGGCATGACGGTGACGCGCTACGTGTCCCCGGGCAGCGGGCACGACTGGACGACCGCGACGAACGGCTTCGCCCACGGCATCGGACAGTTCTACCCGCGCCTCGGCCTGAGTGCGACGGTGCAGACACCGTGAGCGGCGAGCTGGCCGGAGCCGACGCCGGTGCCGGGGCCGACGCCGGCGCCGGCGCACCGACGGTGCCGACGGCCTCCACGACGGCACCCCCCGGGCCGGCACCCCACGAGCCCGACCCCCACGAGCCGGGGCGTGCGCGCCGGTTCGTGGACGGCGTCGCGACCCGCGTGGTGGCGTTCGTCGGCGGCCGTCCCGTCAGTCTCACCCTCGCGCTGCTGCTCGTCGTGCTCGCGCTCGCCTCGGGCAGCGTGACGCATGCGCCGAGCGAGCGGCTGCGCGACCTCGTCGGAGCAGGGCTCGACCCCTTCGAGGACCGCACCTCATGGCTGCTCGTCGTCGGCTCGGTGTTCTTCGCCGGCAGTCCCGCGCAGCTCGTCCTGGCCGTGGTCGGCGTGCTCGTCCTCGTGGGCACCGCCGAGCGTCGCATGGGCTGGTCCCGCACGGTGGCCGCCTACCTGGTGACGGCCGTCGTCGCGACTGGGGTCGGCGTGGCGGTGCAGGCCCTGGGGCAGGCGGTCGGCGAGACCTGGGCCCTCGAGGTGGCGGCCGAGTCCACCCTCCACCCGCTCACCCCCGCCCTCGGCACGATCATGACCGGCAGCGCGTTCTCCGGACCCCTCTGGCGACGGCGCATCCGGCTGGTCGGATTCTCGTGCGTGTTCGCCTTCGTGCTCTACGACGGGCACCCGGCCGGTCTCTACGCGCTGATCGGCGCCCTCGTCGGGCTCGCGTTCGGGGTGGTGCTGACCGGTCGCCCCGCCGAACGAGGCTGGTCGCGCAGTTCGCACCACGAGGTACGCCGCCTCGCGTCGACCATCGTCGCGGTGACCGCGCTGGGTCCCGTCCTGACCCTCCTCACCCGCAGCCCGATCGGGGCCCTCTCGCCCCTCGGCATGCTGTTCCGCGACGTCCTCCCCGGGCGATCGCTCTCGGCCGCGTGCGCGGCCGCGGGACAGGGCGCACCGGACCGGCACGCGCCTCCGATCGGAGCTTGCGCGCGCGCCGCGGCCCTCGCCGGCATCGACACCGTCCCGACGGTCCTGCTGAGCCTGCTGCCGCTGGCCGTGCTGCTGCTCTGCGCCTGGTACCTGCGGCGGGGTCGTCGCCTCGCCCTCGACGTGGCCGTCGCGGTCAACGGGCTCCTCGCCCTCTTCGCCGGTCTGTACTACGTGGTGCTGCCCGTCACGACCGATCCGGTGGTCGACCAGCCCCGACACGTGGTCGAGAGGGTGGTGCTCGCCGGGCTGGCGGTCGCCGTGCCGGCCGCGGTGGCCCTCGGACTGTTCCTCCTGCGCCGTCATTTCGGCGTCGGTGCCGAGGGGACGCGACGACCGCGGTTCGCGCTCGTCGTCGTGCTGTCGGGTCTGGTGCTGGCGGTGACGTTCGCCGTCGTCGGGTGGCTGGGGCGCGCCTCCTTCGTCCCGACGATCGAACCGTGGACGTTGCTGCTGGACGTGCCCGAACGCTTCGTGCCGGTCGGGTTCGTCGGGCTCACCCGCATCGGACCGGTGCCGGACGGCGGGCTCGTCCGGGCCGCCTTCGAGTGGGTGGGGCCGGTCTGGTGGCTCGTCGTCCTGGTCGGGCTCGGGGTGGGCGCGACCCGGCCGGGGGACGTCCGTCCCGACGCGGCGCGCACCCAGGTGCGCGACATCGTCCATCGGGGGACCCCCGGCACGCTGTCGCACATGGCCCTCTGGGAGGGCAACCGGTACTGGTTCACGGAGGACGGCCTCGCCGCGGTCGCCTATCGCGTCGTCGCGGGCATCGCGATCACCACGGGCGAGCCGCTCTGTGCGGCCGACCGGCTCGGCGAGGTGACCCGCGAGTTCGCCCGGTGGTGCGACGACCAGGGCCTCACCCCGGTCTTCTACAGCGTGCGCGGCGTGCTCTCGCCTCTCTACGACGAGATGGGGTGGGCGACGCTGCCCGTCGGTGAGGAGACGGTGCTGCACCCGGCCACCTTCGCGATGACGGGCAAGAAGTGGCAGGACGTCCGGTCGAGCATCAACCGCGCGACCAAGAACGGGGTCCGGGCCGAGTGGACCCGCTACGCGGAGCTCCGGCCCGCGGTCGCCCGTCAGATCGGTGAGATCAGCGAGCAGTGGGTCGCCGAGAAGGACCTGCCCGAGATGGGCTTCACCCTCGGCGGCGTCGACGAGTTGCGCGACCCCGACGTGGCGCTGATGCTCGCCCTCGACGAGGACGACTCGGTCCAGGCCGTGACGAGCTGGTTGCCCTCGTGGCGCGACGGGGTCGTCGTCGGCTGGACGCTCGACTTCATGCGGCGTCGGCCGGACAGCATGAACGGCGTCATGGAGTTCGTCATCGCCTCGTCGGCCCTGGCGATGAAGGAGCAGGGCGTCGAGTTCCTGAGCCTGTCGGCGGCGCCGCTGGCGAGCGGTGCGCCGTCCGACGGGCCGTCGACGCAGACGGAGCGCGTGCTCGCCTTCCTCGGGCGCGTGCTGGAGCCGGCCTACGGGTTCCGCACCCTCCTGGCGTTCAAGAAGAAGTTCCAGCCCGACTTCGTCCCGCTCGTCATGGCGTTCCCCGATCCGGTGCAGCTCCCGGCCATCGGCACGGCGCTAGGCCGCGCCTACCTGCCCGACCTCTCGGTCGGGGCCGTCGTGCGGCTCGTCCGCACGGTGGTCTGATCGGGCGGGGGAGCCGAGGAGGCGCGGTGCCGGCCCGCGACGACCCGCGCCTCCTCGGTCGGTGCTAGCCTCGTCACGTGTTCACCGGCCTGCTCCTCCTTAGCTGCCGCGGCGAGTCCTGACCCAGGCCCCCCTCGTCGCGGAGTTCGTCGTCGGCCGACACCCCCGCGAAGAGCAGCCCCTCGAGGGCGAGAGAGACCACAGGACATGAAGAACGCACAGCAGCCTTCGGCCATGCCGATCCACAAGTACCGGCCCTTCCACGAGCAGATCGCCGTCGACCTGCCCGACCGCACCTGGCCGTCCAAGCGCATCACCGAGGCACCCCGCTGGTGCGCCGTCGACCTGCGCGACGGCAACCAGGCGCTGATCGACCCGATGAGCCCGGAGCGCAAGCGCATCATGTTCGACCTGCTGGTCGGCATGGGCTACAAAGAGATCGAGGTCGGCTTCCCGAGCGCCTCGCAGACCGACTTCGACTTCGTCCGCAGCCTCATCGACGAGGGGGCCATCCCCGACGACGTGACGATCCAGGTGCTGACCCAGGCGCGCGAGCACCTGATCGCCCGCACCTACGAGTCGATCGCCGGCGCCAAGCAGGCCATCGTCCACCTGTACAACTCGACGAGCGTGCTGCAGCGGGACGTCGTGTTCCGCACCGACCGGCAGGGCATCGTCGACATCGCGCTCGAGGGCGTCCGCCTGTGCCTCGAGGCCGAGAAGACCATCCCCGAGACGGCCGTGTTCTACGAGTACTCGCCCGAGAGCTACACCGGCACCGAGCTCGACTTCGCGCTCGACATCTGCAACCAGGTGATCGAGGCCTTCGACGCGACGCCCTCGCGACCGGTGATCGTCAACCTGCCGGCGACCGTCGAGATGGCGACCCCCAACGTCTACGCCGACTCGATCGAGTGGATGCACCGTCACCTGGCCCGCCGCGACAGCGTCATCCTGTCGCTGCACCCGCACAACGACCGGGGCACCGGCATCGCGGCCGCCGAGCTGGGCTACCTGGCCGGTGCCGACCGCATCGAGGGCTGCCTCTTCGGCAACGGCGAGCGCACGGGCAACGTCGACCTCGTCGCGCTGGGCATCAACCTGTTCACCCAGGGCATCGACCCGCAGATCGACTTCAGCGACCTCGACATGGTCAAGCGCACCGCCGAGCACTGCAACCAGCTTCCCGTGCACGAGCGCAGCCCCTGGGCCGGCGACCTCGTCTACACGGCGTTCTCCGGTTCGCACCAGGACGCCATCAAGAAGGGCTTCGAGGCCATGGCCGCGACCGCGGCCTCGCGCGGGGTCGACGTCGACGCGCTCGAGTGGGCGGTGCCGTACCTGCCGGTCGACCCCAAAGACCTGGGCCGCAGCTACGAGGCGGTCATCCGCGTCAACTCGCAGTCGGGCAAGGGCGGCGTGGCCTACCTGCTGAAAGCCGACCATGCCATCGACCTGCCGCGCAAGCTGCAGATCGAGTTCAGCGGCGTCGTGCAGTCGCGTACCGACCAGGAGGGGGGCGAGATGACGAGCGCCCACATCTGGTCGATCTTCCAGGACGAGTACCTCCCCGCCGACGCGGCCGACGACAAGTGGGGTCGCTTCGAGTTGACCCGGACGAGCACCGCGAGCGACATGTCGGGCGAGACCGTCCTCGACGTCGACCTGCGGGTCGGCGAGACGGTCGAGTCGACGTCGGCCCGGGGCACGGGGCCCATCGCGGCCTTCATCGCCGTCCTCGCCGAGCAGGGCGTCCAGGTCAAGCTGTACGACTACGTCGAGCACACCCTCAGCGCCTCGGGCGACGCCCAGGCTGCGGCCTACGTCGAGCTCGACGTCGACGGCACGCGGCTCTGGGGAGTCGGCATCGACGCCGACATCTCGACGGCGTCGCTCAAGGCCATCGTCTCGGCGGTGAACCGCGCCATCCGCACGACGACCGACGTGCGCGAGCTCGCGTCGGTCTGAGCGGCCGCCCCGACCCGACCCGCCCCCGGTGCCCTCGCGGTGCCGGGGGCGTCGTCGTGCCGGCTGTCTCGCGCCTGCGGGTGTCGGCAACTCCTGCCTCGTGTAGGGCGCAGGCGCCGATGTGCGGCGTGTCGGGGTGCGCTGGCGCAGGGGGCAGGAGTTC
>NZ_LMKB01000005.1:2044-405579 GCF_001421165.1 Frigoribacterium sp. Leaf8 | reverse complement strand
CGGGGGTGCGGGTGTGCGGCGTGTCGGGGTGTGCTGGCGCAGGGGGCAGGAGTTGCCGACGGGGTGCGGCCCGGGCCCGACGAAGGACGACGGGCCCGACGAGGGGCGACGGGCCCGACGAGGGGCGACGGGTCCGACGAGGGGCGAGCGGCCGGCCGGGCGACGGGCCCGGGCGCCGAGACGGCAGGCGGACTCAGCGCGGACGACGCCAGCGGGGCAGCCGGCTGAGGGCGCGCTGCTCGGGCAGGGTCCAACCGAACCGCACCGCCAGCATGCGGATGACCAGGGTGATGGACGTGCCCGCGATCGCGGAGACGGCCACGGGTGCGCCGAGCGTCACGGCAACGACCAGCACGACGGTGCCGCCGGCCGCCGCCACGGCGTAGAGCGATCCCACGTGCATCATCGCGATGGTGAGGTTCATCAGCAGGTCGCGGAGCACCGAGCCGCCGACGGCCGCGATGACCCCGACGAACACGGCCGGGATCTCGGGCAGTCCGAGCGAGAGCGCCTTGGTCGACCCGATCGCGCCGAGCAGGCCGATGGTCAGCGCGTCGAGCACGGTGATGACCCCGGCCAGCCGGGTGAACACGCGCTGGAGTGCCATGCCGACGATCGCCGCGGCGACGGCGACGAGCAGGTACCAGTTGCTCGACATGGCGCGCGGCACCTCGCCGAGAAGCACGTCGCGCAGCACGCCGCCGCCGAGCCCGGTGGCGATCCCGATGATGGCGATGCCGAGCAGATCGAGACGGCGGTCCTTGTACTCCGACGCGAACATCGCCCCCTGCAGGCTGCCGATGCCGACGGCGAGGAGGTCCACCCACAGGGGTACGGCGAAGGCTGTGGCGTGCACCTGACGTTTGTACCACGCGTGCGATGCTTGGTCGGTGCCCGTCTACCGTGATGAATGCGTCGTGTTGCGCACCCACAAGCTGGGTGAGGCCGACCGCATCCTTACGATGCTCAGCCGCAACCACGGCAAGATCCGGGCCGTGGCCAAGGGCGTCCGACGCACGGCGTCGAAGTTCGGGGCGCGCCTCGAGCCGATGATGGTCGCCGACCTGCAGCTCTACGAGGGCCGCTCGCTCGACATCGTGCAGCAGGCCGAGTCGCTCGGCTCGTACGGTGCCGTGATCGCGGCCGACTACGAGAGCTACACGGCCGGCAACGTGATGGTCGAGACGGCCGACAAGCTGACCGAGGCCGAGGCGGGTCTGCAGCAGTACCTCCTGCTCGTCGGGGCCCTCCGCTCGCTCGCGCGGCACGAGCACGCCCCCCAGCTCACGCTCGACTCGTACCTCTTGCGTGCGCTCAGCATCGCGGGCTGGTCGCCGAGCTTCGGCGACTGCGCCGTGACCGGTGCCCCCGGGCCGCACTCGGCCTTCGTCGTCCAGCTCGGTGGCGTGGTGGCCGACTCGCACGCGCCTCCCGGCGCTCCGCGCTTGACGCAGGAGGCGCTGGCCCTGTTGGGCGCGCTGCTCACGGGGGACTGGGACCACGCCGAGGACGCACCCGACGCGACCCGTAACCAGGCGAGCGGCGTCGTCGCCGCCTACACGCAGTGGCACCTCGAACGGGGACTGCGATCGCTGCAGCACGTCGACCGGGTGCCCGGAAGAGAGAGACCGTGAAGAAGACCCACCGCGACGCCGCCGACTTCCGCCCCCTCGACTGGACGGGCGTCCACCCGCCCGAGATGCCGCGGGGCGCCGTGCCCGAGCACGTCGCGATCGTGATGGACGGCAACGGCCGCTGGGCGAACGGGCGCGGGCTCACCCGCGTCGAGGGCCACAAGGCCGGCGAGATGTCGCTGCTCGACGTGGTCGCCGGGGCGATCCAGATCGGCGTGAAGCACCTCAGCGTGTACGCGTTCTCGACCGAGAACTGGAAGCGCTCGCCCGACGAGGTGCGCTTCCTGATGGGCTTCAACCGTGACGTGCTGCACCGACGTCGCGACCAGCTGAACGCTTGGGGCGTGCGGGTCCGCTGGGCCGGGCGGAAGCCGCGGCTGTGGGGGTCGGTGATCAGGGAACTGCAGTTCGCCGAAGAGCTGACCAAGGGCAACGACGTCCTGACGTTGACGATGTGCGTCAACTACGGCGGGCGGACCGAGATCGCCGACGCGGTGCGCTCGATCGCCGACGACGTCGCCGCCGGTCGGCTCAAGCCCTCGGCCGTCGGCGAGAAGCTGATCCAGAAGCGGCTGTACGCTCCCGAACTGCCCGACGTCGACCTCTTCGTGCGCAGCTCGGGCGAGCAGCGCACGAGCAACTTCATGCTCTGGCAGTCCGCCTACGCCGAGATGGTGTTCCTCGACCGGCTGTGGCCGGACTTCACCCGGACCGACCTCTGGCAGGCCGTCGAGACCTATGCCTCGCGCACCCGTCGTTTCGGGGGAGCGGTGGACGCCCCCGGTCCGGCCTGACCGGACGCCCGTCAGAACTGGATGTTCGCGCCCAGGAAGATCCGCTCGGCCGGCCACAGGAACTGCAGGGTCAGCGGTCCGTCGCTCGCCCGGTGGAACCAGGCGTTGGCGAAGACGGTCGACTCGCCCGGCAGCAGGTACCAGTTCGCGCTGTCGGCGGGGAACTTCGACTCGAGCGAGGTCTCGTAGCCCAGCTGGGTCAACAGATCCTGCCCGGCGAAGACGTCCTGCGTGGCGAGGTCGTTGCCGTACGACGAGTAGTCGGCGCTCAGGTCGGTCAGGTCGAGCCGACGCTGCGAGTTGTTCGTCAGCACGTAGGCCGTGACCTCGACGTCGGTGCCCGCGGGGTAGGGGTCGGTGCCGTCGGGGCGGGCGTAGATCGAGGGCGCCGAGGTCGTCAGCTCGCCGACGCCGTAGACGTAGATGGTGAGGTCCTTGTAGTTGACCTGGCCGAGCAGCGTGCCTCCGGGGGCGAGGGCGTCGGGCTGCGACCCCGTGCCGCCGCCGGTGCCGGGAGCCCCGGTGACCTGGGGCTGCGGCGCGCCGGTGGCTCCCGGGCCGGGGGTCGACGCCGATCCGCCCGCACCGGCCGGCGTGAGGTCGTCGAGGCTCGGGAAGCAGCCGGTCAGCCCGACGAGGGCCAGCACCGAGACGGCGATGCCGACGGTCAGTCTTGTGCGCACGACCTGCACCTCTCCTGGTTCGTCGGGCCAGCCTAACCCGGAGGCACGGACGGCTCGCCCCGTGGCGCCGGCACGAGGCCCAGCGCGTCGCCGTCCACCTGCTCGAAGGCGTCGAGGACCGCCCGCACGCTCGGCACGCGGTCACCCCCACGCCCGTGGACCACGTGCACGACGCGGGCGAGGCCGTCGTCGAGCTCCACCACCCGCACCCCGCGAGGCACGGCGGCGGACACGAGCGAGAGCCCCGGCAGCAGGGCGACGCCGAGGCCCGCCGCGACGAGGCCGAGCACGGCCAGGGCGTTGTCGGTCTCGAGCACGATCTCGGGCTCGAACCCGGACGCGGCGCAGGTCGCGAGCAGTTGGCTCCGGCAGCGGGGGCATCCGCCGATCCACCTCTCGTGCGCGAGGCCGCCGAAGTCGTCGCCTCGCGTGAACGGGTGGGCAGACGGCACGGCGAGCACCGTGCGGTCGACGAAGGAGGCGCGGTGCAGCAGACCGTCGAGGTCGCGTTCGCCCCCGGGGTCGCCCCCGTGACGGAAGGTGACCGCGACGTCCGCCGAGCCGTCGCGCAGTCGTGCCAGCGCCTCCGGGGGTTCCGCCTCGACGTAGTCGACCGTGAGGCCCGGGTGTCGGTCCCGCAGGCGCGAGAGCACGTCGGGGACGATCGTCGACGACGCGCTGGGGAACCCGGCCAGGGTGACGTGGCCCGTGGCGACGCCGCCCAGGTCGTCGAGGTCCTGCCGCGCGGCGTCGAGGGCCGCCTGCACGTGGACGGCGTGCGCGGCGAGCCTGTGCCCGGCCTCGGTGAGGGCGACGCCGCGCCCGGCGCGGAGCACGAGCGGTTGCCCGACCTGGCGTTCGGCTCGACGCAGCTGCTGGCTGACGGCGGGTTGGCTGTAGCCGAGCAGGGCGGCCGCCGCCGTGATGGTGCCGGTGTCGGCCACGGCGCGGACGACGCGCAAGGACGCGAGGTCGAGATCGTCGGGCACGGTCGAATCATAAGCCGTGGTGATGATCGGCCTCAGACACTGGTGGTTGTCCTCCGGTCTCGACGGGGGGAACCTGAGGACATGACCGAGCCCCGACCCGACCTCTTCGCCCCGGCACCGGGTTACCTCGCCGCCTGCACCATGGGCCTGCCGCTGCGGTCCACGGTCGAGGCGTCGCGCGCCGACCTCGACCGGTGGTCGTCCGGTCGGGCCGGCCCGGTCGCCTACGGCGCCGTCGTCGAGGAGGCGCGTGCGGCCTTCGCCCGACTGGCCCGGGTCGGCGTCGACCGCGTGGCCATCGCGTCGCAGACGTCGGCGATGGTCGCCGTCATCGCGGCCTCGGTCCCGGACGGCGCCGAGGTGCTGGTGCCCACGGGCGACTTCAGCTCGATCGTCTACCCCTTCGTGGTGCAGGAGGCGCGGGGCGTCCGGGTGCGGAGCGTCCCGCTGGCCGAGCTGGCCGGCTCCGTCGGGCCCGGCACGCACCTCGTGGCCTGGTCGGCCGTCCAGTCCGCCACCGGCGAGGTCGCCGACGACGCCGCCATCGTCGCCGCGGCGGCCCGACACGGGGCGTTGACGCTGTGCGACCTCACGCAGGCGGCGGGCGTGCGGCCCGTCGACGCCTCGCGGTACGACGCCAGCGTCACGCACGCCTACAAGTGGTTGTGCTGCCCGCGAGGGGTGGCGTTCCTCACCGTGGGGGAGCGGCTGCAGGAGGCCATGGTCCCGGCCCAGGCCGGCTGGTACGCGGGCGATGACGTGTGGGCCTCGTGCTACGGCCCCGACATGAGCCTCGCCACGGACGCGCGGGCCTTCGACGTGTCGCCCGCCTGGCAGGCCTGGGCCGGGGCGCTGCCCGCGCTCACGACGTTCGCCGCGCTCGACCCCGACGAGACCTGGGCGCACGCCGCCGGGACGGGCGACGCGCTCTGCTCGCGGCTCGGGATCGAGGCGCAGGGCCGCGCGATCGTGACCTGGGCCGATCCCGACGGACGCGACCAGCGCCTCCTCGGCGACGCCGGTCTCGTGGTCTCGGGGCGCGCCGGTCGCGTCCGCGTGGCCTTCCACCTCTGGAACGACGAGGGCGACGTCGAGGCCGTCGCCGTCGCGCTCGGCCGGTGACGCACCGCCGGTAGAGTTGCCGGGTACCTCGACCGACCGGGCACCCAGCTCGGGCCTCAACTCATCGGAGCATCACACGTGGCAGCACCCAACCGTCTCGATTCCGTCATCGCCCTGGCCAAGCGCCGCGGCTTCGTCTTCCAGTCGGGAGAGATCTACGGCGGTTCGCGCTCGGCTTGGGACTACGGGCCCCTCGGCGTCGCCCTGAAGGAGAACATCAAGCGTCAGTGGTGGCAGACCATGGTGCAGGGCCGCGACGACGTCGTCGGCCTCGACTCGGCGGTCATCCTGCCGCGCCAGGTGTGGGAGGCCTCCGGGCACGTCGAGGTCTTCAGCGACCCGCTGGTCGAGTCGCTGCACACCCACAAGCGCTACCGCGCCGACCACCTGCTCGAGGCGTACGAGGCCAAGCACGGCCACCCGCCCGAGAACGGCCTGGCCGACGTCCGCGACCCCGACACGGGCCAGCCCGGCTCGTGGACCGAACCGCAGAACTTCTCCGGTCTGCTCAAGACCTTCCTCGGCCCGGTCGACAACGAGCAGGGCATGGCGTACCTGCGACCCGAGACCGCGCAGGGCATCTTCACCAACTTCGACAACATCCTGCAGTCGTCGCGCATCAAGCCGCCGTTCGGCATCGGCCAGATCGGCAAGAGCTTCCGCAACGAGATCACGCCCGGCAACTTCATCTTCCGCACGCGCGAGTTCGAGCAGATGGAGATGGAGTTCTTCGTCGAGCCCGGCAGCGACGAAGAGTGGCACCAGTACTGGATCGACCAGCGGTTCCAGTGGTACGTCGACCTCGGCATCGACCCCGAGAACCTGCGCCTCTACGAGCACGCGGCCGAGAAGCTCTCGCACTACTCCAAGCGCACCGTCGACATCGAGTACCGCTTCCGGTTCGCCGGCGGCGAGTTCGGCGAGCTCGAGGGCATCGCGAACCGCACCGACTACGACCTCAAGACCCATGCCGCCGCCTCGGGCAAAGACCTGACCTACTTCGACCAGGCCAAGAACGAGCGCTGGACCCCCTACGTCATCGAGCCCGCGGCAGGTCTCACCCGCTCGCTCATGGCGTTCCTCGTCGACGCCTACACCGAGGACGAGGCGCCGAACGCCAAGGGCGGCGTCGACAAGCGCACCGTGCTGAAGCTCGACCGTCGCCTGGCACCGATCAAGGTGGCCGTGCTGCCGCTCAGCCGCAACGAGCAGCTGTCGCCGATGGCCCGCGGGCTCGCCGCCGACCTCCGCAAGTACTGGAACATCGACTTCGACGACGCGGGCGCCATCGGCCGACGCTACCGCCGCCAGGACGAGATCGGCACGCCGTTCTGCGTCACGGTCGACTTCGACTCGCTCGAGGACGACGCCGTGACCGTGCGCGAGCGCGACACCATGGCCCAGCAGCGCATCCCCCTGGCCGGGCTGCGCGCCTACCTGGCCGAGCAGCTGCTCGGCGCGTAGCCGCCGGGGCGCCTCGCGCCCGCCCCTCCGAGACGGGCCCCCGTCGTGCACGCGTTGCACGACGGGGGCCCGTCTGTCGTCGGCAACTCCTGCCTCCCGCCGCGACCCGCGCCGCCCACGCGGCGTGTCGCTGATCCACGAGGCACGGGGCAGGAGTTGCCGACCGCCCAGCGCCTCCGCACCCCCTCGCGCTCAGCCGATCGCCGTGCGGCTCCGCACCCCCTCGCGCCGCCCCGCCGCTCCGCGCACCCTCGTGCCGCCCCGCGCCCGGTCGCGTCGACCCGTGCCGCCCTTCGCCTCCGCGCCCGGTCCGTTCGTGGGGCGATGCGTCGGCAACTCCTGCCTCGTGCCGCGACCCGCGCCGCCCACGTGGCGTGTCGCGGGCCCACGAGGCACGGGGCAGGAGTTGCCGTCGCCCGAGTCGCAGTCCCCGCGACGAGGTCTCGGCCCCAGGGGAGCGATGTGACGCCGCCGTCCCCAAGCCGCCCTCGGACGCCCCGGGAGAGGGGCACCGCTCGGCACGCTGTCGGCATGACCACGATCGCCGAACTCGTCTCCGACGCCGGTGGCCTGCTGCACAAGCGTGACCTGGTCGCGCTCGGTGCCACGGACCGCCACCTGACCGTCGCCGTGCGCGCCCGCACGGTTCGTCGTCCCCGACGTGGCTGGTACTCGACGTGGCCGCCCCACGACCCGAGGTTCGTCGCCGTCGCAGTGGGTGGCCGGCTCACGGGGGCAGCTGCCCTGCACCAACTCGGCGCTTGGTCGTGGCGACGCCCGCGGATCACGGTCTCGGTACCCGAGACCGCCTCCCGCCTCCGACGTCGACGGGGCGTCCGGGTGGTCTGGGACCCCGTCGCTCTGGGAGCCCGCGGCTCGACCTGGATGGTGGACCCACGTGACGCCCTCGCCCGCGCGGTCGTCGAGGCGGCATCGCTCGAGGACGCGGTGATCCTGGTCGACTGGGCCCGCAGCATGGGCCTCGTCACCGACGACGAGGACGCCGCCGAGGTCCTCGCCCGGAAGCGTGCCGATGCCGTGGGCCTGGTGGCCTGGAGCGACGGGGGAGCACAGAGCATCCTCGAGTCGGCGGCCGGGACGCGGCTCCGGTTGGCCGGGCACCACGTCGTGCGGCAGGTGCCCGTCGGCACCACGGGCAAGGTCCTCGACATGCTCGTCGACGGCATCGTCGGTCTCGAGACCGACGGTCGCGAGCACCACGAGAGGCGGTTCGACCAGGATCGCCTCAAAGACGCCGACATCGCTCTCGACGGGCTCGTCCCGTTCCGTGCGGGGACGATCATGGAGCGTGACCTGTGGGCTCGCACCTCGGCCGCGATCGACGCCCTGGTGGCCACGGCGGGTGGCCCCACGCCCGGGTCACGTGTCGGCAACTCCTGCACGCCCCGGGTGCTCGGCCCCCGCGGCCGCAGGAACTGGCGGCTCGCCGTACTCGGGCAGCGCACGAGGCAGGAGTTGCCGACAGGGGAGGAGCCGGAGGGGGAGGAGCCGGAGGGGGCGCCTGAGGGGGGCGGAGGGACGGCGCGGGGAATGGCGGGGCACGGCCGAGGGTTGGGCCTGCCGTGACCGCAGACCCAGCCACCCCGTCCGCGACCGTCAAGGTCGACATCTGGTCCGACATCGCCTGCCCGTGGTGCTTCATCGGCAAGCGCAAGTTCGAGGAGGCCGTGCGACGTTTCGACGGCCCCGTCGAGGTCGAGTACCACTCGTTCGAGCTCTCGCCCGACACCCCGGTCGACTTCGAGGGCGACGAGGTCGACTTCCTCTCGAAGCACAAGGGCATGCCCGCCGACCAGGTCCGCGGCATGCTCGACACCGTCGCCGGCATCGCGTCCGAGGTCGGCCTCGCCTACGACTTCGAGCACCTGCAGCACACCAACACGGTCAAGGCGCACGAGCTGCTCCACTTCGCCAAGGCGAACGGGCGTCAGGCCGAGATGAAGGAACGCCTCCTCCACGCCTACTTCGAGGAGGGCCGCCACGTGGGCCGCGTCGACGATCTCGTCACGTTGGCCGCCGAGGTCGGCCTCGACGAGCAGGAGGCGCGCGACGCTCTCGAGACCGGGCGTCACCTCGACGACGTGCGGGGCGACCAGGCCCAGGCGCAGGCCTTCGGCATCACCGGCGTCCCGTTCTTCGTCCTCGACGGCAAGTACGGCATCTCGGGCGCCCAGGCTCCCGAGACGTTCGTCCAGGCCCTCGAGCAGGTCGCCTCCGAGGTGGCCCGATGAGCGATTCCCGCGGGGCCGGGGCCGGGTCCGTGGCCGGGCTCGCGACGCCGTCCGCGCCGTTGACCATGCTCGGGGCACCGGGCGCCGTCGCCTGCGAGGGGGACTCCTGCCTGGTCGTCCCCCCGGTCGCCGAGGGCACGTCCGCGGTCGGGTCCCCGGCCGCCGAGCCCGGGAGGCGCGGCGTCAGTCGCTGACGTCGGCCACGGTCGCGTCGTACGCGGCGACGAGGTCGTCGGCCTCGACGAAGGCGCTGAAGCCGTGTGCTCCGGCACCCAGGGCGACGCGCCTCCCCACGATTCGGGAGTCCGCGACCACGGGCCACGCGGTCGAGCTGCCCAGGGGGGTGATGGTGCCCCGCTCGTACCCGGTGACCTCGAGGGCGACGTCGGCGCTCGGCATCGACAGCTTGTTGACGCCCACGACGGCTCGGAGCTTCGCCCACGAGATCTGTCGGTCGCCCGGCACGAGCGCGAACAGGAACGAGCCGTCGTGTCGCTTGACCACCAGGCTCTTCACGATGTCGGACGGCTGCAGCCCGAGCAGAGCGGCAGCGGCCTCGAGCGAGTCGGCCGCGGGGCGCGCGACGATCTCGACCGCGAGACCGCGCGCAGCGGCGTCCGCCCGCACCCGGTCCGCGCCGTCGGGTCGACCCTGGTCGCCCCCGACGTCCGCGTCGTCCACACCACTCGTCAGCCCGCCGTCGCTCATGGGAGAATCGTAACGATGTCCACCACCACCCTGCCCTCGCGCGGCCTTTCGATCGGACCGATCGACGTGGCCTCGCCCGTCGTGCTCGCCCCCATGGCCGGAATCACCAACACGGCGTACCGCCGCCTCTGTCGCGAGTACGGCGCCGGCCTCTACGTGAGCGAGATGATCACGAGTCGGGCGCTGGTCGAGCGCACGCCCGAGTCGATGCGCCTCATCCAGCACCACGAGTCCGAGACGCCGCGCAGCATCCAGCTCTACGGCGTCGAGCCGAACACGGTGGCCGAGGCGGTCACCATGCTCGTCGCCGAGGACCGCGCCGACCACATCGACCTCAACTTCGGCTGCCCGGTGCCCAAGGTCACGCGCAAGGGCGGTGGCTCGGCCCTGCCCTGGAAGATCGGCCTCTTCCGCGAGATCGTCGAGGGTGCCGTCAAGGCCGCCGGCGACATCCCGCTGACCGTCAAGATGCGCAAGGGCATCGACGACGACCACCTCACCTATCTCGAGGCCGGTCGAGCCGCCCAGGGGGCCGGCGTCGCGAGCATCGCGCTGCACGCCCGCACGGCCGCCGATTTCTACTCGGGCACCGCCGACTGGTCCGCCATCGCCACCCTGAAGCAGACCGTGACCGACGTGCCGGTCCTCGGCAACGGCGACATCTGGTCGGCGGCCGACGCCCTGCGCATGGTCGACGAGACCGGGTGTGACGGGGTCGTCGTGGGTCGCGGCTGCCTCGGTCGGCCGTGGCTGTTCGGCGACCTCGCCGCGGCCTTCCGCGGCGAGGACCTGAAGGCCGAGCCGACGCTCGGCGAGGTGGGACGGGCCTTCCGGCGCCACGCCGAACTCATGGTCGAGTTCTGGTCGGGCGACGAGGGCCGCGCCTGCCGTGACATGCGCAAGCACGTCGCGTGGTACTTCAAGGGCTACCCCGTGGGCGGTGAGGTCCGGGCGGCTCTCGCCCTCGCCGACTCGTTGCAGCAGATCGACGACCTGCTCGCCACGATGGACCCCCACGAGCAGTACCCCGGCGAGGCGGCCGAGGGGCCGCGTGGCCGTGCGGGCAGCCCGAAGCGGCCCGCCCTGCCCGACCGCTGGCTCGAGAGCCGCGAGCTCGACGAGGCCTTCAAGGCCGAGCTCGCCGCGGCCGAGCTGCACCACAGCGGCGGCTAGGCACCCCCTCCCGAGATCCCTTCCCGTCCCGACCGAGAGGCCCCGGTGTCCACCGAAGCCCTGCCGAGCGCCACCCCCGGGTACGACCCCGCCGACTCCGAGCGCTGGGCGCCCGAGCAGCACTCCAACCGGCGAAGCGACTTCGCCCGCGACCGGGCCCGGTTGCTGCACTCCAGCGCGCTCCGGCGCCTGGCGGCCAAGACGCAGGTGCTGAGCCCGACGGCCGGCCTCGACTTCGCCCGCAACCGGCTGACGCACTCGCTCGAGGTGGCGCAGGTCGGTCGCGAGCTCGCCACGAGCCTCGGCCTCGATCCCGACGTCGTCGACACGGCCTGCCTCGCGCACGACCTCGGCCACCCGCCGTTCGGGCACAACGGCGAGCGGGCCCTGAACGACTGGTCGACCGACATCGGCGGCTTCGAGGGCAACGCGCAGACCCTACGACTGCTGACCCGCATCGAGCCGAAGGTCATCGACGCGACGGGACGCAGCTTCGGGCTGAACCTCACCCGTGCCAGCCTCGACGCCAGCTGCAAGTACCCGTGGCCCGCGGCCCAGGGCATCCCCGACCCGGGCGGTCGCATGAAGTTCGGTTTCTACGACGACGACACGGCCGCGTTCGAGTGGCTGCGTCGGGGTGCCCCGCGTCGACGGCGGTGCGTCGAGGCCCAGGTCATGGACCTCAGCGACGACATCGCGTACTCGGTCCACGACTTCGAGGACGCCGTGGTCAACGGCTACGTCGACGTCGCCGCCCTCGGGGCGCGGGTCGACCACGACTCGCTCGTGACGGCCATGCACGAGTGGGTCGGCGGGGAGCTCAGTCGCGACGAGTTGACCGAGGCCTTCGACCGGTTGCAGGCGCTGCCGTTCTGGCTCGAGTCGTACGACGGCAGCCGGTTCGCGCAGGCCCGTCTCAAGAACCTCACGAGCCAGCTGATCGGACGCTTCGCCGGTTCGGCCACCCAGGCGACCCGTGAGTCCTATCCCGGTGACGCCCTGATGCGCTTCGGCGCGTCGGTGGTCGTCGCCCCGGACGTGATCGGCGAGATCGCCGTGCTCAAGGGCATCGTCGCGGCCTTCGTCATGACGCGGGACAACCGGCAGCCCATCTACCTGCGTCAGCGCGAGGTCCTGACGAGCCTCGCCGACGCCCTGTGGCAGGCGGGCCCGTCAGAACTCGACCGTGGCTTCGCCGCCGACTGGGCCTCGGCGGACGACGACGCCGCGAGGCGTCGGGTCGTCGTCGACCAGGTCGCCTCGCTGACCGACCAGAGCGCCATGGCATGGCACGACCGGCTCACCGCCGGCCGCTGACGGCGGGTCGCCGAGGAGGCGCGGGTCCCGACCGGCCGCACCGCGCCTCCTCGTCCTCCCGCGGCCGACCTCCCGGGTCGGCGTGGTCGGTGGCTCGACCTACAATCGACACGTGCCCGGCCTGATCAAACGCAACGACATCGACGAGGTCCGGTCGCGCACCAACATCGCCGACATCGTCGGCGACCACGTCACGCTCAAGGGGGCGGGCGTGGGGTCGCTCAAGGGGCTCTGCCCGTTCCACGACGAGCGCAGTCCGAGCTTCCACGTGCGGCCCCAGGTGGGGCGATACCACTGCTTCGGCTGCGGTGAGGACGGCGACGTCTTCAGCTTCGTCATGAAGACCGACCACACGACCTTCCAAGAAGCGGTCGAACGCATGGCGGCGCGCATCGGTTTCGAGCTCCACTACGAGGACGGCGGGCAGGCCAGCGACCACGGCAACAGGGCGCGTCTGATCTCGGCGAACGAGGCCGCGCGCGAGTTCTTCGTGGACCACCTCACGGCCGCCGACGCCGAGCCCGCCCGCCGGTTCCTCGGCGAGCGGGGGTTCGACCCGGCCGCGGCCGAGCGGTTCGGCGTGGGGTTCGCCCCCAAGTCGTTCGACGCCCTGCGGTCGCACCTCAAGGGGCTCGGTTACCGCGACGACGAGCTCGTCACCGCGGGGTTGCTGAGCCAGGGCGACCGCAGCCCCTACGACCGCTTCCGCGGGCGGCTGGTGTGGCCGATCCGCGACGTCACGGGGTCGACCATCGGGTTCGGCGCGCGTCGGTTGCTCGAGGACGACAAGGGCCCGAAGTACCTCAACACCCCCGAGACGCCGATCTACCACAAGTCCCAGGTGCTCTACGGGCTCGACCTGGCCCGTCGGGACATCTCGAAGGGCAAGCAGGTCGTCATCGTCGAGGGCTACACCGACGTGATGGCGTGCCACCTGGCCGGGGTCACGACGGCCGTCGCGACCTGCGGCACGTCGTTCGGCGTGGACCACATCAAGGTGCTGCGACCCATGCTCGGCGACGTCAGCGGGGCCGACACCTCGACCGGCGGCGAGGTCGTCTTCACCTTCGACCCCGACGAGGCGGGCCAGAAGGCGGCGTCACGCGCGTTCGCCGAAGAGCAGCGGTTCGCCGCGCAGACCTTCGTCGCCGTGGCCCCCGACGGGCTCGACCCGTGCGACCTCAGGCTGAACCGCGGCGACGACGCCGTGCGCCGCCTCATCTCGACCAAGCGTCCGATGTTCGAGTTCATGATCCGCCGGCTCATCGACGGGCACGACCTCGAGACGGTCGAGGGTCGCGTGTCGGCGCTCCGGGCGGCCTCGCCGGTGGTGGCGGGCATCCGGGACCGTTCGATGACCCAGGGCTACGTGCGGTCGCTGGCCGGGTGGCTGGGGCTCGACCCGGCCGACGTCGCGCGGTCCGTCGACGACGCGGGTCGCGCCTCCTCGGCCCAGAACGCGCTCGAACGGTCGCAGCCCAAGAACGCCACCGACGGCCGACAGTCGATCACGAGCCTGCCGCCGGTGCCCGACGAGCCGGCCGGCCCGAGCCTGTTGACGCTGCCGGCCGACCTGACGACCCGCACCGAGCGCGACGCGCTCATGGCGATGCTCCAGCACCCGGCGACGGTCGGCTTCGAACTCATGCAGCGGGCGGCACGGGCACGCATCGAGAACGGTGCGCTGGCCGTCGTCCGCGACGCGATCGGCGCGAGCCTCGACCGGTTCGACTCGGCCGACTGGCTCGACGTCGTCCTCGGCCAGACGCCGTCGCCGTTCGACGCCCTGGCGAAGGAGCTCGCCGTCGCCCCCATCCCCGAGCGCGAGGGACGCGAGATCACGACCTACTGTCGCGGCATCGTCGTCTCGATCGTCGAGCGCGACCTGATCCGCGAGAAGTCCGAACTGCTCGGGCAGTCGTTCCGCACCGACATGAAGACCGAACCCGAACGCTGGCGTGAGATCCAGGTGCGGATCGCCGCCGTCGAGGCCGAGCGCCGGTCCATCCGCCAAGAGTGAGGTCGGCAGCCGTCACGCGGTGCCCCGGCCTGAACGCGCATACATCACGAGGATGCGCCGCCGGCCTCGAGACGACCAGTTGGCAAGGGTTCGTTGCGGGCCTGTAAACAGTTGCGCGATGAGCCCGTCTCGCGCTCACGTGTGTGTTACCAATGGACGTTCCCTGAAACGGCCGCGTCCACAGCACGGCCCGGGGCCCCTTGCACACAGAGAAAGAGGTAACCGGATATGACATCCGACTCCACGCTCGCCCGACGCGCCCTCGCCGTCGTCGGTGGCGCCGCTGCCACCGCACTCGTCCTCTCGGGCTGCGCCTCCGGTGGTGACGCGACCGACGCCCTCGACGGTCTCAGCATCGGCACGACCGACGTCATCACGTCGCTCGACCCGGCCGGTTCGTACGACAACGGCTCGTTCGCCGTCCAGAACCAGGTGTTCGGCTTCCTGACGAACGCCCCGTACGGCAGCCCCGACGTCGAGCCCGACCTGGCCGAGTCCGCCGACTTCACCAGCCCGACCGAGTACACGGTCAAGCTCAAGGACGGACTGACCTTCGCGAACGGCAACGCGCTCACCTCGAGCGACGTCAAGTTCAGCTTCGACCGCCAGCTGGCCATCGCCGACCCCAACGGCCCGTCGTCGTTGCTCGGCAACCTGGCCAGCACCGACGCGCCCGACGACACGACCGTCGTCTTCACGCTCAAGTCGGCCGACCAGACCTGGCCCCAGGTGCTCTCGAGCCCCGCCGGCCCGATCGTCGACGAGGACGTCTTCTCGGCGACCGGGCTCACCGACGCCGACGACATCGTCAAGGGCAACGCCTTCTCGGGTCAGTACACGATCACCGACTACTCGCAGAACGAGACGATCGCCTACGAGGCGAACGACGCCTACGACGGCGTGCTCGGTGCCCCGAAGACCGACTCGGTCACGGCGACCTACTACACCGAAGAGACCGACCTCAAGCTCGCCGTCCAGAACGGCGACGTCGACGTCGCGAACCGCAGCTTGAGCCCGACCGACCTGGCCGACCTGGCCAAGGACGACGCGCTCACCGTGCACAACGGCCCCGGCGGCGAGATCCGCTACCTGGTGTTCAACTTCAACACCATGCCGTACGGTGCCACGCAGCCCGACGCCGACCCGGCCAAGGCCCTCGCCGTGCGTCAGTCCGTGGCCGACACGGTCGACCGTGCCGCCCTGGCCAAGGACGTCTACAACGACACCTACACGCCGCTCTACTCGGTCGTCCCCGACGGCCTGACCGGTGCGACGACGCCCCTCGAGGGCCTCTACGGCGACGGCCAGGGCGGCCCGGACGTCGACAAGGCCGCCGCGGCCCTGTCGGCCGCCGGCGTCAGCACCCCGGTGTCGATCGACCTGCAGTACAGCCCCGACCACTACGGTGCGTCGAGCGACGAGGAGTACGCGCTGATCAAGTCGCAGCTCGAGGCGAGCGGCCTGTTCACCGTCAACCTCCAGTCGACCCTGTGGGACACCTACAGCACCGAGCGCCGCGAGGACGCCTACCCCGTCTACCAGCTGGGTTGGTTCCCCGACTTCTCGGACGCCGACAACTACCTGACGCCGTTCTTCAGCGCGGACAACTTCGTCGGCAACCACTACGACAGCCCGACCGTCCAGGGTCTGCTGACGAAGGAGATCGGTGAGCAGGACGCCTCGGCTCGTGAGGCGACCATCGGGGACATCCAGGACGCCGTCGCGGCCGACCTGCCGACCCTGCCGCTGCTGCAGGGCACGCAGGTCGTCGTCTCGCAGTCCGACGTGAAGGGCGTGGACGACACGCTCGACGCGTCGTTCAAGTTCCGTTACGGTGCGCTGAGCCGCTGACGCGCCTCCCCGTCCCCTGAGTCCCGCCGGTCCGCCGGTCGGCCTCCGGGGTCGGGGGACTCCGCACCACGGCCGTACGCCGAGGGGGCGACCCGCGACACCGCGGGGCGCCCCCTCCGGTCTGCGACCGGCACCACACCATCGAAAGGCCCAACGACGTGACCCTGATCACCGACGGTTCCCTCACGGCACCGCCCACCTCCAGTCCCGGGAAGTCCCGGAGTTCCGGCGGCGGCGGCCTCGGACGCTACATCGTGATCCGCGCGATCCTCATCGTGCCCACCGTGTTCATCCTCGTCACGCTCGTGTTCTTCCTGATGCGCGTGGTCGGCAACCCGATCACCGCCTCCGTCGGCGGGCGTCTCACCGAGGCCCAGCTGCAGGAGCGTCTCGCCGCCGCCGGCTACGACCGCCCCGTGATCGTGCAGTACCTCGAGTACCTCGGCCAGATCGTCCGAGGCGACTTCGGCACCACCGCGACCGACAACCGCGAGATCAGCGGCATCCTGCTCCAGTACGGCAGCGCCACGATCGAGCTGGTCTTCTACGCGCTGATCGTCGCGCTCGTGCTGGGCATCCCGCTCGGCATGCTCGCCGCGTACGTGCGCGACCGTTGGCCCGACGCGATCCTGCGCGTGCTGGCGATCCTCGCCTATGCGACCCCGGTCTTCTTCGCCGGCCTGCTGCTCAAGCTCACCTTCTCGGTCTGGCTCGGCTGGCTCCCGCTCGGCGGTCGTGCGAGCACGCGGGTCGCCATCGCCCTGGGGCGCATCGACAACCCCACGGGCATCTACATCGTCGACGCCCTGCGGACCGGCAACTCGACGATCATCGTGGACGTCCTCTCGCACGCGGTGCTGCCCGCCCTCGCGCTCGGCGTGCTGACCGCCGGCATCTTCCTGCGCCTGGTGCGCACCAACGTCATCGGCACGCTCGGTTCCGAGTACGTCGACGCGGCGCGGTCGCGGGGCGTCAGCGAGTTCCGGCTCGTCCGGGCTCACGCGCTCAAGCCCGCCCTGATCCCGATCATCACCGTCATGGGGCTGCAGATCGCGATGCTGCTCGGCGGCTCGGTGCTGACCGAGACCACCTTCGGCTGGCGGGGGCTGGGCTTCCAGCTGCAGCAGTACCTGTCGGCCCGCGACTTCATCGCCGTGCAGGGCATCGTCGCCGTGCTCGCCGTCATCGTCGCCGTCACCAACTTCGTGGTCGACGTGATCGCCGCCCTGATCGACCCCCGCGTGAGGTACTGACCATGACCGATTCGACCGTCGCGGCCGACCGCCGCGAACCCCTCTACAAGCGCCTCCCCGTCGTCGCCCAGATCCGCCGTTCGGTGGGGCTGCAGCGCGGCATGCTGCTGACCGGCGTCGTGATCGTCGCCGTGTTCGTGCTGCTGGCGATCTTCGCCCCCCTCATCGCGCCCTACGGCTTCGGCCAGCTGCGCGGTGCCACCGAGGCCTTCCCGCGCCAGGCGCCACCGTCGGCCGAGCACCTGTGGGGGACGACTGTCGGCGGCTACGACGTGTTCAGCCGCGTCATGTGGGGCACCCGGACCGCCGTGGCCGTCGTCATCGTGGCCGTGGTGCTGTCGATCACGATCGGCGTGACGCTCGGCCTGATCTCGGGCTACCTCGGCGGGTGGCTCGACCGCGTGCTCGTCGTCGTCGCCGACGCGGTCTACGCGTTCCCCTCGCTGCTGCTCGCCATCGTCGTCTCGATCGTCATCAGCGGGGGCCAGTCGAGCCTCTGGGGCGGCATCGTCTCGGCGGGCATCTCGATCACCGTGGTGTACGTCCCGCAGTACTTCCGCGTCGTCCGCGCCGAGGCCACGAGGCTCAAGGCCGAGGCGTTCGTCGAGTCGGCCAAGGTCAACGGCAGCAGCACGGGCCGCATCATGTTCAAGCACGTGCTCCGCAACGCCACGCGGAGCCTGCCCCTGATCCTCACGCTCAACGCGTCCGAGGCGATCCTGACCCTGGCGGCCCTCGGCTTCCTGGGGTTCGGCATCGGCCCGACCGCGGCGGCCGAGTGGGGGTACGACCTGAACCGCGCCCTCTCCGACACCGCCAGCGGCATCTGGTGGACCGGCGTCTTCCCCGGTGCGGCGATCGTGCTGATGGTGCTCGGCATCACGCTGATGGGCGAGAGCCTGAACGACCTGGCCGACCCGCGCCTCCGGACCCGCCGTCGCGCGAAGCGCAAGACCAAGGGCACCCGACGCACCGAGCAGGCCCCGACCACGACCCACGACGAGGTGACCGCATGACCGCCGACACGACCACGACCGGCCGACCCGCGACGCCGCGCGACGAGCGCCCCGTCGCCGTCGGCATCACCGACCTCGAGGTGACCTTCGCGACCGACGGCGGCGACGTCGCGGCCGTCCAGGGCGTGACGCTCGACGTCCGCGCCGGCGAGGTGCTGGCGATCGTCGGCGAGTCGGGGAGCGGCAAGACCGTCACGGCGAAGACGATCCTCGGCCTCTTGCCCGAGACCGCGGTCGCCACCGGTGCCGTGCTGCTCTCGGGGCAGAACGTCCTCGAGGTCGGCCCGAAGAAGGTCCGCGAGCTCCGCGGCACCGACGTCGCCATGGTCTTCCAGGAGCCGTCGACCGCGCTCAACCCCGTCTACACGGTGGGCTGGCAGATCGCCGAGGGCCTGCGGGCCCACGGCAAGGTCGGACGCAAGGAGGCGCGGGTCAAGGCGATCGACATCCTGCGTCGCGTGGGCATCCCCGACCCCGAGACCCGCGTCGACTACTACCCGCACCAGTTCTCGGGCGGGCAGAAGCAGCGCGTGGTCATCGCGATGGCGCTCGTGCTCGACCCGTCGGTGATCGTCGCGGACGAGCCGACCACGGCCCTCGACGTGACCGTGCAGGCCGAGATCCTCGACCTGTTGCGCCGCTGTCGGGACGAGTTCGGCACGGCCATCGTGCTGATCACCCACAACATGGGCGTCGTCGCCGACCTCGCCGACCGCGTCGCCGTCATGTACCTCGGCAAGGTCGTCGAGCAGGCCCCGGCCGTCGAGCTGTTCGCGAACCCGCAGGACGACTACACGAAGCGCCTGCTCGGCTCGGTGCCGAAGCTCGAGGCGCGCGGCCACACGCAGCAGGAGCAGCCCGCCGACAGCGAGGTCGTCGTACGTGCCCGCGGTCTCGAGATCGAGTACCCCGGTCGCCTCGGCCGCGGCGGCTTCCGAGCCGTCAAGGGCGTCGACTTCACCATCGCCCGCGGCGAGGTCCTCGGCCTCGTCGGCGAGAGCGGTTCCGGCAAGACGACGATCGGACGGGCCATCGCCGGGCTGACGAAGGTCACCGGGGGATCGCTCGAGGTGCTGGGCATCGAGATGAACGGGGTGCACGAGCGTGACTTCAAGCCGAAGCGCGCCGACATCGGCTTCGTCTTCCAGGACCCCGCGTCGAGCTTCAACCCGTTGCTGACGATCGCCGAGTGCGTGGCCGAGCCGCTCATCGTGCACGGTCGTGCGAAGGACGCCCGGGCCGCCCGTCCGCGCGTCGACGAACTGCTCGAGGCGGTCCAGCTGCCCAAGTCGTTCGCCGACCGGTACCCCCACGAGCTCAGCGGCGGGCAGCGTCAGCGGGCGAGCCTCGCCCGGTCGCTCGCCCTCGACCCGACGCTGTTGATCGCGGACGAGCCCACCAGCGCGTTGGACGTCTCCGTGCAGGCCCGGGTGCTCGAGCTGTTCACCGAGTTGCAGTCGCAGCTGGGCTTCGCCGCCTTGTTCATCAGCCACGACCTCGCGGTCGTCAACATGCTGGCCGACCGGATCGGCGTGCTGTTCCACGGCGACCTGATCGAGAGCGGACCGAACGACCAGGTCCTCGGCGCGCCCGAGCATCCCTACACGCAGCGCCTGCTGGCGTCGCTGCCGGTGCCCGATCCGATCGAGCAGGCGTCCCGCCGCGAGCGGTTGGCCGAACTCGACCGCCGGGCGGCGGGCGACCCGGAGCGCGGAACCGACACCGTCGGGGCGGCCTGACGGTGCCGGGTCGCGAGCTCGACCTCGACCAGCCGGTCGTCACCGACGACCTGTCGCTGCTCTACCCCGCCCGGGCGGGCCATCCGGCCGTGCGTGCCGTCGACGGGGTCACCCTGCGGGTCGAGCCGGGCGAGATCGTCGCCGTGCTCGGCGAGAGCGGTTCGGGCAAGTCGACGCTCGCGATGGCCCTCGCCGGACTGACCGGCACGGGCCGCGTCGACGAGGGGCGCCCGCGTCTGGTCGGTGGGACCGCACGGGTCTTCGGCCAGGACGTCGGCAAGCTCTCGGGCCGGCGCCGGGACCGGCTCTCGGCCATGGTCGGCTACCTGGCGCAGGACGACGGCGAGCGGCTGAGTCCCGACCTGACCGTCGGCGAGGCCATCGCCGAGCCGATCTACCAGCGCGACCGCAAGTTCGACCGCACCGAAGCCGGGCGCATCGTCGCGACGCTCGTCGACGGCGTGCACCTGCCGCTCGGCACCATGCTCAAGCAGACCTGGGAGCTCAGTTCCGGTCAGCGACAACGCGTCGCCCTGGCCCGCAGCCTCGTCCTCGAGCCCCCGCTGCTGATCGCCGACGAGCCCGCCCGGGGGGTGGACGTGCTCGTCCGCCAGGCCGTCCTCGACGTCATCGGGAACCTGCACGAGGGGCGTCAGTTCTCGGCGCTCGTCGTCACCTCCTCGGTGGCCGAGGCCCGAGCGATCACCGACCGCGTCGCCGTCATGCGCGGTGGCCGTCTGGTCGGACTGGGCGACATCGACGAGGTCCTGCGGACCGGCATCGACCCCTACGTCAAGGTGCTCTCGCAGACGACCCCGATCGACATCATCCGCCCGGAGGAGCGCGAGGCCGGGCGACCGCTCGACCCCGACGCCGGCCTCCGCGGAGACCGGCCCTCGTGACCGCCGAGCCGGCCACGGGCCCGACCACCTCGGACGCCGCAAGGGCGACGAGCCCGGGAGGCGCGCGCGGCCACCGCGCGGTCGTCACCGCGGGCCCCGTCCTCGCCCCGGGGCGACGCCCGACCCCGGGTGCCGTCTCGGTGGCCCCCCGCCCCACCCCGGTCTTCGTCGACGCCGTGAGGGCCGGGGGAGCGGACGTCGTCCCCCTGGGCCCGGAGACCCGTGGCCTGGTCTGGCTCTCGTACCGCGACCCCGACGGCCTGGCCCGCGCGCTGGACGAGAACCCGGGCATCGAGTGGGTCCAGCTGCCCTACGCCGGGGTCGACGCCTTCTCCGAGGTCATCACGGCCCGTGCCGACCGCGCGCTGCCGCTCTGGACGAGCGCCAAGGGGGCGTTCGCCGAACCCGTCGCCGAGCACGCCCTCATGCTCGTGCTGTCGCTGCTGAGGGTCGTTCCCCAGCGCGTGCGCGCCACCTCCTGGGCCACCGAACAACAGGGCCGGTCGCTCTACGGACGGCACGTCGTCATCGTCGGGGCGGGGGGCATCGCGATCGAGCTGATGCGCCTCCTGGCCCCGTTCGACGTCCGGGTTACCATCGTGCGCCGGTCGAGCGAACCCGTGCCCGGGGCCGACCGGACCGTCCCCGTCGAGCGACTCGACGAGGTGTTGCCCGAGGCCGACGTCCTCGTCCTCGCCGCCGCCGCGACGCCCGGCACGGCAGGCCTCCTCGACGCGCGTCGGCTCGCCCTGCTGCCGGCGACGGCCGTGCTCGTCAACGTCGCGCGGGGCAGCCTGGTCGACACGGACGCCCTCGTCGAGGCGGTCAGGGCGGAGCGACTCTGGGGCGCGGGGGTCGACGTCACCACGCCCGAGCCGCTCCCCGACGGGCACCCGCTCTTCGGCGAGCCGCGTGTCGTCGTCACGCCGCACCAGGCGGACACCCCCGAGATGACGGCCCCGCTGCTGGCCGAGCGCATCCGGCTCAACGTGCGGGCCTTCCTCGGCGACGGGGAGTTCGTCGGCGTGGTCGATCCGCACGACGGGTACTGACGCGGCGGTCGGAGCCGTGCGACGCGCCGCGTCGTCGGCGTGGTCCCTCGGGGGCTCAGATCTTTGCTAGTGTTGTCTCCGCTGTCACGGACGAAAGTCCGGGGCGGTTGCCATTCCTCGATAGCTCAATTGGCAGAGCAGCCGGCTGTTAACCGGCAGGTTGTTGGTTCGAGTCCAACTCGGGGAGCGAAGGCCCAGAGGCTCCACCCTCTGGGCCTTTTCTCTTTCCCGGTCCGTCCTGGGCCTTTCTCGCCGTTCCGTTCCGTTCCGTGCCCGAACGAAAAGGAGGCGCGTCCTGCGGTTCGCAGGACGCGCCTCCTCGGTCTCGGGGTCGGCCGGGGCCGGCCGTCAGTCCTCGAGGTGGTCGACGCCCGGCAGCCAGGTGCTGCCCGGTTGTCCCCAGCCCTTCTTGCGGACCGCCTTCGCGGCCGCCTTGTGGAAGGGATGCTCGAGCCGGTCCGCGTACAGGATGCCGTCGAGGTGGTCGTACTCGTGCTGGAAGACGCGGGCGAGCCAGCCCCAGGCCTCGATCTCGACCGCGTCGCCGTCGAGGTCGGTGGCCCGCAGCACGACGCCGTCGGCACGCCGCAACGGGAACCTCTCGCCGGGCACCGAGAGGCAGCCCTCGGACTCGGAGTCGTCGTCGAGCGGCTCGATCGAGAGCGGACTCTGCCAGAGCGTCGGGTTGATGGCCACGCCGCGCCACAGCTCGCCGTCGTCGTCGGTCCACGAGTAGACGAACAGGCGCTTGCCGACGCCGACCTGCGGGCCCGCCAGACCGACGCCCGGGGCGGCGTCCATCGTCTCGAACATGTCGGCGACGAGGGTGCGCAGGTCGTCGTCGACGACGGTCACCTCGGAGGCGGGGGAGTGGAGCACGGGGTCACCCGTGATGGAAATGGGTCGAACGGCCATTCGTCCAGACTATCCAGCGCCACGGCACTACCGTGGACGCCGTGACGACGGACATCGGGGAGCTCACCCAGCAGGTATCCCTGACCCCCTATCAGGCGCTCGGCATCCCGATCGCGCTGATCGGCGCGGTGTTCCTCTCGATCGGCGCCCAGCTCCAGCACCAGGGCGTCGCCAAGGTCGAGCGACGGATCGGTGCGGCGAAGAGCGGCATGAACGTCCGCCAGGTGCTCGCCCTCGTGGGCCGCCCCTCGTGGGTGCTGGGCACGCTGATGCTCGGCCTCGCGATCCTCTTCCAGCTGACCAGTCTGCGCATCGCACCGCTCCTCGTGGTGCAGCCGCTCGGGGCGGTCGCCCTCGTCATCACGGCGGTCCTCAACTCCCGTTCGACGGGTCGACGACTCGACCGGCGCGCCAAGCGGGCCATCCTCTTCTGCGTCGGCGGCGTCGGGCTCTTCGTCACCGTGGCGGCCTTCACGGCCATCGAGCCCGAGATCACCACGCGGCAGCTCGTCACGGTCCTCGTGATCCTTGCCGTCGTCGGCTCCGTGCTGGGCGTCGCCTTCGCCCTGTTGCGCCGCCGTCGCAGCGCGCTGTTCTACATCATCGCGGCGGGCGTGCTCTACGGCTTCGTCGCGACCCTCGCCAAGGTCGTCCTCAACCGGGTCTTCGCGGGCAACTTCGACTGGTTGACGATCGTGTGCATCGTGTTCCTGCTCGCGGCCGGACTGCTCGGCGGGTACTTCGTGCAGAACGCCTACTCGTCCGGCCCACCCGACCTCGTCATCGCCGGTCTCACGGTCGTCGATCCGCTCATCGCGGTCGGCATCGGCATCATCGTCCTGGGCGAGGCGCAGAACGCCCCCGCGATCGCCGGCGTCTTCTTCGTCGTCGCGGCCGCCATCGCGGTCTACGGCGTGTTCCAACTCGCCAAATACCATCCCCAGACCCGAGCCTGAGCTAGCGTGGGGTCGTCTCGCCCGCCGGTCGACGATCGTCCGGGCGAACGACGCGCCGCACACCCCACCGAGCACGAGAAGGACGCCACGACCCGTGACACCTGCCCCGACGCCCTCGGAACCCGGCCGACCCGACGACGCGACGTCGGCTGACGTCGCGACCCGCGCCTCCTCGGGGTCGTCCGACCGCCTGACCGTCCTGATCGCGGGCGACACCTTCCCGCCCGACGTCAACGGCGCCGCCAACTTCACGGAGCGGCTCGCCGTGGGGCTCGCCCAGCGCGGCCACGACGTGCACCTCATGGTGCCCGCGGCCAGCCGGCACCACGGCACCTTCCTCGAGCAGCACGGCGGCGTGACCCTGACCGTCCACCGGCTGTACTCGACGCGGTGGCCGCTGCACGACTGGCTGCGCTTCGCCACCCCGTGGCGCGTGCAGGAGCACGCCGAGGCGATCTTCGACGAGATCCACCCCGACGTCGTCCACATCCAGTCGCACATCGTGATGGGCCGGGGCGTCGCCCAGGTCGCCGAACGCCGGGGCGTGCGGATCGTGGCCACGAACCACTTCATGCCCGAGAACCTGCTCGAGCACACCGGTCTGCCGAAGGGGTTGCGCGCCAAGGCGACCCAGATGGCGTGGAACGACGCGAGCAAGACGTTCCACAAGGCCGCGGCGATCACGACCCCCACGCAGAAGGCGGCCACGTTCCTCGAGAAGTCGGTCGCGGTCACCGGAGTGCTCGCCGTCTCCTGCGGCATCGAGGCCGGGCACTACACCGCCCTCGACACCCGTCCGTCCGAGAACCGCATCGTGTTCGTCGGCCGCGTCACGGCCGAGAAGCAGATCGACGTGCTGCTCAAGGCGATGACCCTGCTCGACCCGGCCCTCGGCGCGACGCTCACGATCGTGGGCGGCGGAGACCTCTTCAAGCAGCTCCAGACGACCAGCCGCGACCTCGGCCTCGCCGACGTCGTCACCTTCGCCGGGTACCTGTCCGACGACGAGTTGCGGCGCACGCTGACCGAGTCGACGGTCTTCGCCATGCCGTCGATCGCCGAACTCCAGAGCATCGCCAGCCTCGAGGCGATGGCGTCGGGGCTGCCCATCGTCGTGGCCGACGCCATGGCCCTGCCGCACCTGGTCGATGAGGGCCAGAACGGCTACCTCTTCCGCCCGGGCGACAGCCGCGACCTCGCCGACAAGCTCACGACGGTGTTGACCGCCCCCGACGACGAGTACCTCGCGATGCGCCGGGCCAGCCTGAAGATGATCGAGGGGCACGACATCGAGCGAACGCTCAGCGTGTTCGAGAGCCTGTATCGTGGTCAGCCGGTGGTCCCCTCCACCGACGCGGCGTCCGACCGCGCGCACTGACGGTCGACCGCGGCACCGCCCCGGCCGGCCACGGCTCGCACCGGTGGGCCGACGCGAGGGGCGGTAGCTCAGCCGGTTAGAGCAGTCGACTCATAATCGATCGGTCACGGGTTCAAGTCCCGTCCGCCCTACTCGTGGTGTCCGGTGGCGCCTGCCCCGGTTCCGGTCGGTTCGCGGCCTCCGGGCCTGCTGTGAGCGCGGCCGCGTCGTCGCCCGGCGTCCGTCGTGCGTGGCACGATGTCGTCCATGTTCACCAAGCGGCCCCGACAGCCGGAGCCCGACCCCGACGCCTGGGGCGGCGCCTCCTTCGACGACGCCGGGCGATCCGGCCCGGCGCGCATGGGCGTGGCGGCCCAGGTGTACGTCCTCGACTCCGACGAGGACCCTTCTACGCCGTTCCCGTACGGCCCGACGGGCATCGTGGTCCGGGCTGGGGGCAGCGCCTGGCAGGGGGTGTCGGCCATCGGCGGCTCGGCCCGGACCTGGTGGGTCGAGTTCGACTCGCCCCAGATCGACCGCGACGGCGACGGGCCCGTCTCGCAGGCGCAGGTCGCGGAGCGCTGGCTGCGCCTCGCCCCCCTCGCCTGACCCGCCGCCGCACCGCCTCGCCCCGCCCCGGCGCGCCCCACCCCCTCCGCACCGCCCGCTACGGCGTGTGCCGCGCTTCCTGCATGACTTCTCGCCATGGTGACTTCGGCCACCCCGCCGCGTGGTCGGCAATTCCTGCCCCCTGCTGCGTCGGTCGGCGCGGGCCCCGTGTTTCCGGGCCCGGGCGTTCGGGGTGGAGCGCGAGTCCGGAGTTGCCGACACGTCCCACGTCGCGCACGGGGGTCGAGGTCGAGGCCAGGTCGTCCGCTGCACGTTCCCAACGGCCGTCGCACGCCCCGGGAATGCCACGGCCCACCCCGAGGTTCACCGAAGTGCATGCAAACGCATGCAGAGGTTCTAAGGTGGAGCAATGCAGTTCGGAATCTTCAGCGTCGGCGACATCACGACCGACCCCACGACCGGTGCCACCCCGACCGAGGGCGAGCGCCTCCAGGCGATGGTCACCATCGCGAAGAAGGCCGAGGAGGTCGGCCTCGACGTCTACGCCGCAGGCGAGCACCACAACCCGCCCTTCGTGAACTCGAGCCCGACGACCCTCCTCGCCTACATCGCCGCGCAGACCGAGCGCATCGTGCTCAGCACGGCGACGACGCTCATCACGACGAACGACCCGGTCAAGATCGCCGAGGACTTCGCGATGCTCCAGCACCTCGCCGGTGGCCGGGTCGACCTGACGCTCGGTCGCGGCAACACGGGCCCGGTCTACCCCTGGTTCGGTAAGGACATCCGCCAGGGCATCAACCTGGCGATCGAGAACTACGCCCTGTTGCACCGTCTCTGGCGCGAGGACGTCGTCGACTGGAAGGGCCACTTCCGCACGCCGCTGCAGGGCTTCACGGCGACCCCGCGTCCCCTCGACGGCGTCGCGCCCTTCGTCTGGCACGGGTCGATCCGCAGCCCCGAGATCGCCGAGCAGGCCGCCTACTACGGCGACGGCTTCTTCGCCAACCACATCTTCTGGCCCGCCTCGCACACGAAGCAGATGGTCGAGCTCTACCGCAGCCGCTTCGAGCACCACGGGCACGGGCGTGCCGACCAGGCGATCGTCGGTCTCGGCGGTCAGGTCTTCCTGGCGAAGAACTCGCAGGACGCCAAGCGCACCTTCCGTCCCTACTTCGACAACGCCCCGGTCTACGGCCACGGCCCCTCGATGGAGGACTTCACGAGCCAGACCCCGCTCACCGTCGGCAGCCCCCAGGAGGTCATCGACCGCACCCTCGGCTTCCGCGACTACGTCGGCGACTACCAGCGCCAGCTCTTCCTCATGGACCACGCCGGCCTGCCCCTGAAGACGGTCCTCGAGCAGCTCGACATCCTCGGCAGCGAGGTCGTGCCGGTCCTCCGTCGCGAGTTCGCCGCGAACCGTCCGGCCGACGTGCCCGACGCCCCCACGCACGCCTCGCTCGTCGAGGCCGCGACCCGGGCGTCGCGGTCCACGGCCACACCCACCGCGCACGACGCGCTCACCGCGTCGTCCGCCCGCTGAGACACGCAGGAGGCGCGCCATGAGCACCAAGAGGATCGTCGCCCTGTCCGCGGGGCTGGGCCAGCCGTCCTCCACCCGTCTGTTGGCCGACCGGCTGGTGGAGGCCACCACGCGTGACCTCGTCGGCCGCGGCTCGTTCGTCGAGGTCGAGGTCGTCGAGCTGCGCGACCTCGCGCACGAGGTGACGGACGCGATGCTGACCGGCTTCGCGCCTCCCGCCCTCGCCGAGGCGCTCGAGAAGGTGACGAGCGCCGACGGTGTGATCGCGGTCACGCCCGTCTTCTCGTCCTCGTACAGCGGCCTGTTCAAGTCGTTCGTCGACGTGATGGACCACAAGGCGCTGACCGGCACGCCCGTGCTGATCGGGGCGACCGGCGGTACGGCCCGCCACTCGTTGGCCCTCGAGTACGCGGTGCGACCCCTGTTCGCCTACCTCCAGGCCGTCGTCGTGCCCACCTCCGTGTTCGCGGCGTCCGAGGACTGGGGCGAGGGCGACGGCACCTCCACGACGCTGTCCGAGCGGGTCACGCGCGCCGCGGGGGAGTTCGCCGAGCTCGTGGCACGGCACGAGGGCGCGCTCGACGACCCGTTCGCCGCGGTCGTCCCGTTCGACGAGCAGCTCCGGCGCCTCGCCGTGGGCGGCGACGACCTGCAGGACTGAGACGTCGGACGAGGAGGCGCGGTGCCGGTCCCGACCACGTCCCGTCCGTCGGGGCATGAACCGCGCCTCCCCGGCGTTGCCCCTCGTCAGACCCCAGGAGGACCGATGACCGACAGCACCGCCGACACCACCCGCCCGTCCGAGCACGCGGCCGCGCAGGCCGAGCTCGACCGCTTCCACGTCCTGCGCCGCACCCGCGCGGTGTCGCCGCAGGGTCCGCTCGCCCTGACCGGCACGCAGTGGGTCGACCACGAGCAGACCGTCTGGGGCGTGCCGGGCCGCTGGGCGCCGACCCCTCAGGGCGTGTCGGGATTGGCGTTGACGGCCGCCGCCGCGGACGGCATCCACGTGGACGGCGACCTGGTCGACGGCACCGTCGTCGTGGCGGGTGACGACGCGATGGTCCCGAGCAGCCTCCGGTTCTCGGAGACCACGACCGGCACGGTGATCGCGAACGACGACCACACCGGGTACGCCCTACGCGTCTGGGACTCCGCGTCGGACGCCGTGACGGGCTTCGGGTCGATCGACGCCTTCCCGTTCGACCCGGACTGGGTCGTCACGGCCGACTTCGTGCCGACCGCGCCCGACACCCAGGTCGACATCCGTCACCAGGCGGACCTCGAGCTCAGTCGGCCCAAGCCGTTGCCCGGGCTCATCCGCTTCACCCGCGACGGGGTCGACCACGAGCTCGCGGCGTTCCCGTCGGGTGACGGTGACCGGTTGCAGCTCGTCTTCGGCGACGCGACCAACGGCGACAGCACGTACTCGGTCGGGCGGTTCCTCTTCCCGACCCCGAACGGCGACGGCACCATCACGCTCGACTTCAACCGGGCCGTCCTGCCGCCCTGCGCCTTCTCGTACGCCTTCAACTGCCCGATCCCGCCGGCCCAGAACCGGTTCGCGTCGCCGATCGAGGCGGGCGAGAAGAACGTCCTCGACGCCGCCGGACAGCCGCTGCACTGAGAACGGGCCGGCGGTGTCGGCGCGGGGTGGGATGATCAGGCGGTGTTCTTCCTGCTGCGCCGACTGCCCGACGGCGACGTCGAGCTGACACGGTACGAGCGCGGCGCGTCGGGGTTGCTCGAGGCGGTCGGCGTGGAGACCATCCCCGCGGCCGACCTGCCGGCGCGCGTGGCCGGCCTCGAGCGCGAGGCCTCGCCCCGCTGGGTCTGGGACGACACCCCGCGGTGGTACCCGCGCCTCCTCGACGCCGGGGTCACGCTGGCGCGCTGCGTCGACCTCCGGCTCGTGCACGCGATCCTGCGACGGTCGACGTCGGCGCCCGCCTTCCCCCTCGGAGGCGCGGCTCCCGGGCCGTGGGACGTCGCCCAGGCGTCGCCGGGGGAGTCCGACGGCCTCTTCGAGGTCCTCCCCGAGTCGCTGCCCGACCCGGCGGCCGAGTTCCTCGCCCAGCGCGAGGCGGTCGAGGCGTCGCCTGCCCGGGGTCGACTCGAGCTGCTCGTCGCCGCCGAGTCCACCGGTGCGTTGATCGCGGCCGAGATGCGCCACCGGGGCATCCCGTGGTCGCCCCGGGTGCACGACGAACTGCTGACCGCCGCCCTCGGGCCGAGGCCCGCCCCGGGAGAGCGACCGGCCCGCATGCGCGACGCCCTCGACGAGGTGCGGCAGGCGCTCGACGCGCCCGATCTCAACCCCGACTCGCCCGCCGAACTGATCAGGGCCCTGAACCGGGCGGGCGTGCTCGTGCAGTCGACGCGGCAGTGGGAACTGCAACGGCACGAGCACCCCGCCATCGAGCCGCTGCTCCGCTACAAGAAGATGCAGCGCCTGCTCGTCGCCAATGGCTGGGCCTGGCTCGACGCCTGGGTGCACGGCGGGCGCTTCCGTCCCGACTACGTGCCGGGCGGCGTCGTGACCGGCCGGTGGGCCACGAGCGGAGGAGGCGCGCTGCAGCTTCCCCGGGCGGTCCGCGGGGCCGTCGTGGCCGACCCGGGCTGGAAGCTCGTGGTCGCCGACGCCTCGCAACTCGAGCCGCGCATCCTGACCGGCCTGTCCGGCGACCGCTCGATGGCCCGGGCCGGGTCGGGCGACCTGTACGAGGGCATCGTCGCCAGCGGAGCCGTCGCCACGCGGGCCGAGGCCAAGGTCGCGATGCTCGGCGCGATGTACGGCGCGACCCAGGGCGAGAGCGGCCGACTCGTGCCCCGCCTGGCGCGGCGGTTCCCCGACGCCATGGCGCTCGTCGAGACTGCGGCACGCACGGGCGAGGCCGGGGGAGTCGTCGACACCCTGCTCGGCCGCAGTTCACCGCGGCCGTCCGACGACCCGGACGCCTCCGGGGGCGCCGGGGTGGGCGCGCTGCCTCCCGAGATGGGCGTGCGGCCGGCCGATCGCGACGCACGCTCGTGGGGTCGGTTCACGCGCAACTTCGTCGTGCAGGGCACCGCCGCGGAGTGGGCCCTCTGCTGGATGGGCGCCCTGCGCCGTCGTCTGCACGCGCGCTGGGGGACCGGCGTCCCGGCACCCCACTTCGTGTTCTTCCTGCACGACGAGGTGGTGGTGCACGCCCCCGCGGCCGCCGCCGACGAGGTCGCCGCGCTGGTCGCCGACAGCGCGGTCGAGGCCGGCCGGCTGCTCTTCGGCGACGCCCCGGTGGCCTTCCCGGTCACGGTCGCGGTCGTGGACGACTACTCGCAGGCCAAGTGAGCCGACAGGCCGTGCGAGACGCCGCACCATTCGCAGGTGTTACACAGTTGTGATTTCTCAGGCGGGTCGGTCATAATTCACAGAACGGGCACCGTCCCGCGCATCACCGGGTCCCGGCCCGCACAATCGAAGAACGCACACGAATCACGTCTGACAGGTCGATGGGGAAGTCGCACCTGAACCAGATGGAGGAATCGTGGCTGCTGCAACCGCTCGGGGAGTGCTCTACGTGCACTCGTCCCCTCGTGCACTGTGCCCACACGTCGAGTGGGCCGTCGGTCGTGCCCTCGGGCACGGCGTGAACTTCGCCTGGGTCGACCAACCCGTGCTGCCCGGCGCCCAGCGCACCGAGTTCTCGTGGCAGGGTGACGAGGGTTCCGGCGCGCGCATCGCCTCTGCTCTGCGGGGCTGGGAGCACCTCCGCTACGAGGTGACCGAAGACCCCGGCGAGACCCACGACGGGGGGCGCTGGATGCACTCTCCCGACCTGGGCGTGTTCTTCGCCCAGACCGACACCGCCGGCAACACGGTCATCCCCGAGGACCGCATCCGCTACGCGATGGAGATCGCCGGGTCGAACACCCTCGAGTTGCACCGCGAGCTGCGTCTCGCCCTCGGCCAGGCCTGGGACGACGAACTCGAACCGTTCCGCTACAGCGGCGAAGGCAACCCCGTCGTCTGGCTGCACAAGGTCAGCTGACCCGCCCCTGCCCGGGGAGGGGCGTCCCGGGCGCACCGGGTGACGACGCAGGAGGCGCGGGTGGCGTGATCATGCCACCCGCGCCTCCTGCGTCGGTCGCCTCGTTCAGACCGAGCGGAACCCGACGACGGCGTTGTGGCCGCCGAAGCCGAACGAGTTGCTGATGGCCACGATCTCGCCCTCGGGCAGGGGGCGCGGTTCTCCGACGACGACGTCCATGTCGATCTCGTCGTCCATCTGCGTGACGTTGATCGTCTGCGGTGCCACGCGCTCGTGCAGCGCCTTGACCGTGAACAGCGCCTCGATGCCGCCCGCGCCGCCGAGCAGGTGGCCCGTGGCCGCCTTGGTCGCCGAGACGATCAGCTTCGAGGTGTGGTCGCCGAAGACGCGCTTGATGGCGTGGTACTCGGCGATGTCGCCGACCGGGGTGCTCGTCGCGTGGGCGTTGACGTGGACGACCTGGTCGCGGTCGACCCCCGCGTTCTCGAGCGTCGCGATGACGGCCCGGGCGGCGCCGGTGCCCTCGGGGTCGGGAGCGGTGATGTGGTACGAGTCGCTGGTGACCGCACCACCGATGAGCTCGGCGTAGATGCGGGCCCCGCGGGCCAGGGCGTGCTCCTCGGTCTCGAGGACGAGCGCCGCGCCTCCTTCGGCGAGGACGAAGCCGTCGCGCGTGACGTCGTAGGGACGCGAGGCGGTGGCGGGGTCGTCGTTGCGCTTCGAGAGGGCCTGCATGGCCGCAAAGGAGGCCAGGGGCATCGGGTGGATGGCCGCCTCGGAACCGCCGGCGACGGCGATGTCGGCGAGGCCGGACTGCAGGTGCTCGTAGGCCATGGCGATCGACTCGGTGCTGGAGGCGCAGGCCGACACGACCGTGCGGGCTCCGGCGCGCGCACCCAGGCTCATCGAGATGGCGGCGGCGGGGCCGTTGGGCATGAGCATGGGGACGGTCATCGGCAGGACGCGTCGCGGGCCCTTCTCGCGCAGGGTGTCCCACCCGTCGAGCAGCGTCCAGACACCGCCGATGCCGGTGGCCCAGTCGACGATGAAGCGTTCGGGGACGACCTCGGGCGAGCCGGCGTCGGCCCAGGCCTCGCGGGCCGCGGTGAGCGCGAACTGGCTCGACGGGTCGAGGCGCTTGATCTCGCGGCGGTCGAGCACGTCGGCCGAGGGGGTGCGTGCCTGGCCGGCGAAGGTGACGGGCAGCTCGTACTTGGCGACCCAGTCCTGTTCGAGCGTGGTGATGCCCGACTGGCCGGCGAGCAGGTTCTGCCAGCTCTCGGTGGCGGTGCCACCGAGCGGGCTCGTGGCGCCGAGGCCGGTGACGACGATCTTCTTGGTCATTGACGTTCCTTCTGGGAGGGCCGGTCGGTGGGCTGTGCCGATGTACGACGACGCCGTGACCCGGGCTGCAGCCGAGGCTGGTGGCGTGGGGTCGACGGCGTCGAGGGCACACCGGCGGGGCCCGGTCGCCGTGACGGCGACCGGGCAGCCGACGTCTTAGTTCTGCGCCTTGTGGATGTACGTGACGGCGTCGCCGACGGTCTTGAGGTTCTTGACCTCTTCGTCGGGGATCTTGACGTCGAACTTCTCTTCGGCGTTGACGACGATGGTCATCATGGAGATCGAGTCGATGTCGAGGTCGTCGGTGAACGACTTGTCCATCTCGACGGTGTCGGTGGCGATCCCGGTCTCGTCGTTGACGAGCTCGGCGAGGCCGGCGAGGACTTCTTCGGTGGACAGTGCCATGGTGTTGTCTCCTTGAGGGGGTGTCGTTGTGACCGGGGTAAAGCCTATACAGCGCCCCGCGGTCGGGTGGGCAGCGGCGCGCTAGGGCAGCACGACCACCTGGGCGCCGAACACGAGTCCGGCACCGAAACCGATCTGCAGCGCGAGACCGCCACTGAGTTCGGGGTGTTCGTCGAGCAGTCGGTGGGTCGCGAGCGGGATGCTGGCGGCCGAGGTGTTGCCGGTGGTCGCGATGTCGCGACCGATCACGACGGACTCGGGCAGGCCGAGCTGCTTCGCGAACTCGTCGATGATGCGCATGTTGGCCTGGTGGGGCACGAAGGCCGACAGCTGGTCGGCGGTCACGCCGGCGCGTTCGAGGGCCTCCTTCGCGACCTTGGCCATCTCCCAGACGGCCCAGCGGAAGACCGTCTGACCTTCTTGGCGGAGGGTCGGCCAGGGGATCTCGCCGGCACCCTCGCGGTACTCGGTCATGGTGTTGGTCATGCCGATGGCGTCCCACTTCGAGCCGTCCGAGCCCCAGACCGTCGGGCCGATGCCCGCGGTGTCGGACGGGCCGACGATGGCCGCACCCGCTCCGTCGGCGAGCAGGAACGAGATCGTGCGGTCGGTCGGGTCGATGACGTCGCTGAGCTTCTCGGCACCCACGACGAGGACGTACTCGGCGAGGCCCGACTTGACGAACGAGTCGGCCTGCGCGATGCCGTACGTGAAGCCGGCGCAGGCGGCCGAGATGTCGTAGGCGGCGGCCGGGTTCGCACCGACGCGCTCGGCGAGCAGTGAGGCGACCGACGGGGTCACGACGCCGGCACCGATGGTCGACACGAGGACGGCGCCGATCTGGTCGGGGCGGATGCCCGACTTGGCGATGGCCTCGTTGGCGGCGGTCTCGGCGAGGTCGACGACCTTGACGTCCTTGCCTGCCCGGCGGCGGGTGATCACACCGGTGCGCTGCTGGATCCACTCGTCGCTGGAGTTGATCGGCTCGATGATGTCGGCGTTCGGCACCACGTTCTCACCGCGGGCGGCGCCGAGTGCGTAGATCCGGGTGAACTGCGCACCGGTGGTCTGGTTGAGCTGGGGGGTGGTCATGCTGCTCCCTCGATGAGGTCGACGGCGGCCTGCAGGTCGTCGGGTGTCTTGACGGCGACCGAGGGGACACCCCTCAGCGCGCGCTTGGCCAGGCCGGTCAGGGCTCCGGCCGGGGCGAGTTCGACGATGCCCGTCACACCGGCGTCGGCGAACGATCGCATGGTCGCATCCCATCGGACGGGAGACGAGACCTGCCCGACGAGCAGCTCGAGGAAGCGCGCGCCCGAGTCGACGGTGCTGCCGTCGTGGTTGGTCCAGAGCGTCGTCGAGGGGTCGGCGGCCGTGACCGAGACGGCGGCGGAGCGGAGGCGCTCGACGGCGGGCTCCATGTACCGCGTGTGGAAGGCGCCGGCGACCTGGAGGGGCACGACGCGGCTCTTGGCCGGCGGGTCGGCCGCCAGCTCGGCGAGGGCGGCGGTCTCGCCGGCGACGACGATCTGGCCGCCACCGTTGTAGTTGGCGGGGAAGAGCCCGAGGGCGTCGAGACGGGCGAGCAGTTCGTCTTCGTCACCGCCGAGCACGGCGCTCATGCCGGTCTCGACGAGTGCGGCGGCGTCGGCCATGGCCCGGCCCCGTTCGGCGACGAGCGTGACGGCGTCGAGGTCGCTCAGCACGCCGCTGACGGCCGCGGCGGTGAACTCGCCGACCGAGTGGCCCGCGACGCCGGCGACGGCGGAGCGCTCGACACGGCCGAAGAGGGCACGGGCGGTCAGGATGCCGGCCGCGACGATGAGGGGCTGGGCCACGGCGGTGTCGCGGATCGTGTCGGCGTCGGACGTGGTGCCGTGGGCGACGAGATCGAGGCCGGCCGCGTCGGAGAGCGACGTCAGCAGCTCACGCTGGTCGGGGTCGGCCAGCCAGGGGTCGAGGAAACCGGGAGTTTGGGAGCCCTGACCGGGCGCTACGACAACGATCACTGGACCATCATGCCAATGAGTCGAGGGTCTGCGGTGTAGCAACTCGACCAAAGATGAGCGAGAACGTTGTCGAAGCGCACAGCCGTCCTCGCGGTCAGCCCGACGGTCACTTGCGTCGGACCCCTGAGCCCTCGGGGTCGGCGATCGATCCGAGCACGAGCGCCGACTGGAGGATCAGCGCCTCACGGGCGCCGGTCGCATCCCAGCCGATCACGTCCGTGACGCGCTTCAGGCGATACCGCACGGTGTTCGGGTGCACGAAGAGTTCGCGTGCCGTGGCCTCGAGCGAGCGCCCGTTGTCGAGGTAGCACCACAAGGTCGTCAGCAACTCGGTCGAGTGCGTCTTGAGGGGCTTGTAGATGCGGTTGACGAGGGTCGACCGTGCGACCGGGTCCCCGGCGAGGGCGCGCTCGGGCAGGAGGTCGTCGGCGAGGACGGGGCGGGGCGCGTTGCGCCAGGCCCGTGCAACCGCGAAACCGGCGAGGGCGGCCTTGGCGCTCTTCGAGGCGTCGACGAGGCTCGGCACCTCGTGGCCGAGCACGAGGTGGCCGTCACCGAAGCCGGGTTCGAGGGCACGCGCGATCTCGGTGAAGCTGGGGTGGGTCGAGGAGGCGCTGCCCTCGTCGAGCGGATCGGCCCGCCCGATGACGAGCACCAGTCGGCTGCCCTGCACGCCGATGAGCACGTCGGCCTCCCGGTGCCGGGCCGTGCGTCGCAGCATGTCGACGTCGAGCATCCGCGGAGCCGTGCCGACCAGGACGGCGACCTCACCGTGCCCGTGCCATCCGAGCGCAGCGATGCGGCTGGGCAACTCGTCGTCGTACTCGCCGCTCAGGATCGAGTCGACGACCAGGGCCTCGAGTCGGGCGTCCCAGAGGCCGCGGGCCTCGGCGGCCCGGGCGTAGACGTCCGCCGAGGCGAACGCGATCTCGCGGGAGTAGAGGAGGATCGCTTCGCGCAGCGAGTCGTCGCCGTCCTTGACGCGTTCTTCGACGACCTCGACGGTGATGCGGATGAGCTGCAGGGTCTGCGTGAGGCTGACCGAGCGCAGCAGTTCGCGCGGGGCCGAACCGAAGACGTCGGCCGCGATCCACGGGGTGGATCGCGGGTCGGCGAACCAGCTGATGAACGAGGTGATGCCGGCCTGGGCGACGAGCCCGACCGCCGAGCGGCGCCCGGGAGGCATGTCCCCGTACCAGGGCAGCGTCTCTTCGAGGCGCTTGATGGTCGCGGTGGACAACTCACCCGAGACCGTCCGCAGCCACGCGAGCGTGCGCTCTTTCGTGGCCGCGGACGGCTGCAGGGGCGATGCGGGCACCCGCTCGGCGCTCACGGGGTCGTCAGGCCTCCCCGCCGGCGGTGCCGCTGGTGCCGGCCGTGACGTCGTGCAGCTGGTACCGATCGATCGCCTGCTGGACGACACCGGGGTCGACCTCGCCGCGACGGGCCAGGGCCTGCAGGGTGCGGACGACGACCGACGGTCCGTCGATCTTGAAGAACCGGCGGGCGGCGGCCCGGGTGTCGCTGAAACCGAAGCCGTCGGCCCCGAGGGTCAGGTAGTCGCCGGGCACGTACTCGCGGATCTGGTCGGGCACGGCGGCCATGAAGTCGCTCGTGGCGATGACGGGGCCCTCGGAGTCCTTCAGCTTCTCGGTGACGTAGGGCGTCTTCGGCTCCTCGTTCGGGTGCAGGAAGTTGTGCTCCTCGGCGGCCAGGCCGTCGCGGCGCAGTTCGTTCCAGCTCGTGACGCTCCAGACGTCGGCCGCGACGTTCCAGTCGTCGGCGAGCAGCTGCTGCGCTTCGAGAGCCCACGGCACACCGACGCCGGACGCCAGGAGCTGGGCGCGGGGGCCCAGGTTCTCGGCGTCCTTGAGCTTGTAGATGCCGCGCACCACACCGTCGACGTCGAGGCCCTCGGGCTCGACGGGCTGGGCCATCGGCTCGTTGTAGACGGTGATGTAGTACATGACGTTCGGGTCCGAGTGCGACGCGTTGCCGTGCTCGTCGGTGCCGTACATGCGGTCCATGCCCGACTTGACGATGTGCCCGAGCTCGTAGCCGAACGCCGGGTCGTACGAGACGACCGCGGGGTTCGTCGACGCCAGCAGCGGGGAGTGGCCGTCGGCGTGCTGGAGGCCCTCGCCGGTCAGCGTCGTGCGACCCGCGGTGGCACCGATGATGAAGCCGCGCGCCATCTGGTCGCCGGCGGCCCACATGGCGTCACCGGTGCGCTGGAACCCGAACATCGAGTAGAAGACGTAGACCGGGATGAGCGGTTCGCCCTGCGTCGAGTACGAGGTGCCGACGGCCGTGAAGGCCGCGAACGCGCCGGCCTCGTTGATGCCGACGTGGATGATCTGTCCCTGCGGGCTCTCCTTGTAGGCGAGCAGCAGTTCGCGGTCGACCGACGTGTAGTGCTGACCGTTCGGGTTGTAGATCTTGGACGTCGGGAAGTACGCGTCCATGCCGAAGGTGCGGGCCTCGTCGGGGATGATCGGCACGATGCGGTGGCCGAAGTCGGGCGAGCGCAGCAGGTCCTTCAGGAGCCGCGCGAAGGCCATCGTCGTGGCGACCTCCTGCTTGCCCGACCCCTTCTTGACGACGTCGTAGGTCTTCGCCTCGGGGACCGCGATCTGGGTGTACTTGGTCCGGCGCTCGGGCACGTAGCCGCCCAGCGCACGACGACGCTCCTGCATGTACTGGATCGCGTCGTCGTCCTGACCGGGGTGGTAGTACGGCGGCAGGTACGGGTTCTCGTCGAGCTGGGCGTCGCTGATCGGGATGCGGAGCTCGTCGCGGAACTGCTTGAGGTTGTCGAGCGTGAGCTTCTTCATCTGGTGGGTGGCGTTGCGCCCCTCGAAGGACGGCCCCAGGCCGTAGCCCTTGACCGTCTTGGCGAGGATGACCGTGGGCTGTCCCTTGTGCTCGGTCGCGGCCTTGAAGGCGGCGTAGACCTTGCGGTAGTCGTGGCCACCGCGCTTGAGGTTCCAGATGTCGTCGTCCGAGTAGTCCGCGACGAGTTCGAGGGCGCGCGGGTCGCGACCGAAGAAGTTGTCGCGGACGTAGCCGCCGCTCTCGGCCTTGTAGGTCTGGAAGTCGCCGTCGGGCGTGGTGTTCATGAGGTTGAGCAGTGCGCCGCTCGAGTCGTTCGCGAGCAGGGTGTCCCACTCGCGACCCCAGACGACCTTGATGACGTTCCAGCCGGCGCCGCGGAAGAACGACTCGAGTTCTTGGATGATCTTTCCGTTGCCGCGGACCGGGCCGTCGAGGCGCTGCAGGTTGCAGTTGATGATGAAGTTCAGGTTGTCGAGGCCCTCGTTGGCCGCCACCTGCAGCTGACCGCGGCTCTCGACCTCGTCCATCTCGCCGTCGCCGAGGAACGCCCAGACCTGCTGGTCGCTGGCGTCTTTGATGCCACGGTTGGTGAGGTACTTGGCGACCTGCGCCTGGTAGATCGCGTTGATCGGACCGAGGCCCATCGACACGGTCGGGAACTGCCAGAAGTCGGGCATGAGGCGCGGGTGCGGATACGAGCTGAGCCCGCCCGAGGCGTGCGACTTCTCTTGGCGGAAGCCGTCGAGCTGGTCCGTGCCGAGCCGGCCCTCGAGGTAGGCGCGGGCGTACATGCCGGGGGAGGCGTGGCCCTGGAAGAACACCTGGTCGCCGCCACCGGAGTGGTCCTGACCGCGGAAGAAGTGGTTGTTGCCGACCTCGTACAGGGCGGCCGACGAGGCGTACGTCGAGATGTGGCCACCCACCGAGACGCCGGGGCGCTGGGCGCGGTGCACCGTGATGGCGGCGTTCCAGCGGACCCACTTGCGGTAGCGGCGCTCGAGGTCTTCGTCGCCGGGGAACTCGGGCTCGTCCTCGGGGGCGATGGTGTTGACGTAGTCCGTCTTCGGCACCATCGGCACGCCCAGGTGCAGCTCGCTCGACCGGGTGAGCAGGCTCTTCATGATCTCGCGGGCACGTTCGTGACCCTGCGCCTTCACGAGAGCGTCGAGCGACTCACGCCACTCGGCGGTCTCTTCGGGATCGCGATCGGCCTTGTCGACCGTGTACGGGTCCTGATCGTTAACCGTCACCCTTGACCTCAATCATCTGTGTGGAGCAGCCGTCTCTTGGAGGGCCACCGCGTGGAGTGGACAAACAGATGTCAGGCCCGTCGTGCCCGGGTTCCGAGACGCACTCCGCCTGACCAGCCCACTCTAGTTGCCCGGACCGGGACAGGCTCGGCACGCGCTGGGAACGTCCGGCCACGCCACCGTGTGGAAACCGACGAGTGAGGCGTAGGATCGGCGATCGTGTCAGTCGCCGACCGCCCGGGTCGACGCGAAAGGAACGCACCCATGGCTTTGGAGAACGCCATCCAGGCTCCCGACTTCGACCTGCCGAACCAGTTCGGCGAGCGAGTCCGGTTGAGCGACTTCCGGGGCGTCAAGCCCGTCGCGCTGGTGTTCTTCCCCCTGGCGTTCAGCAGCACCTGCACGAAAGAGCTCTGCACCCTCCGCGACAACCTCGCGATGTTCCAGGACCACCGCGTCGAGTTGCTCGTCGTCTCCGTCGACTCCAAGGCCACGCTGCGCGCCTTCGCCGAGGAGAAGGGCTACGACTTCACCCTGCTGGCGGACTTCTGGCCGCACGGCGAGGTCTCGAAGGAGTACGGCGTCTTCCTCGAGAACAAGGGTTTCGCGACCCGCACCACCTTCCTGATCGACGTCGACGGGGTGATCCGCGAACACTTCGGCACGGAGCCCGGCCAGGAGCGCTCGCTCGCCGACTATCGCGCCGCGCTCGACCTCCTCGTCCCCGTCTCGGCCTGACGACCGCGATCACGACCGCAGGAGGCGCGGGTCCGTTCATCCACCCGCTAACCTGTAGTCGCTCGCCCGGCTCGTCCCGGTGCGAGGGCCTTTAGCTCAGTTGGTAGAGCGCCACGTTTACACCGTGGATGTCATCGGTTCGAGCCCGGTAGGGCCCACCTCACGAACGGTGGTCAGACGACCGCGGTTCTCCTCGGTCGCACGGCCCGTCGGGGCACGGACGCCCTGTCGGGCCGCGCCTGCGGGCGTCGTCGTCGGCGCGTGGCTGGCGACGGTCCGACGGCAGCACCCGGAGGAGAAAGCAAGCCCCTTGTCGCCGCGAAGTCGGTGACGTAGGACTGCCTCGTGGCGATTCCCGTCGAGGAGGGTGACCAGGTGAGCGATCAGCAGGACGACGACGCCGGATCGACGCGGGGTATGCGCGCCGTCTTCTGGCTGTGGATGAGCGTGATCGTCGCAGGACTCGTCGTGATGATCGCCGTCCCGTTGACGGCTCGGTGACGAGGATGCGTCGAGCCATCCGAGACCAGGGGCTCAGCACGGCCTTCCTCGTGATCTTCGTCGCCGCCCTCGTGGGCCAGTCGTTCGCCGGCCTCGCCGCCACCAACGAGGAACTCGCGGTGCACGGTCTTCCGCCCCTCGCCTACTGGGACTTCGTGTCGTCGTCGAGTTTCCTGGTGGACGTGGCCGAGAACTGGCAGTCCGAGTTCTTGCAGTTCTTCCTGTTCATCGCCGCGACGATCTGGCTGGTGCAACGCGGGTCGCCCGAGTCGAAGCGACCGGGGGACGAGGGCGTCGGCAGCGACGAGGCACAATCGGTCGGAGACCACACGCGGCCGGGGTCGCCCGCGTGGGCGCGCCGGGGCGGATGGGCATCCTTCGTGTACTCGAACTCGCTCCTGTTGGTGATGGGCGCCCTCTTCGTGTCGTCCTGGCTCGCACAGTCCCTCGGCGGGACCGTGGTCGCGAACGAGGAGAACGCGGAACACGGCGCACCACCCGAGACCTGGCTCCAGTACGTCACGTCCCCGGATTTCTGGAACAGGACCCTGCAGAACTGGCAGTCGGAGTTCCTGGCGGTCGGAGCGATGATCGTGTTCTCGATCTTCCTCCGCCAGCGTGGCTCGAGTGAGTCCAAGCCCGTCGGGGCACCGCACACCACGAGCGCGGAGGAGTCCGCCTGAGCACGAGGTCGTCGTTCCGTCCTGCGGGCAGTGGTTGCCGCCGGCAGGACGATGCCCTCGGGGCGGCCGTCCGCGGCCGCCCCGACCGGGACCGGGGTCAGCGGCGAGCGGCGCCGCGGCGGCCCGAGACGGCGACCCAGACGACCAGGACGACGATCGCGCCGATGATCGAGCCGATGATGCCGGCGGGCTGGAAGAACCCGTCCGTGGGGTCGTGCTGGAACAGCAGGAAGCCTAGGAACCCTCCGACGAACGAACCGATGACGCCCAGCAGGATCGTCATGGCGATCGAGAGGCCCTGGCGACCCGGGACGACCGCGCGGGCGATGAACCCTGCGATGAGGCCGACGACGAGCAAGCTGATGATGAGACCGATCATGGTGTTCTCCTTCCGGGAGAGATGGGCGACCGGCACCGTCGGTGCCGTGGTGTCGCAGGACCCAGCAGACCACCCCTGGAGGTGTGGCGGCACACCCCTCGGGGTGGGATGGTGTCCTCATGCCCCTCGCTCCGACCCGGTCGATCACCGTCGCACTCGTCGACGACTACGACGTCGTGCTCGCCGGTCTCGCCCACATGTTCGACCGCTACCGCGACCGGGTCGTCGTCGCCGAGATCGACGCCACGACGTCCCTGTCCGACCGGGTCGACGTCGTTCTCTACGACTCGTTCGCCCAGCCGGAGTCCGACCATCACGAGCTCGCCGAGCTGGTCGCCAACCCGGCGGCCGGCAAGGTCGTCGTCTACACCTGGAACTTCCACCCCGAGCTCGTCGAGTCGGCTCTGGCGCAGGGCGTGCACGGGTACCTGTCGAAGACCCTCGGTGCCCGCGAGCTGGTCGAGGCGCTCGAGGCGGTCCACCGGGGCGAGCGGGTCGTCAGCGAGGTGCGGGGGCGAGCGCCGAGTGCACCGGGCCTCGACTGGCCCGGCCGCCGCGAGGGCATCACCGACCGCGAGTCCGAGATCCTGGCCCTCATCACCCAGGGGAAGAGCAACGCCGAGGTCGCGGCGCTCACCTACCTCAGCCCGAACACGGTCAAGTCCTACATCCGGTCGGTCTACCGACGCATCGGCGCGACGAGCCGGACGCAAGCCGTGCTGTGGGGCGTCCAGAACGGTTTCCGCCCGGACCACCACCGCATCGACCACTGGCTCGGCGGCCCGTAGGAGGCGCGCTGCGGTCTGGCCGTCGGACGCGCGGCTCAGTGCGCCAGGGGTTCGCCGTCCCACGAGAGGGCGACCCAGCCGGCCTCGGTCGAGCCCTCGAGGACGACCGACCCCGTGTTGCGGAGTCCGTGGGTGCGACTGAACGCGGCGTCGAGGTTGCGGGCGGTGTCGGCCGCCCAGACGCAGATGGCGGCTTCGTGCGAGACGAGCACCGCGGTCGAGTCGGCCGGTGTCGACGCCACGACCCGATCGACCGCTCCGCGGAACCGGGCCGTGAACTCGGTGCCGCTCTCGCCACCGGGGATGCGCGCCTCCGGGTCGGTCCACCACTGCTGCATGGTGCCGGCGTACCGGGGCAGGGCCTCGGCGTAGGGCAGACCCTCCAGGTCGCCGGCGTCGATCTCGTGGGCACCCTCGACCTCGTGGTGGGGGAGGCCGAGACCCTCGGCGACGATCGCGGCGGTCTCACCGGCCCGGCGCAGGCGCGAGGAGTGCACGGCGACGATCGCTTCGCCCGCCAGAGCCGTCCCGAGGTCGGCGGCCTGTTCGCGGCCGAGCGGGGACAGCGGCGGGCCTGGGGGGCGCGAGCCGATGGTGCGGGCGACGTTGTCGGAGGTCTCGCCGTGGCGGATCAGGAGGAGGCGCATCGTGGCTTTCGGTCGGGGCGGAGCGTCCATCGTGCCACGGCGCCCGCGGGCTCCTAGCGCGCGGTGCGATCCGCCAGCACGGCCCGGGCCGCCATCCCGATCACCGCGCTGTAGGTGGGGTAGGCGAAGCGCACCTCCGCCAGCGTGGCGACGTCGACGCCGCCGGCCATGGCGGTGGTGACCGCCTGGACCACCTCGACGGCGTTCTCACCGACGGCATGGGCACCGAGCACGAGCTCGCGACGGCGGTCGGCGATCAGCTTGAGGAACCCCGTCTCGCGGTCGTCGATCACGGCCCGGTCCACGGTCGAATACGGGATCGTGACGACCACGCACGACTCGTCCGCTTCGCGAGCCTCGTCCTCGGTGAGGCCGACGCCGGCGTAGTCCGGGTCGGTGAACCCACCGGCGGGCAGGAGGTGGTGCGGCGTGCGGCGGTTGGCGCCGAGGACGGCGTTCTCGGCGGCGGCCTCCCCCTCGAACTGGGCGGCCTGGACGAGCATGTCGCGGCCGTTGGCGTCGCCCACGGCGAAGACGTGCGGGACGACGGTCCGGAAGTACCGGTCGACGGGGACGGACGAGCGCTCCACCTCGATCCCGGCGTTCTCCAGGCCGAGGTCCTCGACGTCCGCCGGCCACCCCGTGGCCATGACGACCACGTCGAAGTCGGCCCGGGCGTGCGCGTCGTCCTGCCGCCAGGTCAGGGTGATCGAGCCGTCGTCGGCTCGGGCGAGGCTCTCGACGCCGTCGATCCCGGTGCGCACGTCGATGCCCTGCTCGGTGAACGCGACGGAGACCGCCTCCGAGATCGACGCGTCCGACGTCGTCAGCACCCGCGGGGCGACGTCGAGGAGCGTCACGTCGCTGCCGAACGCGTCGAACACCGTCACGAGTTGTGCGCCCGTGTTGCCCGCGCCGATCACGGCCACCCGGTGGGGGAGGGACGGCAGGTCGAGGACGTGCTCGGGGACCGTCGCCAACTCGTTGCCCGGGATCGGCAGTCGGCGCGAGTGACCGCCGACGCAGATCAGGATCGACGCCGCCGAGATCGTCCGCCCACTGTCGAGGACGAGGGTCGAGTCGTCGACGAACCGGGCCCTGCCCTCGTGGACCAGCTCGACGCCCGCGGCCTCGAACCGCTCGGCCTCCCGCTTGATCGACCGCACCGCGTCGACGCGCTCCCGGACGCGCGCGACGGTCGTCGCCCAGTCGATCGTCGGGGGAGCGACGCCGACGCCGTAGACGTCCGCGTGCCGGGTCTCGCGGATCAGCCGGGCCGTCTTCGCCAGCACCCTGGTGGGCACGCATCCGGTGTTCACGCAGGTGCCTCCCTCGCGCCCTGCCTCGAGGACGACGACGCGGGCCCCGAGTTCGGCTGCGCGCAGGGCCGCCGCGGTGCCCGCCGGACCGGCGCCGATGACGGCGACGTCGTAGTCCTTCTCCGAGATGCCCATGTGCTGCCTGCCCCTTCGTCGAGTCGGTCGTCAGGTCGAACTCAACCAGCTGCGGATGGGCGGACGCCCGTGCAGGCGAGTCGAGGCGGACGAGCAGACAGGTCCGTCCCGACTCGCTAGCATCACCACGTGACCATCGACCTGAAGACGACCCGGCCCGACGGCACGCCCCGCACGGTGCCGCTCACGGACGACGACATCGCTCGGGGTCGGGTGCTCGTCCGGTGGATGCGCGTGGCCCTCGTCGTCGGCATCGTCCTCTCGCTCGGCCTGGTCGTGTTCGTCTGGACCCAGGTCCCGGTGTGGACGACCACCCCGTACCGGCGACACGGCGTCGAACACTCCTTGCCGACCTTCGCGCTGTTGCTCTTCCCCGGCCTCGGGGTCGGGATGCTCGCGTCGACCCTGCGGAAGTCGAGTGCCTACGTCCCGCCCCGCGAGAGGACGTTCCTGCTGGTCGCGATGCCGATCTTCGTCGTCTTCATCGTGGGTGCGACGGCCTACCTCGCGTCCACGTACCTGGCAGCGGGGGCGTCGTCCTGATCGGTCGATCGATCGCTCACCGGCCCGCGACGATCTCGTCGGCGTTGTCGAGAATCCAGTCCATGAGCGGCACGAGGCGGGCGGCCAGGTCGGTGCCGCGCTCGGTCAGCGAGTAGTCGACCCGCGGCGGGATCGTCGGCTGGGCGGCGCGATGGACGATGCCGTCGGCCTCGAGGGTCTTCAGGGTCGAGGCGAGCATCTTCTCGCTGACGCCCTCGATCTCGCGTCGCAACTCGCCCCACCGCATCGGCCCGCGTTCGAGCGCCAGCAGGATCAGCACTCCCCACCGACTCGTCACGTGGGTCAGCACCACGCGGCTCGGGCACTCCGCCGGGAAACGACTCGAGGGTGCAGGGCGGGCAGGGTTCACGATTCCGACGTCCACGTCAGTAGCTTACGAAAAGGTGCGTACCTGCAGATGGGAAGTCCCGGTGGATCGTCGTCGTTGTCCCAGGCACGCAACCGAAAGGAACACCATGTCCACGATCGTCACCGCCGCCTCCGGTCAGCTCGGCCGCCTCGTCGTCGAGTCCCTCCTCGCCCGCGGCGCAGCCCCCGACAGTGTCATCGCCACGTCGCGCGACGTCTCGAAGCTGGCCGACCTCGCCGAGCGCGGCGTCCGCACCGCCGAGCTCGACTACACCCGACCCGACACGATCGCGGCCGTCATCGACGCAGGCGACGTCGTCGTCCTGATCTCGAGCGACGCCGTGGGCCAGCGCGTCCCGCAGCACGCCGCCGTGATCGACGCCGCGAAGGCCGCCGGTGCCGCCCGCATCGTCTACACGAGCGTCCTCGCGGCCTCGACCTCGCCCCTGATCCTCGCGCCCGAGCACAAGGCGACCGAGGAGCACCTCGCCGCCTCCGGCGTGCCCGTCACGCTGCTGCGGAACGGCTGGTACACCGAGAACTACGTCGGCGAGATCGCCACCGCCCGCGACTCCGGCGTGGTCGCCGCGAGCGTGGGGGCGGGCCGTCTCGCCAGCGCCAGCCGTCGGGACTACGCCGAGGCCGCCGCGGTCGCGGCCCTCGACGAGTCGACCGCCGGTCGCACCTTCGAGCTGTCCGGCGACCACGCCTGGGACTTCGACGAGTTCGCCGAGGCGCTCACGACCGTCACGGGCCGACCCGTCCGCTACGAGTCGCTCACGCCCGAGCAGCACGCCGAGCGCCTGCGCGGCTTCGGCCTGGACGAGGGCACGGTCGGCTTCGTCGTCGCGCTCGACGGGAACATCCGCGACGGGCTGCTCGCCGACACGAGCGGCGACCTCGCCCGCCTGATCGGCCGTCCGACGACCCCGCTCGTCGAGGCCCTCACCGCCGCCACCGCGTAGTCCCGCCGAGACGCCGGGGCGGCAGCCCGCAGGAGGCGCGGTTCCGGTCGTCCGGGCACCGCGCCTCCTCGTCGGCCCCTCCCCGGCGCCGAGCGGCCGGCGTCCGGCGTCGACGGCGGGTCCCGGTGTCTAGGCTCGACGCATGGCCACCCTCGTCCTCGTCCGACACGGACGCACCACCGCCAACGCGAGCGGCGTGCTCGCCGGACGGACGGCCGGCGTCCGGCTCGACGACGTCGGACGCGAGCAGGCGCGGCGGACCGCCGACCGGCTCGCCGTCGTGCCGCTCGTCGGCGTCGTGTCGAGTCCTCTCGAACGCTGCCGTCAGACGTCCCGGGCGATCCTCGACCGTCAGACCGGGACGCCGGCGACGCCCGTCGAGCGGGGCATCACGGAATGCGACTACGGCGACTGGCAGGGTCGGCCGCTCAAGGACCTGGCGGGCGAGGCCCTCTGGTCCGTCGTGCAGAACCAGCCGTCCGCCGCGGTCTTCCCGGGCGGCGAGTCGCTGCAGACCATGCAGTCCCGGGCGGTCGCCGCGGTCCGCCGGCACGACGCCGCGTTCGAGGCCGAACACGGTCCGGGCGCCGTGTGGGTCGCCGTCAGCCACGGTGACATCATCAAGTCCATCCTCGCCGACGCCTACGGCATGCACCTCGACCTGTTCCAGCGCATCACCGTGGGTCCGGCCTCGGTGTCGATCGTGCGCTACGGGCCGAACCGCCCCGACGTCGTCGCGACGAACACGGACTCGGGCGACCTCTCGTGGCTGCGGCAGGCGGCTCCCGCCGCCGACGCCGCCGTCGGGGGAGGCGCGGGTCCGGCCGGCGGCGACGCCGTCGGCGACGAGCCTCCCGCGACCTGAGCGTCGGCGGCGGGGCGCTCGTAGACTCGCGGCATGCCCTCCATCGTCCACACCTTCGACTGGCCGGATCGGGTCGTCGTCGGGACCATCGGCCGTCCCGGCTCCCGCGCGTTCTACCTCCAGGCCCGTGACGGGTCGCGGGTCACGAGCGTCGGCCTCGAGAAGATGCAGTCGGCCGCCCTCGCCGAGAAGATCGACGAGATCCTCGACCAGGTGATGGCCGCCGACGGCAACCCGGTCAGCGTGCCCACCGGCATCCCGGTCGAGCTCGTCGACAACGAGCCCCTCGACCAGCCCGTCGAGCCCGAGTTCCGGGCCGGGGCGCTCAGCCTCGGCTGGGACCCGTCCACCGCCCAGGTCGTCATCGAGGCGTTCCCGCTGGTCGAGGTGGCGGACGACGCCGACGTCGACGAGGCCGAGCTCGAGCCGGACGAGGTCCTGGTCGTCCGCATCCCCGTCGGCACGGCGAGGGCGTTCGCGGCTCGGACCCTCGAGATCGTCGGGGCCGGTCGACCGCTCTGCCCCTTCTGTGGGCAGCCGATCGACCCCGAGGGCCACGTCTGCGTCCTGTCCGGCGACCTCTGATGTCCTCGGCGTCGGCCGAGGACGCTCCCCCCGAGGCGTCCGCCACCGTTCCGCCGGACGACGTCGACCTCGAGCTCACCGGTCGCATCCGCACGGCGTCGAACGCGTCGTTCCTGGCCCGCCTCGGCGACGTGTCGGTCATCTACAAGCCCGTCGTCGGCGAACGGCCGCTCTGGGACTTTCCCGACGGTCGCCTCGCCGATCGTGAGGTCGCGGCCTACCTCGTCTCCGAGGCCCTGGGTTGGGACGTCGTCCCGCGCACCTGGCTGCGCGACGGCCCGCTCGGCGAGGGCATGGTCCAGCTCTGGCAGGACGTCGACCCGGAGCAGGACGCCGTCGACCTCGTCCCGGTCGACGACCTGCCCGACGACGGGTGGCGCCTCGTGCTGGAGGGCGAGGGCGACGACGGGCCGGTCGCCCTGATCCACGAGGACACCGATGCCCTCCGACGCATGGCCGTGTTCGACGTCGTGGTCAACAACGCCGACCGCAAGGGCGCCCACGTGCTCGCGCTGCCCGACGGTCGGCGGCACGGCGTCGACCACGGCCTCACGTTCCACGCCGAGCACAAGCTGCGCACGGTGCTCTGGGGCTGGATCGGCGATCCGCTCACCATCGACGAACTCGCCGGGGTCGAGCGCGTCCGGGCCGGTCTGTCCGGTGGCCTGGGGACGGCCCTCGCGCCGCTCGTGACGTCGGACGAACTCGAGGCGCTCGACGACCGCTGTGCGCGCCTCCTCGCGTCGCCCGTCTTCCCCGAGCCGCACGGTCCTATGCCGGCGGTTCCGTGGCCCGTGTTCTGACGTACGACCCGACGACGGCCGCCCCGAGGTCGTCCAGGTCGGGGGCGGTCACCGTGCCGTCGACCCGCCGCGCCATCCCGTCGACGAAGCGGGCGAGCCCCGGGTCGTCGCCGAGCCGGAAGAACGTCGTGTGCGCGCCGAGGCGGCGGGCCACGTCCAGTTGCTCCACGGCCCGCAGGATCGTCACGGGGTGCGGCGGGTAGTCGAAGAAGACCTCACCGCCAGGCTCGAGGTGGGAGGTCGGCTCGCCGTCGGTGACGATCAACAGGACGGGTTGCGCGGTCGGGTGCTTGCGGAAGTGCCGATTCGCCAGCAGAAGGGCGTGGTGGAGGTTCGTACCCTTGTCCCACTTCGCGTCGAGGGCGACGAGCTGCTCGATCGGCATGACCTCGGCGTGCCGGCCGAACCCGATGAGCTGCAGGTCGTCGCCGCGGAAGCGCGACGTGATCAGGGTGTGCAGGGCGAGGGCCGTGCGCTTCATCGGCACCCAGCGGTCCTCCATCGCCATCGAGAACGACGTGTCGACGAGCAGGGCGACGCAGGCCTGCGTCCGGGCGTCGGTCTCGTGCACCTCGACGTCGCCGATCTCGATCCGCACCCCGCCGCCGGTCCGGCCGCCCCCGGCGGCGGTCCGCGTGACCGCGTTCGTGATCGTCCGGGTGACGTCCCACGGCTCGGTGTCGCCGAAGGCCCATTCACGACTCGCGCCGGAGCGGTCGCCGAGGCCTCCCGCGGACCGCAACTCGCGCCTCCCCGCTCGTCCCGACATCTTCGCCGCGACGTCGCGCAGCAGGTCCTTGCCGAGCTGCCTCATGGCCCGGGGCGTCAGGGCCAGCGTGCCGTCGGCCCGGCGGCGGAGGGCACCCGAGTCGCGGAGGGCCTTCTCGAGCCGCCGCAGGGCCGCGGCGTCGACGGCGGCCTGCTCGCCCAGTTGGCGGCGCAGGGCGTCGAGGTCGACGTCGTCGAGCGACGAGCCGCTCGACTGCTGGGCCAGCTGCTCGGCGAGCGCGTCGAGGTCGGCGAGGTCCTGGAAGACCCCCGTGCCGTCGCCGAGCCCGAGGCCCTGTTCGCCGTCCATGCCCTCGGAGCCGCTCCAGTCCTGCCCTGGTCGGAGCGCACGCAGGGTGCCGTCGAGCCGTTCGAGGGACTGCATCAGGTCGGGGGAGCCGAAGGCCTGCTGGGCCAGGGCGTCCAGCTCGGCCCGTTGCTCGGCCGTCATCGAGTTGCGGAGGCGCTGGGCGGCGGCCGCACGAGCGGCCAGGGCGTCGATCAACGCGTCGACGTCGCCCGGCTGCTCGGGGAACGACGCCCCGTGCTTCGCCATGAAGTCGTCGAATTGCTCGGGAGTGTCGTCACCACGGGCGTGGGCGTCGAGCAGGTCGTCGAGGTCGCGCAGCATCTCGGCCACGCCCTCGCGGTCGGCGTCCGAGGCGTTCTCGAGGGCGGTCTTCATCCCCGCGAAGCGCTGGTCGAGCATCTCGCGACCGAGCAGGTCCTTGATCTCGTCGTAGGCGTCCCGGGCCTCCCGGCTCTGCCACCGGTACTCCGACAGCTCGGCGACGGCGCCGGCGGGGGACGGCGGAAGGCTGTCGAGCTGGAGCTCGGCGAGCGCGCGGTCGCCGTCGTCGAGGTCGACGTCCCGGGCGAGCTGGGCGCGCTCGGCCCGTAGGGCCCGGTCGAGGAGCTCACGGACCTCGTGGAGCGTGCCGTCGAGGTGGTGGTCGCGGGTCAGGGCCCGCCGACGTTCCGCGACCCGGCGGGCGAGGTCGTCGAGACCGGTCTGGTCGCGACCACCGCGCCGGAGGAACTCACGGAGCGCCGCCTCGGCGCTCGTGCCCGCCATGACGTCCCGTCCGACGGCGTCGAGTGCTTCGGAGAGATCGGCAGGAGGCGCGAGCGGGTCGGGCCCGTCGGCGTACCTCTGGTAGCGCGCGGCCCGGTGCAGGCGACGGTTCGCCCTAGCCACGTCGCACCTCAGAACCCGTAGGCCGCTTCACCGTCGCCGCTCTCCTTGCTCACGCGTCGGGCCAGGAAGAGGCCCTCGAGCGCCAACTCGACGGCGCCGGCCCGACCGCCGTCGGTCGTCGCGCCGAGCCGTTCGGCGACGCGGTCGTAGAGGTCGTCCTCGCCGAGCGAGGGCAGACCGGCCAGGAACTCCCGGGCGGTGACCTGCTCACCGGTGGTCACCATGACACCCGACTCGAGGGCGTCGACGAGCCCGTCGAAGTCGAGCCCGCGGAAGTGGGCACGGACGGTCTCGGCGGTGGACGTCCGCAGCAGGTGCTCGAGGACCTCCTCGGCACGGTCCTCTTCTCCGGACTCGAACTCGATCTTGCCGCCGAGCACGTCGACGGCCGTCTCGAGGTCGATCGGTCGTGCCACGGCCTCGTCCTCGCCCTGTCGGGTCGCGCGGTGCAGGGCGGCGGCCGCGATGGTCTCGGCTCCGGCGATCGCGAAGCGGGCGCTGACGCCGCTGCGCTGGTCCACCGAGGGGGACTCGCGGAGCGCGCGCGTGAAGCGCGCCAGGATCTCGACGAGGTGGTCCGGCACCTCGGCGACGAGGTCGGCCTCCTGACGGACGACCGCGACCTCGTCGGCGAGCTCGGCCGGGTAGTGCGTCCGGATCTCGGCACCGAAGCGGTCCTTGAGGGGCGTGATGATCCTCCCGCGGTTGGTGTAGTCCTCGGGGTTGGCGCTGGCCACGACGAGCACGTCGAGCGGGAGGCGGAGGACGTAACCGCGGATCTGGATGTCGCGCTCCTCCATCACGTTGAGCATCGCCACCTGGATGCGCTCGGCGAGGTCGGGCAACTCGTTGACCGCGACGATGCCGCGGTGGCCCCGGGGGATGAGCCCGAAGTGAATCGTCTCGGGATCGCCGAGGCTGCGTCCCTCGGCCACCCGCATCGGATCGACGTCGCCGATCAGGTCGGCGACGCTCGTGTCGGGCGTCGCCAGCTTCTCGACGTAGCGCTCGTCGCGTCCCCGCCAGGCGACGGGCAGGTCGTCGCCGAGCTCGGCGGCGCGACGGCGGCTCTCGCTCGTGATCGGCTCGAACGGGTGCTCGCCCAGCTCGGACCCCTCGATCACGGGGGACCACTCGTCGAGCAGACCGGCGAGCGTCCTGAGCAGGCGGGTCTTGCCCTGACCGCGCTCTCCCAGCAGGACGATGTCGTGGCCCGCGATCAAGGCCCGTTCCAGCTGCGGGATGACCGTGGACCGGAAGCCGTGGAGTCCTGGCCAGGGATCACGTCCCTCGCGCAGGGCGTCGAGCAGGTTGTCTCGGATCTCGGTGCGGAGGGGCTTGGGGACGTGCCCCGAGCGCCTGAGTTCGCCGACGGTTCTCGCGGAGGGAGGCATCACCCCGGTGACGCTACGCTCCCGACCCGGACCTGGCGAGGGGCGCCTCCTGCGAGCTTGCCGAGACGTCACGATTCGACGACATCCGTCGCGCGTCGGTGGTCGCCTCTCGTCGGAGCCGGTTGACTGGCCGACATGGCTGCCGACGACGACGCCCTCCGGACACCCGACCTCACGACCCCCGTCTCGACGAAGAGATGGCGCGTCATCGGCCCCGGGCTGGTGGTCGCGGCCACCGGCATCGGGGCGGGAGACCTCGTCGCCACCCTCGTCGCGGGCTCCCGCTTCGGCTACGCCCTCGCCTGGACCGTGGTCGTGGGCGTCGTCGTCAAGATCGCCCTCGTCGAGGGCGCCGGGCGATGGTCGCTGGCCACGGGGCGGTCGATCTTCGAGGGGTGGCGATCGCTCGGGCGCTGGACGAGCGTGTACTTCGGCGTCTACGTCGTCGTCTGGGGCTTCGTCTACGGGGCCGCCGCGATGAGCTCGACCGCGCTGCCGTTGCAGGCGCTCTTCCCGGGGGTCGACCTCAAGGTGTTCGCGATCGGCGCCGGCGTGCTCGGCGGCGTCATGGTGTGGTTCGGCAAGTACTCGTTCTTCGAGAAGGTCATCGCCTTCTTCGTCGGCCTCATGTTCGTCACGGTGGTCGGCTCGGCGATCGTCACCTTGCCGAACCTCGGCGAACTCGCGGCCGGTCTCGTGCCGACCATCCCCGAGAACGGGCTGGTCGTCGCGCTCAGCGTCACCGGCGGGGTCGGCGGCACCATCACGCTCGCCGCCTACGGCTACTGGTTGCGCGAGAAGGGCTGGCACAGTCCGGGCTGGATGAAGGTCATGCGACTCGACAACGGCGTCGCCTACGTCGTGAGCGGCGTCTTCGTCCTCGCGATGCTCGTGGTCGGGGCCGAGCTCCTGTACTCCGGCGGCATCGCGTTGGCCGACGGAGAAGGGGGGCTGGTCCAGCTCGCGGCCGTCCTCGGCGAGCGCTACGGCACCTTCATGACCTGGTTCTTCCTGATCGGGTTCTTCGCGACCTCGTTCTCGTCGATCCTCGGCGTGTGGAACGGCGTGTCGCTCATGTTCGCCGACTTCGTGGGGACCCTTCGCGGTCTCGACGCGGACGACCCCCGACGCCGCATCGGCGGCCTCTACTACCGGGTCTTCGTCGTCTGGCTCACGGTTCCTCCGATGGCGATCCTCTTCCTGGACCGGCCGATCGGCTTGATCGTGCTCTACGGCGTGCTCGGGGCGCTCTTCATGCCGTTCCTGGCGATCACCCTGCTCTGGCTGCTGAACTCGTCACGCACGCCGGCCGAGTGGCGCAGCCGGTGGGTGAGCAACTCGCTCATGGGGATCTGCGCCGTGCTCTTCGTCGTGCTGGGTGCGCAGCAGCTCGTGACCGAGGTCGGCAAGCTGTTCGCCTGACCCGCGCGTCGGCAACTCCTGGTCCCTGCGGCGGTACGGGCCGCCCGCGGGGCGGTCAGGCCGGTCTCGCGCCGGGAGGCAGGAATTGCCGACGTCACGGGTCAGGCGCACGCGGGCCCGTGGCGGACGGTGGCGCGGGGCGCTCAGTGACCTGCGGCGCGGGCGGCGGCCTCGACGCGGTCGTGGTGTCGTCGCCATCCGTCGGCATCGCGGTCCGGCACGTTCGGGTCGGCGGGGCCGTTGCCGAGGCCGCCGTCGATCAACTCGCGGACGACGTCGGCGTGGCCGGCGTGCCGGGCGGTCTCGACGGTCAGGTGCACGAGGATCTGGTGCAGCGTGACGGCACGGCGGTCGGGTCCCCACCAAGAGACGTCACCGGGCGCGTCGAGCAGCAACGCCCGGACGGTCTCGTCGGCGTGGGCGTTCGACCGCTGCAGGAGGTCGACGACGAAGCCGCGGCTCTCGTCCGGTGTCGCCCACAGGTCGGCCTCGGGTTCGCTCTCGTCGGTCAACCACGGCGTCTCGATGCCGCTCGGTCGCCCGAAGACGTCGCCGAGGTAGCCGAGCTGCACGGTGGCGACGTGCTTGACCAGCCCGAGCAGGTTGGTGCCGCTCGGCACCAGCGGGCGACGGACGTCGTACTCCGACAGTCCGTCGAGCTTGCGCACCAGGTCGTCGCGCGAACGGGTCAGGTACCGGCTGAGGTGTTCCTTCTGGTCCATGCCGACACTCTGCCCCTCAGGGCGTCGACCGTCCACCGGCCGACCACCCCTGGCCGGGCCGCCCGGAGACGGCGGACCTACTGCACCGCCGCCGTGAGGCGCGCGACGTTGTCGAGCACCTGCAGGGGAGCGGGCCTCGTCAGCCAGCTCGCCAGGGTGATCTCGTGCGACTTCGCGCGGTAGTCCGCCTCGACCTCGCGGACCTGGTCGACGAAGCCCGCTCCGCGCACCATGAGCGACACCTCGAAGTTGAGGCTGAACGACCGCATGTCCATGTTGCTCGAGCCGATCACCGCCACGTCGTCGTCCACCGTGAAGTGCTTCGAGTGCAGGACGATCGGCTTCTCGTAGAGGAAGATCCGCACCCCCGCCCGCAGCAGCGTCTCGTAGTACGAGCGTTGCGCGTGGTAGACGAGGAACTGGTCGGCGACCTCGCAGGCGAAGAGTTGCACGTCCACCCCGCGCTCCGCCGCGGTGGTGATGGCGTAGAGCATCGACTCGTCGGGCACGAAGTAGGGGCTCGCGATGATGAGGCGTTCCTGCGCGCCGTAGACCAGGGCGTTGAACAACCGGAGGTTGTTCTCCCCGTCGAACCCGGGTCCGCTCGGCACGACCTGGCACTCGTAGGCGTCGTCGCCCCCGCGTCGTTCGACGGGCGGCTCGGCCCCGGCGTCCGTCGGCAACTCGTCCGTCTCGCTGTACCAGTCGGTGATGAAGAGTGCGTTGAGGCCGATGGCGGCGGGACCGTCGAGCCGCACCATGAGGTCCTTCCACTGCAGGCCGCGTCGGATGTTGCCGCGCTTGTTGTAGCTGGGGTCGGTCATGTTCTGCGAGCCGGTGAACGCCACGTCGCCGTCGACGACGACGATCTTGCGGTGGTTGCGCAGGTCGGGTCGGCGCCACATGCCCTTCGTGGGGTGGAACGGCAGCATCTCTTCGAAACGGATGCCGGAATCGCGGAGCCAGGTGCGCGTCACCCGGCCCTGGGGGTTGCGGATCGTGGCCCAGTGGTCGTAGAGCACCCGCACCTTGACGCCACGGTCGTGGGCACGCTTCAGCGCGTCGAAGAAGAGGAAGGTCGACTCGTCGCGCGTGAAGATGTAGAACTCGACGTGCACGTATCGTTCGGCCGCGTCGACGGCCTCGGTCATGGCCGCGATCGATCCGGCGTAGTCCGGCAGCAGCCGCGTCGTGTTGCCCGGGATGAGGGGCATGGCACCGAGCGTGCGGTTCAGCTGGACCACCGTCCCGAACCACGGCGGCTGGGTGTCGGTCGGCACGCGGTTGTCGAGACCCTGCGTGTTCTCGAGGATGAGCGAGTTGATCTCGCGCTGTTTGTCCCGCCGGTCCTTCGGCAGCTTGGTGCTGCCCAGGAGACCGTAGAGGACGCTGCCCGGGATGGGGGCGACGAAGATCGCCAGCAGCCACGCCATGGCCGAACTCGGTCGCCGGTTGCGCGGCACGACCGCCACCGACACGATCCTGATGAGGATGTCGACCACCAGGATCACGGTGGGGAACGCCTTGAGGAGCTTGCGCCAGGTCATCCGCCGATCATCGCAGGTCGACGGGGGACGGGGCCGCCCCGTTCGTTTCGCCGGTTCGACCCCGCCCCGCAGGTCAGCGCCCGCTGCCCGCCCCGCAGGTCAGCGCCCGCTGCCCGCCAGGCTGGCCGACTCGCCCTCGGGTGCGGTCGCGAGGTAGCAGGTGACCTCGCGGTCGCCGGTGGCCCAGGTGTCCTCGGTCGGCGTGAACCAGCCGTAGTCGAGGGCCGAGTCCTCCCAGGCGGACCCGACGTAGTCGTCGAAGACCTCGAAGCACGCGTCGTCGCCGAGCTGCCCGACCTCGTCGTCGCCGGGGAACGCCTCGTCGTCCAGGACCGGTTCGGCGAACACCTCGAAGTGGTGCACCTCGCCGCAGGCGGTCACGTCGACGAACGTCTGGTACTCGTCGTCGATCCCCTCCGTCATGTCGAAGCAGTCCCCGGTGGTGAGCTCGCTCACGAGCTCGGAACCGGTCTCGATCACGCCTCCCTCGCCCCCGTTCGCCTGGTAGAGGGCGAAGCAGATCCCGCCGAAGGCGAGGACGCCCACCGCACCCAGCACGCCGAGGAGCACGCCCCGCCGTCGCCTCGGTGCCGGGGCACCCGCGACGGCACCGGACGCGAACGCCTGCGGTGTGGGCCAGGCCGTGCCCAGACGGGACGCGGGCGGGACCAGGGCGGCCCACCGTCGCACCATGGCCGAGGCCGCGTCGAGCACCACGGACGTCTCCTCGCCCACCCCGACGCCGAGGGGGTCCCGGCGCCGCTGCTCGAGGGGCGTGGGCCCCGAGGCGTCGATGCGCAGGGGCACCGCGAACCAGTGCGATCCGTCGTGCCCCAGGTCGACGAACTCGGTGGCGCCGAGCCGGACGCGCAGCATCTCGGGGTGGCCGGCTCCCGGGACCCCGACGGCGCCGGCGGGGTAGTCGCTCGGCAGGACGCGCATCTCGAGCGGACCGAACCGCTGCACGAGTCCTTCGGCCACGACGGACACGGGGGTCGCGTCCGAGGCCCCCTCGGTCGTCGTCCGGTCGTCTGGTCGGTCCACGAGTTCCCCCTGCTGCTGCGCGAGCCGCGTCCCGTGGCGGCCGTCGAGGGATGTTACCGGCACGCGGCCCGGCCACAGCAGCCCCCGTCGGCGGGCCAGGGGACGGGCGTGCCACGGGGCGTGAGCCGGGGGCGCCGCCGCACCGCGCCTCCTATGCTCGGGGGATGTCGTCCGGTCAGCCGAGTCCGTCCCGCGTCGACGTCGACCTGGTCGTGGTCGGCGGCGGCGCCATGGGCCTCGCGACGGCCTGGCAGGCCGCGTCGCGCGGACACGAGGTCGTGCTCGTCGAGCGCTTCGAACAGGGGCACCACCGGGGTGCCTCGCACGGCGCGACCCGGAACCTCAACGTCGCCTACGACGACGCCGACTACGTCGCCCTCGTGCAGGAGGCGCGGCGGCGGTGGGACGCGCTGGCCGACGAGACCGGCACCCCGCTGCTCGACCTCGTCGGGGTGGTCAACCACGGTCGCCCGGCGATGCTCCGTCGGATGCGGGCCCTGCACGTCGACGCGGGCGTCCCCAGCGAACTGGTCGACGCCGCCGAGGCGGGGGAGCGGTGGCGGGGCATCCGCTTCGAGACCGAGGTGCTGCACGTGCCGGGCAGCGGACGCATCCGGGCCGCCGAGGCACTGACGGTCCTCGCCCGGGCGGCCGAGGCCCACGGGGCGCGACTGCGCTGGTCGACGCCGGTCACGGGCCTGCACGTCGAGGGGCCGGAGCGCGTCCGGGTCGTCACGGCGGACGACGAGATCGTCGCCCGGCGGGTCGTGGTGACGGCGGGCGCCTGGACCGAGGACGTCGTCGGGGGCCTCGTCCGCCTCCCCCGCCTCACCGTGACCCAGGAGCAACCGGCGCACTTCACCGTGACCGACGCCGAGGCCGTGTGGCCGAGCGTCAACCACCGTCCCGACCCCGACCGACCCGGCGAGTCGTGGTGGCCGGGCGTCGTCTACGGCATGCTCACGCCGGGCGAGGGCGTCAAGGCGGGCTGGCACGGAGCCGGACCCGTCGTGCACCCCGACCGCCGGTCGTTCGAACCCGACCCCGGGCAGCTCGAGCAGCTGCGGCGGTACGCCCGCGAGTGGTTGCCCGGCGTCGACGCCGAGACCGCCGACCCGATCAGCTGCACGTACACGACCACCGACGACGAGGACTTCGTGCTCGACCGGGTCGGCCCCGTCGTGGTGGGGGCGGGGTTCTCCGGGCACGGCTTCAAGTTCACGCCTCTCGTGGGGTCGATCCTCGTCGACCTCGTCGAGGGCGGCGACGCCCCCGCGCGGTTCCGGCGGCTGGGCCGGCCGTGAGCCCCCGGAGCGCGACGACCAGGGGCACCGTGGCGGGCCTGCCCTTCGTGCGCCGGGGGAGCGGCGTCCCGACGATCCTGCTGCCCGGGGTCGGCCCCGGTCGCCACCACCCCTCGACCTGGGACCGGACCCTGCTGCGGCTCGAGACGGCGCCGCTCGTCCGGCGGCTCGACCTGTGGACGCTCGGTCGTCGCCGCGGGTTGCCCGAGGGCACGACGATGGAGGACCTCGCCGACGACGTGGCCCGGGCCGCGGCCGAGATCGCGGACGGCCCGATCGACGTGGTCGGCACCTCGACGGGCGGCAGCATCGCGCTCCGACTGGCCGTCGACCACCCCGAGCTCGTCCGTCGACTGGTCCTCGTGTCCTCCGCCCACCGGCTGGGCGAGGCCGGGCGCGAGGCCCAGCAGCGCACGGCCGAGCGCCTCCGGGCCGGTGACGCGAGAGGTGCCTCGGCCGCGATGCTCGGTCAGACGACCACCGGCGTCCCGTCCTCGAACGCCCTGCGGCGCCTCGGACGGGTGGCACACCACTTCGTCGTCGGCGACCGACACGACGACCTGGTCGTGACGCTGGACGCCGAGGACTCGTTCGACGTGGGCGACCGCCTGGGCGAGGTCACGGCCCCGACGCTCGTCGTGGCCGGTGGCGCCGACGGTTTCTACCCCCTCGACCTGGTGGCGCGGACCGTCGCCGGCCTGCCGGACGCGACGCTCGCCGTGCACCCCCGGTCGGGCCACCTCGGCCTGGGCTCGCGAGGAGTGTCCCGCGAGGTGCTCGCCCACCTGACCCGCGCCTCCTGACGCTCGGGGCCTCGAGGACGCCCGGGGGTCGGCCGGGGGTCGGCCGGGGCACCCCGGACGACGAATGTGCCGGTCGGACCGGCGAGTCCGCCCGTCGCGGGGCCGTTCGTCACCTACCATCCGAGCATGGCCGACAACGTGCAGACCGCGAGCGTCGGGGGCATCGCACCCCTCGACGACGACGTCACGTTCCACCGGCGCCGTGTGACGTTCGTCGCACCCCTCGACGACACCGTCCCCGAGCCCTCCGCTCGCCCGGACCAGCAGGAGCACCACCCCGTGAACCAGACCCTCGCCCCCGAGACCTCCGAGACCTCCGAGACCTCCGAGGCCGTCCAGGCCCCCGTCGATCGGCTCGACGACACGACCGAGGACCGTCAGGCCGAGACGCGTCAGGCCGAGACGCGCCACACCGAGGCCCGCCCCGTCGACTCCGCCACTCCAGTGGTGCCCCGTCCCGTCTCGATCCCCTCGCACCGCGCCGACGTCGTCCTCGACGACGTCGTGCCCACGGACGCCTTCGAGGCCCGCCCGGCGAGCGTGGCCCGCCACTCGGTCGACACCTCGGCGATCACCCTGCCGGTGCTCGCCGTGTCGGTGCCCGACGATCTGCCCCAGCCACCGGAGCGCATGACGCTCGACGACGAGGTGCTCGCCCGCCTGGTCGAGAAGCGCCTCGAGGACACCGCGACCATCGACCTGATGGCCGTCGTCCAGGCCCAGCTGGCCCTGCGCGAGGTCGAGGCCGCGCGCTTCGCCTCCTGGGAGGACGAGATCACCCGCGTCGGCACGGACGAGGCGGCGCGCGCCCTCGAGGCCACGCGCCTCCGGTTCACCGGGGTCCTGCCCGTCGTGACGCCCGGGGCGATCCGTCAGGCCAGGCCCGTCGTCGAGGCGGGCCACGCGCCGGACGCCGACCGTGACGCGCAGCTGGCGGACGCCACGCTGACCTCTGCTCCCGTCGTCGTCCCGTCGACCGGCCCCCGTCCCGTCGGGCTCGACGCCGGCAACTCCGCCGACTCCGCCGACGCCCCGGACCCCCGGGCGGCAGCCGACCAGGAGGCGCTGGTCGCGCCGACCCGGTCGGCCTCCGACATGCAGACGGTCGTCTCCGCCCCCGTCCCGCCCCTGCTGCGTCGTCCCCTCGCGCTCGTGGTCGCCGCCACGGCCGCGCTGATCGTCGTCGCGGCCGTCGTGCTGGCCTTCGTCCCCGCCCTCGCCGTGGCCTCGGCCGTCCTCGCCACCGTCGCCGTCCCCGTCGCGACCGGCCTCGTCGGCCTGACCGCGCTCGCCTCGGTCTCGACCCGCCCCGACGACGCCACCCGCGTCGCCCGCCGCGGTCCGGTGGGCGTCGTCGCCGGCGTCGTGGTCGGCACCGTCGTCGGCTTCGGTCTGCTCCTGAGCGACCTCGGTTCGTTCGCCTGGCAGGGTTTCGTCGTCCGGGCCGTGGGCCTCACCGGCCTGTCGACGTCCGTCTCGGTGGTCGTCGCCCTGCTCGGCGCCTCGGTCGTCGCGTTCATCGTCGCGGTCATGATCACGGGGTTCCGCTCGACGGCTCGCGACTAGGCTGTCGAGGTGTCCACCCTCGCCTCGGTCAACTCCGTCATCGAACGTCTCTGGCCTCTCGCGGGCGCGTCGTCGTGGGATTCTCCCGGTCTCGTCGTCGGTGACCCCGACCGGCCCGTGACCCACGTGCACCTGGCCGTCGACGCCGTGCTCGACACCGTCGACGAGGCCGTCGGCATGGGGGCCGACCTGTTGCTGGTCCACCATCCGCTGCTGTTCCACGGCGTCTCGACGGTGTCGGAGGACACCACCAAGGGTGCCGTCGTCGCGCGTCTCGTCCGTGCCGGGTGCGGCCTCGTCGCCGCCCACACCAACGCCGACGTCGTCGAGACCGGCACGTCCCGCGTGCTCGCGCACCAGCTCGGCCTCGTCGACCAGCGCCCGATCACCCCGGGCGCCACCGACGACACGGGACTCGGCATCGTCGGGCGCCTGCCGCACGCCATGACGCTCGTGGCCCTCGCCCGCCAGCTCGGCGACGTGCTGCCCCCGACCGCGTCCGGCATCCGTGTGGCAGGTGACGCCGACCGCGTCGTCGAGACCGTCGCCCTCTGCGCCGGTGCCGGCGACTCGCTGCTGGCCGACCCGGCGGTGCTCGCCGCCGACGTGTACGTCACCAGCGACCTGCGCCACCACCCCGCCTCCGACGCGCGCGAACTCATGAGGCTCGGCCGCGGCCCCGCCCTGGTCGACGTGTCGCACTGGGCGGCCGAGTGGCTCTGGCTCGACACGGCGGCCGCGCAGCTCCGCCGCGAGCTGCACGACGTCGAGGTCACCCTCAGCGACCTGCGCACCGACCCGTGGGACTTCGCCGTCGTGCAGTGAGCACGCCGAGCCGCCCGTCGCGACGTCGCCGGGTCGCGACCCGCAAGACCTCGCGGCACGCGCCTCCTCGTCGCCCCGTCCCTGCCTCCCCCCGACCCCGAGAAGAGTCCCCATGCCCCTGATGAAAGCCAGCTACGAGCACCAGGCCCTGCTGCTCGACCTGCAGCAACTCGACACCGCACTCCGCCAGATCGCGCACAAGGGGGCGAACCTCCCCGAGATCGCCGTCCTCGCGTCGCTCGAGGGCGACGGCTCTCGCCTCCGCAGCCGCCTCGCGACCGAGCAGGGCGCCTGGGAGGACGCGCAGAGCGAGCTCAAGCGCATCGAGTCCGACGTCGCCGTCGTCGAGGCGCGCGTCGTCCGTGACGAACAGCGCATCGCGTCGTCGTCGTCCTCGAAGGACGTGGCCGCGCTCGAGGGCGAGCTCGCCGCCCTCGCCAAGCGTCGCTCCGACCTGGAGGACCTCCAGCTCGAGGTGATGGAACGCGTCGAGAGCCTGGGTGCCGTCGCGGCGGTGACGCGGGGCGAGCTCGACCAGCTCGACACCCGCCGCGTCGACGCCGAGACCGGGCGCGACGCGAAGCTCGCCGAGCTCGAGGCCGACCGGGCCGAGGTCGTCGCCAACCGCGAGACCATCGCCGCCACGGTGCCCGCCGATCTGCTGGCCCTCTACGAGCGTCAGCGGGACCGCTACGGCGTGGGTGCCTCGTTGTTGCGTGGTGGCGTGTCGAGCGCGAGTGGCGTGGCCCTGACGGGCAGCGACCTCGCGGCCGTGCGTGCCGCCGCCGAGGACGACGTCGTGCTCTGCCCCGACAGCAACGCGGTCCTCGTCCGCACCTACGAATCAGGCCTCTGACCAGGGGCGGGGCCCCCGCACGAGCCGTGGCACACGGAGGGGCGTCGCACCGCTAGGCTCGGGGTCGCGAATGGGTCGACAAGACGGTCGCGTCGGCGGGCGAGAGCCCGTCGCCGAGGAACGTCCGGGCTCCACAGAGCAGGGCGGTGGGTAACACCCACCCGGGGCAACCCGCGAGAAAGTGCAACAGAGAGCAGACCGCCACGCGTCGCACCTCCGGGTGCGACACGGGGTAAGGGTGAAACGGCGGTGTAAGAGACCACCAGCGGCTCGGGTGACCGGCCGGCTATGTAAACCTCGCCCGGAGCAAGGTCAAAGAGGGGACGACGAGGCTGCTCGCCGAGTCCCCGGGTAGACCGCTAGAGAGCTGCGGCAACGTAGTTCCGAGAGAGATGGCCGTCCATGGTGCCTCGGCACCGGGACAGAACCCGGCGTAGCAGTCGGCCCATTCGCCTCACGCGAGACGACCCCGGCCCAGGAGGCGCGCCTCCTCGGCCGGGGTCGTCTCGCGTCGGTCGCGTCTCGCCTCAGAACGCCGGGTTCGAGTCGGCGGCCAGGGCGGCGGCACCCATGATGCCGGCGTTGTTGCGGAGTTTCGCCGGGACGATCTCGGCCCGCAGGTCGAGCAGCGGCAAGAACTCGTCGTGGTGCTTCGAGACGCCGCCGCCGACGATGATCAGGCGCGGGTAGAGCAGGGCCTCGAGGTGCGAGTAGTACTTCTGCAGGCGCTTCGCCCAGTGCTTCCAGCTGAGGTCGTCGCGCTCCTTCGCCGCGAACGAGGCCTTGGTCTCGTAGTCCTTGCCACCGATCTCGAGGTGCCCGAGCTCGGCGTTGACGATGAGCACGCCGTCGTTGATCAGGGCGGTGCCGATGCCCGTGCCGAGCGTCGTCATGACGACGAGGCCCTTCACGTCCTTCGCGGCCCCGAAACGGGTCTCGGCGTAGCCCGCGGCGTCGGCGTCGTTGACGAAGTGGATGTCGCGGCCGAGCGTGGTCTCGAAGAGCTTCTCGGCCTCGAAGCCGATCCACTTCTTCGACACGTTGGCGGCCGAGAGGGTCTTGCCGTCCATGATGGCGGCCGGGAAACAGACGCCGACCGGCACCGAGGCGTCGTCGAGGCCGAGTTCGTCGACGATCTGCCGGACGACCGCGACGATGGCGTCGGGTTCACCGCCCTCGGGAGTGCTCTTCTTGATGCGGTCCGAGAGGAGCTCGCCGCTGTCGAGGTCGACGATCGCCCCCTTGATGCCTGTGCCGCCGATGTCGATTCCCACTGCGGTGCGTGCCATGGGTGGTCCTTTCTCAGGAGAGCGTGAGGATGTCGGCACCGCGTTCGGTGACGACCAGGGTGTGCTCGAACTGGGCCGTGAGGCTCTTGTCGCGGGTGGTGACGGTCCAGTCGTCGTCCCAGACGTCGGCCTCGATGCCACCGAGGGTCAACATGGGCTCGATGGTGAACACCATCCCGACCTCGATGACGTCGTCGTACTGCGGCGCGTCGTAGTGGGGGATGATCAGGCCGGAGTGGAAGGCGCGTCCGACGCCGTGGCCGGTGTAGTCGCGCACGACGCCCAGGCCGAAGCGCTTGGCGTACGACTCGATCGCCCGACCGATCACGTTCACCTGACGCCCCGGAGCGACGGCCTTGATGCCGCGCCTCAGCGCCTCACGGGTGCGGTCGACCAGGTCGACGGTCTCGGGGGCGGCCTCGCCGACGACGAAGGTGCGGTTCAGGTCGCCGTGGACGCCGTTCTTGAACGCCGTGATGTCGACGTTGATCAGGTCGCCGTCGACCAGGACGGTGTCGTCGGGGATGCCGTGGCAGATGACCTCGTTCACCGAGGTGCAGACCGACTTGGGGTACCCGCGGTACCCCAGGGTCGACGGGTAGGCGTCGTGGGCGACGACGAACTCGTGGGCGATGCGGTCGAGTTCTTCGGTCGTCACGCCGGGGCGGAGGGCGGCCTCGACGGCGTCGATGGCCTGCGAGGCGATGCGGCCGCTCTCGCGGATCAGCTCGACGGTCTCGGCGTCGTAGACGTCGCCGTCGGTGTACTCGGCCGGAGCGGCCTTGCCGACGTACTCGGGTCGGGCGATCGACGGGGGGACCGGACGCTGCGCTGAGATCCGGCCCGGGGTCAAGAATCCGTGGGAGTCCCGGGGCATACGATCAAGCTTAGGGGGAGCGCGACGGGCTCGCGTTCTCGACAGCCGCACCGAGAGGACGACACCATGGCCGAGTTCTGGTTCAACACGAAGACGCACGAGGTCGAGGAGGGCAAGGTCTCTCCGGCCGTCGACCGCGCCGGGCCCTACGCCACCCGCGACGAGGCGGCCCGGGCGATCGAGACGATCAAGGCCCGCAACGCCGCCCTCGACGCCGAAGAGGCCGCGAACGACTGACCGGTCCGGTCGTCCGGTCGGCGCGTCGCCGTCGGGACGACCGGTCGCCGACGGGCCGATCGGGCGTCAGACCGTCGTCGGCCGGTAGGTGATCGGCAGACGGCGGTCCCGGCCGAAGGCCATGCCCGAGATCTTCGGGCCGATCGCCCCCTGGCGGCGCTTCCACTCGGAGCGGTCGACCAGCTTCGTGATCTCGGCCACCGTGTCCGCGTCGTAGCCGAGCGCCACGACGTCGGCCGCCCCGAGCGCGTTCGTGATGTACCCCTCGAGGATGCCGTCGAGCACCTCGTAGGGCGGCAACGAGTCCTCGTCCTTCTGGTCCGGCCGCAGCTCGGCCGACGGCGGCTTCGTGATCGAGTTCTCGGGGATGGGCGCGGTCTCGCCGATCGACTCGGCGTGGGCGTTGCGCCACCGGGCGAGCTCCCAGACCATCGTCTTGGGGACGTCCTTGATCGGGGCGAACCCACCGACCGAGTCGCCGTAGATCGTCGAGTAGCCGACGGCGAGCTCGGTCTTGTTGCCCGTGGTCAGCACGAGGTGGCCGTGCAGGTTCGACAACCCCATCAGCACGAGCGCCCGGGCGCGGGCCTGGACGTTCTCGGCGGCGAGGCCGGTGAGGTGCAACTGGTCCTCGAACGGTGCGACGAGGCCGGCGATCGGTTCGGTCGAGTACCGCACGCCGATCCGCTCGGCGACGTCGTCGGCGTCGCTGCGGCTGTGCTCGCTCGACCACTGGCTGGGCATCGAGACGCCGTACACGGCGTCGGCCCCGATGGCGTCGGCGGCGATCGCCGCGCACACGGCCGAGTCGATGCCGCCCGAGAGTCCGAGGATGACGCTGCGGAACCCGTTCTTCCGCACGTAGTCGCGAGTGCCCAGCACCAGGGCGTTCCAGAGCTGCTGGCGGTCGTCGGGCAGGTCGGCGACGTCGCGCTCGACCGGGGACGAGGAGGCGCGCCCGGCGTGCGGCCCGGAGCCACCGGAACCGACGGTCGCGTCGGACGCCGGGTCGAGCTCGACGCGGCGGATGCCCTCGGGCAGCTCGGTGTCCGTGGCCGGCTCGGGGTCGAGGTCGACGACGAGCAGGTGCTCGTCGAACTGCGGGGCCCGGGCCAGGATCGTGCCGCTGCCGTCGACGACCACGCTGTCGCCGTCGAAGACGAGGTCGTCCTGACCGCCGACGATGTTGACGTAGGCCACCAGGGTGTCGTTCTCGACGGCCCGGCGGGTGACGAGGGGGAGGCGCACCTCGTCCTTGTCGCGGACGAACGGGCTCGCGTTGATCACGACGAGCAGGCCCGCGTCGGCGTGCAGCACGCGCTCGACGGGGCCGCCGTCGCGCCAGAGGTCCTCGCAGATCACGAGGGCGACGTCGACGCCCGCCACGCGGACGACGAGCAACTCGTCGCCGGGGATGAACACGCGGTACTCGTCGAAGACCGAGTAGTTGGGCAGGTGGTACTTGGCGGTGGTCGTCACGACGCGACCGCCCTGCAGGACGCTGGCGCAGTTCTTCGCGATGGCGGTCGGGGCGTTGCTCGTGCCCAGGAGGCGCGGCTCGAACGGTCCGTCGGCGTGGCCGACCACCACGGGGAGGTCGCCCAGGCCCTCGGCCTCGAGGGTCTCGGCCAGCACCTCGACGGCGTGCCGACTGGCCTGGAGGAAGCTCGGCCGGCTGGCCAGGTCCTCGATCGGGTACCCCGTGACGCTCATCTCGCCCGCGGCGAGGAGGTCGGCGCCGGCGGCGTGGGCCCGGCGGGCCGCCTCGACGATCTGGGCGGAGTTGCCGGCGAGGTCGCCGACGACGGGGTTGGTCTGCGCGAGCGCCAAGCGGAGTCGGGGCATGTCCACTACCGTAGTGGCGGAGCAGAAAGGCCGTGGCATGGACAAACAGAGGGACTTCGTCCTCCGCACGATCGAAGAGCGCGGCATCAAGTTCATCCGCCTCTGGTTCACCGACGTGATCGGCACCCTCAAGTCCGTCGCCATCGCCCCGGCCGAGGTCGAGGGGGCGTTCGCCGAGGGCATCGGCTTCGACGGTTCGGCCATCGAGGGCCTGACGCGCTCGTACGAGGCCGACGTCCTCGCGCAGCCCGATCCGACGACCTTCCAGATCCTGCCCTGGCGGGGCGAGATCGATCCGACCGCCCGCATGTTCTGCGACATCACGACGCCCGACGGCCAGCCCGCCGTGGCGGATCCGCGCAACGTCCTGAAGCGCACCCTGGCCCGGGCGGGCGAGCGCGGCTTCACCTTCTACACGCACCCCGAGGTCGAGTTCTACCTCCTCAAGAGCGCCCAGCTCGGCGCCGACGGCCCCCAGCCGGTCGACTCGGCCGGCTACTTCGACAACGTCCCCGGCGGGACCGCCCACGACTTCCGTCGCCGCTCCGTCCGCATGCTCGAAGACCTCGGCATCTCGGTCGAGTTCAGCCACCACGAGGCGGGGCCCGGTCAGAACGAGATCGACCTGCGCTACGCCGACGCGCTGACGACGGCCGACAACATCATGACCTTCCGGACGGTCATCAAAGAGGTCGCCATCGAGCAGGGCGTCTTCGCCTCGTTCATGCCGAAGCCGTTCAGCCAGCACCCCGGTTCGGGCATGCACACGCACATGTCGCTCTTCGAGGGCGACTCCAACGCCTTCTACGAGGCGGGCGCCGAGTACCAGCTGTCGACCATCGGTCGTCAGTTCATCGCGGGCCTGCTCAAGCACGCCCCCGAGATCACGGCCGTGACGAACCAGTTCGTCAACAGCTACAAGCGCCTCTGGGGCGGCGACGAGGCGCCGAGCTTCGTGACCTGGGGCCACAACAACCGCTCGGCGCTCGTGCGCGTCCCGCTCTACAAGCCGAACAAGGGCAACTCGAGCCGGGTCGAGTACCGTGCCATCGACTCCGCGGCGAACCCGTACCTGGCCTTCTCGCTGATGCTGGCGGCGGGGCTCAAGGGCATCGAAGAGGGCTACGAGCTGCCCGCCGAGGCCGAGGACAACGTCTGGGGCCTGAGCGACGCCGAGCGTCGTGCCCTGGGTTACCGTCAGCTGCCCGCCAGCCTCGACCACGCCCTGTCGATCATGGAGACCAGCGAACTCGTCGCCGAGACGTTGGGCGAGCAGGTCTTCAACTACGTGCTCCTCAACAAGCGACAAGAGTGGAAAGAGTACCGGGCACAGGTCACGCCGTTCGAGCTGCGCTCGAACCTCGAGATCCTCTAGTCGACCGGCCACCCCGCCCTCATGCCCCGATCCGCGACCGGTCTCTCCGAGCTGGCGCGGCTCGGGTTCTCCGACCTCGGTGCCGGGCGTGACCGGCTCGACCGCCTCGTCGCCGAGGTGCCCCAGGTGCGCGACCTGGTCCCGTGGTTCGCCACGGTGGCCGACCCGGACGCGGCCCTGGCGCACCTCGAGCGATCGGTCGAGCGGGATCGTGCCGGCGTGGTCGAGTTGCTCCACGGCGAGGCCGGCCCGCGCCTCCTGAGGGTCCTCGGTGCCTCCGAGGGCCTTGCCGAGTTCGTCGCGCGTCGCCCGGCCGAGGCGGGCGTCCTGCTCGAACCGCTGGACGAACCACCGCCGGCCGCGACGTACCGTGACGACGTCCGTCGGGCGGCGACCGGGCTGACCGGCGACGAGGCGCGCGTCGCGCTCCGGGTCCGGTACCGGCGTCACCTGCTCCAGCTGGCGTCCTTCGACCTCGAGGCCGACGACCCCGTCGAGGTCCTGCCCCGCGTGGCCGCCGCTCTCGCCGACCTCGCGGGCGCCGCCCTCGACGCCGCCGTCGACGTGGCCCGACGCGAGGTCCCGTTCCCCGCCGCCGACGTCGAGCGCACCCGGCTCGCCGTCATCGGCATGGGCAAGGCCGGGGCCCGCGAGCTGAACTACCTCAGCGACGTCGACGTGGTCTACGTCGCCGAGGGCGTCGACGGGCTCGAGAACGGTCGGGCCGTCGAGATCGGCAGCCGTCTGGCGATGCACGCGGCTCGGGCGATCTCGGACCTCGCCGTCGAACCCGACCTCTGGGAGGTCGACGCGAACCTGCGGCCGGAGGGCAAGGACGGCGCCCTCGTCCGCACGCTCGAGTCGCACGTCGCGTACTACGAGCGCTGGGCCAAGGGGTGGGAGTTCCAGGCCCTGTTGAAGGCGCGGCCCCTCGCGGGCGACGTCGACCTCGGCGAGCGCTACGTCGCGGCCGTCGCGCCGTTCGTCTGGTCGGCCGCCTCACGCGAGAACTTCGTCGAGTCGGTCCAGGCCATGCGCGAACGGGTCACGGCCCTGATCCCGGCGGGCGAGGTCGACCAGCAGCTCAAACTCGGTCCCGGCGGACTGCGCGACATCGAGTTCACCATCCAGCTGCTGCAGCTCGTCCACGGGCAGGCCGACGAACGCGTGCACCAGCGCTCGACGCTCGACGCGTTGGGCGCCCTGGCCGCGCGGGGCTACGTCGGACGAGCCGAGGCCGCGGAGTTCGACCGCGACTACCGCGTGCTGCGCCTGCTGGAGCACCGCATCCAGCTGACGCGACTGCGGCGCACGCACCTCATGCCGACGGACGAGAACGCCCTCCGGGTCCTCGCCCGCGGCACCGGTCTCGCGCCGGGTGCCGCCCAACTCGTCGACCTGTGGCAAGGGGTGAAGCGTCGGGTCCGTACGTTGCACGTGCGGCTGTTCTACCGCCCGCTCCTGTCGGCCGTCGCGGCGCGACCCGAAGAAGACCTGGCGCTCAGCTCCGACCAGGCGTCGGCGCGGCTCGCGGCCATCGGATTCGCCGACCCGAAGGGCGCGCTCGGTCACATCGCCGCCCTGACGGCCGGCGTCTCCCGCCGGGCGAGCATCCAGCGCCACCTGCTGCCGGCCATGCTGCAGTGGTTCGCCGACGGCACCGACCCCGACCTCGGTCTGCTCGCGTTCCGGCGATTGAGCGACGGCCTCGGCGAGTCGTACTGGTTCCTCCGCATGCTGCGGGACTCGTCGGGGGCCGCCCACCGACTGACGACCGTCCTGTCGTCGTCGACCTTCGCCGCCGACCTGCTGGAGCGCATCCCCGAGGCCGCGGCGTGGCTCGAGAACGACGCGGAGCTCAAGGCCCGCTCCCTCTCGAGCCTCCTCGACGAGACGGCCGCCACCCTGGCGCGGCACCGTTCGCCCGACGCGGCGGCGACGGTCCTGCGGCAGGCGCGGCGCCGCGAGATCCTGCGGCTCGCCGTGGGCGGCATCCTGGGCATCCTCGACATCGGCACCCTGGCCCGGGGCCTGACCGCGGTGACGACGGCCTCGGTGACCGGGGCGTTGGCCCTCGCCCGCCGGGACGCCGGCGACCTCGAGTTCGCCGTGATCGCCATGGGCCGGTACGGGGGAGAAGAACTCGGGTTCGGTTCCGACGCCGACTTGCTCTACGTCTACCGCGCTCCCGAGGGCGACGAGACGGCCCATCGGCGTGCCCTCACGGTGGCCGCCGAGATGAGCCGACTCACGTCCGACGCCCTCGTGCCGTTCGACCTCGACACCGGCCTGCGCCCCGAGGGGAAGAACGGGCCGGTGGTCCGATCGCTGTCCTCGTACCGGGCCTACTACGCTCGCTGGTCGCTCACATGGGAGGCCCAGTCGTTGTTGCGCGCCCGGCCCGTGGCCGGTGACGAGACGCTTCTCGACGACTTCATGGCCGTCGCCGACGCGGTGCGGTACCCCGCCGAGCTGACCGAGCAGCAGATCCGCGAGGTCAAGCGCATCAAGGCCAGGGTCGAGTCCGAGCGTCTGCCCAAGGGCGCCGAGCCCTCGCGTCACCTCAAGCTCGGTCGGGGCTCGCTGAGCGACGTCGAGTGGTTCGTCCAACTGCTCCAGCTGCAGCACGGGGTGGACGTGCCCGGCCTCCGGACCCCGTCGACGCTCGACGCCCTCGCCGCGGCGGTGGACGCCGGCCTGGTGGCCGACGAGGACGCCCGGCGGCTGCACGACGCCTGGATCATGGCCTCCCGGGCGCGCTCGGCGGTCACCCTCTGGACCTCCCGGACACAGGACGTCCTGCCACGGGACCGTCGGCAGCTGGAAGGCGTGGCGCGCCTGATGGAGTACCCGCCGGGCTCCGCCACGACCCTCGAAGAGGACTACCTCGCGGCCACCCGTCGGTCACGCGCCGTCTTCGAGCGCGAGTTCTACGGCATCGACGAGGCACCCGAGCCGCTCGGCTGACCCGTCCGGGATGTGCGACACGCCCGGGCTGCGCCGGAGGCGGTCGATCCGCTCGGGTCGACGTCGGGCCATTTCGCTGTACCCCGTTTGGCGGTGTTGTACCCCTGTGCACGTGTCCATCGGATTTCGGGCAGATGACCCACGGGTGGGGGGTGGTCGTCGACGGCGGCGTCGAGGCCCATCGCTGCCCATTGGGCAACGCCCGTGCCGGGCGCTGATTCCGGGCTCGTGACCAGGCTTTTCGTTCGGCGTCGGATCACGGCTGCCCGTCCCACCTGCGGACCGATCGAACGGTTCCGTTCGGACGTCGAGCCCTCACCGACGTGTCAGCACTTCTGTCGACAGCACCTTGCCCGACCCGACGTACCCCGACCGGCGCGCCCGGCCACCCGCGGTCGGGGGGTGGTTGTGAGCCGCCCGTGAGTGACTGAGAATTCCCTCAACCCGATAGACCAATTCCCCAGCGTTGCGGAAGCCGATCCCTTCTCACACCTCAGGTGGCCATCGTGTTGACCTTCATCCTGCAGATCCGATCCATGGCGGGCGGATACCCCGAGATCTACCTCTTCGCCGCCTACAGCGCCCTCATCTGGGTGCTCTGGATCATCAAGGTCCTGCTCTCCCGCCGCTACCGCCCCTTCACGGGCGAGTTCCGCGGCACGACCAGCGTCGTCGTCCCCGTCGTGGACGAACCGCTCGACCTCTTCCGGGACGTCATCGGCCGCATGGTCGAACAGGGTCCCGGCGAGATCATCGTCGTCATCAACGGCAAGCCCAACCCCGAGCTCGCCGCCGTCTGCGAGGAGTTCGGGCCGCTCGTCCGGTGGGTGCACACGCCGATCCCGGGCAAGCGCAACGCCGTCATGATCGGCACCGAGCTCAGCCGGGGAGACATCACCGTCCTGGTCGACTCCGACACGGTCTGGACGCCGGGCACCCTCTCCGAGCTGCTCCGTCCGTTCGCCCAGGAGAACGTCGGGGGAGTCACCACCCGCCAGCGCATCCTCGAGCCCGAGCGCAGCTGGATCACGCGGTGGGCCGACTGGCTCGAGAACTCCCGTGCCCTCTACTCGATGCCGGCGCAGAGCGTGCTGGGGCAGATCGGCTGCCTGCCGGGCCGCACCATCGCCTTCCGCCGCGAGATCCTCGTCCGGGTCATGGACAAGTTCATGACGGAGAAGTTCATGGGCGTGTTCCTCGAGGTCAGTGACGACCGCACCCTGACGAACCTCACGCTCAAGGAGGGCTACCGCACCGTCTACCAGCACACCAGCCTCGTCTACACGGACGCCCCGCTCCAGGTCAAGAAGCTCTACAAGCAGCAGCTGCGCTGGGCTCGCGGGAGCCAGTACAACACCCTCCGCATGATGCCGTGGATGGTCGGGCACGCCCCGCTCCTCGCGTTCTTCTTCGCCATGGACATCGTGCTGCCCTTCATGCTCATGGGCGTCATCGGCGGCTGGATCTACCGGGGGATCACCGGCCAGGGCGTGAACCTGTACCGCGGCATCCTCGAGGAGTACGGCGTGCAGACCGGTCTCATCAGCATCGTCGTCCTCATGGTGGTCTCGTCCGTGCTCAGCATGTCGATCCGTCAGATGCGCCACCTGGCCGAGAAGCCCTCGGACTTCTTCCGCCTCCCGGTGTTCATCATCGTGTCGACGTTCTTCCTCATGCCCATCCGGGTCATCGGGTTCTTCCGCATGGGTCACGCCAGCGGTTGGGGCACCCGGGCCGGGGCCTACGCAGGAGGCGCGGCCAACGACGAGATGCAGGGTGCGCTCGACGAGGTGGCCGAGGAGGCCCCCATCGACGCCCTCGAACGGCAGTTCCGCGACGGCGTCGACCCGGGGGTCGACACGCTCTTCGACTTCGGCTCGACTGCCGACGAGACGGACGAACAGGGTGCGGTCCTCGTCCGGAGCCGCAAGGCGGCCCTGGCCGCCGAGGCCGACGGCGCGACCACGCCGGCACCGGTGGCCGCCGTGGCCACCGCCACCGCGCCTCCTCGTCGTCGCCTCAACCCCAAAGCCGGGTTCCCGTACCTGATCGGCGCCGCCATCATCGCCCTGGAGGTCTTCTTCATTGTCTGACTCGACGCAGGACTTCGTCACTCCCGTCCACATGCATTCCGGCGCCTGGTGGGCCACCTCGCACGGCAACGCCCGACGCACGGCGCTCGGCGCCACCGCCGTGGTGGTGTTGCTCGCGATGATCTCGTGGCTCATCTGGGTCTCGCCGTCCGACAACATCGTCCGCAGTGCCGTCACCGAGGTCACGGGCGTCGACCCGTCCATCAACGTCTCGTCGCTCAAGGCGGACCGGTCCGCCTTGCTCGACCAGCTGGTCTCCGCGAAGAAGCAGCTCGCCGAGAGCAAGGCCGCCCTGGCCGACGTGCAGCAGCAGGCCTGGACGTCCGAGGGACAGCTGACCGCGGCGCAGGCGAAGCTCGCCTCCGCCGAGTCGGCGCTGGCCCAGGCACAGACCGCCGCGGAGTCGGGGGGCGCGGGCACCGGGTCGGGCGCCGCAGGCACCGCCGGCGGTCGGGGGACCGGCGCGTCGACCGGCTCCGGGTCGGGCGGCACGGGGTCGAACGGATCGACCGGAGGCGGCGCCACGGGCCCCGTCACGGTCGAGACGCCGTCCCTCGCCTCGATCATCGACCCCGACTCGCGGTACTTCGGGCTCTTCACGGACCAGGCGCCGTTCAACTGGGCGACCTACGACGCGCAGGAGGCGGCGGTCGGTTCCGAGGCCAACATGGTCGGGTACTTCCAGGGTTTCGACCAGGAGTTCCGTGCCGACGCCGTCCGCTCGTCCTGGTCGCGGGGCAAGCTGCCCGTCCTGACGTGGGAGTCGCAGCCGATCAAGGCCGGCAACAACGAGCCCGAACAGCCCGACTACAGCCTGACGAAGATCATCGACGGCAGCTTCGACTCGTATCTGACCACCTACGCCGACGACATCGTGGCCAACGGCATGCCGCTGGCCCTGCGGTTCGACCACGAGATGAACGGCACCTGGTACCCCTGGAGCACCGACTACGGCAACAGCAAGGGCGCCGTCAACGGCAACGGTCCCGCGGACTACGTGAAGGCCTGGCAGCACGTCCACGACCTGTTCGAGCGGCAGGGTGCGAACGACCTGGTCGCCTGGATCTGGGCGCCCACGCGGGTCGACCGTCTGGCCACGGGCAAGACGGGCGGGAGCAACCACACCACGGAGGCCTTCCTGGCGACCCTCTACCCGGGCCCCGAGTACGTCGACATCGTGGGCATGTCGGGCTACTACCGCCCGCCGTACGACGACAAGTCCAAGCCGACCTTCGACAGCACCTTCGGGGCCACCCTGAAGCAGCTCCGGGCGATCGCACCGGGCAAGAACATCCTGCTCGCCGAGATCGGCGCCAGCGAGACGGGTGGCTCGTCGGATCCGACGGCCACGAGCGAGAAGGCGCAGTGGTTCAACTCGCTGTTCGCCGCGCTGGCCGATCCGGCGAACGCGGACATCATCGGCTTCTCGTACTTCGACCTCGTCGCCACCACGGTCGTGGACGGGGTGCGGTCGACCAACGACTGGCGCCTCACGTCCCGGTCCGACAGCCTCGCCGCCTTCACCGCGGGGATCACCCGACGCGACGTCGGTTACGACCTGCAGCCGTCGCCGTGACGACAGCCACCACCTTCCCCTTCTCCCGCCTCTTCCCCATCCCCAGGAGCGCATCATGAAGAAAGACGCCACCACCCCCGAGTCCGCCGTCGCCGCGACGGGGGCCGACGCCACCTCGGTGAAGCCCCGAATCAGCGTCATCGGCACCGGCTACCTCGGCGCCACGCACGCGGCGGCCATGGCCGAGATGGGCTTCGACGTCATCGGGGTCGACACCGACCCCGCCAAGGTCGCCGCCCTGGCCGAGGGGCGCGTGCCGTTCTTCGAGCCCGGCCTGCCCGAACTCATCCTCGAGCACGTGGGTTCCGGTCGACTCTCCTTCACCACCGACCTCGCCGAGGCCGTGGCCCTGTCGGACGTGCACTTCATCTGCGTCGGCACGCCGCAGCGCCGGGGGAGTCACGCCGCGAACCTCTCGTACGTCGAGGAGGCGACCCGCAACGTCGCCGCCGCCCTCAGCCACGACGGCCTCATCGTCGGCAAGTCGACCGTCCCGGTCGGAACGGCGGCGCACCTGCGCGAGATCGTGGCGGGCGTCGTCCCCGCCGGTGTCTCGGCCGACCTCGTCTGGAACCCCGAGTTCCTCCGCGAGGGCCATGCCGTCGAGGACACGCTGCGTCCCGACCGCATCGTCTTCGGCGGCACCGACGTCCGCACCGAGGCCCTGATGCGTGAGGTCTACGCCCTGCCGATCGCCACGGGCACGCCCGTCATCTCGTGCGACCTGCCGACCGCCGAACTCGTCAAGGTCAGCGCCAACGCGTTCCTCGCGACGAAGATCTCGTTCATCAACGCCATCAGCGAGTTGTGCGAGGCGGCCGGTGCCAACGTCTCGACCCTCGCCGACGCGCTGGGCTTCGACGACCGCATCGGACGCAAGTTCCTGAACGCGGGGCTCGGCTTCGGCGGCGGGTGCCTGCCGAAGGACATCCGTGCCCTGATGTTCCGGGCCAACGAGCTGTCCGCCCACCGCGTCGTCGGGCTCATGCAACAGGTCGACGAGATCAACATGGCCCAGCGCCAGCGGGTCATCGACCAGGCGATCGACGCCTGCGGCGGCTCCGTGCTCAACCGGCGCATCGCGGTGCTCGGGGCGGCCTTCAAGCCGCACACCGACGACGTGCGCGACTCGCCGGCCCTCAACGTGGCGGCGGCCCTGCACCTCCGGGGCGCCCAGGTGCTCGTCGTCGACCCCGAGGCCACGCAGACGGCCCAGCGGAGCTTCCCGACGCTGTCGTTCGCGGACTCGGCCGCCGAGGCCGTGACGGACGCCGACGCGGTGCTGCTCCTCACCGAGTGGCCCGAGTTCGTCGGGGCGGACGCGGCCGGGCTCGCCGAGCTCGCCGCGAACCCCGTGGTGATCGATGCGCGCAACGTGCTCGACGCCGAGGTCTGGTCGGCCGCCGGCTGGGAGGTCCGTCCGTTGGGCGGCCGTCGCACGCCGGCCCAGCGTCGTGTGCTGACGCCGACCGCCGTACCCGCCTGACCGGATCGTCGGGCACGGGCTGACGGGCCGCCTCCCTCGGGAGGCGGCCCGTCCTGCGTGCGCCCCCGCGCCTCCTGGTCCGGGGTGACCCAGAGGAGGCGCGGGTCGTCACCCCGAGGACCGCTGGGGCAGCGACGCGAGAGGCCCGCACCCCCTGGGGGATGCGGGCCTCTCGTTGTGCGACGGCGTCAGACGCCGAAGTACAGCTCGAACTCGAAGGGGTGAGGACGCTGCGCCATGGGCAGGATCTCCTTCTCGCGCTTGTAGGCGATCCAGGTCTCGATGAGGTCCTCGGTGAACACGTTGCCCTTGGTCAGGAACTCGTGGTCGGCCTCGAGCGCGTCGAGCGCACCCTCGAGCGACGCGGGCACCTGCGGGATGTTCTTCGCCTCCTCGGGCGGCAGCTCGTAGAGGTCCTTGTCGACCGGCTCGTGCGGCTCGATGCGGTTCTGGATGCCGTCGAGGCCGGCCATCAGCTGCGCGGCGAACGCCAGGTACGGGTTCGAGGCGGCGTCGGGGACGCGGAACTCGATGCGCTTGGCCTTCGGGTTCGTGCCGGTGATCGGGATGCGGATGGCCGCCGAACGGTTGCCGGCCGAGTACACCAGGTTCACGGGCGCCTCGAAGCCCGGGATCAGACGGTGGTACGAGTTGATCGACGGGTTCGTGAAGGCGAGGACGGCGGGAGCGTGCTTGAGCAGGCCACCGATGTACCAGCGGGCGAGGTCGGACAGGCCGCCGTAGCCGTTCTCGTCGTAGAACAGCGGCTTGCCGTCGTTCCAGAGCGATTGGTGGGTGTGCATGCCCGAGCCGTTGTCGCCGAAGAGGGGCTTCGGCATGAAGGTCGCGACCTTGCCCCACTGCTCGGCGGTGTTCTTGACGATGTACTTGAACTTGAGGATGTCGTCCGCGGCGTGGACCATCGTGTCGAACTTGTAGTTGATCTCCTGCTGGCCGCCGGTGCCCACCTCGTGGTGCGCACGCTCGAGCTCGAGACCCGAGTCGATCAGCTTGAGGCTGATGTCGTCGCGCAGGTCGGCCGTCTTGTCGACGGGGCTGACGGGGAAGTAGCCGCCCTTGTACGCCGTCTTGTTGGCGAGGTTCCCGCCCTCTTCGACGCGGCCGGTGTTCCAGGCGCCTTCTTCGGAGTCGACGCTGTAGAAGCTGGCGTTCTGCTTCACCTCGTAGCGGACGTCGTCGAAGATGTAGAACTCCGCCTCGGGGGCGAAGAAGGCGGTGTCGGCGATGCCGGTCGACGCGAGGTACTTCTCGGCCTTCTTGGCGACCTGACGCGGGTCACGGCTGTACAGCTCGCCGTTGCGCGGGTTGAAGATGTCGAAGACGAGGACGAGCGTGCGCTCGGCGCGGAACGGGTCGACGTACCCGGTCGTGACGTCGGGGATGAGCTGCATGTCCGACTCGTGGATCGAGGCGAAGCCCCGGATGGAGGACCCGTCGAAGAGCTGTCCGACGGAGAAGAACTCCTCGTCGACCGTGGAGGCGGGGATGTTGAAGTGCTGCTGGACACCGGGAAGATCGGTGAAGCGGATGTCAAGGAACTTGACGTCGGTGTCCTTGATGAACTTCAGCACCTCGGAAGAATCAGTGAACATCTAGATGTCTCTCCAATGGGCTTGGAACGGATCGGATGCGGGACGCAGCCTCCGTCGAGGCTACGGAGGGGCCGTTTCGCTGCGGTGTCCCTGATGTTTCGGGCATGTTACGGCTCGGCCCCTCGGTAGGCTCGATGCATGCCCGATCGCACCGCGCCTCCTTCCCGTCCCGCCTCCGTGGGCGGCCCCGACGACGGCGCGCAACGCTGGCCGGGCGAGCGTCTCGGGCTGCCCGAGAAGGGGCCGCGCTCCGTGGCCCGACTCGGACGGCGCGTGGGGGGGCTGGCCGTCGACTGGGCGATCGCCTACGCCGTCGCCGCACTCTTCTTCGGCGGCGAGGGCCTGGCCATCACCGGGGTGTTCCTGCTGATGCAGATCCTGTTCCTGGTGCTCTTCGGCGGCACCCTCGGGCACCTCGCCCTGGGCATGCGCCTCGTGCCGATGGCGGGCGGTCGCATCGGCGTCGGCCGGCCGGTCCTGCGGTCGGTGCTGCTCGTGCTCGTCATCCCGGCCGTCGTCTGGGACCTCGACCAGCGCGGGCTGCACGATCGAGTCGCCGGGACGCTGCTCGTCCGCGTCTGAGGCACCCGTCCCACACGCACGACGGCGCCCCTCCTGGTCGGAGGGGCGCCGTCGTCACGTCACGTCGAGGCGGGGGTCGCCGGGTCAGCGCGGACGGCCCGACCGCACCTTGAAGGGGTCGACGCCCTTGGGGATGGGCAGGCCGTTCTGGCCGAGGGACTGGAGGCGGTTGCTGACGGCCAGCACCTCGTTGCGGTTGATGGACGACTTGAGCTTGTTCATGCGTCCGGCGAGCTTGTGGAGGGGCACGGAGTCCGCATCGGGGCCGACGTTCAGCACGTGGACCGGCACGTTCGGCAGGATGCGCGTGACCTTGCGACGCTCTTCGTCGACGAGTCGGCGGGTCTGGCCGGCGCCGCCCTCGGCGATGAGCACCACGCCCGGCCGGCCGACCGCGCGGTACACCGCGGCCTGACTGCGCCCCTGGACGGCGACGGGCATCTCGGCGGCACGCCACGCACGACGCAGGCCGCTCTTCATGACGGCACCGACGGCACCCGGCTGCCCCTCGATCTGCGAGTAGGCCGCGCGCTCGGCCTTACGACCCAGCACGATCAGCAGCAGCAGGAACCCGAGCATGACGCCGACGACGATGTAGAGCACCAGCGCGAGCACGTTGCCACCCGTGAGCAGCAGCGCCGCGGCCACGCCGAGCAGCACGGGCACGAAGAACGCCAGCAGCATCATCGGCAGCGCCGTCTTGTCGACGCGGCGGGTCATCTGGAAGACCTGCCACATCTGCTTGAAACGGCCGGGTTCCTTCGGCGGTTTCGGGGACGTGTTCTCGGGAGACGTGCGTCGAGCCATGTGCACCAGGATACGGGGTCGGCGGTCCCGACGAATCCTCCCCAGGGACTCCGGTCCGTCGCCGGTCGACAGGGCTCCCCGGCGGGAGGGCGCCGACGACCACCGGACGACACCATCGCCTCATGACGAACGAGTCGATCGGCCCCTACCGCGTGCTCTCCCGGCGCCTCGACGGCGGGGCGGAGCGCATCCTCGCCGAGGCGCCCGGCGGCTCACGCGTCGTGCTCAGGAGGCGCGGGTCGCGTCCGACCGGACGCTCTCCCGTCGTCGAGGCGGTCGCCTTCTCCCGGGCGGACCACGCCCACGTCGCCACCCTCGTCGACGTGGTGACGGACCCGTCCGGCGAGGTCGTGCTCGTCTTCGCGGACGTCGGCGGCGACCCACTCGCCTCGTGGCTGGCCGCCCGCGGTCGACCCGAGACCGGGGAGGTCATCACCCTCGTCGTCCCCGTGCTCGGCGCGGTCCAGCATCTGGCCCGTCGGGGCACGGCCGTGCGTGCGCTGGACGTCGACGACGTCGAGATCGACGCCCGCGGGGCACCCGTCCTGGTCGGCGTCCATCCTGTGGACGCGGGGTCGGATGCGGGGCCGGACGCCGAGCGCACGTCGCTGCCCGTGGCGGCGGAGTTCGCCCGGGCCCTGGTCGAGCGGGCGGTGCGACCGGCCTCGCGATCCTCGGCGCCGGTCCTGGACTCGACGAGCTTCGAGTCCCTCGTCGAATCGGTCTTCGACCTCGGCGAAGCGGTCCCGCTCTCGAGTGTCGACGCCGTGGTCGACGGCGACGAGGTCCCCCGGGGCGATCGCGTCGAGTCGGTCGCCGAGGACGAACCGGTCATGCCGGGCTGGCTCGCACTCCTGCCCGAGTCAGAGGCGATCGACCGGGTGATCGCGGGCGTGGCCGACCTCCGCCCACGGCGGCTGGTCGACGCCCTGCGAGCCGTCCGTCGGCGATACCGACTGCTCGCGGCCGCAGGCGTCGTCGTCGCCGGGGTGGCTCTCGTCCTCGGACCGGCCGCCTCGGGACGTGATGACGGTCCACGTCAGGACGGACCGTCCGCCGCGGTGGGTCCGGTCGCGCCCGGGTCCGAGTCGTCGGCGCCGGTGAGCCCGTCCGGCGACTCCGCGGACACCCGCACGCCTGCACCCGCTCGGACGGGCGGGGCGGTGACGCCCGGCGAGGTCGAAGCCCTGGTGGGGGGTGATGATGCCGGTGCAGCCGCCGAGGTGCTCCTGCAGGCACGGCTGACGTGCCTACGTGACGTCACGCCGAGTTGTCTCGACGCCGTCGATCAACCCGGTTCGCCGATCGCCCTCCGGGACGCCGACGTGCTCGACGACCCCTCGCTCGCCTCGGCGGCGACGGTCCCTCTCGAGCTCACGGGACGAGTGTCACGAACCGGGGGGACGGCGTTGCTCGAGGCGACGGGCCCGCACGGCGAAACGGCCTCGGTCCTCGTGATGAGGACCGAGGCCGGTTGGCGGCTTCGCGACGTGATCGTCGATCGGTGAGGCCGGTCGGGCCTCACGCGAGGGGCGTCAGATGCCGAGCTTGGACGTGAAGTCCCCGCCCTCGAGGCGCTCCTTGACGGCGACCAGGAAGCGCGCCGCGTCGGCGCCGTCGACGATGCGGTGGTCGTACGACAGGGCCAGGTAGACCATGGACCGGATGGCGATGGACTCCGAACCGTCGGCCTTGATGACCACGGGGCGCTTGACGACGATGCCGGTGCCGAGGATGGCCACCTGCGGAAGGAAGACCACGGGGGTGTCGAACAGGGCGCCGCGCGATCCCGTGTTGGTGACGGTGAAGGTGCCACCGGCCAGCTCGTCGGGCTTCAGCTTGTTGTCACGCGTGCGCTGCGCGAGGTCGGCGATCTGGCCGGCGATGCCCGCGAGGTCGAGGTCCGAGGCGTTCTTGATGACCGGCGTCAGCAGGCCGCGCTCCGTGTCGACCGCCATGGCCACGTGCTCGTGGTCGGGGTAGACGATCGAGTCACCGTCGACGGTGGCGTTCAGCTTCGGGTGCGCCTTGAGCGCCTCGGCGGCCGCCAGGGTGAAGAACGGCAGGAAGGACAGCTTGTTGCCGGTCTTCTCGAGGAAGGCACCCTTGTTGGCATCGCGGAAGGCCGCGACCTTGGTGACGTCGACCTCGACCACGCTGGTGAGTTGGGCCATGGCCTGCATCGACTGGACCGCACGCTCGGCGACGACCTTGCGGAGGCGCGACATCGGAACGGTCGTGCCGCGCAACGGCGACACCTCGATCGGGGCGGGACCGGAGGAGGCCGGCGCCGAGGTCGTCGAGGTCGCGGCCGCTTCGGCGGCGGCGAGGACGTCCTCCTTGCGGATGCGACCGCCGACGCCACTGCCGGACAGGGTCGAGATGTCGACACCCTTCTCGTTCGCCAGCTTGCGGACGAGCGGGGTGACGTAACCCACCGGCGCACCGCTGCTCGGGGCCGGCGTGGCGGGTGCCGACGTCTCGGACGATCCCGTGGCGGGTGACGGCGTCGGTGCCGACGGGGCCGGCTGCTCGCTGCTGGGCCGGGCGGCCTGGGGCTGTGCGGCGGCCGGCTGCTGGCCGGCGGCGTCCTGCTGTGCGCCATCCTGCTGGGCGGCGGGCGCGGGGTCCACCGCGGGGGCGGGCTCGGGCGCGCTGGCGGCGGAGTCCTCACCCGGGGCAGGGGCCGCGGACGACGGGAGCTCGGGCTCCTCGGCCTCCGGCTCGGCGAGTGCCGAGGGTGCCTGCTCCGGCTCTTCGGCGGCTTCCGGCTCGTCCGCCGGCGACTCGGAGGCGCTGCCGTCTCCGATGCGGACGAGGGCCGTGCCCACCTCGACGGTCTCGTCCTCGGCGACGAGGATCTCCTCGATCACGCCGGCGACGGGCGAAGGGATCTCGGTGTCGACCTTGTCGGTCGAGACCTCGAGCAGCGGCTCGTCGACCTCGACGCGGTCACCGACGTTCTTCAACCAGCGGGTGACCGTACCCTCGGTGACACTCTCTCCGAGTGCCGGGAGGTTGACGGATTCGCTCATCTGTGGGGCTCCTTTGACGACATGTGTGTCTGTGGTTGCTGTGGTGGTGGTGCGGGCCCCTGCTGAGCAGGAGCGATGGTGCCAGGGATCTACATCGCGTGCAGCGGCTTGCCCGCGAGGGCCAGCATGGCTTCGCCGAGGGCTTCGTTCTGCGTGGGGTGCGCGTGGATCAGGGGAGCGACGTCCTCCGGGTAGGCCTCCCAGTTGACGGCGAGCTGTGCCTCACCGATCAGTTCGCCGACACGGGCGCCGATCATGTGCACGCCCACGACGGGTCCGTCGACGACGCGGACCACCTTGACCGAGCCGCTGGTCCCGATGATGTGGCTCTTGCCGTTGCCCGCGAGGTTGTAGTCGTAGCTGGTGACCTTGTCGGCGCCGTACTGGTCGGCGGCCTTGACCTCGGTCAGGCCGACCGATGCGACCTCGGGGTCGGAGTAGGTGACCTTGGGGATGTTCACGTCGGAGATCACCTGCGGCTTGAGGCCGGCGATCTCTTCCGCGACGAAGATGCCGTGCTGGAAGCTGCGGTGCGCGAGCTGCAGGCCGGGCACGATGTCGCCCAGGGCGTAGACGCCGGGGACGTTCGTCGCGAGACGTTCGTTCGTCAGGACGAAACCGCGGTCCATCGTGATGCCGACCTCTTCGTAGCCGAGACCGGCGGTCGAGGGGCCACGGCCGACGGCGACGAGCATGAGGTCGGCGTCGAACGTCTTGCCGTCCTCGAGGGTGACGACGACGCCGTCCTCGTTCTGCTCGACGCCCTGGAACCGGACGCCCAGCGAGAAGGCGATGCCGCGCTTGCGGAACGCGCGCTCGAACTGCTTCGAGATCGACTCCTCCTCGTTGGGGACGAGGTGCGGCAGGGCCTCGACGATGGTCACGTCGACGCCGAAGCTCTTCCAGACGCTGGCGAACTCGACGCCGATGACGCCGCCGCCGAGGATGACGACCTTGTTCGGCACGTGGTCGAGCGCGAGGGCGTGCTCGCTGGTGATGACCTTGCCGCCGATCTCGAGACCGGGGAGGCTCCGCGAGTACGAACCCGTCGCGAGCACGACGTTCTTGGCCTTGAGCGTGGTCTCGCCGACCTGGACGGTCGAGGGCGACGTGAGCTTGCCCTCGCCTTCGACGGTCGTGATGCCACGGGCCTTGACGAGCCCCTGGAGACCCTTGTACTTGCTGGCGACGATGCCCTCGCGGTACGAGGTCACGGCGGCGATGTCGATGCCGTGGAAATCGGTGTTGACGCCGTACTTGGCGGATTCGCGCGACACGTCGGCCACCTCGGCCGAGTGCAACAGCGCCTTGGTGGGGATGCAGCCTCGGTGGAGGCAGGTGCCCCCGACCTTGTCCTTCTCGACGAGTGCGACGCTCAGGCCCAACTCGCTCGCTCGCAGCGCTGCGGCGTATCCGCCGCTCCCGCCACCGAGCACCACCAGGTCAAAATTCTGTTCCGACACCCAGCAACTCCCTCGTGCGTCCGCGGTGCCCCGACGCCGAGGCGGGGCCGTCGCGGTGGCGACGACGCCCGTCCCCGAACCGACCGCATCGTCCGGCGGCGTCGTCGTGACGCGCGTCGGAGGATGCTCTCGGGGGACCGATCTCAGCGGGTTTCTCCCGCCCCCTCGACCCTACTACGCAGCAGAAAACTTGTCGGCCAGCTCGATCAGGGTACGGACGGTCACGCCCGTCGAGCCCTTGGCCGTGTAGCCGTATCCGCCGCCCTTGTTGTTGGACGGACCGGCGATGTCGAGGTGGGCCCAGGGGATCGGCGTCGTCGTGCCCTCCCGCGAGCCGACGAACTCGTTGAGGAAGACGCCGGCGAGCAGCATGCCTGCGGCCGTGTTGCCCGGGGTCGCGTTCACGAGGTCGGCCACGTCGGAGTTCAGGCGCGCGCGGAGTTCGGAGGCCAGCGGCATGCGCCAGAAGGTCTCTCCGGCCGCGTCGGCGAGCGACACGATCTCGGACGCGAGGTCGTCGTTGCCCATGACGCCGACGTATCGCATGCCCAGGGCGACGACCTGGGCACCCGTGAGGGTGGCCACGTCGACGATGGCGTCGGGCTGCTCGTCGCTCGCCGCGACCAACCCGTCCGCCATGACCAGGCGGCCCTCGGCGTCGGTGTTCGTCACCTCGACGGTCGTGCCGCCCTTGATGGTGAGGACGTCGTCGGGTCGGATCGCCGTGCCGCTCGGCATGTTCTCGGCGATGCAGAGCCAGGCGGTCAGCCGCACGGGGAGCCGCAGCTTGGCCACGGCCACCGTCACGGCGAGGACCGTGGCGGCCCCCGTCATGTCGTCCTTCATGCCGAGCATGCTCCCGGCGGGCTTGAGGGACAACCCGCCCGTGTCGTACGTGATGCCCTTGCCGACCAGGGCGAGGTGCTTGGCGGCTCCGGCGGGGGAGTACTCGACCTTGACGAGTCGGGGACCGCGGCTCGAGCCCTGACCGACGCCGAGGATGCCCCCGTACCCGCCGTCACGGAGGCCGTCCTCGTCGAGCACGGTCACCGAGAGGGCGTCGTCCGACGCGTGCGCGACGGCGAAGTCGGCGAGTGCCTGGGGGTACATCTGCTGCGGGGGAGTCGTGGCGAGGTCACGGACGGTGTGCACCGCCTCGGCCACCACGGCGGCACGGTCGAGGACGGACTCTTGGACCTCCGTGGCCGTCGCGAGGGCGATGTCGCGAGCGTGTCGACGGGTGTCGGACGCCGAGGAGTGCCGGAACGCGTCGAACTCGTACGAGGCGATCGCGGCGCCCTCGAGGGCGGCCAGTGCGTCGGCGGCGTCGCCCACGGGCAGGGCCAGGACGACCCGGTCGACGGCCGTGAGCTGACGGACGGCCGAGCCGGCGGCGTAGCGCAGGCTCTCGGCCGTGACGGCGTCGCCCAGGCCGACCAGCGCCACGATGGTGGCCGTGACGCCGGACGCGGGGACCTTGACGAGTTCGTCCCGGGCGCCCGTCACACCGAGGGCGGCGAAGGACTCGGCGAGCCCCGGGACCTCGAGGGTCGGCTCGGGACCGTCGGCCCCCTTCACCACTCCGACGACGAGGACGTCGGCCTCGGCGGTGATCGGATCGGACGACAGGACGGAGAGGGTGGCGACGGTCATCCATCCATCGTATCCACCGTGGTGTTCGCTCTCGGCACGTGGTCGCGGGCCCTCCTGGCGACGACCGGTGCCTAGCATGGAGACCATGCACGACCCCGCAGCTCTCTACGACTTCACCCCCGACGCCGACGGCGTGCCCGAGGGCCTCCCGCTCGTCGCCGGACTCACCGGGTTCGCCGACGCGGGCTCGGCGGTGAGCCAGCTCGCGGAGTACGTCCTCGACACCCTCGACCACACCCTCGTGGCGACGTTCGACGCCGACGAGCTCCTCGACTACCGGGCCCGTCGCCCGACCTTCACGTTCGACCAGGACCACATCTCCGAGATCGAGCCGTCGACCCTCTCCCTCTACCTCGTCCACGACGACCTCGGTCAGCGGTTCCTCCTCCTGGCGGGCTTCGAACCCGACTTCCAGTGGCAGCGCTTCACCGCGGCCGTCGTGCAGCTCGTCGAGCGCTACCGCGTCTCGACCACGACCTGGGTGCACTCGATCCCGATGCCCGTGCCCCACACCCGTCCCATCGGCGTGACGGTCAGCGGCAACCGGTCCGACCTGGTCGAGGCGATGTCCGTCTGGAAGCCCGTGACCCAGGCCCCAGCCAACGCTCTGCACCTCGTCGAACACCGGCTCGGCGAGACGGGTCACCCCACGGCGGGCTTCGTCCTGCTCGTCCCGCACTACCTCGCCGACACCGAGTTCCCCGACGCCGCCGTGGCGGCGCTGTCGAGCATCAGTGCCGCCACGGGGCTGATCTTCCCGACCGACCGCCTCCGCGAAGAGGGTCGTGACTTCATGGTCAAGGTCGACGAGCAGGTCGCCGGCAACCACGAGCTCTCCCGCCTGGTCGCCACGCTCGAGGAACGTCACGACACCTACATGCAGGGAAACCCGCTGCCGTCGCCGTTGACCGACCAGGACGGCCAGGTGCCCACTGCCGACGCACTGGCGGCCGAACTCGAGAAGTTCCTCGCCACCCGGCGGGTCGACGGCGAGGGCGACGACCGCGCCTGACCGGCACCGCACCTCCCGGGTCCGTTCCGATCCGCGGACGCAGGAGGCGCGGGCCGGCGTCCGGCGCCCGGTCGGCTAGGGTCACGGGGTGAACTCCGCACGCGCCTGGCTCGTCTGGGGCGCCGCCGTCTTCGCCTACGTCGTCGCCGTCCTGCAGCGGTCGTCACTTGGCGTCTCGGGCGTCGAGGCCCAGCAGCTCTTCGGCGTCTCCGCCTCCAGCCTGTCGACCCTGGCCGTCGTCCAACTCGTCGTCTACGCCGGGCTGCAGATCCCGGTCGGCGTCCTGCTCGACCGGGTGGGGCCCAAGAGGCTCATCGTCGCAGGGGCCGTCATGCTGGCGGCGGGCCAGCTGGTCGTGGCGCTCTCGCCCCCGACGATCGGCGTGGCCGTCGTGGGCCGCGTGCTCGTCGGCGCCGGCGACGCGATGACCTTCATCTCGGTGATCCGTCTGCTGCCCTCGTGGTTCCGTGGTCCGATCCTGCCGCAGGTGTCGCAGTGGACCGGCAACGTCGGACAACTGGGTCAGGTGCTGTCGGCCGTGCCGCTGTCGATCGTCCTGCACGGGGCGGGGTGGGGCCCGGCCTTCCTCAGCGCGGCGGCGTTGTCGGTCGTGGCCGCCGTGGTGGTGCTCATGGTCGTCAAGGAGTCGCCGACCGGTCGCGTCCGCTCCGAGACGGTCGTCAGTTGGGCCGACGCGGGGCGACAGCTCGGACAGAGCGTCCGGCGTCCCGGGACCCGGCTGGGGTTCTGGTCGCACTTCGTGACGCAGTCGTCGGGCACGGTCTTCAGCCTGCTGTGGGGCGTCCCCCTGTTGGTGGGCGGTCTGGGCTTCACGACCGCCGAGGCCTCGGGCATGCTCTCCCTCCTCGTGCTGTCCGGTGTCGTGGCGGGGCCGGTCCTCGGGGTGCTGGTCGCCCGGTACCCGATGCGACGCTCCAACCTGGTCCTCGGCATCGTCACGGTGCTGGCCGTGGTCTGGACGACGCTGCTCGCGTGGCCGGGGATACCCCCGCACTGGCTCGCCTACGTGCTCGTGGTCGTGCTCGGAGTGGGCGGGCCCGGTTCCCTGATCGGCTTCGACTTCGCGCGGACCTTCAACCCGCTTCGCAGCCTCGGCGTGGCCAACGGGGTGGTCAACGTCGGTGGCTTCCTGGCGAGCTTCGTGATGATGTTCCTCATCGGCGTCGTGCTCGATCGACTCGATGCCGCCCGCATCGCCTCGGGCCAGCCGAGCGACCTCTTCGCGTTCGAGTCGTTCCGCATCGCGCTGCTCGTGCAGTACGTGGTGATCGGCGGTGGCGTGGTGGCTCTGCTCGTCGAGCGTCGGCGCACCCGCCGGGGCCTGCGGCTGGAGGAAGGAATAGAGGTGGCGCCGCTCTGGGTTGCCCTCAACAAGAGATGGCATGCCGCACGCACCCGGGCCCGGAGGGGACCGACCGCCTGAGGTCGCCCTTGTCGCTCGGCACCGGTCGGACGTGCAATAATGGGATACGGACCCGTTCATGTCCATCGATCGAGTTACCGCGTCGACGTCGTCGACGCGCATTCGATCGAGGACTTGACATGGGTCCTAGTACTGCCCGAATTCGGCCGACGCCCAGTGCCGGTCGACGTCCCCACCGGCGCACGTGAACGCGACGATCGCGTCCGGTCCGGAACGTACCGAGAACTGAAAGGTGTTCGCATGGCTACACGAAGCAAGGCGACCACGGCCCCCGACGAGGCCGTGACCGACGACACGGCCGTCGAGGCCGAGACCACGGCTCCTCCCGCCAAGAAGGCGCCGGCCAAGAGGGCTCCCGCCAAGAAGGCGGCGACGAAGGCTCCGGCCAAGACCGCCGCGGCCAAGAAGGCCGCCGCAGCCGAACCCGCCGACGACGAGGTCGACGCCGAGGCCGCGGTCGACCCGGCTGCCGCCGACGACGCGGACGGCGAGGGCGCCAAGCCCGTCCCCGAGATCCTCCCCACCGGCGCGCTCGTCATCTCGCAGGACGACGACGACGAGATGCCCGTCTACTCGACGACGATCACGGGTGCGACGGCCGACCCCGTCAAGGACTACCTGAAGCAGATCGGCAAGGTCGCCCTGTTGAACGCGGCCGAAGAGGTCGAGCTCGCCATGCGGATCGAGGCGGGTCTCTTCGCCGACGACAAGCTCGCGAACAGCACCGGCCTGAGCCGCGAGCTCGAGCGTGAGCTGCGCTGGGTGTCGCGCGACGGTCAGCGGGCCAAGAGCCACCTGCTCGGTGCCAACCTCCGACTCGTGGTCAGCCTCGCCAAGCGTTACACGGGCCGTGGCATGCAGTTCCTCGACCTGATCCAAGAGGGAAACCTCGGCTTGATCCGCGCCGTCGAGAAGTTCGACTACACCAAGGGCTTCAAGTTCTCCACCTACGCCACCTGGTGGATCCGTCAGGCCATCACGCGGGCCATGGCGGACCAGGCTCGCACCATCCGCATCCCGGTGCACATGGTCGAGGTCATCAACAAGCTCGCCCGTGTCCAGCGTCAGATGCTGCAAGACCTGGGACGCGAGCCCACGCCCGAAGAGCTCTCGCGTGAACTCGACATGACGCCCGAGAAGGTCGTCGAGGTCCAGAAGTACGGCCGCGAGCCCATCTCGCTCCACACGCCCCTGGGTGAGGACGGCGACAGCGAGTTCGGCGACCTCATCGAGGACACCGAGGCCGTCGTGCCGGCCGACGCCGTCGGGTTCACGATGCTGCAGAAACAGCTCGAATCGCTGCTCGACAGCCTGTCCGAGCGCGAGGCCGGTGTCATCCGCATGCGCTTCGGGCTCGGTGACGGCATGCCGAAGACCCTCGACCAGATCGGTGACACGTTCGGCGTGACGCGCGAGCGCATCCGCCAGATCGAGTCCAAGACGATGGCGAAACTTCGCCACCCGTCGCGTTCACAGTCGCTCCGCGACTACCTCGAGTAGGCCCGTGCGTTACCTGGTCCCCGTGCTGGCCGGCCGTCTCGTCCGGGCGGTCGCCCGGTTGCGTGGTGGCGGGTCGGCGTACCCGGGGCAGACGGTCCTGAAGCTCGCGCCCGACTTCCTCACCCATGTGTCGTCCCAGTTCGATCGCGGCGTCGTGTTCGTGCTCGGGTCGAACGGCAAGTCGACGACCACGATGATGCTCACCGAGACGCTTCGTGCCCACGGGTTGAAGGTGTTCACGAACCCCACGGGTGCCAACCTCCCGCAGGGCATCGCGTCGGCCTTCCTCCGTGAGGTGACGCCCTTCGGTCGCGTCCGTGACGACATCGGGGTCATCGAGGTCGACGAGGCCTTCGCGGTCGAGTTGACGAAGTCCCTGCACCCCTCCACGGTGCTCATGCTCAACGTGCAGGTCGACCAGTTGTACCGGTTCTTCGAGACCGAGCGGGTCGGCACGATGATGACCGACACCGCCGCCGAGGCGACGGTCGCGGTCGTCACGAACCGCGACGACCAGCACCTCGGCCCCTACCAGCCGGTCGGTCGCCAGACGGTGACCCGGTTCGGCGCTTCCTCCGAGGTCGTCTCCGCGTCACCCAACGGCCTGCAGAACGCGCACGACTTCAGGCGTGAGGCCGACTCCTCGTTGACCGCGGAGACCGAGGTGACCGCACTCACGGGCACCGGTGCCACCATCACGGTCTCGGGCACTCCGATCGACGTCCGGCTGCCGGCCCGTGGTCTCCACTACGCGGTCGACGCGGCAGCGGCGCTCCAGACGGCCTCGGTCGTCCTGGGGCACCCGGTCGACCCGGCCGCCGTCCGGCGGGCGTTCGAGAGCATGAAGCCGGCCTACGGCCGTGGTGAGCGCATGTCCCTCGGCGCCGACGAAGCCGAGTTCATCATGTTCAAGAACGCGGCGAGCCTCCAGATGAACCTCGACGCACTCCCGCAGGGCGTCGAGCAGGTCATGTTGGCCATCGACGAGGGCACGCCCGACATCTCGTGGATCTACGACATCGATTTCTCGCACCTCGACCACGTCGACGTCCTCGCCGGCGCGAAGGCCTGGCAGTTGGCCTTGAGGCTCGAGCACGAGGGCATCCCGGTCCACGTGATCGAAGAAGACATCTCGAAGGCCATCCGTCTGATGCGAGCCCTTCCGTCCCCGAGCGACAAGACGAAGCACTTCGTGACGAACTACGAGCAGATGATGCTGGCCCGTCGCATCCTCGGCCACCCCGACCTGGAGAAGACCGCGTGAGCGACGACGTCCTCCGAATCGTCCACCTCTACCCGGAAGAGCTCGGCGTGAGCGGCGATCGGGGCAACGTGACGTCGCTCTCGGTGCGCGCGAACCGGGCCGGGATCGACAGCCGCGTGCTCGAGTACCGCGTGGGCGACGACGTGCCGACCGTCGCCGACGTGGTCGTCGTGGGGCACGGCCCCCTGTCCGGCGTGCGAGCCGTCGCCGCCGACGCTCGCCGCCTCGCGCCGACGCTCAAGTCGTTCGCGGCGTCCGGGGTGCCGGTCGTGGCGGTGGGGGGCGGTCTCGAGCTCCTCAGTCGGGGCGTCGAGGACGTCGACGGGGCGACGGTCGAGGGAGTCGGTTTCTTCGACGCCGTGGTCCGCCGCGGGGCTCCGCGACGGACGAACTACCTGCAGGTGACGACCGACTACCAGGGCGACGAGGTCACCCTCTTCGGTTTCGAGGATCATGCCGCGCATCTCGAACTCGGCGTGGACGCGGAGCCCTTCGGGACCGTCGTCCACGGAGGCGGGAACGGTGACGGGCGCGAGGGCGTCCGACGCGGGGTCTCCTTCGGCACGCAGCTGAAGGGCCCGGTCCTGCCGCTCAACCCCGCCCTCACCGACCGGGTGCTCCGCGTCGCCCTGAGCCGCCGGATGATCTCCTACTCGGCAGGCCCCGGGCACGCGAAGCTCGACGAGTACGCCGCCGCGTCGCAGAAGGTCATCGCCGACAACCTCGAGCGTTCGTTCAAGGCCATGTGACGACGTCGGTCCGCAGACACGACGAAGGCCCCGCATCGATCGGATGCGGGGCCTTCGTCGTACCGCCGGCCCGGGCTGTGGTCCGGGGAGGCGCGGCGTCTCAGTGGGCGAGGAGCTTCGAACTCTCGTCGAGCCACTCGATGGCGGTGGGCTGCAGCTTCTCCTTGAACTTCGCGCCGTGGTGGGCGCAGAAGAGCAGTTCGCCGGTGGCCATGGTCGCGCGGATGTAGGCCTGGGCTCCGCAGCTGTCGCAGCGGTCCGCGGCGCTCAACTGGTAACGGGAGCCGAGCTCGTCGACGGCGGTCTGGTCGGTGGCCATCTGAGTCATGTGATGCTCCTCCTGACGGTGGTGCGGTGGGTGAGACACTCATCAAAACACGCCGACGTCGGTATCGCGTGCCATCGGCACCGGATTTCGCTCATCGCGTAGCGGCGAGGGGCCGGTCGAGTGTCGGGACTGCCGTGTCGGCGGCCCTCGGTAGGCTGTAACGCGGTCACCGCCTCCCCGCATTCCCGTCGTCGAGAGATGGCGGCGGGCCCCTCAGGAGAACAATGCCCCCCACCTCGTCCGCCCCCGCCTCCGACTACTCGGCCCGGCACCTCTCGGTGCTCGAAGGCCTCGAGGCCGTGCGCAAACGCCCCGGCATGTACATCGGGTCGACCGACTCCCGGGGCCTGATGCACTGTCTGTGGGAGATCATCGACAACTCGGTCGACGAGGCGCTGGGCGGGCACGGCGACACCATCGACGTCGTTCTGCACCCCGACGACAGCGTCGAGGTCCGCGACAGCGGACGCGGGGTGCCCGTCGACATCGAACCCAAGACGGGTCTGAGCGGTGTCGAGGTCGTGTTCACGAAGCTCCACGCCGGCGGGAAGTTCGGCGGCGGGTCCTACACGTCGTCCGGCGGCCTCCACGGCGTCGGTGCCTCCGTCGTCAACGCACTGTCCGAGAGGCTCGACGTCGAGGTCGACCGGGGCGGCAAGACGTACGCCATGTCGTTCCGACGCGGTGAACCCGGCACCTTCGAGGACGTCGACGAACCCACCCCCGATTCACCGTTCACCCCCTTCGTGTCCGGCAGCGTGCTCCGAGAAGTGGGCAAGACCAAGCGTGGCGTCACCGGCACCCGGGTGCGTTACTGGGCCGATCGCCAGATCTTCACCCGAGGGGCCTCGTTCCAGACGGATGAGCTGTCGGCCAGGGCCCGGCAGACGGCCTTCCTCATCCCGGGGCTGACGTTGACCCTGCGCGACGAACGCGTGGGTTCGCTCACGGACGGCGGCTTCCCCCTCGAGAGCACCTTCCGCTTCGACGGAGGCATCAGCGAATACGTCGAGTTCCTCGCTCCCGACACCGCCGTGACCGACACGTGGCGTCTGACCGGGTCGGGCACCTACACCGAGACGGTACCCGTGCTCACCGACGGTGGTGCCATGATCGCCACCGAACTCGAACGCCAGTGCGACGTCGACATCGCCCTGCGCTGGGGCGGGGGGTACGAGACGGTCTTCCGCAGCTACGTCAACATCATCGCGACGCCGAAGGGCGGATCGCACCAGACCGGTTTCGAGGCCGGGCTGCTCAAGTTCGTGCGGCAGCAGGTCGAGGCCAACGCCCGTCGCCTCAAGGTGGGCACCGACAAGATCGAGAAGGACGACGTCCTGGCCGGTCTGACGGCGGTCCTGACGGTGCGCCTGCCCGAGCCGCAATTCGAGGGCCAGACGAAAGAGATCCTGGGCACACCGGCCGTCCGCGCGATCGTCGCGAACGTCGTGGCGAACGAGTTGGGCGCGTTGTTCACGTCGACCCGGCGAGAAGACAAGGCGCAGACCGCCCTCGTGCTCGACAAGGTCGTCGCCGAGATGAAGACCCGCATCGCCGCACGGGCGCACAAAGAGACCCAGCGTCGCAAGAACGCCCTGGAGAACTCGACCCTGCCGGCCAAACTGGTCGACTGCCGGTCGAACGACGTGGCGAACAGCGAGCTGTTCATCGTCGAAGGGGACTCCGCGCTGGGCACGGCCAAGGTCGCCCGGAACAGCGAGTTCCAGGCACTCCTGCCCATCCGCGGCAAGATCCTGAACGTGCAGAAGGCCTCGGTCAGCGACATGCTCTCGAACCTCGAGTGCGCCTCCATCATCCAGGTGCTGGGAGCCGGGTCCGGACGGTCCTTCGATCTCGAGGCGGCCCGCTACGGCAAGGTCATCATCATGAGCGACGCCGACGTGGACGGTGCCCACATCCGGACGCTGCTGCTGACGCTGTTCTTTCGGTACATGAGACCGATGATCGAAGCCGGTCGCGTCTTCGCGGCCGTCCCCCCTCTGCACCGAGTGGTCGTGATGCACCCCGGCAGCAAGCCGAACGAGACGATCTACACGTACTCCGAGAAAGAGCTGCACGGTGTCCTCGCAGGGCTCAAGCGCACGAACAAGAAGTTCCAGGACCCCATCCAGCGGTACAAGGGACTCGGCGAGATGGACGCCGAACAGCTCCGCACCACGACGATGGAACGCCAGAACCGCATGCTGCGGCGCGTCAAGGTCGACGACGCCGAGAACGCCGCCCGCGTCTTCGAACTGCTGATGGGCAACGACGTGGCTCCTCGCAAGGAGTTCATCATCGACGGCGCCGGTCTCAGCCGGGACCGCATCGACGTCTGAGTCCTGATCAGGCCGTCACCGAGAACGAGGACGCCCTGTCTCGACGTCGAGGCCGCCGCCTCGGTCGGTCCGTCGAGGGGTCACTCGTCCGGTTCGGCACCTGCCTCGAGGCCGGTGGCCGAATCGGCGATGTGTGCCACCGAGGCGCCGACCGAGCCCACGGGCGCGTCCAGGGGCGTGCCCGATCCGTCACGGCGTGAGAGCTCGGCGGGCAGAGTGCGGACCGAACCGTCCGGCCCGACCGCCTGAGCGGGAGCCGGGCCGACCCAGGCCAGCGACAGGGCGTCCTCGCCCTTCAGCAACGAATGGGACCGGACGCCGCCCGTGGCACGCCCCTTGCCCGGGTACTCGTCGAACGCGCTGAGCTTGGCACGTCCGGGGTCGGTGCCGGCGATCGTCGAGCTGCTCGACGAGACCGTCGCGACGACGGCCTCGCGGCCCGCGGGCACGGCACCGAAGAAGATCACGGTCGCGTCGTCCGGAAGGTTGATGCCGGCCACCCCGCCGCCCGCGGGCCCCTGCGGTCTGACCGCGGAGGCGGTGAACCGGAGCAACTGCGTGGCGGACGTGACGAAGACGAGTTCGTCCTCGTCGACCCCTTGGGCGACGCCGACGACCTGGTCGCCCTTCTTCAGGGTGATGACCGGGAAGTCGGGTCGGGCGGGGTACTGGCCGGTCGCGACCCGTTTGACGACCCCGCGGGCCGTGCCGAGCACGATGCTCCGGTCGGCGGTCAGCGAGACGAGCCCGAGCACGCGCTCCTTCTTGTCGACCACGCCGATGTAGTCCCGGATGGGCACCCCCGCACCCAGCTGGACGGACGTGGGCGGCACGGACGGGAGGTCGACGGGGGTGAACCGGACGAGGCGGCCGAGGTTCGTCACGGCGCCGATCTCGGTCCGCGTCGTCGTGTCGATCGACGAGAGGACGGCGTCGTGCTTCGTGCGCCGGGTCGGGGGAGTGGGGGCCGCGGAGTCGGGGTCGAGGTGGTCCACCCGCAGGACGCGGCCCGTCGTCGAGAGGAACACCCGGGTCGGGGTGTCGGCGATCTCGAGCACCGGTGCCGACCTGCTGCCGCGACCGGTCGTCGCGACGCTCGCCTTGGCCTCCGTGAGCAGGGTCCGACGCGGCGTGCCGAACTGCTCGGCGATGTCGGCGAGTTCGCTCGAGACGAGGGCCCGGAGGCGGGCGGGGTCGGCCAGGAGGTCCTTGAGGTCGGCGATGGCCGCGAGCAGCTCGTCGCGCTCGGCTTCGAGTTCGATGCGGCTGAACTTGGTGAGTCGGCGCAGCTGCAGGTCGAGGATGTACTCGGCCTGGATCTCGCTGAGGTCGAAGACCTCGCGCAGGCGTGCCCGGGCGGCAGGCGTGTCGTCGCTCGTCCGGATCACCTGGATGACCTCGTCGATGTCGACGATGGCGACGAGGAGGCCCTCGACGAGATGGAGGCGGTCCTCTTTCTTGGCCAGCCGGTAGCGGCTGCGACGTGTGACGACCGAGAGGCGGTGCGCGACGTAGACCTCGAGCATCTCCTTCAGGCCGAGGGTCCGCGGCTGCCCCTCGACCAGGGCGACGTTGTTGATGCTGAAGCCGTCTTCGAGCGGGGTGTAGCGATAGAGCTGCTCGAGGACCGCCTCGGGGCTGAAACCCGTCTTGATGCCGATCACGAGACGGAGACCGTGCTTGTGGTCGGTCAGGTCGGTGACGTCCGTGATGCCGGTGAGCTTCTTCGCCTGCACCCCGTCCTTGATCTTCTCGATCACCTTCTCGGGCCCCACGAGGTACGGCAGCTCGGTGACCACGAGACCGTTCTTCCGTGCGGTGATGCTCTCGACGCCGACCCGCGCCCGGGTCTTGAAGCTGCCTCGACCCGTGGCGTAGGCGTCGCGGACCCCGGCCAGCCCGGCGATCGTGCCGCCGGTCGGCAGGTCGGGACCCGGCACGAACGCCATCAGGTCGTCCAGGCTGGCGTCGGGGTGGTCGATCAGGTGCCGGGCGGCACCGACGACCTCGACGAGGTTGTGGGGCGCCATGTTGGTCGCCATGCCCACCGCGATGCCGCTCGCACCGTTCACGAGCAGGTTCGGGAAGGCTGCCGGAAGCACCTCGGGCTGCATCAACTGGTTGTCGTAGTTGGGGACGAAGTCGACGACGTCCTCGCCGAGTCCCTGGGTCATGGCCAGCGACGCCTCGGCGAGACGGGCCTCGGTGTACCGCGGTGCGGCCGGCCCGTCGTCGAGCGAGCCGAAGTTGCCGTGCCCGTCGATGAGCGGCACCCGCATGGTGAAGGGCTGCGCCTGACGGACCATGGCGTCGTAGATCGCGGTGTCGCCGTGCGGGTGGAGCTTGCCCATGACCTCACCGACGACGCGCGCGCTCTTGACGTGGCCCCGGTCGGGCCGGAGGCCCATCTCGGACATCTGGTAGAGGATGCGACGCTGGACGGGCTTGAGGCCGTCCCGGGCGTCGGGCAGCGCTCGGGAGTAGATGACCGAGTACGCGTACTCGAGGAACGACCCCTGCATCTCGAGCGAGACGTCGATGTCCTCGATGCGTTCGCCGTGGTCGGAGCTGCTCGTGTTCTCGGTGGTGGTCATGCACTTCTCACGGATCGGGGTGGACGGGGCACCCGATCGTCGCTGTGCCAGACTGGGGCCGGTGTCCTCCATCGTACCGGCGCGCCCCAGAGGGGCCGTGAGCCTGGCCGACGTGGTGCCCTCGAGTCTCGCGTCCCTGCGGGGCGAGCCGAACGCGCTCCGCCTGCCCGCCGCGCGGGCCGCGGTGGTCGTCCTGGTGGACGGTCTCGGCCAGGCGGCCCTCGGCGCCCGTCGGGGCCACGCCCGGACGTTGTCGGGGGTGAAGGGCAGCCTGTGGTCCGGGTGGCCCACGACCACCGCCGCGGCGCTCACGACGCTGACGACCGGGGTGCTCCCCGGCGAGCACGGCCTCGTCGGCTACTCGGCCCTCGACCCCGAGAACGATCGAGTGGTGAAGCAGCTCTCGGGGTGGGACGATCGCATGCGGCCCGACGAGTGGCAGCGGCGTCCCACGCTGTTCGAGACGGCCACCGACGTGGAGTCCCACGCCGTCGGCCCCAAGCGCTACCGATCGTCCGGCCTGACCGAGGCCATCCTCCGGGGCGCCACCTACGACGTGGCGGAGAGCGTGGCCGACCGCTTCGCGACCGCGGCGATGCTCGTCGACTCGACCCGCGCCTCCTTGGTGTACCTCTACGTCCCCGAGCTCGACATGATCGCTCACCGTGCCGGCTGGGAATCGGACGAATGGATCGATGCCCTCGAAGGCGTCGACGGCGAGGTCCGGAGGCTGGAGGCCTCGGTCGCGCCCGACGTCGGGGTGATCGTCACGGCCGACCACGGCATCGTCGACGTGGCCGAACGGAGGCGCATCGTCTTCGGGGGCATGCCCGCCCTGGTCGACGGGGTGAGGCACGTGGCGGGGGAGCCCCGCTGCCTGCAACTGCACCTCGAGCCCGATGCCGACGAGGGCCGCCGGGATGCGGTGCTCGACGCGTGGCGAGCAGCCGAAGGCGACCGAGCCTGGGTGTTGTCCCGGTCGGAGGCCGTCGACGCCGGTTGGTTCGGGGCCGTGGACCCGGCGGTCCTGCCCCGCATCGGCGACGTGATCGTCGCCGCCCGGCGGGGCGTCGCCTACTACGACGGACGAGATCGCGGTGGTGCTCCGGGAACCATGGTCGGTCACCACGGATCGTGGTCCGACGACGAGACGCTCGTGCCCTTGAGGACGTTCGGCGCCTACCGGCGGTGATCGTGGCCGCCGGGGCGGGCCAGGAGGGTCAGGCGGGGTCGTCGTCCGTACGCGCTCCGAAGACGATCTCGTCCCAGCTCGGCATCGAGGTGCGCCCCCGCGCCTTCTTGGTCGACTGGGCCGCGCTGGGCATCTCGCGTCGGCCAGCGCGTCCCCGGCTGCCCCGGATGCCCGTGGGCTGGACCGGTGCGTCGCCCGCCGGGGCGTCACCTCGGGTCGACCGGTCGGGCAGCACGGGTGTGGGTTTGGTGGCCCCTTCGGGCAGGTCGAAGTCGTCCAGGGGGACGTCGATCACGCGGATCGCCCCGGTGGCCTGGTGGTCCGGGCGCCCGTCGTCGTCGGAGAACCGGGCGGCCTCGCGTTCTCCGCGTCGGCGTCTCAGCGCCTCGAGGAGGTCCGCGGTCTGGTCGTGCCCGCTCTCGTCGTCGGGTGCCCGGTTGGCGGCGGCGAAGGAGGCGGTGCTGCGGACGCCGGGACGCAACCGGTCGGTCGCGGTCTCGGCCGGCAGTTCGACCGCGTCGGCCTGCTCGACCAGGAAGGCGCCGCTGTCGAAACGGCCCGAGGTGTCGTCGTGGCGCGGCTCACGGGAGACGGCCCGGAGACGAGGGACGAGTGGACCGACGTCCTCGCCGTGCTGCGAGAGGCGATGGGCGTCGCCGCCGAGGGGGGCGAGGACCGACTTCTTCGGGTCGAAGCGCCACGTCGCGTCGCGCTCGACCTCGTGCGTGACGAAGGCCAGGTGGACCACCCAGCCGTGCTCGGCGTCCTTGTAGGCGCTCCATTCGCGCTGGGAGGTCTCGGCACCGTCCAGTCGCTCGTCGATGACGGCCCCGAAGGTGGTCGCCTGAACACCGGACGCCGCGTCGTCGTCGACGGACACCGGGACGGCCCTGGCGCTTTCGAGCACGAAGGCGCGCTCGGCGAGGACCGGCCCTTCGAACCGGTGCACGTAGTCGAGGTCGGCGCCGGTCAGGTCGGACACCTGCTGAGGGGTCTTGCCCGCCCGGACCAGGGCCTGGATCTCACGGGGCGGTGCCTTCCGTTCGACCGGGGCGTCGCCGGGGCTGGCCGCCCTCAGCTGGGAGTGGAGGGTGTGGGTGACGGGAAGGCGGTACTCGCCACCGGCGTCGGTGGCGACGAGCAGAGCTCCGCTCTGGACGCCGATGACCCTGAGATCCTGCATTTTCCACGCCTTTCACCGTCGTGATCCGGTGCCAAGAGTCGCACGTCGGCGGCCGTTCTCACGGGAATACGACGGGCGTGCCGTCAGTTCTTCCGAGGCGGCTGAAAGGCCGTGGGAACTGGTTTGCTATTCGACAACGAGTGATGCAAACTGCACCCGCCGAATCGGGCACACGAATCACCGAAGAACTGGATGGGCATGGCCACCGACTACGACGCACCTCGCAAGAACGACGACGACGGCTCGGAGTCGATCGAGGGGCTCAAAGAGAGGGTCCCCGACAAGATGACCGGCGTCGTCGACGACGACGCCGACAACCCGGGCTCGTTCGAGCTCGCCGGGCAGGACCTCTCGGACCTCGACCTCGACGTCGTCGTCCTCCCCCCGCAGGTCGACGAGTTCACCTGTGTCGAGTGCTTCCTGGTCAAGCACCGTTCGCAGCTCGACCACGAGACCAAGCTGGGCGCTATCTGCCGGGAGTGCGCCGCCTGAGCGCCTCCAACCGTCGCACGACCTCGTCGGGTCGACGGGTCGACACCAACCAGTAGGGCGCCGGGTCGTCGAGGTCCGTCAACGAGATCTTGACCACCGGTCGCACCCACCCCCGGAAGAGGGTCCAGGCTCGCGCGTCGAGCCGGGGCCCTCTTTCTCGTGTCGCGTCGGCGCCGGTGAACCCCTCGGCGTCACCGATCTCGTGGGGGAACAGACGGGCCCGCCCCGCGGTGAAGCCCTCGTCGTCGATCGTCAGCACGGGCGAGGTCAGGACGAGCAGGACGACGGCGGCCGCGTAGAACACGACGGCCATCACCACGCCGACCGTCGAGTTGATCGGCAGGAAGACCAGGAGGGTGGCGGGGACGAGGAGCGCGCAGGCCACGAAGACGGAGAGCGGCGGGAGCAGGCGCTCACGGTAGGGGTTCATGACGTCCATTCGACCAGACTTCTGCACTACCCTCGACACGTGATCCAGACCCTCGACGTCCTCATCGCCGCCGAGGCGATGTCGGTGCCCGTGTATTCCCACCCGGGCGACGCCGGCGCCGACCTGGTCTCGACCGAGGACCTCGTGCTGAGGCCCGGCCACCGCGCCCTGGTCGGCACGGGCGTCTCCATCGCCCTTCCCGAGGGTTTCGCCGCGTTCGTCATGCCCCGCAGCGGCCTCGCCGCCAAGCACGGCATCACCGTCGTGAACGCCCCGGGCACCGTCGACGCGGGGTACCGCGGAGAGATCAAGGTCTCGCTGCTCAACACCGACCTCGAGGCCGAGCACCACGTCGCCGTCGGTGACAAGATCGCCCAGCTCGTCATCATGCCGGTCGTCCGCGCGACCTTCGTTCCCGTCGCGACGCTCCCCGAGAGCGTCCGAGGGGCCGACGGTCACGGATCCACCGGATACGCACACAACCCAGGAGGCACCGCGTGAGGAAGTCCAAACGCCGCGAGCAAGAACTGGCCGCAGTCGAGATCGACGTCGAGTCGGCCGACGTCGCCGACGTCGAGATCGACATCGAGTCCCTCGACGACGCCGAGGTCGAGGTGTTCGACGATTCCAAGTCGGCACCCGCGGACCGCTCCGAGGTGGGCCCGCTGGACGAGACCGAGGCCAACCCCGTCCGCCCGTACGTCGATCTCGGTGGCGTCAAGATCCTGCCCCGCGAAGGGCTCCACCTCCGACTCGAAGTCGAAGAGGGAAGCAAGAGGGTCGTCGCCGTCGGTCTCGACTTCGCCAAGTCGACGCTGCAGGTGCAGCCGTTCGCGGCGCCGCGCACGACCGGACTCTGGAACGAGATCCGAGGTCAGATCAGCGAGCAGATCGAGAAGCAGGGCGGCACGACGGCCGAGGTCGAGGGGCCCTTCGGTCCCGAGGTCCGAGCCGAGATCCCGGTGATGGGCGGTGACCCCGGCACGACCCGACGAGCACGCTTCATCGGCGTCGACGGGCCCCGCTGGTTCCTCCGCGGCGTGATCGCGGGCGACGCGGCTCACGAAGGCGACGCTGCCGAGAAGATCGAAGAACTCTTCCGCAGCATCGTCGTGGTCCGCGGGACGACCCCGATGCCACCGCGCGAGCTGATCCCGCTGTCGATGCCGAAGGCCGGCCCGACCGACGCCCCGGGCACCACGCCCTCGGTCGTCTGACCCGACGTGTCCGCGTCCGACGACCGGCCCGATCCGGCTGATCCGTCGCCGCTCGACGACCCCCGGGTGTCGCTCGCGGCCCAGTTGCAGGCCGCCGCCCGACGGGCCGGCATCGGCCAGGTCGCCCCTGGCGAGGTCCCGACGGCGTCGGCGCTGCTCACCGCCATCGGCGGGGTGCGGGGGCTCGTCGAGTCCATCGTGCCCGGGCTCGGCTTCGTGGTCGTCTACACGATCACGCAGGACGTCGTCCCGTCGGTCCTCATCCCGCTGGTCCTGGCCGTGGCGTTCGTCGTCGCGCGCGCGGTCCAGCGCGGTCCGGTCGCCCAGGCCCTCGCGGGCGTCTTCGGCATCGCCCTCTCCGCGGGGATCGCCTTGCTCTCCGGCCGTGCCGAGAACAACTTCGTGCCCGGCCTCCTGATCAACGCCGCGTCGCTCGCCGCGATGCTCGTCAGCATCGCCGTGCGCTGGCCGCTCATCGGCATCGTGGTCGGACTCCTCACGAACGACGGCACGGGCTGGCGGGGGGACCGGGCGAAACGACGCGTCCTCGTCCTGGCCACCTGGTTGTGGGCCGGACTCTTCGCCGCCCGCCTCGCCGTCCAGGTGCCGCTGTGGCTGGCCGGGGACGTCGCTCTTCTCGGGACGCTCAAGCTCGTCATGGGCGTGCCGCTCTACGCGGGGTTGCTCTGGGTGACCTGGCTCCTCGTGCGGACGGTCTACCGCGGACGCGAGGCGGCGGACGACGCGCGGGGCCCCTCGGCCTGACCCGCGCCTCCTGGTGCTATGTTTTGTCTTGACATCGAGACAAATCGCTGGGATCGGCCCCGGGGACACCCCGCGGACTTAGGCTGACCTCGCTGGTGGGCGTCGCGCGCACCGGCCAAGATGAGGGCGTAGTCAGCAAGGGAGACGGCACGTGTCTGCAATCAACAGTTTCGGCTCGAAGAACACCCTCACGGTCGGGTCCACCGACTACGAGGTCTACCGCATCGACGCGGTCGAGGGTTCTTCGAAGCTTCCGTTCAGCCTCAAGGTCCTGCTCGAGAACCTGCTCCGCACCGAGGACGGTGCGAACGTCACGGGTGACCAGATCCGGGCCCTCGGCTCGTGGCAGCCCACCGCCGAGCCCGACACCGAGATCCAGTTCACGCCGGCGCGCGTGGTCATGCAGGACTTCACGGGGGTGCCCTGCATCGTCGACCTCGCCACCATGCGAGAGGCCGTCGCCGAGCTCGGCGGAGACCCGACCAAGATCAACCCGCTGGCACCGGCCGAGCTCGTCATCGACCACTCCGTCATCGCGGACCTCTTCGGCTCCGAGAACGCGCTCGAACGCAACGTCGAGATCGAGTACGAGCGCAACGGCGAGCGGTACCAGTTCCTCCGTTGGGGGCAGACGGCCTTCGACGACTTCAAGGTCGTCCCGCCGGGCACCGGCATCGTCCACCAGGTCAACATCGAGTACCTGGCGCGGGTCACCTACAGCCGCGAGGTCGGCGGAGTGCTGCAGGCGTACCCCGACACCCTCGTCGGCACCGACTCGCACACGACGATGGTCAACGGCCTGGGCGTGCTCGGCTGGGGCGTCGGGGGCATCGAGGCCGAGGCCGCGATGCTCGGTCAGCCCGTGTCGATGTTGATCCCCAAGGTCGTCGGCTTCAAGCTCTCCGGCTCGATCCCGACCGGCGTGACGGCGACCGACGTGGTGCTCACCATCACGCAGCAGCTGCGCCGGCACGGCGTCGTCGGCAAGTTCGTCGAGTTCTACGGCGAAGGCGTCGCCGAGGTGCCCCTGGCCAACCGGGCGACCATCGGCAACATGAGCCCCGAGTTCGGTTCGACGGCGGCGATCTTCCCGATCGACGACGTGACCCTCGACTACCTGCGTCTGACCGGGCGCTCCGAGGAGCAGATCGACCTCGTCGAGCAGTACTCCAAGCTGCAGGGCCTGTGGCACGACCCCTCGACCGAACCCGTGTTCAGCGAGTACCTCGAGCTCGACCTCGGGACGGTCGTCCCGTCCATCGCCGGGCCGAAGCGTCCGCAGGACCGCATCGAGCTCACCGAGGCCAAGTCGCAGTTCGAGGTCGACCTCGAGAACTACGCCACGACGGACCACTCGCACGTCGACGCCGCGGTAGAGGGCACGTTCCCGGCCTCCGACCCGATCGGCTTCACGGCCGAGGACGACGACGACGCCCAGCCGCACTCGATCTCGCACACGTCGCACGCACCGGCCAAGGTCTCCAAGCCCACCTCCGTGGCACTCGGCGACGGCTCGACGTTCACGCTCGACCACGGCGCCGTGGCCATCGCTGCCATCACGTCGTGCACGAACACGTCGAACCCCTCCGTCATGCTCGCCGCGGGCCTGCTCGCCCGCAACGCCAGCAAGAAGGGGCTCAAGGCCAAGCCGTGGGTCAAGACGACCCTCGCGCCCGGGTCGAAGGTCGTCACGGACTACTACGAGAAGGCCGGCCTGACCACCTATCTCGAGGACCTCGGTTTCTACACCGTCGGCTACGGCTGCACGACCTGCATCGGCAACTCGGGCCCGCTGCTCGACGAGATCTCGACGGCGGTGCAGGACAACGACCTCGCCGTCACGGCCGTCCTGTCGGGCAACCGCAACTTCGAGGGTCGCATCAACCCCGACGTCAAGATGAACTACCTCGCCAGCCCGCCGCTCGTCATCGCGTACGCCCTCGCCGGGTCGATGAACTTCGACTTCGAGAACGACGCCCTGGGCACCGCCGACGACGGCTCCGACGTCTACCTCCGCGACATCTGGCCCGACGCGGCCGAGGTGCAGCAGACGATCGACTCGTCCATCGACACGGGGATGTTCACCCACGAGTACGCCGGGGTGTTCGACGGCGACGAGCGCTGGCGCTCCCTGCCGACCCCGACGGGCGCCACCTTCGAGTGGGACTCCGAGTCGACCTACGTGCGCAAACCTCCGTACTTCGAGGGCATGACGATCGAGACCACGCCGGTGACCGACATCCAGGGCGCCCGCGTGCTGGCCAAGCTCGGCGACTCGGTCACGACCGACCACATCAGCCCCGCCGGGTCGATCAAGGTCGACAGCCCGGCCGGCCACTACCTCGACGAGCACGGCGTGGACCGCAAGGACTTCAACTCGTACGGGTCCCGTCGAGGCAACCACGAGGTCATGATCCGGGGCACGTTCGCGAACATCCGCCTCAAGAACCAGTTGCTGGACGGGGTCGAGGGTGGCTACACCCGCGACTTCACCCAGGCCGAGGGGCCGCAGTCGTTCATCTACGACGCCAGTGCCCGCTACCAGGAGCAGGGCACGCCCTTGGTCATCCTGGGCGGCAAGGAGTACGGCTCGGGCTCGTCCCGGGACTGGGCCGCGAAGGGCACGAGCCTGCTCGGGGTCAAGGCGGTCATCACCGAGAGCTTCGAACGCATTCACCGGTCGAACCTGATCGGCATGGGAGTGGTTCCCCTGCAGTTCCCGCAGGGCGAGAGCTGGGAGTCGCTCGGTCTCGACGGCACGGAGCAGATCGACATCGTCGGCATCGAGCAGCTCAACGAGGGCACGACGCCGAAGACGGTCCACGTCACGGCGACCCCCACCACCCATTCGCCCGCGGGCAAGCAGCCGGTCGAGTTCGACGCCGTCGTACGCATCGACACCCCCGGCGAGGCCGACTACTACCGCAACGGTGGCATCCTGCAGTACGTCCTGCGCAGCCTGGTCTGAGCGACGGACCCCGCAGTGACCAGGCCCCCGGACGATCGCCCGCGTCGTCCGGGGGTCGCACGGCGTTCTCGCCGGTCGCGTGCCTAGACTTGCGTGATGCCCGAGAGGGCCGAGAGGGAAGGCCAGCATGAGCCTGCTGCAGACGATCACGGGGCCTCGTGACCTCGACCGCCTGACGAACGAACAGATGGTCGAACTGGCCGCCGACATCCGCCGGTTCCTCGTGACCGAAGTGTCGAAGACCGGGGGCCACCTCGGGCCGAACCTCGGCGTCGTCGAGTTGACGTTGGCCATGCACCGGGTGTTCCACTCGCCGCACGACGCCTTCGTCTTCGACACCGGCCACCAGTCGTACGTCCACAAGCTCCTCACCGGTCGCCAGGACTTCTCGGGGCTCCGGCTCCGGGGCGGTCTCGCCGGATACCCTCAGCGGTCCGAGTCCGAGCACGACATCGTCGAGAGCTCACACGCCTCGAGTTCGCTCTCGTGGGCCGACGGCATCTCCCGGGCCTTCCAACTGACGGGCCGGGACGATCGGCACGTGGTAGCCGTCGTGGGCGACGGCGCGTTGACCGGGGGCATGACGTGGGAGGCCCTGAACAACATCAGCGACGACAACGACCGCCGCCTCACCATCGTGGTCAACGACAACGGCCGGTCCTACGCCCCGACGATCGGAGGAATGGCCCGTTTCCTCAACACGGTCCGCACCCGCCAGGCCTACCGCGAGCTCCACGTCGGCAGCAGGGCCGTCTTCGACCGACTCGGACATCCGGGTCGTGCGGTCTACCGCGGCGTCCGGGGTGGTCTGCACGGCTTCCTGAGCCGGTTCACGAACAACGAGGCCCTCTACTCGAACCTGGACATCAAGTACATCGGGCCGGTCGACGGTCACGACCAGGTCGCCATGGAAGAAGCGCTGCTCCAGGCGAAGAACTACGGGGCGCCCGTGATCGTGCACGCCATCACCGAGAAGGGCCGGGGATTCGATCCGGCGCGCGCCGACGTCGCCGACCAGTTCCACGCGGTCGGGCAGATCGACCCCGAGACGGGCGAACCCCTCGAGGCGGCCACCTCGCCGTCGTGGACGTCGGTCTTCGCCGACGAGATCGTCGACATCGCCGAGCACGACGAGAAGGTCGTCGGCATCACGGCGGCGATGCTGCGTCCGGTGGGCCTGCACAAGCTCGCCGAACGGTTCCCGAAGCGGGTCTTCGACGTCGGCATCGCCGAACAGCACGCGGTCACGAGTGCCGCGGGTCTCGCGTTCGGTGGACTGCACCCCGTCGTCGCGCTGTACGCCACCTTCGTGAACCGAGCCTTCGACCAGGTGCTGATGGACGTCGCCCTCCACCGGGCCGGTGTCACCTTCGTCCTGGACCGCGCCGGTGTGACCGGACCGGACGGCCCGAGCCACCACGGAATGTGGGACCTCGCCCTCCTGCAGATCGTGCCGCACATCCGTCTGGCCGCCCCTCGTGACGCGACGCGACTCCGCGAAGAGCTCCGGGAGGCCGTGGCGGTCGACGACGCTCCCACCGTCATCCGGTTCTCGAAAGGCGCCGTCGGCGTCGAGCACGACGCCGTCGAACGACTCGAGGACGGTGTCGAGGTGCTGCGACGCACCGGCCGTGACGACGTCCTCATCGTCTGCGTCGGCCCGATGGCCGGCATCGGACTCGAGGTCGCCGAACGACTGGAGGCCCAGGGCATCGGTGCCACGGTCGTCGATCCTCGATGGGTCGTCCCCGTCCCGGCCAGCATCATCGAGCTGGCGGCGGCCCACCGGCTCGTCATCACGATCGAGGACGGCGTGCGGGTGGGCGGGATCGGCACCCGTGTGCGACAGGACCTCCGTGGCGCAGGCGTCGACACGGCCGTGACCGAGTTGGGACTGCCCGACGAGTTCCTCGAACACGGGTCCCGGGCCGAGATCCTCGACGAGGCCGGCCTCACGCCGCAGCACATCGCTCGCGACGTCGTCGCCCAGGTGCTCGGCAGCCGAATCCCGGTGGCGAGGCCACTGGACGAGACCGCTGCCGCGTCTCGGCACGAGGATGCCCGGCACGACTGAGCCCCGGTGCGGTGTCACGCCACACGACAGACGTCGAACGCCCCGTCCCTCTCGAGACGGGGCGTTCGGCGTGGGTGGTCTACTCGACGCCGCGGATCGCGGGTTCGTGGAAGTCGCGTCCCCGCACCCGACGTGAGGCACCGACCCGGTCGAGGTACGGCGTGACCCCGCCCATCTGGAACGGGTACCCGGCGCCGAGGATCAGGCAGAGGTCGACGTCCTCGGCCGCGGCCACGACGTGGTCGTCGAGCATGCGCCCGACCTCGTCGGCGAGACCGTCCTCGATGCGGACGCGCAACTCGTCGTCGGTCAGGGCCGTTCCCGGTCCGGCGGCGAGGGCGACGGCCTTCTTGTCGAATCCCTTGCGACGGCCCTTCGAGTCGCGTTCGAAGATCGTGCCGTGCTCGGCCAGGCGGTGCAGTCCGTCACTGGCGAAGAACCGGTCGGGGAAGGCGGCATGGTGGGTGTCCAGGACGTGCGCCCCGACGGTCAGTCCCACCAGCTCGAGCAACTCGAACGGCGTCATCGGGAGGCCGAACGGCGCCGTCGCCCGATCGACGACCTCGAACGGCGTCCCCGTCTCGACGGCGTGCATGGCCTCGCCCAGCAGCTTGGCCAAGATGCGGTTGACCACGAACCCCGGGGTGTCGGCCGTGATGACGGCGTTCTTCCGCAGGGCCTTCGCCGTCACCATCGCCGTGCTCAGCGTCTCGTCGTCGGTCGCCGGGGTCTTGACGACCTCGACGAGGGGCATCACCGCGACCGGGTTGAAGAAGTGGAATCCGACCAGTCGCTCGGGATGAGCGAGGCGCGCCCCGATCTGCTCGACACTGAGCGACGACGTGTTGGTCGCCAGCACCGTGGTGTCCGAGACGACGGCCTCGACGTTCGCGAACACCTCCTGCTTGACCGACAGCTCTTCGAACACGGCCTCGATGACCCAGTCGGCGTCGGCGAAGTCGGCGAGATCGGTCGTGCCCGTGATGAGCGCCTTGAGGCGGTTGGACTCGTCCCGCGAGATCCTGCCCCCGCCCTGCAACTCGTCGATCTCGCCTCTGATGCGGGCGAGTGCCGCGTCGACCCGAGCCTGGTCGAGGTCGGTGATGACGACCGGGACGCGCAGACGGCGCACGAAGAGCAGCGCGAACTGGCTCGCCATGAGTCCGGCGCCGACGATGCCCACCTTGCCGATCTTTCGGGCGAGGTCGGGGGAGGGCGCACCGGCGGGCTTCTTGGCCCGCTTCTGGACGAGATCGAAGGCGTACATGCTGGCGTGGAACTGGTCGCCTGCCACGAGGTCGGCCAGCGCTTCGTCCTCGGCCGCGAAGCCGGTCGTCCGGTCGGTGTTCTTCGCGGCCTTCAGCAGGTCGAGGGCGGCGTAGGGCGACTTCGCGACGGTGCCGATCTTCGACTCGAGCGACTTGCGCGCCACGGAGATCGCGACGTCCCACTTGACGGCACGCTCGAGCCTGCCCGGGACGTTAGGACGCTTGACGGTGACGCGGCCGGTCAGCACCCCGTCGGCCCACCGGATGCTGTCCTCGAGGAAGGACGCGGGGCCGAACATCGCGTCGACGATGCCGAGTTCGAGCGCCTGGGCGGGCTTCAGGGTGCGGTTGTTCTTCAGGGGGTTCTCGATGACGACCTTGAGGGCGTTCTCGATGCCGATCAGGTTCGGCAACAACCAGGCGCCACCCCACCCGGGGATGATGCCGAGGAAGACCTCCGGCAGGGCGATGGCGGCGGCCGACGAGTCGACCGTGCGGTAGTCGGCGTGCAGCCCGATCTCGACGCCACCGCCCAGGGCGAGCCCGTTGACGAAGACGAACGTGGGCACCGGGGCGTCGTGCAGCTTGCCGAGCACGGCGTGGCCGAGCCGGGCGAGCTCGCGGGCGACCTCGCGGCTGGGGATAGCGCTCACCTTGCTGAGGTCGGCACCCGCCGCCAGGAAGTACGGCTTGCCCGTGACGGCGATCGCCGCGATCTCACCCGAGGAGGCGCGGCTGCGGACGGCGTCGAGGGTCGCGCCGAACTCGTGCAGCGTCGCGGGCCCCAGCGTGCTCGGCCGGGTGTGGTCGCGGCCGTTGTCGAGGGTGATGAGGGCCAGGACGCCGCCAGAGGGCAACGGCACGTCGCGGACGTAAGAGTGCGTGACGACCTCGTCGGCCGACAGCTCGGTCAGTTGTTCGGTCGCCGTGCTCATGCGCGTGCCGCCTTCTTCGAGTAGTGGGGGTTCTCCCAGATGACGCTGCCGCCCTGACCGAGGCCGATGCACATGGCCGTGAGGCCGTACCGCACCTCGGGGTGCTGCTCGAACTGGCGGGCGAGCTGGATCATCAGCCTCACGCCCGAGGACGCGAGGGGGTGACCGACGGCGATGGCCCCGCCCCAGGGGTTCACGCGCGGGTCGTCGTCGTCGATGCCGAAGTGGTCGAGCAGGGAGAGGACCTGCACCGCGAACGCCTCGTTCAGTTCGAAGAGGCCGATGTCGTCGATCGACAGCCCCGCCTTGCGGAGGGCCTTCTCGGTGGACGGCACGGGACCGATGCCCATGATCTCGGGCTCGACGCCGGCGAAGGCGAAGCTGACGAGACGCATCTTGGGGGTGAGCCCGAATTCCTTCGCGGCGGCACCCGACGCCATCAGGCTGACCGTCGCCCCGTCGTTGAGACCCGACGAGTTGCCCGCCGTGACGCGGCCGTGCGGCCGGAAGGGAGTGCGCAGCCCGGCAAGACCCTCCATCGTGGTCTCGGGTCGAGGCGCCTCGTCTCGGGTGGCGAGCCCCCAGCCCTGGTCCGTCTTGATGGCCACCGGGACGAGGTCGGGTTGGATCTGGCCGGCGTCGTAGGCCGCTGCGAGCTTCTGTTGCGATCGCAGGGCGTACCGGTCGGAGCGCTCCTTCGTGAGCTGGGGGAACCGGTCGTGGATGCGCTCCGCGGTGTTGCCCATGTTCAGGGCCTCGCCGCTGACGAGCTTCTCGGCGGCGAAGCGCGGATTGGGGTCGGCGGCGAACCCCATGGGGTGACGCCCCATGTGCTCGACTCCGCCGGCGAGGGCGACGTCGTACGCGCCGAAGGCGATGCCGCCGGCGACGCTCGTCACGCTCGTCATGGCGCCGGCACACATCCGGTCGATGGCGTACCCGGGCACGGACTGGGGGAGACCCGCGAGGAGCGCCGTCGTGCGTCCGAGGGTGAGGCCTTGATCGCCCTGTTGAGTGGTCGCCGCGATGGCGACGTCGTCGATGCGTTCGGGCGGCAGGGACGGGTTGCGTTCGAGCAGACCCTTCATCGCTTTGACGACCAGGTCGTCGGCGCGGGTCTGCCAGTACATGCCTTTGTCGCCGGCCCGACCGAATGGGGTGCGTACCCCGTCGACGAACACGACATCGTTGCTCTCGGCCACAGTGCCTCCAGTGTCAGGATCTGGTCCTGATCTTAGGGACGACGCCGGGGGCCCGAGAATCGTTCGAGCAATCCTACGAAGCGCCGTCGCCCGTCGCCTCGGGCTCTTGGTGGGCGTCGACAAAGGCCTCGGCGACCGCCTCGGCCACGGCCTCGACCTGCCAGGTCCGCGCACCGAGCTCGACGAGTGCGGCCGCGATGGTCGGTGCGTCGAAGGGGATGGGCGGGTCCCAGGCCAGCCGGCGCAGGGTCTCGGGTGTGAGCAGGTTCTCGACCGGCAGGTCGAGCCCCTCGGCGATCTCGGTCACCTTGGGGCGGACGGCCTTGTAGCGCGCGTCGGCCAGCGGGTTCTTGTCCGCCCACGATCGGGGCGGGGGGAGGGTGTCGCTCGCCGGCCCCCGGTGCGAGGGCAGGTCCGTCGTCTCACGGCCGCGTTCGATCGCCGCGAACCAGCGGTCCAGCTCACTGCGACTGGCTCGGCCGACGAACTCCTTGATGCCGGCGAGGGACCGTTTGTCGGTGGGCATCGCCTTCGTGGCGGCCAGGAGCGAGGAGTCCGGGACGAGACGGCCCGGGGCCGTGTCGATCTCGCGCGCGTAGTCGTCCCGCGCCTGCCAGAGTTCACGAGCCACGGCGAGGGACCGGGACCCGCGCAGGCTGTGCAGCCCGGTCAGTCGACGCCACGGGTCGACCTTCGCGGGCTTTGCCTCCCGCCTCAGGGTCGCGTCGAACTCCTGGCGCGCGATCTCGAGCTTGCCCGCGTCCGCGAGGACCGCCTCCATGGCGTCCCGGAGGTCGACGAGCAGCTCGACGTCGAGAGCCGCGTAGACGAGCCAGCTCTGCGGCAAAGGTCGCGTCGACCAGTCGGCGGCACTGTGTTCTTTCGCGAGGTGGACGCCCAGGAGCTGTTCGACGACGGCACCGAGCCCGACCTTGGGGAGCCCGGCGAGGCGCGCACCCAGTTCGGTGTCGAAGATGCGGCTCGGATCGAGGCCGACCTCGCGCAGGCACGCGAGGTCCTGGCTGGCGGCGTGGAGCACCCACTCCTCGTCGCCGATGACGGCTTGCAGTTCGGCGAACGAGCCGATGGCGGGTGGGTCGAGGAGGAACACCCCCGAGCCGCGTCGGAACACCTGGATGAGGTAGGCCCGCTGCGAGTAGCGATAGCCGGAGGCGCGCTCGGCGTCGATCGAGACCGGCCCGGTCCCGGCGCGGATCGCCTCGACGGCGGCCAGGTACCCCTCGCGGTCGTCGATGACGGTCACCTCGCCGTGCTGCGAGTCGGCGGTCTCGACGACGGGTCGGACGGAGACCCGGGGGCGGGTGTCGCGCGGCTCGGAGCCGTGGGGTGCTGCCGCGTCGGCCGCCGCCGCGTCTGGTGCGGCCTCGTCTGGTGTCGCTGTGGTCATGTCTCCGCTGTTCTCTCCGGGGGCGCTGTTCTGTTCCGGTGGTTCAGTCTCGTCCGACCCGCCTCGAGGCGAGGAGGGTGACGCCCTCGACGGTCGGGGGCAGGCCGGCGAGCGTGCAGATCAGCTCGCTCCAGGCCTCGATGTGCGGGGCCAGGTCGGTGGTGGCGGGGCTCCAGGACGCCCGGAGTTCGAGCTGGGCCCCGTCACCGTGGTTGGCCAGCTCACCGTATCCGGTCGAGAGGATCTTGGTGGCGGTGCCCGATGCCCGGTCGTAGACGGCACCGCGGGCGTCGAGGCTGTCGACGAGCCAGGACCACGCGACGTCGGCCACGAACGGATCGAGGGCGATCTCGGTCTCGAGGGGCGCCTGCGCGAAGCTGACGACCCGGAAGGGTCCGCCCCACGCCTCGGGTTCGTCGTCGTCGTAGAGCAGCACGAAGCGTCCGGTGCCGAGGTCGGGGTCCGGGCGACCGGACGCGCCGATGACGTCCCCGGCGAGGGCCAGGGCGTGGGGCGCGAGGCCGTTCGGAGCGGGGATCTCGGTCACGGTGAGGGCGTCCCGCGCGGCGGCACGGTGGACGGACTCGACGGCCGCGGCGAACGCGGGCGGGCGGGTCGACGTCGGGGGGATCTCGGACACCTTGGAAGACTAGGGTCGATCCCGAGGGCGACCCCCGCGGCACGCCGCGCCCGGCTCAGCAGATCCACAGGTCTCCCCGCTCCATCTCACGCCGTCCGAGGAGCCGCCCGTGAACCGCCCCGCATCCACCGGTCGACGGGGCGTCGGCCCGCTCGCCGTCGTCTCGATCGCGGTCGGGGGCACCATGGTGGTGTCGTCCGCAGCCCTCGTCTCGGGGATCGTCGCCATCGCCCGGAAGATCGTCACCCCTGCCCGGAGGCGACGCGACGACGTGCGCATCGAGGCCCACGACGCCGTCGCCGGGACGATCACCCTGCGTTCGACGCCCGACACGCGCCTCCCCGGTCGCTACAGCTTCTGGTACGACCGGGGCCGAGGGCACGCCCGCATCGGTGAGGTGGTGCACGACGACGGCCGGCACGTCGAACGTCGGGTCGAACACGGGGACGGCGCCGGGGGCGTCGAAGGAGTCGAGGCATCCGGCCTGCGGCGCGCCCACCGGGGTCGCATCGGCGGCTGGCTGTACCCGACGCCGCACGACGCGGGCCTCACGGCCGACGAGGTCGTGGTCAAGACCGAGGTCGGTCCGGCGCCCGCCTGGCTGGTCCCCGCCGAGGGCGGGCTCGACGGCCCGTGGATGATCGGGGTGCACGGTCGCGGGGTGACGCGCGCCGAGACGATCCGTGCGGCACCGGTCTTCCGGCGAGAGGGCTTCACCTCGCTCCTCGTGTCGTACCGCAACGACGGCGAGGCGCCCCGTTCGCCCGACGGCCGTTACGCCCTGGGCGACTCCGAGTGGCGCGACGTCGAGGCGGCGATCCGGTTCGCCCTCGACCACGGGGCGACGTCCGTCGTGCTGATGGGCTGGTCCATGGGTGGGGCGCTGGTGTTGCAGGCCGCCACCCGCTCCACCCTGCGCGGCGCCGTCTCGGGTCTCGTGCTCGAGTCGCCCGTCGTCGACTGGCGGACGACGCTCGCCTACCAGGGCGCGGCCATGCGGGTGCCGGGGATCGTCCAGGGTCTGGTGCTGCGCCTCCTGGGGTCGCCCCTGCTCTGCCGGCTGGCCGGCCGCGCCGAGCCCATCGACTTCGACCGGCTCGACCTCGTCTCACGCGCGTGCGAGCTCGACCTCCCGGTGCTGGTGCTGCACAGCGACGACGACGGCTTCGTGCCGTCCACCGCCTCACACGCGCTGGCCGAGGCCCGGCCCGACATCGTGACCTTCGAGGTGTTCGACGTCGCCCGGCACACCAAGCTCTGGAACCTCGACCCCGAGCGGTTCGAGGGGGCGATCGGTCGATGGCTCGACCGTCAGCGACTCGCGGGTCCACCGTCCACCGACCACCGCGCGTAGAGCGTGCTCTGCTCGTCGACCAGCAGTTGGCCGAGCACGAGCGACGCCGGGTCGAAACGTTCGCGACCGAAGACGGGCAGGCCGCTGCCGATCACGACCGGCGAAGTCGACAGGCACAGCTCGTCGACGAGGCCGTCCCGGAGGAACTGCCCGGCGAGCGAGGGGCCGCCCTCGCAGACGAGCGAACGGAGGCGCTGCTCGCGCAGGCACCGGAGGATCGCGGCGGGCTCCAACCGGCCGCCGTCGTCGGTCGCCGACAACACGCGGGCGGCCGCCCAGATCGCCTCACCGAGGGTCTCGCGGACCCGTGCCCGCGCGGATTCGGGGCAGACCACGACGACCCGCTCGGCTTCGGCCGGGTCCATCCGGTGGCCGGAGAGGTCGCCCGACGCCGTGACGACGACGAGTCGCGAGGACTTCGGCACCCGGTAGCCCTCGGCGCGCACGCTCGCCGCACCGACGAGGACACCGTCGGCGAGCGAGCGGATGGCGGCCAGGATCGTGCGGTCGGTGGCGTTGCTCAGCGTCTCGGAGGTGCCGTCGGACCCCGCGGCGTCACCGCTGACCGCCGCGATCAGGTTGAGTCGCAGCCACGTCTCGCTCGGCGGGGCGTACAGCTCGCGGATCCGGGCGGGGGTCGAGTCCTCGTCGATCTCGAGCTCGAGCCCGACGTCGCCGGGACGTCCGAGGGCGTGCAGCACCCGGAGCGTCACGCGACGGCGGTCCGTTCGCGGATCTGACGCTTGGCGCGGCCGAGCAGCGCGGTCATGCCGCGGATGCGCAGCGGGCTCACGGCCTCGGTCAGGCCGATCGTCTGCGGGTAGTCGTCGGGGACGTCGTCGAGCACCTGCTCGACGGTCAGTCCGTCGAGCCCCTGGGCGAGGATCGAGGCGAAGCCCCGGGTCGTCGGCGCCTCGCGCGGTGCCGTCGCGTGCAGGTGCACCCGACCGTCGGTGACCTCGACGAACAGGAACACGGGGGACTGGCACTCGACCACCCGTTCGAACAGGTCGGGATGGTCGGCGTACCGGGCGGGCAGCTCGGGCAGCTCGTTCGAGAACTCGAGCAACAACTGAAGACGGTTCCGCACGTCGAGGGCGAGGAACTCCTCGCGGATCTCGACGAGCGCCTCGGGCAGGGCCGCGTCGGTCACCGGGCCGGCACCTCGCCCGGCTCGGTGCCCTGCACGATGGGGACCCGCACGGCGCTGCCCCACTCGGTCCAGGAGCCGTCGTAGTTGCGCACGTCCTCGAAGCCCATCAGGTGCGTCAGGACGAACCAGGTGTGGCTCGACCGCTCACCGATGCGGCAGTAGGCGACGACCTCGTCGCCGTCGGAGAGGCCCGCCCCGTCGCGGTAGATGGCGTCGAGTTCGGCGAGAGGCCGGAAGGTGCCGTCGTCGGCCGCGGCCTTGCCCCACGGCACGTTCTGGGCGCTCGGGATGTGACCGGCACGCAGGGCGCCCTCGTCGGGGTAGGCCGGGGCCGTGGTGCGCTGGCCGGAGAACTCCTCGGGCGAGCGCACGTCGATCAGGGGTTTGCCGAGGTGCGCCAGCACGTCGTCCTTGTAGGCGCGGATGACGCTGTCGTCCCGCTCGACGACGGGGTAGTCGGTGGCCTCGACCTCGGGCGCCTCGGTCGTGTAGTCGCGTCCCTCGGCCTCCCACTTCGCGCGGCCGCCGTCGAGCAGACGGACGTCCTGGTGCCCGAAGAGCGAGAAGACCCACAGCGCGTACGCGGCCCACCAGTTGTTCTTGTCGCCGTAGATGACGACCGTGCTGTCGCGCGTGATGCCGCTGCGGCTCATCAGCGCGGCGAAGCCCTCGCCGTCGACGTAGTCGCGCTGCACCGGGTCGTTGAGGTCGAGGTGCCAGTCGATCTTGACGGCGCCGGCGATGTGGCCGGTCTCGTACAGGAGGACGTCCTCGTCGGACTCGACGACGACGAGCCCGGGGGTGCCGAGGTGCTGCTGCAGCCACTCGGTGCCGACGAGACGCTCGGGATGGGCGTACTCGCCGAAGCGGGCGGACGTGTCGTGCTCGACGGCCATGGTGTCTCCTTGTGCGGGGGTCGGGGTGGAGCCGACGCCGGGCGACGCGTGGTGCCCGGCGGCGTAGGATCGCCTCTGGTCGGCCCCGTCGAGGTTACGCATGCCGCGTGACCGTCGCCCGGGAACCGTACGACTCTGACACAGATCCCCGCCCACCCCACCGCGAGGCCGCGCCCATGCCCCCCGAATCCGTCAGCACCCTCGTCTCGCTGAGCGACCGCACCCCGACGATCACGGGGGCCGAGATCGTGACGCAACTCGTGCCTCCTCGTCAGTTCGCGGAGGCCTCGCTCGAGAACTACCGGCCCGACCCGGCCTTCGCCTCCCAGGCCGAGGCGGTGGCCGCCGTGACGGCGTTCGGAGGCGCGGGTCCCGACGCGCCGCGGAGGGGCCTGTTCCGCAAGAAGCCGGCTGCCCCGGCCGTGCGTCCCGGCCTGTACCTCGACGGCGGCTTCGGCGTGGGCAAGACCCACCTGCTCGCCGCCCTCTGGAACCGCACGCCCGGCCGGCGGTACTTCGGCACCTTCATCGAGTTCACCGCGTTGGTCGGCGCCGTCGGCTACGCCGGGGCCGCGTCGCAGCTGAAGGGCGCCGCCCTGGTCTGCATCGACGAGTTCGAGCTCGACGACCCGGGCGACACCATGATGATGACCCGACTGCTCGGCGACCTGGCCGACGACGGCACGCGCATCGCCGCCACCTCGAACACGCCGCCCAACGCCCTCGGTGAGGGCCGGTTCGCCGCCGCCGACTTCCTCCGCGAGATCCAAGGGCTCAGCGACAAGTTCTTCACCCTGCGCATCGACGGGGACGACTACCGGCGTCGCGAGGTCGAGGCCCGGGCGCACGTGGTCGACGACGTCGACGCGGCGGCGGCCGCGCTCGGCGGGACCGTGTCGCTCGACGACTTCGACGGCGTGGTCGCCCACCTCGCGACGGTCCACCCCAGCAAGTACGTGAAGCTCGTCGACGACCTCGACGCGGTGGGGCTCCGTGACGTCCACGTCCTCACGAGCCAGGTGGACGCCCTGCGCCTCGTGGCCTTCGTGGACCGCCTGTACGACGCGCAGATCCGGGTGGTGGCCTCGGGCACGCCCCTCGACCAGGTCTTCTCGGACGAGATGCTCGCCGGCGGCTACCGCAAGAAGTACCTGCGCGCCGTGTCGCGCTTGGTGGCCCTGACCTCGCTCTGACGGGATCCCCACCCCGCACCGGGCATCCGGTAACACGTTGTTTACCTGCGCCCGAATCGTGTTACATCGGGGAAACAATCCCGCACACGGCCCGAAACCTCTCCCCGCGACACTGGGGGCCGCACCGGACGAGAGCGTTCGTCACCACAGCCCGTGAACCCACACGGTCGACCTCGACGTCGGTGCCTCCCCGGCTCCGAAACTCGAGAGGTGACCCACCCATGGACCAAGGCAACACCGCCTTCATGTTGATCTGCGCGGCACTCGTGCTGCTCATGACCCCCGGCCTGGCCTTCTTCTACGGCGGCCTCGTCAAGGCCAAGAGCGTCATCAGCATGATGATGCTCAGCTTCGGCGCGATGGGCCTCATCGGCGTCCTGTGGGTGCTCTTCGGCTATGCGATCGCCTTCGGCAACCCGACCTCGATCCCCGGTGGGAGCGAGAGCTTCGTGGGCGTCCAGGGCCTGATCGGCCTCGACGTCGCGAACCTCGGCCTCGGCGCCGCCTTCGAGGACAGCCTGGACCCGACCGGCGCCTACCCGACGATCGCCTTCGCCGCCTTCCAGGCCACCTTCGCGATCATCACGGTGGCCCTCATCTCGGGCGCCATCGCCGACCGCGCCAAGTTCGGGGCGTGGATGATCTTCGCCGGCGTCTGGGCCACGGTCGTCTACTTCCCGGTCGCCAGCTGGGTCTTCAACTTCACGAAGGACGCCGACGGCAACACCGTCGGTGGCTGGATCGCCGCCATGGGCGTCATCGACTTCGCCGGCGGCACGGCCGTCCACATCAACGCCGGTGCCGCGGCCCTCGCCCTGGCACTCGTCCTCGGCAAGCGCGTCGGCTTCGCCAAGGGTGCCGACAAGCCGCACAACCCGCCCTTCGTCCTGCTGGGTGCCGGGCTGCTCTGGTTCGGCTGGTTCGGCTTCAACGCCGGCTCCGAGCTCGCGGCCGACGGCGTGGCCGCCCTGGCGTTCCTGAACACCATCGCCGCACCGGCCGCCGCCGTGCTCGGCTGGCTGGTCGTCGAGAAGCTCAAGGACGGCAAGGCCACCTCGGTCGGCGCCGCCTCGGGTGCCGTCGCCGGCCTCGTCGCCATCACCCCGGCCTGCGCCGCCCTCACCCCGGGGTGGGCCGTCGTCCTCGGCGTCGTCGCGGGTGCCGTCTGCGCCCTCGCCATCGACCTCAAGTTCAAGCTCGGGTTCGACGACTCCCTCGACGTCGTGGGCATCCACCTCGTCGGTGGCCTCATCGGGACGCTGTACCTCGGCATCTTCGCGAACGACACCGGCCTCATCTTCTCGCACACCTTCACGCAGCTCGGCATCCAGGCCCTCTCGGCCCTGGCCGTCATGCTCTACTCGTTCGTCCTGGCCTTCGTCATCGGCTTCGTCATCGAGAAGACCATCGGCTTCCGCGTGAAGAACGAGGACGAGGTGGCCGGCATCGACCTCGCCCTGCACGGTGAAGAGGGCTACGTCCTCGAGAACTCGCGCGCCTGACCCACGTCGCACGACGAACGGCCCCGGTCCTCGGACCGGGGCCGTTCTGCGTCCCGACCGCGGCAGAACGCAGGAGGCGCGGTGCGCGACCGCGTCGCACCGCGCCTCCTGCGGGTGGTCGCCCGGTCGGACCGGGCCCGGGTCTCAGGTCAGCGAGAACCAGACCGTGGTCTCGCCCGGCACCTCGGTGACGCCGGCGAGCGTGTCGTGCAACGGCTCGCTGGAGGCCAGGACGCGTGCCCCGGTGGGCAGGTCGACCGGGCCGCCGCCGAAGTTCGTCAGCGAGTGCCACCCCTCGTGGCGGGAGAAGCGCACGACGTCCTCCGAGGTGTCGTCGGCCCAGAGGAAGGCCTCACCGCGCTGCAGCTCGCGGCGGAGGGCGAGGGCGCGTCGGTAGATCGACAACGTGGACTCGTCCTCGTCGTCCTGCACCGAGACGGCGAGGTCCTCGAACCACTCGGGTTGCGGCAGGTGCGGGGCGTGGTCCCCGAAGCCCAGGGCGGGCTCGCTCGTGTCCCAGGGCAGCGGCACCCGGCTGCCGTCACGGCCCTTGCGCCGGTGGCCCGTGCGGACCCAGACCGGGTCCTGCAGGTCGTCGGGACGCAGGTCGGCCACCTCGAAGAGGCCCAGTTCTTCTCCTTGGTAGACGTAGGCCGAACCCGGGAGGGCGAGCATGAGCAGCGTCGCCGCACGGGCCCGACGGAGGCCCGCATCGGGGTTCAGAGTGGGTCGGCGACCGTCGCTCAGCACGAAGGCGTCGAGGTCCTGCCCCTTCGGCAGGCCGTAGCGCGTGGCGTGACGGACGACGTCGTGGTTCGAGAGCACCCACGTGCTCGTCGCCCCGCTGACGGCCGCCTGCTCGAGGGTCGACGCGATGATGGTCCGGTACTGGTCGGCGTCGAAGTCGGCGCGCGTCAGGGCGAAGTTGAAGGCCTGGCCGAGCTCGGTGGGGCGGGCGTAGAGCGGCACCCGCTCGGGCTGCACCCAGGCCTCGGCCACGGCGCTCCGGGGCGGGTCGTACTCGTCGAGGACCCGGCGCCACCCCTCGAAGATCGTGTGCACCTCGTCACGGTCGTAGAGCGGATCGCTGCCGTCGACCGGCAGGAGCTGACGTTCGGCCGCGTCGCGGAGGGGCTCGGTGAGGTCCTTCGCGAGCCCGTGGGCGACGTCGACCCGGAATCCGTCGACGCCACGGTCCGACCAGAACCGCAGCGTGCGTTCGAAGTCGGTGCGGACCTCGGGGTTGCTCCAGTCGAGGTCGGGTTGCTCGGGGGCGAACAGGTGCAGGTACCACTGTTCGGGCGTGCCGTCGGGGCGCTGCAGGCGGGTCCAGGCGCCACCGCCGAAGTTCGAGACCCAGGTCGACGGGGGAGTGTCTCCTCCCTCGCCGAGGCCGTCCCGGAACACGTACCGGCCACGGGCGGCGCTGCCGGGCTCGGACGCCACCGCCTCACGGAACCACTCGTGGTCGCTCGAGGTGTGGTTCGGGACGATGTCGACCACGACCCTCAGCCCGGCCGAGTGGAGGGCGGCGACCATCTCGTCGAAGTCGTCGAGGGTGCCGAGGCGGGGGTCGACGTCGCGGTAGTCGGCGACGTCGTACCCGCCGTCGGCGAGCGGTGACGGATAGAAGGGGCTCAGCCAGACGGCGTCGACCCCGAGCCGCTGCAGGTACGGCACGCGCGAGGTCACGCCGGCCAGGTCACCGATGCCGTCGTCGTTCGCGTCGGCGAAGCTGCGCGGATACACCTGGTACACCACGGCCTGCCGCCACCAGTCGGCGTCGGGGACGGGCGTGGGGCGGGTCGCGGCGGCGCGGGAGGTGGGGGAGTCGGTCATGGGGCGAGGATGCCACGTCTCGGCAGTGGGCGGCGTCGATGCTCCGACGGCGGCACCGGGCCGGGGATCGCGGGCCAGGAACGACGAAAGGCCCTGCAGGAGCAGGGCCTTTCGATGGTGATCGTGGGCGATACCGGGCTCGAACCGATGACCTCTTCCGTGTGAAGGAAGCGCGCTACCAACTGCGCCAATCGCCCGTGTGGGACTCGACGATGCTAGTGCATCGCGGTGCTCGAACGCCATTCGGCCGGTCGTCGAGGTCACCGTCGTGAGCTGCCCCGTGATCGATCAAGACACGAACTTCCCTCGATTTGGTTTCTGCCCCGGGGTGTGGGTATTGTTCTTTTGCACGCAGAAATGCAAAGCGAAATGCGGATGTGGCGCAGCGGTAGCGCATCACCTTGCCAAGGTGAGGGTCGCGAGTTCGAATCTCGTCATCCGCTCGAGTGTAATGCTCACCAGAGGGTGGTCCACCGACTGGTGGCCTCCCTCTGGGGGGCTACTCGTATGGTGGAGTGGCCGAGAGGCGAGGCACCGGCCTGCAAAGCCGTTCACGCGGGTTCAAATCCCGTCTCCACCTCCATTCGATCTAGACCTAGGTCTAGACTCTATGTTGCAATTGAATAGTGCGGTTCGAGGGAAGATTCTCGGATCGTTGAGACATGAGCGATTGGCGCAGCGGTAGCGCGCTTCCCTGACACGGAAGAGGTCGCTGGTTCGATCCCAGTATCGCTCACACACAGAAAGCCCCGGCCTCGGCCGGGGCTTTCGTCATGTCCGGGCTTCTTCTCTCACGGGGTGGCCCGCCTCTCCTGCCGAGAGGCCACGACCTGTCGCCCACCTCACGATGCGAGCGACGGGTCGTGACGTCCCGCGGCATCCGCCTAGGGGGTGTCGGTCCCCGTCCCGAGACCGACCCCGTTGCCCCGGCCGTTCCCGTTCCCGTTCCCGTTGGTGCCCGGGCCGCCGTTGCCGCTGTTGCCGGGCCCGCTGTTCCCTCCGGGGACGTCGACGCCAGGGACGTCGACCGTCGGGGGCGTCACGGGGTCGACGGTCGGCTGCGTCGTCGGCTCGACCGGCGCCTCCTGGGTGGGGCTCACCTCGTCCGAGGGAGCCGGGTCGACCGGTGAGTCGTCGGTGGAGTCGTCGGACGGTGACGGCGAGTCGACGTCCGACGACTCGGACGGCGTCGTCGACGGATCCGTCTCGACGCTCGGACTCGTGCTCTCCGTCGGGTCCACCGTCCCACCGTCGCGGGTGGCGGCCCAACCGATGCCCGCCGCCAGCAGCCCGGCGACGACGATCGCCGCCAGCACGAGGGGCCAACGCCGACGCTTCCGGGTCCCGTCGTCCGCCGTGACGTCGGCGACCAGGTCCGTGGCGTCGGCGCGGGAGGCCGCCCCCGCCCCGAACACCTGCGTGCGGGCATCGTCCCGGGCCAGGACGCGAGTGGGGGCGTCGCCTCCGGGCAGGGCAGCCGTCGGCACGTCGGGAGCGGCCATGACGCGCGTGACGGCTTCGGTCGACCCGGCGCCCTCGACGGCCAGCGTGCGGGCCGCTCGGGCGACCTCGGCGGCGGCCGGACGGTCGTCGGGTGCTCGCGCGGTCATGCGCGTCAACAGTTCCGCCCACCCCGAGCCGATCGAGGCCGGGATCTCGGGGTCGCGGGTGAGACGGGCCATGACCGACTCGACGACCGACCCCGTGAAGACGCGCCGCCCGGTCAGCGCCTCGACCAGCACCAACCCGAGCGAATAGACGTCGGACGCGGGGGCCGGCGGACGCCCCTCGGCCTGCTCCGGGCTGACGAAGGCGGCGGTGCCCATCAGGGTTCCCGTGGCCGTCACCCGCGTCGAGTCGATCAGGTAGGCGATGCCGAAGTCGGCGAGCTTGGCCCGTCGGGGGTCGCCTTCGTGGTGCGGCGCGGCGAGCAGGATGTTCGCGGGCTTGACGTCCCGGTGGACGACGCCGGCGCGGTGCACCGCCGCCAGGCCGTCCGCGACGTCGCCGAGCACCGCCGCGGCCTCGGCGTGCGACAACGGACCGTCGGCGAGCACGGTCTGCAGGGTGGGGCCGTCGACGTACTCCATCACGAGGTAGGCGTCGTCGTCGTGGCCGTCGCCCTCGACCCGGGCGTCGTAGAGCGTGACGAGCCCCGGGTGGTTGAGGGAGGCGAGGAGGCGCACCTCGCTGACCTGGCGGCTGAGGTCGTGGACGTCGTGCCCGTCCGAGGAGAAGAGCTTGACGGCGACGACCCGGCCGAGCTCGAGGTCGCTCGCCCGGTAGACGGCCCCCATGCCTCCGCGCCCGACGATCGCGTCGAGGCGGTAGCGACCGCCGACGGTCGTGCCGAGGCGGGGATCGGCCTGCTCGCGGGGGCTCATGCGCCCGCTCCCGTCGACGCGCCGGGGAGCACGGGAGGAGTGCTGCCACCCGACCCCCGACTCGCGACCCGACGGGACACCACGGCGTCGAGCACCGTCTCGGCCACGGCGGTCTTCGACCCCTCGGCCTCGGACACCACGTCACCGTCGGCGTCGATCACGACGACGGCCGTGTCGTCGCTGCCGAAGCCGGTCGTCCAGCCCACCGTGTTGAGGACGAGCAGGTCCGCTCCCTTCCGCCGCTGCTTGGCGCGCCCGAGCGAGAGCAGTTCGTCCCGGTCGGCGGCCGTCTCGGCCGCGAAGCCGACGACCACCTGCCCCACGGCCCGACGGGCGACGAGCCCGGCCAGGACGTCCGGGGTCCGGACGAGACGGACGGTCAGCTCGTCGCCCGAGTCGTCCTTCCGGATCTTCCCGTCGGCCACCGACGACGGCCGGTAGTCCGCCACCGCGGCCGCCATGATCACGACGTCCGCCGCCGGGGCGTGCTCGCCCATCGCGGCGTCGAGCTCGAGGGCGGTGCCGACCTCGACGACGTCGATCGTCCCCTCCGTCTCGAGCGTCTGCCGCACGGCTCCGTCGAGTGCGGCCGCGACGACGGTGACGTGGGCACCGCGGCGGGCCGCCCCGAGGGCGAGCGCCGCCCCCTGCGTACCGCTCGACCGGTTGCCGACGAACCGCACGGGGTCCAGGGGCTCACGGGTGCCGCCGGCCGAGACGACCAACCGGAGGCCGTCCAGGTCGCCGACCCGCGCCTCCTGGTCCCGAGCACCCGGGGCGACGGCTCGCGGGGCGTCGGGGGAGCCCGGGCCGGTCACGAGGGCGAGTGCCGCGGCGACGATCTCGTCGGGTTCGCTCAGCCGGCCGGGCCCCACGTCGCCCCCGGTCAGCGGCCCGTCGTCCGGCCCGACGACGGTCACCCCGCGCGACCTCAGCAGGTCGACGTTCGCGACCGTCGCCGGGTTCCGCCACATCTCGGTGTGCATGGCGGGCGCGACGACGAGCGGCGCGGTGCTCGCGAGGATCGTCGTGCCGAGCAGGTCGTCGGACAGGCCGTGGGCGATCTTCGCCAGGGTGTGGGCGGTCGCGGGGGCCACGACGATCAGGTCGGCGCGCTGCCCCAGGGCCACGTGCCGCACCTCCGCGACGTCGTCGAAGACGGACGTGTGAACCGGGTTGCGGCTCGTGGCCTCCCAGGTGGGCGCCCCGACGAAGCGCAGGGCGGCCTCGGTCGGCACGACGTGGACGTCGTGCCCCCGCAGCACGAGGCCGCGGACGACCCCGACGGCCTTGTACGCCGCGATGCCGCCCGAGACGCCGACGACGACGGACAGGCGACGCGGGGCGTCGGCGGGGGAGGAGCGGGGGTGGTCGTGCGTCACGGTGGGCCTCGTCGATCGATGCGTCGGTCGGCCGACCCGGTGCCGGGTCGGTAGCGTTGCCCACCACGATGCCGCATCCCGCGGTCGAGCGTCGGCACCCGTCCCGACGAGCCCCCACCCTGAGGACCCCATGTGCACCGTCGTCGTCGCCGTCCAGCCGGACGCGCCCTGGCCCGTCGTCTTCCTCGGGCTCCGGGACGAGTCGCCCGACCGCCCCTGGGACGAGCCCGGCGCCTGGTGGCCCGACCTCGGTGAGCGGGTGACCGGGGTGCACGACCGCGAGGCGGGCGGGGCCTGGTTGGCGACCGCCCGGGGCCCGAGCCGGGCGAGCGTCGTGCTCAACCGTCACGAGGCGCCCGCGTCGCCGCCCGGCGGATGGACCACCCGCGGTGCCCTGCCCCTCCGGGCGGCCGCCGACGGCGTCCTGCCCGACGGGCCGCAGACGACCCGCACCTTCAACCTGCTCACCGCGGACGCAGGAGGCGCGGTGCACTCCGTCTGGGACGGCACCGCCACCGATACGGCCCGCCTCGCCGCCGGGGTGCACCTGCTCACGCACGCCGCCCCCGACGACCGGTCCGTGCCGCGCGTCGACCGCTGGCTGCCCCGGTTCCGTGACGTCGCGCCTCCGACCGGTCCGCTGCCGACGGGGGCCGAGGGCGAGGGCAGCTGGACGCCGTGGCTCGACCTGCTGCGCGAGAGCAGCGCCCTGCCGACGGACGACGACGACGCGCTCGTGCGGGCCGACCTGGTCGACGGACGCCTCTTCCATTCGCTGTCGCTGAGCACCGTCGCCGTCTCGGCCGACGACGTGGCCCACCGGCACGTGCGGCTCGACGGCGCCCCCTCGGTGGGGGAGGCGATCGCGCGACGCTGACGGGCGCGTGGCGACGCCGACGGGTGTGCGACGACGCCCGGCCTCCGTGGCCGCAAGGTCATGCGGAGTCATCGGGAATCACGCCCGCCCCCGCGGCGTTAGTGTCGGGAGGCTCGTCCGACCCCCGAGCCGCAGCAAAGGAACCCTCGTGAAGATCACCGCCGTCCGCACCGTCCGTCGCCTCGCCTCCGTCGGCGTCGTCGCCGCCGCCGCCGTCGCCCTGGCCGCCTGCGCGCCCGCCTCCACCGACGGGGTCGTCCAGTCCACCGGCAGCGCGACCGCCGACACGAGCGCGGCGAAGAGCCTGTCCGACATCCAGGCGGCCGGCGAGCTCGTCATCGGCACCGAGGGCACCTACCAGCCCTTCACCTACCACGAGGGCGGGGCCGGCGCGCTGACCGGCTACGACGTCGACGTCGCCACGGCCGTCGCCGAGAAGCTCGGCGTCACCCCGGCCTTCGAGGAGACGCAGTTCGACGCCCTGCTCGCCGGACTCACCGCCGGCCGCTTCGACCTCGTGGCCAACCAGATCTCGATCACCGACGAGCGTGAGGCCACGTACGACTTCTCGACGCCCTACACGGTCAGCCGCGGTGTCGTGATCACGGCCGCCGACAACACCGACATCACCTCGCTCTCCGACCTCGAGGGCAAGACGACGGCCCAGTCGCAGTCGAGCAACTTCTACACGACCGCCAAGGACGCGGGCGCGGACGTGCAGGTCGTCGACGGCTGGGCCCAGTCGGTCGCGCTCCTCGAGCAGGGTCGCATCGACGCGACCGTCAACGACGAACTGACCTTCCTCGACTACGTCAAGACCAACCCCGACCAGGCCGCCGGCATCAAGATCGCGGCGACCACGGACGACGTCTCGCGCTCGGCCCTGGTCACCACGAAGGGCAGCGACGACCTCGTGTCGGCGATCGACGACGCCCTCGCCGAGCTCAAGGCCGACGGCACGCTGGCGACCATCAGCGAGAAGTATTTCGGCCAGGACGTCAGCGAGTAGGCGTGCAGTCCTCCCTCGACCTCTTCTGGCGGTCGCTCTGGCCGATCGTGTCGGGGGCGCTCGTCGCGTCGATCCCGCTCGCCTTCGCATCGATGGCGATCGGGCTGGTCATCGCCGTCGTCATCGCGCTGATGCGCCTGTCGGGCAAGGCGGCGCTCGCGGGCATCGCCCGGGTCTACATCTCGATCATCCGGGGCACGCCGCTGCTCGTGCAGCTCTTCGTCGTCTTCTACGGCCTTCCGTCGATCGGCGTCAAGCTCGATCCGTGGCCCAGCGCCATCATCGCGTTCTCCTTGAACGTCGGTGGGTACGCGGCCGAGGTCATCCGCGCGGCCATCCTCTCGGTGCCCAAGGGCCAGTGGGAGGCCGCCCACACGATCGGCATGTCGCGGGGGCTCGCCCTCCGGCGGATCATCCTGCCGCAGGCGGCGCGCGTCTCGGTGCCCCCGCTGTCGAACACCTTCATCAGCCTGGTCAAGGACACCTCGTTGGCGAGCGTCATCCTCGTCGTCGAGTTGTTCCGTCAGGCCGAGCAGATCGCCACCGTCTCGAACCAGTTCCTGCTGATCTACCTCGAGGCCGCCCTGGTCTACTGGGTGATCTGCCTGATCCTGTCGTTCGGGCAGGACGCCCTCGAGAAGAGATTGGACCGCCACGTTGCCCGCTGACGTCACCCCGCCCCGGCCGGCCGACGAGACCGGTGCCCCCGTGCTGACCGTCCGGGGGCTGCACAAGGCGTTCGGCTCGAACGAGGTGCTGCGCGGCATCGACCTCGAGGTGCGCCGCGGACGCGTCGTCGCCATCATCGGGCCCTCGGGCTCGGGCAAGACGACCGTGCTGCGGTCGCTCAACAGCCTCGAGGTGCCCGACGGCGGAGTCGTCACGCTCTCCGACGGCCGCTCGATCGACTTCGGCACCACGGTCGGCAAGCGCGACCTGTTGGCCCTCCGCGATCGCTCGTCGATGGTGTTCCAGCACTTCAACCTGTTCCCGCACCTCACGGTGCTGGAGAACGTCGTCGAGGGACCGGTGCGCGTCCAGGGACGCGATCCGAAGGAGGCGCGGGCCGAGGCCGAGGCACTCCTCGCGCGCGTCGGCCTCGTCGAGAAGGCCGACGCCTACCCGGCCGAGCTCTCGGGCGGCCAGCAGCAGCGCGTGGGCATCGTGCGCGCGCTCGCCCTGCGGCCCGAACTCCTGCTCTTCGACGAGCCGACCTCGGCCCTCGACCCCGAACTGGTCGGTGACGTGCTCACCGTCGTGAAGGAACTCGCCGACGAGGGCTGGACGATGATCGTCGTCACCCACGAGCTCGAGTTCGCCCGCCGGGTGGCCGACGAGCTGCTCTTCATGGACGCCGGCGTCGTCGTCGAGCGGGGCCGTCCCGCCGACGTGCTGTCCCGCCCCCGCGAGGCCCGCACGCAGCAGTTCCTGCAACGGGTGCTCAAGCCGCTCGACGACTGACGGGACGTCCACGCGACGAGCGACCCGCGCCTCCTCGATCGGGGACCAGGAGGCGCGGGTCGACTCCGCCGCGGACGCTCAGCCGAACAGGCGGTGCGAGGCGATGCGCGCGCCCTCGCCGAGCGAGGCCAGCTTGGCCACCGCGATCTGCGGGTGGATGCGACCGCCCAGGCCGCAGTCGGTCGAGGCGACGACGTTCTCGGGGCCGACCAGCGAGGCGAACCGTTCGATGCGGTCGGCCACGAGTTCGGGGTGTTCGACCACGTTCGTGGCGTGGCTGACGACACCCGGCACGATCGTCTTGCCGGTCGGCAGCTCGACGTCGCGCCAGAGCTTCCACTCGTGCTCGTGACGGACGTTGGCCGCCTCGAACGAGTACGAGCCGGCGTCGATCTCGAGCATGAGGTCGACGATGTGACGGAACTCGACGTCGGTCGTGTGGGGACCGTGCCACGAGCCCCAACAGAGGTGGAAGCGCACCTGCTCCGGCGGCAGGCCGCGGAGGGCGTGGTTGAGCGCCTCGACGCGGATTCGGGTGAACGCCCGGTAGTCCTCGACGCTCGGCTCCGGGTTGATCTGGTCCCAGTTCTCGGCGATCGAGGGGTCGTCGATCTGCACGGTCAGGCCGGCCTCGACGATCGCCGTGTACTCCTCCCGCAGCACCTCGGCCCAGGCCCAGATGTGCTCTTCGTCGGTGGCGTAGAAGTCGTTCGCGATGCGGGCTCCGCTTCCCGGTGACAGCGAGGTGATGAAGCCCGAGCGCGAACCGCTCGCCTCGAGGCCGGCCTTCAGGTTGGCGATGTCCGAGGCGATGGCGACGTGTCCGACGTAGGCCAGCGGGCCCGTCGTGCTCGGGAACGGCGTCGCGCCCGAGCCCGTGCCGATGCCCGAGGTCGGGTCGGTGTAGGCGTCGTGGAACGTCTGCCAGTCGCGACGGTCGGGGAACGACGTCAGCCGCACGTCGCCGGGGGAGGACCGCACGGCCGGCTGGCTGAAGATGTCCGACCCCGTCAACGAGAGACCGCTCACGCGCTGGAACGAGTACGACCACCAGGCGCCGTAGTCGACGGCGCTCGTCATCGCCTTGCCGTACTCGCCGTCGCCGACGATGGTGATGCCGAGATCGTTCTGGCGCCGGACGAGATCGACGACGGCGTCGGTCAGCAGGGCGTCGAACTCGGGCGTGCGCTCGAGGGTGAAGCCGTCCACGCCGAGCGCGCGCGCGTCGTTCGCCGCGATCAGCTCGGGCGTGCGCGGCAGGCTTCCCGCGTGGGTGGTCTCGATGCGGCCGGGGGTGGTCGTCATGGTGTGCTCCGTTCGTCGCCACCACTCTGGCCCCGACCCCCGACGTATGCGACGTCCGCGACACGGGGCGTCACAGCCACGGGGTCGGGAACACCGCGCGGCCGTCAGCCGTTGCGTCCCGTGTCGGCCGGAGCCGGGCCCCTCGGGGGGCCTCGGTACGATCGACGGGAAGGGACACCGTGACCACCACCTCCTCCGCACCATCCACCCACCGTCCGGGGCTGTCCGACGACGACGCCCGCCGTCTGCGCGCCGACTTCCCGCTCCTCGGGCAGGACGTCAACGGCGAGCCGCTCGCCTACCTCGACTCGGGGGCGACCGCCCAACGGCCGGCATCCGTGCTCGACGCCGAGCGGCGCTTCCTCGAGACGACGAACTCGGCCGTGCACCGGGGCGCCCACACGCTCGCCGCCCTGTCGACCGAGGCCTACGAAGAGGCGCGCGAGACGGTCGCCCGCTTCGTCGGTGCCGACGTCGACGAGATCGTCTGGACCTCCAACGCCACCGACGCCCTCAACCTCTTCGCGTACGGCGTCGCGAACGCGACGCACGGGCGGGGTGGTGAGGCCGCGCGACGCTTCGCCCTCGCGCCCGGCGACGAGATCGTCGTCACCGAGGCCGAACACCACGCGAACCTCGTCCCGTGGCAAGAACTCGCCGCGACGACCGGTGCCAGCCTGCGATTCGTGCCGGTCCGCGACGACGGCACCTGGACCACCGCCGACGCGGCCGCCGTGATCGGACCCCGCACGCGCCTCCTCGCCTTCGCCCACGTCTCGAACGTCACCGGCCTCGTCGCGCCCGTCGCCGAGCTGGTGGCGCTGGCGCACGACGTCGGCGCCCTCGTCGTCCTCGACGCCTGCCAGTCGGTCCCGCACCGCCCCGTCGACCTCCACGACCTCGACGTCGACTTCGCCGCCTTCTCGGGCCACAAGATGCTGGGGCCCACGGGCATCGGCGTCCTCTACGGCCGGGCGGAACTGCTGAACGCCCTGCCGCCGTTCCGGACCGGCGGCTCGATGATCACGACGGTGACGATGGAGGGCTCCGAGTACCTCCCCGCTCCGCAGCGCTTCGAGGCCGGCACGCAGCCCGTGTCCCAGGCCGTCGCCCTGGCCGAGGCCGTGCGCTACCTCGACGCCGTCGGCATGGACCGGGTGCGCGCCCACGAGGAGGCCCTCGCCGACCTGCTCGTCCGCGGCCTCGAGGCCGTCGACGGCGTCACGGTCGTGGGCCCGCCCGCCGGCGTGCCGCGATCGGGACTCGCCAGCTTCGTCGTCGACGGGGTGCACGCCCACGACGTGGGCCAGTTCCTCGACGCGCTCGGCATCGCCGTGCGGGTCGGCCACCACTGCGCCCAGCCACTGCACCGGCGTCTCGGGGTGACGGCCACGACGCGGGCCAGCACCTACCTGTACTCGTCGAGCGACGAGGTCGACCGGCTGGTCGCCGGGGTCGCCGAGGTCCGCGGCTACTTCGGCGTCGTCGGCCCGGAGCCCGTCGACGAGAAGGCCGAGGAGGCGCGGTGAGCGCCGCCCTCGACGGCCTGTACCAGCAGGTCATCCTCGACCACGCCAAGGCGCGCCACGGCGACGGCGAGCTGCCCGGGGCCGACGCGCAGCACCACGAACGCAACCCGACCTGCGGTGACGAGATCACCGTCCGCGTCGCCCTCGAGCCCGGGACCGACCGCATCGCCGACCTCCGCTGGCAGGGCGCCGGCTGCAGCATCTCGATGGCCTCCGCCTCGGTGCTGGCGCAGCTGGCTCCGGGTCGCACGCTGACCGAGCTCGACGCACTCGTCGGGGAGTTCCGCGAGATGATGCGGTCCCGGGGCGCCGGGGAGCCCGACGACGAGGTCCTCGGCGACGCGGTCGTGTTCCACGGGGTCTCGAAGTTCGTCATGAGGGTGAAGTGCGGCGTGCTCGCGTGGGTCGCGGCGGAGGCCTGTTCGACCGAACTGCGCGCCGTCTGAGCCGACCCGGGCCTCGTCGCCCGTCGAGGCCCTGGTCGACCGGTCGGCGGTCGGTCGGCGACTAAAGTGGTCCCCGCCCCTCGACGATAGGAACCACCGCCGTGTCCGACCAGACCGACATCGACCCGACCGCCTCCTCAGCCGCGACCGGCCTCTCGGCCGTCGAGGCCACCGCGACGACGACCGGCTCCGAGCTGTTCACCGACAAGTCGGTCGTGGCCGTCCGCGTGTCCGGCGAGCTCCGCGACCTCGCGACCGAACTGCACGCGGGCGACGTGGCCGAGCCGGTCACGATCGACTCGCCCGACGGCCTGGCCATCCTCCGGCACTCGGCTGCGCACGTGATGGCCCAGGCGGTGCAGCAGATCAACCCCGAGGCCAGGCTCGGCATCGGACCGCCCGTCACCGACGGCTTCTACTACGACTTCGACGTCGCGGAGCCCTTCACCCCCGACGACCTCAAGGCCATCGAGAAGGGCATGGAGCGCATCATCCGTCAGGGCCAGCGCTTCCGTCGTCGCGTCGTGACCGACGACGAGGCCCGCGAGCTGCTCGCCCACGAACCGTTCAAGCTCGAGCTCATCGGGCTCAAGGGCGGGTCGGCCGACGAGCTCGGCGCCGACGGCGAGTCGGTCGAGGTGGGCGGGGCCGAGCTCACGGTCTACGACAACCTCGACCCGAAGACCGGCGAGGTCGTCTGGTTCGACCTCTGCCGCGGTCCCCACGTGCCCAGCACGCGCCTCCTCGGCAACGCCACGAAGCTGATGCGCGTGGCGGCCGCCTACTGGCGCGGGTCCGAGAAGAACCCCCAGCTGCAGCGCATCTACGGCACGGCGTGGCCCACCAAGGACGACCTGCGCGCCTACCAGGCCCGACTCGAGGAGGCCGCCAAGCGCGACCACCGCAAGCTCGGCGCCGAGCTGGACCTCTTCTCGTTCCCCGACGAGATCGGCTCGGGTCTCGCGATCTTCCACCCGAAGGGCGGCATCATCCGTCGCCAGATGGAGGACTACTCGCGCGAACGCCACGAGAAGGCCGGGTACGAGTTCGTCTACACGCCGCACATCACCAAGGCGGCCCTGTTCGAGACCTCGGGCCACCTGGGCTGGTACAAGGACGGCATGTTCCCGGCGATGCACCTCGACGAGGCACGCAACGACGAGGGCGAGATCACCCGTCAGGGTGCGGACTACTACCTCAAGCCGATGAACTGTCCGATGCACATCCTGGCGTACCGTTCGTCGGCCAAGTCCTACCGTGACCTGCCACAGCGCCTGTTCGAGTTCGGCACCGTGTACCGCAACGAGAAGTCCGGCGTCATCCACGGGCTCACCCGCGTGCGCGGCATGACCCAGGACGACGCGCACATCTTCACCACCCGTGACGACATGGCGGCCGAGCTCAAGGGCACGCTCGACTTCGTCCTCAGCCTGCTGCGCGACTACGGCCTCGACGACTTCTACCTCGAGCTGTCCACCAAGGACCCCGAGAAGTACGTGGGCGACGACGCCACCTGGGACGAGGCGACGGCGACGCTGAGGCAGGTCGCAGAAGAGACCGGCCTCGAACTCGTTCCCGACCCGGCCGGCGCGGCGTTCTACGGGCCGAAGATCTCGGTCCAGGCACGTGACGCGATCGGACGCACCTGGCAGATGTCGACGGTGCAGCTCGACTTCAACCTGCCCGAGCGCTTCGACCTCGAGTACACGGCGGCCGACGGCTCGCGTCAGCGTCCGGTCATGATCCACCGGGCGTTGTTCGGTTCGATCGAGCGCTTCTTCGGCGTGCTCACCGAGCACTACGCCGGGGCCTTCCCGGTCTGGCTGGCGCCCGTCCAGGTCGTGGCGATCCCCGTCGCCGACGAATACGGCGACTACCTCGACGGCGTCGTGGCGCGTCTGCGCGAGGTCGGCGTCCGGGCGCAGGTCGACCACAGCGACGACCGCATGCCGAAGAAGATCCGCACGCACACCAAGGCCAAGGTGCCGTTCCAGTTGATCGCCGGCGAGGACGACCGCGCGGCCGGGGCCGTCAGCTTCCGCTACCGGGACGGCTCGCAGGAGAACGGCGTGCCGCTCGACGAGGCGATCGCCAAGATCGTCGCCGCCATCGAGACCAAGGCCCAGGTCTGAGCGTGGTCGCCGACGGGTCTGCGGCCGAGTCCTCCGCCGACTTCGCCGCGGTCCCGGACGCGTTCCAGCGACTCTGGACGCCGCACCGCGCCGTCTACGTCGAGGCGGGCCAGGGCGCCCACGACGACTCCTGCCCGTTCTGCAGCGCCCCCTCGAGGTCGGACGACGACGCGCTCATCGTGGCCCGGGGCGAACACGCCTACGTGTTGCTCAACCTCTACCCCTACAACCCGGGGCACCTGCTGGTCTGCCCGTACCGGCACGTCTCCACCTACGACCTCGCCACCTCCGACGAGGTGGCCGAGATCGCGTCCCTGACCCAGACCGCCATGCGGGTCCTCACACAGGTGTCCCACGCGCAGGGCTTCAACATCGGCATGAACCAGGGGCAGGTCGGCGGAGCCGGCATCGCGGCCCACCTGCACCAACACGTGGTGCCGCGCTACGGCGGCGACTCGAACTTCTTCCCGATCATCGCTCAGACGAAGGCCGTCACGCAGCTGCTCGGCGACGTCCGCGTCGCCGTCTCCGAGGCCTGGCCGAGGGACGGCGACGGCACGACGCCGACGGCGGCGTCGGCGGTCTGATCGGGCCTAAGATAGGGGCCATCATGAGCGACACGACCTCTGCCTCCCACCAGTCCTCCACCACCGGTTCGAGCCGCGTCAAGCGCGGTCTCGCCGAGATGCTCAAGGGCGGCGTCATCATGGACGTCGTCAACGTCGAGCAGGCGAAGATCGCCGAAGACGCCGGGGCCGTGGCCGTCATGGCCCTCGAGCGCGTTCCCGCCGACATCCGGTCCCAGGGCGGTGTCGCCCGCATGAGCGACCCCGACATGATCGACGAGATCGTGGCGGCGGTCTCGATCCCCGTCATGGCGAAGGCCCGCATCGGCCACTTCGTCGAGGCCCAGATCCTCCAGACCCTCGGCGTGGACTACATCGACGAGTCCGAGGTGCTGAGCCCGGCCGACTACGTCAACCACATCGACAAGTGGAACTTCACCGTCCCCTTCGTCTGCGGGGCCACCAACCTGGGCGAGGCGCTGCGTCGCATCACCGAGGGCGCGGCCATGATCCGCTCCAAGGGCGAGGCCGGCACCGGTGACGTGTCCGAGGCCACCAAGCACATCCGCACGATCTCGAAAGAGATCGCCCAGCTCCGTGGGCTCAAGTCCGACGAGCTCTACGTCGCCGCGAAAGAACTGCAGGCTCCCTTCGAGCTCGTGAAAGAGATCGCCGAGACCGGCAAGCTCCCCGTCGTCCTCTTCACCGCGGGCGGCGTCGCGACACCCGCCGACGCGGCTCTCATGATGCAGCTCGGTGCCGACGGCGTCTTCGTCGGTTCGGGCATCTTCAAGTCGGGCAACCCCGCCGAGCGTGCCAAGGCGATCGTCAAGGCCACCACCTTCTTCGACGACCCCCAGGTCGTGGCCGACGCGTCGCGCGGTCTCGGCGAGGCGATGGTCGGCATCAACGTGCCCGACCTCCCCGCACCGCACCGCCTCGCCGAGCGCGGCTGGTGACCTCGGGGGTCGATCGTCGGTGATGCCCGAACGAACGCCCCGGGTCGGCGTCCTGGCCCTGCAAGGCGATTTTCGTGAACACCTGGCCGTCCTGACCTCGTTGGGGGCCGAGGCCGTCGCCGTACGCCGAGCCACCGAGCTCGACGAGATCGATGGTCTGGTGATCCCGGGTGGCGAGTCCAGCGTCATGGACAAGCTGTCCCGGACGTTCGACCTGGACGGGCCGCTCCGACGGGCGATCGGGTCGGGGTTGCCCGTCTACGGCACCTGCGCCGGCCTCATCATGCTCGCGGACCGCATCGTCGACGGCATCCCCGGCCAGCAGAGCATCGGGGGCCTCGACGTCTCGGTCCGGCGCAACGCGTTCGGCTCCCAGACCGACTCGTTCGAGACCGATGTCCACGTCCCCGTGCTCGACGGTCCACCCGTGCACGCGGTCTTCATCCGCGCCCCGGTGGTCGACGCGGTCGGGCCGGCCGCGACGGCGATCGGCGTCCTCGAGGACGGCCGGGTCGTCGCCGTCGAGCAAGGTCTCCTGATGGGCACCTCGTTCCACCCGGAGGTCACCGACGACCTGCGGTTCCACTCGCGGTTCCTCGACAAGGCCCGCGCGCGGGCGTCGCGGTAGACTCGTCGCGATCCACGTCAGCAGTCTGAAGGAGCACCGTGTCCGGGCATTCCAAGTGGGCAACGACCAAGCACAAGAAGGCCGTCATCGACAGTCGACGTGCCAAGTCGTTCGCCAAGCTCATCAAGAACATCGAGGTCGCGGCCAAGCAGGGCGGGGCCGACATGTCCGGCAACCCCACGCTGGTCGACGCCGTCCAGAAGGCCAAGAAGACCTCGGTCCCCAACGACAACATCGACCGGGCCGTCAAGCGCGGTGCCGGTCTCAGCGGCGAGAGCGTCGACTACCAGACGATCATGTACGAGGGGTACGGCCCCAACGGCGTCGCGTTGTTGATCGAGTGCCTCACCGACAACAAGAACCGCGCGGCCGCCAACGTCCGTACGGTGATGTCGCGCAACGGCGGCACCATGGCCGACCCCGGCAGCGTGGCCTACAACTTCAGCCGCAAGGGCGTCATCGCCGTCATGAAGACGGACGACCTCACCGAAGACGACGTCCTCGCCGCCGTCCTCGACGCCGGAGCCGAAGAGGTCACCGATCGTGGTGAAGGCTTCGAGATCGTCACCGAGGCCTCCGACCTGGTCCCGGCCCGTTCGGCCCTCCAGGACGCCGGCATCGACTACGACTCGGCCGACATCGAGTTCGTGCCCGGGCTCAAGATCGAGGTCGACCTCGAGACGGCACGCAAGGTCTTCCGACTCATCGACGCCCTCGACGACGACGACGACGTGCAGAACGTCTACGCGAACCACGACGTCCCCGCCGACGTGCAGGCCGCGCTCGACGACGAAGAATAGGCCGCCGCGGTGACGCTCCGGGTGCTCGGCATCGACCCCGGGCTCACCCGATGCGGGGTCGGGGTGGTCGAGGTCGACGCCCAGCGGCGTGCGACCCTGGTCGACGTGCAGGTCATCCGCACCGCCCCCGACCTCGCCCTCGAGTTGCGTCTCCTCGCCCTGGGTCGCGGTCTCGAGGCGCTCATCGACGAGCACCGGCCGGACGCCATGGCGATCGAGCGGGTCTTCGCCCAACAGAACGTCCGCAGCGTCATGGGGGTGGCACAGGTCAGCGGCCTCGCCCTGCGTGCCGCAGCCGAACGCGAGATCCCCGTCACGCTGCACACGCCGTCCGAGGTGAAGGCTGCCGTGACCGGGTACGGGTCGGCCGACAAGAAGCAGGTCGGCACGATGGTCGCCCGGTTGCTCGGGCTGGCCGAGGCGCCCCGGCCGGCGGACGCCGCCGACGCCCTGGCCCTGGCCATCTGCCATGCCTGGCGGGGTGCGCCCGTCGCTGCCCGCGCCTCCTCGGGTTCCCTCACGCCGGCCCAGCGAGCGTGGCGCGACGCCGAGAAGTCGGTGCGCACTCCTAGGCTGGGGGCATGATCTCGAGTGTCCGCGGTACCGTCCTGTCCGCGTCCGGCACATCGGTCGTGGTCGAGGTCGGCGGGGTGGGCCTCCGTGTCTCGGTCACCCCACAGCTCGCACTGACGGTCCGCGTCGGCGAGCAGGCGCTCGTCCACACGGCGTTGATCGTCCGAGAAGACGACCTCTCGCTCTTCGGCTTCGCCGACCGCGAAGAACTCGAGGTCTTCGACCTGCTCCGCAGCGTCACCGGCGTCGGTCCGAAGTCGGCCCAGGGCGTCATGTCGACGCTCACGCCCCATCAGGTCGCCACCGCCGTCGCCGACGACGACGACGCCGCGTTCCGACGCGTCTCGGGCATCGGGCCGAAGACGGCCAAGCTCATCGTCCTCTCGCTGACCGGCAAGCTCGACGTGGCACCGACCGCGCCGACCGTCACGGCGGCGTCGACGACGGCTGCCGACGTGCTCGTCGCGTTGGTCGGGCTCGGGTGGTCCGACCGTGAGGCGCAGGCCGCCATCGACGCCGTCGTGGCGGACCGTGGCGACGCCGTCGCGGTGGCCGTGCCGCAGTTGCTGCGTGCCGCACTCGGTCACCTCGGTCCGCAGAAGTCCACCGGGGCCCGAGCGTGAGCGACGACGACCTGACCCGTCCCACGCTCGAGTCCGAGGCCGAGCTGGCCTTCGAAGGGGCGCTGCGGCCCACCTCGCTCGGCGAGTTCGTCGGGCAGTCCAAGGTGCGGGGCCAGCTCGAGCTGCTGCTCAAGGCCGCGACGATGCAGGGCCGCACCCCCGACCACATCCTGCTCGCCGGACCGCCCGGGCTCGGCAAGACGACCCTGGCCATGATCGTGGCCCACGAAGGGGCTCGGCCGTTGCGGATGTCGTCGGGTCCCGCGATCCAGCACGCGGGCGACCTGGCCGCGGTCCTCTCTGCCCTCGTGCCGGGGGAGGTGCTCTTCATCGACGAGATCCATCGCATGGCGCGGCCGGCCGAAGAGATGCTGTACCTCGCAATGGAGGACTACCGGATCGACATCATGGTGGGCAAGGGGGCAGGAGCGACCAGCATCCCCCTCGAGTTGTCGCCCTTCACCCTCGTCGGTGCGACCACCCGCAGCGGGCTGCTGCCCAACCCCCTGCGCGACCGGTTCGGCTTCACGGCGCACCTCGAGTTCTACGACGAGGCCGAGCTGACCGAGGTCCTCCGCCGGGCGGCGTCCCTCCTCGGCATCGTCATCGACGGTGCCGCCCTGGCCGAGATCGCCGGACGGTGCCGGGGCACGCCTCGCATCGCGAACCGCCTTCTCCGACGCGTCCGCGACTACGCGCTCGTCCACGGGCGGGATGCCGACCTGACGACCGTGCGCGAAGCGCTCGATCTCTACGACGTCGATTCGCTGGGGCTCGACCGGCTCGACCGTGAGGTCGTCCGCACGGTGCTGACCCGGTTCGGCGGCGGACCCGTCGGCCTCAACACCCTTGCGGTCTCGGTGGGAGAAGAGGCCGACACGATCGAGTCGGTCGTCGAGCCGTTCCTCGTCCGGGTGGGCCTGCTCACCCGGACGCCGCGGGGACGCATCGCCACTCCCGAGGCCTGGCGGCACTTCGGTCTGGCGCACGCCTCAGGGGCGCTCTTCGGCGATGACCTATAATTCCTGCAGGTCCGAGGCCTTCGCTCGCTGAAGCGAGTCCCGCTCGGCCCACACCCCCAACAGCGAAAGGGAGTTCCGCATGGATCCCGCAACCCTCATCATGGTCCTCCTCCTGGTGGTCCTCGTCGTCTTCATGTTCCGCAACAAGAAGAAGCGCGACCGTCAGCAGGCAGAACTGCAGAACAAGCTCGTCCCCGGCGTCGAGGTCATGCTCTCGTTCGGCGTCTACGGCACCGTCGTCTCCATCGACGACGAGAACAACGTCGCCGAGGTCGAGGTCTCGCCCGGCACCGTCCTCAAGGTCCACCGTCAGACCCTGGGTCGCGTCGTCGAACCGGTCATCGACGAGCCCGTCGCCGACGACGCCGACTCGCTGGCCGACGGCTCCACCAAGCACGACCGCGTCATCGACGACGCTCCCGAGTTCGGTGAACGCGCCACGTCCGCACCGGTCGACTCGACGGTCGCCAAGGACTCCGACACCAAGGCCTGACCCGACGACCGCCTCGGCCGCCTTGCGCGGCCGGGTCCGATCCACGGCGCGCGCTCCACGTGAGCGCGCGCTCCCATGAGAAAGCAGAGTTCCTCCGTGGCACGCTCGACGCCGGTGAAGAAAGCAATACGATCCCTGACCTGGTTGTTGGTCATCATCGCCGGCCTCACGGCCCTGAACGGCACGGCCACGTTCCTGAACGACTCCGGTCGTGACGGGTGGTGGAACGGAGCGAGTTGGGTGCCCGAACTGGCCCTCGACCTGCAGGGCGGCACGCAGATCACCCTTGCGGCCCAGCTCCAGAGCGGCGAGACGGTGTCGTCGGAGCAGCTGGACCAGGCGGTCACGATCATCCGGCAGCGCATCGACTCGGCCGGCGTCTCGGAATCCGAGATCACCAAGCAGGGCACGCAGAACATCGTCGTGTCCATCCCCGGACGACCCGACAACGCGACCCTCGAACGCATCGAGGCGTCGGCCAAGCTGACCTTCCGCCCCGTGCTCTACACCGAGGCGGTCTCGAACGCCGCGGTCGGCGGAGAAGGCGACGGCGCCACGGCCAGCCCGAGCGCCACGCCCTACACCCCCAACCCCGAGCTCGAGAGCACGCCGACCGCGTCCCCGACGAACGCGTCCGACCTGGCGTGGATCACCCCCCAGCTCGCCGACCTCTACCAGAACTACGACTGCGCGGCCGAGAACGACCTGGCCACGGCCCGTGACGACGAGCCACTGGTCACCTGCTCCACCGACGGCACGGCCAAGTACATCCTCGGCCCGGTCGAGGTGCAGGGTTCCGACATCAGCGACGCCACGAACGGTCTCGCCGCCGACTCGCAGGGCAACTCGACGAACACCTGGGCCGTGAACCTCGAGTTCAACGGCCAGGGCACCGACCGGTTCTCCCAGGTCACCTCGCGCCTCGTCTCGTTGCAGGCGCCGCAGAACCAGTTCGCCGTGACCCTCGACAACCAGGTCATCACGGCGCCGTCCGCGAACGCCGCCATCACCGACGGCCGGGCCCAGATCACGGGCCAGTTCACGCAGGACTCCTCGAAGACCCTCGCCGACCAGCTGAAGTTCGGTGCCCTCCCGCTCAGCTTCTCGGTCCAGAGCAACGAGACGATCACCGCGACCCTCGGACAGACCCAGCTGATCAGCGGCCTGATCGCCGGCCTCATCGGCCTGATCCTGGTGGTCATCTACTCGCTGATCCAGTACCGGGCCCTCGCCTTCGTGACCGTCCTGTCGCTGGTCATCGCCGCCGTGCTCACCTACCTCGTGATCGCCATCCTGTCCTGGCGAGAGGGCTACCGCCTCTCGCTGGCGGGGGTGACCGGTCTGATCGTGGCCATCGGCATCACGGCCGACTCATTCATCGTCTACTTCGAACGCATCCGGGACGAACTCCGCGACGGTCGCATCCTCGAGAGCGCCGTCGAATCGGGCTGGAAGCGCGCCATCCGCACGATCATCGCGTCCGACACGGTGAACTTCCTGGCGGCCATCACGCTCTTCATCCTCGCGGTCGGCAACGTCAAGGGCTTCGCGCTCACCTTGGGCATCACCACGGTGATCGACCTGATCGTGGTCTCGCTGTTCACCCACCCCATGCTCCAGCTCATCGCCCGGACGCGGTTCTTCGGCGAAGGCCACTCGTTCAGCGGGCTCAACCCACGCGCCCTCGGCGCCGTCTACCGGGGGCGGGCGCAGTTCCGAACCCCGGCCGTCGTCGGCCGCAAGCAAGCGGGCGGTCGCGAGGCCGTCAAGCGTCAGACCATCGCCGAGCGCAAAGCCGCCGAGAAGAACACCGAGCGCGTCGACTCGTCGACCGCCGGTGAAGGGAAGAAGGACTCCTGATGGCCAGTTTCTCGAAATTCGGCAACGACCTCTACACGGGTGCCCGGTCGTACGACATCATCGGCCACCGCCGCCGCTGGTACTGGATCGCCGCCCTGGTCATCCTCATCTCGGTCACCGTCCCGTTCCTCCGCGGCGGCTTCCACTTCGGCATCGAGTTCACGGGCGGGTCGGAGTTCCAGGTCGCCCAGCCGGCCGAACTCGACCAGGACGTCGCCACGACGACCGTCGACGAGGTCGTACCCGGTTCGAACCCGCGGGTCACCCAGGTCGGCACCGACACGATCCGCGTGCAGACCTCGCAGCTGGAAGCCGCTCAGACGAACGACGTGGCGGCGGCGTTGGCCACCGCGTACGACGTCCCCGACGATCGAGTGACCTCGTCCTTCATCGGTGCCTCATGGGGTGCCGACATCACGAGCCAGGCCATCAAGGGTCTCGTGATCTTCCTGATCCTCGCCGCGATCGGCATGACGCTGTACTTCCGAACCTGGAAGATGTCGTTGGCCGCCATGGCAGCCCTGCTGCACGACCTCGTGCTGACCGCGGGCATCTACGGCATCGTCGGCTTCGAGGTCACCCCGGCGGCGGTCATCGGCTTCCTGACGATCCTCGGCTACTCGCTCTACGACACCGTGGTGGTGTTCGACAAGATCCGCGAGAACACCGCCGACGACGGCGAGGGCTCACGACGCACGTTCGGACAGTCCGTGAACCTGGCCGTCAACCAGACGTTGGTCCGGTCGATCAACACGTCGGTCGTGGCGCTCCTCCCCGTCGCGGCGATCCTCTTCATCGGGGCATTCGTCCTGGGAGCGGGCACCCTCCGCGACATCTCCCTGGCGCTCTTCATCGGCATCCTGGTCGGGACCTACTCGACGATCTTCATCGCCTCACCGCTCTACGCCACGCTCCGCCTCCGTGAGCCGGACATCGCGAAACGCGATGCCAGCAAGCTCGAGGCACAGAAGACCGAGCCCCTCACCGTCGACGAGACGGTGGGCGCATGATCGGCGACCACCGTCGACCCGAGATCGGGGCCGACGCCGCCATCGGCGCCCTGTCCGACGGCACCTACGTGCTCGACGTCCGAGAACCGCACGAATGGGATGAAGGTCATGCGCCCGGCGCGACGTCCATCCCACTGTCCGAGCTGAACGAACGGGTCGGGGAGGTCCCCACCGACCGCCCCGTCCTCGTCGTCTGCCACTCCGGCATGCGGTCGGCTCGCGCGACGGACGCCCTGCGAGGCGTCGGCGTGGACGCCCGCAACGTCGTCGGTGGGATGCTCGCCTGGCGGGACGCGGGGGGCACGGTCGTGGCAGACGACGGCCACCCCGGGGCGTCGGTCGACTGACGGCCGACGGGTACCCTTGACCCCACGGAGTCCACGTCCGACCACGACGGCCGGCGGTGGCGCTCCGACCCGAGAGAACGAGGTGCAGCCGTGACCGAGATCACCACACGGAACAACTCCGCACCGCCCGAGACGCCCGGCGGTCAGAACACGGCCTCGTTGCGGACGCTCCTGCCTCGACTCTTCTCGCGCAGCCAGCCGGCAGGCGCCGTCGACCGGTTGATCAAGACCGTGCGCATGCACCATCCCAAGGCCGACATCGTCATCATCGAGCGGGCCTACTCGGTGGCCGAGAAGGCGCACACGGGTCAACTGCGCAAGAGCGGCGAACCGTACATCACCCATCCCGTCGCGGTGGCGCAGATCCTCGCCGATCTGGGCATCGGCGCCAAGACCGTCGCGGCTGCACTGCTGCACGACACCGTCGAGGACACCGACTACACACTGGCCATGCTCCAGCGCGACTTCGGGGACGAGATCGCGATGCTCGTCGACGGGGTCACCAAGCTCGACAAGCTCAAGTACGGCGACAGCGCTCAGGCCGAGACCGTCCGGAAGATGGTCGTGGCCATGTCGAAAGACATCCGGGTCCTCGTCATCAAGCTCGCCGACCGGCTGCACAACGCTCGCACCTGGGGTTTCGTCGAGTCGGCGTCAGCGACCCGCAAGGCCACCGAGACCCTCGAGATCTACGCCCCCCTGGCGCACCGGCTCGGCATCCAGACCATCAAATGGGAGCTCGAGGACCTCTCGTTCGCGGTGCTCCACCCCAAGCTCTACGTCGAGATCGACAACCTGGTCAAACAGCGCACGCCGCAACGCGAGCAGTTCGTGCAGAACGTCATCAACGCCGTCAAGTCCGACCTCAAGTCAACGAAGATCCGCGGCGACGTCATGGGTCGGCCCAAGCAGTACTACTCGATCTACCAGAAGATGATCGTCCGGGGTCGGGAGTTCGACGAGATCTACGACCTCGTCGGCATCCGCATCCTCGTCAACTCGCTTCGCGACTGCTACGCCGTGTTGGGCTCGATCCACGCCCGCTGGAACCCGATCCCCGGCCGCTTCAAGGACTACATCGCCACGCCGAAGTTCAACCTGTACCAGTCGCTGCACACGACCGTCATCGGTCCCAAGGGACGTCCCGTCGAGATCCAGATCCGCACGCACGAGATGCACCAGCGGGCCGAGTTCGGCGTGGCCGCCCACTGGAAGTACAAGCAGCGCATGAACGGCGGGCGCGACGACCAGGGCGGAGCGAAGACCGAGACGGACATGGCCTGGCTCGCCCACATCTCGGACTGGCAGGCCGAGACGGCGGACCCCAGTGAGTTCCTGGACAGCCTCCGTTTCGAGATCGGCGCGAAGGAGGTCTACGTCTTCACGCCTCAGGGCAAGGTCATCGGCCTGCCGTCGGGAGCGACCCCGGTCGACTTCGCCTACGCCGTGCACACCGAGGTCGGACACCGCACGATGGGCGCCAAGGTCAACGGTCGCCTCGTGCCCCTCGAGAGCGTCCTGTCGAGTGGCGACGTCGTCGAGGTCTTCACCTCGAAGAATCCTGACTCGGGGCCGAGCCAGGACTGGCTCGCCTTCGTCAAGAGCCCCCGCGCCCGGAACAAGATCAGGCAGTGGTTCACGAAAGAACGCCGCGACGAGGCCATGGAGCAGGGCAAGGACGCCATCGCCCGTGCCATGCGGAAGCAGAACCTGCCGCTCCAGAAGCTGATGACCCAGGACAGCATCGCCGAAGTCGCCGCCACCATGCGGTACGACGACGTGTCGAGTCTCTACGCGGCCGTCGGCGAGGGCCACATCTCGACCCAGTCCGTCATCGAGAAGATCCTCGCCGCGGTCCACACGCAGACCGAGGTCGACGAAGGCGAGTTCGAGTTCCCCAGCCAAGGTCGAGCACGGCCGTTGCGCAACAGCGACTCGGGCGTGCTGGTCCGAGGGGCCCCGGACATCCTGGTGAAACTCGCCAAGTGCTGCACGCCCGTGCCGGGCGACCAGATCGTCGGATTCGTGACCCGCGGCCAGGGCGTCAGCGTCCACCAGGCGAACTGCCACAACGTCCAAGGTCTGTTGAAAGAGCCCGAGCGGATGATCGAGGTCGAGTGGGCTCCGTCGTCCAAGAGCGTGTTCATGGTGCAGATCCAGATCGAGGCCCTCGATCGCAGCGGATTGCTGTCGGACGTCACCCGGGTCCTGAGCGAGCACCACGTCAACATCCTGTCGGCGAGCGTCTCGACCTCTGACGAACGCCTGGCCCTCAGCCGCTTCGTGTTCGAGATGGGTGACACCACCCACCTCGATCGCGTCCTGAACGCGGTCCGACGCATCGACGCCGTGTACGACGTCTACCGGGTCAGCGCCGGCTGAGACGCTGCCTCCTCCGACGGACCGGGTGGGCCTGCGTCTCGTCGCACCTCGTCGTCGACGAGGGCCGCGTCGGCGCCGGCTGAACAGACTCGACCGAGCCGCTCCACGGTTCGCGTTCGATGGGGGAGCCGTCCACGTCGATCGAGGACGGCGATCGCGTCGGCGTACGTCACGCCCTGCTGAGACACGACGTCCCGCGCGGCCGTCTCGTCCTGAGACGCCCAGCCCTCACAGCGAGCGAGGTCGACGACGGTCCGGGCCGGTGTGGTGACGGCCACACCCTGGACGGTGACGATCTCGCCCTCGTCGATGACGACCTGTCGGACGATCGAACCCCGACCACGATGCTTCACCCTGGCCGGCGACACCACCAGCCCGGAGTGGGGGAGTGGTGCCGGGCCTCGGGCACCCCAGACCCAGGCGGCACTCCGTTCGGCCGCGACGACTCCGGCGCCGAGGGCGATCCCGATCGCGATCGCCCGGCCCCCGGCATCGTCGATCTCGGCCACGCTGCGCCACGAGCCACCGACTGCGTAGACCTGCCCGTCCAGTGCAGCCGCACGCAGTTCGGGCTCGGGCAGGTCGTCGTCGGTCAGGACCAGGGGGAGACGAGCAGGCATGCGCCCAGCCTGGCCGACCCTGCCGACGACGACGAACCGCCCGACCCTCCCTGTGGAGAATCGGACGGTTCGCGACGTCGGTGGGCGGTCGGCCCCGGACGGTCAGCCCAGGGCGTCGAGCCAGACCTTCCGGGCGTCCAGAGCTTCACGAGCCTCGCGGACACGACGAGCGTCGCCGCTGGCCTCGGCCGTCGCGAGTTCGTCTTCGAGCTTGCTGATGGCGTCGTGCAGTTGGCTCGCGAGCCCCTGGGACCGTGCCTGGCGTTCGGGGTTGTTCTTCTCCCAGAACTGCTCGTCGAGCTGACGCACGTGGGACTCGACCTTGCGGAGGCGATCCTCGACCACCCGGACCTGCTCGCGAGGAACGCGACCGATCTCGTCCCATCGCAGCTGGATCGAGGTGAGGGCCTCGCGCGCCGGGACCCGGTCCGTGACCGTCAGGATCTTCTCGGCCTCGGTGAGCAGCTCGAGTTTCTGTTCGAGGTTGCCCTCGTACTCGGCGGTGTCCTGCGCGACGACCTCGGACTTGGCTGCGTAGAGGACGTCGCCTGCACGCTTGAACTTCGCCCAGAGGGCGTCGTCGTACTTCTTCCCGGCACGGCCGGCGCGCTTCCAGTCGTCGAGCAGCCCCCGGTAGGCCGAGATGCCGTCGACACCCTTCGGCGCCAGGGCCTCGGCCGCTTCGACGAGGGCTTGCTTGCGCTGACGAGCGTCACGGTGGGTCGCGTCGAGTTCGGCGTAGAAGGCCTTGCGGTGCTGGTCGATGGTGGTGCGCGCAGCACGGAATCGTTTCCAGAGGTCGTTGCCCTCGCCCTTCGGGATGCGAGGACCGTCCTGTTGATGCTTCTGCCACCGGGCGAAGATGTCGTCGAGGGTGGCCGTGACCTGCTTCCACTGGACGCGGGCGGGGTCCTGGGCCGCCAGGGCCTCGGCCTCCGTGACGAGAGCGGTGCGGTAGGCGACCGCTTCGGTGAGGGCCTTCTGTGCCTCGGCGCTCTGCTGTTGCGTCAGCTCGTCGACCGTGGAGTCGAGTGCCGACACCCGAAGGCGCAGGGCCTCGAGATCCCCGACCGCGCTCGGTTCGACGAGCTGCTCGCGCAGGTGGGTGACCGTCTTGACGACGTCGCCCGCCGATGCGCCGCGCTTGATGCGCTGCTCGAGCAACGTCACCTGCCCGGCGAGTTCGATGAACTTGCGTTCGTAGTACGCGAGAGCCTCGGCGGGCGTCGCGTCGGGGTACTGCCCCACGGCGCGTTCGCCGTCGCCCTCGCGGACGTAGACCGTGCCGTCGTCGGCGACGCGGCCCCAGGGTGCCTGATCGTCAGTAGCCACTTTTATCCCTTGCTGAACGTGCTCGTCGCGGGACCAGGACAGGCCACCACGATGGGTGCTCAGCCTATTGCACAGCGGACCGCGGCGGACTACTCGATGGTCGCGCCCGTGATCGTCGTCGGCACGACGGGAGCGCCGTCGGTCTCGCTCGTACCGGGAGTCAGGCCCGCGTCCGTGATCTGCGCCTCGAGCTGGTCGAGTCCGCTCGTGACGCGTCCGACCACGGTGTAACCACCCGTCGAGCCGTCGAGGGTGGTGTCGCCGTAGGTGATGAAGAACTGCGTCGACTGCGAGTACGGGTCGGTGCTCCGAGCCATGGCGATCGTCCCCGTCGGGTACACGCCGTCCGACGGGACGTTCTCGAGTGGGCCGAAGGTGAAACCGGCGTCGCCCGTCCCGTCGCCGTTGGCGGACCCGCACTGGATGAACTTCGCCGTCGCGGCGTCGCTCATGCGGTGGCAGGTCGTCCCCGTGTAGAAGCCCTTCTGGATGAGGTCGATGACGACGCTCGACGCCTGCGGGGCCTTCGCCCCGTCCAGTTCGATCCCGAGCTCGACGCCGTCATTGAGCGTGAGGCCGCCCGTCCAGGAGCGGCCGTCGGCGATCGCCTCGCTGGGCACGTCCCCGACGTTCTCGCCGGCGGCGGGCGTCGAGGAGGCGCTGGGCGCGTCAGACGGAGCCGCCGCGGGGGCACCGGGACCGCTGGTCGACCAGAACACCTGGGACACGGCCGCGACTCCGACCACGACCACGACGGCGGTCACGGCGAGGACGTTGTCCCGACGGCGTCGGGCGACCTGCGTCGCGTGCACCTGCTGACGAGCGGTGTACCTGCGGAGCCGGTCCCGGCTCTCACGGTCCGGGTTCTTGCTCGGTGCCACGGGTCCTCCAGCTCGGTGATGTCCAGCCTGCACTGTATCGGAGGGCCGGTCTAGCATGGGTCACCATGAGCCCGCTCCCGCAGAGCTCGACCCCTCTCGCGGTCCGCATGCGTCCCACCACCCTCGACGAGGTCGCCGGTCAACGGCACCTCTTGCGGCCCGGCTCGCCTCTGGTCACCCTGGCGTCCGGCACGGGTGCCGACCAGGGGGCCGTCTCCGTCATCCTCTGGGGTCCGCCGGGTACGGGGAAGACCACCCTCGCCCAGGCCATCGCCCGCAGCTCCGGCCGACAGTTCATCGAGCTGTCAGCCGTGACCGCGGGAGTCAAGGACGTCCGACAGGTGATGGAGAAGGCCCTGTCGAACCGTGACCTCTACGGCACGACGACCGTGCTCTTCCTCGACGAGATCCATCGCTTCACCAAGGCGCAGCAGGACGCCCTGCTGCCCGGCGTCGAGAACGGCTGGGTCATCCTCATCGCCGCCACCACCGAGAACCCGTCCTTCTCGGTCATCACGCCCCTGCTGTCCCGTTCGCTCCTGCTGACGCTCGAACAGCTCAGCGACGACGACCTGGCCCAGTTGGTCCAGCGGGCGGTCGGCGACCCCCGCGGTCTCGACGGATCCGTGCGCCTCGACGACGAAGCCCTGGCCACCATCGTCCGACTGGCCTCCGGTGACGCCCGACGTGCGCTCACGGCCCTCGAGGCGTCCGCCCAGTCGGCGTGGGCCACGAAGCTCGAGGCCGACGCGGTGCCGGCGGCCTCGGCCGACGACGCGTCCGACGCCGACTTCGATCCCGACGCCGAGTACGACGAGAACGATCCCGACGACGACCGTCCGACGATCACGTCCGAGATCGTCGCCCAGTCGGTCGACCGGGCGTTGCTGCGGTACGACCGCAACGGCGACGAGCACTACGACGTCATCAGCGCCTTCATCAAGTCCATCCGGGGGTCCGACGTCGACGCGTCGCTCCATTACCTCGCCCGCATGATCGAGGCGGGTGAGGACCCCCGCTTCATCTGCCGTCGGATCATCGTGTCGGCGGGTGAGGACATCGGCATGGCCGATCCGAACGCACTCACCGTCGCGGTCTCGGCCGCGACCGCCGTGCAGATGATCGGCATGCCCGAGGGACGCATCCCGATGGCCGAGGCCGTCGTCTACCTGGCGACCGCACCCAAGTCGAACCGGTCCTACTCCGCCCTCGACGCCGCGATCGCGGACGTCCGGGCCGGCAAGGCGGGCCGCGTGCCCAAGCACCTGCGCGACGCCCATTACCCCGGGGCACGGCGCCTCGGGCACGGGAAGGGCTACCGCTACGCCCACGACTCCGAGTTCGGGGTGGTCGAGCAGCAGTACCTCCCCGACGAACTCGTCGGCCACGAGTACTACGATCCCACCGCCAACGGCAACGAACGCGACGTGGCGGCCCGTCTCGAGAAGCTGCGCCGGATCACCCGCGGGCACTGACGGCACGACCGACCGGCTGCTCGCATCGGCGCCCGAGCTCCTGTATGCTCGGGGGGTTGCCTGTTCTCGGGCGTCGACGCGCGGCTGCTGACGACGACCCGATCAAGGTGCGACGACCTGTAGCCGGTCGCCACCGCGGCACTCACCCCTCTTGTTACGCCGCCCGGCGCTCGCGCGCTGGGGCGGTCCCTGACGAACCACCGACAAGAAAAAGGAACAAGTGTCCACCAAGTCACGTACCCGCAGCAAGACCCGTCTCTCGCGTGCCCTCGGCATCGCCCTGACCCCGAAGGCTGCTCGTTACCTCGAGAAGCGCCCCTACGCTCCCGGCGAGCACGGCCGCACCAAGCGCAAGACCGACAGCGACTACGCCGTCCGTCTGCGTGAGAAGCAGCGCCTGCGCGCCCAGTACGGCATCCGCGAGGCCCAGCTCAAGATCGTCTTCAACGAGGCCCGCAAGGCTTCGGGCCTGACCGGTGAGAACCTGGTCGAGCTCCTCGAGACCCGTCTCGACGCCCTCGTCCTCCGTGCCGGCTTCGCCCGCACGACGGCCCAGGCCCGTCAGATGGTCGTCCACCGCCACATCCTGGTGGACGGCAAGCTCGTCGACCGCCCCTCGTTCCGCGTCAAGCCGGGTCAGATGATCCACGTCAAGGAGCGCAGCGAGAAGACCGAGCCCTTCCAGGTCGCCGCGGCCGGCGGTCACGTCGACCTGCTGCCCAAGGTGCCCGGTTACCTCGAGGTCGAGATCGACAAGCTGCAGGCCCGCCTCGTGCGTCGCCCGAAGCGCGTCGAGGTCCCGGTGACCTGCGAGGTCCAGCTCGTCGTCGAGTACTACGCCGCGCGCTAGAACTCGTCACCCCGTCAGGAGCGGGCCACGGTCGTGGCCCGCTCCTTTCGCGTTCCCGGGGCCGGGTAAGCTGTCGAGTCGTCGCGCTCGCACGTCGCGGCACCAGCCCCAAGAGGAGTCCCCGTGAAGAGCCTGTTCCTGCTCGCCGTCGGTGTCGTCGGCGGCTTCGCCGTCGCCCACCAGTTCAACAAGACATCTCGGGGTCAGCAGTTCTTCGGCGACCTCGACGGCAACGTGAAGTCGTTCCGTGCCGCCGTGGTAGACGGTTACAAGGCCCGCGAAGCCGAACTGCGTTCCGACCGCGACGAGTCCTGAGCGCGCCGCCGCGCCTCCTCGTCCTGACACACGACCAACCCACCCTCGGGAGAACCATGCAGACCGCCGAAATCCGCCGCCGTTGGCTCGACTACTTCGGCGATCGGGGCCACACCGTCGTCCCGTCCGCGTCCCTGGTCAGCGACGATCCCAGCCTGCTCTTCACCGTCGCGGGCATGGTCCCGTTCATCCCGTACCTCACGGGGCTCGTCCCGACGCCGTACCCGCGTGCCACCAGCGTCCAGAAGTGCATCCGCACCAACGACATCGAAGAGGTCGGCAAGACGCCGCGGCACGGCACGTTCTTCCAGATGAACGGCAACTTCTCGTTCGGCGACTACTTCAAGGAAGAGGCGATCGGCTACGCCTGGGAGCTCCTGACCTCGAGCGAGGCCGACGGAGGACTCGCGTTCTCGCCCGACGACCTCTGGGTGACGGTGTACGAGGAGGACGACGAGGCCATCGCCCTCTGGAAGAAGGTCGCCGGTCTGCCCGACGAGCGCATCCAGCGACTCGGCAAGGACTCCAACTACTGGCACACCGGCCAGCCGGGGCCCGCAGGTCCGTGCTCGGAGATCTTCTTCGACCGTGGTCCCGCCTACGGCGCCGACGGTGGCCCGGCGACGGACGACGACCGTTACGTCGAGATCTGGAACCTCGTGTTCATGCAGTACCAGATCGAGAACGTGCGCTCGAAGGTCGACTTCGACATCGTCCGCGAGCTGCCGAACAAGAACATCGACACCGGCATGGGTCTCGAGCGCGTGGCGTTCCTCAAGCAGGGCGTCGACAACATGTACGAGATCGACCAGGTGCGCCCCGTCCTCGACAAGGCCGCCGAGCTGTCGGGACGGCGCTACGGAGCCGTCCACGACGACGACGTGCGGATGCGGGTCATCGCCGACCACGTCCGCAGCTCGCTCATGTTGATGTCCGACGGGGTCCGCCCGTCCAACGAGGGTCGGGGCTACATCCTCCGCCGCCTCCTGCGCCGCACGGTCCGGTCGATGCGCTTGCTCGGCGTCGACGGCCCCACGTTCCCCTCGCTCTTCCCCGAGTCCCGCGACGCGATGAAGGCCGCCTACCCCGAGGTCGAGACCGACTACGAGCGCATCTCGCGCCTGGCCTACGCCGAGGAGGAGACCTTCCTCCGCACCCTGGCCGCCGGGACGAACATCCTCGACATCGCCGTCGACGACACGAAGCAGCGTGCCTCGGCGGGCACGACCCCGCAGCTGCAGGGCGACACGGCGTTCCTCCTGCACGACACCTTCGGGTTCCCCATCGACCTGACGCTCGAGATCGCGGAAGAGAGCGGTCTGACGGTCGATCGCGAGGCATTCGACCGACTCATGTCCGAGCAGCGTGCCCGGGCGAAGGCCGATGCCAAGTCCCGGAAGGTGGCCCTGGCCGACCTGAGCGTCTACAGCGCGTTCCGGGCCCAGGGCGAGACGGTCTTCACCGGCTACGACGAGCTCGACACCGAGACGCGCGTGCTGGGCCTGATCGTCGACGGGGCCGACGTCGACCGGGCCGTGGCGGGTGACATCGCCGAGGTGATCCTCGCCGAGACCTCCCTGTACGCCGAGTCCGGCGGTCAGGAAGCTGACTCGGGCCGCATCGTCGGCGTGGGCTTCGACCTCGAGGTCCTCGACGTGCAGAAGCCCGTCAAGGGGCTGATCAGCCACCGCGTCCAGGTGACGTCCGGCGAGGTGGGGGTCGGCGACACGGCGACCAGCGTGGTCGACCCGGCCTACCGCCGCGGCGCGACGCAGGCGCATTCGGCGACGCACCTGATCCACGCCGCCCTCCGGGAGGTGCTCGGCCCGGAGGCGCACCAGGCGGGGTCGTACAACAAGGCCGGATACATGCGGCTCGACTTCAACTGGAACCAGGCGCTGAGCCCGCAGACACGCTCCGAGATCGAGGAGATCGCGAACAACGCCATCCGCGACGACCTGCAGGTCGTCACCCGCGAGATGCCCCTCGACGACGCCCGCGCGCTGGGCGCCATGGCGCTGTTCGGTGAGAAGTACGGCGAGACGGTCCGCATGGTCGACATCGGTGGTCCCTGGTCGCGCGAGCTCTGCGCGGGCACCCATGTCTCGACCAGCTCGCAGGTCGGCCTCATCAACCTCGTCAGCGAGAGCTCGGTGGGGTCGACCAACCGCCGCGTCGAGTCCCTCGTCGGCATGGACGCATTCCGTGACTTCGCCGCCGAGCGGGCTCTCGTGTCCCAACTGACCTCGTCGCTCAAGACTCCCCGTGATCAGCTGGCCGACCGCATCGGCGACCTGGTCACGAGCCTCCGGACGGCAGAGAAGAAGATCGCCGAGTTCGAGTCCGCCCGCCTCGCCACCCGCGTCCCGGCGCTGGCCGAGACGGCGAGTCGGATCGGCGACCTCACGGTCGTCGCCGAATCGGTCGGGTCGCTCGCTTCGACCGACGACCTGCGGTCGCTCGCCCTGTCGGTCCGCGAACGCCTGGGCGCGTCCAGCGCCTCCGTCGTCGCCCTGGCAGCCGACGTCGCGGGCAAGCCCGCCGTGATCGTGGCCACCACGGACGGCGCGCGCCAGGCCGGCGTCAAGGCCGGCCGTCTCGCCAAGGGCGCCGCCGCGGCTCTCGGTGGCGGGGGCGGCGGCAAGGACGACCTCGCCCAGGGCGGCGGATCCGACGTCTCGGCCATCCCCACCGCGCTGGCCGGCATCGTCGCCGAGCTCGGGTCCTGAGGACGCTCGTGCGGCGCGGAGTCCGGATCGGCATCGACGTGGGCAAGGCCCGGGTCGGTGTCGCCCGCACCGATCCCGACGGTCTGCTCGCCACCCCGGTCGAGACGCTGGCGCGTTCGGCCGACGGCGTGGCCGACATCGGTGCCGTCCGGGACCTCGTCGTCGGACTCGACGCGCTCGAGGTGATCGTCGGGCTGCCCATCGCCCTATCGGGTCGCGACACGGCCTCCACCCAGGACGCCCGGGACTTCGCCGCGGCCGTCGCCCAGGCCGTGGCCGTGCCCGTGCGCCTCGTCGACGAGCGCCTGTCGACCGTGAGCGCCCAGGGCGCCCTCCGGGCCTCGGGCCGGAAGGGCAGGAGCCAGCGGTCCGTCATCGACCAAGTGGCCGCTGTTATCATCGTCCAGCACGCGCTCGACCTCGAGCGCTCGAGCGGTCGACCGCCCGGGCGGATGGTCGACGTGACCCGAGAGGCGAGCGGCGACGGTGCCGCACCCGCCACCGACGAGAGACAGTGATTCGTGGCCGACGAACCCGACTGGGACGACATCTTCGCGTCCCAACCCCAGAACGACCGCCCTGCCGACACCTCCGGACGACGACGGGGTGATCCGGGTGATGGTCGACCGGGCGACGCCGACGGTGCACCCCTCCGCCGCAGCACCCACGTCGACGCCCCCGCCCTGTCCCGCCGCGAACAGCGTGAGCGCGAGCGACAGGCCGAACCCGCCGTCGTTCCCTCCTCCGACGGTGGGGGGGACCGCCCCCGCGGACGCACGACGCGCGAACCGCGCGAACGGCGTTCCAAGAAGGGCCCGATCGTCCTCGCGTCCATCCTCGTGCTCGTCCTGGCCGGCGGAACCGCCGGCGTCGCCGCCGCCTGGGGGCAGGTACAGCCCCTGATCGCCAAGTTCACGGGTGACGACGAACCGGCCGACTACGCCGGCAGCGGGAACGGCACGCCCGTCGAGTTCGCCATCGTCTCAGGTCAGGTCGGCTCCGACATCGCGCAGAACCTCGCGGACGCGGGCGTCACGCAGAGCTACGAGTCGGCCTACTCGCTCCTCCTGTCCAACCCGTCGATGACCTTCCAACCGGGCACCTATACCCTGCAGCAGCAGATGAGCGCCCAGTCGGCCCTCGATGCACTGCAGGACAGCGCCAACCGCATCACCAACAAGGTCGTCATCCCCGAGGGGACCGTGGCGGCGGACGTCTACGAACTCCTGGCCACCGCGACGTCGATCCCCATCGCCGACGTCCAGGCCGCCGCTGCGGACTACACGACGTTCGGGCTGCCCGCCGAGGCCACGAGCCTCGAGGGATGGCTCTTCCCGGCGACCTACGAACTCGACCCGGGCAAGACCGCCCACGACTACCTGCAGGACATGGTGACGACCATGACCCAGCACCTGCAGTCCGCCGGCGCACAGCCCGCCGAATACCAGAAGACCATCGTCTTCGCGTCGCTCGTCCAGAAAGAGGCCGGTCTGGCCGACGACTACCCGAAGGTCGCGCGGGTCTTCCAGAACCGTCTCGACCAGGGCATGCTCCTCCAGTCCGACGCGACGGTGGCCTACGGCACCGGCAACACCCACCGGGTCACGACGACCGACGAAGAGCGCGGTGACGCGAACAACGCCTACAACACCTACGTCCACGAGGGTCTGCCGGTCGGGCCGATCTCGAACCCCGGTGATCTCGCCCTGAACGCCGCCCTCAAGCCGGCCGACGGGACCTGGCTCTACTTCGTCACGGTCGATCTCGACTCGGGCGAGACGGCGTTCTCGACCACGTTCGCGGAGCACCAGGCCGCGGTCAAGCAGTGGCAGGCCTGGATGCGGGAGCACCCCGAGTACCAGTGACCGACCCACGGGACCCCTGGGCAGACCCACCGGTCCCGAGGGGCCGATCGACCGTCACACGGTCGGTCGGCCCCTCTCTCTGTGGGAAGATCGACACCATGCTTCGTTGGTTGACCGCTGGAGAATCTCACGGGCCCGAGCTCGTCGCCGTCCTCGAAGGGCTGCCGGCCGGCGTGCCGGTGTCGCTCGACGCGATCCGTGCCGACCTCGCCCGACGCAAACTGGGCTACGGCCGCGGTTCCCGCATGAAGTTCGAGCAGGACGAACTCAACATCTCGGGCGGCGTCCGTCATGGTTTGACCATGGGCAGCCCCGTGGCCCTGCGGATCGGCAACACCGAATGGCCGAAGTGGGTCGAGGTGATGAACCCCGAGCCCGTCGAGGTGAGTGAGGCCTCCCGGGGGCGGAGCGCACCCCTCACCCGACCCCGTCCCGGCCACGCCGACCTCGTCGGCATGCAGAAGTACGACTTCGACGAGGCCCGTCCCATCCTCGAGCGGGCGAGCGCACGCGAGACGGCAGCGCGCGTCGCGCTCGGAGCCGTCGCCCGGTCGTTCCTCGCCGAGCTCGGCATCGAGCTCGTCAGCCACACCCTGTCGATCGGGCCCGTGCGCGTGCCCGACGGCAGCCCGGTGCCCGTCCCGACGGACGTGGACCGTCTCGACGACGACCCGTTGCGCTGCTTCGACCAGGCGACCAGCGCCCTCATGGTCGACGAGGTCGAGGCCGCCAAGAAAGACGGCGACACCCTGGGCGGCGTCGTCGAGGTGCTCGCCTACGGGGTGCCGCCCGGGCTCGGTTCGCACGTCCAGTGGGACCGTCGTCTCGACTCGCAGCTGGCCGCCGCGTTGATGGGCATCCAGGCGATCAAGGGAGTCGAGGTCGGCGACGGCTTCGAGACCACCCGGAGGCGCGGTTCCGTCGCCCACGACGAGCTCCACCGCACGGGAGGGGTCATCTCGCGTGACACCGACCGAGCCGGCGGCACCGAGGGGGGCATGAGCACCGGCACGGTCCTCCGCGTGCGTGCCGGCATGAAGCCCATCGCGACCGTGCCCCGGGCGCTGGCCACCGTCGACGTCACGAGCGGCGAAGAGAGCAAGGCGCACCACCAGCGATCGGACGTCTGCGCGGTCCCGGCCGCCGGCGTCGTCGCCGAGTCGATGGTCGCCCTCGTCCTCGCGAACTCGGTCCTGGAGAAGTTCGGCGGCGACTCGCTGGGGGAGACGGCGCGCAACCTGCGGGGCTACCTCGACGCCATCCCCGAGAACCTGCGGACTCAGCCGGCGTCCGCCGCCGAGTGACGGTCGCGCGGCCGGTCGTCCTGATCGGGCCCATGGGGGCGGGCAAGACGAGCATCGGCAAGAAGCTCTCCCGTCGTCTCGGCGTCCCGTTCGTCGACAGCGACCGTCTCGTCGTCCGGCGGCACGGGCCCATCGCCGACCTGTTCGACCGTCACGGCGAGGCCCACTTCCGGGCACTCGAACACGAGGCCGTGGTCGAGGCCCTGACCGGCGACGGGGTGGTGTCGCTGGGTGGGGGAGCCGTCCTCGACGAACGCACGCGCGCCTCCTTGTCCGGGTTGCCCGTCGTCCTGCTGACCGTGACGGCGGAGGCCGTCGAGTCGAGGCTGGCCGGGAGCACCCGGCCGCTGCTGCAGAGAGGCGGGATCGAGGCCTGGCGGGCCATCGCCGCCGAGCGCGATCCGGTCTACCGGGCACTGGCGTCCGCCGTGTTCGACACGTCCCACCGACCCGTCTCGACCGTCGTCGACGACATCGAGACCTGGCTCGACTCCGAGAGAGGCACCGCATGACCGACGCGACCGACACCACCACCATCCACGTCGGGGGAGACGCCCCGTACGACGTCCTGATCGGTCGGGGCCTCACCGGCCACCTGCCGGCGGTCCTGCACCCGCAGACCAAGAAGGTCCTGATCGTCCACGCCCCCACCTTGGGCCGCAAGGCCGGAGAGGTGCGCGACGCCCTCGTGGCGGCCGGCTACGAGGCCCTCATCGCCGAGGTGCCCGACGCCGAGGACGCCAAGCGCGTCGAGGTCGCCGCCTTCTGCTGGCAGGTGCTGGGCCAGGCCGACTTCACCCGCACCGACGCCGTCATCGGTCTCGGCGGCGGGGCGATCACCGACCTGGCGGGCTTCGTTGCCGGCACCTGGCTCCGAGGCGTCCCGCTGGTCCAGATGCCGACCAGCGTGCTGGGGCTCGTCGACGCGAGCGTCGGCGGCAAGACCGGAGTGAACACGGCCGAGGGCAAGAACCTCGTCGGTGTCTTCCACCCGCCCGTGGCGGTGCTCGCCGACCTCGACCACCTCGACACGCTCTCGAAGAACGAGATCCTCGCCGGTTTCGCCGAGGTCGTGAAGGTTGGGTTCATCGCCGAACCCGAGATCCTCGACATCGTCGAGGCGGACGTCGACCGGGCGACCGACCCGACCACGCCGGAGTTCCGGCGGGTGGTCGAACTGGCGATCGGGCTCAAGGCCCGCGTCGTGGGCGAAGACCTCACCGAGCAGGGCCTGCGCGAGATCCTGAACTACGGCCACACCCTCGGCCACGCCGTCGAGCACGCCGAGCGTTACCAGTGGCGTCACGGGGCCGCGGTGTCGGTGGGCATGGTGTTCGCCGCAGAACTCGCCCGCCTGACCGGCCGACTGTCCGACGAGGCGGTCGACCGTCATCGCCGCATCCTCGAGTCGCTGACCCTTCCCGTCTCGTATCCGCTCGGGCGCTGGAACACCCTGCTCGCGACCATGCAACGGGACAAGAAGGCGCGCGCGGGCCTGTTGCGCTTCATCGTCCTGGACGAGATCGGTCGGCCCACCGTGCTGCAGGGGCCCGACCAGAGCCTGCTCTTCGCGGCGTACCAAGAGATCGGTTCGTAGCCCTTCGGCCCTTCGGGGCGTCCGCTACACTCGACGATGGCCGATTCCGGCCGACCTCCCACCACCCCGAACGGATCATCCGCGCATGGCGACTACCAACGACATCAAGAACGGTGCCGTCCTCAACCTCGACGGTCAACTCTGGAACGTCATCGAGTTCCAGCACGTCAAGCCGGGCAAGGGTGGCGCGTTCGTCCGCACCAAGATGAAGAACGTGATGTCGGGCAAGGTCGTCGACAAGACGTTCAACGCCGGCACCAAGATCGATTTCGCCAACGTCGACCGTCGTGAGTACACGTACCTCTACGCCGAGGCCGACGGCTACGTGTTCATGGACACGAGCGACTACGACCAGATCAACGTGCCCGCCACGATCGTCGGCGACGCGAAGAACTTCATGCTCGAGAACCAGAACGTGCAGATGGCCCTGCACGACGGCGACCCGCTGTACATCGAGCTTCCCGCCTCCGTCATCCTCGAGGTCACGTACACCGAGCCCGGCCTCCAGGGCGACCGCTCGACCGGCGGGACGAAGCCCGCCACCGTCGAGACCGGCTACGAGATCCAGGTGCCGCTGTTCCTCGAGACCGGCACCAAGGTCAAGGTCGACACCCGCGACGGCGGCTACCTCGGCCGCGTCAACGACTAGTCGGTGAGCGCACGCACCAAGGCGCGCAAGCGCGCCCTCGACGTCCTGTACGTCGCCGACATCCGTCAGATCAGCATGACCGACGCACTCGTCGCCGAGACCCAGCGGGCCCTCGACCAGCCCGAGCGGGGTTCGAGCTGGGGTTATGCCCGCGACATCGTGCAGGGCGTCATCGACCACCGCGACGAGATCGACGAACTCATCGAGACGTACTCTCAGGGCTGGACCCTCGCGCGCATGCCCACCCTCGACCGCGGCATCATCCGGATCGGCATCTGGGAGCTGCGTCACAACGACGAGATCCCCGACGCCGTGGCGATCAGCGAGGCCGTCGAACTGGCCCAGACCCTCAGCACCGACGACTCCGCCTCGTTCGTCAACGGACTGCTCGGTCGGATCGCGACCGCGGACTGACCGCCGACCGGCCGCCGTCGTCGCCAGCCGGCTCGTCGGGCGTCCGACGAACCGTTAGGGTTGAGCGACCCACACCGACATCCTTTAAATTCCGTCCCGAGAGGCGGGGAAGGAGGTCCGATTGAGCACCCGTACCGTGCTGAGTCAGGCTGACATCGCGCGTGCCCTCACGCGCATCTCGCACGAGATCCTCGAGTCGAACAAAGGTGCCGACGACCTGGTCGTCCTGGGCATCCCGACGCGGGGGGTCGTGCTCGCCGATCGGCTCGCCGCGACCCTCTCGTCCATCTCGGGCAGCACCGTTCCCGTGGGGTCGGTCGACGTGACGATGTACCGGGACGACCTCCGGCGCCAGCCCACCCGGTCGCCCCGACCCACCTCGGTGCCCTCCGGCGGCATCGACGGCAAGACCGTCGTCCTCGTCGACGACGTCCTCTACTCGGGCCGTACCATCCGTGCCGCGTTGGACGCCCTGAGCTCGATCGGCCGACCCCGGGCCGTCCGCCTCGCGGTCCTCGTCGATCGAGGCCACCGAGAGCTGCCCATCCGTGCCGACTTCGTGGGCAAGAACCTGCCGACCTCGACCGTCGAACGCATCTTCGTTCGGCTGCACGGCGTCGACGACGACGAACTCGTCGCCATCGACGACGCCACGACCGCAGGAGGCGCGGGGGCCGCCTCCGCGCCCGTCACCACCCCGGGGGCGAACCGATGAGGCACCTGCTCAGCACCGCCGACCTCTCGCGCGACGAGTCGATCCGCGTCCTCGACGTCGCGGAGGACATGGCGGACGTCGCCACCCGCGAGGTGCGCAAGCTGCCGACGCTCCGCGGCATCACGGTCGTCAACCTGTTCTACGAGGACAGCACCCGTACGCGCATCTCGTTCGAGGCCGCCGCCAAGCGGCTCAGTGCGGACGTCATCAACTTCGCCGCCAAGGGGTCGAGCGTCTCCAAGGGCGAGTCCCTGAAGGACACGGCCCAGACCCTCGCCGCCATGGGGGCCGACGGCATCGTGATCCGCCACCCGTCGAGCGGCGCACCTCGTGTGCTGGCCGACAGCGGCTGGGTGGACGCCGGCATCGTCAACGCTGGCGACGGCACCCACGAACACCCCACGCAGGCCCTGCTCGACGCGTTCACGATCCGCCGGCGCGTCCACGGCGCGGCGAGCCGGGGGCGCGACCTCGACGGCGTCGAGGTGATGATCGTCGGTGACATCCTGCACTCGCGGGTGGCCCGTTCCAACGCGTGGTTGTTGCGGACGCTCGGGGCGCACGTCACGGTGGTCGCGCCTCCCACGCTGATCCCGGTGGACGTCAGCCGCTTCGGCGTCTCCGTCCGCTACGACCTCGACGAGGCCCTGGCCGAGGTGCGACCGGACGTCGTCATGATGCTGCGCATCCAACAGGAGCGCATGAACGACGCGTTCTTCCCCAACCCCCGCGAGTACGCCCGGTCCTGGGGGCTGGGTGCGATGCGGTTCCGGGCTCTGCCCGAGTCCACGCTCGTCATGCACCCCGGCCCGATGAACCGAGGCCTCGAGATCAGCGACGAGGCCGCCGACTCGCCGCGGTCCACCGTCCGTGAGCAGGTCACGAACGGCGTGGCCGTCCGCATGGCCGTGCTCTACCTCACCCTCGCCGGCGACCGGGAGGACGCATCGTGACCACCACCCACCTCATCCGGGGCGCCGAGACCGTCGACGGCACCCGCACCGACGTCGTCGTCCGTGACGGCGTCGTCGCCGAACTCGGCACCGGCCTGACCGCCGCCGGTGCGACGGTCACCGACGCCGACGGCCTGCTCCTGCTCCCCGGCCTCGTCGACCTCCACACCCACCTGCGCGAGCCGGGGGGAGAGGGCAGCGAGACCGTCCTGACCGGATCGCGCGCAGCGGCCGCCGGCGGGTACACCGCGGTCAACGCGATGGCCAACTCGTCACCCGTGGCCGACACCGCGGGGGTCGTCGAACAGGTGCAGGCGCTGGGGGAGCGGGCCGGCTTCGTGACCGTCCGCCCGATCGGCGCCGTGAGCCAGGGGCTGAAGGGGACCCACCTCTCCGAGATCGGTGCCATGGCCCGCTCGCGGGCCGCCGTCCGGGTCTTCTCCGACGACGGTTCCTGCGTCGCCGACCCATTGCTGATGCGTCGGGCCCTCGAGTACATCAAGGGGTTCGGGGGAGTCCTCGCCCAGCACGCCCAGGAGCCGAGGCTCACGGAGGGCGCCCAGATGAACGAGGGCGCACTGTCGGCCGAACTGGGCCTGGGAGGCTGGCCCGCGGTCGCCGAAGAGGCCATCATCGCCCGCGACGTCCTGCTCGCCGACCACGTCGGCGCCCGGCTGCACGTCTGCCACGTGTCGACGGCGGGCAGCGTCGAGGTCATCCGCTGGGCCAAGTCGCGCGGCATCGAGGTCACGGCCGAGGTGACGCCGCACCACCTCCTGCTGACGGAGGACCTCGTGTCGGGTTACGACTCACGGTTCAAGGTCAATCCGCCGCTGCGTCGCTCGGAAGACGTCGAGGCGTTGCGTGCCGCCCTGGCCGACGGCACGATCGACATCGTGGCCACCGACCACGCCCCGCACACGTCCGAGGCCAAGTGCTGCGAGTGGGACGCCGCCGCGAACGGCATGGTCGGCCTCGAGTCGGCCCTGTCGGTCGTCCACCACACGATGGTCGACACGGGGCTCGTCGGCTGGGCCGACGTCGCCCGCGTCATGTCGATCGCCCCGGCCGAGATCGGGCAGGTCGCCGGCCACGGTCGTCCCCTCGCCGTGGGCGAGCCCGCCGAGCTCACGCTCTACGATCGTGGGGTGACCCGCACGTTCTCGACCGAGCACCTCGCGGGCAAGAGCCGCAACTCGCCCTACCTCGGTCGCGTCCTGCCCGGACGGGTGCGGGCGACCTTCCACCAGGGCTACGCGACGGTGGTCGACGGGCACGTCGTCGAGAGCGAGGTCGTCGCCCACGCGGCTCGACTCGTCGACAGCGCCGCCGCCCTCGCCTCCGAGGGGACGCCCGCCCGATGAGCCAGTGGATCATCGCCGCGCTCATCCTCGTCGGCGTCGGACTGCTGATCGGTCTGATGGCCCGGTCCTGGCGCGCCAGGGGGCGGCGTCAGTCCGACATCCCCGCCCCCGACCGGGCGCCCGACGACCTCTCGGCCCCCGTCCTCGCCGTCGATGCCCTCTACGTCGCCACGTCACGGGGCGGTGACCCGCTCGACCGCGTCGTCGTGCACGGCCTCGGGTTCCGCGGTCGGGCGATCGTGTCCGTCCACGCCGAGGGCGTGCGCCTGGAGATCGCGGGCGAACCGGCCGTGCTGATCCGCGCCTCCTCGTTGCGGGGCGTCGACCGTGCGACCTGGACCATCGACCGCGTCGTCGAGCGGGACGGCCTCGTCCTCGTCGGCTGGCGCCTCGGCGACGTCGACCTCGACACCTACCTGCGCATCACCGACGACCCGGCACCCGTCGTCGCCGCGATCCGCCCCCTCGTCCCCACGGCCCCCGGGGCCGGCACCACCAAGGAGAAGACCATTGACTGACGCCGCCACCACCGAGAGGGCCGTGCTGGTCCTCGCCGACGGCACCCGGTACACGGGCCGTGCCTACGGCGCCGTCGGACGCACCCTCGGCGAGGTCGTCTTCGCGACCGGCATGACCGGCTACCAGGAGACCCTCACCGACCCGTCGTACGCCGGGCAGATCGTCGTCATGACGGCACCGCACATCGGCAACACGGGCGTGAACGACACCGACCCCGAGTCACGCCGCATCTGGGTCGCCGGGTACGTCGTGCGGGACGCGAGCCGGGTGGTCTCGAACCACCGGGCGCAGGGCAGCCTCGACGACCAGCTCGTCGCCGACGGCATCGTCGGCATCCGCGGCATCGACACCCGCGCCGTCACGCGCCGTCTGCGCGAGGTCGGCTCGATGAAGGGCGGGGTCTTCAGCGGTCCCGACGCGGAGCTCGACCCCGACGAGCAGCTGTCCCTCGTCACCGCCGGGGCGGACATGCGCGGCCTCAACCTCTCGAGCCAGGTGTCGACGGTCGAGCCGTACGTCCTGCACGCCGAGGGCGACCGCATCGGCTCCGTCGCGGTGCTCGACCTGGGCGTGAAGACCTCGACGCTCCGCTACCTGGCGCAGCGCGGCTTCGAGGTGCACGTGCTGCCGCAGTCCACGACCCTGGACGAGCTCCGTGCCCTCGCCCCCGACGCGCTCTTCTACTCGAACGGCCCGGGCGACCCGGCGGCGAGCGACTCCCAGGTCGAACTGCTGCAGGGTGCCCTGCGGGACGGGCTGCCCTACTTCGGCATCTGCTTCGGCAACCAGCTCTTCGGCCGGGCCCTGGGATTCGGCACGTACAAGCTGCCCTTCGGCCACCGTGGCATCAACCAACCCGTGCTCGACAAGACGACGAACAAGGTCGAGATCACCAGCCAGAACCACGGCTTCGCGGTCGACGCACCCATCGACGGCGTCCTCGACTCCCCGGCCGGCTTCGGTCGGGTCGAGGTCAGCCACTACAGCCTGAACGACCAGGTCGTCGAGGGCCTCCGTGCCCTCGACATCCCCGCGTTCTCGGTGCAGTACCACCCCGAGGCCGCCGCGGGCCCCCACGACAGCAACCACCTCTTCGACCGCTTCCGCGAGGCGGTCGTCGCCCGCACGAACGGCCAGGCCGTCGACTTCGGCTCCGACATCGAAAGCAGCAACTGATGCCCAAGCGTGACGACATCAACTCCGTCCTCGTGATCGGCTCCGGGCCGATCGTCATCGGCCAGGCGGCCGAGTTCGACTACTCGGGCACCCAGGCGTGCCGCGTGCTGCGTGAAGAAGGGGTCCGGGTCATCCTCGTCAACCCGAACCCGGCCACGATCATGACCGACCCCGACTTCGCCGACGCGACGTACATCGAGCCCATCACGTCCGAGGTGCTCGAGGCGATCATCGTGAAGGAGCGCCCCGACGCGATCCTGCCCACCCTCGGCGGGCAGACGGCCCTGAACGCCGCCATCGCCCTCGACGAAGAAGGCATCCTCGCCAAGCACGGCGTCGAGTTGATCGGCGCCAAGGTCGAGGCCATCCAGAAGGGCGAGGACCGCCAGCTCTTCAAGAAGCTCGTGCTGGAGTCCGGTGCCGACGTCGCCAAGTCGTACATCGCCACGACGGTCGACCAGGCCGTCGAGTACGCCGAAGACCTCGGGTACCCGCTGGTCATCCGGCCCTCGTTCACCATGGGCGGGCTCGGATCGGGCTTCGCCTACACCCGTGACGAGCTCGTCCGCATGGTCACGGACGGCCTGCACCAGAGCCCGACCACCGAGGTGCTCCTCGAGGAGAGCATCCTCGGCTGGAAGGAGTACGAGCTCGAGATGATGCGGGACACGGCCGACAACACGGTCGTGGTCTGCTCGATCGAGAACGTCGACCCCGTCGGAGTCCACACCGGCGACTCGATCACCGTCGCCCCGGCGCTCACCCTGACCGACCGCGAGTACCAGAACCTGCGCGACATCAGCATCGACATCATCCGTCGCGTGGGCGTCGACACGGGCGGCTGCAACATCCAGTTCGCGGTGGACCCCGCGGACGGCCGCGTCATCGTCATCGAGATGAACCCCCGCGTGTCGCGCTCGAGCGCCCTGGCGTCCAAGGCGACCGGCTTCCCGATCGCCAAGATCGCGGCGAAGCTCGCCCTCGGGTACCGTCTCGACGAGATCCCGAACGACATCACGAAGGTGACCCCCGCCTCCTTCGAGCCGACGCTCGACTACGTCGTCGTCAAGGTGCCCCGGTTCGCCTTCGAGAAGTTCCCGGCGGCCGACACGACGCTGACCACGACGATGAAGAGCGTGGGCGAGGCCATGGCCCTCGGCCGCAACTTCACGCAGGCGCTGCAGAAGGCGCTCCGGTCGCTCGAGAAGCGTGGCTCGAGCTTCCACTGGCAGGGCGAGCCCGGAGACGAGGAGGCGCTGCTCGCGTTGTCGTCGACGCCCACGGACGGCCGCATCGTCACCGTCCAGCAGGCCCTGCGGGCCGGCGCCACCGCCGAGCAGGTCTTCGACGCCACGAAGATCGACCCCTGGTTCATCGACCAGGTCGTGTTGATCAACGAGGTCGCCGAGCAGGTCGCCGCGGCGGCCGAGCTCGACGCGGACGTGCTCGTGCTCGCGAAGGACCACGGCTTCAGCGACGACCAGATCGGCCAGTTGCGCGGTCTCTCCGAGCAGCAGGTCCGCGATCACCGGCACGCCCTCGACGTGCGTCCCGTCTTCAAGACCGTCGACACCTGCGCGGGGGAGTTCCCCGCGCTGACGCCGTACCACTACTCGAGCTACGACGCCGAGACCGAGGTCGTGGCCAGCGATCGCCGCAAGGTGATCATCCTCGGCTCCGGGCCGAACCGCATCGGGCAGGGCGTCGAGTTCGACTACTCGTGCGTCCACGCGAGCTTCGCCCTGAGCGACGCCGGGTTCGAGACGATCATGATCAACTGCAACCCCGAGACGGTGTCGACCGACTACGACACGAGCGACCGGTTGTACTTCGAGCCGCTCACCCTCGAGGACGTCCTCGAGGTGGTCCACGCCGAGAGCGCCAGCGGCGAGCTCGTCGGCGTCGTCGTGCAGCTCGGCGGCCAGACGGCCCTCGGCCTGTCGAAGGGCCTGGAGGCCGCGGGCGTGCCCATCCTCGGCACGACGCCCGACGCGATCGACTCGGCCGAAGAACGAGGCCTCTTCCAGGGCATCCTCGACGCCGCCGGCCTGCTCGCGCCGCGCAACGGCACGGCGACCGACTACGACAGCGCCGTCGCCGTCGCCGAAGAGATCGGCTACCCGGTGCTGGTGCGCCCGTCGTACGTGCTCGGTGGCCGCGGCATGGAGATCGTCTACGACAGCCCCTCGCTCGCCGACTACTTCGAGCGGGTCGCCGACCAGGCCATCATCGGACCGGAGGCACCCCTGCTGGTCGACCGGTTCCTGGACGACGCCGTCGAGATCGACGTCGACGCGCTCTACGACGGCACCGAGCTCTACGTCGGCGGCATCATGGAGCACATCGAGGAAGCTGGCATCCACTCCGGTGACTCGAGCTGCACCCTTCCGCCCGTCACGCTCGGGAAGGGCGAGATCGACCGCGTCCGCGACGCGACCCTCGCCATCGCGAAGGGCATCGGCGTGTCCGGTCTGCTGAACGTGCAGTTCGCGATCGCGGCCGGCGTGCTCTACGTCATCGAGGCCAACCCCCGGGCGAGCCGCACGGTGCCCTTCGTCTCGAAGGCCCTCGGCATCCCGTTGGCCAAGGCGGCCTCGCTCATCATGGTCGGCCACAGCGTGCGCGACCTCGTGGAGACCGGCCTGCTGCCGGAGCAGGACGGCTCGGACGTCCCCCTCGACTCGCCGATCTCGGTGAAGGAAGCCGTGCTCCCCTTCAAGCGGTTCCGCACGAAGGAGGGCCAGGTCGTCGACAGCGTCCTCAGCCCCGAGATGCGTTCCACGGGCGAGGTCATGGGCATCGACCGCGACTTCCCCCGGGCGTTCGCGAAGAGCCAGACGGCGGCGTACGGCGGCCTCCCCACCTCGGGCACCGTCTTCGTCAGCGTCGCCGATCGTGACAAGCGGGCCATCGTGTTGCCGGTGCTGCGCCTCCAGCAGCTCGGCTTCCGCATCCTGGCGACCGAGGGGACGGCCACCGTCCTCGTCCGCAACGGCATCCACGCCGACACCGTCGACAAGTTCAGCGCCGGAGGCCACTCGGTCGTCGACCTGATCAACGCCGACGAGGTCGACATCGTGATCAACACCCCGAGCGGCTCGAGCGCCCGGGCCGACGGCTACGAGATCCGTGCGGCGACGGTCGCAGCCGACAAGGCGCTCTTCACGACCATCGCCCAGCTCGGTGCGGCCGTCGCCTCGATCGAGGCCGTCCAGAGCGACCTCGAGGTGACGAGCCTGCAGGACTACGGCCTCGCCCGGGCGGCCCGACGGTGAGCTCGTCGTTCGGCGACCGGCTCGCGGCGGCCTTCGCCGCGACCGGTCCGCTCTGCGTCGGCATCGATCCGCATCCCTATCTCCTCGACCAGTGGGGCCTGCCGTCCGACGCCTCGGGTGTCCGTGAGTTCGGCCTACGCGTCCTCGACGGTCTGGTCGGCTCGGCGACGATCGTGAAACCGCAGGTCGCGTTCTTCGAACGGTGGGGCTCCGCGGGGTTCGCAGCCCTCGAAGACGTCCTCGAGGCCGGTCGCGAGCGGGGCCTGGTGCAGATCGGCGACGCGAAGCGGGGCGACATCGGCTCGACGATGGACGCCTACGGCGAGGCCTGGTTCGACGCGTCGTCACCGCTGCGGGTCGACGCGCTGACGGTCTCGCCCTATCTCGGCTTCGACTCCATGACCGGACTGGTCACCCGGGCACGGGCCGTCGGCGCCGGCGTCTTCGTGCTGGCCGCGACGTCCAACGTCGAGGCCCTCGCCACCCAGACGGCCGTCCGGACGGACGACCACGGCGCGGAGGGCACCGTCGCGAGCGGTATCGTCGACGACGTGCTCCATGACAACCAGACGGCGGGCGACGCTCCGTTCGGCAGCGTCGGCCTCGTGCTCGGCGCGACCGTCGACCTCGACGACTACGGCATCGACGCCGCCCGACTGACGACGACGCCGGTGCTCGCCCCGGGGTTCGGCCACCAGGGCGCGACCTATGCCGACCTGCCGCGGCTCTTCGGCCCCGCGGCCGGTGCCGTGCTCGTCTCCGCCTCCCGAGCCCTCCTCTCGGCGGGTCCGGAAGGGTTCGCCGACGCGGTCCGTCGTGATGCCGACGAGGTGCGTTCGTGCCTCGTCTGACCCCGCCTCCCGTCGACCGTGCCGCGGCGGCCCGAGCCGCCGTGGCCGCGCGTCGCGGTCGCGCCGCCGTCAAGAACGCCGTCGCCTCCCGGACCCGCAGCGCCCTCGACGTCGCGGAGTCCGCCTGGGCCGGTGAACCCACGAGCCCCGAGGGGTCGCTCAGGGTCCGCGAACTCCTGACCAGCATCCCGGGCATCGGTCCGACCCGCGTCGCCCGCATCATGACCGAGCTCGGCATCGCCGAGTCGAAGCGCGTCGGCGGACTCGGGGTGAGGCAACGCCGCATCCTCGGCGACTGGCTGGCCGTCCGCGAGTCGAAGGGGCGCCTCCGGTCCCGGCTGGTCGTCCTGGCGGGCCCCACGGCCGTGGGCAAGGGCACGGTCTCGACCTACATCCGCGAGAACTACCCCGACGTGCATCTCAGCGTGTCGGCGACGACCCGTGCCCCGCGACCCGGCGAGGTCGACGGGGTCCACTACTACTTCGTGGACGACGCGGAGTTCGACCGCATGATCCGCGACCGCGAACTGCTCGAGTACGCCACGGTGCACAACTCGTACCGCTACGGCACGCCCCGCCCTCCGTTGGACGCCGCGTTGAACGAGGGGCGCAGCGTGCTGCTCGAGATCGACCTGCAGGGCGCTCGACTCGTCCGGGCCGCGATGCCCGAGGCCGTGCTCGTGTTCCTGCTGCCCCCGACCTGGGACGAACTCGTCCGTCGACTCATCGGTCGGGGTACCGAGGACGCTGCCGAACAGCAACGCCGACTCGAGACCGCGAAGGTCGAACTGGCCGCCCAGGACGAGTTCGACGCGCGTGTCGTGAACCACGACGTGGCCGAAGCGGCCCGGGAGGTCGTAGAATTAATGACTGCGCCCGAACCGGGCCGCACCCGCGCGTGACCCGCGCCCCCATCTTGGTGCCCACGCTCGTCCCGAGCGGAGCCGGCACCGTCCCCCATCGACACGAGGAGCAACCAATGGCCGACAAGAACCAGGGCATCATCGATCCCCCCATCGACGAGCTGCTGTCGAAGGTCGAGTCGAAGTACGCACTCGTCATCTTCGCCTCCAAGCGCGCGCGTCAGATCAACGACTACTACGCCGACCTGCACGAGGGCAGCCTGTTCGACAACGTCGGCCCCCTGGTCGACAGCTCCATCGACGACAAGCCCCTGTCGGTCGCGATGCACGAGATCAACGAGGACAAGCTCGAGGTGAAGCCGCTCGCCGTCCCCTCCGAGTAGCGGGGCGACACGACCAGCCCCTCTGACGGTGGTCGGTCCTATCATCTGACGAGGCCCCCGGGAGTCCATCCCGCGGGGCCTCATCGCGTCCCCACCCAGAACGACACCCAGAGGAACACCGTGACCCCGACCGACACGACGACCGCCCCCGCCCCGACGGCATCGACCTCCCTTCGACTCTTCACCTCCGAGTCGGTCACCGAGGGCCACCCCGACAAGATCTGCGACCAGATCTCGGACGGCATCCTCGACGCGCTGCTGGCTGTCGACCCCGCCAGCCGGGTCGCGGTCGAGACCATGGTCACGACGGGACTCGTGCACGTGGCCGGCGAGGTCACCACCAAGGGCTACGTCGACATCCCCACGATCGTGCGCGACCTCATCGTGGGCATCGGCTACGACTCGTCGGCCGTGAGCTTCGACGGCCGTACCTGCGGCGTCGAGGTGTCGATCGGGTCCCAGTCGCCCGACATCGCCCAGGGCGTCGACACCGCCCTCGAGGCGCGTGGCGGCGACGACGACCTGCTCAACCGCCAGGGTGCCGGCGACCAGGGCATCATGTTCGGCTACGCCACCAACGAGACCCCCCAGTTCATGCCGCTCCCCGTGTGGCTGGCCCACCGGCTCGCCGAGCGACTGGCGGCCGTGCGCAAGTCGGGCACCCTCGACTACCTCCGGCCCGACGGCAAGACGCAGGTGACGGTCGGCTACGACGGGGTCGTGCCCACGACCGTCGACACCGTCGTCCTGTCGACCCAGCACTCGCCTGCGGTCTCGAGCGCTCAGCTCGAGTCCGACGTCATCGAGCACGTCATCCGCCCCGTCCTCGACGAGGCAGGGTTCTCGTCCACGGACACCCGGTTCATCATCAACCCGACCGGCAGGTTCGAGATCGGCGGCCCGCAGGGCGACGCCGGACTCACCGGCCGCAAGATCATCGTCGACACCTACGGCGGGGCGAGCCGTCACGGTGGGGGCGCGTTCTCGGGCAAGGACCCCTCGAAGGTCGACCGGTCCGCCGCGTACGCCATGCGGTGGGTGGCCAAGAACGCCGTCGCCGCGGGCCTCGCCGACCGGCTCGAACTCCAGGTGGCCTACGCGATCGGGCGGGCCGCACCCGTCGGCCTCTACGTCGAGACCTTCGGCACCGGGCACGTCGGCGACGACGTCATCACGGCCGCCATCGAGAGCGTGTTCGACCTCCGCCCGGCGGCGATCATCCGCGACCTCGACCTGCTGAGGCCGATCTACGCGGCGACGTCGACCTACGGCCACTTCGGTCGCGACCTGCCCGACTTCACCTGGGAGGCGCTCGACCGCGTCGACGCCCTCCGGGCCGCCGCCGGGCTCTGACCGTGGCGGCGGTCGCCGACGTCCCCGTCGACAGCGTGCCGCGCGTCGTCCGGGTGATGGTCGAATCGCCGCTGCCGCAACTCGACCGGTTGTTCGACTACGCCGTGCCCGAGCGGCTGCGCGACCAGATCGCCCCGGGCATCCGCGTCAAGGTTCCGCTCCGCTCCGCCGGGCGCATCGCCGACGGCTTCGTCGTCGAGGTCGCGTCGTCGTCCGAGCACGGCGGCGACCTGTCCGAGATCGAGGACGTCGTGTCGACCGTGTCGGTCCTGGCACCCGAGGTGTGGCGCCTCGCGCGCGCCGTGGCCGACCGGGCCGGCGGATCGGCCAGCGACGTCGTGCGGCTCGCGATCCCACCGCGTCAGGTCCGGGTCGAGAAGGCCCACCTGGCCGCCGCCGACAACTCGTCCTCACCGGCCACCGGCCCCACCGGCCCCACTGCCCCGACCGTGGCTCCCGTGGCACCCTCGACTCCCGACCACGACGCCGACGCCCACCCCGAACCCGTCCCGGTCGTCGTCGGCTATCGGTCGACCGACCTCGCCGGGCTCGTTGCGGCCCGCGGTCGCGCGGCGGTCGACGCCGTTCCGCTGCTGGTCGAACTGCCCGACGGGGCATGGGTGGGTCATTGGGCCCTCACGGCCGCCCAGCTCGCTGCGGTCGCCGTCGGCGCGGGCGACAACGCCGTGGTCGCCGTCCCCGACTACCGCGACGAAGAGCACGTCCTCCAGGCCCTCGCCGCCGTCCTCCCGCCCGACCGCGTCGTCCGGCTCGACTCCCGACAGTCGAACGCCGACCGCTACCGAGCGCTCCTCCGTGCCCGAGGCGACGAGCCCGTGGTCGTCGTCGGCAACCGGTCCGTCCTGCTCGCCCCCTCGGCCAGGCTCGGGGTCGTCGTGGTGTTCGACGACGGTGACCCGTCCTTCGGCGAGCCGCTCGCCCCGTACGTGCACGCCCGCGACACCGCGCTGCTCCGGCAGGCCCAACAAGACAGCGCCCTGGTGTTCCTCGGCCACTCCCGCAGCACCGACGTGCAGCGCCTGGTCGAGATCGGCTTCCTGGCCGAGGTGCGTCCCGATCCGCGCTACCAGCCCCGGGTCGTGCCGACCGTCCGTCAGGCCGCCACGGACGGATTCGCCGCGCAGGCCCGCATCCCCTCCTCGGCCTACGCCGAGGCGCGGGCCGCGGTCGAGCACGGACCGGTCCTGATCCAGGTGGCCTCGCCCGGCTACTCGCCACGCCTGGCCTGCGTCGACTGTGGCGACACGGCCCGCTGCCTGCGGTGCAACGGCCCCCTCCAGCAACGCGAGCGAGGGGCGACCCCGGCCTGCGCCTGGTGTGGCGCCCTGGCCGTCTCGTGGCACTGCCGCACCTGCGAGGGAACGCGCATGCGGGCCGTCGGCACCGGCGCGTCGCGGACGGCCGACGAACTCGGCAAGGCGTTCCCCGGGGTGCGCGTCATCGTCTCGGACGGCGCGAGGGCCCTGACCCACGTCGACGCCGACCCGGCGATCGTCGTCGCGACCCGCGGGGCCGAGCCGATCGCCCCCGGCGGTTACCGAGCCGTGCTGCTGCTCGACGGTGAGCGCATGCTCGCCCGAGAGAGCCTCCGCGTCGCGGAGGACTGCCTCCGCTGGTGGGCCAACGCCACGGCCCTGGCCGCACGTCGCGCCCCGGTCGTGCTGGTCGGGGTGGGTGGCGCCATCGCCTCCGCCCTCGCGACGTGGGAGCTCGCCCGCTTCGTCTCCTCGGAGCTCGCCGACCGTCGCGTCCTGCGCTTCCCCCCGGCCGTCCGCGTGGCCACCGTGACCGGCACGGTCGACACCGTCGCGCGTGCGCTCGACGACCTGCCCGACGAGGTCCGTGCCGAGACCCTCGGTCCGGTGGACGTCGAGTCCGCCGGCGTCCGCGCCATCGTCCGCTTCGACTACTCGCGTGGTCACGACGTGGCGCTGGCTCTCCGCTCCCAGGTCATCTGGGCGGCCACGGACCGACGCAAGGCGCTCGGTCAGAAGCGTGCGCGGGCCGTCCCTACACTCAGAGTGCGGTTCGACGACGTCGAGCCGTTCGCCGACTGACCCGCCAGGAACCCCATGCGCCTCGTCTTCGCCGGCAGCCCCGCCGCTGCCGTGCCCTCGCTCACCGCCCTCGCCGACGGTCCTCACGAGGTCGTCGCCGTGCTGACCCGCGACGACACCCCGCAGGGACGCAGACGCGTCCTGACCCCCACCCCCGTCGCCGTCGAGGCCGACCGCCTCGGTCTCCGCGTCGTCAAGGCCCGCCGCATCACGCCTGAGGTCACGGCCGAGCTCACGGGACTCGATCCCGACCTCGGCGTCGTCGTGGCCTACGGAGCCCTGCTCCGCGAGCCCCTCCTCGGCGCCCCCCGGCTCGGCTGGGTCAACCTGCACTTCTCCCTCCTCCCCGCCTGGCGCGGCGCCGCCCCCGTCCAGCGGTCGCTCATGGCGGGCGACGCCGTGTCGGGCGCCGCGGTGTTCCAGCTCGTCCCCGAGCTCGACGCGGGGGACGTCTACGGCACCCTCGAGCGCCTCCTCGACGGCACCGAGACCGCAGGCCAGCTCCTCGCCGAGCTCGCGCGTTCCGGTGCCGGCCTGCTGGTCGACGTCGTCGACCGCCTCGCCGACGGCACGGCCACGGCGACGCCCCAGACCGGCGCGGTCACGCTCGCCCCCAAGCTGACCCTCGCCGACGGCGTCCTCGACGCCTCGCGACCGGCGACCGAGGTGATCGCCCGTTTCCGAGGCGTCACGCCGGAGCCCGGCGCCCGCGTCGACCTCGACGGCTCGGGCCTCAAGATCACGGAGGCGCGGACGACGTCGACCGACGAGGCACCTCTCGAGGCCGGTCGCCTCGAGTCCCGGGGCCGCCGTGTGCTGCTGGGCACCGCCTCCTCGCCCGTCGAGCTGGTCCGGGTGCAACCGGCGGGCAAGAAAGAGATGTCGGCGGCCGACTGGTGGCGGGGGCTGCCCCGCGGGGTCGACCGTCGCGTGACCCCGCCCACCCCGCCCGTCCCGGCTGACATCGACATCACCACCGACACCGACCCGAAGAGCACCTCATGAGCCGAGTCCAACCCGCCCGCCAGGTCGCCCTCGACGTCCTCCGGGCCGTCGAGCAGGACGACGCCTACGCCAACCTCCTGCTGCCGCAGCGCATCGTCCGGGCCCGTCTCGGAGCCCAGGACGCAGGGCTCGCGACCGAACTGACCTACGGCACCCTGCGCCTCCGGGGCTACTACGACCGCGTCATCGCGCTGGCCGCCCGTCGGGGCACCGACGCGATCGACCCGGCACTCCTGGACGTCCTCCGCCTCGGCACGCACCAGCTCCTCTCGACGCGCGTGGCGGTCCACGCGGCCGTCGACGAGAGCGTCGAGCTCGCACGTCAGGTGGGCAGCCGATCGGGCACTGGATTCGTCAACGGCGTGCTGCGCACCATCTCACGGTCCACGCCCGACGAGTGGCGCGAGCGCGTCCTCGCCGACACGACCGGGGACGACGACCGTCTGGCCGCGGAGTGGTCGCACCCCGCCTGGGTGGTGCGGGCGTTCCGTCGTTCGCTGGCCGCCGAGGGGCGGGAGGGCGAGCTCGTCGATCTGCTGTCGGCCGACAACGACGCCCCGAAGGTCAGCCTCGTCGCCCTGCCGGGGCTCGCCGAGGTGTCCGAGCTCGGCGCCCCGAGCGGGCGCCTGTCGCCACTGGCGGCGACGAGTGGTGGGGGCGATCCGGCCCAGCAGACGGCCGTCCGCGAGGGGCGTGCCCGCGTGCAGGACGAAGGGTCGCAGCTCGCCGCGCTCCTCCTCAGTCGACACCGCCCCGCCACACCCGGAGAACGGTGGCTCGACATGTGCGCCGGACCCGGCGGCAAGGCCGCCCTGCTCGGTGCCGAGGCCGCTCGGGCGGGTGCCCACCTCGTCGCCAACGAGCTCGTCCCGGCACGGGCGGGGCTCGTCCGAGAGGCGCTCGAGGCCGTCCCGGGCGACGTCGAGGTCCTCGAGGGTGACGCCACCCGTTTCGGGGCGGAACGGCCAGGAGGTTTCGACCGCATCCTGCTCGACGCGCCCTGCACCGGCCTCGGGGCCCTGCGGCGGCGACCCGAGGCCCGGTGGCGCAAGCAGCCGGCCGACGTCGGTCAGCTCACGGCCCTCCAGTCGCGCCTGTTCGCCAGCGCCCTGGACGCGCTGGCGCCCGGGGGGGTCCTGGCCTACGTGACCTGCTCCCCGCACACGGCCGAGACGCGCGGAGTCGTCGAGGCGGGCCTCCGAGGCCGCGACGACGATCTCGTCCTGCTCGACGCGACGGCCGGCGTCGAGCGCATCGCCGGCCGCGCCGTCGACCTGGCGTCGGCACCGTTCGTCCAGCTCTGGCCGCACCGTCACGGCACCGACGCCATGTTCGTCGCCCTGATCGAGAAACGTGCCGGACGGTAGGCTCGTCCCGTGTCGATCCGCATCAGCCCCAGCATCCTCTCGGCCGACTTCGCGAACCTCGAGCGCGACCTCGAGCGCATCTCGACCGCCGACCTCGTGCACGTCGACGTGATGGACGGCCACTTCGTGCCCAACCTCACCCTCGGACTCCCCGTCGTGCAGCGTCTCGGCGAGGTCAGCCCCGTACCGCTCGACCTGCACCTGATGATCGACGACGCCGACCGCTGGGCACCCCGCTACGCCGAGACGGGCGCCTTCTCGGTGACCTTCTCCGCCGAGGCGGCGTCCGATCCCGTCTCGACGGCGCAGGCCATCCGCAGCAACGGCTCCCGCGCCTCCGTCGCCGTGAAGCCGGGCACCGACCTCGAGCCCTACCTCCAGACCCTCGACGCGTACGACATGATCCTCGTCATGACGGTCGAGCCGGGCTTCGGCGGGCAGTCCTTCATGCCCGAGACGATGGCCAAGCTGGCCCGTGCCCGTGAGGCCGTGCGCGCCTCCGGGCTCGACGTGTGGCTCGAGGTCGACGGCGGCATCACGACCGAGACCATCGTCACGGCCGTCGAGAACGGTGCCGACACGGTGGTCGCCGGGTCCGCAGTCTACGGTGGGTCGCCCGTCGACAACATCGCTGCACTCCGGGCCGCCGCCGCGACGGTAGCCTTGACGTCGTGAAATCCTTCGACGACCTGTACCTCGAGCTCAGCGACAAGGCCCGCGACCGGCCCGAGGGGTCGGGCACCGTGGCCGAACTCGACGCCGGCGTGCACCAGATCGGCAAGAAGATCGTCGAAGAGGCCGCCGAGGTCTGGATGGCCGCCGAGTACGAGGGCGACGTCGCGACCGCCGAAGAGATCTCCCAGCTGCTCTACCACCTGCAGGTCATGATGATCGCCAAGGGCATCACCCCGGCCGACGTCTACCGACATCTCTGAGTCGGCCTCCGTCACCCCCGTTCGTCACGCCGCTCGCGCGGCACCCCAGCAGACAGAGAACCCCATGCTCCGCGTCGCAGTGCCCAACAAGGGATCGCTCAGCGAGACCGCCTCCGCCATGCTCGCCGAGGCCGGCTACACCGGTCGCCGAGACCCCAAGACCCTCCACGTCGAGGACCCGCGCAACGGCGTCGAGTTCTTCTACCTCCGCCCGCGCGACATCGCGACCTACGTGGGGTCGGGCGCCCTCGACGTGGGCATCACGGGTCGCGACCTGCTGCTCGACTCGCACTCGCCCGCACACGAGGTCGCACCCCTCGACTTCGGCGGCTCGACCTTCCGTTTCGCGGGCCCTCCCGGCCGTTTCGCCGACCTCCGTCAGCTGCAGGGCACCCGGGTCGCGACGAGCTACGCCGGCCTCGTCGGCTCGTTCCTCGAGAGCCACGGCGTGACCGCGACCCTCGTGCCGCTCGACGGAGCGGTCGAGAGCGCCGTGCAGCTGGGCGTCGCCGACGCCGTGGCCGACGTCGTGTCGACCGGTGCGACCCTGCGGGCGGCCGGGCTCGAGATCTTCGGGCCGGTCATCCTCGAATCGACGGCCGTCCTCATCTCGTCCGACGCCGACGTGGACGGTCTGGCGGTCCTCCACCGTCGCCTGCAGGGCGTCCTCGTGGCCCGGCAGTACGTCCTCATGGACTACGACGTCCCGGTCGACAAGCTGGACGCCGCGACCGCCGTCGCCGGCGGCATGGAGTCGCCCACCGTCTCCCCGCTGCACGACCGCGACTGGGCAGCCGTCCGCGTGATGGTCCCGCGGTCCGACACCAACCAGGTCATGGACGCCCTCTACGACCTCGGCGCCCGGGCGATCCTGGTCAGCCCGATCCACGCCGCGAGGCTGTAGCCGTGACCGCCGACGACGCGGTCGTCCCCGGCGCGGTCGCCGCCGACGCCTCCCTCGCCGTCCGGGTCATCCCGTGCCTCGACGTGGCCGCCGGCCGCGTGGTGAAGGGCGTCAACTTCCTCGACCTGCGCGACGCGGGCGACCCGGTCGAGCTGGCCCGCACGTACTACGAGCAGGGTGCCGACGAGATCACCTTCCTCGACGTCACCGCCACGGTCGACGAGCGGTCGACCACCTACGACGTCGTCCGGGCGACGGCCGAGCAGGTCTTCATCCCGCTGACGGTCGGGGGCGGCGTGCGCACCACCGACGACGTCGCCCGGCTGCAGGCGGCGGGGGCCGACAAGATCGGCGTGAACAGCGCCGCCATCGCGCGGCCCGACCTGATCGGCGAGATCGCCGACCGGTTCGGAGCCCAGGCGGTCGTCCTCTCGCTCGACGTCAAGCGTTCGAGCGGCACCCCCTCCGGCTTCGTCGTCACGACCCACGGCGGTCGCACCGAGACGACCCTCGACGCGCTCGCCTGGGCGCGTGAGGCCATCGAACGCGGGGCGGGTGAGTTGCTCGTCAACTCGATCGACGCCGACGGCACCAAGCAGGGCTTCGACCTCGAACTCGTCCGCGCCATTCGCGAGCTCAGCCGGGTGCCGGTCGTCGCGTCCGGAGGGGCAGGTCGGCTCGAGCACTTCGCCCCGGCCATCGAGGCGGGTGCCGACGCCGTGCTCGCGGCGTCGGTCTTCCACAACGGCGAACTCACCATCGGCCAGGTCAAGGACGAGCTGGCCCGGTCGGGGGCCGTCGTCCGCTGAGGCGGGCCGTCACCGCACCGGGCCGCAGCCGACCAGCCGACATCGCATCGCATCGCATCGCATCGAGGAGCACACCATGACCGACCAGCTGACGCGTGAGACGGTCGAGCCCGTCGTCGCCCGTGCCCGGTTCGACGCGTCGGGCCTGCTGCCCGCCATCATCCAACAAGAGGGCACGAAAGACGTGCTCATGATGGGGTGGATGGACGCCGAGGCGCTCCGCCGCACCCTCACCGAGGGGCGCGTCACCTTCTGGTCCCGCTCTCGACAGGAGTACTGGCGCAAGGGCGACACGTCCGGTCACGCGCAGTTCGTCCGCGCCGCCGCCCTCGACTGTGACGACGACGTGCTGCTCGTCACGGTCGAACAGATCGGCGCCGCCTGCCACACGGGCTCGCACTCCTGTTTCGAGGTCGACCCGCTCGAGCCGGCCACCGCCTCCTCGTCCCTGCCGTCCGGCGACACCGACCCCACCGGAGGCCTCCGTGGCTGACGCCCCGATCCGCACCTCGACGACCCGGGCCCAGTTCGACGAGCGGCTGGCCGGGCACCGGGTCGTCCCGGTCGTCCGCGACCTGTTCGCCGACGGCGAGACGCCCGTGGGGGTGTACCGCAAGCTCGCCGACGGCAGGCCCGGCAGCTTCCTCCTCGAGTCGGCGGCCCAGGGCGGGATCTGGTCCCGGTGGTCCTTCGTCGGCGTCTCGTCGTTCGGCGTGCTCACGACCGACGACGGCGAGGCCCGCTGGATCGACTACGGCATCGACCGCGACCGGGCGCTGGGCGATGCCGTCGGCCGTCCCCTCGAGGTGCTCTCCGCCCTGCACCACCGGTGGGCGACCCCGCGCATCGACGGCATGCCGCCCCTCACCGGCGGCCTCGTCGGGTTCATCGGCTGGGAGGCCGTGCGCGAGCTCGAACACCTTCCCGACGCGCCGCCGGCCGAGTTCACGGTGCCCTCCCAGGCGCTCAGCTTCGTGTCCGAGCTCGTGGCCCTCGACCACCGCACGGGTGCCGTCCTGCTCGTCGCCACCGCGTTGAACGACGGAACCGACGAGCCCGACGTCCTGTGGGCCGACGCGCAGTCCCGACTCGACGACCTCCAATCCCGACTCGCGGCCCCGAGCGAGGCGTTCCTGTCCGACGTCGACCTGACGATCGAGGCCACGCCGACCCGCCGTTCGACCGACGACGAGTACGCGCACGCGATCCGGCGGTCGAAGCAGTTCATCCACGACGGCGACGTCTTCCAGGTCGTCGTCTCCCAGCGCTTCGACCACGAGGTCACGGCCGAGCCGCTCGACGTCTACCGGGTGCTGCGGACGCTCAACCCGAGCCCGTACATGTACCTGGTGACCCTCGACGACGTGCAGGGCCGGCCGTACACCATCGTGGGCTCGTCGCCCGAGGCGCTGGTCAAGGTCGACGGCCGGCGGGCCTACACGCATCCCATCGCCGGGTCGAAGCCCCGCGGAGCCTCGCCCGACGAGGACCAGCGCTTCGCCGACGAACTCGCCTCGGACGAGAAAGAACGCGCCGAGCACCTCATGCTCGTCGACCTCGCCCGCAACGACCTGCTCAAGGTGTGCACGCCGGGAACCGTCGAGGTCACCGAGTTCATGCAGGTCGAACGGTTCAGCCACATCATGCACCTCGTCTCGAGCGTCGAGGGCGACCTCGCTCCCGGCAAGGACGCCATCGACGCGTTCCGTGCCACCTTCCCGGCCGGCACGTTGTCGGGTGCTCCCAAGCCCCGGGCCCTCGAGATCATCGACGAACTCGAGCCCGCCCAGCGGGGCGTCTACGGGGGAGTGGTCGGCTACTTCGACTTCGCCGGCTCGGCCGACGTCGCGATCGCGATCCGCACCGTCCTGTTGCAGGACGGCGTGGCCCGCGTGCAGGCGGGTGCCGGTCTCGTCGCCGACAGCGACCCGGTCGCCGAGAACCAGGAGGCGCGCAACAAGGCCGCGGCCCCCTTGCGTGCCGTCGCGGTCGCGAACGCCATGGCACGGCTCCGCTGATGCCCGTTCGTCGCCTGAAGCTCACGACGATCCTCGGGGGCATCCTGCTCGCGGGACTCGCCCTGCTGTCCTGGACGCAGGACTGGTTCCACGTCGTCGTCGCCTCCCCGCAGGGCGGAGACCTCCCGCTCGACGTCGCCGGCGACGTCGCCGGTGCGCCGTTGTCCGCCCTGTCGCTGGCCAGCCTGGCGCTCTTCGGGGCGCTCACGATCGCCGGCCGCGTCTTCCGCGTCGTCCTGGGGGTTCTCCAGGTGGCACTGGGCGTCAGCGTGGTCGTCACGACGTCGACCGCCCTGGCCGACCCCGTGCGCGCCTCGGGGAGCGCCGTGACGACCGCCACGGGCGTCGACGGCACCGACTCGATCCGGGCCATCGTCTCCTCGGTCGAGCCCACGGCCTGGCCCTGGCTCGGGCTCGTGGCCGGCGTCCTCGCCGCGCTCCTCGGAGTCGCCACCGCGCTCCTCGCGGGCGCCTGGCCCCAGGCCACCCGCAAGTACTCCGCCACGCGACTGGTCGCCGCGGATCCCTCGGCCGATCCGGCGGCCGCCTGGGACGCGCTGTCGGGCGGCGACGATCCCACCGACGACCCGGCGCAGCTCGACGGGGGCGGGTCGGGCCCCACCGAGCCGGGTCGTACCCGGTAGACTCAGCCCTCGTACCGACCTGATCCAAGGAGCACTGTGAGCACGAACACGACGAGCACCCCGTCCGGTGGCGACGCGCCCCTCGCGAACGCCCCCGCGAAGGTCGACTCCGGCTCGAAGGGCCGCGACACCGAGACGGCCGACGACCTCGGGCACGGCAACTCGCCCGCCGCCTGGACCGCCGTCGTCATCATGCTGGTCGGCTTCGCCATCGGCACGCTGGCCTTCTTTCTCGACGTCCCGTGGATCGTCTGGGCGTCGGCCGGCCTGGTCGTCGTCGGACTGATCGTCGGTCTCGTGCTCAAGAAGGCCGGTTACGGCGTCGGTGGTCACCGCTACGTGCCGAAGGCCCACAACTAGGTGCTCGACGACCTCTACGCGGGTGCCGTGGCCGACGCCGCAGCACGCCGCGAGTCCCTCCCGTTCGCCGCCGTCGAGGCAGCGGCGCTCTCTCGTGAGCCCGCACTCGACGCCCGCACCGCCCTCGCCCCCGGCGACCGCGTCAAGGTCATCGCCGAGGTGAAGCGCGCCAGCCCGTCACGAGGCCACCTCTCGACCATCGCCGACCCGGCGTCTCTGGCCCGCTCCTACGCGGCCGGGGGAGCGAGCGCGATCAGCGTCCTCACCGAGGGCCGGAAGTTCAAGGGCTCCCTCGCCGACCTCGAGGCCGTCCGCGCCGCAGTCGACGTGCCCGTCCTCCGCAAGGACTTCATCGCCGACCCGTACCAGGTGTTCGAGGCCCGGGCGGCCGGTGCCGATCTCGTGCTGCTGATCGTCGCCGGGCTCGAACAGCCCCGCCTCCTCGAATTGCACGACCTCGTGAGGCAACTGGGCATGACCGCCCTCATCGAGGCGCACTCCGCCGACGAGGTGTCGCGCGGCCTCGACGCCGGTGCCACCGTCCTCGGCGTCAACGCCCGCGACCTCACGACCTTCGAACTCGACAGGGACCTCTTCGGTCGCCTGTCGCACTCGATTCCGACGGGCGTCACCCGCGTCGCCGAGTCGGCGGTCTCGTCGCCCGACGACGTCGCCCACTACCGTCGCTCCGGTGCCGACGTCGTGCTCGTGGGCGAAGCCCTCGTGACCCACGGCGACCCCGCCGACGCCATCACCCGCTTCCTGGAGGTCTGACCATGGCACTGCGCGACGAGACAGGTCCGTATTTCGGTTCGTTCGGGGGTCGCTTCGTCCCCGAGTCCCTGGTGGCCGCCCTCGACGAGCTCGACGCGGCCTACAAGGCCGCGGCCGTCGACCCCGAGTTCGCCGCCGAGCTGACGGCTCTCCACGCCACCTACACGGGCCGGCCGTCGATCATCACCGAGGTGCCGCGGTTCGCCCAGCACGCCGGTGGTGCCCGCATCATCCTCAAGCGTGAAGACCTCAACCACACGGGGTCCCACAAGATCAACAACGTGCTCGGACAGGCGTTGCTGGCCCGGAAGCTCGGCAAGACCCGTCTGATCGCCGAGACCGGAGCCGGTCAGCACGGCGTCGCGACGGCCACCGCCGCCGCCCTCTTCGGCATGGAGTGCGTCGTGTACATGGGGCAGGTCGACACCGAGCGCCAGGCGCTCAACGTCGCGCGCATGCGCCTGCTCGGAGCCGAGGTCGTCTCGGTCACGACGGGCTCCCGCACCCTCAAGGACGCCATCAACGACGCCATGCGCGACTGGGTCTCCAGCGTCGACACCACGCACTACGTGCTGGGCACGGTCGCCGGTCCGCACCCGTTCCCGGCCATGGTGCGCGACTTCCACAAGATCATCGGCGAAGAGGCCCGCCAGCAGGTCCTCGACCTGACCGGAGCACTGCCCGACGCCGTGACGGCCTGCGTCGGCGGCGGCTCGAACGCCATGGGCATCTTCCACGCGTTCCTCGACGACCCCTCGGTGCGGTTGTTCGGCTTCGAGGCCGGCGGGGACGGCGTCGAGACGGGCCGTCACGCGGCGTCGATCACCCTCGGCCGCATCGGCAACCTCCAGGGCACCAAGTCGTACCTCATGCAGGACGAAGACGGTCAGACGCTCGAGAGCCACTCCATCTCCGCGGGCCTCGACTACCCGAGCGTCGGCCCGGAGCACGCCTGGTTGTCCGAGTCGGGCCGGGCCGAGTACCAGCCGATCACCGACGACGAGGCGATGCAGGCCTTCCGATTGCTCTCGCAGACCGAGGGCATCATGCCCGCGATCGAGTCGGCACACGCCCTGGCGGGCACGATCAAGCTCGGTCTGGAGCACCCCGACTGGACGATCCTGGTCTCGCTCAGCGGCCGTGGCGACAAGGACGTCTCGACCGCGAGCCGGTACTTCGGCGTCCTCGACGAGAAGGCACAGCAGCTGTGACCGCCGCAGTCCCCGCCGGGACGAGCAAGGTCGGCGACGCGATCCGGGCCCGGCGAGACGCCGGGAGCGGTGCCGTCGTCGGATACCTGCCGGTCGGGTTCCCCGATCTCGACACCAGCATCGAGGCCGCGGTGGCGATGGCCGAGAACGGCATCGACGTCATCGAACTCGGCATCCCGTACTCCGACCCCGTGATGGACGGCCCGGTGATCCAGGCAGCCACACAGCGGTCCCTCGCCGAGGGGTTCCGCGTGCGCGACGTCTTCACGGCGATCCGTGAGATCACCTCCCGGGTCGACGCTCCCGTCATCCCGATGACCTACTGGAACCCGGTCGAGCAGTACGGCGTCCAGCGGTTCGCCGACGACCTCGCGGCCGCGGGCGGTGCCGGGCTCATCACCCCCGACCTCATCCCCGACGAGGCCGACGCGTGGATGTCCGCGGCCGAGGCCGCCGACCTCGACCGGGTGTTCCTGGCCGCTCCGTCGTCCAGCGACTCGCGCCTCCGGCAGGCCGTGGCCAGTAGTCGCGGCTTCGTCTACACCGTCTCGACGATGGGCATCACAGGAGCCCGAACCGACGTCGACGCGGCGGCGAGCACCCTCGTCGCCCGACTCCGCGAGGTGGGCGTCGAGAACGCCTGCGTCGGTCTCGGCATCTCCACGGCCCAGCAGGTCCGCGAGGTGCTTGACTACGCCGACGGTGCCATCATCGGTTCGGCCTTCGTCCGTGCCCTCGCCGACGGCGGGGTCGAACGCCTCGCCGAGGTCTCCGCCGACCTGTCGTCCGGCGCGGCCCCCTCCGCCTCCTGACCCCCTCGGGTCCGACGCCCTCGCGCTAGAGTCGTCACCCGTCGGGTGACCGACGCTCCGCACCCCCTCCGAAAGGCATCACGCCCGTGTTCGTTCCCTTGAGCATCCCGAGCCCGTCGGCCGCCTGGCAGTACTTCGACGTCACCGCCTGGTTGAACTCGACCTTCGGGGCGTCGTTGCCCGGCTCGCTGCGGATACACGCCTACGCGATCTGCATCCTCGTCGGCATCGTCGCAGCGGTGGTCATCACGAACCACCGTCTGAACCGGCAGGGGGCGGAGAAGGGCATCGTCATCGACGTGGCCATCTGGGCCGTGGTGTTCGGCATCGCGGGGGGACGCCTGTTCCACGTCATCACCCACCCGGCGGACTACTTCTCCTCGCCCGACCAGTACATCCACGTCCTCTTCGTGTGGGAGGGCGGCCTCGCCATCTACGGCGCCCTGCTGTTGGGTGCCGTCGGCGTCTGGCTCGGTTGCCGCTTCACCGGTCTCCGGTTCACGGTCTTCGCCGACGCCCTCGCCCCCGGCCTGCTCGTCGCGCAGGCCTTCGGACGCCTCGGCAACTGGTTCAACCACGAGCTCTTCGGCATGCCGACCGACCTGCCCTGGGGCCTCGAGATCGAGTCCACGAACGCCGCCTACCCCACCGGCCTGCCCGAGGGCACGCTCTTCCACCCGACCTTCCTCTACGAGATCGTCTGGATGCTCGCCGGCGTCGCGATCCTCGTGCTCCTCGAGAAGAAGGCCCCCATGCAGTGGGGTCGGTCGTTGGCCTTCTACCTGGTCTGGTACGGCATCGGACGGGCCTGGTTCGAGTCGATCCGCACCGATCCCAGCCTGCTCTTCTTCGGCATCCGCACCAACGTCTGGATGAGCTTCTTCGCCATCGTCCTCGGGATCGTCCTCTTCGTCCTCGCCTCCCGCCGCCACACCGGCACGGTCCCCGGCCCCTACGTGCCCGCCCGTGCGCCGAGCGAGCGGGCGGCTGCTGTAGACTCCGACGGCACGTACACGGAGAACGACGAACCCGAGTTGGTCACCGTCGGCGCATCGGACGACAACACCGATCGCTCACCGCGTCCCTAGGTCGTCCACTCCACGACGACCGCGGGCCCGGCGCCCCACCGTCGTGGCGCCCGATCCCCTCCACCCCATCCCGGTGCGAACGATCCGCCCGCGACACGGTCCCGTGCACGCACCCGCGCCTCGTAAGATCGAGCGCAGTCGGCCCCTCCCGCCGGCGTGCACGCCCACGGTCGCCACGAGCCGACCTCTCCCGCCGAGTCGGGGCCGCCCACAGAAGCCGGCCCCGTCAGGCACCTCGGGCCGACGTCGTCCCGCCCCCTGTCGGATCTCTTCGTGAGGACGGATTCCATGGCTCTCACGCCAGCACACCAGCAGTTCAGCACGGTCCCCGAGGCCAGCGGCCTCTACGACCCGCGCAACGAGAAGGACGCCTGTGGCCTCGCCATGGTGGCGACCCTCCGTGGAACCCCCGGTCACGACATCGTCGACACCGCCCTGCGGGCCCTCCGGAACCTCGAGCACCGAGGTGCCGTGGGTTCCGACGCCGGCACCGGGGACGGTGCGGGCATCCTCTGCCAGGTGCCCGACGAGTTCCTGCGCCACGAGGTCGACTTCGACCTGCCGCCGGCCGGCCAGTACGCGGTGGGCATCGCCTACCTGCCCCTCGACGAGCAGGAGCGCTCCGAGCTGAAGACGGGCATCGAGCGCATCGCCGACCTCGAGCACCTCGACGTCCTCGGCTGGCGCGAGGTCCCCGTGCGCCCCGAAGAACTCGGCACGTTGGCGCGCAACGCGATGCCCGCCTTCGAGCAGCTCTTCGTCGCCAGCAGGCACCACGACGCCGACGGCGTCCCGCTCGCCGGCGTCGCGCTCGACCGCCAGGCGTTCCGGCTGCGCAAGCGTGCCGAGCGCAAACTCTCGGCCTACTTCACCTCTCTGGGCAGCCGGACCATGGTCTACAAGGGCATGGTCACCACACTTCAGCTCGAGCCGTTCTACCCCGACCTGAGCGACGAGCGCTTCGCCTCGAAACTCGCGATCGTGCACTCGCGCTACTCGACGAACACGTTCCCGTCGTGGCCGCTGGCACAGCCGTTCCGCATGATCGCCCACAACGGCGAGATCAACACGGTCCGGGGCAACCGCAACTGGATGCGTGCCCGGCAGTCCCAGCTCGAGAACGAGCTCATCGGCGACCTGAAGCCCATCCTCCCCATCGTCAGCCCCGGGGCGAGCGACTCGGCGTCGTTCGACGAGGTCGTCGAGTTGCTCAGCCTGACCGGCCGGTCCCTGCCGCACGCGGTCATGATGATGGTCCCCGAGGCGTGGGAGAACCAGGTCGACATCGACCCCACCCTGCGCGACTTCTACGAGTACCACTCGATGCTCATGGAGGCGTGGGACGGCCCCGCGGCCATCACGTTCACCGACGGCACGCACGTCGGCGCCACCCTCGACCGCAACGGCCTGCGGCCGGGCCGCTACCTCGTCACCGACGACGGCCTCGTGGTCCTCGCGAGCGAGATCGGCGTCATCGACGTCGACCCCGCCAAGGTGGTCCGCAAGGGACGGCTCCGCCCCGGCAAGATGTTCCTGGTCGACACCGAGGCCGGCCGCATCATCGAGGACGACGAGATCAAACGCGACCTCGCCACGGCCGCGCCCTACGGCGAGTGGCTCGCCGAGGGGCGCATCCACCTCTCGGAGCTGCCCGAACGCGAGCACATCGTGCACACCCCGGCGTCGGTCACCCGCCGTCAGCGCACCTTCGGGTACACCGAAGAAGAGGTCCGCATCCTGTTGACGCCGATGGCGAAGACCGGCGCGGAGCCCCTGGGCGCCATGGGAAGCGACACGCCGATCGCCGTCCTGTCCGAGCGCCCGCGCCTCCTGTTCGACTACTTCACGCAGCAGTTCGCCCAGGTGACGAACCCGCCGCTCGACTCCATCCGCGAGTCGGTGGTCACGTCACTCAAGCTGGGTCTCGGTCCCGAGCGCAACCTGCTCGCCGCGACCCCCGAGCACGCCCGCCAGGTGATCCTGGACTTCCCCGTCATCGACAACGACGAGCTCGCCAAGATCCAGCACATCGACCCGAGCCCCGGCTCCCGCAAGACGTCGACCATCCGCGGGCTGTACCGCGCCGACAAGGGCCCGCGGGCACTCGAGAAGCGCATCGCCGCCATGTGCAACGAGGTGGACGACGCGATCGAGGCCGGTGCGGAGTTCATCGTCCTCTCCGACCGCGACTCGAACGCCGACTTCGCCCCGGTGCCGTCGCTGCTCATGATCGCCGCGGTGCACCACCACCTGATCCGCACCGAGAACCGCATGAAGGTCGGCCTGATCGTCGAGGCCGGTGACGTGCGCGAGGTGCACCACGTGGCCACGCTGATCGGCTACGGCGCGTCCGCGGTCAACCCGTACCTCGCGATGGAGACCTGCGAGAACCTCGTGAGGGCCGGGATGATCACCGGGCTGAGCCCCGAGGACGCCGTGCACAACTTGATCAAGGCTCTCGGCAAGGGCGTGCTCAAGATCATGTCGAAGATGGGCATCTCGACGGTGTCGAGCTACGCCGCGGCGCAGGCGTTCGAGGCCGTGGGCCTCAGCCAGGAGTTCGTCGACACGTACTTCACCGGTACCTCGTCGATGCTCGGAGGCGTGGGGATCGACGTCATCGCGGCCGAGAACAAGCAGCGACACACGAGCGCTTACCCCAGCGACGGCTCCGTCATCGCGCACGAGCGGCTGGCCACGGGCGGCGAGTACCAGTGGCGCCGCGAGGGTCCCCGGCACCTCTTCAACCCCGACACCGTGTTCCGGCTGCAGCACGCCACGCGCACCCGCCGCTACGACATCTTCCGCGAGTACACCAAGCTCGTCGACGACCAGGCCGAGCAGCTGATGACGCTGCGCGGGCTGTTCCGGCTCAAGCACGGCGTCCGCCCGGCCGTCCCGCTCGACGAGGTCGAGCCCATCGAGTCGATCGTGAAGCGGTTCTCGACGGGGGCGATGAGCTACGGCTCGATCTCGCAGGAGGCGCACGAGACCCTCGCCATCGCGATGAACCGCCTCGGCGGCAAATCCAACACCGGCGAGGGCGGAGAGGACGTCGACCGCCTCCTCGACCCCGAGCGCCGCAGCGCCGTGAAACAGGTGGCCTCCGGGCGCTTCGGGGTCACCAGCATGTACCTCACGCACGCCACCGACATCCAGCTCAAGATGGCCCAGGGCGCCAAGCCGGGCGAGGGCGGTCAGCTCCCGCCGACGAAGGTCTACCCCTGGGTGGCACGAACGCGTCACGCGACGGCCGGCGTCGGTCTCATCTCGCCGCCGCCGCACCACGACATCTACTCGATCGAGGACCTCAAGCAGCTGATCTTCGACGTCAAGCGCGCCAACCCCAAGGCCCGCGTCCACGTCAAGCTCGTGAGCCAGTCCGGCATCGGCGCGGTCGCGGCAGGGGTCACGAAGGCCCTGGCCGACGTCGTGCTCGTGTCCGGCCACGACGGGGGCACCGGCGCGAGCCCGTTGAACTCGCTCAAGCACGCGGGCACGCCCTGGGAGATCGGCCTCGCCGAGACCCAGCAGACCCTCATGCTGAACGGGATGCGCGAGCGTGTCGTCGTCCAGGTCGACGGTCAGATGAAGACCGGCCGCGACGTCCTCATCGCCGCCCTGCTCGGCGGCGAGGAGTTCGGCTTCGCCACGGCGCCGTTGATCGTCGAGGGCTGCATCATGATGAGGGTCTGCCACCTCGACACCTGCCCGGTCGGTGTGGCGACCCAGAACCCCGAGCTCCGTGCCCGCTTCTCCGGCAAGCCGGAGTTCGTCGTCAACTTCTTCGAGTTCCTCGCACAGGAGGTGCGCGAGTACCTCGCCGCGCTGGGCTTCCGCAGTCTCGACGAGGCCATCGGCCGGACGGACGTCCTCGACGTCGACCGCGCCGTCGACCACTGGAAGGCCTCGGGTCTCGACCTCGCCCCGGTGCTGGTCGGTCCGACGTTCTCCGACGACGAGCCCCGACGCAACCGCACCTCGCAGGACCACGGCCTCGACGAGCACTTCGACGTGCAGCTGATCGAGCGCAGTGCCGACGTGCTGGAGAACGGTGGGCACGTCGAGATCACGCTCCCGATCCGCAACACCGAGCGGGCGGTCGGCACCATGCTCGGGCACGAGGTCACCCTGCGACACGGTGAGCACGGCCTGCCCGACGGCAGCATCGAGATCAACCTCAGTGGTTCGGCCGGTCAGTCGCTCGGTGCGTTCCTGCCCGCCGGCATCACCCTGCGCCTCGAGGGCGACAGCAACGACTACGTGGGCAAGGGCCTCTCCGGCGGCAACGTCGTGGTGCGTCCGCCCCGCGGCAGCGCCTTCGCCGCCGAGGAGAACGTCATCGCCGGCAACGTCATCGGCTACGGCGCGACCCAGGGCAGCATGTTCCTGCGGGGCATCGTGGGGGAGCGCTTCCTGGTCCGCAACTCGGGGGCCAGCGCGGTCGCGGAGGGCGTGGGCGACCACGCGCTCGAGTACATGACGGGCGGTCTCGCCGTCATCCTCGGCGACACGGGCCGCAACCTCGGAGCAGGCATGTCCGGAGGGACGGCCTACGTGCACCGGCTCAAGCCCGAACGGGTCAACGCCGAGGCGCTCGCTTCGGGTGAACTCGAACTCCACCCCCTCGGCAGCGCCGACGTCGAGATCCTGACCGACCTGTTGCGCCGGCACCTCGCCGAGACCGGGTCACCCGTGGCGGAGCACATGCTCGACGACCTCGACGCCACGGTGGCCGAGTTCGTGAAGGTGCTGCCCCGCGACTACGCCGCCGTCCTCGCCACCCGGCAGACGGCCGTCGACGAGGGTCTCGACCCCGATGGCGACGAAGCATGGAAGAGAATCCTGGAGGTGACCGGTGGCTGACCCCAAAGGCTTCCTGAAGACGCAGACCCGCGAGCTGCCCAAGCGCCGACCCGTGTCGGTCCGGCTCATGGACTGGAAAGAGGTCTACGAGCAGCAGGAGAGCGGCGAGCTCCGACGTCAGGCGGGCCGTTGCATGGACTGCGGCGTCCCGTTCTGCCACCAGGGCTGCCCGCTCGGCAACCTGATCCCCGAGTGGAACGACCTCATGTGGCGTGGAGAGGGCCGTCAGGCCGTCGAGCGCCTGCACGCGACCAACAACTTCCCGGAGTTCACCGGTCGTCTCTGCCCCGCGCCGTGCGAGTCCTCCTGCGTCCTGGGCATCAACCAGCCCCCGGTGACGATTAAGCAGGTCGAGGTCTCGATCATCGACCAGGCGTTCGCCGCCGGATGGGTCACCCCGCACCCGCCCGAGCGCCTGACGGGCAAGACGGTCGCCGTCGTCGGTTCCGGCCCCGCCGGGCTGGCCGCCGCCCAGCAGCTCACGCGTGCCGGCCACACGGTCGCCGTCTACGAGCGCGAGGACCGCATCGGTGGCCTGCTGCGTTACGGCATCCCCGACTTCAAGATGGAGAAGAAGCAGATCGAGCAGCGCATCGCCCAGATGCAGGCCGAGGGCACGCGTTTCCGCGCCCGGGTCGAGATCGGTCGGGACATCGCCTGGGACGACCTCCGGGCCCGCTACGACGCCGTGGTCGTCGCGACGGGCGCGACGGTTCCCCGTGATCTGCCGATCCCGGGACGCGACCTGTCCGGCATCCACTTCGCCATGGACTACCTCGTGCAGCAGAACAGGGCCGGAGCGGGCGACACGGTGGCCGACCAGATCACGGCCGAGGGCAAGCACGTCGTCGTGCTGGGCGGCGGCGACACCGGTGCGGACTGCATCGGTACCGCCCACCGGCAGGGTGCCCTCTCGGTGACCAACCTCGCGATCGGCCAGCAGCCCCCGGAAGAACGCCCCGAGGCACAGCCGTGGCCGATGTTCCCCACGCTGTTCGAGGTGTCGAGCGCCCACGAAGAAGGCGGCGAGCGGGTCTACCTCGCGTCGACGGTCGAGTTCCTGACCAACGAGGTCGGCGAGGTGCGGGCCATCCGCGTCGCCGAGACCGAGTACGTCGACGGGCGACGGGTCCCCAAGGCGGGCACCGAGCGCGAGGTCCCCGCCGACCTCGTCCTGCTCGCCCTCGGCTTCACGGGACCCGAGCGCGACACCATCGAGGAGCAGCTGCGGCTCACCTTCGACGGTGGCGGCTCCCTCGAGCGCGGTGCCACCTACGAGACGGGCGAACCCGGCGTCTTCGTGACCGGCGACGCCGGGCGCGGTCAGTCGCTCATCGTCTGGGCGATCGCCGAGGGCCGCGCCACGGCCTCCGCCGTCGACGCCTACCTCGAGGGCCAGACCGTGCTGCCCTTCCCGGTGAAGCCCACCGATCGGTCCATCTCGGTCTGATCCGGCCATCCGACGGGAATAGGGTGGGAGTCGGGCTGTAGTCGTCCCACCCCCTTTCCCCCCACACGAACGGAACACATGAGACGCGCAAAGATCGTCGCCACCCTCGGGCCGGCGACGTCGAGCTACGACGACATCCGGGCGATCATCGACGCCGGCGTCGACGTCGCCCGCATGAACCTCAGCCACGGCAGCTACGACGTCCACGAAGGCGTCTACGCGAACGTCCGCCAGGCGTCGGCCGACTCGGGCCGCGCCGTCGCGGTCCTCGTCGACCTGCAGGGCCCCAAGATCCGCCTCGGCAAGTTCGCCGACGGTCCGCACGACCTCGAGGTCGGCGACGTGTTCAAGATCACCACGGACGACATCCTGGGTTCCAAGGAGATCTGCGGCACGACGTTCAAGGGCCTCCCCGACGACGTCACGGCGGGAGACCCGCTCCTGATCGACGACGGCCGTGTCAAGCTCCGCGTCCTCGAGACCGACGGCACCGTCGTCACGACCGAGGTCGTCGTCGCCGGCACGGTGTCGAACAACAAGGGCATCAACCTCCCCGGCGTGGCGGTCAACGTGCCCGCCCTCTCCGACAAGGACGAGGCCGACCTCCGCTGGGGTCTCCGACTCGGCGCCGACCTGATCGCCCTGTCGTTCGTGCGCGACGCGGACGACGTCGTGCGCGTGCACGAGATCATGGCCGAAGAGGGCCGCAAGGTCCCCGTCTACGCGAAGATCGAGAAGCCCCAGGCCGTCGACAACCTCGAGGCCATCATCGACGCGTTCGACGGCATCATGGTCGCCCGTGGCGACCTGGGCGTCGAGTTGCCCCTCGAGGCCGTGCCCATCGTGCAGAAGCACGCGGTCGAGCTCTCGCGTCGCATGGCGAAGCCGGTCATCGTCGCCACCCAGATGCTCGAGTCCATGATCTCGAGCCCGATCCCGACCCGCGCCGAGACCTCGGACGTCGCCAACGCCGTCCTCGACGGCACCGACGCGGTCATGCTCTCGGGCGAGACGAGCGTCGGCGAGTACCCGGTCATCACGGTGCAGACCATGGCGCGCATCGTGGCCTCCACCGAAGAGCACGGGCTCGAGCGCATCCCTCCGCTCGGCACGCGTCCGCGCACGCAGGGCGGCGCCATCACCCTGGCAGCGGCCGACGTCGCCGACTTCGTCCAGGCGAAGTTCCTCTGCGTCTTCACCGAATCGGGTGACTCGGTGCGTCGCATGTCGCGCCTGCGTCACTCGATCCCCATCCTGGCCTTCACACCCAACGAGGCGATCCGACGCCGCATGGCGATCAGCTGGGGCGTCCAGTCCTACCTGGTCGAGACCGTCACGCACACCGACGCCATGTTCGCGCAGGTGGACGACATCCTGCTCGGCAACGACCTCGCCGAATCGGGCGACAAGGTCATCGTGATCGCCGGGTCCCCTCCCGGGATCGCGGGCTCGACGAACGATCTCCGGGTGCACCGCGTGGGTGACGCCCACGGGGAGGCCGCTCCGGCCTACGCGTCGCAGCCCTGACGCACCGCGACACCCCTGGCGAAGCCGGGGCGATCCCCTCGGATCGTCCCGGCTTCGTCGTGTCGGCGGGGCGTACGCTCACGGCATGTCCGTGGACGCCCGTCATCCCTCGTGCTTCGAGTTCGAGGCCCGCTTGTACGTGGTGCCGTCCTGGAGCGGTCACGGTGTGGTCGAGACTCGTCGCAGCCTCGGCCCCGAGATCCGAGAGACCAGCCGAGGAGGCGCGGGGGTGGGCCGGTGGGCAACTCTCGGTGCCCTCGTGGGCGGCTCGTTCCTCGGGGGAGTGGCGGCGACGGTGTGGCGGGTCGACGGCCTCTGGGCCCTCTCGCTGATCTTCGTCCTCGGCGCTGCGGTCGGGGCCGTGCTGGCGATCGGCACCCGGACGATCTTCCAGGAGGGTGCGGGTGACCAGGCTCGTGGGACCGCGGCGCCGAGTCCACCGGAAGGACCTCTGCCTGCCGTCGAGGTGCCGTGGGACGTCGCCCGGGCGGCGCCCGAGGACTCCACCGGGGACGAACTGGTCCTCTGGGCGACCTTGACCAGCCGATACCGCGAGGCGCGGGAAGCACTCGTCGCCGGTGGCGGCGAGGACGACCGGTTCACCGACCCGAGGGAGGCCGGAGCACGGATCGCCGAATGGGAGAGCGCTTACCGGACTGCGAGCCGGGACTACGAGCCGGTGGCGCGCCTCCTCGGCTTTCCCCTGCCGTGAGATGGCCGACCCTCCCACCCGAGACGGGAACGGAGAAAGCCCCGACCCGCCGGAGCGGATCGGGGCTTTCGGTTCAGTGGCGGGCGAGCCCGCCGACTGACGGCGTCACGAGGACGCCACCGAGTCAGATGACGCGGATGTTCTCGGCCTGGAGGCCCTTGTTGCCCTGAGCCGTGTCGAACTCGACCTTCTGGTTCTCTTCCAGGTTGCGGTAGCCGTCGCCGGCGATCGCGGAGAAGTGCGCGAAGACGTCAGTGGTTCCGTCGTCGGGGGTGATGAAGCCGAAGCCCTTTTCGGAGTTGAACCACTTAACGGTGCCTGTTGCCATTTTTCTTGTTCCTTCAATCAGAGTTGTCGATCTCGATTTCGAGATCGCTCGTCGCGGTGCCTTTTTGTCCGCTCCCTCTGAGAACGACGCCACCGTCGGAACCCCTCTCGGTGAGAGGAGGCCTTCGGCACGTCGCGAGATACAAATGCGTAACACAACAACCAGTTCCATCAGCGTAGTGCACGGATGCCCACGAACACACCCTCTGAGCAGAACTCGTGTCGGTGTGTCGGCCCGATGACCGGACGAGGCAAGGAGAGCCACATCTCGTCGGTCGGCTTCGCGCCGGGGCTGGTGCCGGATGTGGGACTCGAACCCACACGCCCTCACGGACAGAGCATTTTGAGTGCTCCGCGTCTGCCATTCCGCCAATCCGGCGCACAACAACCAGGTCGACAATACCGTAGGCTTCACGTCGTGAGTGACCAGGAAGCAACCCCAGCAGCACCCCGTCGCGTCGTCGTGGCCGAAGATGAGTCCCTCATCCGCCTCGACATCGTCGAGATCCTCCGCGACAACGGTTTCGAGGTGGTGGGAGAGGCCGGGGACGGCGAGACCGCCGTCGCCCTCGCCACCGAGTTGCGCCCCGACCTCGTCATCATGGACGTCAAGATGCCCCAACTGGACGGCATCTCCGCCGCCGAGCGGCTCTCGAAGGCGCACATCGCGCCGGTCGTCCTCCTGACCGCGTTCAGCCAGAAAGAGCTCGTCGAGCGGGCGAGCGAGGCAGGCGCCCTCGCCTACGTCGTGAAACCCTTCACCCCCAACGACCTGCTGCCCGCGATCGAGATCGCCCTCTCGCGGTACGCACAGATCATCACCCTCGAGGCCGAGGTCGCCGACCTGGTCGAGCGCTTCGAGACCCGCAAGCTCGTCGACCGGGCGAAGGGGCTCCTCAACGAGAAGATGGGGCTCACCGAACCCGAGGCCTTCCGATGGATCCAGAAGGCGTCCATGGACCGCCGCCTGACGATGCACGACGTGGCCCAGGCGATCATCGAACAGTTGAGCGCCAAGAAGTAGTCGTCCGCGACGAGAGAAGGCCCGCCCCGACGATCGGGGCGGGCCTTCTCTCGTCGGCTCACCGGTCGCGGGCGTCCGTGAGGAAGTTCGTGATGCGGACCGTCGACAACAGCCGACCGCGATCGTCGGTCATGACGACCTGGTGCGTCGTGAGCGTGGAACCGAGATGGATGGCCGTGCAGGTGCCCGTCACCCACCCGGTCGCCGCCGAGCGGCTGTGGCTCGCGTTCAGTTCGATGCCCATCGCGACGCGTCCCGCTCCCGCGTGCACGTTCGCCGCCACGGACCCGAGGGTCTCGGCCAGGACGACGTGCGCGCCGCCGTGAAGGATGCCGACGGGTTGGGTGTTGCCGTCGACGGGCATCCGACCCACGGCACGCTCGGCGCTCATCTCGTCGATCACGATGCCCATCTTCTCGGCCAGGGCACCGACACCCCGTCGTCGGAACAACTCGACGGCGGCATCGCTCAGGGACGCGTCCGACGCGACGGTCCTCTCGGCGTCGTTCGGGACGGCGGACGGAGTGCTCATGGTTCTCCGGTGGATCGGACCGGGGCGCCCGGCGACGGTGTCGGGGGTGCCCGCTAGGCTGACGTGGTGACGGACGACACGAAGCCTACCCTCCTGGTCATCGACGGCCATTCCCTGGCGTTCCGGGCCTTCTACGCCCTCCCGGTCGACAGTTTCGTGAACCGCGAAGGTCAGCACACCAACGCCATCCACGGCTTTATCTCGATGCTGCTCAGCCTGCTCAAGGCCGAGAAACCGACGCACCTGGCCGTCGCCTTCGACATCTCTCGCTTCTCCTTCCGCACCCGCGAGTACCCCGAGTACAAGGGCACGCGGTCCGAGACCCCGCCCGAGTTCGTGGGCCAGATACCGCTTCTCCAAGAGGCGTTGCACGCCATGGGCATCACCACGATCACCAAAGAGGACTTCGAGGCCGACGACATCCTCGCGACCCTGGCGAGCCGCGGTCGCGACGACGGGTACCGGGTCCTGGTGGTCTCCGGCGATCGCGACGCCATCCAGATGGTCAACGACGACGTCACCCTCCTCTATCCCTCGGCCCGCGGCGTGAGCGAACTCACCCGGTACGACCGCGACAAGGTCTTCGAGCGATACGGCATCGAACCCCACCAGTACCCCGAGGTCGCCGCTCTCGTCGGCGAGACGAGCGACAACCTCATCGGCATCGACAAGGTGGGGGAGAAGACGGCCGTCAAGTGGATCAACCTCTACGGGGGTCTCGACGAGATCATCGCTCGTGCGGACGAGATCAAGGGCGTCGTCGGGCAGAAGCTCCGCGAGCAGAAAGAGAACGCCATCCGCAACCGCCGGCTCAACCGGCTGGTGACCGACGTCGAGCTCCCGGTGGGGCCGGGTGACCTCGAGCGCCGGGCGATCGACGAGGCGGCCGTCCGAGAGCTCTTCGACAAACTGCAGTTCCGCACCCTGCTCGAGCGCGTCCTGGCCCTGTCGGGATCGACCGAGCCCTCCGCGGCGAACGCGGGTGAGACAGCGGTGACGGCGGCCCCCGAAGGCCTCCCCGTCGTCCGGACCCTCATCGACGAAGAACTGGCCTTCTGGCTGAAGAAGCATGCGTCCGACCCCGAGAAGCCCGTCGGCCTCACGGTCGAGTACGGCGCGGACGGCATCGTCGGGCTCGGCATCTCGTCCCTCGACGAGTCGGCGTACGTGCCCTGGGCCGCGGGTCGCGGCGACTACGTGGCCCTCGAGGCCTGGCTGGACGACGCCACGCCCAAGGTGGTCCACGACGCGAAGCGCGCCTACAAGGCGCTGTCGCGGGCCGGCCTCACGCTGACGGGCATCGCCGGCGACCCGCGGATCGCCGCCTGGCTGCTGCGCCCGGGCCGCACCTCGTTCGCCCTGTCCGACCTCGTCTACGAGCAACTGGGAGAAACGCTGCCCGTCGGAGATCCCAACCAGCTCGTGTCGGCGGACGACGACGTCAACGTGGCCTCCGAGGCCTGGTACGTCCTCCGATTGTCCGAGTCGTTGGTTGCCGCCCTCGACGAGGGCTCCCGTCGGGTGCTCACCGAGATCGAGCTGCCCCTGGTGCCGGTGCTCGGAGACATGGAACTCACCGGTGTCGCCGCCGACCGCGACACGCTCAAGGCGCTCTCGCTCCGTCTGGGTGAACAGGCCGGCGAACTGGCCGCGGCGGCGTTCGCCGAGATCGGACGCGAGGTCAACCTCGGCTCACCCAAGCAGCTGCAAGAGGTGCTGTTCGAGCAACTCCAGATGCCCAAGACCCGAGCGACCAAGACGGGCTTCTCGACCGACGCCGCCTCCCTGGCCGATCTGCAGGAGAAGCACCCGCACCCCTTCCTCGACCTGCTCCTGAAGCACCGCGACGCGACGAAGCTGCGCCAGATCATCGAGACCCTCGAGAAGTCGATCGCCGACGACGCGCGCATCCACACGACGTACGACCAGACGGGCACGACGACCGGGCGCATCTCGTCCGTCGACCCGAACCTCCAGAACATCCCGGTCAAGGCCGCCGTCGGTCGCGAGATCCGCGCCGCGTTCGTGCACGGTCCCGATTACGAGACGCTCCTCACGGCCGACTACTCGCAGATCGAGATGCGCATCATGGCGCACCTCTCGGGCGACGAGGGGCTGATCCAGGCGTTCAACGAGGGCGAAGACCTGCACCGGTTCGTCGGTGCCCGCATCTTCGGGGTCGAACCCGCCGACGTCAGCCCGGCCATGCGCACGAAGGTCAAGGCCATGTCCTACGGCCTCGCCTACGGGCTCAGCGCCTTCGGCCTGTCGAAGCAGCTGCGCATCGAGACCGCCGAGGCACGCCAGCTCATGACCGACTACTTCGCCCGGTTCGGTGCCGTACGGGAGTACCTCCGCAACGTCGTCGAGCAGGCGCGCGAAGACGGCTACACCGAGACCATCTACGGTCGGCGCCGCCCCTTCGCCGACCTCAAGTCCCCGAACCGCGTCCTGCGCGAGAACGCCGAGCGGGCCGCCCTGAACGCCCCGATCCAGGGCTCGGCCGCCGACATCATGAAGATCGCGATGCTCGGTGTCCGATCCGAACTGGACGAGCGAGAGATGGGGTCGCGCGTGCTGCTGCAGGTGCACGACGAACTCATCGTCGAGGTCGCACCGGGCGAGGTCGACGACGTGCGCGAGATCGTGCGTCGGCGCATGAGCGGGGCGGCCGACCTGCGCGTGCCGCTCGACGTCAGCGTCGGCCTCGGCGAGAGTTGGGACGCAGCGGCCCACTGAGCCCCGGGCGCCGCGGCGCCGAACGGCCACGGACCCTGAGGTCCATCTCGGCGACGTCGCACGTCGCACGTCGCACGTCGCACGTCGCCCGTCGCCCGTCGCACGTCGCCGAGACGGTCCGTCCTGCCCTTCTGCGCGCGCCTCCTGTCCCCGGGGTCCTACGACCCGGCCCGAGCGGCCCCGCTCGGGCACGTGCTGCCCGTTCATCGGGCATCGGTTGCCCATCGGGCAGCCAATCGACGCCCCACTCGGGCACAAACGGACACGACACGCGGTACAGACTTGACCGGGCCACACAAACGGACTTATATAAGCGCAGATCAACAACAGTTGAACTCCTTCCGCACTTCCGCACCACCGGTCAGCCCCCGAGGCGGCCGTGCAGTCCGACGACGAGGTCTCCCATGTACGCACCGGAGCGTCACCAGCAGATCCTCGACACGGCCCTGTCCCGGGGCCGAGTCGAGGTGGCCGGTCTCGCACGAGAGCTCTCGGTCGCGCCCGAGACCGTGCGCCGCGACCTGACCGCCCTCGAGCGCCGGGGCGTCCTCCGCCGCGTCCACGGAGGCGCCATCGCCGTCGAGCGCCTCGGCATCGAGCCTCCCGTGGTCGACCGGGAGGGAACGGCCGCGTCCGAGAAGGAGCGCATCGCCCGGGCCGCCCTCGACGAACTGCCCGACGGCGGCTCGATCATCGTCGACGCCGGCACCTCGACCATCCGTCTGGCCGAACTCCTGCCCCTCGACCGGGAGCTGACCGTGGTCACCCACTCGCTCGCCGTCGCCACCATCCTCATCAGCCGACCGAACGTCACGCTCCACCTGCTCGGCGGCCTCATCCGCACCCGCACGTACTCCGCGGTGGGGGACTGGACGCGGGCCCAGATCGCCGACGTCTTCGCCGACGTCGCGTTCATCGGGACGAACGGCGTCTCGGTGGAGCGTGGGATCAGCACCCCCGACCTGGCGGAGGCGCGGGTCAAGCGCGCGCTCATCGCCGCGTCACGACGCACCGTCGTCCTCGCCGACCACACCAAGTTCGGTCGCGAGGACTTCGCCAAGGTCGCACCGCTCACCGACGTCGACACCGTCATCACCGACTCCGGCGTGGACGCCGAGCTGGCCGACGACGTCGAACAGGCCGGCCCCCGGGTCGTGATCGCATGACGCGACTCCGACCGGCCCCCCTCGTTCCCTCCCGACGCACCACAGCACCTCGCACCACCTCCATCACCCCACACCCCTCTCGTCGCTGAGAGAAACAAGGAGAAGTCGTCACCATGTCCGAATTCACCCCCACCGTCACCGGTACGGGAGCCCGAGCGCGCGTCCAGCGCTTCGGCGGCTTCCTGGCCGGCATGATCATGCCGAACATCGGCGCCTTCATCGCCTGGGGCCTCATCACGGCCCTGTTCATCCAGACCGGTTGGACGCCGGTGCCCCAGCTCGGCGGCTTCGGCGAGATGTCCGACGGCACCCCGTGGCCCGGCCTCGTCGGTCCCATCATCAAGTACCTGCTGCCGATCCTGATCGCCTACACGGGTGGTCGCATGGTCCACGGTCAGCGCGGTGCCGTCATCGGCGCCGTCGCCGTCATGGGCGTCATCGTCGCGACCGACGTGCCCCAGTTCCTCGGCGCGATGATCGTCGGCCCGCTCGCCGCCTGGGTCCTCAAGCAGTTCGACAAGCTCGTCGACGGCCGCATCAAGTCCGGCTTCGAGATGCTCGTCAACAACTTCTCGCTCGGCATCATCGGTGGCGCCATGGGCGTGCTCGCCTTCTTCGGCCTGGCCCCGGTCACCACCGCGATCACGAACGTCTTCGGCGGCGCCGTCGGCTTCCTCGTCGACCGTGGCCTGCTGCCCCTGGCGTCGATCATCATCGAGCCGGCCAAGGTCCTGTTCCTCAACAACGCCATCAACCAGGGCATCCTCACCCCCCTCGGTGGCACGCAGGTGCAGGAGGCCGGCAAGTCGATCCTCTTCATGCTCGAGTCGAACCCCGGCCCGGGTCTCGGCATCCTCCTCGCGTACCTCTTCTTCGGTCCGCGCGCCATCCGCCCCTCGGCCCCGGCCGCGATCATCGTGCACTTCTTCGGTGGCATCCACGAGATCTACTTCCCGTACGTGCTGATGAAGCCGATCCTGCTCGTCGCCGCCGTCCTCGGTGGAGCGACCGGCATCGCGACCTTCGCCCTGTTCAACGTCGGCCTCGTCGGCCCTGCCTCGCCCGGCAGCATCATCGCCTACACGCTCGTCGCCGCCCGCGGGGACCTTCTCCCGATCTACCTGGGTATCCTGCTCTCGGCGGCCGTCTCGTTCGTCGTCTCGTCCCTCCTCATGGGCTTCGGTCGCAAGGAGAACCGCGAGGCCCGTGCCGAGGACTCCGCCGCACAGGAGCAGGCTCTCGCCGACGCCCAGGCCGCCACCGCGGCCAACAAGGCCACCAGCAAGGGCACCGCGGCACCCACCGCCTAGCCCGCCCGCACCACCAGTCAGCACCACCACCACACAAGGAGAAGGTCATGGCAACCCTCGACGGTTCCAGCATCAAGAAACTCATCGTCGCGTGCGACGCGGGCATGGGCAGCAGCGTCATGCTGGCGTCCACGCTCAAGAAGCAGCTGAAGAAGAGCGGTGTCACCGTCGAGCACTCGCCCGTCGCGTCGATCCCGTCGGACGCCGACGTCGTCGTCACCCAGAACAACCTCGCCGAGCGTGCCCGCGGCGTCGTGCCGAACGTGCCCGTCGTGCCGTTCCAGCTGTTCATGGGAGACCCCAACGTCGCCAAGGTCGTCAAGGCGATCCAGGACGGCTCGACGGTCGAGGTCTGACGATGACCGACCAGCAGGCACCCGAGCTCTCGGCGCTCCTCGCGGAGTCGTCCATCCGACTCGACGAGGTCGCCGCCTCGCGTGACGAGGCCATCCGCAAGACGGGTCGGGCCCTGATCGACGCGGGTGCGATCGACGAGTCGTACGTCGACGCCATGTTCGAGCGCGAGAACTCGGTGTCCACCTACGTCGGCGAGGGTGTGGCGATCCCGCACGGCACCCTCGCCGGCAAGGACTCGGTCAAAGAGGACGCCCTCGTCGTGCTGCGGTTCCCGACCCCGGTCGACTGGGACGGCAACGAGGTCTCGGTCACGGTCGGCATCGCCGCCAAGGGCAACGGCCACATCGCCATCCTCAGCCAGCTCGCCAGCATCCTGATGGACCCCGACAAGGCCGCCGCCCTGCGCGGGTCGACCACGACCGCCGAGGTCTACGAGTTGCTCGCGTCGACCGACGACGACGACTGATCCCCACCCCCTCCAGAGGAGAAGACATGCCAGAACGTTCCGTCACCATCGCCTCGAGCGTCGGGCTGCACGCCCGCCCCGCCTCGTTGTTCAGCCAGGCCGCCGGCAAGACCGGCGCCAAGGTCACGCTGACCTCCGCGGCCGGCAAGAGCGTCAACGCCGCCAGCATCCTCGGCGTGCTCTCGCTGGGCATCGGCCACGGTGAAGAGGTCGTCGTCGCGACCGAGGGCGACAACGCCGAGGCCGCCCTCGACGAACTCGTCGCGCTCCTGGCGACCGACCTCGACAAAGAGTAGGTACCGACACCAGAACGGGACGCCCGCCGACGAGAGTCGGCGGGCGTCCCGTTCGTCGTGGGAGCCGAGGAGGCGCGGTGCGGGGCCCCCTGCACCGCGCCTCCTGCGTCACTAGGCTCGTCGGCATGACCGATGCCGCGACGACGCCGACCCCTCGCACGCCCACCCCCGTCGACGGGGTCGCCGAACGCTGGGTGGACACCCTCTGCGAGCTCGACCCCACGACCGCGACCTGGATCGGCCGTGAGGGCCGGACGGGCGAGTACGGCGACTACTCGCCCGACGGTCATGCCCGACGCGTCGAGGCCGTCCGGGCCACGCTGGCCGAACTGCGGGCCACCACCCCCGTGGACGACGTCGACCGGGTCACCCGGGACGACCTGACGAGCGAGCTCGAGCTCGAGCTGCTCTACGCCGAACAGCGCCTCGAGTTGCGCGACCTCAACGTGATCGCGTCACCCGCCCAGGGCATCCGCGACGTGTTCGACCTCATGCCCACCGCCTCCGAGCGCGACTGGGTCGACGTCGCGACCCGCCTCGGCCGGGTACGGACCGCCGTCGACCAGTACGTCGAGACGTTGCGCGCGGGCATCGCCGGGGGAGTCACCCCCGCCCGGCGCCAGGTCGAGAAGGTGGCCGAGCAGTGTGCCCGCATCGGTGCCGACGACGGCTTCTTCGCCGAGTTCGTGCGGGACGCCCGGCTCGGTGACGGCACCGAACCCGGAACGGCGCTCGGCCGGGACCTCTCGTCGGGCGCCTCGTCGGCGGCGGAGGCCTACGTCGACCTCCGACGCTTCCTGCTCGACGAGTTGCTCCCCGCGGCGACGGCCGACGACGCCGTCGGGCGCGACGCCTACGCCCTGCACTCGCGACGGTTCCTCGGAGCGACGGTCGACCTCGACGAGACCTACGAGTGGGGGATCGACGAGCTCGCCAGGATGACGGCCGAACAAGAAGAGGTCGCCCGGTGGATCGAACCCGGGGCGTCGGTCTCCCGGGCCATCGAGCTGCTCGATGCCGATCCCGCACGCCAGCTCGACGGCACCGACGCACTCCGCGCCTGGATGCAGGAGCTCAGCGACCGCGCGGTCGCCGAGCTGGGTCGGGACCAGTTCGACATCCCCGAGCCGGTCCGCCGGCTCGAGTGCCGCATCGCACCGACCAAGGACGGCGGCATCTACTACACGAGCCCCAGCGACGACTTCTCGCGTCCGGGCCGCATGTGGTGGTCCGTGCCCGAGGGGGTCACCCGTTTCGGCACGTGGCGCGAGACGACGACGGTCTTCCACGAGGGGGTCCCCGGCCACCACCTCCAGCTCGGTCAGGCCGTCCACAACCGGGCCACGCTGAACACGTGGCGTCGACAACTGGCCGGCACCTCCGGGCACGCCGAGGGCTGGGCCCTGTACGCGGAACGGCTGATGGACGAACTCGGTTGGCTCGGTGACCCGGGCGACCGGTTGGGCATGCTCGACGGTCAGCGCATGCGTGCCGCGCGTGTGGTGCTCGACATCGGTGTCCACCTCGGCAAGCCGTTCCCCGGCGGCGGCGGGCGGTGGGACGCGACGAACGCCTTCGCCTTCATGTCGGAGAACGTCAACATGGACACCGAGTTCGTGCGCTTCGAGGTCGACCGGTACCTCGGCTGGCCGGGGCAGGCGCCGTCGTACAAGGTCGGTCAGCGCATCTGGGAAGACCTCCGTGCCGAACGAGCCCGTCGAGACGGCGCCACCTTCGACGTCAAGGCCTTCCACCGCGACGCCCTTCAGCTGGGCGGGGTCGGGCTCGACACGCTCAGGCGGGCACTGCTCGCGTGAGTCGCCGCGACCCGCGACACGCCGTTGCCCACACCTGCGGCGCCGCGCTAAGATGACCGAGCGCTATCTGCGTCGACATTTCCGCACGCCGCGTTCGACACACCCTCCCGGACACCGTTCGAGGGACGAGCACGGCCCGATTCATGCCCGTACTGGAGCACTAACTACATGACAACCGTAACGACCAAGGCACCCAAGCAGGTCGCCATCAACGACATCGGATCCGCTGATGACTTCCTGGCCGCGGTCGAGAAGACCCTGAAGTTCTTCAACGACGGCGACCTCATCGAGGGCACCGTCGTGAAGATCGACCGCGACGAGGTCCTCCTCGACGTCGGCTACAAGACCGAGGGCGTCATCCCCTCGCGCGAACTCTCGATCAAGCACGACGTCGACCCCACCGAGGTCGTCGAGGTCGGCGACACGGTCGAGGCCCTCGTCCTCCAGAAGGAAGACAAAGAAGGCCGTCTGATCCTGTCCAAGAAGCGCGCTCAGTACGAGCGTGCCTGGGGCGACGTGGAGAAGATCAAGGACGCCGACGGCGTCGTCACCGGTACGGTCATCGAGGTCGTCAAGGGTGGCCTCATCGTCGACATCGGCCTCCGTGGCTTCCTCCCCGCATCGCTCATCGAGCTGCGCCGCGTCCGCGACCTCACGCCCTACCTGGGCCAGGAGATCGAGGCCAAGATCCTCGAGCTCGACAAGAACCGCAACAACGTGGTCCTGTCGCGCCGTGCCCTCCTCGAGCAGACGCAGTCCGAGAGCCGCACGACCTTCCTCAACAACCTCCACAAGGGCCAGGTCCGCAAGGGCGTCGTCTCGTCGATCGTCAACTTCGGTGCGTTCGTCGACTTGGGCGGCGTGGACGGCCTCGTGCACGTCTCCGAGCTCAGCTGGAAGCACATCGAGCACGCCAGCGAGGTCGTCGAGGTGGGCCAGGAGGTCACCGTCGAGATCCTCGAGGTCGACCTCGACCGTGAGCGCGTGTCGCTCTCGCTCAAGGCCACCCAGGAAGACCCGTGGCAGGTGTTCGCCCGCACGCACGCGATCGGTCAGGTCGCTCCGGGCAAGGTCACCAAGCTCGTCCCCTTCGGTGCGTTCGTCCGCGTGGCCGACGGCATCGAGGGCCTCGTGCACATCTCCGAGCTGTCGGCGAAGCACGTCGAGCTGGCCGAGCAGGTCGTCGCCGTCGGCGACGAGGTGTTCGTCAAGGTCATCGACATCGACCTCGACCGCCGTCGCATCTCGCTGAGCCTCAAGCAGGCCAACGAGGGCGTCGACCCCGAAGGCACCGAGTTCGACCCGGCGCTCTACGGCATGCTCACCGAGTACGACGACCAGGGCAACTACAAGTACCCCGAGGGCTTCGACCCCGAGACGAACGAGTGGCGCGAGGGCTTCGACTCGCAGCGCGAGAAGTGGGAGCAGGACTACGCTGCCGCCCAGGCGCGCTGGGAAGCCCACAAGAAGCAGGTCGCTGCCTCGCTCGTCGAAGAGACGACGTTCGACGCTCCCACGGGTTCGTCGTTCTCGGCCGAGTCCGCTTCGGGCGCCGGCACCCTCGCCGACGACGAGTCGCTCGCCGCGCTGCGCGAGAAGCTGTCGAACAACAACTGAGTCCCTCCGGTCTCGACCAGAAGGCGGTTCCCCCTCGGGGGAGCCGCCTTCCGGCGTTTCCGGCGTAGTCTCGACGTCGTGTTCGTCTGTGGATTGACCGGTGGCATCGCCGCCGGCAAATCGGTCGTGGCCCGTCGACTCGCCGAACGGGGCGCGGCGCACATCGACGCCGACGCCCTCGCCCGCGAGGTGGTCGAGCCCGGATCCGCCGGACTCGAGGCCGTCGTCGCCCGCTTCGGGTCCGACGTCCTGCAGCCCGACGGCTCCCTCGACCGAGCCGCCCTGGGGGCGATCGTCTTCGCCGATGCCGCTGCACGCCGCGACCTCGAGGGGATCACCCACCCGGCCGTGCACGAGCTCTCGGTCCGGCGCATGTCCGACGCCGTCGCGGACGACGCGGGTCGCGTCGTCGTCTACGACGTGCCGTTGCTCGTCGAATCGCGGGGGACCGACGGCTTCGACGTGGTCGTCGTCGTGCACGCCCCGCGCGAGGTCCGCCTGAGGCGACTCGTCGAGCTCCGCGGGATGGACGACGAGGAGGCGCGGCGTCGCGTGGACGCGCAGGCGGACGACCGGACGCGGCTCGCCGTGGCGGACCTCGTCGTCGACTCCTCCGGTTCGCTCGAGAGCACGCTGGAACAGGCGGACGACCTCTACGACCGTCTGCGTTCGCTGTCAGCGGCGAAGCAGGCGGCCTCCCACGACACGAGTGTCGGTGGTCCCTCCTAAGCTGGAATCCATGGAACCGACCCGCAGTGTGCGCCCGTTCGAAGTCATCAGCGAATTCGAACCCAGTGGCGACCAGCCGGCCGCCATCGCCGAACTGGCGGGGCGCATCAACGCCGGCGAGACCGACGTCGTCCTGCTCGGCGCCACCGGAACGGGCAAGTCGGCGACCACCGCCTGGCTCGTCGAGCAGGTGCAACGGCCCACGCTCGTGCTCGCCCACAACAAGACGCTCGCGGCCCAGTTGGCGAACGAGTTCCGATCGCTCTTCCCGAACAACGCCGTCGAGTACTTCGTCTCGTACTACGACTACTACCAGCCCGAGGCCTACGTCCCGCAGACCGACACCTTCATCGAGAAGGACAGCTCGGTGAACGCCGAGGTCGAGCGGTTGCGGCACTCGACGACGAACTCGCTGCTGAGCCGACGCGACGTCATCGTCGTCTCGACGGTCTCCTGCATCTACGGGCTCGGCACCCCCGAGGGCTACATGGAGGCCATGATCGCCCTCCAGGTCGGCATGCGGATCGATCGCGAGACGCTCATCCGGCGGTTCGTCTCGATGCAGTACCAGCGGAACGACATCGACTTCTCCCGTGGCAACTTCCGCGTGAGGGGAGACACGATCGAGATCATCCCGATGTACGAAGAACTGGCCATCCGCATCGAGATGTTCGGCGACGAGGTGGAGGCGCTGTACGCCCTCCATCCGCTCACGGGCGACGTCGTCAAGACGATGGACGCCGTCTCGGTCTTCCCCGGTTCGCACTACGTCGCGGGCACAGATGTCATGCACCGCGCCATCGGCACCATCAAGGACGAACTCGCCACCCGCCTCGACGAGCTCGACAAGCAGGGAAAGCTCCTCGAGTCCCAGCGCCTGCGCATGCGCACGACCTTCGACCTCGAGATGATGGAACAGATCGGCTTCTGCAACGGCATCGAGAACTACTCCGCGCACATCGACGGTCGGTCGCCCGGCGAGGCACCCCACTGCCTGCTCGACTACTTCCCGGACGACCTGCTCGTGGTGATCGACGAGTCGCACGTCACCGTGCCCCAGATCGGCGCCATGTACGAAGGCGACGCCTCGCGCAAGCGCACCCTCGTCGACCACGGCTTCCGGCTTCCCAGCGCCCTCGACAACAGACCCCTCAAGTTCGAGGAGTTCCTCGACCGGGTCGGCCAGAAGGTCTACCTCTCGGCGACGCCCGGCAAGTACGAGCTGGGCATCACCGACAGCGTCGTCGAGCAGATCATCCGACCCACCGGGCTCATCGATCCCGAGATCGTGGTCAAGCCGTCCGCGGGCCAGATCGACGACCTGCTCGAAGAGATCCGCACACGGGTCGAGATCGATGAACGTGTCCTGGTCACCACCCTGACCAAGAAGATGGCCGAAGAACTCACCGACTTCCTCACCGAGGCCGGAGTGCGAGTCCGCTACCTGCACTCCGACGTCGACACGCTCCGGCGGGTCGAACTGCTCACCGAACTGCGGCAGGGCGTCTACGACGTGCTCGTCGGCATCAACTTGCTCCGTGAGGGCCTCGACCTCCCCGAGGTGTCGCTCGTCGCGATCCTCGACGCCGACAAGGAGGGCTTCCTCCGTTCGTCCACGTCACTCATCCAGACAATCGGCCGTGCGGCACGAAACGTCTCGGGTCAGGTCCACATGTACGCCGACGTGATGACCGACTCGATGAAACAGGCGCTCGAAGAGACCGATCGTCGTCGAGAGAAGCAGGTCGCCTACAACCTCGAGCGAGGCATCGACCCCCAACCGCTCCGCAAGAAGATCGCCGACATCACCGAGGTCCTGGCCCGAGAAGGTGCCGACACCGCACGCCTCCTCGCGGATCGCCAGGGTGGCAAGCGCGCCCCCACGCCGAACCTCCGCCGCGAGGGCAAGGCCGCCAGCGCCGCGAACGGCCTCGAAGCGATCATCGCCGACCTCAACGAGCAGATGCTGCAGGCCTCGGCCGAGCTCAAGTTCGAGTTGGCCGGTCGGCTCCGCGACGAGGTCGCCGACCTGAAGAAAGATCTGCGACAGATGGAGGCGGCCGGTCATGCCCGGTGATCGTCGACGCGTCGTCGTCACGGGTGCGACCGCAGGGCTCGGCTATTACTCCGCCGAGCGGCTCGTCGCGGCCGGTCACCAGGTCGTCCTCGCGGCCCGCGACGCCGAGAGGGCCGTGCGGGCCGCCGATCTCCTCCGCAGCCGCGTGCCCGGGGCGGACGTCGACACGGTCGCCCTCGACCTGGCCGACCTCGCGTCGGTCCGCACGGGTGCATCCGCCATCGCCGCCGGCGGACCGGTCGACGGCCTCCTGGCCAACGCCGGCGTCGTCGGCTCCCGTCGGCGTCAGACGACGACCGACGGGTTCGAGCTCCAGTTCGGCACCAATCATCTCGGCCACTTCGCCCTGGTCTCGCACCTCATGCCGGCCCTCGAGTCGGCAGGGCGGGCTCGAGTCGTGCACCTCGGAAGCATCAGCCATCGGTGGGTGCGACTCGACCTGGACGATCCCATGATGGTCTCGAGCTACTCCGGCGCGGTCGCCTACGCACGTTCCAAGCTCGCGGTCATGACCTTCGGCTTCGACCTCGACCGTCGCCTCCGGGCCGCCGGATCCTCGGTCTCCAGCGTCGTCGCCCACCCCGGGTTCTCGTGGGACTCGCTCAGCGACCCGCGCCCGCCCGTCGTCGAGCCCCGCCGCCCTCCCGCCGTCCTCACCTCGATGATGCACGTCTTCTCCCAGGGCAAGGAGGTCGGAGCAGAGCCTCTCGTCCACGCCCTCGTGGGCGAAGACGTCCACGGCGGGGAATACTGGGGTCCGGCCGGATGGTTCCAGTTGACCGGCGCTCCGGCACGCGTGCCCGCGAAACGTCACAGCCGTGACGAGTCGGTGGCCTCGCGTCTGTGGCAGGTGTCCGCCGGCCTGACGGGCGTCCATCCGACCGTCTCGTCCCCGGCCCCCTGACCCCGCGCCGCCGGCTGCACCTCCCGCGGGCCCGCCCGCCACGACGACGAGTGTCGTCCACATCGACAGAATGGTAAGAGTGTCCATCTCACCTGTAGAAGGTTCCTCCACGCTGAGCGTCCGGGGTGCCCGAGTGCACAACCTGAACAACGTCGACCTCGAGATCCCACGTGACTCGTTGGTCGTCTTCACCGGGTTGTCCGGCTCGGGCAAATCGTCCCTGGCGTTCGACACGATCTTCGCCGAGGGGCAACGTCGGTACGTCGAGTCCCTGTCGGCCTACGCGCGGCAGTTCCTGGGTCAGGTCGACCGTCCCGACGTCGATTTCATCGAGGGCCTGAGCCCGGCCGTCTCCATCGACCAGAAGTCCACGAACCGCAACCCGCGGTCCACGGTCGGCACGATCACCGAGATCTACGACTACATGCGCCTCCTCTGGGCACGCATCGGCGTTCCGCACTGCGCCGTCTGCGGCGAGAAGATCAGCAAGCAGAGCGTGCAGCAGATCGCCGACCAGCTCATGACCCTCGAGTCGGGCATCCGGTACCAGGTGCTGAGCCCCGTGGTCTCGCAGAAGAAGGGCGAGTTCGTCGACCTGTTCGCCGAGCTCGCGTCCACGGGGTATTCCCGGGCCATCGTCGACGGTGAGCAGATCCAGCTCAGTTCGCCGCCCAAGCTGAAGAAGCAGATCAAGCACGACATCTCGGTCGTGGTCGATCGCCTCGTCGCCTCCGACCAGGCGCTGACCCGTCTGACCGACTCGCTCGAGACCGCCCTGCGCCTGACGGACGGCCTGGTCACGATCGACTTCGTCGACACCGACGAGGGCGCGGCCGGCAAGTACCGGACGTTCTCCGAGAAGCTCTCGTGCCCGAACAACCACCCGGTCCAGCTCACCGAGATCGAACCCCGCACGTTCTCGTTCAACGCCCCCTTCGGCGCTTGTCCCGAGTGCTCCGGACTCGGCACGAAGATGTCGGTCGACTCCGACCTGCTGCTCGGCGACCCCGAGCTCAGCCTCGCCGACGGAGTCATCCTGCCCTGGACCCAATCCGGCAAGGGGCTCTACAACTACTTCCAGAAGCTCCTCGAGGGCTTGGCCGGTGATCTGGGCTTCAGCCTCAAGACGCCCTGGCACGAGCTGCCCGAGAAGGTCCGACAGGCCGTCCTGCAGGGCAACGACTTCGAGGTCACCGTGAAGTGGCGCAACCGCTTCGGCCGAGAGATGACCTACTCGACGGGCTTCGAGGGTGTCATGCCCTACATCGAGCGCAAGTACGCCGAGGCCGAGACCGACACGCAGCGCCAGCGCTACGCGTCCTACCTCCGCGAGATCCCGTGCGTCGTCTGCAAGGGCAAGCGGCTCAAGCCCGAGGTCCTCGCCGTCCTGGTCGACGGGCACGACATCGCGAGCGTGTCCGAACTCAGCCTCGCCGACGCGTTCGGGTTCATGAACAGCCTCACCCTCACGACCCGCGAGGCGCGCATCGCGGCCCAGGTGCTGCGTGAGATCCGGGTCCGACTCGAGTTCTTGCTGGAAGTGGGTCTCACGTACCTCTCCCTGGCCCGCGCCGCGGGGTCCCTCTCCGGTGGAGAAGCCCAGCGCATCCGCCTCGCGACCCAGATCGGGTCGGGTCTCACCGGAGTCCTCTACGTCCTCGACGAGCCGAGCATCGGCCTCCACCAGCGTGACAACCGCCGACTCATCGACACGCTGGTCAAACTCAAGAACCTCGGCAACACGTTGATCGTCGTCGAACACGATGAAGACACCATCAAGACGGCCGACTGGGTCGTCGACATCGGCCCGGGTGCCGGCGTCAACGGCGGCACGGTGGTGCACTCGGGCAGTTACGAGGACCTCGTCGCGAACACCGACTCGTACACCGGCGACTACCTCGCCGGGCGGCGCTCCATCGAGACCCCGACCAGCCGTCGCCCCGTCGACAAGAAGCGCATGATCTCGGTCGTGGGCGCCAAGGCCAACAACCTGCGCGACGTCACCGTCGACTTCCCCTTGGGCACCTTCGTCGCGGTGACAGGCGTCAGCGGCTCGGGCAAATCCTCGCTCGTCAACGACATCCTGTACAAGGTCCTGGCCAACCAGCTCAACGGAGCCCGTCAGATCCCCGGCAAGCACACGCGGGTCACGGGCCTCGACGCCCTCGACAAGGTCGTCCACGTCGACCAGGCGCCGATCGGTCGCACCCCGCGCTCGAACCCGGCGACCTACACGGGTGTCTTCGATCGCATCCGTACCCTCTTCGCCGAGACGACCGACGCGAAGGCCCGCGGCTACCTGCCGGGCCGGTTCAGCTTCAACGTCAAGGGCGGCCGCTGCGAGAACTGCGCAGGTGACGGCACGATCAAGATCGAGATGAACTTCCTTCCCGACGTCTACGTCGCCTGCGAGGTGTGCGGTGGTGCGCGGTACAACCGCGACACCCTGGCGGTGCGGTACAAGGGCAAGAACATCTCCGAGGTCCTCGAGATGCCGATCAGCGAGGCCGCCGAGTTCTTCGCCCCCATCTCGGCGATCTCCCGGTTCATGTCGACGCTGGTCGACGTCGGCCTGGGCTACGTGCGACTCGGCCAGAGTGCCACCACGCTGAGCGGGGGCGAAGCCCAGCGCGTGAAGCTCGCGACCGAGCTGCAGAAGCGCTCCAACGGGCGCAGCGTCTACGTGCTCGACGAACCGACGACCGGCCTGCACTTCGAGGACGTCCGCAAGCTCCTCCTCGTGCTGAACGGTCTGGTCGAGAAGGGCAACACCGTCATCACGATCGAGCACAACCTCGACGTCATCAAGTCCGCCGACTGGCTGATCGACATGGGCCCTGAAGGAGGCGCGGGTGGCGGCACCGTCATCGCCACCGGAACCCCCGAGCACCTCGCGACCGTGCCCGAGAGCCACACGGGCGTCTTCCTGAAGGAGATCCTCGAATCGGGTCACACCGTGCCCCGGGTGCAGAAGAAGAAGGCCACGTCGACTCGACGCCGGGAGGCCGTCGAAGCACGATGAGCAACACCGTCTCCTGGCGTCCGAAAGCGGGCGAGATCCCCACCGACCCCGGCGTCTACCGCTGGCGTGACGAGCGGGGGAGGGTGCTCTACGTCGGCAAGGCCAAGAACCTCCGGGCCCGGCTGAGCAACTACTTCGCACCGCTTCCGTCGCTGCACGAACGCACCCGACGAATGGTCCTCACCGCTCGATCCGTCGAATGGACCGTGGTGGGCAGCGACATCGAGGCCCTCCAGCTCGAGTACACGTGGATCAAAGAGTTCGACCCGCCCTTCAACGTCAAGTTCCGCGACGACAAGACCTATCCGTTCATGGCCGTCACCCTGGCCGACGAGGCACCTCGGGTGATGGTCACGCGCAACCCGCGCATCAAGGGGGCCAAGTACTTCGGGCCGTACCCGAAGATCTGGGCCGTCCACGACACCATCGACCTGATGATCAAGGTCTTCCCGATCAGGACCTGTTCCGACAGCAGCTACAAGAAGGCCATGCAGACGGGCAAGCCCTGCTTCCCGGGGCAGATCGGTCGTTGTGGGGGGCCGTGTTCGCACAAGGTGTCGATCGACGAGCACCGGGCGATCGTCGACGAGTTCGTCAAGTTCATGGGCAGCTACGACAAGAGGGTGATCGCCGACCTGCAGCGCTCCATGAAGACGGCCGCCACGGAGCAGCGCTTCGAGGACGCGGCCACGTACCGCGACCAGGTGCAGGCCCTCGAGGCCGTGCTCGACAAGTCGGCGGTCGTCCTCCGCGACAACGTCGATCTCGACCTCTACGCCCTCGCCGAGGACGAGCTGGCGGCCGCCGTCCAGCTCTTCACGGTGAGGGGCGGTCGCATCCGTGGCTCCCGCGGCTGGGTCGTCGACAAAGAGATCGACATCTCGACCGGCGACCTCGTCGAGCAGGTCCTGCAGGGCATCTACACCGCCGGCGCCGAGCTTCCCCGCGAGATCGTCGTGACCGAGACGCCGGACGACAACGACGCCCTCGAGAGCGTGCTCAGCACCCTCCGCGGTCGGGGACGGGTCCAGATCCACACGGCACAGCGCGGCGAGAAGGCCAACCTGATGCAGACGGCGACCCTCAACGCGCAGCAGTCGCTCATGCTCTACAAGACCCGTCGCAGCGCCGACTTCGCCACCCGGTCGACCGCCCTGGCCGACATCCAGGAGGCCCTCGGCATGAGCGACGCGCCCTTGCGCATGGAGTGCTACGACGTGTCCCACCTCTCGGGCACGAACATCGTCGCCTCGATGGTGGTCTTCGAGGACGGCCTGCCGCGGAAGGACCAGTACCGGCGTTTCAACATCCCCCGGTCGACCGACGACACCGAGTCGATCTACCAGACGCTCAGCCGCCGTCTCTCTCGCCTCGACGACGAACTCGCTCCCGTCGAGGAGGTGGGTGAGCAACGCAAACGGTTCGCCTACCGCCCCAACCTCCTCATCGTCGACGGCGGACAACCCCAGGTGGCGGCGGCCCGACGAGCACTCGACGACGCCGGCGTCACGGACATCGCGCTCTGCGGGATCGCGAAACGGCTCGAGGAGATCTGGCTGCCCGACGACGACTTCCCGGTCATCCTCCCTCGCAACAGCGACGCGCTGTTCCTCATCCAACGCATCCGCGACGAAGCGCACCGGTTCGCGATCACACACCAGCGACAGCGTCGCAAGCGCGACATCTCGACGCAGCTCGCGGAGATCCCGGGGTTGGGGCCCTACCGGGTGGCCGTGCTCCTGAAGCACTTCGGCTCGGTCAAGCGTTTGAAGGATGCCGAGGCAGCGGACATCTCGGCCATCCGCGGCATCGGCCCGACGCTCGCCGCCGCAGTCGTCGAGCGGCTTCGCGGAGCCGAGGACGTCACGGCCGACGACGTGGCGGCCGACGACGTCGTGCCCCCCACGAGCCCCGCCTAGACTCGATGCACCGCATGCCGACCCGGAGGACACCACCGACATGAGCGACGTCAGCGAACAGCAAGAGGTCCTGATCGTGACGGGGATGTCCGGCGCCGGACGGTCGACCGTCGGCAACGCCCTCGAGGACCTCGACTGGTACGTGGTCGACAACCTGCCGGCGCAGATGTTGCGACCGCTGCTCGACCTGGCCGAACGTGCGGGGGACTCGCTCCCCAAGATCGCTGCCGTGGTCGACGTCCGCGGGGGACGCCTCTTCAGTGAGGCCCAAGAGGCCGTGCGCACCTTGCGGGCGAGCATGCCCAGCAAGGTGCGGGTGCTGTTCCTCGACGCGACCGACGCGGCGCTGGTCCGGCGTTTCGAGCAGGTCCGGCGACCGCACCCGTTGCAGGGTGACGGCACCTTGCTCGACGGCATCCTCGCCGAGCGTGCGCGCATGGAAGAGCTCCGCGAGACGAGCGACGTGATCATCGACACGTCGGAACTCAACATCCACCAGTTGGCCACGACGATCTCCGAGAAGTTCGCCGAGTCCGACCGCGCCGGGGTCCAGGTGACCGTCCTCAGTTTCGGGTTCAAGTACGGCCTGCCCACCGACGCCGACATGGTGGGCGACGCGAGGTTCCTCCCCAACCCGTTCTGGGTGCCCGCGCTCCGGCAGCAGTCCGGGCTCGACGAGCCGGTCACGTCGTACGTCATGCAGCAGGACGGGGCCCGGGAGTTCGTCGACGCCTTCGCCGCTTCGCTCGTCCCCGTCTTGTCGGGCTATCAGCGTGAGAACAAGAGACACGCTACGATCGCCATTGGCTGCACCGGGGGCAAACATCGATCGGTCACCCTCGTGGGTGAACTGGCGGCGCGTCTGCGTGGACTCCCCGGCGTGGCCGTCAGCGTGAAACACCGCGACCTCGGCCGAGAATGACCCACCGAGGTGCTTCAGCACGCCCGTGCACCGACGACACCTCGACCTGACGAAAAGGAACAACCGGAGTGGCCCAGACTGCCGACGTCAAAGAAGAACTCGCCCGCGTCGAGGTGAGCAGGACGACGATCCGGGCCGCTGAGCTCGCCACCGTCCTCCGTTTCGCCGGAGGACTGCACCTCATCTCCGGTCGGATCGCCGTCGAGGCGGAACTCGATTCCGCGCTCATCGCCCGACGGGTCCGGAAGGACCTGGCCGAGCTGTACGGAGCCAGGAGCGACGTCGCGATGACGGCTCCTGCCGGCTCACGCCGCACCCCCGGGTTCCTCGTCCGGGTCCACGAGGCCGGTGAGACGCTGGCCCGTCAGACCGGGCTCATGGACGCCCGCCGACGACCCGTCCGTGGCCTGCCGAACCGGCTCACGACCGGCTCGCGCGACGATCTCGCCGCCATCTGGCGAGGGGCGTTCCTCGCGCAGGGCTCGTTGACCGATCCCGGTCGGTCCGCCTCGCTCGAGGTCGTGTGCCCCGGCAACGAGACCGCCATGGCGCTCGTCGGGGCCGCTGGCCGACTGGGCGTCGCGGCGAAGGCCCGAGAGGTCCGCGGCGTGCACCGGGTCATCATCCGCGACGGCGAGGCCATCGGCACCATGCTCAAGGTGATGGGCGCCGAGAAGAGCGTCACCGACTGGGAAGAGATGCGCCAGCGCCGCGAGGTGCGCGCGACGGCGAACCGACTCGTCAACTTCGACGACGCCAACCTGCGACGGTCGGCCCAGGCCGCCGTGGCCGCGTGCGCCCGCGTCGACCGGGCGATGGAACTGCTCGGCGACGACATCCCCGAGCACCTCAAGTACGCGGGCGAGCTGCGACTTGCCCATCGCGACGCCAGCTTGGACGAACTCGGCCACCACGCCGACCCCCCGATGACCAAGGACGCCGTCGCGGGTCGGATCCGTCGCCTGCTCGCCATGGCCGACAAGAAGGCCGGCGACCTGGGGTTGCCGGGTACGGACGCCAACCTGCCGCACGACCTCGACCTCGACTGAGGGGCGGCGGAGGGTCTTCACGACGTCACCGGAGGACGAATTCCGGAGGGCTGCTGCTACTGTCGTAAGCGGTGTCCGACCCGAGGTCATCGAGAGTTCGGGCGTCGCCACGGGCCTGGTCGCCCACACCCTCCACGCGTCCCCACGACGCCTGATCATCAGGAGTTTCATTGACCGTCAAGATCGGCATCAACGGCTTCGGTCGCATCGGCCGTAACTACTTCCGCGCGGCGCTCGCCAAGGGAACCGACATCGAGATCGTCGCCGTCAACGACCTGACCGACAACGCCGCCCTCGCGCACCTCCTCAAGTTCGACTCGATCACGGGACGTCTCGACGCGACCGTCGAGCTGGACGGCGACTCGATCGTCGTCGACGGCAAGCCGATCAAGGTCCTCGCCGAGCGCGACCCCGCCAACCTGCCCTGGGGCGAGCTGGGCGTCGACATCGTCGTCGAGTCGACCGGTTTCTTCACGAAGGCCGAGGACGCACGCAAGCACATCACCGCCGGCGCGAAGAAGGTCCTCATCTCGGCTCCGGCCACGGGTGACGACGCCACCATCGTGCTGGGTGTGAACGAGGGCATCTACGACCCCGCCAACCACCACATCATCTCGAACGCGTCCTGCACGACGAACAGCCTGGCCCCCCTGATGAAGGTGTTCCTGGACAACTTCGGCGTCGAGCGCGGTCTCATGACGACGGTCCACGCGTACACGGCCGACCAGAACCTGCAGGACGGTCCGCACAAGGACCCCCGCCGCGCCCGTGCCGCCGCGCTCAACATCGTCCCGACGTCGACCGGTGCCGCCAAGGCCATCGGCCTCGTGATCCCCGAGCTCGCCGGCAAGCTCGACGGTTACGCCCTGCGCGTGCCCGTGCCCACCGGCTCGATCACCGACGTGACCCTCGAGACCAGCACGCCGGTGACGGTCGAGCAGATCAACGCCGCCTACAAGGCCGCCGCCGAGGGTGAGCTCAAGGGCATCCTGGCCTACTCCGAAGACCCTCTGGTGTCGACCGACATCACCACCGACCCGCACTCGTCGATCTACGACTCGGGCCTGACCAAGGTCATCGGCAACCTCGTCAAGATCACCTCGTGGTACGACAACGAGTGGGGCTACTCGAACCGTCTCGTCGACCTGACGAAGTACGTGGCCGACCGCCTCTAGTCCGACCTCGGTGCCCCGGCCCTCACGGGCCGGGGCACCGTCCTCCGAACCCGAAACGAACCCATGAGCCTGCGTACCCTCGATTCCCTCGGTCCCCTGTCGGGCAGACGCGTCATCGTCAGATGCGACCTCAACGTCCCTCTGAAGGACGGCGAGATCACCGACGACGGCCGCATCCGTGCCTCCCTCGAGACCCTCGACCTGCTGATCAACCAGGGGGCCAGGGTCGTGGTCATCTCGCACCTCGGCCGCCCCGACGGCGAGGCGAAGCCCGAGTACAGCCTCAGACCGGTCGCCCAACGCCTCAGCGAACTCCTCGGGAAGAGCGTCGGCTTCGCCGCGCACACCGTGGGTGACGAGACCGCCGCAGCAGTGGACGACCTCACCGACGGCCAGATCGTCGTCCTCGAGAACCTCCGCTTCAACGCCGCCGAGACGTCGAAGGACGAGTCCGAGCGTCAGGAGTTCGCCGCACGCCTGGCCGAGCTCGGTGACGTGTTCGTCTCCGACGGCTTCGGGGTCGTGCACCGCAAGCAGGCGAGTGTGTACGAGTTGCCCGCGCTCCTCCCGAGCGCGGCCGGGACGCTCATCTCGCGTGAACTCGAGGTCCTCGACAAGCTGACCGAGAACCCCACGCGCCCCTACAGCGTCGTCCTCGGCGGCTCGAAGGTCTCCGACAAGCTCGGCGTCATCGAGCACCTCCTTCCCCGGGTCGACAACCTGCTCATCGGTGGAGGGATGCTCTTCACGTTCCTCGCCGCCCAGGGACTCCCCGTCGGCAAGAGCCTGCTCGAGAAGGACCAGCTCGACCGGGTCCGCGGCTACGTCGACGAGGCCGCGCGCCGGGGCGTCAACCTCGTGCTCCCCGTCGACGTGGTGGTCGCCTCGTCCTTCAGCGCGGACGCCGAGCACACGGTGGTCGCCTCGGACGGCATCGAATCCTCTGCTCTGGGCTCCGAGGCCCTGGGCCTGGACATCGGCCCCGAGACGGCCGCGCGCTTCGCGGAGACCGTCCAGACGTCGTCCACGGTCTTCTGGAACGGTCCGATGGGAGTCTTCGAGTTCCCCGCCTTCGCACACGGCACCCAGAAGGTCGCCGACGCGTTGACCCGGGTCTCCGGTCTCGGCGTCGTGGGCGGCGGCGACTCGGCCGCGGCCGTTCGTGCCCTGGGGTTCTCCGACGACCAGTTCGGCCACATCTCCACCGGCGGTGGAGCCAGCCTCGAGTTCCTCGAGGGCAAACGACTCCCCGGACTGGAGGTCCTCGGATGGTGACCACACGCACGCCCCTCATCGCCGGCAACTGGAAGATGAACCTCGATCACCTGCAGGCGATCGCGTTCGTCCAGAAGCTCGCATGGTCCCTCAAGGACGCCAAGCACGACTTCGACGCGGTCGAGACCGCGGTGTTCCCGCCGTTCACCGACCTCCGAAGCGTGCAGACCCTGCTCGACGCCGACAAGCTCGAGTTGGCTCTCGGAGCCCAAGACCTGTCCGCTCACGACTCGGGCGCCTACACGGGCGAGATCTCGGGGCAGTTCCTCGCCAAGTTGGACGTGCGCTACGTCCTGGTCGGGCACTCTGAGCGTCGGACGCTCCATGCCGAGGACGACGAGGTCGTGGCGACGAAGGTCGCCGCCGCGCATCGCTCGGGCCTCGTCCCCGTCGTCTGCGTCGGTGAGACGGCCGACGATCTCGAGCAGCACGGCCCCAGCGCGGTGCCCGTGGCCCAGCTCCGTGCGGCGCTCGCCCAGGTGCCGGCCTCCGCCGAGATCGTCGTCGCCTACGAGCCCGTCTGGGCCATCGGCTCCGGACAGGCCGCCACGGCCGAGCAGGCCGAGCAGGTCTGCGCGGCCCTGCGGGCGGCCCTGGTCGAGATCGTCGGTCCGGACGCCGCCGCCACCACCCGCGTCCTCTACGGCGGCTCGGTCAAGTCCACGAACATCGCATCGTTCATGCGAGAGCCCAACGTCGACGGAGCCCTCGTCGGTGGGGCGAGCCTCGACGTGTCCGAGTTCGCCAACATCGTCCGCTTCCAGGCGCACGTCGGCGTCTGACGGGCCGGGTGCGTCGCCCGTCGGCGCCCCTCCGACTCGGCCTGCCAGGGCGACGGCCTCTCGCGGTTATACTGTTCAGCGGTCTCACCGCATCGAAAGGTCCTACGTGGAAATTCTCCAGGTCATCCTGCAGGTGTTGCTCGGCATCACGAGCCTCCTGTTGACCCTCCTCATCCTGCTCCACCGCGGCCGTGGTGGCGGTCTCTCCGACATGTTCGGCGGTGGCGTCACGAGCAACCTCGGGGCATCCGGCGTCGCCGAACGCAACCTCAACCGCATCACGGTCTTCCTGGGTCTCGTCTGGATCACCTGCATCGTGGTCCTGGGCCTCATCACCAAGTTCGCGGCGGTCAGCTGATGGCCTCGGGCGGTAGCGCAATCCGCGGCTCGCGCGTCGGCGCAGGTCCCATGGGTGAGCAAGATCGCGGCTTCCACGCCGAGCGGATCACCATCTCGTACTGGGATGCCCTCGGCAACGAGGTCGTCCGTCACTTCGCGGCCAACGTGCCCGACGAAGAGATCCCCGAGACCGTCGACTCACCCTCGAGTGGATTGCCGGCAGGGCGCGACAAGGCGAACCCGCCGACGGTCGCGAAGCTGGAGCCGTACAAGACGCACCTCGCGTACGTCAAAGAGCGACGGACCGAAGAAGAAGCCGAGCAGTTGCTCGAAGAGGCTCTGCAGCAGCTGCGAGTCCGACGCGGCAAGGCCTGATCCAGCCGATCGCGCCTCCCGGTGTCTCCACACCGGACATGACGAAGGGCCCCGCAGCCGCGAGCTGCGGGGCCCTTCGTCATGCCGGCGTCGGTGCGCCCGCGGCGGGACTCAGTAGGTGGAGGCGATCAAGTTCTCGGGGACCTCAGCCGCCGCGTCCTGGTCGACGAAGAAGACCGTCCGCTTGCGTCCCTTGACCCCTGCCACCGGCACCTGGTCTGCGCCGGCACCCGCCAGGGCGAGCCCCAACGACGAAGCCTTCTCGGCTCCGGCGAGGATCATCCAGACGCGCTGGGAGTTGTTGATGACCGGCAGGCTCAACGTGAGGCGTACGGGCGGAGGCTTGGGGGAGTCGTCGATCGTGAGCACGGTCGGCTCGAGCTGACGGATCTGTGCCTTGTCCGGGAACAACGAGGCGACGTGACCGTCGGGACCGACCCCGAGGAGCGTGATGTCGAAGCGGGGGGCCGCGTCGTCGGCCTGTGCGTGCTGCAGCAACTCGTTCCGGTAAGCGTCGGCGGCCGCCTCGACGTCGTCGAAGTCGCCGACCGCACCGAATCGGTGGACGTTCTCGGGCAGCAACCCGATGTGGTCGAGCAGGTCGATGCCGGCCTGGGTGTCGTTTCGGTCCGCGTCCCCTGCGGGGACCCAGCGCTCGTCGGCCCACCAGATCGAGACCTTCGACCAGTCGACGCTGTCACGAGCCGGCGACGCGTTGATGGCCGCCAGCACGAGGGTGCTCACCGAGCCACCGCTGACGACGACCGACGCGTAGTTCTGCTCTTCGAGCACGTCGATGATCTTGGTGATGAAGCGGGCGGCCACGGAGGCACCCAGCGATTCTTTGTCGGGGTGGACCAGCACCCGGCGTTCGTTCGTCACGGTTCTCTATCTGCTCTAGTTGCTCTGGACGGGTTCGCTCAGTTGGCCGACCCCGTGTCTCACGACGTTCCCGAACAGGTCGTCGGGGTCGAGTCTACGGAGTTCCTCGGCCAGGCAGTCGCGCAGCGAGCGGCGTGGCAGCGCGAGGTCGTGCGTGGGTTGACCCGGTTGGGTGAGCGTCGCCACGTCGTCCAGGGAGCGTTCGAGGACGATGGACCCGGAGGCGCGGACCAGTTGGACACCGTGGATGCCGCTCGATCCCGTCGCCCGGGTCGTCAGCTCACCGTCAACGGGTACCTGGAGCTGCAGACGCAACCAGGCGGCCAAGAGCAAAGTCGACGGAGAATCGGGTGCGCCGGAGACACCGACCTCGGTGACCGATTCGTAAGGCGGTTGGTCGAGCACGGCAGCCAGTTGCGCCCGCCAGAGGGTGAGCCGGGTCCAGGCGAAGTCGGTGTCGCCGGGAGCGTAGCTCCGGGCGAGGTCGATGATCGACTGGCGTGGGTTGGACTGGCTCGCCGCATCCGTGATCCGCCGTTGCGCGATGCGCCCGAGGGGAGACTCGGAGACGACGGCGGGAGCGGTCTTCGGCCACCAGGCGACGACGGGAGCGTCGGGCAGCAGGAGCCCGGTCACGAGCCCCTCCTCGTCGCTCGCGGTCTCTCCGTAGGCCCGGAGCAGGATGACCTCGCTGGCACCGGCGTCGCCGCCCACCCGGATCTGCGCGTCCAGTCGCCCGTCGACCTCGTCGAGATCGAGGTCGGTCGACGTGGAGACGACGATGACCCTCATGGGGTGCTCTCGCGAGGCGTCGTTCGCGGCCTCGATGGCTTCCTCCTCGTCACCGAGACGGGTGGAGATGATCAGGGTGAGGACTCGGCCCAGCGCGACCGCGCCTCCTTCTTCCCGGATCTTGACCAGCGTCTTCTGGACGCGGCTGATGGTGCTGTCGGGCAGGTCGACGATCACGGACGCCTCCAGGTACGGCCGTCACGGGCCATGAGTTCGTCGGCAGAGGCGGGTCCCCACGTGCCGGGTCGGTACTGTTCGGGCTGACCCTCAGTCGCCCAGAACTCCTCGATCGGGTCGAGGATCTTCCAGGAGAGCTCGACCTCCTCGTGCCGGGGGAACAGGGGCGGGTCGCCCAGGAGGACGTCGAGGATGAGACGCTCGTAGGCCTCCGGGCTCGCCTCGGTGAAGGCGTGCCCGTATCCGAAGTCCATCGTGACGTCACGGACCTGCGTGCCGATCCCGGGCACCTTGGACCCGAAGCGCAGGGTCACTCCCTCGTCGGGCTGGACCCGGATCACGAGGGCGTTCTGCCCCAGCGACGTCTGCGTGCCGAAGATGTTCTCGGGCACCTGCTTGAAGACGACGGCGATCTCGGTCACGCGACGGCCGAGACGCTTTCCGGCCCGGAGGTAGAAGGGGACTCCCGCCCACCGCCGGGTCGCGATCTCGAGCTTGATGGCGGCGAACGTCTCGGTCGTGCTCTCGGGATTCATGCCTTCTTCGTCCAGGAATCCGAGCACCTTCTCTCCGCCCTGCCACCCCCCGGCGTACTGACCCCGCGCGGTTCCCGCGGCGAGGTCGGCGGGGAGGCGGACGGCCGAGAGGATCTTCTCCTTCTCGGCCCGGAGGTCACGGGCGGCGAAGGTGACCGGTTCTTCCATCGCCGTCAGGGCGAGGAGCTGGAGGAGGTGGTTCTGGATGACGTCACGAGCGGCGCCGATGCCGTCGTAGTAACCGGCGCGGCCGCCGACGCCGATGTCCTCGGCCATGGTGATCTGCACGTGGTCGACGTAGTTGGAGTTCCAGAGAGGTTCGTACATCTGGTTGGCGAACCGCAGCGTGAGGAGGTTCTGCACCGTCTCTTTGCCGAGGTAGTGGTCGATTCGGAACACGCTGTCGGGCTCGAAGACGGTCTCGACGACGGCGTTGAGCTCGCGGGCCGTCGTGAGGTCGCTGCCGAAGGGCTTCTCGATGACGACGCGTCTCCACGCACCGTCCTTCTCCTCGGCGAGGCCCGAGTTGCGCAACTGCTCGGTGACCATGGGGAACGCCTTGGGCGGGATCGAGAGGTAGAAGGCGTGGTTGCCCATCGTCCCGCGCTCACGATCGAGCTCTTCGATGGTGTCCTTGAGCCGAGCGAACGCGTCGGCGTCGTCGAAGACCCCCTGGACGAAACGGAAGCCTTCTTTGAGTTGACGCCAGACGTCTTCGTCGAAAGGCGTGCGAGCGTGCTCCTTGACGGCCTGGTACACGACCTGTTCGAAGTCCTGGCCCTCGAATTCACGACGGGCGAAGCCGACGAGCGCGAAGCCGGGGGGCAGCAGGCCACGGTTGGCCAGGTCGTACACGGCGGGCATGAGCTTCTTGCGGGAGAGATCACCCGTCACACCGAAGATGATGAGACCGCTGGGCCCCGCGATGCGGTTGAGACGTCGGTCGGAGGGCAACCGGAGCGGGTTGGACTCCGGCGTGATCGGCACCGGTGACATGATGTTCCGTTCTGTGGTTCGAAGGTGTTCCGGTCGGGACGGGCGGAGACGGCCGGGAACACCGGTGGCAAGGCGAAAGGGCCGGCGCCCCTGGGGACGCCGGCCCTTTCGGCTCAGCGGAGTGCGGCGGTGATGACCGGCAGCGCGGCCGCCACGTCGGTCACCGTCAGCGTGAGCACGGGACGACCGTGCTCGGCCAGGACCTTGGCATCACCGGCGGCCTGGGCCTGCACGAGCTGCCCGAACGTGAACGGGCTGTCCGGGATCTCGAGGTCGGTCGCGGGGACCTGCGTGATCTGCAGGAACACCCCGTTGGCCGGCCCACCCTTGTGGTATTGACCCGTCGAGTGCAAGAAGCGCGGACCCCATCCGAAGGTGACGGGACGCTGCGTGCGCATCGCGAGGAGGTCGCGGACCTCTTCGAGCTGGGGGTTCGCCACGCGGTCGACGTAGGCCTGGATCGAGACGTAGCCGTCATCGCTCAGGTGCGAGAGGAGCGCGGCCACGGCGGACTCGAGAGAGTCGCCCAGCTCGATTCCCCCGACCTCGCGGACCTCGACACCCTCGGCCGTGAAGGCCGGGGGAGTGGGCTCGGGACGGTCGTCGAGCAACGCCCGCGTCGCGACCTTGGCCGACTCGACGTCGGGCTGGTCGAACGGGTTGATGTCGAGCAGACGCCCGGCCACGGCGACGGCGTACTCCCAGACCATGATCTGGCCACCGAGCGAACCCGAGATCTCGACCTCGCCGGGCGCGACCTCACGGGTCTCGTCGGCGTTCGCCACGAGACGGACGACCTGCACGTCGTGCAGCCCCGCCGTGATCTCGGGGGCGGAGGTGCCGATGACGACGGGGAGCAGGCCGCGACCCTGCTTGCCGGTCGACTCGGCGATGAGCTGTTCGGCCCAGTCCGGGAACCCCACGATGTGGGTGCCGTCGGCGACGATGGCGATCTTGTCGCGCAGGGGCGAGGTGCCTGCCAGGACGGCACCCAACACGAGACCCGGGTTGTCGGCGCGGTCCTGGGCCAGCTCGACCGTGACGGCGTCGGCCTCGGCGAGCAGCTCGCGGATGTCGGCGCCGGCCAGGCCGGACGGCACGAGGCCGAACGCCGACAGGGCCGAGTAGCGCCCGCCGATGTTGGGGTCGGCGTTGAAGACGCGGTAACCGGCCTCACGGGCCTGCCCGTCGAGGGGCGATCCGGGATCGGTGACCACGACGATGCGCTCGACGGGGTCGATGCCGGCGTCGGTGAACGCCTTCTCGAAGGTCTTGCGCTGGCTGGCGGTCTCGACGGTGGAACCCGACTTCGACGAGACCACGAGCACGGTGCGCTCGAGACGGTCGGCGAGGGCCGTGAGGACCTGACCGGGCTCCGTGGCGTCGAGCACGGTGAGCTCGACGCCGTAGGTGCGGGTGATGACCTCGGGCGCGAGCGACGATCCACCCATGCCCGCGAGCACGACGTGATCGACGCCCTTGGCGGCGAGCTCGTCCCGGAGCGAGTCGATCTCGTCGAGCAGCGGAGTCGAGACCACGACGGCCTCGGTCCAGCCGAGACGCTTGGCGGACTCGTCCTCGGCGTCAGGGCCCCACAGGGTGGGGTTCTGAGCCGTGATGCCCGAGGCGACGAGGTCGCTCACGAGCTGCGGGACGACCGTCTCGACCGCCTGTGCGGCGTCGCCGCTGGCAGCGATGGTGATGGTCACTTGGACTCCCCGGCGGGCTTGGCGGCCTCGAGGGCAGCGGTGACCGTGTCGAGCAGTTCGTTCCACGAGACGACGAACTTCTCGACGCCCTCTTTCTCGAGGGCCTCGGTCACGTCGTCGTACGAGACGCCCTGCGCCGCGATCGCGTCCATGGTCTCGTTGGCCGAGGCGTAGGAGGCGCTGATCGTGTCGCCACGGACGTCACCGTGGTCGAAGGTCGCCTCGAGCGTCTTCTCGGGCATCGTGTTGACGACGTCCTGGGCGACGAGCTCGACCACGTACGTGGTGTCGAGGACGGCGGGGTCCTTGACACCGGTGGAAGCCCAGAGGGGACGCTGCTTGTTGGCGCCGGCGGCGAGGAGGCCCTTGGCCCGCTCGGTGTCGAAGGCCTGCTGGTAGACCTCGTAGGCGAGCTGGGCGTTGGCCACGCCGGCCTTGCCCTTCAGGGCCTTGGCCTCGTCGGTCCCGACCGCGTCGAGACGCTTGTCGATCTCGGTGTCGACGCGCGACACGAAGAACGAGGCGACGGAGTGGATCTCGGTGATGTCGATGCCGGCGGCCTTGGCCTGCTCGAGACCCGTGAGGTACGCGTTGATGACGGCGCGGTAGCGCTCGAGGCTGAAGATCAGGGTCACGTTGACGCTGATGCCCTGGGCGATCACGGCGGTGATGGCCTCGAGGCCCTCGACGGTCGCGGGGATCTTGATCAGGGCGTTGGGGCGACCGACCTTGGCGGCGAGCTTGACCGCCTGGTCGATGGTGCCCTGCGCGTCGTGCGCGAGACCGGGCTCGACCTCGATCGACACGCGGCCGTCGAAGCCGTCCGTCGTGTCGTAGAGCTCGCGGAAGATGTCGCAGGCGCGGGTGACGTCGTCGGTCGTGATCTCGAAGACGGCGTCCGTGACGCTGACACCGGTCTTCGCGAGCAGGGCGACCTGGTCGTCGTAGGCCTCGCCCTTGGCGAGAGCCGACGCGAAGATCGTGGGGTTGGTGGTGACGCCGACGACGTTGCGCTCGGCGATCAGCTTCTGGAGGCCGCCCGCGTTGATGCGCTCACGCGAGAGGTCGTCGAGCCAGATGCTGACGCCTGCGGCGGACAGCTGTGCGGTGTTGGAATCGGTCATGGTGTTCTTCTCTTTCCTTCGTCGTCGCTCAGAGAGCGGCGATCGAGTCCTTGGCGGCGGCGACGGCGGCTTCGGTCGTCATGCCGAACTGCTTGAACAGCGTCTTGTAGTCGGCCGAAGCACCGAAGTGCTCGATCGACACGCTGCGACCGGCGTCACCGACGATGCCGCGCCACGGCATGGCCACACCGGCCTCGATCGAGACGCGGGCCTTGACGGCGGCCGGGAGGACCGCCTCCTTGTACTCGTCGCTCTGCTCGTCGAACCACTCGATGCTCGGTGCCGAGACGACGCGGGCGTTGATGCCCTCGCCGCGCAGGACCTCACGGGCCTCGACGGCGATCTGCACCTCGGAACCCGTGGCGACGAAGATCACGTCGGGCGTTCCGCCCGGTGCCTCGGCCAGGACGTAGGCGCCCTTCGCCACGTTCTTCGCCGACGCGAAGGTGTCACCCTCGGCGTCACCGGTGCCGCGCTCGAAGACGGGCAGGTTCTGACGGCTGAGCGCGATGCCGGCGGGGCCGTGGTGGCGCTCGAGGATCGTCGCCCAGGCCCAGGCCGTCTCGTTGGCGTCGGCGGGACGCACGACGTCGAGGTCGGGGATCGCGCGGAGCGACGCGAGCTGCTCGATCGGCTGGTGCGTCGGACCGTCCTCGCCCAGGGCCACGGAGTCGTGGGTCCAGACGTAGATCGCCGGGGACTTCATCAGTGCCGCGAGGCGGACCGCCGGGCGCATGTAGTCGCTGAAGATCAGGAACGTGCCACCGAACGGGCGCGTGTTGCCGTGCAGCGTGATGCCGTTGAGGATGGCGCCCATCGCGTGCTCGCGGATGCCGAAGTGCAGAACGCGACCGTAGGGGTCTCCGCTCCACTCGTCGGTCGACCACTCGGTGGGGACGAACGACTTCGAGCCCGTGATCGTCGTCAGGTTCGACTCGGCCAGGTCGGCCGACCCGCCCCAGAGCTCGGGGACCACGCCGGCGAGGGCGTTGATGACCTTGCCGGAGGCGGCGCGGGTGGAGACGTCCTTGCCGGCCTCGAAGACGGGGAGCGCTTCTTCGACGCCCTCGGGCAGCTCGTTCGCGAGGATGCGGTCGAGCATGACCTTCTTGTCGGGGTTGGCCGACGCCCAGGCGGCGAGCTTCTCGTCCCACTCGGCGTGCTGGGCCTGACCGCGCTCGACGGCCTTGCGGGTGTGCTCGAGGACGGCGGGGTCGACGTCGAAGGACTTCTCGGGGTCGAACCCGAGGACCGACTTGAGGCCGGCGACCTCGTCGGCGCCGAGGGCCGAACCGTGGATCTTGCCGGAGTTCTGCTTCTTGGGCGAGGGCCAGCCGATGATCGTCTTGAGGATGATCAGGGAGGGCTTGTCGGTGACGGCCTTGGCCTTCTCGATGGCGTCGTGCAGCTCGGCGACGTCCTCGACGTACTCGCCGGTCTTCTTCCAGTCGACGACCTGGACGTCCCAGTCGTAGGACTCGAAGCGCTTGTGGACGTCCTCGGTGAAGGCGATGTTGGTGTCGTCCTCGATCGAGATCTGGTTCGAGTCGTAGATGGCGACGAGGTTGCCGAGCTTCTGGTGCCCGGCCAGCGACGCGGCCTCGCTCGTGACGCCCTCTTGCATGTCGCCGTCACCGGCGATGACGTACACGAAGTGGTCGAAGGGGCTCGTGCCGGGGGCGGCGTCGGGGTCGAACAGGCCGCGCTCGAAACGGGCGGCGTAGGCGAAGCCCACCGAGCTGGCGAAGCCCTGGCCCAGCGGACCGGTGGTGATCTCGATGCCGTCCGTGTGGCCGTACTCGGGGTGGCCGGGGGTCTTCGAGCCCCAGATGCGCAGGGCCTCGAGGTCGTCGAGCTCGAGACCGTAGCCGCCCAGGTAGAACTGGATGTACTGCGTCAGCGAGCTGTGGCCGACGGACAGGATGAACCGGTCGCGACCGATCCAGGTGCTGTCGCTCGGGTCACGACGCATGACCTTCTGGAAGAGCAGGTACGCGGCGGGCGCCAGGCTCATCGCGGTGCCGGGGTGACCGTTGCCGACCTTCTCGACCGCGTCGGCCGCGAGGACGCGGACCGTGTCTACTGCTTTGTTGTCAATGGATTCCCATTGCAGATCTGCCACTGGAAGTTGACCCTTCTTGATGCGAACTGCGCGGGGTCGATTCGCTCCCGCGCTGACGTGCGCCTGCCGAGACGTCGTCGGCTGGGTCGCACACACGCCGGGGCGGAGATCGGGACGGTTCGTCCGGTGATTCGGGACCGAGAGGGCGTACGACTGGCAAGCACCTGTAAGTATAGGGACGAACCCCCTTCGCCCGTCCGCATCGGCCGAGGGTTCGCCGTCAGCGTCGACGTTCATCGCCTAGACTCCTTGGGCAAACCGTTCGTCTCGTTAGAGGACTCATGACCGCAGCCGTTGACATCCGCCCCGACACGTCACCCCGGGGCTTCCGTCGCAAGGCTCGGGCGTACGTCGCCCTCACGAAGCCCCGCGTGATGGAGCTCCTGCTCGTCACCACGGCGCCGACGATGTTCCTGGCCCAGGGCGGCATCCCCAACCTGTGGCTCGTCGCCGCGACGCTGATCGGTGGTGCGCTCAGCGCCGGTTCGGCCTCGGCCTTCAACTGCTACATCGATCGCGACATCGACCGCATCATGAAGCGGACGCAGGGCCGACCCCTCGTGACCGGCGAGGTCAGCGACCGCGAGGCGTTGATCTTCTCGTACGTGGTCGGCGTCGCGTCGATCGTCTGGCTCGGCCTGACGGTCAACCTGCTCTCGGCGGCGCTGTCGCTCGGGGCGATCCTCTTCTACGTCGTCGTGTACACGCTCTGGCTGAAGCGCCGCACGCCGCAGAACATCGTGTGGGGCGGCATCGCCGGGTGCATGCCGGTGCTCATCGGCTGGGCCGCCGTCACGAACGACCTGTCCTGGTCGGCCGTCATCCTCTTCATGGTCATCTTCCTCTGGACGCCGCCGCACTACTGGCCGCTGTCGATGAAGTACCGCGACGACTACGCCGCGGCCGACGTCCCCATGCTCGCCGTGGTGCGCGGCCGGTCGATCGTCGGCCTGCAGGTGATCCTCTACGCCTGGGCCACCGTGGTCTGCTCCCTGATCCTCGTCCCCGTCGCCGGCATGGGCGCGCTTTACACCGTCGTGGCACTCGCGAGCGGGGCCTGGTTCGTCTGGGAGTCGCACCGGCTCTACAGCCGGGCCATCCAGCACGTCGCCGAGGTCCGTCCGATGCGCGTCTTCCACAGCTCCATCACGTACCTCACGCTCCTGTTCGTCGCCGTCGGGGTCGACCCCCTGCTGCCGTTCTGATCCCGTGAGGCCGTCCGACTGGACCGTCCGTCCGGCGCGCCCGGACGACCTCGAACAGCTGACCGCTCTCAAGCTCGTGGTGCTCCGACCCGAGTTCGAGAGGCTCGGCATCTGGAACCCGGCCCGCCACCGGGCTCGATTCGTCCGCGAGTACGTGGCCGACGAGACACGAGTCGTCGAAGGCGACCAGCGCCTCCTCGGCTGCATCGCGCTTCACCCGGACGGCGACACGACCTGGCTCCGTCACTTCTACCTGGTCGAGGAGGCGCGGGGCCACGGGATCGGGACGACCCTCCTCGCGCAGGCGATCGACTCGGTCACCACGGGGTCGGTCACCCTCGACGTGCTCACGGGAAGCCGAGCAGTGTCGCTCTACGAGCGGACGGGCTTCGTCGTCGTCGAGCAGGACGACGTCGACACCGTCATGCGCCGGGGCTAGACCCCCCGTCGCCCGGGTCAGACGCGGGCGGCGGCCGCCTCGACGATCGGCTCGACCTCGTCGGGAGCCTGGTCGTTGCGCAGCGACAGCACCACGGCGGTCGTCGCGGCCACCAGCAGCGCGGCCAGGACCATGTGACTCCCCACGAGCAGGGGCGGCAGTCCGGAGCGCGCCTGGGTGATGCCGACGGCGATCTGGACGAGTTCGACGCCCAGCAGGGCCACGGGGAACCGACGGGGGAGGCCCGCCTGGAGGGTCCAGGCGAGGACCGCCAGGGTGAGAGCGAGGGTCGCGTAGGCCGGCCAGCTGTGGACGTGGTCCATGATCGCCGGGTCGAGGCCGTTGCGGGGGGTCGCCGCATCGCCGGCGTGGGGGCCGGAGCCGGTCGTCAGGACGCCGACGATCACGGTCACGCCGACCACGGCGGCCGTCACGTGGACGAGTCGCGCATGACCACGCGGAGTGGCGGCGTGGTGCCCACGGGGCCCGCGGTACACGCGCCAGAGCAGGGTGGTGGTGAGGGCGACGAGGGCGATCGAGACGACGAAGTGTGCCCCGACGATGTACGGGTTCAGACCGGTGAGGACGGTGATCCCCCCGAGCACGGCCTGGAAGGGGATGCTCAGGCCCTGGACGAGGGTGAGCCAGAAGAAGTCGCGGCGGACCTTCCGCATCCGCAGCACGAAGAGGAAGGCGAGGATGACGACGAGCGTGAGCACGAAGGTCAGGAGGCGGTTGCCGAACTCGATGACCCCGTGGATGCCCATCTCGGGCGTGCTGACGAAGGAGTCGGCGGTGCAGCGTGGCCAGGTGGGGCAGCCGAGCCCCGATCCCGTGAGCCGCACGGCACCTCCCGTGCCGATCAGCAGCACCTGGCAGACGAACGACGCCCACGCGACGAAACGGACCCGGCGATCGACGGTCGTGGGGAGCCACGACCAGGCTCGGGTCAGGACTCCGGTGGCGCCCACCTGTGCGTTGCTCACGACTTGCTGCCTTTCGTCACTTTCGGCGGTCGGCCCTGTAGAATCAACGGGTTCAGGAACACGACCCGGCAGGGTGTCGACGGAGACATCCGAAGGACGTGAGATCCGCAGAAGCGGGACGCGGCCTTCATCAACAGTCTAAGCAACGCCACCTGACGTCTCGATCATGTCGAGCGTCGACGGACGGAGCGGCGACAGCCGACGTGTTCGACTCGCAGGGCGAGCAGCTGGGCCGCTCCACCACCCGGGGAATGCCGTTCGGCCGACCCGTGTTCGGTCCGGCAGAGAAAGAGGTAGTCATGTCAGACGTGTTGATCGATCGACCCGAGCTCGAGAGCCTGGGGCAGTACGAGTTCGGCTGGTCCGACTCCGACACCGCGGGCGCCTCGGCGCGCCGAGGGGTGTCACCCGAGGTCGTCACCGACATCTCGAACTTGAAGAGCGAACCCGAGTGGATGCTCAAGAACAGGCTCAAGGGCCTGACGCTGTTCGAACGCAAGCCCATGCCGACGTGGGGTGCCGACCTGTCGGGCATCGACTTCGACAACATCAAGTACTTCGTCCGGTCGACCGAGAAGCAGGCGACGACCTGGGACGAGCTGCCGGACGACATCAAGAACACCTACGAGAAGCTCGGCATCCCCGAGGCCGAGCGCAACCGCCTCGTCGCCGGCGTCGCCGCCCAGTACGAGTCCGAGGTGGTCTACCACCAGATCCGCGAGGACCTCGAGCAGCAGGGTGTCATCTTCATGGACACCGACACCGCGTTGCGCGAGCACCCCGAACTCTTCCAGGAGTACTTCGGCACGGTCATCCCGGCCGGCGACAACAAGTTCGCCGCACTGAACACCGCCGTGTGGTCGGGCGGCTCGTTCGTGTACGTGCCCAAGGGCGTCCACGTCGAGATCCCGCTCCAGGCGTACTTCCGCATCAACACCGAGAACATGGGTCAGTTCGAGCGGACGCTGATCATCGCCGACGAGGGCAGCTACGTCCACTACATCGAGGGCTGCACGGCCCCGATCTACAAATCGGACTCCCTGCACTCGGCCGTGGTCGAGATCATCGTGAAGAAGAACGCCCGAGTGCGGTACACGACGATCCAGAACTGGTCGAACAACGTGTACAACCTGGTCACCAAGCGGGCGATCGCGCACGAGGGCGCCACCATGGAGTGGATCGACGGCAACATCGGCTCGAAGGTGACGATGAAGTACCCGTCCATCTACCTGGTCGGTGAGCACGCCAAGGGCGAGACCCTGTCCGTGGCCTTCGCGGGCCCCGGTCAGCACCAGGACGCCGGCGCGAAGATGATCCACATGGCGCCTTACACGACGTCGTCCATCGTGTCGAAGTCGATCGCGCGAGGCGGCGGTCGCGCGGGTTACCGTGGCGAGGTGAGAGTCGACGAGGCCGCCCACCACGCGGCCAACACGGTCCGCTGTGACGCCCTGCTCGTCGACACGATCTCTCGTTCCGACACCTACCCCGCGATCGACATCCGCGTCGACGACGTCCAGCTCGGTCACGAGGCGACGGTGTCGCGGGTCAGCGAAGAGCAGCTCTTCTACCTCATGTCACGCGGCATGGCCGAAGACGAGGCCATGGCCATGATCGTCCGTGGCTTCATCGAGCCCATCGCCCGCGAACTCCCGATGGAGTACGCGCTCGAACTCAACAAGCTCATCGAGATGAGCATGGAAGGATCAGTCGGCTAGATGTCCGCCGCAGCACCCACCACCACACCAGAGTCCACCACCACGCCGGGCGTCCAGCACGGCGCGGGTGCCCACAGTGACGGCGGCTGGGGCCTCGTGCCCGTCCAGACGCGTTCCGAGCGGTTCACCTCGGTCGACCCCACGGCGTTCCCCGACGTGACCGGTCGCGAGGTGGACTGGAAGCTCAGTCCGGTGTCGCGCCTCCGTCCGTTGATCGACGGAGACCTCGACGGCTCGCCTTACGCCTACCTGGCCCGCGAGACGCCCGGCGCGACCGTCGAATGGGTCGACCGGTCCGACTCCCGTGTCGGCACGGCGGGCACTCCCGAGGACAAGGCCGCCGCCAACGCGTGGTCGAGCGTCGAGAAGGTGCTCGTCGTGACCCTCGACGGCGACGAACCGTCGGCCATCACCATCGGCCGCTCGGGCCTCGACCGTGAACCACGGGCGGGTCACACGCTGATCCACGCCAAGGCCAACAGCCAGTCCATGGTCGTCCTCCGCAACACCGGATCGGCCCAGCTGGTCGAGAACGTCGAGATCGTCGTGGACGAGGGCGCGCACCTCACCGTCGTCACGCTCCAGGAGTGGGACGACGACGCCGTGCACGTCGCGAGCCACCACGCCCGGATCGGGCGCGACGCCCAGCTGAAGCACTTCGTCGTCAGCCTGGGTGGCTCGGTCGTCCGGGTCAACCCGTCGGCCCACCTGGCCGAGCAGGGCGCGGACGCCGAGCTCTACGGCGTGTACTTCGCGGACGCCGGTCAGCACCTCGAACAGCAGGTGTACGTGAACCACGACGCCCCCAAGACGCGGAGCCGGGTGAACTACAAGGGCGCCCTGCAGGGTGCCGGTGCCCGCACGGTGTGGATCGGCGACGTCCTGATCGGTCGGACGGCACCAGGCACCGACAGCTACGAGCAGAACCGCAACCTGGTGCTGAGCGAGGGCACGCGCGCCGACTCGATCCCGAACCTCGAGATCGAGACCGGCGACATCGAAGGCGCCGGTCACGCCAGCGCGACGGGTCGCTTCGACGACGAGCACCTCTTCTACCTCCAGTCGCGCGGCATCTCCGAGCACGAGGCGCGTCGCCTCGTCGTCCTCGGATTCCTCGTCGAGGTCATCCAGAAGATCGGGGACGCCGACCTGCAGGCCCGCCTCGTGGACGCCATCGAGGTCGAACTGGCCGCGGGCGAGGCGACCTCGACCGAGACGATCGCCTGATGGCGACGAAGGTCTGCGGCGTCGACGACGTCAGCCCCTCCCAGGCCCATCGCGTCGTCGTCGACGGCGTCGCGATCGCCGTCGTGAAGGACAGCGCCGGCACGATCCACGCCATCGGCGACACCTGCACCCACGGCGACATCTCGCTCTCCGAGGGCTTCGTCGAGGACGACACCCTCGAATGCTGGGCCCACGGCTCGAAATTCGAGCTCACCACCGGCAAGCCGCTCACGCTGCCCGCCTACGAACCCGTACCGGTCTTCTCGGTCTCCGTCATCGACGGCGAGGTGTACGTCGACACCACCTCGACCTCCACCGACGCCGCACAGTAAAGGAACAGAACGCATGTCCACTCTCGAGATCCGTGACCTCAAGGTCAGCATCGACACCGACGCCGGCCCCAAGCCCATCCTCAAGGGCGTCGACCTCACCATCAACGAGGGCGAGATCCACGCCGTCATGGGCCCCAACGGCTCGGGCAAGTCGACGCTCGCCTACACGATCGCCGGCCACCCCCGCTACAACGTCGACGGCGGATCGATCCTGCTCGACGGTCGCGAGGTGCTCGAGATGAGCGTCGACGAGCGTGCCAAGGCGGGCCTCTTCCTCGCCATGCAGTACCCCGTCGAGATCCCCGGCGTCACGGTCTCGAACTTCCTCCGGACGGCCAAGACGGCCCTGGACGGCGAGGCCCCCGCGATCCGCGGCTGGATCAAGGACCTCCGCGAGTCGATGACCGCCCTCAAGATGGACTCGGCCTTCGCCGAGCGCAACGTCAACGAGGGCTTCTCGGGTGGCGAGAAGAAGCGCCACGAGATCATGCAACTCGAACTCTTGAAGCCGAAGTTCGCCGTCCTCGACGAGACCGACTCCGGTCTGGACGTCGACGCCCTCAAGATCGTGTCCGAGGGTGTCAACCGCGCGAAGGCCAACACCGGCCTCGGTCTGTTGCTCATCACGCACTACACGCGCATCCTCCGCTACATCAAGCCCGACTTCGTCCACGTCTTCGTCGACGGCCACGTCGCCGACGAGGGCGGCCCCGAGCTGGCCGACCGTCTCGAGAACGAGGGCTACGACCGGTACGTGACGGCAGCCGCCGCCGAGGCCGCCGCGACCTCGGCGGTCTGACCATGGCCGTCGCACTCAGCCCCGAGAAGTTCGACCAGACCATCGAGGCCCTGAAAGAGGTCGTCGACCCCGAGCTGGGCGTCAACATCGTCGACCTCGGTCTCATCTACGACCTGGCGATGGACGAAGAGCACGAGAACGCCCTCATCATCAGCATGACGCTCACGAGTGCAGGCTGCCCGTTGACGGACGTCATCGAGGGCGACACGGCGAACGCCTTGGACGGGGTCGTGGACGCGTTCCGCATCAACTGGGTGTGGATGCCGCCGTGGGGCCCCGACCGCATCACGGACGACGGACGCGACATGATGCGAGCCATCGGGTTCTCCATCTGAGAGTCGCCCGACGACGCGACACGACGAAGCCCCGCCCCTCCGAGAGGGGCGGGGCTTCGTCGTCGCGTCCCTCGCCGGGCACGCCGGGGGAGCGGGAGGCAGCTAGTCGCCGATGCGCTTCAGCGCACGCCAGGCGAGCGGCAGGGCCGCCGCCGCGATCAGCCACTTGGCGATCCCGCCCACGATGAACGGGTACAGACCGGCGGCGAGGACGCTCGGCAGGTCGTTCGGCAGGCCCAGCGATCCGAGCACGACGGCCAGGTAGGGGAGGCCCACGGCGAAGGGGATCAGGCTCGCGAGGAAGAACGCGGCGGCAGAACGCCACCATTTCTTGTCCCATTCGCGCTCGGAGAGCCAGCCGATGACGGCAGCCGCCACGACGAATCCGATGACGAAGCCGAAGCTCGGCTTGAGGACGCTGAGGGGACCGCCCGAGAACTCGGCGAAGATCGGCAGGCCGGCGACTCCCAGCACGAGGTAGGTGGCCAACGACAGCGCCCCTCGACGGGCCCCGAGGGAGGCGCCGACGAGCATGACGCCGAGCGTCTGTCCCGTGACGGGCACCGGCCAGAGCGGCACCTGGACCTGCGCGAGCGCCGAGACGACGGCGACTCCACCGAGGACGAGGGCCACGTCGGCGGCGGCGCCCCGGGCCACCAGACGGTCGGCGAGGACCGGCCGTGAGGTCGATGCGGCAGTGTTCGTCATGGGGACTCCTAGAATGGGTAGGTTGATCGGCCGAGCGGCTGGTCGGCAGCGCAGTGCTGCGACCCTCTCCACACGACGTCCCCATCTTATGGGCGGCCCCCTTCCGGGCCCCGTTGTGGACTCCTCACCAATCGATTGGACATCTGCTGTGCTCTCCGTGCACGATCTCGAGATCCGCGTCGGCGCGCGCCTCCTCATGGCCGACGTCTCGTTCCGGGTCGACCGGGGCGACAAGATCGGCCTCGTCGGCCGCAACGGCGCCGGCAAGACGACCATGACCAAGACGCTGGCCGGCGAGACCCTCCCGACGGGCGGCAAGATCGAGCGCTCCGGAGAGATCGGCTACCTGCCGCAGGACCCTCGCAGCGGCAACCCCGAGGACCTCGCCCGGACGCGCATCCTCGACGCCCGAGGTCTCGGCCAGTTGCTGCTCGGCATCCAGGAGGCGACCCTGGCCATGGGCGACCCCGACCCCGCCGTCGCCGCCCGCGCCATGAAGCGCTACGGCGACCTCGACGACCAGTTCAACGCGCTCGGCGGGTACGCGGCCGAGGCCGAGGCGGCGTCCATCGCGAGCAACCTCAGCCTGCCCGACCGCATCCTCGACCAGCCCCTGTCGACGTTGTCGGGTGGTCAGCGCCGGCGCATCGAGCTGGCCCGCATCCTCTTCTCGGCGGCCGACACGATGATCCTCGACGAGCCGACGAACCACCTCGACGCCGATTCGGTCGTCTGGCTGCGCGAGTACCTGAAGACCTACCAGGGCGGCGTCATCGTGATCAGCCACGACATCGAACTCGTCGAGGAGGTCGTCAACCGCGTCTTCTACCTGGACGCCAATCGACAGGCGATCGACGTCTACAACATGGGTTGGCGGAACTACCAGCGACAGCGCGCCGCCGACGAGGAGCGCCGCAAGAAAGAGCGCTCGAACGCCGAGAAGCAGGCCTCGGCCCTGCAGAAGCAGGCGGCCCGGTTCGGCGCCAAGGCGTCCAAGGCCGCGGCGGCCCACCAGATGGTGGCACGGGCCGAGAAGCTCCTCTCCGGCCTCGACGAGGTCCGCGCGGTCGACCGCGTGGCGAAGCTGCGCTTCCCGACGCCGGTCGCGTGTGGCAAGACGCCGCTGATGGCCTCGAACCTCTCGAAGAGCTACGGTTCCCTCGAGATCTTCACGGCCGTGGACCTCGCCATCGACCGCGGCTCGAAGGTCGTCATCCTGGGCCTGAACGGTGCGGGCAAGACGACGCTGCTCCGCATCCTCGCCGGGGTCGACGCTCCCGACACCGGGCAGCTCGAACCGGGCCACGGGTTGCGGGTCGGCTACTACGCCCAGGAGCACGAGACGATCGACGTCAAGCGCAGCGTCCTCGAGAACATGGTGTCCTCCTCTCCGAACATCACCGAGATGGAGGCGCGACGCGTGTTGGGCTCGTTCCTCTTCACGGGCGACGACTCGGCGAAGCCGGCCGGCGTGCTGTCCGGCGGCGAGAAGACGCGACTGGCGCTGGCCATGATCGTCGTCTCGGGGGCGAACGTCCTGCTGCTCGACGAGCCCACCAACAACCTCGACCCCGCGAGCCGACTCGAGATCCTCGACGCCCTGAGCAACTACGAGGGGGCCGTCGTCCTGGTGAGCCACGACGAGGGTGCCGTCGAGGCCCTGAACCCCGAGCGAGTGCTGATCATGCCCGAGGGCACCGAGGACCACTGGACCCCGGACTACTCCGACCTGATCAACCTCGCCTGACCCGGGCACCGGCCCAAGCCCCAAGCCCCAGGCCCCAGGCCCCAGGCTCCCGGCCCTGGGTGCCGTGGGGCCCCGGTCCACCCGGTCCCGGCCGGCGGTCCGGTCAGCGGTGAGCGCCGTCCAGGATCTCGTCCTCGACGTCGTTGTCGTGGCGGGGTCGGGCGTCACGACGGCGCTGGCGTTCTGCCTCGCGTTCGACGACTTCGTCGTCGTCCGCGTTCTGGTTGCGGTACTCCTGGCGGAACACGTAGAACAGGAACCCGAAGGCACCGACCGCGAACATGAGCCACTGGACGAAGTACGACAGGTTCAGACCGGTGTCGATCTCGGGCTTCGTGGACGGCACGGGTGCCGTGGCCGGCGCGGGGCTCTCGCTGACGACCAGACCGTAGGCGCTCGAGTAGACGGGCTGCCCGACTCGCGATTCGACCTCGCTGAGTTGGATGGTCGCGATCTGGTTCGTCCCGGGGACGCCCGTGCGGTCGCCCAGTGCCGGCTCGCCCGGCTTCAGGCGTGCGACCACGGTGACGTCGCCCGGAGGAGGCGCGGGCACGACGTCGGGGGAGTCCTGGGCGTTGCCGGTGGGTACCCAACCGCGGTCCACCACGAAGACGTCGCCCTGGGTGGTGCGGAACGGGACGAGGACCTCGAAGCCGGGTTGGCCGTTGAGCGGACGGTTGCGGACCAGCAACTCGTCGTCGGTGAGGTAGCGCCCCGTCATCTCGACCGGTTGCCACTCCTGGGCCGCGTCGTAGGACGACAGTTCGGGCAGGGCCTGGTGGAGGGGGACCGGGTCGGCGTCGTAGGTCTGCTCGAGCTGGTGCACGACCGCGAGCTTCTCGTCGTGTCGGGACCACTGCCAGTGCGCGAGGAACACGCAGATGATCGCGAACGCGACGGCGACGGCGAGGTAGCCCAGCCATCTGCGTGAGAGGGCGAAGCGGATGTTCGTCACCGCGCCTCCGTTCCGACCTGTTCGACGACCTCTGACACCCCCGTCACGACGACCGGGAAGTCACGTGCCGCGAGGAACTCGCGCAGGAAGTCGACGTGCTCGTCGCATGCCGACCACACCTTGACCCGGTCGATGCCGTGGATCTTGGGGTTGCGCCAGTGGACATTATGCCGTGCCTCGGCTCGACAGGAGGCGCGAGAGCACTGGACGCCGACGGGATCGAGACCGAGCATCAGACGGTGGGCCGATCGTGGTCGGGCTCGCCGGGATCGTCGTCGGACGGGGCTGCGGGGCCCGCAGGACCGGCGTCGCCGTCGACCACCGTCGGTCGGAACGGCGCCGGGGGCTCGCGGTACAGCTCGATGCCGCCGGGGCTCTCGACCGCGTCGCCGGACTCGTGACCGACGTTGGCGAACACCACGGCGATGTACGGGATGACGACGGCACCGATGACGGGCAACAACGTCCACCACCCGAGGGGGAAGACGAAGCAGAGGGCGATGCAGACCAACCTGATGCCCATCGCCACCAGGTACTTGACCATGCGGGAGTGCCGGTCGTCGGTGGGGGAGGGGGGCAGGGACGTGATCGTGTTCGAGGCCTTCACGGGGCACACCTCGATGTCGGGAGGAGGGTGGACGCACCACGGACGGGTGCCGGATCGATCTCGGGGACCAGACGTCCGGGGGACCGCCTCGATCCTAAGACCCGGGTCCGACAGTAGGCTGGTCGGCGGCCTGCCGATCACAGGTTCGCCGTGAGTCCGCCGCACCGAGCGGTGGCCGTCGAGATCGCCCCCGAGGAGACCACCCATGACCACGCCCCGCACCGTCCTCGTCACCGGCGGCAACCGAGGCATCGGCTTCGCCATCGCGGAGGAGTTCGTCGCCCAGGGACACCGCGTCGCCGTCACCGCCCGGAGCGGTCAGGGCCCCGAGGGCACGCTGACCGTCGTCGCCGACGTCACCGACGCCGCCTCGATCGACGCGGCCTTCAGCACCGTCGAGGCCGAGCTCGGCCCGGTCGAGGTCGTCGTGGCCAACGCCGGCATCACGAAGGACGGTCTGCTCATGCGCATGACCGAGGACGACTTCACCTCGGTCGTCGACACCAACCTCGGCGGGGCCTTCCGCGTCGTGAAGCGGGCGTCCAAGGGCATGCTCAAGGCCCGGTTCGGGCGCATCGTCCTCGTGTCGAGCGTGGTCGGCCTCTACGGCGGACCGGGCCAGGCCAACTACGCGGCCTCGAAGGCGGGCCTCGTCGGCTTCGCCCGCTCCCTGACCCGCGAGCTCGGTGCCCGCGGCATCACCGCCAACGTGGTGGCCCCCGGCTTCGTCGAGACCGACATGACCGCCGTCCTCCCCGAGGCACAGCAGGCCGAGTACAAGAAGAGCATCCCCGCCGGCCGGTACGGCACGACGGCCGAGGTCGCGAAGACGATCACGTGGCTCGCGGGCGACGACGCCGCCTACATCTCGGGTGCCGTGATCCCCGTCGACGGCGGCCTCGGCATGGGCCACTAGGCCCACCGGGCAGGAGGCGCGGGTCGACCACCGACGGGCGCCCGCCTCGTCCGGTGGCTCAGCCCCGGAGCCCGAGCAGGGGCAGCACCTGGGACAGGTCGTTCGTCCCGACGACCACGTCGGCGCGCTCCCGGACCCGCGGCTTGGCGTTGAACGCCACCGAGAGCCCTGCCACGGCCATCATCTCGAGGTCGTTGGCCCCGTCGCCGACCGCGACGGTGTGCGCGAGGTCGACCCGCGCCTCCTCGGCCCATCCGCGAAGAGCGGCGGCCTTGGCGTGCGCGTCGATCACGGGACCGGAGACCCGTCCGGTCAGCCTGCCCCCTCGGAGCTCGAGGCGGTTGGCCCGGCGGAAGTCGAGCCCCAGGTCGTCCGCGAGCGGGTCGAGGGTCTCGTGGAACCCACCGGACACGACGCCCACCAGACCGTCGGCGGCATGGACGCCGTCGACGAGTTCACGGACGCCGCGGGTCGGCGTGAGGTGCGCTCGGACCTCGGCGAGGACCGACTCGGGCAGACCCTCGAGGGTCGCGACGCGCTCGGCGAGACTCGCGGCGAAGTCCAGCTCGCCGGCCATGGCCCGGGAGGTCACGTCCTCGACGTGTGCCCGGGTGCCGGCGGCGTCGGCGAGGAGTTCGATGACCTCGTCCTCGATGAGGGTGGAGTCGACGTCGAGGACGATGAGGAAACGCGGCACGCCGACAGCCTAGGGCCGCCGACGCACCGCGCCGCTCGTGTGACTCCGGGCGTCTACTGGTCGACCCGGACGCCCTTGCCGACCACCGTGATGCCGGAGGGCGTGACGGTGAACCCGCGGGCCCGGTCGGCCTCGGGATCGACGCCGACGGAGGCGCCGGCCGCGATGACGACGTCCTTGTCGAGGATCGCCCGGTTGACGACGGCGTTCGGGCCGACGTGGGCCCGCTCGAAGACCACCGAGTCGACGACCCGCGAGCCGCTGTCGAGGGTGCACCATGGCCCCAGGACGCTGCGCTCCACGTGCGCTCCCGAGAGCAACGAACCGAGCGACACGATCGAGTCGATCGTCGTGCCGAGGTTGCCGTGGCCGTCGCGGACGAACTTCGCGGGGGGCGAGTTGAGCTGCTGGCTGAAGATCGGCCAGTCGGTGTTGTAGAGGTTGAAGATCGGCAGGGCCGAGATCAGGTCGCGGTGCGCGTCGTAGAACGAGTCGATGGTGCCGACGTCGCGCCAGTAGTAGCGGTCGCGCTCGGTCGACCCGGGCACCTCGTTGCGGTTGAGGTCGTACACCGCCGCGTCGCCCCGGGAGACGAAGTCGGGGACGATGTCCCCGCCCATGTCGTGGTTGGAGTCGGGCTTCTCACCGTCGCGCAGCACGGCGTCGATCAGGACGTCCGCATCGAAGACGTAGTTGCCCATCGACGCGAGGATCTCGTCGGGGGAGTCCGGCAGGCCCGTGGCGTCGGTCGGCTTCTCGAGGAACCGGCCGATGCGGGTCGGGTCGTCCGAGTCGACCTCGATCACGCCGAACTGGTCGGCCAGCGAGATGGGCTGACGGATGGCGGCGACGGTGACCCCGGCGCCCGAGGCGATGTGCGCCTCGATCATCTGCGAGAAGTCCATGCGGTAGACGTGGTCGGCACCCACCACGACGACGATGTCGGGCTTCTCGTCACGCAGGAGGTTCAGGCTCTGCAGGATCGCGTCTGCGCTGCCGGCGAACCATCGCTTGCCGAGCCGCTGCTGGGCCGGGACCGAGGCGACGTAGGCACCCAGCAGGCCCTCGATGCTCCAGGTCTGCGACACGTGGCGGTCGAGGCTGTGCGACTTGTACTGGGTCAGGACGACGATCTGCCGGAGACCCGAGTTGATCAGGTTCGACAGGGCGAAGTCGATGAGACGGTAGTTGCCACCGAACGGGACAGCGGGTTTCGCGCGGTCGGCGGTCAGCGGCATCAGGCGTTTGCCCTCGCCACCAGCCAGGACGATGCCGAAGATCTTCTTTGATGCCATGGGGCCAGAATGGCACGATTCGCGGTCGCACGACTACGGTGAACCACGTGCGAGTCGATGTCATCACCAAGGAATACCCGCCCAACGTCTACGGGGGAGCGGGCGTCCACGTCGTCGAACTCGTCAAGGCCCTGCGTCAAGGCGTCGAGGTGCAGGTCCGTGCCTTCGGCGAGGTCGACCCCGAACCCGACACGACCGGGTACCCCGACCTGCCCCAGCTCGACCAGGCCAACGCCACGCTGCGCACCCTCGGCGTGGACGTCAGCATGGCCCAGGACGTGGCCGGAGCCGACGTCGTCCACAGCCACACCTGGTACGCGAACGCGGCCGGCCAGTTGGCCCAGATGCTGCACGGGGTCCCGCACGTCCTGACGGCACACAGCCTCGAACCGCTCCGACCCTGGAAGGCCGAACAGCTCGGAGGCGGCTACCGCGTCTCGAGCTGGATCGAGCGTCAGGCCTACGAGACCGCCGACCGCGTCATCGCGGTCAGCGACGGGATGCGCCGCGACATCCTGCGCTCCTACCCGTCGATCGACGAGTCGAAGGTCCAGGTCGTCTACAACGGGATCGACCTCGAGGGCTGGAAGCGCGTCGACGACGCCGAGCTGGTCCGCAGCCTGGGCATCGATCCCGACCGCCCCTCCGTCGTCTTCGTCGGTCGCATCACCCGCCAAAAGGGCCTGCCGTACCTGCTGCGCGCGGCCAAGCTGCTGCCGGCCGACGTGCAGCTCGTGCTCTGCGCCGGCGCGCCGGACACCCCCGAGATCATGGCCGAGGTCACGGGTCTCGTCCGAGAGTTGCAAGAGGAGCGCACCGGTGTCGTGTGGATCGACACCGTGCTGCCCCGTCACCAGCTCAGTGCGGTGCTGAGCGCCGCCACCACCTTCGTCTGCCCCTCGGTGTACGAACCCCTCGGCATCGTCAACCTCGAGGCGATGGCCTGCGGCGTTCCCGTCGTCGGGTCCGACACGGGCGGCATCCCCGAGGTCGTCGCGGACGGTCTGACGGGCCGGATCGTGCCCCTCGACCAGGTGCAGGACGGCACCGGCACCCCGGTCGACCCCGACCGCTTCGTGGCCGACCTGGCGGCCACCCTCACCGAGGTCGTCTCCGACCCGGCACTCGCCCGCCTCATGGGACGAGCCGGCCGCATGAGGGCCGAAGAAGAGTTCTCGTGGTCGCGGATCGCCGAGCAGACGCTGGGGATCTACGAGGGCCTGCTCAACTAGGCTGAGGACCATGCCTACCGTCCTGCAGCTCACCGATGTCTCGATCGTCCGAGGCGGCACAGCCGTCGTCGACAAACTGACCTGGACGGTCGACTCCGACGAGCGCTGGGTCGTGCTCGGCCCGAACGGTGCCGGCAAGACGAGCCTGCTGCAGGTCGCCGCCGCGCAGAGCCACCCGTCCTCGGGCGAGGCCAGCATCCTCGGCTCCGACCTCGGCTCCGTCGACCTGTTCGACCTGCGGCCACGCATCGGCTTCGCCTCGACGGCCATCGCCCGGCGCATCCCGGCGAAGGAGAAGGTCGTCGACGTCGTCCTGACGGCCGCCTACTCGGTCACCGGGCGCTGGAACGAAGAGTACGAGGGCGTCGACGTCCGTCGGGCGCACCGCGTTCTCGACGAGTGGAAGCTCGACCACCTCTCGGACCGTACCTTCGGCGAGCTGAGCGACGGCGAGCAGAAGCGCGTCCAGATCGCCCGCTCGGTCATGACCGACCCCGAGTTGCTGCTGCTCGACGAGCCGGCCGCGAGCCTCGACCTCGGCGCCCGCGAAGAACTGCTGCAGATGCTCTCGGGCTACGCCTCGTCCGAGGGCGCTCCGGCCATCGTCATGGTGACCCACCACGTCGAGGAGATCCCCAAGGGATTCACGCACGCCCTGCTGCTCGACCACGGCTCCGTAGTGGCCGCCGGTCCGCTCGACGAGGTCATCACGGCCGAGACCCTCGGCGCCACGTTCGGCGTCGAACTGCGGGTCGAGTCCGACGGGGGCCGGTACTCGGCCCGCGCCGCGGGCTGAACCGCGCCTCCTACGATCCGGGCCGTCGGTCTGGTATCGTTGACAGCTGGCCCGCAGCGATGCTGCAAGCGCCTCCTGAACTCACCATCATCACTCGTTCGCTAGACCTAGGACAATCATGAAGACCGACATCCACCCCGAGTACAAGCAGATCGTCTTCCGGGACCTCGCGTCGGGCGCCACGTTCCTCACGCGCTCCACGACGACCAGCGACAAGACCATCGAGCTCGACGGTGAGACCTACCCGGTCATCGACGTCGAGATCTCGTCCGAGTCGCACCCGTTCTACACGGGCAAGCAGCGCATCCTCGACTCGGCCGGTCGCGTCGAGAAGTTCAACTCGCGCTACAAGAACTTCGGCAAGTAGGCCACAGCCCACACGCCCGAAAGAGGCGGTCCACTTCGGTGGGCCGCCTTTCTCGTGCGCCCGGGTGAGGGTGCCCGACCGAGAAGGTGCACGTCGTGTGACACCGCGGCGCAGGAGGCGCGGGCGAGCCCAGGAAGCGGAGGAGCGGGCGACCCAGGAGGCGCGGTGGGGCGATCGTGCTCAGGCGAACGGCAGTGGGCGGTGCGGCCAGTCACCGTGAGCGGTGAAGGTGGGGTCTTTCGCACGGCGCATGTACTGCTGGAAGCTCTCGGCCTGGGTCGAGCACCACCCGACCTGGAGGTCGTGCAACTCGGTCACGGGCACGTCGAGGCGATCGGGATACCGCTTGGCCATCGCCTGGGCGACACGGCCGGCGGCGATCGCGTCGGCCCCGGCGTCGTGGGCGTCGTCGAGCGAGACGCCGTAGACGGCCGCGGCGGCCTCGAGGGTGCGTTTGCCCTTGCGGTAGGTGTCGACGGCCTTGTCGATGACGAGCGGATCGACGACGCAGCCGATCTCGCCCACCTCGCCGAGAGGTTCGACACCGTGGCGGCGGGCCTCACGGTCGAGCAGCGTGAGGTCGTAGGGCGCGTTGTAGACGACCAACGGCACACCGCGGGCGAAGACGGCACGGATGGCCGCGACGATCTCGGCCACGACCTCGGCGGCCGGTCGCCCCTCGGCTCGGGCCCGCTCGGTCGAGATGCCGTGGACGGCGCTGGCCTGCTCGGGGATCTCGACGCCCGGATCGGCCAACCACTCGCCGTGTGCGACCGTCGCACCGGTGGCGTCGATCAGGCCGACGTGCGCGGTGACGATCCGGGCCGTCTCGACGTCGATGCCCGTCGTCTCGAGGTCGAAGACGCCGAGGGCCTGCCACCAGGCGGCCGGCGGCTCGCCCACGGCCGCGAGGTCGGGGGCGGTGCCGGTCGTGTCGGTGTCAGTCACTCTGTGAGCTTAGGAGGCGCCACCGACAGCGGGTGCCGCCGCCACGGGCACGTCGCCGACGTGCAGCCAGAAGAACGCCTGCGTGCCGAGGGTCAGGGTGACCTTGCCCTCGTCGTCGAACGAGGGGAACTGCGCTCCGCCGAAGAGGTCGACCAACGTGCGCCCGGCGAACTGCGGGGCCACGATGTCGACCGAGGTCGGGTTGTGACCGAACGAGAAGACGCAGAGGATGTCCTCGGCCGAGTCGCCGAACTGCGTGCCGGCCCCCTCGTAGGACCGGACGAACGACAGGACGGACTCCTGGTTCGTCTCGAGCACCTCGAGGGTGCCGAGGCCGAAGGTCGGGTGGGCCTTGCGCACGTGGATGACGTTGCGGACCCAGTGCAGCAGCGACCGCGACTGCGCCAGCTGGCTCTCGACGTTGACCAGGTTGTAGTTGTAGACGAGCGACTGGACGACGGGCAGGAAGAGCTTGCCCGGGTCGGCGGTCGAGAAGCCGGCGTTGCGGTCGGGCGTCCACTGCATCGGCGTGCGGGACGAGTCGCGGTCCGGCAGCCAGATGTTGTCGCCCATGCCGATCTCGTCGCCGTAGTACAGGAACGGACTGCCGGGCAGCGAGAAGAGCAGCGCGTGGACGAGTTCGAGTTCGGCACGCGAGTTGTCGAGCAGAGGAGCGAGGCGACGACGGATGCCGATGTTCGAGCGCATGCGGGGGTCGTACGCGTACCAGCCGTACATCGCCTGCCGGTACTCCTCGCTGACCATCTCGAGGGTGAGCTCGTCGTGGTTGCGGAGGAAGACGGCCCAGGCCGCGCCCGGGGGCACCTCGGTCGTCTCGGAGAGGATGCGCTTGAGCTCGTCGGCGCTCTGGGCGCGCAGCGAGTAGAAGATGCGGGGCATGACCGGGAAGTCGAAGGCCATGTGGCACTCCGGCTCGTCCTCGGTGCCGAAGAACGCCGCCGTCTCGGCGGGCCACTGGTTCGCCTCGGCGATGAGCACGCGACCCGGGAACTCCTCGTCGACCATGGCGCGCAGACGCTTGATGAACTCGTGCGTGGCCGGTTCGCCCTCGCCGTTGCCCTCTTCGGTCTCGAACAGGTACGGGATCGCGTCGAGGCGGAGCCCGTCGACGCCCATCGCCAGCCAGTGACGGACGACGTCGAAGACCGCTTCTTGGACGGCGGGGTTCTCGAAGTTGAGGTCGGGCTGGTGCGAGAAGAAGCGGTGGAAGAAGAACTGACGACGCACCGGGTCGAACGTCCAGTTCGACTCTTCGGTGTCGACGAAGATGACGCGGATGTTCGAGTACTCGTCGTCGGTGTCGCGCCAGACGTAGAAGTCGCCGTAGGGGCCCTCGGGGTCTTCGCGGCTCTGCTGGAACCACTCGTGCTGGTCGCTGGTGTGGTTCAGCACCATGTCGATGACGATGCGCATGTTGCGCTCGTGCGACTTCGTGACCAGGTCGCGGAACTCGTCGAGTGTGCCGAACTCGGGCAGGATCGCCTTGTAGTCCTGGATGTCGTACCCGCCGTCGCGCAGGGGCGACTGGAAGAACGGCGGCAGCCAGAGGGCGTCGACGCCGAGCCACTGCAGGTAGTCGAGGCGGGTGAGCAGACCCTGGAGGTCGCCCGCCCCGTCCCCGTTGCTGTCGACGAACGACCGCACCATCACCTCGTAGAACACCGCACGGCGGTGCCAGTTGGGGTCGAGGGTCAGTCCGGGCTGCTGGATCGGGGCAGTGAAGCTCACCCGCCCACCCTACGGGCGCGCGCCCCGGGACGCGCACTCCGACCAGCGCGTCGCTCGTAGACTCGGGCTCGTGATCGTCCGACCCCCGCGCGTGAAGTCGCCCTACCGTGCCCGCCTCGACGCCCGACCGGTGCGCGATGACGCCGTCGAGGTCGCCGGCAGCCTCACCCGCTACTGGACGTACGAGCCTCCCGAGGGGCAGGAGGCGCGGGTCACCGTCGTCGCGGTGCACGGCTTCCGGGGCGACCACCACGGTCTCGAACCGGTCGTGGCGCACCTCGACCACGCGAGGGTGGTCATGCCCGACCTGCCGGGCTTCGGCGAGTCGACCCCGCTCGACGCCGAGCACAGCGTCGCGGCGTACGCGCGCTGGCTGACCGCGTTCGTGGCGACCCTCTCGCTCGGTGACGACGTCGTGGTGCTGGGGCACTCGTTCGGCTCGATCGTCACGTCGGCCGCGGTGGCCGACGGGCTCCGCGCCTCCCGGTTGATCCTGGTCAACCCGATCGCCGCCCCTGCCCTGCAGGGCCCGCGCGGCGTGGTCACGCGTCTGGCCGTCTTCTACTACTGGGCCGGCGCGGCCCTGCCCGAACGTGCCGGTCAGCAGGTGCTGCAGAACGCGGCCGTGACGAGGTTCACCAGCCTCGCCATGGTCAAGACCCACGACCGGGCCCTGCGCCGCTGGATCCACGACCAGCACGACAGCTTCTTCTCGCGGTTCTCGGACCGTCGCGTGGTGCTCGACGCGTTCCGCGCATCGGTCTCGAGCGACGTGAGCACGTACGCCGCCCGCATCAGCGTGCCCACCCTGCTCGTCGCCGCCGACCGCGACGACATCACCGCCCTGCCCGCCCAGCACCGACTGCAGGCGCTCTTCCCCGACGCCACGCTCGACGTGATCGAGGGCGTGGGCCACCTGATCCACTACGAGAAGCCGCGCCAGGCCGCCGCCGCGATCGAGGCCTTCGTCCGATGAGGATCGTCGTCGACTGCCGCTACGTCCGCGTCGGACGCCACGACGGCATCAGCCGCTTCAGCGCCGGCGTGGTGTCGGCGCTGGCCGAGCGCCACGAGGTGACGATGCTGGTGAGCGACCCCCGCCAGCTCCACGCGTTGCCCGACGCACCCCACCTGCTCGTCAGCGCGCCCACGAGCGTCCTCGAGCCGCTCGTGGCCCGGCAGGTGAACGCGCTGCGCCCCGACGTCGTCTGGTCGCCCATGCAGACCATGGGTTCCGCCGGACGCCGGTACCCGCTCGTCCTGACCCTGCACGACCTGATCTACTACACGAACCGCACGCCGCCACCCGAGTTCGCCTGGCCGATCAAGCTGCTCTGGCGGCTGTACCACCTGGCCTGGTGGCCGCAGCGGGTGCTCCTGAACCGGGCCGACGCCGTCGTCACCGTGAGCCGCACGACGCGGGACGAGATGCGTCGCCACCGCCTGACCCGGCGTCCCGTGACGGTGGTGTACAACGCGGCCGACCCGGTCGACCCCGTCGAGCCCCGCACCGCGCCGGCGAGCCGCGACCTCGTCTACATGGGGTCGTTCATGCCGTACAAGAACGTGGCCGCGCTGGCCAGGGCACTGCCGTTGCTCGACGGGTACCGACTGCACCTGATGAGCCGGGTGTCCGGGGCCGAGCGCGCCTCCTTGACGGCCCTGGCACCCGCCGGGTCGTTGGTCTTCCACGACGGGGCGAGCGACGACGAGTACCGCGAGACCCTGCTGGGGGCGACGGCCGTCGTGACGGCCTCGCGCGCCGAGGGCTTCGGCATCCCGCTCGTCGAGGGCATGGCACTCGGCACGCCGGCCGTGGTCAGCGACATCCCGATCTTCCGCGAGATCGGCGGAGACGCGGCGCTCTACTTCGACCCGTCGTCGCCCGCGTCGATCGCCGCGGCCGTCCGACGACTCGAGGGCGAGTGGGAGGCGCGCTCGGCCGCGTCGGTCGAGCAGGCCGCCCGGTTCAGCTGGCGTGACTCGGCCGACGTGTTGCTGCGCCTGCTGGCCGACGTCGCCGCAGCGGGCGGCCACCAGCGTCGACGCCCGGGACGCTGACCCGTCGGCGGCCGGGGCCGGCGGCTCAGGCCGGTTCGGCCGCGTCGCGCTCGAGCGGGTTCTGGTACTCGAACGAGTAGGTGCCGGCGCGTTCGGACTCGACCTCGATCGGGTCGTCGAACTCCCGCAGCGTCAGGGCGTCGCCCGTGAACTCGAACGAGTGGACGGACCCGTTGCGGATGGGCACGCCCAGGTGCGCGTCGGTGTCGGGGGAGACGTGGTTCACGACCGCCCGGATGACCGCGCCGTGCGTCGTGACGACCACGGACGAGCCGGCGCCGTGCCGCGCCGCGATCGAGGCGAGGGCGGGCAGCACCCGTGCGACGAGGGCCCCGCGGCTCTCACGACCGGGCACCGGGGTGCCGTGGGGGAACCGTGCCTCGACCTGCTCGCCGGTCAGCCCCTCGGCGTCGCCGTAGCGACGCTCGGCGACCTCGGGGACGAGCTCGGGCGCGGCCAGGCCCAGGCGCTCGGCGATGATGGACCCGGTCTCGGCCGCGCGCGACAGAGGGCTGGCGACGACGGCGTCGAACCGACGCCGGGCGAGCAGGTCGCCGGTCTCTCGGGCCTGCGACCGACCGAGGTCGTTCAGGGGGATGTCGGTGGAGCCCTGGATGCGTCGGGCGCGGTTCCAGTCGGTCTCGCCGTGGCGGACCAGGTACAAGAGCGTCATCGTTCCTCCGGTGGGCACGGCCCGGGGGTCAGGCGCCCAGGTGCTCGGCCAGGGCCGCCAGGGTCTCCGACGTGCCGGCGTCCAGCTTAACCGTGGCCCGCGAGTCGCCCTTGGTGACGCCGCGGTTCAGGACGACCACGGGCAGCTTGCGGCGCGTCGCCTGGTCGAGCAGGCGGATGCCGCTGTTGACGACGAGCGAGGAGCCGGCGACGAGCAGCGCCTCGGCGCCGACGACCATCGAGCGCGCCTCGGCGAACCGCTCGGTGGGCACGAACTCGCCGAAGAACACGACGTCGGGTTTGAGCAGGCCGCCGCACACCGTGCAGGTCGGCACGACGAACGCGTCGATGTCGTGCACCTCGACGTCGCCGTCCGGGGCGAGCCGCACCTGGTCGGGCTCGTCGATCCAGGGGTTCTCGGCGGCGAGGCGGGCCGCCACCATGTCGCGGGCGAACGCCTGCCCGCAGGTGAGGCAGACGACCCGGTCGACGGTGCCGTGCAGGTCGACGACCCGGCGCGACCCGGCGCGGACGTGCAGGTTGTCGACGTTCTGGGTGATGACGCCGTTCGTGACGCCGGCGGCCTCGAGCCGGGCCAGCGCCCGGTGCCCCTCGTTGGGCCCGGCGGCACGGAAGGACTTCCAGCCGAGGTGGCTGCCGGCCCAGTAGCGCTTGCGGTAGCTCTCGCTCGAGAGGAACTGCTGGAAGGTCATGGGGTTGCGGGGCGGAGCACCCTCGCCCCGGTAGTCGGGGATGCCCGAGTCGGTGCTGACCCCCGCCCCGGTGAGCACGGCCACGCGGCGCCCGCGGAGGGCCTCGACCGCGGCCTCGAGGGCCTGCTCGTCGGTGGGGGCCGCGGGGGCGTTCGACACGGGTGGGGCTCCTTCGGGTGCGGTGACGCTAGCCTAAACGCGTCCCCCTCCGATTCGATTCCAGCGGTCGCCCGTCCGCCGGGGCCGTCCCCCGTGGAGCACCGTGCACGTCACCCGCATCACCGACCTCGACCACGAGGCACTCGCCGACTACAACCGGCTCACCGACGTCGCCCTGCGGCGCGTGACCGAGCCGGAGGGCGGCCTCTACATCGCCGAGTCGACCAAGGTCATCGAGCGGGCGCTGCGGGCGGGCCACGTGCCCCGGTCGGTGCTGATGACCGACCGGTGGTTGCCCGACATCGAACCCCTCGTGGCCGACCACGAGGGCGAGATCTTCGTCGGCGACGCGGCCCTGCTCGAGACGCTGACCGGCTACCACCTGCACCGGGGGGCCCTCGCCGCCATGCACCGTCCCGAGCTGCCGACGGTCGAGTCGGTGCTCGACGGCGCGCGGCGCGTCGTCGTGCTCGAGGACATCGTCGACCACACGAACGTGGGCGCGATCTTCCGAGCCGTCGCCGGCTTGGGGGCGGACGCCGTCCTGATCACCCCGCGCTGCGCCGACCCGCTCTACCGGCGCAGCGTCCGCGTCAGCATGGGCACCGTGCTGCAGGTCCCGTGGACGCGCCTCCCCGAGTGGCCGGCCGGTGCCGGGCTGCTCCGCGAGGCGGGGTTCGAGGTGGCCGCCCTGGCGCTGAGCGACGACGCGGTCACCCTCGACGCCTACGCGGCCGCGCCTCCGGACCGCGTCGCCCTGCTGCTCGGCACCGAGGGCGACGGGCTCAGCCGGGCCGCCCTGCGGGCCGCCGACACGGTGGTGACCATCCCGATGCTGCACGGCGTCGACAGCCTCAACGTGGCCGCCGCCTCGGCCGTGGCCCTCTGGGCCCTGCGTCTGCCGGCGGACGGGTCGGCGGCGGTCGCGTGACCGGTCGCGTGACCGGAGTCGACGGGCGTCGTCGACCCGGCGTGGTCCGGAGGCGCGTGGGCGTGGTCGCGCTGCTCGCCCTGGTAATCGCGGTCGGCGGCTACGTCCCCCTGGCACTGCTCAGCCCGCTGGCGCCCGCCGCGGCGGACGTCGCCTCGTACGCCGCACCGGCCGAGGAGGCTCCCGACCTGACCTTCCCCGCCTACGGCGCGACGGCGGTCGAGGCGATCGGCTGGGACGACAGCCTGACGACGAGCGGCGACGAACGACCCCGTCCGATCGCGAGCATCAGCAAGGTGGTCACGGCCCTCGTCGTCCTCGACGAGAAACCCCTCGACGGCGGTGACGGCCCGTCCCTCACCTTCGGCCCGGCCGAGGCGGCCCTGGTCGACGCGTACCGCGCACGGAACGGCAAGGTGGCACCGATGGCCGCCGGGCAGGTCCTCACCGAGCGGCAGGTGCTCGAGGTCATGCTGATCGAGTCCGCCAACAACTACGCCGAGGTGCTGGCCCGGTGGGCGTTCGGCAGCGACCAGGCCTTCGTCGACGCGGCGCGGTCCTGGCTCGACGGCCACGGCCTCTCGTCGACCACGCTCGTCGAGCCCACCGGGTTGTCGCCGCAGAACACGAGCACCTCGACCGACCTGATCGCGCTAGGCCGACTCGCCCTGGCCGACCCCGACGTCGCCCGCACGGTCGGCACGGCGACGACGTCCGTGCCCGGCATCGGCGAGATCAGCAACAGCAACGAACTGCTCGGGCTGGACGGCGTCGTCGGCATCAAGACGGGGACGCTCGACGAGGCCGGCGCCTGCCTGCTGTTCGCGGCCGACTACACGATCGGCGGGCGACGGGTCACGGTCGTGGGCGCCATGCTCGGCGGCGTCGACCACGACCAGCTGGACCGCGACGTGCAGGCCCTGCTCGCGAGCGTCGCGGAGGGCTTCCGGACCATCACGCTGACCAGCCGCGGCGACGCCTTCGCCGACTACGAACTGCCCTGGGGCGACGAGGCCCGAGCGGTGGCCGCGGAGGACGCCACCGTCCTCGTCTGGGGCGACGAGACCGTGCAGGCGTCGGTCGAGACCGACGACGTGGGCGCGGCCCCGGTCGGGACGCGCGTGGGCGACGTCACCTTCACCGTCGACGGAGAACCGCACGTCGTGCCCCTCGAACTCGACGCGGGCATCGGCGAGCCGGGCGCCTGGTGGCGCTTGACGCATCCCGACGAGGTGTTCTGACCCGAGCGTCAGTCGTCGGTGCGGTGGACCACGGTGACGGCGTCCGGTCGCTTGGCCCGGACCAGGTCGCCCGACGACTGGTGCCGGATGCGCCGTACCACCCAGGGCACGAGGTACTCGCGGGCCCAGCCCATGTCGTCGGCCCGTGCGTTGCGCCAGGGGCGACGCTCGAGCGGCTCGGGCTCGTAGGGCGCGAGGTCGTTCTCGACCGCGAGGGCCTGCAGGACCATCCGCGCGATCGTGTGGTGGCCGAGGGGACTGAAGTGCAACCGGTCGGGCGCCCACATCCGTGGGTCGACGAGCTGACGCAACGCCCACATGTCCGCGACCACCGCGTCGTGTCGCAGCGCGATGGCGTGGACGTGCTCGTTGTAGATCGCGACCTTTCCGCGGAGACGACCGAGGACCGGGGTGAGGCCGATGTCGGGCCCGGTGAAGACCACGACCGTGGCACCGTCGGACCGCAGTCGCGCGACCAACCCCTCGAAGCCCGCGGCGACCTCGTCGGGGTCGGTGCCGGGACGGATGATGTCGTTGCCCCCGGCCGACACCGAGATGAGGTCGGGCCGCAGGGCGAGCGCGGCCTCGGACTGCTCGTCGATGATCTGCTTCAGCAGGCGGCCCCGCACGGCGAGGTTGGCGTACGCGAAGTCCTCGGTCGAGGAGCCCAGCACCTCGGCGACGCGGTCGGCCCAGCCCCGGTGCCCCCCGGGGGAGCGCTCCTCGGGGTCGCCGATCCCCTCGGTGAACGAGTCGCCGAGGGCGACGTAACGGGACCACGGGTGTTGCTGACTCATGCCACCAAACTACTCTCGACGCGTGCCCGCACCGAAGCCCGCCCCTCCGTCCGACCCGACCCGCGCCTCCTGGTCGCCCGGCGAGCTGCTGCCCGACGAGCTGCTCGAGCGCTTCCGGGGGCGGGCCGCCGACCACGACCGCGAGAACACGTTCCCCCACGACGACCTCGCCGAGCTGCGCGAGCGCGGCTACCTGAGGGCGTTCGTCCCGGAGCACCGAGGAGGCGCGGGTCTCGGACTCGAGCAGGTCGCGTCCCTGCAGTCACGCCTCGCGGCGGCGGCCCCGGCCACGGCGCTGGCGGTCAACATGCACCTGGTCTGGACCGGGTGCGCGGCCGTGCTGCACGCCCGGGGCGACGACTCGCTCGACCTCGTCCTCGAGGACGCCGCGCACGACGAGGTCTTCGCCTTCTGGGTGAGCGAGCCCGGCAACGACCTCGTCCTGTCCGACTCGGTGACCTCGGCCGAACCCACGGGCGACGGCGGCTACCGGTTCACCGGCACCAAGGTCTCCACGTCGCTCTCGCCGGTCTGGACGCGCCTCGGCGTCTTCGGACGGGACGACTCCGACCCGGAGGCGCCGGCCCTCGTCCACGGGTTCGTCCACCGCGAGCAGCCGGGCCACGCCTCGCTCGGGGACTGGGACACCATCGGCATGCGCGCCACGCAGAGCCACACGACCCGGCTGACCGGGGTCGAGGTGCCCGCCTCACGCATCGTCCGTCGACTGCCCGTCGGCCCGAGCGACGACCCGTTCGTCTTCGCGGTCTTCGCCGTCTTCGAGACGACCGTCGCCGCCGTGTACCGGGGCATCGCCCGCCGGGCCCTCGAGCTCGCCGTCGAGTCGGCACTCGGGACGACCTCGCGGCGTGCCGGAGGAGCGGCGAGGGCGCTCGACCCCGTCGTCCGCTGGCGCGTCGCCGACGCCGGACTGGCGGTCGACGGACTCGAGCCGCAGGTCGACCGGGTCGCCCGCGACGTCGACGAACTCGTCGACCACGGGGCCGACTGGCCTCGCCTCGTCGTCGGGCTCAAGACGCGCGCCACCGGGACGGCCCGCGCGGTGGTCGAGCAGGCGGTCACGGTGGCCGGGGGGTCCTCGTACCGGTCGTCCTCCGAGCTCGGGCGCCTGCAACGGGACGTCCTCGCCGGACGCTTCCACCCGTCGAACACCGACTCGGCGCACGCGACCATCGCGGCGGCGCTCCTCGGACCGGGTTCCTGACGGGTCGACGCACGCGGCCGCACCGGGGGCCGCACCCCGGGCGACGACGATGTCGGTGGCGCGTGTGAGGATGCTCCGGTGAGCAAACAAGACGGCAGCGGGCGGATCGTCACGACGGTGCCGACCGACGACGCGACCGCGCCGATCTTCCACGTCGACATGGACGCCTTCTTCGCGTCCGTCGAGTTGCTCGACCACCCCGAGCTCCGGGGCCGACCCGTGGTCATCGGGCACCGCTCCGACCGGTCGGTCGTCACGGCCGCCACCTACGAGGCCCGCAAGTACGGCGTCAACTCGGCGATGCCCATGGCGATCGCGTTGCGTCGCTGCCCGCAGGCCGTCGTGCTCGAACCGCACTTCGAGAAGTACCAGCACTGGTCCTCACGAGTCATGTCGATGTTCGACGACGTCACGCCGCTGGTCGAACGCCTCGGCATCGACGAGGCGTTCCTCGACGTCAGCGGGTCGATCCGCCTGATGGGTTCGCCGTTCGAGATCGCCACGGCACTGCGTCGTCGGGTCCATGCCGAGACCGGGCTGCACTGCAGCATCGGGGCCGCGTCGACCAAGTTCGTCGCCAAACTCGCGTCGAGCGTCGCCAAGCCCGACGGGCTCCTGCTCGTACCGCACCGCCACACCCTGGCCTTCTTGCACCCGCGGCCGATCAGCGCGCTCTGGGGCGTGGGCGGCAAGACCGAACAGGTGCTGCTCGACCGCGGCCTCCGAACGGTCGGCGACGTCGCCTCGGCCCCTCTCGACATGCTCGTCCATGCGGTCGGGCCAGCCGCGGGCGCGAAGCTGCACGACCTGGCGTGGGGTCGCGATCCCCGCAGCGTCCACACCGAGACGGCCGAGAAGAGCGTCGGCAACGAGAACACGTTCGGCACCGACGTCGTCGACCCCGTCGTCGTCCGACGTGAACTCCTCCGCCTGAGCGACAAGGTCGGCACCCGTCTGCGGGCCGCAGGCGTGAGCGGTCGCACGGTCGTGCTCAAGTTGCGGACGACCGACTTCGTGACGATCACGCGGTCCCGGACGCTCGCCGACCCGACCGACCTCGGGCGACGCATCTACGACGAGGTCGTGTCCCTCTACGAGGCCACGGGCAAGCAGCACGAACGCATCCGGCTCGTCGGCGTGCGCGTCGAGCAGCTCAGCGAGGGGACGGGCGGTGACTCGCTCGGCCTGTGGGACGACGACGCCGACTGGCGCGAGGCGGAGTCGACCATGGACGCCCTCCGGGCCAAGTTCGGCTCGGCCATGCTGACGCCGGCCTCGCTGCTCGGCACCTCGCGGCGTCGACCCGGCGCCTCCGGTCGAGATGCGGGTGCCGCGTCCGTCGACGACGCCGGTCGAGGGTAAACTCGGTTCGAGTGAGCACCGCCAACGCATCCGACCCCGCCGGGGGTGAGCAGCACCTCGACGGCCTCTCGTCCGACCCTCTCGACGTCGGCGTCTCGGCAGGCAACTCGGCCGCCGAACACCTCTCGCCCGCGTTCCCCGAGCGGGCCGCCTGGGGCACCGCCAGCAAGTTGCGCGCGTGGCAGGCCGACGCCCTCGAGCTCTACTTCTCGACGATGCCGAGGGACTTCCTCGCGGCGGCCACACCGGGCGCCGGCAAGACGACGTTCGCCCTCCGCCTCGCCACCGAACTCCTGTCCCGCGGCGAGGTCGACCGCGTCGTGGTCGTCGCCCCCACCGAGCACCTGAAGCGCCAGTGGGCCGACGCCGCCGACCGGGTCAACCTCCGCCTCGATCCAATGTTCAAGAACGCCGACGGCACCTTCGGGCGGCACTACCACGGCATCGCCGTCACCTACGCCCAGGTCGGCATGAAGCCCGAGGTGCACAAGGCCATCACGACGGCCGGTCGCACCCTCGTCATCCTCGACGAGGTGCACCACGGCGGCGACGCGCTCAGTTGGGGCGACGGCATCCGCGAGGCCTACACCGGTGCCACCCGCCGTCTCTCGCTGACGGGCACCCCGTTCCGGTCCGACACGGCTCCGATCCCGTTCGTGCAGTACGCCCCGGACGAGCACGGCATCCGCACCTCGAGGGCCGACTACTCCTACGGCTACGGCCGTGCCCTCGCCGACGGCGTGGTGCGACCCGTCCTCTTCATGGCGTACGCCGGTCAGATGCGCTGGCGCACCCGGATGGGCGACGAGATGAGCGCGTCCCTCGGCGAAGCCGTGACCAAAGACATCACGGCCCAGGCCTGGCGTACGGCGCTGTCGCCGCAGGGCGACTGGATCCCGGCCGTGCTCTCGGCGGCCGACAAGCGCCTCACCGAGGTGCGCCGGGGCGTGCCCGACGCGGGTGGTCTCGTCATCGCCACCGACCACACCGCGGCTCGGCAGTACGCGGCCGTGTTGCAGAAGCTCACGGGTGAGCGCCCCACCGTCGTCCTGAGCGACGAGAAGGCCGCCTCCGACCGCATCCAGGCCTTCTCCGACGGCGACAGCCGCTGGATGGTCGCGGTCCGGATGGTCTCCGAGGGCGTCGACGTCCCGCGTCTCGCCGTCGGCGTGTACGCCACCTCGGCTTCGACGCCGCTCTTCTTCGCCCAGGTCGTGGGACGGTTCGTCCGAGCCCGCCGACGGGGCGAGACCGCGTCGATCTTCCTGCCGAGCGTGCCCAGCCTGATGGCCCTGGCCAACCAGCTCGAACTGCAACGCGACCACGCGCTCGACCGGCCCACCGACGCCGACGACGGCCTGTTCGCCCCCGAAGAAGACATGATGGCCGCGGCCAACCGCGACGAGAAGGCGTCGAGCCTCCTCGAGCAGCAACCGTTCGAGGCCCTGGACTCGCAGGCCTCGTTCGACCGGGTGCTCTACGACGGCGGCGAGTTCGGCACCGGAGGCGAGATCGGCAGCCTCGAAGAACTCGACTTCATCGGCATCCCCGGTCTGCTCGAGCCCGACCAGGTCCGCGACCTGCTGCGGCAGCGGCAGGCCACCCAGGCGCGACGGGCTCCGAAGACCGGGTTGCCCACGACCGCTCCGGTCGACGAGGCCCGACCCCTCTACCAGACCATCAAAGAGCAGCGGCAAGAGCTCAGCCGGCTCGTGTCGATCTGGTCGCGGCACTCGAACGAACCGCACGGGCTGATCCACGCGGACCTCAGGCGCATCAGCGGGGGCCCGTCCGTCGCTCAGGCCAGCACCGAACAGATCCAGAAGCGCATCGACGTGTTGCGCGGCCGCCTCGGCCAGCGCGCCTGACCCGGGTACGATCGACCGATGCTCGACGAGAACGTCCCCGACCGGTGGACCGTGCGCGCCGACCCCGAGGGGGCACCCGAGGCGGTCGTCGAGCGCTTCGGCGGCGGCTACCGACTGAGCCGGTGGAGCCCGACCGACGCCGAGCCGGCCCGCCTGGGCGTCTACACGTCCCCCGAGCTCGCCGAGACCGCCTGGTGGCGACTCGTCGACCGCGAGCGGGGTCAGGGCAGGCGGACGATGTCGACCAGGCGGACGGGCCTCGAGGACGCCTGAGGGACGCCGTCCGGGGCCGGGCGCACCCTGGTGCCCCCGCTCGGGCCGAGCGTCGAGACACCCTCGTCGCCGCACAGCAGCACCGGTCTGACCTCGAAGGGCCGTCCTCGCCCGAGCGCCCGGAGGCCGTCACCCCACCGGCGGTCCGAGGGACGGGGCGACGCGGCGCCGACCCTCTCGAGGACGAACGCCACGGTCGTGGCGCCGAACTCGGTGGCGACGGCGGCCAGGGCATCGCCGTAGTGGTCGAGGGCGGCGGTGTCGGGCACCTCGGGGATGCCCTCGAGGGGCACCATGAGGGGGAGGGGGACGTCGTCGTCGTCGAAGAACAACGTCCAGAGCTGGCGACGCACCGCCGACGGGACGATGGCCTCGACGTGGCGGACGAGGTCGTCGACGTCCTGGACGGGGGCGTGCGGATCGGCGACGCGTCCGGGATCGGACGTGGCGAAGGCTGCGACCGGGTCGGCGGGAGGGCGGTCGAGGGTGGTGTCGAGGACCGAGGTGAGTGTCATGGGTCGAGCATCTCGGGCCGCCACCGCTCCCGGAGGGTTCTCCCCAGCCGCATCGATCGACGAGGATCGACGCGGGGCTGGGGAGGACCGATCAGCCCTGGAGTCGCACCGAGTCGCCGACGGCGACCGTCTCGCCGCCCTGGCCCGGCGCCCCGGACAGTGCCCGGAGCGCCCTGCGGAGCACCGTGCTGGACGTGCTCATGGTGTACGGGAAGTAGACGACCTCGACCCCGACCGCCCCGAACTCTCGCTCGAGCCGGAGGCCCTTCTCGGTGCCCCGCCAGTCGTCGCCCTTGAAGAAGACGTCGAAGCGGAGCTCGCGCCAGACGTCCATCTTGTCGGGCACGGTCTCGGCGTGGACGCCGTCCACGACGTCGATGTGGCGGACGATCTCGAGCCGTTCGGCGAGCGGGACGACGGGGGAGATGCCCTTGGTCACCTGCAACATCTCGTCGGACACGACGCCGGCGATGAGGTGGTCGCACTGCGCGGACGCGTGCCGCAGCAGGTTCAGGTGGCCGATGTGGAACAGGTCGAAGGCGCCGGCCGCGTAGCCGACCCGGCCCGCGCCTCCTCGTCCGCTCCCGCCGTCGACGGGGTCGAGGGCGAGGCCGGTGGCGGGGGTGGGGATGACGTCCACGGGTGTGGTCCTCTCGTCGGGGTGGTGCTCGGAGGTGCTCACGACAGGGCACCGGGCCGGCGTCGGAGGCGGGGGAGGTCCTGCAGCGGGCGGGCGGCGCCCGCGTGGTCCACGAGGTCGGCGATGCTGAACGAGGGCGCGGGTTCCTCGACGGGGTGACGGACGTCGTCGTCGAGCCAGGTGGCACGCACCAGGACCCGGCGCCACGGGGGCACCCCGGTCAGCACGACGCCCACGGGTTGCACGTCCAGGCTGACGAGCTCGGCGCTCAGGCTCCGGAGGGACTCGACCGTCGTGACCCCGGACCGGACGACCAGCAGCACGCCGTCCACCTCGTCGGTCACGCTGCGCAGCGCGAGCGGGTGCGAGTCGCTGGAGGCCTGGACGACGGAGACGTCGTAGTCCTCGCGCAGGGCGGCGAAGAAGGCGTGGGTTCCCGAACGGACCAGGTGACGGGACGACGCGACGACCCCATCGGACACCGGCACGCGGTCGTAGCCGTGCCGATCGGCCTCGACCTCCTCGGGCACGGCGCCCACGGGCACCGTCGAGGGACGGGACAGCGTGCGGGTGTCGAAGTCGGACTGGACCAGGGCGCACGTGGCGCCGAGCTCGACGACGGCGCGCGCGAGGCCGCCGTCGACGCCGACCGCCTCGCGGACCGAGTCCGTCCGGGCCAGCAGGAGCGTGGCGGGCAGCGAGCCACCCCGGAGGGCCCTCGTGTTCTGCACGACCTCGCGCAGGGCCGTGCGGGTCCGGGCGGACGAGGCTCCGGTCACCGGGTCGTCGCCCTGCCGGAGGGCCCCCGGGAGCTGTCCCACGACCGGCAGCCCCGTGATGCGGCGCACGTCGTCGACCGTGTCGACCGTGGGCCGGGCACGGGCCAGGACGAGCGCGCCGGCGAGACCGACCGCCAGGCCGGCGAGGAGACCCGAGAGGACCGTCAGCGCGAGGCCCGGCTCGTCGGGCGTCGTCGGGACGGCCGCGGGGGAGGTGAGGTCGAGCGCGACGGTCTGACCGTCCGACCCGGCGTCCGATTCGGCGCGATCCACGACCGCCGAGAGGCTCTCGGCGACGTCGTCGGCGAGCGAGGCGGCCCCGTCGGGCGTTCCGGCCGTCGTCTGCACGCGGAGGACCGCGGTGCCGTCCGGGTTGACCACCGAGACCCGCTCGGCGAGCTCGTCGACGGGCAGGCCGAGGTCGGCCGCGACCGGTCCGAGGACTTCCGGGCTCGTGCCGAGCTCGGCGTAGGACGCCACGCGCTGCTGGGCGAACTGCCCGCGGGCCGCGAGGCCCGAACCCGGGGACTCGACCCGGACGAGGAGAGTCGCCTCGGCGCGCCAGCCGGCCGGAGCGAGCTGCGAGGCGCCGACGCCGGCGGCCACCCCGAGGAGCGCCGCCACGCCGATGAGCGCGGCATGGCGCGAGACGGCCCGACCGAGACCCCCCGAGACGGCCCGACGGACCGGGGCGACCTCGTGGCTCACGACCTCGAACCGATCGACGGGGGAGTCAGGGACTTCAGCTCGCGGAACCACTTCGGCAGGGCGAGGACGAGGTAGCCGGCGTTCGCGACGAGGAGCGCCAGGTAGACGACGGTGAACGCCGGCGGCCAGGCCAACAGGACGAACGCGAGGCACATCAGGCCGTAGTCCGTCGGGACGACCGCCAGCGAGTAGAGCAGTCCCGTGCGACGTCCGACGGGCGCGGCGACGCCGGTCCGGGCCGCCTCCGCCCGGCGGAGCTGGTCGGTCAGGACGATGGCGAAGAACGCCACCGTCGCCACGACCTGGTAGACGAGCGGCGCGGCCAGCAGGGCTTCGCGACCCTCCGGTTCATGGAGCCACGACGCGAAGACCGCCAGGTGCAGCACCGCGATCTTGGTCGCGTCGATGACGTGGTCGAGCCACTCGCCCGCGGGGCTGCCGCCGCCCCGGAGGCGCGCGACCTGTCCGTCGGCCGAGTCGAGGGCGTAACCCACGACGAGCAGCAGGACGACGGCCAGGGCCGTCCCGATGCCGGACGGCGCGAAGGCGAGGACCGCGATGCCGGCGAAGGTGCACGCGGCGCTGAGCGCCGTGACCTGGTTCGGAGTGGCACCCACGGTGTAGGCCACCGCGGCGGCCCATCGACCGAGTCGGCGGTTGACGAAGCGCGAATAGGCGGGCGCACCCGTGGACGGCTTCTGGGCCGACGCGAGCGCGGCGAGGGCGGGACGCACGGCGCGGGGCACGGCGGGTCGGGCCGAGGTCGCCTCGGCGGTCGCGGGGGCGTCGGTCACGAGGCCACCGCCAGGGAGTCGACGTCGGCCGTGTGCAGCTCGCGGGTGACCACCGCGCCGATCCGGCGACGCATGCGTTCCGGTGTGAACCGCTGGAGGTAGGCCTCGCGGGCGTGGCGCCCGGCGACGGCCAGGGTGGAGACGTCCATCGACGCCAGGATCTCGGTCAGGCCGTCGACGTCGCGACGGTCGAAGAGCCAGCCCGTGTGCCCCTCGTCGACGACTTCTTCCGGGCCGCCGGAGCGGCTGGCGATGACGGGACGCCCCTGGCTGAACGCCTCGAGCGTGACGAGTCCGAAGCCCTCGAGGGTGTCGGTCGGCAGGATGACCGCGTCGGCGTCGCGGAGGTAGGGCGACGCGTCGTCGACCTCTCCCACGACGGTGACCGTCTCGGGTCGCGAGACGATCGCCGCGACCAGACCGGGCACGTCGACGGAGGAGCCGACGGCCGGCGGGCCGCCCAGGATGACGAGCTGCCCGGGGCAGCCTGCCGCGTTCCAGGCCGTCAGGAGCGTCGCGTGGCCCTTGTGGCCGTTCCAGCGACTCGCGACCACGTACTGGGGCGCGCGACCCTCGGCACGGTCGGTGACGGCGATCGAGCGGTCCGACACGCCGTTGTGGACCACGACGGCGCGCGAGTCCTCCGAGAGGCCGGACGAGTCGAGCACCGACCGAGACACGGCGACCAACGAGGTGCAGGCGCGGGCCAGGGGACGGAGACCTCGACGGTCCCCGTCGCTCCAGGGCTCCTGCAGGTGCCCCACGACGCGGCGGACGCCCATGGCCCGGGCGACGGGCGCGACGATCAGGCAGGCGCTCGTGGCGCAGTAGACGAGGTCGAAGTGGCGCCCGGACAGTCTCAGCGCCGTGCGCGCCGCGTCGCGGGCCAGGCGGACGAGTCCGAGCGGTCCGAGCCGGGTCCGGCGCAGGATCGGGAGGGGCGTGCGCTCGACGCGCGCCCCGAGCTCGCGCAGCCTCGGGCCCAGGGGCCCGACGGACACGTCGGAGGGCAGCCAGACCGTCACGTCGAGGTCGTCGCGGGCGGCGAGCTCACCGACCACCTCGAGGACGATCCGGTCCGAGCCGTACATCTCGTCGGACGAGTGCACCAGCAGCACCCGGCTGCGCCGCGATCCCCTCCGACGGCGGGGGAGTTCGGGCAGGTCGACGCCCGTCCGGGCGTCCTCCCGCAGGATCGGTGCGGCGGTCGTCGCCGGTGCGGACTCGCGGTCCCGGTAGTGCCTGATGTCGACGGACATGCTCTCTCCCCTGTCGTCGTGAGCGTGGTCCGGGCCCGTGAACGGCCCGCGGTGGTCTCGGATGCTGCTGGTGGGGGTCAATACGCTCCCCGGTGCTCGAAGAGGACCCGGACGGTGCGCCACATGATGACGAAGTCGACCGTCAGCGACCAGTTCTCGACGTAGTAGAGGTCGAGGCGGACGCTCTCCTCCCAGCTGAGGTCGCTGCGTCCGTTCACCTGCCACATGCCCGTGAGGCCGGGCTTGATGTACAGGCGTCGGTGGACGTGGTCCTCGTACCCCTCGACCTCGCGAGGGAGGGGCGGCCGGGGCCCGACGACGCTCATGTCGCCTCGGACGATGTTCCACAGTTGGGGCAGCTCGTCGAGCGACCACCGACGAAGGACGGCACCCACGCGGGTGACCCGCGGGTCGGACTTCATCTTGAAGAGCAGGCCGGCTCCCTCGTCGGCCTGCGCGAGGCCGGCGAGCCGGCTCTCGGCGTCGACGACCATGGAGCGGAACTTCAGCATCTCGAAGGTGCGCCCGTCACGGCCGACCCTGCGCTGACGGAACAGCACCGGGCCGGGACCGTCGAGCCGCACCGCGAGGGCGACGACGGCGAACACCGGCGCGAGGACGACGAGCGCGGCGGACGCCAGTGCGAGGTCGGACAGACGCTTGAGGGCGTGTCGCGGGCCGTCGAACTGCGGCAGCTCGACGTGCATGAGGGGGAGACCCTCGACCGGGCGGTAGTGGATGCGGGGCCCGGCGACGTTCGTCAGTCGCGAGGCGATGACGAGCTCCGTCGCTCGTCCTTCGAGCGACCATCCGAGGTCGCGCAGGTACTCCCGGCCACGACCCGGTTCGCCGGCGACGATCACGCTCTCGGCGCCCAGGCGCCAGACCGCACGCGGGACGCCGTCGAGGTCCGCCACCACGGGGACGGTGCGGCCTCCGACCACGATGCCCCTCGGGTCGGCGTCCGGGACGGCCGCCCCGACGACGTCGTACACGGCACCGCTCGTCTTGTCGATGCGACGGACGACGTCGGCGATGTCGTCGCGCGATCCCACGATGACGGCTCTCGACAGGTAGTGGCCCTTGGCCCGCTGGCGTTCGAGCCAGCGCCGCATGGTCCACCGGCCGACGACCAGGCCGGCACCGCCGACGGGCAGCGCCACCAGGAAGTAGCCCTCGCCGCCGATGTGGCCGACCGAGGCGAACCCGATCGCCACGACGGCGAAGGCCCAGACACTCGCCGTGAGGAGGCGCTTGTACTCGACGACGCCGCTGCCGACGACCGCGAGGTCGCGGGTGCGGTGCAGCGTGAGGCAGAAGGTCCAGACCAGCCCGACGACGACGGGGAGCACGGGAGAACCCACCGACTCGATCAGGGTGGACGCGTCCGAGCCCCGACCGGCGGCGATGGCCCTCGCGGCGTCCACCACGACGGCACCGACGATGCTCAGGGTCAGGACGGCCGTGTCGACGAGGCGGAGCCGGCGCCGGTAGCGGCGAGCCCAGGCGGCGCCGGACTCGGCGTCGTGCGTCGCGGCGGGCGCCGCGAGGGGGCCGTCCGACTCGGTCAAGTCGAACGGGGGATCGATCCGTCGGGGTGACGACGGTCCGACCAGGAGTGAGCGGAGTTCGCTCTGCGTGCTGGACATCGGGTCTCGGGTTCGGGTAGGCGACGGCACGCCCACGTCGGTGGTGACGACGGGGGCGGTGGCGGGCGGTCGATCGAGGTTCGGGTTCGATCGACCGCCCAGGCGTCGCGCCGGAGCACGGACGTCACGATGGTGCGCGACGTCGGCCGGGCGGCGACGGGCGCGCCGGGCAGCGGGTCTGCTCGACGCACGATTCGGGTCGGTGCGGTGACGGGAGCAGATGCTCCCGGTGGAGAGGGTCGGGTTTCTCGGTTCCTGGCGATTTCGGGTCGACCAGGAGGATGCTGTGACTCTAGTTCGGGGGGCACCCGCCACAGGAGTCTAACAAGACCCCCCGTTCGGGGGCGATCGTGTCCCCCCTGTTGCCGACACCCGAACGGGTGACCCTCGGACCCCGCGATGTCACCCGTGCGGGGGTGACAAGAAGCCGTGAAAAGCGCGGCCACGGCGCGTCCCGTTCCAGGCGGGCGGTGGCGCGCGGCGCGTGACACGCAAAAGACCTGTTCAGGCCGGTGACACCACGTCCGGACCGACGGTCGACACGCCGCCGTCCGCGCCGTTCACCACCCCGACAGGTGTCGTTCATCTCCCGTCACCCCCGGTGTGTGGGGCGCAGGTGGGGTACAGACGGACAGCGCCCCCCGGCCCTTCGGCCGGGGGGCGCATCACCCGTCACAATCACCCTCGTCCGCGTGTCACGGACGGGTGACGAATCCCTGCTCGACCATCCAGTCGAAGGCCACGTCGGCGGGCTCTTCACCCTCGACGTCGACCGCCAGGTTGAGTCGTCGCATCTCGGTGTCCGTGAGGGCCGGCGAGATCTCGTCGTACACCTCGGCCAGCTGCGGGTACTCCTGGAGGGTGGCCGTCGAGAGGACGGGTGCCGCGTTGTAGGCGGGGAAGAAGCCCTGGTCGTCCTCCAGCACGTCGAGGTCGAGCGAGTCGATCCGGCCGTCCGTGGTGAAGACCTCGCCGAAGTTGCAGCTGCCCCGGTCGGTCGCGGTGTAGACCGTGCCCGTGTCCAGGATGCTCACGTTGCTCGTCGGCACGCCGTCGGCGGCGCCGAGTTCGAGCCCGTACGCCGCGAGCATGGGCGCGAACCCGTCGGCCCTCGAGTTGAACTCGGCCTCGACGCAGAAGGTGCGCTGCTCGACGGGCAGGTCGGCGATCTGGGAGAGCGACGTGATGTCGCCGAGCTCGGGAACGGCCTCGGCCCGGACCGCCATGGCGTAGGTGTTGTTGAGGGGCGCCGGCTCGAGCCAGGTCAGGCCGTTGTCGGCGTCCGCGTCGCGGACGGCCTCGTACTGCTCCTGCTGGTCGGGGATGCCCTCCGCCTCGGCGAGGTAGGTCAGCCAGGCGGTGCCGGTGTACTCGTAGGTCATGTCGGCCGTCCCGTCGAGCATCAGCTGTCGCACCGCCACCGACCCGGGCACGTTCGTCATGTCGGTCACCTCGAAGCCCGCGGCCTGCGCGGCGAGCACGGCGATCTTCCCGAGGATCAACTGCTCGGTGAAGTTCTTCGCCGTCACGGTGATCGCCGCGTCGTCGGGCAACCCCTCGACGGCTCGGATCGAGCCGGGCGCCACAGCGGGCACGAACGCCGTCGCCGGTTGCAGGCCGCACCCGGTCAGGGCGAGCGTCGCGGCGCCGATCACGGCGAGGGACGAGGAGGCGCGACGCAGTCGTCGGGGGAGGCGGGAGACGGTCATGCGCGGAGTCCCTTCGGACGGGCGACGTACTCGACCACACGGCCCAGCCAGTCGATCAAGAGGGCGAGCAGGGCGATGAGCAGGGCCCCGGAGACGAGGACCCGCGGCAGGAACAGGTTGACCCCGGTGGTGATCAGCAGCCCCAGGCCGCCGGCACCGATGAACGTGGCGAGGGCCGCCGACCCCACGAGCAGCACGAGGGCCGTGCGGATGCCGGAGAGCATCACGGGGACGGCCAGCGGCAGCTCGACCTTCAGCAGGACGGACGACGCACTCATCCCCATGCCCCGACCGGCCTCGACGAGGCGCGCGTCGACGCTCTGGAGTCCGATCATGGTGTTGCGCAGCACCGGAAGTGCCGCGTAGAGCACGAGGGCGACGACGGCCGCCCAGAACGTGAAGCCGAGCCAGAACGCGAGCAGCACGATGAGTCCGATGGCCGGCGCGGCCTGGCCGAAGTTCGCGAGGACCAGGACGGGACCGCTGATGCGCACGAACGGCCGCCGGGTGAGCAGCACGCCGAGGGGGATGGCGAGGACGAGGACGATCGCCGCGGAGACGAAGGTCAACGCCAGGTGCTCGCCCGTGTAGGCCAGCAGGTCGGAGGGGTTGAGGGTGGTCCGTTCGGCCGTCGTCAGGTCGGCCGTGGTCAACCACACGACGAATGCCGCGAACACGGCGAACACGGCCACGGGTTGCACGAGCAGTCCGAGCCACGCCGGGCGGGGCCCCCGCCGGCCGGACGAGCGTCCGTCGACCGAGGCCGGGGCGACCGAGGCGGTCACGCCGCGTCCTTCTCGTCGACGGGGGCTCCCGGCACGACGTCGAAGGAGCCCGTGTTGGTGCCCACCGGAGCGTCGTGGTGGGCCTCGGCGGCCGACGCGCGCGCCCGGGTGATGGCCTCCATGACGACCTCGACCGTGATGACGCCGATGAAGGCGTCGCGTCGACCGGTGACCAGGGCCGCACCCGCACTCGAGACGAGCATCGTGTCCAGGGCGTCGTTGAGGGTGGCGCCGCTGCCGATGACCGGCAGGTCGGCGTCGGGTGACGAGCCCAGCACGTCGAGACGGCCGAGCTGGCGGCGCGAGGGCCACGAGACGGGGCGTTCCCGGTCGTCGACGACGACCGCGTGGCCGTGGCCGGCCGCCTCGACCCGGGCGAGGACGTCGGCGGCCGAGTCGCCCGCTCGGGCGACGACGGCCTCGGCGAGGTCGACGTCACGGACGCGCGTCAGCGTCAGCTGCTTGAGGCCGGCCCCCGACCCGATGAAGTTCTCGACGAACTCGTTCGCCGGCTCGGCGAGGATGCGCTCCGGGGTGTCGTACTGCACGATGTGCGCGCCCTCGGAGAAGATGACGATCCAGTCGCCGAGCTTCACGGCCTCGTCGAAGTCGTGGGTGACGATGACGATGGTCTTCTGCAGCTCGTGCTGGATGTTGATCAGCTCGTCCTGCAGGCGCTGGCGGGTGATGGGGTCGACGGCACCGAAGGGCTCGTCCATCAGCAACACGGGCGGGTCCGCCGCCAGTGCCCGCGCGACGCCGACGCGCTGCTGCTGACCACCCGAGAGCTCACGCGGGTAACGGTCGCGGTACGTGGCCGGATCGAGCGACACGAGTTCGAGCAGCTCGTCGACGCGGGCGGCGATGCGCTCCTTCGACCAACCGAGCATCTTCGGGACGATGGCGATGTTCGCCCCGACGGTCATGTGCGGGAACAACCCGCCGGCCTGGATCACGTAGCCGATGCGGCGGCGCAACTCGTCGCCGTCGATCGAGGTGACGTCGTCGCCGTCCAGGACGATCCGCCCCTCGGTGGGCTCGATCAGCCGGTTGATCATCTTGAGGGTCGTGGTCTTGCCGCACCCCGACGGTCCGACGAGCATGACGATCTTGCCGGCCGGGATCTCGAGCGTGATGCCGTCGACGGCCGGCTCGGCCTGGCCGGGGTACCGCTTGGTGACCTGGTCGAGGGTGATGCTGCGGCCCGAGACCTCGTCCGAGGGGGACGAGGAGGCGCGGGTGGGGTCAGTTCTGGACACGGATGCCTCTCGAGATGGTCAGGCGGCCGAGGCCGACGAGGAGGAGGTCGAGGACGAGGGCGAGGAGGACCACGCCCACCACGCCCGTGACCACGGAGGCGAGCGCGTTCGCGCCGCCCAGTCGGGACAGGCCCGAGAAGATGAAGCCGCCGAGGCCCGGGCCGAGCGCGTACGCCGCGACCGCGGCGATGCCCATCACCATCTGCGCGCTGACGCGCACGCCGGTGAGGATGATCGGCCAGGCGAGGGGCATCTGGACGGTCGCCAGGGTCCGGAAGCGCCCCATGCCGATGCCGCGAGCCGACTCGACGAGCGAACCGTCGACCTCGTGCAGGCCGACGACGGCGTTCCGCAGGATCGGCAGTGCGGCGAAGAACGTGACGACGATGACCGACGGCGCCACGCCGAACCCCGCGAAGGGGATGAGCAGGCCGACCAGCGCGAACGACGGAAGGGTCAGCCCCACGGCCGACACCCCGTTGGCCAGCGCGTAGAGCGTCGGGTTGCGGTGCACCAGGGCGGCGAGGCCGACCGAGACGACGACCGCCAGGACGAGGCACTGCACCACGAGCGAGAAGTGCTGCCATGAGGCGAACCAGATCTGGCTCCACCGGTCCACCACGAAATCCCACGCCAAGCAGACCATCTCCTCTGAGCAACGACCATCAGTCCGAATCGTCGCTTCCCCGAGAGGCGACCGGCGTCCACACTAACCACGGCCCCCACGCCGCGTCATGTCGCCGACCACCCGTCCGGGAGCCTTAGAGTCGCCTGCCGTTATCAAATCCGACGAACGAACTCCCCGATGGGAACGGCGTGTCGGCTTTCGTCGACACGCCGTTGTAACGATCCTCAGATCCTCGCCCCGCAGGGCCTCCGTCAGCCGACGCGGGCTCCGGTCGAGACCTTGTACCGCGCCCCGTGGTGCTCGTCCGGCAACCGGTCTCCGCGCCCGAACAGCTTCTGCCGCAGCGTGCCCGGTTCGTACTCGGTGGGATAGACGCCCCGGGCCTGGAGCACGGGGATCACGTGCTCGACGACGTCCTCGAACGTGCCCGGAGTGATGGCGTAGGCGAGGTTGAACCCGTCGACGTCGGTCTCGTCGACCCACTCCTGGAGCTGGTCCGCGATCTCCTCGCCGGACCCGACGATGCGGGGCCCGAGACCGCCGATCCCGGCCGCCTCGGCGATGTCGCGGATCGTCCACTCCGCGCCCGTGTCACCCGCCTGCGCCTGGAAGTTCGCGAGGGCCGACTGGATGGCGTTGCTCTCGACGTCACCCACGGGGTCGTCGAGCGAGTAGGTCGAGAGGTCGACGCCCATCCACCCCGACATGAGCGTCAGGGCCCCCTCGTGCGAGGCGTATCGCCGGTACTCGTCGTGCTTGGCCCGGGCGGCCTCGGGGGTGGCGTCGGTGATGATGGTCAGCAACGTGTAGATGCGCGCCGAGTAGCGGTCGCGGCCCGCGGCCTCGAGCGCGTCCCGGATCTTGCCGACCGTCGCGGCCAGGCGTTCCTTGGTCGGGGCCGCCACGAAGATCGACTCGGCGTTGCCGGCGGCGAAGCGGATGCCCCGCGGCGAGGCACCCGCCTGGTAGATCACGGGGGTGCGCTGAGGGCTGGGCTCGGCGATGTGGATGCCGGGCACCTTGTAGTAGGTGCCGTCGTGCCCGATCTCGTGCACCTTGGCCGGGTCGGTGAAGACGCCGGACTCACGGTCGCGGACGACCGCGTCGTCCTCCCACGACCCCTCCCACAGCTTGTACAGGACCTCGAGGTACTCGTCGGCCTGGTCGTACCGGGTGTCGTGGTCGAGCTGGTCGTCGGCACCCATGTTGCGGGCGGCGCTCGGCAGGTAGCCGGTGACGACGTTCCAGCCGATCCGCCCCTCCGTCAGGTGGTCGAGCGTCGACATGCGCCGGGCGAACGGGTAGGGGTGCTCGTAGGCCGTGCCGGCGGTGATGCCGAAGCCCAGGTGCTCGGTCGCGGCGGCCATGGCCGAGACGAGCAGCACCGGGTCGCCGACCGGGGTCTGGGTGCCGTTGCGCAACGCCGCGTCGTGGTTGCCGCCGTAGACGTCGTACGTGCCGAGCACGTCGGCGATGAAGAGCCCGTCGAAGACGCCCTTCTCGAGGAGGCGCGCGAGAGAGGTCCAGTAGCTCAGCTTCGTGTAGTCGGCCGAGCGGTCGTCGGGGTGCCGCCAGAGACCGGGGGACTGGTGCCCCACGCAGTTCATGTCGAAGGCGTTGAACCGGATTCGTCGAGTCATGAGGCCATCATCACGACCCGGGCCCGTGCTGTCGTCCTCGCCGACACACGAGGTCACACTCCGCGCCCCGTAGCCTGTGTCGGTGCTCCCGTTCCGCCGCCACGTCACCGACGTCGACCGCCCCCGTCTCACCCGCGACGTCTACGTCCTCGGCGTGATCGCCTTCTTCGTCATGGTCGGCTTCGGGGTGGTCGTCCCGGTCCTGCCGGTCTACGCCCGCAGCTTCGGCGTCGACCACGCCCTGGTGGGTGCCGTCCTCTCGGCCTTCGCCCTCATGCGCCTCGTGGCGAGCCCGTTCGTGGGTCGACTCATCGACCTGATGGGCGAGCGGGTCGTGCTCTCGGTGGGCATCGGCATCGTGGCGCTGTCGAGCGGACTCGCCGGGCTCGCCCAGACCTACCCGCAGCTCCTCCTGCTCCGGGGGGCGGGCGGCATCGGCTCGGCCATGTTCAGCATCGCGGCGATGACGTTGCTGCTCGGCGCGACCGACCCGTCGCTCCGGGCCCGGGCCGTCGGCTTCTACCAGGGCGGGTTCCTCGTCGGCGGCATGGCGGGTCCTGCCCTCGGCGGACTGCTCGCGACCATCTCGTTGACGGCGCCGTTCTTCTTCTACGCGGGCACGCTCGCCGTGGCCGGCCTGGTCGGCGTCGTGCTCCTGCGCCGGGCACCGCAGCACTCCTCGACGACCGTCACCGCGCCTCCGGTGCCCCTCGGGGTCGTGCTGCGCGACGTGCAGTTCCGGACCGCGTGCGTGGCCAACTTCGCACAGGGTTGGTCGTCGCTGGGGGTGCGCAGCGCCCTCGTCCCCGTCCTCGTGGTCGAGGTCCTGCGCGGACCGACGGCCTGGACGGGGTTGCTCTTCGCCGCGTCGGCGGTGGCCCAGACCATCGCGCTGGCACCGGCTGCGCGCTTCGTCGACACGGTCGGCCGTCGACCGGCCGTGATCGGCTCGTTCGCGGTGGCGGCCGTGACCCTGTTCGCGGTGTCCCTCGCCCCGGACGTCTGGACGCTCGGCGCCCTGCTCTGCGTCTACGGCGTGGCGACGGCGTTCATGGGCACCGCGCCCGCGGCACTCGTCGGCGACGCCGCGGGGGCCCGCGGTGGTCGTCCCGTCGCGATCTTCTCGATGTGCTCGGACGTGGGGGCGATCGCCGGGCCGCTCGTCGCGGGCCTGCTCGTCGACACGGTCTCGTACCCCGCGGCGTTCGGCGTCGCGGCCGTCCTGCTGGCCGTGGCGGCCGGGGCGGCGATCCGCCTGCCCCGGACCGCCACCGGCACGCCGACCCCGGCCTGATCAGCCCAGGTGCACGGGCGCCTCGGTGGGCAGCAGGTCCTCCTTGCGGCCGCGGATGAGGAAGAACGAGATCGGCGCGGCGAGCAGCATGGCGACCGCGGCGGCGAGGAAGGCCACCGAGTAGCCGTCGACCAGCGGACCGAGCGGCCCGCCCACCGTCGACGTCGAGGACGCGACGGCCCCCGCGTAGAGGTTCGTGAAGACGGCGAGACCGATCGATCCGCCGATCTGCATCATGGCGTTCGAGGTCGCGCTGGCGGCACCGGCGTCGTGCGGGGCGACCCGGCTGAGCGCCAGGTTCTGCATGGGCACGAAGACGCCGGCGAGGCCGACGCCCATGACGAACAGGGCCGGCAGCACCTGGACGGCGTACGAGCCGTCGGCCGTGATCTGCGTGGCGAGCCAGAGCAGCCCTGCCCCCGCGACGAGCGGCCCGACGATCATCATCGGGCGAGGGCCGACGATCGGCAGCGCCTTCGTCAGCAGGGGAGCGCAGACCATGATGACCAGCGTCATCGGCAGGCTGGCGAGCCCCGCCTCGAGCGGGCCGAAGCCCAGAACGATCTGCAGGTGGAAGGTCAGGTAGAGCAGGGCGCCGATCATGACGCTCCCGACGATCAACTGCACCAGGAAGGCTCCGCCACGGACGCGGTCGGCGAGCACGCGCATCGGCAGCAGCGGGTGGTCGCTCCGTCGCTCGACGACGACGAACAGGGCGAGCAGACCGGCCCCCAGGGCGATGAAGCCGATGACGACGGCCGAGCCCCAGCCGTCCTCGGCCCGGGTGAAGCCGTAGACGAGGCTGGCGAGGCCGGCCGCGACGACGATCGTGCCGACGACGTCGAGGCGGTTCCGCCCCTCGGCCCGGCTCTCGCTCACGACGAAGGCGGCGGCGACGATGGCGACGAGCACGATCGGCACGTTGACGAGCAGGCACCAGCGCCAGCTGACGAACTCGGTCAGCACGCCGCCGAGCACGAGCCCGACGGCCGCGCCGGCGCCCGAGATGGCGCCGAAGACGGCGAAGGCGGTGTTCCGGTCGCGACCCGACGCGAAGGTGGTGGTGAGCACGGCCAGGGCCGCGGGGGCGAGCAGGGCCGCGAACACGCCCTGCAGGCCACGGGCGAGGATCAGCTCACCACCGGTCTGCACGAGCCCGCCGAACGCGGAGGCGGCACCGAAGCCGACCATCCCGACGATGAAGGTGCGCTTGCGGCCCCAGAAGTCGGCGATCCGACCGCCGAGCAGCAGCAGCGCGCCGAAGGCGAGCGCGTAGGCCGTCACGACCCACTGGCGGTTCTCGTCGCTGAGGCCGAGGTCGGCCTGGGCGTCGGGCAGGGCGATGTTGACGATGGTGCCGTCGAGGACGACGACGAGTTGCGCGAGGGCGACGATGACGAGCACCCACCAACGGCGCGACGAACGCGTCTCGGTGGGGGCGGGGGCGACGGTGGTCACTGCGGTACCTGTTTCTCTGGGGGACGACGAACTACCCTACCTACTAGTTGGTTGGTTCGTAAGTCGGCTACGGTGATCCGATGCGAACCGATGCCGCCGAGACCCGTCGAGCCATCCTCGAGGCCGCGACCGCGGAGTTCTCGCGACACGGGTTGGCCGGGGCGCGCGTCGACCGCATCGCGGCCGAGGCCGGCTGCAGCAAGGAGCGTCTCTACGCGAACTTCGGTGACAAACGGTCGCTCTTCACGACCGTCCTGAACGGCACCTTCGAGACCATGGGCGAGGCCGCGTCCCGCCCTGCCGGGAGCGTCGAGGAGTTCGCCCTCGCCGTCTTCGACCACATGCAGGCCCACCCCGACCACAACCGGCTGCTCGCCTGGGCCCGGCTCGAGGGCGAGCACGACTGGGAGGCCTCGGTCCCCACCCTGCGCTCGGTCCAGGACGCCGCCCTGTCGCAGCTCGACCGCCTTCGCCGCGACCCCGCCGTGACGGTGTCCTGGAGCAGCGACGACATCTTCGCCCTCGTCATGTCGCTCGCCTGCGCCTGGCAGAACCTGCCCGGTCTCGGCGAGGCGCATCCGGGCGTGGTGCTCGACCCCGCCCTGCAACGCGAGATCGTGCACGAGGCCGTGCGGCGCCTCACCACGGCCTGAGCCGGGCCCCGGGCCGCTCCACCGCACCGACGACGAAGGAGGCGCGCCCCGGTCACCCGGGACGCGCCTCCTTCTCGAGGTCGGTCGCGACTACTTCTTCGCGTCGACCTTCGGCGTCACCTTGAGGAATCCCGCGCGCGGGTCGCCGAGACCCACCAGCGGGGTCGTGTCGCGGCCGCCGACGAAGTTCGTCACCCAGCCCGACAGGATGCGGAACTTCCGGTTCAGCGTCGGCATCGCGTACAGGTGGTAGCCACGGTGGGCCATCCAGGCCGGCACGTTCTTCAGCTGGAGGCCGAACATGCTGGCCGCGCCCTTGCCGATGCCGTAGCTCGCCACGGTGCCGAGCGACTCGTGTCGGTACTCCTTGACGGGCTCTCCCGACAGGGTCGCGATGACGTTGTCGGCCACGGTGACCGCCTGGCGCACGGCGTTCTGTGCGTTCGGCGGGTAGTACGCCGGCTGCTTCTCGGCCAGCAGGTCGGGGACCTGCGCGCCGTCGCCGAGGGCCCAGACGCCGTCGAGCTTGTGGCCGTCCTCGGTCTGGACCTGCAGGGTCGCGCTGACGTTCACGTGTCCCTTCGGGCCGAGGGGGAGGCCCATGTCGCCGAGCACCGGGTTCGGCTTGACGCCGGCCGTCCAGACGATCGTGCCGGCGGGGATGGTCTCGCCGTCGCTCAGCACGACGTCGCCGTCGACGCACGAGGGCATCGTCGTCTTGAGGCGGATGTCGATGCCTCGACCGCGCAACTGGCCCAGGGTCCACTTCGAGAGCTCGGGACCGACCTCGGGGGCGACGCGGTCCAGGGCCTCGACGAGCACGAAGCGCAGTTCGTCGCGCGACAGGTTCGGGAACGTGTCGACGGCGGAGTTCGCGGCGTCGGACAGTTCGGCGAGGGCCTCGACGCCGGTGTAGCCGCCACCGACGAAGACGACGGTGAGGAGCTTGCGGCGGACGGCCGGGTCCTTGACGCTCGCCGCCTCGGCGATGTTGCCGAGGATGCGGTCGCGGACGTACTGAGCCTCTTCGACGCTCTTGAAGCCCACGCCGTTCTCGGCCAGGCCCGGGGTCGGGAAGGTCCGGGTGACCGCGCCGAGGGCGACGACCAACTGGTCGTAGGCGATGTCGCTGGACTCGCCGTCCGCACTCGTGACGGTGACCTTCTTGGCCTCGCTGTCGAGCCCGGTGACCGACGCCTCGACGACCTTCGTGCGCTTGAGCGTCTTGCGCAGCGGCACGGTGACGTCGCGCGCGGCGATGTGGCCACCGGCGACCTCGGGCAAGAACGGCTGGTAGGTGAAGTACGGGGCCTGGTCGACGAGGGTGATGCTCGCCGCCTGGGGTGGGTGTCGCTTCTGCAGTTCGAGTGCAGTGGTGAGCCCGGCGGAACCGCCGCCGAGAATTACGATTCGCTTGGTCATGTATGTGTTCCTCCCTCAGACGACCGTACCCCCGGGGCCGCCTGCCGGAACGCCACACGCCGAACGGCCCGGCACCCCTCGGGGGCCGGGCCGGGCACGGCCACGCGTCGGCCGGTGGGGTCAGCGACCGCCGTCGAGGTCGCTCTGCGTGAACGACCCGTCCGGTTCGCCGTCGTGGGGACCGCCGTCGGCGGCCGGCTCGTCCGGGACCTGCGCGTCGACGTACGACCCGTCGCCCTCGCTCGTGCCGGCCTCTTCGGTGTAGGTGCCGTCGGCCTCGCTCGTGTCGGCCTCTTCGGTGTAGGTGCCGTCGGCCTCACCGTCGTGCGGCCCGCGCGTGCGGGTGCCGCCGTCGAGGTCGTCGTCGACGTACGAGCCGTCCTCGCCCGAGGTGGGTCCGCCGGTGCTCGGCCGGTCGTGCTCGTGGTGGTTGGCGTCGCTGCCCATGGGTGATGCCCTTCGTCGAGGTCGGTCGGCGTCGTCGCCGCCCGTGCGGCTCACCCTAGACCGACGTGGTGCCGGTCGACCGGGCGGGACCGTGCCGTCAGAACCCCTCGTTCTCGCGGGTCACGTAGGGCGACTCCAGCGCGTCGAGCTCGTCGTCGGTGAGCCACAGGTCGACCGAGGCCACGGCGTCGTCGAGGTGCTGCATCTTCGTGGCGCCGACGATGGGGGACGTGACCGCGTCCTGCTGCCGCACCCAGGCCAACGCGACCTGCGCGCGAGGAACGCCCCGCGCCTCCGCGACGTCGGCGACGGCCTGCGCCACGAGGCGGTCACCGTCCTCGCGCTGCTTGTAGAGCGTCTGACCGAAGCGGTCGGTCTCGGTCCGGGCCGTGGTGGCGTCCCAGTCCCGGGTCAGCTTCCCGCGGGCCAGGGGCGACCAGGGCAGCACGCCGACGCCCTGGTCCAGGCAGTAGGGGTGCATCTCGCGTTCTTCCTCGCGTTGGATCAGGCTGTACTGGTCCTGCATCGAGACGAAACGCGTCCAGCCCCCGAGGTCGGCCGCGTGCTGCATCGAGGCGAACTGCCAGGCCCACATGCTCGAGGCGCCGATGTAGCGGGCCTTGCCGGCCTTGACGACGTCGTGGAGCGCCTCCATCGTCTCCTCCACGGGCACCTCGGGGTCGAAGCGGTGGATCTGGTACAGGTCGACGTAGTCGGTGCCGAGCCGGCGCAGGCTGTCGTCGATCGCGCTCATGACGTGCCCCCGGCTGAGCCCGGCCCCGTTCGGGCCGGGACGCATGCGGCCGTGCACCTTGGTCGCCAGGACGACCTCCTCGCGGGTCGCGAAGTCCCGCAGGGCCCGCCCGACGATCTCCTCGCTGGTGCCGTCCGAGTAGACGTCGGCGGTGTCGAAGGTCGTGATGCCGAGCTCGAGCGCCCGCGAGATGAACGGGCGGCTCTCGTCCTCGGGCAGGCTCCACTCGTGCGTCCCGCGGTCGGGCACGCCGTAGCTCATGCACCCCAGGGTCACCGCCGAGACGGTCAGGCCGCTCGTGCCCAGTCGTGCGTACTCCATGTGTGGCACCTCTCGTCGTCGAGGCGGGGCACCGACGCCCGCGCCGACTGCGACCCTACGCGCGGGGCGGCGCGGTCCGGCCCGCGATCGACGCGTCCCCTCGGATCACCGAGGCGGCGTGTCGGAGCGCCCGCCGCGCCTCCGGGGTCCAGGGCGCGCCGACGAAGTCGTGGAAGGCACCGCGGTACAGCCGCAGCTCGACGCGTCCACCCGCCGCGGTCACGCCGGCGGCCAGCCGCTTCACGTCGGGCGTCAGCAGGTCGCGATCGCCGGCGTAGGCGAACACGGGCGGGAGACCCGAGAGGTCGCCGCGCACCGGGCTGACGAGGGGGTCGGCCGGATCACGGTCGCCGGCCCACCACCGACCCGCGGCGACGAGACCGTCGCGGGCGAGCATCGGGTCGAGCGGTGCGACCTCGTCGATCGCGGGGGAGTCGAGCAGGGCGTCCACCCACGGCGAGAAGAGCACGAGGGCGTCGGGTGCCGGTCGGCCGGCGTCGCGTCCCCTCATGGCCGCGACGAGGGCGAGCGCCCCGCCCGCCGAGTCGCCGGCCACGACGACGCGGGACGGGGAGGCGCGTCGCACGTCCTCGAGGACGGCGTCCAGCAGCGGCAGCGCGTCGTCCACGTCGTGGGCCGGGGCGAGCCCGTAGAGGGGCACCGTGACGACGGCCCCGGAGGCGCGGACGAGACCCGCGAGCAGGTTCCAGTGCGTGGCCAGGACGGGGTGCACGTAGGCACCGCCGTGCAGGTAGACCACGTGGACGCCGCTCGGGGCCCGACGCGGACGGAGCGTGACGACGCGCTCACCACCGACCCGCGCCTCCTCGACGGTCGCGACGCGGTGCACCGCTCGCGTGACCGGCGCGGCGGAGCCCTGACGGGCGACCGAGCGGACGAGCGAGTCCTCGGACTCGGTCGAGCGGGGGCGGAGGCGGAGCCGGAGGCGCAGAAGAGCACGCGTCGCGGCCATCGAGAGCGACATGACCCGACCCTACGGGCGCCGGGGACGACCAGGGGAGGCGGGGGCTACCGGACGGGAGGCGAGGGGGCTAGCTTGTCCCCCGAACGGGTCACCCGACCCCGACGTCGCCGGTGCCGTCATCTGGGAGCGCGCACCGACGGCACACCTCGCTGCACGAACACACCCGAAGGAACGACGATGTTCGACACACGCTTCATCAGCAGTGCCATCTCCCGGAGCGCCGAGACCCCGATCGATCGACGACGGCTGCTCGCCGCCGCCGGGGTCACGGGCCTCGGCACGGGGCTCGCCGCGGTCGCCGCGACGCTGCCCGCCCAGTCCGCGGCCGCCGTGTCGCCCTCCGACGAGGTGATCAGTGATGCGACGATCCTCAACTTCGCACTCAACCTCGAGTACCTCGAGGCGGAGTTCTACCTGCGGGCCGTCACCGGCTCGGGGCTGCCCGCCGACCAGATCACGGGCATCGACCCCCAGGGCGGCGTCGTCGGCGGCGCACCCGTGCCGTTCAAGACCACGATCGTCAAGCGCATCGCGCAGGAGATCGCGGCGGACGAGAAGGCGCACGTCTCCTTCTTGCGGTCGGCGCTCGGGGGCGCGAAGGTGTCGCGACCGGCGATCGACCTGCAGAGCAGCTTCACGGCGGCGGCCCTCGCGGCAGGTGTCATCACGCCGGGCCAGACCTTCGACCCGTTCGCCTCGGAGGAGAACTTCCTGCTCGGGGCGTTCATCTTCGAGGACGTCGGCGTGACCGCCTACAAGGGGGCCGCACCCCTGATCTACAACAAGACCTACCTCGGCGCGGCCGCCGGCATCCTCGCGGTCGAGGCGTACCACGCGGGCATCATCCGCACCACGCTGAACGCCAAGGGACTGCAGGTGCCCGCGACGAAGATCTCGGACGCCCGCGACTCCCTCGACGGGTCGACGGACGACGACCAGGGTCTGACCCTCGGTGGCGTCCAGAACCTCGTGCCGACCGACGCCAACGCCATCGTCTACGGACGGACCGCCGAGCGCGTGCTCAACGTCGTGTACCTGACGCCGAACCAGATCGACAAGGGCGGGTTCTTCCCGCAGGGCATCAACGGCTCGATCGTCGCCAGCGGCAACCCCGGCAGCGCGGTCTGACGACCGACGAAGGCCGGAGAACCAAGGAAGGCCCGCACACCGGGGTGTGCGGGCCTTCCGTCGCTTGCGAACAAGCATCTGTCTCAACACAGATCTGGTGAAACGCCTCTGGAGAGAGAGTGTTTCGAGTGTCCGAGGGGGGACTTGAACCCCCACGCCCTATACGGGCACTAGCACCTCAAGCTAGCGCGTCTGCCATTTCCGCCACCCGGACTGGATGGTGCCGACCGAAGCCGACACGAAAGATTAGCACGGCTCGGAGGGCCCTCGTGACCACGGCCACGTCCGTCGGCGTGAGCGGCGCGGCAGGTAGCGTGGGGCGCATGACGACGACCCCCACGAGCACCGGCCCGACCGAGCCCGAGCTCGACGAGACGGCCCGCATCGCCCGCGACCTCATCCGGTTCGACACGTCGAACTACGGCGGTGGGCGGTCGAACGGCGAGGCGGATGCCGCCGAGTACGTCGAGGCGGCCCTCCGCGACCTCGGCCTCGAGCCGCAGCTGTTCGAGTCCGAACCCGGCCGGGTCAGCGTGATCGCCCGGGTCGAGGGCGCCGAGCCGGCGAAGCCCGGACTGGTGGTGCACGGCCATCTCGACGTCGTGCCCGCCGACCCCGCGAACTGGTCGGTCGACCCGTTCGGCGGCGTCGTCCGCGACGGCATGCTCTGGGGGCGCGGCGCCGTCGACATGAAGAACATGGACGCCATGATGCTGACGGCCGTCGGCGACATCCTGCGGGCGGGCGAACGACCGGCCCGCGACCTCGTGCTGGGCTTCCTCGCCGACGAGGAGGCCGGGGGAGTCCTCGGCTCGCACTTCCTGGTGAAGGAACACCCCGGGTTGTTCGACGGCGCCACCGAGGCGATCAGCGAGGTCGGTGGCTACTCGACCTTCATCGACGGTCGACGCTCGTACCTGCTGCAGACGGGCGAGAAGGCCCTGATCTGGATCAAGCTCAGGGCTCGGGGCACCGCCGGCCACGGCTCGCAGATGATCGAGGCGAACGCCGTGACGCGCCTGGCCGAGGCGGTGGCAGTCCTCGGCCGCCAGCAGTGGCCGATCGTGCTGACGGACACGACGACCGCCCTGCTGGGCGAGGTGGCCCGCATCCTCGACGTCGACGTGCACGAGGTCGCACCCGACGAACTGGTCCTGCGCACCGGCACCGCCAAGGGCTTCATCCGCGGCTCGCTGCGCACGACGACCAACCCCACGATGCTGACGGCGGGCTACAAGCACAACGTCGTGCCCGACACGGCCGAGGCCCTGGTCGACATCCGGTGCATGCCGGGGCAGGAGGCGGCGGTGCTCGCCGAGGTCCGGGCCCTGATCGGCGACGACGTCGAGATCGAGACGATGCACACCGACATCGGGCTCGAGACGCCCTTCTCGGGGCCCCTGGTGGACGCCATCACCGCCACCCTCGACCGGCACGACCCGGGAGCACCCGTCCTGCCCTACCTGCTCTCGGGCGGCACCGACAACAAGGCCCTCAGCCTGCTCGGCATCGCCGGGTACGGCTTCGCCCCGCTCCGGCTCGACGAGGACATGGACTTCCCGGCCATGTTCCACGGCGTCGACGAACGGGTCCCGCTCGACGCACTATCCTTTGGCAGTCGCGTCCTGCGGGACTTGTTGTCGACGTACTAGCAACCCCCGCACCAGAAGGGTCACCCGCGTGGAGCATCTCCTCCAGGCACTCCTGCTCGGCCTCGTCCAGGGCCTCACGGAGTTCCTCCCCGTCTCGTCGAGCGCCCACCTGCGGCTCGTCGGCCTGTTCTTCAGCGATCCCGGGGCGGCGGCCGAGTTCGACCCGGGCGCCACCTTCACGGCGATCACGCAGCTCGGCACCGAGCTCGCGGTCGTCATCTACTTCCGGCGCGACATCACCCGCATCGTCTCGCGCTGGTTCGCGGGCGTGACCGGCAAGATCCCCCGCACCGACCCCGACGTCCGCATGGGCTGGCTCGTCATCATCGGCACCGTCCCGATCGTGCTCGTGGGGTACGTCGCCCAGGAGTACATCCGCACGGTGTTCCGCTCGCTCTGGATCGTGGCGATCGTCCTGATCGTGTTCGGCGTCCTTCTCGGACTGGCCGATCGTCTCGGCAAGAAGACCGAGCGCTTCGAGGACATGCGCTACGGCCACGGCATCGCCGTCGGCGTCGCCCAGGTGCTGGCGCTCTTCCCCGGCGTCTCGCGGTCGGGTGCCACGACGACCACGGCACTCGCACTCGGCTACACGCGTCCCGCCGCCGCCCGGTTCTCGTTCCTGCTCGCCGTGCCCGCCGTCTTCGGCAGCGGTCTCTACGAACTCGTCCAGAGCTTCAGCGACCCCGGGCCCTACTCGCTGGGCGAGACCCTGGCCGCCACGGTCGTCGCGTTCGTCGTCGGCTTCGTCGTCATCGCGTTCTTCATGAACTACATCTCGCGCCGCAGCTTCGCCCCGTTCGTGGCCTACCGCATCGTGCTCGGCGTCGTCCTGCTCGTCCTGCTCGGCACGGGCGTGGTGGCCGCATGAGGTCCTGGGCAGAACCCGACGTCCCGCGCCTCCCGGGCCTGGGAGACCTCCCGGCGCTCCACGACACGTCGACCGGCACGGTGCACCCGACCGAGGTCGACGGGTCGCGGGCCGGTCTCTACGTGTGCGGCATCACGCCGTACGACGCCACCCACCTGGGTCACGCGTCGACCTACCTGGCCTTCGACACCCTGCTGCGCGTCTGGCGCGACGCCGGGGTCGAGGTGGTCTACGCGCAGAACACGACCGACGTCGACGACCCGCTGCTCGAGCGGGCGACGGCCACCGGCGTCGACTGGCGGGAGCTCGCGGACGGCCAGACCGACCTCTTCCGCAGCGACATGCAGCACCTGGCCGTGGTGCCGCCGACGCACTACGTCGCGGTGACCGAGGTGGTGACCGACGTCGCCGACGCCGTGGCGCGCCTCCTCGACCGGGGTCTCGCGTACCCCGTGCCCACCGATGCCTCGACCGCCGGCGACGACCTGTACTTCGACGTCCGGGCCGCCGAACGCGACACCGACTGGCACCTGGGGCTCGAGAGTCGCTACGACGCCGAGACGATGGCCCGGTTCTTCGCCGAGCGCGGCGGCGACCCCGATCGCGCCGGCAAGCGCGACCCCCTCGACCCGCTGCTCTGGCGCGCGGCCCGCGACGACGAGCCGTCGTGGCCCACCACCGTGGGCGCCGGCCGACCCGGTTGGCACATCGAGTGCACCGTCATCGCCCAGCAGCACCTCGACGTGCCCGTCACCGTCAACGGCGGCGGGAGCGACCTGGTGTTCCCGCACCACGAGATGAGCACGGCGCACGGCACGGCCCTCACCGGCCGCCCCTACGCCGTCCACCACACGCACACCGGGATGGTCGGCTACCAGGGCGAGAAGATGAGCAAGTCGCTCGGCAACCTCGTGAAGGTCAGCGAGCTCGTCGCCGCGGGCCGCGACCCCCGCGCCGTCCGGCTCGCCCTCCTGGCGCACCACTACCGCTCCGACTGGGAGTGGTTCGACGCCGACCTCGTCACCGCCGAACGACGGCTCGAGCGCTGGCTCGCCTGGGCCGCCACGAGAGCAGGAGGCGCGGTGCCGGTCCCGGCCCCCACCCCGTTGGTCGTCGGCCTGCGCTCGTCGCTCGCGGACGACCTCGACACGCCCTCGGCCCTCGACGCCGTCGACGCCGTCGTGGCCCGGGGAACGGCCCCGTCCGAGGTCGACGTCGACGCCGTGCAGGCGCTGTTGGGCATCGACCTGCGCGCCTGAACGCCGCCGACGGCGCCGAGGCGATCGGTCCGCCCCGTCACCCGGACGAAACGGGTCGTCCATCCCGTTCTCCATGCGCATGCATGAGTCTTCCTCAATCAGCACGCCCGTCTGCCCTACGATGGTCGGCGTGGAGACGTCGACGACCGCCCCGGCCCCGGCCGCGACGCCGGGCGACGCCCGCCGGCCGCTCACCCGACGCGACACCCGCGTCGACCTCTGGATCACCGCCCTCACCGCGGCGCTCGGCCTCGTCACGCTCTGGCTCAGCGCCGTCATCGTCGAGGACGCCGACGGGGCGGGTTCGCCCTCGACCCTCGAGAGCGTGCTGTGGCTCCTGGGCCTCTGCGCCCCGCTCGCCTTCCGACGGCAGCGTCCCGTGGCCGTCCTCGTCGTCGTGTCGGCCGTGTTCCTGGCCGCCCAGCTGAGGGGCTACCCCGACACCCTCACCCCGTCGATCGTCGAGTTCGTGGTCATCTTCACCGCGAACGCCTGGGCCGCCCGGCGCGCCCGTGCGCTCGTCGTCAGCGTCGTCGTGACCGCGGTCATGTTCGTCTGGCTCGGCGTGTGGCTGCGCTCCGTCTACGTGTCCGACGCCGAGGCACCCGACCCCGTGACCCTCGCCACGATCGCCTACACGCTCGTGTCGAACGGCATCGTCCTCGTCACGGCCATCGCTTTCGGCCGGGCGGCCCGCGTGTCGGCCACCCGGCTCCACGCCCTCGAACGCACGGGGGTCGAGCTGCGCGCAGCCCACGAGCTCGTCGCCGATCGGGCCATCAACGAAGAACGCACCCGCCTCGCCCGCGAGCTGCACGACGTGGTCGCCCACCACGTGGCCGTCATCGGCATCCAGGCGGGCGCCGCCCGGCGGACGCTCGACCGGCCCGACATCGCACGAGGCGCCCTCTCGGCCGTCGAGGGCACGGCGCGGACGACCATCGACGAGTTGGACCGCCTGCTGTCCGTCCTGCGGTCGCGGGACGGCGAGGCCGGGTCCGGCCCCTCGGGCCTCGGCGCCCTGCCCGAACTGATGGCCGACACGCGAGCTCTGGGCCTCGAGGTCCGGTTCTCGGTGCACGGCGACGCCCGCGACGTCCCCGAGAGCATCGGGGTCACCCTGTACCGCATCACCCAGGAGGCCCTGACCAACACCCTCAAGCACGGCAACGCCTCCCTCGCCGAGGTGCACCTCCGCTACGGCGACCGGACGATCGAGGTCGAGGTCGTCGACGACGGTCGTCCCGGCCCCATGCCCTATCCCGGCGCGGGTATCCCGCTGGGATCGACGGCGACCGGCCCCGGACTGGGCCAGCGGGGCATGCGCGAGAGGGTCGACCTGCACGGGGGCGAGCTCCAGCTAGGCCCCCGCCCGCGCGGGGGCTACCGGGTGTGCGCGGTCCTGCCCGTGAACGCCTGCGCCGACGCCCGCCCCCTCGACCACGTCACCGCCGCCGACCCCTCCGAGAGACCATGACCGACACGACCGCCCCCGTCTCCGTCCTGCTCGTCGACGACCAGGACCTCGTCCGCACGGGTTTCCGCATCATCCTCGACACCGCACCCGACGTCCGCGTCGTCGGCGAGGCCTGCGACGGGCTCGAGGCCGTCGACCTCGTCCGGCGGCTCCGCCCCGACGTCGTCGTCATGGACATCGAGATGCCCGTCCTCGACGGACTCGAGGCCACGCGTCGCATCCTCGCGCAGTCACCCGGGGGCGGCCCGGCGGTCCTCGTCCTGACGACGTTCGGCCGGGACGACTACGTCTTCCGGGCCCTGCAGGCGGGGGCGAGCGGCTTCCTGCTCAAGACGGCCACGCCCGAGGACCTGATCGAGGCGATCGCCGTCGTCCACCGCGGAGACGCCCTGCTCTCGCCCCAACTCACCCGGGCCGTGGTCGAACGCGCCGTGGGCGACCCCGCGACGACGCGCGTCGTCGTCCCCAGCCCCGCACTGGCGACCCTCACCGAACGCGAACGAGAGGTGCTCGACCGGTTGGCCTCGGGGGCCTCCAACGCCGAGATCGCCCGCCGGCTGTTCCTGGGCGAGGCCACGGTCAAGACGCACGTCTCCAACGTGCTCGGCAAGCTCGGCCTCCGCGACCGGACGGCGGCCGTGGTGTTCGCCTACGAGAACGGCGTCGCGGTCCCGGGCGGGCCCGCCACCTGACCGGGGCCGTCGTATCGGGCCCCACCCCGCCCCTCCTGACGGGTCGCCAGCGGACCGGTCAGGGGACCGGGGGGTACCGCGGGTCGTCCGGTCGTCCGTCCCCGCCCTTGCCGTCGCGACGACGGAGGTACCGTTCGAACTCCTGCGCGATGGCCTCACCGCTCGCCTCGGGGCTGTCCACCGTGTCGCGGGCCTGCTCGAGCTGCTCGATGTAGCCCGCCATGTCCTCGTCGTCGGCGGCGAGGGCGTCGATGCCGGACTCCCAGGCCGTCGACTCGGCGGCGAGCTCGCCGCGGGGGATCGTCACGCCCGAGAGCTCGTCGAGCTTCTCGATGAGCGCGAGCGTCGCCTTGGGCGACGGGGCGTTGTGGACGTAGTGGGGGACGGAGGCCCAGATCGACAGGGTCGGCACGCCCGCGGCCTCGACGGCGTCGGCGAGGACCGACAAGATGCCCACCGGCCCCTCGTAGGTGCTGCGCTCGAGGGTGTACTCGTCGCGGACGGCCTCGTTCTCGCTGCTGACGAAGACCGAGATGGGCCGCGTGTGGGGGACGTCGGCGAGCATGGCTCCGAGGAACACCACGCCCGTGACGTCGTGCACGTCGATCAGGTCGACGATCTCGGCGGCGAAGCCGCGCCAGCTCCGCGACGGTTCGGCACCGAGCAGCACGAGCACCTCGGTGGTGGGCGACGACGGGTCGCGGGGGAGGACCGTCGCGGCGTCGGCGGCCGCGTGCAGCTGGATGCGCGGCCACACGAGGGTTCGCACCCCGTCGTCGTCGAGCCCCACCTGCGGGCGGTTGAACTGGTAGTCGATGTACCGTTCGCCGTCGAGTTCGGCCACCGGTTCGAGCGAGAGGGTCTCGACCAGGCTGCGCGCGACGCCGCTGGCGGCCTCGCCGGCGTCGTTCCAGCCCTCGAAGGCGACCACCAGCAGGCGTCCCGCAGCGAAATCCGACGTGTTCGTCAACCTGAGTCCTCACCGTGCCGGAAGGGCGTCCGGCGCTTGACCCTCCACGATAGACCGTGACCGCCACCAGGAGGCGCGGGCCGGGAGGCCACGTCGACCAGGCCCGGTAGACTCGTCCGCCGTGACCGAAACCCTGCCTGCCGCCGTCCTGTGGGACATGGACGGAACCCTCGTCGACACCGAACCGTACTGGTTCCTCTGCCAGGTCGAACTGGTCGAGTCGTTCGGCGGCACCTGGAGCCGCGAGGACGGCGACGCCATGATCGGGAGCGGCCTGTGGCAGTCCGCCCGGGTCCTGCAGTCCCACGGGGTCGACCTGACCGAGGACGAGATCATCGACCGCCTGACCACCGCGGTCCTCGAGCGCGCCGCGGTCGAGATCCCGTGGCGTCCCGGGGCGAAGGAACTCCTCGCCGAGCTCCGCCGAGAAGGCGTCCCGACCGCCCTGGTCACCATGTCCATCCGCCGCATGGCCCAGTTCATGGTCGACGCCATCGAGTTCGAGGCCTTCGACGCGATCGTCGCCGGCGACGACGTCGAGCACGCCAAGCCGCACCCCGAGGCCTACCTCCGGGGCGCCGCCCTGCTGGGCGTCGACCCCGCCGACTGCATCGCCATCGAGGACAGCACGCCCGGCCTGGCCTCGGCCGTCGCCGCCGGCACCGTCGCGATCGGCGTCGAGCACCACGCACCGCTCGCCGACGACGGCCCCTACATCCGCCGCGACACCCTCGTCGGCACCACGGTCGACGACCTCCGCGCGTTGCACCGGGCCGGCCGTGCCGTCCGCGACCAGGCGACCTCCGACTCCTGACCCCGGTGCGCACGCCGCGCCTCCTGCACCCCTCGGGGTGCGACCCGACCGAAAGCAGCACCCTCGCATGACCGCGTTCCGCCGCCAGTCCGGCCCCTTCGTCGAAGGCGACAAGGTCCAGCTCACGGGCCCCAAGGGCAAGATGAACACCATCGTGCTGACCCCGGGCGCCGTGTTCCACACGCACCGCGGCATGATCGCGCACGACGACGTCGTCGGGTTGCCCGACGGGTCCGTCGTCCCCAGCACGACGGGCGACGAGTACCTCGCCCTCCGTCCGCTGCTGAGCGACTTCGTGATGTCCATGCCCCGGGGCGCGGCCATCGTCTACCCGAAGGACGCCGCCCAGATCGTGGCGTTCGCCGACATCTTCCCCGGCGCGACGGTCGTCGAGGCGGGCGTGGGTTCGGGTGCGCTGTCGCTCTGGCTGCTGCGGGCCGTCGGCCCCGAGGGTCGCCTGGCGTCCTTCGAGCGCCGACAGGAGTTCGCCGACGTCGCCGAGGGCAACGTCGCGAGCTTCTTCGGTGCCGAGCCCGAGAACTGGACGGTCACGGTCGGCGACCTGGCCGACGAGTTGCCCGCGGCGATGCCCGACGGGACGGTCGACCGGGTCGTGCTCGACATGCTCGCGCCGTGGGAGAACGTCGACGTCACGGCCGACGCCCTCAAGCCGGGCGGTCTGGTGATCTGCTACGTCGCCACCGCGACACAGCTCTCGCGCACGGCCGAGGCCCTGCGCGCCTCCGAGGCCTTCACCGAGCCCGACGCGTCCGAGACGCTCGTCCGCGGCTGGCACGTCGAGGGCCTCGCCGTCCGCCCCGACCACCGCATGATCGGGCACACCGGCTTCCTCCTCACCGCCCGCCGGCTGGCACCGGGAGCGGTGCTCCCGCAGCTCAAACGACGCCCCTCCAAGTCCGACTACAGCGATGCCGACGTCGAGGCCTGGACGCCCGGCGCACTCGGCGAGCGGTCGGCCAGCGACAAGAAGCTGCGCAAGACGGCACGCCAGGCCCGGACGGCGGCCGAGGCCGCGATCGCGGCGACCGAGGCCGTCGACGGCACCACCGACGGAGCCGGCGCCGACGGCACGTCGACCGGTTCCACCCCGGCCTGAGCATCGTCGAGGGCTCCGACCACCCCCGCTAAGCTGTCCCCGCATCCGAACGACCCGACCGGTCGCCCCACCCGACCCCCCGGTCGCCTCCACGAAATGAGTCCCCGTGCGCAAGATCCCCGCCCTCGTCGTGACGGTCGGCCTGCTCGCCTCGATGACGGCCTGCTCGAGCACGGCCGGCCCCGGCTCCGCCGGCTGCCCTCCCACGGGTGACGCCGCCTCGGTCGTCACCGCGACCGGCGACTTCGGCACGAAGCCCGACGTCGACGTGCCGACGCCGATCGTGACCAAGAAGACCGAGGTCTCGACGCTCATCGAGGGCGACGGTCAGCGACTCGTCGACGGCACCCCGGTCGTCATCGACTACACCCTGTTCGACGGCAGCACGGGCCAGGAACTCGAGGACAGCGGCTACGACGGCTCGACGAACGTCCCGTTGACGGTGGGCGGGCAGACGCTCGCCCCGCTCGTCGACGCGTTGGAGTGCTCCACGGTGGGGTCGCGCGTCGCGGTCGCCGTCAAGGCCAGCGACCTCTCGGCATCGATCAACGGCGCCGCGTCGACCCCGAACGACGATCCCGACGCCGCCTACGTCGCCGTCGTCGACGTCAAGCGGGCGTTCCTCGCGAAGGCCGACGGGGCCCTCCAGCTCGGCGCGGACGGCCTGCCCGCGGTGGTCACCGCCCCCGACGGTGCACCCGGCATCACGATCCCCGCGGGTGACGCCCCCACCGACGAGGTCGTGCACCTCGTCCGCAAGGGGCACGGTCCTACGTTGACCGCCGACGACTCCGCCGTCGTGCAGTTCACGGCCGTCACCTGGAGCCAGCCGTCCACGGTCGCGGGGTCGACCTGGACCAACGGCGGTTCGGCGACGCCGGTCGACCTCGGCGACGAGCAGATCCCCGACGACATCCGCTCGGCCCTGGTGGGCCAGCAGGTCGGCTCGCAGGTCATGGTCGTGCTCCCCGCGACGTCCGACAGCGGTGGCTCCGCCTACGTGTACGTGTTCGACGTGCTCGGGGCGATCCGATGACCCGGCCCTGCTGAGCCGGTCGCCGTGCCCACTGCCCGCACCCCCCGCGTCCCCGTCGAAGAGCGACTCTTCAGCCTCGTGTTGGCCTTGCTCGCGACGGACTCCGGGTTGAGCAAGACCGAGATCCTGTCGACCGTCCAGGGGTACCGCCAGAAGTACTCGCGCTCGGGTGACAACGCCGCGCTCGAGCGGCAGTTCGAGCGGGACAAGGACGACATCCGCGAACTGGGCGTCCCCCTCGAGACGATCGACGACCCGGCGGCGGCAGGCAACAACCAGGCACTCCGCTATCGCATCCCGCGGGGCGCGTACGAGCTGCCCGAGGACATCTCGTTCTCGTCCGAGGAGACCGCCCTCCTCACCTTGGCGGCGATGGTGTGGCGCGAGGGGTCGCTCTCGCACGAGTCCCGACGGGCACTCCTCAAGTTGCGCTCGCTCGGCGGCGCGGCGAGCGTTCCCGAGCTCGAGTACGCCCCTCGGCTCCGTTCCCGCGACGCGGCCTTCGAGCCGCTGCGGACGGCGCTCGACCGGGGCGTCGTCGTCCGGTTCGACTACCTGAAGCCCGGTGACGAGTCCGCCCGCCGGCGCGAGGTCGCCCCGGCAGCCCTGGTGCAGCACCAGGGCCGGTGGCTGGTGTCGGCGGTCGAGGTCGGCACGGGGGCACTCAAGACCTTCCTCCTGTCCCGTGTCGTCGGCCCCGTCCAGCTGACCACCACCCCGTACACGAGACCCAACGACGCCACGGCCGAGCGCGCGCTGGCCGACCTCGAGCAGGTCTGGCGCGATCGCACCGCGACCGTCCGCGTCGAGCCCCTGTCCGACGCCGAGACCCGACTCGGCAAGCGCCGTGGCACGACCCGTCTCGATGCCGACACGCTCCTCGTCCACTGGACCGACGACAACCTGCTCGCCGACGAGCTGGCCTCCTTCGGTCCCGAGGTCACCGTCGTCGAACCCGACGGTCTCCGTGCCCTGGTGCGCACCCGCCTCGAGGCCGTGCTCGCCGCCCACACCACCGGCCCGGTCGACGGGGGTGCCCGTGGCTGAGCCCCGCGGTGCCCTCCACGCGGCCGACAAGCTCGCCTTCCTGCTGTCGCTCGTCCCGTGGCTCATGGACCACGAGCGAGTCAGCGTGGCCGAGGCGGCCGCGCACTTCGGCGTGAGCGTGGGCGAGATCCGGCGTGCGGTCGAGCTGATCGCCGTCTCGGGCGTCCCTGGCGAGACGACGCAGTACCAGCACGGCGACCTCTTCGACATCGCGTGGGACGACTTCGAGCAGAACGACGTCATCGTGCTGACCAACCTCGTCGCCATCGACGACTCGCCACGGTTCTCCGCCCGCGAAGCCGCCGCCCTCATCGCGGGCCTGCAGTACCTCTCGTCGCTGCCCGAGAACGCGGACCGCGCGGCCATCGCCACACTGATGAGCAAGCTGTCGCGTGGGGCGTCCAGCGAACCGAGCCAGGTGGCCGTCGACCAGTCCGAGACGAACGAGGTCCTGGGGCTCGTCGGCCGGGCGGTCGAGGCGGGCGTCCAGCTCGAGTTCGACTATCGCGGCACCCGGGGGGTCGCGGAACGACGGCGGGTGGACCCGCTGCGGGTCGAGTCGGTCGACGCCGACTGGTACCTCAGGGCCTGGGACCACCTGCGCGAGGCTCCCCGGACGTTCCGACTCGACCGGATCGCCTCCCCGGCGCTCACCGCGACTCCGATCGCTCACCGGGCCGACGACGTCACCCTGCCCGAGACGCTGTTCGAGGGGTCTCCGGACGACCTGGTCGTGGTGCTCGACCTCGACGCCGCCGCGGCGCCGCTCCTCGCGGACTACGGTCCCGACGAACCCGAACCCCTCCCGCACGACCGCGTGCGCCTCCGGTTGCGCGTCAACCGACTCGGCACGCTCTGTCGCCTCGTGGCGGGACTCCCGGGTCACCCCGAGGTCGTCGGGCCCGAGTCGGCGCGCTCGGCCGTGGCCGACTGGGCGCGTCGGGCGATCGAGCGTTACGACGTCGACCCGTCCGTCACTCCCTGAACGTCCGGCTGCGGCACGCCCTGTGCATCGCCTGCGCCGTGCCTGCCGCAGACGAGGCCGCACGGTAGAGTGGACGTCACCCTGCCCCGCAAGGAGACCCCATCATGTTCGGAAACGCGCTCTCAGGCTGGCACCTGATCATCATCCTGGCGATCGTCCTGTTGCTCTTCGGTGCGCCGAAGCTCCCGGCCCTCGCGAAGAGCATCGCCCAGTCGATGCGCATCTTCAAGAACGAGGTCAACAGCGACAAGAAGGAGTCGGCCGTCGACGACGACCTCGAGGACCGTCCCGTCCGTCGTCCGGACGACTCGTCCGCCCGGTACACCGACGGTCCGACCGCACGACGCGTCGACGACTCGTACCCGTCGCCGAACCGCGACGTCCCGCCGAAGTCCTGACGCGTGGCCACGACGACGACTCGTGGCGACAGCACCCAGGGGAGGGGCACGGGCCGCAGCCGAGGCCGTGACGGCAAGATGTCCCTCGGGCAACACCTGCTCGAGTTGCGCAAGCGACTCTTCATCTCCGCCCTGGCCCTCATCCTGGCTGCTGTCGCCGGTTGGTTCCTCGCGCCCTTCGTCCTCGACGCCCTGAGGTCGCCGGTCGAGGCGATCGCGGCGGCACGCACGGGTGAGACCACCCTCAACTACTCGAACATCACGGGCGCCTTCGACCTCAAGCTCCAGATCGCGGTCACCGTCGGCGTCGTCATCTCGAGTCCCGTCTGGCTGTACCAGGTCTGGGCCTTCATCGTTCCCGCCCTCGTGCGCAAAGAGAAGCTCTACGCCGTCGGCTTCATCGGCACCGCCATCCCGCTCTTCCTGGGCGGCTGCCTGGCGGGATGGTACGTGCTGCCCCACATCGTCGAGGTCATGACCGGCTTCGTCGACACCCAGGACGCGACGATCATCGAGTCGAAGGTCTACTACGACTTCGTCCTCAAGCTGGTGCTCGCCGTGGGCATCGCCTTCGTCATGCCGGTGTTCCTGGTGCTGTTGAACTTCGTGGGCGTCGTCTCGGCCGCCGCCATCGTCAAGGGCTGGCGGGTGGCCATCCTCGTCATCGTCCTGTTCACCGCGATCGCGACCCCGTCGGCCGACATCTTCTCGATGTTCCTCCTGGCCATCCCCATGATCGTGCTGTTCTTCCTCGCCGCCGGCGTCGCCTGGCTGCACGACCGCCGGGTCGCGAAGCGGGCAGCCGCGCTCGACGCCGAACTCGCGGCGGGGTGACCCGGTGAGCCCCGACCTCAGTCCCGCGGAACGCTTCGCCGCGGCGAAGACGCGAGACAAGACCCCCAAGCTCCAGGCCTTCCGGTCCCGTCTCGGCTTCGCCCTCGACCCGTTCCAGCTCGCCGCGTGCGCCGCCCTCGAAGCGGGCGACAGCGTCCTCGTCGCGGCACCGACCGGCGCCGGCAAGACCCTGGTGGCCGAGTACGCGATCCACCTCGCCATGCAGGACCCGCGGGCCAAGGTGTTCTACACCGCACCCATGAAGGCACTGAGCAACCAGAAGTTCCAAGAACTCGTGGCCGAGTACGGAGCGTCCGAGGTCGGGCTGCTCACCGGTGACACGAACGTGAACTCCCGGGCGCGCATCGTCGTGATGACGACCGAGGTGCTCCGCAACATGATCTACGCCGGGTCCGAGATGCTGACCGACCTGCGGTACGTCGTCCTCGACGAGGTCCACTTCCTGGCCGACCGGTTCCGCGGCGCGGTCTGGGAAGAAGTCATCATCCACCTGCCGCTCGACGTGCGGCTCATCTCGTTGAGCGCCACGGTGTCGAACGCCGAAGAATTCGGCGACTGGCTCCAGACGGTCCGGGGGAGCACCGAGGTCATCGTCTCCGAGGACCGTCCCGTGCCCCTCGACCAACACGTCCTGGTCGGGGGCAAGTTCCTGGACCTCTTCGACTCCTCGGGGCAGGCCGCGACGAACCGGGTCAACCCCGAGCTCCTGCGCGCGACCTCGCTCGGTCGACGCGGCGGGCGGAGCGGTGGTCGTCGAGACGGCCACTCGGTGGGTCGGACCGGCCCCCGGGGCCACGTCGTACCTCCGACGCAGGGCGGTCCCGGTCGCCTCGACCGCTGGAAGATCGTCGAGATGCTCGACGACCAGAACCTGCTCCCCGCCATCTTCTTCGTCTTCAGCCGGGTCGGCTGCGACCAGGCCGTGTCCCAGGTGCTGAGGTCGGGCATCCGTCTCACGACCGCCGACCAGCGTCGTGAGATCCGCGAGATCGTCGAGGCCCGTTGTCGCACCCTGCGCGACGAAGACCTCGCGGTCCTCGGCTACTGGCGGTGGCTCGACGGGCTCGAGCGAGGTGTGGCGGCCCACCACGCCGGCCTGTTGCCGGCCTTCAAGGAAGTCGTCGAAGAGCTCTTCCAGAAGAAGCTCGTCAAGGTCGTGTTCGCGACCGAGACGCTGGCGCTCGGCATCAACATGCCGGCCCGCACGGTCGTGCTCGAGAAGCTCGAGAAGTTCAACGGCGAGGCTCGGGTGCCCATCACGCCCGGCGAGTACACCCAGTTGACCGGTCGTGCCGGTCGCCGGGGCATCGACGTCGAGGGCCACTCGCTCATCCAGTGGCAGCAGGGTCTCGACCCGCAGGCCGTCGCCTCGTTGGCCTCGCGGCGCACCTACCCGATGAACAGCAGCTTCCGGCCGACGTACAACATGGCCGTCAACCTCATCGAGCAGTTCGGGCGATCCCGCACCCGCGAGGTGCTCGAGACGTCGTTCGCACAGTTCCAGGCCGACCGCTCGGTCGTCGACCTGGCCCGCAAGGTGCGATCGCAGCAGCAGTCACTCGACGGCTACGCCGCGTCGATGGCGTGCCACCTGGGTGACTTCGGCGAGTACACGATGCTGCGTCGAGAGGTCGGCGACCTCGAGAAGCAGGGGGCGGCCCGGGCCGACTCGCAGTCGCGGGCCGAGCGCGACAAGCGTCAGCGTCGCATCGGCGAACTGCGTCGGCAGGTGCGGACGCACCCCTGCCATGCCTGTCCGGAGCGCGAACAGCACGCCCGCTGGTCCGAGCGCTGGTTCAAGCTGAAGAAGCAGACCGACCAATTGTCGGCGCAGATCCGCAGTCGGACCGGCGCCGTCGCCAAGGTCTTCGACCGGGTCACCGACGTGTTGCTCGACCGCGGCTACCTCGTCCCCACGGGCACGAACGCAGGAGGGGCGGGTCGCGTCCCGCGGGACGTCGAGGTCACCGTCGCCCCGACCGGTCGCACGTTGCGGCGCATCTACGGCGATCGCGACCTGCTCGTGGCCGAGAGCCTGCGCCTCGGTGTGTGGAACATGCTCGACGTGCCGTCCATGGCGGCCATGGCGGCCACCCTCGTGTACGAGCCCCGTCGGGACGAAGGCCAGCTCTCCGAGCGATTCCTGCCTCGCGGCGAGTTCCGTGCCGCGCTCGACGCCACGCAGCTGCTCTGGGCGGAACTCGACGACCTCGAGCACGAGCACCACCTTCCGGGCAGCCAGCCCCCGGCACCGGGTCTCGCCCTCGCGATGCACCGTTGGGCCCGCGGTGCCGCACTCGATTCGGTGCTCGACGACGCCGACCTCGCCGCCGGCGACTTCGTCCGCTGGACGAAGCAGACGATCGACCTGCTCGACCAGCTGTCGGTCGTGGGGGACCTGCCGGTCGGTCCGACGGCCCGGCAGGCGCTCGACGCCGTCCGTCGCGGCATCGTGGCCTACACCGCGGTCGGCCCCTGACCCTCCTCCCCGACGAGGCCGGACGTCCGCCGAGGACGACCGGCCTCCCAGACGCCGCCACCTAGAATCGCGGGGTGTCTTCCCGAGCGACCGACGTCCGACTGCCCCTCTGGCTCGCCCTGATCGTCGCCCTCGGTGCCGGCGCCGTCCTCGACGGCGGCTTCCCGGACGGCGACGTCTGGCCGCTGACCTTCGTCGGCATCGGGTTCGTGCTGGTGGCCCTCCGGGGCCGGTCGCTCGGCGGTTCCTTCCTGGTCGGCCTCGTGGCGGGCCTGTCCTTCTACCTGATCCACATCTCGTGGGCGACGCTCTTCCTCGGTGTCGTGCCCTGGGCCGCGTTGTCGACCCTCGAGGCGCTCTTCTTCGCCGCCGGGGCGATGCTCATCACCCTCGCGTACCGCTGGGTCCCGCTCATCTGGCCCGGCACCCTGGGCCGCACAGTCCTCCTGCCCGTCGTCGTCGGGGGGCTCTGGACGCTCCGTGAGTTCGTCGCCGGCAACTGGCCCTACGGCGGCTTCGCCTGGGGTCGCGTGGCCCTCAGCCAGTCCGAGAGCCCGTTCGCCGGTCTCGTCGCCTGGCTCGGCATCTCGGGGCTGTCGTTCCTCATGGTGGCGATCGTCGCCGCACTGATCCAGCTCGCCCTGCAGACGACCGTCCGGGGTTCGACCCGCGTGCTCGCCGCTGCCACGGTCGTGGTCGCCGCCCTCGCGGTGCCGCACTGGCCGACGCACTCCTCGGGCACCGCCACCATCGCCGCCGTCCAGGGCGACGGCGACGCCGGCTACTTCGCCGACCGGCAGTACGGCGACCTGACCAACGCCCAGGTCCTCGCGATGAGCGACCTGCAGGCCCAGCTCGCACGGCTGCCGGAGGACCAGCGCTCCCTCGACATGATCGTCTGGCCCGAGGGAGGCAGCGACCGTGATCCCACCCGCGACGCCACCGGCCAGTACGTCTTCGACGCGATCTCCCGTGGCTACGACGCCCCCCTCGTGTCGGGCGTCATCACCGAGAGCGACGACGGTGAGACCGTCCACAACTCGTCCCTGCTCTGGTCGGACGGTGGAGTGGCGGACCAGTACGACAAGAAGCACCCGGTCCCGTTCGGGGAGTACGTCCCCGATCGCGCCTTCTGGCGGCCCTTCGCTCCCGACCTGATCGACCTCATCGGGCGGGACTACACGCCGGGCACGCGGGACGAGGTCTTCGACCTCGGTGACTTCCGTGCCGGGATCTCGATCTGCTTCGACATCGTCGACGACCAGCTCATCACCAACATGATGGACGAGGGCGCGCAGGTCATCATCGGCCAGACCAACAACGCCGACTTCGGGACCCGTCCCGGGCAGACCGACGAGAACGAGCAACAGCTCGCCATCGCACGCCTGCGGGCGATCGAGACGGCGCGTCCCCTCGTCAACGTCTCGACCGTCGCCTCGACGCGGGCCATCGACGCCTCGGGCAGGACGACCGCGAGCATCCCCGACTACGAGCCCGGAACGATGGTGGCTGTCGTCGACCTCGGTACCGGGACGACGCCCGCCGTCGTGGCGAGTCGAGCGATCGAACTCCTCGTGTCGTTCTTCGGTCTCGCGATGCTGCTGCTGTCGCGCCTCTTCATCGGGACCCGGCGTTCCACTCGTCGACGCCGGCTCGACGAGGCACCCGACCCGATCCTGCCGCGGTGGCGGGTCGTCGACTGACGGTCCGGCTCCGCCGGGACGAGAGAAGGCCCGACCACCGTGAGGTGGTCGGGCCTTCTCGTCGGATCGCTGCCGGACGGGTCGTCAGGCGCCGATCTTGTGCTGACCCTTTCGGGCCCTGAGGAAGTCGAGTCGTTCTTGGAGGAGCTCCTCGAGCTCGTCGCGGCTGCGTCGCTCGAGCAACATGTCCCAGTGGCTCCGGGGGACCTTCACGTCTCCGGCGTCGATCTCGACGGGCTTGCCGTCGGCCGAGAGCAGACGACCCTCTTGGCCGCTCTTGGGCGACTGCCAGATGTCCGGGATCTCGGCGTCCGCAGCGAACACCATGTCGAACGTCTGACCGTCGGTCGTCTGGTAGACGGCCTTCTTGCGGGGCGAGAACTCCACGCCCTCTTCGCTCTGCAGGCTCTGGCTGCCGAGCCTCATTCCGCGCAAACTGCGATCTGCCATTGTGTGGTCTCCTCTCGCGTTGCAATCACCCGTTGTAACCCGTTCTGGCCCTCCGCCGTTCCGGGCCGTGCGATTTCACAGTCCCTTCACAGTGCCCGGGCAGTCTCGGGACGGGGTCACACGGCGCGCCGACGCACCTCGTCGAGCGCCAGGTCGGTGCGATCGGTGACGATGCCGTGCACGCCCAGGTCGAGCAGCCTCACCATGTCGGCAGGCTCGTTGACGGTCCACACGTGCGTCTCGACACCCAGGGCCGCCCACTCGGCCACGCGCGCGGTCGTGACGATGCGGACCGGGCCCTTGCGCTCGGGGACCTGGACGGCCCGGCACCCGGCGAGGGCGCGCCGCACCAGCGACCGCCGGAGACGGGGGAGCGGGACGAGGCCTGCGGCAACCGCCGCGACGATGCCCCGGGACGAGGCCGACGTCGCGACTCCCGGCAGGGCCCGGACCGCCCGCAGACGCCTCCGGTGGTCGAACGAGGTCACCAGGACGCGATCCGTCGCCCGGACGCGGGCGATCGCTCGGACGGCCGGTGCGACGGCCTCGTCCGACTTGAGGTCGATGTTGAACCGGGTCTCCGGGAAGGCGTCGAGCGCCTCGTCGAGGGTGGGGATCTCGTGCTCACCGTCGAGCCGGACCATCTTGACCTCCGCGAGGTCGAGGTCGAGGAGGCGCTCCTCACGTCCCGCGAGCCGCGTCAGGTCGGGATCGTGGCTGATCACCGCGATGCCGTCGCGCGTGGCGTGCACGTCGGTCTCGACGTACGTCGCCCCGGCCGACACGGCGAGGGCGAACGCCAGCATCGTGTTCTCCGGGGCGTCGACGGCCAGGCCCCGGTGCGCCAACACCCGGGGGCCGGCCGGAGCGAACCAGCCGGCCGAGACCGGGGGAGCGGACGGCACTACGAGGTCGCCGGAGGAGTGGTCGGCCCGGTGTCCGACGCGCCCGCCCCGGGAGCCGGCCGGTCAGCGCCGGCCGCACCCGCGCCTCCGGAACCGACACCGGAGCCGGTCTCACCGGGCGTGGTGACGGTCGGGAAGCCGAGGTCCGGTTCGGCCTCGAGGTCGACGGTCGATGCGAGGTCGGGCGTGACGTCCATCTCGGAGACCTTGGGGGCCTCGGTCGGGGTCCACCCCGGGGCGTTCGGGTCGCGCGGGGCGAAGAAGCCCTGCCCGATGCCCTTCAGGGCCTCGGTCAACTCGCTCGGGATGATCCACATCGTGTTGGCCGAGCCGTCCGCGATCTTCGGCAGGGTCTGGAGGTACTGGTACGCGAGCAGCTTCGGGTCGGGGTCGCCGGCGTGGATGGCGTTGAAGACCGTCGCGATGGCCTCGGCTTCGCCCTGTGCCCGCAGCACCTGGGCCTTGGCGTCGCCCTCGGCCTTGAGGATCGACGACTGTCGCGACCCCTCGGCCTCGAGGATCTGGGACTGCTTGGTGCCCTCGGCGGTGAGGATGGCGGCGCGACGGTTGCGCTCGGCACGCATCTGCTGCTCCATCGAGTCCTGGATCGACAGGGGCGGATCGATGGCCTTCAGCTCGACGCGACCGACCCGGATGCCCCATTTGCCGGTGGCCTCGTCGAGCACGATGCGCAGCTGGCCGTTGATGTTGTCGCGACTGGTGAGGGCCTGCTCGAGGTTCAACCCTCCGACCACGTTGCGCAGCGTGGTCGTCGTGAGCTGTTCGACGGCCCCGAGGTAGTTGGCGATCTCGTAGGTGGCCGCCCGGGCGTCGGTCACCTGGAAGTACACGACCGTGTCGATCGAGACGACCAGGTTGTCCTCGGTGATGACGGGCTGCGGCGGGAACGAGACGACCTGCTCGCGCATGTCGATCAGCGGCCGCACGCGGTCGATGAACGGCACCAGCAGGTTGAGCCCGGGGGAGAGGGTCTTGTGGTACCGCCCCAGACGTTCGACCACGCCGGCACTCGCCTGCGGGATGATGCGGACCGAGCGGAAGAGGATGACGAGGACGAGCACGACGACGATCGCGACGACCACGATCGTGACGACGGTTCCGGCACTGATGGTGTCCATGGCTTCAGGACCTCTCTGCGGGGGCGACGAAGGCGGTCGACCCCTCGATGGCGGTCACGACGACCGGGGCCCCGGTGTCGAGTGCGAGGTCGGGGCCTGCCGACGTCGCGGGGGAGGACAGCACGCGGGCCGTCCAGGTCTCGCCGTTCGACAGCTTGACCTGGCCGGGGTCGGAGCCGATGGGCACGACGACCGTGCCGCGCAGCCCGAGCAGCGCCTCGACGTTGCTGGGGGTCGGATCGCCCCCGCGGCGGAGCGCCCGCAGCAACGGCGGCCGCACGGTGAACAGCAACAGGACCGCGAGGACGGCCGCGATGATCGCCTGCAGCCACCACGGGGCACCGAAGAGGCCGGCGAGCAGCCCGCCGACGCTGCCGATGGCGAGCATGAGGAAGGTGAATTCGAGCGTCGTCACCTCGACGATGACGAACACCAGGATGAGCGCGATCCACGCGACCCATGCGTAATCGTTCAAGACGTCCACGTCGACCTTCTCTCGTTCCCCTGTTATGAAAACTATCACCCGCCCCTGACGATGACGAGGGGGATTGGTAGGGTCGAGTCCGGTCCACGGGCCGATCGATCCCCGCACAGTCTGGAGCACGCCTTGTCCAACCCCCTCGCCGCAGAGTCCCTCGCCGGAGCCCGAGTCCTGGTCACCGGATCGTCCCGGGGGATCGGTGCCGACACCGTGCGCTACTTCGCCGAGGCCGGAGCCAAGGTCGTCGTGAACTACCGCAACAAGGAGAAGCGCGCACTGCAGCTCGTCTCGACCATCGAGCAGGCGGGCGGCGAGGCGATCGCCATCGGGGCCGACCTCACCGACGAGGCCAGCCTGGCGGCGATGTTCGACACGGTGCGTGACGCCTGGGGCGGCCTCGACGTGCTCGTGATGAACGCCTCGGGCGGCATGGAGACGGGCATGGCCGAGGACTACGCGCTCAAGCTCAACCGTGACGCCCAGGTGGCGCTGTTGACCGCGGCCCTGCCGCTGCTCGCCCCGGGGTCGCGCGTCGTCTTCGTCACGAGCCACCAGGCGCACTTCATCCGCACGACCGAGACGATGCCCGAGTACCTCCCCGTCGCCCTCAGCAAGCGTGCCGGCGAGGACGCCCTGCGCGAGATGCTGCCGCAGCTCGAGACCGCGGGCGTCGAGTTCGTCGTGGTCTCGGGGGACATGATCGAGGGCACGATCACGGCGACCCTGCTCGAACGCTCGAACCCCGGTGCCATCTCGTCGCGGAAAGAGAGCGCGGGCAAGCTCTACAACGTCGCCGAGTTCGCCGCCGAGGTCGCGTCGGCCGCCGTCGACCCCGTCCCGGCCGACCACACCCGCCTGGTGGGCGACACCAGCGACTTCGCCCCGATCGTCTGAGACGGGCCCCTTCGTGACCGAGCGCATCGTCCGACCGACCTCGCGCCTCCTCGTCCTCGACGACGACGACCGCGTGCTGCTGATGAAGACGGTGGCGCCCGACACGAGTCGCTTCGCTCGCTGGATCACGCCGGGTGGCGGGGTCGACCCGGGCGAGACCCATGTCGAGGCGGCGATCCGCGAGTTGCACGAAGAGACCGGACAGGTGGTCACCGAGGTCGGTGACGTCGTGCGCGTGGACGACTTCGAGGTGTCCTGGGACGACGCCGACCACACGCACGGTCACGCCGAGTTCTACGTCGTCCGCCTTCCGCACTTCGAGGTCGTCGACGACGACTGGACCGACGACGAGCGCAGCGACATCGTCGAGTCGCGCTGGTTCACCCTCGACGAGCTGGCGACCACCGACGAGCCGGTCGAACCCGGCGACCTGGCCGAGCTGCTGCGTCGGGTGCTGGCCGAGTCGTCCGGGGCGTGAGGGCGGGGCGCCACCCGAGCCACCGCGCACCCCTTCCGGCGTCATCCCTGCGTGACTGATAATGCTCATTATGTCAAGTAACGTCGAGAGGGGCGACGGAAGCGCTCCCCGCTGACGCACGCCGCGCCTCCTCGGAGTTTCCTGGTCGCATGACGACCGACACGACCCCCACGCCGCCCGACGACGCGCATCGCCGACCCCACGGGCTCGACGACGACACCGTTGCTGCGCTCGGCGAACTCTCCGCCGCGCTCGAGATCGTCGAGCAGGCCCGTGGATTCCTCTACGGATTCCACCGACTGACCGGCAAGGCCGACCTCGCCCTCGGCGATGCCGTGGAATCGCTTCGCCGAGCCGGGCACGACGAGATCGCCGACCTGCTGGACCGGGACCTCGTCGGTCGCAACGTCGTCGAGGGACGCTGGACGTACCAACTCGTCGAGGACTACGACGACGGCTACTACGCCGCGTTCCGCGACCATGAGAAGAACGTACGTGATTCCTTGGCGGACGGCAAGAAGCACCTCTTCGAGGCCGAGATGAAGGAGGCGCGGCGCAGCCACGGACGGCGCCACCACGAGGCGCTCCCCCGCGAGTCCGCCGTCGACCTCGGGAGCAGCACCGACGGCGCGGTCGGCCCCTCCGCCTGAGAGGATGGTGCGATGACTCCTCCGCCGATCGACGGGCCCCGCATCGAGGCCGCCGTGCTCGAACTGCTCGCCGCGATCGGCGAGGACGTCGACCGGCCCGGGCTCGAGTCGACCCCCCGACGCGTGGCCGACGCCTACGCCGAGTTCTTCTCGGGGCTCACGGTCGACGCGGCCGATCTCGTCCGCCAAGCCACCGTCCCGGCCGAAGCGCACCAGCTGGGCGAGGTCGTGATCGTTCGCGACATCTCGTTCCGGTCGGTGTGCGAGCACCACCTGCTGCCCTTCGTCGGCGTCGCTCACGTGGCCTACGTCCCGGGCGAGACGATCGTCGGCTTGGGTGCGCTCCCCCGCGTGGTCGACGCGGTCGCCTCGCGCCCCCAGCTCCAGGAGCGACTCGGCGAGGAGATCGCCGAGGCCGTGGAGACCGGCGCCCGCCCCGACGGCGTCCTCGTGGTGCTCGACGCCTCGCACGGATGCGTCACGACCCGGGGCCCCCGTCAGACGGGCAGCACGACGGTGACGCTCGCGAGCCGGGGCGTCCTGTCCACGCCGTCGGCGCGGGCCGAGGCGGTCGCCCTGATCGGCACCTCCCGTGGCTGAGGCGGCCGCTCCCTCCCCCGCGGCCCACCCCGCCGGATTCGCCGTGCCGCCCCTCCTCGTCCCCCGCCGTCGCATCGGGTCACGGACCTTCGAATTCTCGCACCAGGTCGCCGTCATGGCGATCGTCAACCGCACGCCCGACTCGTTCTTCGACCGTGGCGCGACCTTCGCCCTCGACCGCGCCGTGCAGGCCGCCGTGGACGCGGCCGAGGCGGGCGCCGACTGGGTCGACATCGGGGGCGTCCCCTTCGCGCCCGGGCCCGAGCTGTCCGCCTCTGACGAACTCGACCGGGTGCTGCCCGTGGTGGAGGCGCTCGCGAGCCGGTCCGACGTCGTGATCTCGGTCGACACCTTCCGCCCCGAGGTCGCCGAGCGCGTCATCGCCGCCGGGGCGCACGTCGTCAACGACACCACGGGGCTCCACGATCCGCGCCTGGCCGACGTGGTCGCCGACAGCGAGGCCACGCTCGTCGTCACCCACAGCCTCGCGGCACCACGGCGTCCGCACCCCCGTCCGCACTACGGCGACGTCGTGGCCGAGGTCGTCGAGTTCCTCGCACGGCGGGTCGACGTCGCCCGTGCCCACGGCGTGCCCGACGACAAACTCGTCGTCGATCCGGGGCACGACCTGAACAAGACGACCCGACACTCGCTCGAGCTCACCCGGCGCCTGTCCGAGGTGGCGGCCCTGGGTCACCCGACGCTCGCCGCGGTGTCCAACAAGGACTTCGTCGGCGAGTCGCTCGGTCGCGACAAGCCCGACCGCCTGGCGGGCTCGCTCGCGGCGGCCACGGTGAGCGTGCTGCAGGGCGCGCGCATCGTCCGCATGCACGACGTCCGGGCCAGCGTCGACGCCGTCCGGATGGTCGAGGCGATCCTCGGCTGGCGGGACCCCCTCGTCGAGCGCCACAACCTCGACGAGGACGCCCTGTGACCGCGACCACCCTCGTGCAGCTGCACCCCGCTCCCCCGGTCGGCCGTGGCGCACTGACGATCGACGACCTCGTCGAGCTCCACCGGCCCCACGACCGGACGACGCCGTCCGTGCGGGCGAACTTCGTCGCCAGCGTCGACGGATCGGCGACGGCGGCCGGCAGGACGCGCGACCTGGGCGGGCCGGCCGACCTGCTCGTCTTCGACCTGCTGCGCCGACTCTGCGACGTGGTCGTGGTCGGGGCGGGCACGGTCCGCGACGAGGGCTACGGCCCGATGCGACTCGACGACGAGGCCGTCGCCTGGCGTCGGGCCGCGGGCCTGTCCGACCACCCCGTCTTCGCCGTGGTCTCGAGCGGACTCGGCCTCGACCCGGCGAGCGGCGTGTTCGCGGACGCCCCGGTCCGCCCTCTGGTGCTCACCCACGACGCGGCACCTCGCGCGGCTCGGGCCCGACTCGACGAGGTCGCCGACGTCGTGTCGTGCGGTCGCGACCGGGTGGACCCGCGCCTCCTCGTCCGGGTCCTGGTCGAGCGAGGGCTTCCCCAGATCCACACCGAAGGAGGCCCGGCGTTGCTCGGCGACCTCGTCGCCGCCGACGTCGTCGACGAGCTGTGCCTCACCGTGTCGCCCAACCTCGAGGGCGGAGCCGGCCCGCGCATCGTCGCGGCCCGCGACGAGATGGCCCTGCGCGGCCTCGCCCTCGACCACGTCCTGGTGTCGGGCGACATGCTCCTCACGAAGTGGTCGCGACGGCGCTAGGTCGCGACGGCGCTGGGTCGCGACGGCGCCAGGTCGCGGCCGCGCGACGCGAGGTCAGGAGGCGCGGGCTCCGCGGGCGATCAGCTCGCCTTCTCGCCGAAACCGCCTTCGATCAAGGCGATGAGGTCGTCCACGGCGGCCGCGGCGTCGGGACCGGTCGCCATGACGGCCACCGTCGAACCGACGCCCACGTTCAACCCCATGATGCGGAGCAGGCTCTTGGCGTCGACACCGTTCACCGTGACGTCGGCCTGGAACCGAGACGCGTGCGTGACGAGGTCGGCGGCGGGACGGGCGTGCAGCCCCGACGCGTTGACGAGGACGGCCGAGCGCTCGACGGCGTCGCCACCTCGGAGGTCGCGCTCGTCGGCGTGCGCGTCGGCGACTCCGGTGGCCGTCCGGGCGGCCGCCGCCACGGCCTCGAGGTCTCCTCCGGTCTCGGCGGACACGGCCGCGGCGACCGTTCCCTCGACCAGTGGCGCGTCGGCGATGAGCACCCGCTGCTTGTCGGCGTCGTCGAGGAAGTCGACGGCCGTCTCGCTCGTCAGGATGGCGGAACCGAGGTCGCAGAGCACGACCGCACCGCCGTCCCGCCCGGCCTCGGCCAGGGCGGCGGAGATCTTGTCGAAGCTGGTGCCGATGGACCCGTCGTCCGTCCCTCCGGCGGCCACGAGGGTGGTCGTGGGGGCCATCTGGCGAGCGAGGTCGACCACGCCCTCGGCGATCTTGACACTGTGCGAGACGACGACGATTCCGATGGTGGGCATGCTCAGGACTCCTTGCTCGAGCCGTCCGCGGCGTCGGCCGCGGCGGCGATGATGAGGGACGACGACTGCGCGCCGGGATCGCGATGACCCACGGCACGCTCGCCGAGGTAGCTGGCTCGGCCCTTGCGGGCGACGAGGGGTTCGGTCGAGGCGGCACCGGTCGCCGCGGCGTCCGCTGCGGCACGGAGGACGCCTGCGGGCGAGGCACCGTCCGCAGCTGCGGCGGCTGCTGCGTCGACGGCCGGGGTCCACGCGTCGATCATGGTCTTGTCGCCGACCTCGGCCTTGCCCCGCAGCACGACACCGTCGCGGGCCGCCGTCAGGAAGGCGACCAGAGCCTCCGCGTCCAGCTCCGTGGCGTCGCCCAGGGCCGCCGACCCTTTCAGGTACGCCGTGCCCAGCAGGGGGCCCGACGCGCCGCCGACCGTCGAGATGAGCGTCGTGGCGACGAGTTTGAGGGCTGCTCCGGGCGTCGCGTCGGCGGGGAGGTCGGCGAGCCGGGCGCGCACGGCGGTGAAGCCGCGGGACAGGTTCTCGCCGTGGTCGCCGTCGCCGATCTGGCGGTCGAGTTCACTGAGGGCCGTGTGGTGGGCGGCGACGACGTCGGCCGTCCGGTCGATCCAGGCCCGGGTCCAGGTGGCGTCGAGTGTCATGCGGTGGTCGTTCCTCTCATCGTGCGGTGGTTCGGTGATGCGGCGCGGCGTGCCCTGCTCTCGGCATCCACGCGGACGCCTACCGGCCCCGGCGCAGGGCCGCGGTCTCGACCGGGGCGTCCCAGAGCTCGGCCAGCTCGTCGTCGAGGCGGGTCACCGTGATCGACATGCCCTGCATCTCGAGCGACGTGACGTACGAGCCGACGAGGCTGCGGTACACCTCGACGCCTCGTGCTTCGAGGGCCTCGGCCGCACGACGGTAGGCGATGTAGAGCTCGACGAGCGGCGTACCGCCCATGCCGTTGACGAAGAGCAGCACCCGTTCGCCAGAGGCGAGTCCCAGATCGTCGGTGACGGCGTCGAGCAACCGGTCGACGATGGCGTCGACCGGTTCGAGCGGGATGCGCTCCCGCCCCGGTTCGCCGTGGATGCCGATCCCGATCTCGACCTCGTCGTCGGCCAGCGTGAAGCTCGGCTCACCGGCATGGGGGACGGTGCCCGCCGTGAGGGCGACGCCCATCGACCTGGTCGCCGCGTTCGTGCGTCGAGCCACCTCGGCGACGGCGTCGAGCGAATCGCCCCGCTCGGCCGCGGCACCGGCGGTCTTCTCGACCACGACCGTGCCGGCGACGCCTCGGCGACCGGCGGTGTAGAGGGAGTCCTTGACCGCGACGTCGTCGTCGACCACCACCGAGCGCACCTGGATGCCCTCGGCCTCCACGAGGTCGGCAGCCGTCTCGAAGTTGAGGACGTCGCCCGTGTAGTTCTTGACGATGTAGAGGACGCCCGCTCCGGCGTCCACCGCCTGCGTGGCGGCGACGATCGGATCGGGCGTGGGCGACGTGAACATCGGACCCGGCACGGCGGCCGAGAGCATGCCGAAGCCGACGAACCCCGCGTGCAACGGTTCGTGACCGCTGCCGCCGCCGCTCACGATCGCGACCTTGCCGGCCACGGGAGCCGCCGATCGGCGGACGAACGTCGGGTCGTGCGAGACGACCACGAGGTCCGCATGAGCCGCGCCGAAGCCGGCCACGGCCTCGGCGACGACGTCGGACGGATCGTTGATGAGCTTCTTCATCGAAGTCCCTTTCTCGGCGCCGGGAACGGTGCTCTGGTGCACCAGGCTGCCGCTCAACCTACTCCCGGCACCCCCTGATGCACATATGTGCAATCACCGGATCTTTCCTTCTCATCACGTGTGATCACCGCACTAAGGTGTTGACACACGCTCACCGCGGGTGCACTGTCGCCCCGCCGTACGACAAGGAAGGTCGACGTGAACCTGGGATTGATTTTTCTTTCAGAAACGGTGGGCACCGCATTGCTGCTCACCCTCGGTGGCGGAGTCGTCGCCAACGTCGCCCTCACGAAGACGAAGGGCTTCAACGGCGGCACGCTCATGGTCAACTTCGGCTGGGGCCTCGCGGTCTTCGTCGGCATCCTGGCCTCGTACTCGTCCGGGGCGCACCTCAACCCGGCCGTCAGCATCGCCCAGCTGATCCTCGGCAACATCACGTTCGCCGCATTCCTCGTCTACGTCGCGGCGCAGATGGTCGGTGCGATCATCGGTGCGGTCGTCGTCTGGCTGGCCTACAAGCAGCACTTCGACGAGGAGCCCGACCCGGCCACCAAGCTCGGCGTGTTCTCGACCGGCCCGGCCATCCGCAACTACGGCTGGAACCTCGTCACCGAGATCATCGGCACCTTCGTGCTGGTCTTCACGATCATCGCCATCACCAACGGCGCCTCCCCGAACGCCGCGAACCTCGGCCCGCTCGGCGGCCTGGCCGTCGCACTCCTCGTGGTCGGCATCGGCGCCTCGCTCGGTGGTCCCACGGGCTACGCCATCAACCCGGCCCGCGACGTCGGCCCGCGCATCGCCCACGCCTTCCTGCCCATCAAGGGCAAGGGCGGCAGCGACTGGTCCTACGCCTGGGTGCCGGTCGTCGGCCCCCTCGTCGGCGGCGCCCTCGCGGCACTGCTGTCCTTCCCGCTCCTCCCCCTGGCCGCCTGACCCGGCGATCCGCTGATCGGCCGAGGCCGGCTCCCCCGCGCCGTCCGACGCCCATCGATCCACCCGCTCCCCGCAGAGGCTCGGGCCCGTCCGCTCCATTGGACCGACCCGGGCCTCCGTGCGAGCCGCATCCATCAACGACGAAGGAGTTCCACCCGTGAGCGACACCGACTACATCCTGGCCATCGACCAGGGAACGACCAGCACCCGCGCCATCATCTTCGACCACTCGGGCTCGATCGTGGCCACCGGCCAGAAAGAGCACGAGCAGATCTTCCCCCGTGCCGGCTGGGTCGAGCACGACCCCGCCGAGATCTGGGAGAACACCCGCGAGGTCATCGGTCAGGCCCTCTCCCGGGCCGACATCACGCGCCACAACATCAAGGCCGTCGGCATCACCAACCAGCGCGAGACCGCCGTGGTCTGGGACAAGACCACCGGCAAGGCCGTCTACAACGCCATCGTCTGGCAGGACACCCGCACGCAGTCCATCGTCGACCGCCTGGCCGCCGACGGTGGCGTCGAGCGCTTCAAGCCGATCGTCGGCCTGCCGCTCGCGACCTACTTCTCGGGCACGAAGGTCGTCTGGATCCTCGAGAACGTCGAGGGCGCCCGCGAGAAGGCCGAGGCGGGCGACCTGCTCTTCGGCACGACCGACACCTGGGTCCTCTGGAACCTCACCGGCGGCACCGACGGCGGCGTCCACGTCACCGACGTGACGAACGCCTCGCGCACCCTCTTCATGGACCTCGAGACACTCGAGTGGCGCGACGACATCCTCGAGGCCTTCGACGTGCCGAGGTCGATGCTCCCCGAGATCAAGAGCTCGTCCGAGGTCTACGGCACGGTCGAGGCCTCGAGCCTGCTGCGCGAGGTGCCCATCGCCGGCATCCTCGGCGACCAGCAGGCCGCCACCTTCGGCCAGGCCGCCTTCGACCAGGGCGAGTCGAAGAACACGTACGGTACCGGCAACTTCCTGATCTTCAACACGGGCGAAGAGATCGTCCACTCGAAGAACGGGTTGCTCACGACGCTCGGTTACAAGCTCGGCGACGCCGCACCCCACTACGCCCTCGAGGGGTCCATCGCGGTCACGGGTTCGCTGATCCAGTGGCTGCGCGACAACCTGGGCATGATCGGCTCCGCCCCCGAGGTCGAGGAGCTCGCCAAGACCGTCGAGGACAACGGCGGAGTGTACTTCGTGCCCGCCTTCTCGGGCCTGTTCGCGCCCTACTGGCGGTCCGACGCGCGTGGTGCCCTCGTCGGCCTCACCCGCTACGTCAACAAGGGCCACATCGCCCGCGCCGCCCTCGAGGCGACCGCGTTCCAGACCCGCGAGGTGCTCGACGCGGTCAACGCCGACTCCGGCGTCGACCTGACCGAGCTCAAGGTCGACGGTGGCATGACCGCCAACGACGCGCTCATGCAGTTCCAGGCCGACATCCTCGACGTCCCGGTCGTCCGTCCCGTGGTCGCCGAGACCACCGCGCTCGGAGCGGCCTACGCGGCCGGTCTCGCGGTCGGCTTCTGGGAGACGCTCGACGACCTCCGTGCCAACTGGCAGGAGGACAAGCGCTGGACGCCGAACATCGACGCCGACGAGCGTGACCGCACGCTGCGTCTCTGGAAGAAGGCCGTCACGAAGACCTTCGACTGGGTCGACGACGACGTCAACTGATCCTCCGCGCGAAGGGCCCGTCCGATCGGACGGGCCCTTCGTCGTCCGCCCGCCCGAGGACGAGGAGGCACGGTTCGTCTCAGGAGGCGCGGGTCGCCGCCACCCACTGGTCCAGTTTCGCGATCGCCGCCCCCGAGTCGACGGCGCGGGCCGCGACGTCCAGCTGCTCCCGGAAGCGGGCGAGGAGCGGCCGTTCGCGCTGGCCCGGGTCCGCGGCCAGCCCGTACGAGACCAGTCCGGCCGCCGCGTTGAGCAGCACGATGTCGCGGACGGGGCCGCGCTCCCCCGCCAGCACCACGCGGGCGACGGCCGCGTTGTACGCCGCGTCGCCGCCGACGAGGTCGGAGATGCGCGCCCGCGGGATGCCCAACTCGAGCGGGTCGAGGTCGTGCTCGGTCACCGAGCCTCCGGTGACCTCCCAGATGTGGCTGTGACCGGTGGTGGTCAACTCGTCGAGGCCGTCGTCGCCGCGGAACACGAGCGCCGTGGCGCCCCGGGTCTGGAACACGCCCACGATCAGCGGCACCTTGTCGAGCGACGCGACGCCGACCGCACTCGCCTCGGGTCGTGCCGGGTTCACGAGGGGCCCCAGGAAGTTGAAGACCGTCGGGACGCCGATCTCACGCCGCACGGCGGCGGCGTTGCCGAAGCCCGGGTGGAAGGCGGCCGCGAAGGCGAAGGTCAGCCCGGCTTCGCGCAGGACCTCGGCCACACGGTCGGCGCCGATGGTCAGGTCGATGCCGAGGGCCGACAGGACGTCCGAGGAACCGGACGACGAACTCGCCGCCCGGTTGCCGTGCTTGATGACGGGCACGCCGGTGGCCGCCACGACGACGGAGGCCATGGTCGAGACGTTGACCGTCCCGAAACGGTCTCCGCCCGTGCCGACGATGTCGACGGCCATGCTGTCGACCGGCAGGGCCACGGCGTGGGCGAGGACGGCGTCGCGGAATCCCACGATCTCGTCCACTGTCTCCCCCTTGGCCCGCAGGGCCACGAGGAACGCCCCGAGCTGGGCCGGGGTGACATCGCCGGTCATGACCTGCTCCATCGACCACGTCGCCTCGCTGATCGAGAGGTCGCGACCGACGAGGAGCGCGTCGATGATCAGGGGCCAGGTGAGCTCGGAGGTCATGCGCCCAGGCTACCGGCGGAGCACGGGCGGCTCCGATGTCTCGGCGTCAAGGGAAATTCCCGACCCGGGGTTTCGAGCGCAAACCCAAAGCGACTTACCAGGCATAATGGACCTCGTGACAAGTACCTCTCTCTCGAGACCTTCTGGCGGCCCCGTCGTCAATCGACCCAGCACGGTTGCCGTGGGCACCATCGTGTGGCTCGGCAGCGAGGTCATGTTCTTCGCCGGCCTCTTCGCGATCTACTTCACGCTCCGCTCGACGTCTCCGGGCCTGTGGGCCGACCAGACGGCGCTGCACAACGTGCCGTTCGCGCTGACCAACACCATCACCCTGGTGCTGTCCTCGGTCGCCTGCCAGTTCGGCGTGTTCGCGGCCGAGCGCATGCAGCCGCACCGTACCGGCCGCCTGTTCCAGGTCGGCCGCTGGGGCATGGTCGAGTGGTTCTTCCTCACCTACGCCATGGGCGCGGTCTTCGTCTGCGGCCAGGTGTTCGAGTACGCGACGCTGATCTCCGAGCACGTCACCCTCAGCTCGAGCGCCTACGGCTCGGCGTTCTACATGACGACCGGCTTCCACGGCGCGCACGTCATCGGTGGCCTCATCGCCTTCCTGCTCACCATCGGTCGTGCCTACGCAGTCAAGAACTTCGGGCACAAAGAGGCCACGACGGCCATCGTCGTGTCGTACTACTGGCACTTCGTCGACGTCGTCTGGATCGGCCTCTTCATCGTCATCTACCTCCTCAAATAGGCATTGGATCGTCTGCACAGCATGTTCTCCAGAACCTCGTCCTCCCGACGCACCAAGAAGGCCGGCCGTCGCGGCCCCGTCGCCACCGCCTCCCTCCTGCTCGTCGGTCTGCTCACCACGGGCGGTGCCTACGCGCTCTTCTCCTCGACCGCCTCGGCAGACGAGAGCAGCGCCACCGCCACGTCGCAGCAGAGCATCGACGAGGGTCAGAAGCTCTTCGCCTCGAACTGTGCGACCTGCCACGGTCTGAGCGCCGCCGGCACCGACAGCGGTCCCAGCCTGATCGGCGTCGGGGCGGCCTCGGTCGACTTCCAGGTCGGCACCGGTCGCATGCCCATGGCCGTGAACGGTCCTCAGGCCGAGCAGAAGCCCACGCAGTTCTCCGACGAGCAGGTCGCCGCCATGGCCGCCTACGTCGCCTCCCTCGCCCCGGGTCCGGCCATCCCCGACGAGTCCCTGCTCCAGGCCGACGGCGACACGACCAACGGCGCCGAGCTGTTCCGCATCAACTGCGCCATGTGCCACAACGTGGCCGGTGCGGGTGGCGCGCTCACCCAGGGCAAGTTCGCCCCCGCACTCGACGGCGTCACCGCCCACCACATCTACGAGGCCATGCAGACGGGCCCGCAGAACATGCCGGTCTTCAACGACCTCAACCTGTCGCCCCAAGACAAGGCCGACATCATCACGTACCTCAAGTACGTCGAGAACAACCCGTCGCCGGGTGGATTCGAGCTCGGGAGCCTCGGCCCCGTCGCCGAAGGTCTCTTCATCTGGATCTTCGGGCTCGGTGCGATCGTCGCGATCACCATCTGGCTGACCGCCCGGTCGAACTGACCCGCGTTCTCTCCGTACTTCACGAAAGGCAGAATCAATGGCAGAGCACGACGACGAGGCCCCCACGGCGGGCTCGGCTGTCGAGAAGCGTGAGCCTCGACAGGTCTCGGCCGGCACGGCGGTCGTCACGTCCGACGTGTTCCAGAACCCGGGTGAACCGCCCCACCGCGACCGCGTCACCGACATCGACCCCAAGGTCGAGAAGCGTGCGGAGCGTCAGGTCAGCCTGTTCTTCTTCCTGTCGATCGTCGGCAGCATCGCGGCCATCGGCGCGTACGTGGCCTTCCCGATCACGTCGGGTGACTCCGGCTCGGTCCGCCTGAACAACCTGTTCCTGGGTCTCGGGATCGCCCTCGGTCTGTTGTCCGTCGGAATCGGTGCGGTGCACTGGTCCAAAACGCTCATGCCGGCGCGAGAGATCACCGAGATGCGCCACGACACGCGTGGCTCCGAGCCGACGCGTGAGAAGGCCGTCGAGGTCTTTGCACTGGGCAACCACGAGAGCGGCTTCGGTCGTCGTTCGCTCATCCGCAACAGCCTCATCGGCGCTCTCGTCGCGACGCCCCTCCCCGCCGTGGTGCTGTTCCGCGACCTCGCACCTGCGGAAGACCCCAACGCGGTCCTCCGCCACACGCTGTGGGAAGAAGGCATGCACCTCGCCGCCGACCCCTCCGGAACCCGCATCAAGGCGTCGGACGTCACCCTCGGTTCCGTGTTCCACGTCATCCCCGAGAACCTCAACGAATCAGAACACTTGCTCGAAGAGAAAGCCAAAGCGGCCGTCCTTCTCATGCGCCTCAAGCCGGAAGACCTCAACCCGGCCGAGGGACGCGAAGACTGGCAGTACGACGGAATCGTCGCCTACTCCAAGATCTGCACGCACGTCGGGTGCCCCGTGGCCCTCTACGAACAGCAGACACACCACCTGCTCTGCCCCTGCCACCAGTCCACGTTCGACGTGACGAACAACTGCGAAGTCATCTTCGGGCCCGCCAAGCGCCCCCTGCCGCAGCTGCCCATCACGGTCGACGCCGACGGGTACCTCGTCGCGCAGAGCGACTTCCACGAACCTGTGGGCCCGAGCTTCTGGGAGCGCGAAAAGTGATCACCACCACCCCGGCACACGGTGCCGAACCGGCCACGTCCGAGAACATCGGCAAGGCTCCTGCCTTCGCACCGACGAAGACGAACAAATTCCTCGGCGCGACGGCCAACTACATCGACGAGCGCACGAGCATGTCCGGCCTGGTCAAAGAGGTGGGTCGCAAGATCTTCCCCGACCACTGGTCGTTCATGTTGGGCGAGGTCGCTCTCTACTCGTTCGTCGTGATCCTGCTCTCGGGCACGTTCCTGACGTTCTTCTTCCAGCCCTCGATGGCTGAGGTCAACTACAACGGTTCGTACGTTCCGCTCAAGGGCCTCAACATGTCGGCGGCGATGGCCTCGACGCTCGACATCTCGTTCGACATCCGTGGCGGCCTCCTGTTCCGCCAGATCCACCACTGGGCCGCTCTGCTGTTCGTGGCCGCGATCATGCTGCACATGCTGCGCGTCTACTTCACCGGCGCGTTCCGCAAGCCCCGCGAGATCAACTGGGTCGTCGGCTTCACGCTCTGGATCCTCGCGATGGCCGAGGGCTTCACCGGATACTCGCTTCCCGACGACCTCCTCTCCGGCAACGGTGCCCGCATCATCGACGGCATGATCAAGGGCATCCCCGTGATCGGCGTCTGGATCTCGTACCTCGTGTTCGGTGGAGAATTCCCGGGTACCGACATGGTCGGCCGGTTCTACTCGCTGCACATCATGCTGCTGCCCGCACTGTTGATCGCCCTCCTGGGCGTGCACCTGCTGTTGCTCATCATCAACAAGCACACGCAGTTCGCCGGCCCCGGCAAGACGAACCAGAACGTCGTGGGCGTGCCCGTCATGCCCGTGTTCGCGGCGAAGGCCGGTGGATTCTTCTTCATCGTCTTCGGTGTCATCGTGTTGATCGCCTCGCTGTTCACGATCAACCCCATCTGGAACTACGGCCCGTACGACCCCTCCCCCGTGTCGGCAGGTACGCAACCCGACTGGTACATCGGTTTCGCCGACGGTGCCCTTCGTCTCGTTCCTCCGGGCTGGGAGTTCGTCGCCTTCGGCTACACGGTCTCGATGAACATCCTCGTGCCGATCACGGTCCTGGGTCTCTTCATCGTCGTCGTCCTGCTGTACCCGTTCTTCGAGGCCTGGGTGACCGGCGACAAGCGCGAGCACCACATCCTCGACCGGCCTCGCAACGCTCCGACGCGCACCGCGATCGGCGCCGCCGGCATCGTGTTCTACGCCAGCCTGTGGGCAGCGGCGAGCTCCGACATCATGGCGACGCACTTCCACCTGTCATTGAACTACGTCATCCACGCGTGCCAGGCAGCCCTGATCATCGGGCCGTTCATCGCCTTCTGGGTCACGAAGCGGGTCTGCCTCGCCCTTCAGAAGAAGGACCGTGAGATCGCTCTCCACGGCTACGAGTCGGGACGCATCGTTCGCCTGCCGGGTGGCGAGTACATCGAGGTGCACGAGCAGCTCGACGAGTACGAGCGCTGGCGCCTGCTCGACTTCAACGAGTACGAGCCCCTCATGGTCCGACCGAACGCCAACGGCAAGATCACGGCTCTGCAGCGGGCCCGAGCATCAGCGTCGTCGTTCTTCTTCGAGGACCGCATCGCCCCCGTGAAGCGTTCCGAGATCGAGGCATCGCACCACGACGAAGGACACTGACCTTCGGTAGCCCTTGGGCCCGGTCGCACATCGTGTGCGGCCGGGCCTTCGGCGTTCCTGGAGTGGCGAACGGCAGTTCAGTCGGCCCACCCTCGCGCAGCCGACGAGTCCAACCGTTGGGTGAGATGGGATCTCCGGCGACAATACCTCTGGACGTCATCGGATCGAGTGTCGAGACGCCGCGACTGCTTCTCCCTCAGAGCGGTCGAGGCTGAGACATCCCGGCCGACCGCACGAGCGGGCCTCCTCCGAAGGATGCTGCGTGGTACCTGGCTATGATGACTCCTCCAGTCCTGCACGGAGTTGACACAGTGATCCCGGCGACGGTGATCGGTACATCACCGCGGCCTGCGGCCAGGTTCTCAGCCACGACGTCACACCCTCGGTTGAGCGCATGTCACGGTCGGCAGTGGCGATCATCGCCCGGATTCTCGACCTCGTGTGCTCCCTGTGCCCACTCCACGCGAGCCCTCAGGATGACTCTGGCTCCGCCCACCACTCGCTCCGGGCTCGGAGGACCGATGTCAGCTCCCTCGAGGGGCGTGCTCACCAACCCCAGCTGACGACCGCATGAAATCGTCACGATCGACCACACAGGCGCTGTCGTCCCCAGCGACAAGGCCCACGTTCCCCATCAGGACGGCACCCGCGAGGAAGCCTGTAAACGTCCCTGAGCCGGCTCTCCCTGGCCCGGACAGCCGACGATGCATCGGTCGCCTTACGAGATCCAGAGCCACACCCGGCTCGGCGAGAACGGCAACCGTGGTTCGGGCAGCACTCCCCCAGCCTCACTCACGTCGTCCGGACCTCAGGGCCATGGCGCCTACCTCCCACTCCTGGCCGCGTCCCCGCGCCTCAGGACCACGCGTCGACCAGCACCAGGAGCGACCGCGACCCCGGTGGACACCGTGACGACCAAAACCCGGCCCTCCGACCGAACCCAACGAAGCCGTGTGGAGCAAGGAATCCGGTACCGCCGGTGCCGTCGCCACCGGGACGGACGCATGCGGAGCCAGAGCGACAGCACAGGCGGAGGCCCGGGCCAGGCCCAGGCACTGCCACGGGAAGGCTACGGCTACCGGCGCTTGTCCACCCGCGCTCGGCACCGACCAGCGGCCAGTGGCCGAAGGCAGCAACCCGTGGCCCGTAGGCAGCGGCAGCGGCTCGTGGGCGGCGGCGGCCATCGGGCGGAGGCCAGCGGGCGGCGGGCGGCGGCCATCGGACGGAGGCCAGCTGACAGCGGACAGCGGACAGCGGCTGACGCATGACTCACACGATCACCAAACTGGTCGTCTGGGCCGGCCCAGGGCGGCCTGTCCCGCACGTGGGAACGAGAGGCCTAGTGGCCACTCATCAGTTCAGATCTGCATTCCTCGCCTCTGGCCACAACACCCGTGGCGAACACGACGAAGGGCGCCGGCCCGAAGACCGACGCCCTTCACACTCGAGGGAGCAGTGATGTCAGTGTGCGAAGTTTCCGCGGTAGTACTCGTAGACCCAGCCGACCAAGGCAACGGCCGTCAGGGCCGCACCGATGTAGATGATCCACATGCCGACGGCCAGCGCCAGGAAGATCAGGCTGCAACCGGCGGCCAAGATGATGGGCCACCACGACCAGGGGCTGAAGAAGCCCATCTCGGGGTCACCGTCGTCGATGTTGGCGTCCAGACGGTCCTCGGGAAGCTCGCCTCCCTGGGTCGCGTGCGAGCGACCCATGTAGAACGCCAGGAATGCTCCGAGCATGCCGGCCAGACCGATGCCGAGCGTACCGGCCCATTCGACCTGACCGGTGTCGAGGAGGCTCCAGAGCACGTAAACCGCACACATGAGGAAGAAGAAGATCGCGAGGATCCAGAACAGCGTCGCGTTGGTCTTCATCAGGTCTACTTCACTTTCTCGCTGGACGCGTCGTACGTGGGGGCGTCAGGTGCATCCTTCACCGGCCCGATGCCGACGGGCAGTCCGGCCTCTGGGTGGTTGAGGTCGAATGCCGGCGACTCCGAACGGATGCGCGGGATCGACGTGAAGTTGTGTCGCGGCGGCGGGCACGAGGTGGCCCACTCGAGCGAGCGAGAATAACCCCAGGGATCGTTGACCTCGACCTTGGGCGCACGCCGAGCCGTGATGTAGACGTTGTAGAGGAACGGCAGGATCGAGACACCGAGCAACATGGCGCCGATGGTCGAGAGCTGGTTCATCCACGTGAAGTGGTCTTCCGGCTGGTAGGTGGCGTAGCGACGGGGCATGCCCATCACGCCGAGCCAGTGCTGCACGAGGAACGTGGTGTGGAAACCGACGAACAGCATCCAGAAGTGGATCTTGCCGAGACGCTCGTTGAGCATCTTGCCGGTCCACTTCGGCCACCAGAAGTAGAACCCGGAGAACATCGCGAAGACGACGGTACCGAAGACCACGTAGTGGAAGTGAGCCACGACGAAGTACGTGTCGGACACGTGGAAGTCGAGCGGGGGCGAGGCCAGGATGACGCCGGTGAGACCACCGAAGGTGAACGTGATGAGGAATCCGATGGCCCAGAGCATGGGCGTCTCAAACGTCACCGAACCGCGCCACATGGTGCCGATCCAGTTGAAGATCTTCACGCCGGTGGGCACCGCGATGAGCATGGTCATCAGCGAGAAGAAGGGCAGCAGGACCGAGCCGGTCACGTACATGTGGTGGGCCCACACGGTGACGGACAGGGCGGCGATCGAGATGGTGGCGTAGACGAGCGTCTTGTACCCGAAGATCGGCTTGCGGCTGAAGACCGGGAACACCTCGGACACGATGCCGAAGAACGGCAGGGCGATGATGTAGACCTCCGGGTGACCGAAGAACCAGAACAGGTGCTGCCAGAGGATGGCGCCACCGTTCGCGGGGTTGAAGACCTGCGCGTCGAAGACGCGGTCGAACCCGAGGCCGAAGAGTGCGGCCGCCAGCACGGGGAACGCCATGATCACCAGGATGGAGGTGATCAGGGTGTTCCAGGTGAAGATCGGCATGCGCCACATGGTCATGCCCGGAGCGCGCATCGAGACGATGGTTGTGATGAAGTTCACCGAACCGAGGATCGTGCTGAAGCCGGTGAGGCCGAGACCGAACACCCACAGGTTGCCGCCGAGCCCTGGAGAGAACGTCGTGTCACTCAGCGGTGCGTAGGCGAACCAGCCGAACGATGCGGCACCCTGCGGGGTGAGGAAGCCGGCGACGGCGATGATCGAGCCGAACGAGTAGAGCCAGAACGCGAAGCCGTTCAGGCGGGGGAAGGCGACGTCCGGTGCACCGATCTGCAGCGGCATGAGCACGTTGGCGAATCCCGAGAAGAGCGGGGTCGCGAACATGAGCAACATGATCGTGCCGTGCATGGTGAAGAGCTGGTTGTACTGCTCTTTCGTGGCCACGATCTCGAGGCCCGGTGCGAAGAGCTGGGCGCGGATGATGAGCGCCATCACCCCACCGAGGCAGAAGAAGAGGAAAGACGTTATCAGGTACATGTACCCGATCGTCTTGTGGTCGGTCGACGTGATCCAGTTGACGACGACGTTGCCCTTGCGGCCGACCTTCGTGGCGCCGAAGTTCTGACCGGACGAGGTCCCGCCGGTGGTGGGACGGGTGGCGGTGGCTGAGCTCATCGAACCGTGCCTTACTTCTCGGAGTCTTCGGTGCCGGCGGCGTTGGCGGGAGCCTCGGTGCCGGGCTGGTTGGTGTTGGTGTTGTACTGGTCGCCCAGCAGGCCGGTGTTTCCCTCGGCATCGAGCGACTGGATGTACTGGTCGTACTCGGACTGGGACACGACCTTGACGTTGAACAGCATCAACGAGTGGTATTCGCCGCACAGCTCGGCGCACTTGCCGCTGAACGTGCCCTCTTTCTCGGGCGTGAAGTACATCGAGTTGGTCTTGCCGGGGATCGTGTCCTTCTTGTAGAGGAAGTCGATGATCCAGAAGGAGTGAGCCACGTCGCGGGACTTGAGGTCGATCTGCACCGTCTTGCCGACAGGGAGGTAGAGCTCGGGGAGCTGGCTCTCGTCGATCGTGCCGTCACCCAGTTCTTGCGCCTGGATGCCCTGGTAGTAGACGCTCTCGTCTTCGTTCTGCTGGTCGATGTAGTTGAAGTCCCACGCCCAGCGCTTGGCGTAGACGTCGATCTTGACGTCGGGGCTCGCGGTGGGTGCCTCGATGGCAGCCTGGTCGCGGGCCGTGAAGGCGAAGAAGCCCAGCACGAGGATCAGGGGGACGACGGTGTAGAAGATCTCGATCGGCATGTTGTAGCGAAGCTGGACCGGGAGGCCGGTCTGGCCCTTGCGACGCCGGTAAGCGACGCAGACCCAGATGATCAGGCCCCACACGATCACGCCGACGATCAGCAGGACGATCCACGAGGTGACCCAGAGTCCGATCACACGGTCCACGTGGTTGGTCGTGCCCGCGGTGGTGGGCAGCCACCCCTGGAGCTGGTCGGTGGTGCACCCCGCTAGCACGAGAGCCAGGACGACTGCCATGGGGGCGGCAGCCCAACGAAGACGGCGGTTAGAACGCACTGTTACCTCTCGGATGACACGACAGTGGGGGTGTTCCCAGTGTTGACGGGGACCTGCCTAGCTTACTCGCAGGTTCGCCTCCCCAACGCACGGCACGCGCCGGAAGCCTCTCGACGTCGAGCGAGAACCGTCGTGGTACGACCGAGGGGACCACCCTGTCGGATGGTCCCCTCGGTGACGCCGGCTCAACCGCGACGGACGGCCCGGAGTCGTCCTTCGACGACCGGAGCCGCCCCTCGACGATCAGTGGAAGCTGTCGCCGCAGGCGCAGCTGCCCTGCGCGTTGGGGTTGTCGATGGTGAACCCCTGCTTCTGGATGGTGTCCTCGAAGTCGATGGCCGCACCGTCGAGGTAAGGGACGCTCATCTTGTCGACGATGACCTCGACGCCGTCGAAGTCGACGGTCGCGTCGCCGTCGAGCATGCGCTCGTCGAAGTACAGCTGGTAGATGAGTCCCGAGCAGCCGCCGGGCTGGACCGCCACGCGGAGGCGAAGGTCGTCCCGACCCTCTTGCGTGAGCAGGCTCTTCACCTTGTCCGCGGCGGTGGACGTGATCGTCACGCCGTGCGCCTTCGCGTCGACGGGAGCGGTTGCGATGTCGGTCATGGTGCCTCCTTCGGGCCGGGTCGAGTGCGGGGCACTCGTCGTCGACCAGTGTAAGCAGCCGTGGGCCGGTTTTGTTCCGGACCCGCGCCTCCCCCGCTCGACAACGGTGCCGAGGAGGCGCGGGTCGTGCCGGTCAGCCCCTCGCGTCGAGGCGCGCCAGCAGGATCGCCTCGCTGAGGACGGCCCGGTGGAGGACTCCGAGGTGCTGGGACTCGTTCGGGCTGTGCGCTCGGGTGTCGGGGTCCTCGACGCCGGTCACGAGGATCTGGGCTTCGGGGAACGTGCGCACGAGGTCGGCGATGAACGGGATCGACCCGCCGATGCCCGTCTGGACCGGGGCCTCGCCCCACCCCTCGGTCATCGCGACGGTCGCGTCGGCGATCGCCGTGCCCGTGGTGTCCACCAGGAAGGGGTCACCCCGGTCGACGTCGTCGATCTGGACGTGGGCGCCGAACGGTGCGTGCGCGTGCAGGTGCGCGTCGAGAGCGGCGTAGGCGTCCTCGGCGGTCTGCCCGGGAGCGATGCGGGCGCTGATGCGGACGGACACCTCGGGACTCAGGGTGTTCGACGCGTTGGCGACCGACGGGGCGTCGATGCCCGTCACGGTGATCGACGGTTGCGACCACACCCGGCTCAGGATCGGTCCCCGACCGATGGGGGTCACCCCCTCGAGCAGGCCGCTCTCGTCGCGCAGCTGCTGCTCGCTCTGCTCCGGGTGGTCGGCCTCGCGGCTCGTCAGCCCGGCGACGGCGACGCTGCCGTCGTCGTCGTGCAGGGTCGCGAGGAGCTTGACCATGGCCAGCATGGCGTCGGGGACGGCGCCGCCGAGCATGCCCGAGTGGGAGGCGTGGGCCAAGGTGCGGACGGTCAGGCGGAAGGTCACGTTGCCGCGCAGGCCCACGGTGATGGCGGGGACGGTGGTGCTCCAGTTGTCGGAGTCGGCCACGACGATGACGTCGGCACGGAGCTCGTCTTCGTGCTGCACGAGGAAGTCGGCGAAGGAGCGGGAACCGAACTCCTCCTCGCCCTCGATGAACAACGAGACGCCGACACCGAGGTCGTCTCCGAGCACCTCGTGCACCGCGCGCAGCGCCGCGACGTGCGTCATCACGCCGGCCTTGTCGTCGGACGCCCCACGCCCGTACAGCCGGTCGCCCTTCACGGTCGGTTCGAACGGAGGGGTGTCCCAGTCGGCGTCGTCGCCCTGCGGCTGCACGTCGTGGTGGGCGTACAGGAGGACGGTCGGCTTGCCCTCGCGGGCCGGGCGTCGGGCGAGCACGGCGGGCTGGCCGAGGGGGCCGCCCTCGCCGATCGGCGCCCGGCTCACGGTCACCTCGTCGAAGAGGCCCGTCCCCTCGACCAGGGCGGCCACGGCCTCGGCACTACGTCTCACGTGCTCGGGGTCGAAGGCGTCCCACGAGACGGAAGGGATGCGCACGAGGGCACCCAGGTCGGCGATCGTCGCGGGCAGACCCGCGTGCACGGCCTCCGCGAGTTCGCTGACAGTACGGGGATCGGTCGGTCGGACGGGATGCTGCGAGTCGCTCATGCAGGTAATCTTAGGAACTCGGACAACCCTGAGGATCTCCCGTGGCCAAGCCAGACAGCAAGACGACCGAGACGACCACCGTCGCCGAGCCCGAGTCGACCGCGGTCGGCAAGGGTCGCCCGACGCCCACGCGACGCGAGCGCGAAGCCGCCAACCAGAGGCCCCTGGTGGCCTCGGGCAAAGAAGCCCAGAAGGCCCAGCGTGCCCGTCTCGCCGAACAGCGTGACCGCGCCCGCGTCGGCTTGGCGAACGGCGAGGAGCGCTTCTTGCCCGACCGCGACAAGGGGCCGCAGCGCCGCTTCATCCGCGACCACGTCGACGCCCGCTACAGCGTCGGCGAGGCCATGATCCCCATCATGGTCGTCGTCATCGCGATGACGCTCGTGCAGTCTGCGGCCATCCAGTCGATCACCCTGCTCGTGCTGTGGGGATTCTTCGCCCTCGCCGTCGTCGACTGCCTGATCGTCGGCCGGAGCGTCAACCGCAAGCTGGCTGCCAAGTACGGCGCGGAGAACGTCCGGAAGGGCAACCGCTGGTACGCGGCGATGCGGGCGATGCAGCTCAAGCCCATGCGCCTGCCGAAGCCGCAGGTCAAGCGGGGCGAGTACCCGACCGCGTAGCCGACGCGGCTCCCCGTACGACGAAAGGCGTCGCCCCCGGTGGGTGGCGCCGTTTCGCGTTCTCGACCTCGCCGACCGCGTGCTTCGTCAGGTGGCGCGTCGACGCCGATCCAGGGCGACGAGCCCCCGGTTGACCTGTCGGGCCCAGAGGGGCCCTCGGTAGAGGAACGCCGTGTAACCCTGCACGAGCGTGGCCCCGGCCCGGAGCCTCGCGTCGACGTCGGCGGCGCTCGAGACCCCACCGACCGAGATGACGCACATGCTGCTCGGGACGGACTCACGGACCAGCTTGAGGACCTCCAACGACCGGACGGCGAGCGGGGCACCCGACAGACCGCCGGCTCCGGCGGCCTCGACGACCGCCCCCTCGGTGGCGAGGCCTTCCCTGGACACCGTCGTGTTGGTCGCGATGACGCCCGCGAGGCCGAGCTCGGTGACGAGGGCACCGATCCGACGAACGCCGTCGTCGTCGAGGTCGGGAGCGATCTTGACCAACACCGGAGTGTGCCCGGCGGCGTCGCGCACGGCCTCGAGGAGTGGAGCGAGCCTCTCGAGCTCTTGCAACCCGCGGAGCCCCGGGGTGTTCGGCGAGCTGACGTTCACGGCGAGGTAGTCCGCCAGAGGAGCCAGGAGGCGCGTGCTGGCCAGGTAGTCGTCGATCGCGTCGTCGACGTCGACGACGCGGCTCTTCCCGATGTTGACGCCGATCACGGGCCGTGACGGAGCCGACCGAGCCCGGCTGAGTTCGAGGGCCGCCGCGTGGGCCCCGGAGTTGTTGAACCCCATGCGGTTCACGACCGCGAGGTCCGGAACGAGTCGGAAGAGACGAGGTCGTTCGTTGCCGGGCTGCGGTCGAGCGGTCACCGTCCCCACCTCGACGTGCCCGAACCCGAGAGCGCCGAGGCCGGCGATGCCCTTGGCGTCCTTGTCGAAACCGGCTGCGACACCGAACGGCGAGGGGAAGTGGAGTCCGAGCGCGTCGACCGCCAGGGACGGGGCCGGGGCCGTGAAGCGCCCGACGAGGCCGGCGAGGCCCAGCTTGGGGATCGCCTTGATGACCCGGAAGGCGAGGTGGTGGGCGTCCTCGGGGTCCATCTTCGCGAAGACGACGTCGAAGAGGACGCGGTACGGGGTCCTCACTCGTCGACCGATCGGGTGGAGAGCGGCCGGGACGCGTGCTCTTCGCGCAGCTGTCCGATCGAGGCCTCGAAGTCCTCGAGCGAGTCGAAGGCCTGGTAGACGCTCGCGAACCGGAGGTAGGCCACCTCGTCGAGGTCGCGGAGCGGAGGGAGGATGGCCAGACCGATGTCGTTCGCCTCGATCTGCGACGCACCGCTCGCCCGGACGGCCTCTTCGACCTTCTGTGCCAGCACGGCGAGATCGCCATCCGTCACCGGGCGCCCTTGGCAGGCCTTGCGGACACCCGAGATGATCTTGTCGCGGCTGAACGGTTCGAGGACGCCGTTGCGCTTCACGACGTTGAGGCTCGCGGTCTCGGTCGTGCTGAACCGACGACCGCAGTTGGGGCATTGCCTCCGACGTCGGATCGACGTGCCGTCGTCGCTGGTCCGGGAGTCGACGACTCGTGAGTCGGGGTGGCGGCAGAAGGGGCAGAACATGGTGGGGCCAGATTATCGGACGGCGGGCTCGACGTCGGACGCCAGGGCCACCCGAGCACCGGATCGCGAAGGCCCCGCCCGGCTCAGGGGCGCGACAACCGAGCCGCGACGGCCTCGCCGTGGGCGGGCAACAGCTCGGCGTTCGACAACGCCACGAGCCGCTCGGCCACGGCACCGAGGGCCTCGGCGTCGTACCGGACGATCTGCTGTGGTCGGAGGAACGTGAACGCCCCGAGCCCCGACGAGAAGCGCGACTGACCGCTGGTGGGCAGGACGTGGTTCGACCCGGCGAGGTAGTCACCCAGGCTGACGGGCGTGTCGGGCCCCACGAAGATCGCTCCGGCATCGGTGATGTCGGCCAGGACCGCGTCGTCGTCACGGGTCTGGACCTCGAGGTGCTCGGGGCCGTAGGCGTTGCTGAAGGCAGCAGCCTGCCGGAGGTCGTCGACGAGGACCACCGCCGACTGCCGACCGGAGAGGGCCGTCCGGACCCGGGCGGCGCTGAGGGTGCGGGGCACGAGCCTGGTCAGTTCGGCGACGACGGCCTCGGCGAAGGGCGCGGAGTCCGTCACGAGGACGGCCGAGGCCTCCTCGTCGTGCTCGGCCTGGCTGATGAGGTCGACGGCGACCAACGTGGCGTCCGCCGAGTCGTCCGCGATGACGAGGATCTCGGTCGCACCGGCCACCGAATCGATGCCGACACGACCGCGCACGAGTTGCTTCGCCGCGGCGACGAAGTTGTTGCCGGGACCGGTGATGACCTGGACCGGCTCGAGCTCGAGCTCGGGCACACCGTAGGCGAGCGCGCCGATCGCTCCGGCACCCCCGATCGCGTAGACCTCGTCGATGCCGAGCAGGCCGGCGGCCCCGAGGATGACGGGGTGGACTCCCCCGCCGTGTTCGCGCTGCGCCGGAGAGACGAGGGCGATCGACGACACCCCCGCGACCTGAGCCGGAACGACGTTCATCACCACGCTGGAGGGGTACACGGCCTTGCCGCCGGGGACGTACACGCCGGCCCGCGTGACGGGCTGCCACCGCTGCTCGATGGTGGCCCCCGCCGCCGGGCGGGTCGTGGTCGGTGCCGGGACCTGGGCGCGGCTGGCCTGGGTGACGCGCGCGATCGACTCGACCAGCGCCTCCTTGACCAGCGGGTCGAGGGCCGCGACGGCCTCGTCGATGGTCTGCGTCGTGACGCGCAGGGCATCGGGACGGACACCGTCGAAGCGCGCGGCCTGGTCCCGCAGTGCGGCCGCGCCCCGCTCGCGGACGTCGTCGACGAGTCGCCGGGCGGCGTCCGTCGCGGCGCCCACGTCGGCGTGGGACCGGGGGACGAGGTCGAGCAGCTGGGCGTGGGTCGGCGCGAGACCGCGCAGATCTGTGGTCTGGATCATGGCTCGTCCAGCCTAGTCAGTAGGGTCGGGAGCATGACGGACGACAACGCGGCTGCTCCGCGGCCCGACGACTCTCTCGAGGTGTTCAAGGAGGCCTTCCGACGACACGCCGCGGGCGTGGCCATCGTCACGGCGCGTGACGGCGAGGGCACACCGGTCGGGTTCACGGCGACGTCGCTGGCGTCGCTGGCCGCCGTGCCGCCCCTCGCGACGTTCAACATGGCCAGGACGGCGAGCTCGTGGCCCGCCGTCTCGGAGACGGACCAGGTCATCGTGCACCTGCTCGGCCTGCGCAACCGCGACCTCGCCCGCCGCATGGCGGGACCCGCCGCCGAACGCTTCGCGGGCGACCACTGGACCGACGGTCCGAACGGGGTACCTCTGCTCACGGGCGTGACCGCGTGGATGACCGGGACGATCGTCGAGCGGGTGCCCGTCCACGGCAACGCCGTCGTGGTCGTGCGCATCGGAACCGGCGGGGTCGGCGAGGACGACGACGCCCTGCTGTACCACGACCGTCGGTACCTGAGACCGGTCCATCTCGAGGACTGACGCCGAACGGGTGCCGGGCGCCGGAACCGGTCGGGGCACCAGGACCCGACGGAGCACCGGCCACCTCAGACGAGGCAGCCGGGGCCCAGCAGGCTCTTCAGTTCGCCGAACAGGTCGGCCGTGACGTCGACCGGCATGGGGATCTCGAAGACCCGTGCGGCTTCGCCCTTGACGAGTCGGAGACGGACTTCGGTGCCGCCGGCGTGACGCCCGAGCACCGCTGCCAGCTCGGTGACCGTGTCGTGCGTCGCCCGGTGCTCGGGCATCTGCAGGAGCAGCGGCCCGTGGTTCACGCCGACACCGAGGTCGGGCATGAACATGCTCGCGGCGTGCATGTTCATGCCGTCGTCGCGGACGCTGACCCGACCCTTCAGGACGATGATCGAGTCCCCGACGAGCGACGGCCCGAATTCTTGGTAGGTCTTGCCGAGGAACATGGCTGAGATCTCGCCCCCGAAGTCCTCGACGGTGATGATTCCGTAGGGGTTGCCCGAGTTGCGTGCGACCCGGTGCTGCACGCTGGTGATGAGCCCCGCGATCGTGACCGTCTCGCCGTCGATGGTCGCGGGGTCGCTCGCCAGGATGTCGGTGACCGTCGTCTGGGCATGCTTGGCCAAGGGGAGCTCGAGGCCCGCGAGCGGGTGGTCCGAGACGTAGAGGCCCAGCATGTCGCGCTCGAAGGCCAGCTTGTCGCGCTTGGACCACTCAGGACGTTCGGGCACGTGCTGGACGTCCTGCGGCTCGTCCCACAGGGAGTCGAAGTCGAAGCCGACCTGACCGTTCGCCTCGGCCCTCTTCTCGCTGACCGCCGCCTCGACGGCGGACTCGTGGATCTCGACGAGGGCACGCCGCGTCGACCCCAGGGAGTCGAATGCGCCGGCCTTGACGAGCGACTCGACGGTGCGCTTGTTCGCCACGGGGAGCGGCACCTTGCGCAGGAAGTCGTGGAACGAGGTGAACGCCCCCTCTTTCTTGCGCGCGGCGATGACATGGTCGACGACGTTGAAGCCGACGTTGCGCACGGCACCCATGCCGAAGCGGATGTCGTCGCCGACGGCCGCGAAGAAGCCGATGGATTCGTTGACGTCGGGTGGCAGCACCTTGATGCCCATGCGGCGACACTCGTTGAGGTAGAGACCCAGCTTGTCGCGGGAGTCCCCCGTGCTGGTGAGCAGGGCGGCCATGTACTCGGCCGGGTAGTGGGCCTTGAGGTAGGCCGTCCAGTACGAGACGACGCCGTACGCCGCGGAGTGCGCCTTGTTGAAGGCGTAGTCCGAGAAGGGCAGCAGGATGTCCCAGAGCATCTTGACGGCATCGGGCGAGAAGCCGTTGTCGAACATGCCCTGCTCGAACCCGGCGTACTGCTTGTCGAGCTCGGACTTCTTCTTCTTGCCCATGGCCCGCCGGAGGATGTCGGCCTGACCGAGCGAGAAGCCGGCGACCTTCTGCGCGATGGCCATGACCTGCTCTTGGTAGATGATCAGGCCGTAGCTGGTCGACAGGATCTCTTTGAGCGGCTCTTCGAGCTCGGGGTGGATCGGGGTGATGTCTTGCGCGCCGTTCTTGCGGAGCGCGTAGTTCGTGTGCGAGTTCGCGCCCATGGGCCCCGGGCGGTACAGCGCGATGACGGCCGAGATGTCTTCGAAGTTGTCGGGCTTCATCAGCCGGAGGAGCCCGCGCATGGGCCCGCCGTCGAGTTGGAACACCCCGAGCGTGTCGCCGCGACCCAGCAACTCGTAGGCCCCCCGGTCGTCGAGCTCGAGGTCTTCGAGCACGAGGTCGAAACCGCGGTTCGTCTTGATGTTGTCGAGGGCGTCGTTGATGATCGTGAGGTTGCGCAGCCCCAGAAAGTCCATCTTGATCAGGCCCAGCGACTCGCAGGCCGGATAGTCGAACTGCGTGACGATCTGCCCGTCCTGCTCGCGCTTCATGATCGGGATGATGTCGATGAGCGGATCGCTGGACATGATGACGCCTGCGGCGTGCACGCCCCACTGACGTTTCAGGCCCTCGAGCCCCAACGCCGTGTCGAAGACGGTCTTGGCCTCGGGGTCGGACTCGACGACCGTCCTGATGTCGCCGGCCTCTTTGTAGCGCTCGTGCTGCTTGTCGAAGATGCCGGTGAGCGGGATGTCCTTGCCCATCACGGCGGGGGGCATGGCCTTGGTGAGCTTCTCACCCATGCCGAAGGGGAACCCGAGCACCCGTGAACTGTCTTTCAAGGCCTGCTTGGCCTTGATGGTGCCGTACGTGACGATCTGGGCGACGCGTTCGTCTCCGTACTTCTCGGTGACGTACTGGATCACCTCGCCGCGACGACGGTCGTCGAAGTCGACGTCGAAGTCGGGCATGGACACGCGATCGGGGTTGAGGAACCGCTCGAAGATCAGACCGTGGCGCAGAGGATCGAGATCGGTGATGCGCATGGCGTAGGCGGCCATCGAGCCGGCCCCCGAACCACGGCCCGGACCGACCCGGATGCCGTTCTCCTTGGACCAGTTGATGAAGTCGGCGACCACGAGGAAGTAGCCGGGGAAGCCCATGCCGGTGATGACGCCGATCTCGTATTCGGCCTGCTTGCGCACGTCGTCCGGGATGCCCGCGGGATAGCGGTACACGAGCCCCTTCTCGACCTCTTTGATGAACCAGGTCTCTTCGGTCTCGCCCTCGGGCACCGGGTAACGCGGCATGTAGTTGGCCGAGGTGTTGAACTGCACGTCGCAGCGCTCGGCGATGAGGAGCGTGTTGTCGCAGGCCTCGGGGTGGTCGCGGAAGAGATGCCGCATCTGCTGGGCGGACTTGAGGTAGAACTCGTCGGCGTCGAACTTGAACCGGTTGGGGTCGTTCAGCGTCGAGCCGGACTGGACGCAGAGGAGAGCCGCGTGGCTGGTCGCGTCGTGCTCGTGCGTGTAGTGGAGGTCGTTCGTCGCGACGAGGGGCAGGTCGAGGTCTTTCGCCAGGCGCAACAGGTCGCCCATGATCTGCCGCTCGATGCCGAGCCCGTGGTCCATGATCTCGGCGAAGTAGTTCTCACGGCCGAAGATGTCGCGGAAGTCGGAGGCCGCCTTGAGCGCTTCGTCGTACTGGCCGAGCCGCAGGCGGGTCTGGACCTCGCCGCTCGGGCAGCCGGTCGTCGCGATGAGGCCCTCGGAGTACTGCGAGAGCAGCTCGCGGTCCATGCGCGGCTTGAAGTAGTAGCCCTCGAGGGAGGCCCGGGACGAGAGCCGGAACAGGTTGTGCATGCCCGTGGTGTTCTCGGACAACAGCGTCATGTGCGTGTAGGCACCAGAGCCCGACACGTCGTCTCGTCCACCGTCGCCCCAGCGCACGCGAGTCTTGTCGCCCCGGTGCGTGCCCGGCGTGATGTAGGCCTCGGTGCCGATGATGGGTTTGACGCCCGCCTCGGTCGCCGTCTTCCAGAAGTCGTACGCGCCGAACACGTTGCCGTGGTCGGTGACCGCCACCGCGGGCATGCCCTGTGCCGCGGCCTCGGTGACCAACGGTTTGACCCGGGCGGCGCCGTCGAGCATCGAGTACTCGCTGTGCACGTGCAGATGGACGAATGAGTCTTTGCTCGAGGCCACGGGGCTCCTCGTCTGGTGGTGGATCTGGCGACTAGGGGAACAGCCTAACCGTGACGGAGGACGTCGAGGGCTTGCTGGAGGTCGGTGGGGTAGGTCGAGCGGTAGACCACCGGCTCACCCGTGCCGGGGTGCCGGAATCCGAGCTGCACGGCGTGCAGCCACTGCCGCGTGAGACCGAGGGTCGCCGACAGCGTCGGGTCGGCTCCGTAGGTCGCGTCACCGACGCACGGATGTCGCTGGGCGGCCATGTGGACGCGGATCTGGTGGGTCCGACCCGTCTCGAGGTGGATCTCGAGCAGCGACGCCGACGGGAACGCCTCGACGGTCTCGTAGTGGGTGACCGACGGCTTGCCGTCGACGACCACGGCGAACTTCCAGTCGGACGACGGATGCCGCCCGATGGGTGCGTCGATCGTCCCGGTCAACGGGTCGGGGTGGCCCTGGACGACCGCGTTGTAGATCTTCTCGACGGTGCGTTCGCGAAAGGCCTGTTTGAGCAGGGTGTAGGCCCGCTCGGTCTTGGCGACGACCATGAGGCCGCTCGTTCCGACGTCGAGGCGGTGCACGATGCCGGCACGCTCGGACGCCCCCGAGGTCGACACGGTGAAGCCCGCGGCGGCGAGTCCGCCGAGCACCGTCGGTCCCGTCCAGCCCACCGACGGGTGTGCTGCGACTCCGACCGGCTTGTCGACGACCACGATCTCGTCGTCGTCGTGGACGACCGCCATGCCGGGCACCTCGACGGCGACCACGGCCGGTGCCTCACGCGGTGACCATGTGACGTCGAGCCACGCACCGGCCTCGAGCCGGTCCGATTTGCCGACCGTGCGCCCGTCGACCGTCACCCCGCCCGAGGCGGCGACCTCGGCCGCGAAGGTCCGGCTGAAGCCGAGAAGCTTGGCCAGGGCGGCGTCGACACGTTCGCCGGCGAGCCCGTCGGGGACCGGGAGGGCGCGGGTCTCGCTCACGAGGCGCTCCGGTGATCGGCAGGAGGCGTCGTGTCGACGGGACCGCTGGGCTCGTCACCGGACGTGCCCGGGTCGCTGACGGCCGTGGAGCCGGCCACCTGAGGGTCGCCGTCGCGACCGTCGCCCGCCGGTCGAGCCGACTTGCCTGTGCTCGGCGTGCGCGTGCCGTCGAGCCCGATGCCCAGCAGCGTGAGCAGGAGGAGCAATCCCATGCTGGACACGATGAAGACGTCGGCGACGTTGAAGATGGCCGGCAGCAGGGAGGGGAAGTAGATGAAGTCGACCACGTGCCCCTGGCCGAACGACGGCTCTCGGAGCAGGCGGTCCGTCAGGTTGCCGAGGGTGCCGCCGAGCAGCATGCCCAGCATGATCGACCAGGCCAGCGATCTGATGCGTCGGGCCACGACCAGGATCGCGACGGCGACGCCGGCGGCGGCGATCGAGAAGATCCACGTCGACCCGCTCGCGAACGAGAAGGCGGCACCGGGGTTCTTGACGAAGTGCAACTGGAAGAACTCGCCGACGACGTCGACGGAACCTCCTTCGACGAGAGTCCGGGTGACCAGCAGTTTGGTGCCCTGGTCGAGGCCGTAGGCCACGACAGCGACGAAGGCCAGCGTCGCGAGAACGCGGACGCTGGCCTTCGTGGCGGGCTTGTCGCTCGACAAGTCCTTAGTTCGAGCCGAAGCCCTGGGCGCTGGCCGGAGTGGGCCGACCGGCCTCGCCGGTGCCCTCGCCGTCGAGCTCGTGCAGCTGACCCTCGATGTAGCTCTTGAGCTTGGAGCGGTAGTCACGCTCGAACGAGCGCAGGTCGTCGATGCGACGCTCGACGCTCGACCGCTCGGTGTTGAGGCGGTCGAGGATCTCGCGCTGCTGGGTCTCGGCGGCACCGATGATGTCGCGGGACTTCGTCTCGGCCTCGGCGACGACCTCACGCTGGCGGGCCTCGCCCTCGGACACCAGACGAGCCGCGGTCGCGTGGCCTTCGGCGATGAGCTGGTCGCGCTTCTCGACGCCCTCGCGGACGTGTTCTTCGTGCAGACGGCGAGCGAGCTGCAGCAGGCTGTTGGTGCTGCTGGTCTCGTCGGCCTCGGACACCGCGGGAGCGGAGTAGGCCGGAGCGGACGCGACGGCGGCGGGGGCCGCGACGACGGGCTCGGACTCGACGACCGGCTCGGGCTCGACGGCCTCGGGGGCCGACGCGGGAGCCGGTGCCGACGCAGGAGCCGGCGCGCTGGCCACCGGAGCCGAGACGGGAGCGGCCTGCGCCACGGGGGCGGAGTCGCCGGACGAGAGGCGCTGACGCAGCTCGTCGTTCTCCTGGTTGAGACGTCGCAGCTCGGCGACGACCTCGTCGAGGAAGTCGTCGACCTCGTCTTGGTCGTATCCCTCGCGGAACTTCGTCGGCTGGAACCGCTTGTTGACTACGTCTTCCGGCGTCAAAGCCATTGCCGTCACCTCGTGCATCTGTTGGATCGTGTGATCGTGGTCTGGGTCGTTCTTCTACACCGTAGAGGAGCGGGGCCCGGTCGGGCCGGGATCGTGCCGTTCGGGCGCTGCAGTGAGCCTACCCTGTCGTCCACGGACGACGTGGTCAGCCGAAGGTGCGGAGCCCGGAGGCGACGCTCATCAGGATGATGACGGCCAGCATGATGATGCTCCAGCCGAAGTCGAGCGCGACCGATCCGAGGCGCACGGGGGGCAGGATCTTCCGCACGCGGCGGATGGGCGGGTCGGTCACCGTGTAGGCCACTTCGGCGATGACGAGCACCGGCCCCTTGGGGCGCCACCCGCGGCTGAACGACTGCGCGAGGTCGAGCACGAAGCGGGCCCACATGAGCAGGAAGAAGATCAGCAACGCGTAGTACGCGATCGTGGCGATCAGGTAAGTGATCATCGGGGGGTCATCAGCTCACACGAGTCGGCGCGAGGAGACTCGCGGACGGGCAGGTCGTCACGTCGACGCAGAGAAGCCGCGACGACGGGCTCGTCACGACTGGGCGAAGAACGACGCTTCGATGTCGGATTCTACCTCAGCCTGATCACCGCTCACCGCGATGTGCGCCGGCGACAACAGGAAGACCTTGTTGGTCACGCGCTCGATCTTGCCGTACAACCCCTGCGAGAGACCGCTGGCGAAGTCGACTAGACGACGGGCGTCCGCCTCGGTCATCTGTGACAGGTTGATGATCACCGGGATGCCGTCACGGAAGCTCTCGGCGATCGCCTGGGCGTCCTTGTACTCGCGGGGGTGGACGGTCAGGATCTCGTTCATGTCGTGGGGCACCGTGTTCTTCGGGGTCGAGGAGCGACGCAGCGGCGTCACGGGGGCGCGGGTGGGCGCGGGGGCGGCAGCGGGAGCCGAGTGGACCGGGGCGACGGGAGCCGGAGCCTGGGCGGCCGCCTGCGGTCGCGGCGACTGCTGGGGCTGCGCTCGTTCGTGAGGCTGCTCGTCGTACTCGAGCTCTTCGTCGGCGAGGCCCAGATAGACCATCGTCTTGCGCAGCGGGTTGGCCATGGTGTTCCTCCGAGTCAGTGGATCGTCAGGACCGACATTAACGAGCATCGGGCCGAGAACCCGTGATTGCCGTGCCGATCCGTAGGTGTGTCGCGCCCTCGGCGACGGCCTCGGCGAAGTCGGGAGACATGCCGGCCGAGATCGCGTCGGCCGAGGCCTCGAGGGACCGCACCCTCTCGGAGACCGCACGGAGGCGCGCGAAGGCCGGACGCGCCTCCTCACCCAGGGGGGCCACGGCCATGACGCCGCGCAGTCGCAGCCCCGGGGTCGAGAGCACCCGCTCGGCGAGCCGCTCGACCTCGTGCTCGGCCACTCCCCCGCGGCCGGGGTCGTCGGTCAGGTTGACCTGGACGAATCCGTCGACGAGGGACCCGGAGTCGTCCGAGAGCGCACCGACGACCGAGTCACGGTCGAGCGAGTGGACGGCGTTCGCGTAGCGCCGGGCCTGGCGCGCCTTCTTCGACTGCAACTGGCCCACGAAGTGCCACCGGAGTCCGTCGAGGTCGTCCAATTCGACGGCCTTGGTCTGCGCCTCTTGGTGACGGTTCTCGCCGACGTCGCGGACCCCGAGGGCGTACAACGCCCTGATGAGCCCGGGCGGATGGAATTTCGTGACGACGATCGTCGTGAGCTCGCCCGGAGAGCGTCCCACAGCGGTGCAGGCGTCGTCGACGGCCGCGGCGACCCGGGCGAGACGCTCGCCCAGGTCGCCGTCGACGTCCGTCGGATCGGTCACGCGTCGTTACTTGAGGAAGTCCGGGACGTCGAGGTCGTCGTCACCGTCGTCGAAGGCCGGGTCGACGGCCTGGGTCGCGGGCTCTTCGGGCCGCTTCCACGCGGCGGGCTCGTGCGTCGCCCCGCTGTCGGCGATGGCCGAGACACCGGCGACCGAGGTCGCCGTGGGGCCGTCGGAGTCGACGAAGCTCGACCGGCGATCTTTCACCTTCGTCGAGGGCTCACCACCGTCGAACCCCGCCGCGATGACCGTCACGCGGACCTCGTCACCGAGGGTGTCGTCGATCACGGCACCGAAGATGATGTTGGCCTCGGCGTGGACGGCCTCCTGCACCAGGCGCGCCGCATCGTTGATCTCGAAGATGCCCAGGTTGGAACCGCCCTGGATGGACAGCAACACCCCGTGTGCGCCGTCGATGCTCGCCTCGAGGAGCGGAGACGCCACGGCCAGCTCGGCCGCCTTGATGGCGCGGTCCGCGCCCCGCGACGATCCGATGCCCATGAGGGCCGAACCGGCACCCTGCATGACCGACTTGACGTCGGCGAAGTCGAGGTTGATGAGACCGGGCGTGGTGATCAGGTCGGTGATGCCCTGGACACCGGCGAGGAGCACCTGGTCGGCCGTGCCGAAGGCCTCCACCATGCTGATGCCGCGTTCGCTGATCTCGAGCAGGCGGTCGTTGGGGACGACGATGAGGGTGTCGACCTCGTCCTTCAGGGCGGCCACGCCGGCCTCGGCCTGGGCCTGACGGCGCTTGCCCTCGAAGCCGAAGGGCTTGGTGACGACACCGATGGTCAGTGCGCCGATCGACTTCGCGATGCGGGCGACGACCGGGGCCCCGCCCGTGCCGGTGCCACCGCCCTCGCCGGCCGTGACGAAGACCATGTCGGCACCCGCGAGGGCTTCCTCGATCTCTTCGGCGTGGTCCTCCGCCGCGCGGCGTCCGACCTCGGGGTCGGCACCGGCGCCGAGGCCCCGGGTGAGTTCGCGACCGACGTCGAGCTTGACGTCGGCATCGCTCAACAGCAGCGCCTGGGCATCCGTGTTGATGGCGATGAACTCCACCCCGCGGAGCCCGAGTTCGATCATGCGGTTGACGGCGTTGACGCCACCGCCGCCGACACCGACGACCTTGATCACGGCTAGGTAGTTATGGTTCGTTGTCACGTCCGGGCCTCCGCTTGAACCTTAACTCTGCAGTTGAAGGTTAAAGTTGTACATGGTATGCAAGTTCTGCAGTCACAAGGTATGGGTGCGCCGCAGGCGCTGTCGCCAGGGTGGCCAGCGTGTCGCGAACACACCCTCTCATCTCGTCCTGATGATCCCGTTGTCGGGCGCGGACACGTCGTACTCGACGCTCGCGCCCGGGTCGCGCCGGGCCTGGTCGGCGATGAGTCCGGTGAGCACCTGGGCCTTCTTCGCCGACTCGTCGGCGCTGCCCCAGACGACCCGCTCACCCGAGGTGAGTTGCAGGGTCACGTCGTCGGCCGTCGACGCCGTCACGGTGTCGACGGTCGAACGCAACGTGACCGGCAAGGCCAGCAGCACCTCGGCCACCGAACGGTACGCGGGGCCGTCGAGGGCTGCTCCCCCGACGTCGACCAGGGGTACTCCCTCTTGCCGGGCGTCGAGCGTCTGGACCACGACGCCAGCCGGGTCGACGAGGTCGAACCCCTCCCCCGCGGCGACCGTGGCGACGGGCTGCCGCTCCTGGATGCGCACGACGAGCGTGTGGGGCGGAGCGGTCTCGGTCACGTAGCTGGCGATCAGGGGGAACGCCCCGAGCTCGCGGGTGACCTCGTCGAAGTCGATGAGGGCGAGGGGCGTGCCGAGCTGCCCGTCGAGGGCGGTCTGCACGGCCGCGGCGTCGACGCGGTCCGTCCCCTCGACACGGATGGTCTGCAACGACAGGAGCGGCGTGAACACGGCGACCGCGACGGACGCGACGAGGAGGAGCACGACGGCCCCGAGCGACACCAGGGTCGCCCGACGGTGTCGGCTGCGACGCGTGAAGCGACGGACCTCGACGCGCTCGACGCGCCTCCGTTCGCTCGACGCCCGACGCGCCTGCCGGCGTGCCGCGACGGCTCGCGACTTGGCCTCGGCGGCCGTGCCGTCGGGTGCCACGATGCGCGGAGGCTCGGAGCCCCGAGGTGCGACCCGCCCGGGGTGATCGCTCGCGTCGGAGGTCGAGGGCTTCGTCAGGCGGTCCCGCCAGGCCGCGGGGGCTCCGGTGATCGACCCGAGGCGGCCCTTGAGCGACGACGGGGACGACGGATCGGATGCGTCGGCGTCGGCCGCCCGCGAGTCACCGGCAGCACCTCGGGGAGGCCGCGAGGCACCGACGACGGGGACGGGCCCGGTGGCCTCCGGGTCCCGTCCCCGACGGCGTCGGTTGGGCGCCGCCGGAGGAGTCGGGGTGTGTTCTGGTTCGTCGAATCCGTCGGGCCGCTTCATCGGAGGGCCCCCGACACCACGGACCTGTCGTGACGAGTCACTCCGCGGAGTCCTCCGCGACGGCGACGACGGGTTCGTGGGCCGCGTCGAGTGAGCCGAGCAGTTGCGGCACGATGCGGTAGACGTCGCCACAGCCGAGCGTGATGACGAAGTCGCCCTCTCGAGCGACCTCGGCCGTCCGGTCCGCCGCGGCCTGCCAGTCGGACACGAAGTCGACGCGGTCGGGGTCGGCGAAGCGTTCGGACACCAGCGCGCCGGTGACGCCGGGCTCGGGGTCCTCGCGCGCGCCGTACACGTCGAGCACGATGGTGTGGTCCGCGAGTCGCTCGTAGGTCTCGGCGAACTCGCCGGCCATCATCCGCGTGCGGCTGTAGAGGTGGGGTTGGTGCACGGCGATGAGGCGCCCGTCGCCGACCACGGAACGCGCCGCCTGCAGCGCGGCGGCGACCTCGGTGGGGTGATGGGCGTAGTCGTCGTACACGCTGACGCCCCGCACGACGCCGTGCAGTTCGAACCGCCGCTCGGTGCCGCCGAAGGTCTCGAGACCCGCGATGGCGGCCTCCGCGTCGACGCCCAGGCCGACGAGGACCGCGAAGGCACCGGCGGCGTTGACGGCGTTGTGCCGCCCGGGCACGCGCAACTGCACGGGCCACGAACGACCCTCGGCGTGCAGGGTGAACGAGACCGGACCGGTCGTGGCGACGTCGCTCAGGCGGACGTCGGCGTCGGCGGCCTCGCCGAAGGTCACGACGCGCGGGTGGTCGAGGCGTTCGGTGACACGGACGGCACCGTCGTCGTCGCTCGAGACGACGACGAACTCGCGCGCTGCCGACGCGAACCGGACGAAGGCGTCGTCGAACGCCTCGTGCGAGCCGTAGTGGTCGAGGTGGTCGGCGTCGACGTTCGTGATCAGGGCGACCGAGGTGTCGTAGAGCAGGAACGAGCCGTCGGACTCGTCGGCCTCGACGACGAACAGGTCGTCGTCACCGCCACGGGCGCTGACGCCCAACGACTGGATGACCCCGCCGTTCACGAAGCTCGGGTCGTGCCCTGCGGCGAGCAGGGCGGTGACGATCATGCCGGTGGACGTGGTCTTCCCGTGCGCCCCGGCGACCGAGACGAGCCGCTGCTGCCCGACGAGCCAGGCGAGCGCCTGCGAGCGGTGCAGGACGGGCAGTCCCTTCGACAGCGCGAGCTGGTACTCGGGGTTGTCCTGCCAGAGGGCGCCGGTCACCACGAGCGTGTCGGCGTCGCCGACGTTGGCCGCGTCGTGGCCGATCGCGATCTCGGCGCCTGCCGCCCGGAGCGACTCGACGGCCGCGCTGTCGCGGGCGTCCGACCCGGTGACACGGTGGCCGGCGGCGAGGAAGACCCGGGCGATGCCGCTCATCCCCGAACCGCCGATGCCGACGAAGTGGACGGCACCGAGTTCGGCGGGGATCGGCTGGTCGAGGTCGGGTTTGATCATGATGTCTCGCTGAGGTCGGGGTTCGGGGAGGACGAGGAGGCGAGGCCCACGGCGTCGAGGACGAGGTCGACCGTGCGGTCGGTTCCGTCGCGCACCCCGACCGAGGCGGCGCGGACGGCCATGTCCGCCACGACGGCCCGGTCGAGCAGCAGGGGGACGAGCGTGCGCTCGACCCAGGCGGGCGTGAAGTCGGCGTCGGCGACGAGCAGTGCTCCCCCGGCACCGACGACGTCGGTGGCGTTGTGTCGCTGTTCGCCGTTGCCCACCGGGTACGGGACGAGCACCGAGGGCAACCCGAGCGCGGTGAGCTCGCTGACCGTGGCCGAGCCGGCCCGGGAGACGACGAAGTCCGCCGCCGAGAGCGCGAGGTCCATGCGGTCGCAGTACCGGAGGAGGTGGTGGCCGTCGAGGTCGGTCGAGGTGAGATCGGACTTCTCACCCGTGATGTGCAGGATCTGCCAGCCGGCGCCGAGCACGCCGACGGCCGCCCTCGACATGGTCTCGTTCAGCCGCCGCGCACCGGTCGAACCACCCGTGACGAGCAGGGTCGGCCGCGCCGGGTCGAGGCCGAAGGCCGCGACGGCCTCGTCGCGGTGGGCCCGTCGGTCGAGGGACTCGATCTCGTCGCGCAACGGCATGCCGACCTGCCGTCCGCCCCGGAGTCGGGTGGAGCGGAAGACGACGCCGACGTGGGACGAGAGGAACGAGCCGAGGACGTTCGCCATGCCGGGTTTCGCGTTGGCCTCGTGGACGACCACGGGCACCTTCGACCGCCAGGCCGCGACGTAGGCCGGGGCGGCTGCGTAGCCGCCGAATCCGACGACGACGTCGACGTCGTGCTGTGCGAGCAAGGACCGGATGCCGTCGATCGCGCCGGCGAGTCGGCCGGGGAATCGCAGCGCCGCCGCGGAGGGCTTGCGGGGGAAGGGCAGCCGCGGCACGGTGAGCAGTTCGTACCCGCGTTGCGGGACGAGCCGTGCCTCGAGCCCCTCGGCGGTGCCGAGCACGAGCACGGTCGCGTCGGGCTCGCGCCGACGGAGCCGATCGGCCACGGCGAGGAGGGGGTTCACGTGCCCGGCGGTGCCACCGCCGGCGAGGAGATACGTCGTCACCGCAGAGACCCTACCCGCTGTCGCGGGAGCCCCTGCGGCGTCGCGGACTCTTCGGGCACCCGGGCGAACGAGAGCACGACGCCGATGGCCACGAGCGTGACGATCAACGCCGATCCACCGGCCGAGATGAGCGGCAAGGGGACGCCCAAGACGGGCAGCAGCCCCAGGACGACCGCGATGTTGACGAGCGCCTGACCGATGATCCACGCCGTGATGGCCCCGGTCGTCACACGGACGAAGGGGTCGTTCGTCCGGCGGATGATCTTGACGAAACCGACGGCGAGGACGATGAAGAGGGCCAACACGACCATCGCTCCGATCAATCCGAGCTCTTCGCCGATGATGGCGAAGATGAAGTCGTTGTCGGCCTCGGGCAGCCAGGACCATTTCGACTTCGAGTTGCCGAGACCGACGCCGAAGAGTCCCCCCGAGGCCAGCGCCCACGTTCCGTGCAGGGTCTGCCAGCACTCGGCCTGGTACTGGCTCGAGTCCGAGCAACCCGACAGCCACGCGGCGATGCGTGAGTTGCGCGAACTCGACCCCTGGGCGATCAGGGGCACGACCACCGCGAGGAACGCGAGGGGCGCCAGCAGGTAGCGCAGCCGGACGCCGGCGAACCAGACGGCCGCGAAGACGAGCAGGAGCATGATCATGGTCGTCCCGAGGTCGCCACCGAGCACGACGAGGCCGATCGCGACGCCGGCCACGGGCACGAGCGGGATCGCCAGGTGCTTCCAGTCGTCGAGCAGGTCGCGCTTGACCGAGAGGATCATGCCGAGCCAGATCGCCAACGCGAGCTTGACGGCCTCGGAGGGCTGCGCCGTGAACGAGCCGAGGTCGATCCAGTTGCGGTTGCCGCCGATCTCGTAGCCGAGGGGCGAGAAGACGAGCAGTTGCAGGACGATGGTCGCCCCCAGGACGTGCCACGCCCAGCGCTTGAGGAACGACACCGGCAGCCGGGACACGATGAGCATGAGCGGGATGCCCACGGCCGCGTACGTGCCCTGTCGGATGAACGCGCCGAAGAACGACGTGTGTCGTGACGAGATGTACTGCTCGACCGAGGACGACGAGAGCACCATGACCAGCCCGAGCACGACCATGAACAACGTCGTCCCGAGGATGACGAAGTACGAGCCCGTCTCGGCGGCGAAGAGCTTCTTGACGCGGACGACGGCGCCGGCGGTGCGCTTCGAGGAACCCAGGCCGCTCGAGGCGTCGTCGGTCGGTCGGACGGGCCCGCAGCGCGTGCGGCTCGACTCAGTCGGCCGACGGCGCGGGAGGCTGGACGGCGGGTTGGCCATCGACGTCACCCCTCAAGTGTTCGTGTACGGCCTGGGCGAAGGATCGCCCTCGGGCCGTGTAGTCGGTGAACTGGTCCATGGACGCCGCCGCCGGGGCGAGGAGCACGGTGTCCCCGGGACGGGCCACGCTCGCGGCGAGGCGCACGGCCGTCGGCATCACCTGCCCAGTGTCGGTGGCGTCGACCTCGAAGACGGGGATGCCGGGCGCGTGTCGGGAGAAGGCCCGGCGGAGCGGCTCACGGTCGACGCCGACGAACACGGCCGCCCGGACGGCGTCCGTGGACTCGAGGACGAGCGGCTCGACGTCGACGCCCTTGAACAGGCCTCCGACGATCCAGACGACCGACGGGAAGGACGTCAGGGAGGCGCGCGCGGCGTGCGGGTTCGTCGCCTTGGAGTCGTCGACCCAGGTCACGCCGCCGGACTCGGCCACGACCTCGGTGCGGTGGTGGTCCACCGCGAAACCGGCGAGGGCGTCGCGGATCGAGACGGGAGCGACGCCCACGGCACGCACGAGCGCGGCGGCGGCGAGCACGTCCTCGACGAGGTGGTCGGCGCCGAGGCCGACGCCCTCGAGGGCCTCCCGGGTGGTCAGTTCGAGCGCTCGCGTGTGGCGCTCGGCGAGGAAGGCGCGGTCGGCCAGGACGGAGACCCCGTCGCCGGTCACGATGCCGACCTCGCTGGGCCCCGGGGCGTCGAGGCCGAAGCCCACGGCGCGGCAGCCCTCCTCGACGTCGGCTTCCTCGACCATGCGCAGGGTCGCCTCGTCCGCCTTGTTGTAGACGCACGCCACGACCGTGTTCTCGTACACCTTGGCCTTCGCGGCACGGTAAGCGTCCGCCCCGCCGTGCCACTCGAGGTGGTCCGCCTCGAGGTTGAGACACACGGAGGCCCGGGGTCTGAGGGCACCGGCTCCCCCGGTCGGCAGGTAGTGCAGTTGGTGGCTCGAGAGCTCGACGACGAACAGGTCGAAGCCGTCGGGGTCGCGCACCGCGTCGAGGACGGGGACGCCGATGTTGCCGCAGGCCGCCACGCGGCGACCGTCGGCGCCGGCCATCGCCGACGCCAGCTGCGTCGTCGTGGTCTTGCCGTTCGTCCCGGTGACGAGCACCCACTCGGCCACGCGCTCGACCTTGTCGCGTACGCGCCAGGCCAGCTCGACGTCACCCCACACGGCCGTCCCCGAGTCGACGGCCCAGCGGACCAGGGGGTGGTGCGGGGCGAAGCCCGGGCTGGCCACGACGAGGTGCGCGTCGAAGGCCGTGAGCGTGGCCGACGGTGTGTCGGTGGACTCGACCTCGTCGAGACGTGCCCCGATCAGCTGCAGCAGCTCGGCTTTGTCGGCGTCGACCGCGGGGGCCACGACGAGGACGTCGGCGCCCAGTTCGGCCAGGGTGTCGGCCACCGAGAAACCGGTCGCGCCGAGCCCGAGGACGGCCACGCGCAGGCCCGACCAGTCGGCGTGCCAGCTGTCGAGCCCGGCGAGCCGCTCGGCGAGGGGGGCGGTGCTGCCGTCGCTCATGAGGTGCGGAGGATCCATTCGAGGTAGAAGGTGCCGACGCCGGCGGCGACGAAGAGCCCGGCGATGATCCAGAAACGGACCACGACGGTCACCTCGGCCCAGCCCTTGAGTTCGAAGTGGTGGTGCAGGGGGCTCATCAAAAAGATCCGCTTGCCCTTCGTGATCTTGAAGTACGCCCGCTGCAGGATCACCGAGCCGGTGACCACGATGAAGAGACCACCGATCAGCACGAGCAGGAGTTCGGTGCGGCTGAGGATGGCCAGGGCGGCCAGCGCCCCGCCGAGGCCCAACGAACCGGTGTCGCCCAGGAAGATCTGTGCAGGCGAGGTGTTCCACCAGAGGAACCCGATGAGGCCACCGCAGATGCAGGCGGCGACCACGGCCAGGTCGAGCGGGTCGGCCACCTGGTAGCAGGCCGCCCGCGTGGCCTCGTCGAGGCGCACGCTCGTGCAGAGCTGGTTGTTCTGCCAGAAGCCGATGAAGATGTACGACGCGATCGCGAGGATGGAGGCGCCCGTGGCGAGACCGTCCAGGCCGTCCGCGACGTTCACGCCGTTGGAGGTGCTGACGGTGATCAGGACGACCCAGATCAGGAACAGCCCGCCCCCGACGATGGTGCCGAAGAACATGAAGTCGAGCCAGGGGATGTCGCGCAGGCCCGAGATCATCGTCGACGCGGGGGCGAGCCCGCGATCGTTCGTGAACGAGAGCGCCAGGACGGCGAACACCGCCCCCACGACGACCTGCCCGGCGATCTTCGCCCACCCGCCGAGCCCGAGGCTGCGCTGGTTGCGCACCTTGAGGAAGTCGTCGAGGAACCCGACCACGCCGAGGCCGACCATCATGAACAGCACGAGCATGCCGCTGAGGGTGAGCTCGTCCCCGCCGACCAGGTGACCGATGAAGTAGCCGAGCACGGTGCCGATGATCAGGACGATGCCGCCCATGGTCGCCGTGCCGCGCTTGGTGTGGTGCGACTGCGGGCCGTCGTCGCGGATGAACTGACCCCACCCGAGACGGTGGAAGAGCTTGATGAACGCCGGCGTCATCAGCAGCGTGAAGGCGAGGGAGAACCCACCGCCGATCAGCAGCGCGATCATGCGGTCACCCCGGCCAGGCGGTCACCCAGGAGGCGCAGGCCGGCCGATTTGGACGACTTCACGAGGACGACGTCCCCGGCTCGCAGGGTGCCCTGCAAGAAGTCGTACGCCTCGTCGATCGTGTCGACCAGCACGCTTTCTCCGTCCCACGAGCCTTCGAGGCCCGCCGCCATGTGGATGTGTCGTGCTTCGTGGCCGACGACCACGAGCTGGCCGACGTTGAGCCGGACGACCAGGCGGCCGACGCGGTCGTGCTCGTCACGCGCGTACTCGCCGAGCTCGGCCATCTCGCCGAGCACGGCCACCGAGCGGTGGTCGGGGCCGGTGATCTGGGCGAGGGTCTTCAACGCCGCGGCGACCGAGTCGGGACTCGCGTTGTAGGCGTCGTTCACGACCGTCACGCCGCCGGGCGCGTCCAGGACCTCCATGCGCCAGCGCTCGGCCCGTGTCACGCCCTCGAGGACCGTCACGGCCCGATCGAGGTCGACGCCCCATTCGCCGACGACGCTGAGGGCCGCCAAGGCGTTCATCACGTGGTGCTCGCCCAAGATGCGCAGCGACACCCGGCGGCTCACGTCGCCGTGCTCGAAGGTGAAGGAGGTGCCCGACGCCGAGACGTCGATGTCGGACGCCCGGTAGTCGGCCGAGGGACCCTGACCGAAGGTGACGACCCGTGCGGCCGTCACGGCCGCCATGCCGGCGACGCGGTCGTCGTCGGCGTTGAGGACGGCCGTCCCCGTGGCGGGCAGGTCGGTCACCATCTCGGCCTTCGCCGCACGGGTGCCCTCGATGCCGCCGAAGCCGCCCGCGTGGGCGAGGCCGACCTTGAGCACGACCCCGGTGTCGGGACGGGCGATGTCGACGAGCCGGGCGATCTCGCCCGGGCCGCTCGCACCCATCTCGACGACGAGGTACTCGGTGGTCTCGTCGATGCGCAGCATCGAGATCGGGGCACCGACGTGGTTGTTGAACGACCCCTGGGGGGCGACGGTCGGCGCGACGTCGCCCAGTACCGCGCGGAGCATGTTCTTGGTGCTCGTCTTGCCGTTGGAACCCGTGACGCCGACGACCTTCAAGCGTCCGAGGCGCCGGACGTGGTCGACGACGGCGGCGGCGAGTCGGGACAGCGCGACGACCCCGTCGTCGACGACGACGAGCGGTGCGGTCGTCTCGAGTTCGCGCTCGGCGACCACGAGGGCGGCGCCGTTCGACGTGGCGGCATCGACGAAGAGGTGCCCGTCGGTGACCTCACCGCGCAGGGCGAAGAAGATCGACCCCGGGGTGACCAGACGCGAGTCGGTCTCGACCGTGCCGTCGACCGGGGTCGCGACCCGCGCCTCCTCGGGGTGGACCAGGCGCCCGCCGGTGATGTCGGCGATCTGGCGAGGCGTGAGCGCGATCACTCGGACCACCCGGCCTCGCGCAGGGCGGCACGGGCCTCGTCGCGAGCGGAGTACGGGGTGCGCTCACCACGGATGTCGCGGTAGTCCTGGTGGCCGGGGCCGGCCCAGAGGATCGAGTCGCCTTCTCGGGCCAGGGCCACGGCCGCCCGGATGGCAGCCTCGGGCGGGCTCACCTCGTGGATCTCGTGCTCCGGGTACGCCTCGCGGGCGGCGTCGACGAGCGTCTTGCGGATGGAGGCCGGGTCTTCGAAACGGGGGTGGTGGTCGGTCACGACGAGGATGTCGGAACCGGCCGCGGCCACCCGGGCCATCTCGCCGCGTTTCGTCGTGTCGCGGTCGCCGTCCGCACCGAACAGCATGATGACCTTGCCGGGTGTGAAGGTGCGCACCGCGGCCAGGGTGGTCAGGAACGCGTCGGGGCTGTGGCCGAAGTCGACGTAGACGCTCGGGCCGGTGTCGCCGGACACCCGCTCGGTGCGCCCGGGCAGGTACGCGACGATGCCGCCGTCGGCGTCGAGCGCCTGGCCGATGGCCTCGAGCTCGAAGCCCGCCTCGACCAGCATGACGATCGCCAGGGCCGCGTTCGCGACCATGTGCCACCCGATCAGCGGGACGCGCGTCACGAGCGAACGCTGCTCGGGGCCCGACAGACGGAACTCGGTGTAGGCGGCCTGCTCGTCGAGGATCTGGACCGTCCAGTCGGCCTCGACGTCGGGGAGGATCGTGATCGTCGTCAGGGGGATGCGGGCGTTGTCCACCACGCGTTGTCCGTAGGGCGAGTCGAGCGAGACCACGGCACGACGGGCACGGTCGGGCTGGAAGAGCGGCAACTTGGCCTGGAAGTACTCCTCCATGTCGGCGTAGTCGTCGAGGTGGTCGTGGCTCAGGTTCGTGAAGGCGGCGACGTCGAAGACGAGGCCGTCGACGCGGTTGCGGCTGAGTGCCTGGGCACTGACCTCGACGGCCACCGCGCGCACCTCGCTCTCACGCATGCGGGCCAGCAGGGCGTGCATCTCGCTGGCCTCGGGGGTGGTGAGGCGGCTGACGACGGTGAGGTCGCCGATGTGGCGCTCGGCCGTGCTGCTGAGGCCGGTGACGAGGCCCAGCTGTCGCAGGACGCCTTCGAGCAGGTACGAGGTGCTGGTCTTGCCGTTGGTGCCGGTGACCGCGAGGAGGAGGGGTGCGTCGTCACTGTCGGTGCGGTAGATCCATGCCGAGAGCTCGCCGAGGGCCGCCCGGGGCGAGTCGACGAGGACGACGGGGAGACCGCTGGACCGGGCCAGCTCGGCCCCCGCGGCGTCGGTCAGCAGTGCGACCGCGCCACCGTCACGTGCCTGGTCGGCGAACTCGGCTCCGTGCCGGTGCGCACCGGGCACGCCCACGTACAGGTCGCCGGGGTGGAGGTCCGCCGTGCTCAGCGTGATGCCGGTGATCTCGATGCCGTCGAGGGAACCCTCGTGCTCGAGTCCGAACTCGCTGACCAGTTGGGCGAGTGACCTCGCCGACGGATGTTCCGGTCGAAGGACCGGGGGGATCCGGGCGCTCAAAGAATCCTCTTCTCTCACCAGGTCTCGGGCAGGCTGGGTGCCGGCTCCGTCGACGGAGGGACCCGATACATCTCGAGGACCTGGGACATGATCTTGTTGAAGGTCGGCGCCGCAGCGGCCGACGTCTTGATGGTACTGGGCTTGGTGAAGGTCACGACGACGACGTACTGCGGGTTCTCGGCCGGAGCGATGCCCGCCACCGAGACGATGCGGTCAGAACCGTAGCCGGTTCCGTCGGAGCGCGCGACCTCGGCGGTGCCGGTCTTGGCCGCCACGCGGTAGCCGGGGATCGACAGGACGTCCTTGAGGTCGCCGTCGCTGACGACCTTCTCGAGCATGTTGACGGTCGTGTCGGCGGCCCACGGCGAGACGACGCTCGTGCCCTCGGCGGAGGGCGCGTCGGTGACGGTGCCGTCGGGGGCGGTGCACCCGGCGACGAGGTTGACCGGCAACCGGGTGCCGTGGTTGGCCAGCGTCTGGTAGATGCTCGCGATGTGGATGGCGGTCGTCGAGACGCCCTGTCCGAACATCGTGTTGATGCTCGTCTGCTGGTCCCACTGGGAGGCCGGCCGGATGCCCGTCGTGGGTTCACCGAGGAAGGCCACGCCGGTCGGGTCGTTCAGACCGAACTTCACCATGTAGTCGTGACGTTGCTGGGCCGAGAGCGACTGGCCGAGCAGGGAGATGCCGACGTTCGACGAGTCGCGCAGGATGCCCGTCAGCGTGAGGTTCTCGGTCGGGTGGAAGGTGGCGTCGTGGATCTCGCCGCCCCAGGGGAACGTGCGGGAGTACGGCACCGTCGCCCGCGTCGCGGGATCGGCCTTGCCCGAGTCGAGCAGCATGGCGGCGGTCATCGCCTTGAAGGTCGAACCCGGCTCGTACGAGTAGGTGAAGGCCTTGCTGCCGAGGTCGTCGACGGCGGTGCCGTTGACGTCGTTGGGGTCGACGGCCGGGTAGTCGGCGACCGCGAGCAGCGAGGCGTCGCTCGCCTTCATGACGACGGCCGTGGCCGACTCGGCCCCGATGGCCTCGGCCTGTTCGCCCAGCGCCTGCTGGGTCATGTACTGGAGGTCGCTGTCGACCGTGAGACGCAGCGTGCCCCCGGCGACCGCTTTCTTGGTCGTGACGGTGCTGCCGGGCAACTGGACCCCGTCGGCTCCGCGCTCGTAGGTCTCCGAGCCGTCGGTGCCCGCCAGGCACGCGTCCTGGCTGAGCTCGAGTCCGGCCTGCGGCCCGTCCGTGCCGATGAAGCCCGTGAGGTTGCCCGCCACCGCGCCGTTGGGGTAGGTGCGCGCGGCCTGGCGCTGGAAGTACACCCACGACACGTCCATCTCGCGGACCTCGCGGAACGCGTCGACGTCGACGCCCTTGACCAGGTACGCGAAGTTCGCCTCGGGGTCGGTGGTCAACGCCTTCGTCATGGTCGCGGCGTCACCCCCGGTGATCTCGGCGATGCGTTCGACCACCTGGTCGACCGTCAGCTCGGTGGTCGTGCCGTCGTCGCCCTTGACCTTGGCCGTCGTGGCGAAGGCCGGAGCGGCCGTGATGTTGTACCGGGTGACGCTGCCGGCGAGCACGGTGCCGTCGACGTCGGTGATGTCGCCACGATCGCCGTAGGTCGTCTGCACGATCTCGCGCTTGTTCTGGGACTGCTCGTTGAGCTCGGCCGCCTGCACGAGCTGGATGTCCGCCAGGCGCACCACGAAGACGCCGACGAGCGCGATGATCAGCGCCATCGCCAGCGTCGCGCGGAGACGGCGGCTTCGGGGAGCTGCTTTCACGAGAGGTTCCTCACCGCGGCCGGGCGCCTGCCCGACCCGCTGTCGTCGTTCGATGTACCGGTGACGGCACGCCGCTAGCGGGTCTGCGGAGCCGCCAGCTCGTTCGCGCCCGACGCTACCGACTCGCCGGCCGATCCCCCGTCCGCCGCGCCTGCGTCGGTCGGAACGGCCACGGCGCCCGCCGTGGTCGGAGCACCGACCGACGAGGCGGAGGAGTCGGTGGTCGCCGTGCCGTCGGCGGCGGTCGCGGGGGCCTTGGTCGTCAGCGGGACGCCCTCGAGCAGGGTGTTGGGGATCAGGTTGCCGGACGTCGCCTCGTCCGCCCCCGCCGCAGGGGCGGGCGAGCCGTGGACCGCGCCCGTGGCCAGATCGAGGTAGACGGGGTTGGAGTTGCGGACCATGCCGAGTTCGTCGGCGTTGGCGGCGAGGTTCTGCGGCGAGGACAGCACGTCGCGCTGCTCGCTGAACTTCTGCTGGTCGCGGACGAGCTCGGTCTTCGCGGCCTGCAGGTCGGAGATCTTGTAGGCGCCGTCGCTCAAGGCGATGCTGATGGCGAGCTGGGCCAGCAGGAGGACGAACAGCGCCGCCGTCGCGATCAGCGCGTAGGCGATCTTCGGACGGGCCCGTCGCTGCGACCGACTCGTGACGATCTCGACCGGGCGCGCCGTCGGGGTCGACGACGGCTGCGGACGGCTCGACGGGGTCGCGATGGCCAGGTTGCTGCTCATGCTTTTCTCCGAATTCGTTCAGCGGCGCGCAGTCTCACGGGCTTGGCTCGGGGGTTGAGGTCGCGTTCGGCGTCGGAAGCCAGCTCGGCCCCTCGGACGAGGAGGCGGAAGTCGGGACGGTGCTCCGGCAACTCCACCGGGAGGCCCTGCGGCGCCGTTGAGGTCGTCCGAGCGGCGAGTTCCCGCTTGACGAAACGGTCTTCGAGGGACTGGTAGGCGAGGACGACGATCCGCCCGTCGACGGCGAGACGGTCGAGGGCGACCGGGACGGCCGCCTCGAGCGAGGCCAGCTCGCCGTTCACCTCGATGCGGAGCGCCTGGAACACGCGCTTGGCGGGGTGACCGGCACGTTGCAGGGCCATGGGCGTCGCCGCGATCAGGAGGTCGACCAACTCGCCGCTGCGGGTGAGCGGGGCGTCGGCCCGGTGCTCGACGATCCGCCGGGCGTAGCGCGGAGCCAGCTTCTCTTCGCCGTACTGGTAGAAGATGCGCCTGAGCTCGCTCTCGGGGTACTCGGCGAGGACGCGCTCCGCCGTGACGGGCGAGGTGGGGTCCATGCGCATGTCGAGGGGCGCGTCCTTGGAGTACGAGAAACCGCGCTCGACCCGGTCCAGCTGCAGGGACGACACGCCGAGGTCGAAGAGCACCCCGTCGACGGTGTCGAGATCGAGGTCGTCGAGCGCGTCGGCGATGCCGTCGTACGTCGTGTGCACGAGGCGAGCCCGGTCGCCGAAGGGTGCGAGCCGCTCGCCGGCGAGGGCGAGTGCCTCGGTGTCGCGGTCGAGGCCGACGACGGTCAGCTCGGGGAAGGCCTGCAGCATCGCTTCGCTGTGGCCACCCATGCCGAGGGTGCAGTCGACGACGACGGCGCCGGGACGCGAGACGGCCGGGGCGAGGAGTTCGAGGGTCCGCTCGAGGAGGACGGGGGTGTGGATCTGATCGGCCATGACGACACGGGCTGTGCTCGTCGGCCCTGATCCCCATCCGTCGGGACCTGGCACCGGGGAAGGTGCGCCAGGGCTGACGGCTGAGGGTCGGGGCCCACGGGCTAGAAGAGCCCGGGGATCACCTCCTCGGTGGTGTTGGCGAACTCGGCCTCCTGGGCCTCGTAGTAGGTGTTCCAGGCGTCGGTGGCCCAGATCTCGGCACGGTTTCCCGCGCCGATGACGGTGAGGTCACGGCCGAGGCCGGCGTACTCGCGCAGTGTCGCCGGGATGGTGACCCGGTGCTGCTTGTCGGGGATCTCGTCGCTCGCACCCGAGAGGAAGAGGCGCATGTAGTCGCGGGCCTGCTTGCTCGTGACGGGCGCCTGGCGGATGCGCGAGTGCATGTCTTCGAACTCGCGCTGGCTGAAGACGTAGACGCACCGCTCTTGCCCACGGGTCATGACGAGGCCGGAAGCCAGTTCGTCACGGAATTTCGCGGGGAGGATGATGCGCCCTTTCTCGTCGAGCTTGGGCGAATAGGTGCCGAGGAACATGCGCCCGTCTCCCCTCGCCCCGCACCCCGTCTGTGGCACGTACCTCCACTTTACTCCACAACCCACCACCAGACAATGAAAAGGCGGGTCCTCCGCTGCGCGTCCGGCCTGAGATCCGCTCCAGTTCGGGGGCCACACGGGTGGAGGACGGTGGAGGGAAAGGACCACGAGGAGGCGCGTCCTGCGTGTCGCGCGCCTCCCGCGGGGTGGACGGGCGCACCAAAAAAAGGGGCCGGCCCGAAGGCCGACCCCTGTGGTCGTGGTGCTGGTGGCGCCTAGGAGCGCTCGTCGCCGTCCTGGCGGCGGTCCCACCGGTCGTTGAGCCGATCCATCAGGCCCCCCTTGGCGGGATGCGCGGGGCGGGAGGTGGAGGAACGGGGAGCCGACGGCATCGAGGCCGTCGAGGATCCCTTCCGCTTGGGGGGCGCGATGGCGAACAACACGCCGGCGAGCATGACCACGAACCCCGCCACGCCGACCAAGGGCTGGCGGAAGATGACGCCCGCGACGATCACGGCGATTCCGACGAGCGCCCCGAGGACCCCGACCACGACCAGCGTGTAGTTGGGTCTGGCGCCGCGGGTCCCGACCGTCGCCACGAAGTCGGAGTCGTTGTTGTAGAGACTCCGCTCCATCTCTTCGAGGAGCCGCTGCTCCTGTTCGGAAAGTGGCATCTTGGTGTTCCCTTCGAGCACGGGCTCTCAAGCGCGAGGCGGGAGCCTCGGGATCGACGCGATGAGTAGCTGCGAGTGTATGCCCGACAGCTATCGCTAGGCTAGGCAGCGTGGCTGAGAGTACGCGGTTAGTGGACGTCGTTCAAGAGCGCATCGATCGGTTCCTCGAGCGTCAGCGACCGGCCCTCATGGGCATCGCTCCCGACCTCGATCCTTTCTCCCTCTACTCGGGCGATCTGCTCCGCGGCGGGAAACGCTTCCGGGCTCTGTTCTGCTACTGGGGCTGGCAGTCCGTCGCCGGGCTCGACACCGGATTCGATCCCCTCGGGGAGCCCCGCGACGAACGCGAGATCGACGCCGTCATGACCGCTTCGGCGGGGCTCGAGTTCTTCCACGCCGCCGCGCTCGTGCACGACGACATCATGGACAACTCGGACACGCGCCGCGGACTCCCGGCGGCGCATCGGCGCTTCGAGTCCCTGCACCGCGAGGGGGCCTGGCTCGGGTCCCCTGAGGCGTTCGGTCGCTCGGGAGCCCTCCTCATGGGAGACCTCCTCCTGGCGTGGAGCGACGAGCTCCTCAGCGAGGCCCTGGACTCCCTCCCGTCCCGTGACGCCGCCCGCGCGGCCCGCCTCGAGCTCAACCGGATGCGGACCGAGGTCACGGTGGGCCAGTACCTCGACATCCTCGAGGAGAACGCCTGGCGGACGGTCGACGAGGTGCAGCTGTTGCCGCGTGCCCAGCGCGTCATCGTCTACAAGTCGGCGAAGTACAGCGTCGAAGCCCCGCTGACCGTCGGCGCGGCCATGGCCGGGGCCGACCGACCAGCCCTCGAGTCCCTGCGGCACTTCGGGCTGCCCCTCGGCATCGCCTACCAGCTGCGCGACGACCTCCTCGGCGTCTTCGGCGATCCCTCGGTCACGGGAAAGCCCGCGGGCGACGACCTCCGAGAGGGCAAGCGCACAGTCCTCGTGGCGACGGCCCGCCGAGCCCTGCCCCCCGGGGCCGTCCGCCTGCTCGACGAACTCCTCGGTGACCCCGAACTCGACGACGACCAGATCAGCATGCTCCAGGCGACGCTCCGCGACAGCGGTGCCGTCGACGCCGTCGAGCAGACGATCACCGATCAGGTGGAGCGTGCCGTCCATGCACTCGAGAGGTCGGGACTCGCGCCGTCGGCCCGGACGCAGTTGACGCGACTCGCCGAGACCGTCACGCGCCGCGCCTCCTGACGCCCTCTGAGCCGTGGCGGCCGAGGACCGGCAGCCGCCAGAGGCGCGGATCGGGGCTAGAGGAGGCTCTGCGCGATGCGCCGGACCTCGGCTTTGCGTCCGGCCTGGAGGGCGGCGACGGGGCTCGTGCCGAGGGCCTCGTCGTGCGACAGCATCCAGTCGAGGGCCTCGTCGTCGTCGAACCCGTTGTCCGACAGGACCGTCAGGGTGCCCCGGAGGTCGTGCCTCGGCTCGGAGCCGTCGAGGAAGACGGCCGGCACCTTCGTGACGCCGTCCACGCGTGTCCCGACGAGGACGTGCTCCTCGAGGAGGCGCCGGACGCGGCTGACGCCGAGGCCGAGCCGCTCGACGAGGTCGGGCACGGTGAGCCATTCGGTGTCGGCGAACCAGGGGCGTTGAGAGAGATCGGTCACGCCACAACCTTGCCACGGGTTCGTGGCCGTCGCTGCGCCTCCTCGTCTCCCTCACGTGGGTCGAGTCACATGCGCAACATCCGTCACGCTGATTGACTTGGATATCCGCGTGTGCCAACTTTGGACGACGTGGCACCGCGGCTCACCGATCACCCAGCGACCGTGTCCCCGCCCCCGAACCGAGGATCAGCCCATGAACGACGTCAGTTCCGCCCGCCCCGACTCCGAGTCCGTGACCACCCAGGACGCCCGGTCGACCAGCGCCTTCGGCCCCCTCGGTGGCGGAGACGAGCGCAAGCCCCTCTCCCGCATGGCCCGGTCGATGCTCAACACCGTCCCGATCGTCCTGGCGGGCTCGATGGCCCTCAGCATGGGCGTCACGGGCCCCGTGTTCGCCCTCGACCAGAACCCGACGAAGAAGCCCGACGCGTCACCGCGTCCCGTGCTGCCTCCTCGACTGTCCGCGCCCGAGCAGAAGACCGCGGCCACGGTCGAGACGGCCGCGACCTCTGCCACGGTCTTCGGCGCGGCCCCCGCCACGTACACCGTCAAGTCGGGCGACACGGTCGCGAGCATCGCCGGCTCGTTCGGTCTGAGCACCGCGTCGGTGCTCGCCCTCAACGGCCTCAGCTGGAAGTCCACCATCTTCCCGGGCCAGACCCTGAGCCTGAGCGCCGCCACGAGCGCCGCAGCCAAGCCGTCCACCGCGCCCGCCCCGGCCAAGGCGACGGGCGGCCGGTACGTCATCGTCCGTGGGGACACGCTGAGTTCCATCGCGCGTGCGCACGGCGTCACGACCAGCGCGCTCATCCAGGCGAACGGGCTGGGACTGTCGAGCATCATCTACCCGGGCCAGACCCTGACCGTCCCGACGGGCGCCTCCGCCGCCGCCCCGACACCGGCCCCCGCCGGGGGGCCCGCGGTGGGCAGCTACGTCATCCAGCGGGGTGACACCATCGCCTCGATCGCCTCGAAGTCGGGGACGAGCGTCAAGGCCCTCCTCGCCGCGAACGGCCTCTCGTTCACCAGCACCATCTACGCCGGCAAGACCCTCACCCTCCCCGGTGCCTCCGCGCCGACCGCCACGACCGTCGTCGCGTCGACGTCGGCCGCACCCCTGGGCGTCAGCGCGACGTTGACCGCCGAGCAGGCCGCCAACGCCCGGATCATCATCTCGGTCGGACGCCAGCTCGGGGTCGGAGACCGTGCGATCGTGATCGCCCTGGCCGCGGCCGCCCAGGAGAGCAGCCTGCGCAACCTCGACCACGGCGACCGTGACTCCCTCGGCCTCTTCCAACAGCGTCCGAGCACGGGGTGGGGCACCCCCGCCCAGCTGCGCGACCCGGTGCACGCGACCAAGCTCTTCTTCGGTGGCGCGAGCAACCCCAACACCGGCAAGACGCGCGGCCTCCTGGACGTCAAGGGGTGGCAGTCGATGTCCCTGACGAAGGCGGCCCAGGCCGTCCAGTACTCGGCGTTCCCGGATGCCTACGCCAAGTGGGAAGCTCCGGCCACCACCTGGCTCGCGACCCTGCGCTGAACCCCGGACGACCCACATGCCGGGCGGTTTCCCGCCGTGCGGTGAGTTGGGACACCCGCACGGCCCTCGGTCCGTAAAATCACGAAGGTGAGCGTGAACCAGACTGACCCGATGATCGGCCGTCTCATCGAGGGCCGGTACGAGGTCCGTTCGCGCATCGCCCGAGGTGGCATGGCCACCGTCTACCTGGCCACCGACCTGCGACTCGAACGTCGCGTCGCGATCAAGATCATGCACGGCCACCTGGCCGACGACGCGTCGTTCAAGGAGCGCTTCATCCAGGAGGCGCGCTCGGCCGCCCGCCTGGCCCACCCCAACGTCGTCAACGTCTTCGACCAGGGCCAGGACGACGAGTCGGCCTACCTGGTGATGGAGTACCTGCCCGGCATCACGTTGCGCGAACTCCTGCAGGACCACAAGGTGCTGACGCCCGAGCAGGCGATGGACATCCTCGAAGCCGTCCTCGCCGGTCTCGCCGCTGCCCACCGCGCCGGCATCGTGCACCGCGACCTCAAGCCCGAGAACGTCCTCCTCGCCGACGACGGACGCATCAAGATCGGCGACTTCGGCCTGGCGCGGGCCGCGACGGCCAACACCGCCACGGGTGCCGCGCTGTTGGGGACGATCGCGTACCTCTCCCCCGAGCTCGTGACCCGCGGCATCGCCGACACCCGCAGCGACATCTACGCGCTCGGCATCATGATGTACGAGATGCTCACGGGCGAGCAGCCCTACAAGGGCGACCAGCCCATGCAGATCGCCTACCAGCACGCCAACGACACGGTCCCCACCCCCAGCTCCGCCAACCCCCGCGTGCCGGTCGAGCTGGACGAGCTCGTCCTCTGGGCGACCGCTCGCGATCCAGAACAGCGACCGAGGGACGCCCGGGCCCTGCTCGACCAACTCCTCGACGTGCAACGGGTCCTGGCCGATCCCTCGGGACCACCCGCGAACCGGACGATGGTGCTCCCTGCCGCGGGCGCGACCTCCGTCCTGCCGTCCGGCGGCACGGGCGAGACGCAGATCCTGCCCAAGGCGCGACACCGGACCGGGCCGGTCCAGGCCGCACCCGACGACGCCGCCACGACGCTCGCGGCCGTCGCCGACCGTCGCCGGCGGCGGGGACGGGTGCTCATGGCCGTCGTCGTCGCGGTCGCGCTGCTCGCCGGAGGGACCGGCTGGTGGTTCGGCTCGGGTCCCGGGGCGCAGGCGTCCGTCCCCGACGTGTCAGGACGGGCACCGGACGCGGCGACGGCCGCCCTCACGTCGGCCGGCTTCGTGGTCGCCCCCGATCCCCAGACGGACTTCTCCCCGGTGGTGCCCTCGGGCCAGGTCGCGCGCACGGACCCCGACGCCACGACCCGTGTGCAGAAGGGGTCCACGATCACCCTGGTCGTCTCCCAGGGGCCCCGGCAACTCCCGGTCCCGACCGTCGTCGGCGACACCGAGACCGCGGCCACCGAAGCGCTCTCGGACTTCACACTGCAGCCGACGTCGAGCCAGTTCGACGAGTCGGCCGCCGGCACCGTCCTCGGGATCAGTGGCGTGGACGACGCGGACACGCCGGTCGATCTCGCCGGAGCAGCCCAGTACGGAGAACGACGACCCGTGACGCTCACCGTCTCGCTCGGCCCCGTCCCGGACGTGGCGGGCCTCTCGGTGGCGGACGCGCAGGGCGCTCTCGCGGGGGCACAGTTGACGGGTGTGGAGAGCGGAACGGAATTCAGCGATGCGGTCGCCTCCGGGGAGGTCATCCGGTACGAACAGCAGGCCGAGGGGCCGCTCCGACACGGCGACACGGTCAACCTCGTCGTGTCGAAGGGTCCGCCGCCCATCACCATCCCGGACGTCCGAGGCAAGACCATCGACGCGGCCACGTCCCAGTTGCAGGGTCTCGGCTTCCGGGTGAGCTACCCGACCTGCACGGCCTTCACGTGTGCGTTCTACGACTGGGAGGCCCGCCTGCCGGTCACCGAGACGAACCCCGCCGCCGGCCTGACCGCGACCAAGGGTGCGACGATCACGCTCACGTACCGGGTGGAATGAGTCCCGGCCGCCCCTGAGGCCGAGGGCACCGACGAGCTCCGAGGTCGAGGGCACCGACAGGGCGACGGCCCCGGGACCGAGGGTCCCGGGGCCGTCGCCGTGTCGACCGGGCTCAGTCGGCCGCGAGTTCCTCGGCCACCAGGAAGGCCAGTTCGAGCGACTGCATGTGGTTGAGGCGGGGGTCGCAGAGCGACTCGTAGCGGGTGGCGAGCGTCGCCTCGTCGATGTGCTCGGAACCACCCAGGCACTCGGTGACGTCGTCGCCGGTCAGCTCGATGTGGATTCCGCCCGGGTGGGTGCCCGCGGCACGGTGTGCCTCGAAGAACCCCTTGACCTCGTCCATGATCTCTTCGAAGCGCCGGGTCTTGTAGCCCGTGGGCGTCGTCAGACCGTTGCCGTGCATCGGATCGCTGACCCACAGGGGCGTCGCGTCGGCCTTCTTGATGGCCTCGAGGAGGGGAGGCAGGGCATCCCGGATGGTGCCTGCCCCCATGCGGGTGATGAAGGTCAGGCGCCCGGGCTCACGCTCGGGATCGAGCTTGTCGATGAGGCGCAACATGTCGTCGGCCGTCGTCGTCGGGCCGAGCTTGACGCCGATCGGGTTGCGCACCCGGGAGAGGAAGTCGACGTGGGCACCGTCGAGGTCGCGGGTCCGCTCGCCGATCCACACGAAGTGCGACGACAGCACGTACGGCGTACCCGTGCGCGAGTCGATGCGGGTCAGGGGGCGCTCGTAGTCCATGAGCAAGCCCTCGTGGCTCGTGTAGAACTCGACGCGCTTGAGTTCGTCGAAGTCGGCCCCCGCCGCCTCCATGAACCGGATCGCCTTGTCGATCTCACGGGCGAGGTGCTCGTACTCGGCGTTGGCCGGGTTGCGGGCGAAGCCCTGGTTCCAGCTGTGCACCTGGCGGAGGTCGGCGAACCCGCCTTGCGTGAAGGCCCGGATCAGATTGATGGTCGAGGCGGAGGTGTGGTAGCCCTTCACGAGCCGCGAGGCATCCGCACGTCGGGACTCGGGGGTGAAGTCGTAGCCGTTCACGATGTCACCGCGGTAGGCCGGCAGGGTGACGCCGTCCCGGGTCTCGGTGTCGCTCGAGCGCGGCTTGGCGAACTGGCCGGCCATGCGGCCCATCTTGATCACGGGGACGGACGCGCCGTACGTGAGGACGACGGCCATCTGCAGGATGGTCTTGACGCGGTCGCGGATCTGGTCCGCGGTCGCTCCCGCGAAGGTCTCGGCGCAGTCACCACCCTGCAGCAGGAACGCCTCGCCCCGGGCGGCCGACGCCAGCCTGGTGCGCAACGTGTCGACCTCGCCGGCGAAGACGAGCGGAGGCAGGGTGGACAGCTCGGCCGAGGCGGCCTCGACGGCTGCACCGTCGTGCCAGGTGGGCTGCTGCTTGATGGGGAGCGTGCGCCAATGGTCGAGACCGTCGATCACGTCGGGATCGGTGACGACGAACGGTTCGGTGAGCTGGGCCACGGTCTTCCTTGCCACTTGACGGTCTCGAGGCCGAACGACCTCGACAGGCGAGCCTACCGTGAAAGGGTCGGGCGCTTCTCTTTGACGCTGGTCGCGTAGACGTCGCTGTACTGCTGGCCACTGAGGGCGTTGAGCTCGTACATGATCTCGTCGGTGATGGACCGCAGGATGAAGCGATCGCCTTCCATGCCCTCGAAGCGGCTGAAGTCGAGGGGTTCACCGAACACGATCCCGACCCGGTGCAGGCGAGGGATCTTGGTACCGGTCTTCATCACCTTCTCGGTTCCGATCATGGCGACGGGGATCACGGGCACGTGACCCTCGAGGATCATGCGCGCCACGCCCGTCCGACCGCGGTACAGCTTGCCGTCGGGGCTGCGGGTGCCCTCGGGGTAGATCCCGAGTTGCTCGCCGCGACGGAGGACGGACAGGCCCGTCGCCAGCGACGCCTCGGAGGCCTTGCCCCCGGATCGGTCGATGGAGAGCTGACCCGTGGCCGTGAAGAACAGACGGATGGCCCACCCCTTGATGCCCTTGCCGGTGAAGTAGTCGCTCTTGGCGAGGAAGGAGATGCGCCGATCGAGGGCGAGCGGCAGGAAGATCGAGTCGACGAACGAGAGGTGGTTGCTCGCGAAGATGACGGCACCCGAGGCCGGGACGTGCTCACGACCGCTGACCCATGGTCGGAAGATCGACAGGACGAGCGGACTCGCGACCATCGTCTTCAGGAACCAGTAGAGCATCGGTGCTCCTCTCGTCGGGGCGTCGGGAGTCTAGCGGTCGCCGGCGTGGAGGCGGGCGAGGTCGGCGGCGCCCACGACCCCCGCGTCGTTCACCAGCTCGGCGATCACGAACTCGGGCTCGGGGTGGTAACCGCGAGCAGGCAGGTGCTCGAGGTAGGCCGCGCGGACGGGTGCCAGCAGCAGTTCGCCCGACTGCGCGACCCCGCCGCCGAAGACGAACACCTGCGGATCGAGGATCGCGCTCAGCGACGCGGCGGCTTGTCCGAGCCAGGTCCCGAGGCGGCGCAGGGCCTCGACGGCACCGTCGTCACCGGACTGCAGCAACAAGCTGACGTCGTGACCGGTGAGCTCGCCGCCGTTCGCCGTGCGGACGTCCGCGAGGCCGCGGCCGAGGCCGCCCTCGTCGGCCACCTCACCGGCGATGCGGAGCAGTGCCCGCCCCGAGCCGTACTGCTCGATGCACCCACGAGCCCCGCAGCCGCAGGGCAGACCGTCGGGCACGATGCGCATGTGGCCGAGTTCGCCACCCGTGCCGAATCCCCCGCGCAGGAGGCGGTCCTGCGCCACGATGGCACCGCCCACCCCCGTGCCGATGGTGAGCATGGTCATGTCGCTGGCGAGACGACCGGCCCCGAACCGGAACTCGGCCCAGCCGGCGGCGTTGGCGTCGTTGTCGATGGTGATGTGCAGGTCGAGACGTTCGGACAGCCGCGCCCGGAGGGGCTCGTTGCGCCACGCGATGTTGGGCGTGTAGTACACGGTCGACTGTGCGGCGTCGATGAAGCCGGGCGCCGCGACACCGGCGGCGGCGACGTCGGGGTAGCGTGCCTGCAAGGAGGTGACCATCTCGACGACCGCGTCGACGATCGCACCCGCGTCGCCCGCGGGCGTCGCCACGAGCTCTTCGTCGACGATCTCGCCGAACTCGGTGACCACCCCGCCCGCGATCTTCGTCCCACCGATGTCGATTCCGATTGCCTGCACGAGGATCGAGTCTATCCTCGACGACCCACCACCTCGGGCACCCGCTCCTGCGAGGCCGCGTTAGGGTGGTCGGACCATCGTTCGGTACCGAAGGAGCTGCCGTGAACGAACACACCGTCCCCCCCGCCGTCCCCGCCGACCCGTCGGCGAACGCCACCGACCTTTTGCTCGCGCGGGCGGCGGCCACGCCCGACGAACCACTCTTCTCCGTGCCGGACGGACGAGGCGGCTGGCGCGACATCACGGCGGCTCGGTTCCTCGAGCAGGTGCGCGCACTCGCGAAGGGCCTGATCGCCGCGGGCGTCGAACCGGGCGACAAGATCGGCCTGATGTGCCGCACGCGCTACGAGTGGACGCTCATCGACTTCGCGACCTGGTTCGCGGGCGCCCTGCTCGTGCCCGTCTACGAGACGTCGTCGCCGGCACAGGTCCACTGGAACCTCAGCGACTCCGAGGCCGTGGCCGTCATCGTCGAGACCGCGGACCACTTCTCGCGGTTCGACGAGGTGCACCCCGAGTTGCCCGCCGTGACACGGGTCTGGCAGGTCGACCTCGGAGACCTCGACAAGCTGGCCGCGTCCGGTGTCGACGTCTCCGACGACGAACTCGAACGCCGCCGGAGCGCGGCCGTCGCCGGGGACGTCGCGACGATCATCTACACGTCGGGCACCACCGGCCGCCCCAAGGGCTGCGTGCTCACCCACGCCAACTTCGTCGAGACGAGCCGGAACGCCGCCGTCGCCATGAGCGACGTCGTGGCGCCCGGCTCCTCCACCCTCTTGTTCGTGACGACCGCGCACGTCTTCGCGCGCTTCATCGCCGTGATGTCGGTCCACGCCGGCGTGAAGGTCGGGCACCAGGCGGACACCAAGCAGTTGCTGCCGTCGCTGGCCTCGTTCAAGCCGAGCTTCCTGCTCGCGGTCCCCCGCGTCTTCGAGAAGGTCTACAACTCGGCGGAGCAGAAAGCCGAGGCAGGGGGCAAGGGCGGCATCTTCCGGCAGGCCGTGGCCGTCGCGATCGCGCACAGTCGCGCGCTCGACGAGGGCACCGTGCCCCTGGGACTCAAGCTCCGCTTCGCACTGTTCGACCGCCTGGTCTACAGCAAGCTCAAGAAGGCCATGGGCGGCAACATCCGTTACGCCGTCTCGGGTTCGGCTCCGCTCGGCACACGACTCGGTCACTTCTTCCGGAGTCTCGACATCCGCATCCTCGAGGGGTACGGACTGACCGAGACCACGGCGCCTGCGGCCGTCAACCTCGTCTCCAAGTTCAAGATCGGAACGGTGGGCCCTGCGCTCCCCGGCGTCGGCATCACGATCGCCGCCGACGGAGAAGTGCTCGTCAAGGGCGTCAACGTCTTCGCGGGGTACTGGAAGGCCGACGAGGCCACGGCCGAGGTCCTCGACGACGGCTGGTTCCGCACTGGCGATCTCGGCTCGCTCGACGCCGACGGTTACCTGACGATCACCGGTCGCAAGAAGGAGATCATCGTCACCGCGGGAGGCAAGAACGTCTCCCCTGCCGCCCTCGAGGACCCGATCAGGGCCAATCCCCTGGTCGGCCAGGTCGTCGTCGTGGGCGACCAGCGGCCGTTCGTCGCGGCCCTCGTCACCCTCGACACGGAGATGCTGCCGGTGTGGCTGAACAACGCCGGTGAAGCAGCCGACATGCCGTTGGCCGAGGCCGCCCGGCACCCCAAGGTCCGCGCCGAGGTCCAACGAGCCGTCGACGGTGCGAACGCCGCCGTGTCGCGCGCCGAGTCGATCCGCAAGTTCGAGATCCTGCCGGTCGAGTTCACCGAGGCCGGCGGGCATCTCACGCCCAAGATGAGCGTCAAGCGTGCCGTCGTCCTGAACGACTTCGCCCAGCAGATCGCCGACATCTACACCGCCCACCCCGACACCGAGTCGGTGCGCACGGTCACCGCACGGGGACGGTGATCAGGCGCGCCACCAGTCGGCGGCGCGGATCTCTCGCATGGCCTCGCGCTTCGTCTCGGGTTCGAGGGTGAGCACGTAGAGCGTGCCGTCGAGGTGGTCCGTCTCGTGCTGGAGGGCCTGGGCCATGAGTCCCGTGCCCTCGAGCACGACCTCCTGGCCGTCGAGGTCGACCCCCTCGACACGGGCGTACTCGTAGCGGGGGGTGGGGAACCAGAACCCCGGCACCGAGAGGCACCCCTCGTCGACGAGGGTCTTCTCTCCGGACACCTCGACGACGACGGGGTTGAGGACGTATCCGACCTCACCGTCGACGTTGTAGCTGAAGGCTCGGAGCGACACGCCGATCTGAGCGGCCGCGACCCCGGCTCGTCCCGGCTCGCGAACGGTGTCGAGGAGGTCCTCGACCAGGGACGCGAGCCGAGGATCGCCGACCGTCACGGGGTCGGACGCCGATCGAAGGACGGGATCGCCGAACAGGCGGATGGGTCTCACGCTCACGGCGCGCCTCCTGGGGTGGGTCGGGGTGTGGTGCGGACGACGGGTCGCGACACCGTGACGACGACGGGTGGGCTGGTGCCGTCGCTTCGCAGAAGCCGACGCACGCCGCATCGACGTGGCTGTTGGGTGATTCAACAGTAGTGAAGGTATCGTCTGTGTCGTGCATGTACTCAGCGTCAGCTCTCTCAAAGGGGGCGTCGGCAAGACGACGGTGACGCTCGGACTCACGTCGGCCGCCTTCGCCAAAGGTCTCAGGACCCTCGTCGTCGACCTCGATCCCCAGTCCGACGTCTCGACCGGCCTCGACATCACGGTCTCGGGCCACCTCAACGTCGCGGACGTCCTCGCGTCGCCCAAGGAGAAGACGGTCCGGGCGGCGATCGCCCCCAGCGGGTGGACCAAGGGCCGCCAGGGCAAGGTCGACGTCATGATCGGCAGCCCCTCGGCCATCAACTTCGACGGCCCGCACCCGTCGATCCGCGACATCTGGAAGCTCGAAGAGGCCCTCGCCAACGTCGAGGCCGACTACGACCTCGTCCTGATCGACTGCGCCCCGTCGCTCAACGCCCTCACGCGCACGGCCTGGGCCGCATCCGACCGCGTGACGGTCGTCACCGAACCGGGTCTGTTCAGCGTGGCCGCCGCCGACCGGGCGCTCCGGGCGATCGAGGAGATCCGTCGAGGCCTGTCACCGCGCCTCCAGCCCCTCGGCATCATCGTCAACCGGGCCCGGGTGCAGTCCCTCGAGCACCAGTTCCGCATCAAGGAGCTGCGTGACATGTTCGGCCCCCTCGTCCTGTCACCCCAGCTGCCCGAGCGTACGTCGCTGCAACAGGCACAGGGTGCCGCCAAGCCGCTGCACGCCTGGCCCGGTGAGAGCGCCCAGGAGATGGCCCGCAACTTCGACCAGCTCCTCGAACGCATCATGCGGACGGCCAAGATCGGCGACTACGCCGAGCCTGCCGCCCGCTGACCTCCGGTCCCAGCTGCACACGACGAAGGCCCCGCACGATCTCGTGCGGGGCCTTCGTCGTGCTCGACCGCCACTCGCGGTCGAGGTGTGGTCAGCTGGCTCGGGTGCCGCGTCGCGCCGCGAGCTCGTCGGAGGGATCCGCGGCGGGGGTGCTGTCGATCTCGACGAGACTCGACTCGACCTCGCGGAGGACCTTGCCCACGGCGATGCCGAACACGCCCTGACCGCGGCTGACGAGGTCGATGACCTCGTCGTCCGACGTGCACAGGTAGACGCTCGCACCGTCGCTCATCAGGGTCGTCTGGGCGAGGTCGTTCACCCCGGCCTCACGGAGCTGGTTGACGGCCGTGCGGATCTGCTGGAGCGAGATGCCCGTGTCGAGGAGGCGCTTGACGAGTTTGAGGACGAGGATGTCGCGGAAACCGTAGAGGCGTTGCGAACCGGAGCCGGCCGCGCCGCGGATGGTCGGCTCGACGAGTTCGGTGCGGGCCCAGTAGTCGAGCTGGCGGTAGCTGATGCCGGCGGCCTTGGCCGCGACGGTACCGCGGTAGCCGCTGTCGGCGTCGTGTTCGGGCAGGCCGTCCGTGAAGAGCAGACCCAGCTCGTAGCGGGATTCCTCGGAGGAACCTGACTCACTCATGCTGTTGCCTTCCACGTTCTACTTCCGGAGCTCAACGTTCAACATCGGGTTGATGGTTGTACAGGACTCACGGTACCCACAACGGGGAGCTGCCTGGGCGACATTCGCATCGACGGGTCGGCGTGTCGAGGATATTCGCCCGGAGGGCAGACGTCTAGGCGTCGAGTCGCCCGAGAGCCGACCGGACGAGCCCCGACCGGACGACGTCGACCTGCGCCGCGAGCTCACGGGAGAGCTCGGCGACCCGCGCCCGGGAGGCCGCGTCGTGCTTCCGGGCCAGTGGCGCGAGGGCCGTCTCGATCAGGCCGAGCTCGCGGTCGACCGAGGCCCGGACCGTCCGGAGGTGACGAGGCTCGATGCCCGACCTGCCCAGCTCGACCAGGGCCGACAACACCGAGATCGACTCGTCGCCGTAGTGCCCCGCCGACGGGAGGAGAGACGCCGAGACGGCCTCGTCGAGCAGGGCGGGCGTGGCGCCGGTCTCGCGGAGCAACTCGTCGCGACCGAGCCGCCGACCGTGGGTCAGGATCGAGACGGGCGCCGCCCCGGACGGGAGCGACGCAGGTCGGCCCGCGTCGAGGTCGGCGAGGTGTTGCCTGATGACCTTGAGCGGCAGGTAGTGGTCGCGCTGCAGACCGAGGATGAAGCGGAGCCGCTCGACGTCCGCCGGTGAGAACTTGCGGTAGCCGGACGGGGTGCGCACCGGTGTGACCAACTCGCGCTCTTCGAGGAAGCGCAGCTTGCTGTTCGACAGGTCGGGGAACTCGGGCTTGAGCCGTGAGAGGACCTGCCCGATCGTCAGCAGGTCGGACGGCCCGGTCTGCGACGACCGGGCGGTGGCGGTGCGGGGCACGACTACTTGATCGCCAGGTTCGCGAGGTCGACCCGCGATGCGTAGAACGTGAGGCGGAACTTGCCGACCTGGACCTCGGCTCCGTCGGAGAGCCGGGCCTCGTCGATGCGGACGCCGTCGAAGTAGGTACCGTTCAGCGACCCGAGATCGCGCACGCTGAAGGTGCTGCCCTCGCGACGGAACTCGGCGTGCTTGCGGCTGACCGTGACGTCGTCGAGGAAGATGCCGGCCTCGGGGTGACGTCCGGCGACCGTGACGTCCGAGTCGAGGAGGAACCGGGCGCCGATGTTGGGGCCACGACGGACCACGAGCAGCGCGGAGCCCGAAGGCAGTGCGGCGACGGCGTCACGCTCGTCGGTGGACACGCCGCTCTCGAGAGCGGCCAGTTGCGCCTGGAACTCTTCGTTGAAGCTGAGGGTCGTGTCGACCTCGCGAGGGGCGCCGGGAGCGCGGTCCTGCTCGCCGGGTGCCGGGTTGGCGGGCTCTGCCATCGTGGACCTCCTTTGGCGTCCCAGCGTATCGGAACTCCGACCCTCGTCGGGAACCGATTTCGGGGACCGGCCCCCTCAGATCGCGGTGCGCGCGATGGTGAGGCGATCTCGGCTCCGTTCACCGCGCCTCCTCATGGGACTCCCCACCGCCTCACGGTCCGGTCATAGGGATCTCTTGGGGTCGCGCCGTTCCATGGACCCCACGTCACCACCACCGCCACAGGAGGCACACCATGAACGACCGAGACGGCGACAACACGACCGGCACCCCGGACGACGCCACGCCCGTGACGCCCTCCCCGTCGACCGCCCCGCCTGCCGGCGAGGGCGTCGAGCAGCCCGCCGAGGCGCACACGCTCCCCCACGTCACCGGCGCGTCGGACGCACGCTACGTGTCGGCGGCTCCCACCTGGATGGCTCGCGACGACGCCCACCAGGCCTACGACGCAGCGGCCGGCGCATCGACGGTGCGGGGTGGCGACGGCGCGGACGGCACGGTGCCCCCGGCCTTCGGCGGCGCCACGAGGCCGCGCCGCTCGAAGAAGTGGCTCGCCCTCACCGGCGCGGCCGCCGCCGTCGTCATCGTCGCGGGTGCGGCGGGCGGCGGCGCCTACGCCGCCGGTCGCTCCGCCGGCACCGCGGCGGCCCATGCCGCGAGCGAACGGCAGGCGCTCGAGCTGCTCCCCCAGCTCACGCAGCCGGGAGGTGGATCGAGCGACCCGGCATCGCCCTTCGGGGGTTCGAGCCCCCAGGACGGGTCGTCGCAGGACGGTTCGTCGCAGGGCACCTCGACCCAGACCAGCGCCACCGCGGCCACCGCCGAGGAGACGGCCGGCGTCGTGACCATCGTGTCGACGCTGAACTACGACGCCTCGTACAAGTCGGCCGGCACGGGCATGATCCTGACCTCCGGAGGGCTCATCCTGACGAACAACCACGTCGTGCAGGGCGCGACCAGCATCCAGGTGACCGTCGAGTCGACCGGTACGACCTACACGGCCGACGTCGTCGGCACGGATGCCACGAACGACGTGGCCGTGCTGAAGCTGCAGGACGCGACGGGCCTCACCCCGGTGAGCTTCGACGCGTCCGGCGACGTCGCCACGGGGGACGTCGTCCACTCGACGGGCAACGCCGAGGGCACGGGCGACCTCGTCACCGCCCAGGGCACCGTCCTCGCCACGGACCAGTCGATCACGGTGCAGAGCGAGTCCGGATCGGGGACCGAGTCGCTGTCCGGTCTCATCGAGGTCGATGCGGACGTGGTGTCGGGCGACTCCGGCGGTCCCCTCCGCGACGGTGACGGCGACGTCGTCGGCATCGTGACGGCCGCATCGCAGGGACCGTCGACGGTGACCGGCTACGCCATCCCGATCGACCACGCCCTGGCCATCGCCAAGCAGATCCAGTCGGGCACGGGGAGCTCGACCGTGCAGATCGGCCTGCCCGCCTTCCTCGGCGCGCAGATCTCGAGCACGGCGACCGGCACCGCGGGCGGCGTCACGATCGCCGGCACGGTCGAGGGCAGCGCGGCGGCGTCGGCCGGCCTGGTCGCCGGGGACGTGATCACCGCGATCGACGGCACGGCCGTGGCGGACGCGTCCGCACTCACCGCCGCGATCCAGGCGCACGACTCGGGTGACCAGGTCTCGGTCACCTGGACCGACACGACGGGTGCGTCCCACACCGCGACCGTCACGCTGGGCGACGGCCCCGCCGCCTGACCCGGGACCGGACGCGAACGGCCCGCTCCACCGACCGGTGGAGCGGGCCGTTCGCCCGTGTCAGTCGAGGCCGACCGCGCGGCGGAGGGCGCCTGGACGCACGAGGGTGGCCCCGAGGGCTTGGACCCGGTCGGCGAGGCCCCGGTCGGCGGTGACGACGACGACGCGCGGCGCCACGCCGGGCACGTCCCGCAGGTCGTGCACGCGGGCCACGATCGCCGAGTCGCCGTCGGCCTCGGCCCGGACGACGGTCAGGCCGGGGAACGACCCACCGACGGCACGGGCCTCGCCCTCGACGACGGCCGTCACGTCCGGCCACCGCCACGTGGGCGCCCCGGGAGGCTCGCCGGTGGAACCGTCCGCGAACGCCCCGGCGTCCGTCGGCGAGTCGTCGGCGTCCGGCCGACCCGTCGCCGCGGGGGTCCCGCCGCCACCCGGTGCGACGAGCGCCTCGGCCACTCCGTCCCGGGCACCCCGCGAGAGGGCCTCCAGGAACCGAGTCGTGGCACCGACCCGATCGCGCCACCACCCGTCGGGACGGGAGCCGAGGACGTTCGCGACGTCGACGACGACGTGCACCCGGCCCCCGAGTTCGGATCGGAGCCTCGGCCACGACGCGGCGAATCCGGGATGGAGCGGGAGGTCGGACACCTCGTCGACGGGCACCCAGCTCAGGGCGATGCTCTCGGCGTCCGAGACGACGGGCTCGAACGGGCGCACGGCCCGGGCCACGACGGTCGTGTACGACCAGAAGCCGAGGTCGAGCTCGGCGGCGAACAGCAGGCGCAGCGCGTCGGCCGGCACCGCCGCCTCTTCGCCGCTCTCGCGCAGAGCGCCCTGTACCGCGCTCTCGTCGTGGTGGCGGGCTCCGCCGGGGAGCCCCCAGGTGCCGCCGAAGTGGCTCCAGTCGGCCCGGTGCTGCAACAGCACCCGGTCGTCCGGGTCGACGACGAGCAGGCCCGCGGCACCGGCGCGGCCCCAGAACCGACGCCCGTCGGGGGCCTCGACCCAGCCGTCCGCGGGCTCGTGCGTGTTCACACGGTCGAGCTTGCCACAGGGACGAGGAGGCGGTGGCCGCGTCGCGCGCACGACGTCACGTCGACGGGTCGACCCGATGGCGGGCGACCAAACCGATGGGTGCGGCAGTTCCGAAGGCACACCTGGGGCTGGCCCGGAACCCGATGTCGGGCCAGCCCTCCCCCGGGTCCGGCACCGCGCCTCCCCGGCTCGCGCGTCGGACCGGGCGATCAGGGCTGCTGGACGGAGAAGACGTTGCCCGCCGGGTCGGTGAACCAGGCGATGTCGGGGCCCAGGTCGACGCTGCGCCCCCGCATGACGCCCCGCTCGTCGGAGTACCCGCCGAGGTGGAGCGGTTCGAGGCCCCGCTCGGCCAGCGCGTCGAGGGCGGCGTCGACGTCGTCGACGACGAGGTTGAGGACGGTGTACGACGCGGGGGCGTGGTCGGGCTTGCCGTAGACGAACACCCACGCCGCGCCTCCCGGGAGGCGGAGCCGGAACATCTGACCGTCGACGAGGACCTCGATCTCGAGGCCGAGGACGTCGCGGTAGAAGGACGTGGCGGCCGCCACGTCGTCGACGCTGAACCCGGAGTAGCCGGACCGAGGACGGAACACGGGTGGCCCCTCTCTGACGCGGGACGGCCGACGGACGCCGGCGTCTCGCTCCCAGCGTGGACCCTGCCGGGCCCGGGCGCCAGCCCCGGTCAGACGAACCGGATGGCCTGCTGCAGCCGGGCCCGGACCTCGAAGACGTCCGAGATGCTCGTGCGGTCGCCGAGCTCGGGACCGTGACGCAGGACCTGCGGCAGCAGCGAGCGACGCACGACCCAGGTGCCCCCGGCACGACGCCCGACCTTCTCGAGGGCGGGCCCGAAGTCGTCGTCGGGCACCACGATCAACTGGGCCGTGAACGACACGCGGGTCTCCCGTCGCACGGCGCGGGCCTGACGCGTGAGGTCGCGGACGGGCTCCTCGTCGGCGGGGATGCCCCTGCCGACGAGCTCGCCGCGCGACACCTGCACCTCGCTGCCCCAGTCGGAGGACTGGATGGCGAAGAGGCCCGACGGCCCCAGCACGACGTGGTCGAGCTTGCCCTCGACACCCGCGTCGACGTCGCTCCAGATGGTGAAGCCGATGCCGAGTTCGGTGACGGCCGCGACGGTGGCCTCTTCGGCCATCGCGTCGGCGAGCACGTGACGGATCTCGGGAGGCGCGCTCCGGACGAGGCGCTCGTCGTACGGATCGTCGAGCGGGACTCCCCGACCGACCCACTCACGCATCAGGCCGAGGTACCGCTCGCGGTTCGCACCACCGGGGTGGCCGTGCACCCGGGCCTTGGGCTTCGAATCGGTGCGAGCCGGCTCCCGGGGCGGCGGTGACCAGCCGGGGGCATTCGAACCCGCGGACCGCGCGCTGCCCGAGGGGGCGGTGCTCCGGGACGCCGACCCCTGGTCGTAGGAGGCGCGGGCCTCGGGCGTGCCCACCTGCTGCCACGCGTGCTGCACGTCGCGGAACGCCTGCGCGGTGCCGCCGAGGTCGGGGTGGGTCTGGCGGGCCAGCCGTCGATAGGCGCGACGGAGGTCGTCGGTCGACGCCGTCGACGGCACGCCGAGCACCTCGTAGGGCGTGGCGGAGGCGGGACTGGGCGTCACGACGGCGACTTTACCGAACGTGCGCTGGACGTCCGGTCGACGGCCGCCGGGACCGTGTGGGCCCGATGGTTCACCGCGACGGGGCGGCCGAGGGCTTCACGGTCGACGCCCGCCGCGCCGACCGGGCGACCCGCCACGCCCGCCACCGGAGACGGGCGCGGCCGACGAGTCGACGCACCCACAGGGTGATGCGGTGGGCGGCCGGGAACTCCGTGCCCAGCACGGCGACCCCGAGGAAGACGACGAGCCAACCGGGTCCGGGCAGCGGGACCAGGATGAGGCCTACGACGACGATCAGGGCTCCGAGCACCCCGACGCCGATCTTGTAGAGCAACCGGAGCCGAGGGTGCGCGTCGAGCCTCAGGCGCATCTTCGCGTGACCGTCGCGCAGTGCACGGCGCCGAGCACCGCGGTGCGGACCGGCCCCGCGACGCTCGTCGAGGGGCACGCCGTCCGGGCTCTCGGGCTGCTCGTCCATGACGGCGACGTTAGGGGGCGTTCCTGTGAGCAGCACGGCCCGGGAGGGGGTAGCCAGGGAACATGGATTACACACACCTCGGACGCACAGGGTTGTCCGTCTCACGGGCCGTCCTCGGCACGATGAACTTCGGGCCCCAGACCACGGAAGACGACTCCCACGCGATCATGGACCGGGCCCACGAGCTCGGCGTCAACTTCTTCGACACGGCCAACGTCTACGGCTGGGAGAAGGGCGAAGGCATCACCGAGCAGATCATCGGTCGGTGGTTCGCCCGTGGGGGCGGGCGACGGGAGAAGACCGTCCTCGCCACGAAGCTGTACGGCGACATGGGCGACTGGCCCAACGACGGCAAGCTCAGCGCCCTGAACATCCGTCGAGCGCTGGACGCGAGCCTGACGCGTCTGCAGACCGACCACATCGACCTCTACCAGTTCCACCACGTCGATCGCGAGACGCCGTGGGACGAGATCTGGCAGGCGATGGAGGTCGCGGTCCAGCAGGGCAAGGTCCTCTACGTCGGCAGCAGCAACTTCGCCGGCTGGCACATCGCGCAGGCCCAGGAAGCCGCCAAGGCACGTCACTTCAGCGGCCTCGTGAGCGAACAGTCGATCTACAACCTGATCGTGCGGGACGTCGAGCGCGAGACCCTGCCCGCCGCCCGTCACTACGGTCTCGGGATGATCCCGTGGTCGCCGCTCAACGGCGGTCTGCTCGGCGGCGTCATCGAGAAGACCGAAGAGGGCTCACGACGACTCGAGGGGCGGAGCGCGGAGTACGTCGCCGAACACCGCGACCAGCTCGAGGCCTACGAGGCGTTCGCCCGCGAGTTGGGCCACGCGCCCGGCGAGGTCGCCCTCGCCTGGCTGCTGCACCAGCCGGGCGTCACCGGGCCGATCACGGGCCCGCGGACGATGGCGCAACTGGAGTCGGCGGTCGCCGCCGTCGACGTCGAGCTTGACGAGGCCGCGCTGGCGCGGCTGGACGAGATCTTCCCCGGGCACGAGACGTCGCCCGAGGACTACGCGTGGTGAACCGGAGGACGACATGAAGACCAGGACAATCGGAGACGTGACGGTCAGTGCGATCGGCCTGGGCGGCATGCCCCTGTCGATCGAGGGCCGACCCGACGAGAAGCAGGGCATCGCGACCATCCATGCTGCACTCGAGCAGGGCATCACCCTGATCGACACGGCCGACGCTTACCACCAGGCGGGCAAGGACGAGGTCGGGCACAACGAGTTGCTCATCGCCAAGGCGCTGAAGAGCTACCACGCCGACACCGACCAGGTGCTCGTCGCCACGAAGGGTGGACACCTCCGCCCCGAGGCGGGGGCGTGGGCGCAGAACGGCGACCCGGCCTACCTCAAGGAGGCCGCCAAGGCCTCCGCGAAACGGCTGGGCGTCGAGACGATCGGGCTGTACCAATTCCACCGACCGGACCCGGCGGTGCCCTACGCCGACTCGATCGGCGCCCTGGTGGAGCTGCTCGACGAGGGCGTCATCCGCATGGCGGGCATCTCGAACGCCACGCCCGACCAGATCCGCGAAGCGAACGAGGTGCTGGACGACCGACTCGTGTCGGTGCAGAACCAGTACTCGCCTGCGTTCCGGTCGAGTGAGGTGGAGCTCGCGCTGTGCGACGAGATGGGCATCGCGTTCCTGCCGTGGAGCCCCCTCGGTGGCATCACGAACGCCGGTGAGCTCGGAGCGAAGCACGCCGTGTTCGCCGAGATCGCCAACGCCCGACGGGTCACGCCGCAGGTGCTGACGCTCGCCTGGGAGCTCGCCAAGTCCGAACTCGTCATCCCGATCCCGGGGTCGACCCGACCGCAGACGATCATGAACTCGGCGACGGCGACGTCGATCAAGCTCTCGACCGACGAGATCCAGCGGCTCGACGCCGCCTGATCGCACACCCGGTGCGCCCGCCCCTCGGGGCGGGCGCACCGTCACGACCATCCCCGACGAACAGGAGACAGCCATGGCCGACGCCAACCTGACCCGCCCCTACGACATCATCGGCATCGTGCCCGGGTTCGAGCTCTCGAGCACGGACCTCACCGACGGGGGTGAACTGCAGCGCGCGCAGGTGAGCGGCATCATGGGCCCGGGCGGAGACGACGCCAGCCCCCAGCTGAGCTGGTCCGGCGCCCCCGAGGGCACCAAGAGCTATGCCGTGACGGTCTACGACCCCTACGCCCCGACGGGCTCGGGCTTCTGGCACTGGGCCGTGGCCGACCTCCCCGCCGACACGACGTCGTTGCCCTCCGGTGCGGGTGACGACCAGGGCTCGGGCCTGCCCGAGGGGGCCCTCCAGCTGAAGAACGACGGTGGGCTCGCCCGCTACGTCGGTGCGGCACCGCCCGAGGGCCACGGACCGCACACGTACTTCGTCGCGGTGCACGCCCTCGACGTCGAGAAGATCGGAGTGGACGAGACCGCCAGCCCGGCGTACCTCGGCTTCAACCTGCACTTCCACACGCTGGCCCGCGCGGTGATCTCCGCGACGTTCGAGGTCCCCGGGGCCTGAGCCCGGGGCCTGGGCGGTCGCACGCCGAGCCGACGCACGACGACGCCCCGCCACGATCTCGTGGCGGGGCGTCGCCGCGTCGGACGACGGCCGATCAGGCTTCGCGGCCGGCCGGCATCTGCGTCTTGCGCGGGTCCGTCTCGGCGAGGCCGTCGAAGATCGACTCGATGCGCGACAGGACGTCCGCCTCGAGGGTGACGCCCGACGCCTTCGCGTTCGACTCGACCTGTTCGGGACGCGACGCCCCGATGATCGCCGAGGCGACGTTCTCGTTCGACAGCACCCACGCCAGCGACAGCTGCGCCTGGGTCAGCCCCAGGTCGGACGCGATCGGCTCGAGCTGGGCCACGGCGTCGAGGACGTCGTCGCGCATCCAACGTTCGATCATGCCCGCACCGCCCTTCTGGTCGGTGGCCCGGCTGCCCGCGGGCAGCTCGGCACCGACGGTGTACTTGCCGGTCAGGACGCCCTGGGCGACGGGAGACCAGACGATCTGCGAGATGCCGAGTTCGGCCGAGGCCGGGACGACCTCGTCCTCGATGACGCGCCAGAGCAGGGAGTACTCGGGCTGGTTCGAGACGAGCTGGATCTTCAGCTCGCGAGCCAGGGCGTGCGCCTCGCGCAGCTGCTCGGCGTTCCACTCCGAGACCCCGATGTAGAGCACCTTGCCCTGGCGGACCAGGTCGGCGAAGGTCTCCATCGTCTCCTCGAGGGGCGTCTCGACGTCGTACCGGTGGGCCTGGTAGAGGTCGACGTAGTCGGTCTGCAGGCGCTTCAGCGACCCGTTGATCGACTCGGTGACGTGCTTGCGGCTGAGGCCCGTGTCGTTGTGGCCCTTGGGCCCGGTGGGACCGTAGACCTTGGTGAAGATCTCGAGCGACTCGCGCCGCTCGCCCTTCAGCGCCTCACCGAGCACCGTCTCGGCCTGCGTGTTCGCGTAGACGTCGGCCGTGTCGAACGAGCTGATGCCGACGTCGAGAGCCGCACGGACGCAGCGCGTCGCCGTGTCGTTCTCCACCTGGGACCCGTGGGTGAGCCAGTTGCCGTAGGTGAGCTCGCTGACCTTGAGCCCGCTGTTGCCGAGGTACCTGAACTTCATGGACGACCTTTCTCGGTGGTGCCGCCTCGATGCGGCACGCCGTCGACGCTACGCGCCGCCCCCGCGCCGTGACGCGTCGTCCGACCGCACCCGCGCCTCCGGCACTCGGTACGCTCGCCCCGTGTCGGTGATCGGGGAGTTCTTCGGCGGGGTGGGCCTGCTCGGCCGAGGCCTGCGCCTGTGGGCGACGTCCCCGCGGCTGATGCTGCTGGGCGCGGTGCCCGCCCTCGTCGTGGGTGCGGTCTTCGCCGCGGCCCTCGTGGGCGTGGGCCTCGCCGCCGACGACCTGGCCCGCACCCTGACGCCGTTCGCCGACGGATGGCCCGAGTGGTCCCGCACCCTCGTGCGTCTCGGCGGCGGCCTGGCCGTCGCGGCCCTGGCCGTGCTGCTCGCGGTCGTCGCGTTCACCGCCGTCACGCTCCTCGTCGGCGATCCCTTCTACGAGCGCATCTGGCGTCGCGTCGAGGAGCGAGAGGGCGACCCGCCGGCCGACGTCGACCGGGGCTTCTGGCGCGGGCTCGCCCGGAGTGCCGGCGACTCGCTCCGACTGCTGCTGGCCACGGCCGGCGTGGGCGTCCTCCTGTTCGTCGGCGGGTTCGTCCCGGTGCTCGGCCAGACGGTCGTCCCCGTGCTCGGCGCCCTGACCGGCGGATGGTTCCTGGCGGTCGAGCTCACCGGGTACGCCTTCGACGCCCGGGGCCGCTCGCTCGCCGAGCGCCGCCATGGCCTCGCCGTCAACCGGGCGCGCACCCTGGGGCTGGGCACCGCCACCTACCTCCTGTTCTTCGTCCCCCTCGGGGCCGTGCTCGTGATGCCGGCGGCCGTCGCCGCGGCCACCCTGCTGGCCCGCGAGGTCACGACGGGCCCGACCACGGCGGGCCCGACCACGGCGGGACCGAGCACGGCGGGCCCGACCACGGCGGGGCCGGCCACACCCTTCCCGCGCGACGACTACCATCCCCCGGCATGACCACCCCCGCGACTCCGACCAATCCCGCCGTCGCCCTGCCCGACGGGCGCGTCGTCCCGGCCCTCGGCCAGGGCACCTGGAACATCGGCGACGACCCACGGCGCCGCGCCGACGAGGTCGCCGCCCTGCGGGCCGGCCTCGACGCCGGCCTGACCATGATCGACACCGCCGAGATGTACGGCGGCGGGCGGTCCGAACAGCTGGTCGGCGAGGCGATCGCGGGCCGGCGCGACAAGGTGTTCCTGGTGAGTAAGGTGCTGCCGGGCAACGCCTCGCGGCGGGGCACGGTCGAGGCCTGCCACGCCAGCCTCGGGCGCCTGGGCACCGACCGCCTCGACCTCTACCTGCTGCACTGGCGGGGTCGCCACCCGCTCGCCGAGACCGTCGAGGCCCTGGAGGCGCTGGTCGCCGAGGGCGCGATCGGCGGCTGGGGCGTCAGCAACTTCGACGTCGACGACCTGCACGAGTTGCTCTCGGTGCCCGGTGGCGAGAACGTCCAGACGAACCAGGTCCTGTACAACCTGGCCCGTCGCGGACCCGAGTTCGACCTGCTGCCCTGGGCGCGCGAGCACGGCGTGCCGCTCACCTCGTACTCCCCCGTCGACGGCGGCGAGCTGCTCGGTCACCCCGTGCTCGAGCAGGTCGCGACCGATCTCGGCGTCTCGTCGGCGCAGCTCGCCCTCGCCTGGGTGCTGCGCCTCGTGCCCGACCTCATGGTCGCCGTCAAGGCGGGCACGGCCGGGCACACCCTCGAGAACGCGGCCGCACTGGCCGTCGACCTCGACGACCAGGCGTTCGTGCAGCTCGAGCGCGCGTTCCCCGCGCCGACGACCAGGGTGCCGCTCGAGATGCGCTGACCCGCGCCTCCCAGGCTCGCCTCGCGCTCGCGCATGCACCCGACGGGCTCGCCTCGCGCTCGCGCATGCGCCAGAGTGGAGGGACCAGCCCGGGTGACATCGACGTCACCCGGACGCGAGCTCCAGAGGACACCGCATGATCATCGACAGAGCCGACGTGATCGTCACCAGCCCCGACCGCAACTTCGTGACGCTGAAGATCACGACCTCCGACGGCGTGACCGGCCTCGGCGACGCCACCCTGAACGGGCGCGAACTCGCCGTCGTCGCCTACCTGACCGAACACGTCGTGCCCCTGCTGATCGGGCGCGACCCGGCCCGCATCGAGGACACCTGGCAGTTCCTCTACCGCAGCGCGTACTGGCGGCGCGGGCCGGTCACGATGGCCGCCATCGCCGCGGTCGACGTCGCCCTCTGGGACATCAAGGCCAAGGTCGCCGGCCTGCCCCTCTACCAGCTGCTCGGCGGAGCCTCGCGCACGGGGTTGCTGACCTACGGCCACGCCTCGGGGAAGGACCTCGAGGAGCTCTTCGACAGCGTCCGAGACCACCAGGAACAGGGCTACAAGGCCATCCGCGTGCAGACCGGTGTGCCCGGCCTGAAGTCGATCTACGGCATCGCCTCGAACGCCACCTTCGACGCCAACAGCGGCGTGCGCTACGACCACGAGCCCGCCCAACGCGGGGCCCTGCCGAACGAGGAGGACTGGGACACCCGCTCGTACCTGCGGCACGTGCCCACCGTGTTCGAGGCGGTGCGGAACGAGTTCGGCCCCGAGATCCCCCTGCTGCACGACGGTCACCACCGCATGACGCCGATCCAGGCGGCGAGGCTCGGCAAGAGCCTGGAGCCCTTCGACCTCTTCTGGCTCGAGGACGTCACCCCGGCCGAGAACCCCGAGGCCCTGCGACTCGTCCGGCAGCACACGACGACCCCGCTGGCCATCGGCGAGATCTTCAACACCGTGTGGGACTACCAGCAGATCATCCGCGAGCAGTTGATCGACTACGTCCGCAGCGCCGTCACGCACACGGGCGGCATCACCCACCTCAAGAAGGTGCTCGAGTACGCCTCGCAGTACCAGATCAAGTCCGGCATGCACGGTCCGACCGACATCTCACCGGTCGGCATGGCGGCCGCGATGCACCTCGGACTCGCGATCCACAACTTCGGCATCCAGGAGTACATGAAGCACGGCGCGAGGACGGACGAGGTCTTCGAGCAGAGCTTCACGTTCGAGGACGGCATGCTGCACCCGGGTGAGCAGCCCGGCATCGGGGTCGAGCTGGACGAGCGGGCCGCCGCGGCGTACCCCTACGCGCAGGCCTACCTGCCCTACAACCGCCTCGCGGACGGGACCGTCCACGACTGGTGACGAGGAGGCGCGGCGCGGGCGAGCGCGTCGGTCACCCCTCGTAGGCCGCCGCCAGCTCGGCGATGACCAACCGCGTCATGCCCATCATCGCGGTCATGGCCCGAGCGGCGCCCTCGGGGTCGGGCCCGCCGAGGTAGCGGTCCATCACCGACGGGACGACCTGCCAGGAGAAGCCCCAGCGGTCCGTCACCCAGCCGCACCGCCCCTCCTGGCCGCCGTCGGCCGCGAAGGCGTCCCAGTAGTGGTCGAGCTCGTCCTGGGACTCGACCGAGATCGAGAACGACGTGGCCTCGGTCGGCCTCGGCCCTCCGTCGCCGCCGTTCAGCAGGCGGTAGGGCTGGCCGTCGAGTTCGAGGTCGACGACGAGGGCCTGACCGGCCATCGCTTCGTCGGGGAAGTCGTCGGGATAGCGCGACACGTCGGTGACGCGCGACGACGGGAACAGGGTGACGTAGAAGTCGGCTGCGGTCTCGACGTCACGACCGAACCAGAGCGTGGGGGTGATGCGGGGCATGACGCGCCTCCTCGGGGTGGGCAGGCGGCGCCGTCGCCGCCTGCTGCCGGTCAGCGTACTGCGGAGCGGATCGCCGCACGAGACCTCACGACGTGCCGCGCGCCCGGAACGCCGAGCGGCCCGTCGTGACGTCCCGGTGGACGCCTAGCCGATCAGCGCCTCGATCGGGCCGCGCACGAAGTAGACCAGGAACCCCGCCGCGACGATCCAGAGCAGCGGGCTGATCGTGCGGGCCCTGCCCGCGAACGCCCGCACGACAACCCAGCTGACGAAGCCGACGCCGATGCCGTTCGCGATCGAGTAGGTCAGCGGCATGGTGATGATCGTCAGGAACACCGGCAGGGCGACCGAGAAGTCGGTCCAGTCGATCTGGCTGATCTGCGACACCATGAGCGCGCCGACGATCACGAGCGCCGAGGCGGCGACCTCGAGCGGGACGACCTGGGTCAGCGGCGTGAAGAACATGGCGAGCAGGAACAGCGCACCGGTGACGACCGAGGCGAAGCCCGTCCGGGCGCCCTCACCGATGCCCGAGGCCGACTCGACGAACACGGTGTTGGACGACGAACTCGTCGCACCGCCCGCGACCGCGCCGACGCCCTCGACGATCAGGGCCGAGCGGAGGCGGGGGAAGGTGCCGTCGGCGTCCGCGACGTCGCCGGCCTTGGCCAGGCCGGTCATCGTGCCCATGGCGTCGAAGAAGTTGGTGAAGACGAGCGTGAAGACCAGCATGACCGCCGACAGCACGCCGATGCGGGCGAAGGCCCCGAAGCTGAACTGGCCCACCAGCGAGAGGTCGGGCAGGGCCACGATCTGGGTGGGCAGCACGGGGGCGTTGAGGTTCCAGTCGTCGAGGTTCTGGCCGTTCGACGGCGGCACCTGGAAGATCGCCTGCAGGGCGATGGCGATGACGGTGGACGCGACGATGCCGATGAAGATCGCCCCCCGCACCTTGCGGGCCATCAGCACGCCGATGACGAGCAGGCCGATGACGAAGGTGATGGTCGGGAGGGTCGCCACCGAGCCGGAGTCACCGAGCTGCAGGGGCGGCGACGACGTCCCGCTGGTGCGCACGAAGCCCGAGTCGACCAGGCCGATGAACGCGATGAACAGGCCGATGCCGACCGTGATCGCGGTCTTGAGCGCTGCGGGCACCGCGGTGAAGATCATGCTGCGCAGACCGGTCACGGCGAGGATCGTGATGACGAGCCCGTTGATCACCACGAGACCCATGGCCTCGGGCCAGGTGACGTCCTGCACGACGTTGACGGCCAGGAACGAGTTGATGCCGAGTCCGGCGGCGAACGCGAACGGGAGGCGCGCGACGGTTCCGAAGAGGATCGTCATGACGCCCGCGGTGAGGGCCGTGACCGCGCCCACCTGACCGTTCTGCAGCCAGTTGCCGGCGACGTCCTTGGCGGCCTGGTCGGCGCTGAAGCCGCCGAGGATCAACGGGTTCAGGATGACGATGTACGCCATCGTGACGAAGGTGACGACGCCGCCCCGGATCTCGCGGGCCCAGGTCGAGCCGCGATGGGTGATCTCGAAGAACCGGTCGAGGGTGCCCCCGACTCCGGGTCTCGGCGGGGTGGTGACGGGGGCGTTCGTGGCCATGGCGATGCGTCTCCGGTGAGATCGGATGTCGAGGGGGAAGAGAACAGGATAGGGCGTGCCCCGGGTGCACCCAGCAACGACCCCGCTCCGCGACCGCCGACGCGCCCGGACGCCTAGGAGGCGCGGTGCACGCCGAGCGCGCGCGTCACCAGCGGCACCTGCAACGGCAGCCGCACGAGGGTGACGACCCGGCGAGCCATCGTGGCCCGCTCGCTCGTCAGGGCGCGGAGGGCCATCGAGACGTTGGCCGGGAAGACGGCGACGAAGAGCGCGGCGGCGGCGAGCCCGCCGACCGGACGCGTGCGCGGGGCGAGGAGGGCGGCGGCGATGCCGACCTCGGCGAGACCCGAGCCGATCGTCCAGAACCGCGCGGGGCCCGGGACGCTCCTCGGGACGACCGCGTCGTAGACCGCGGGTGTGGCGAGGTGCAGGAGGCCGGAACCGCCCAGGATCGCGGCGAGGACGCGGGCGTCCCGACGGGCGGCGGACTTCTGACGGCGTGTGGGGCGGTGACTCATGCGACCATCTTGCGCGCGCCTCCCGGGGTCGGGCGGGGGCGGCGCGCCGGAGTGGCTGACCGGTGCGTCCCGTCGGACCGGGTCAGACGGCGCGGCTGACGCCCCGGCTGGTGATGGCCGACATGAGGGCGTCGACGGGCTCACGGGCGGCACCCGGGTTGGCGACGAGCACGTAGTCGACGTCGCCGAGGGTGGGCAGCGAGAACCGGTCGCTGACCTTGACGAGGTCGGTCGGGATCAGCGAGAACGGGAACACGGCGACCCCCATGCCGGCCCTCACGGCGGCGAGGACGCCGTTGACGTCACGGGTGTTGCAGGTGATCCGCCAGGTGCGGCCGGCGCGCTCGAGGGCGTCGATGGCCATCTGCCGGCTGAGGCTGGGCGCCTGGTAGGCGATGAGCGGCACGGGCTGGCCGGGTTCGACGACCAGCTTCTCCTGGCCGATCCAGACCATGGCGTCGCCCGCGACGCGCGTGCCCTCGTCGGACTCGCCCGCGGTCTGCTTCACGAAGATCAGGTCGAGGTGGCCCGCGGCCAGACGACGGCGCAGCGGCGCGGACTGGTTGACGGTGAGCTCGAGGTTGATCTGCGGGTAGAGCTGGCGGAAGTGGCGCAGGATGCGCGGCAGCTGGGTGATGGCGAGGTCGTCGGCGGCCCCGAAGCGAAGGCGGCCCCGCATGGCCGAGCCGCTGAAGTAGCTCTCGGCGGCGGCGTGCGCGGCGAGGATCGTGCGCGCGAAGCCGGCCATGGCGTCGCCGTTGTCGGTCAGTCGGACGTCCCGGGTGTCGCGGGCGACGAGCGTGCGGCCCGCGGCCTTCTCGAGCCGGCCGACCTGCTGGCTGACCGTCGGCTGGCTGATGCCGAGGCGCTGCGCGGCCCGGGTGAAGCTGCGCGTCTCGGCCACGACGAGGAACGTCGCGAGCAGCGTGGGGTCGTACACCGCGCCTCCTCCGTCGAAGGGTCTCGGTCCTCGTCATTCACGAAGCCAATGTGATTGATCATCCCCCACCGGGGTCCGAATGACCAGGCCGGCCCTACCGTTGGTGCAGACCGTGAACCGAACCACCAGCGCAGGAACGTGATGTCCGCCCCGCCCCGCACCGACTTCCCCCCGACCGCCCCGCTCCCGATCAGCACGACCCGCCCGCCGTGGCGGCACACCTTCATCGCCCTCAGCGTGCCGAACTTCCGTCTCTGGACGGCCGGCAACGTCGTCGCGATGACCGCCGGGTGGATGCAGCGCATCGCCCAGGACTGGCTCGTGCTCGAACTGACCGGCAGCGCCACCGCCGTGGGCATCACCGTGGCGATGCAGTTCGCCCCGATGCTGTTCTTCGGCCTGCTCGGCGGGGTCATCGTCGACCGCTTCTCGAAGCGCGCCCTCATGCTCGTCACGCAGAGCGTCTTCGCCGTGCTCAGCCTGGGGCTCGCCTCCCTGACCCTGGCGGGCGTCGTCGAGGCCTGGCACGTCTTCGCCATCGCCTTCGCCACGGGCCTCGTGACCGTCGTCGACAACCCGGCCCGACAGGTGATCGTCACCGAGCTCGTCGGTCACACCCACCTCCGCAACGCGATCAGCGTCAACTCGAGCGTGTTCCAGCTGGGCGGCATGGTGGGCCCCGCGATCGCCGGCGTGCTGCTGCTGGCGGTCGGCGCGGGATGGGCGTTCGTCGTCAACGGCGTCGCCTGCCTCGTGGTCGTCGTGATGCTGACGATGCTGCGGACCGCGCAGATGACCCGGGTCGCCTCGTCGGCACGAGGCCGCGGCCAGCTGCGGCAGGGCCTCGCCTACGCCCGCTCGAAGCCGACCATCGTCGTGCCGGTGCTGCTCGTCGGCGTCTACGCCGTGTTCGGCCTCACGATGCCCGTGCTGCTCGCGTCGTTCGCGGCGGACGTCTACGACGTGGGGCCCGGCGGGTACGGCCTCTTCAACTCGATGATCGCCGTCGGGGCCCTGACCGGCGCCCTGCTGTCGACGCGGCGCGCGACGATCCGGCTGCGCACCATCGTGCTGGGCGTGCTCGTCACCGGCGTGCTGCAGGCCGTGGCCGGCTCGATGCCCTCGCTCGTGCCGTTCGCCGTCGTCCTCGTCGGCGTCGGGCTCGCGTCGTTGCTGTTCTTGACGGCCGCGAACCAGCTGGTGCAGATGTCGAGCAACATCGCGATCCGGGGGCGCGTGATGTCGTTGTACATCCTCGTGCTGCTCGGCGGCCAGGCGATCGGCGGACCGCTGATGGGCGTGATCGTCGAGACCTTCGGCACGCACGTCGGCATGATCGTCTCGGGCGGCGTGCCGGCCGTCGCCGCCGCCGTGACGGCGCTGGTGCTCGCCCGGCGAGGGCAGCTGACCCTCCAGGTGCGGACCCGCTGGCACGTGCCCGTCGTCACGATCGAGCAGCGCTAGGCCGGGCGGGCGTCAGGCGGTCACGCCGCGGGTGAGGGCGGCGACGACGTCGCCCATGACGTCGCCGGCCGCCTGCTCACCCGTGGCAGGCCAGTCGAAGGCGACGCCCAGCGTGATGCAGATGAGGACGCGGGCGAGCGTCCGCGGCTCGAGACCGGTCACGGGGACGGTCTGCCCCTGGAAGACCTCCTCGACGAGGCCGTGCAGGGCGTCGAGCACCTCGCGGCGCTGACGGACGAAGTCGGCCATCACCTCGGGGTGCGAGAGGGCGTGCGCGCGGAACTCGCTCATCAACGCGAAGTCCTCGACCTGCCCGGGGCCGTAGGGCGCGAACGCCGTGCCGATCTTCTCGGGCAGCTGGTCGAGCGAGGTGCCCGGGAAGAACATGCCCTCGAGGGCGCCGAGCGCGCCGTCGGTCTCGCGACGCATGAGGCTGCGGACCAGGTCGTCCTTCGACGAAAAGTTCGAGTAGACCGCACCCTTGCTGAACCCGGCGGCCCGCGCGACGTCGTCCAGGGTGGTCGCGTGCACCCCGCGTCGGGAGAACAGCTCGGCCGCCGCGTCGAGCAGCCGCTGCTTGACCTCGGCTCGTGGGATGCGGGGAATCGGAGCCCCGGAGGTGGTGGCCATGCTGCGACCCTAACGGGTGCGGGTGATCCTCAGAAGTCACCCGCGCCGCCCCCGGAGAAGGCGCATACCGGCGGGTATCCAGGCGCTACCATCGTGATCGCCTGGTGAACCCGAAGCATCAGGAGAACGCGCGGGTGCGCGACCGTCCGACCCTCACCACGTCCCCAGGCCGGTCGCGCACCCCGCACCCCACTCCCGGTCGGAAGCCGTCGAAGGGGCACGACCCGCCCCTCCCGGCGTCGACCGCGAGCCGCGTCAGATCGCGGTGCGCCGCGCCGATCCGCCGAAGCCGATCGAGACGTCGAGGCGCCAGGCCTTCGGCTCGCCCGAGACGTGCGTGGTGCCCACGAAGCGCAGCCGGTCGCCGGCACCGAGGCTGAGCACCCCGTGCACGTCGAGGTTCTCGCCGAGCCGGAAGACGATCTCGTGCTCGTCGAGCAGGTCGTCGTCGACCGTGGCGCCGAAGGTGGCACCGTCGAACTTCACGGGCACGTCACGGAACACCAGCGACGGCGGCTCGTCGGACCAGTCCGCGACCTCGGGCACCCGACCCGCGACGATGCGGGCGTCCACGACGCCGTCGTCTCCGAGCGTGACCGAGGAGGCGCGCAGGTCGATGCCGAGGTCGTCACCGTCGATGCGAAAGCGGTTCTCCACGGCACCACGCTACCCAGCACGGCCGCCCGACGGAATGGCCGGGCGACGTCGGGGGTTTGCCCGGTCATGAAGAAGCGCATCGGGTTCCTGTCGTTCGGCCATTACCAGGACGTGCGGGGCTCGGCGACGCCGACCGCCCGGGAGGCGCTGGTCCAGTCGATCGAGCTGGCCGAGGCCGCGGAGGAGATCGGCGTCGACGTGGCCGCCGTGCGCGTGCACCACTACGTGCGCCAGGCCGCCAACCCGTTCCCGCTGCTCGCGGCGATGGCCGCGCGGACGACCCGCATCGAGCTCGGCACCGGCGTGATCGACATGCGCTACGAGAACCCGCTCTCGATGGCCGAGCAGGCGGCGGCCGCCGACCTGATCAGCGCGGGGCGCCTGCAGCTCGGCGTCAGCCGCGGATCACCCGAGCCCGCCCTGCGCGGCTGGGAGGCCTTCGGCCACGTCCCCCTCGAGGGCGAGAGCGACGCCGACCTCGCCCGTCGACACACCGAGGCGTTCCGGGCGGCGATCGACGGCGCCGACGTCGCCGAGTCGGACCCCAAGATGACCGGCTGGTCGCACGGGCTCTCGGTCGAGCCGCACTCCCCCGGCCTCGGCGAGCGCATCTGGTGGGGTTCCGGCAGCCGGTCGACGGCCGTCTGGACCGGCGAGCAGGGCATGAACCTGATGAGCAGCACCCTCCTGACCGAGGACACGGGGGTGCCCTTCGACGAGCTGCAGGCCGAGCAGATCGCGCTGTACCGGGAGGCCTACCGCGCCGCCGGGCACGCCCGTGAGCCGAGGGTGTCCGTCAGCCGCAGCGTGATCCCGATCACCACCGACGAGGACCGTCGCTACTTCGGCGTCCGCGCCCAGGCCGACTCGCAGGACCAGGTCGGCCTGCTCGACGGCGTGCAGTCACGCTTCGGCAAGAGCTACGTGGGCGAACCCGACGTCATCGCCGAGCAGTTGGCCGCCGACGCCGCAGTCCGGGACGCCGACACGATCCTGCTGACGGTGCCCAACCAGTTGGGGGTCGCCTACAACGCCCGTCTGCTGCAGACGGTGGCGGACCACGTCGCCCCGGCGTTCGGCTGGGTGCCGAACCTGGCCCGCGCGAGCTGAGCCGCGCCTCCTGCACCGCGCCTCCTCGGCTGTCGTCGCGGGCTGCGGTAGACAAGGGGGCATGTTCACCGACCTGCCCGAACCCGCCCTGCGGGAGTACCGCAGCACCCAGACCGACCCCGACGACTTCGACGAGTTCTGGGCGACGACGCTCGCCGAGACGCGGGCGCACCCGCTCGACCTGCGGGTCGACCGGGTCGACACGGGGCTGACGACGGTCGACGTCTACGACGTGACGTTCTCCGGGTGGGCGGGTCAGCCCGTGCGGGCCTGGTTGCGCGTGCCCGCCGAGGCGGAGGGACCGTTGCCGGCGGTCGTCCAGTTCGTCGGCTACGGCGGCGGACGCGGGGCCGCCGTCGAGAACCTCTTCTGGTCGTCGGCCGGCTTCGCGCACCTGCAGATGGACACCCGTGGCCAGGGCTCGGGGTGGAGCATCGGCGCCACCCCTGACCCCGACGGTTCGGGCCCGGCCCACCCCGGCGTCATGACGCGGGGCATCGACTCGCGCGAGACCTACTACTACCGCCGGGTGTTCGCCGACGCCGTCCGCGCCGTCGAGGCCGCGCGCGGCCTCGACGTCGTCGACGCCTCCCGGGTGTCCGTCGTCGGCGGCAGCCAGGGCGGCGGCATCGCCCTCGCCGTCGCGGGACTCGTCCCCGACCTCGCCGCCGTCGCGGCGTACGTGCCGTTCCTCTGCGACTTCCGGCGCGCGACCGTCATCACCGACGCCGACCCGTACAAGGAGATCGGACGCTACCTGGCGGTCCACCGACACCGTGCCTCCTCGGTGCACGACGTCCTCGCGTACTTCGACGGCGTCAACTTCGCGAGGCGGGCCACGGCCCCGGCCCTGTTCACCACGGCGCTGATGGACCCGACCTGCCCGCCGTCGACGGTGTTCGGCGCGTTCCACGCGTACGCCGGGGCGGCCGACGTCACGGTCTGGCCGTACAACGGGCACGAGGGCGGCGGGTTCGAAGACGACCTGCTGGCGCTCGCCCTGTTCCGCGGCGCCGGGGCCTGAGCCGGCCCGCGCACCACACGACGCCGTCGAGTGGGCACGACACCGTGACGTGCAGCGGTGCCGTGTCCACTCGGTGGCGTCCCGGGCGGGAACACGGCGGGGCCGGGTCTGGTTGGCTCCGGGCATGAAGTCGATCGTGTACTCCGAGACCGGACCCGCCCCCACCGTGCTGCAGCTCGTCGACCGCGACCTGCCCGAACCCGCCGCCGGCGAGGTGCGGGTGCGCGTCGTGTTCTCGGGCGTCAACCCCACCGACTGGAAGTCCCGCGCGGGCGGCGGGCCCGGCGAATCGCTGCCGTTCCCCGAGGTCACGCCCAACCAGGACGGCTCGGGCGTCGTCGACGCCGTCGGCGAGGGCGTCACCGGCCTCTCGGTCGGCGACCGCGTCTGGACCTACCTCTCGGCCCACCAGCGCCCCACCGGCACCGCGCAGGAGTTCACCGTCCTGCCCGCGTCCCGCGTCGTCCCGCTGCCCGACGGCGTCGGCCTGGACGTCGGTGCGAGCCTCGGCGTCCCCGCCATGACCGCCCACCGCGCGCTCACCGTGTGGGAGGACGGCCCGAGCCGCCTGACCCCCGGCAGCCTCGACGGCGCCGTCGTCCTCGTCGCCGGAGGCGCGGGTGCGGTCGGTCACGCCGCCATCCAGCTCGCCCGCTGGGCGGGGGCCACCGTCGTCACGACCATCAGCAGCGACGAGAAGGCCGCCCTGGCCACGGCCGCCGGCGCCCACCACGTCGTCAACTACCGCACGGACGACGCCGCCGCCCGCATCCGCGAGATCGCCCCCGCCGGCGTCGACGTCGTCGTCGAGGTCGCGATCTCGCAGAACGCCGACCTGCTGGCCGACGTCGTCGCCCACCGCGCCTCCGTGGCGATCTACGCCGACAACGGCGGCGACACGACGACCATCCCGATCCGGGCGAACATGATCACGAACACCCGGTTCCAGTTCGTCCTGCTCTACACCGTGGGCGAGGAGGCGCTGCAGGCCGCCGTCGAGGACGTCACCGCGGCCCTGCGCGACGGCGTGCTGCCGGTCGGCGAGGCCGCCGGCCTGCCGCTGCACACCTTCCCGCTCGCCGACACGGCCGCCGCCCACGAAGCCGTCGAGGGCGACGTGGTCGGCAAGGTGCTGATCGAGGTCTCCGCCGAGTAGACGACGGGCGCCGCATAGTCCGGCGCCGCGTCGACGACGGGCTCCGCATGGCCCGGCGCCGCCTCGACGGACGCGGGGCGGCGCGGGCGGCGCTGGCTAGGCTCGCGGGGTGACCGACGCCACCAGCCGACCCGCGCCTCCTGCCCCTCCCGTCCCGCTCAGCCCCGTGCAGGCCGACGCCGTCCGTCACGGCGCGCTGCCGCCCGTGGAGGAGGTCCGGCACGGCGTCTGGTCGGTCGCGTTCGAGTTCGGCGACGGCGTCGACGACCACTCGCTGGGCTACGTCGTCGAGGGCTCCGACGGCGCCCTGACGGTCATCGACCCCGGGTGGGGAGTCGAGGCCAACCTCGACCGCCTCGAGAGCGCCCTCGCCGACGTCGACCACTCGCTGGCCGACGTCGACCTGATCGCCGTGACCCACCTGCACGCCGACCACCTGGGCGGAGCCGAGGCGCTGCGTCGGGCCTCCGGCGCCCGGATCGCCCTGCACGCCGCCGAGCAGCGCGCGCTGGGCGAACGGCCGTCCGACGCCGCGGCCGCCGACACCGACATCGCCCGGTGGGGCGCGCCCCGGGACGACCAGGAGGCGCTGGTCGCGTCGTGGGGGTCGGGTCGCCACCTGCCCGTGCTCACCGCCGACCTGCTGCTCGGCGACGGCGACGTGCTGCCCGTCGCGGGACGGCTGCTGCGGGCGGTGCACACCCCGGGCCACACGGCGGGCCACCTCTGCTTCGTCGAGCCCGAGCAGCGACTCGTCTTCACGGGCGACCACGTGCTGCCGCGGATCAACCCCGGCATCGGCCTCGGCGGGCGCACGGGAGAGAACCCGCTGACCGACTACCTCGCCTCGCTCGACCGCATGGTGGCGCTCGACGTCGCCGGCCCCGACGCCCTCGAGGTGTGCCCCGGCCACGAGTACCGCTTCGTCGGCCTCCGCGCACGGGCCGAGGCCCTGATCGCGCACCGCGCCGACCGCAGCCGTGACGCGGCCGCCGCCCTGGACGCGCTCGACCGGCCGACGGTGTGGCAGGTCGCCGAGCGGATGTCGTGGAGCGGCGGCATCGCCTCGTTGCACGGCTACCGGCTCGGCTCGGCCCTCGCACAGACCGAGTGGCACGTGCAGGACCTCGGCCGCGCCGACGAGCTGCGCGCCGCCTGACACCCGCCCGAGGACGTGGCGAGGTGACCGGCCTAGTGTCGAGCGCGGCCCCGGGGGACGCACCGCGCCTCCTGCCCGGACCGCCACCACGACCGAGGAGAGACATGAGCACGACCACGACCACGACCCCCACCCGCACCGCCCTCGTCCTGGGCGGTGGCGGCATCACCGGCATCGCCTGGGAGCTCGGCGTGCTGTCGAGGTTGCTCGAGGCGGGCGTGCCCGTGGACGAGGCCGACCTCGTCGTCGGCACCTCGGCCGGATCGGTCGTCGGGACGATGGTGCGGCTCGGCCGCGTGGACGAGGGCCTGCGGGAGCAATTCGAGGCCGTGACCGAGCTTCCGTCGGGCTCGATCGACCCCGAGGTGTTCCAGCAGACCCTCGGGCAGGCCCTCGCCGGGGCGACCGACCAGCAGGAGGCGCGGGCCCGCATCGGCGCCCTGGCGCGCGAGACGCCCGTGGTCGCGGACGAACCCGAACTCGTCACGGCCATGCGGGAGCGCTTCGGAGGCGTGGCCTGGCCCGACGCCGCCCTGACCGTCTGCACCGTGGACGCCACCGACGGCTCGTTCCGTCCGCTGGACGCGGGCTCGGGCGTCGACCTGTACCGGGCCGTGGCCGCGAGCTGCTCGGTGCCCGTCGTCTGGCCCACCGTCGACGTCGACGGCCGCCCGACCATGGACGGCGGCGTGCGCTCGGGCACCAACGCCGACCTCGCCGACGACTACGACCGGGTGCTCGTGCTGTCGTGCGGACCCGAGCTCGACGTCTCGCCGCTCGGGCCCACGCTGCCGCAGGTCGTCGAGGCGCGCCGCACCGCCGGCCGGGACGTCCTGGTCGTCCAGGCGGACGCCGAGTCCCTGCAGGCGTTCGGCACCGACGTCCTCGCGACGACCACCCGCCGCCCCGCGGCGGAGGCCGGCCGCCGACAGGCCGAGGCCGTGCTCGACGACGTCCGAGCCTTCTGGGCGGGCGGGGTCGCCTGACCGGCGACGCGCAGACCGCGGGGGCGGTGGGCCGGTACCCTCGGGAAGTGACCACCGCCTCCTCCCCGCTCCGCATCGCCCTCGTGTCGTTGCACACGTCTCCCGGTGCCGAGCCCGGGTCGGGCGACGTCGGCGGCATGAACGTCGTCGTCCGCAACCAGGCCGAGGCGCTCGGCGCCGCGGGCCACGAGGTCGAGATCCTGACCCGCCGGTCCTCGCCCGACGAGCCGGCGAGCCTGGTCCTCGCCCCCGGCGTCACGCTGCGGTTCCTCGACGCCGGCCCGGCCGAACCGGTCACGAAGGGGCGCAACGAGCTCTACGTCGACGAGTTCCGCGACCGGCTCGCCGAGCTCGGCCCGTGGGACGTCGTCCACTCGCACCACTGGTTCTCGGGCATGGCCGCGCTTCCCGTGGCCCGTGCCCTCGGCGTGCCCCACCTGCAGAGCTTCCACTCGATCGCCGCCCACGACTCCACCCCCCTCTCACACGGCGAACGCGCCGAGTCCCCCGGCAGGATCGCCGGCGAAGAACGGCTCGCCCGCGAGTCCGACGCCGTCGTCGCGATCAGCCACGCCGAGGCCGGGACCGTCACCTCCCGTCTCGGCGGCTCGCCCGACCGCGTCCACGTCGTGCTGCCGGGCGTCGACGGCGAGCTCTTCCACCCGGCCGAGGCGGGCCGGACCGCCCCGGGCCGCCCGTACGTCGTCGTGGCGGGGCGACTCGAACCGCTCAAGGCACCCGACCTCGCCCTGCGCGCGGTGGCGGCGGTCCCCGCCGAGGTGCGCCCCGACCTCGTCATCGCCGGAGGCGCCTCGACCGAGTTCGCCGGGTACGAGTCCGAGTTGAGCGCCCTGAGCGACGACCTCGACCTCACCGTGCACTTCCTGGGCCCGCGGTCACGGCCCGGCCTCGCCGCACTGCTGCGCGACGCAGCCCTCGTGCTCGTGCCCTCCCACTCCGAGACCTACGGGCTCATCGCTCTCGAGGCCGCGGCCAGCGGGGTCCCGGTGATCGCCGCGGCGTCGGGCGGCCTCCGCGAATCGGTGGTCGACGGCGTCACGGGCATCGTGCTGCCGCAGCGCGACCCGCAGGCCTGGGCCCGGGCGATGACGCAGGTGCTCGCGGACGCCGGGCTGCGCGACCGGCTCTCGCGCGCCTCCCGGTCCCACGCCCTCGACCACCCGTGGTCGCGTTCGGCCGACGACCTCGTGGGCGTCTACTGCGGGTCGCTCGCCCGCCAGGGGTCGCCCTGCGCCGCGGCCTCGGCCTGACCCCTCCCGGCGCCACCAGCCCGTTGACGGGGGCCGGGCCTAGGCTCGGGTCGTCCCGCGACGGCGCGCCGCCGCGCGCCCGTGCCGACCCACCAGCTCGCCCGACCACCCCAGGAGGCCACCGATGACCGACGACACCCTGCTCCAGACCCTCATCGAACAAGAAGAGCGCCTCGTCTTCCGGCGGTTCACCCTCGACGTCGCCCTCGACCTGGGCGCGCACCTCCTGGCCGAGGCCCGACGCCGCGACCTCGCCGTCGCGGTCACCGTGCGGCACGGTCGGCAGCGGGCGTTCCACGCGGCCCTGCCCGGAAGCAGCCTCGACAACGACGAGTGGCTCGACCGCAAGGCCCGCGTGGTCGAGCGCTACGGGCAGGGTTCGTACCGGGTGGGCGAGTCGTTCCGGGTGCAGGGCGGCACGTTCGACGAGAAGTCGCGCCTCGACACCGGCCTCTACGCGGCGCACGGCGGGCTGTTCCCCGTGCGGGTCACGGGCGTCGGCGTCGTCGGCTCGGCCGGCGTCTCCGGCCTGCCGCAGGCCGACGACCACGCGTTCGTCGTCGACGTGATCGAGGACTTCCTCGACCACGGCTACGACGCCTGAGCCCACCGCCCGAGCATCACGTGGACGACCCGACCGCAGGAGGCGCGGTGCCGGCCCCCGAGTCCCCGTCCGACGACGAGGCGGCCGCCTCGCTCCGTGCCCTCGTCGAGCAGGCGACCGACGACCTGGCCGCGCGCGGGGCGCGCACCGAGGCCCTCGCCCGCCACAAGCCCGCCCGGCGCATCGTCGTGGTGAAGACCGCCGAGTCGCTCGAGCCCGCCGGGCGCGCCTGGCGACTCGGCGTGCTGCTGCTCGGCACCGACGGCCGCGTCTTCGAGACCGGACGCATCACCCGGGCGGTCACGCCGACCCGTTCCCAGCACCTGTCCGCCCAGGTCGAGCAGCGCAAGGCCGAACGGCGGGCGGCCGTGCGCGGCCACTTCGCCGAGGGCGAGGTCGTCAACTACGGGTACGAGCCGGTGGACCTGTCGACCGCGGCGTTGCAGGGCGGCGAGCAGCGCCTCCTCGTCCGCGACGGGCACGCCCTCGTGCGGTGGGGCACGGCGACCGGCGAGGTCCGCGATCTCGCCGCGTACCTCGCCGATCGGGCCGAACTGCTCTAGCGCGCGGTCCCCCGCGAGGGCGACGCAACGGACGCGGTCGTCGTCGCGGGCTCGTCAGGCTCGGTGGGGTCGACGATCTGGGCGGGCTCTGCGTCGAGGAAGGGCAGGTCGCCGAGGTCGATGTTCGGGTTGGCGTCCTGCGTCTCGACGAGCTCGTGCGCCTCGGCCTCGGTGGCCACGCTCGGCATCGAGCCGGGCAGCGGGCGCTGCGACGACTCCTTCATGAACCACACCGCGACGGCTCCGACCAGCGAGGTCGCCATCAGGAAGAACGCCGGCACGAGCTCGTTGCCGGTCGCCTGCAGCAGCGCCTGGATGATCAGGGGCGTCGTCCCGCCGAACACGGCGATCGCGACGTTGTACGACACGCCCATCGCGCCGTAGCGGCTCGCGGTCGGGAAGAGCGCGGGCAGCGACGACGCCTGGCTCGACACCCAGAGCGCGACGCTCACGGCGAGCAGCGACAGCCCGGCGAGGGTCGTCGCGATGCTGCCGACGCCGATCAGGAGGAACGCGGGCAGGGCGAGCAGCAGCACCGATGCGGCACCGAGCCACATGACGGGACGTCGACCGATGCGGTCGCTGAGGCGCCCGGCGACGGGCAGCAGCAGGGCGAGCAGCACGAGCACCGGGATGGTCAGCAGCGTGCCGTGCAGCGGGTCGTAGCCGAGCGAGTCGGTCAGGTAGGTCGGCATGTAGCTGGTCAGCGCGTAGCCGACGGTGTTGGAGGCGGCGACGAGGCCGATCGCGATGACGATCGGACGCCAGTGCTGCCGGACGAGGGCGAGGGTGTTGCGCGGACGGCCCTGCGCGTCGGCGATCTCGCCGACCTTGTTCTCTTGAGCGTCCTGTGTCGCCTGGAACGCGGGCGATTCCTCGATCTTCAGGCGGAAGTAGATGGCGACGACGCCGAGCACGCCGGCCAGCAGGAAGGGCAGCCGCCAGGCCCAGTCGAGCATCTGCTGCTCGGTGGTCAGCAGCTGCAGCACCGACACGACCGCGGCGCCGAGCGCGAAGCCCAGGTAGCTGCCGAGGTCGAGGATGCTCGCGAAGAACCCGCGCCGTTTGTCGGGTGCGTACTCGCTGACGAACGTCGTCGCCCCGGCGTACTCACCACCGGTCGAGAAGCCCTGCAGCAGCTTGAGCACGACGAGGGCGATCGGGGCGAGGGCGCCGATCGCGGCGAAGTCGGGCAGCACGCCGATCAGGAAGGTCGCGCCCGCCATCAGGATGAGCGTGGTCGCGAGCACCTTCTGACGTCCGACCCGGTCGCCGAGGCGGCCGAAGACGACCCCGCCGAGCGGACGCGCGACGTAGGTCGAGGCGAAGACGCCGAGGCTGAAGAGGATCTGCAGCGACGGGTCGGCCTCGGGCAGGAAGACCCGGCCCATCGTGACGGCGAGGTAGCCGTAGACGCCGACGTCGTACCACTCCATGGTGTTGCCGACGACGGTGCCGCCGATGGCGCGCTTCATCATCGCCGGGTCGACGACGGTGACGTCGTCGACGCGCAGACGCCGCGGGCGCCTCCGTCCGGAGGCGCGGGTCGGGCGGTCGGGACGGGTCTCGCGGGCAGGGGTGGGTGGGGTTCCCATGAACGACGTTCCTCTGGATCTCGGGCGCCGGTCGCAGGGACGGGCGCCGCGGCGATCGAGCTGCGGAGGGGCGGTGCCCGGCTGCCGCGGCCCGAGTGGTCGGGTCGACGGCGGGCAACGCTACCGGCATGTCGGCGGCGGATTGCCAGGGCATTCGGAGGGAGGCACACCCACCGCCCAGCCGACGCGGGACGAACTGCCGAGCGGATCGCCTATCCTCGACGACGACTTCCGTGCCGGTCGCCGCCCGCTGATCGCCACCCCACCCGACCCTCAGGAGGCCCGCCGTGCGCCGCGTGCTGATCGCCGTCTCCGTCGTGTTCGGCGTGGGGCTCGTCGCCTTCGTCGTCGCCGTCGCGATGGTCGTCTCGGCGCTCACGGCGCCCCGAGACGAGGACGTCACGGCGATCACGTCGACGCCCGTGCCGGCCTGCCCCGAGGTCGACCCGGTGATGGTCGGCGACATCGAGGTGCCGGCCGGGCCGGTCGCGGGGTACTGCCAGGACCGGCTGGTGAACGCCGCGTACATCATGCTGGCCGCCCGGGCGCAGGGCATCGGGGAACACACCCAGGCCATCGGGGTGATGACCGCCATGGGTGAGTCGAGCCTCCGCAACATCGACTACGGCGACGCCGTCGGGCCCGACAGCCGAGGGCTCTTCCAGCAACGGGACAACGGCCAGTGGGGCACCTACGAGCAGCGGATGGACCCCTACACGGCGGCGACCAGCTTCTTCACGAAGCTCGTGGCCATCCCGGGCTGGAAGGACCTCACCCCGACCCAGGCGGCGCACGCCGTCCAGGTCAACGCCGACCCCGACCACTACACGAAGTGGTTCCCCGACGCCGAGGTGGTCGTGGCGGCGCTGTCGAGCTGAGCCGCGCCTCCTCGGGTCGGGGCCGGTCGGCCGGTCGGGGCCCGTCGGGGCCCGTCGGAGCCGGTCGGGGCCCGTCGGGGCCGACCGTGACTACTTGGCGCGGCGGCCGATGCTGCTACGGTCGCGCCAGGCGCCCGTCGACCAGAGCGACAGCAGGACGAGCAGCGGCTGGAAGACCAGGCGGAAGGCGCGCCTGCCGTCGGTGTCGAGGCCGAACGCGTCGGTGTGCGTGACGAGCTGCGAGATGTTGCCGGGGAAGATCGCGGTGAAGAACGCCGCGGCGACCCAGCCGACGGTCACGCGGTGCTTGGGGGCGACGACGAGGGCCGCGCCGATGCCGATCTCGACGACGCCGGAGGCGAGCACGACGAAGTCGTCGTCGAGCGGCAGCCACTCCGGTACCTGGGCCTGGAACGGCTCGCGGGCGAACGTGAGGTGGCTCGTGCCGGCGAAGACCAGGGCGCCACCGAGGGCGATGCGGCCCAGGGTGCGGGCGAGGGACGTGGGGCGGGGGCGGGGTCGTCTGGACATCCGTCCAGTCTCCTCCTGTCGGGGCCCTCGTCCCTACCAGCCCATCGTGCCCGGTGCGCCCTTGAACGGACCGACCAGGTTCGCGGTGATCCAGCCGCCGTAGAAGTCGCCCTCCTGCGCCTGGACCACCTCGCCGTCGATCTCGCAGGAGTCCATGGCGCCCGGGTACAGCGCGACGTGGTGGACGAGGGACTCGTAGCCGGGCCAGGGCTCGGCGTAGGACCAGCCGGCGCGGCGCGCGACGACTCCCCCGCCGGTCACGTCGAGGTAGCCGGCCTGGCCCTTGAACTCGCAGAGGCTGCGTCCCTCGGCGCGCGACAGGGCTCCTGCGGCGAAGTCCGAGCGGGGCAGGTAGTAGACGGGCGGGTGGCTCGTCTCGAGCACGCGGATCGCGGCCGTCGTGTCGGCCACCACGACTCCGCCGAGACGGACGACGACGCGCTCGGTGCGGGGCTCGACGCGCGGCGGGCGGGGGTAGTCCCACACGGACTCCTGCCCGGGACCGGGCTCGACGCGGACGGGGTGGGACGGACGGGAGGGGCGGCGGAAGGCGGGCATGGCCTCATGATGCGCCGCGGGGCTGGGACGCCGCACCGGGTCGCCCGAGAGCGCACGGACCTGCCGTCGGGCGACCGATCGCGATGGCCGGACGAGCCCCGACTCCACCACGAGGCTGATCCCCGACGGCCGATCCGCACCTACCCCCGCTGGACGATCGACTGACGGCCGCCCTCGTGCCGCTGTGCCATGGGAGCGACGACGGCTTCCCAGAGGATCTCGTCGTCGACGACCGTCGACGTGGGTACGAGCCCGAGCCGACGGGCCACCCGAGCTGACGCCTCGTGGTCGGGGTGGACGTAGGCCTGAAGGCGCCCGACACCCAGCGAGGTCAGCCACGTCACGACGACTGTCGCCGCCTCCCCGGCGAGACCGCGACCCTGTTCCGAGGCCGTGACCAGCCACGCGAGATCAGCGACGAGGTCAGCGCCCTCGCGGGTGAGCGTCGCCTGGACGAATCCGACGGCCGGCCCACCGCCAGCAGATCGGATGATCCAGTTCAGCCACCCGGCACGTCCCTCTTCGGACTGACCCGTCGACTGACGGCGGTAACGCGCTTCGAGTTCCCATCGACACGCGGTGGCTACCCGCTCGTCGCCTCATCCGTGGCGGCACGGGAGAGGGGATAGGCGCGGTCCAGGCGGGGGCTGAGGACGACGAGGAACAAGAACATCGACAGCAACCACCCGGCGATCCAGTAGGCGGGAATCGAGAAGATCACGACGTTCGGCGCGACGTCGGTGGCGACTGCGACGACCACGGTGATCGTGAAGAGCACGCCCACGCCGTAGTACAGGGCTCGGAAGCCCTCCTCGACCCGGCCTCGCCGATCCTGCTGGCGAGTCGTCCGCTCGTCGAGAGCGGTGACCGAGCGGCCGTAGTCGTCCTCGGTGACGGTGACGAAGAGGTCACGGACTGGTACGCCGAAGGCCTTCGCCACCCGCGACAGCGTGTCGAGGCTCCCGTCATTGCCCGCCTCGAGCCTCTGGACGGTGCGGACGGTCACGCCGCTCGCGTCTGCGAGGCGTTCCTGGGTCCAACCCATCTGGGTCCGGAGATCGACGATCCGTGTCTCGTTCATGCACCTCACACTAAGAACGACCAGCCCCGAGGTCCACGACACGGACCCGACAAACAGCCGACACCCTCACGACAGAACACCTCGGGGCCCCAGTCCCGATCATCACCTCCACCGCAGCAGACCTCGGTCTCAGATGGGGTCCGATGAACGACCGTCCATCCGGACGGCTGGCCGCCCGGTCAGAGCTGCACGTGAGCCAGTCAGCTGTCGAGCGCAAGGACCCAGAGGGCCAGTACGACACCGGTCACTACGAGCAACCCGATTCCGGACCAGAACCACGGAGCGCTCGGACCGCGTTCCGCCCTGGCCCCCGCGATGCCGTCTCGGCGAACGGCCATCACACAGGCGCGTCCGATCAGCCCGAGTCCCCCGAGGGCGACGATCACGAGCCCCGACCAGGTCCACCACGAGAACTGCATGTGATGAGGATGGCCCAGACGACCAACTCCTGTGCGCGGGCCACTTACCGGCAGCCACCTCGCCGACCGCGTGCCGCCCCATGGAAGGATCGCCCCGTGACCGACACCGACTCGACGCCACCGCTCACGCTGACACCCGGCGGGTCCCCTCGAGCGCAGGCCCTCCTCGACCGGTGGAATGTCCAATGGCAGGGCGTGCTGCCCTGGCGGTGGGCACCCCGAGAAGCGCGGCCGGAGGCATGGGTGCGCTTCCACACGCTGACAGAGGGCAGGCAACAGATTCGTCACCGTCGTGATGCCCGGGCGGTCCGCCGTCGCTTCCGACGAATCGTCCGCGCTGTCGAGCAACTGACGGATCTGCCCGCCATGGTGATCGTGTTTGCCGACGACCCTCGGCCCGGGCCCTTGCGCGATCGGGCGCTGTCAGTTCTTCCCCACCTCGAATCATGGGTCACCGACCCGCCCATGGATTTCGGGACCGACGTGGACTGGCAAGACTCCGACCGGGATGAGGACGGGGAAGACGAGGACGGGAAGGAGTGGCCGCTGCCGACGCACTCGTTCACGACAGGCCCAGTCGAGGATCGCCTCCTCGACGCCTTGGTCATGCTCGTCCACGAACAAGACGACGACCTCATCCTCTTGGCCGAGGACCTGAGCTGGGCGATCAGTGCTTACGACGGCGGCGTCGACGTCGTCTTGTGCGACCCAGACGACGCTGCGACCCTCGCCGATTGGCTTGCACCCTGGCTTCCTCCCAGCGACTGGCCGGGCGCATACTCATGGAGCCGAAGCGCGACAACGCGCGAGATGCGTCAAGGCTTGGGTGTCGTCGACTTCGACGACGAAGACGGGAACGAGCAAGAGGGCCATGTCGGAGAGGACACGACGCCGACGTGACCGGTAGGTCACCCTTGTGCGGGCAGAAGCTCCCGCCCCGACGGCGAGAAGACCCGACGGTGGACCACAATCGAGGCATGGTCGATACTCGAGGTGACGCGTGGTCCGAGTTGTCGAGACTCATCGCCACCTCGCCCCTGAATGTGATGGTGTGCCCACCACACGACGCCTCAGCCACCGCGGCGACACTGGGACTTGGCACAGGCTCTTTTCTCGGCGCGTTCGCTCGCAACACTTCTGGCGTCATCGTGGACGACGGGTGGCTGCGCCTCCTCGGAGGTAGTTCCAGCGCCGATGGCCTGCCTGGTCTCGACCAGGCCAGTGCCGCCACCACGGGGCTGCTGGTGATTGCGATCGACGTATTGGGCGGCGTCTTCGCCCTGGACGGGGGTGCCCTCGGCACAGGCAACGGCTCCGTCCACCACTTCTCGGTCGACTCATTGAGTTGGGAGGACCTCGAGTTGGGCCACGCGGCCTTTGTGACCAGGATGCTCGCTGGTGCGACCACGAGCTTCTACGAGTCCCTCCGGTGGCCGGGGTGGCAGGCCGACATCGCCACACTGCAGCCGAGGCAAGGCTTGTCTCTCTACCCTTATCCGTTCACGGCAGAGGGAAAGGACGTCAGCAGCGCCAGCAAGCGGGCCGTGCCCATGGCGGAGTTGCTCGCCGTGCACAACGACATCGCCACTCAGTTCGGAACCGATCGCGGCGTCCAAGCGACGTGGCCCTGAATCGTCCCCACCGTGCCGGAAACCGATCATCCATCGGGCACACGACGGCCCCGTGCTTGCCCGGCAAAGCAACTAAGACTGCACGAACCAAGCGACCATGCAAACCAGCCCCACAACAGCGATAGAGACCGTGAGCACAGCAGAGCGGATGCGACGCTCTTTCGACATCGCCTTGCCACCACTGACATGAGCGGCCGTGACCACGTTCATCCCAACGGCGATTACAACGCATACGAGCCCGATCGCAAGGAGGAGGCCTGCGGGTGCCATGGCACTCATCTTGCCCTCCTACCTCGCGTGACCTCGCGTGTCCGTCCTCGTTCCATCTGCTTCTAGCTCACCTCATCGGCGCATAGCCCGGCAGGCGATCCCCTTTTGAGACTCCGCCACGATACGGGTAGCCGGCTTTGTTCCTTGGCGTGGCTCCCTCGACATGGCATGGTCGCGACCATGGAGATCATCGACGACGTTGAGCGGGCCGCGTGGCTGGGGCGCCGAATGCAACGGGAGCACAGCTGGGCACGGGTCGGTGGGGTCGCCGGATACGACTTCGAGGCCTACGCGCGCATCCTCCACCCCCGACCAACCGGGAATGGCGCCTGGGAACGCCGCCGCTGGGCTGACGTCGCGTCCGCCGCCGGCAAGGTCATGCACCCGCTCGTGCAATGGGAACGACTGCTCGGCCACGACGAACCTCGCGGTGGGACAAGTGACGTCGGGTTCCTCGACCCTCAGATCCTCGCCGCCCTTGCGCCGCTGCTCGGCGCCGCGACCACCACGCCCGACGACGCCGTTGCCGCGTACTGGGCAGGCGGCTCGGGCCACGGCCTCAGGGCCGGTGCGACAGCGTTCATCGACCGCTACGACTACGTCCTCGCCCAGACGAGCACGGCAGAGCTCGCCGAACCCGGCTGGGGCCGGGCAATAGGTCACCGCTCCGATGAGCCGCTGCAGCTGCTCTGGCCCGAGGACCACGCCTGGGTGCTCGCCACCGAGATCGACTGGGACTCCACGATCGTCGCCGGCTCAAAAGCGCTCGTCGATGCGGTCCTCACCGAGGGCCGTTTCGAGGCCTACCCCGTCGACCAGGACTCCGACCTCTCCTGGGACGGCGACACCATCAACCGACCCGCGACCTAAGACCCACAGAGCGATCCCCTATCGGATTACCCGACGGGCATTCTGCGGCTGCTCATCTCTGCGCCTGCCATTCTCAGCAGGTGCTGGGCAGTGTTGCCATCGTGTCGTTGGGCTTTTTCGTGTGGTCCATTGTTCGAATGGTTCAAGTTCGCAGGTCCCGAGCAGCCGGCCAAACGCCAGACAAGAAGTTCGTTCAAGACAGCAGGATCGTCCTAGCCCTGTCTGCCCTGGCGGTGATCGCAACGTTTTTCGTCGGCATGGTGTTGCTGCCTCGTTCTCAAAGTCGACTCTCGTTACAGCCACCGATCATCTCTCGGGACGGCTCGAGCGAGGTCGCCACAGCTCACTGGCATGATCGTTGTGTGCATGCCGAACCCCCTGTCATTGAGCGACTCAAGCACGCTTTCTTGTGGCGAGGTGATCGAACAGACTCTGTTTCTCGGGCCGATGTCACGCGGTGGTGGCGCGATGCCGACACGCTCAACGAACTGGGGCCAGGTCTGGCACAGCTCTTCCCTGACGCTTCACCGACCGTCGTCATGGGGACCGAATCAAGAGGCAGTCTGCTCGGGGTCCTCACTGCACAGCACCTTCACACCGGCTTCGCCGAGGTGCGAAAGAATCCTGAAAGAGCAGCGGACAGCGACGCCTGGTGGGAGACCGTCACGGGCCCCGACTACCAAGATCGGAACCTCCACCTCGGAGTGCGCCGGGCCCTTCTGAAAGCCGGCGACAGGGTGCTCTTCGTCGACGACTGGATCGCGACGGGGGCACAGGCCCAAGCCTGCCACCGCCTGGTCAAGATGAGCGGCGCGTCGTGGGTCGGGGCAGCGATTGTCGTAGACGGCCTCGAAAGGACATCTCTTCGTCGATCCCTCACGCTTCGTTCACTGCTATCGGTTCGGGACCTCTAGCCCGGCCTCGTCCGGCCCGTAAAACGATCCCCTGTCGGGCAAATGACCTCAAGGTTCGGGCGCACAACGTCGACAGCCAATCCCGGCATGCCGCCAAACGGCGTTGGCTCCGCCATCATGGGCGGAGCCAACTCCCTCAACGTAGAGCCCATGCCGAAGCAACTGATGACCTATCCAACTGAGGTCGTCCGATGCTACAGACACCTATTCCAGGTAGACGACGTACCGAAAGGCGCGTCGCCGGCGCCACGAACATCGTGTCCGGCTTCATCTTGCGCCGGCAGGTCTGGCGCAAAAAGAAACCCGATGCCGACCGCTGACCGATCCCCTATCGGACACGCTCTGGAGTCGAGTCATCGAGGATGCGAGGCAAATTCGAGGGTGCTAACGCGGCCGGTGGCCACGCCGGCGCTAGGGTCAGGGCATGAACGACGCCGACCGCGAATTGCTCCGCCGTGCTGAGGCGGAGGTGGCAGCGCTCCCCCACCGTCACTCCCTCGCTGACTCGTCTGCCTGGTCGGAAGGCGGCCGCGACGCCGAGTCCGAGCCGACCGGTCGGGCTCGATTGCTCGCCCCGCTGACCCTCATCGTCTGCTTCGTCACGGCCTGCGCCGAGGGTTCGTGGCTCTGGTTCTCCGCCGCAGAGTGGACCTCAATGGTCTGGTTCGCCGTGCCATTCCTGCTGGTCGCCTCGATTGTGCTCGCGCTCATCGCCGGCGCGCTAGGCGGCCGCACTGGCCGATGGGCCGGCGTCTGTGGTGGCATCGCGATCGTACCGCCCGTGTGTTTCGTGGTGTCGCTTCCCCTGGCGCTTTTCACGTAGGCCGCTGCGGCTTGCGCCGCGGCAGCCCGTCGGCCTCCCGGTAGCCGACCGTCTATCGGGCACCGACCGGTGTGACGAAAAGGTCAGACGGGATGCAAATTCGGTTGGCTGAGAGAGGGTTGCATCTAAGAACGCCCCAGAAGGAGACGACCATGAGCCTGACGATTCTCGAAGATCGAAAGATTTGGGGGTTCATACCTCGTGAGATCACATACCTGGGTGCGACCGCGGCCGGCCTCTGCACCGGATTGCTCGTCTTCGCTGCGTTGGTCACGGGCATGTGGATCTTCTGGCTCGGCGTAGGGGCAGGCGCCATCTCCGGCGCCATGCTCCTCAAGGTCACTTTTTACCTGCGAGCCCTCCCTTACGAGGCCTACGAAGATCCAACCCCACCAGAGGTATCCAACTAAGCAACGCGGCCGGTGGCCGATCCCCTATCGGGCGGCGAACGCGAACGCGCGGCCAAGCCGTTGACAGCCCTGCACTACGGTTCAAATCATGGAGACTGTTCCGCTCGTCATCACCATCATCGGCGCTCTCGTCGTCGTGGCGGGTTTCGCCTACGCCTCGAAGCTCAGGAAACGGGGAAGGGTCCAAGTAGGGAGCCGCTCCTTCCTCACCATGACGATCATGATCGGATTGGGGACCGGAATTCTCGTAGCTGGCGTCGGCGCCGCGCTGAGCTGACTCGCAAGCGCCCAAGCCGATGGTCGATCCCCCAATCGGGCATCTAATTCAGGGACGAGCACCTTTGAGGAGCCGGATAACGCCCACCCCGACTGCACCGGCGCCGCTGATCCACAGCAGTCCGACAAGAGCCCAGCCCGGGAGTCCTACCCGGCCCATCGGCTCACCGAGGTCGTGACTCGTGAACCTCATGAAGAGGCCGATGCCGATGAAGAAAAGGCCCAAGCAGATGGCGATGATTGCTTCCTCATACGGCGTTGCCTGCGGCGCCTTTGACACACATCCTCCTCGTTCGTGAGCCAGAGCCTAACCGGGCTCGTTTCCGGACGCGCGATTCCTAGGGGTGACGTGGGAACCATAGATCATCATCGACCAGGCATTGGACCGACTCTCACTTCGAGTCAGTAAGCGGTCGGTCACCGATCACCGGTGGAGGCTAGCCGCTCACCCGCAGCTACAGGGCGCCGGGTGTCTCGAGAAGTCAATCCGACACTGATCTCGATGGCCGATCCCCTCACGGGCAGCCCATCACGGGCGAGGGATAGACGGCTCTCGTCACTACGGGCCGTATATCAAGGTGATGATCACGGAGCTCAGCACGATTTCGGCCACACCACTGCAAGCTGCAATGGCGGCCCAGATAGAACGAGCGCCCGAGCCGAGCGACTTGCTTAACAACGCGCTTAAGAAGCCCGCAAAGCTGAAAACTACGACAGCGAAGAGAAAGACCGTGCCGTCCGACTGGCCGCGAAAGAAACTGACACCGTTGAGACCGGACACGGGCACCAGTAGAAAAGCCAGAAACGAGAGAGAGATGAAGGCGACAGTCAGCCAAGGAATCGCACGCTTCGTCTCGGTCATGGGGTCACGCTAATGCTGCCGCTTTCGCAATCATCGGGACAGTCGCGTCCGCCCTCGTCGTCAAAGTGCAGCCCCTGATCCATGGCACCGCTGAGGGATCGCCTACCGGGCAGAGGACTTGTGCACCGGTGAAAAGCAGCCGCAGGCCCGCCTTGACCGTCCACACCGCATCCTGAAAGGTAGATCGATGACTCCTACGATGAAAGACATCCTGCTGGCAGTGATCGTCGGTGTCGCTTTCCTGCTGATTGCACTCGGGCTCCAGCTGTCGATGCCCACTCTTGCTTTCCTCCCGGTGGCCACCTTCCTAATCTTTCTCACTGCCCGCCTCGTTCGCAGACACAGGGCAACAAGCGGCAGGGGGTAGACGCTGCCGTGTTGGACAGACAAACAGCAAGGGCGTACCGCTCGACTGCCAGCCAGAGTCTCCGTCCCCATCCACCCAGAAACCGATCCTCTAGTGACACAGAGTCAGACGTGCTGCGCGAAGCAATCGAAGGGCAGGGTTCGTTCACGGCCCTCGATGGTGGTCATCGTCCAGCGGCGCATTTTCCTTGGGCTTGTCCTCGACGACAGTGATGCCGGGATTCCAGCCGTGCCCCGTCCACCAATTGCGAAGCGCAATTCCCAACGAGCAACCTATGGGCCCTGATGCAAGGACCATGAAAGGTCCCTCAAGCCAGAAAAGCAAGACGACGCCGATTAGGACCCCCAAGCCGCAAGGAAGATAGATCCTCCCGGGCGACGTGGGCTTCATGGCCTCAACGTATCGGCCGCGCGACTGGCAGCGTCGGCATCGTGCCAGCTATGTCGCCATGATCGATCGTCTATCGGGCAGTGCACGTTTGTTCCGCGCGGCACGAAATGATGGTGGCATGTCCACCCCCGAGCAACTCGTGCCGACCGTCCGTCGTGCGGATCCCACCGGAAGTGACGCAGCGCAGGTAGGAAAGCTCGTCGCCGACTACCTCATCCAGACCGAGCGGGAAAAGGCCGAGCACCTAGACGGCGCCCACGGTCCGACGCCATTGCCTGAGAAGTACCGCCATGAGGTCGACGAGCCTTGCTCCGCGTATGCCTCTGCCGACGTGTACGTGGCTGAGTTGCAGGGCCACCTAGTCGGCGTCGCTGTGGTCCTTGGCGACCAGGACGCGGACGAACTGAAGAGAGTGTGGGTCGATCCAGCTGCTCGCGGAACTGGCGCAGGATCCGCACTCCTCAACGCAGCGCTGACACGTGACGAGCAGCGCCCGCTCCGGCTGACAGTGTGGAGGTGGCGCGATGACGCGATCAGGCTCTACTCCCGACGCGGCTTTCAAGCCGTTGCCTCATGGGACCCGCGTCCTGACCTGATCTGCATGGAACGACGAACCTGACCCGACCTCGCAAGCATTCCAGGCACGGATCGCCTAACGGGACACCGCTCCCACGCCTCATGGTTGGATCGGCCTATGCCGCAGGGAAAGCCATCAGAACCGCGAACCGAGAAGCAAAATATCGGGACGATGGTCTTCGGTCTGGGGCTCGGGGCTTTTGGCGCGGCCTGGCTCATCTTCAACCCCGATTGGTCGGACATCACGTTTCGAGGTTTACCGGTCTGGTTGGTCGGCCTATTGCTCATTGGGCCTTCGTGCGTTCTGTTCGTGATTGGACTACGGGGCTTCCTTGCCAACAAGCCGTAGTTGCGGCGATGTTCACACCTGGATAGCTCGAAGGAGTCACGCACAGACCCCTGAGTAATGGCTTAGCCGAGGCCAGCGGTAGGGGGATCGTCTATCGGGCACCACGGTCGTTTCCGGCGCGCGACCGCGGTCACTGACGGATGTCGTCCTGAGCGACGAAGGAACCTTTTGGGGGTCGACCGTGAACAGGTACAGACGCATGCTCGCTTGGATTCTTGGACCCGTTGCCATCTTGTTCCTCGCCTTTACGATTTTCGCCGCCGCCACGGGCTTCGTCTCGTGGTTGCCCCCTCTAATCGCGACGATCTGCCTAATCGGCGGTGGCACGGTCATTTGGATCAATCTCGGCAAAGCGCCCCGGTAGCGAGTCCTACCGGTCTGCTGATCGATCGGCTAACGGGCGGACGCGGGTTAGTAGCTAATGGCGCAGTCGGTGAATCCGGTCATGCCAAGGAAAGCCGCGCAACAGGCGATCGAGTGGACGGAGGCGGACGGGTTCAGGCCGGTGCTCGGACTGGGGAGGATCGCCACGATGATCGACGTCGTTCACCGAGTCGGCGGGCCTTAGCGCTCTCGCGTCAGCCTCGGAAAACCACCCGCGTTCCTCTAACATGACGACCTCCGTCGGTTCCGAGAAGCATCCCAGCGGAATGCTTCGCAGTCAACGATCGTCTAGTGAGACGGGTGCACGGTCTTAGCAGCGGGGCCAAGCACGTAAGGGAGAAAGTGCAGCTGACGGGGACGCAGCCGATGCACCCCGTCCCGGTACGAGCCGCCGACGACAGCGCCGCCAACGTCCAGTAGGTCACACGTACGCCACGTGCTGCGAACGGTCCCACCTCTGACCACGAACTGCGTCACAACGCGGAGCGCCTCGACCAGACCGTCATCGCCGTCACCGCCCAGATCCCACCAGCCGAAGTCCTTACCGCTGACGACGACCGAGTCGTCCTTGATCACCAGGACCTCGAAAGGCAGGGCCCCGTGCCGGCGCGGGGTCACGGTCAGGACACGGTCGAACTCGGCCTGAACGGTCGAGACTTTGACGTCACCAGCCTCCCCGACAGTCGCGATGACCCGAGCAACGAACCCGTCGAGACTGCCAGGCTCGAGGCGTTCGGTCAAAAGATGGTCCGCAAGCAGGAACCAGGCCTCCGCAAAGTCAGCCTCGTCCCAACCGAGCTCCCACCGCCGGGCTGGCACTCTTGAGGTCGGGGCGATGTCGATCACCAGCCCGTCAGCCGCGACGACCGAGAACGGGCCCACGTGAAGCATCGGCGGTGTCGAACTGCCTGACCCGAGGGATTTTGACCGGACGGCGCTACCGAACTCTTCACGGGCGCGAGTGGCGAAGACGTCGAACCGCTTGGTGACGTCATCGGGGACCGGTGCCATGCGATCATCCTGCGGCATCAAGACCCAGCCGGCCATCAATTCAGGCTCATGCCGAGTCAGTAGCCGGTTCCCTATCGGGCGCCGTTCACGAGTGCGTTTTAGCGATCGACCAGGTGCGCCATTCGGGGCGGTCCTAGTCGAAGGACGAGCGACTCCGAGAACCAGTGCATCCAGACCGCTTCGACATCCTGGGCAGTGACGACGCCGGCCATGAGAAGCATGCGAACCAGATCAACCGCCTCCATCTCGTACTCATCCAACGGAGCGCCTTCGGGCGAACCAGGCTCGAGACCGTACGGATCTACATCGCTGAGAACAGCCAAGACACCAGCGAGAGTCGTCTTGTAGGTAGCTGTCCTCGCTCTCACACCTCAATGATGCCTGGGGCGGCCTCGACCGCTGACCGATCCCCTAAAGGGCATTAGCGTTCTGCTATGACGCCTGTGGTTTTCGTCCTAGTTGCAATTGGCTTCGCCGGATTCGGGTCGGCTGTCATCTACGAACAGGTTCAGCACCGCAAGACGGGCGGAAGACCCTTCGAGGGACGCAAAGCCATTGTCTTCCCGTGGATCGTCACTTCTTGGCTAGTCTTCGGCGTCGGATTCGTCATCCTCGTCGTAAACGAGAACTAAAGACCTGCCCGCCGACCGTCAACCGAGCGGCTATCGGGCATCTCCGGCGACGTCCTAGCCTGGTCGAATGACCAACCACAGCGCACCGGCCACGGGACGCCGGTCTGTCTGGACAGTAGAACATCTCTACACGGCGACCGTCTCTAGCTATGAAGAGGTCGAATTCCCTCGCGTGTTCGGTGTCTACTCGACAGAAGAACGAGCGAACGAGGCCCGCGAGAGGGCCCGGCTCCAGCTCGGCTTTGACGGCCGCCTCGGGCCGGTGGACGCCCAGGAGGAGCTCACGGTGTACCGGTACGGCCTCGACGACGTCGCATGGCGTGGAGGCTTCTTCTCTTATGACGCTGAGGGCCGAGAGGGATGAAGGTCTACTCCGTGACACACCTCCGCCCCCGAGGGCAGAACACCGAGTGGCCATTGGTCAACCTCAAACAGATCGGCTACTTCACCTCCGAGAATGAGGCACGACGCGCAATCAGGAGCCTCCGCCTCGATCCCGGCTTCCGCCGGTTCCTCGACCAGTTCCGCATCGACATCGTCGAAGTGGACGTCGACCTGTACGAGAAGGGCTTCAACCACGAGGACGACCGAGGACTTGTGCCGGTCGACTGACGCCACTACAGGGATCGCCCGATGGTCGATCCCCTATCAGGCAGTCAGAAACGATCGTTCATGGAGCAAGCAGAAACATGCTCATCCATAAACCTGCTTGACCGACAATTTTCGTATGTCGATTAATTCTTGGGGCGAGTCGCTTGGGCCTGTCTTCTGATCGGTCTTGCCACCGGAGTCGCTGTACTCGGTCGAGCCATTGATGTCCATGGCTGGCGACACGANGTGGTGCATGATTGCCAACTAGGCCACAAGCCAAGGGGAGTCATGTCTCGACGCGTTCGACTTATCGTTGCCCTGCTTGCCCTCGTGGCAAGCACCTTCGGACTGAGCGCGTGCAGTAGGGACACCTTCGAAGAGCGATTTGCCTCACAACTGCTCATTGCGAGTGACATTGGTCTCGACGACTCCGACTCCGTTGCTGCAGTTTCCGGCACGGGAGGCGGCCCAACGCCAACAACACTGA
>NZ_LMKB01000005.1:0-2012 GCF_001421165.1 Frigoribacterium sp. Leaf8 | reverse complement strand
CTCTCTCAACCAGGTCTGGGAACGAGAAAAGGGCGGCTTGCACCAATTAGTCGTTCTAACTCCCTACTCTTCCGACGAATCCTTCGCGATCGAAAGAGGGACGTCAGATGAGCGCTACGTAGCAAGCGACGACGGTATCCGCGTCACTATCGCGTAAGCCGTTCTGGGGGCAGCAGCCCCCATCCCAGCTTCCGTAGGGACAACGGGGAACTCGACCTCTGACTTCTGGGCGCGTCCGGAAGCTGATCCCCTATCGGGCGGCGCTCGGCGTCCAGGCCACCAAGTCAACGATCTACGGTCGCAGCTTCAGCCCGCAACCACTGCGAGCTGACAACGAGAACGTAGGAGAGCCCTCGGACGAGGCCAACCACCGATCGGTTATCGGGCACAAGAAACGAGTTTCCACCACACCCGAACGAAAACGATGCAATATCGTCCAGCGGAACGCCGCTCACGACGAGTCATGCAGTCCCGGACACTGAACCGACGAAAGTGTGCGCGCACACCGAAGCCACTCACAATCCGGCTGACAAGGAGCCAAAGTGAAAGCAAAGAGCTGCATCACGCTCGTCGTCGCAGGCCTGGCGCTGATTCAGACCGGATGCGCTTCGAGCGAGGCTCGCCAGATGGCGGCCATCGACAGCCGCTTCGAGCAGCTCGACCTCGGCAGTCTTGGCGAGGCCAGTTGCGATTATCGGTTTCAGCCAGGACCCTTTGACCAAACGGGCAACGAGTTCAGCAGACATATCGCCCTGAGAGACGAGAACCTCATTCCTGGAGCGACATCAGTCCTAGAAGACCAGGGGTTCACGGTCGCCAACCAAAACCATGGTCAATTTGGTGAAGTTATCCGATTCGACGGACCAGACGGAATGACCGCCGGCGTCACCACTATTCGAGCCGAGTTCGAGGGCCAAAAAATGCCCTATGACGGCTTGAAAGATTGCGATGTTCCTGCCGAAGGCCTGACGGTGGTGTCGTTGCGCCTTCCCAAGTGACCCACCTATCGCGATCGCACACCCCTCCTTTGACGGGCGCTCTGCCGTATCGACATGCCTACGGCCCCCGCTACTAGAAGGAGGTCGGCTCGCTACACAACCGTCTGTTATGAACTGCAAGGGGCAGCTGCCAGGTCTGGGCTGTCTCGTGAACCGATCCTCAATCGGGCAGACCAAGTCTTGCGACCTAGCTGCCACCGATTCAGAGAAATGATGGGTCATGTCCTACGACGACGGCACCCAGTCTCGCCTTCAGCAGCGACGGGTCCCTCGCATCGCTGCTGCGCTTCTCGCGGCAGCTTTCGTACTCCTCGTCTTGCTCCCTCTGCTGCCTAGTCCCTACGTCTCGGGCGGCGCGCGACTCGCGTTGTTCCTTCTGCCCCTCCCTCCCCTCCTGGCTTTCGGGGGCACACTTGCCGCACTTCTCGACCAAAAGGTCGGCGTGAACAGCAAGGTCGTGTGGGCTGTGGGCTCAGCCCTCTTCGGGCTCGTCTGCGTGCCGGCACTCTTCGTGCTCGTCACCCTCATAGCGGGGCCTTGAAGAATGGGCTCTCTGCCCAGCGTGATCCCCGGTTGACCTAGCGGCCGCTGGCCGATCGGCTATCGGGACAGGGCCCGTAGCCGCTGCAGATCGGCCCTTCACCCCAGTGGCGGTTAGCGTCGCATCTCAGCCATGGCTCGGACATTGAAGTAAAGGCCGATCGCAATCAGCCCCACACCTAGGAATGCGAGGGGGTTAGGCAGCGCCTCAAACGCCTTCAGGATGAATAGCGTCGCCCCGAGGAGATAGAAGATCGAGGCCACGCCCATGAGCTTTCGCCAGTGAGGCATCTTGGAGGGCATCAGTTGATCCATATCGATCGCAAGGGAGAAGCTCGGGCACTGAGGAGATCGGTTCGGGACACAACCCTTCGCAAGATACCGCCAAGGGCAGGTGCCGTCCGAAGAGGTATCCTTGGGTTCAGGTGGTCGTTGCAACACCACCGTGAATCGGAGTGCTGCAGATGGGATCGA
>NZ_LMKB01000004.1 GCF_001421165.1 Frigoribacterium sp. Leaf8 | reverse complement strand
CTTGTGGGAGAGTAGGACACCGCCGGACTCCTTTTAGTGCGAACAGCACACGAAACACCAGAAGAGCCGCCCCAGTTGGGGCGGCTTTTCTGCGTTACGGGACGAATCTCGCCCAGCCGAACCGCGCCTCCTGCAGTCGTGGTCGCTTTGGTAGAGTCGACCCTTCACAACTCGACAGCTGGCAGAGAACAACAGAGGAGCACTTCGGTGACTGATCGCGACGACGACGACCGCAAGGACGGCCCACGCCGTCCCTCCTCGGGCTCTGGCAGCAGTGGGGCGAACCGCGGTGGGGGCACAGGCCGGCCCTCATTCGGTGACCGGGGCCGATCGTCGAGCGATCGCCCGGCCGGCGGGCGTTCTCCGCGCGGCGAGCGTCCGTCCGAGGGACGTCCCTCCAACGGACGCCCCAGCGGGGGGCGACCCTCGAGCGGCGGGCCACAGCGCGGGGATCGTCCGTCCTACGGTGATCGGCCCCAGCGAGGGGATCGTCCCTCGCATGGTGACCGGCCTCAGCGGGGAGATCGTCCGTCGTCGGGCGACCGTCCGCAGCGCGGTGGTCGCCCGGGTGGCGACGATCGTCGCGGAGCAGGGCCTCGTACCGGTTCGACGGGACGTGGTGATCGTCGAGAGGGCTGGACGCCCCGCGAGACCCCGGAAGACCGTGACCCGTTCGGCATCAAGTCGGTCCGTCCGGCGCAAGAGGTCGCGCACGTCCCGGATGACGTCGAGCCCCGTGATCTGGACAAGGTCGCCCGTGGTGAGCTCAAGACGCTCAGCAAGGAGAACGCGGACTGGGTGGCCAAGCACCTGGTCATGGCTGGTCGTCTGATCGACGAGGACCCGGAGGAGGCCCACAAGCACGCCCTCTCGGCAGGACGTCGGGCCGGGCGCATCTCCGTCGTCCGCGAGACGATCGCCATCACGGCCTACCAGGTGGGGGACTACGCCCTCACCCTCCGCGAACTACGCACCTACCGTCGCATCTCGGGCCGTGATGACCAGTTGCCTCTCATGGTCGACAGTGAACGAGGTCTGGGTCGTCCCGAGCGGGCGCTCGAGCTCGGGCGGTCCGTCGACGTGTCGACACTCGACGTCCAGGTGCGCGTCTCACTGGCCATCGCGATGTCGGGTGCCCGTCTCGACCTCGGCCAACCCCAAGCTGCTCTGGGCGAGCTCGAGATCCCCCAACTCGACCGGATGACAGCTTTCAGCTACAGCCCGGCCCTCTTCGCCGCCTACGGCACGGTCCTCGAGGATCTGGGTCGCCCCGACGAGGGGGAGAAGTGGCTCGAACTCGCCGACCGGGCCGAGGACGCTCTCGCGGCCCTCGAACACGGTGGCGCCGACGGCGAGACCGTGGAGATCGTCGAGGAGGACGTCGAATTCTCCGACGAACGACCCGTCGCCCTCGACGAGCCCGGTGAGCTGACCATCGAAGAGTCGGATGAACCGATGTCTGACGAGCCCGGTGAGCTGGCGCTCGGCGAGCCCGACGGCGTGCCAGGGGAGTCCCACGGCGGCGCCGACGACCTCGACGGACCCGAGCATCGTCCGGACGACCGCGCGGACGAGCAGCACGACGAGGAGCAGGGCCACCACGATGAGACTGCCGATCCCGAGACGACCCCGCAGGGCACGGACCACGTCGACGACCACCGTGCCTGACGCGGTGACGCCTCTCGACGGCGTCGACACCGTCCTCGCCGACCTCGACGGGGTCGTCTACCGGGGGCGGCACGCCATCGACCACGCGGTCGAGAGCCTGACGGACCTGGCTCGTACCCGTCGCGTCGGGTACGTCACGAACAACGCGTCGCGGACCGCCGAGACGGTGGCCGGTCAACTGGCCGGTTACGGACTCGAGGTGGACGCGGACGACGTGGTGACGTCCCCGCAGGCCGCCGTGCGCCTCCTCGTCGATGCCGTGCCCGCCGGCTCGACGGTGCTGGTCGTCGGCGGCGAGGGCCTGACGTCGGTGCTCGAGGCCGAGGGCTTCGTCGTCACCCGTTCGGCCGACGACGCGCCCGCGGCGGTCGTGCAGGGTTTCAGCCCTGACGTCGGATGGGCGCAGCTCGCCGAGGCGTCCTTCGCCTTGCACACGGGCATCCCGTGGATCGCGACGAACACGGACTGGACGATCCCGCAGGAGCGTGGTGTCGCGCCCGGCAACGGAACGCTGGTGTCCGCGGTCCACACGGCCGTCGGGCGCCTGCCCGTGACCGCCGGCAAGCCCGAGACCCCGATCTTCACCGCGGCCGTCGAGAGGTTCGGGGCGACGAAGGCCGCGTTCATCGGGGACCGGCTCGACACCGACATCGTCGGCGCGAATGCCGCGGGACTCGTCTCGATCCTGGTGCTGACCGGCATCGACGGCGCGAAGCAGGTGCTCGCCGCCGACGCGAAGTCCCGGCCGGACTTCATCGTCGGCGACCTCCGTGAGTTGGACCAGCCGTATCCCGACACCGTCGAACACGACGAAGAGGACGTGCACGTCGTCACGGTCCGTGGGGCGAGCGTCGCCGTCCGCGGTCACGTGGTGCGGGTGTTGTCCGACGGAGGCGACCCCGTCGACCTGCTGCGCGCGGGGGCCGCCGCGGTGTGGGGGACAGGCAAGGCCATCTACGGGCTCGACGTCGACCCGAAGCTGCACGCCGACGGCTGATCGCTCCCGACCCGACCGTCAGGGGCGGCGGCTAGTCTGGTCGGCACCATGAGCGACCATCCCGACGCGACCGTCCGCGGCGACACCGACCTCGACGTCGTGGACGCCGCAGACCGTCAGGAGGCGCAGGTGGCGTCCGCCGAGCAGCTGTCGGGCATCGAGTCCCTCCCCTTGTCCTCGCGGGCCGAGGCCTTCGCCGCGATCCACGACGAGCTCCGCGCCGTGCTCGAGGGCACCACCGACGACATCGGTCAGGGCGGTCGATGACGGCCGCCGAAGCGCCGGGGGATCGACTCGACTCGGTCCTCGCCCGGCGTGGTCTCGCCCGGTCACGGACGCATGCCGCCCGCTTGTTGTCGGACGGATTGGTGACCGTCAACGGCGTGGGAGTGGTCAAGGCGTCCGCTCGGGTGGGCGAGTCGGACGACGTCGCCGTCGCCGGCCTCGACCACTACGTGAGTCGTGCGGCACACAAACTCCTGGGTGCGCTCGACGCGTTCCGGGTCGACCCCACGGGCCGGACGGCCCTCGACGTCGGAGCGTCCACGGGCGGGTTCACGCAGGTCCTCCTCGAGCGCGGGGCCGAGCACGTGGTCGCCCTCGACGTCGGCCACGGTCAGTTGGCCAACCCGGTTCGTTTCGACCCGCGAGTCATGATCGTCGAGGGCGAGAACGCGCGCTACCTGACGGCCGAGCGGTTCGCGGCGTTGACGACCCGTGCCTCCTCGGTGTCGCTCGTGGTGGCCGACGTGTCGTTCATCTCCCTGACGATGGTGCTGCCCGCACTCGTGGCGAGCGTGGGTGTGGACAACGACTTCGTCCTGCTGATCAAGCCGCAGTTCGAGGTCGGCCGACAGGGCGTCCGGGAGGGTCTCGTGCTCGACCCCGTGCTGCGGAACGAGGCCGTCACCACGGTGTTGTGGGCCGCCCACGACCTGGGGCTCGGCACGGCCGGGCTCATCTCGTCCCCGATCGTCGGCGGCTCGGGCAACCGCGAGTACTGTGTGCACTTCTCGGCCTCGGTCGGGACGAATCCGACAGAATGGCTCAGCACGGCCGACAGCTTGACGAGAGGGTGAACGACATCTCTTCGACACGACACATCCTGGTCGTCTCGCACACGGGGCGTCCCGACTCCATCGACGCCGCCCTCGAGGTCTGCGGGTTGTTGGGCGACGCCGGTGTGGTTCCCGTCCTTCCCCGCGACGAGTGGGACGACATCCGTCGGGCCCAGCCCACGGCCGCCATCGACGACGTCGAGATCCTGTTCGACGGCGTGGCCTGCGACGACCTCGAATGCGTCATCGTCCTGGGTGGCGACGGCACGATCCTCCGTGCCGCCGAGTTGATCCGCGGTACCCGCGCTCCCATCGTCGGGGTCAACCTCGGCCACGTCGGGTTCCTGGCCGAGAGCGAGCGCGACGAGATGGCCGACACCGTCGCCCGCGTCCTCGCGGCCGACTACGAGGTCGAGGAGCGGTTCGCGCTCGACGTCAAGGTCACCAACGGTGACGAGGTCGTCTACGAGACCTGGGCCATGAACGAGGCCACGGTCGAGAAGGCCTCACGCGAGCGCATGCTCGAGGTCGTCATCGAGGTCGACGGTCGTCCTCTGTCGTCCTTCGGTTGCGACGGCGTGGTCATGTCCACGCCGACCGGCTCGACGGCCTACTCGTTCTCGGCCGGCGGCCCGGTGGTGTGGCCTGCCGTGCAGGCGTTGCTGCTCGTGCCGCTCAGTGCCCACGCGCTCTTCGCCCGACCACTCGTCGTCGGGCCCGACTCGGTGCTCGCCGTCGAGGTGCTGAGCCGCACGGACGCTCGCGGCATCCTGTGGTGTGACGGTCGCCGCGAGCACGACCTGCCCCCGGGGGCCCGGGTCGAGTGCAGCCGCTCCGACCAGCCCGTGCGACTGGCCCGCCTGCGGACGGGCCCGTTCACCGATCGCCTCGTGGCCAAGTTCCAGCTCCCCGTCACGGGCTGGCGCGGACCGGCCACCGTCGAGGACGTCGCCGTCGGGGCCACCATCAGCCCGACCACGTCCGATCCGGCCCGCGAGGGCGACCGATGATCGAAGAGATCTCGATCCGCGACCTCGGCGTGATCGGTCGCGCGACCCTGCCGCTCGGCCCCGGCTTCACGGCCGTCACCGGCGAGACGGGGGCGGGCAAGACCATGGTCGTCTCGGCGCTCGGCCTGCTGCTCGGTCAGCGTGCCGAGAGCGGTGTCGTCCGCTCGGGCAGCCCCCAGGCCGTCGTGGACGGGCGCTGGCTGGTCCCTGCCGAGGGGGCCATCGTCGAGCGCGTCCGGGACGCGGGCGGCGACGTCGACGACGGCGAGCTCTTCCTCAGTCGCGTGGTCTCGGCCGAGGGACGTAGCCGTGCGGTGGTCGGCGGACGCACGGCCCCGATCGGCGTGCTCGGCGACCTCGCCGACCACCTCGTGGTGGTCCACGGCCAGTCCGAGCAGATCCGACTGAAGTCCGCTGCCGCCCAACGCGCGGCCGTCGACGCGCACGGCGGGGCCGCCCTCGCCGAGGCCGCCGCACACTACCGTGGCGCGTACGACGCCTGGCTGGCCGCCCGAGCCGAACTCGACGAGATCACCCGCGACCGCGACGCCCGACGTGACGAGGCCGACACCCTGCGGGCCGCGATCGACGAGATCGAGGGCCTCGCCCCCGTGGCCGGCGAACTCGACGAGCTCGATGCCGCGGCCGAGCGACTCAGCAACGCCGAAGACCTCAGGCTGGCAGCCGGCCTCGCCCACGAGGTGCTCTCGACCGACGCGGTCGACGGGACCCGCGACGTCGTCTCCCTCGTGGAGGAGGCACGCCGTCAGATCGAACGCGTCGCCCCGCACGACCCGGCGCTCGAGCCCATCGCCGACCTGCTGGCCGAGGTCAGCGTGCAGGTCGGCGAATCCGCCTCCCGACTGTCGAGCTACCTCGGCACCCTCGACGCCGACGTGGCCGTCGAACTCGAGTCGGTGCAGACCCGGCGCGCGGACCTCGCCGGGCTCGTCCGCAAGTACGGCCCCACCCTCGACGACGTCATCCGCCTCCTCGACGACGGCAGCCGACGCCTGGTCGAGCTCGACGGCGACGACGACCGCCTCGCGCACCTCGACGACGAGGTCGCCGAGCTGCGGGCCGAGGCCGAACGACGGGCGGGCGTCCTCGGGGACCTGCGCCGCGCCTCCGGGGCCGACCTCTCGACGCGGGTCAGCGCCGAGCTGAGCGCCCTCGCCATGACCGGTGCCGAGATCGTCGTCGAGGTCTCGCCTCGGGACGAGCTCGGGACGAGCGGCGGCGACGTCGTCTCGCTCCTGCTGAGGCCGCACCCCGGCAGCGAGCCCCGCCCCCTCGGCAAGGGCGCGTCCGGCGGCGAACTCTCGCGCGTCATGCTCGCGCTCGAGGTCGTCATGGCCGGGTCGAGCGACGTGCCCACCTTCGTCTTCGACGAGGTCGACGCCGGCGTCGGCGGTTCGGCCGCGATCGAGATCGGCCGACGCCTGGCGGCGCTCGCCGAACGGGCACAGGTCATCGTGGTGACGCACCTGGCCCAGGTCGCCGCGTTCGCCACCAACCACCTCCGCGTCGTCAAGGACGCCTCGGGCGAGGTGACGGCGAGCAGCGTGCACCAGCTCGAGGGCGACGAGCGCGTCGCCGAGATGGCCCGCCTGCTCTCAGGGCTGCCCGACAGCTCCAGCGGTCTCGAACACGCCCGTGAACTGCTCGAACTCGCCTCGTCGGCCCGCCGACCGGCCACGGCCGACACACGTTCGTAACAGGCGTGGCCTGTCGGAACGGCTCGGTGTGACATAGGATGGAATCCCGTGGTGAACGTTGAGAACTCGGGTCCAGATGCCAGCACGACGAAGCACATCTTCGTCACCGGAGGCGTCGTCTCCTCCCTCGGAAAAGGCCTGACGGCCGCCAGCCTGGGCAATCTGCTCACGGCCCGCGGGTTGCGGGTCGTCATGCAGAAGCTCGATCCGTACCTGAACGTCGATCCGGGCACCATGAACCCGTTCCAGCACGGTGAGGTCTTCGTCACCGACGACGGCGCCGAGACCGACCTCGACATCGGGCACTACGAGCGGTTCCTCGACATCGACCTCGGTCAGTCAGCGAACGTCACGACGGGGCAGATCTACTCGACCGTCATCGCGAAGGAACGACGCGGCGAGTACCTCGGTGACACCGTGCAGGTCATCCCGCACATCACCGACGAGATCAAGCGGCGCATGCGCCAGCAGGCCGACGACGACCCCAAGCCCGACGTGATCATCACCGAGGTCGGCGGCACGGTCGGCGACATCGAGAGCCAGCCGTTCATCGAGGCCGCCCGTCAGGTGCGCCACGAGCTCGGTCGCAAGAACGTCTTCTTCGTGCACGTCTCCCTCGTGCCCTACATGGGCGCGTCGGGCGAGCAGAAGACCAAGCCGACCCAGCACAGCGTCGCGGCCCTGCGCTCGATCGGCATCCAGCCCGACGCCCTCGTGCTGCGCAGCGACCGTCCGGTCAGCGAGAGCAACAAGAAGAAGATCGCCCTGATGTGCGACGTCGACGAGGACGCCGTGGTCAACGCGAAGGACGTCGCGAGCATCTACGACATCCCGGCCATGCTGAACGACCAGGGGCTCGACGCGTACATCATCGACCACCTGGGCCTCGGCGAGAAGGCCGGCGAGGTCGACTGGTCGGGCTGGCAGCCCGTCTTGACCGCCGTCCACGAGCCGAAGCACGAGGTCACGATCGGCCTGGTCGGCAAGTACATCGACCTGCCCGACGCCTACCTCTCGGTCACCGAGGCCCTCAAGGCCGGCGGGTTCGCACACCAGACCAAGGTGTCACTGACCTGGATACCCTCCGACGACTGCGAGACCGCCGAGGGCGCCGCGAAGGCCCTCAGCAAGGTCGACGGCATCTGCGTGCCCGGTGGCTTCGGCATCCGCGGCATCGAGGGCAAGCTCGGCGCGCTGCGCTTCGCGCGCGAGAACGGCCTGCCGGCGCTCGGCCTGTGCCTCGGCCTGCAGTGCATGGTCATCGAGTACGCGCGCAACGAGGCCGGCCTGACCGGCGCCTCCTCGTCCGAGTTCGACCCCGACACCGAGTACGCGGTAGTCGCGACCATGGCCGAGCAGGTCGACATCATCGCCGACGGTGACCTGGGCGGCACCATGCGCCTCGGCCTCTACCCGGCCGCGTTGACGCCGGGCTCGCTCGCCGCCGACCTCTACGGGTCCGAGCTGGTGTCCGAGCGTCACCGCCACCGCTACGAGGTCTCGAACCAGTACCGTCAGCAGATCGCCGACGCGGGCCTGCGCTTCTCGGGCACCTCACCCGACGGCACGCTCGTCGAGTACGTCGAACTCGACCGCGACGTCCACCCGTTCTACATCGGGACGCAGGCCCACCCCGAACTGCGGTCCCGCCCCAACGACGCGCACCCGCTGTTCGCCGGGCTCGTGGCGGCGTCGCTCGAGCGCCACGATGCGAGCAAGCTGTTCGCCGACGAAGCCGACGCCGCCGAGGTCGTGGCGTGACCGACACGACCGGTGAGCCGCTCGCCGACGAACCAGCGTCGCCGACGATCACGAAGTCCGAGGTCGTCTTCGAAGGCGCGGTCTGGAACGTCAAGCGCGACACCGTCGACTACAACGGCTCGCCGATGGTGCGCGAGTACGTCGCGCACACCGGTGCCGTGGCGGTGCTGGCCGTCGACGACCAGCAGCGCGTGCTCGTCATCAAGCAGTACCGGCACCCGATCCGCTCCCGCGACTGGGAACTGCCCGCCGGCCTGCTCGACGCCGAGGGTGAGAGCAAGCTCGACGCCGCGAAGCGCGAGCTCGCCGAAGAGGCCGACCTGCAGGCGACGAACTGGGACGAGCTCGTCTCGTTCCACACCACACCCGGCGGCAACGACGAGATGGTCACGGTCTTCCGGGCGACCGGCGTCGGCGCCACGGCGGACGCGTTCGAGCGGAGCGACGAAGAAGCCGACATCGAGAAGCGCTGGGTCTCGCTCGACGAGATCGTCGACGGAGTGCTGGCCGGCCGGCTGCACAACTCGATCCTCAGCATCGCGGCGCTCGCCGCGGTCGCGTCCCGCTGAGGCGTGCGTCGCCGAGGTGGCACGGCGGTCCCGGCCGTAGCCTGACCTCGTGACGATCGAGGAGGCGCTGGACAGGTACCTGAGGCACGTCTCGGTCGAGCGTGGTCTCAGCCCGAACACGACCGCCGCGTACCGCCGCGACCTCGTCCTCTGGCGAGCGCACCTGGCGGAGGCCGGACGGCGCACCCTGGACGAGGTCGAGGCCGCGGACGTCGCGACGTTCCCCGCGGCTCTGGTGACCCGCGTCGAGAAGCCGCTCGGCGCCTCCTCGGTGGCCCGGGTGTTGTCGTCGGTGCGCGGTTTCCACCGCTTCGCGCTCGAGGAGGGGCTGGTCGCGGTGGACGTGGCGGCCACCACCCGCCCGCCCAAGCTGCCGAGTCGCCTGCCCAAGGCGATCTCGGTGGGTCAGGTCGAGGCGCTGCTCGCCGCGACGGACGGTGACGAACCGACCCGGCTGCGCGACAAGGCCCTGCTCGAGCTGCTCTACGCGACGGGGGCACGCGTGAGCGAGGCCGTGTCGCTCAACGTCGACGACGTGATCGAGGGCGACGTCGTGCGCCTGTTCGGCAAGGGGAACAAGCAGCGCGTCGTCCCGCTCGGCAGCTACGCGCGCCGGGCTCTCGACGCCTACCTGGTGAGGGCCCGACCGGTGTTCTCTCCGCGGGGAGACCCGACGCCCGCGCTGTTCCTCGGCACGCGCGGGGCCCGGGTGTCCCGGCAGAACGCGTGGCTGATCATCCAGGCGGCGGCCGACCGGGCGCAGCTCGGCGTCGAGGTGTCGCCGCACACGTTGCGGCACTCGTTCGCGACGCACCTGCTCGAGGGCGGGGCCGACGTCCGGGTCGTGCAGGAGTTGCTCGGGCACTCGTCGGTCGCGACGACGCAGATCTACACGCTGGTGACGGCGGACGCGCTGCGGGACGTCTACTCGACGGCGCACCCGCGTGCCCGGTGGGCGTCGTCACCCGCGTGACGACCCGGCGACGACCCGACGACGACCCGGCGCCCACCAGGCGGGGACCCGAGGCCGACCCGGCCCCGACCCGGCCCCGACCAGGCGCTGACCAGGCAAAACCCTCAAGCAAGGCATGAGGCTTCCTGGTGACGGGCCGGGCGCGGCAGCCCGTCGGCGTCGGGGGGCGCCGGTACTCTCGTACCCGTGAGCACCAAGCCGACCTCGAGCACCCCCGCCCTCTTCGAGAGCGCTCCGGCGACCGTCCCCGCGAACGGCCCCACCGGGCGCCCGCGCACCGAGTTCCCGACTCCCGCGCCCCTGTCGAGCCACGGCCCGGCCCGCATCATCACCCTCTGCAACCAGAAGGGCGGCGTCGGCAAGACCACCACGACGATCAACCTCGGTGCCGCGTTCGCCGAGTACGGCCGTCGCGTGTTGGCCATCGACTTCGATCCGCAGGGTGCGCTGACGGCCGGCCTCGGCGTGCAGTCGCACGACCAGGCCACGATCTACGATCTGATGATCGGTGCCGTGAAGGACGCGCACGACGTCATCGTGCCCACCCGCGTCGACAACCTCGACGTCATGCCGGCCAACATCGACCTCTCCGCCGCCGAGGTGCACCTCGTCAACGAGGTCGCCCGCGAGCAGATCCTCGCGCGCATCCTGCGCCAGGTCAGCGACGAGTACGACGTCGTCCTGATCGACTGCCAGCCCTCGCTCGGCCTGCTGACCGTCAACGCCCTCACCGCGGCGCACGGCGTGCTCATCCCGCTCGAGTGCGAGTTCTTCGCCCTCCGCGGCGTCGCCCTGCTCGTCGAGACCATCGAGAAGGTGCGCGACCGGCTCAACCCCGCGATCACCCTCGACGGCATCCTGCCGACCATGTTCGACTCGCGCACGCTGCACAGCCGCGAGGTGCTCGAACGCGTCGTCGAGGCGTTCGACGACCAGGTGCTCGAGACCGTCATCGGCCGCACCGTGAAGTTCCCCGACGCCTCGGTCGCCGGCACCCCGATCACCAAGTTCGCCCCCGAGCACCCGGCGGCGCAGGCCTACCGCCAGCTGGCCCGAGAGCTGATCGCGCGTGGTGCCGCGGCCTGAGTCGGCGACCGCCGAGGCCGGCACCGACGAGACCGCCCTCGCGGGCCCGGAGGTCTCGCCGGGCTTCGAGGTGCGGCTCGAGAACTTCAGCGGGCCGTTCGACCTGCTGCTCTCGCTGATCAGCAGGCGCGAGATGGACATCACCGAGGTCGCCCTCAGCGCCGTGACCGACGAGTTCCTGTCGTTCCTCCGTCGCATCGACACCGACGAGAACCTCGACCAGGCCAGCGAGTTCATCGTCGTCGCGGCGACGCTGCTCGACCTCAAGGTGGCGGGGCTGCTGCCCCAGGGCGAGCTCGTCGACGCCGAGGACGTCGCCCTGCTCGAGGCGCGCGACCTGCTCTTCGCCCGGCTGCTGCAGTACCGGGCCTTCAAGCAGGCCGCCGAGTGGTTCGCCCAGCACGGCGCTGCCGAGGCGGCGCGTCACGCCCGCTCGGTGCGGCTCGAACAGAAGTACCGCGTCACGACCCCGGAGCTCGTCTGGACGCTCTCGCCCGACGACTTCGCGGCGCTCGCCACCCTCGCGCTGGCGCCGCGCGAGACACCCACGGTCGGCCTGGACCACCTCCACGCCCCCCTGGTCAGCATCCGCGAGCAGGCGGCCGTCGTCGTGGCGCTGCTCCGTCGTGGGTCGGTCCTCACCTTTCGCCAGCTCGTCGCGGGAATCGACGAGAAGGGCGTCGTCGTCGCCCGGTTCCTCGCGCTGCTCGAGTTGTACCGCCACGCGTCCATCTCGTTCGAGCAGGTCGAGCCGCTCGGTGAACTCAGCGTGCGCTGGGTGGCCGAGACCTGGACCGAAGAGAACCTCGCGGCGCTGGGGGCCGACTATGAGGGCTGACGCGACCCGCGCCTCCTCGGCCGTCGACACGGCCGACGACGACGTCGTCCAGGACGTCGACGAGTCGCCGTCGTCACCCGATGCCGTCGCACGTCGTCTCGAGGCGTTGTTGATGGTGGCCGACGAGCCGCAGTCGCTCGTCGACCTGGCGACCGCCGTCGGCGCCCCCGTCGCCGCGGTGCGGCAGGCGATCACGACGCTCGTGGCCGATTTCGACGGTGTCGACGGCACGATCCGACGGGGTTTCGAGCTGCGTGAGGTCGGTGGCGGCTGGCGATTCTACGTCCGTGACGAGCACGATCCGGTCGTGCGCGATTTCGTGCTGACGCAGAACCCGACGAAACTGTCCTCAGCGGCTCTCGAGACGCTGGCGGTCATCGCCTACAAGCAACCCATCACCCGCAGCAGCATCGCCCAGATCCGGGCGGTCAACGTCGACTCGGTCGTCCGTACGCTGTTGGGTCGCGGTCTGATCACGGAGTCGTCCACCGACCCCGAGACAGGCGCCATCAACTACGAAACGACAGGCCTCCTCTTGACCCATCTCGGCATCAACTCGCTCGATGAGCTGCCGCTCATCTCGCCCCTGCTCTCGGACGGCCAGGGGGGGTTCGACGATGTCGCGTAGTCAGTTCTCCTCCGACGACTCCGAGCTGGCCTCGGGCGAGCGCCTGCAGAAGGTCATGGCGGCCGCGGGCGTGGCCTCGCGCCGGGTCAGCGAAGACATGATCGCCGCCGGGCGGGTGACGGTGAACGGCAAGGTCGTCACCGAACCCGGCCGCCGCATCGACCCGACCAAAGACAAGATCGTCGTCGACGGCAGCGCCGTGCAGCTCGACGCCACGCGTCGTTACGTCATGCTCAACAAGCCGGTCGGCATCGTCAGCACCCTGAGCGACGAGAACGGCCGGCCCGACCTGCGTCAGTTCACCGAGCAGTACGAAGAGCGCCTCTTCAACGTCGGCCGCCTCGACGTCGAGACGAGCGGCCTCCTCGTGTTGACCAACGACGGCGAGCTCGCGCACGTTCTCGCGCACCCGTCGTTCGGCGTCACCAAGACGTACATCGCGAAGGTCAAGGGCGTCGTCACGCCCGCCGTGCTGAACGAGCTGATGACCGGCGTCGAACTCGACGACGGCCCGATCGCGGCGGACAAGGCGACGCTCGTCGCCGGTGGCGCGGGTCTCTCGCGTTCGTCCGACTCGTCGCTGATCGAGATCACCCTGCACTCCGGGCGCAACCGCATCGTCCGTCGCATGCTCGAGGCCGTCGGCCACCCGGTCATCGACCTCGTGCGCCGGTCGTTCGGCCCGCTGCACCTCGGCACGCTCAAGGTCGGCCACATGCGCTCGCTGACCAAGGTCGAGCTCGGGGCCATCCTCACCATCTCGCGCGACGCCACGGCCGACTCGACGGTCGACGCCGCCCCGATCACCGAGAGCCCCGACGCCCCCGTCGACGAGGCCGACGTCGTCGAGCTGGCCCTCGCCGACGACGAGGTCGAGAAGGACTACTACGACGAGGACGACGAAGAGTACGACCCCGCGACCGATGCCCGTGCCGAGCGTCGCCGTGCCGCGGCCCGTGACCAGGCCGAGTCGACCTCGCGCCGGGCGCAGGTCCGGCGAGAGCAGGAGGCGCGCCGCGGTCAACGCGACGAGAGCCCGACCCGAGGTGGGTACCAGGGCAACCGGCACGACGGACGCTCGGGCGATGAGCGTCCCGTGCGCGGCTACCAGGGCAACAACGACGACGGTCGCGGACGCGAGGGACGACCGGCTCGCACCGGTTACCACGGCAGTGACGCGCGTCCCGCTCGCGGCGGGTACCAGGGACGCGACGACCGCGCTGGATCTCGTGGTGGCTACCAGGGCCGCAACGACGACGGCCGCGGCGAGTCTCGTGGTGGCTACCAGGGGCGGAACGACGACGGCCGCGGGCGCGACGAGCGTCCGGCCCGTGGCGGGTACCAGGGACGTGACGACCGCGGTGGAGCACGACCGGGGTACCAGGGCCGCAACGACGACGGCCGCGGTCGTGACGATCGCGGTGGGTTCGTGTCACGCGACGATCGCGGCTCGCGCGGCGGGTTCGTCTCGCGCGACGACCGTGCGCCGCGAGGTGGCGGAGACCGTCCGCTGAGCCCTGGTGAAGAGCGCGCGGCGGGGTACCCGAACCGTGACGCCAACCGCGACCCGCGCACCGGACGCCCCTCGGGCATCCGTGCCGGCGGCAAGGCGACCAACCGCGGATGGGTCGACCGCGGCGCAGCGGAGCGGGGCGAAGACGACCGTGGCGCGCGTGACGACCGTCGTGCCGGTGCCGGTGCCGGTGCCGGTGGCTACACGGGTGGGCGCGATTCGCGCGACGACCGTGGGGGCTCGCGTGGCGGGTACCAGGGCCGCGACGACCGGAGTGGACGTGACGATCGTGCCGGTCGTGCCGGTCGTGACGACCGTGGTGGTTCGCGCGGTGGGTACCAGGGTCGCGACGACCGTGGTGCGTCGCGTGGCGGCTACCAGGGACGAGAACAGCGTGACGACCGCGGAGACTCGCGCGGTGGCTACCAGGGTCGTGACGACCGCGGTGGCTCGCGCGGTGCCGGCTACCAAGGTCGTGGCGACCGCGGAGACTCGCGCGGTGGCTACCAGGGTCGCGACGACCGTGGAGGCCGCGACGGGGCGCGCAGCGGCGGCTACCAGGGCCGTGAGCAACGCGACGACCGCGGGGGTTCGCGCGGCGGACCCGCCCGTGGCCCGCGCGACGACCGCGGAGGCCGCGACGACCGCGGAGGCCGCGACGACCGTGGCGGTCGCGACGACCGCGGCGGCGACCGTCCGTACCGTGGCCGACCCGACGCCGGGGGACGTGGTCCCCGAGGGGGCGGACGGTCGTGACCGACGCGCACCGCGCCTCCTCGTCCGACGACGCCTTCGGGTCTGACGCGCTCCTCGCTCACGCACCGTCGGCCGACCCTTCGACGGTCGGCGTGCTGACGGCGGGCAGCCGCCGGCTGGCAGGCCAGGTGCGCATCGTCGGTTCGGGTCTGCTCGGTGCCAGCATCGGTCTGCGTCTGCGCCAGCACGGCGTCGACGTGATCCTCGACGACGTGTCACCGGCGGCGCGCAGCCTCGCCGTCGACTACGGCGCCGGGCGGCCCCCGGCCGACGGCGACGCCCCCGGGCTCGTCGTCGTCGCCGTGCCGCCCGACGTCACCAGCGACATCGTCGCGCGCGAACTCGACGCCTGGCCCCAGGCGCTCGTGACCGACGTCGCATCGGTCAAGGTCGCCCCGCTCGCCGAGTTGCGTGCGCGCGGCGCCGACGTGTCGCGGTACATCGGCTCGCATCCCATGGCCGGCCGCGAACGCGGGGGAGCCGTCTCGGCTCGCGCCGACCTCTTCGTCGGCCGCCCCTGGGTCATCGCGGGGCACGACGACATCACGTACCGTCGGGCGGCCGCCGTCGAAGACCTGGCGCTCGACCTCGGAGCGACCCCGATCGAGATGACGCCGGAGGAACACGACGCCGGCGTCGCCCTCGTCAGCCACGCGCCGCAGGTCGTCGCCTCCCTCATGGCGACGCGTCTGCGCGACGCACCCGACGCCTCGCTCGGCCTCGCCGGTCAGGGCGTCCGGGACGTCACGCGGGTCGCGAGCAGCGACCCGGCGCTCTGGACGCAGATCCTGGGGGCGAACGCCTCCCGCGTGGCCGTCGTGTTGCGCGACCTGCGCGCCGACCTCGACCGCGTCGTCGAGGCCCTCGAGGCACCCGACGCGCCGGGCAGTCGCCGCGCCGTCGCCGAGAGCATCGGCGCCGGCAACGTCGGCGTCGCCCGTCTGCCCGGCAAGCACGGGCAACAGACCCAGTTCAGCTCGGTGATCGTCATGGTCGACGACACTCCCGGGCAACTGGCCCGCCTGCTCACCGAGATCGGTGAGATCGGCGTCAACCTGGAAGATCTGCGGCTCGAGCACTCGCCGGGCGCGCAGGTAGGACTCGCGGAGGTATCGATCGTGCCCGAACAAGAAGACCGACTCGTTACCGAACTCGAGACCCGGGGTTGGACCGTCGTGGGGGCGTTCGCGTGAGCGGCGACCTGGGCGGCACGAGCCCCGTCGGCTCGTCGGACGTCGACCCCGAGCGCTCGCCGGGTGATCACGGCGTCGGGGGTCCCGCCGGCGAGGCCCACGTCGAAGAGTTGCGGGCCGAGACCGCCGAGGCCGTGCACCGCCACGTCGTCGTGGCCGTCGACGGACCGGCCGGGAGCGGCAAGTCGAGCGTCAGCCGCGCCTCCGCAGCTTCCCTCGGCTTCGACTACCAGGACACCGGGGCGGCCTACCGGGCCTTCGCCCTGCACGCGCTCGACAGCGGCGTCGACCTCGACGACGCCGAGGCCGTCATCGCGACGCTGCCGACGTTCCACTACGCGATCGGGATCGACCCGGCCCGCGCCTCCTCGGTGACGATCGGTGGTCGCGACGTCACCGACGAGATCCGCACGCCACGCGTGACGACGGCCGTCAGCCACGTGGCCAAGCTGCCCGAGGTCCGCCGGTTCATGGTCGACCTGTTCCGCCGCATCATCGCGTCGACGGACAAGCCGGGCATCGTCACCGAGGGGCGCGACATCACGACCGTCGTCGCACCGGATGCCCAGGTCAGAATCCTGTTGACCGCGAGCGAAGCCGCTAGAATGGCCAGGCGTTCGGCCGAGGTGACCGGGCAGAGTGCCGAAGAGACAGCTCGGCAGCTCTCGACCCGCGACCGGCTCGACAGCAAGGTCGTCGACTTCATGACCGCCGCACCCGGCGTCTCCACCGTCGACTCCACCCAACTCGACTTCGACCAGACCGTGCAGGCCGTGGTCGAGCTCGTGCGAGCGAGCACCCCCATTTCTTAAGGAAGCCCCATGGCAGACGACGACAAGTACCCCGAGCTCGACGAGCAGATGGTCGACCGCATCCAGACGATGCCCGACGAGGACGCCGACCAGCGCGCCCGAGCCCTCCGCGCCGGCCTGACCGACTACGACCTCGACGAGGGCGACATCGACGTCCTCGAGGGGGCCGACTGGGACCCCGACGCACTCACCTACGCCCCGGCCCTGCCGGTGCTGGCGATCGTCGGCCGACCGAACGTCGGCAAGAGCGCCATGGTCAACCGCATCCTCGGGAGGCGCGAGGCCGTCGTCGAGGACAAGCCCGGCGTCACGCGCGATCGCGTCTCGTACAAGGCCGAATGGGGCGGACGCCGCTTCACGCTCGTCGACACCGGCGGATGGGAGCCCGACGCGATCGGCATCGACCGCTCGGTCGCGATGCAGGCCGAGATCGCGGTCGACCTGGCCGACGCCGTGCTGTTCGTCGTCGACGTCAACGTCGGGGCGACCGCCACCGACGAGGCCGTCGTGCGGATGCTCCGTGCCTCGCACAAGCCGGTCATCCTCGTCGCCAACAAGAGCGACGACGCCCGGAAAGACCTCGAAGCCGCGTCACTGTGGTCGCTGGGGCTGGGCGAGCCCTTCCCCGCGTCGGCGCTGCACGGTCGCAACGTCGCCGACCTGCTCGACCTGTGCATGACCAAGCTGCCCGCGGTCTCGACCGTGGCCAAGCAAGAGATCGGCGGCCCTCGTCGCGTCGCGATCCTCGGTCGACCGAACGTCGGCAAGAGCTCGCTGCTGAACAAGGCCGCGGGCGAAGAGCGCGTCGTCGTCAACGAGCTCGCCGGCACGACCCGTGACCCCGTCGACGAGCAGGTCGAGATCGCCGGTCGCGTGTGGACCTTCGTCGACACCGCAGGCATCCGCAAGCGCGTCCACCTGCAGCAGGGCGCCGACTTCTACGCGTCGCTGCGCACCTCGGCCGCGCTTGAGAAGGCCGAGGTCGCGGTCGTCGTGATCGACGTCACGGAGCAGATCTCGACGCAGGACCTGCGCATCATCGACCTCGTGCTCGAGTCGGGTCGCGCGCTCGTGCTCGCCTTCAACAAGTGGGACCTGCTGGACGACGACCGTCGCCGCTACCTCGAGCGCGAGATCGAGCAGGACCTCGACCACGTGTCGTGGGCCCCGCGCGTGAACATCTCGGCCCGCACGGGTCGTCACCTCGAGAAGCTCGTGCCCGCCCTCGAGCTGGCGCTCGAGTCGTGGGACACCCGCATCCCGACCGGCAAGTTCAACGCACTGCTCGCCGAGCTCGTCGCCGAGCACCCGCACCCGCTGCGGTCCGGCAAACAGCCGCGCATCCTGTTCGGGACGCAGGCCGCGAACCGCCCGCCGACCTTCGTGCTCTTCACGACCGGGTTCCTCGACCCGCAGTACCGTCGCTTCATCACGCGACGCCTGCGCGAGATCTTCGGCTTCGAGGGGACGCCCATCACGGTCAACATGCGCGTCCGCGAGAAGCGCAAGCGCCCGTAGTCCTTCTCCCGTGCCCGTCCCGTCGACGGATCGGTACCGCCCTCAGGCCCGCCTGTGGACTGAACGCCCGGTTGTGGATCGTTTCCACACCGGGCGTTCTGCATTGCTAGGGTGGCTCCCATCGGCAGCGATATGTGAATGTCGCATGATGGAGGGCGAGGGTGCATGGCAGACCTGGTGGTGGACGAGAAGACGCTGACGTCGGTTGCGTGGCGGGTGTCGACGGCGGCCGTCGACGCCGAGGTGTCGGCGACGCTGACGCTCGGGTCGGTGGCCGACGTCGGTTCACCGAGCGTGGCGGGTGTCCTCGACGAGGCGACGGGGCAGCTGGTGAGACGGGCGGGGTTGGCCGTCGAGGCGATCCAGGCGGTGGGCGACTTCACGACGACGTTCGTGCGCGAGTTCGAACAGGTGGAGTCGCGGCTCGCCGCCGGCTTGCCGGTGGACGACCTGGCCGGGGTGGGGTCCAAGTGAGTGTTGACGACGACCCGGGGGTCGGTTCGGTCGAGGGCATCCGGCAGCTCGCGACGACGAGGCGGACCGAGGTCGACGATCTCGAGGTGGCGGCCTACCGGTTGGCCGAGGCGGCGAGCTGGGGTGCCGAGTGCTGGCGGGGACGCTCGGGCGAGCAGTTCGTCGCGTCCATGACGGACGTGTCCGCCGAGGTGACTGCTGTGGCTCGAGGCCTCGAGCACCACGCGGCGGCGCTCGAGGCCTACGCGGTCGACGTGTCGTTGATCCAGGGGTCGCAGCAGACCCTGGAGGCGCGGCGCGCGATGGCCGAGCAGAACATCCTCGCGACGGGGGTCGCGCTGAAGACGGTCATGCGCGAGGCGCAGGAGGCGGCACAGGGCGACCTGTTCGGCCTCGTCGTGGAGTCCGAGTACCGCTCGGGTGAACGGTCGACCTTGCAGCGTCGCATCGACGACGAGCAACGCGAGCTCGAGGTCGTCGCGGGCTTGTGGGCCGACCTGGTCGAAGAGCGGGCTGCGGCCGATCGTCGGTGCATCGCCGCGCTGGAGAGCCCCGAGGCGATGGGGTCCCTGCCGCAGGTCACCGGGGAGGCCCTGGCCGCGGGGTCGTCAGAAGAAATGCTGGCGCTGCTGGCAGGGCTCTCGGCCACCGAGCTGACGATGCTGCTCGAGCAGCACCCCGAACTGGTCGATGAGGCGTTCCTGGCCGATCCCGAGCGGGTGCGGGCCTGGTGGGACGAGCTCGGCCAGCAGGGTGCGCGTAACGCTGATGGGCTGACCGCGGTGCAGGTGGCACTGGTGCGAGGGGCTCCGGCGATCATCGGGGCCCTCGACGGTCTGCCGCCGTCGGTACGGGTCGCGGCGAACGTGTTCAACGCGAAGCGGCGGATGGCCGAGATCGACGAGATGGTGGGGCCGATCGGGCGGCGGGGGCTGCACGGCGACGATGAGCTGCTGGCCGCACTGGCGCGCGAGCGCGCGTACCTCGCCGACGCTGTGGCGGAACCACCGCACGTGCAGCTTTATCTCTTCGACCCCTCGAAGAGCCGAATCATCGAGATGATCGGCGAGTGGAACGACCAGACGAGGACGGTGCTGGCCTACGTGCCGGGGACGTTGACGAACATGGACTCGTTCTATCAGGACCCCGAAAGCGTGCAGCAAATGGCGCGGTGGCTGCACGACAGCGACGCCAGCAAGACCACGGTCGCGTTCGTGTTCAAGGACGGGTTCTTTCCCGGTGGGGCGGAGGGCGGCAAGAACCCCGCCGAGTTCGTCGGGGCCTTCGCCGAGGCGAACGACCCCGAGTTTGCTCGCAAGTCCAGCAAGACCCTGTACGACTTCCAGCGAGGATTGGCCGTCGATCCGGTCTCGACCAAGCCCGGCCATCGAGACATCGCGATTGGCCACAGCTGGGGACTCGCGAACATCACGTCGGCCGAGGTTCGGGGTGCGACGTACGACAAGGTCATCTCGCTCGCGGGCGCAGGCATGCCGCCCGAATGGCAGGCGCGTGACGACACGACCTACACCGATTACAGCTACTGGGATTTCCTGCAGGCTGCTCAGCGAACGGGGGGCGTCTGGGAGGGGCGCAACCCGAACCGGTCGGATGAGTTCGACTCCAAGGGGTACTACCTGGGGCCCGACGACCTGAAATTCGGAGACTTGGCCACGTTGACGCCCCTCACGAAGGTGGACGACAATCATTCGCTCGTTGCAGAGTCCAGCGATGCCAACGCCGCCGTGAGAGATGCCCTCACGAATGAAGTTCATTCGCATGTTCACTAGGAAAACGTCCCGTCGACCTTGGCTGGTCGCGGCTGCGATGTCCCTCGTCCTTACACACCTTGGTGCTTGCTCGAGTCCTAGCACCGAAGACACGAAGAGAGAGAGATACATGGAAGAGGGATCTGACCGAGTCGATCTCGGACAGTTGCGTCAAGACATCCGTGTCGTTCAGCGCCGCCTCGTGTCTGTCGGGGCTGATGTCGTGGAAGGGAGCGTCGAGGAGTCGGCGAACGGCGTTCTGATGTCTTGTGCGGGCGGGCAGTTCCAATGGACGGGGTCGACGACCGCCAGTTACTCGCCCGTTCCGGCGCAGGAGGACTACTACCGCCTGGTCGAAGCAGAGCTCGAGGGGTCCAGCGAGCTGACGACGTCTCGGCAGTTCTCACCGGATGGCGAAGACGAATGGCTCATCGTCCGAGGGGAGGACGGTACCCGCTACTCCATCAGCGTCTGGGCTGGCATCTCGAAGGTGCAGGTATCAGCAAGTTCTTGGTGCTTCACAGTTCAGCCCGGACAGACGAAGCGTGGCCGTTTCTGAGGGCGGAGTAGGGCACCATTGGTGTTCGTGAGACGAGCGGACGGGGTGCGAGGGTGACGGGCGCTGGGCTGTGGCACCGCGCCTCCTCGGGGGCGGGGTTGTCGGCCGCGGCCGACCGGGTGTGGCAGCGGCTGCAGCTCGACCGGCTGGCCGGGGGGCGTCACTCGGGCTACGTCATCCACGAGGACATGCAGCGGCACCCGCGCACGGTCCGTAGCTTCGTCGGCATCCGGTGGCTCCTGTTCGGCGAGACCGTCGTCGGGCTCACCGCCATCTTCATCGCCGCCGTCCTCACCAGCCGAGGCGAACACGTCCCGTGGGCCGTGTGGTTCCGCTCCACGGTCGTCCTCTTCATCACCGCCTCGCTGTACGTCTTCGCGTGGCGCGCCCAGCTCGGCTACTACTGGGCCTACTCGCGCCTCCGCCTGTTCAGCCGCATCTTCCCGATCGTGACGCTGATCATCGCGACCATCCCCGGGCTCTACCCCGGGTGGATGGTCGTCGAACAGATCGTCTTCTCGCTGCTGATGATCGGCATCGGCGACCTCCTCACGAGCGACCACATGCGCGCGGCCTTCCCGCGACCGGCCAAGCCCGGCGCGGTCGACAGCACGGGCTGAGGGTCCGCGCGCCCCGCACCACGCCACGAGATGAACAAACCGCCATCCGATTCCGTGGCGGGGTGTTTATTTCGTGGCGGGCCGGCGGGCTCGCAGGCGGGGCTGCGGGGTTGGCGGGTGGACCGACAGCCGGGCGAAAGCAGGCATGTGGGCCGGCGGCAACGGCCGCGGACCCGAGGAGGCGCGGCCTAAGCGCCCGCGCGCGGAACCATCTCGACGTCGGCGGGTTCGACCACGTGCCCGTCGCCCGTGACGAACGCGACCCGCACGGGCTCGCCCGAGCCGGCGACGCTGAACCGGCGTGCGGCGCCGTCGGGGTGCGGATCGTGCTCGTCGCCCCAGACGGCGAGGGCGGCCAGCACGGGGGAGAGGTCGCGGCCGGCTTCGGTCAGCAGGTACTCGACGCGCTCACGGGCCCCGTCCTCCCGGTAGGTCGAGCGCTCGAGCACGCCGGCCGCGACGAGCGACTCGAGCCGGGCCGTCAGCACGTCGGGCGACAGGCCGAGCCGCGCCCGGAACTGCGAGAACCGGGTGTGCCCGAGCAGTGCCTCCCGCACCACGAGCAGGGCCCAGCGCTCGCCGAGCAGGTCGAGGCTGCGCGCGATGCCGCAGCGCGGGTCCAGGGGTCCACGAGAAGCCATGCCGACACCCTACCTCGATAGGCTTTTCGTATCCAGGGTGCTAGCGTCGCCGTCATGCCCCGTGACCTCGCTGCCTCCGTCCGTCCCGACGGGCCGGACCGGCTCGCGTTCTGGACCTGCGCCTCCGTCCTCGCCCTCGCCTTGTGGACGAGCGGCGCCGCGACGCCGGTCTACCCGCTCTACGCGACCGACTGGCAGCTGACGCCGTTCGTCACGACCGCGATCTTCGCCGTCTACCCGCTCGTCCTCGTCGTCGTGCTGCTCGTCTTCGGCAGCCTCAGCGACACGATCGGTCGGCGGGCGAGCATCCTGCTCGGCGTGAGTGCGTCGATCGTCGGCGTGCTGCTGTTCGCGCTGGCACCGGACGTCGGTTGGGTGCTGGTCGGCCGCGCGTTCATGGGCCTCGGCGTCGGCCTGTCGCTCAGCCCCGCGACCGCCGCGATGATCGACATCGCCGGTCCCGTCAACTCGGCGCGCACCGGAGCCATCAGCACCGCCTCCACCGCCGTGGGCCTCGTCTTCGCGACGCTGCTCGGCGGAGCGCCCGTCCAGTACGCGCCCGAACCGCTGCACCTCACGTACTGGGTTCTCCTCGTCGTCGAGGTGGGCGTGCTCGTCCTCGTCTGGCGGCTGCCGCGGGACCGGGACGCGCTGGCCGGACGCTGGAGGCCACGGTGGCCGAGCGTGCCGCGCGCGCTCCTCGGGGCGGTAGGCGCCGCAGCCGTCTGTGTCAGCGCCTCCTACGCTCTCGGGGCCGTGGTGCTCTCGCTCGGTGCCGAGATCGGCGTGACGCTGATCGGCAGCGACAACGCGTTCGTCACCGGCGCGGTGATCGCCCTGTCGATGGTGGTCATCGCGGTCGTGGCGCTGGCGTCACGACGCGTCCCGGTGGTCGTCGCCGTCGTCGTGGCCGCGGGGGCGACGGCGCTCAGCTTCACGGCACTGGTGCTGGCCGCGGCGCAGCAGTCGTTGGGGCTGTTCCTGGCGTTCTGCGTGCTGTCGGGAGTCGGCTACAGCCTCTTCTTCGCGTCGGGGCTGGGGATCGTGTCGCGGTTCGCTCCGGAGCACCACCGGGCGGGGACTCTGTCGGCCGTGTACCTCGTCGCCTACCTGGTGCAGGGGGCGACTGCCCTGTGGCTCGGCGCGCAGGCGACCCGCGGAGGGCTCGAGAGCGCCGTCGACGTCGGGGCCCCGGCGATCGTGGGGCTGGCGCTCGCGGCGATGGTGGCGGTCGTCGTGGTCATGCGCGGGCGGGAGCGGCGGCGGCGGGTCGCGGCGTAGGGGCAACGTGCGGCCAGCGGCGGGCGGCGGGCGGCGGGCGGCGGGCGGCGGGCGGCGGGCGGCACAGTTTGCAGCCGGCAGCACAACCCGCGGGCCGCGGCCCGCGGCCCGCGGTCGGCGTTCAGCACAGCTTGCAGCGGTCGGCACAGCCTGCCCGGGCAGGTCGCGCTATGGGACGGCAGAGAGCGGAGTGCAGGAGGCGCGGGCCGGGTAGGACGCGCGGCGTGCGGACGGTGCGAGCGCGGGAGGCGCGGGCCGGGCAGGACGCGCGGCGTGCGGACAGGGCGAACGCAGGAGGCGCGGGGCGGGCAGGACGCGCGGCCTGCGGACGGTGCGAGTGCAGGAGGCGCGTGCCGGGTAGGACGCGCGGCGTGCGGATGGGGCGAACGTAGGAGGCGCGTGCCGGGCGGGGTGCGCGGCGTGCGGACGGCAGGTGCTCGGCTTGCCTCACGCCACGAGGTACACATGCCGCCACGCGATGTCGTGGCGGCGTGTGTACTTCGTGGCGGGGCGGGCCACGGCGCCAGGAAGTGGTCACCGCGCCAGGCTTAGTCCTGGCGCAGTGACCACTTCCTGGCGTCATGCCCGGGAGGCGCGGCAGACCGCCGCCCGCCGCCCGCCGCCCGCCGCCTGCCGCCTGCGGCCTGCGGCCTGCGGCCTACCGCCAGCGCCGCAGCGCCACGCGCTGCACGACGTTCAGCACGGTGTCGCTCAGCGTCCCGAGCAGCGCCAGCAGGACGATGGCGAGGAAGATCCGGTCGACGCGTCCGTTCGACTGCGACTCGGTCAGCAGGAAGCCGAGGCCCATCGACGACGCGATCAGCTCGGCCGCGACCAGGAACAGCCACGCCTGCGCCAGCGCCAGCCGCAGTCCCGACACGAGCGAGGGCAGCACGGCCGGCAGCTGCACCCGGGTGAAGAGCGACACCCGCCGCAGGCCGTACGCGCGTCCGGCCTCGACGAGCTGCGGGTCGACGTGCCGCAGCGACCCCGCGACCGTGGTGAACACCGGGAAAGCCGCACCGATCGCGATCAGCGTGACCTTCGAGTCCTCGCCGATGCCGAGGTACAGGATCAGCAGCGGCACCCAGGCCAGCGACGGCACCGCGCGCACGGCCGCGATCGACGGTGCGAGCAGGGCCTCGCCCACCCGCGACAACCCGACGACGGCGCCGACGACAAGCCCGATCGCCGACCCGACCACGAACCCGATCAGCACCCGCTGCACCGAGATGGCGACGTAGAGGCCGAGCTGACCCGTGGCGGCGAGGTCGACTCCTGCCCGCGCCACGTCCGCGGGGGACGGCAGGCGGTACGAGGGCACTCCGCCGACGGTGGTGGCGAGCACCCAGGCGGCGAGCACGGCGGCCGGCAGGAGCACCCCGAGCAGTGCCAGGCGGCGGGGAGGGGTCGCGCCCGGGGTGCCCGGGCGTCGCGGCGCGGGCGACCCGGACGAGGAGGCGCGGCGTCCGTCCTCGACGACCCGCGCCTCCTCGGCTCGGGGGGTGACGGTCAGGGTGCTGCTCACGAGGTGGACGCGGCCGTCGCGTACGAGTCGTCGAAGAGCGAGTCGAGGGCGGCGTCGACGTCGTCCTGCGAGGGGACGTCGCCCGACTCGACCAGGATCGGGCCGACGGTGTCGAGGACGGCGCGTTGGTCGGCTCCGGGGGCGGGGTCGATGTCGAGGTGGGTGCGGTCGATCACCGTGGTGGCGACCGCGGGGTCGATCGCGGCGGCCTTCGCGAGGATCGCCGCGGTCTCGTCCGGGTTCTCGAGCGCCCAGGCGCGGGCCTTCTCGTACGAGTCGACGACGACCTGCGCGACATCGGGCGACGTCTCGAGGAACGACTCGGTGGCGTTGAGGAACCCGTAGCTCAGGAAGTCCACGTTGCGGTAGAGCAGCTTCGTGCCCGACTCGGCCTCGCTCGCGGCCATGATCGGGTCGAGGCCGGACCAGGCGTCGACGCTGCCGTTCTCCAGGGCGGCGCGTCCGTCGGCGTGCTGCAGGTTCTGGATCGTCACGTCGGAGGCGCTGAGCCCGGCCTGGTCGAGCGCCTGCAGCAGGAAGAAGTACGGGTCGGTGCCGGTGGTCGCCGCGATCGTCTTGCCGCGGAGGCCTTCGACGTCGGTGATGGTCGAGTCGCCCGGGACGACGAGCGCCGACCACTCGGGCTGCGAGTACACGTCGATCGTCTTGATGGGGGAGCCGTTCGAGCGGGCGAGCAGCGCGGCCGAGCCGGCGGTCGAGCCGACGTCGACCGCTCCGGCGCGCAGCAGCTCGTTGGCCTTGTTCGAGCCGGCCGACTGGGTCCAGTTGACGGTGACTCCGTCGCCGAGGGCGTCCTCGAGGTAGCCCTGGTCCTTCACGACGAGGCTGAGCGGGTTGTAGGTCGCGAAGTCGATGTCGAGCGTGTCGGTCGACCACTCGCCGTCGCTCGCCCCGGCGCCGCCTGCCGCGTCGGCCGCGCCGGTGCCGGCGTCCTCACCCGCGACGCAGCCGGTGAGGAAGAGGGCGCTCGCCGCGGCGAGGGCGAGACCGCCGGCCCAGGAGGCGCGGGTGCGGGTGGTGGGGGAGGTGCGGAAGGTCATCGGTTCGTCTCCGTGCTGTCGGGGGCGGTGCGGTGGTCTGCGGGGGTCGGTGCGGGTGCGGTCTCGGTACGGGGGCGTCCGTCGGTGGCCGTCGCGGTCAGCGTGCTGGTGGTCGAGTTGCCGGCGTGGACGCGGTGGACGCCGAGGTCGGCGAGCAGCTGGAGGCGCAGCTCGGCCAGGGCGGGGTCGTCGCGGTCGCGGGGTCGGTCGCCGGGCACGGTGACGATGCGCTGGATGCTGGGGGCGCCTCCTGCGGTGTCGGCCTGCGCCGCGCCTCCTGCGGTGGGGGCGCCCGTGCCCGTGTCGGCCGCGCTCGTGGCGCCGGCAGGCCGGGGCAGCTGCTGCGAGAGGTCGGCGAGGACGACGATGCGGTCGGCGAGGTAGAGAGCTTCGTCGACGTCGTGGGTGACGAGCAGGACGGTGGTGGGTTCGGCGCGGTGGATGTCGAGCAGCAGGTCGTGCATGCGGAGGCGGGTGAGGGCGTCGAGGGCTCCGAACGGTTCGTCGAGCAGCAGCACCTTGGGGGCCCGGGCGAGGGCGCGGGCGAGGGAGGTGCGTTGGGCCATGCCTCCGGACACCTGGCGGGGGCGGAGGCCGGCCGAGCTGCCGAGCCCGACGAGGTCGAGCAGTTCGGTGATGCGGGCCCGGCCTGCGGCCTTGTCCGGGTTGCTGCCCGTGGTGCCCTTGGTGCCCTTGGCGGCCTCGGCGCGCTCGCTGCGCTTGCGGGCCTTCGGCAGGCCGAGTTCGACGTTCTGGCGGAGGGTGCGCCAGGGCAGGAGGCGCGGCTCCTGGAACGCGATGGCGCAGCGTTGGTCGGTGGGCCGGGTGGGGGAGTCGTCGATGTCGACGGTGCCGGAGTCGGGCTGGTCGAGGCCGCCCACCTGGCGGAGCAGCGTCGACTTGCCGCAGCCGGAGGGGCCGACGATGGCAATGATCTCGCCGGCCGTCACGTCCAGGTCGAGGGCGTGGAGGACGGGGCGCCCGCCGAAGCGCTTCCCGACGCCGCGCAGACGGATCGGCAGGGCCGAGGAGGCGCGGGTCGTCGAGGTGGGCATGTCACGACGGTAGGTGGGCGGGGTGCCTGCCGTCCCGTGGGGTGTAACGGGGCGAAACACTCCGTTCGGTCTAGGACCAGCTGGAGAAGGCCGCCACGGCGGCATCCGTTCGGTAGAACTTCCGGAGGGCTGAGGCCGAGGGTGCGGCAGGTAGGTGGAACAGATCGTCGCGGGTGACCTGCAGGTCGGCCTTCGTGATGCCGGGGGCGTAGGTGATGCGGCTGCCGTCCGGCTCGAGGCGCAGGAGGAATGCGTCGAAGGCGACGTGGTGGTTGAGGCACAGCGGCAAGCCGTTCAGTGCTTCGTCGGCGCCGCCGATGCTCTTGGGGATGAGGTGCGCACCCTGGATGAGTCGGGGGACGGCGATGTCGCAGAAGGCGCAGGTCGAGCCGTAGCGGTTCAGGACGTCGATCTTGAAGCGACGCTGCTGGGTGCGCTGCTGGACGAGGCGGAGCGTCTGTTCGGGAAGTCCACCGAACAGGTCGACCTCTTTTTCGGAGGTCGGCAGTTCATCGTCGGACGGGAGCGGGAGGACGGACTCGACGAAGGAGAGGTAGAAGACGGCGGCATCGTCGTCGAAGGTGTCGACGTAGCCGAGTCGGACGTCCTTGAGGCTCGAGCGCAGGGCGTTGGGGGTCACGACGAAGAGTGGCAGGCCGAGGCTCTGGGCGCGCTTGACCGACTCGATCTCGTTGCGGTCGAACGAGGCGTGCCGCTGCGTGGACGGGTAGTGGTAGTCGAGGTGCTCGTCGGTGAGGTCGTCGGCGTAGGACGTGCCCGTGTGCTGCAGGGTGAGGGCAACGCGGCCGGGGGAGCCATGGGTCCAGTCGCCGGTGCCGTCGAAGAAGATGCCGGCCTGGCCCTTGTAGAGGCCGATGTCGCGGATCGCGGACGGGGTGAGGCCGTCGGCGTTGCCGGCTTTGGCGAGCTCGCTCCAGAGTGTGAGGCGTCGCTCGTACTCGCCACGCGTCCAGTCCGAGATCCCCACGAAAGAGATCATGACTCATGTATGCAGGATGCTGGGCAATCGTCACGTACCCAGTGCGAGGGGCCGGCTGCGAGTGGACTCTGGAGGTCGCTGGATCGGCTATGCTTGTCGGGTTGCCTCGGTCGGGGCAACACCAAGAAGGCAGTTGCTCAGCAACGGTTTTCTCGGGCTGTGGCGCAGCTTGGTAGCGCACTTGACTGGGGGTCAAGGGGTCGCAGGTTCAAATCCTGTCAGCCCGACCATCTAAATATCACCGCGGGGGACATGTGGGTGTTGTGGCTCGATTTCTGATCGTTTCCGATCTCCATGCCTTCATTGGTAGCTTAAGTGATCGGTCTCCATCGCAGATGGCTTTGGGCACCCCCACAAGCGAGGGCCTAGTTCTGCTCGAGGATTGTCTGCAAGTGGTCCGGGATCGTTTTGGGAGCGTCGATGCTGTCCTTGTTGCAGGGGATCTGTCCGACAGAGCTTCGGGGGACGCCCTGCGAGCATTGTGGCCGGAGCTGGGCAAACTCGCTGAGGGGCTTCAAGCCAAGCTGTATGCCACGGCCGGCAATCACGACTATGACAGTCGAGACAATGGCTCCGGGAATCCGAAGGGAGATCTACTCGATCTTGAGCCGCCTTTTCCGTTCCATTCGGAAGCCGCGCGTCTCAACTACTTCGCGTACGACTTCGCCGTAGACAGTCAAAGCGATTACGTGATCGTATCCATCAACTCCGCGGCTCAGCATGGCTACCGCAAGGGGAACGTCCCCGAGCATGTGCACGGCCGCATCACGGCCAGTACAATCAAACGCCTCGGCCTCCACATTCAGGCCAAAGTTCTGCCTGACATCAAGATCGCTCTCATTCACCATCACGTGTCGCAGTTGCCAGGTCTCGACCACGCAGAGCAGAGCGTCGTCCAAGACGCTCAGGAACTTCATCACCGGCTTGAGTCAAGTGGTCAATGGATCATCATCCATGGCCACAAACACCGGCCTTATGTTCAACGTGTGTCTGGAAATGGGGATGCGCCCATCGCAATTAGCGCCGGGAGTTTCTCAGCCAATCTCGGCGGCACCACCTTCGCCGGTCAGGTGCAAAACCAGTTTCACGTAATTGAAGTTCGAAGCCATCCAGTTGAAGCACCCGAGTTGACTATCGCCGGCACGGTCTATTCGTGGTCTTTCACCGGGTTGGCCGGTTCCTCCTGGCGTGTGGCGGGTTCATCAGACGCCCTTCCAGGTGAGTCCGGCTTTGGTTGGAAGGGTTCACCTGCGTCTCTCGCCGCGGCGGTGGCGGACATGCTTTCAGACCAAAAGCCAAGCCTCTCCCGCGCCGAGGTGGAGTCTGTGGACCCGTCGATGGTTTTCATGACGTCGCGGGAACTGCAGATCATGGACGACCACCTAAAGTCGACCCATGACGCGAACATAATTTACGACCTACAGGGCCGAGTCCAGAACATCGAGAGAAGAGTCGCTTGACCGTGCATGAGCCTGAAGGTGGTTCTGAAATGGCACCAGGCCGGCGCGCCGTTTTTGCGAGCAACGCTGTCAAGTTGAGCGCAAGCGAAGTTGCAAGCACTTTCGTAGAGCCCGATTATTTTACTCGACTCATTCGAGCGGATAATGCAATTCTCGTGGGTCCTCGAGGTTCCGGAAAGACGACCTTACTGAAGATGCTGCAGTCGGAGGCGCTGGAGCATTGGAGAGGGGACGCCGCCGACCGAGCGGCCCAGATAGTCCGAAGCACCGGGGTATTCGTGGGGGCTGACCGCTTGTGGAGTGAGCAACTCAGTGCAGCGGAACTTGCCGGAAAAACGGGTTTCGGAAACGCGGCCTTTGCGCTACACATTGGCCTTTCTCTCTCGAGGGCTATGGAGTATCGCCTTAGCGGTGCTGAGGAAGGTCTCCAGAGACAGCATTTGCGGACCGCCATTAGCCGCGAAGGGGAATTGGCGCTCTGCGCAAGTTTCGGTGACTACTTCAGACTTGAGAAGCCGGCGTTTGATCTGGCAGGTGTCCGACGTTCGATCCACAGCCGTCTAGTCGACTTGGGTCGAAGCAGGAATGCAGTAATGCATGGCGCCGCGCCTCAGCAACATTGGGTCGATGTAGATGCTCTGGCGGCAGTACGAGCTCTTACCGAAGAATTCAATGACCTCGCCAATGAACCCGACCATACTTGGTCCATACTTTTTGATGAGTTGGAATTGGCCCCACCTCGTTTGCTCGACGAGCTCCTGGGTCAACTTCGCGGCGGTACGGCACACATCAATTTCAAGCTCTCCTTGGTACCCGTCGTCGGCCAGGCTAAAGCTTTGGGGGGCGAATTTGGCGCTGTAGACGGTCAAGATGTGGAGTTTATTTCTCTCACGGACGCGTCGCGAGTTATTTCGAGTCGTTTCACGAAGCGACTGTTTGACATGCACCTTGATAGCCGCACGCCACCGCTATCGATGCCCGTCCACAAGCTACTCGGCGAGAGTGTCTTTGACGCCTCCGACGCAGAGGGTGCACCCGCCGATCTGTCTAGACAATACCTTCCCGGCGGAATGGTATGGGAGGCAATGAATAGGCTGCGAGACAAGGACGACACCTTCGCCTCGTACCTCATACGCAGTGGTATTGATCTTGAGGACATGCCATCTCTGGGTCCGAGTCAACGTGCCGCAAAGATTCGCAAAGTGAGGAATGTTGTGGTCGTACGCGACTATTTCCGAGCTTCGTCGCGGAGAAGATCTCGCAAAAGTGCTGAGCTCTACGCCGGAGCTTCCAGCATATTGGCGTTGCCCGATGGCAATCCGAGGATGGCCATGGTCCTCATTCGCGAGTTGATTGCTCAATGGGACAAACGGGGCACAAATTCTATTTCTAGACCGGCGCAGGGCGAAGCAATAGACGTCGTCATGGATCGTTTTGTGGCTTTGCTCTCGGCACAGGAAGCGAGCCAGATAGGCGGAGCGGCCACTACTGTGCTGCAGCTCGTTGACCTGATCGGCCGCAACCTCGCAGGCCGCATTTTAGACGCCCCGTTTAGCGCCGACGTTCCAGCGTGCTTTAAAATCGACGAAGCGGTCGATGAACGCCTTCTTCCTCTAGTCGAACGAGCCGTCAACGCAGGTGCTCTTGTTCATGTGGCGGGCACGTCGCCCTCGGAATTGACGTCGAGTGTCGTTGGAAATACATACAGACTCTCCTACCTTTTGGCGCCTCGATACGGCCTGCCTATTCGCACAGGTAAAGCCGTGCAAATGTCCAATCTACTGGGAAAATTCGGAGGTCTCGGAAATGAATCCCGGTGGCAAGTACCCTTGCCTGGTTTTGAAATTTAACATAACTAGGGAGGTTAATTAGTGTTTGGTCGACAAGTCGATGTCAGTCGTGTTAGTGAAGACGATGAGTCGGTCTACGATGCCTTCTTTGGCGTATGTGGCTACGAGTCTCGCTCTTCAGCCCTTGCTCAGCACCTGGGTAGCCGGGTACGGTCCCTCTTTGTTCACGATTACAACAAAGAGCCTGTACTGTCCTACGCAGTGAATCGTGCCTACTACGAAAAGGCCGGCGCAACGTTCTCCGACACGACCGCCTGGACCAAAGTGCCTCAAGTACCTCTCCCCGATGGTGAGGATTTACGCGCTAAGCGCTTCGCGGTCGACATTAGCTCGATGGATAGAGACGTTTTGTCTCACTTGGTTGCCATTTTGGCCGAGGCTGATGCAACGGTTGATTTCTATTACAGTCCGGCGGAATTTAGCCCTAACCTGAGCGGCAGTTCGGGCACCATCACGGTCAATAGGCCCGCGCTCGGGCTCGAGGGCTGGACGTCCACTCCAGACATGCCACTAGTTTCTATAATCGGTTTGGGCTTCGAGGGTGAGCTTGCGCTCGCGGCGGTCGAGAGTCTGGAGCCAAGTGACACTTTTGTATTCTCTCCACGAGGTCTAGACAGCCGATACGATTCGGTGGTTGATGATAAGAATTCAATCGTCCTGGCGATGAGTGGCCATGTGAGCGCCTATGCTCTTGGGGAGCCTTTGACTCTTTATCGAAAGTTAGACACCGCCACCTGGACTTTACGGCAATCAGCCCGGGTGGTCTTCGTGCCGTTGGGGCCCAAGCTTTTTGCATTGGCTAGCGCAATTGTGGCGGTGAAGCACGGCAGTCAGGTATCTGTTTGGCGCGTGTCCTCCGGTCAAGATAGAATCCCAGAAGAACGTCATACTTCGGCGCTTCCTGTTGGCTTGCGTGTAATTTTTGGCGTTGGCAACAATCTAGGTCTCGACAGAAGCTAGTGCTTACGGATATAGACCATATTGAGCTTTTGGCCAAGGCCAATAGGCCTGCTTCGCGGTCTCCAAGACCATTTCTTAGGTGGGCTGGCTCCAAGCGAGGTCTGCTATCGCAAATCGTGCCATTGCTACCAGCGGCATACTCGCGATACTACGAGCCATTCTTGGGCGGAGGTTCGTTGGCTACACTCTTGCAGCCCGCGTCCGCGTCTCTTTCGGATGTCAGCGAGGATCTGATCAACTGTTGGCAGCAAGTACGAGATGTGCCAGACGCTATTATCGAGTGTTTAGACAGTTGGGCTCTAGACAAGGATACCTACTATCGTTTGCGCTCGACCGTTTTCGATTCACGGGTGGAACGCGCGGCCCAGTTTATTTTTCTTAATAGGGGCGCTTTCAATGGTCTTTATCGCGTCAACCGCAAGGGACAATTTAACGTGCCATGGGGTGCTCCAAAGAGTGCGAATATAATTGATAAAAAAGTCATATGCGATGTTGCGCATTGGCTCAGGGGTAGCGGTGTGACGATCAGGCACTCTGACTTTGCGGCATCGTTGAGCCATGCTCGGTCCAACGATCTCGTCTTCCTTGATCCTCCCTACCACGCGGTTACGACAGCGGGGCGAGACTTTCGTCACTACAACGAAAACCTATTTTCATGGACCGATCAGCGCCGCCTTGCTCGGATGGCGGAGGGGGCGAGAATGCGCGGGGCCTTTGTCGTAGTGACCAATTCGTATTCACGAGACATCTCGGATTTATACCCAAATTTCGAGTCTCGCCGTCTCCTACGTCGGTCTTCCATCGCCGCCGACTCTCGTCGTCGAGATGCCGTTTCTGAATTTGCATTCATCGGTCGGCCCAACTCTCCGTAGTTCTGAGCATGCTTCTCCGTACCGTCGTTTGATAAAAGCCATGCTGTTTTCTGCCAGCGAAAGCGTTTAAAGTCCTGATGCTCAGAGATTGAAGTCAGTGCCTAGTTTGGCCATGGTCTAACCCTGCCCGCTCACCTTCCTGCATAGGACGCGGCAACCTAGTCGTGCTTTACGGCAGCGTTGCCTGAGGGGGGAACGAATCGGACGGGTGAGTATCGGCGAACCGGCTCGTCCATCGCCTCGTCTTGTGGGCATGGTCTCTACGTGTTCACGTATCAACATCGCATAGCCTGACTAGGGGGCTCTTGGCTCAGGCGCAATCCATGTGGCCAGGCTGTCCAGCGCCAAGGACGGGTCGCTGCGCTGTCGCCACCACGTGGTGCCGGTAGATGAGCCCAGGTGATCGGTCGCTTGCTGTGAGGACTCAGGCGTTGTGTCATTTGTCCGCCTCATGCCGATCACCCGGATGATCGCCCTCGCGTACCGCTCGCCCATGTCGCATTCCCGGGCTCGATAGGAGACGACCCCACCGGCGCACTCAACACAATGAACGCCGAGCCAACACGGCTGCAACGTACAGGCATCAAGTCGATGGTGACGAGCGAGGATTGGATCAGCGCCTCCTCGCATACATCGGGGCAACCTCATATGGTGGGTCTGTGAATCCAACACCATCACCGTCGTCGGTACTAGTCGAGTTCGTAAGTGAGAACGATTGGTGGAACGCTCCAGTTTTTGCCGTTCTTGCCGGTGTATTGGGAGTCGTTCTCGGTGGTTTGATCTCTCTTTGGGCAAGCTCCCGATCTGAGACTGCGCAAACTCGGCGTGAAGCCCGAAAGGAGGTCTTTGCCGGATTCGATCAAATTGCGACCGACTTCGCCTCAATCAGGCACCGTGTGTTGCCCATCAATGACGGTGACACCAGGCACGGTGATGTGATTGTCGGCCTGATAGAGGGCTTGCAGGCGAACACAGACGCCGCCGCTCGCCGGATTCGTGTTTACGACGGTGCTCTAAGCAAGTCGATCGACACGTACACAGCAAGTCTTCAGTCGGTCTTGGACGCCTTCGCTGATACGAAAGGGAAGTACCAATCTGCTGTTCTAGCTTGGCTGGCGGCGTACGAAGAACTTGAACGTGCCGTGGGAAAGCGTGTCGGGGTCTAGTTCGACCAAGTCATTGTTTTGATGAGGCAGCAGAAGCGAGGCCTTCTGGCCCGCGCACGATCGGGGTGAGGTCGAGGGGGCGGGGGAGACCGGCAAGCAGGTAGGGGCCGTGGCCGGCGACCCAGGGGTAGACGGTGAACTCGTACTCGTCGACCAGGCCCCAGCCGACGACGTCGGTGGCGAAGGCGGAGCCTCCGAGGCGGAGCGGGCCGCCGGGACGGCTCTTCAGCTCGCGCACCGCCTCACGCACGTCGTCGCCGAGCAGCTCGGCGTTCCAGTCGACACTCTCGAGCGTCGTCGACGCCACGTACTTCGGGATCTCGTGGATGGTCCGCGCGAAGGGCTGCATCCAGTCGGGGAACGCGTCGGAGGCGGGCGGACGCCAGGACTGCTCCATCAGCTCGTAGGTGACCCGACCCAGCAGCAGACCGTCGGCCTGGGCGAGAGCCTCCGTGGCGAGCTGATGGACCTCGGCATCGGGTCGGCCTTCACGGTGGTCGATGCAGCCGTCGAGCGTGACGTTGATGGAGTACGTGAGCGTCCTCATGCCGGGGAGGCTAGCCCCGCGACGGAGGTGCCGCCAGAGGCACGAAAGCTAGCGCCCGTCAGCCCAGTGCGTCGGCCGCGCGAAGCCGTCGGGCAGGCGCGTCGCCGCATCGCCCCGCGCGCTGTTCACCTGCATCTGCGTCAGGTAGATCGCCCCCGAGAGGTCCGCCCCACCGAGCTCGGCGTCCCGCAGGTCGACACCGAGCAGATCGCACCGGTCGAGGTCAGCCCCGCGCAGGTCCGCCGCGATCGCGATGCTGCCGCGGAGCGTCCGACCCCGCAGATCCGCCCCGGCCAGGGCCGCACCCATCAGGTCGCTCCCCGGCTCGAGCGTCGGCCCCTTGCCCTTCGACCGCCGAGGAGGCGCAGGTACGGCCGCCCGGGCGACCTCACTCGCCTGCACCAACAGCGGACGCGCCGCGTCGTACTCGGCATCGATGTCGAGGGCGGCCAGCTCGTCGGGGGTGCCGTCGGTGAGGTGCCGGACGTGATCGAAGGCGGCGAGCCACGGGGCGGGGTCTGGGGTGGTGGCGGTGCGGGTGCGGCCGGGCTCGGTCGCCTGTGCGTGCTCGCCTTCGCGTGCGCGCTCGCGGTCGACCAGGGTGATCGCTTCGTCGAGGTACCAGAGCAGCTCGTGGAGCCTCCGCACGAGCGGGAAGGTCGAGAACATCGCCTCACGCGTCGCGGTGTCGTCACGCCACGAGCGCCCGGCGAAGGTCTGCTGGCTGACCTTCTGCCCCGCCCCGAAACAGTCGAACACCGTGCAGCCCTTGAACCCACGATGACGCAACTGCGGGTGGATGCGGCATCCGTCGTGCTCGTCGAGGTTCGTGCACGGGTCACCGGCCGGCTTGTCGAACGGGAAGGCGGCGCTCTTCGTGAACGCCAGCGCGACGCAGCACAGCCCGAAGCAGTTGGCGCAGTCGGCTCCGAGGTCGGCGCGGCGGCCCAGCTCGATCCGGGTGCGGGTGCTCATCGCGTCAACGCTAACGGGCGCGGCGGGCCGGGGCGATCGAACAGGGGTGGATCACTTGTCCCACACCGTCACCGCAGGGAGACCCCGAGCCGCCCGCTCCTCCGTGACGAGGTCGGTGATGAGCGCGGTCTTCGCGGCTGTGTAGGCGCGGCCGTCGTCGAGGCCGGCCAGTGCCTCCTTCCGGGTCGCGTAGCGCTGTCGCGCGACCGGGTCGCGCAGCAGGCGGTCGCGGAACAGTCGCTGGTGGCAGGCGTCCCAGTGGTCGGGGCGGAAGACGTGGAGGATGTGCGTGCGTCGCGGTCCGTCCCGGCGGACGTAGACCGCGTGGGTCTTCGGGCCCGATGCGTGTCGTTCGTAGCCGAGGTCGACCAGGTCGGCGCCGAGGGTGGACGGGTCGGTGCCGGGAGACGTGCGGGCGGCGACGTCGATGGTCGGCTTCGCGAGGAGGTCGGGGACGGCCGTGCTGCCGATGTGCTCGAGGGCGTCGACCCGGGTGCCGAGGGCGACCGCGAGACGCTCGGCCTCACGGCGGTAGTCGTCGGCCCAGGCGGGGGAGTGCGGCTGCAGATCGACCATCGGGGCGATCGTACGGGGTGTCACTCTCGGCGGGTCGGGGTCGAGTGGTCCTGGATCGTCGTTCGCGGGGAGGGGAAGGACGATACGGGACCATTCGATAACCGGTGGGGCGGGCGTGGACCGACCCGCGCCTCCTAGGGGGTGGTCGGGCGGAGGTCGGCGAGGGGGCGCGACCAGGCGACCTCGCGGGCGAGCTGGCCGGAGGCGCGGAAGAGCTGCACCTGGTGCGTGTCGGGGAGGGCCGCGGCGAGGGCGTCGCGGTCGGCGGGGGTGAAGCCGAGCTTCTGCCAGAACGGTCCGGAGCGGCGGGAGAAGAGCCAGGCGCGGTGGGCTCCGTGATTGGCGGCGTCGGCCAGGGCGTGGCGGGCGAGGCGGGAGCCCGCGCCGCGTGTGCGGGCGGCGGGGGCGACGGCGACGCTGCGGATCAGGGCGTGTCGGCCGTCGGCGCTCAGCTCGTAGCCGGTGCTGCCGACCACCGTGCCGGTGGCGTCACGGTCGACCCAGAGCCGGAGGCGCGGCGAGGGGGAGTCGAGACCGGCGAGCGTGAGGTCGGCGGCGGCGAGGAAGGCGCGGAGGTCGGCTCGGGCGTCGGCGTCGGCATCGGCATCGGTCGGGGCGATGGGGACGAGGGGCATGGAGCCATTCTTCCGGGGGCGCGTCGGGCTCGTGGGGCTCGGCGGGCTCGGCGGGTTCGAGTCTGCCCGGGTGGGCCCGGCAGGCTCGAGTGGGCAGAAAGTGTCCTTCGGGAACGGCTGAAGGACACTTTCTGCCCACTCGATGATGCCGCGGTGGGCCACGGCGGCTCAGAACGGGCCGCGCGGGGGAGTCGCGTCCGGAGGCGGCGACCTAGCCTGGCGGGATGCTCGTCGTCGTACCGCTCATCGTGTTCGCCGGGTGCGCCGTCGTCTTCTGGACGACGCTCGCCGCCGCCCGGGGACGGCTCGGGGTGAACCACCTCGCCGGCATCCGGTTGCAGCACGTGATGGCGTCGCCCGAGGCGTGGCGGGCCGGGCACCGGGCAGCACTCGTGCCGGTGACGGTGGGGTGCGCGCTCGCCGTGGGCTCGATCGTGGTGCCGCTCGTCATGGGCCCGTCGGAGGACGCGATGGCCATCTGGGCGATCGGGAGCATGGTGGCACTGCTGTTCGGCACGCTCGTCGGGGCGTGGCGGGCGGATCAGGCGGCCACGGACGTGCTCGGGAGCTGAGCCACGAGGATCATGACCACGACGTCGCCCTTCCCGCGGTGGGGAAGGGCGACGTCATCGACGATCAGTTGGTCCAGGTGGTCTTTTCGTAGTCGAAGCCTCCGGTGACGTCCATGACGATCTGGGCCGGGTCGGCGACGTTGAAGCCGACGGGGTAGCTGACAGAGGCGCCCGGGAGGATGGTCGTCGAGGGAGCGAGGGTGAGCCCACCCTCGGTGTCGAAGATCTGCTCTGCCTCCTGGCTACCCGACGACGCGGAGATGAAGGTCAGCGTCGGGTCGTAGCCCTCGGTCGCTGTGTTCGTGATCGTGATCGTGAACTTGACGTTGTTCGGCTGTGAGCCGGTGTAGGCGTACTGGCTCGGCGTGAAGGCTTCCGGGGCGCTGATGCCGAGGGTGAGGCCGTCGAAGGTCGCCGTCTCGCCGAAGGTGAAGGTGGTCTTGGCGGCCTCGGTCGCGGGAGCGGAGTTGCCGGCAGCGGCCGCGACCTCGGTCATGTTGGGTGCGGCTTCGCCGCTCGTTCCCGTTGCCGGGCTGCCTGAACAGCCGGCGAGGGTCAGGCCGATGATGGAGGCAGCGGCGAGGGCAGTGGTGATCTTCGTGGCGCGGGACATCGTGTGTCTCTTTCTACGGGTGCTAGACGATGGGAAAGCTCGCATTCGGGTGCAGAGCAATCCTCAAGACCTTATGGGTCGGGGTCGATTCCAAGGGCCCGTTTTCGACGACGGGTGTCTCTTTCACCTCGTGAGTGATGTTCATTCACCGCCAGGTGACGGTGAGGTGGCAGGTGTCAGACGTGCGATGACCTGGAGGTGAAAGTAGCCGTTCTACCCCCGGACGGGGGCTGCCTTACGCCTTCGTTCCTGCTGAAACTGTGCGAGGTCGATTCCGGCCAGGTGTCGAGGGGAACGACGATGACGTTGTGGTGGAACAGGCTCACGAACACGGGCCGGGTGTTGATCGCGTGTGGCTTCATGGCCTTCTTGCTGGTCGTCGGAGGTGCGGCGAACGCGGCCGCCGTCGGCGCTTTCTCTGGGGCAGGCGAGGCCGCCGGCCCGGACGGTGCGGCGCAGCCCTTCGTCGCCGTCGACGCCACGACGAGCCCGACCCCCACTCCGACTCCCACCCCGGTCGTCAGCATCACCCGCGTCGACGAGAGCGAGAGCGTCCCGTTCGAGTCGGTCTCGGTCGACGACCCGAACCGCGACGTCGGCACCAGCGCCGTGACGACCACGGGACAGGCGGGCACGAAGGTCCACACCTACGAGGTGACGACCACCGACGGAGTCGAGACCGCGCGCACCCTCGTCAGCGAGACCGTGACGGTCGCCCCGGTGCCGCAGGTCACGAGCGTCGGCACCCGCGTGCCCTACGTCGCCCCGGCACCCGTCGCCGCACCGGCGCCCGCTCCGGCTGCGGGTGGGTGCGACTCGAACTACTCCGGGGCGTGCGTCCCCGTCGCCTCGGACGTCGACTGCGCCGGAGGCAGCGGCAACGGCCCCGCGTACGTCCAGGGGCCGGTCACGGTCGTCGGCTCGGACGTCTACGACCTCGACCGTGACGGCGACGGGATCGCCTGCGACCGGTAGGCGCTAGCCGGGAACGCCTACCGACGAGGATCGAGTGGTCCGGGCGCGGGCTGACCTCCCCAACGGGGGCTCGTCTGCGCGTCACATGTCGCCCTAGCGTGTGGGCAAGGGGGAAACATGAGCGAGACCGTGGCGCGCGGAAGCGTGGCGATGACGTTGAAGGCCCGGCGGCCGGCCTACTCGGTGATGCAGGAGTGCCTGCGCGTCCAGGCCGAGGCGCCCGCACTGACCCGGCGGCAGCGCCTCTTCGGGCACACGCCCCTGAGCGCCGACGCCCGCAGCTGGTACCAGGGCGCCCTCGGCGAGATCGAGGTCGCGCGCGTGCTCGCCGAGCTCGGGCCCGAGTGGACCGTGCTGCACTCCGTCCCGGTCGGCTCGGGCGAGTCCGACATCGACCACGTCGTCATCGGGCCGACGGGCGTCTTCACCGTCAACACGAAGCACCACGCCGGCAAGAAGGTCTGGGTCGGCGGCGGCTTGGTGACGGTCGGCGGACACCGGACCGACCACTCTCGCAACTCCCGTCACGAGGCGGCCCGCGCCTCCCGGTTGATGTCGAGGGCGGCCGACTTCGAGATCGTCGTCACACCCGTCATCGTGCTCGTGGGCGAGGCCTCGCTGTCAGTCGGCAAGAAGGCGCCGACGGTCTCGGTGGTCGTGGCCGCCCGCCTGCGCAAGTGGCTGATGAACGGGCCGCGGGTGCACTCGCCCGAGGCGCTGGCCTACCTGACCATGGTCGCCGAAGAACGCGGTACCTGGCACACGGAGGCGCTGGTGCTGACGGACACGCTCCGTCACGAACACCGCTTCGAGCGCCTGCGCCGCGACATCGACGACGCGGCTCGGCGGCGTCGGCGGTGGCGGGTGGGCACGGCGCTCGGCGTTCTCGGGACGAGCGGGGGAGTCGCGATCGCGGTGGTGGCGACGGTCACGAGCACGGTCGTCTCGACCTTCGGGTAGGTGCCCTGCGCGGTGGGCCCTGAGCCGCGGGCCCTGAGGCCTTGGCCCAGCGACGGCAATCCCCCCGCGGTGATCCGGTACGTACCGGATCACCGCATGAACGACGACACCACGCGGGCCACCGCCGCGGTCACGGCGGCAAGAGCTGCAGCGATCAGTGCGAACGCCGACCAGACGGCGAGGTCGGCGTGCTGCAGGTGCAAGCCGACGAGAAGTGCGGCGAGTGCGACCACGACGGCGGCTGCCCAGACCGCCAGCGCGCGGGCGCTCCACCGGCGCGCCCGGGTCGTCGTTCCGCCCGATGACGACCAGGCCACTGCGAGAGCGGCCACGGTGAACAATGCGGGGATGAGGGCGACGAGGTTGATCACGGGAATCCGATCAGGAGGGTCGAGGCGGTCAGTCGACGAACATCCACCGCACGAGAACGATGAGCCCGAGCACGAGTGCCGTCGGCAGGGCGATGACTGCGAGCCCCCACAGCAGGCCGCCAAGGGTCAGCATGATCGTGAACCAGTCGATCGCCGGAGCGGTGGTATAGCGGGCGGCACCGCTCATGCCGGGCGCCACCTCGTTGATCACCATCAACCCGACGGCGGCGGCGACGCCCACGATGCCGAAGACGAGGGCGAGACGGCCGAGGCGGCGACGACGCCTGGCGGGAGACGAAGCATCCATCTGCTGAGGCTAGATCCTCGGCCGTGTCACCACCAGACCGGACGATCAGGAGGCGCGACCACCGCGATCGGGACGCGCGCTCACCAGCCGGTGCACGAGCATCACCACCAGCAGCGCCACCGCGAACCCGATCGAGAGGACCGCGATGAGCAGCAACGGGCCGCCGACCGTCTGCACCCCGTCGAACCCCTCGAAGCCGTCCGCCGACGAGACCACGACGTACCTGACCGGAGCGGACGGACGGGTGAACGTCCACCATCTGAAGGCCGTATCCGAGAGGAAGGCGAACACCCCGAGAAGCCCGAAGGCGAGAGCGGGTCGCCCCAGCGCGAGGCGGGGCGTGGTCGGGGTGGCCATGAGCCGAGACTAGGGCGCGGCTCGGCTCCGGACGGAGTCCCGCTTCGAGGGGCACGCCGGTCCTCCGGGCCGACCGAACCGGGCGAGTGGGCAGAAGATGCTGCCCGGCGGTCCTCGACGAGCAGGTTCTGCCCACTCGAGCCGTCGCGTGGGTGACGGGCGCGGGCGGGCCGACCCGCGCCTCCTGCTCGGACGTCGCCTCCGCGAGTCGATCGAGTGGTCCGACAACGTTCTTCGTGGGGCGGGGAGGGACGTTTGGGGACCACTCGACCGAGACGAGAGCGCGAAGCCGAGGAGGCGCGGGTCGCGTCGCCGAGGCGCGCTCGTGTAACGAGTGGGTGAAGACTGCAGCCCGTGCACGCTGCGGCACGGGAACGCTCGCATCCGCGGCGGGGCGCGGAGAACGGGGGCTACGGGGGAGCGCCGAGCCGCGCCTCCGGGGCTCCGGCGAGCTGGCCGCCGCCGCGAACCTCCCTTATCGTTCACCCGAACGATAAACGGAAGGCCATCCCCGCATGACACCGATCGTCCCCGAACACCGACACGCGCTCCGCCCGGCGCGAGACACCGGCAGCGGCCCCGACAGCCGCGCCGGCAGCGGCAGCGGCACCGACAGCCGCGCAGACCGCGGCACGGGCCCGACCCGCCGCACCGTCCTCGCCGGCGCCGCAGGGCTCGCCGGCCTCGGCCTGCTCACCCTCGCCGGCTGCACCCCCGCCCGCAGCACCCCGACCATCCCCGAGGCCGCCGCCACCGGCACCCCCGCCCGCGGCGGACGCCTGCGCATCGCGCGCCCGGCCGCCTCCGCCGCAGAGACCCTCGACTCCGCCAGCTCGCTCTCGGCCTACGAGTACCTCGGCGCCCTCTACAACCGGCTCGTCAAGCTCGACGACGCCGGCGTCACCGTGCCCGACCTCGCCGACGACTGGTCCGCCAACGCCGACGGCACGAGCTGGACCTTCCGCCTGCGCGAAGGCGTCCGCTTCCACGACGGCCGCCGCTTCACCGCCGCCGACGCCATCTACTCGATCGAGCACATCCTCGACCCCGACACCGCCTCACCCCAGGGCGAGGTGCTCGCCGCCATGATCGGCCCCGGCGGCATGACCGCCGTCGACCCGCTCACCCTGCGCTTCGACCTGCTGACGCCGAACGCCGAGTTCCCCTCGCTGCTCACCGCGTACCAGTGCTACATCGTGCCCGAGGGCAGCGCCGACCCGAGCCAGGGCGGCGGCATCGGCCGCACCGGCATCGGCACCGGCCCGTTCCGCCTGTCGAGCTTCGAGCCCGCGGGCACCGGCAGCGTCGAGGCCTTCGAGGACCACTTCGCCGGCCGCCCGGTGCTCGACGGCATCGACTTCTTCTCGATCCAGGACACCACCGCCCGCGTCAACGCCCTGCTCGCCGGCCAGATCGACCTGATCAGCCAGACCAACCTCGACTTCGCCACCGCCCAGGTCGTCAGCGCCTCGGCCGGCGCCACCGTCGCCCGCGCCCCCGACGCCCAGTGGTACACGATCCCGATGCTCGCCACGAGCGCCGAGTTCAGCGACCCGCTCGTGCGCCAGGCGATGAAGCTCGCCTACGACCCGCAGGCGATCGTCGCCACCGCCCTGCAGGGCACCGGTTCGCCCGGCTGGGACAACCCCGTGCCTCCCTCGCAGGCCGTCTGGCTCGACGACCAACGCGCCTACGACCCCGACCAGGCCCGCGCCCTGCTCAAGCAGGCCGGCCGCGAGGGGCTGAAGACCGAGATCTACACCTCCAGCTACGAATCCGTCTTCACCCCGATGGCGGTCGCCTACCGCGACGCCGTCCGCGACGCGGGCATCGACCTGACCGTGCGCAACGCCTCGTCCGACTCGTACTACACGCAGATCTGGATGCAGAAGCCGCTCATGGTCAGCTACTGGTTCACCGGCCGCCCGATCGACCAGCTGCTCAACCAGATCTTCCGTACCGGCTCGTCGTACAACGAGAGCGCCTGGTCGAACCCGACCTTCGACGGGCTGCTCGACGACGCCCGCGCCGAGATGGACGACACGCGCCGCATGACGCTCTACCAGGACGCCCAGCGCATCGTCGTCGAGGACTCCGCCGACATGACCCCCATGTTCGGCGACCGCCTCGTCGGCCTGTCGCGGAACGTCCTGAACTACCGCGAGTTCGGCTTCGAGTTCGACTACCTGCAGATCGGACTCCGCGCATGAGCCCCACACCGACCGCCGACGTCACGACCGACGGCGGCCCGGCCGCCGACGGCACGACCGCCAGCAGCCCGGGCGCCGGCGGCCCGCACCCCACGTCCCCGCTCGCCGCGACCCTGATCGTCGTCGCCCGCCGCGTCGGCACGGCCCTCCTCACCGTGCTGCTCGCCTCGTTCTTCGTCTTCTTCGCGGTGCAGGCCCTGCCCGGCGACGTCGCGCAGCAACTGCTCGGCCAGGACGCCACCCCCGACGCCGTCGCCGCCCTGCGCGAGACGCTCGGCCTCGACCAGAACGTCTGGGTCCGCTACGGCCAGTGGCTGGCCGGCGCGGCCCACGGCGACTTCGGCGTCTCGCTGGTCAGCGGCCTGCCGGTCGGCCCCGACCTGTTGATCGCCTTCCGCAACAGCATGCTGATCGCGCTGCCCGCCATGATCGTCGGCGTCACCCTGTCGCTGACCCTCGGCGTCATCGCCGGGGTGCGCCGCGGCCGTCCGAGCGACCACGCGATCTCGCTCATCAGCCTGGTCGTCATGAGCGTCCCCGAGTTCATGGTCGCCACGGTGCTCGTGCTGCTGTTCGCCATCGCGCTGCCGATCTTCCCGGCGGTCGTGCTGCGCGGCCAGGACGCGACGGTCGCCGAACTGCTGCCCAGCATCTGGCTGCCCGTCATCGTGCTGACCCTCGCCATGGCCGCGTACATCGTGCGGACCGCCCGCTCGTCGACGATCGACGTGATGGCGAGCGAGTTCGTCACGACGGCCGAGCTCAAGGGCCTGTCGACGCGTCAGGTGGTCTGGCGCCACGCCGTGCCGAGCGCCCTGCTGCCGACGCTCAACGTCGTCGCGCTGAACGTCGCCTGGCTGCTCGGCGGCGTCGTGGTCGTCGAGAACGTCTTCAACTACCCGGGCATGGGCAAGCTCATGCTCGAGTCCGTGTTCAACCGCGACCTGCCGACGATCCAGGCGATCGCGGTCGTCAGCGCCCTCGTCTACGTGGTGTGCAACCTCGCCGCCGACCTCATCGCGCTCGCCCTCGACCCGAGGCTGCGCACCCGACGGAAGGCCCGCTCATGAGCCCCGCACGCGACCGGACCCCGCCCGCCGACAGCGGCCACGACGGCACCGGACACCGCACCGCCGAGGAGGCGCGGGTCGCCACGACCGCGGACCCCGCGACCCCGGGCGCGCAGGTCGGCGGCCCGGCATCGGCCGGCCCGCAGGCCGCGGGCGGCTGGCCGAGGCGACTGCGCGCGAGCGCGACGTCCCTGACCAGCAGCCTCAGCGCCTCCTCGGCATTGAGCATCGGGCTCGGCCTGATCGCGCTGCACGTCCTGCTGGCGCTGCTCGCCCCGGTGCTGACCGGTCACGACCCCGTCGCCACCGACTCGGGAGCCGCCCTGACCGGCACCAGCTGGGCCCACTGGCTCGGCACCGACCAGTACGGCCGCGACATCTTGTCGCGCACGCTGAACGGCGGCCGGTACGCACTCGTCGTCACCTTCCTCGCCACGACGATCGCGGTCGGCATCGGCACCGTGCTCGGTTGCGTCACCGCCTACGCCGACAACTGGTTCGACGAGGTCGTCATGCGCATCGTCGACGCGCTGCTCAGCGTGCCGTCGATCCTGGCGCTGCTCGTCGTCGTGACCGTGTTCGACTCGGGCCTCTGGGTGATCGTGCTCGCCGTCACCGTGATCTACGCGCCGGCCGTGACCCGCGTCGTCCGCGGCGCCGCCCGCACCGTGATCACGCAGGACTACGTGACCGCCGCCCGCGCCCGCGGCGAGAAGCCGCTGAGCATCGTGTTCCGCGAGATCGTGCCCAACGTCACCGACGTGGTGCTCGTCGAGTACGCGATGCGCGCCTCCTGGATCGTGCTGCTCATCTCGACCCTGTCGTTCCTCGGGTTCGGTGCCAACCCGCCGACGCCCGACTGGGGCCTCATGGTGCAGGAGAACCGCACCGCCCTCACCGTCGTCCCGTGGGGCACGCTCGCCCCCGTCGTCGCCCTCGCCACGCTCGTCATCGGGCTCAACCTCAGCGCGGACGGGCTCAGCAAGTCGCTGGGCGTCGACCGCGCACAGAAGGGGGCGGTCTCGTGAACGAGCCCCTCACCACCGCCGGCACCGCGACCACCGGCACCGCCACCACCGCCGGAGGCGCGGGTGGCCTCGTCGACGTCGCCCCCGATCCCGTCGTCCGCGTCGACGACCTCTCCATCTCGTACGCCGCCGGTCGCCGCGAGGTGCCGGTCGTGCGGGGCGTGAGCTTCGACGTCGCCGCCGGACGCGCGCTCGGCCTGGTCGGCGAGAGCGGCAGCGGCAAGTCCACCGTCGCCCGCACCCTGCTCGCGCACCTGCGGCGCGGGTCGCGGGTCGTGTCGGGCAGCGTCCGCGTCGCCGGGGACGACGTCTTCGCCCTCGACGAGCGGGCGCGCCGGGCCCTGCGCGGTGGCACGGCGGCCCTGGTCGCCCAGAACGCCGGCCAGGCGCTCACCCCGTCGATGCGCGTCGGACGCCAGCTGCGCGAGGCGCTCGAGAGCCACGGCCTGCCCGGAGGCGACGACCGCGTGCTCGAACTCGTGCGCCACGTCCGCCTGCCCGACCCCGAGACGATCGTGCGGCGCTACCCCCACCAGCTGTCGGGTGGGCAGCAGCAGCGCGTCGCGATCGCCATGGCCATCGCGGCCCGGCCGAAGCTGCTGGTGCTCGACGAGCCGACCACCGCACTGGACGTCGTGACGCAGTCGGCGGTCCTCGAGCTGATCCGTGACCTGGCGGTCGAACTCGGCATGGCCATCGTTCTGGTCAGCCACGACCTCGGCGTCGTGTCGACCATGGCCGACGAGATCGCCGTCATGCACGATGGCCGGATCGTCGAGCACGCGCCGACCGCGTCGCTCTTCGCGGACCCGCAGCACGAGTACACCCGCGAGCTGCTCGCGAGCATCCCGCGCGTGCACGCCGACGCCGCCGCACCGCGTTCCGTGCACGGCACCGCGACCAGTCGGGGTGTGCAGCACGAAACGCGGCGCGACGCGGACGACGCACCCGCAGGAGGCGCGGCGCAGGAACCGGGGACGGCACCCGGCACCGCGCTCGGCGAGGTGGTGACCGACGTCACCGCACCGCGTTCCGTGCACGGCACAGCGACTAGTCGGGGTGTGCAGCACGAAACGCGGCGCGACGCGGACGCCGCACCCGCAGGAGGCGCGGCGCAGGACCCGAGGATCGCAGCTGCCACGGGGCCGGTCGTCACGGCGAGCGACCTCGTCGTCCGGTACGGGCGTGGCCTGCCCGCCGCGGTCGACGGCGTCTCGTTCACCATCGGCCGCCGCGAGACCCTCGCCGTCGTGGGGGAGTCCGGCAGCGGCAAGTCCACGCTCGCCACGGCCCTCGCCGGGCTGATCCCCGCCGAGTCGGGCCGGTTCGCCTTCCACGGGGCCGACGGGGTCGAGAGCGACCTGACGCGGCCCGTGGCCGGGCGCACTTCGACGCTGCGCCGGTCGATCCAGCTGATCTTCCAGAACGCCGACACCTCGCTCAACCCCCGCCGCACCGTCGGCGCCGCGATCGCCCGACCGCTCAAGCTCTTCACGGGCGAGTCGAGCCCCGAGCGCGTCGCCGAGCTGCTCGTCGAGGTCGGACTGCCGCCCGAGTTCGCCTCGCGCCTGCCCGCCCAGCTCTCGGGCGGCCAGCGCCAGCGCGTCGGCATCGCCCGGGCGCTCGCCGCCTGCCCCGAGCTGATCATCGCCGACGAGATCACGACGGCGCTCGACGTCCGCGTGCAGGCCGGGGTGCTCGACCTGCTCGCGGGGCTCCGCGACGAGAAGGGGCTCAGCTGCCTCTTCATCAGCCACGACCTCGCGGTCGTCCGCGGCGTCGCCGACCGGGTCGCCGTCATGACCGGCGGCCGCATCGTCGAGGTGGGCCCGACCGAACGCGTCTTCCAGGGGCCGAACCACCCGTACACGCGCACCCTGCTCGACGCGACGCTCGACCCGGGCACGACCGAGCTGCCCGACGTCGGCGACGCACGGCCCCGCTGGCGGGACGCCGACGGCTGGGACGACCACGGCGGAGGACACCACGTGAAGCGCTGGGAGGCGATGTGAGCACGAGCGGCAGGACCGGCACGGCATCCGGGCGAGACGAGCGGGGGGACGGCGCACGCGACCCGCGCCTCCTGGGCGACCCGCGCCTCCTGCAGGAGCCCGCGTGGGCCGGGGGAGTCCGCACCCTCGGAGCCCCGCGCGCCGACCTCGCCGACGCCCCCGGGCGGCAGGATTCCGACCGCCCGCACGGCAGCGGCCCGCTCGAGGTCGAGGTGCGCGACGAGTGGGTGCCGATGCCCGACGGGACGCGACTGCACGCCCGCATCTGGGCCCCCGTGGTCGACGAGCCCGTGCCGGTGCTGCTCGAGTACCTGCCCTACCGGCTCGACGACTGGACGGCTCCGCGCGACAGCGAGCGGCACCCCTGGTACGCCGCGCACGGCTACGCGTCGGTGCGGGTCGACATCCGCGGCACGGGGTCGAGCGACGGCCTCTTCGACGACGAGTACTCGGTGCAGGAGCTCGACGACGGCATCGCCCTGATCGAGTGGCTCGCCGCCCGGCCCTGGTCGACCGGCGCGGTCGGCGCGTTCGGCATCTCGTGGGGCGGGTTCAACGCGCTGCAGCTCGCCGGGCGGGCTCCGGCGGCCCTCAAGGCGATCGTCACCGTCTGCTCGACCGACGACCGCTACGACAACGACGTGCACTACATGGGCGGCGCCGTGCTCGGCATCGACATGGCGTCGTGGGGCGGCACGATGTTCGCGTTCAACTCGCGCCCGCCGAGGCCCGAGGTCGTCGGCGCCGACTGGGTCGCCCGCTGGCGCGAGCGGCTCGAACACAACCGACCGATGACGACGACCTGGCTCTCGCACCAGGAACGCGACGACTACTGGCGGCACGGCAGCGTCTGCGAGGACTACTCGTCGATCACGGCCGCCGTCCTCGCCGTGGGCGGCTGGGCCGACCCGTACCGCGACGCCGTGCTGCGCCTGGTCGAGAACGTCGACGCACCGGTCAAGGGCATCATCGGGCCGTGGTCGCACCAGTACCCGGACCGCGGGCTGGCGCCCGGCCCGGGCATCGGGTTCCTGCAGGAGACCCTGCGCTGGTGGGACCGCTGGCTGCTCGACTGCCCCAACGGCGTCGACGCCGAGCCCGCGCTGCGCGCCTGGATCAACGACTCCGAGCCGCCGGCGACGTACTACGCCGAGCGGACCGGGCGCTGGGTCGCGGCCTCCACATGGCCGGCGCACGAGACCGAGGACCGGGTCGTGCCGCTGGTCTCGCTGCGTGGCGGGGCGGACGGCCCCGTCGTCGTGCGCTCGCCGCAGAGCACCGGCCTCGACGCGGGGCGCTTCTTCCCGTTCGGCAACGCGACCGACCTGCCGCCCGACCAGCGCGCCGAGGACGGCCGCTCGGTCTGCTTCGACCTGCCGGTCGACTCGCCGCTGGACGTCCTGGGCAGCGTCGTCGCCGACCTCGCCGTGGCGAGCGACGTGCCCGACGGCACCGTCGTCGTGCGCCTTTGCGACGTCGCCCCCGACGGTTCGTCGACGCTCGTCACCCGCGGCGTGCTCAACCTCAACAAGCGGAACGGACGCGACCGCGCCGACGACCCGATGGAGGCGCGGGTCGAGCAGGTCGTGCGCGTCGCCCTGGTCTCGACCGGGCACTCCTTCCCGGCCGGCCACCGCCTCCGGATCGCCGTGTCGAGCGCCTACTGGCCGTGGGTCTGGCCGCACCCGGTCGAGGCGACCCTCACCCTCGACCCGTCGCGCAGCAGCGTGACGCTGCCCCTGTGGACGCGCGAGCCCGGCGACGGGTCGGTGGAGCACCCGGTCGACGACGGCGTCGCGTTCGAGGCGCCCGAGCGGGCCGAGCCCCTGGCCGTCCGCGCCCTGCCGCCGGCCACGGACCTGCCCCAGCGCAGCGTCTCGCACGACGTCGGCACGGGCGAGTGGGTGCTCGACGTCGACCCCGGCTACGGCGGCGGACGCGAATACCCCGACGGCCTGGTCTTCACCGAGGACAGCCGCGAGACCTACCGCATCGTCGACGGCGACCCGCTGTCGGCGTCGGCCGAGTCGCGCTGGGCGATCGGACTCGAGAAGCCGACCTGGAAGGCGTGGCTCGAGACCACGTCGCGCGTCACGGCCTCGGCCGAGGCGTTCCGCGTCGAGAACACCGTGCGCGCCTGGGCCCGGGACGGCGGGCCCGGGGCCGAGACGGTGCTCGTCGCCGACCGGACCTTCGACGAGCTCGTGCCCCGGACGTCGGCGTGAGCGGCGCGGGCGGCGGCGGCGTGAGCGGCGTGGCCACGGGCGGCGCGGGCGTGCGGCAGAAGCCGGTCGTCCGGCGGGCGTCCATCGTCGAGGCCGCCCGTGAGGTGATCGTCCGCGAGGGCATGGGGGCGACCCGACTGCGCGACATCGCCGCCGCGGCCGGGGTCTCGGTCGGCACCGTGACCTACCACTTCGACGGCGTCGCCGAGATCCTCAACGAGGTCGTCGTGCTCGAGACCGCCCGGTTCTACTCGTCGATCATCGAGGCGGTCGACGTCGAGCCCGACCCGGTCGTGGGGGTGCGGATGCTCGTCGAGCCCCTGTTCGCCGACACCGACGCGACCGACGAGCACTGGCGGCTCTGGTCCGACTACTGGACGGCCGTGGCGCGCAAGCCCGCCGTCGCCGCCGAGTACGTCGAGCGCATCCGCGTGTGGGAGGCCTGCCTGACCCGCACGCTCCGCCGCGGGATCGAGCAGGGCCGGTTCGCGACGGCCGACCCGTCGGCGCTCGCCCTCAAGCTCGCGGCCTACAGCGACGGCCTCGCGACCCAGCTCGCCCAGAAGGCCCCCGGCCTCACTCCCGGCCTCGCACTCGACTGGATGTGGACGCTGCTGGAGCACGAGACCGGGGCGTCCTTCCGGGGCTGACCCGCGCCTCCTCGGCGTCACTCATAGCGCAGCGACTCCACCGGGTCGGCCTTCGCGGCGCGCGCGGCGGGCAGCGTGCCGGCCAGGAACGCGATCACCATGACCACGACGATGATCAGCGCGATCGACACGGGGTCGAACGCGATCAGCGTCAGCCCGGGCAGGTTCGACAGCAGCGACCCGGCCAGGGTGGCGCTGACGACGCTGCCCGCGATCATCGCGACGCCCACGCCGATCGCGCTGCCGAGGAACCCGATGAACGCGGCTTCGAGGCTGAACAGGCCGAACACCTTGCCGCTGCCCATGCCCATGGCCTTCATCAGGCCGATCTCGCGGGTGCGCTCCTGCACGCTCATCAGCAGCGTGTTGACGATGCCGAAGCTCGCCGCGAGCAGGGCGATGATCGCGAAGGCGTTGAGCACGAGCACGATGCCGTCGATCACCGTGGTGAACGTGCCCAGCTGGTCGGCGACGGTGGTGCCGGTGTAGCCGGCGGAGGCGAGACGCTCCTTGAGGTCGCTCACCTGCCGGTCGGACGCGTCCGCGGCGAACCGCACCGTGGCCTGCGCGTAGCGGTCGACCTGGTCGGCGGGCAGCCCGACGTTCTGCGCGTCGAACAGGGCCGTGCCGAGGGCCGCGTTCGGGGTGACCGCCGCTCCAGCGGGCGAGGCGATGCTCTCCTCCGCGACGCCGACGACGGTCGCGGCGACCGTGTGCTGCGTGCGCGTGGCGTCGGTCACGGCGAGCGTGACGGACCGACCGACGGCCGCCTCGTCGTCCGCGAACCCCAGGGGACCGACGTACGACGTCGGGACGACCACCTGCAGGTCGGTCGCGTCGTCGTCGGGCTGGGCGCCCGCCGTCAGGGTGAGTTGCTGCCCGGGCACGAGGGCGCTCGCCGAGACGACGTACTTCGTGCCGCTCTCGCCCTCGACGTAGTCGGTCGCGAGCGACTCGGTCGGCTGCACGGCCAGCACGCCGTCGACGCCCTCGAGGGTCGTCACGTCGTCCGGGGTCAGGGCGACGACGGTCGCCCCGGGGGCACCGAACCCGCCCGCGGCGACGGTGTCGGGGTCGTACTCGGTCGGGCCCGAGTTCGCCCCGCCGAGACCCTGCGCGTCGTCGGAGGCCTTCGTGACCGTCATCGTGTCGGACGAGCCCACGGCCGAGACCGTGTCGTCGATGTAGGCGTTGATGCCGGTGCCCAGCCCGCTCGTCAGCGTCAGCGTGAAGGCGCCGACGAAGATCGCCAGGACGGTCAAGATCGTCCGCGTCTTCGACCGGAACGTGTTCGAGACGGCGGTCAGCAGCAGGTCGAGGGTCGTCATGCGGCCACCTCGGCCCTGTCGTCGACGATCAACCCGTCGCGGATCACGATGCGCCGGTCGCAGCGCGCCGCGAGCTCCTCGTCGTGGGTCACCACGATCAGCGTGATGCCGTTCTCGCGGTTCAACGAGAACAGGATGTCCTCGACGACCGCCCCGGTCGCCGTGTCGAGGTTGCCGGTGGGCTCGTCGGCGAAGATGATGCGCGGGTCGTTGACCAGCGCGCGCGCGATCACCGTGCGCTGCTTCTGACCACCTGACAGGTTCAGGGCCTTGTTCTTCGCCTTGTCGGCGAGCTCGAGCTGCTCGAGGGCCGCCAGGCCGCGGCGACGGCGTTCGCCGCGGGGCACGCCCGCGATCTTCATCGGCAGCACGACGTTCTCGAGCACCGACGAGCTCGACGTCAGGAAGAACTGCTGGAACACGAAGCCGAACGTCTTGTTGCGCGTCCGGTTGAGGCGCCCTCCCTTGAGCGTGCTCGTGTCGACCCCCTCGAGCTCGACGGTGCCGGTCGTCGGGGCGTCGAGCAGGGCGAGCACGTGCATCAGGGTCGACTTGCCCGAGCCGCTCTTGCCGACGATCGCGACGCTCTCGCCCTCGGCGACGTCGAAGCTCACCCCCTTCAGGGCCTCGAACCGGTTCGGGCCGCGCCCGTACGAACGGTGGACGTCTCGGACCGAGATGATCGGCGCCATGGTGCTCCTGTCGCTGACGGCCCCGGTGTCTCCGGGGCCGAGACCCACCCTCGCGGGCCGCGCCGACCGGGTCGTCCCCCCACCGCGGACACCTGCCGGCCGTCGAGTACCGCACCTGCGGTACGCGACGTCGGGCCAGAGGGGGACTCGGCCACCGCCGTTCCAGGGCACGATGGGGTCATGACGACGACGGACGGCAGGAGGCGCGAGCCCGCCTACCCGCGACCTCGCGTCCCCTGGTGGCTGGGCGACACGCTCGCCGCGGTGCTCGTCGTCGGTGCGGCGTTCGCCCCCTTCCCCGTCGCGGGGTTCCGGCCGACCGGCGGGCTGGCCGTCGCGGTCGTCCTCGCCCCCGTCGTCCTGCTGCCGTTCCGTCGTCGACGCCCCGTCCCGGTGCTCGCCGCGATCGTCGGCCTGTTCGGCATCGCCGCCCTGCTCGGCACGCTCGCACCGGGCGTCGTCCTCGCCACCGGCATCGCCGTCTTCGCCGTGGCCGCGCGGACCCCGCGCCGCCGCACCATCGTCGTGACGGTCGTCACGGTCCTGGCCGTCGCCCTGCTCGGCCTGCTGGGGGTCGGGGGACGCGTCGTCGACCTGCCCGTGGTCCAGTTCACGCTCCTGGTCGCCTTCGCCGCCGCGGCGGGCGACGCCAGCCGCTCCCGACGGGAGTACATCGAGGCCGTCACCGAACGCGCCGAGCGAGCCGAACGCACCCGTGAGGCCGAGGCCTCGCGCCGGGTGGCCGAGGAGCGGTTGCGCATCGCTCGCGACCTGCACGACGCCGTCGCCCACCAGATCTCGGTGATCAGCCTCAACGCGGGCGTCGCGTCGTCGGCGATCGAGACGCGACCCGAGAAGGCGGTGACGGCCCTCGCGACCATCCGCCGCGCCTCCCGGACCGTCCTCGGCGAGATCGGCGACCTGCTCGAGGTGCTGCGCGCCGGGGACTCCGAGCGGGTCGCGTCGCCGCAGCCGGGCCTCGCACGACTCGACGAGCTCGTGGCAGGGTTCGCCGACGCGGGCCTCGTCGTGAGAACGCGGGTCGAGGGCCCGCTCGCCGCGGTCACGGGCGCGGTCGACCTCGTCGCGTACCGGGTCGTGCAGGAGGGGCTGACGAACGCCGGCAAGCACGGCGGCGAGAACCGCGCCCACGTGCTCGTCGCGGTCGACGAGCACGAGGTGTCGGTCGTGGTGACGAACCCCGTGCCGGCGTCGAGGGACGTGACCGAAGCGGTGGACGTCCGTGGCGGGTACGGGCTGCTCGGACTGCGCGAACGCGTCGCCTCGGTGCGGGGCGTCGTCGAGACCGGGCCGACGCCGGGCGGCTTCCGGCTGGCGGCCGTGCTGCCGGTGACCCGTGGGGGCGACATGGCCGGCTCGTCGGGCTCGGCCGGCTCGTCGGGCTCGGCCGGCTCGTCGGGCTCGGCCGGCTCGTCCGGTGGGAGCGGGGGAGTCTCGTGACGACCGTGCTCGTCGTCGACGACCAGCCGCTGATCCGTCAGGCCGTGACCGACATCCTCGACGGCGAGGACGGGGTCGAGGTCGTGGGCGACGCCGTGAACGGCCGGGAGGCGGTGATGCGGGCGTCGGCGCTGAGGCCGGACGTGGTCGTGATGGACATCCGCATGCCCGAGCTCGACGGCATCGGCGCGACGGCCGAGATCTGCGCCGACCCGCTGCTCGCCGGGACGAAGGTGCTGATCCTCACGACGTTCGAGGAGGACGAGTACCTCGTCGCGGCCCTGCGCGCCGGGGCGAGCGGGTTCATCGGCAAGGGCGCGGAGCCCGACGAGATCGTCCGGGCGGTGCGGGCCGTCCACGCGGGGGAGTCGCTGCTGTCGCCCGTCGCGACCCGCAGCCTCATCGAGAAGTACGTCCTGCCGGGTGGTGGCGGGGCGGGATCGGTCTCGGGGACGACGTCGTCAGGGGAGTCGTCGTCGGGGGCGTCGTCGCCGGCCGTGCCGGCCGGGCTCGCGCACCTCACCGACCGTGAGCGCGAGGTGCTGCTGCTCGTCGCCCGGGGTCGCGCCAACGCCGAGATCGCCACCGACCTGGTCATCTCGCCGCACACCGCGAAGACCCACGTCAACCGCATCATGACCAAGCTCGATGCCCACGACCGGGCGCAGCTGGTGATCCTGGCCTACGAGACGGGCTTCCTCGCGCCGGGCGCCGCGTAGCGGCCTTCCCTGCGTCCGAGTGGGCCGAACATGTCCTTCCCGGGCGTGCGGAGGACATCTTCTGCCCACTCGGACGGAGGGGGACGAGGAGGCGCGGGTCAGGCGAGCGCGGCGGGGTCGAGACCGTGCTGCTCGACCTGGATCGCCTGCCGGATGGTCAAGGGGTAGATGCGCGACAGCTCGGGATTCGACGGATCACTCGAGATGTACGCCACGCTCTCGACGTGCTGCTCGAAGGCGTTGACCTTGTCGCGCGGCGCGCCCACCACGAGCTGGAAGCCCAGGGAGGTCAGCGCCGCCAGGGCCCGGCCGGTGTACTCGGCGTCGGCCTTGACGAAGCCCTCGTCGAGGACGATCGGCGCGTAGGTCGGCACCCGGTCGGTGCCGTCTCCCAGCCGGAACCGCAGGGCGGCCCCCAGCACGAACGCGATGAGCTCCTGCCCCTCGCCACCGGACTTGCCGGCCACGCCCTCGTGCACGATCTGCGTTCCGTCGGCGCGGGTCTCGATCGCCCGGAACTGGTAGTGCTCCCGCGCGTCCAGCACCCGCCGGCGCCAGGCGTCACCGACCTTCGACTTCTCCTCGAGGTGGGCGAGGTCGCGGCGGAGCCTCAGGAACCGGCGCTCGACCTCGGACGCGTCCCGCGCCTCCGGGGCCCGTCCGTCCGCGGAGCGTGCCTCGGACGTGCCCTCGCTCCCGGCCCCGCCGGTGTGCTCGCGCAGGGTCCGCTTGAACTCGAGCAGGTCGCCGTTCGACACCGGCCGCGGCTCGATGTCGAGCGTCGAGCCCTGCCGGAACTCGATCGACCGCAGGGCCTGCGAGATGGGGCGGACGCCGCGGCGGATGACGTGGCCGTCCTCCTCGATCTGGACGAGCAGCGCCCGAAGGCTGTCGCCCACGTCGCTGCCGGCCCTCTCGAGCCAGCGCTGTCTCGCGCGGGGCAGGTCGTCCTCGACGAGCTGCCGGTGGATCGCCCGGACCGCCGGCAGGCTCTCGATCGTGGCGTCGATGCCCGCGGTGCGGTCGAGTTCGAGGTACCGCTCGAAGACGACGACGAGCGTCGACTCGGCGTTCGCCCGGTCGCGGTCGTGCGCGTCGACCTGGGCCCGCAGCTGCGACGCCGCGTCCCGGTACAGCCGCACGACGTCGGTCGCCTCACGCGGTGCCGCGAACGGCAGCGGGGCGAGGAGTGCCCGCTCGTCGTCGGTCAGGGGGTCGGCGTCGGCGGCGTCCGCGAACTCGTCCTCGATGTCGACGAGCGTCGCGTGCTTCTCGTCGAGCTGCGCGAGCACCTGGTCGATCTCGGCCAGGCGGCGCGTCGCGGCCGAGCGGTCGTCGTCGTGCTGCGCGGCCTCGGCCTGCAACGTGGCCAGTTCGGGACGCTCGACGGCGATGCGGTCCAGCTGGGCGCGCAGGTCGTCGAGCCTCGCCTGCGCGGGGGCGGTGTCGAGCTCGTCCCAGGTGAACTCCTTCGCGCGGGCGACGGCGTCGGCGACGCGACGGCGTTCGACCGCCTCGGCCTCGATCGCGTCGTACTCGGCGCGGACCCGGGCCAGCACGGCCTCGAGGTCCACGATCTCGTCGCCGAGCTCGGCGATCCGGGCCGCGTTGTCGAGCCCGATCCACGAACGGGTCGACCGGTCGTCCTTGATCACGCGGTCCCGCGAGCCGGTGCGGAGGCCGCGCCGGGTCACGGCGCCGCGGGTGCCGGTCGGGCGGGGGCCGCCGAGGTCGTCGGGACCCTCGACGCAGAGCACGCTGCGGTCGGCGACGAGCTCGTCGTGGAGCCAGCCACGGAACGGGCTGGCCGGGTCGAGCCGCACCATGACGGGCACGGTGCGGTCGACCGGGGTGAGCGTCGGCTCGGCCCCGGTGGTCGCCGGCACGAGCGTGACGCGTCCCCGCACGTCGTTCTCGTCCACCCAGCGGCGCACGGCGTCGAAGTGCGCGCGGTCCACGAGGAGGTGCGTGGCGAGGTCGCCGAGCACGCGCTCGATCGCGACGGCCCACCCGGCGTGCTCGGGCGCGACCTCGAACAGCTCGCCGGCGTAGGGCAGGTCCGACACCGGCACGCCCGCCCCCTCGGCGATGCGCCGGCGTCGCTCGATCGCGTCGTCGGGCACGTTGCTGCGGCGCTGTTCGAACGACCGTTTCTGCTTCTCGAGGGCGGCCAGCGACCGCTTCGTCTCGCCGATGCGGGCGGCGAGGTCGCTCCGGGCGTCGGCGGTCGCGGCCCGGGCGGCCGCGTCGTCGGCCGAGAGGCGGTCGGCACGCTGCCCGAGCGCGGCGAGCTGCTCGTCGTCGCGGGGGAGGGACGCGCCGGTCCCGTCGAGTGCGGCGGCGAGCCGGCCGCGGGTGCGCTCGACGGCGGCGAGCTCGGCCTCGGCGGCGGCCACGTGCTCGCGGAGCGACTGCGTGGGGTCGCCCCCGAGCTCGCTGATCCGCGCCAGGGCCTGTTCACGGGACCGGAACGCGAGCTGCTCGTCCGCCTGGGCGCGCCTCCGGCGTTCGCCCTGCTCGCGCTTGTCGGTCGTGACGCGGTCGACCTCGCCGCTGACCCAGCTGCCGACGCGTTCGGCCAACCAGATGCGGAGCCGGCTCGGCCCGTCGTCGTCGACCAGCAGGCGGCGCTTGGCCGAGCCGTCGCGTCCGGCGAGCTCGTACCGGTCGGCGAGCGTCGGCACGGCCTCGAGCACGTCGAGCTTCTTGCGGGTCGTCTCGAACACGTCGTAGAGCGCCGAGGCCTCGCGATAGGTGGCGAGCGTGGTCTCCCAGCGGCTGAGCGCCTGCGGCTGCACGAGCACGAACTGCTTGAACAGGTCGTCGATCGAGAACACGCCCTTCGACGCCTGCGCCCGACGCAGCAGGGTCAGGGCCTTGAGCTGCGACTCGTCGCTGCCGCCGATGCCGAGCTGACCGCACAACCGCACCCGCAGCTCGGGCTGCGACGAGGTCGCGAGGTCGTGGGCGGGGTCGAGCAGGCGGGCGAGGGAGCCACGGGTCAGGGGGTTCTGGCTCGTGCCCTCGCGCGTCACCTCGGACAGCCGGCTGAGGTCGAAGCGGCCCTGCACGAGCAGGTAGACGCTCGCCTGGGTGACGTCGTCCTGGCTGGCGGTGTCCTCGCCGATCCAGGCGACGCGGACGGCCGTGACCGTCTGGCCGAGTTCGGTGGACCAGGTGATGGCCGCACCGCTCGGGAACGCCTGGCCGAGCGGACGCAGGAACCGCGTCGTCGTGCGGTCGGAGGCGGCGTCGCGGACCTCGTCGGTCTTGCCGCGCGCGTAGCTGTAGACGGTGCGCTCGGACCGCTGCCGGCTGTCGTCGCGGGCGGCCCGGTTGAACTCCTGCGGGTTGGGCATGATGACCGCGGCCATCGCGTCGAGCACGGTGGACTTGCCGCGACCGGTGGGGCCGAGGATGGCGATGCCGCCGCGCCCCACGGGCATGCGGTGCAGGCCGGCGTAGCTGCCCCAGTTGAGCAGCTGCACCTGCTCGATGCGGTACTGGCCCGAGTGGAACATGCCGAGGTCGGGCGGGGTGTCGGCGATGCTCATGCCTGGGGTGCTTCCGTGTCGGTGTCGGTGCCGGTGCCGGCGTCGTGCGCGGGCGCGGGCTCGAGGTCGAGGTCGAGGTCGAGCGGGACGGCGGTCGGGTCGGGTTCGGCGTCGGGGGTGTCCTCCACCGTGTCCGCGGGGTCGTCGTCGGCGGGATCGGGTTCGACCTCGACCTCGGGCTCGTCAGCGTCGGCGTCGGCGTCGGCATCGATGTCGGCGTCGACCTCCGCTTCGGCCGCGTCCGCATCGACGGGGATGCCGACCTCGTCCCCATCGGTCGGGTCGCCCTCGACGCCTGCCGCCTCGAGGTACACCCGCTCGAGGTGCGCGAGTCGGTCGGCGGTCATCAGCGGCACGATCGCGGGCGAGACCACGAACAGTTCGGGGTCGTCGGGCTCGGCCGTCAGCAGGTCGCGGGCGACGAGCGCGGCGATCGCGGCGTCGACCCGGCGGCGGGCGCGCACCTCGTCGGAGCCCGAGTCGTCGTGGTACCGACCGAGGAACTCGGCCACGGCGTCCTTCGAGATCACGACCGCCTCGTCTTGCCCGTCCGTGAAGGCGTGCTCCCGGCGGGCGAAGACCATCAGCAGCGAGGCGTCGCGCGACAGCGGCTTCTCGCGGCGCAGCAGCACGGGCACGTCGTCCTCGCCGCCCTGTCGCTTGAAGGCGACCTCGTGGTCGTGGTCGACGACCAGCACCAGGAACAGCTCCTCGAGCCGCGCCCGGATCTCGGGTTCGTGCGCGAGTAGGCCCGCCCAGGCCTCCTGCTGCCGCGCGCGGGACACGAACCGGTGGGTCAGCAGCGTGACGAGCGCCTTGCGTCCGGCCAGCGGTAGCGCGTCCGGGACGCCACCGGCCGCCGCGTCGTCGGCGTCGCCGTCGTCGAAGGCATCGCGGGAGGCGCGCGCCGACTCGTCGGGGGAGGTGGCGGTCGCCTCGGCCGAGGAGGCGCGGGTCGCCTCGTCGACGCCGGTCTCGTCCCAGGGGGCTGCGGGGCTCATGCGAGGTCCTTCGTGCTGGTCGTGCCGGTCGTGGGGTCGGGGGCGTCGGGCTCGACGCCCGGCTCGGCCCCGGGCGGACCCGCGGGACCGCGTCGGAAGACGAGGCGGGGCAGCGTGACCTGCCGACCCGCGCCTCCTGACGTCGTGGGGTCGGCGGGATCGCCGACGAGCTCGACGGTCTCGGTGTCGTCGCCGACGACGCCGCGCTCGAGCGCCAGGTCGAGCATGCTGAGGACGAGCGCGAGGCGGCGGAACCCGGGCTCGGTCGCCTGGTAGACGTCGCCGCTCGTGACCTCGTCGCGGTCGACGAGCAGCCGGTCGATCGTCGCCGACACGGCCGCCGTGCTCGTGCCCGAGGTGAGGCGGAGGGCGGCCCGGTCGGCCTCCGGCAGGGTCGCGTCGCCGATGGTCACCTGCACGTCGACCGTCGGCCGCGCGCGATCGGTGTGCAGCTGCACCTGGCTGACGTCACGGACGTCGAGCGCCCCGAGGCCGAGCCCGTCGCCGTGCTCGACGGGCAGCATGGCGTGGCCCGGCCGGCGCTCGGCCCAGACGCCGCCCGCGTGCAGCGCCCGGTCGGCGAGGGTGAGCAGGCGCTGCTGCTGGTCGGAGCCCGACCGGCTGAGGAAGCGCCGCAGCGAGGACGTCCACCGGCCGTACGTCTCTTGCACGCTCTGCTCTTCGGCGAGCAGCGACGAGATGAGCGACTCGAGCTGCGTGCGCTGCCGCTCGGTGAGCTGCGCGGCCGCGTCGGGCTGGGCGAGGACCTTCTCGATGTCGGCGCGCATGACGTCGATCCCGCGCGACGACAGCATCTGGGCGAAGCCGCGGTACGCGCGTCCCTCGGGGGTCTGCTCGAGCAGGTCGTTGTCGCGCAGGTACTGGTCGACGAGCGCGCCCTTGCCGACGTGTTCGGACGAGGCCCGGCGCGCGACCTCGCGGTGCCGCTGCTCGACCATGGCGCCGAGCTGGCGGAAGTCCTCGGGCAGCGACGCGGTCAGACGCACCACCTCGCGGACCTGACGGCGCAGCACGTCGGGAGCGGTGGGCTCGGTGCCGTGCCGCTCGATCTCGGCCTTGCGGCGCTCGAGCTCGGCGATCTGCTCGTCGAGCCGGGTGAGCTGCGACCCGCGGCTGGGGTCGGCGAGGCCCGCGAGCTGCCCGACGGCGTGGGCGATGCTGCCGAGGCGGGCCTCGCTGACGGCGTTGTCACGCTCGACGAGGTCGCGCACGAGGCGCAGCGCCTTGAGCGCGTGCGGCGACAGGCGGTACTCGGCGCGGGCGTCCGGTCCGGAGGCGCGGGTGCGGACGAGCCAGCGGCTCTCGACCCAGCTGCGGCAGTACTCGGCCGGGGTGGTCTTCTGCTCGGCGGGGGCCGGCGTGGCGACGGGCGTCGGGGACGCGGGCCGCGCCTCCTCGGGGTCCCGCTCGGTCGTCGCCCGCTCGGACGTCGGGTGCTCGGGGGCGGCCTGCTCGGACGCCGCCTGCTCGAGTGCGGCCTGCTCGGACGCCGCCTGCTCGGCCGTGTTCTGCTCGAGGGCGTCGGCGACCTGCCGGTGGAACCAGTCGGCCGACACCGGACCCTCGGCGTGCTCGAGGTGGCGGGAGAAGAGCGGCAGCATCCAGCGGGCGTTGTAGCCGCGGAGCAGGGCCCAGGTGGGGTCGTCTTCGTACGCCGCGCGCACGTCGTCGCGGCTCAGGGCGTCGTCGTGCCCCGACGGGTGGTTCACCAAGCAAGACCTCCGGCAATCGTCGGACGACGATACCAACTGGTGACGCTCCGCTCGGCGACGGTGTCGCTCGTCGTCCGCAGCGGCCAGGATGGGGGGATGGGGATGGGGATGGGGATGGGGATGGGAATGGGGATGGGCATCAGGTCGAGGCGGGGCGTCGTGGCGACCGTCGTCGTGGCCGTCCTCGCGCTCGCCGCCGGATGTGCCAGCTCGAGTGACCTGCTCCAACGATTCGAGTCGCTCATGGACGGTGTCGGCGGCGTGGTCGAGATCGAGACGGCCGGGACCGACTCTCCCCTCGGCGTCGCGGAGGCCCAGGCCACGGTCGTGGTCGAGGACGACCTCTCCGACGACGACCTCGAAGCCGTCGCCGAGCGCATCAGGCCGTTCGTGGCCCGCAACGTCGGTGACTCCTCCGACTGGCGGTTCGTCGACGTCCGGCGAGGCACCGTCTCGTTCGAGGTGCTCGCCGACGAGGGCGACACGGCGGCCCAGCTCGACCTCGCGCGTCGCGTCGCGGACGACGCGGTCTTCGCCGAGGTTTCCCTCGCCACGCACGCGTTCGGCGAGGACGGGGCGACCGGGGACGACTCGCCTCGGCGAGGGTTCGGGATCACGGTGGTCCCGTCGGAGTCGTCGGACGTCCTCTCGGCCTGGCAGCGGGCACGCTCCCTTCGGGACGCCGCGGCCCAGCTGACCGACGTCGACGTGACGGCGTGGAGTCCGGACACCCGCCGGTTCGTGACCGAGAACGTCTCCGGGTTCCCCTCGGTCCTCGACGATCCCGCGACGTCCGACGTCGTCCTCGACGCCGCCGACCAGGCCCGTCTGTTCGACGCCGTGGGGGCTGCGGATCTCGGGGCCGGGCGGGTCGAGGTCCTGCCGGAGGGCATCCGGGTCGACCTCGACACACCGAGCGTCACGGGTCACCACTCGCGCGACGAGGTGGCGGAGGCGTCCCCGCGAGCGGCACGGATCGCCGGCGTCCTCGTCGGGATGTCCGAGGTGCCCGGCACCTCGATCGGCTTCGTCTCGTCACCGGACGAACGGCGAGAGCTCGACGGCGACCTGTCCGCCGCCGAGTCGCTGGTGGACGTCGTCGCGTCCGACACGGTCACCTACTCGGCGATCAGCGCCCGGTCGGTCGAGGTATGGACGTCGGGGCTCGAGGGCGTCGTGCCCGCGATGCAGGCCATCGGTGGTTCCGCGGCCGTGTCCGGGATGGACGAGATCCGCGTCTCGTCCGGTGCAGCCGACCGCAGGGGTCTCTCGTTCTCGGGCCGGCCCGAGGCACTCGCCGTGCTCGCCACCGTCACGGGCGCCATCGTGGCCGCACCCCGGATCGAAGGCATGGCCGTGACCGCCACGGAAGGCCGCCTCAGCATCGAGCTCGACGACGACCACGACGCCGCCGCCACCGACGCCGCCCTGGCGGACGTCGTCGGCGCGGTTCGGACGGCACCGGCCGGGACCGTCGTGACGTTCCGGCGAGACGTGCGCGGGGCGGCCGACCTCGCCACCGAGACGGTCGGCCAGGCCGCGACGGGCGAGTGCTCGGCGCTCGCCGACGACGATGCAGCACTGTGCGCGATCGTCCGGTCCGCATGGGGCGCGTGATGGTCGGTGCTGGCACCCCGGGCCCGAAGGGTGCACGATCGAACGATGACCTCGCCGATCGACCACGCCGACCCGTCACCCGTCGTGCACGTGCTGCACGACAACGCCGAGTGGCTGCCGCCGCTCGTCGCCGCGCTCGACGCCGCGGGGGTGCCCCACCGCGAGCACCTGCTCGACGGGACGTCCTTCGACCTCGCGGCCGCGCCTCCTGAAGGGGTGTTCTGGTCGCGGCTGAGCGGCTCGGCCCACACGCGCGGCCGGGGGACGGCCAAGGAGGTCGCGCGAGCGACCCTGCGCTGGGCCGAACGGCACGGGCGCCGGACCATCAACGGCAGCGGTGTCGTCGAACTCGAGGTGAGCAAGGTGGCGCAGTACCTGGCGCTGGCGTCCGCCGGGTTCAACGTCCCCGCGACGACTGCCGTGTTCGGCACCGCCGACCTCAAGGCCCGGGCACGCGAGCAGACGCTGCCGTTCATCACGAAGCACAACCAGGGCGGCAAGGGCCTCGGTGTGCGGCGCTTCGACGACCTCGACTCGTTCGACGCGTACGTCGACGGGCCCGACTTCGAGGTGCCGGTCGACGGGATCACCCTGCTGCAGGAGTTCCTGCAGGCCGAGGAGCCCTTCAACACACGCGTCGAGGTCGTCGGCGGGCGCTTCGTCTACGCGGTGCGCGTCGACACCTCGGCCGGCAGCTTCGAGTTGTGCCCCGCCGACGCGTGCGTCCTGCCCGACGGCGCCGACCCGGCCACGTTCGCGCCGTTCGCGGTGCGCCCGTCGGTCACCGCGGAGCACCCGCTCGTACGGCGTCTCGAGGCTTTCGTCGCCGAGCACGGCATCGAGGTCGCCGGCATCGAGTTCATCGAGACCGTCGACGGCCGCTCCGTGCCCTACGACGTCAACACGAACACCAACTACAACCCGGACGTCGAGCGGTCGTCGTCGGTGTCGGCCGCCGCGACGCTCGCCGCGTGGCTGGGCGAGGTGTTGGCGGCGGAGTACGCCGCGACCCCGGCCTAGCGCCGGTCGCCTGGACACCGTCGAGTGGACGCCGCGCCACGTCCTGCCGCGGTTCGTCGTCCACTCGGCGGTGTCCCGCGACGGGGTGTCTCGGGTCGCGGTGTCAGGGGCCGGCGATCAGGACGAGGAGTCCCCAGGCAGCGGGCAGCAGCGCCACGGCCATGACCACGTTGGCCACCAGGAGGCCGGTCACACGGGCCTCGCGCCCGGCGGGACGTGGGGCCCCGTCCGGCGCTGATCCTTCGCGGAGGGGCGCCGTGGGGCGGATGGCCCGCAGACAGACGACGGCGCCGATCACCCCGGCCACCGGCACGACCACGACGGGAACCCACCGGAGGGCATCGTCGGAGCCCCAGGGGGCCGCCACGGCGACCACCACCGAGAGCAGCCCCACGACCAGTGCGACGATGCCGGTCCGCGTGGCCACGTCAGCCCGGTCGGCCGGACGCTCGTCGGACGTCATCGGCCCGCTGTGCTGGTCGTACTCGGCCTCGAGCTGCAGGACTTCGTCGACGACGTCATCCGGCCACGGTACCGACCTCACCCGGGCCTGTGGACGACCGCGTGGGCTCATCTGGTCCGGTCCGCTCTGCTGGTCCATGGGAGACGCCCATTCTGCGGCGGGCGGAGAGTATTTCGGCTTCTACCTTTCCTGCTGCTTCTCGGAGCGGATCGTGTTCCCAGACCCGAACCACCGACCAGCCATCTCGCTCGAGGCGGGACGTCGTCGCCACGTCGCGTCGGCGGTTGCCGAGCAGCTTGTCGAGCCAGTAGTCGCCGTTGCGACGGGGAATGTGTGTGTGCTCCTCGCAGTAGTGCCAGAGGCAGCCATCCACGAACACCGCGACTCGGAGTCGCGGAAAGGACAGGTCGGGTCGACACCGGGTCCCGTCGATCGTGCGGTCGACGAAGTACCGCCAACCCCGGGAGTGGAGCGCCCTCCTGAGGGCCAGCTCCGGGGCGGTGTCCTTCCGGGCAATCCGGCTCATCCTCTGGCTGGTGCCGGCGTCGCAGTCGAGTGCATCAGTCCTCGGCGCGCGCATCGAGATCGATTCGTCGTGGGTCGTCATGGCCTGTCACACCTCGTCCTCACGCTCTCGGGCCCGGCGTCCGAGGTCGGCGACGTCGGCGGCTCAAGACAAGTCCTGTCGGCTCGCGAGGTCGCGGAACGAATGCCGAGGCAGGGTCGAGTGGTAGCCGTCCTCGTCGAACGCGATCTGCCCCCAGGAGGTCGAAGACAGCAAGCTCCGGGCGCGCTTCGACGGACCGGTCGGCGTCGTCGAGCGAGACGACCGAGAGCGGTGCGCCTAAGGCGCCGTTCGCCTCGTGATCGCGGATGAGTCTCGGGTGGAGCAGTTCGTGGAGGTCGCATCCCGCTTCGATGATCATGCGTCGACGTTATGGACGGGCTCGAAGTCACAGGGCGGTGGCTCGTCCTCCTCGGGAAGGTGACCCGCGACGGGATGCATGTGGGCGAGTCGTTCTTGGTGCCTGCACGAGGTGAACAACGGGCGAGTGGGCAGAAAGGGTCCTTCGTCGGGCCGGGAAGGACCGTTTCTGCCCACTCGGCGAGCACGCACCCGCGCCGACGCGGAACGGGGTCAGCGGCGTTCAGGAGGCGCGGGCGGCGCCGGCGACGTCGCGAACGCGACGGCCGCGAGGCCGGTCAGCACGATCGCACCGATCGTCACGGGTGCGAGCGGCCCGGCGAACGCCGCCGCGAGGCCCTGCGTCGTGCCGAGGCCGACGACGAGCTGGCCGATCACCAGCAGCACGAGGCCGAACGCGGCACCCAGCAGGCTCACCCGGGCCAGGTCGTGCAGTCGGCGGGAGTCGTCGGCGAGGCGGCGCGTGCCCGGCGTTCCCGGCAGGCCGGCCGAGAGCCGACGTCTCATCCGGACGAAGAGCACGAGCGCGACGACCGACAGCACCAACGGGATGGCACTGCCGATCGTGAGGGCGGTCTGCACGACGCCGAACAGCGCGTCGGTGCCACCGGGGGAGGGCGGGGTGCTCATCGGACTCCGTTCGAGCGGGGTGGTGGATTCACGGGCGAGTTCGTCGCCGACGGGCGCCTCCGGCGGCCCGGGGACCACGAATTCGCCTGTCCACGACCGTCCCGGCCGAGTCGCCGACGAACCGCCCGGACACGACGACGCCGACCAGGCGGGAGCCGGGTCGGCGTCGTGGGCCGTGCGGACGGGTGTCTAGTAGCGGGGCTTGCGGGCGGGCCGCTCGCCACCCTGCGACCGGTCGGGGCGGTCGTCGCGGCGGGGCGCGCCTCCTCGGCGGTCGGGCTTGATCTCGATGAGCTTGCCGCTGATGCGGGTGTCGCTCAGACGGTCGAGCATGTCGCTCGAGACGTCCGAGGCGAGCTCGACGACCGAGAAGTCGGGGCGGATCTGGATCGCCCCGAAGTCGTCGCGGCTCAGACCGCCCTCGTTCGCCAGGGCACCCACGATCTGACGCGGCTCGACACGGTGACGGCGACCGACCTCGATGCGGTAGGCGGTCATCGGCTTCGACGTCCGCGGGCCACGCTCACGGCGCTCGCCCCGGTCGTCGTCGCGACCAGCGCGCGGGGCACGGTCGTCGCGCTCGCGCAGCGGCCGCTCGTCGCGCTGCGGGCGCTCGTCCTTCGGGTCGAGCAGCAGGGGCGTCTCGCCCTGGGCGACCACGGCGAGTGCGGCGGCGACGTCGGCCTCGGGCACGTCGTGGTGCTCGACGTAGTGGCTGATGATGTCGCGGAACGCCGAGATGCGGCTGTCCTGCGACAGGGCCTCGGTGATCGCGTCGTCGAAGCGGGTGAGGCGCGTGCTGTTGACGTCCTCGACGGTCGGCAGCTGCATCTGCGTGAGCGGCTGGCGGGTGGCCTTCTCGATCGCACCCAGCAGACGACGCTCGCGCGGCGTGACGAAGCTGATCGCGGCACCGCTCCGGCCGGCACGCCCGGTGCGGCCGATGCGGTGCACGTACGACTCGGTGTCGATCGGGATGTCGTAGTTGACGACGTGGCTGATGCGGTCGACGTCGAGACCGCGGGCCGCGACGTCGGTCGCCACGAGGATGTCGAGCTTGCCGCTCTTCAGCTGGTTGACCGTGCGCTCGCGCTGGGCCTGGGCGACGTCACCGCTGATCGCCGCGGCCGAGTAGCCGCGGGCGCGCAGCTTCTCGGCGAGGGTCTCGGTCTCGCTCTTCGTGCGGACGAAGATGATCATGCCCTCGAAGTTCTCGACCTCGAGGATGCGCGTCAGGGCGTCGACCTTCTGCGGGTACGACACCATCAGGTAGCGCTGGGTCGTGTTGACCGAGGTCGTGGTCTTGGCCTTGACCGTGATCTCTTCGGCGTCGTTCAGGTACTGCTTCGAGATGCGACGGATCTGCGGCGGCATGGTGGCCGAGAACAGGGCCACCTGCTTGTCGTCGGGGGTGTCGGCGAGGATCGTCTCGACGTCCTCCGCGAAGCCCATCTTCAGCATCTCGTCGGCCTCGTCGAGCACCAGGTACTTGAGTTCGCTGAGGTCGAGGGTGCCCTTGGCGAGGTGGTCCATGATGCGGCCGGGCGTGCCGACGACGACGTGGACGCCGCGGCGGAGCGCGCTCAGCTGGACGCCGTACGCCTGGCCGCCGTAGACGGGCAGGACGTGGACCCCGCGCATGCCGGAGGCGAACTGCTCGAACGCCTCGCAGACCTGCAACGCGAGTTCGCGCGTCGGCGACAGGACGAGGGCCTGCGGCTTCTTGGCCGACACGTCGAGGCGCGAGAGGATGGGCAGGGCGAAGGCCGCGGTCTTGCCGGTGCCGGTCTGCGCGAGCCCGACGACGTCGCGGCCGTCGAGCAGGGTGGGGATCGTGGCGGCCTGGATGGCCGAAGGGGTCTCGTAGCCGATCTCGCGGATGGCCTTCAGGACCTGGTCGCTCAAGCCCAGATCGGCGAACGTCGGCGTCGTGTCGGCTTGCTCTGTGGCGTCGCTCGGGGCTTGCTCGGTGGTGTCACTCATGGTGCAACGGTAGCTTGTCCGGGCCCTCTGCTGTTGCTCCCGCCCGCGAGGCGGGCCGAGTCAGGTCGGTGCGAGGGGCAGCACCGTCGCGACGAGCGTGGTCACGACGACCACCGTGGTCAGCGCGGAGGTCGCGACGGCGAGTCGGCGCAGGGCCCGGGACCGGCCCGGCCGTCGTCCGACCGTGGCCGACACGAGGGCCGTCACGGCGAAGGCCGCCGAGGTCAGGCCGACCACGGGCGTCGACGCCCGGCGACCTCGAGCGAGGCCGAACGGGAACCCGGTGGCTCCCTCGTCCAGCTCGCCCCAGCCCCACGCGACGTACCCGGCGGCGGCGACCGCCGACAGGGCCAGCGCGAGTGCGGGCTGGTGGGGGATCGGCTCGCGGTGGACGGAGACGCTCGGCGGGCCTCGTCGAGGGGGACGCCGGGGGCGGAGGATCGGGTCGCCGGGGTCGAGGGTGTCGTCGAGCAGGAGTCGGCCCCGACGGCGGAGCACGATCACCTCGTCGACCGGACGGGGTTGCCGCGAGTCCGGCTTCTGCTCCTTCGCAGGGGGTGACACGGTCGTTAGCCTACCGGTCGTCAGTCGAACGGACGGGCCTCCGTGTCGGCGGCCCGAAGTAGTCTTCTCGACGACCGATCCCGCCCCGCGACACCCCGAAGGACGATGTGCAACCGACGTACCGCACCGCCAGCGGTCGACTCTTCCAGGCCGACTGCCTCGAGGTCCTCGCCGAGCTCGACGACGAGTCCGTCGACCTCGTGTTCGCCGATCCGCCGTTCAACCTGGGCAAGGTCTACGGGGCGGGCATCGACGACTCGCTCGACGAAGACGCCTACCTGGCCTGGTGCGGTCGGTGGATCGCCGAATGCGTCCGCGTGCTCCGGCCGGGCGGTTCCTTCTACCTGTTCAACCTCCCTCGCTGGAACATCGAGCTGGGCCACGTGCTGAACGGCGAGGGCATGACCTTCCGTCACTGGGTCGCTGTCGACATCAAGTACGGTCTGCCGATCCCCAACAAGCTCTACCCGTCGCACTACTCGCTGCTCTACTACAGCAAGGGCAAGCCGTCGCGCTTCGTCCGTCCCCGCCTGCCGATCCAGGTCTGCCGGCACTGCGGCCGGGACATCAAGGACTACGGCGGCCACCGCAGCAAGCTGCACCCGGACGGGATCAACCTGACCGACGTCTGGCTCGACATCCCGCCCGTGCGACACCGGGCGACGAAGACCCGCGGGGCGAACGAGCTCAGCGAGAAGCTGCTCGAGCGCGTGTTGACCATCAGTTCCGAGCCCGGCGACCTCGTCCTCGACCCCTTCGGCGGGTCGGGCACCACCTACGCCGTGGCCGAGAAGATGCACCGACACTGGGTCGGCGCCGAGATCGGCGACGTCCAGCCGATCATCCGCCGCCTCGAGGGCGAGGACGCCCAGGTCGAGCTGCCGGGGCGCGGCGACACGGGTCGCGGCGACACGGGGCGCGGCGACGCCGGGCGTGGGGTCACTGCCGGGGCCGAGCGCTAGCCGTTCGAGGTCGCCGCGTCTGCCGGGGGCTCTGCGGATCGGACCGGAGTCGAGAGAGCGACCCCGGGCAGGCGGGGGGCCGTGGGGTCCGCGAGGCGCGGGCGTTCAGGGGTAGGGCTCGGCTTCGGGACCGTCTCGGTGGCCGACGGCACCACGGGGATCGGTGCGGTGGGCGTGGGCGCGGGCACCCCGACCGACGGCTCCGCGACGGGTGCCTCCGCGGCGACCGTCGGGACGATGATGCTGATCGGCGTCGTGTCCGTGTGAACCGACTGCACCCGCACGCGCTTGGCCCGGCGCAACCACCGGCGCGCGCCCGGGGTCGCGAGCAGGCTGCCGAGCACGAGTCCCGCGCCGATCGCGAGGGTCGTCAGCATCGAGAACACGAAGTCGACCTCGGCGCCGTCGTTGCCGGCCATGAAGTTGAGCAGCGACGACGCGACGGCGAGCGACGGCAGCAGCGACCCGCAGAACGCCGGCACGGCGATGACCGTCGCCGCCGTCCGCAGACGAGCCGCGGCCACGGTCGAGAGCGCTCCGAGCAGGGTGGCCGCGACGAACGTGGCCCCCATGAGCGGCAGGCCGAGCTGACGCAGGGTGAAGAGCGAGAGGTTGCCGACCAGGGCGACGCCGATCGTGATCGGGATCATGCGGGCGGTCGACCCCTGCGCGATCGAGTTGGCCGACGCGGCGGCGAAGCTCGAGATGAGCGAGAGCCAGAGCGGCAGGGCCTGCAGGGTGATGTTCGTCGGGTCGACCTCGATGTCCGCGAACCGTGCGGTCACGGCGAGTCCGGCCGGGATGCCGCACACGACCCCGGCGACGATCAGCCCGATCACCAGGGCGCGGCCGACCGCCATCGACCGGAAGCCCGAGATCGCGTCCTGGGCCCAGGTGACGATCGTGGGGTGCGGCAGGACGAGGACGACCACGGCCGCGACCAACGCCGCCGCGCCTCCCGGGGTCAGCAGCCCCGCCCAGATGCCGAGCGTGCCGAGTGCGGCGGTGGACGCGGCCTGCAGGCCGATGACGAAGAACTGGGGGATGCCGCGGGCGGTCAGCCCTCGGCCGGACGTCATGATGCCGATCATCACCACGAAGGCGCCGACGGCGGCCTGCCACGTGCCGCCGGCCTGCAGCGTCACGGAGACGCCCAGCAGGCCCATCGCCAGGTCGGTCATCCATGAGGGCCACCGGGGCGGGGACTTCAACACCTCGACGAGGCCGGCCACCGCCTCGGTCATGTCGCGGTCGTCGTGCAGCAGGTCGTCGACGATCTGGTAGACCCTCGACAGCCGGTGCAGGTTCGAGCCCTCGGCGTAGATGACCCGGGTCTTGACCAACGGGTTGACGCCGGCCGGGGCGTACTGGATGGTGATCGCCGTGCCCGTGATGTCGAGTTCGAGCGGGGCCAGGTTCCACTTGGTGCTCACGGCCACGATCGCGACCTCGGTGCTGCGGACGTCGGCACCCGACGACAGCATGACGTCGCCCAGGTCGAGGCAGAAGTCGACGATCTGACGGGGCGAGTAGAGGTCGCCCCCGATGCCGTGCTCGGGCGTCGTGCCCTCGTAGAGGGTGCCGCGCAGTCGCGCCCGGACGTCGCGCAGTTCGTGCTGGTTGACCAGTCGTGACTGGGCGGGCCCCTTCGGCCTGCCCTTCGGGGCCTTGGGCACCCGCGGCGGTCGGGGCTTGACCGGGGTGGGCCGCTCAGGGCGCCTGGTGTCCGACACGCTGACCTCTTCCTCGCTCACGACCGGCGGGCCGGAGCACCGCCGAGGCGGTCCCCGCGGACCCGTCCGTCGAGTCTAGGAGGCGCGGTGCCGGACGTCCGATCCCGTCGCGTCGAGCAGGTCGTCGGCCCTAGGACGCGTGGTCGGCGTCGTCGTCGTCACCGCGCTCGGCCCGCGCCTCGCCCGCGTCGCCCCGCTCGCGGCCGGCGTCGGCCATGTCACGGCGACCGTGGTCAGCACGCGTGGGGGCGTCGTCGCCGTCCCGCTCGGCGGCGTGCGCCCGGGCGTCGCGTTCGGCCTGCGCGACGAGCTCGGGGTCGTCGTCCATGTCGTCCTGCCCGCCGGCGAACGGCGACTGCGTCTGGGCCACGATGGCCTGCGAGGTCGAGCCGAGGATCACTCCCGGGTCGACTCCCTTCTCGTGGGCGAGGGCGGCGGTGAGACCGGCCGCGAGGCTGCCGCCGGCGGTGCCGAGGGTCGCCATGACGTCCTCCTGTCGCGGCGTCAGCGGTTCGTCGGTCAGCTCGGCGACGACCTCGCGGAGGTTCTCGTCGCTGGCCTCGACGGCCTCGGGGTCGCCCTGCGTGATGGCCGCGGCCTGGGACACGATGGCGAGCGCGAGGGCGGCCGCCTCGTCTTCGGGCGTGCGACCGGTGGGCTCGTTCGTGTCCTGATCCATGGGCCGACCGTACGCCCGGGCCTCGTGGGGCCTGTCAGGCGCGAGGGGCGGGGTACGTCGGTGTGGACGCGCCGGCCGGGAATGCCGGGAGGCGCGATCGGCTTGGACCACGGATGAGCACCACCGAGACCCCCCAGACCGACAGCACCCGGCCCGCCGCCCCGACAGTTCCGGGCACCGCCCTCGTGGTGGGCGCCAGCGGCATCACCGGCACCGCCCTCGTCGAGCAGTTGACGCGCGAGGGGTGGGACGTCCTTGCCCTCTCGCGCCGCGCCTCCTCGTCCGACGGGGTGACGGGCATCGCCGCCGACCTGACGAGTGCCGAGAGCCTGCGCACGGCGCTGGCGGACGCGAAGCCGACCCACGTGTTCTTCGCCGCCTGGCAGAAGCGCGACACCGAGGCGGAGAACATCGCGGTGAACGGCGCCATGGTCCGCGACCTGCTGGCCGCCCTCGACCACGCCCCCGTGCGACACGTGTCGCTCGTCACCGGGCTGAAGCACTACCTCGGCCCGTTCGAGGCCTACGGCACGGGCGACATGCCCGACACGCCCTTCCACGAGGACGAGGAGCGCCTGCCCTACCCGAACTTCTACTACGCGCAGGAGGACGAGCTCTTCGCCGCCGCCGAGCGCCAGGGGTTCACCTGGTCGGTGCACCGCTCGCACACCGTCATCGGGTTCGCCGTCGGCAACGCCATGAACATGGGGCTGACCATCGCCGTGCAGGCCGCGCTGAGCAAGCGCCTCGGCCGCCCGTTCACGTTCCCGGGCAGCGAGACGCAGTGGAACTCGCTCGTCGACGTCACCGACGCGGGCGTCCTCGCCGAGCAGATGATCTGGGCCGCGACCGACCCCGCCGGTGCCGACGAGCCGTTCAACATCGTCAACGGCGACGTGTTCCGCTGGCGCTGGCTGTGGCCCCGCCTGGCCGGCCACCTCGGCATCGACCCCGCGCTCGTCGAGGGCTTCGAGGGCGAGCCGCGTCCGCTCGAGCAGCAGATGGTCGGCCTCGAGCAGGAGTGGCGCGACCTCGTCGCCGAGCACGACCTCGCCGAGCCCGACCTGTCGCGCGTCGCCTCGTGGTGGCACACCGACGGCGACCTCGGTCGCGACATCGAGGTCGTCACCGACATGGGCAAGGCCCGCGACGCCGGGTTCACCCGGTACCGCCGCACCGAGCAGGCGTTCGTCGACCTGTTCGAGCGCTATCGCGCCGCCCGCCTGATCCCGTAGGCCCCGATCCGCCGAGGAGGCGCGGTGCCGGTGGCGAGACCGGCGCCGCGCCTCCTGCCGTCTATGCCCGGGGGTCGGCGCGCTCGGCGTCGGCGATCGCGTCGCTCGGCACGGGCTTCCCCCGCCGCGACACGAAGGTCGCGAGCCAGAGGACGACGCCGATCGCGAGCAGGCCGCCGGCGATCGTGTACTGCTCGGCGCCGCGACCGGAGGACACCGGCAGCACCAGCCAGAGGCAGGCCACGACGCCGACGATCGGCAGGACCGTCCCCGCGCGGAAGTGCCCGTGCGACACGGTGTCGCGACGCAACACGAGGACGACGACGTTGACCAGGGCGAACACCGTCAGCAGCAGCAGGGACGTCGTGCCTCCGAGCACGGCCACGATCGGGGACTCGGGCGAGAGCGAGACGTAGCCGATCAGCACCAGGCTGAGCGCCGTCGTGAAGACGATCGACGCCCAGGGGGTCTGCCGCTTCCGGTGCACCCTGCCGAGGAAGCCGGGCAGCACGCCCTGCTTGCTCATGCCGTAGAGCAACCGGCTCGCCATCATCATGTTGATCAGGGCGCTGTTGGCGACGGCGAACATCGAGATGTACGGCAGCAGCCCGCCGATCGGGAAGTCCGGGGCGGCGGTGTTCACCACGGTGACCAGGGGGGTCTCGTTGTCGGCCAGGTCGCCGATCGGCACGATCGCCACGGCGCAGATCGAGACGAGCACGTAGATCACGGCGGTGATGCCGAGGCCGGTCAGCATGACCTTGGGGAAGATGCGGCTCGGGTCCTTGGTCTCCTCCGCCATGTTGACCGAGTCCTCGAAGCCGACCATGGCGAAGAAGGCGAGCGACGTCGCGGTGCTGACGCTCAGCAGCAGCGACTTGTCGCCCGGCGTCTCGAAGAGCACCACCTGGCCCCAGTCCGCGTTGCCGCCGGCGATGAACCAGAACCCGATCAGGATCACCATGACGAGGCCCGACAGCTCGATCAGGGTGAGGACGACGTTCGCCTTGACGCTCTCGCTGACCCCGCGGAAGTTCACGGCCATCACGAGCAGCATGAAGGCCATCGCGATCAGCATCACCGCCGAGTTCGACAGCTCGACGCCGATGCCCGCCGCCAGGTTGGCCGCGAACGCCCGTGAGGCCGTCGACGCGCTCGTGATGCCCGAACACATCACCACGAAGCACACGATGAACGTCACGAAGTGGATGCCGAACGCCTTGTGCACGTAGAGGGCCGCGCCGGCGGTCTGCGGGTACTTCGTCACGAGCTCGAGGTACGAGAACGCCGTCACGAGGGCCACGGCGAAGGCGATCAGGAACGGCAACCACGCCGCACCGCCGACCTCGGCCGCCACCTGCCCGGTCAGGGCGTAGACGCCCGTGCCGAGGATGTCGCCGACGATGAACAGCAGCAGCAGCTTCGGACCGATCGCCCGCTTCAGCTCGGTGGGGCTCTCGCCCGTGTCGGTCGTGGGCGGCTGCGCCTGGTTCGCGGACCGGGGGTTCGGGGGCTGCTGGTTCGTCGTCGACATGCTGACCTCCGGGGCGCATCGGTGTGTCTCGGGCGTTCCGGTCATCCTGCTCCCGCCGGAGCGGCAGCGGAAGAGGCGGCCGGACATCGTCACACCCCCGACACAGAGGCGGCGTCCGCCCGACACCAGGAGGCGCGTCCCCGGTCCCCGGGACGCAGGCGGTTCCCGAGCCACGCGTCGTACCCTGAGCCCATGTCGGTCCGCCTGTCCCCACCCGAGTCGTCGACGTCCGGCCCCGCACCGACGCCCGGCCCCACCGACCCGATGACCCCTCGCGCCGCCGGGCTGTGGGCCGCTCTCGCCGGCATCGTGTCGATGGCCGCGTTCCTCGCCGCCGCCGAGGTCGTCGCCCTCGTCACCGGGCCCACCGGCAGCCCGCTCTTCGCCGTCGGCTCGGCCGTCGTCGACCTCGCCCCCGCCGGCGTGAAGGACGCCATGGTGTCGCTGTTCGGCACCGGCGACAAGGTCGCCCTCTTCGTCCTGATGGGCGTGCTGCTCGTCGTCATCACCGGCGCGGCCGGCTACGGCGAGTACCGCCGCCAGCCGATCGGCAAGATCGCCTTCGTGGCGGGCGGGGCGCTCGCCGTGATCGCGGTCCTGACCCGCGCGGACGCCGGCCAGGTCGACGCCATCCCGAGCCTCGTCGGCACCTTCGCCGCCGTGCTGCTGGTCGACAAGCTCGCCTCGCGCCTCCGTCGGTGGGTCCGTTCGACGTCGGCCGGGTGGGCGGAGCAGACCCAGCCCGTCCCGCCGCTGCGCGGGCCAGGGCTCGAACGCCGGTCGTTCCTCACGTACACGGTCGTGGCCGGCGTGGCCGCCGTCGTCGTCGGCACGGGGGCCCGCGTCGTGAACGCCGGCCGGGCGAACGCCGCGGCCCTGCGGCGTGCCCTGACGCTGCCCCGCGCGAGCGTGACCGAGGCCGCGGTCCCGGCCGGCGCCTCCTTGGACGTCGAGGGCATCACGCCCTACGTCACGCCCGCCGCCGACTTCTACCGCATCGACACGGCCCTGCAGGTGCCGTCGATCGACCCGGCCGACTGGAGTCTGCGCATCCACGGCCTGGTCGATCGCGAGGTGACGATCTCGTTCGACGAGCTGCTCGCCCTGCCGCTCGAGGAGCACATGGCGACCCTCAGCTGCGTCTCGAACGACGTCGGCGGCGACCTGATCGGCAACGCGCTCTGGCTCGGCTACCCGATCCGCTCGCTGCTCGAGCGCGCGGGGCCGAACGGCGGCGCCGACATGGTGCTGTCGCGCAGCATCGACGGCTTCTCGGCCGGTACGCCGCTCGACGTGCTGCAGGACGACGGCACGGACGCGCTGCTCGCGGTCGGCATGAACGGCCAGCCGCTGCCGATCGAGCACGGCTTCCCGGTGCGGATGGTCGTGCCCGGCCTGTTCGGCTACGTGTCGGCGACCAAGTGGGTCGTCGAGATGGAGGTCACGCGGTTCTCCGACGCCCAGGGCTACTGGACGCCTCGCGGCTGGGACGCCCTGGGGCCGGTCAAGCTCGAGTCGCGCATCGACGTGCCCCGCGACGGGGCATCCGTCGACGCCGGGACGGTCTCGATCGCGGGGGTGGCCTGGCAGCCGCACACGGGCGTCGAGGCGGTCCAGGTGCGGATCGACGGCGGCTCGTGGCTCGACGCGACCCTGGCCGACTCGGTCTCGGCCGACACCTGGCGCCAGTGGGTCCATCGCTGGGACGCCGGGGCCGCGGGCTCGGGGTCGCACACGATCGACGTGCGGGCGCAGGGCGCGGACGGCACCTGGCAGCGCGAGCAGTACGTCCAGCCGGCTCCGAACGGGGCCGAGGGCTGGCACCGCGTGACCGTCGAGGTCGCCTGATCCGGCGGACGAGGAGGCGCGGGTGCCAGGGTGGGAGGTCGCGGCCCGTCCGCCGCGCGGCCCGCTCCCGGGGCCGCCGCCCGATCGAAGGGACCACCATGTCCACCACCGTCCACCTCGAACTGCACGTCGACCCCGCCCGGCTCGACCTCGCCCACGAGATCGCCCGCGAGACCCTCGTCGCCACGCGCGCCTGGCCCGGCTGCCAGGGGCTCGAGGTGCTGATCGACGACGCCGACCCGTCGGTCATGATCGTCGTCGAGACGTGGGCCTCGTCGGCCGACCACGACGCCTACGTCGCCTGGCGCGCCACGCCCGAGGGGGCCAACCGCCTGCCCGAGGTCTTGCTCGCGCCGCCGACCACGCGGACCTTCGCCGAGACGGTGTCGCTGGCCTGACGCCCGCCTCGGCCCGGCCCGGCTCGGGTCAGGCGTCGAGCAGGCCGCGGATGTCGTCGGCGGTGAGCGCCGCGCTGAACACGGCGTCGTCGTCCATCACGGCGTCGAAGAGCTGGGACTTCTGGGCCTGGAGGGCCAGGACCTTCTCCTCGATGGTGTCGTTCGCGATCATCCGGTAGACCATCACGTTGTCGGTCTGCCCGATGCGGTGCGTGCGGTCGACCGCCTGGGCCTCGGTGGCCGGGTTCCACCACGGGTCGAGGATGAACACGTAGTCCGCCTCGGTCAGGTTGAGCCCGAACCCGCCCGCCTTCAGGCTGATGAGGAACGCGGGTGCGTCGCCGGTCTTGAACCGGTCGATCACCTCGGCCCGACGTCGGGTCGACCCGTCGAGGTACTCGAACGCGACGCCACGCTGTTCGAGCCGGGCGGCGACCTTGTGCAAGAACGTCGTGAACTGGCTGAAGATCAAGGCGCGGTGCCCCTCGGCGACCACGTCCTCGAGTTCGTCGAGCAACTGGTCGAGCTTCGCCGAGGGGATGTCGACGTAGGCCTCGTCGACGAGTGAGGCGTCGAGCGAGAGCAGGCGCAGCAGGGTGAGCGACCGGAAGACGATGAACCGGTTGCGGTCGAGGTCGTCCATCAGGCCGAGCAGCTTCTGTCGTTCACGCTGCAGGAAGGCGTCGTAGAGGTCGCGGTGCGCGGGGTCGAGGTCGACGCGGAGGACCTGCTCCTGCTTGGCGGGCAGGTCGGACGCGACCTGTTCTTTCGTCCGGCGCATCATCAGGGGTCGGATGCGCCGGCGGAGCTTCTGGAGCAGGTCGGGTGCCTCGCCCGTGGCGATGGGCTTGACGTAGTCGTCGGCGAAGCGGACGCTGCTGCCGAGCAGTCCGGGCGCCACCACGTGCAGCAAGGACCACAGGTCGGTCAGGCTGTTCTCGAGCGGCGTGCCGGTGATGGCGAGCTTGAACGGCACGTCGAGGTCGACCGCGCACCGGTGGGCCTGCGAGGCACGGTTCTTGACGAACTGTGCCTCGTCGAGGATCAGCCCCGCCCACCCTTCGGCCTGGTAGGCGGCGAAGTCGAGGCGGAACAGGGCGTACGAGGTGACGACGACGTCGGCACCCCGGGCGAGGTCGTGCACCGAACCGCGTCCGCCCTTGGCCTGCGTGGCGGTCACGGCGCGGACGGTCAGCCCTGGTGTGAAGCGGGCGGCCTCGGCCACCCAGTTCGACACGACCGACGTCGGGGCCACGACGAGGAACGGCGCGGGAGGAGCGCCGGGACCGTCGGCCGCGGCCGGGGCCGGGGCCGCCTCGGCCGTGGCCGCTAGCGGGTCCGGGGCCGCTGCCGGGTCCGCGGCGGCTGCCGGGCCGCCCACCCGCATCCGTTCGGTCTCGCGCACGTGCGCGACGAGGGCGAGCGTCTGCAGGGTCTTGCCGAGGCCCATGTCGTCGGCCAGCACCCCGCCGAGCCCCTGCTCGTGGAGGAAGGCGAGCCAGGCGAACCCCTCGTGCTGGTACGGGCGCAGGGTCGCGTCGACCGTGGCCGGCACGGGGGTCGCCGTGGCGGCTGCGAGGCCGCCGGCGTCGGCCAGGGCGAGCAGTCCGCCGACCGACCGCTGCCACTCGGCGGCGGGCACCGTCTCGTCGGCGAGTTCGTCGAGCTCGGACCAGAGGCTGGCCTGGTAGCGGTTGATGCGTGGCGCGACCTCCCATTCGTCGAGTGCCGACGCCTCGTCGATGAGCCTCTTGAGTTCGTCGAAGGCCGGGTGGTCGAGGGACAGGTACGAGTGGTCGACCAGCAGCAACTTCTTGCGACCCTTCGCGAGGGCGGTGATGAGCGGCGTGAAGGGCACGGTCCGTCCCTCGACGGTGACCAGCACGCCGAGGTCGAACCAGTCGCGCTTGTCGGTCGGCATCGTGGTGATGGTCAGTCGGGGCTCGTCGGTCAGCTCGTGGTAGTCGGGCCGCGTGCCGACGAGGTCGACCTGCACGTCGGGTCGCGCCTCGAGTGCTGGCAGCGTGCCGGTCGCGAACTCGGCTGCGGTCACCCCCTTCAGCACCTGGTCGCGGGGGACGACGTCGAGCTCGGCCAGGTCGGGGACGGGGGAGTGGGCCGTCAGCGGTCGGGGTGCCCCGTCGATCGTCCACCGCCAGGTCAGGCGGATCGTCTGCCCCTTCTCGAACCCGACGGTGAGCGTCAGCACGGGCGGCACGATCGTCGGGAACTCGATCGACGCGTCCGAGCTGACGACGTCGACGCGCCGGCGCAGGGTGGGGTAGTAGTCGCGGAGGAACTCGTCGGAGTCGGCGGCCGGGACCACGACCTCGGGCGTGATGGTCAGCAACCGCCGTTGCTCGTCGTCGAGCGGCCCTGCGGTCGGCGCGAGCGTGAAGGTCGGTGCGGGTTCGTGGGCGACGCACCACACCCCGTGGTCGGCGATGACGCCGGTCGACTCCGCGCGACGGGCCACGCCGTCGACGGTGACCCCGGCGGTCAGCAGCATCGAGCCGTCGTCGCCTCGCACCGCGTCGACCGTGACGCGGGCCTCGTCGCCGACGACGACGTCGGTCGCGCGCTTGCCCGTCACGAGCGAGATGCCCAGGCGACCGGCCTCGGCCAGCAGCGGCCACAGCAACGGGCTGGCGAAGTCGTCGACGAACAACCAGTCGGCGTCGCCCGGCGTGTAGGTCGAGACCGCCGACCGGTGGAGCGCCGCGAACTGGCCGAACCAGGCGTGCTGATCGGGCTCGATGGCCAGCCGGTTGAGCTGGTACGGCAGCGACGTCCAGGTCAGGTTGCCGCGCACCCAGTTGCCCGTGCCGCTCAGGGTGACCGGCCGCACGCCGAGTCGCTGCACCGTCGGTCCGCCCTGCCGCCGGGCCGAGGGCGCGACCGCGCGCCCCCGGGTCGAGTGCGCCCGGTCGCGCAGTTCGAAGAGCAGACCCATGCGCGTCGTCCGGGCCGAGGAGGCGCGGGTCGGCTGCCCGATCGCCCCCACCGTCGACCGCCAGTCGCTCGCTCCCGTCCCGGACCGGGCCGCCCCGAGCGCGGTCACGCCCCCGGTCGTCAGCTCGTCGACGGTGGGGGCCGGGGCGCTGCGATCGGCCACGGCCCGGGAGTTGCTCTGCAACAGCGTCGCCGCGACGTGCTTGCAGTCGCTGCCGATCGGGCAGGTGCAGCGGCTGCGGACCGGGCGGCTGTACTCGCCGCGGGTCGCCCGCAGGTCGACGACGACCTGGTAGGGCGTCGACTCGGCCCCTCGGACGGTGCCCTCGAGGCGCTCGTCCGCGGGGTTCCAGGCGGTGTCGAGCACGGCTCCGTCGCGGACGTATTCTTTCGCCCGGTTGAAGGCGCGCGGTCCGACGAGCCGGATGACGTCGACGGCGTCGACCATCGGCACGGCCGTCGAGTGGACGGGGCCGTCGGCGTCGCCGTCACCGGCCGGGAAGCCGTCGTGCACGTCGAACTCGTCGCCCAGGTCCATGCCGCCCATGATGTCAGCCGCCGCCGACACCTCCGGCTCGCTCCCCAGGTGTCGTGGTCCTCCCCGGGATCGTCCGCCGGCCCCGTCGTCCCGCCCCCAGGGCGTGCGTCGTCCACACCCCCGGACGCGTGGCTAGGTGTCGGGGCGCAGCGGTGCCACACTTGACCCGTGGGGCCCACCCCGCACCACCCCGTCGGCACAGCAGCTGGCCCGCACCACCCGCTCGTCCCGTCGCCCCGCGTCATCGTCCTGCCCGAAACGTTCCCGCCTCACCGGCACCGAGCCGTCGTCGCCCCGGTGCCTCTCACCCTGCCCGCACGCTCGAAGGGATCGGCACCCCGTGTCCATCGCCACGCCCCGCGACGCCTCGCGCCTCTCGCACCTCCGCGCCCTGCTCTTCGACCTGGACGGCGTCCTGACGCCGACCGCCGAGGTCCACATGCGCGCGTGGGCCCGCCTCTTCGGCGACTACTTCGCCGCGCACGACCTCGCGCCCTACACCGAGGCCGACTACTTCGAGCACGTCGACGGTCGGCCCCGCTACGACGGCGTCCGGGCGATGCTCGCGGCCCGCGACGTCGTCCTGCCCGAGGGGTCACCCGACGACGACCCCGAGGTCGAGACCGTCTGCGGTCTCGGCAACCGCAAGAACGCGGCCTTCGCCGCCGAGCTCGCCGAGAACGGCGTCACGCCGTACTCGGGGTCGGTGGCCTTCCTCGACCGGGCCCTCGCTGAGGGCGTCCGGGTCGCCGTGGTCTCCAGCTCGCGCAACGCCGTGCCGGTGCTCGAGGCCGCGGGCCTCCGCGACCGCTTCGACGTGATCGTCGACGGCGTCGTGGCCGCGGCCGAGGGCATCGCCGGCAAGCCCGCCCCCGACACGTACCTCGAAGGCGCCCGCCGCCTCGGCCTCACCGCCGACGACTGCGTCGTCGTCGAGGACGCGCAGTCCGGCGTCGAGGCCGGTCGCCGCGGTTCCTTCGGCCTCGTGCTCGGGGTCGACCGGGGCACGGGCGCGCAGACCCTGCTCGACTTCGGGGCCGACCTGGTGGTCGACGACCTCGGCGAGTTGGTCGAGGCGCTCGACCGAACCCGCGCCTCCTCGGCTCCGAATCCCGACCAGGCGACACCGGGCACCCCCTCGACCAGCAGCAGCACCACCGGCACCACGGAGGCACAGTCGTGAACCACATCACGTCCGACCCGCTCGACCGCTCACGGTTCCCCGTCGACGAGTGGGCATTCGTCGAGGACGAGTACATCCAGGGCGACGAGGGCCTCACCGAGACCGTCTTCGCGGTCGGCAACGGGTACCTCGGCCTCCGCGGCAACCCCGACGAGGGGCGCGGCGGTCACTCGTTCGGCACCTTCGTCAACGGGTTCCACGAGACCTGGCCCATCCGGCACGCCGAAGAGGCCTTCGGGTTCGCCCGGGTCGGCCAGACGATCGTCAACGTGCCCGACGCGAAGGTCATCCGCCTCTACGTCGACGACGAACCGTTCGTGCTCTTCGAGGCCGACATCCTCCGCCACACGCGACGCCTCGACTTCCGCGACGGCGTCCTCACCCGCGAGATCGACTGGCGCACGCCCTCTGGCAAGCGCGTCCTGGTGACCAGCCGCCGCCTGGTCAGCTTCGAGGACCGCCACCTCGTCGTCATCGAGTACGAGGTCACGATGCTCGACTCGTCGGCGTCGCTGCTGATCTCGAGCCAGATCCTCAACCGTCAGGACATGGGCGACCAGTACCACGCCGGCATGCGGGCCGCGGCCGAGGCGTTCGACCCGCGCAAGGCCGAGTCGTTCGACGACCGGGTGCTGCAGCCCGTGCTCAACCGCAACGGCGGCACGCGGGCCGTGCTCGGCTACCGCACGACGAACTCGGGCATGACGATCGCGGTCGGCGCCGAGCACCGCATCGAGACCGACGCCGAGTGGGACCAGTCCTCGCAGATCGACGACGACATCGCCAAGCACGTCTACCGCGTGAAGGCGCAGGCCGGCCAGAAGGTCCGCCTGACCAAGACGATCACCTACCACACGAGTCGCGGCGTGCCGCCTCGCGAACTGGCCGACCGGTGCGACCGCACCCTCGACCGGGCCGCCGAGACGCCCACGGCCGAGATCTTCGAGCACCAGCGCGCCTGGCTCGACGACTTCTGGCAGCGCAGCGACGTCCAGGTCGCCGGCCAGCCCGAGATCCAGCAGGCCGTCCGCTGGAACCTCTTCCAGCTCGCGCAGGCGACGGCCCGGACCGACGGTCAGGGGGTCGCGGCCAAGGGCGTGACGGGGTCGGGCTACGGCGGACACTACTTCTGGGACACCGAGATCTACGTCCTGCCGTTCCTGACGTACACCTCGCCCAACGTGGCCCGCAACGCCCTGCGCTTCCGTCTGGGCATGCTCGACGCCGCCCGTGACCGGGCCGTCGAGTTGAACCAGCGCGGCGCGCTGTTCCCGTGGCGCACCATCAACGGGCTCGAGTCGAGCGCGTACTACGCCGCCGGCACGGCCCAGTACCACATCGACGCCGACATCAGCCATGCCCTCAGCCAGTACGTCCAGGCGACCGGCGACGAGGACTTCCTGCAGAGAGGTGCCGTCGACATCCTCGTCGAGACGGCGCGCCTGTGGGCCGACCTCGGCTTCTGGCGCTCGAACGGCGACCAGCGGTTCCACATCGACGGCGTCACCGGGCCCGACGAGTACACGACCGTCGTCGACGACAACCTCTACACGAACGTCATGGCGCGCGCGAACCTGCGGGCGGCCGTCCGGGCGGTCACCCGTCTGAAGGACGACTCTCCCGTCGCGTTCGACCGGATGGTCGACCGCCTCGGCCTCGAGGAGCACGAGATCACGGGGTGGCAGCTCGCCGCCGAGGCGATGCACATCCCGTACGACGACCACCGGGGCATCCACCCGCAGGACGCCCAGTTCCTCGACAAGGAGCTCTGGGACCTCGAGGCCACCCCGGCGAACAAGCGACCGCTGCTGTTGCACTACCACCCGCTGGTCATCTACCGCTTCCAGGTGCTCAAGCAGGCGGACGTCGTGCTCGCGCTCTACCTGCAGGGCGACGAGTTCACGCCCGAGCAGAAGCTGCGCAACTTCGAGTACTACGACGCGCTGACGACGGGCGACTCGACCCTGTCCGGCGTCGTGCAGTCGATCATCGCGGCCGAGGTGGGCCACCACCAGCTGTCGCAGCAGTACTTCCTGTCGTCCCTCTACGTCGACCTGGCCGACCTGCACAAGAACACGTCCGACGGCGTCCACGTGGCGTCGACCGGCGGCATCTGGAGCGCGCTGGTCAACGGATACGGCGGCATGCGCGACTGGCTCGGCTCGATCACCTTCGACCCGCGCCTGCCGGCCGACTGGGACGAGCTCTCGTTCCGCGTCGCGATCAAGGGCAGCCGCGTGCGCGTCGACCTCGCCCAGCACGAGATCGTCTTCACCGTCGAGACGGGCGACGCCGTGACGTTGTCCGTCCGCGGCGACGAGTTCCGGGTCACCCCCGAGGCTCCGGTGCGGGTGGCCCTCGAGGGTCAGGGGCCGCGCATCACGACGCGCGTCCCCACGACGAGCGACCTCCGCGGGCTGATGCGCGCCGACGGTTCCGTCATCACGGCGTCGATCCCGACGATCAGCGTCGACCGCTACGACGAGGACGAAGCCGCGTCCTGACCGACGCGACGTCCGTCGCCCGGACGACCCGCGCCTCCCCGGCCCCGAGGGCTGAGGAGGCGCGGGTCGTCCGGGCGAGGGGGTCGCGTCAGTGCACCGGGACCGGTGCGTCCACGGCGGGCGAGGCCGACGCGTCCACGTCGTCCGACTGCGGGACGCGGCGTCGGAACAGGAGGGCCGCGATGACCGCGCCGACCGCGAAGAACCCTGCTCCCCACCAGTACGCCGTGGCGTAGCCGGTCACGGCGGCCTCGGCCGCGACGGCCCCGGTCGCGGGCAGGTGGTCGGCCACGTAGTTCGCGGCCGCGGTCGCCGCCAGGGTGTTGAGCAGTGCCGTGCCGATCGACCCGCCGACCTGCTGGCTCGTGTTGACCATGGCCGAGGCGACGCCCGCGTGTCCGCGGTCGACGCCGAGCGTGGCGGTCTGGATCGACGCGGGCATGATCGAGCCCATGCCGAAGCCCAGCACCATCAGGGCCGGCAGCACGTTGGCGGCGTACATGCTCTCGAGGTCGAGCCGGGTGAGCAGCAGCATGCCGACCACGCCGAGGGTCATGCCGAACGGCACCATGATCTTGGGCCCGAAGCGCGGCACGAAGATGTTCGTCGACAGCTGGGCCGCGAGGACGAGCATCGCGATCATGGGCAGGAAGGCCAGGCCGGTCTTGGTCGGCGTGTACCCGAGCGAGGTCTGCAGGTAGTACGTCACGAACAGGAAGATGCCGAACATGCCCGCGCCCGCGATGGTCACCGACGCGTAGGCGGCACCCCGGTTGCGGTCGAGGACGATCGACAGGGGCAGCAGGGGGTGCTCGGCCCGGCGCTGCCACGCGACGAACGAGGTGAGCAGCACGACGGCCGCCGCCAGGAAGCCCCAGGTCAGCGGCGAGTCCCAACCCTGCGTCTCGGCGTTCGAGAAGCCGTAGACGAGCGAGAAGAGCGCGCCGGAGACGAGCAGCGTGCCAGGCACGTCGAGCTTGGGTCGCGGTCCGGTGCGGGTGACGTGCGACACGAAGATCGCGGCCCCGACGATCGCGACGGCGGCGATGACGACGTTGATGTAGAGGTTCCAGCGCCACGAGGCGTACTGGGTCAGGAACCCGCCGAGCAGCAGGCCGATGGCTCCGCCGGCACCGGCGATCGCCCCGAACACGCCGAACGCGCGGGCACGCTCCTTCGGGATCGTGAAGGTCGTGGTCAAGACGGCGAGGGCGGTCGGCGCGAGCAGGGCGCCGAACGCGCCCTGCAGGGCGCGGGCGAAGACGAGCAGCCCGAAGGTGCCGGCCGCACCGCCGAGGGCCGAGGCGAGGGCGAAGCCGATCAGGCCGATGATGAACGTCCGCTTGCGGCCGATCAGGTCGCTGACGCGGCCGCCGACGAGCAGCAGGCTGCCGAAGGCGAGCGAGTAGGCGGTGATGATCCACTGCCGGTCGCCGTCCGAGAAGCCGAGGTCGGTCTGGGCGGCGGGCAGCGCGATGTTCACGACGGTCGAGTCGAGGACGACCATCAGTTGGGCGAGGGCGACGGTGGTGAGGGTCCACCAGCGCCGGGACGGCGGCGGGGTGGCAGAGGACGAGGAGGCGCGGGTCGCGCCGTCAGGGGAGGTGGAGGCCTGAGACATGAGCGCGAGCATATACGAGTCTTGCGAGTTTCGGATACAGGCAGTTTCGTAAACATCCGATGTAGAGTCGCCCCCATGACCGACAGGGAAGGCGTGGCGACGACGCCCGCCGAGACCGACCCCGCGACCCCCTCGCGACCGGGTCGCAAGCGCGACCACAGCCGCGACCCCGAGATCCTCCGGTGCACCATCGACGTGCTCGCCGAGACCGGTTTCGAGGGCATGACCATCGAGATGGTGGCCGCTCGCGCCAAGGCCGGCAAGGCCACGCTCTACCGCCGCTGGGCCTCGAAGGGCGAACTCGTCGTCGACGCGGTGGCCTGCCTCAAGCAGGGGGCCGTCGACCTCGACGGCCTGCCCGACACCGGCACGCTGCGCGGAGACCTCCTGGCGATGATCAAGCCGCACAGCATCGACGACGCCGAGAAGAAGATGCGGGTCATGGCGGGCGTCGTGACGATGCTCTCGACCACGCCCGAGCTGGCCGAGGCCGTCGACGCCGCGATCGTCCAACCCCGTGCCGAGGCCAACCGCCTGCTGCTGCGCCGCGCCCTCGAGCGAGGCGAGATCGCGGCCGACACCGACATCGAGGCACTCGCCCTCGTCACCCCGTCGATGGTGTCGTACCGGGTGCTCGTCCTCCGCAAGCCCGTCGACCGTGACTACCTCGTCGGGCTCATCGACGGCGTGCTGCTGCCCGCCGCGGGGGTGCGCCAGACCGCTCGGGTCTGACTCCGAGGCCGACGGGGCCGCGCCTCCTCGTGACCCGTTCATGTGAAATCCTCATGAAGAGGCGGGCAGAACCGGGCCACGCCCGTACTGTGCAGGCATGAGCGCTGAGCTGACGCTGGGGGCGGAAGAAGAACTGCACCTGATCGACCTCGAGACGGGGCGTCTGTCGGCCAGGGCGCCGCACCTCCTCGCCCGGTTGCCTGCCGACCGCTACGGGGCCGAACTGCAGCGCACCACGATCGAGACCAACGTCCCGGTCGTGACCACGCTCGACGACCTGCGGCGCGAGATCCTGACCCTTCGTCGGGACCTCGTCGAGGTGACGACCGCCGAGGGGCTCGCCATCGGCGCCGTCGGCACGGCCCCGCGCAGCGAGGTCGCCGACTTCGAACTGACCACGACCGGGCGCTACGGGCGCATGCACGAGCAGTACCGCCTGCTCGTGGACGAGCAGCTGATCTGCGGCCTGCAGATCCACGTGGGCGTCGCCGACCGCGACCTCGCCGTGGACGTCGCCGGGCGGATCGCCCCGGTGCTGCCCGCCCTGCTCGCCCTGAGCGCCAGCTCGCCCTACCTCAACGGCCAGGACACCGGTTACGCGAGCATCCGCTCGCTCATCTGGCAACGGTGGCCGAGCGCCGGGGCGACCGGCCCGATGGCCGACGCCGCCGAGTACGACCAGCTGCTCGCCGACCTCATCGGGTCGGGCGTGATCGCCGACAGCGGCATGGCCTACTTCGACGTCCGGCCCTCGAGCCACGCGCCCACCCTCGAGCTGCGCACCTGCGACGCCTGCCCGCTGGTCGACGACGCGGTGCTGATCGCCGGCCTCTACCGCGCCGCGGTGCGCCGGGCCGAGACGGACGTCGAGGCCGGCCGCCCCGCCCGGCACCGCGCGGCGCCGCTGCACCGGGCCGCGATGTGGCAGGCGGCGCGCAGCGGGCTCGCCGGCGAGCTGCTCGACCTCGAGCAGCACCCCTCGCGGTTGCCCGCGGCCGAGGCCGTTCGGCAGCTCGTGACCCGGCTGCGGCCACAACTCGAGGAGTTCGGCGACTGGCAGACCGTGTCCGACCTCGCCGAGGCCACGCTCGCCCGGGGCAACTCGGCCGACCGGCAGCGCGCCGCCTTCGCCGAGAGGGGACGGCTCGACGACGTGGTCGACCTGGTCGTCCGCGAGACGCACGGCCCCGCCGCCGGGCTCGACGACCCGGCGCCGACCCTCGTGGGGTACCGGTTCCGTGCCGGCGACGAGGCGATCGGCCCGGGACTCCACCCCCGCCCGGCCTACCGGGACGTCGCCGGCTTCTTCCAGCAGCTCGGCGCGACCGAGGCCCGCGCCCGCGTCGTCGCACGGGACGCCTGGTGCGAGCGGGCCGGTCTCGGGTTCGGCGTCGGCGGCGACCACCGGGCGTTCCACTGCGACCTCGTGCCCCGCATCGTCACGCGGCACGAGTGGAGCCGCCTCGAGGCCGGCCTGACCCAGCGCGCCCGGGCGATCGAGGCGTTCCTCCGCGACGCCTACGGTGAGCGCCGGGTCGTCGCGGACGGCGTCCTGACCCACGAGCAGGTCGTCGGCGCGGCGGGGTGGCGGACCGAGGCCACCCGGCTGCCCGCGGACGCCGTGCGCGCGGCGGTGCAGGGTTTCGACCTCGTGCGCGACGAGCTCGGTGGCTGGCGCGTGCTCGAGGACAACGTCCGGGCGCCGAGCGGGGCCGCGTTCTCGATCGCCGTGCGACGGCTGCTCGACGAGGTGGTGCCGGACGCTCCGCGGCCGGCGGGGCTGCTCGACCCGACGAGAGTGTTCTCGGTGCTGAGGGCGACGCTGCTGGCCCACGCCGCGCCTCCTCGGGGCGGAGGCGAGCCGGTCGGCGCGCTCCTCAGCGAGGGCCCCGCGAGCTCGGCGTGGTACGAGCACCGCACCCTCGCCGAAGGCGCGGGGCTGCTGCTCCTGCAGGCCGACGACGTCGAGGTCCGGGAGGCGCGGGTCGTCGACCGCAGGACCGGCGCCGTCGTCGACGCGCTCTACCTGCGGCTCGACCGCGAGCTGGTCGACGTGCACGCGCCGCACGACCCGTTGCTCGGCGAGCACCTGATGGACGTGGCGGCGGCGGGCGGCGTCGTGCTCGCCAACGCCCCCGGCAACGGGCTGGTCGACGACAAGGCGATGTACTGCGCGGTACCCGACCTCATCTGGTACTACCTGGGCGAGCGTCCGCTGCTCGAGTCGGTGCCGACCTACCGGACGGGCGACCCGGCCGAGCGGCTCGCGGTGCTCGACCGGGTGGGCGAGCTCGTCACGAAGCCGGTCGACGGCGAGGGGGGTCGCGGCGTCCTGATCGGCCCCTCGGCCAGCGCGGCGGTCGTGGCCGAGCGTCGGGCCGAGATCGCCCGGGACCCGTCCGGCTGGGTCGCGCAGGAGGTGGTGACGTTGTCGTCGCACCCGACCCTGACCCCGACCGGGCTGCAGCCCCGGCACGTCGACCTCCGCTGCTTCGTGTACCTCACCGGCACCGGGGCGGGCGAGAGCGTGCTCGCCGACCTGGCGCTGACCCGCGTGGCGCCCGAGGGCAGCATGATCGTCAACTCGTCCCAGGGCGGGGGCGCGAAGGACACCTGGATCGTGGGCGTCTGACCCGTCGGCGTGCCCGAGGGAGGCGCGGTGTCGGCCCGTGCCCCGTCACCGGTCAGAAGGGCCCGGCGGCCTTCGCGATCGCCTCGAACAGGGCGGTCGTGTCGTCGTCGCGGCGCTTGACCGACGTGCCGATCGTGCCGCCGGGGGAGTGGACCTCGGCCGAGACCCGGCTGCCCTTGTCGGACGCGGCGAAGTCGAGCCTCACGGTGTCCGTGCCGCTGGCCGACGCCGACCGACGCAGAAGCGTGGCCCCCGTCTCGTCGGCGTCGCCCAACGAGAACGTGGGGCTCGCCTGCAGTGCTCGACGCACGAGGCCGGGCAGCATCGCCACCGGCAGCTTCAGGTCGAGCGTCGCCCGGGTCACCTCGGGGTCGCCTCGGACGATCTGGGGTCCACGCGTGTCGGCCATGGTCGGAGCGTAGTGCCGACGGACGGCTCCGTCGATCACCTGGGGCGCGCGACGCCGTCGCTGCCACCGCGAAGCCGCGTCGGGGTCGCAGCGGGCACCGCCGCCGCACCCGGGCCTCACCCGGCCGGCCGCCCTACGCTGGACCGATGCCGAGCCCCGACCCGTCCGACCCCCGCCGTCCGTCGAGCCGTCGCGGCCCGTCGGGCACCGCAGCACTCACCTGGGGAGTCGTGCTGCTCGCGATCGCCGTCGTCGGGTCGCCGATCGGCGCGTCGGTGCTGCTCGTCGGGCTCGTGGCGCCCGGTCGGCAGTCGTCCGTCGACGTCGTGGTCGCCCTCGCCGTGGTCGCCGTCCTCGTCGCCGGCGGCATCGTGCTCGTGAGGATCGGTCTGGGACAGCGCCGTCGAGCCCGGCTCGAGAAGGTCGTCGACCGGGCGGCCCCGCCGGCGGGACCGACGCCGGTGACGCGGCCCGCGCCTCCTCGGGTGGCTCCCGGCAGCGCGGCACCGGTCGTCGTGCCGCCCCCTGTGGTCGACGCGACGCCGGTGCGGACCACGGCCGTCGTGGTCGACGACCCGGTCGCCCTGTGGCGCTCGGCGTTCCGACTCGAGGCCTGGTGGTTCGTGGACCGCGGCACGGCCGGGGCCTCGAGGCCCTTCGCCGTCGTGGACGAGGGCACCCCGACCCTGCTCGCCTTCACCTCGCCCGAGCGCGCTCGGGACGCCGCCCTCGCCCGCGGCCTCGACGCGTCGTCGGCCGACCGGCTGGTCTGGCGCGCGCCCGCCGACTTCGTGGCCGACGTCGGCACCTACACGCGTGCCGGGTTACGGCGTCTCGCCCTCGACCCCGACCAGCACGGGGCATCCGGCACCCTCGCGGCGCTGCCCGAGATCGCACGGCTCGTCCGGCGCTGACCCGCAGGACAGGCCGTCCGCTCAGTTCCAGCGGTAGCCGTGCTCGGGTCGGCCCGGGCTGCCGTACCGGGGCTCGCGGGTCGCCGCCCCCGTGTCGGCGAGGTGCTCGAGGTACCGGCGGGCGGTCACCCTCGACACCCCGGCGGCGTCCGCCACCTCGCCCGCGGACGGTGACCCGCCGCGACGCAGCACCGCCACGACCTGCTCGAGCGTGGCCGGCGCGAGGCCCTTGGCCAGCGTCGGTGCCGGTGCCCGGCGCAGGGTGGCGAACCCCGAGTCGACGTCCGACTGGGTCACCTGTCCCTGCCCGGTCGCCAGCGACTCGCGGAACGCCCGGTAGGCCCCGAGCCGGTCGGCGAACGTCGCGAAGGTGAACGGCTTGATCAGGTACTGGACGATGCCGAGCGACACCGCGGTCCGCACGACGGAGGCGTCCCGTACGGCCGTGATCGCGATGACGTCCACGCTCGAGCCCGCCGCCCGCAGGGCCCGGCAGAGCTGCAGACCGTGCGTGTCGGGCAGGTTCATGTCGAGCAGCACGAGGTCGAGACCGCGCCCATGGGGACCGCCGAGAGCGCGGACCGCGTCGAGGGTCTCGCGTCCGTCCCGCGCCCGGCCGACCACCTCGAAGCCGTCCAGCCGGTCGAGGTACGCGACGTGCGCCTCCGCGGTCAGGGGCTCGTCCTCGACGACGAGCACGCGGACCCGGTCGACGGACGAGGAGGCGCCGGTCACGACCGCACCCCACCCCGACGTCGGGCGGTGGTGTCGACGTCGTCCGGCCGCCGGTCGGGCAGCAGCACCGAGAAGGTGGTCCCGTCGGGTCCCGTGGCGACGTCGAGCCGACCTCCGACCCGACCCACGGCCTGACGGACGAGCGCGAGGCCGATGCCGCGTCCGCCCGCCGACGTCGGCTTGGTGCTGAACCCCCGCCGGAAGGCGAGCTCGACGTCGCCGAGCCCCGGGCCGTCGTCCTCGACGTCGAGCTGGACGCCGCCCTCGACCCGGGCGACGGTCACCTCGACCCGGGGCGGGCGGGCCGGGCGGCCGGTGGGATCGGGGGAGGGGGTCGGGGCGTCGAGGGTCGGGGCGACCGCGTCGAAGGCGTTGTCGACGAGGTTGCCCAGGATCGTGACGAGGTCCCCGGGCTCGACGTCGATCGTCCCCAGGTCGGGCTCGACGTCGACGCGCAGGTCGATCGACCGTTCGCGGGCCTGTGCCGCCTTGCCGAGCAGCAGGGCGGCGAGCGTCGGCTCGTCGATCGCGGCCACGACCCGGTCAGCGAGCCGCTGGCCGAGGTCGAGCTCGTCGGCCGCGAACCGGAGGGCCTCGTCGCCACGCCCGAGCTCGATCAGCGACACGATCGTGTGCAACCGGTTCGAGAACTCGTGGGTCTGCGAGCGCAGCGCGTCCGAGAGGGTGCGCATGGTCTCGACCTCGCCGGTGAGGTGGGTGAGCTCGGTGTGGTCGCGCAGGGTCGTCACGGTCCCGAGCGTGCGGCGGGAGCGCGGGCGGGTGGCGCCGGTGACCGGTGCCGCGCCTCCTGACGGTGTCGCGCCTCCTCGTCCGGTCGAGGGCGACGGGTGGGACGGGCCCTCGGTGGGTTCGGTGACCTCCTGGTTCACGACCAGCACGCGGTCGTCGGTCACGTGCACCTCGTCGGAGGCGCGGCGTCCGGAGGCGAGCAGCTCGCGGAGCGAGTCGGGCAGCTGCAGGTCGGTCAGCGGGACGGGAGCGGCGATGCCCCCGGGCGGCAGGTCGAGCAGCTCGGCCGCCTGGTCGTTGTAGAGCGTCAGCCGGCCGCGGTCGTCGACGAGCACGAGACCCTCGCGCACGGAGTGCAGCACGCCTTCGTAGTACGCGAACATCCGAGCGAGTTCCTCCGGGCCGCGGCCCCAGGTCACCCGCCGCAGGTACCGGCTGAGCAGCCACGAGACGATGCCGCCGAGCACCACGGTCGCCCCGGCGGCCGCGAACACGAGCGGCAGCCGCTCGCCGACCGACTGCGTGATGGTGTCGACCGTGACGCCGGCCGACACGAGGGCGACGACCTCGCCGTCGCCCTCGATCGGCACGACCGCGCGCACCGACGGGCCGAGGGTGCCGGCGTAGGTCTCGGTGAACGACCGCCCGCGGAGGGCCGGGGCGATCGTGCCGACGAACGGGCGGCCGATCTCGTCGGGGTCGGGGTGCGTCAGGCGCGTGCGGTCGGGCCGCATGATGGTGACGAAGTCGGTCGACGTGTCGCTCATCAGGGCCACGGCGTAGGGCTGCAGACGGGCGCTCGGGTCGGACGTCCCCATCGCGTCGACGACGTACGGGTTGTCGGCGATCGAGGTGGCGAGCGCCAGGCAGGCCCGTGCCGCCGAGCGATCGGCGTCGTCGCGGGCCGACCGGATCGTCCAGGCCGTCGCCAGCAGGGTCACGGCGACGACGAAGACCACGAGCAGGGCGAACAGCCGGGTGGCGATGCTCCACCGGGTGGGGTCGACGGTCATCTCTGGCGGGCTCCTCGCTGCGCTGCGGCCGGGGTCCATCATGACGCACCACCGGCGCGACCAGTATGACCACAACGTCGACGCCCACCCGGCGACCGGCGAGAGTCGCGGCGACGAACCCCGCACGACCGTCGACGACGACGCCGCCGGTCACGAGCTCGAGGAAGACCCCCATGGCAAAGACGCACAAGGGCCCGCAGACCCCCACACCCGGCGGAACGACGACGACGGGCGGCGTCCGCCCCCGGCGCCGGATCGACCGCTCGCACTGGCTCTACATCGCGGTGATCGTGGCCGTCGCGGCCGGCATCGTCGTCGGCCTCACGGCACCCGAGGTCGCCGTGCAGCTGAAACCGATCGGCACCGCCTTCGTGTCGCTCATCTCGATGATGATCGCGCCGGTGATCTTCTGCACGATCGTGCTCGGCGTCGGCTCCATCGCCAAGGCCGCGACCGTCGGCAAGGTGGGCGGGCTCGCGCTCGGCTACTTCATCGCGATGTCGACCTTCGCCCTGGCCATCGGCCTCGTGGTCGGCAACCTGATCCACCCGGGCGAGGGCCTGATGATCGGCTCGACCGGATACGAGGCGCCCGCCGCCGAGGAGGCCGGTGGCACGGCGGGCTTCCTGCTCGGCATCATCCCCGAGACGCTGGTGTCGTCGCTGACCAGCGGCTCCATCCTGCAGACGCTGTTCGTGGCCCTGCTCGTCGGCTTCGCCCTGCAGCGCATGGGCGATCGGGGCGCGACGATCCTCGAGGGCGTCCGCAACCTGCAGGTGCTGGTGTTCCGCATCCTCGCGATGATCATGTGGGTCGCCCCGATCGGCGCGTTCGGTGCGATCGCCGCGGTGGTCGGCGAGACCGGCGTCGCCGCCATCGTGGCGCTCGGCACCCTGATGGTCGCCTTCTACATCACGTGCATCCTCTTCGTCGCCGTCGTGCTCGGCACGATCCTCAAGCTCGTCACGGGCGTCAACATCTTCCGGGTGATGAAGTACCTCGGACGCGAGTACCTGCTGATCGTCTCGACCTCGTCGAGCGAGGTCGCGCTGCCGCGCCTCATCGCCAAGATGGAGCACCTCGGCGTCTCGAAGCCCGTCGTCGGCATCACCGTGCCGACCGGCTACTCGTTCAACCTCGACGGCACCGCGATCTACCTGACCATGGCGTCACTCTTCATCGCCAACGCCATGGGCACGCCGCTCAACGTCGGCGAGCAGGTTTCGCTGCTGCTGTTCATGATGATCGCCTCGAAGGGTGCCGCCGGCGTCACGGGTGCCGGCATCGCCACCCTCGCGGGAGGCCTGCAGGCACACCGGCCCGACCTGGTCGACGGCGTCGGCGTCATCGTCGGCATCGACCGGTTCATGTCCGAGGCGCGCGCACTGACCAACTTCACGGGCAACGCCGTCGCGACGATCCTCGTCGGCACCTGGACGAAGCAGATCGACAAGGACCGCGTCGAGACCGTGCTGTCGGGTCGTGCGCCCTTCGACGAGGCGACCATGAACGCGGACGGTCACGGCGCCTCCTCGGGGTCGGACTCGGACTCGGGGTCGGACTCCGCTTCGGCCGGCCCGGCCGCCGCGCGCCTGCTCGACGGTCGCGCGGGTGGGCTGGGCTCGCTCGAGGGCACCTCGCCCGACCGCATCTCGACCGGCTCGCTGCACGCCCTGGTCGGCACCGACGGTCGGCGGGCCGACGAGCACCTCGCCGACGCCGCCGCGGACGACGAGCCCCGTCGCGGGTAGGGCCCGCCTCGGACCCCAGATCGTCGCCGAGACCCCCGTGCGTGCGCGGGGGTCTCGGCGACGTCCCGGGGTCTCGCCGTCCGCCCGTCGACCCGCGGCGGGTGCAGCGTGCAACATCCGTGTCGGAGGCGTACCGTCGCACCCGATGTGCGGTCACGCCCCGCGGTCAGAGCCGATCGACCGGGCCCCGCAGGACGGAGCCACCATGCTCGCCGGACGCCTCGACGTCAGCACCCGCCACTTCTCGGTCACCGAGGTGCCCACCCCCGACGCCGGCCCGGGGCAGGTGCGCATCGCCGTCGCCGCCGCCGGCGTCTGCCTCAGCGACGTGCACCTGATCCAGGGGTCGCTCACGCCGCTGCACCTGCCGGGCGACACCGTCACCCTCGGCCACGAGGTGGCCGGCACGGTCGACCAGGTGGGCGACGGCGTCACGCACGTCGCCGTCGGCGACCGCGTGCTGCTGCAGGCCGGCGAGGAGCGCGACGGCCAGGTCTTCACCCGTGGCGTCGACTACGACGGCGGGTGGGCCGAGTTCGCCGTGGCCCGCGCCGACACGGTCGTGAAGATCCCGGACTCCCTGCCGTTCGAGCAGGCCTGCTTCATCCCCGACGCCGTGTCGACTCCCTGGGCTGCGCTCACCACGACCGCCGACACCCGGCCCGGCACGGCGGTCGGCGTCTGGGGCGTCGGCGGCCTCGGCGCCCACGCCGTCCAGCTGCTCTCCCTGCTCGGCGCCGCGCCGATCGTCGCGGTCGACCCCCTGCCCGGTGCCCGGGCCCGGGCGCTCGAGTTCGGTGCGGACCTCGCGCTCGATCCCGCCGACCCGGACTTCGCCGTGGCGCTCGGCCGGGCGACCGGTGGCCGCGGACTCGCCCGGGCCTTCGACTTCGCGGGGGTGCCCGCCGTGCGCGAGCAGGCCATCGCCTGCCTCGGATACCGGGGACGGTTGACGCTCGTCGGCCTGTCGGACCAGCCGATCACGATCACCGACGGCACGAAGTTCAGTTTCCTGCAGCAGCAGGTCCTCGGCCACTACGGCTCCGAGCCCGCCGACGTCACGACGCTCGTCGCGCTGACGGCCCGGGGGAGGCTCGAGTTCTCCCGGTCGGTGAGCGCGACCGTGCCCCTAGCCGAGGCCGAACGGGCGGTGCAGATGCTCGAACGCAAGGAAGGCGACCCGATCCGGATCGTGCTGGTCCCGTGAGCGACGCGACCCGCGCCTCCTCGGTCCCGGGCGAAGGTGACGACCGCCCCGCCGGGGGTGACGACCGCCCTGCCGGTGGTGACGACCGCCCCGCCGGTGGTGGCGACCGCCCCGCCGGTGGTGACGACCGCCCCGCCGGTGGAGGCGTCGAGCACGTCGACCTGCTCGTCGTCGGCGCCGGCCTGTCCGGTGTCGGCGTGGCGGCGCAGCTCCGCCGGGACTTCCCCGGCCGCAGCCTGGCCGTCGTCGAGGCGCGTGCGGCGATCGGCGGCACCTGGGACCTCTTCCGCTACCCGGGGGTCCGGTCGGACAGCGACATGTTCACCCTCGGCTACGGGTTCCGACCCTGGCGCGACGCGCGGGCGATCGCCCCGGGCGAGGCGATCAGGGAGTACGTCCGTGACACGGCCGACGAGACGGGCGTCGCCGGGCTGATCCGGTTCGGGCACCGCGTGGTCGCGGCCGACTGGTCGTCCGCCGAGGCCCGGTGGACCGTCACGATCGAGGTCGCGAGCGCGGTGGCAGCGGACGCGTCGTCCGCCGCCGGCGAGGAGCCGAGCGCAGGAGGCGCGGGTGCCGGCCCGGCGGCTCGTCGCGTCACGATCACGTGCTCGTTCTTGTTCGTCTGCTCGGGTTACTACCGCTACGACGAGGGCTGGTCGCCCGCGTTCCCGGGGCAGGACTCGTTCACCGGACGCGTCGTGCACCCCCAGCACTGGCCGGAGGACCTCGACGTGAGCGGCAAGCGCGTCGTCGTGATCGGATCGGGGGCGACGGCGGTGACCCTGGTGCCCGCCCTCGCCGAGAGCGCCGAGCAGGTCACCATGCTGCAACGTTCGCCGACCTACGTGCTGTCCCTTCCCTCGCGACGGAAGGAGCCCCGCGCCTGGCGTCGGCTGCTGCCACAGGCCGTCGACGACCGGCTGATCCGGTGGCGCAGCATCGGCATGGCCTTGCTCAGCTTCCAGACGAGCAGGCGCTCTCCCGAGAAGATGAAGGCGTTCCTCCGGGCGCAGGTGGCCCGGCGCCTGCCGGACGACTTCGATGTCGACCGGCACTTCCAGCCGAGCTACGACCCGTGGGACCAGCGTCTCTGCATCACCCCGGACGGCGCGCTGTTCCGGGCGTTGCGCTCGGGGTCGGCGTCGATCGTGACCGACGACATCGACTCGTTCACGGCCGACGGCGTCCGGGTGGCCGGTCGCGACGGCCAGCGGGCGCACGAGCTGCCCGCGGACGTCGTCGTCACGGCGACGGGGCTCAACCTGCTGCTGTTCGGCGGCATGCGGTTGTCGGTCGACGGGGTGGAGGTCGACCCGGCGACCCGGCTGACCTACAAGGGGTTCATGCTCTCGGGGGTGCCGAACCTGGCGTTCGCCATCGGGTACACGAACGCGTCGTGGACGCTGAAGATCGACCTCGTCGTGCACTACGTCGCCCGGCTGCTGCGTCACGCCGACCGTCACGGGTACCGGTCGGCCGTGCCGATCGCGCCGGAGCGGCCGGGACCGACGAGCCCGCTGATCGACCTGACGAGCGGGTACGTGTCGCGCGGGGTGCACCTGATGCCCCGGCAGGGATCGCGGTCACCGTGGCGGATGCACCAGAACTACCCACGCGACGTCTGGTTGATGCGGCACAGCACCCTGACCCGGGACGGTGTGCGGTTCGAGCGCTGAGCGAGCCCCGGCGGTCCCGCGTCGGACGACGCGGTGGTCCGCCGGGCGACGACGCGGCGGCCCGCCGGGGACGACGCGGCGGCCCGCCGGGGACGACTCAGCCGACCACCGCGAGGGCGAAGGGCAGCACGGCGGGGGCCCCGGCGCTGCGTAGGTCGCGTCCGGCCACCGTGATCGTCCAGCGGCTGTCGACCAGGTCGTCGACGAGCAGCACCGGCCCGGACACGTCGGCGAGGGCCGCGGCCAACTCGGGGCCGACCTCGAAGGACTGCCAGACGTCGGCCAGACGGTAGACGCTGTTGCCGCCCTGGCCGCGGCCGGCCGAGGGGCGGGCGCTGCCGAGCATGCCGAGCAGCGGCAACCGCCCGACGGTGCTGATCGCTTCGGCCAGCGACCCGACGAGCTGCGGCCGTGACGTCGACGGCATCGCCACGACCCCCACCGGCCGTTCGGCCCACGGCCACTCCTTCAGGACGCGCACGACCCCGTCGAGCAGGTGCTTCGACAGGGGAGCGTCGGGGGCGTTCGCCGCGAAGACCTCGCGGAGGGTGTTGCCCCACCCGAGGTCGGTCAGTCGGGCGAGCGCCCGACCCGGCTCGACCCGTTCGCCCTCGGGGATCTTGCCCTTGACGGCGACCCCGGCCCGGTCGGCGCCCGTGGGCCACTGGGCCCGGGGGTCGATCTCGACGCCGACCCGGTCGAGGGTGCTCGCGGCCGAGGTCGCCGCCTCGCCGGCGATGTCGGTCGGGTACCAGGTGCCCGCGCAGACGTCGCACCGCCCGCAGGGCTCGGCCGCCGGATCGTCGAGATCGACCTGCAACATCTGCATGCGGCAGGTCTCGCCGCGCTCGAACGCGAGCATGGACTCTTGTTCGGCGACCCGGGCCGCGGCGATGCGGTCGTAGCGTTCGGCGTCGTAGACCCAGGGCTCGCCCGTGCTGACCCAGCCGCCCTGGACCCGGCGGACGGCACCGTCGACGTCGAGCACCTTGAGCATCAGTTCGAGCGGGGTGCGCTTGACGTCGACCCGCGCCTCGAGGGCGGGCGTCGACAGCGGCGTCTCGCCCAGCTCGGCCAGCACGGCCGCCGCCCGCGCCTCGGAGGGCATCGAGGCCGTGGCGAAGTACTGCCAGATCTCGGCGTCCTCGGTGCCGGGCAGCAGCAGCACGTCGGCGTTGTCGGTGGCGCGACCCGCTCGGCCGATCTGCTGGTAGTACGCGACGGGCGACGACGGCGCGCCGAGGTGGATGACGAAGCCGAGGTCGGGTTTGTCGAAGCCCATGCCGAGGGCGCTCGTGGCGACCAGTGCCTTGAGGTCGTTGCCCTTGAGGCGCTGTTCGAGCTGTTCGCGTTCTTCGGGGTCGGTGCGGCCCGAGTAGGACCGCACGTCGTGCCCGGCCTCGCGCAGCAGTCGGGCGGTGTCGTCGGCCGCCGAGATCGTGAGCGTGTAGATGATGCCGCTGCCGGGCAGGTCGGCGAGGTGGCTGAGCAGCCAGCCGAGTCGGTCGCGCGAGGTCGGCAGCTGCAGCACGCCGAGACGCAAGGAGGCGCGCGCCAGCGACCCCCGGATCGTCAGCACCTCGTCGCCCGGCCCCACGGCGAGTTGCTCGGCGACGTCGGCCACGACGCGGGCGTTGGCCGTGGCCGTCGTGGCCAGGACGGGCACGCCCGAGGGCAGGGTGCGGATGAGGTCGGCGAGGCGACGGTAGTCAGGCCGGAAGTCGTGGCCCCAGTCGGAGATGCAGTGCGCCTCGTCGACGACGAGCATGCCGAGCCGGGCGATGAGCACGGGCAGCTGCTCGTCGCGGAACCGCGGGTTGTTGAGTCGTTCGGGGGAGACGAGCAGCACGTCGATCTCGTCGTCGACGAGCTGCTGCTGGACGTCGGACCACTCGTGGGCGTTCGCCGAGTTGACCGCGACGGCCCGGACCCCGGCCCGGGCGGCGGCGGCGACCTGGTCGCGCATGAGGGCGAGCAGGGGGGAGACGAGCAGCGTCGGGCCGGTGCCGCGTCGACGCAGCAGCAGGGTGGCGATGAAGTACACCGCCGACTTGCCCCAGCCGGTGCGCTGGACGACGAGGGCCCGGCGACGATCGGCGACGAGCGCCCGGATGGCCTCGAGCTGCCCGTCGTGGAAGACGGCGTCGTCGCGCCCGGTGAGCGCCCGCAGCAGGTCGAGTGCCTCGGCGTCGATGTCGGTCGCGGTGCTCGTCGGTGTCATGGCCCCATGCTCGCAGAGGCCACCGTCACCCGCCGGACGGACGGAGGGCGCGACCACCCGACGTCGGGGGTCGCGCCCTGGGGACGAGACGAGGGAGGCGGGTCAGCCCGCCGAGGAGTCCGAGCCCGGCTCGGCCGGGGGAGTGGCCCGCTTGCCGAGCTCGACCGCCACGAACGAGGCGACGACGCCGGCGACGAGCGCGAAGACCGTTCCGCCGGCACCCCACGACTTCTTGCCGAAGAGCTGGTCGACCGACGGCCCGCCGGGGCCCGAGGCCAGGGCGGCGGCGGCGGCGATCAGGACGGCGTTGTACTCGTAGCCGCCCTCGGTCACCCACGGGCCCTTGGAGAGGTGCACCTTGCGGACGGCGGTGACCATCGTGCCGACGATGCCGGCGGCGGCGAGCGGGGTCGCCGCGCCGAGGGCGAGGGCGGCACCGCCGGCGGTCTCGGTGACCGCGACCAGACGGGCGTTGCGGGCGGCGGGGTGCATCCCCGTGCCGGCCATCATCTGCTCGGTGCCGGCGAGTCCGGGACCGTCGAAGGCGCCGGTCAGCTTCTGGAGTCCGTGGCCGACGAAGAAGCCGCCGACGGTCAGGCGGAGGAGGGTGGATGCGAGGCTCATGCACCGTTCCTACCCGGTGTGGGCCGTCGCCGTCCGCGGCGGGGAGCGTCCGGTCCGCCCGCTCGTGTCAGGATCGGGGGATGCGCGCCGTCCAGTACGACCAGTTCGGGTCGATCCCGACCATCGTCGACCTCCCGGCACCCGTGCCGCCCGCCCACGGCGTCGTGGTCCGCGTCGCGGCCACGGGGGTGTGCCGGAGCGACTGGCACGCCTGGAAGGGTCACGACGACTCGGTGCGCCTTCCCCACGTGCCGGGCCACGAGTTCGCGGGCGTGGTGACGGCGGTGGGTGCCGACGTCTCCCAGGTCGCCGTCGGCACCCGCGTGACCGCCCCGTTCGTCTTCGCCTGTGGCACGTGCGACGAGTGCCGTGCCGGTGCCACCCAGGTGTGCTCGCGTCAGCAGCAGCCCGGCTTCACCCTTCCCGGCTCGTACGCCGAGTCGTTGGTCGTCCCGCACGCCGACGTGAACGTCATCGCCCTGCCGGACGAGGTCGGCTTCGTCGAGGCGGCGGCGCTCGGCTGCCGCTTCGGCACGGCGTACCACGCCCTGCACGCCCGGGCCCGCGTCCGGGCGGGTGAGTGGGTCGCCGTCTTCGGCTGCGGCGGAGTGGGTCTCTCGGCGGTCGCCGTGGCGGTGGCCGCCGGTGCTCGCGTCGTCGCGTCGGACATCTCGCCCGCCGCCCTCGAACGGGCCGCCGAACTGGGTGCCGAGACCGTCCCCATGGACGACCTCGCCGTCGACCGGGTCCGAGCCCTCACCGGGGGAGGCGCCGACGTCGCCCTCGACGCGTTCGGCAGCCGGGTGACGTCCGTCGCGTCCGTCGCGTCCCTCCGTCCGCGGGGTCGACACGTCCAGGTGGGCCTGCTGCTCGACGACGACGCCGCCCCGGTGATCCCGATGGGGCGGGTGATCGCCGACGAACTCGAACTGTTGGGCAGTCACGGCATCTCGGTGGGCGAGTACGCCGCGATGCTCGACGACGTCGTCGCGGGCCGACTGCGTCCGCAGGAGTCCATCGGTCGGATCATCGCCTTCGACGACCTGCCCGACGCCGTGGCCGCCATGGACCGGCCGGCGACCACCGCCGGCATGACGGTGGCCGTGTTCTGACCCGATCTACCTCAGTCCTCGAAGGTTGGTGACGCTCAGCCAGATCAGGCAGAGCATGCCGATCAGCGTGAAGTACGACCCCGACTTCCCCGGATCGAGGACGATCAGGACGATCGAGGCCGCCGCGATCGTCACGGCGACGGCGAGGAGGACGCGCCACGTGGTGCGGCCCGTCGGGGGCGGGGGATTCGAGGTCATCCTCCATGCTGTCATCCCTCCCCGGCGTCCGCGAGGGGCCCGGTACGGGGAGGATGGCCCCATGACTGCACTCCAGGGAATCGACGTCGCGGCCGAACTCCGACAGGTGACCGAGCACTGGACGCCGCGGGTGGTCGGGCAGGTGAACGACCAGTACGTGAAGGTCGCGAAGCTGCTCGGCGAGCTCGTCGGGCACGCGCACGACGCCGAGGACGAGATGTTCCTCGTCGTCTCGGGCACCTTACGCATCCAGCTCCCCGACGACCACGAGGTGCTGCTCACCCCCGGGCAGTTCCACGTCGTGCCTCGGGGAGTGCCGCACAACCCCGTCGCCGACGACGAGGTCGAGATCGTGCTGATCGAGACCACCACGACGGCCCACACCGGTGACGTCGTCGTCGACCGCACCGTGCCCGTCGACCGTCAGGTCGGCGACTTCCGCTGACGACGACCGGCCTGGCATCCGCCCTCGCACCCGCTCGGGCACTCGGCCTCGGGACCGCACCCGGCAGGCCGCCCCGGCGTCGCCAGCGGGCGGCGACTCAGGTGAGATCGCGGGAGAAGCTCGCGATGTCGGCCGCGAGCAGCTCGGGTTCTTCGTGCGGTGCGAAGTGTCCACCCCGCGGCATCTCGGTGAAGCGGACGACGTCGTGGGTCCGTTCCGCCCAGCGGCGCGGGGGATGCACCAGGTCGCGGGGGAACACCGCGACCGCCGTCGGGACGCTCACCCGGATCACCGGGGTCGTGTGCCCGGCAGCGTGCTCCCAGTACGGGCGCAGGGCCGTGGACGCCGCGCCGGTGAACCAGTACAGCGAGGCGAGCTCGAGGAGGTAGTCGTCGCTGAAGCGCGTCGAGACGTCACCGGCGCAGTCGCTCCAGGCGCGGTGCTTCTCCAACAGCCACGAGAGCAGGCCGACCGGTGAGTCCGACAGGGCGGGTGCCAGGGTGAGCGGGCGCGTCCGTTGCTGGTGTTCGTAGGCGCCCTCGGTCGCCGACCACGAGGCGACCTCGTCGAGGTGTGCGCGTTCGTCGGATGCGAGACCGGCAGGGTCGTACTCCGGGGGACCGCCCACGGCGAGCAGGTGGATGCCGGCCACCTCCTCGGGGTGGCTCTGAGCGAGTCGGGAGGTGATGCCCGCCCCGAGATCGCCGCCGTGGGCGACGTAGCGGGAGAACCTGAGCTCGTCGGTCATGAGACGGTGCCACAGCTCGTGCGTCTGGTCGCCGAGCGTGGGTCGGGGCGGCGAGAACGGGAACCCCGGCAGCGCGGGGACGATGACCGTCATCGCGTCGTCGGGGTCGCCTCCGTGCTCGGACGGCCGTGACAACCGCCGGGCGAGCTCGACCAGTTCGAGTGCCGTGCTCGGCCAGCCGTTCGTGAGCACCACGGGCAGTCGCTTCGAGTCCTCGCCCTCGAACCGGAGGTACGACAGCGCGGTGCCGTCGAGGTCCACCGAGCCCCACGGCAGCGACGCCATGCGGCTCTCCCGGGCTCGCCAGTCGAAGCCGGTGACCCAGTGCCGCGCAAGGCGGCGCAGGACGGCTTCGTCGGTCCCCGCCTGCCAGGCGTCCACGGGCCAGCCGGTCGCCCATCGGGTCGATCCGACACGGTCGAGGAGGTCGGTCAGGTCGGCGTCCGACACGGAGAGGTCCATGGCCTCATCTTCCCGTGATTAGGCCGTCGACCCCGAGGAGGCGCGGGGCGCGTTCCCGAGGACGGCGCGAGCCACCGTGTCGACGGCGTCCTCGACGAGCGCGTCCCGGGCGTCGGCGTCGTCTCGCTCGGACTCGTGCACGACGATCGTCGCGCCTCGCCGGGCGCCGACGTAGTCCACGATCCCGTGCTCGATCTGCGTCCGCATCGCCGTCTCGTAGCCGTGCCGTTCGTACGTCCCGGCCGAGTCGCCGGCCACGGCGAGGAGGTGCACGGTCAACCTGCCGAGCCGGCGGCGCGTACCGCCCTCGGGGTCGATCTCGAACGCCCACCCGTTGACGAAGACCCTGTCGATCCAGCCCTTCATCAGGGCGGGCATCGACCACCAGTAGACGGGGAACGCCAGGACGAGGTGGTCCGCCCGGTCGATCCGCTCCTGTTCGCGCACGACGTCGGCGGGAACGGTCCGGTGGCCACGGTAGGCCGCGCGGTCCGCCGTGCCGAAACGTGGGTCGAACCCTTCCGCCGCGAGGTCGGCCAGCTCGACCGTGCCCGGCGGCAGGGCCTGCACGAGCCGTCGGGCGACACCGGAGGTCAGTGAGGCGTGATCGGGATGGGCGGTGACGATGAGCGTGTTCACGGCGACCAGTCAATCCGGTCCCGCTGGGCACCCGTCGACTGGGCAGGGCAGGGCAGGACCGGACCGGACAGGACAGGACAGGACAGGACAGGACAGGGCAGGGCAGGGCAGGGCAGGTCAGCCGCCGCGGGTCCACTCCGCGACGAGCGAGACGGTGTGGGCGTACTCGGCCAGCCGGGGCCGGTTCAGGAAGGCATGGCGGGTGCCCGGCAGGACGTGGTGCCGCACGTCGACCCCCGCGTCGGCGAGCTCCCCGGCGAACACGTCGCCCGAGGCGCGCATGTTGTCGCGCTCGGCATTCACCACGAGCGTCCGGGGGAACCCCGTGAGGTCGTGACCTCCGGGGAAGGCGAGCCGGTCGGCCAGCGCGGTCCGCGAGCCGGCGTAGTTGCGGTTCATCACGTCGAGCGCCCACCTCGCGTGGCTGAGTCCCCGGTGGCCGCCCGACCGGTGGCGTGCCTCCGCCATCCGGGGGTGCGCGGGGTGGAAGAAGCCGTAGGCGAAGACGGCGCCGACCGGAGGGCGACCCTCGTCGATCGTGCGGAGGGTGGCCGCCGCGGCGAGGCACGCCCCCGCGCTCGCGCCTCCGACGATGACGCCCTCGGGCGACCGGTCGGCCACCTCGCCGTAGGCCGTCACCACGTCGTCGAGTGCCCCCGGGTACCGGCTGCGCGACGGCATCAGCCGCCCGGCCACGAGACCGCGACCCGGAGGAGGCGCGAGGCGGTAGTCCACCGTGGCGACCCTCACCCCGCGTGCGGCGAGCGACCGCGCCACGTCGTGCGCCTCCGGCTGGTCGAGCCCCCCACGGAAGAACCCACCGCCGTGCAGCCAGAGCAGCGTCGGCCCGGGCGAACCCGTCGACACCGGCCACGGCTCGTACCAGCGGACGGGCACGGGGACCCGGACGGTCCCGCCACCCGGGGCGGCGAGTAGTCGGCTCATGCCCCGTCGACCGCGTCGTCGGGCAGGACCACCAGGTCGAGGTGGTCCCGCAACTGCTGCACCACGTCGATGCGGTCCGGGTCGAGCAGCCACTGCAGCTGGATGCCGTCCCACAGGGCCACGAGCCCGGACGCCGCCCGGTCGGGGTCGACCCCGGGGCGCAACCGACCCCGCGCCTCCAGCGCTCGCAGGGCGTCGCCGTACTCGGCACGCAGACGCTCGAAGCGCTCACGCACGTAGTCGCTGCCGGGGTTGCCGGTCGTGACCGCCTCGCCTGCCAGCACCGCGTAGAGCGCGATGAGTCCGGGCACCGTCTCGTTGTGTCGCGCCTGCCCGAGGACGGTCCCGATCAGGTCACCTCGGTCGGGAGGCTCGGCGGAACGGTCCGAGACCGTGTCGCGACGTTCGAGCACCGCGAGCAGCAGCGCGCTCTTCGACGGGAAGTAGTGCAGCAGGCTCGTCTGGCTCATGCCGACGACGTCCGCCACGTCACGGAGCGACCCGCCGACGTAGCCCTTGGTCGAGAACACCTCGAAGGCCGCCTCGACGATCGCGAGCCGGCGTTCGGCCGACTTCGCGTACGGGCCGCGACGCGTGGGACGAGAACCGTCGGCGCCACCCGTGGGCGCGCCTCCTGGGTCGCTCGTCGTCGAGCCGGTCGTCGTCATGATCGGCCACTCTACGACCTCGCGGACACCTCGCCCGTGAAATTCGAGCGACCACTCGAATTTGTGTTAGCGTCGCTGACGCCACGGCCCCACGACGAAGTGAGATGAACATGAGCCCGATTTCCCGACGGCAGTTGCTCGGCCTGGGGGTGACCGCCGGCGCCACTGCCATGCTCGCCGGCTGCGCCACGCCCGGGACGACCTCCGTGAACTCCCTGCCGACCATCCCCGCGGCCGACGGCCCGGTCAAGCTCCAGTACTGGGCCTGGCTCAAGGGCCTCGACCAGGTCACCGCCCTGTACAACAAGAGCCAGTCGCGCGTCCAGGTCGAGACCGTCTTCATCCCCGGCGGCAACGCGGGCGGCTACCAGAAGCTGTACTCGGCGCTCGCCGCGGGGGCCGGGCCCGACATCGCCCAGGTCGAGCTGCGCTCGCTGCCCGAGTTCCTCCTCGCCAACGGCGTCGTCGACCTGAAGCGCTACGGCGCCGACCAGTACGCCGACCTCTACGACCCCACGCTGTGGAACCAGGTCAGCTACACCGACGGCGTCTACGCGATCCCTCAGGACAGCGGCCCGATGGGCATGTTCTACCAGCCCGCCGTCTTCGACACGGTCGGCGCCGGCGTCCCCGCCACGTGGGACGAATGGGCCGCGGTCGGCACCGAGCTCAAGGGGGCCGGCGTGCTGATGGACTCCTTCCCGCTCGCCGACGCCTCGCTCTTCGCCGCCTACGCCACCCAGGCCGGCGCCTCGTGGCTGCGCGCCGAGGACGACGGCTGGGTCATCGACATGACCGACGAGGCGACCCTGACCGTCGCCCGGTTCTTCGACAAGGCGATCGACGACGGCATCGTCACGACCGCCTACGGCGCCTACACGCCGGCCTGGTTCTCGGCCGCCAGCGCGGGCACGATCGCCTCCGTCGCGACCGGCTCGTGGGGTGACGCCCTGATCGAGGGCGTCAGCGGCGCCGAGGGCAAGTGGAAGTGCGCCCCGCTGCCCACCTGGCAGACCGGCTACGCGTCGAGCTTCCTCGGCGGCTCGACCGCCGCGATCCTCGCGAACAGCCAGCACCCCCAGGAGGCGCTGGACTTCGCCGTCTGGATGACCACGACCCCCGAGGGCATCAACGCCCTCATCGAGTTCTGCGGCATCGGTTGGTCGCCGGCCCGCGACGTCGTCGGCTCGCTGCGCGAGCAGCCCAGCCCGTTCTTCAGCGGTCAGAACTACAACCAGGAGGTCTTCGTGCCCGCCACGAAGGAGTCCTCGCAGAACCAGGACTGGAGCTGGTGGCCCATCACCCAGCAGTCCTTCAACATCCTGAGCGACGGGTTCCGGGGCAAGGCGTCGGGCGGCACGCTCGTCGACGCCGTGGCCCAGGCCGAGAAGGACATCATGGCCGTCTTCCAGAACAAGGGCCTCACCATCCGGAAGGCGAACGCATGAGCGCCGCGACCGACACCAGGCCCGACGCGGCGACCGACTCGACCCGCGCCTCCTCGGGGCCCCGTCGCAGCAGCTCGAAGGGCGCCGTCAAGCGGGCGCCCTGGGTGCTGCTCGCGCCGTTCCTGGCGCTCTTCGCCCTGACCTTCGTGATCCCGATCGTCATCGCCCTCTTCTCGAGCTTCACGAAGGTCACCCGCAGCGGCCTGTTCGGCGAGGGCGGCGTGACCAGCGGCTTCGCCGGCTTCGACAACTACGCCCAGGTCATCGGCGACCCCAACTTCGTCGCCTCGATCGGCCGCATGTTCCTGTTCGGCATCGTCCAGGTGCCGGTCATGCTCATCCTCTGCACGGTGCTCGCGCTGCTGCTCGAGTCGGCTTCGGCGAAGTGGCCGGGCGTGTTCCGCGCCGCGTACTTCCTGCCGTACGGCGTGCCCGGGGTCATCGCGACCATCCTCTGGTCGTTCCTGTACGTGCCCGGTCTCAGCCCGATCATCGACATCGGCGAGGTCTTCGGCGTCACCCCCGACTTCCTCGGCGCGAACACCGTGCTCTGGTCGATCGCGAACATCGTGACCTGGAGCTACACCGGCTACAACATGCTGATCATCATCGCCCAGCTCAAGTCGATCCCGGTCGAGCTGTACGAGGCCGCCAAGGTCGACGGTGCGTCGTCGTTGCGCGTCGCGTTCAGCATCCAGCTGCCGCTGATCCGTCCGGCCCTGCTGCTCACCGCCGTCTTCTCCATCATCGGCACCCTGCAGCTGTTCGCCGAGGCCCAGGTGCTGCAACGCGTCTCGCCGGCGATCGACAGCCAGTACACGCCCAACCTCAGCGCGTACACCACGGCCTTCGCCTACAACGACTACAACGTCGCGGCCGCCCAGTCCGTGCTGATCGCCCTCGTCGCGTTCGCGCTGTCGATCACGTTCCTCAGCATCACGAACAGGAAGCAGAAATGAGCCTCTCGACGAAGGGCGCCGAGCACGCCACCGAGACCGAGTCCATCGTGACGGCGCAGGGTCGCGGCCGCGGCGCCGAGAAGCCCGCCCGCCGCCGCGCCCGGAGCGCCGGCCCCGACCGCACGGCCGGACGCTCGAAGGCGTCCACCATCATCGTCACGGCCGTCCTGGTCGTGGTGGCGCTGTACTTCCTGGTGCCGGTCTACTGGGTCGTCGTCGCGGCGACCAAGACCACGCCCGACCTGTTCGGCACGTTCGGCTTCTGGTTCGCCCCGACCTTCTCGCTCTGGGACAACCTCGGCCAGGTGCTGACCTACGGCGACGGCATCTTCGTGCGGTGGGTGCTCAACTCGGTGCTCTACGCCGGCGTGGGAGCCCTGATCGCGACGTACTTCGCCGCGGCCGGCGGCTACGCGCTCGCCAAGTACGAGTTCCGCGGACGCAACGTCGTCTTCGGCACGATCCTCGGCGGCGTGCTCGTGCCCGGCACCGCCACGGCCCTGCCCCTCTTCCTGCTGTTCAGCCAGATGGGCATCGCCAACACCTACTGGAGCGTGCTGCTGCCGTCGCTCGTGTCGCCGTTCGGCCTGTTCCTCTGCCGCATCTACGCGCAGGCCACGGTCGACACGTCGCTCATGGAGGCCGCCCGCCTCGACGGCGCCAGCGAGCTTCGCATCTTCCACACCCTGGGACTGCGCATCCTCACCCCGGCGCTCGTCACGGTGTTCCTGTTCCAGCTCGTGGGCATCTGGAACAACTACTTCCTGCCCCTGGTCATGCTGAGCGACGTGGACAAGTTCCCCGTCACGCTCGGCCTCAACAACTGGCTCAGCCAGACCGACCGCCTGCCCGAGTTCTACCAGCTGACGACCGGCGGCGTGCTGCTGTCGATCATCCCGCTGGTCATCGCCATGGTCGTCCTCCAGCGCTTCTGGCGCGGCGGCCTCACCGAAGGAAGCGTCAAGTGACCCCCAGCACCACACCGTCCACCGTCTCCGCCGACTACCTCACCGACACCGGCCCGGGTCAGGGTGCCCGCACACCGGCGCGGTCGTGGCTGCACACCGACGCCCCGACGCTGTCCCTCGACGGCACCTGGTCGTTCCGTCTGCTGCCCGGCGCCCCCGGCACGCTGGGCGGCCGCGGCGTGCTGCCCGAGGGCGAGCCCGTCGACGGCGTCGGCGCGGTCGACCTCGACGAGTCGTCCTGGGGCGAGATCGAGGTGCCGTCGCACTGGGTGCTCGGCGGTGACGGTTCGCGCGGCGCCCCGATCTACACCAACGTGCAGTTCCCGTTCCCGACCGAGCCGCCCTTCGTGCCCGACGCGAACCCGACCGGCGACCACCGCCGGACGTTCGAGCTGCCGTCGTCCTTCGACGGCGCCGAGCGCGTGCTGCTGCGGTTCGACGGCGTCGAGTCGCGCTACGTGGTGTGGCTGAACGGCGTCGAGATCGGCATGGGCGTCGGCAGCCGCCTCGCCCAGGAGTTCGACGTCACCGACGCCCTGCACCCGGGCGAGAACGTGATCGCGGTGCGCGTGCACCAGTGGTCGGCGTCGAGCTACGTCGAAGATCAGGACCAGTGGTGGCTGCCCGGCATCTTCCGCAGCGTCACGCTGCAGGCCCGCCCGGTCGGCGGCCTCGACGACGTCTGGCTGCAGACGCCGTTCCACGGCACGGCCGGTCAGGGCGAAGGAGGCGCGGCGATCGTCCCCGAGATCACCGCCGGCGAGGCCGCCTACCCGGTCACCCTCTCGGTGCCCCAGCTCGGCGTCGAGGTGACCTGGGCCACCCCGGCCGACGTCGCGCCCGTCGCGCTCGACGCGGTCGAGCCGTGGTCCGCCGAGACCCCGCGCCTCTACGACGCGACCGTCTCGAGCGCGGGCGGCGCCGAGACCGTCTCGCTGCGCCTCGGCTTCCGCACGGTCCGCATCGTGGGCGACCAGTTCGAGGTCAACGGCCGCCGCGTCGTGTTCCACGGCGTCAACCGCCACGAGACCCACCCCGACCGTGGCCGCGTCTTCGACGAGGAGTGGTCGCGCCGCGACCTCGCCCAGATGAAGCGGTTCAACGTGAACGCGATCCGCACGTCGCACTACCCGCCGCACCCGCGCCTCCTCGACCTCGCCGACGAGCTGGGCTTCTGGGTCGTCCTCGAGTGCGACCTCGAGACGCACGCCTTCGAACGCCAGGAGTGGATCGGCAACCCCAGCGACGACCCGGACTGGCACGACGCCTACGTCGACCGCATGGTGCGCACCGTCGAGCGCGACAAGAACCACCCGAGCATCGTCCTCTGGTCGCTCGGCAACGAGGCGGGCACGGGCCACAACCTCGCGGCCATGGCGGCGTGGACCCACGCCCGGGACGGCGGCCGTCCCGTGCACTACGAGGGCGACTACACGGGCGCCTACACCGACGTCTACTCGCGCATGTACTCGTGGATCGACGAGACGCGCGCCATCGGCTCGGGCGACGAGTCCGTCCCGCTGCTGGGCTGCACGCCGGCCGAGGCAGCGCGTCAGCGCTCGAAGCCGTTCCTGCTCTGCGAGTACGTCCACGCGATGGGCAACGGCCCCGGCGCGATCGACGAGTACGAAGACCTGGTCGACGCCTACCCGCGCCTGCACGGCGGCTTCGTCTGGGAGTGGCGGGACCACGGCCTGTGCACGCACACGGCCGACGGCGTCGAGTACTTCGGCTACGGCGGCGACTTCGGCGAGGTCGTCCACGACGGCAACTTCGTCATGGACGGCATGGTGCTGAGCGACGACACCCCGTCACCGGGCCTGTACGAGTGGGCCCAGGTCGTTGCCCCGATCCGCCTGCGCTTCGAGACGCCCACCGTCGACGGTCGACCGGGGCTCGTCGTGTCGAACCTGCGGCATTCGGCGAGCGCCTCCGACGTCGTCTTCCGCTGGGTCGCGTCACACGACGGCGAGGAGGTGCGCTCGGGCACGCTCGACGTGGTCGGCCTCGACGGCGGCGCCCTGGCCGCCCACGAGACGGTCGTCGTCCCGCTGCCCGAGGTGCCCGTGTCGGGCACCGGCGAGACGTGGTTCACGGTCACCGCCGAGCTCGCCGACGCCACCGTGTGGGCGGACGCGGGTCACGTGCTCTCGACCCAGCAGCTCGACCTCACGCCGGCACCGGTGCGGGTCGCGACACCGCGCCCCGCAGTCGTGGGCGACGTGCGCGACCGCGTGGCCCGCGCCTCCTCGGGGCGCGTCGAGCTCGGTCCGGCCGTCTTCGACGACGGACGGCTGGTCTCGCTGGCCGGACGGCCGGTCGACGGCGCCCGTCTCGAGCTGTGGCGCGCGCCGACCGACAACGACCGCGGCGAGTGGCTGACGCCGAAGGACCGCGACCGCGACGTGATGCGCAACCGCCACCGCGTCGACCTGTACGAGGTCGGCGTGCTGCCCAGCTCGCAGGACACCTGGCTGCTCGCCGGGCTCGACCGGCTCACCGCGCGCGTCGAGTCGGTGAGCGTCGCGCCGGACTCGGTCCGGGTGCGGACGCGCTACGCCGCGGCCGACACGCGCAACGCCGTGACGACCGACGAGCAGTGGCAGCTCGTCGGTGACGACCTCTGGCTGTCGGTCGACATCGTCCCGACGGGGTGGTGGGACATGGTCTGGCCCCGAGTCGGCGTGCGCTTCGACCTGCCGGGCGACGTCGACCACGCCTCGTGGTTCGGCACCGGTCCGCGCGAGTCCTACCCCGACAGCCGTCACTCGGCGTTCGTCGGACGCTACGAGGCGGGCATCGACGACCTGTCGGCCGGGTACGCCCGCCCACAGGAGACGGGGCACCGCAGCGACCTGCGCACGCTCGACCTCGGCCCCGCCGGTCAGCCGTGGCTGCGCGTGGAGGCGGTGCCGAGCGCCACGGGTGGACGACCCGGCTTCACGCTGAGCCGCCACACGGCCCAGCAGATCGGCGTGGCCGAACACCCGCACGAGCTGCCCGCGAGTGACCGCACCCACCTGTACCTCGACGCCGCCCAGCACGGCGTCGGGTCGCGTGCGTGCGGGCCGGACGTCGCGTCGAGGCACGTGCTGCGTCCGGGCGCGCACCAGCTGCGCCTGAAGTTCAGCGCGCTGTAGCGGGCCGACCCCGCCGAGGACGGGCGGGTCCGTACCGGACGGGCGTCTCAGGACGCCCGTGCCGGACGGACCCGCCCGTCCTGCGCGCGGCCGCGGCCGCGTCCGCGTGCCGCCCGGACGGCGTCGACCTCAGCCCTCCCGGCGCGTGGCGCGGACGACCACGTCGGCCACGTGCCAGACCTCCCCGTCGGGGCCCGTCATGTCACGCGGGCGCACCTCGGCGACGTCGACCCGCCACGAGTCGGGGGAGAGCCTGCCGACCACCTCGCCGACGGTGAAGAGCATGCCCGGGTCGCCGTGCTTCCCGGCGCCGCCCGGCAGGGCGTCGACGTCGTGGCCGACGATCAGCAGGGTGCCGCCCGGTGCCACGCCGTCGGCCAGTGCCGGGAACAGCCGCTCGCGGTCGGTGGGCGGCAGGTGCATGAAGTGCGCCGTGACGAGGTCGAAGGAGGCGCGGGTCGGGCTCCACTCCGTCAGGTCCGCCTGCTGCCAGGTGAGGTGGGCCGGGTCGACGTCCTCCTGCTCGCGGGCCAGCGCGGCCGCCTTGTCGAGGGCGTTCTGCGAGATGTCGACGCCCGTCACCCGCCAGCCCCGCGAGGCGAGCCAGAGGGCGTCGCCGCCCTCGCCACTGCCGACGTCGAGTGCGCGCCCGGGGGCCAGCTGGGCGACCTCGGCGACGAGGGCGGCGTTGGGGCGTCCGCTCCAGGCGCGGCCTGGCTGCCCGTAGCGGTCCTCCCAGTAGTCGCGGTCGAAGACGGGGTGGGCGTGCCCGTTCCCGTGTCGCTCCTGCTCCTGCTCGTGCTCGTGGTGGTGCTGCTTCTGCCCTCGCTCCGCCTCGCTCATGCGTCGATCCTCTCCCCGGTGCGCAGGGCGGCGACGGCCGCCGCGACCTCGTCCGTCACCAGGTCCATGTTGATCGCTGCGGCGGCCATCGTGCCCGCCGCGGCCGCCGCGACGACCTGCGCCATCGGTTCGGTGACGTTGCCCGCGAGCCAGACCCCCGGCACGGCCGATCGGCCGGTGAGCGGCTCGATCGTGGCGAGGTGGGTGCCGACGCCGGCGGGGTGCTCGGTCGCCTCGAGTCCGAGGTCGGCGAGGAAGTCCGCCCGCGAGCGCACCCGGGCCATGACGGCCAGGGCGCCGACGTCGACCGTGCGACCGTCGTCGAGCGTCACGCCGGTGAGGGCGTCGTCCTCGACCCGGAGGCGCGCGACCGGGCCGTCGACCACGGTGACCCCGCGGGCCCGCAACTGCTCGGCCTGCTCGTCGTCGGGGGTGAACGAGGCGTTGGTGAACAGGACGATCTCGCGGCTCCACTGCCCGAAGAGCAGGGCCTGGTGCATCGCGAACGGGCTCGTGGCCAGCACGCCGATCACGCGGTCCTGCACCTCCCAGCCGTGGCAGTACGGGCAGTGCACGGCGTCGCGGCCCCAGCGCTCGGCGAGGCCGTCGACGGCGGGCAGCTCGTCGACGAGGCCGGACGTCACCAGGAGGCGCCGGGCGCGCACCTCGGACGCGTCACCGCCCCTGCCGGTGACGGTCACGACGAAGGGGGCGACGGGGTCGTCGTCGCGGCGGACGCGGGTCACGGTGCCTGACGTGATCGCGCCCCCGTACGCCCCGACCTCGGCGCGACCGAGGCGGGTGAGCTCGCGCGGGGCGACGCCGTCGCGGGTGAGGAACGCGTGGACGCCCTCGGCGGGAGCGTTGCGGGGCCGGTCGTCGTCGACGACGAGCACGGTGCGGCGGCTGCGGACGAGCGACAGGGCGCCGCTGAGTCCGGCGGGACCGCCGCCGATCACGACGACGTCGTGGACGACGTCGTGGACGGCGACGACCGGGTGGGTGTTCTGGTTCATGGTGTGACCTCCTGACCCGATCCTGCGACCTGGGTCAACGGGTTGGCAATCTGTGTTGCCGAAGTGGCAAGATGACCGGCATGGACCACCCCACGAACGCCCCCGGTGCCGACGCCCCGAGCACCGACGACGTCCTCGCCGCGGTCGGCCCGCGCCTCCGTGCCCTGCGCGCGCGGCGCGGCGTGACCCTCGCCGAACTGGGGGAGCGGACCGGCATCTCGGTCAGCACCCTGTCCCGGCTCGAGTCCGGGCTTCGACGGCCCACCCTCGAACAGCTGTTGCCGCTCGCCCGCGAGCACGGGGTTCCGCTCGACGACCTCGTCGGCGCGCCCGAGACCGGCGACCCCCGCGTGCACCTCACGCCGCGGCAACAGCACGGCATGACGGTCGTGCCGCTCTCGCGCGGGGGCGGCGCGATCCAGGCCTTCAAGATGGTGATTCCTGCGGACTCGCCTCGGAGCGAACCCGTGCTCCGCACGCACGAGGGCTACGACTGGCTGTACGTGCTGCGCGGACGCATCCGGCTCGTGCTGGGCGACCTCGACCTCGTGCTGCCGGCAGGCGAGGCGGCCGAGTTCGACACGCGCACTCCGCACTGGTTCGGCCGGGCCGACGACCGGGCCGTCGAGGTGCTCAGCCTGTTCGGTCGGCAGGGGGAGCGGCTGCACCTGCGGACCGCGCCCGGCTCGCCCGCGTGAGGCGTCCCGGGGTGTCGGTGGCGCCTCCTAGGCTCGGGGCGGGCGTCCAGGCCGCGTCCCGACAGAAGGAGTCCGCGTGTACCTCGACGACGACCGGGTGGTCACCAGCCCGTCCGACCTGACGACCTGGGCCGCGTGCGAGTGGTCGTTCCTCCGACGGCTCGACGCGAAGCTCGGCCGGGTCGACGCCGTTGCCGACGCGTCCGACGACATGCTCGACCGCACGGCCCGGCTCGGCGACGCCCACGAACTGCGGTACCTCGAGGCGCTGCGGGCGACCCGTGACGTCGTCGAGTTCGACCGTCCGGCCCCGTCGGGCTACGCGGCGGCCGCCGAGGAGGCGCGGGTCGCCATGGCCTCCGGGGCCGACGTGCTCTTCCAGGCGACGTTCTTCGACGGATCGTTCATCGGCTTCAGCGACTTCGTGGTGCGCACCGACGACGGCACCTACGAGGTCTACGACACCAAGCTCGCCCGCCACGCGAAGATCCCCGCGCTGCTGCAGGTCGCGGCCTACACCGACCAGATCCGCGCGCTCGGACTGCCGTCGGCCGACACCGTGCGCCTCGTGCTCGGCGACGGCAGCGAGAGCGTGCACGACGTCGCCGACGTGCTGCCGGTCTACCGGGTCCAGCGTGACCGGCTGCGGGCCGCCCTGGCCGAGCGGCTCGCCGCCGAGGGTCCGCTCACCTGGGGCGACCCGGGCGTCACCGCCTGCGGGCGCTGCACGGCCTGCCAGGCCCAGGTCGACGAGCACCGCGACCTCGTGCTCGTCGCCGGCCTGCGCGGCGAGCAACGTCAGCGGCTGCACCTGGCCGGCGTCGCCACGATCGACGAGCTCGCCGGGTCGGACGGGCCCGTCGCCGGCATCGGGGCGACGGCCCTCGCCCGGCTGCGGGGGCAGGCCCGGGTGCAGCTCGCCACCGAGCGCGACCACACCGGCGCGCCCGCGGTCGAGGTCGTCGACGCCGACGCCCTGCGGACGATCCCGCGGCCCGACGCCGGCGACGTCTTCTTCGACTTCGAGGGCGACCCGCTCTACACCGAGGGCGACGGGCGGGCCTGGGGCCTCGACTACCTCTTCGGGCTGGTCGAGGCCGACGGCACCTTCCGGGCCTTCTGGGCTCATGACTTCGCGGGCGAGCGGCAGGCGCTGATCGACTTCCTCGACTACCTCTCCGAGCGCCGCCGGCGATTCCCCGACCTGCACGTGTACCACTACGCCTCGTACGAGCGCAGCCACCTGCTCTCGCTGGCGGCCCGCCACGGCGTCGGCGAGGACGCGGTCGACGACCTGCTCCGCGACGGCGTGCTCGTCGACCTCTACCCGGTCGTGCGGCAGGCGTTGCTCGTCGGGTCGCACAGCTACTCGCTCAAGAAGCTCGAGCCGCTCTACATGGGTGACGACCTCCGGCAGAGCGACGTCAAGACGGCCACCGCCAGCATCACGATGTACGTCGACGCCATCGCCGAACGCACCACGGGCGACGCGGCGCGGGGTGACCAGATGCTCGACGAGGTCCGCGACTACAACGAGTACGACTGCCGGTCGACCCTGCGGCTGCGCGACTGGTTGCTCGAGCTGGCCGACCGGCACGGCACCCGGGGCGACGACCCCGACGGCCCGACCGCGCCCGACCCGCTCGAGCTCGCCCGCGTGCCCCGCGAGCCGAACCCGGTCGCCGTGGGCCTCGCGGCGCACGTGGCCGACGTCGACCCGCTCGACCGCACCCCCGACCAGACGGCCATCGCCCTCGCGGCGTCGGCCATCGACTACCACCGCCGCGAGGCCAAGACGTTCTGGCAAGAGCACTTCGACCGCCTCCGCAACCCGGTCGACGACTGGGCCGACACCCGCGACGTGTTCGTGGTCGAGACGGCGTCGGTCGAGCGCGAGTGGCAGAAGCTGCCCCGGGCCCGCAAGCTCAGCCGCGAGGTGCGGCTGCGCGGCCGCCTCGCGCCCGGCAGTCGCCTGGGCGAAGGAGGCGCGCCCTACGCCGTCTACGACGCCCCCGTCCCGCCCGGGGTCGCCTCGCTCGGCCCCGGGCTGCGGGGTGCCGTCGGGTCGACGGTGGTCGAGGCCGGCCCGAACGGCGACCGGCACGAGGTCGTGCTGCTCGAGCGCGTCACCGGCGACGACGACCGGCACGACGCGTTCCCGGTCGCGCTGACGCCCGCCGCGCCTCCCCGGGCCACTCCGCAGCCCGAGGCGATCGCCGAATGGGGTGGGCACGTGCTCGACGCCCTGCCCGAGATGCTGCCCGACCCGGCGTTCGACCTGCTGCGGCGGCAGCCGCCGCGTCGGCGGTCGGGTGGCGGGCCCGCACCCGTGGTCGGGAACGACACCGTCTCGGCCGTCGTCGAGACCCTGCTCGACCTCGACCGCTCGTACCTCGCCGTCCAGGGCCCTCCCGGCACGGGCAAGACCTACGTCGGTTCGCGGGTCGTCGCCCGGCTCGTTCGTGAGCACGGTTGGCGCGTGGGGGTCGTCGGGCAGTCGCACGCCGTGGTCGAGAACGTCCTGCGGGCGGCCATCACGGCCGGCGTCGATCCCGAGCGCGTGGGCAAGGTGCCGAAGTCGGGCACGACCGCCGAGCAGGCCGACGAGCAGCCCTGGCGTGCCCTGAAGTCCGGCGGTGAGGCCGCGTTCCTCGCCGAGGCCGACGGTGGCGCGGGCGGTGCCGGGGTCGACGGCGGCGGGCAGGCCGTGGGGGCCGTGTTCGGGGCGACGGCCTGGGGGTTCGCCAACGCCGACAAGGTGGCCCGCGCCTCCCTCGACCTGCTGGTCGTCGACGAGGCCGGGCAGTTCTCCCTCGCCTCGACCGTGGCGGCCTCGGTCGCCGCGACGCGGTTGCTGCTGCTCGGCGACCCGCAGCAGCTGCCGCAGGTCAGCCAGGGCAGCCACCCCGAGCCGGTCGACGAGTCGGCCCTCGGCTGGTTGGCCGACGGCCACGACGTGCTTCCGGCCGAGTACGGCTACTTCCTCGCCACCACCTGGCGCATGCATCCGGCGCTGTGCGCCCCGGTCAGCGAGCTGTCCTACGGCGGGGCACTGACCGCCCATGCCTCCGACCGCCGGCTCGAGGGCGTCGCACCCGGCCTGCACGTCGAACCGGTGACGCACGTCGGCAACACGACCTCGTCGGTCGAGGAGGCCCGGGCGGTCGTCGAGATCGTGCGGTCGGTCGTCGGGCTCGACTGGTCGGACGCCGACGGCACCCGGCCCCTGACCGCGGCCGACGTCATCGTCGTCGCGCCGTACAACGCCCACGGCGCCGTGCTGCGCGAACACCTCGACGCGGCCGGCTTCGACGAGACGCCCGTCGGCACGGTCGACCTGTTCCAGGGGCAGGAGGCCGTCGTGGCCGTCGTCTCGCTGGCGGCGTCGAGTGCCGCCGACATCCCGCGCGGGCTGGACTTCCTGCTGATGCCGAACCGGTTGAACGTGGCCTTGTCGCGGGCGAAGTGGGCGGCGTTCCTGGTGCACTCCCCGCTGCTCGCGACGGGCCTGCCCACCTCGATCGCGGGGCTCGGGCTGCTGAGCGGGTTCCTGCGCCTGACCGGGCAGGGCCAGCCGGCCGTCGAGGGTTGAGCCGGTCCGTGCAGTCGGGCCAGCGGTCGGGCTAAGGGACGGGGCGCCGCGTCAGCACCTCGGCGCCGTCCTCGGTGATGGCGATCGTGTGCTCGCTGTGGGCCGTCCGGCAGCCCGTCGCGCTGCGCAGCGTCCAGCCGTCGGCGTCCGTGACGAGCTCGTCGGTGTCGGTCATCACCCACGGTTCGAGCGCGAGCAACAGCCCGGGCCGCAGGCGGTAGCCCCGCCCCGGGCGCCCGGTGTTCGACACGTGCGGGTCCTGGTGCATGGTCGAGCCGATGCCGTGGCCACCGAACTCGACGTTGATCGGGTACCCCGCGTCCGACAGCACCGAGCCGATCGCGTGCGACAGGTCGCCGATGCGGGCCCCGGGCCCGGCCGCCGCGATGCCGGCCTCGAGCGCCCGCTCGGTCGTCTCGATCAGACGGACGCTCTCGGCCGGACGCGAGTCGCCCACGACGAAGCTCACGGCCGAGTCGGCCGCCACCCCGTCGAGTACGACGGCGAGGTCGAGCGTCAGCAGGTCGCCGTCGACGAGTCGTCGGTCGTGCGGCAGCCCGTGCAGCACCGCGTCGTTCACGGCCGTGCAGACGTAGTGGCCGAAGGGGCCGCGGCCGAATGACGGCGCGTAGTCGACGTAGCACGAGACCGCCCCGGCCTCGTCGATCATCGTCTTGGTCCACGAGTCGACGTCGAGCAGGTTCGTGCCCACCGTCACCCGGTCGCGCAGCGTCTGCAGGATGGTGCCGACGAGTGCGCCGGTCGCCCGGGCCCGTTCGATCTCGGAGGGGGTCAAGATCTCGATCATGGGTGTCCTGCCGTTCGCGTGCCGAAGATCATCCCGGTAAAGGTATCCCACTCGGGCCTCCGGCGCACTACGCTCGGGGCATGGTCCGTCTGCCGCTCACGCCCGCCGAGCTCGAACGCGGTCGCCGCCTCGGAGTGCTGCTGAGGCGGGCCCGTGGCTCCCGGCCGATGCTGCAGGTCGCCCTCGACGCCGGGCTGTCGCCCGAGACCCTGCGCAAGATCGAGACCGGTCGCGTGGCGACCCCGGCCTTCTCGACGATCGCCGCGATCGCCGCGATCGTCGAAGTGTCGCTCGACGACATCTGGGTCGAGATCACGCGCGACGGGGCCGGGGGAGCAGCGGACGCACCGTCCGTCGTCGACGCGGCCCGCGCCTCCTGACCCCGTCGGGGTGTCGCTCACGTGCCGGGGCGAGCGTCCCGTCGTGACGGCTCGGTCACCCGAGGAGGCGCGGTGTCAGCCCTGCGGGCGCGCCAGCGACCCGAGGTCGAGCCGGGTCGAGACCTCGTGCCAGACGGCGTCGGCGAGTTCGTCGGTCGAGCGGTCGGCGTCGACCGTGACGACGACCTCGTCGGCCTGCTCGATGGCCTCGGCGTAGCGTTCGCGGGCTGCCCGGAGTCGCTCGTCGACCTCGAACCGGTCGGTGGTCGTGCGTCCGCTGGCGAGGCGCTCGAGGGCGACCTCGGGCGAGACGTCGAGGTAGATCGTCAGGTCGGGCAGCATCAGGTCGGTGCTGATGGAGTTCGACGAGGCGATCCAGTCGCTGCCCACGTCGGACGCCTGGTAGGCCTGTGACGACAGGTGGTACCGGTCGCAGAGGACGGTCGTGCCCCGCTCGACGATGCTGAGCATGCCGTCGTGGGCGTTCGTGATGTGGTCGAGGCGGTCGGCGACGAAGAGCGACGCGATGACGCGGTCGTCCAGGTCGACCCGGCGGTTGAAGCCGTTGCGGATCAACGTGCCGACGGGGCCGGTGGTCGGCTCGGCCGTCTGGTGCACCGGCACCCCCGCGTCCTGGAGACGGGCGGCGAGCAGGCGCGCCTGCGTCGACTTGCCCGACCCGTCGATGCCCTCGAACACGATGAACGCCCCACGGGCTGCCTGATCCGTCACCCGGCGAGCCTATCGATCGTCGCCCCCGTCGCGGGACGGACCGCGACGCGGACGTGTGCCGACGGAGGCAGCCCCAGGAGGCGCGGTGAGGTCCCCGATCCCGCCCTCGACGTCTCCGGTCAGCACACGGTGGTGAACGATGCAGGGTGCGCGGTCACCGGTGATCGGTGCGGGGCTGAGTGGTGACGACGTGAGTCGTGGCGCTGCCCTCCGCGCCTGCAGGGTGACCGGGATGACCGCCGGTCGCGGTTCGTGCTCGCCCCGGTGACGTCTACCGACTCACCGCGCAGGTCAGTTCTGCAGTTCGGCCTCCCAGTTGGTCTTCTGGATCTCGACGTCGAGTTCGCGGAGGTCCTTGGCGACGGCGTCGGCACGGTCCCGCAGCTCGGCGACCGGCAGCGCCGAGAACATCCGTAGCTCGCTGCGCAGCTGGCGGTAGCCGCCGGAGGCGCCGCGGGCCGCGTCGGAGGCGGTCACGAGCAGGGCGTGGGTGGCGCGCAGGGTCTCGCGGCGGGCCAGGGCGGCGGTCATGGTGCTGCCGTCGGCGAGGGTCGTGCGGGCGTTGGTGAGGTTGATGCGCACGACGAGCGACTCGAGGACGGCGAGGGTGTCGACCGCCTGGCGCAGCAGCTCGGCGGCGTCCTCGGTGGGCTCTTCGCCCTCCTGGTAGCGGGCGTTCGCGGTGACGCGATCACGCAGCTGGTCGACCCGGCGCTGGGCGTCGGACCGTTGCAGGAGGGCTTCGGCGAGCTTCATGATGAGAAATCCTACGCACGTCGGGTGCGCCACGTGTCGTGCGTGTCGCCGGCGCCCGGTCGCCGGTCGTTCATCGGGACACCTGCTCGAGCTGCGCTCGGCCGGCTGACATCAAATGGCGCCTGGCCTGCGGATTCGCATATGCCTGTCCCGCAAAAATGCCCGGTGACGGGGGTCTAAACGCTACAGTCGTCGGATGCTCATCGGATACGCCCGTGTGTCGACCTCGGGACAAGATCTCGCAGCACAACGCGACGGTCTCGCAGCACTGGGTGTTGATGATCAACACGTGCATGTTGACCACGGGCTCTCGGGCACGACTCGAGCGCGGCCAGGCCTCCGGGAGGCCCTTGCTGCATGCAGGGCCGGCGACGTCCTGGTGGTCACGAAGCTCGACCGTCTTGCTCGGTCGCTGCGTGATGCGACCGACATCGCGGACGAGCTGACGAAGAAGGGTGTCGCGTTGAACCTCGGGGGAGCGGTCTACGACCCCACCGACCCAGTGGGCCGGCTCCTGTTCAACGTCCTCGGCATGGTCGCCGAGTTCGAGGCCGACCTGATCCGGGCCCGCACCCGGGAGGGCATGGCGATCGCGAAGGCTGCCGGCAAGCTCCGCGGCCGGAAGCCCAAGCTGACCACCTCGCAGGAGAAGCACCTCGTGCAGCTACACCGCACCGGCGAGCACACCACGAGCGAGATCGCCGAGCTGTTCGGGGTTGCTCGTTCGACGGTCTATCGTTCGATTCAACGAGGGGAGCAGTCGTGAACGCGTCTGATAAGGGCTCGGCCTCCGAGCCGGTCCACTTCGAGCTCAGTGATGAGGAGCGAAAGTTGTTGTGGCAAGGTCTCGGGCAATGGGGAGGCCTTGCTGATCTCACGGATGCGATGGCCGTCGCTATGGGGTTCGCAAGCACGGCTGATTTCTTCGAAGAGGAGAAGAGGTTGTCGGCTGCGTTGAAGGAGAAGGCTGCGCTGCCTCCGGCGGATTGGCGCCGCATCCTCCTGGCAACGGAGATCGTGTTCGCTTCGGACATTGTCGGTGCCGGCTACTTATGGCAGACGGTCACGGGCTTGGACGATGAGTCCACCCTTGGCGTTCTCCGGCGCTTGCAGCATCGGTTCCCGGCGTCTCTTCGTTGATGGCGCCTTGATCCTCGACGCAGCTGCCTCGAGATGGCCGATGGAGGATGGCGGTTTCAGGGGGTCGTTGCAACGGGTGGTTGTTTCGGGTCCGAGAGTAGCTCCTGG
>NZ_LMKB01000003.1 GCF_001421165.1 Frigoribacterium sp. Leaf8 | reverse complement strand
GTCGACGCCGTTGCTGAGGTCGGCGATCGACGCGGCGGGCGTCGACGCGGCGCTGGGCTCGGACGAGGAGGACGACGACGTCGAGGAGGTGTCGGTCGCGGTGCCCGAGTTGGACGAGCAGGCGGCGAGCGAGAAGATCAGGGCGCCGGAGGCGGCGATGCCGAAGGCGGCTTTCGTGATGCGCTTGCGAGTGAAGGCGTTCATGGTGAAGCTCCTTGTCAGTTGGTCCCGGTGGGGATGTACAGGGTTCGCCACCGAGGGCGAGAAGGTTTGGATCTCGGTCACTTCGTTACCCGCCCGTGACCTTCACCCCCGAACGAGGGGTGGTCGTGTCCGAGGGGTCGACGCCGGTGCGCAGGAGGCGCGGTGCCGGTCTCGAGGACCGGCGCCGCGCCTCCTGCGGTCGCGTCTAGTTCCGCTCTACTTCTTGAGGAACTCGAGCACGACGCGGTTGAACTCGTCGGCGTCGCTGACGTTCGCGCCGTGCGGTGCGCCAGCGATCACGTGCAGCTCGGACCCGGCGATCGCCGCGTGCGTCCGGGCGCCCGAGCCCTCGTACGGCACGGTCGCGTCGCCGTCACCGTGGATGACCAGCGTCGGCACGGTGACCTTGGTCAGGTCGTCACGGAAGTCGGTGTTCGCGAACGAGGCCATGGCCTCGAGCGCGGCGGCCTTGTCCGCCTGCTTCGCGAGGCGCAGGGCGTCCTGGCGGTCGGCCTCGGACACCTTGAGCACGCCGTCGACCGAGAAGAAGCCGGTCGTGAAGTCGTCGTAGAACGAGTCCTCGTCCTTGGTCAGGCCGGCCGTCATCTCGGCGGCGGCCTCCTTGGTGAGGGGGCCGTCGGGGTTGTCGTCGGTCTTGAGCAGGTACGGGGGCACGGCCGAGGCGAAGACGACGCTGTGCAGGCGCTCGGTGCCGTACCTGCTGAAGTAGCGCGCGACCTCGCCGCCACCCATCGAGAAGCCGACGAGCGTGACGTCGTCGAGGTCGAGCTCGGTGAGGACGGTGTGCAGGTCCTCGGTCAGGTGGTCGTAGTCGTAGCCCGTCTTGGGCTTGTCGCTGCGTCCGAAGCCGCGGCGGTCGTACGTGACGACGCGGTAGCCGGCCTCGACGAACGCGGGGACCTGCTTGCTCCAGGACTCACCCGACAGGGGCCAGCCGTGGATCAGGACGACGGTGCGACCCGTGCCGCCGGTGTCGTCGACGTGCAGGTTCGTGTCCTTGAAGAGGCCGTGGTGTGCGGTGATCTCGGTCATGGTCGGGTGCCTTCTCTCTCCCGCCGTCCTGGCGGGTACCCCTCCGTTAGTAGTCGGCCTCCCTGGGGGCCGGGCCGTCTCGGAGGCATCTCGGAGGTGGGGGACAACCGGCGGGCAGGCCTGGCAGGGATACCCCTAGGGGGTATAAGCTGAGGCCCGATCGAGAGGACAGCGCATGACCGACACCACCATCACCACCCTGCAGGTCGACGGCATGACCTGCGAGCACTGCGTCGCGAGCGTCACCGAAGAGCTCTCCGAGGTCGACGGCGTCGACTCGGTCGAGGTCGACCTCAACCCCGGGGGCGCGTCCACCGTCTCGGTCCAGGCCGACGCCACCGTCGAGCACGACCAGCTGCGCGCCGCCGTCGAAGAGGCCGGCTACCAGCTCTCCGCACGATGACCACCGCCGGAGGCGCGGGTCGGCCGGGCGAGGGCGTCACCGGGGGCACCCTGCCACCCGATGCGGTGCAGTTGGACATCACCGGCATGACCTGCGCCTCCTGCGCCAACCGCATCGAGCGCAAGCTCAACAAGCTGCCCGGCGTCGAGGCCTCGGTGAACTACGCGACCGAGAAGGCGCACGTGCGGGTCGTGGCCGGTGCCGTCGACGACGCACGCGAGGGCGACCCCGGGGTGCCCGACGTCGACGCGCTCATCGCCACGGTGGCCGCCGCGGGGTACGGGGCCACCGTGCCCGCGCCTCCTGCGTCCCCGACCGGCGCGGCCGACGGCTCGTCCGACGCCGCCCCGGACGCCCGGGCCACCGAGGTCGACGCCCTCCGCCGGCGCACCCTCGTCAGCGCCGCCCTCGCCCTGCCCGTCGTGGTGCTCTCGATGGTCCCGGCCCTGCAGTTCACGAACTGGCAGTGGCTCGCGCTGACCCTCGCGGCCCCCGTCGCCGTGTGGGGTGCCTGGCCCTTCCACCGCGCCGCCGCCGTCAACCTCCGCCACGGTGCCGCGAGCATGGACACCCTCGTCAGCGTCGGCGTGGTCGCCGCCTTCGCCTGGTCGCTCTGGGCCCTGTTCTTCGGCGAAGCCGGCCGGCCGGGCATGCACATGTCGTTCAGCCTGGTCGCCACCCACGGCGGTCCGACCGAGCTCTACCTCGAGGTCGCGTCGGCCGTGACCGTGTTCATCCTGCTCGGCCGCTGGCTCGAGGCCCGCGCCAAGCGCCGCTCGGGCGAGGCCCTGCGCGCCCTGCTCGAACTCGGCGCGAAGGAGGCCACCGTCCTGCGCGACGGTCAGGAGGCGCGGGTCGCCACCGCGGGTCTGGTGCCCGGCGACCTCGTGGTCGTCCGTCCGGGCGAGGCGATCGCCAGCGACGCCCTCGTGCGCGAGGGCACCTCGGCGGTCGACCTGAGCATGCTGACCGGCGAGTCGGTGCCGGTCGAGGTCGGCCCGGGCGACCGCGTCGTCGGAGCGACCCTCAACGTGGGCGGACGCCTGCTCGTCGAGATCACCCGCGTCGGGGCCGACACCGAGCTCGCCCGGCTCGGTCGCCTCGTCGAGGAGGCGCAGAGCGGCAAGGCCGAGGTGCAACGACTGGCCGACCGGGTCTCGGCCGTGTTCGTGCCGGTCGTCATCGGGCTGGCCGTGCTGACCTTCGTCGGCTGGCTCGCGGTCGGCGGCTTCGTCGGGGGTGCCGGGGGCGGTGGCTTCTTCGCCGGGTCGCTGCAGACCGCGTTCACCGCCGCCGTCGCCACCCTGATCATCGCCTGCCCGTGCGCGCTCGGGCTCGCGACGCCCACCGCGCTGCTGGTCGGCACGGGCCGCGGCTCGCAGCTCGGCATCGTGATCCGGGGGCCGCAGGTGCTCGAGCGCACCCGCACGGTCGACACGATCGTCCTCGACAAGACCGGGACGGTCACGACCGGGCGGATGAGCGTGCGCGAGGTCGTCCTCGACGACGCCGCGGCCACCGGGGTCGACGACGTCCTGGCCCGGGCCGCCGCCGTGGAGTCCGGCTCGGAGCACCCGGTCGCCCGCGCGGTCGAGGCCGAGGCCGCCCGGCGCGGGGTCGTCGTCCCGGCCGCCGAGCAGTTCACCGCCCACGCCGGGGCCGGCGTGCAGGCCCTCGTCGACGGCACGCTCGTGCTGGTCGGCCGCCCCGGGTGGCTGGCCGACGAGTGGTCGGTCACCGCGCCTCCCGGGCTCGAGAGGGCGTTCGCCGCCGCCGAGGCGACCGGTGCGACCCCCGTCGCCGTCGCCTGGGACGGTCGGGTGCGCGGTGTCGTCACCGTCGCGGACACCGTGAAGCCCGGTGCGCGCGAGGCCGTCGAGCGGTTCCGCGGCCTGGGCCTGACGCCCGTGCTGCTGACCGGCGACAACGCGGGCGCGGCACGGCACGTCGCGGCGCAGGTCGGCATCGCCGCGGCGGACGTCGTGGCGCAGGCGACCCCGCAGCAGAAGGTGGAGGCGGTGGCCCGGTTGCAGGCCGAGGGTCGCGTCGTCGCCATGGTCGGCGACGGCGTCAACGACGCGGCGGCCCTCGCCACCGCCGACCTGGGCATCGCCCTCGGGACCGGCACGGACGCGGCCATCGCGGCCGGCGACCTGACCGTCGTCAGCGGCGAGCTCGCCGGGGTGGCCGACGCCATCCGCCTGTCACGGGCCACGCTCGGCACCATCAAGGGCAACCTGTTCTGGGCCTTCGCCTACAACGTCGCGGCGATCCCGGTCGCGATGCTCGGGCTGCTCAACCCCGTGCTGGCCGGCGCGGCGATGGCGGCGTCGTCCGTGTTCGTCGTGACGAACAGCCTGCGCCTGCGGCGGTTCCGCGCCGGGTGAGGCGGGGCGGGCTCCGCGTGCCCGCGTGCCCGCTCGAGTCGCACCGCCGGAACGACCCCCGGGCATGGCGAAGCCCGAGACCGTCCAACCGATCTCGGGCTTCGATGTGCTCTCCGTGAAGAGAACCAGGGACCCAACAGAGATCCCGCTTCATCTGATCGGAAGTGTAATCCCATGACGATCGACGTGCAAACGTCGATCCCACGGGGTGGGTCCCTGGCTCTCTCGCGGTGTTCGCCGGCGCGAACACCGAGAGGAGGGAGCGGATGTCCGACGACGACCGCCGCCCGCCCAGGAAGACCGTGCCGTGGTGGCAGATCGCGACTCTCGTCGTGACCGTCGCCCGGTTCGCGGTCGACCTGGTGCGCAAGGGCTAGGAACAGGGTCCCGGGGCCACCAGGCCCCGGGACCCGCTCCCGCCGGCTGCTCCGACGCCGCCTAGGGTGAGCGCATGATCATCTTCGGCACCAAGGGCACGAGCGCCCTGCTCGGCGTCCTCTTCTTCGTCTGCCGGGTCTGCGGCAACGAGGCCGCGCAGCGACTGGTCAAGCACCGTCGGTGGTTCACGCTGTTCTTCATCCCGGTGATCCCGTACTCGACGAAGCACGTCTACACCTGCGCCTACTGCGGCGCGGGCACCGAGCTCGACGCCGAGGCGGCCGGCCGGTTCCAGGCCGACGCCGAGCATGCCGCGGCCTCCCGCGGCGGCCGGTCGCAGGGCTGACCGACCGCTCCCGCGGCGGCCGGCCGCAGGGCTGACCGACCGCTCGGCGACACGGGACGCCCAGGGAGGCACGGCCGCGGCGTCAGGGCAGCGCGCGGTACCAGCCGGCCACGCGGGCACGCAGGCCGACGGGGCGGGACCGGAGCCGCGCCTCCTCGGGGGCGTCGGCGACGGCCGGGGCGAAGCCGACGGTCGCGCACGAGGTGCAGACGAGCACGTGACGGTGCACCGAGAGGGCCGTGCCGTAGAACGGGTTGGGCTCGAGACGGGTCGGCGACGCGCACAGCGTGCACAGGGGGAGTTCGCGCGTTTCGTCCATGAGGATCACCACGACTCATGTTCGGCCACGAGGGGCCCCTCGGTTGTCCCCCACTTCGGGTGGCGGGGTACGCAGCGACGGGCGTCGGGGGGACCCGACGCGGCGCCGGCTCGGCCAGGGCGGAGCCCGACGTCGGGACGAGGAGGCGCGGGTCGGCCACCTAGGATCGTCGCGTGACGGACTCCCACGCTCCCGGGCACGCCGCTCCCGCTCACGGTTCCCTCGGCCACGCCCACGGCGGCTGGTCCCCGCTGGCCGGCAGCGCGCAGGCCGTGGTGCTCGACATCCTCGTGCACGGCGCCCGCCCCCGGACCGAGCTCGCCGCCCGGCTCGGCCTGTCGGGCCCGAGCCTCACGCGCATCACCAGACCCCTGCTCGAGAGCGGGCTGCTGGTCGAACGCGCGTCCCTCGCGCCGTCCGGCTCGGGTCGCCCCTCGGTCCCGCTCGACCTCGACCCGGACGCCCACCACTTCGTCGGCGTCAAGCTGACCCGTGACCGCCTCTTCGTGGTCGTGGCCGACCAGCGGGGCAGGGTGCTGGACGGCCACGACGACGACCTGCCCGACCCGTCGCCCGCCGCCGTCGTCGCCCAGGTCGCGGCGGTCGTGACCTCGGCCCGCGGCCGGGACGACCGCATCCGCGCGGTCGGCGTCACCGTCGGCGGACAGGTCGTCGACCGTGCCCACGTGCGGCACGCGCCGTTCCTCGGCTGGGACGACGTGCCCCTCGCCGAGCTGCTGACCGCCACGACCGGCCTGCCGACCTGGGTCGAGAACGACGTCCGCGCGCTGACCCAGGCCGAGCTCTGGTTCGGCGAGGGACGCGGGCTGCGCTCGTTCGCCCTGGTCACGATCGGCGCCGGCGTGGGGCTCGGCCTCGTCGCCGCGGGCGAGGTGCTCGGCGGGGCGCACTCCTCGGCGGGCAGCGTCGGGCACCAGCGGATCGTGGTGTCCGAGGGCGTGGCCGCGCCCGTGCCCGTGCCGGTGCCCGTGCCCGTGCCCGTGCCGGTGCGCGTGCCGGTGCCGCTGCCCGTGCCCGCGTCGGCCGCCGCTGCGGCCCGCGCCGACGTGCCGGCCCCCACCTGCGACCTCGGCCACCACGACTGCGCGAGCGCGTTCCTCACGGTCGCCGCGGTCGAGGCCGCCGCCGCCCGGGCCCTCGGCCGCCCGGTCGCCTACGACGACCTGCTCGTCCTCGCCGCCGACGGACACCAGGAGGCGCGGGTCGTCGTCGACACCGCCGCCGATGTCCTGGGCCAGCTGATCGCGGGCGTGCTGAACGTGCTCGACCCCGAGGTGGTCCTCATGTCGGGTGAGGGCGTGCGGCTCGCGACCGTCGGCGGGGCCGCGGTGGACGCGGCGATCGCACGCGACGCCCACCGGGCGGTCCCACCGCCCCGCCTGCTCGTCCAGGAGTTCCGGTTCGACGAGTGGGCCCGCGGCGCCGCCGCCGTCGCCATCCAGATGCACGCGCTCGGTCGCTGACGCCGCGCGCGCTCGCGTGAGCGCCCCTCGGGACGCGACCCGCGCCTCCTGCCCGACCCGCGCCTCCTACCCGACCGTTCGCCGATGAACCCCGCATGCGAAGACGAACCCCGATCCATCGGGGTTCATCGTCGTGAACGGGGTTCATCGGGCAGCGAGCCGAGCAGCCGCCCCCGCCTCACCCCGCGGCGGTGACCCGCAGCAGCACGACCCGCTCGGGGAACGACGACGGCGCCTGCAGCCCGGCGACCGCCAGGGCGCGCCCGTCGAGCACCACCCCGGGGTACGCGCCGCCCTCGTCCGCCGTGCCCCACCACGGCGGGGGCGTCAGGCCGTGGTCGGGCGCGCCGACGGTGACGGGGGCGACCCGGTACCGGCGCTCGGGGTCGAGCCCGGGCAGCAGCACGCGGCCGAGCGGTGCGACGTCCGACCGCCCCACGTAGGCGAGGAAGAACAGGGCCTCGCTCGCGTCGGCGGCGACCGAGCCGTAGACCAGCAGCGACGGGTCGGCCTCGTCGACCCGCACGAGGTCCCCCGTGTGCATCAGCTGGCGGTGCTCCTTGTAGAGGGCGATCCACCCGGCGAGGTCGCGGTTCTCGGCGTCGGTGGCCCGGGCGAGGTCCCACTCGATGCCGAGGTGACCGAACAGGGCGGTGCCCGCCCGGAACGACAGCTCGTGCCAGCGGCCGGTCGAGTGGCTGACGCCCGAGGCGATGTGCGAGCCGAGCAGCTCGGGCGGCAGGAGCTGCATGGTCCAGCGGTTCATCTGCTGCCGGTCGAGCGGGTCGATGCAGTCGCTGACCCAGACGCGGTCGGTGCGCTCGAGCACGCCGAGGTCGACGCGGGCGCCGCCGGACGAGCACGACTCGATCTCGAGACCGGGGAACCTCGCCTTGAGCTCGTCCATCAGCCGGTACGCCGCGAGGGTCTGCTCGTGGACGCCCGCGGCGCCGGTCGGCCAGGTGCCGGCGTCGACGAGGTCGCGGTTGTGGTCCCACTTCAGGTAGGCGATGTCGTACTCGGTGAGGATCGCCGTCATCTGGCCGAGCACGTGCTCGAACGCCCCGGCGATGCCGAGGTTCAGCACCTGCTGGTCGCGCGACCGCGGGGGCAGGCGGTCGCCGGTCTGCAGGATCCACTCGGGGTGTTCGCGGGCGAGGTCGCTGTCCTCGTTGACCATCTCGGGTTCGAACCAGAGGCCGAACTCCATGCCGAGGCCCGTGACGTGGTCGATCAGCGGTGACAGGCCGTCGGGCCAGACGTCGCCGTCGACCACCCAGTCGCCGAGGCCGGCGTGGTCGTCGCGTCGCCCCCGGAACCATCCGTCGTCGAGCACGTACCGCTCGACGCCGAGGGCGGCGGCCCGGTCGGCCAGGTCGCGCAGGCGGGCGAGGTCGTGGTCGAAGTAGACGGCCTCCCAGACGTTGATCGTCATCGGGCGCGGGCGGGTCGGGTGCTGCTCGCGGGAGCGCAACCACCGGTGGAACCGCCGGGCCTGGTCGTCGAGGCCGTCGCCGTACGAGCCGAAGACCCACGGGCTGCGGTACGACTCGCCCACCTCGAGCCGCAGCTCGCCCGGCAGCAGCAACTCGCCGCCGCCCAGCACCTGCGCCCCGGTCGACAGGCGTTCGGCGTAGTGCCGGTGGCCGCCGCTGAACCCGACGTGCAGCCCCCAGCTCTCTCCCGAGCCGGCGCCGAAGCCGAACCCGGGCACGCCGACGCTCAGCACGGTCGCGGCGTCCGGGCCGGTGCGGCCCTTGCGTCCCTCGCGTTCGTGCACGCCGACGACGAGCTCGCGGCGCTGGGGCGTGCGCTCCTTGCCCCAGCGGCCCGCGAAGTCGAGGATCTCGCGGGCTCGTGGCGGCACCGGCAGGGCCAGGTGCAGGTCGGTCAGCGTGTACACGTCCGCCGCCGTGCTCGCGGCGCCGGCCGCGGTGCTCGCCGCCCGGTCGTCGCCGGGGGTCGACCGATCGCCTCCGCGTCGCCCGGCGACGTTCGTCAGCTCGGCCCGGGTGCGGACGAGCCCGCTCGCCGTCAGCTCGATCTCGAGCACGACGGCGAGCCCGGCGACGTCGTCGTGCGCCTCGACCGTGACGACGGCGGCGCCGGCGTCGACCAGCTCGGGACCCGAGGAGGCGCGGGTCGCCTCCGCCTCGCCCGTCACGTCGAGCGCGTCGACCATGAACCGCGGCGACCAGTCGGCGCCGTCCGAGCGGTGGCCGCCGACGCCGGGCTTGCCCGACCAGCCCGCGTGGTGCTCGGGCAGGATCGCCAGGCGCACCGGTTCGTCCATCAGGTTGTTGACGTACGGCGGCACCGCCGCGGCGGCGAGGGACCGCACGTCCTCGAGCGTCGGCCGGCCGAGGGCGGCGCCCCAGTGCAGGACCGCCGGCAGGCGCGCGTCGGTGACGTCGAGCAGCAGGCTGACGCCGGCGCTGCTCAGGTGGACGAACGCGTCGGGTGCTCGGGACGGCGCGACGACGGTGGGCGACGGGGTGGGGTGCGACACGGGTGCTCCAGACGGCGGCAGATACTTTCGTCCGAAAAGTATCTCCGACGCCGAGCGGGGGTCACAACCCCGGCGGGGTCCGACCGCGGGTCGGGAGGCCCCGGTCAGCGGGCCCCGATCAGGAGGCGCGGGGCGAGAACAGCCCGTCGGTCACGTCGGTCGGCTGGTCACGGAACCAGCGCAGCAGGGTGCGGACCTTGTGCGACGACGACGGGGACAGGTTGCTGAAGTCGTCGTGGACGCCGGCACCCGCGACGGAGGCGGAGCCCGTGCCGGTGCCCGTGCCGGAGTCGAAGACGTCGGCGTAGCCCGGGAGGACCGTCGCCAGGTCGTCCGTGACGGCCCGGTAGCCCATGGTCCAGGCGGGGAACAGCCGGTCCTCGACGAGTTCGTCGACGATGGTGTGCACGGCCGTGTGCCGGGGGTCGCGCGCGATCACGGCGAGGCGCTCGCGGACCGCCTCCTCCGGCCCCTCGAGCACCTGGATGAAGCGGCCCTCGCGGTGCAGCAGCATGCCGGTGATGCCCAGGCGGGCGTTGTTCGAGCGACTGGTCATCAGCAGGTTGGCCAGGTCGTCGTCGGTGAAGGGGTACGACGATCGACTGACGTACACGGTGGACAGCACGGGTGGGCCTCCTCGGGCTCAGGGCTGGACCGATTCTGCACGGCGTCCCGCCCCGCCGCACTCCCCACTTCTGGGCGCTGACAGGTCCGACCCCGGCTCCTACGTCCCCGCCGCGTCTCGGCCACGTCCCCGCCCGACCAGGTCGCACCACCGACGTGTCGTCGAACCACCCTCGTGCGTGGCTCGACGACGCATCGGTGGTGCGACCTCACTCGGCCCGGGGCATCGTCCGCCCTCCGCTGGAACCGTGCCGCCGCCCCCCGAGCCCGAACCACTCGGCCTGCCCTGACCGGCCGTGCCGCGTCGCCGTCGCACGGCCACCCGGGCTCGCACCGTGACCGGCGGGTGCCCCGAGGCCGCACCACGCTCGCGTCGTCGAACCACCTCGGAACACGGTTCGACGACGCGACGGTGGTGCGACCCGACCCGACCCGACCCGACCCGACCCGATCCGGCACCGACCGGACCCGACCCGACCCGACCCGACCCGACCCGACCCGGCACGGACCGGATCAGCTGCCGCGCGGTGCCGCCCCCCGGGCCCGACGTCCCTCGAGCACCCCGGCGAGCAGCACCACGGCCACGCCCACCACGGGCACGAGCAGCAGTCCGTACCGCAGCCCGGCCGAGTCCGCGACGAACCCGACGACGGGCGGCGACGCCAGGAACCCCAGTCGCAGCAGCCAGCTCACCAGCGTCAGCCCTGTGCCGGCCCGGAACCCGGGCAGGTTGTCCGCCGCGTGCATCGCCGCCGGGATCAGGGTCGCGACGCCGAACCCCGCCGCCGCGAAGCCGAGGATCGTGCCGATCACCGACGGGAACGCCAGGGCGATGCCCATGCCCACCGCGACGAAGACGCCCCCGGCCCGGGCGACGGCCTTCTGGCCGAAGCGGTCGACCATGCCGTCGCCCAGCAGTCGTCCGACGAACTGGGCCCCCTGCAGCGAGACGAACCCGAGGGCGGCGACGGTCACGCCGGCCCCGAGCGAGCCCAGGTAGAGCGCGGCCCACGTGCTGCCGGCGTCCTCGACGACGGCACCCGACGACGCGATGACGACGAGGGCCAGCAGCACGCCCCACTTCGCGACGAACCCGGGCGACACGCGGCGACGGTCACGAGCCGAGGAGGTGCGGGTCGCGTCGTCGACGGAGCCCGCCCCGGTCGCCGAGCCGGCCCGCGCCTCCTGCGCTCCGCCGTCGGGGGCGTCCGTCGCCACGGGTGCGGCCGCCGCCCCGGCACCCGCGGTCACGTCGTCGCCGGGCAGGACCGCCGCGTCGGCCGTCTCGGACGGGCCCTCGGCCGCCCCCTCGGCCGGTTCGGGCCCGGCGAGCAGCAGCGGGTACGCGACGAGTGCCACGACGGCGAAGATCAGCGCCGAGGCCCCGAGGTGCCAGACGATCGGGATGCCGAGTCCCGCCGCCGCCCCGCCCATCAGCCCGCCGAGGACGGCTCCGATGCTCCACACGGCGTGGAACGAGTTGAGGATCGACCGGCGGTAGCGGTACTGCACGCGCAGTCCGTGCGAGTTCTGCGAGACGTCCACGATGGCGTCGAGGGCGCCGGCGAGCAGGAAGCCCGCGGCGAGCAGCCCACCGACCGGGGCGATGCCGGCCAGCAGGACGGCGACCCCGGTGACGACCGTGCCGACGACGGCCACCCGTGACGACCGGAGGCGGCGGATCAGCCATCCGGCGCCGAGCCCCGCGACGAGCGCGCCGACCGGCATCGCCGCGACCGCCAGGCCGAAGTCGGCGTTGGACAGCTCGAGGCCGTCCTTGATCGCGGGGTAGCGCGGGAGGAGGTTCGCGATCAGGGCGCCGTTGGTGAAGAAGAGCAGGGCGACGCCGAGTCGGGCTCGGCGGTCCTCGCGCGTCGGCACGGTGCGGGCCGGCACCGCGGGAGAGGTCGTCGGTGACGTCATGGTGTACGAACGTACACTAAGGTCGGGCGGCGGCGGACCGCTCGCGGGGACGCGCCGCCGAGGTGATCAGCGAGGCGCCCGCGACCACCACCAGCACGACGATCATCGCGCTGCGCAGGCCCACGTGCTCGCCGACGAAGCCGAGCAGCGGCGGCCCGACCAGGAACGCCACGTAGGCCATCGTCGCGACGGCTCCGACCGCCGTCGTCGGGTCGTCGCCGTCGGCCGCGGCCGAGACGGTCACCGGGAAGCCCAGGGCGGCACCCAGTCCCCACAGCACGACGGCGACGCCGGCGACGACGACAGAGTCCGAGAACACGACGAGGGCGATGCCGACCGCCGAGACGAGTGCGCTGGCGCGCAGCACGGTGGCGTGCCCGAAGCGGGCGAGCAGCGGTTCGCCGAGGAAGCGGCCGACCGTCATCGCCGCCGCGAACGCCGTGAAGACGACCGTGCCGGCGGTCGCCGAGACCCCGTGCCCGTCGACGAAGAGCAGCGGCAGCCAGTCGTTGGCCGACCCCTCGGCCAGGGCGAGCGCGAGCACGATCAGGCCGAGCAGCACGAGCCGGCGGTCGCGCCAGACCGCGAGCGACCCGGCGAGCCGGGCCCGCACCCCGGAGGCGCGCTCGGCCCGCTCGTCGGAGCGTCCGGTCGAGCGCGGCACGATCGGCACCGCCCAGGCCAGTGCGGCGCCACCCGCGAGAGCGACCCCGAGCAGGTGCCACTGGACGGGGACGTGCGTCGCCGTCAGCAGGATGCCGAGGCCGGCCCCCGCGACCGTGCCGAGGCTGAAGCAGCCGTGCAGCACGGGCAGCACCGACCGGCCGGAGGCGGTCTCGATGGCGGCGCCCTCGATGTTGACGGCGATCTCGGCCAGGCCGACCCCTGCCCCGACCAGGGCGAGGCCCACGAAGACGCCGGGGGTGATCGAGAGCGAGGCGGCCACGCCGACCAGGGCCACGCCGGCGACCAAGGAGCTGCCGCCGATCGCCACGGCGCGATGGGCTCCGTGCCGCCGGACGATCGGGGCGGACGACACGATGCCGCCCATCGACCCGACGGACAGGCCGAAGATCACGAGGCCCATCTCGCCCGTCGACGCCTGCAGCAGGTCGCGGATGGCCGGGGTCCGCACGACCCACGAGGCGAGCGAGACGCCGACGACCGCCATGAACGCGAACACCGCCGCACGGCGTCGGGCGAGCTCGGGGCTGAACGGCGGTCGGTTGGTCATGGGTCCAGTGTGTACGTTCGTACGCTCGTCGTCTAGGGTGTCGTGCATGACCACCACCGACCACTTCGCCGGCGACCCGCGCACGAACCATGAGCGGATGCTCGCGGGCGACCTCTACATCGCGGACGACCCCGAGATCGCGGCGCAGCAGCAGCGGGCGATCACCTTGCAGGCGCGCTTCGCCGCGGTCTTCGCCGACGACGTCGACGCCGCGCAGGCCGTCGCGCGCGAGCTGTTCGGCAGCCTGCACGAGACGGCCCACGTCCGGCCCCCGGTGTACGTCGACTACGGCAGCTCCATCACCATCGGGGCCGGCACGTTCGTCAACTACGGCCTGACGGCGCTCGACGTGGCCCCGATCACGATCGGGGCCGACTGCCAGATCGGCCCGAACGTCCAGCTGCTGACCCCGACGCACCCGGTCGAGCCGCAGCCCCGTCGCGACAAGCTCGAGGCCGCGAAGCCGATCACGATCGGCGACAACGTCTGGCTCGGCGGCGGCGTGATCGTGCTGCCCGGGGTGACGATCGGCGAGAACAGCGTGATCGGCGCCGGGGCGGTGGTGACGAAGGACGTCCCGGCGAACGTGGTCGCGGTCGGCAATCCGGCCCGCGTGCTGAGGAGCATCTAGTCGTGGGCGCCGTTCGCCGTACCGAGCCCGACCGTCGTGACCGCCTCATCGACGTGGCGCTCGACGTCGTGGCCGAGGTCGGCGTCGCCGGCGCCTCGCACCGCAAGATCGCGGCGCGCGCCGACGTGCCCCTCGGCTCGATGACGTACCACTTCGACGGCATGGACGAACTGCTGTACGAGGCGTTCTCGCGCTTCGCCGAGACGATCATCGTGCGGTTCGAGAGCCGGCTCGGTGCCGCGACCACTCGCGACGACGCCAAGGAGGCGGTGGTCGCGTTGGTCCACGACGACCTGACCGGCCCTGCCGCGGTCCGCGACCAGGTGCTCAGCTACGAGCTCTACACGCTGGCCGCGCGGGAGCCGAGGTTCCGCGAGATCACCCGCGAGTGGATGCGCCGCAGCCGGGTCGAGCTCGAGCGCCACTTCGACCCGGACACCGCCCGCCAGGTCGACGCCCTGATCGAGGGGCTCTCGATCCACCGTGCCCTCGACCCGTCCCCGCCGAGTCGTGCGCTGACCCGCGAGGCCGTGGACCGCATCACGCGCGCCTCCTGACCGTCGCCGGCCGCGCCTCCTGCGGTTCCGCTCGACATGGCCACAAACCGAACTGTGGTCGCCCCCGGATGCGACTCACAGTAGCTAGGCGCTCTAATGGAGCCGGTGCAGAAGATGCACGGCGGTGAGAAGGTACGCACCGGATCGGGACGAGAGTCGAGAAACCAGTGGACGCAGAGAGCGACATGTCGCGCCGCGCCCCCGAGGTCGACGCTCCCGGCGCCTCCGACGCGGCGTTCGGCGACTTCAACGTCGCCAGCGACTTCGGCGAGATCGGCGACGCGACCCGCACGGCGGCGGCCGACCTCTTCTTCGGCGACTTCGCGCCCCCGCTCGACCCCGACCTGGTCTTCGAGTGCTCGGCGTCCATGAACGGCGAACACGGTGCGGTGGCCCTCTACGAGGACCGCGTCATCGTCGAGAGCCCCGACGAGCCCGACGGCGAGGCCGTGTTCTCGACCGAGACGGTGCGGGCCTGGTGGCTGGTCGAGGGCGAGACGTTCTTCGCGCTGGTCGTCGAGGCCGACGTGCTGCACCGCACGCGGCTGCCGACGGGCTTCAAGGCCGTGCTCAAGGCGGCGTTCACGAAGGCCTTCGGCCCGGCGACGAGCCCCGCCGGCGCGTGAGCCCCGCGCACCTCCGCCCCCGCTTCGGGGCTTCGGCCCGGTCAGGACGTTCTTTCAGGGGCCCGGTCATGGCAGGATCACTGTGATGGAACCCGAACAGACCCTGCCCCCGGTGCGTTCCGAGATGGGCGGCCGCGACATGGACCAAGCGCGCGCCCTGTTCGAGGACACCTACAACGGCGCCGGGTTCCGCACCGACACCCGGCAAGAGACGTTCGCCTACCGCTACACGACGGCGGGCGACGAGGACATGACCCTGCGGTCGGCGATGTTCCTCGGGGACATCCGCGGGGCCATCCAGCCCGAGCGCGAGTACGTCGTCGCCTGGATCACCGCGGGTGAGGGCCGGGTCGACGTGGGTGCCGAAGAGGCCGCGTTCGAGATCGGCCGCCCGCTGATGTTCCCGACCGGCAAGGCCTTCGAGTTCGAGGTGCGCGAGTACCGCCAGAACCTGGTGCACTTCGACGCCGCCTACCTCGAGCGCATGGCCGCCGAGCACGAAGGGGCCCTCGCCGGGCCGTTGCAGTTCGACCACACGGCCGTGCCCGACCTGGCGAACCTGCGTCGTTGGCAGTCCACCATCACCAACGCCGCGAAGACCATCCTCGGCGGCGAGTCGACCGAGCTGCTGCGCTCCGAGCTCAAGCGCGAGTCGGCGTTCGCCCTGCTCGACACGTTCTCGCACCGGTCGATCGACCTGCCGCCCGCCCTGCTCGTGCCGCGCAACGCCCGGCTGCGCGAGGCGGTCGAGTACCTGCACACGCACTCGCACCTGCCGGTCAACATGACCCAGCTGGCCGAGTCCGTGCACCTGACGCCGCGAGGGCTGCAGCAGGCCTTCAGTCGACAGCTCGGCGTGACGCCCACCGAGTACCTGCGCACCATCCGCCTCGACCACGTGCGGGCCGAGCTGATCGAGCTCGCCCCGGGCGAGGCCACCGTCGGCGCCGTCGCCCAGCGCTGGGGCTTCACCCACCTGAGCCGCTTCACGGCGTCGTACGTCGGACGCTTCGGCGAGTACCCCAGCGCGACGCTGCAGCGCTGAGCCCGGGCGGTCAGCCGCGCCGGCGCGAGCAGGCCGCGCCGCGCCTCCTCGGACGTCCCGCCAGCCGGGCACGCCGCCACGATGTAAACAGTCCGCCACGTCTTTGTGTGGCGGACTGTTTACTTCATGGCGGGATGGGGCGTGGCGCGACCAGCCCGCCAGCCACCACGCCAGGAGGTGGACACCGCGCCACGGGAAAACCTGGCGCCGTGACCACGTCCTTGCGCCTTGACCACCTCCTGGCGCGGTGCCCGTCACCCGGCGGCGTGCGCGCGACGCGGGGCAGCCCCCTGGAGGCGCGGGTCGCCACCCGACGCGGGTCGCGCCCGACGGCGCGCGGGTCGCGGACCGCGGGTTGTGCCGGATGGTGCGCGAGGCGGGTCGCGTCAGCCGCGCAGCGCGGCGGCGACCCGGTCCCACCAGGCGGCCGACGCCGCGCGGGTCCCGTCGAGGCGGTCGGCCCACGCCGAGCGCACCGCGTCGCGTCCGGCCCAGGCCGCCAGCGCGACCGCGTCGGCCTCGCCCGCGAGCAGCTGCGCGGCCGAGACGACGCTCGTCTGCCCGAAGTTGCCGAGCGCCCCGGTCAGCTTGATCGTCGTGTAGTCGTCGACCGCGAGCCCGACCGTCGGCACGCCGCCCGCGACGGCGAACACGGCCGGGTGGTAGCGGCTCGTCAGGTGGAGGGCCGCCCCGCGGGCGAAGCGGGCGGCCGCGGGGGAGTCGGTCGTGGGTTCGACCCGCGCCGGCACGGTCAGCTGGTCGAGCACGGCCCGGTGCAGCAGCGAGTCGCCGCACTCCTCGGTCGGGTCGAGCGAGCCCCAGTGCGCGAGGAACACGACCTCGAGCCCCGCCTCGCCCGCCACCCGGTCGAGCAGTCGGGCGACGGCCGTGGCGAAGGCTCCCCGGTCGGCGTCGCCCACGTGCGCGGACAGGCTGACGGCGAGGTACGGCGCCGCCGCGCCCGCCACGGACGCCGCGCCCGCCGCACCCCCGGCAGGAGGCGCGGCCTCGAACCCGAGGAAGCTCGCGTCGTCCACCGTCCCCACGGTCGTCGTCGGGTCGACGCCGAGCGACCGCACGAGCTCGAGAGACGCGCCCTCGCGCAGGCCCACGAGTGCGGCGGCGTCGAGCAGCTCGGTGACGAGCTCGCGGTCCTCGCCCTCGAGCACCGGCCCGATGGTCTGCCCGCTGACGACCAGCGGCTTGTCGAAGCGTCGGGCGATGAGCCCGAGCGTGTTCCGCTCGTAGACGTGCATCGGCCAGAGCGAGGCCATGTTGCCGCCGCCGGCGACGAGCACGCCGTCGGCCTCGCGGACGGCCTCGACCACCTGCCAGGCCGGGTCGTCCTGCGGGAGGTGACCCGCGCCTCCGTCGATCGCCGACAGCACGCGGGCGCGTCGCTCGCGCTGGCCGAGCCGGCCGCCGGTCGTCGCGGGGTGGAAGCCGATCGCGGGCACGGCGTCGATGCCGTACCGCTCGGCGGTCTCGGCCGGGTTCGACGAGACGCCGGTGATCGTGGCGCCGCGGGCGCGCAGCTGCACGGTCGCCTCGTGGAACATCGCCTCGTCGCCGATGTGGACCATGCCGTCGAGCACGCCGACGTCTCCGATGGTGACGATTCGCACGGGTGGGACCTCTCGCTGCGGGACTCGGCAGCGGGATCGATGCCGCCCACGACGGTACCGGACCCCCGCGGCGCCGAGCACACCGTGCGGCCACCGGGCGGCCACCGGGCGGCGATAGGCTCCACCAGGCCCCGGGCTCCGCGGGCCGGGCACCGCACCACCACCCCGCCGCACCCGAGAGGCACCGCCATGGGCATCCAGACCTCGCTCGACGCGATCCACGAGGCCGACCGCCTGGTCGACTCGATGCGCCTCGCCGACGACCTCGCGCTCGACGCCGCGCGCACCGGCGGGGCCCGGACGATCCGCGTGCTGCGCGGCGCGCTCGGCAGCCCCGACCAGCTCGTCGCCATCGCGGCGACGAACGCCCTCGCGCAGGTCTTCGACGAGCAGGCCGACGTCGTGCTGAGCGACCTGCTGTCGAGCGACCGCACCTTCCTCCGCGAGCACGCCGCGTCGGCGCTCAGCCAGCGGCTGCCCCGCTACGACACGGTCGGTCGGCTGATCGGGCTCGTCGTCGCCGGGGGCTTCACCGGCATGGTCGCCCAGCGCACGCTCGAGCAGTGGTCGTCGGCCGCCCCCGCCGTGGTCGGCGTCGCGCTCGAGGGCGCCCTGATCGGCGTGCACGAGCCCGACGCCCGGTACCGCCTGGTCGAGACGCTGGGCCTCGTGCGCGCCCGCATCACCTCCCGCCCGCTGCTGACGATCGCCCGCGACCGGGGCGAGGACGAGCACGTCCGCGTCGCCGCCGTCTCGGCCCTCGGCCAGCGTCGTGGCGACCAGGCGGTCGCCGCCGTCGTCCACGAGCTCGCCCGCCACGACGGCTACCTCGGCGACGTCGCGCGCCTGTCCGCGATCGACCTCTCCGCCCCGGACGAGGTGCCCGACGGCCACCGGGTGCACGACCGCGGAGTCGAGGACGGACCCGACGGCGACCACCCCGCCGGGCGCGACGGCCTCACCATCGCGCAGCTCTTCCTGCACGCCGACATCGACGCCGGCCTCACCCACGCCGGCAGCGGCGACAACGGCGGCATCGCGACGCTGCTCGTCCGGCTCGGCGACGCGCTCGCCGCGGGCGGCGTGCTCCCCGCCGGAGCCGTGCTCCCCGCAGGAGGCGCGGTGCAGGCCCTCGGCGACCGTCACGTCGAGCGGGTGGTCACCCTCTCGCGCGGGTCGGCGGACGCTGCGGTCGAGAGCGTCCACGACCTGGCGACCCGCGCCTCCGGACACGTCTACGGACGCGTGCCGCTGCTCAGCGACCCCGTCTCGTCGGCGACCGCGTGGCCGCTGCGGGTGGCGGCCCGGCGCGGCATCCGGCGGGTGCTGCGCGCCGCGGGCGGCGTCGACCTGCTGCACCTGCGGATGGCCGACGTGGGCAGCCTCGCGGCGGCCGACGTCGCCCGCGAGCTCGACATCCCCGTCGTCTTCACGGTGGCACCGGACCCGCACGCCGTCATCCAGTCGCTCGACCTGTCGGGCGCGCTGACCCGCGAGACCTTCGGCGACGTCGACGAGGTCGAGCACTTCTGGTTCCGCACCCGGCTCGTCCAGCAGCTCGCGTCGAACGCGTCGCACACCGTGCTGTTCCCCCGGCCCGAGCTCGAGCGCGACATGCGCGAGCTCGTCGGCATCGACGTCACGTCGCACCCCGAGCGCCACACGATCGTGCCCGAGGGCATCGACCTCGGCGTGGTCGACCGCTCGGTCGCCGAGGCCGCCGAGCACGCCGCGGGCCTGCCCGCGACCCCGCCGCTCGCCGAGCTGGGCGCGCTGCTCGAGACCCTGCCGCCCGAGCGTCGCGGTCTGCCGCTGCTGGTCAGCGTCGGACGACTGCACCGGGTCAAGGGCATGGCGACGATCGTCGAGGCCTGGGCCGACGGACCCCTGCGGGACCGCGCGAACCTCCTGCTGATCGGCGGCGACCTCGAGCACCCGAGCGCCGACGAGCGCGAACAGCTCGACCTCATCGACGCGATCGTCCCCGCGAGCCGGCACCGCGCCTCCGGACTCCTGTTGCCCGGCCACCGGCCGAACGACACGGTCGCCCGGTGGGTCGCCGCGGCCCGCTTCGGCCTGCCCGGGCTCGCGGCGCCCCGCGGCGTCTACGTCTGCGGCAGCCTGAAAGAAGAGTTCGGCATCGCCCTGCTCGAGGCGATGGGCTCCGGTCTGCTCGTCGTCGCGCCGCAGGGCGGCGGGCCCTCGACCTACGTGCGCCAGGGCGACACCGGCTGGCTCACCCGCACCTGGGACGTCGACGCCCTGCGCCTCGCGATGGGCGAGGCGCTCACCGCGGCCTCGGTCGAGACGACGGAGGCGCGCGCGGCCCGGTCACGCGACACCGTCGAGCGGTCCTTCACGATCCAGGCCATGGCGCGGTCGCTGTCGGGCGTCTACGACACGGTGCACCACGACGAGCTCGAACAGCGCGAGTGGAGCGTGAGCGCACGATGACCCTGCTCGTCGTCAGCCCCGACTACGCGTCGCACCTGCTGCCGCTCGCGACCCTGGCCACCGAGTGGCGCGACCGGGGCGAGCGCGTCGTCGTCGCGACCGGCCCGGCCACCGCCGCCATCGTCGAGTCCTTCGGCTTCGAGCGCGTGCACCTGCAGCTCGGGCGCGGCTCGAACCCCGGGGTGATCCGTGCCGAGGAGCAGGTGGCCGAGGAGGACGCGTCGCTGCGCGGCTTCTTCGACGCCACCCGGCTCGGCATGGTCGAGACGCTCTCGTACCAGGCGCGCGAACGCCTCACCGACCTCATGTGGCAGCCGGTCGCCACGGCCCGGGCGGTGCTCGACGTGGTCGCCGCCGTCCGGCCCGACCAGATCGTCGTGGACCACCTCGCGTTCAGCGCCCGGCTCGCGCTCGTGGCCGGTGGCGTGCCGTTCGCCGACGTCGTGCTGGGGCACCCGACCGCGCTGCCCGTGGGCGACGAGGTGTACGGCTGCCCGCCCGAGTGGCCCGCGGCGTTCGGCGGTGCCGGCGCCGGTGCCGGTGCCGGTGCTCGTGCGGGTGCCGATGCTGGTGCTGACCCGGTGCTGGCCGGAGGCCGCACCACCGTCGAGTCGTCGAACCACCCCGGAACGCGGTTCGACGACGCGAGCGTGGTGCGAGCTGCCGGAGATGCGTCGGCGGTGCGATCCGACGCCGGCGCGGCGCCCGACGGCGTCGCCGGGCTGCGCGAGCTGTGCGAGCGGGTCGACGCCTCGTTCACCGCCGAGTGGAACGCCGCGTTGGCCGAGCTCGCTCCGCACCTGCCGCCGTCGACGAGCGCCTTCGGCGAGCACGGCGACCTGCTGCTCTACAACTACCCGGGCGAACTGGCCGACCCCGAGCGCGAGGCCCTGCTGCCCCCGCATGTCTGGCTCGGATCGGCCGTGCGTGCCGAGCCGGTGGACGCCGAAGTCGCCGCCTGGCTGGCCGGCGGCCCCGACCCCGACCCCGACCCCGCACCCGACCTCGACCCCACGTCCGACCCCGACCCCACGCCCGCGCCCGCGCCGTTCGTCTACGTCAGCTTCGGCAGCTTCCTCTCGGTGCGGTCGGACGTGCTCGGGCGCGTGGCCGAGGCCCTGCGTCGGGTCGGGGTGCGGGCCGCGATCGCGCTCGGCTCGGGCGACCGGGCCGACCTCGGCGAGGTGCCGAGCGACTGGCTCGTCCGCGAGTTCCTGCCGCAGGTGACGCTGCTCGACGCGGCGACCGCGGCCGTCACGCACGGCGGCAACAACAGCGTGACCGAGGCGATGACCGCGGGCGTGCCCGTCGTCGTCCTGCCGTTCTCGACCGACCAGTTCGCCGGGGCCGCCGCCCTCGAGCGCACCGGGGTGGGCGTGGCGCTCGCCCCGAACACGGCGACGGTCGACGAACTGGCGGAGGCGCTGCGGCACGTGCTCGACCTGCCGACGCGCGACCCCGGTGCGGCCGGACGCCTGGCCGGGCTGGCGGCGTCCCTGCGCGAGACGCCCGGACGGGCACGAGCCCACGCGGCGCTGACCGGGCGCAGCTGACCGAGACGCCCGGACGGGCACGAGCCCACGCGGCGCTGACCGGGCGCGACTGACCGAGCCGGCCCGCGCCTCCTCGGCTCGCCCCGCCTCTCGAGCTGTCACGACGTGCCGCTCGCCTTCGCGGGCGAGCGGCACGTCGTGGCGTCTGGTCCGTCCGGCCGAGGGCCGACCGGCAGGAGGCGCGGGTCGGCCTACATCGTCCGGGTGTGGAGGATGCCGCCGTCGACGTCGAGCAGGGCCCCGTGCACGAAGGCCGCCTCGTCCGACGCCAGGTACCGCACCGCGTGGGCGATGTCGACGGGACGCACGGGTCGACCGGCCGGGGTGGCCGCGGTCAGGGTGTCGAGGACGGCCGCCGACCCGGCGTTGCCCGGAGTCGACGTCGCACCGGGTGCGACGCTGTTGACGCGGACGCCGCGGGGGCCGAACTCGGCCGCCCAGGTGCGGGTCATCTGCTCGACGGCGGCCTTCGACGCGGTGTACATGGCGCCGAACGGCACCCCCACCCGGGTCATCCACGAGCCGATGTTGACGATCGAGCCCGCTCCATGGTCGGCCATCGCCGGCGCGAGGGCACCGACGAGCACGTGCGGCGCCCGGACGTTCGTCGCCAGGATGGCGTCGAGGTCGGCGTCGTCGAGGGCGTCGGTCGGCATGGTCGGGTAGACGCCGGCGTTGTTGACCAGGATGTCGATGCGGCCGCCGAGCACCTCGGTGGCCCGGGCGGCGAAGGCGCGGAGGTCGGCGTACGGGCCGGCGAGGTCGGCGGGCACGGCGTGGGCCGAGCCGCCCCGGGTGGTGATCGCGTCGACCACCCGCCGGGCCCGGGCGTCGTCGCGGCCGCTGACGACGACGGTGGCACCGGAGGCGGCGAGCACGCGGGCGATCGCCTCGCCGATGCCGCTGGTCGAGCCGGTCACGAGGGCGGTGCGACCGGCCAGGCGGTCGTCGGTGGGCAGGGAGTCGAGGACTTCTTCATTGGACTGCATGGTCCATTGCTAGCACGGACTGGACCGTCAAGTCCAGTGTTCGTGGACCGAATGGTCCAATCGTCGTAAGATCTCTCCGTGGACGAGACGAAGATCACCGAGCGCGGGCGGCTCACCCGCCAGAGGATCATCGACGAGACCGGTCGGCAGATCCTCGCCGCGGGCATCGGCGGGACGACGCTCGACACGGTGCGGGCCGCGACGCTGACCAGCAAGAGCCAGCTGTTCCACTACTTCCCCGGCGGCAAGACCGAGCTGATCCACGAGGTCGCCCGGTGGGAGGGGCGTCAGCTGCTCGAGGCGCAGGAGCCCGAGATCCACGACCTCGGCACCTGGGAGTCGTGGGAGCGCTGGCGCGCCGCCCTGGTCGAGTACTACATCAGCCTCGGCCGCTGGGCCTGCCCGATCGGCACGCTCGCCGCTCAGGTCGCCGCCACGGACGCCGAGGTCGAGCGCAGCGTCAAGGCGAGCTGGGACGCCTGGCGCGAGCAGCTGGCCGCGGGCATCCGGCGGCTGCAGGCCTCGGGCTCGGTCGACGCCTCGGCCGATCCGGTGCGCGTCGCCACCGCGATCATCGCCGCGATCCAGGGGGGACTGCTGCTCAGCCAGTCGGAGCGGGCGGGCTGGCCGCTCGAGGCCGCACTCGACCACGCGCTCGGCCCGTTGCACACCGTCCGCCGCGACTGACGCGGGTCGTCCGCCGGACGTGCCCCGCGCCTCCTGCGCTGTCGCCCTCCGGCGCTGTCGCCCCTAGCTCTAGGCGCCGAAGACGACCGCGCGCATCGCGTCCTCGCCGACCGCCGCGTCGCGGTACCGCTGCATCAGCGCGGCGTTGGCGTCGTACTGCGGCCCCTCCCGCACCTCGGCCTGGTGGTGCAGGGCGAAGACCATGCCCTCGTGCCGTCGCGGGGCCTCGCCGAGCAGGGTGGTGTGGGCGAGGTACCAGGCCGCGTCCTCGAAGCCCCAGCCCCGGAAGCGTTCGTCCTGCCCGCCGTGGCTGCGCCACGAGGAGGCGCGGGTCACGTAGACCCCCGAGCAGGCCCCGCGCACGAGCTCGAAGTCGCACTGCTCGAGGGGGGTGCCCGCGGCCGCCTGCGCGGTGCCGTCGCGTCCCAGCCAGTGGTACTCGGTGTAGGGCAGGTGCACCCGGCCGCTCGTGCGGGCCGCCTCGATCGCCGCGAGCAGGGGCTCGCGTTGCGGCAGGGTGTCGGCGTCGCCGATCACGGCGACCTCGTCGTCGGCCAGGCCGGCGATCCCGAGGTTGCGGCACTGGGCCAGGTTGAACACCGGGTCGGGGGAGTCGATCGTGCGGATCTCGGCCTCGGGCAGGGCGTCGGCGTACCAGTCGCGGACGACCTCGAACGCCGCGACGCGACTGGGTTGCGGACGCCAGGGGAGCACGACGGTGACCATCCCGCGAGCCTAGCGGCGTGCGCCGGGCCGCCCCGCGCCTCCCGCGCCGCCCCGCCGGCCAGGGGCCGCGAACCCCGTTTGCGAAGTCGAACCCCGTTCTGTCGGGGTTCGACTTCGTGAACGGGGTTCGAGGCCGGGTGCATCGCCGTCCGATCGCACGCCGAGTAGTCGTCAGGAGGCGCGGGTCGCGTCCGCCGCACCCGGCAGCGTCAGCTCGAGTGCGTGGCCGCGCACGTGTGCCAGGGCCCGCTCGACGGCGCCCGTGGTCACGACCGCGTCGCCCAACGTCGAGGCGACGACCTCGGGCGCGGCCCGGTGCGTGAACCGGCTGAGCCACGGTGTCGTCCGGTCGAGCAGCAGTCCGAGGGAGGGCGCCACGGCCCCGGCGACGACGATGCGGTCGACGTCGAGCATGCCGCTGAGCATGGCGCAGACGCGTCCGAACCGTTCGGCGGCCTTCTCGACCAGGCGCAGGGCGGTCGGGTCGCCGGCGTCGGCCGCGGCCAGCACGGCGGGGGCCTCGAGCTCGTCGAGCGGGATCGCCCGCAGCGGCGACGAGGCCGGCACGGTGCCGAGCTCGCGCGCGGCCCGGGCCCAGTCGCGCAGCAGGGCTCCGAGGCCGTCGGCCGATCCGACGCCCTCGACCAGGTCGAGGAGGCGCATCTCGCCCGCGGCACCGCGGCTGCCCCGCACGAGGGCTCCGTCGAGCACGAACCCGGCGCCGAACCGCTCGCCCGCCAGCAGGGTCACGAACGACGTGGCGGCGCCGGCACCACCGTCGACCTCGCGGTCGGCACGGGATGCGGCCGCCGCCTCGGCCACGGCGGCCAGGTTGGCGTCGTTCTCGACGACGACGGCCCAGCCGCGCTCGGCGAAGAGCCCGGTGTAGTCGGGGTTCATCAGCACCCAGAAGTCGGCGCCGACCTCGATCGGCGACCGGCCCTCGGAGTCGGTCGGCGCGGGCACTCCGAGTGCCACGGCGAGCACGTCGGCGTCGCCCAGCGAGGCCTCGCCGAGGACGTCGTCGACCAGCCGTGAGACCGTCCGGCGGCGGTCGTCCGCCGTCCCGTCGGGGTCGATGCGCCGTGCGACGCGGGCCACGACGTCGCCGCGCAGGTCGGCCACGACGGCGGTCAGGTGGTGGCGGCCGGCGTCGACGCCGACGACGTGCCCGGCGGAACGGGCCAGGGCGTAGCGACGCGCGGGGCGGCCCTTGCGGTACTCGCCGGTCGAGCGGGCGTCGGCGAGCGACACCATCCAGCCGTGGTCGATGAGGTCGTCGCAGACCCCGAGCACGGTGGACCGGGTGAGTCCGGTGAGGGCGATCAGGTCGCTCGCCGTGACCGCGTCCGCGGACCACGCGTGCCGCAGCACCTCGGCCGCGTTCATGCGGCGGAGCAGGCTCGGCGACGACACCCCGGTGCTCAGCGCCACCCGCGCCTCCTCGTGCTGTGGCCGGTGCCTCGCGACACGGCGGATCTTTTCGACGACGACCCATGGTGCCACGCCGCGAATTGATCTAGGGTCTAAATCTACACACCAGATCAACTCGGTCCCGACGCTGTCGTCGGGGTCGCGACCCGGGAGACGACGACGTGCCCACACCCCCACTGCCCTCCGGTGCCGGCCTCAGCCGACGCACCCTCCTCGGCGGGATCGGTGCCGCCGGGGCGGCGCTCCTCCTCGCTGGCTGCGCCCCGTCCGGCTCGGGCCGCGGGCGCACCGAGATCACCTTCTACGCGACCAAGCCCGAGGCGATCCCGTACTTCTCCGACCTGGTCTCGCGGTTCAACGAGTCGCAGTCGGCGATCCGGGTGATCCACGACTCGACCTCGGGCATCTCGGCCGGCTTCGTCCGGGGCAACCCGCCCGACGTCGCGGCCTTCACGTACAACCTCGAGATGGCCCGCTTCATGGAGCGCGGGGCGTTGAGCGACCTGGGCGACCTGCCCGAGGCAGGCACGATCCGCCCCGAGGTGCAGGAGCTGGTCGACCAGTACGCGACCTACCCCGGCCGGACGAGCGTGCTGCCGTACTCGATCACCGCCGCGTCGGTGATCTACAACCAGCAGGTCTTCGCCGACCTGGGCGTCGAGGTGCCGACCACGTGGGACGAGTTCCTCGCGGCGTGCGACACCTTCACGGCGGCCGGCGTCACGCCGATCTACAGCACCTTCCGCGAACCGTGGACCGTCGCGCAGGGCCTGTTCGACTACACGACCGGCGGGTCGCTCGACGTCGCGGCCTTCTACGAGAAGATGAACGCCGAGGGCACGAGGGTCGGCCAGGGCGGCTCGGTCTCGTTCGAGAAGGACTTCCGCGAGCCCGTCGAGCGCATGGTGCAGCTCGGCCGGCTGTCGAACGCCAACCGCAACAGCCGCGGCTACGGCGACGGCAACCTCGCCATGGCCCAGGGCGAGGCGGCGATGCTCATGCAGGGGCCGTGGGCACTCGGTGAGATCACGAAGGCCAACCCCGAGGCGAAGGTCGGGACGTTCCCCCTGCCGATGACCGACGACCCCGCCGACCGCAAGGTGCGGGTCAACCTCGACCTGGCCCTGTGGGTGCCCGAGCAGTCGCGCAAGCAGGACGCCGCCCGCGAGTTCCTGACCTACCTGATGCAGCCCGAGATCCAGGACGCCTACAACCGCGACTTCCTGGCGTTCGGCACCACGAGGTCGGCCCCCGCCGTGACCGACGAGCGCATCGTCGGCATGCAGGGCTACTACGACGACGCGCGGTTCTACCAGGGGGCGTCCAAGGCGATCCCGCTGACGATCCCCGCCGAGAACTACGTGCAGGGCATCGTCACGGGCGCCAGCGTCGAGGGCACCCTGCGCACCATGGACGCCGACTGGCGCCGCCTGGCACTCCGCGCATGAAAGCGATCGACGGCGCGGACCGCACCACGGCCCCGGCCACCCCGACCACCGCCCAAGTCGAAGGAGACCCGATGGCCACCACCACCCCCACGGCCGCGCGAGGCGCCCGCACCTCGCTGAGCGGCAGCACGACCGGCAACCCGCGGCGCCGCGGCAGGCGCGTCGACCCGGTCTTCTACTTCTTCCTCGTGCCGACGCTCGTCCTCTTCTCGCTGGCGATCACCCTGCCGGCCGTGATGGGCGTGTTCTACAGCTTCACGAACTCGATCGGCTTCGGCGAGTTCGACATGGTCGGCGTCACCAACTACCTCGCGATGGCGACCGACCCGGCGATCCTCGGCTCGTACGGCTTCACGATGGGCTTCGCGCTGGTCACGGTGATCGCCGTCAACGTGATCGCCCTGCTGTTGGCGATCGGCCTGACCTCGCAGATCAAGGCGAAGACCGCGCTGCGGGCCGTCTTCGTGATCCCCATGGTCATCTCGGGCATCATCATCGCCTTCGTCTTCCAGTTCCTCTTCTCGAACTCGTTGCCGGCCCTCGGCGCCTCGCTCGGCATCCCCGGGCTGCAGGACAGCATCCTCGCGAACGCCGACACCGCCTGGATCGGCATCGTCGTCGTGACCGCGTGGCAGGCGATCCCGAGCACGCTGCTGATCTACATCGCGGGCCTGCTCGCGATCCCCGGCGAGGTGTACGAGGCGAGCAGCCTCGACGGCGCCTCGGGCTGGAAGCAGCTGCGGTCGATCACGCTGCCGCTCGTGGCGGGCTACGTCCTGATCAACACGATCATCGGCTTCAAGAACTTCCTGAACTCGTACGACATCATCGTCGGCCTGACGAACGGCGGCCCCGGCACGTCGACCCGCAGCATCGCGATGACGATCTTCACGGGCTTCACCGGCGGCGACTACGCCTACCAGATGGCCAACGCGACCATCTTCTTCGTGATCGCCGTCGCGATCGCGCTCGTCCAACTCCGGATCACCCGCGGAAAGGCGGCCGTCTGATGGCGAACACCGCACTCGTCACCCCGGCCGCCTCGGCGGCCCCCACCCCAGGAGGCACGGGTCGCGACGCCGACGCCGTCACCCGTCGTCGACGCGGTCGCGTCGGTCGGGAACGCCCGAACCGCCTCGTCACCGTGCTGCTGGTGCTCGGCACGATCACCGTGCTGATCCCGATCTACGTCACCGTCACGATGTCGCTCAAGACGTCGGCGCAGGCCGTCGACGGCAACGCGTTCAGCCTGCCGGCACCGATCGACTTCTCGAACTTCGCGACCGCCTGGCAGCTGACCGACTTCCCGCGGGCGTTCGGCATCTCGACCCTCGTCACGGCCGCGACCGTGGTCGGCACGGTCGTGCTCGCCTCGATGGCGTCGTACGCGATCTCGCGCAACTGGGACCGCAAGCTGTTCCGCTTCTCGTTCTTCTACCTGCTGGCCGCGATGTTCCTGCCGTTCCCGGTCGTCGCGCTGTCGCAGATCAAGTTGACCGGCATCGTCGGCCTCGACAACCCCGCCGGCGTCGCGCTGCTGCACGTCATGTTCCAGCTGTCGTTCTCGATCCTGCTGTTCACGGCGTTCCTCCGGTCGTTGCCCGAAGAGCTGGAGGAGAGCGCGCGGCTCGACGGCGCCACCACCTGGCAGGTCTTCTGGCGCCTGGTCTTCCCGCTGCTCGCCCCGATGAGCGCCACGGTCGGCATCTTCGCCTTCCTGGCCTCGTGGAACGACTTCGCGATGCCGTCGCTGATCACCGCCGACCCGTCGCTGCAGACCCTGCCCGTGCTGCAACAGATCTTCCAGACGCAGTTCAGCAACGACTACAACGTCGCCTTCGCCTCGTACCTCATGGCGATGGCCCCGGCGATCGTCGTCTACCTCTTCACCCAGCGCTGGGTGATGGCGGGCGTGACGCAGGGCGCGATCAAGTAGGCGTCCGTCGGGGACGCGACCCGCGCCTCCTGACCCCCAAGGCAACCCACCACCCCCGAGAGGACCTCGCTCCACGATGACCGACACGCTCCGCACCGCACCCTCGACCGAGCTGCTGACCGACGACCCGACCTGGTGGCGCCAGGCGGCGGTCTACCAGATCTACCCCCGCAGCTTCGCCGACTCGAACGGCGACGGCATCGGGGACCTGCCCGGCATCACGGCGGCGGTGCCCTACCTGCAGCGGCTGGGCGTCGACGCGGTCTGGCTCAGCCCGTTCTATCCGTCGGCCCTCGCCGACGGCGGGTACGACGTCGACGACTACCGCGACGTCGACCCCAAGATCGGCACGCTCGCGCAGTTCGACGAGATGATCGACGCGCTGCACGCGGTCGGCATCCGGGTGATCGCCGACCTCGTGCCGAACCACTCGTCCGACCGGCACGTCTGGTTCCAGGAGGCGCTGGCCGCTCCCGCCGGATCGCCCGCCCGGGCGCGCTACATCTTCCGCGACGGTCTCGGCGAGACCGGCGAGCTGCCGCCCTCGGACTGGACGTCGATCTTCGGCGGCCCGGCCTGGACCCGCGTCGCCGACGGCCAGTGGTACCTGCACTCGTTCGCGAGCGAGCAGCCCGACTGGGACTGGGACAACCCGGAGGTGCGCGAGGACTTCCTGACCACGCTGCGCTTCTGGTCGGACCGCGGCGTCGACGGCTTCCGGGTCGACGTGGCGCACGGGCTGGCGAAGAGCCTGCCCGAGGTGCTGCCGTCCACGGCCGAGCTCGAGGCGCTGCCCAAGGCCGACGGCGACCACCCGCTCTGGGACCGCGACGAGGTGCACGAGATCTACGCCACGTGGCGTGAGGTCTTCGACGAGTACGACCCGCCGCGCATCGCCGTGGCCGAGGCCTGGGTCGAGCCGTCGCGCCGTGCCCGCTACGCCAGCGCCGAGGGCCTGGGCCAGGCGTTCAACTTCGACCTGCTCGAGGCCGACTTCGACGCCACGCAGTTCCACGACATCATCACGTACAACCTCGACGCCGCCGAGGCCTCGGGCTCGTCCACGACCTGGGTGTTCTCGAACCACGACGTCGTCCGTCACGCGACCCGGTACGGCCTGCCCGCCCTCGACGGTCGCGACGTCAAGCAGGGCGCCGAGTGGCTGCTCTCGGGCGGCACCTCGCCCGAGGTCGACGTCGAGACCGGCCTGCGTCGGGCCCGTGCCGCGTCGCTGTTCATGCTCGGCCTGCCCGGTTCCGCCTACGTCTACCAGGGTGAGGAGCTCGGGCTGCCCGAGGTCGCCGACATCCCCGCCGACGAGCGCCAGGACCCGTCGTTCTTCCGCAACCCCGGCGTCGACATCGGTCGGGACGGCTGCCGCGTGCCGCTGCCCTGGACCCGGTCGGGCCCGTCGTTCGGCTTCGGCCCGGGCGAGGCGCACCTGCCGCAGCCCACGTGGTTCGGCGAGTACTCGGTCGAGGCCGAGGAAGCCGACGCGACGTCGACGCTCGCGCTCTACCGGGCGGCCCTCGCCGCGCGGCGCGACCTGCAGACCGACGAGACGCTCGACTGGCTGCCCGTCGACGGCCGCGACGACGTGTTGCACCTCGTCCGCCCCGGCGGATGGCACGTGGTGTGCGTGTTCGGCACCGAGCCCGTCGACCTGGCCACGCTCGGACTGGGCTCGGGCGAGGTGCTGGTCGCGAGCGGGCCGCTGACGGATGCCGGGCAGCTGCCGGGCGAGACGGCGGCCTGGCTGCGCGGCTGACGGCGGCCTGGGCTGCGCGGCTGTTGTCGGCCTGGCCGCGCGGCTGACGTCGGCCGCCGCCGGCCGGGAGGAGCGGGGCCGGTCAGGCGGGGACGTCGTCGCCGGCCGTGGAGCGGCGCTGCTCGACCTCGGCCTCGAGCTTCGCCAGACGGGCGAGCCGCTCGTAGTGCTCGGCCTCGCGGTCGAGGTCGGCGAGCTGCTGCTCGGTGCTGCGGACGCGGTGGTCGAGCGTGCGGGCCGCGGCCTCGTGGTATCGGCTCTGGTCGCGGGGTCCGATCTGCTCGACGCGGCTGCCGTACTCGCGGCCCGCGGCGAACCAGACGATGCTGCCGATCAGCGGCAGGAACAGCACGATCATGATCCACAGGCCCTTGGGCAGGTGTCGCACGTCACCGTCGGGACGCGTGACGATGTCGACGAGCGCCCCCACGATCAGCAGGAGGGGCAGGGCAGCCAGCACGAAGGTCACGGCCCGAGGGTAGGGGGTGCCGCCTGCCCGGCGGAAGCCCCGCGAGGAGGGGTGACCGCACCCCCGCCTGTGCCGCGTTCTGGGTGTGACGGGCCCTCCGGACGGTCGGTAGCGTCACCCGCATCACGGCGAGCGACCCCGGTCAGGAGGTGCGGTGCCGGTCGACCACGAAGGGTGCAGCTCCTGAAAATTCGCCTCCACCCCTGGTCAGCGGGCGGCTCTGATCGTAAGGTGGGTCGGTCCGCCCCATCGAGGAGAACCGTGAGTCGACGCGCCGTCCGTCCCAGGAAGCGCTCATGACCGACCCCTCGAACACCCGCGAGACCGCGGTGCCGGCCGAGCCGACCTCGCCCGTCGAGCAGACGCCCGGTGCCGCCGTGCCGCTGACCCGCCGCGAGGCCCGCGCCCTCGAGCGCGCCGCTGCCGCCGCTGCCGACGCTGGTTCTGCCTTTGCCCCGTCGTCCGCTGCGCCCGTCTCCGCCCCGTCGTCCGCTGCGCCTCCGACTGCTCCGGTCGCTGCCGCCGCTCCTGCTGCGCCCGTCTCCGCACCGTCCTCCGCTGCTCCTGCGACCAGCCCGGCGATGAACCCGGTGTCGAACGATGCACCCACGAGCAACCGGGTGCATGGTTCGGAAGTGGGTGCGACGGCCACCGAGGCGGCACCCGCGACCCGTGTCGCGCGCCGACCGCGCCCCTCCGTGCCGGCCGTGCTCCGTCGGACCCGAGAGGCCGGCCGCCCGAACCCGAGCCCTCGGGCGACCCCCGGCCGTTCGCGGCTTCGGGCCGTCTCGTCGCGCGTCCGTGCGGCGACCTTGCCCGTGCTCGGCGTCTGCGCCGTCATGCTCTTCTTCACGTCGAACCTCACCCCCGCCTCGGCGAGCGACCTGGGTGGGTCGAACATCCCGACCGCCGGTGCCGCGCCGATGCCGACCCAGACCCTCGCGGCGTCGCTCGTGGTGCTGACCGTGTCCGACCGCGACGCCTTCGGGGTGACCGACGCACCGCCGCCGCCGCCTCCGCCACCCGAGCCCGAGCCCGTCGTCACCTCGAAGAACGTCGCGGGGTCGACGAACTCCTACCGCGCCTCCTCGGGGGCCGGCACCATCGTCAACTCGGGCATCGGTGACATCCGCTGGCCGTTCCCGGGCTCGGTCGTCCTCAGCTCGGGCTTCGGTCCCCGTGCGGCTCCGTGCGCGGCGTGCTCGAGCATGCACATGGGCCTCGACATGACGCCCGGCGGCGGCACCCCCATCGGTGCCGCGGCCGCGGGCGTGGTGCGCACGTCTGGCATGCACGGCCAGTTCGGTCAGTACGCCGTGATCGACCACGTGATCGACGGGCAGCGCGTCAGCACCCTGTACGCGCACATGCAGATCGGTTCGAGCCCGCTGGTCGCCGGGCAGACGGTCCAGGTGGGCGAGCTGGTCGGCAAGGTCGGCCGCAGTGGTGTCGCGACCGGCGAGCACCTGCACTTCGAGGTGCTGCTCGGCGGCACGACGCAGGTCGACCCCAAGGCCTGGCTCGAGGCCAACGCCGGCCGCACGCTCTAGCCAACAGCGACGCCTGACCGACCGGAACGCACGGTACCTCCGTCCGTCCGGTTCGTCGACACCGGTCCATCGGAACGGCCCGTCCTGCACGAACTCGCCCGCCCTCGCGTGCGTCGGCGCCCACCCACCCCGTGCCCGGTGTCTCAGGCCCCGCGCCTCAGGCCCCGCGCTTCACGCAGCGAGCCTCAGGCCGCGCGACGTGCCTCGCGCCAGGCCTGCACCTCGGCGGTGAGTTCGGCCTTGCGGCCGGCGTCGGCGAACGACGCCTCGACCGAGTTCGTCGCCAGCAGGGCGAGCATGTCGTCGTCCAGCCCGAGCACGTCGCGCAGCGCCTCGTAGTTGTCGCCGACGTAGCCGCCGAAGTAGGCGGGGTCGTCGCTGTTGACGGTGACGAGCAGCCCGGCCTCGAGCATGCGGGGCAGCGGGTGCTCGGCCAGGTCGGACACCACCGCGAGCCGCAGGTTCGACAGTGGGCAGACGGTGAGCGGCACCCGGTCGGCGACGAGGCGGGCGACGAGGGCGTCGTCCTCGAGGCTGCGCACCCCGTGGTCGACGCGTTCGACGTGCAGCAGGTCGAGGGCGTCCGTGACGTACGACGGCGGGCCTTCTTCGCCGGCGTGGGCGACGACGTGCAGCCCGAGCGCGCGGGCACGGTCGAAGACGCGGGCGAACGCGGCGGGCGGGAACCCCACCTCGGAGGAGTCGAGCCCCACCCCGATCAGGTCGGAGGCGCGGTGCGCGACGGACTCGAGGGTCGCGGCCGCGTCGCCCACCGGCAGGTGCCGCAGGAAGCAGAGGATGAGCCCGCCCGTGATGCCGAACCGCTCGCGTGCCTCGCCGAGTGCCTGGGTCAGCCCGTCGATGACCTCGTCGACGTCGACGTCGCGAGAGGTGTGCGCCTGGGGGTCGAAGAACATCTCGACGTGACGCAGCCCTTGGGCGTGGGCGCGTTCGAGGTAGGCCCAGGCGAGGTCGTGGAAGTCCTGTGCGGTCTGCAGCACGGCCGTGCACGCGTAGTAGAGGTCGAGGAACTCCTGCAGCGAGCCGAAGGAGTACGCCGCGCGCAGCCTGTCGACCGAGGCGAAGGGCAGGTCGACGTCGTTGCGGTCGGCGAGGGCGAAGACGAGCTCGGGTTCGAGCGTGCCCTCGACGTGCAGGTGCAGCTCGGCCGTGGGCGGCGTCGCGAGCACGGTGCCCGAGAGGGGCGAACCCGAGAAATCCGTACCCGAGGAGCTGGTGCCCGACAGGGGCGACCGAAGGTGGTCGCTGCTCGTCGGGGTCGTGCCCGTGAGGGGCGTGCCGGGCGCGGGGGCCGCGGTCGTCGGGGAGGTGTCGATCGCCGTCATCGGGCCACCGTAGCGGCAGCGTGCCTCCCGACGAAGCCCCGTGCACGATCGTTCACCGTCCCGTCACCCGGCGACCGTCTGGGGACGAGACGAGGAGGCGCGGGGCGGTTCGTCGAGGACGCCACCCGCGCCTCCTGCCCGGACGTCGAGGAGGCGCGGTGCGCGACGACCGCACACCGCGCCTCCTGCAGGTGGCTATGCCGTGAGCACGACGGCGAGCGTCTCGGGCTGGTCGTGCCCGGTCCACGTGCCGGTGAGGACCTCGACCCCGTGGTCGCCGCTGTGGCCGCCGGTCGAGGCGAGGGCGCCGGCGTCGTGTCGACCGAGGACGCGGGCGACGACGATGCGGACCGCCGCGCCGGTGACGACCGTCCGGCCCTCGACCTGGTCGACGGTGAGGCGGTCGACGTCGGGCACGGGGGTGCCCGGGGTGCCGCTGCCGACGACGGTCGAGTTCGGCTCGCGGACCTGTCGCTCGCCGTCGACCTCGAACCAGGCCTCGGCCTGGGTGCCGCCGGTCAGCACGGCCGTCGCGAGGGCCGCGGCCCAGACCGGGTCGGCCGTGCCGTCGTAGACCCACCGCGTGCCGAGAACCGAGTGCTCGGTCGTCCCGACGAGGTGGTCGTCGGCACCGGCCAGGGGAGCGTCGCGATACGTGAGGGGCACCTGCAACTGCACGCCGTCGGGCGTGGCGACGATGATCGTCTCGACGCCGACCTCGCCCGCCGGGTCGTCGAAGCGGAAGGCCGCGACGCTGCGCAGGCCCTCGTCGGCCGTGCCCTCGGACCGGGGTGGGCCCTCGAACCACGGCTGGGTCGGCACCCAGGCGTCGAGCAGGTCGATCTTGGAGGGGCTCATGCCGGCCCGGTGCAGGTGTGCCATGCCGTCGATCGTAGGGCCGACCACCGTCACCGTCGGTCACCGCCACCACCACGCCCCGACACCGCCGGCGGCACGACCCCGACCGCGCCCCGACGCCTCCAGTAACGCGACACCTGTCGTGCGTTCTCCAGCGGTCGGGCGTAGCCTGCGGCCCATGAAGGCACTCCAGTACGCCCAGGTAGGTCAGCCCCCCGAAGTCGTCGAGATCGAGAAGCCGTCACCCGGCCCCGGGCAGGTGCTGCTGAAGGTCACGGCGGCCGGTGTCTGCCACTCCGACGAGTACGTCATGAGCCTCGGTGAAGAGGACTACACGGCGCAGGGCTACCCGCTGCCGCTCACGCTCGGGCACGAGGGCGCCGGCATCGTGGCCGAGCTCGGCGAGGGCGTCGAGCACCTGCAGGTCGGTGACGCGGTCGCCGTCTACGGCCCGTGGGGTTGTGGCCGTTGCCACCAGTGCGCCCAGGGCAAGGAGAACTACTGCGTCAACGCCGCCGCCGAGGGCATCAAGCCTCCCGGGCTCGGCGCTCCCGGGTCGATGGCCGAGTACATGATCGTCGACGACCCCCGCCACCTGGTGCCGCTCGGCGACCTCGACCCGGTCGAGAACGTGTCGCTCACCGACGCCGGCCTCACGCCGTACCACGCGATCAAGACCTCGCTGCCGAAGCTCGGCGCCGGCACCTACGCCGTCGTCATCGGCACCGGAGGCCTCGGGCACGTCGGCATCCAGATCCTGCGGGCGCTCTCGGGTGCGCAGATCATCGCGCTCGACGTCACCGACGAGAAGCTCGAGCTGGCGAAGCACGTCGGTGCGCACCACACGGTGATCAGCGACGAGCACGCCGCCGACGCGATCCGCGAGATCACCGGAGGCCTCGGCGTCCAGGCCGTCTTCGACTTCGTCGGGGCGAAGCCGACCATGGCCACGGCGGTCGCGGTCGCCGCGGCGGACGCCGACGTGACCATCGTCGGCATCGGTGGCGGCACCGTCGAGCTCGGCTTCGGCACGATCGGCTACGACGTCGCCGTGCGCATCCCCTACTGGGGCAGCCGCAGCGAACTGATCGAGGTCCTCGACCTCGCCCGTGCCCGTCAGGTCGAGGTCGCGACGCAGCGCTACTCGCTCGACGACGGCCCGAAGGCCTACGAGGCCCTCGCCGCCGGCACCGTCCGCGGCCGGGCCGTCATCGTCCCCTGACGCGACCACCCCGAGGAGGCGCGGTGCCGGATTCCGCGCACCGCGCCTCCTGCAGGTCGCGGCGGCCGATCGGCCGCACCTGACCCCGTCGTCGCGACGGGGAACGGGGTCCTGGCGCCGGCGAGCACCGCAGGAGTGAGCGTCGACACGTTGTGGCTGGGAACGCTGTGTGGCGTGATTTCGACGATGCTGTGTGGCCTAGCTCGCCCTGTCGGCGTGGCCGGTCGGGTCAGGGCTTGCCGTGCTCGGCGTGTGCCTGGTCGTGGGCATCGGGGTGGTCACCCATCATGCGGAGCATGGGCCATGAGCCGCTGCGGGTGAAGACGACGAGCAGGAACGCCGCGACGAGCAGGAACACGATGTTGAGCCAGGTGGTGTAGTTCCAGCTGATCGAGGTCGTCACGATGGTGAGGTGCCGGTTCGTGGGGACGAGGTGCAGCGGGGTGAAGAGCAGTTCGACGGCGTAGCCGGCGAGGACCATGGCGCCGTAGAAGATCCCGGTGATGCGGAGGGCTGCTCTCCAGCCGTAGTACTTCCGGTAGATGATGATGATCGGGATGATGATCAGGTCGGCGAAGATGAAGCTGATCACACCGCCGAAGCTGATCCCACCGTTCCAGAGGACCGCTGCGAGGGGGACGTTGCCGACGGAGCAGACGAAGCTCACCATCGCCAGGATCGGCCCGATGAGCGGGTCGATCAGGAACGCGAGCGTCGGGTGTCCATCGAGGAACAGTGCTTGCAGCCACGCCTTCGGGACCCAGGCGTCGAAGGCGCCGGCGATGAGTAGCCCGATGACGATGTCGCGGATGACGGATGCCCAGTCCATGACGAAGTACTGCGACACGCTCGTGAGCCCGGGCCTCGAGAACAGTCGCCGCCAGAAGCCCTGGTCGCCCTGCACGGACATGTCCATGGCTGCATGGCCCTCCATCGCGCCGGCGAGTCCCTTGTCGGCCTGTTCGCGGGCGGCGTCGACGATCTTCCCGCGCATCCAGAGCCGGAACCCGAGGGCGATGAGGATGATCATCAGTGGTCCACCGACGAACTCCGCTGCGGTGAACTGCCAGCCCATGACGAACGCGAGGATCAAGCCGAGCTCGACGACGAGGTTCGTGGAGGCGACCTCGAACGCCATGGCCGACGACAGGCTCGCGCCCTTGCGGAAGAGCGTCCGTGCGAGGGCGACGGCGGCGTAGGAGCAGGACGAGGACAGTGCGCCCAGGCCGGTTGCGACGCTGATCGCTCGGGGGGAGTCGTCGCGCATGAGCTTGGTGATCTGGTCGGTGCGGACGACGGCTTGGATGACGCCGGAGAGAGTGAAGCCGAGGATGAGGGGCCAGAGGATCTCCCACCCCATCGAGCCGGCTGCTACCAGGGCGTCACCGACTGCGTTGATCACGAACACGTACACCTGCTTCTTCACGTCGCGGGCATGTTCTGCAGCGACAGGGTGGTCACAAAGGGGGGAAGAACCGGTCTCGGGCCGAGGCGGACTGCGTTGCCCGCCTCGACCCTCGACTGGTGTCACGTGGACGCGAGCATGTCCTTCATCTGCGTGATCTGCTCGGTCTGGCTCGACACGATCGACTTCGCCATCGCGACCGCGTCGGTGTTCATGCCCTTGTCGACTTCGCTCCTGGCCATGTCGACGGCGCCCTCGTGGTGCTGGACCATCTGCTGCAGGAACAGCTTTCCGGCGTCCTTTGCGGATGCCTGGTCGAGGTCGGTCATGTCGGAATCGGACATCATCCCGGACATGGAGTGCCCCGACTCCGTGGGCTCACCCCAGCCCTGCAGCCAGCTGGCGAGCTGAATGATCTCCGGACCCTGCTCGGCCTTGATCTGCTCCGCCAGGGTGGCGACGTCGGGGTCGACACCGTCGCCCTTGGCGAGGAGCGCGTCGCTCATCTCGACGGCCTGCTCGTGGTGCGGCAGCATCATCTGCGCGAACATCACGTCCTGGTCGTCGTGCGCCGACGCGGCCGAGCTCGACGAGGCGGACGAGCCCGCGTCGGAGCTGCTGTCGTTCGTGGAGCAGCTCGCGAGGGTCAGGCCGAGGGTGAGCGAGGCGGCGATCGCGAGGGTGCGCGTGGTCGTGGTGGTGTGCATGGAAGGTCCATTCCCGTGGATGCGTCAGCTGGTCCGGGCAGGCGGATGCCTCCCGGTTCTGGGCATGCGGGAGCCGCCCTGCGGCGGTGTGGTCCCGCAGGGGGCGGATCAGATGCGGATGATCTGCAGTGCCGTCAGTGACGGTGGTTTCGGTGCTGCGATGTGGCGCGGCAGCCGGTCAGCCAGCGCAAGCAGTCGCGACAGCAGCGCGATGACACCGCCGGTCCGTGCGCGCAGTAGCGCCCATGCGAACAGGGCGATCGTCAGCGCGCACGCCATCCCCATCAGCGAGCACATCAGCGCGCACAGGCCGCTGTCGCAGCCGGCGTCGGTGAGGACCGTCAGCACCGCGGCCGCGGGAGCGGCATGCTCCCCGTGGCGGTTTCCGACGGCATGGACGTGCTCGGTGGTGGCGGCGGGAGCTGCCATCGGGTGCTCGTGGCCGTCGGTGTGGCCGGCCATCGTGTGCATCAGGACCGTGAACCCGACCAGCAGCAGCAACGCCAGCGTCGCCGTGACCTGCAACAGCAGCCGGCGACGCGGGGAGGCGGTGGTGGCGAGCATCGATTCTTCGATCAGGACGAGGGGTGGGGGATCGTCGGGCTGCAGCGGAAGCACGTTCCGTTGCGAGGTCGACCGAATCGAACTGTACCCCCTGGGGGTATGCGCTGTCTCGGGCGGCCAGCCGATCGATCAGCACAGGGTAGGCATCGCGCGACCGTGCCGTGCCAGAGGGACATTCACTAGCCGATCCCAAGAACGACGGATGTGTGACAGCGGTGCCCTTGGTACAGGGTCGTCACCCGCGTCTGCCACCCGTTTCGCCGGGAGTGAGGACGGCTGCCTGCGACCGCCGATCTTTTTCGGCCTTTTTCGGCCGCGGATGAACTCCTGGATGAGCTGCGTCGTGTTCGTAGTAAGCGGGCTACCTGGGCCGGCGTACCAGCAGGAGGAAATATGCACAAGCGAATGACCATCACGCTCACGACGGCCGTCTTGGCCGCGGCCGCTCTCTCCGGGTGCGCCACATCTGCCGAATCATCCACGACGACCGACTCCACCGAGCCGGCCCCCGCCGAGACCACCGCGGCAGCGGCAGTCCTCGGCACCGCAACGTCTCCCTTGGGCGAAATCATCACCGACGACGCCGGGTACACGATCTACACGTTCAAGATGGACGAGCAGGACTCGGGCACCAGCAACTGCTACGACGAATGCGCCATGACCTGGCCGGCAGTCGAAGCCTCCGACACGTCCTCCCCAGACGGCATCACGGGCGAGATCGGTTCCCTCACCCGCACGGACGGGACAACCCAGCTGACCGTCGACGGCTGGCCGGTGTACCGGTTCGCGAAGGACACCGAACCGGGACAGGTCAACGGACAGGGCGTGAAGGATGCCTGGTACGTCCTCCAGCCGGACGGCACGATCAACATGGAAGCAGGCACTGAGGGCTCAGCAACCCCAGCGTCCTGATCGCGCGCGTGCCTGCCGGACAGAACTCTCCGGGTTGCAGGCCCTCGCAGCTCCACGACCCCACCCGAGCAAAGGAGCCACAAGGCAGTGCTCATCGACATGAAAGCAGAGACAGTGGGTGCGAATGCGTCGACTCCTTCCGCTCAGACGGTGAACCCATGTCCTGGCCATGTCGATGGCATGAGGTTCGACCGCTGGTGCGCATCGGCGTTTCCCGTTGCGCTCGCTACAGGCACGATGAAAGGCGGTCCTGGATCAGGCACTGGCCGGACTTCACCGGCGCGAGGCGGTGAAGGTCATGACCCGAGCCAGTGACGAGCTCTTGTCGGCATTGTTCGAGTGCCACGGCGGGGCGCTTCGCCGTTACACACACAGCCTCACTCGGAACGCGGCGCTGACCGAGGACATCGTTCAGGAGACGATGCTGAGAGCATGGCAGCGTCCCAAGGTGCTGGAGCTCGACAAGGATGCTGCTCAAGCGTGGCTGTTCACCGTCGCTCGGCGCCTCGTCATCGACGACGCACGATCTGCCCGGAGTCGACGAGAAGTGGCAGCCCCTGGCGAGGGAGAAGGCGCTGCTCTCGATCGCACTGATGCGGTCCTGGACAGCATCATGGTTGCGGACGCGCTGGCGTCGCTCTCCGACCAGCACCGTCAAGTCGTCGTCTGTGCGTACTTCGCTGGTCAGAGCATTCCTGAAATTTCGAGACGGCTTGGCATCCCAGAAGGAACCGCGAAATCGCGGCTCCACTACGGGTTGCGCGGGCTGAGGCTAGCCCTCCAAGAAAGGGGCGTCACACGATGACTGAGCATCCCGATCACCAAGCTCACGAGGACCGTTACCAGGACTGGGACGCGTCCTACGTCCTCGGAGCGCTCCCCACCGATGAACGTCGCGAATACGAGCAGCACCTCAGTACCTGCGCCAACTGCCGTGAAGCGGTGACGGAACTTGCGGGTCTCCCAGGCATCCTGAGCCAGATCTCGCCGGAAGAGGCCCTTGCCATCCATTCACCTCTGGGTTCGGACGACACTCCGGCGCCATCAGAAACGTTGTCGCTGATGGCCCACCGCGTCCGCAAGAGTCAACGCCGCCGCCGAGGAGTCATGGCTCTCGCAGTTGCCGCTGCTGTTGCTGCCGCCGTCTTCGGGGGGCTCGCCGTAGGCGCAAGAAACGACGTCGGCCCAGCGACGGCCCAGATGACGTTCCAGCCAATGGACCCCGGAACCGACTCCACCACCCTTACTGCGGGTCTGCAGATCGAGGAGAAATCTTGGGGCACGAGGCTCGATTGGAACTGCGACTACGGCGCGGACGCGCCAGACAACTCCGGATACGAGCTCGTGGTCACACAAACGGACAACACCACGCTCACCGTCGCGACGTGGGACGCAGCCGGCTCGCGTGCCGCAGATCTGTCTGCGTCGACAGCCATTCCCAGCCTGAAGATCGCGAGTGTAGAAATCCGCTTGAAGGGATCCACGGTCGCGTTGGCTCGGCTAGACACCTGAGTACCTCGCGAACGAGACGCCCGTTAGACGGTCGTTGACCGGGCGGTGGTTGCGCGGCCGTCCCCGTGTGATTGCTAGGGGTGTTCGAGGTAGTTGGTCTGGTCGAACCGGATGCCTGAGGCTCGGCTTGGGAGCGCGAGCATGACGATCAGCGCGGCCCATCCAAGGATGGGGATGAGGGCCAGGAAGAACCAGCCTCCGCTGAGGTCGGCGTCATGGAGTCGGCGCCAGGTCACGGCGAGGGACGGGACCAAGGTTGCGAGACCGAAAAGCGTTGTCAGGACGTTGGGTGCGTCCCAAGTGACGGGTTGGTTGTAGATGTAGGTGGCGTCACCGGTCAGGGCGGCGCCGAGTAGGCCCATGGCGAGGCTGAAGGCCACGTTGATGAGTCCCCACCACCAGAATTCGGCTCGGCCGGCACGGCCGGAGAACGTGGCGTATTTGCGGAAGAACCGGCTCGTCGCGACGGGGAGCGAGGCTCCGTAGTGCGGCAAACGAAGCGGGATCGTGCCGAGGGGGTCTTGTTCGTGCATTCCGTAGCCGATGGGGTCAGGCAGGCTCACGTCATTCCTCCGTCCAGTCCAACACGGTCAGGGAGGGCCTAGAGGTGCTTGAAATTGAGCTTGGCAACGCTGCCGACAATTAGTGGCGTCCCGGCCATCCCGGTGAGCAGTCTCGCAGGCTCTAACTACCGCACGAGAATGTCTTTCTGAGGTATACCCCAGTGCAACAGTCCGTAGACAAGACGACGCGCGTGGCGTTAGGGCGTGCTTTGAACCCTTCGCAACAGGTGTGTGTCAGGGTCTAGGAATGGTGCGGCACAAAACGCAGGTAGTGGCGTATGTCCGGGTGAGCTCGGTCGATCAGAACCTTGGCCGGCAGCTCGAGGCCGTCGGCGACGTCGACAGGGTCTTCGACGAGACGGTGTCGGGTGGGTCTCGATCGGACCGGGTCGCACTCACGGACTGCATCCGGTATGTCCGCGAGGGCGATGTCGTGAAGGTTGCGTCGATGGACCGGCTGGCCCGGTCGCTAGGGGATCTTCGCGAGATCGTGGACGAGTTCACGGGCAAGGGCGCCTCAGTGGTCTTCGTCAAGGAGCAGCAGACCTACAGCCGTGACACAGACGATGCGATCGGCCGGCTGATGCTGAACCTGCTGGGGGCGTTCGCGGAGTTCGAGCGGACCCTGATTCGTGAGCGGCAGCGGGAAGGCATTCGTCTCGCGCAGGCGGCCGGCAAGTACAAGGGCCGTGCACAGAAGCTCACCGCCGAGCAGCTGGTGGACGCGCGCCGGCTGATCGAGTCCGGGGTTCCAAAGGCCAAGGTGGCCCGGGATTTCCAGATCGACCGGACGACTCTCTACCGGGCTCTTGCTCGGACTCTTGCGGTAGGTCCGGTGGGGGAGTAGGGCGGCCCACGCGTTACAGGGCGACGGGCGCGTCGCCCCCCGAGCCTTTGAAAGGCAGGCGGCAACACGAGGCGACGCTCGCAGGTAGCGCCGAAACAGTTGGGATGCTCTACACGGCGAACCCGGCACCGCATAGGAGACAGTGGTGTGGGACCGCCGCATCCTCGGGTACCTTGACGGGTTCCCATGGGTGGCAAGGTGGAGCGACGATGACCATATCGTCTGGCTCGACTAGAGGGTCAGGTGGCAACGGAGCGTGGTGGGTCCCGTTGCGGGTGAACGTAATTCCACTCTTCCGAGAGCTCTTGAAAGCGGAGGCGAGCATGTCGGCTACTGCTTCAGGCGCCGCTGCGGCGACAACGGCTTCTTGGTGCTCAACCTGGGCCTGTGTGAACCACTGGTCCGGAGCAGCGGATCGCCCACACCGCGGACACCAGTAGATGTCCTCGTAAACGAATCCGTCTGGCGCATTCTCGGTTTGTCCGTGGTGCCACTTGAATTCTTGCTCGCAGTTCGGGCACTCGCGCCGGAGATATCCATCAGCGTCGAGAGGCAGTTCGTATTCGATGTTCATCCTCAACCCACCGTGTCGAAGTAGACGTCCTGAAGGAATGCGGTGCCATCTTCCAAGCGGGCACTCACTGGCAATTCGAACTGCGCAGGTCCCGATGGGCCCATCGTCTTGTTGGTAGTCCAGGCGCGGACTGTGAAAGTTTTCCCGACGGGAAGCTTCTTCAAAGGGCCACTGTCTTGCAGCTGAATGTGGCCCTCGAGCTCGTCCGGGACATGAAGCTCCACATCAAACAACGGAACGGCACCGTTATTCGTGAGGCGCACATCGTCCAGCTTGTTTCCACTGCCTGTGTGCCAACGTCCGTCGACGTGGGCACCGCGGCGCTCAGTCGACGGGAGGCGTTTTCCCATGGGGTATGCACCGCCCGGAGCCGGGGGCGCAGCGAAATTACCTTCCTTGAACCAAGACGAACCTGTCATATCGACATCGAGACCAGCAGTCCGAAGGCGCTCTGCCAAGGATTTGCGGGATGGAGCCTCGTTCGAGAGGCGCAGAACATGGCGTCCTGCTACATCGCTGAAGGGGCGCAGCGACCCAAGCTCGACCAAAATGGTCCGCTCAGGATTACGCCCCATCGCCATGCCGGCCTCAAAAAGAACGTTCGGCCGCGCTTGGCCGGTGGGCTCTGCCTCGGGGTCCGCATCGCCGTGCGCGTACTCAGACCGCAAGTAGGCGACATCGTCTGGAGTCAGGAGGACGACGACAGCTTGGCCCTGCTCGAATGCTGTATCGAGCACCTGGCCTACGTACGGCGACCCCTGCCCCGTCGCCGCGATCGCCTGGTCCCACTCGATGGGCTGCAGGGAGAGAGAACGAAGAAACGAAAACATTGCGTCCCGGGCGGCCAGGTTCCGACCATGGACAACGAACACCTTTGTTGGCATGGTCGGAGACTAACGCGTGCCACGGACATTGCGAGACGCGTAAAGACACTTGTGCGGCGAAGTGTTCGTTTGGCGCGCTGCTACTCAATTGCCCTTTAGTCGGTTGCTTACTGCGACGAGCTGCGCCACTACAGTTCCGAGGGGGGCCTACGACTGGAACGGTGGCAGTATCGCATCGAGCCCCGGCGACTAAACCGTCCCAGGCCACGTTTCTGGCTCCGGCGAGCTGCGCTCGATCAGCACGCGGATCTCCGCCTCGTGCTGACCGTCCGGGCCGCAGCTGCATGGAGAGTGTCGAAGGTGCGCAGGAACGGCCGGCGGACGCCTTTTCTAGGGGCTTGCTGAAGCCCAGCACTGACCCGATTGCGCGGGCATGCTTGCTTGCCGTGATGATCGGTTCTAAAGGCTGTAGCTAGGAACGTCCGCAGACCGTAGGGTGCGAGCATGGCTCGAGAAGAGGTGCGCCGCGCGCACATGTTGACCAAGGCTTACATCCGCGCGTGGGCGGACGGGCGCAACCGAGTGGACGTCATCGACATGGGCCGTAAGCACGGCTATGCGTCATCGGTGAACAACGCCACGGTCCGCAGTTTCGCGTACGAACCGAACGTGCTGACTCGCGATCTCGAGCAGGAATACGCCGTGATTGAGAGCAAGGGGATGCAGGCCATCGCCAAGCTCCGGGGTGAGGACCCCACAATGGACGACGAGACCGTGGCCGCCTTGATGGCATTCCTCGACATGCACCTCGACCGTGGGCGCTACGCCGATCAAACGGAAGTCCGCACGCCGGCCGTCCTTCTGAAAACGGACGGGACGACGGAGGACGTGGAGTTTAACGTCGCAGACCGGCTCCTGCTCTCTCAGTCGATGGAAGACGTCATCCGCTTGAAAGCGCTCGGCCTCGAATCGTGGGGGTGGCAGATTCTTCCTGGTGAGTTCGTCACTGGTGACGGGGCCGTCCTGCTGTTTCGGGAGACCGAGGGTGCCGAGGTGTGCACAGTCGCGTTCCCGCTTTCACCGACGCAACTTCTCCTAATCGGGAAGCCGTTCGACGGTCCGGTGGCTCTAAATCCGCTCGTTGCGAGCAAGAGTCGACGGTGGCTAGTTGGTCGGCCGGGGTCGCTGCGGAAGGGCATCCTCGTCCCCGTTGACGAAGTGGAGGCGGTACTGGCCGACGACCCAGAACTCGCCTCCGCAGATTGAGCAACCGCATGCTTTCGGGGAGCCTCAGTGGAAACCTTTCTACGGGCTCCGCGGCCAGCGATTACGTCCTGCTGTTCGCGCGGACATGGACCGAACGACTCGCCGACGAGTTGCCGGCTGCGATATCGGCGAGCACGCGACTGGTCGAGGATGATCGTGCCTTCGGCCGCATGGAGGACTGGAGTCCGTCTGAGGATGCCGTCGCACTCTCGTTCCGGCGAATGTGGGCGGCCAACGCATCTGTCGTGTGGACGGGGTATCAGGCGCAGCGGTGGCTCCGCCGCCTTGCGCGGGAGCTCGGCGAAGAGCCGCCGGAGGAGGTCCCCTTCCTCAAATCTCTGCGCGACGCGCTCGAGCACCTAGACAGCGCACTGTTCGACGACACCGGAACCGCGGTGACGGATCCCATTGACCGGCGCCAGACGGGCCTCAAAAGGATTGGCGGTCTGTCTGTGCAGTCCTGGAATCCTGGCGGGCCGCTGTTCGCGCTCGTCGACGTCGACGCGCTACGTCTTTTATCCCGCGAGCTCTCCGACCGCCTGAAGGGGCTGCTGGACGACATGGCCGAGGACTACGTGGTGCAGGCGGAGATAGACCGCATGCGCGGCAAGTAGCCAAAACGGAGCCGACCCTTCGCATTAGCGGGGAGAGGCATTGCCTTCCGCAAACGGACCGCTTGGGCCGCACCACGGGCGTCCGTTAGTCGGTCGTTCATCGGGACACCTTCTAGAGCTGTCCAGGGCCGGTTGAGGTCAAGTGGCGCCTGGCCTGCGGATTCGCGTATGCCTGTCCCGCAAAAATGCCCGGTGACGGGGGTCTGAACGCTACAGTCGTCGAATGCTCATCGGATACGCCCGCGTCTCGACCTCGGGGCAGGATCTCGCAGCACAACGTGACGGTCTTGCAGTACTTGGCGTTGACGAGCAACACGTCCATGTTGACCACGGCCTCTCGGGCACGACTCGAGCGCGGCCCGGACTCCGCGAAGCTTTAGCTGCGTGCCGTGCCGGCGACGTCCTGGTCGTCACCAAGCTCGACCGCCTCGCCCGCTCACTGCGCGACGCGACAGCCATCGCGGACGAGCTGACCAAGAAGGGCGTCGCGCTGAACCTCGGGGGAGCGGTCTACGACCCCACCGACCCTGTTGGCCGGCTCCTGTTCAACGTCCTCGGCATGGTGGCCGAGTTCGAAGCCGACCTGATCCGTGCCCGCACCCGCGAGGGCATGGCGATCGCCAAGGCCGCCGGCAAGCTCCGCGGCCGCAAGCCCAAGCTCACCCCCTCGCAGGAGAAGCACCTCGTGCAGCTCCACCGCACCGGCGCCCACACGACGAGCGAGATCGCTGAGCTCTTCGGCGTGGCCCGCTCGACTGTCTATCGTGCGGTTCAACGAGGGGAGCAGCCCTGATGTGGTTCCTCAAGCCGGGCAAGGCGAGAACGAGACCGTTGGTCGCGGAAGACGACGCTGTTGTCGACCATGGCGGATTTGTGGAATCTGAGGTGACCGATCGGGACGTGATCGCGATCCTGCTGCTCGTCGCGCTCACACGAGACGCCGATGAATGGTGCGGCCCTGAGCTTGCCGTCGCTTGGCTGATGGCGAGCCATGACAGCTTGAACATTCGCCTTCTCGCTGGAGAGTCCAAGAGCCTGCCTCCCAGCGAGAACCTTCGATACCTCCTCGCGATCGGGACCGATCTAGGGTTGGCCACCGACGATGACGAGGGGGGCCGGCGTGCTCTGGTTGTCGAGAGTCTGCGCTTGATCGCTGGCCGCAACAACAGGCTTCTGCAGCTTTCGGAAGCCTTGCGAGGATTCAGTTCCAGATTCAGGGATGACACGTGGGTGCCTGGGGTCGAGGCCTTGCTGATCATGAGCCGTGTCGACGAGCTACCACCAGAAGAGAGGGCGGATCTCATGGCCACCGAGGCCGCCGACTTGCTCGCCGTGCCCGGGCCCTTGCATGAGTAGCGCCAGAAGACCGGGCAGGCGCAGAGGACAGAAGCGCGAGATGGGCATGTCGCAGTAACCGATCCGGCTACGCGACCCCTGGCGCTGGGCAGGGCGCTCAGTAGTCGATGTCGGTAGAAAGGGCCCATGGACTCTGTTGCCCAGCCACCCGTAGGCACGCCGTGGCATCAGGCGACCTTCGGTGCTTCCTTCGTCAGGTTTTGGCGAGGCTACGCCATCTTCCGAGGTAAGGCAGCTCGGGCCGAGTTCTGGTTCTGGGCATTGTGGTGGTTCCTCATCAGCCTCGTCGCCAACATCGCCTTCGGGGCAGGTGTGCTGACGTTGCTCACGGACCCGTCAGGCCTAGCCGCACCGCCGCTCCAGGTCGAGCAAGCCCTCGAAGCCTTCAACCCGTTTCCAGTGTGGGGCTACCTCCTCTCTATCCTGCCGCTCGGAGCACAGATCGCCTTGGGCATCTTCACCGTCTTAGCGCTCGCGTCACTCATGCCCTGGATCGCGATCAGCGTTCGACGCCTGCACGACACCGGCAGATCGGGGTGGTGGGTACTCCTGGCTGCCGTGCCGCTAGGCAACGCCGTGCTCGCGGTCCTTCTCGCCCTGCCTTCAGTCGATAGGGCACAGGCGGTGCGATGAGTCGCCCGTCGTCCCAATAGACGGCCGCTCCCCGGGCACTTCCTCACGGCGCATTACGGGCGGGCGACTCCTCGCGGAACTCTTTGATCTCGCCGTCGGCGTCATCGCGACGGAACGTGCTGACGAGCGTGATGGGCCCCACGAGATTCGCGTTGAGTTCGTCGAGGCGTTCCGCCGGGATCCAGTACTCAAGGATGCTTCGCCCACCCACCTGCTGGACATCGAAGCCCTCGAGGAAGCTTCGACGCACCGAGAACCGAGTGACATGGCCAACGCCCGAGGCCCTCACATTCCAGTCTCGGGCGATGCGCGCAGCGTAGTCCACGTTCAACACCGGGTAGAAGATTGGCTGATCCGGCAGTCTCGGGGGCCACAGCGACCAGCCACTCGCCTCGACGAGCTCGAGTTCCTCCGGGCCCGTGGGCCGCCAGAGCACGACGCTGCTGTCAGCCTCCGTCCGTGTGGTCATGAGAACAGGATGCTGGATGGAACGCTCATTTCCTATCTGTCTATCCGTCGACGTGGGCGAGCGCCGACCAGGCTCCTCCACGGCGCCCGATAGGGGATCGGCTAGCGGACCGCCTCGTCGCCTGGAGAGCCCAAGGTCGTAGCGGTGTTCGCGGTCGCGTCACCTGTCCTCCCTCGATCTGCACGGGCCTGCCGACGCTCTCTCGCCTCAGCATCCTGGCGCTTCTGGGTAGGACTGGTTCTGGCAGTCCCGAGGATGGCCATCCCGAGCAGGGCCAGCACGATGATGAGGGCCACTGGGGCGATGACGATCGAGAGCACGGCGCCTCCGAGAAGTAAGTGATGTCTGAAGTTAGCGAACTTCGACAGCGTGGTCGAGGCGGAAGGGCGGGGCCCGATAGGGGATCGACTACGGGGACGAGGACCCGGCTGGAGATCACCGAAGTCGGCGAACCAGATTCACAACGAGCAGGACCGCGTCAGCCGCCATTCCTGCCGAGCGCCGATCACCGTTCCTGCGGTGCTTCGTAGCCTGCGCGAGCTCGATTGCCGCGCGGACGACTTTGCGCAGCTCGGCGTTCTCGGACCCAGGTAGCTCGACCTCGACCACGCGGCCAAGGCGGGACTTTGTGTTGGGCACCGGCGGTTCATCGGTGCCAGGTTCGCCGTGGCGGGTGTGCTCGTATGAGGCCGAAGAGAGCGCCTCGAGTGCGGCCACGGCGTCGTTCCCAACGTTTGAATAGTCCTGCTCTGTTCGAGCAGCCTGGAAGTGTCGCCGCATCTCGTTCAGCTCCTCGTCCACGCGTTGCCAGCCGGTGGCCTTCCGCGGCGAGATGGGATCGGCCAGCGCACCGGCAAGCGAATCTGTCTCACGAGCGTCGAGCATCTCGTGGAGCGTGTCGAATTTGTCGTGGAGCATGTCGCGTCTGGCCTGCCAGCTGCCGTGACCGTCATTTGCCCGCCAGTACTTGCGGAACGTCTCGTAGTCCCGGAACGGCGGATCGAAGGTGTCAATGCCAAGGCGCTCGAGGACCGCCTTTAGCGCACGGAGAAGTAGGCGCGAATCGTCATTGCTCAGCGGCGACCCATGGGTGCCATAGGCCTCGTACTCGTCGTGTACGACTCGAGCTAACGGCACCGCGATCTCGATGTCTCCGTGCGCCGGGTTCGGGCCGTCCAACAGTCCCTCGAGGAGATCCACATCTATCGCGGACTGTTGCGTCACCTCCGAGCCCCAGGCGTTAGACACCACCTCCTCACCTGGACGATAAAAATCCCATGTACGCATGCGCTCACCCTAGCCAGCGTTATTTGCCGGCCGGCTGGCCGCTCCGAGCGACTTTCTGAGCGTGTTCAAGCCTCAGGGCTCGTCCGAAAGGGGATCCTCTACCGAGGAACCACCTCGATCTCTGCGTCGGGTGTCGGCGGGACGGACAGCGCCCA
>NZ_LMKB01000002.1 GCF_001421165.1 Frigoribacterium sp. Leaf8 | reverse complement strand
TCGATCCCATCTGCAGCACTCCGATTCACGGTGGTGTTGCAACGACCACCTGAACCCAAGGATTGTTTATCGGACGCGAGCTAGAGCTGCTCGCGTTCGTTCTCTGGCTTGTTGGCGCCGCCATCTTTTTGCGCGGTTGCTCTGCGCTTCATCAGAGTGCGAACGAATCCAACGAGCATCGCAATACCCATGACGAAGGCCGCGCCGGCTATGAGCAGGTCAGTACCTTGCATGCCAGTCGTCAGTACGTAGATGGGGATCGCGATCACGATGCCCGTGCAGATGACGACGTTTCCGGCGGCAGCGATGGAACCGTCGGGCTTCGCGTTTGATGGCTGACGCCCCTTCATCGCGAGAGGTCCCCGGCTTCGAGAAGGTTCATAGCCCGATTCAACCATGAGGCATAAAAGCTGCGTCCCGATAGCCGATGGGCTCTCGAGACGGCTTGCTACTCGCCCCGCGACTGCCGCGCACGGTGCGCTCGGTAGCTGACGCCGTAGATGAGTGCCAGAGCCGCCGTCAGAACGGGCGGTGCGACTAGGCCGAGCTGGTTCCACCATGAAACTCCACCCACGGAAACAAGCACGAAGACAGCGAGTGTGAGCAAGAGCGCGGCCAGCACTCCCCATACAACCGCCGCCTTGGCACACCTGCTCGCCGGACCGGGCTGCAGCCAAAAGCTCTCCTTGGGCACGTCATCAGGGTAGGCGCAGCGTCGGGCTGCCGCTAGGCAATGTCCGGTAAGGGATCGCGCTGCGGGCGCGTCTCAAGCCCAGCGGCGCCTCAACCATAGGAGAGCTGCATCGGCTTCCTGCCGCTGAAAGTCCCTCAGGTTCGGCATGTCCTCGGGTGCCGGTACCTGGAGTTGCTCGACCCATGAGCCAGCAAGTCCAGCAAGGACCGCATCGACGGCCTCTGCCGGCACACCTCGGAGAGAAGGGTGATCGAGATGCTTTTCGACGTCTGCGTCCCCGTCGTTGACCAAGACATCGAGGAGGTATGTGACCGAGTCGAACCAGGATGCTCCGACACTGGCCCAGGGCCAGTCGACCAGCCACACCCGTGATCTTTCGTCGATGAGGAGGTTGTCGGCACGGCAGTCCAGGTGCACGAGGTGATCTCCCTCGGCTGCCCTGGGAAGTTGTGCGGCGACGTGGCGGAGCCGGTCGATGTGCGCACCGACCCAAGGATCGAGTTCGTTCACTGCTCCCGACGTGGTCAAACGGTTCCAGCTCGCAGCGTCCGATGTCAGCTCGTCCGAGAGTCGGGGCAACTGCGAGGGCGTCTCGATGCGGGGCAGCGTTCCGAGCGCATCGAGGACGAGCGTGGTGTCGTCCACCCCTGGCTGGCGGCCGTCGATGTCCTCGTAAGCCACGACGATCCAGTCGTCTTGCTCGAGGGTCCCGACAAGGCGGGGTGCGGACACCGACGTGGGAAGGTCCCGGACGATTGCTGCTTCCCGCCGATGCAGCTCGTAGGTGCCGACGTTGCGGGCACGTTCGACGGACTTTGCGAAGACACGGCGGCCGTCGGCAAGGACTAGGCGATCAGCACTCCCGGAGGAGAAGCCGCCGGTTTGACTGACGGCCTCCGTGACCTCGGCGCCGAGTGCATCCTCGACGGCGCGCCGCAAGGTGTGCGGTGCTTCTGCCCATGTCGTCCTGGCCATGATCATTCCTTTCCGCGGCAGCCCCACCCTTACACGGACGTGACCGCCCAATAGGGGATCGTCTGTCGAACAGGTCGCATCTATGCTGACGACGTGTCTGCTGCCGAGGTCGTCGAGCTCCTTCGAGAACGACGTGTCGCCCTCGAGGCGGGGCTTTCCGAGGCTGAGTTGCGTCGTGCTGAACGCCGATACGGCGTCCGTTTTGCCCCCGATCACCGCGAGCTCCTCGCCCTCGCGCTGCCCGTGGCTGATGGCTGGTACGACTGGCGGGCGAGGGCAGACAAGCGTGTCCGCGATGCGATCCGAGCGCCTTTCGAGGGCGTCTTGTTCGATGTCGAGAACAACGTCTTCTGGCCGGCGTCGTGGGGTCAACGCCCCGACTCCGTCGAAGCGCGCTTCGAGGTCGTGAAGCAACAGGTCACCACATGGCCGCAGCTCGTACCTCTGTACGGCCACCGTTATCTGCCGGCCGCGCCGTTCGGCCCAGGGGCCCCGGTCTTCTCCGTCGTCCAGACGGATGTCATCGTCTTCGGCACGAACCTGCTGGACTACGCAGCCCGCGAGTTTGGCACGCCCCGGGCGCTCCCTGAAGCGGTCCTGGCGACCCGCGGCCTGGAGCCCTGGTCCCTCCTGGCATTTGAAGAAGACGTTCCATAGGGCCGAACACGATCTGGGGGCAGCGTCCCGATAGACGATCGGTGACTGGGCTGCCCTAGACGCGAGGTGACCCGGAGAACGCGTCAGTGAACGTGCCGACCAGGATCACGACAGAGATGGCCACAAATATGAGACCTACGCAGAGAATCATGGTCGGATGGCTTTCAGAGCCAATGTGGACTCCCAGCCGTTCGCGCTCACTTTTGACCCGTCTCGAAAAGGGCAGGTGAAAGATCGCGAGGAGCAGCCCGACCACGATTAGCAGCGACGCGACTATCAGGGCGGCCGTTTCTGACGTGTTCAAGGCTGCACCTGCGGCGAGGGGTACCAGGCGGCTGATACGGCACGTCGCTCAGAGGGAGACATCGACCGGGGCATGTGCGTATTCAATCGGATCTCCGGAGCGCGTTCGCACCGTCAATCAGACTGCGGAGTGCCCGATAGGGGATCGTTCATTGGATCGATTCGTTCCTGCGGTGCGGCGTGGAGTGAGAGTGATTTCTCGCCTCTACGACTTCACTGTCACGAGGAAGCGCCTGTTGCGCTCGTTGACGAGTTCGCCCGACCACGGTGTCTCGAGGTGCCCGTCGTCCTCGTCGTCAAATCCGCGCAGGGCCGCGCCGCTGGGAACGCGAAGAATTGGTGTCGCGGAGCCATCCTCAGCGAGCACGAGGATGTCCACGACCCGACCGCGGATACGAGTTTCGATGGGGGAGTCGTGGTGGGTCTCGATCAACCGCACTTGTCCGTCCGCGTCCCGCCAACGAAGACAGCCCAGGTCGACTACATCGTTGCGTTCGATCGCCGGGCCGCAACATTCGTGCTCCCAATCGCCCACTTCGACTGTGACTCTCAAGGGTGCTCCTTCCGTGGCTCGTGTCGGCACGTTAGCGGAGTCGAAGCTGGTGCCCGTTAGTCGATCGCCGGCCGGGCAGTCGCTTAAGCACTGACTGGCACATCCATGGACTCCACGGGAGTTGGTGTTCGGGGGCGGTCAGCTACTTCTTCCACCAGAAGTCAGGTCTGCCCCCGAAAGCTTCGTGCATCTCCAAGACGATGTCCTGTTCGGGCTCACGGAAGAGGACCGGAACGCCGTCGGTGGTCACGGTCAGGCTTCCCTGTGAGTTGTCATCCAAGGCCTGTAAGCCGACAACCGTGCGACCATCTGCGCCCGTTGTCGCGCCCGTCATGCGCCAGCGGTCCCGGGACCTTGACCAGATACCCATCCTTAGGGGGAAGAAAAGACCCAGGTGAGCTGGCATGTTTTCAACGGTGCCTCGATCGACGTCCTCTTCATCGCGTTGCCCAGGGGAGGTCAGTAGCAGTCCGTCGATGGGGTTGTAAACGTCTCGTATGCCAGCGGCGTGGTCGACGCTTTCCCAGCAGCCCGTCTCGGGATCAGCCCACACCTCGTAACGGGTTTCGTCTCCACCGCTGGAGACGATGATGTGCCCGTGGAACTTGCGAGATACCTGTGGATCAAGCAGCTGGCCGATGACGGTCATCAAAGTGCCAACCGGGCCAGTGTCCGTGTGCGCCATATGAACCATTCTCGTTGATACACCGCCAAGAGCGTTGACGTAGAAGGGCATGGCTGTCTCTGAAGTCGGGCCAGAAGATAAAACGGGGTGTTGCCCGATAGCCGATCGCTTATCGGGGCTCGACAAGGCCTGCTTCTAGACAGCGCAGCGACGAACGCAGCATCTTCTGGAGCTGGCCTAGTTCCCGCAAGCTCCACCTGCTCAGCGCGTTAACACGGCTGTCGTCGGTGAGGTAATTGAACTGTCGTTGGACCAGTTTGTCGTAGACGGCTTGCGCGGCTCCAGATCGCGGCGGGGGGAGGCGCAGTGAGTGACGGACATCGTCGGCCAAGTTGATACAGGTGAGGGCCGCCTCCTCATCAAGCTTGTTCACCTTGCGGTCGAGGTAGTCCTTGACCCCACGCGCGTCGACGATGCTCAGGGCCTCCGGCGGGCCGCTCGGCCAGGACTGCTGCTCCGCATGGCGACGTGCCGCGTCTTCCGTGGGGAAGGTCTGGACAAGCGTGGCTCGGGTTGCGACGGCATCTCGCGTTTCGTCGTCGACATCCTGACCCCACCAGATGAAGCGGGGGCGAGGGTCAAGATCGACCCGGACAGGCCGCCCGTCATCAATGCGCATCTACTTGGTCTACAGGTCTTTCGTCAACGCTGTCTAATGCCGCAGGGAGGTGTTTGCGCATCTTCGTAGATGGAGACGATGCGCCTCGGCTTCCGCAGACTGTCGTTGTCTTGATAGGGGATCGTCTATCGGACGGTTTCACGACGCCTGAAACCGATCCGGCTCTCATGACCGGCTCATAGATTTCTCATTGAATTGACCAAGCCGGGCTCTTTAGCTTTGCCCCATGACGAAGACCACGGACACGAACAAGCGCCCGCGCCGCCACCAGCTCCTCCTCGGAACGACCGTGTTCCTGGTCGGGGGCCTCCTGCTCAGCGGCTGCGCCGCCGGCACCACCAGCTCCTCCAGCACGACCGGCTCCGGCACCACCACCTCGAGCAGCGCCACCGGCGACCTCACCGTCGCCGAGGCAGCGACCGAGGTCACGGAATCGGACTCGAGCACCACCGCCGAGACCATCACGAACACCACCGCAGCCGTTCAGGCGTTCCTCGCCACGCTCACCGACGAGCAGAAGGAAGCGGTCACCTACGACTACGGCGACGAGACCAAGACCACCTCGTGGTCGAACTTCCCCATCACCTTCGTCGACCGGGCCGGGCTGGACGTCGCCGACCTCACGGAAGAGCAGCAAGTCGCCGCCCTCCAGGTAATCGAGGCACTCCTCAGCGACGACGCCTACGAGACCGTCTCGAACATCATCGCCAGCGACCAGTACCTCGCGGACAATTCCAGCTCCACCGATGCCGATGTCCTCGGGCAGTACTACATCGCGTTCTTCGGCGACGCCTCCGACACCAGCGCCTACGAAGTCCAGTTCGGCGGCCACCACCTCGGCATCAACGCCACCCTCGACGGCACCGCCGACGCGATCACCTTCGCCCCGACACACCTCGGCGTGCAGCCCGCGGACTGGACCACGGACGACGGCACCGAGGTGCAGGCCTTCGATGGGATCTACACCGACGCGTTCGCGTTCTACGACTCCCTCACGGCCGAGCAGCAGGCGACCCTCACCTCCGGAGACGTCACCATGTGCGCCCCCGGCGACACCTGCGACTTCACCACCGGTGCCGGCCTGACCGGCGCCGACCTCACCGATGAGCAGCGCGAGCTCCTGCTCGACCTGGTCGCCAACTGGTCGGGCATGGCCGACGAGGAGAGCGCCGCCACCACCCGCGCCGAGATCGAGGCGACCCTCGACGACACCGTCATCGCCTGGTCGGGCGAGACCACCTACGACATGACCCAGGGCGACGGCATCAACTTCTCCATCTCCGGGCCGAACGTCTACGTCGGATTCCAGGCACAGCAGGGCTCCGCCGGCGCCGACGTCGAAGGTGTCTCCACCTCCGGCTGGGGCCACGTCCACACGATCTACCGCGACCCGACCGACGACTACGCAAACAGCGTCGAGCAGCAGGCGGCAACCGGCGGCATGGGCGGTGGTGCACCCGCGGGCGGCGCCCCGAGCGACGGCGGCACCCCGCCCAGCAACTAGTAAGGCCTCTAGCGAGGGAGGGTCACCACTGGGTTGCGTTCGGGCACTGAGTGGTCTTGCCTTGCCCCTCGTGCGCCCGGCACATGGAGGGGTGCAAATCTTGCGTGCTAACCGCGGTCTCGAGCCATGCCAGCCTCGGTATTGCGGGTCCCGACGGCCACGCCGTGCGGGGAGGCAGCCTCGATCCGCTCGAGGTCGCTCGTAGTGAGCACGACGTCTGCTGCGGCGACGTTCTCCTTGACGCGGGATGCTTTCGTGGTGCCGGGGATAGGGACCGTGCCGGCCCGGATCAGCCATGCAAGGGCGAGCTGCGCGGTACTGACGTTCTTCTCGTCGGCGATCACCTTGAGTGCGTCGACGACGCGGAGGTTCGCATCGATCGCTTCGTCGGAGAACCGGGGAAGGTTTCGACGTGCATCACCCTCGGGTAGGTCGTCCTTGCGGGTGACGGTGCCGGAAAGGAATCCGCGACCGAGAGGGGAGAACGGCACGAATCCGATGCCGAGTTCCCGCGCGGTGTCGAGAACTCCGTTGTGTTCGGCATCACGCTCGAACAGGCTGTATTCGGACTGGATTGCAGTGATCGGGAATGTTGTGTGGGCCCTGCGGAGGGTTTCAGCGGAGGTCTCTGAGACCCCGATGTAGCGGGCTTTACCGGCGCTGACGGCCTCGCTCATGGCGCCGATGGTGTCCTCGATCGGCACGTTCGGGTCGACACGGTGGAGGTACCAGAGGTCGACGTGGTCGGTTCCGAGGTGGCTCAGGGATCTGTCGATAGCGCGCCGCGCGTGTTCCGGGGAGCCGTCAAGGCCGATCGGTGCGCCGTCATCGGCGAAATTGGTAGCGAACTTTGACGCGACCGCCACCCGGTCCCGGTCAGCGCCAAGGACCCGGCCGAGCAGCTTTTCGTTCTCGAACGGCCCGTAAGCCTCCGCCGTGTCGAAAAGGGTGATGCCGAGGTCGAGAGCCTGCCGGATGGTCTCGGCGGAGCCTGTTTCAGTCGCGCCGCCGTAGAAGGCGCTCATGCCCATGCACCCGAGCCCGAGTGGGGATGTGGCGAGGCCTTGAGAGCCGAGAGGAATCTGCTGCATGGAAGTTCTCCGTTCACCGCCGGGTCGACCCGGACGCTTTGACTCTCGACCCTGGTGTGCAGACCATGTCAAGTGGGAGACTTGTGCCCATGCTGCTTCCCGAGGTCAATGTTGACGAGCCCGTGACGATCAGCGTCGCGGCGGATCTGCTCGGCGTCACCGTTGACACGATCCGCTACTACGAGAAAGAAGGCATCGCGCCGGCACCAGGACGAGGCTCAGACGGGTGGCGTCGGTACGACACTGCTGCGTTGAGTTGGCTCGCGGGAACGGTGATGCTCCGCGGCACGGGGATGAACGTCCAGGAAATGCGTGAGTACGCGGCCGCGTACAGGGCCGGTGCTGACGACTCTCGACGTCTCGTTCTTCTCGAACAGCACCACGCGTCTGTTCTCGCTCGGCAGGCGGAGGTGCAACGGCACCTTGCGGCGCTGGAACGGAAGATCGAGGCGTACCGCGAGACCATCGCCGCGGCCGGCGCCCGATCGGCGGCCTGACCGCCCTGTCCGGTCGACCACCCTTGGGTTCAGGTGGTCGTTGCAACACCACCGTGAATCGGAGTGCTGCAGATGGGATCGAGG
>NZ_LMKB01000001.1:839649-839735 GCF_001421165.1 Frigoribacterium sp. Leaf8 | reverse complement strand
GCCGTCCAGGACGAGATGCTCGTCGGCGTCGCGAAGATCACCGCCGCCACGGAGTAGTACCTGTCTGGCCGCACCCCGCCTCGCGG
>NZ_LMKB01000001.1:819078-839597 GCF_001421165.1 Frigoribacterium sp. Leaf8 | reverse complement strand
GATCCCGGTGGACCCCGCCTCGTGCTCACGCACGGGGCGGGGTTTTTCCGTTGCCGCCCGGGGCCGGCCCGGGGTCAGGGGGTGCGGCGGCGGCGACCGGCGGAAGGCTCGGGAGGCGCGGCGGGCGGCCACGGGTCGGGCTCGGCTGCACTGCGGGCGATGAGCGCGCGGACGTCGGCGTCGTGCTGCAGCGTCCACGCCACGGCCGAGTTCAGCGACGACGCCGTGTGCAACCAGGGCCGACGCCCGCCCTCGTCGCGACAGTGGGCGTAGACGTCGAACGCGAAGCCGCCCGTGACCGGCCGCTGGCGCACGTAACCGAGCGGAGCCGCCTCGCCCTGCCGGATCAGCCACAGCCCCTGCCCGCCCGGGATCGGCGGGATCGCGCACGGATGCTCGGCCGGCGGCTTGCGCAGTGCCGCCCGCGCGTTCTCGAACTTCGTCTGCACGCCCATGTCGGCGACCGTAGGCGCGACCACCGACGCCCGGCGTACGACGAAAGTCGTACGCCAGGTCCCGACTCCTGCACCCGGTGCCGCGGCGGCGCAGCCGCGAGCGTAGAGGCATGATCACGACACCGACCCGAGAAGCCCCTCCGTCCCGACGGCGCCACCCGCGCCTCCTCGTCCGCACGACCCGCACGACCCGTCTCGCCGCCGCCGCGGCCGTCGTCGCCCTGGGCGTCACGCTCGCCGGGTGCGCGTCCGGGGCGACGGGCGCGACCGCCGACCCCGCGCCTCCTGCACCGCCTCAGCACCAGCCCGGCGGTCACTCGCTCACGCAGGACGACGTCGACACGTGGCTCGACGGCGCCGTCGGATCTGCGCTGCAGACGAGCGGCATCCCGGGGGCGACCGTGTCGGTCGTCGCCGACGGGAAGCTGCTGACCGCCCGCGGCTACGGCATGGCCGACACCGGCACCGGCGAGACGCCCGCCGAGGCGGTCGACCCCGAGCGCACGCTGTTCCGCGTCGGCTCGGTGTCGAAGGTGGTCTCGGCCACCGCGATCATGCAGCTCGTCGAGAAGGGCGACCTCGACCTCGACGCCGACGTGCAGCAGTACCTCGACTTCGACCTCGACACCCCGAAGGGCGCCGTCACCCTGCGGCACCTGCTCACCCACACGGCCGGCTTCGAGGAGGTCATCGCGGGGCTGATCGGCACGCCCGGCAGCGAGAAGACGCTGCGCGAGGCCGTCTCGGAGGCGCCTCCCGCCCAGGTGTTCACGCCCGGCACCACCCCGGCGTACTCCAACTACGGAGCCACCCTGGCCGGGTACGTCGCCGAGCGCGTCAGCGGCGTCCCGTTCGCCGACCTGCTGCAGCAGGACGTCTTCGACCGTGCGGGCATGACCTCGTCGTCGTTCGCCCAGCCGTTGCCCGCCGACCTCGACGCCCGCCTGGCGCACGGCTACCCGGACGACTCGAAGCCCGCCGTCGCCACCGAGGTCGTCAACGCGGCCCCGGCCGGTGCGATGTCGGCCACCGCGACCGACATGGCCCGCTTCATGCTCGCCCAGCTGGGCGACCTGCCGGACGACCAGGCGCTGCTGCAGCCCGACACGCTCGCCGAGATGCACCGTCCCGCCCTCGACGCCGACGACCTCGGCACGCTCGTGGCCGGCCAGCGCATGGACCTCGCGTTCTTCGACGACAGCACGCCCGGCCTGGCCGCCTTCGGTCACGACGGCGACACGCAGGTCTTCCATTCGGCGATGCGGATGTTCCCCGAGCACGACACCGGCATCTTCCTCAGCATGAACGGCAGCGGACGATCGGCCACGGCCTCCCTCGACCTGCGCACCACGGTGCTGCAGGGGTTCGCCGACCGGTACCTGCGTGACGCGGCGACCGCGGACTCGACCGACCCGGCCGACGCGGCAGACGCGGCCGACGCGGCCAGCCGAGGAGGCGCGGGCACGGTCGACGGCGACGCCTCCGACGGCCCCGTGGCCGCCGACCTGGCCGGCACGTACCTCTCGTCGCGCTCCCCCGTCACCAACCCCGGCGCCCTGCTCGCCCTGAGCGGTCAGACCACGATCGTCCCCCGCTCCGACGGCACGGTCGCCGTCACGCCGAAACCCCTCGGCATGACCACCGGCGTCTACGAGAAGGTCGGGACCGACCTGTGGCGCGAGGTCGGCGGGGACGCCCTGCTCGCGACGCGGACCACCGACACCGAGGGGGACGCGTCCGTCGAGGCGATCTCGTGGGGCGCCTCCTTCACCATGCTGCGGGCGCAGCCCTGGCAGGCGGCGTCGGCCGTGCTGCCGAGCGTGGTCCTGGCCGTCGTGGTGCTGCTCGCCTCGATGATCGTCTGGCCGGCCACCGCCCTCCCCGGTGTGGGACGCCGACGTCGGGACCTCCGGGCCGGCCTGTCGACCGGGTCGGCGACCACCACTCCGCGTCGCCGCGACCGCACCCTGTTGCTGTCGCGTCTGGGACAGGCGTCGACGCTGCTGGCCCTCGTCGGCTGGGCGGTCGTCGCGGTGCAGGCCATGTCGTTCGCCGAGGTGTCGGCCGTCACCCTGCGGGTCCTCCAGGGGCTGCAGCTGCTCGGCGTCGTCGCGATCGTGCCGGCCGCCCTGGTCGCCTGGCGGGCCGTGCGCGACCGTCGCGGCTGGGCCGTGGTGACCGGACGCGTGCTCGTCCTCGCGTCGCTCGTCGTGCTCGCCGGCTTCGCCTTCGGCTTCCGCCTCATCGCCCCGAGCGTGAGCTTCTGATGACCCGCCCCCAGCGCGACACCCTGGCCGACGGTGCACAGCCGTCGTCGGCCCGGGGCCGGGAGGCCCGCGGCACCTGGCATGCTCGGACGGTGACCACGACCCCCGACACCTCGCCCGCTCCGGGCGGTCCGCGCGGCCAGGCCGGTTCGGCCGGGCCCGGGATGGCGTCGGTGCGCCGCGTCCTCGACCGGCTGGGCGTGCACACGGTGCTCGGCCGCGACGTCGCCCTCGCCGCCGTCTGGGCGCTCGTCACGGTCGCCTTCCTGGCCACGCTGCTGGCCGCGGGCGAGTTCTACGGTGCGAACCGCAGCATCCCGACCGCCCAGATCGTCGCCGTGATCGTGCTGGCGCTCGTCCAGCACGTGCCCCTGGCACTCCGGCGCGTCCGTCCCGTCACGGCCCTGCTCGCGGTCGCCGTCCTGCAGGCCGCCCTGCTCGCCGTGCTGCCGACCGGCCTCGCCCTGTGGACGGCCGCCCCCGTCGTCACGGCCTACACGGTCGCCACCCTGCGGCCGACCCGGGACGTCGTCGGGGCGGTGCTCGCCGCCGTGGGCATCGAGGCCGTCGGTGCCGCCGTCGGGGCGTCGGCGATCGTCAAGGACCAGCTGGGCGCCCCCGCCGGGCTCGGCGAGGTCGGCGTCGTCGTCGAGGCGCTCGCCCTCGTGTCCAGCGCCGTGCTGATCAACGGCGTGAGCGCCGCCGTCGGCTCGTGGGTGGCCCTGCGCCGCGCCCACGACCGCGACGCCCGGGCCCGCGCGGCCGAGAGCGTCGAGCACCAGGCGACGCTCACCCGGGCCGCGGTCGCCGCCGAGCGCACCCGCATGGCCCGTGAGCTGCACGACGTCGCCGCGCACCACCTCACCGGGCTCGTCGTGCAGGCCGGTGCCGCCGAACGCCTCGTCGACGGCGACCCCGAGCGCGCCAAGGAGTCCCTCCGCAGCGTCCGGGCCCAGGGCCGCGAGACCCTCGACGCGCTGCGGTCGATCGTGGGCATCCTCCGCGAGACGGGCGACGGACCGAGCGGCACCGTGCCGGTCCCCGGTCTCGGCGACGTGGCCGACCTCGTCGACCAGGCCCGCGCCTCCGGGGCCGTCGTCGACTCGCACGTCGACGGGACGCTGCCGTCGCTGGCCCCGCTCGCCGACGTCACGGCCTACCGCACCGTGCAAGAGGCGCTCGTCAACGCCCGTCGGCACGCGCCGGGGGCGACGGTCGAGCTGCACCTGACCGCGACGGCCGGGTCCCTCGTGATCGTCGTCGAGAACGACCTGCCCGTGGCTCGCGACACGTCGGGGGGCGGCGGCTTCGGGCTGGTCGGCATGCGTGAACGGGCCGACCTGATCGGTGGGCGGCTCGACACCGGAGCGACCGCCGACGGCCGCTGGCGAGTGCGACTCGAGCTGCCGGTCGAGGCCGAGGCCTCGGCGGAGGCCCCGGCGGGCGGGCCGTCGGCGACCGCTGCGGCGTCCGGGGCCGACGGCGGGGCCGCCTCGGGGCCCACCTCGGGGCTCCGGCCGGGGCCGGACACGGGGACCACCGGCGGGGGTGCCGAGTGATCCGGGTCGTGCTGGTCGACGACCAGGCGATCGTGCGTACCGGGTTCCGGGTCGTGCTCGAGACGGCGGGCGGCATCGAGGTCGTCGGCGAAGCCTCCGGGGGGCGTGAGGCGGTCGACGTCGTGCGACGCACCCGACCCGACGTCGTCGTCATGGACGTGCGCATGCCCGGCGGCGACGGCATCGAGGCGACGCGGGCGATCGTCGACGCCCGGGACGGGGTCGACGGCGTAGGGCTCGAGGGCAGCAGGTTGGAGAGCGGCGGGCTCGACGGGGGCAGGCTTGACGGCGTCGGGCTCGACGGCGGCGGCTCCGGGGGCAGCGGCCGCGGCGCCGGACCCGGGACCGCCGACGGGCAGGAGGCGCGGGTCGGCTCGGCGGGCGCCCCCGCGGTCCTCGTCGCCACGACCTTCGACCTCGACGAGTACGTGTTCGGCGCCCTCGAGGCCGGTGCGAGCGGGTTCGTGCTGAAGGACGTCGAGCCCGACGAGTTCGTCGGCGCCGTGCGGGCACTCGCATCAGGGCGGGCCGCGATCGACGGTGCCACCACGCGGCGGGTGATCGCCGAGTTCACCCGACGCCGGCGGGCATCGGCGGTCGAGCCGTCGCCCGACGTCCTGACGGAGCGCGAGCGCGAGCTCGTCCGTCTGCTCGGCGAGGGGCTCTCGAACGACGAGATCGGCGAGCGCCTGGTGGTCGAGACGAGCACGGTCAAGTCACACCTCACCCGCATCACGACCAAGCTCGGCACCCGAGACCGCCTGCAGACCGTCGTCTGGGCCTACCGCTCGGGCCTGCTGCCCTGAGCCCGGGGCCGAGGCCGATCGGCCTCCCGTCATCGGCCCGGGTCGCACCACGAACCGGACGTCGCACCGCCGATCTCGACGGTGCGACGTCCGGTCCGCGGTGCGACGCGCGGGCCCGAGCAGCATCACGACCCGCTGGTAGCCTCGGGGCGTCGCGGGACCACGGGGGTGCCCGGACGGAGGGGACGACATGTCGATCAGGACCACGCTGCCCGTCGGGGCCGCCACTCTCGTGTTGCTGTTGACCGGGTGCTCAGGGGGTGCCGGCGACGAGCCGACCACGACGCCGAGCGCCACCACCACGGCGAGTCCGTCGGCCACGGCGACTGCCGACGCCTCGTCGGCCGCCCTCTCGGACGCCGAACTGGCGTCCGTCTTCACGGGCATCCAGTTCGTGCCCGACGAGTTCGACACGACCGACCAGCTGCTCGACTCGGTCTACCCGGGGCTGACCGCGAGCGACCCGAGCTGCCTCGCCCCGTTCGGCGTCGGCTGGGACGACGCCGCCCCCGACGGCGCGCTCGAGTTCGGCACGAGCAACGACCGCTCGATGACCACCGTCGTCGCGAGCACGGGTGACGACGACGCGGCTTCGGCCCTGGTCGCCGAGGCGTCCGACGCCCTGACCCGCTGCGCGGACGGAACCGCCCTCTTCACGATGCAGGGCCAGCCCGTGCAGACCACGGTCGAGACCACCGAGCCGACCCTCACGGGCACCGACGAGTCGCTCGGCTGGCGCGTCACGGGCACCGTCGGCGGCGGCAGCTTCACCCTGGTCGGCCTGACCGCCCGCGTCGGCGGGGAGGCCGTCGCGGTCGTCGGCTGGGACCCGTCGTCGAACGCCACGAACGTGCCGCTCGCGACCCAGATGTTCGTCGACGCCCTCTAGTCGGGCCTGCCCGGAGCCGTCACCGCACCGACGTCGGCCGTGCTGACGAGGCACCGCCGAGTGGACAGGACGCCGCGGCGTTCGGCGGTGTCCTGTCCACTCGGCGGTGTCGCAGGGGCGGGGCGGTCAGGCGACGGGCTCGACGAGCGTGACGTGCTGCGTCGCCACCCGCACGGGCTGGCCGGCGAACGCCGCGGCCCGCGCCTCGGACTGCAGGTAGGCGGCCTCGACCTCGGCGAACCGTGCAGCGTCGCCGGGGGTGCTGACGGCCCAGACGAACTGGTTGGCGTCACGGTCCGCGTAGGCGAACTCGATCGCGAAGCCCTCGGACAGCCGGGCGGGGATCAGCGTCGAGGTGAACCAGGCGACGAAGTCGTCGAGCACCCCCTCGACGAGCTCGTAGCGGCGCAACTGGACGGTCTTCGACGAGTCGGTCATGCCGCCACCCTACTGACGCCGCCCCTCTGCCCTGCCCCAGCCCCAGCCCCAGCCCCAGCCCCCACAGCACCACGAGATGGCCACCGCACCACGACTAGTCCTGGCGCTGTGGCCATCTCCTGGCGCCATGCCGACCCGGCCCGGCACGCCCGGCACAGCCCGGCACGGCGCAGCCCGGCCCGGCACGCCGGGTAGCGTGGCGGCGTGACCCCGCTGACGCTCGCCCTCGCCGCCGCGGCCATCGTGGTCGGCGCCCTCACGCAGCGCATGGCGGGCATCGGCTTCGCGCTCACCGCCGCACCCCTCCTCGTGGTGGTGCTCGGCCCCGAGGCCGGCGTCTCGGTCGGCAACGCCCTCGCCGCCGTGCTCGCGCTGGTCGTGCTGGCGAGCACCTGGCGCACGGTGCGGTGGCGGACGGCGGCCCTCCTCGTCCTGCCCGCCCTCGTGACGATCCCGATCGGCGCGTGGGTCGTGCAGACCGCCCCGACCGGTCCGCTGACCATCGCGGTGGGCGCCCTGGCCCTGGTCGGGGTGCTCGTGATGGCGTTCTCGAGCCGCGCGCGCCTCCTGCCCGGCCGCGTCGGCGCCGTGGCCGCGGGCGCCCTCGGCGGCTTCATGAACGTCACGGCCGGCGTCGGCGGTCCGGCGCTGACGGTGCACGCCACCAGCGACCGCTGGCCCCGGGAGGTCTTCGTCGGCACCGGCCAGGTGTTCCTGCTGGCGATCAACCTGACCTCGGTGCTGACGAAGGGCATCCCGTCCGAGCCGGTCCCCGTCTGGGCGGGAGCCCTCGGCCTGCTGTTCGTCGGCGCCTTCGTCGGACACCACCTCAGCAAGGTCGTCCCGGCCCGGGTCGGCCGCATCCTCGTCCTGACGCTCGCGGCCGTCGGCAGCGCCCTCGCCCTCGTGCGCGGCATCACCCAGCTCTGACCCGGCCGCACCCAGCCGAGGAGGCGCGGGTCGCCACCCCACGCCCCTCGCCTAGACTCGGCCCGCCATGCAGTGCGACTACTTCGACGCGGGGCTGTGCCGTTCGTGCACGCTCCTCGACCGCCCCTACCCGGTCCAGGTCGCCGAGAAGGAGGCGCGCGTCCGCGACCTCCTCGGCGAGAGCCATGCGCCCTCGGCCTGGCTGCCGACGCTGACCGGCCCCGAGTCGGGGTTCCGCAACAAGGCGAAGATGGTCGTCGGCGGCACGATCGACGAGCCGACGCTCGGCATCCTCGACGGCCGCGGGCAGGGCGTCGACCTGCGCGGCTGCGGGCTGCACACGTCAGGAATCCAGGAGGCGCTGCCGACGCTGGCGGCGTTCGTGACCCGGGCGCGCCTCCTGCCCTACGACGTCCCGCGACGCCGCGGCGAGGCGAAGTACGTGCACGTCACCGAGTCGCCCTCGGGCGAGCTGATGGTGCGCTTCGTGCTGCGCAGCGAGCAGGCCCTGCCCCGGCTGCGGTCCGAACTGCCCTGGCTGCTCGAGGCCCTGCCCCGGGTCGCGGTCGTGTCGGTCAACCTGCTGCCCGAGCACAAGGCCGTGCTCGAGGGCACCGACGAGATCGTGCTGACCGACCGCGAGACGCTCACCATGCACCTCGGCGGGGTCGACCTCGAGCTGCGCCCCCAGAGCTTCTTCCAGACGAACACGGCGATCGCGGCCGGGCTGTACGCGCAGGCCGCCGAATGGGTCGACGCGATCGACCCGGCCACCGTGTGGGACCTCTACTGCGGCGTCGGAGGCTTCGCCCTGCACGTCGCGCGCCCGGGCGCCGGCCGCTCGAGTCGACACGCGTACCGCGAGGTCGTCGGCATCGAGACCAGCGAGGAGGCGGTGGCCAGCGCCCGGGGCAGCGCCCGTCGCGCAGGCCTCGAGCACGTGCGCTTCGCGGCGGACGACGCGACCCGGTTCGCGACGGGCGCGTCCGCGGGGGCGGGGCCCTCGGGTACCGGCACCGCGCCTCCGGAGCTCGTGATCGTCAACCCGCCGCGACGCGGCATCGGGGCGACGCTGGCCGGCTGGCTCGAGGGGTCGGACGTCGAGCACGTCGTCTACTCGAGCTGCAACCCCGTCACCCTGGCGAGCGATCTCGACGCGATGCCGTCGTTCGACGTGGTCGCCGCGCGCGTGTTCGACATGTTCCCGCAGACGCCGCACCTCGAGGCGATGGCCCTGCTGCGCCGCCGCTGAGCGCTCCCCGCCTCCCGACGACGAACCCCGTTCACGAAGATGAACCCTGCTTGAACCGGGTTCGTCTTCGTGAACGGGGTTCGCGGCGGACGCCCTGCCGGGCCGGGGCTCAGAGCACGACGGTGCTGCTGCGCCAGCCGAGCGAGTCGTCGCCCGTCTGCCACACGACGGTGAGGCCGCGGCCGGCCCCGCTCGACTCGCCGATCTCGGTCGTGAAGCGCTTGCCCGATCCGGCCGACACGGCCTCGATCGACGGCAGCTGCTGACCGTCGAGGAAGGCCCAGAGCGTGTCGGGGTAGCCGACGACGCTCGGCTCGGTCTGGTCCTGGCTCAACGGGCTGGCGAACGAGATCGACGCGGGGGCCGTGGTGTCGTACACCGCGCCTCCTGCGCTCTGGTCCTCGGCCCCGACGGCCGGGTTGTCCCACTCGTAGACCGAGTCGCCGGTCGGCGGCACGCCGGCGTCGTCGACGCGCAGGCCGTCGGCCGTCTCGCGCACGATCCAGGCGTCGGCGAGGTCGTCGGTCGTGGCGCTCACCAGCGTGAACGCGCCCTCGGGCCCCTCGGCCACGGCCAGGTCGGCGTCGACCAGGACCGAGGCCTCGTCGGGCGTCACCGTGCCGTCCACCGGCGAGTACTCGGCGAAGGTCCGCTCGGCGCCGTAGAACTGCTGCGCCTCGGGGGTCAGCAGGGCCCAGGCCGCCGCCGTGTCGCCGCCCGAGATCGCGTCGAGGTAGCGGACGACGAGCGCCTGCTCGGCCGAGTCCTGTTCGGAACCGGCGGGGGTCGCGCTCGTCGCGGGGGCGCTCGGCACGCCGGTCGCCGCGGCGGTCGGGGCCGTCACGGCGGGGTCGGAGGTGCATCCGGTGGCGGCGACCAGCGCACCGACGGCGAGGGTCGAGGTCATGAGTAGCTCTCGTGTCTTAGCCATGCGTGGCACGGTAGCGACGGCCCGCCCGGGTTCGTCGCGACTCCCAGGGGATGCCCACGAGCGTCGGAGGGACCCCGGAGGCGCGGGCCGGGTCAGGCGCGCGCGACGACCGCCCAGCCGTGCGGCCCCACCGACAGGACGTCGCCGTCGAGGCCCGCGTCCCGACCGGCCACCCACTCGCCCGGGGCCGGGTCGGCCACGCGCAGCTCGTCGTCGCCGAGGTTCAGCGCGACGACGAGCGACCGGCCCGCCCCGGCGCCCGTGACCTCGAGCACGAGCGACTCGTTCGCGACCGACACGGTGCGGCTGCGGGCGGTGTGCAGCCACGGGTGCCGACGTCGCACGCCGATCAGCTCCTGGTGCAAGGCGAGGACCTCGGGGAGGGCGTCCGGGACGCCGGCACCCGGAGCCTCGGCCGGCGCCGAGGGGAACGCCGGACGCACCGCGTCGTCGCCGCCGACCCGCGCCTCCTTGACGGCCCGCAGGCCGAACTCGTCCCCGTAGTAGACCGAGGGCGTACCGCCGAGGGTGAGGAGCAGCACGATCGCGTGGGCGTGGTGGCGGTCGTCGTCGATCTGGCTGGCGATGCGCGTGACGTCGTGGTTGCCGACGAAGGTCAGCGGCACGAAGTCGTCGAGGAACCCGTCGTGGCGCTGCAGCGCCCACTCGAGCTCGAACAGGTTGACCTCGGCCAGGGCGTGCCAGACGCCCTGCCACAGTTCGTACTGGGTCACCGAGTCGAGGCCTCCGTCACGGACGGCCGCCGCGTAGTCGCCGTGCAGCACCTCGCCCACGACGTACACGTCGGGGTGCCGTTCGCGGAGCGGCGGCAGCACGGTCGCCCAGAACGACGACGGCACCGAGTAGGCGGCGTCGAGCCGCCAGGCGTCGGCACCACGGTCGGCCCAGTACGTCAGGACGTCCGTGACCGTGCGGGCGACCTCGGGCGACGAGTGGTCGAGGGCGATGAGCCCGCCGTGCCCCTCGAAGGTGCCCAGGCTGCCGTCGTCCTCGCGCCGGAACAGGGAGGCCGCGCTCGAGTCGGGGTCGCGACGTGCCTCGACCAGCGCGGGGAACTCGGGGCCGACGTGGTTGAAGACGCCGTCGAGCATGACCTTGACGCCCTTCGCGTGGGCGGCCTCGATCAGGGTGACGAGGTCGGCCTCGGTGCCGAGGCGCGGGTCGACCGCGAACCAGTCGATGGTGTCGTAACCGTGGGTAGACGACGCGAAGACCGGCCCGAGGGCCAGGCCGTTGGCGCCGAGGGCCACCAGGTGGTCGAGCCACGGCACGAGATCGAGGAGGCGCGGTGCCGGCGAGCGGTCCGCTCCCGTCGTGTCCGCCCCGACGAACCCGAGGGGGTACACGTGCCACCACACGACGTGCTCGGTCCAGGAGGGGCCCGGCAGGGCGGTGGCCGTCGTCGGGGACTCGTGTTCGCTCATTCGCGCCACCCTAGTGACGGGCGGTCGTGAGGTGTCCCCCGCTCAACTCGCGAGGCTCAGCTCGCGGGGCGTCGGCGTCAGCTCGCGGGGCCGAGGAGGACGGCGAGCAGGGCGGCCGCGCCGCCGACGATGAAGAGCATCGTGCCGGCCTGCATCGTGCGGGTCTTGTTGCGGTCGGCCGTGGGGACGTCGACCTCGAGGATCGGGCAGCCCGACCACCCGATGAGCCCGACGCTCAGGGCGACCAACGCGGCACCGACCCAGAACAACGTCGCGAGCCCGGCCGAGAGGAGGGCGGGACGCCAGCCGGTCGCGAGCAGCAGCCCCATGGCCACCGCCACGCTGCCGACCGCGGCGACGAACCAGATCGTGCCGGTCCACATGATGCGTTGGACGTTCTTCTCGGGGGTCATCAGGTCGTGCAGCTCGTGGGTCACCAGAACATCTTTCACCCTCTGCAGCGATTCGGCCCGCACGGGTGCGGCGACTACTCCGTGGCGCCCTCGAGCAGCGGCACCAGCTGGTCGAGCGCGTACTGGCGCGAGAGCGCCGAACCGAGCGAGTACGCCGCGGCGACGTCGCCGTCGATGACGACGGCGTGGCCGTCCTGCACCGCCGACAGGGCCTTCCACTGCGGGTCGTCCGTGATCTCGGTGGTGTCGATGTAGATCGGGAAGGCCACGATGACGTCCGCGTCGATCTGGTCGAGCTGCTCGCTCGAGATCGACACCGAGAAGCCACCGGCGTTCGGGGACAGCGCCGAGATGGCGGGGTTCTGCTCGAAGCCGAGCTCCTCGAGCTGCTCGACCCGCTCGCTGTCCTCGACGTAGGCACCCCAGCCCTCGCTGGTCTTCGTGGCGGCGGTGATCGTCTTGCCCTTCCACTCGGGGTGGGCGTCGGCGACGGCCTCGACGGCCTTCTCGTTCTCGTCGACGAGCTGCTCACCCTTGGCCTCTTCACCGAGAGCCTTCGAGACGAGCTCCATCTGGTCCTCGAAGTCGGTCAGGTAGCTGTCGCCTCCCTCGGGCACGCCCACGGTCGGGGCGATGCTCGACAGACGGTCGTAGCGCTCCTGGTCGCCCGAGCTCTTCGTGTCGAGGATGACGTCGGGCTCGAGGGCCGCGATGGCCTCGTAGGAGGGCTCGAGGGTGCCGATGATCTCGGGGGCCTGGTCGTAGAGACCCTGTGCCCAGGGGCCGACGCCGTCGGCCTCGTCACCGAAGGCGAGCCAGTCCGAGGCCCCCACGGGTTGCACGCCCAGCGCGAGCGCCGTCTCGGCGTCGCCCCAGCCGAGCGCGACGACGCGCGTCGGCTTCTGGTCGATGGTGACCTCGCCGAACTTCGTGTCGATCGAGACGGGGAACGCGCCCGATCCGCCCGAGGCTCCGCCGCCGGCGGCGTCGTCCGGGTCGGCGTCGGCCGAGCAGCCGGCCAGGGCGAGGGTGGCTACCGCGACGGCGGCGGCGATCGAGAGTGACTTGCGCATGTGTTCCTCAGGGCTGTGACGTCGGTGCTGTGACGTGGTGTCGGGCGGAAGGTCGGGTGCGGGGGCGGGCCTGGACGGCGACGTGCGCCACTCGGCCGGACTCCAAGTGAGGGTAGCCTAAGCTAATCATCATGGCGATGCCCCGAGCGCTCACGGTCGGCCGTGCCCCGCGACCGACGCGGGGCTCCCGGCGCACCCGCACGCGCCTCCTCGCCCTCGTGGCCGCCCTGGCCCTGTTGGCCCTCGCCGTCGTGCTGGGACTCGCCGTCGGCGCGCGGCCGGTCGCGTTCGACGAGGTGCTGCGCATCCTCACCGGCGCCGCGAGCCGCGACACCGCCGACGCGACCGCCGTGCTCGACCTCCGCCTGCCGCGGACGGTCGCCGCGATCGTGGCCGGCGCCGGGCTCGGGGTCGCCGGGGCCGTCGTGCAGGCCGTGACGCGCAACCCGCTGGCCGACCCGGGCATCCTCGGCGTCACCTCGGGCAGCGCCTTCGCCGTCGCCCTCGCGGTCGGCTTCGCCGGGGTCACCTCGGCGAGCGGCTGGGTCTGGTTCTCGTTCGTCGGTGCGGGCCTCGCGACGGTCGCCGTCGCCCTGATCGGCGGCGCCGGACGAGGAGGCGGTGGTCCCGCCCGCCTGACCCTCGCCGGCCTCGCGCTCGGGTCGGTGCTCGCGGGGATCACCTCGTCGATCGTGCTGGCCGATCCCCGCCGTTTCGACGCCGTCCGCGCGTGGGAGGTCGGCTCGCTCGCCGACAGAGGCTGGGAGCCCGTGCTCACGGTGCTGCCCTTCGTGGCGGCCGGGGTCATCGTCGCCCTGATCGCCTCGCGCCCGCTCGACGCCGTCGCGCTCGGCGACGAGCACGCCGCCTCGGTCGGCGTCTCGGTGCCGGCCGTGCGGGTCGTCTCGTTGGTCGTCGTCACCCTGCTGGCCGGAGGCGCGACCGCGGTGGTCGGGCCCATCGCGTTCGTGGGGCTCATGGTCGCGCACGCCGCCCGCGGCATCGTCGGGCCAAGCCAGCCGTGGATCACCGCCCTCTCGGCCGTGCTCGGGCCGGTGCTGCTGCTGCTCGCGGACGTCCTCGGCCGCGTGGTCGCTCCCCCGGGCGAGCTGGCCGCGGGCCTCGTCACGGCCGCCGTCGGCGCCCCCGTGCTCATCGCGATCGCCCGACGCCGACGGGTGGGTGGCGCGTGACCGGGGGCACGGGGCCGGACACGCGCCCGACCCGGGGCACGGGCACGTCGTCGGGTACGCGGACGACGTCGGCCTCCCCGGGTGTCGGCCCGCGCCTCCTGCGCTCGTGGCGCTCGACCGGCGGGCGGCGACGCACGGCGACGCTGACGCTGGTCGTGGTGGCCGTCGTCGTCGCGATCGTCGCCCTCGGCATCGGCGACTACCCGCTCAGCCCGCCCCAGGTCGTGCGGGCGCTGTTCGGCGGCGACGGGTTCGCCTCGACCATCGTGCTGAACTGGCGGCTGCCGCGCGTTCTCGCGGCCCTCGTCTTCGGCGCCGCACTCGGCGTCTCGGGCGCCGTCTTCCAGTCCCTGACCCGCAACCCGCTGGGCTCGCCCGACGTGATCGGCTTCTCGACCGGCGCCTACACCGGGGCGATCGTCGTCATCGTGTCGGGTGCGGCCTCGGCGATCGGCACGGCGGCCGGCGCCCTGATCGGCGGGCTCGTCACCGCGCTGGTCGTCTACCTGCTGGCCTACCGTCGCGGCGTGCACGGGCTACGGCTGATCATCGTGGGCATCGGCGTCACGGCCCTGCTGCACTCGGTCAACAGCTGGTTGCTGCTGCGCGCGCAGAACGAGGTCGCCCTGACCGCGTCGTTCTGGGGGGCGGGCTCGCTCGCGCTGGTCGGCTGGAAGCAGCTCGTCCCGGCGCTGGTGCTGCTCGTCGTGCTGACCCCGCTGGTCATGGGGTTGTCGCGTCCCCTCCGGCAGCTCGAGCTCGGCGACGACGCCGCCCGGTCGCACGGCCTGGGCGCCGAGCGGTCGCGCCTGGCGCTCGTCGTCGTCGGCGTCGCGCTGACCGCCGTGGTGACCGCCAGCACCGGGCCGATCGCGTTCGTGGCCCTGGCCGCGCCGCAGCTGGCCCGACGCCTGGTGCGGTCGGCCGGGGTGCCGCTCGTCGCCGGCGGACTCGTCGGCGGGGTGCTCCTGCTGGTCGCCGACCTCGTCGCCCAGCACGTGGCCGCCAACCCGGTGCCGGTCGGCCTCGTCACCCTCGTGATCGGCGGGGTCTACCTGATCACCCTGCTCGTCTCGGAATCCCGGAGGTCCGCGTGAACGCCGACGACACCCGCCCCTCCCGCCTCGTGGCCCGCGGCGCGCACCTCGCCTACGACCGGCGAACGGTGAGCGAGGCCGTCGACGCCGACGTGCGCGACGGCTCGTTCACCGTCATCGTCGGGCCGAACGCCTGCGGGAAGTCGACCTTGCTGAGGGCCTTCGCGCGCCTCCTGAAGCCCCGGTCGGGGTCGGTCCTGCTCGACGGACGCGAGCTCGCGGGCGTGCCGGCGAAAGAGGTGGCGCGCATCGTCGGGTTGCTGCCCCAGACCTCGACCGCGCCCGACGGCATCACCGTCGCCGAACTCGTCGCCCGGGGCCGCTACCCGCACCAGGGGCTCTTCCGGCAGTGGACCGGCACCGACCGCGAGGCCGTCGACGCGGCCCTGGCCGAGACCGACCTCACCGAGCTGGTCGACGTGCCCGTCGACGAGCTGTCGGGCGGCCAGCGCCAGCGGGTGTGGGTCGCGATGGCGCTCGCGCAGCAGACCCCGGTGCTGCTGCTCGACGAGCCGACGACCTACCTCGACATCGCGCACCAGTACGACCTGCTCGACCTCTTCGCCCGGCTGCACGGGCAGGGCACGACCGTGGTCGCGGTGCTGCACGACCTCAACCAGGCCGCGCGGTACGCGACCGACCTGATCGTGATGGCCGACGGCGACGTGGTGGCGACGGGAACCCCGGCCGAGGTGCTGACCGAGCAGCTGGTGACCGACGTGTTCGACCTGCCCTGCGTCGTCGTGCCCGACCCCGTGACCGGGTCGCCGATGGTCGTGCCGCGCCGCCGCTGAGGTCGGGTGGGCCCCCGGGGCTCCTGCGAGCAGGATGGACCCATGAAGATCGAACTCGACGGCACCACCGCACTCGTCACCGGCTCGACCCAGGGCATCGGCTTCGCGATCGCCCGGGGGCTCGCCGCCGCCGGGGCCCGCGTCATCGTGAACGGACGCTCGACGGAGACCACGGGGGCGGCCCGGGCGCGCCTCCTCGACTCGCTGGCCGGCGACGCCGCCTTCGCGGCCCTCGACGCCGGGACCCGGGAGGCGCGGGTCGTCACGCTCGCGGCCGACCTGGCCACCGAGGCGGGCGCGCAGGCGGCGGTCGAGGCCTTCCCCGAGGTCGACGTGCTGGTGAACAACCTCGGCGTCTTCGGCTCGGCCGACGCGTTGAGCATCGACGACGACGAGTGGCGCCGCTACTTCGAGACGAACGTGCTCTCGGCCGTGCGCCTGACGCGGGCCTACCTGCCCGGCATGATGGAGCGCGGCTGGGGCCGGGTGCAGTACATCGCGAGCGACTCGGCGATCGTGACGCCGGTCGAGATGATCCACTACGGGGTGTCGAAGACGGCCCTGCTCGGGGTGTCGCGGGGGTTCGCGAAGGCGGCCGCCGGTTCGGGCGTGACGGTCAACAGCGTCATCGCCGGGCCGACGCACACGGGTGGCGTCGAGGAGTTCGTGCGCGAGCTGGTCGGCGACGACCTGCCCTGGGACGAGGCCCAGCACGAGTTCATGCTGAAGCACCGGCCGCAGTCGCTCATCCAGCGACTGATCGAGCCGGAGGAGATCGCCAACATGGTGGTCTACCTCAGCTCGCGCTTCGCCTCGGCGACGACGGGCGGGGCGCTGCGGGTCGACGGCGGCTACGTCGACGCGATCGTCCCGTAGGGCGGGAGGCGACGTCGAACCACCGACGTGGTGTCGAACCATGCACATCGGCGGTTCGACACCACCTCGGTGGTGCGACCCGGGGGCACAGGCGGGTGCAGGCGGGTCAGGCCTGGGCTTCGGCGATGACCTCGGCGCTCCAGCCGTCGTACCGACCGCCGGATCGCTGCACGACGTCGAACACCTCTCGGGTGAAGGTCACGGCGCGGTCGTCGTCGAGCGCGTCCTCCCGGCTGGCCCGGAGATCTGCCCCCAGCAGACCGTGCCGGGTGACCGTCGCGTCGTAGCCCGCCGTGCGGAGTTCGTCGGCCGCGCGTTCGGCAGCCGATCGGCGCGAGAAGTCGGCCGCGTGCGTGACGGTCCGTGCGAGGTCGAACCGATCACGGAGCTCGTGGCGGGTCACCAGCTGGGCGGCGCACCGCTGGAGGTGGACGACGAGTCCCTCGTCCATCGTCGTACCCCGGGCCCCGACTAGCGGGTGCGGGCGGCGGGACGTCCGCCGCGGCCCCGGCGGTCGGCACGAGGCGCACGGGTGGGCAACACCGCCGCGACCAGGAAGAAGACGATGCCGAAGATGACGACGATCGACCCGATGACCATGAGGGCGATGATGACGGTTTCCATCCGCCCATCCTCCCGGGCGGGCGGGGCGGGCACAAGGCGCGACTCCTGAGCATCCGCCGCCCGCGCCTCCTCGGGGTACGCCTCCCAGCGTCGGGACCACCCGCGGTGGGCAGTCAGTCGTACCACCGGCACGGTCCGCACGCCCTCATTCGGCCCGATGACGGTGGCGCGCCGTAGCGTCGAGTCCGCCGGGACGACGGGGGTCGTCGCCCGGCCCCACGTCTTCTCCGAGGAGTCCGAGTGACCAGCGACACCACCACACGCCCCACCCTGTTCTGCCTGCACGCGCTCGGCATGAGCCGGCTCGAGTACGGTCCCGTCACCGAGGCACTCGGCGACGACGTCGAGGTGGTCGCCCTCGACCTGCCCGGCTTCGGCGACGCCACCACGGCCGACGGGGTGACCGTCGACGACATGGTCCGTCAGGTCACCCGGCAGATCCGCCGGCACGGCGCCACCCGCTGGCTGCTCGTCGGTCACAGCATGGGTGGCAAGATCGCGTCGATCGTCGCCGCGCGCACGCTCGCCGGGCAGGGCGGGCTCTTCGGCCTCGCCGGGGTCGTGCTGCTCGCGGCGTCCCCGCCGTCACCCGAGCCCATGAGCGAGGCGAACCGCGAGCAGATGATCGCCGCGGCCGCCGACGGCCCGCTCGACGCCGACACGGCCCGCAGCTTCGTCGACGACAACGTCGGCGCTCCCCTGGCCACGCCGCTCGACGACCAGTCCCTCGCCGACCTGCACCGCACCTCCCCCGAGGCGTGGACCGCATGGTTCGACCGCGGCAGCCGCGAGGACTGGTCGGCCGAGGTCGGCACCCTCGACGTGCCCGCCCTGATCGTCGCCGGGGGCGCCGACGGGCCGTTGGGCGAGGACGCCCAGCGTCGCCTGAACGGCGCCGTCTACCCGCGTGCCACGCACCTCACCCTGGACGGCGCGGGGCACCTGTTGCCGCTCGAGCGCCCGACCGAGGTCGCTTCGGCCGTCCTCGACTTCTGGCGCGACGACGCGGGGCGGGCTCCGGTCATGTCGGACGACTTCGCCCGCGTCATCGCCTCGAGCCGCACCGCCTCGAACACCCGCGGCATCCTCGCCCGGCGCGCCGTCGCCGACGACCCGCGCTACGTCCCACAGGTGCTGACCGAGGCGCAGCTGACCACGTTGCGTGCCGTGGCCTCCCGCGTCGTGCCGCAGGACGACCCCGACCACTCGGTCGACCTCGCCGCGCGGGTCGACGCCCAGCTCGCCGCCGGCTACGGCGACGGCTGGCGCAACGCCGACCTGCCGAGCGACCCCGAGGCCTACGCGCTGGGCCTCGACGCCCTCGCCGACTTCACCGGCCTGACCTACGAGCAGCAGGACGAGCGGCTCGCCGCGATCGTCGCGGGCGATCCCGACGACGCCCTCGGGACCGTCGGCGACAGCGGTGGCGGCGACTCGCACCACGGCGGCGACCAGGACGACGCCGGGATGACCGGCGGCACCCCCGGGCGCACGGGGCAACCCAGCCCCGACGAGGCACACCCCTTCTCGGTCGAGCAGCTCACCGCGTGGTTCGAGGACTGCCGCGTCGACTTGGTCAAGCTCTGGCTCGCCCACCCCGCGACGATGGAACGCATCGGCTTCGACGGTTTCGCGAACGGCCGTGCCGGTCGCGCCCTGCAAGGATTCAGCCGGCTCGGTGCCGGCCAACGAGAGGGCTGGGAACCAGCCATGGAGGTCACCCGATGAAGCTCGACGGACAACGCACCTACGACGAGTCCGAGGTCGTCGACGCGGTCGTGATCGGAACCGGCGCCGGTGGCGCCCCGATCCTGGCGAAGCTCGCCCTGCAGGGCCTCTCGGTCGTCGCGCTCGAGGCCGGCCGCAACTTCGAGCCCGACGAGTACACGCAGGACGAGATCGAGGCCGTCAAGATCAACTGGATGGACGAGCGCCTCAGCGGCGGCGAGACCCCGACCGCGTTCGGCCAGAACAACAGCGGCAAGGGCGTGGGCGGTTCGACCCTGCACTGGGGCGCCTTCACCCCCCGTCCCGACGAGCGCGACCTCAAGCTCAAGTCCCTCACGGGCAAGGGCGAGGACTGGCCGGTCGACCACGCCGAGCTGATCGGGTACATCGAAGAGGTCGAGCACTTCGTCGGCGTCTCCGGCCCGACCGACTACCCGTGGGACCCGTCGCGGTCGTACCTGATGCCGCCGCCCGCCCGCAACGCGTCGAGCGACATGATGATCCGCGGGTGCGAGGCCCTGGGCATCCGGGCCACGGACGCCCCGGCGGCCCTGGTCAGCCGTGACTGGCGTCAGGAGCACGTCGGCACCCGCCCGGCCTGCGTCGGCTGCGGCAGCTGCCACCAGGGGTGCCGCAGCGGCGCCAAGGTCAGCATGGACACCAGCTACCTGCCGATGGCCGTCGCGAACGGGGCCGAGATCCGCCCCGAGTCGATGGTCACGGGGATCGAGCTCGACGAGGCCGGCGAGGTGTCGGCCGTGGTCTACGTCCGCGACGGCGTCGAGCACCGCCAGCGCACCGCCGCGCTCTTCCTCTGCGCGGGCGGCGTCGAGACCCCGCGCCTGCTGCTGCACACCGGGATCGCCAACAGCAGCGACCAGGTCGGCCGCAACTTCATGGCCCACGGCGCGACGCAGGTCTGGGGCACCTTCGACACCGAGATGCGCGGCTACCGCGGCTACCCGTCGTCGATCATCACCGAAGACACGATGCGGCCCGAGGGCGTCGACTTCGTCGGCGGCTACCTGATCCAGAGCCTCGGCGCCATGCCGTTGACGCTGGCGACGACCCTGGCCCGCGGTGCCGGCCTCTGGGGCCCCGAACTCGTGGAGGCGCTCGACGACTACCGCTTCATGGCCGGCGTCGGCATCAACGCCGAGTGCCTGCCGAGCGAACAGAACCGCCTGACGCTGTCCGACGAGGTCGACGAGTTCGGCATGCCCAAGGTCGTCGTCACCTTCACGCCCGGCGACAACGAGAAGGCGATCGACGATCACGCCGTCGAGACGATGACCGCGATCGTCGAGGCGGCCGGGGGTCGCGACATCCGCGTCCTGGCCCGCACGGCGCACACGATCGGCACCTGCCGCATGGGCACCGACCCGGCGACGGCCGTGGTCGACCCCGACGGGCGCAGCTTCGATGTGCCGAACCTCTGGATCGCCGACAACTCGGTCTTCCCGAGTGCCGTCGTCGCGAACCCCGCCCTGACGATCATGGCCCTCGGCCTGCGCACCGCCGACCGCTTCCTGGCGAGCGCCGGGCTGACGGGCACCGTCGCCGGCNAAGCGCGTCGGCGCGGACGTCTCGCGCGTCGTCGACGCGGCCTGACCTGCAGCACGCGACCCGCGCCTCCTGAGCTCCACCGCCCAGGAGGCGCGGGTCGCGTCGGCGAGGAACGCCCCCGTGGCGCCGTCGTTCGGCTGGTCGGGGTCGTCCTCCCGGCGCTCGGCGTGGTCCCCGAGACGG
>NZ_LMKB01000001.1:785972-819053 GCF_001421165.1 Frigoribacterium sp. Leaf8 | reverse complement strand
ACGCGACCCGGCTCGCCCGTTCGTAGGCTCGAGAGATGGCCTTTCCCACGCTGCACCGGGCGATCGCGGCATCGGTGGCGACCGTCGTCGTCGCGTGCGGCCTCACGTCGTGCTTCTTCGCCGAACCACCGCCCGAGGGGTCCGAGCAGTCCCTGGCCGAGCTCGCCGATCGGATCGCAGCCGTCGACGGTGTCGCCTCGGTCGAGACCCGCCTGCAGCAGCGTGACGCGAAGGACGACCCCTTCACCTGGGACGCCTACGTCGAGGTCACCGCGGACGGCCCCGACCTGGCGGTCGCCGCCCTCGTCGACGGCGTGGTGGGCGACGGCGTCACGGGTACCACCCTCGACATCGACCTCGACGTCCCCGGCGGCCCGGGCCTCGCCCCGGTCACCGTCGATCCGACGTCGGAGGTCCAGGTCGGACTGGCGGGCGACCTGCGCGGCGAGAGCACCCTGGCCTCCGTCGACACCACCCGCTACGCCTACTCGGCGGTCGTCGCACCCGGGAACTCGTTCGCGGACGCTGCGGCGGCGGTCCAGCCGCACCTCGGCACGGCTGGCCCGACCTTCTCCCTCCACCTCGGCCAGGCGACGACCACGACGTCCGTCCCTTCGTCGGTGGCCCTGAGCCCCACCTCGCCGGCACCGACGATGCTCGCGACGATCGACGCGGTGCTCGCGCTCGACGGCGTCACCGGACTGGCCTTCACCCCTGGTGACGTCACCGCGAGCAGTCGACCTTCGCTCGACGTCTCGACCTACGAGCCCGATCCGGTGCTCGCCGTCCTGCGGGGTGCGGCCGACGAGCAGGCCGATGCCGGGGTCGCCCGCCGCACCGAGTTCTGGGTGCGGAAGCCTCGGGCGACCACCCCGGAGACCGGCTGGATCGGCCTGCCGCTGGGCGCACCCGAGCCCGACGACGGTCCGGAGCCCCAGCCGGGCGACATCGGTGAGAGCCCGTTCGTCAACGAGGGCCCGCTCGCCGAACTGCCCGAGCAGGAGGCCGCCGTGCGCGCCTACGTCGAGGCATCCGTGGCGGCGACGGGCGTGCCGGCCGAGGTCGAGACCAGGCGCGAACTGTGCGAGACCGAGTACGGCACCCGGGTGGTCGGCTCGGTGGTCGTGCCGGTGTTCACCGTCCACGACGACGCCCAGGGCCCGTTCGACGCCGTCGTCGACGGTTGGTCGGCCGACGGGTTCCACCAGGCCGGTCGCGCCATGGGCCGGGACTACTGGTCCGCGCCTCCCGGCCGTCCAGACGGCATCGAGTCGGCGAGCATCCGCGGCACGGCCGACGGCCTGTCGTTCGGCGTCCAGACCGGGTGCCTCTCGTGACGCCGCCCGTCGAGTGGTCGCGAAGCGTCCCTCCCGCTGTGCGGAAGGACGATTCGGGACCACTCGACCCGCGGGCCGCAGATCCGGGGGATGCTCGACGACTGCGGCCGCGGGCGCGGCGGCGGCGGCTGCTGACGGCGGTCGCGGCGGCGGCGACCGTCGCCCTCGGCGTCGTCGCGAAGCTCGCCGTCCCCGGGCTGACGGGCGACCTGCTCGGCTCGGCGCTCTACACGGTGCTGCTCGCCCTGCTGCTCGCGCTCGTCGCCCCGCGTCTCGTCGCCCCGCGCCTGGCCGCCCCCGCCGCGGCCGGGGCCGCCACCGCGGCGTCGGTCGGCATCGAGCTGCTCCAGCTGACCGGACTGCCCGCCGCCGCCGCCGACGCGTTCCCGCCCGTCGCGTGGGTGCTCGGCTCCACCTTCGTGGCGACCGACCTGCTCGGGTACCTGGCGGGAGGCGTCGCGGGGCTGGTGCTGCTCCGGGTGCTGCGCCGCGCCTCCTGACGTCCCGACCCCGGGAGGCGCGGGTCGAGTGGGCAGAAAACGTCCTTCGTCGAGGCGGGAAGGACATCTTCTGCCCACTCGACCGGCCAGGGCGTCGGGGCCCCAGGGCGGCCAGGCCGCCAGCGCGCCGGGGCGTCAGCTCGCGGAGGCCCGCCCGCGCCAGAGCAGCCAGACGAAGTACGGCGTGCCGATGACGGCGGTCAGCAGGCCGGCGCCGAGCTGCGCCGGGGCGATCAGCGTGCGGCCGAGCACGTCGGCGGCGCAGACCAGCACCGCGCCGAGCAGCACGGCCACGGGCAGCACCCGCGCGTGCCGCCGTCCGACCAGCGACCGGGCGGCGTGCGGGGCGACGAGTCCGACGAATCCGACCACGCCCACGGCGGCCACGGCCGTCGCCGTGAGCAGCACCGCGAGCGACAGGAAGACCAGGCGCGACCGCGAGAGCGAGACCCCGAGGAGGCGCGGGGTGTCGTCGTCCACCCCGAGCAGGTCGAGGCGACGGCGCAGCAGCACGACCACGACGAGCGCGGCCACGAGCACCAGCGACACCGGCAGCGCGTCGTCCAGCGTGCGGCCGTAGGTCGAACCCGACAGCCAGGTCAGCGCCTTCGCGCCGTTGAACGGGTCGGTCAGGACGATCAGCAGGCTGATCGCGGCCGCCGTCGCCGTCGAGACGCCGATGCCGATCAGCACGAGCCGGTTCTGCGGGAAGCCACCGCGGGAGGCGAGGCCGAACACGACGACGGCCGCCACGACGGCTCCGGCGAACGCCGCGCCGGCCATGCCCCAGCCGGTCGCGAGCGGCACGGTGGTGACGAGCAGCACGGCCCCGAGGCCGGCTCCGCCCGTCACGCCGAGGATGCCCGGCTCGGCGAGCGGGTTGCGCGTGACGGCCTGCACGAGCGTGCCGGCGAGCGCCAGCGCCGCCCCCGCGGCGAGGGCGGCCACGACCCGGGGGACGCGGGTGTCGAGCACGTAGGTGACGACGCGGCCGGACCGACCGGCCACCCAGTTGGCGACGTCGCCGAGCAGCAGCTTGGCGTCGCCGAGCAGCACCGAGCCGAGGACGACGGCGACGAGGGCGGCGAGCACGACCACGACGACGACCACGAACCGCAGGCGGGAGACCACGGGGTGCCGGTCGGTCGGGGTGACGCCTCCGTGGTCGCGGGCACGGAAGGCCAGCACGACGAGGACGACCGCCCCGAGCAGCGAGGTCACGACGCCGGTCGGCACCTGGACCGACGTCTCGGCACCGACCAGGGCGCGCAGCAGCACGTCGGCGCCGAGCACGAGGGCGGCGCCCGCCAGGGCCGCGAGGGGCAGGAAGACGACGAAGCGGCGGACGGAGGGCACGGCCCGACGCAGCAGGCGGACGAGGGCGGGGGCGCAGAGGCCGACGAAACCGATCGGCCCCGCGAGGGTGACGGCGGCGGCCGAGAGCAGCACGGCGGCGAGGACGGTGACCACGCGGGTCGTGCGGACGTCGACGCCGACGCTGCGGGCGGCGTCGTCCCCGAGCGCGAGGGCGTCCACGCGGACGTTCATCGCGACGAGCACGAGCAGCCCCACGACGATCACCGGGGCGAGCTGGACGACGCCGTCGAAGCCGTTCTGCGAGATGCTGCCCTGGCCCCAGGCGTAGAGCCCGGCGGTCTGCTGCGGGAAGAGCAGCAGCAGGGCGCTCGTCACCGAGGCGAGGCCGAGGGCGAGGGCGCTGCCGGCGAGCACGAGCCGCACGGTGCCGGCGCCCAGCCCGGACACCGCGAGCACGAGCCCCGCGGCGAGCAGCCCGCCGACGAACGCGACGCCGGACGAGGCGAGCAGGGGCAGGCTGAGCCCCGTGACGGCCGCGAGCGCGAGCGCCGCGTAGGCGCCGGCGTTGACGGCGAGGGTGTCGGGCGAGGCGAGCACGTTGCGGCTCATCTGTTGCAGGGCCGCACCGGCGGCTCCGAGGGCGACGCCGACCAGCAGGCCGGCGACCATCCGGGGGAGGCGCGAGGCCACGACCACGGACGCGTCGCCTGCCGTCGCGGTGCCGGTCAGCGCCTGCCAGACCTGCCGGGCGCCGACGTCGGCGGTGCCCTGCGTGACGTCCACGAGGGCGAGCACCACGACGACGGCGACCAGCGCGACCGTCACGCCCACCGACCCGAGCGTGACCCGGCGGGGGGCGGCGAGCCGCGCCTCCTGGGCTCGCGCCGCGCGGAGCGCCCGCTCGTCGGGCCCGGCGGCGGGCTCGCCGAGCCGGGGCGGCGCGGGGTCGGTGGGGGTGACGGTCGTGCTCACGGTGCCGGTTACTTCGTCAGGGTCGACACCAGCGAGTCGACGTAGGCGGTCATCGCGGCGGGGCCGCCGAACATCCAGATGCCGTCGTCGAGACGGTGCACGTCACCGGACTGCACGAACGGCAGCGACGTCCAGACGGCGTTCGAGGCGAGCGACACCGCGAACGGGTCGTCGGCACCGGCGGCGGTGTTGTCGATGTAGAGGAACTGCACGTCGGCCGGCAGCTGCGTGAGGCCCTCGACGTCGGTCGTGGCGAGGCCGTACGCCTCGTCGCCCTCGACGGTCCAGGCGTTCGTCAGGCCGAGCTCCTCGGTGACGTCGGACACGAGCGAGCCCTTGGCGTAGGGGCGGATGCTGACCTGGCCGGCGTCGACGTAGGCGTCGGCGAAGGCGAAGGGCTGACCTGCGAGACCGGCGTCGGCGAGGGCCTGCTTGCCCGCCTCGACGGCGTCGGTGAACTCCTTCTTCACCTCGGTCGCCTTCTCCTCGGTGCCGGTGGCCTTGGCGATGAGGTCGAGGTTGTCCATGCTGTGCTCGATCTGGCGCGAGGCGTCGGCCGAGGTGATCTGCAGCACGGGAGCGATCTCCTTCAGCTGCTCGACGGCGTCGGCGCTCAGGCCGTCGGTCGCGACGATCAGGTCGGGTGCGAGCGACGCGACGGTGTCGAGGCTCGGCTCGCCGCGGGTGCCGATGTCGGTCGGCTCGTTGGTGAGCGGCACGGCGGCGTCCCACTCGTTGTACCCCTTCACGTCGGCGACGCCCACGGGTTCGACGCCGAGGGCGACGAGGTCCTCGACGACGTTCCACTCGGTGCCGACGACCTTCGTCGCGGGACCGTCGAGGGTGATCTCGGCCCCCGTGCCGTCGGTCAGGGTGATCTGCTCGCCGCTGCCCGAGGTCGAGCCGGCGTCGGCCGACTCGGTGGTGCCGCAGCCGGCGAGGGTCAGGGCCGCGGCCGCGGCGACGGCGGTGACCGTCAGCAGTCGGCGGGCGGGGCGGCGGGCGGGGCCGCCGGTGGTCGGGGTGTGGCGGGGCGTCGTCATCAGGCGCTGGGTCACGGGTGGTGTCTCTCTCATCGGACGGGCGTCTCGGCCCGGGTGTGGTGTCGGCCGATCGCGCGGGTGCGCAGGTGGCCGGTGGTGGGGTCGGTGTCGACGTCGATGCGGATGCCCCAGACGTCGGTCAGGAGGCGCGGTGTCAGCACGTCCCCGGGGTCGCCCTCGGCGACGATGCGGCCTTCGCTCAGCACGACGATGCGGTCGGCGAGCGCGGCGGCCTGGTCGAGGTCGTGCAGCACGACTCCGACCGCGATGCGGCCCGAGTCGGCCAGGTCGCGCACGAGGTCGAGCAGCTCGACCTGGTAGCGCAGGTCGAGGTAGGTGGTGGGCTCGTCGAGCAGCAGCACCCCGGTGTCCTGCGCGAGGCAGCTGGCCAGCCAGACGCGCTGCAGCTGACCGCCCGAGAGCTGGTCGACGCCGCGGTCGGCGAGGTCGGCGACACCGGTGAGCCCGAGCGCGCGGTCGACGGCGGCGGGGCCGTCGGGGTCGGAGCGCCCCCAGCGGCCGCGGTGCGGGTAGCGGCCGAACTCGACGACGTCGCGCACGCTGAGGCCGCCGGGGGTCGGGCGCCCCTGCGTCAGCAGCGCCACCCGCCGCGCGAACTGCCGCAGCGACAGCTCGAACCCGTCGACCGTCTCGTCGCCCGGGTCCTCGTCCTCGCTCGTGCTCGCACTCGCGCTCGGGCGGTCGAGCGGGCGCGAATCGTCCCTCCCCGAGGCGCGGACGACGTCCTCGGACCACTCGACCCCCGCAGGAGGCGCGGCGAGGGTCAGCGAGCCCGTGCGCGGCTTCTGCAGCCGGGCGAGGGTGCGCAGCAGGGTCGACTTGCCGCTGCCGTTCGGGCCGACGAGGGCGGTGACGCAGCCGGGGCGCAGCTCGAGGCGGGCTCCGCGGACGACGTCGACGCCGTCGTAGGCGACCGAGACGTCGTCGGCACGGAGGGTGGCCGAGGCGGGTGCGGTGGCCGCGAGGGGCAGGTCGGTGGTCACGCGCTTAGGTTAGCCTAACCTCACCCCGGTGCCGCAACCCGACCTCTCGACGTCGAGCCGACCCGCGCCTCCCGGGCGTCGGCGAGACTGGCCCGATGACCTCCCGGACGACGAAGACGACGACCCTCCTGACGGCCACCGCCCTGGGCCTGGGCCTGGCGCTGACCGGCTGCTCGACGCCCGGGGCGTCGGCACCCGCCCCGAGCCCGACCGCCACGCCGGTCCCCCTGCCCAGCCCGATCGCGGCGCCCGACCTCGCGACCCCCGAGGTCGAGGCCGCGCTGACCGACCTCGAGACGCGGTACGACGCGCGCGTCGGCCTCTCCGTGCTCGACACCGGCTCGGGCGCGACCCTCGACCACCGCGCCGACGAACGCTTCGGGTACGCGTCGAGCCTCAAGGCGTTCGCCGCGGCGGCCCTGCTCGACGCGACCGACGACGCCGACCTCGACCGCGTCGTCACCTGGACCCAGGCCGAGGTCGACGCCGCGGGGTACTCGCCGCTGACCAGCGAGCACGTCGCCGACGGGCTCCCGCTGCGGCAGCTCGCCGAGGCGGCCGTGCGGAAGAGCGACAACACGGCGCTGAACCTCGTGCTGACCGAGCTCGGCGGCCCGGCCGGGCTCGACGCCGCCCTCGCCGCGCAGGGCGACGACGTGACCGACGTCGTCCACGGCGAGCCCGAGCTCAACACGCTCACCCCGGGCAGCACGGCCGACACGACCACGCCCGCCTCCTTCACCGCCACCCTCGCCCGCATCACCGACGGCGACTGGCTCGCCGCCGACGACCGCGCCACCCTGCTCGAGTGGATGTCGGGCAACGCGACCGGCGACACCCTGATCCGGGCCGGCGCTCCCGACGGCTGGCAGGTCGCCGACAAGTCAGGAGGCGCGGGCGGCATCCGCAACGACGTCGCGATCGTGGTCCCCCCGTCGGGCGACCCCGTGGTGATCTCGGTGCTCACCACGCGCAACGACCCGGCCGCGACCTACGACGACGCCCTCGTCGCCGCCGTGGCCGAGGTCGCCCTCTCGGCCGTCGCCGCCGCCCGCTGACCCGGCCGACCCCGCCCGCCCCCTCGACCCCCGCCCTCTCCTCTCCTCCCCACCGCTCGTCGAGTGGGCAGAAGATGCTCCTCCCGCGGTGACGAGCAGCATCTTCTGCCCACTCGTCGCCGACTGTCCGTGCGGCGACGCCCCCGTCGGCACGCCCGCCCCGCCACCACCTGTTCGCCCCTCGTTCACGCGGCCTCCCCCGGGACGTCGTCGCGCCTCCTTAGCGTGCCCAGCGGGCCGTCCGGTCCCCCGTCGCCGTCCCCGGCGAACCCCGGCCCCGCACCCGAAGGACTCCACCGCATGATCGACAAGCGCCTGCTCGTCTCGGCCGCCACCCTCGGCATCGCCGCCCTCGCCCTGACCGGCTGCTCGGCGAGCGCCGACGCCGACAGCTCGGGAGGCGCGGCGAACGGCACCGACGCCGCCACCGCCACCAGCGCCGAGGACTTCGGCGGCATGGACGCCCTGGTCAGCGCCGCGCAGGCCGAGGGCGAGCTCAACGTGATCGCCCTGCCCGACACCTGGGCGAACTACGGCAAGATCATCGACGGGTTCGAGGAGAAGTACGACATCACCGTCAACTCGGACAGCCCCGACGTCTCGAGCGCCGAGGAGATCACCGCCGCCCAGAACCTGAAGGGGCAGGACACCGCCCCCGACGTGTTCGACCTCGGCTCGGCCGTGACGCTCGCCAACCTCGACCAGTTCGCGCCGTACGAGGTGTCGACCTGGGACGACATCGCCGACGACCACAAGGACGCCGACGGCAGATGGGTCTACGACTACACCGGCCTGATGTCGGTCGGCTACGACGCCGACGCCGTGCCGGCCCCCGAGAGCCTCGACGACCTGCTCGGCTCGGACTACGAGGGCAAGGTCGCGATCAACGGCGACCCGACCCAGGCCGGTGCCGCCGCCGCGGCCGTCGAGTGGGCCGCGCTGCAGTCCGGCGGCAGCGCCGACGACGTCAGCACGGGCGTCGACTGGTTCTCGAAGCTCGCCGACGCCGGCAACTTCCTGCCCACCGACCCGACCCCGGCGACGATCGCCTCGGGCGAGACCCCGGTCGTCTTCGACTGGAGCTACAACAACCTGGCCGCCGCGGCCGACGCCGGCGGACGCGACTGGAAGACGGCCGTCCTGCCCGGAACCGCCCTCGGGAGTTACTACAACCAGGCGATCAACGTCGACGCACCGCACCCCGCCGCGGCCCGCCTGTGGCAGGAGTACGTCATGGGCGACGACGCGCAGAACCTGTACCTCGCGGCCGGCGCCTACCCCGTGCGCCTCGCGGCGATGACCGAGGCCGGCACCGTCGACCAGGACGCCCTCGAGAAGGTCGGCGAGCAGCCCTCCGACACCGTCCAGTTCACGGCGGAGCAGACCGAGGCCGCCTCGAAGGTCCTGGCCGACACCTGGGCCACGGCGATCGGCTGATGGTGACGACGTCGACCCGCGCGGCGGACACGACCGCCGACGTGCGGTCGGCGCACGAGGGGGACGGCGGCGGCCTGCCGACCCGCGCCTCCTCGTCCTCCGACGGCGTCGGCCCCTCACGGGGTCGGCGCCGTCCGGCGGCCTGGTGGGGGCTGACCCCGTTCGCCGTCTGGGTGCTCGCCTTCTTGATCGTGCCGTGCCTGCTCGCGCTCGGGACGGGCTTCGTCGACGGCGACGGAGCCCTCACCCTCGACAACCTGGCCGCGCTCGGCGACCCGCTGATCGTCCGTGCCTTCGCCAGTTCGGCCGCCGTCTCGGCCGTCACGGCCGTGGCCGGGGCCGTCGTCGGCGCCGTCGTCTGCTGGGGCCTCACCTCGCTGCGCCCCGACGGAGCCGTCCGCAACGCCATCGACGCCGCGTCGAGCGTGCTCGCCCAGTTCGGCGGCGTCATGCTGGCGTTCGCCTTCATCGCGACGATCGGCATCCAGGGCGTCGTCACGCGGTTGCTGATCGACGTCGCCGGCGTCGACCTCTACGCGGACGGGGTCTGGTTCTACCAGGTGCCCGGGCTCCTGCTGCCCTACCTGTACTTCCAGGTGCCCCTCATGGTGATCACCTTCATGCCCGCCGTCAGCGGCCTCCGCCCGCAGTGGAGCGAGGCCGTGGCCACGCTCGGCGGCACCCGGTGGCAGCACCTCGTCCGCGTGGTCGTCCCGGTGCTCGCCCCGGCGTTCGTCGGCAGCCTGCTGCTGCTCTTCGCCAACGCCTTCTCGTCGTACGCGACCGCCGCCGCCCTGATCAGCCAGGGCGCCCAGATCGTGCCGCTGCAGATCCGCGCCGCACTGATCAGCGAGACGGTGCTCGGTCGCGAGAACGTCGCCGGCGCGCTCGCGCTCGGCATGGTCGTCGTCATGGCCGTGCTGATGACGGGTTACTCGCTGCTGCAGCGCCGCACCGAGCGGTGGCAGCGATGAGCGCCCGGACGACGGAGCCGACGCGCACGACGCGCACGCCCCGGACGACGAGCGCTCCGCGGTCGACGAGCGCAGGAGGCGCGGGCACGGTCGCGCGCCGCACCGCCCTGGTCGTCGTGGGGGCCCTCTTCGCGGTGCCGATCGCGGCGATGGTCGCGTTCTCGCTGCGCAGCGCCGACGGCACGGGTCACGACCTGAACCACTGGCTGGCGATCGTCGACCCCGAGAACGAGCGGATGTACCGCAACCTCGTCGAGGGGGTCACGAACTCGCTGCTGCTCGCCGTCGTCTCGGCGTTGCTCGTGCTCGTGCTGCTGGTGCCGGCGATGGTGCTCGTGCACCTGCGCCACCCGCGCCTCGTCCGGCCCCTCGAGTTCGTCTGCCTCGTGCCGATCACGGTGCCCGCGATCGTGCTCGTGGTCGGGCTGGCGCCGGTCTACTCGGTCGTCTCGCGGGTGGCCGGTTCGGGCGCCTGGACGCTCGCGCTCGCGTACGGCGTCACCGTGCTGCCCTACGCCTACCGTGCGGTGCAGTCCGACCTCGCGGCCACCGACCTCCACACGCTGACCGAGGCCGCGCGCACGCTCGGCTCGAGCTGGCCGCGCACGATGGCCCTCGTCGTCGTGCCGAGCCTCCGCCGGGGACTGCTCGCGGCGGCGTTCATCACCGTGGCCGTGGTGCTCGGCGAGTTCACCATCGCCTCGCTGCTCAACCGCGTGAACCTGCAGACCGCCCTGGTGCAGGTGTCCCGATCCGACCCCTATGCCGCCGTCGTCCTCGCCCTGATCTCGTTGGCCTTCGCCTTCGTGCTGCTGCTCGTGATCGGGCGGGTCGGAGCCCTCGGGGCCGCCCGCCCGATCCCCACCCGGAAGGCCCTCTCGTGACCGCCACGCTCCCCCGCCCCTCCGTCACGAGTCCGACGGCCGCCGGCGCGGGCGCCGCCGTCGCGTTCCACGACGTGACGAAGCAGTTCGCCGGGCACCGGGCGCTGACCGGGCTCGACCTCGAGCTGCAGCCCGGCGAGCTCGTCGCCGTGCTCGGTCCCTCGGGCTGCGGCAAGACCACCGCGCTGCGCAGCCTCGCCGGGCTCGAGGACGTCACGGGCGGCAGCATCACGATCGACGGCCACGACGTGGTCGGCGTGCCGACGCACCGCCGCGACGTCGGCATGGTCTTCCAGGCGTACTCGCTGTTCCCGCACCTGACCGTGCGGCAGAACGTGGAGTTCGGGCTGCGGATGCGTCGGGTCGACAAGGCCGCCCGCGCCACCCGGGCGGGCGAGATGCTCGACCTGGTCGGGCTCGGCGACCTCGGCGAGCGCTACGCCCACCAGCTCTCGGGCGGCCAGCAGCAGCGCGTCGCGCTGGCCCGGGCGCTGGTCACGCAGCCCCGCGTGCTGCTGCTCGACGAGCCGCTCAGCGCCCTCGACGCCAAGGTGCGGGTGCAGCTGCGGGACGAGATCCGGCGCATCCAGCGCGAGCTGTCGATCACCACGCTCTTCGTCACCCACGACCAGGAGGAGGCCCTCGCCGTCGCCGACCGCGTCGCCGTCATGCGCGCCGGGTCGATCGAGCAGGTGGGAACGCCCGAAGAGCTCTACTCGGCCCCCGCGACGGCGTTCGTGGCCGAGTTCGTCGGGACGAGCAACCGGGTCTCCGGCGAGGTCATCGGCGGGCTCGTGCGGCTGGCGGGCTGCCCCGAAGTGCCGGTCGTGGGGACGCCGGCCGAGGGACCGGTCTGGGCGTACGTGCGTCCAGAGGACGTGTCGTTCGTCGCGCAGGGCGGGCTCGCGGGCGTCGTCGAGTCGGTGTCGTTCCTGGGGGCCGTGTGCCGCACCCGCGTGCGCGTGGACCGCGAGACGCTGCTCGTGCTGGACCACCGGGCCGACGAACGGCGCGAGCCGGGGTCGTCGGTGCGCGTCTCGTTCACGCCCGCCCGCGTGGCCGTGACGAGCCGCGCCTCCTGACCCACCCGACGGCACCGGGTCACCCGGGCGACGGAGGCGGCCCGTACGGTCCCGCCGTTAGCCTCGGGGCATGCCCCCGGTGACCGGTCCCGACGACGTGCCCCGCGCCTCCTCGGTGTGGCAGGCCGAGATCGTCACGACCCGGCGGCCGCGGCCGCTCGTCGCCGGGCGATGGCTCGTCTCGGTCGTCGTCGGGTTCTTCCTCGGCTCGTTCGAGGGCGAGTGGCCGGGCTTCGACGTCGTGGTCCGCGAGCGCTCGACCGGTCGCGAGATCCACCGTCTGCTGCCCCAGGGCCTCACCGGCGCCGACGAGTCCAAGGTCGAGATCGAGGCGGACCTCGACCGGCTCACCTGCGACGAGTTCCGCGCCGAGTGGGCGCTCGCCTGACCCACATCTGATACTTCAGACGGAGGCGCACCATCACCACGGGGGACGACCGGGAGGCGCGGGTCGGCTTGGCTGGGCACATGACCTCCGCTGCGCCCGCCGTCGACTCCCCACCCGCCACCGGCACCCGCTGGAGGTTCGTCGACTCGCTGCGCGGCTTCGCACTGTTCGGCATCCTGTTGGTCAACACGCTCGACATCACCCGCCTCGGCATCGACCTGGCGATCGAGAACGCCGGCCCGGTCGACGACCCGGTGCGCGACCTGCTGTACCTCTCGGTGCAGACCCGGTTCGTGCCGATCTTCGTGTTCCTCTTCGGCATGAGCCTCTGGTTCGTGCTCGCCGGTGCCCGGTCGCGAGCTCCCCGGCCCGGACTCGTCATGGTGCGCCGGCTGGTCGGGCTCGTCGCGATCGGCGGGCTGCTCATGCTCGTCTACCCCGGCAACGTGCTCCTCGAGTACGGCGTCGTCGGCCTCGTCGTGCTGCCGATCGTCGTCTTCGCCCCGCGCTGGGCGACCCTGACCCTCGGTGCCGCGCTGACCGTCGCGGCCTACGCCCTGACCGGTGGCGGCCTCGCCTCGACCCCCGGCCTCATGCTGCTCGGTGCAGCAGCCGCGGCGTACGGGCTGCCCCGCGTGCTCGAGTCGGCCGGGCGCGGCGTCGGCCTGGTCTTCGCCGCGGCCGCGGTGCTCACGGTGCCGGCCCTGCTCTGGCAGGCGACGACCCCGGGCGACCCGCGCTTCTCGACGCCGGGCGGCATCGCCGGGCTGGTCATGGCCGTCGCCTACGCCACCGCCCTCGCCCTGCTCTGGCGCACCCCCGCCCGCCGCGTCGTCGCCGCGGTGTTCGAGCCGCTCGGCCGCATGGCACTGACCAACTACGTCGTCGCGGCGATCGTCGTGGCAGGTCTCGCCCTCGTGATCGACTTCGGGCACCTGACGAGCGTCGTCCCGGGGCTGGCGATCAGCGTCGCCCTGATCGCCGTGCAGTCCGTGCTGAGCCGCCTCTGGCTCGCCCGGTTCGTCTACGGCCCGGTCGAGTGGGCCTGGCGGAGCGTCACCTGGTGGCGGCCGGCCGCGCTGGTGCGCCGGGCGTCCTGACCGACGGGAGCCGCGCCTCCTCGGGTCAGCGGCGGTCCCGACCGATCGGAGCCGCGCCTCCTCGGGTCAGCGACGGTTCCAGGAGGCCCGCACGACGGTGTCGAGGGCGCTCGAGAGGTCGGTGCACCAGAGGCGGCGACCGGGGGTCGCGGCGAGGGTGAGTTCGTAGCCCGCTTCGGTCTGTGCGACCGATCCGATGACCACCGGGGCTCCGCGCTCCGACCGCCGGACGTCGACGATGCGCCAGCGGCCGCGGCCGATCACGTCGAGCCTCAGGTCGAGGGCACTGGCGAGCGGGCCCCGTCCCGGCCAGGCCGTGCCCGACCGGCGTCCCCCACCGTCGTTCAGCATGGTCGCCCCTTCTCGCGGGCCGCCCCGATGCGGCCCGACGAAGTGCACGTTAGACACGCGACCTGACAACGGGAGGGGTTGACTCCGAGGGCCCGGCGTGATCCTTGTACCCCGCCCCGCGCCCCGGTCGCCTCCTGCAGGCCCGGACGCACGGGCCCCGGCCTGTCAGGGTGGAACGATGCCGTCCCCCATCCCGTCGTCCGACGCCGCGTCCCTGGAGGCCCTGCGCGCCTCCGTCCTCCCGACCCGAGGAGGCGCGGTGGACGACAGCATCCCCCAGCTCGCCGAGGCCGACCCCGAGCTGTTCGGGGTCGCCGTGGTGCGGTCCACCGGCGAGGTGGTCGCGTCCGGCGACTCGGGCCACGCGTTCTCGATCCAGTCGGCGGTGAAGCCGTTCCTCTTCGCGCTCGCCCTCGCCGACACCGACGGAGCGGCCCTCGACGCGGTCGGCATCGAGCCGACCGGCGAGGCGTTCGACGCGATCAAGCTCGAGGGCGGCACCGGCCGACCCCCGAACCCGATGGTCAACGCCGGAGCCCTGCTCACGGCCGCCCTGGTCGACGGCGACACCTGCGACGAGCGGACGACGCGCATCCTGGCGGGCCTCGGGGCCTTCGCGGGGCGCGAGCTCGACTACGACCGCGAGGTCAGCGAGTCCGAGCAGCTGCACGGCGACCGCAACCACGCGCTGGCCCACCTGATGCGGTCCGAGGGCAGCCTCGAGCACACGGCCGACGACGCGGTCGCTCTCTACGCCCGGGCCTGCTCGGTGCTGGTCGACACCGAGGCCCTCGCCGTGATGGGGGCGACGCTGGCGTTCGGCGGCCGCAACCCGGTGACGGGCGAGCAGGTCGTGGACGCCCGCGTCGCCCGCGACGTGGTGTCGGTCATGGCGACCTGCGGGGTCTACGACGGGTCGGGCCGCTGGATGCGCGGCGTCGGGGTGCCCGCGAAGTCGAGCGTCTCGGGGGCGATCGTCCTGTCGGCGCCGAACCGGCTGGGTGCGGCGGTGTTCAGCCCGCCCATCGACGAGCAGGGGACGAGCGTCCGCGGTGCCGAGTGGAGCCGCCGACTGAGCGAGGAGCACGGGCTGCACTCGTTCGGCTTCGGCGGCTGACACGGACGAGGCCCCCGGTGGGCGTCCTGCGAACAGGAGCCGACCGGGGGCCTCGTCGGGTGGAGCCGGGGCTCAGGCCTGGACGTCTCCGCGCCAGGCGCCGTCGACGTTGCCCTCGCGCTCGATGAACTCCTTGAAGTTCTTGAGGTCCTTCTTGATGGCGTGGTTGTCGGCGCCGAGCGTGTTGCCGACCTTCTCGAGGAAGCCCTCTGGGGTCCAGTCGATCTGCACCGTGAGGCGCGTCACGTCGTCGCTCAGCTTGTGGAACGTGATGACGCCGGCGTGGTCGACCTCGCCGCCCGTGCTGTTCCAGGCGACGCGCTCGTCGGGGTGCTGCTCGGTGATCTCGGCCTCGAAGGTCTTCTCGACCGGTCCGACCTTGACCTTCCACACCGTGAGGGTGGGGGTGGTCTGGGTGATGGACTCGACCTCGTCGAGGAACTTCGGGAACGACTCGAACTGGGTCCACTGGTTGTAGGCGACGCTGACGGGGACGTTGACGTCGATGGTCTCGATGGCCTGTGCCATGGTGCACTCCTTGCTGACGGTGTTCAGAATTGTCGGGCGGCGCCATATCGGCGTCGTGCCCTGCCGTGAACGGTAGGAGGCGCGGGTCGCCTTCGCCCACGTGCGGAGGCAACGGTCAGGTGCCGGGTGACACGGCCGACCTGGGCACCGCACAGTACTCGTGCGCCCGCGGCCGAGTACGTGCGCGCCCGCGACCGACGGCGGAGCGGTCGGGCGCCGGCGGAGCGGTCGAGCGCCGGCGTCGCCGGAACGGGACCACCCCGCCACGACGGATCGTGACGGGGTGGTGGGGCCGACGGCGTGGCCGGGATCGACGGCCAGACCGCCTGAGGGTCAGCTCGTCGTGTCGCGGGCCGGCGACGCGTCGATCGCGTCGACGGTCTCGTGCGCCTGGCCCGAGACGACCTCGATCTTGCGCGGCTTCGCCCTCTCGCTGACCGGGATGACGAGTGACAACACGCCGTTGTCGTAGTGGGCCGTGATGCGGCTCGAATCGATGCCCTCGCCCACGCTGAACTGGCGGAGGTACGAGCCGTGCGGCCGCTCCTGCGCGAGCCACTTGACGCCGTCACGGGTGTCGGGCGTGCGGTTGGCCCGGATGGTCAGCAGCTGACCGTCGACGTCGACGTCGACCGACCCCGGATCGATGCCCGGCATGTCGGCGTTGAGCACGTAGCGGTCGCCGTCGCGGTAGAGGTCGACCGGCATGACCCTGGGCCCCTGTCGCATGCCCGTGAGAGCCCCGGTGAGGCGGTCGAGCTCGGTGAAAGGATCGAAAGACATGGCCATGATGAAGAGTCCCCTTTCGGTTGATCGGTGTGACCCGGGACCCCGTGGCCCCGGCTCGTTGACGACACGAATGTACCTCTGACCAGCGTTTCGTACCTCAAACCCAGCTTGAACGCCGCCGAGAGATCACTGAGGACGCTGTGCCTGCCGTCGGGCGGCCAGCTCGGCATCGATCTCTTCGATGCGGGCCAGGTTGCCCAGCAACCGGAGGAAGTCGGCTGCGGCTGCCTCGACGTCGTCGTAGGTGCGGATGCTCTGTTCCTCGACGAGGCCTCGCTCGTCGAGGAAGTAGGTGCTCCACACCTCGTCCCGTCGAGCGAGGACGAGCGCGAAGGGCTTCCCCGTCGTCGCGTCCCCGATGACGGCGTTCAGGTGGCCGAGTCCACGGGCGTCCACCTGGGTTCGGAGGTCGGCCAGGGTGCGCGCGACCATCGTCATGACGGTTCTCCTGCTCGTCGGCGTCGGTCACGGAGTTCGTCCTGGATCTCGAGCTTGCGATGCTGGGACCTCAGACGGTCGAGGAAGTCGGCCACGGCCGAGACCTCGTCGGGGAACGTGTGCAGGCTCCGTTCCTCCACGGCAGCTCGTTCGTCGACGTAGAAAGTGCTCCACACGCCGTCACGTCGCGCCACGGCGAGACAGTCCGGGCGCCTGAGGTAATCGTCACCGAGAGCAACACGAACGCGGTTCACGTCCTCCGCCTCCATCTGCGCAGGCAACGACGCGAGGCTCATCGCCGCGCGTTCGACGCGCTCGAGGTCGCGCTCCCGTTGCAGGTCGCGGAGGAGCTTCTTCAGCCGGAGCAGGACGAGGAAGTCCTCCAGGGCCTCGGACTCCCTCGGGTAGGTGCGCATGCTCTCGTCGACGACCGCCGCGCGCTCGTCGGTGGAAAAGGTCACCCAGGCATTGTTGCGTCGGGTGACGACGAGGCAGTCCGTCCTGTTCGCGGGGTCACCGTCGATGACATGCGCCAGGTCGGCGAGTCCCTCTGCCGCCATGACGGCGCGCACCGATTCGATCGTCGCCATGTCAGGCCTTCCCCGGTCGGTCGTCTCGTGACGCCTGCCACGTCTCGTGGGCGAGCCTGTTCTTCTCCCTGATGCGCGACATGAGTGCGTCCTCGTCGGCCCTCAGCCTCATGAGACGCAGGAAGTCGTCCAGAGCGTCGGAGAGTTCCTCGTACGTGCGAACGCTGGTCTCCTCGACACCGGCACGTTCATTGGTCGAGAAGGAGGTCCAGACGCCGTCCCGTCGGGTCAGGACCAGGGCGTCCGCCGAAATGGCGTGATCATCACCGATCACGTAGGCGAACCTGTCGAGCCCCTCGGCCTCGATCGTGGCGACCGTTTCTTGGAGCGTCGTCATCCCCCGGGGCCCCTCGGCGGTCGTCGATCCTCTGCCTCGAGGACGACCAGGGTCTCGTCACATGGCTGCACGACGTCCGCTCCTTCTCGCTGGGCACGCTCAGTCACGGGGCTCCAGGCCCTTGTCGAGGAGGGCCCTCAACTCCTTCAACCGGGCGACGTTCTGCAACTGGGACATGAATTCCGTCACGGCAGAGCGTTCATCCGGATGCTCGACGAGCGTCAGCTCTTCGACCAGACCTCGTTCGTCGCGCAAGAAGGTCACCCACACCCCGTCGATCTGCCCGATCACGTGCGCGCCGGAGACGGGCAGGGACGTGTTCCCGATGAGGAAACGGAGGTGCCCGAGCCCGGCCGCTTCCACTTCTGCTCTCAGTCCGCCCACGTCGGTCCTACTCATCAGCCCTCGAGCACCGGCTAGACGTCCTTCTCAGCCGCGGCCTCGGAACGAAGCCGCTTGACGAGCGCGATGCCGTCGAGCAGAACGAGGAACCCCTCGACTGCCGACCGCTCGTCCGGATACGTCCGGACGCTCTTGACCCTGGTCAGCCCTCTTTCATCCCTGACGAAGGTGCTCCAGCCACCTTCGCCCTGGGCGATGACGAGTGCGTATGGACGCTGTGTCTCCCCGTCACCGATCAGAAAGTTCAGATGCCCGAGCCCGAGTTGGTTGACGCGGTTCGGCAACGAGGCGAGAGTGTTCGAGTCGTCATCAGTCATGGATCTCCTCGAGGAGGCGGTTGATCCTCTCGTGTAGTCACCATCGATGACGTGGTCCAAGCGAAGGAGACTCTCAGCCTCGAGGACGGCCCGCAGCTCGTCCAAACGGGCGAGGTTCCGCAGCTGCGACATGAACTCCGTCACGGCAGAGCGCTCATCCGGATGCTCGACGAGAGTCAGCTCTTCCACGAGACCTCGTTCGTCGCGCAAGAACGTCACCCACACCCCGTCGATCTGCCCGATCACGTGCGCGCCGGAGACGGGCAGCGACGTGTTGCCGATGAGGAAACCGAGGTGCCCGAACCCGGCCGCTTCCACTTCTGCTCGCAATCCGTCCACGTCCATCACGCTTCGCGACGCGATGGTGACCGACGTCGCTCGACCGGCCACACCATCACGCGTCCGTGGGCCGACCGAGACGTTCCGCATCTCGTTCTCGCTGCAACGTGGCAAGTAGGCCTTTCAACCGCATGAGCTCGAGAAAGTCGTCCAAAGCTTCGGACTCGCTGGAGTACGTTCGGACGCTTTCCTCCATGACTGCGGCACGTTCGTCCCGAGAGAACGACACCCACCCCTCGTCTCTACGGCACAGGACGAGGCAGTCGATCTCGTTCGTACCGTCAGAGCCGATGACATATTTGAGACGGTCGAGCCCTTCCGCTTTCAATGCCGCGCGTGTCTCATCGATGGTGGTCATCTCGCTCCTAGTTCGGGACTCTCTTGAGCAGACCGAGCTCGACCATGACATCGGCTCCGAACGGCAGCTGGTACTGGGTACCACCGCCGACTTCGCCGAAAGCCTTGTCGATCTCGCCCGCGAAAACGCGGATGTTGTTCCAGTCCGGATTGAAGAGCTTCATCGTGACATCGATCTGCATTTTCAGCTTCGTGTTGGTCGACGCGTCATACGCGGCCCGGATGTTCTTGAGGTCGCCGACGACCTCGTACGTGTGCAAATCGTCTTCAACCCAGGGCAGCGCTCGAGTTCCATGGGCGGCGTGCGTACCGTCCGCGTTGAGCGGAGAGGTGAACCGCCCCGTCTCTGGGCCCTCTCGATCAAGTCGCGTGCCGAGGGGGATGTCGGGGTCGGGCGTCTTGATGGGGTCGCCGTCCTCGTTCAACGTGAATCCGTCGCGGGGCGCCTCGTCTTTCCAGTTGACCTTGCCGTCCGCCCCGAGGACGCTGGCGTCCTTCGGCACCTGCTGATCGGCCGGCCACGTTCCCTTCTCGCGGAACACCGCGCCGGCGTCGGGGTCGACAACGTCCAGGTAGTTCGCGAGTTGCTCCCGAGTCATTCCGCTTCGATCCACGGCGCTCGGTGTGGTCGTGCCATTCGAGCCGGGGGCGTCGCCGCCCGAGCCACCCGTTCCGGCATCGCCGTCGGCGTGACCGGGCTGGTCGGCCGCGATGGCGTCGTCGGCGTGACCCGCGCCTCCTGCGTCCTCACGGACCGGCGGGGCCGACGCGTCGTCACGGACCGGCGGGGCCGACGCGTCGTCGCGGACGGGCGGGGCCGACGTCTCGTCACGGACCGGCGGGGCGGACGCGTCGTCACGGACGGGCGGGGCGGACGCGTCGTCGCGGACGGGCGGGGCGGACGCGTCGTCACCACGGACCGGGCCGGGCGTCGTGTCGGGGCCGTCGACGCGCGTGGGCGGTGGCGCGAGGCCGTCGGCGCGGACGCCGACGACGTCGTCGAGGCGGGTGAGTTGCTCGTCGAAGCGCGAAGGCGCGGCGTCCGGCCCGCGACCGGCCGAGCCGTGCCCTCCGGTCAGGAGACGCGTGGTCTCCGACATGGCGTTCAGGGCGTGACCCGCGTGCGTCAGGCCGATCCGCGACAGGGAACCTTCGGGGGCACGGAGCGCAGCTCGTTCCGCGGCGCCACCGAGCCGTGCGAGGCCCGTCGCCGCCTTCGTCCCGCCGACGGCTGCGCCTCCGACCGGGACGAAGAACGAGGCCACGCCGAGGGTGGCGTAGGTGCCGGCCGCGACCGGGTCCTCGTCGTACATCTCGGGCGTGCCCACGATGCCCTGCGTGACGCCCTCGATCGTGGTGCGGTACCAGTCGACGGCCGGCTGGGCGGCCGCCGGCACCGTGCCGGGAGGTGCGTACGCCAGCGCGATCGTCGCCGGACTCGTGATCGCGATGGCCCCGAGCCCCTGGAGCAGGCCGCCCCAGGCCTCGAGGCCGAACTCCTTGGTGACGCCCGTGCCGCCCTGGATGTCCCAACCCACCAGGGCACCGGCGCCGTAGGCCGCCTCGGCGATGAACATGCCGAGACCCGTGCCCATCGACTCGGAACAGGTCTTGTGCGGGTCGCCCGGGGCGCCGTAGGGCAGGTCCTTCATCGAGTCGAGCTGCTCGGCCGACAGGCCGACCTGCTCGGGGAAGCACATCGGGTCGGTGCGCAACGCGTTTATGCCGTTCTCGCACTCGGCTCGGGCCGCGTCGATCTTGGCGACCTCGGCGTTCACCTCGCCGAGCAACTCGTCGTTGCGGTTGCGCGAGGGGATGTGGTCGTACCACTCGACCGTGGTCTCGTCGGGCCCGCTCGAGATGTACGAGTTGTAGCTCTCGGTGCTGTAGGTGACGCCGCCGGACACCTCGGCGGTGAAGGCCTCGGCCTCGGTGACGAGCTCCTTGAGCCGGGCGACGGGCGCGGCGACGGCCGTGGCGAGGTCGTCGAGCAACGTCGCGACCTGGCCGAACGTGTCACCGAGGGTCTGCGTGCTCGTGCCGACCGGGTCCATGGCGACGAACAACTGCTCGGCCTCGGGCGCCGCGTAGACGCCCGACAGCCCGGACCAGGAGGTGACGACGCCCGCACCCTTCTCGGCGATGGCGGTCGCCGTGCTGCGGAAGGTGGCGGCGGACGTCGAGATCGCCGCCGGGTCGATGGTGACGCCGGGGATCGCACCGGGGACGATCAGCGAGGGGCTCATCGCGGCACCCCCGGGGTCGAGACGGGCGGGATGCCGGCGGCGCTCTGCTCGCTCGCCAGCGCGGGTGCCTCGGCGGCCGCCGTCACGGCGGCGGACTGGGCGTTCGCCGCCATCTCCTCGTCGCCGGCGACGTAGGCGATGGTCGCCTCGGCGGCACCGGTGCCGCACGACTCGATGCGGTTCACGACCGACGTGAGGGTCGTCGCCTCGGACTCGATCAGCCCCAGCACCGCGTTGGCCACGCCCACGAGGAGGTCGCCGACACCATCGCTCAGCTCTTCGTGACCGGTCTCCAGGCCTCCGGCCGCGGTGCCGAGGTCGCCGACCGAGACCTGGACCTCGGCCAGGACCGACTGCACCCCGCTGGGCGAGATCGACCACGAACTCATGAGCGTGCCCCTTCGTGGGTCGTCGCGGGCGCAGCCGTCGCGGGCCTCGGCCCACCCGGGACCGCCTCGACCACGACGCGCCCCCCGGTGTTGCGGACGAGCGCCTGCACGACCGCGTCGGACACCGGGTCGGTCCCCGGCGCGTACGCCTCGGTCAGCCAGCTGCCCGCCTCGACGTCGACCCCGAGCAGGACGGAGGCGTCGGCCGGGTCTTCGACGTAGGTGCTGCGCACGATCGCCAGCACGAGCCCGTCGTCGGTCGCGATCTGCAGCCCGCCGCCGTTCCAGAGCTTGCCCAGCCCGAGGTACGGGTCGATCTCGGCGGCTGCGCGGGCACCGTCGACGGCGGTCACGGGCTCGGGCGTCACCACGGTGTACTCACGAGGCACGGTGCACCCCCGGCGGGGTCATCGCGGCGAGGATCTCGTCGGCGCCGACGACCTCGACCGCGTCGGCGAAGCGGTGCCAACGGGCCGCGGCCGCGGCACCGTCGACAGCACCAGCACCAGCACCAGCACCGACCTCGGCGTCACCGGCCGGCCCCTCGTGGAACGACACGAGCACCGACGGCGTCCGCGACGACCCGAGCACCCGTCCGCCGACCCGACGGACGAGAGCCTCGACGTCCAGCTGCATGCCCCGGACGCTCCGCGCCCCGACGACGGCGGCGAGCGGTTGCGGCGCCACCCGGTCGTGGGCGGACACCGTCCCGTCGGCCCGGCCCGACATCGACCAGGCCGTGGCCAGCAGGACCTGCTGACGACCGGCCACGTCGGCGAGGGCGTCCGCGACGACGCCGGGCGCGACGGCTCCGGTCACGACGATGCGGGTCTCCTCGATCACGCCGTCGTCGCTGCGCGCGATACGCACCCAGCCCCGGTACCTCGGCCCGGAGGCGTCACCGCCGGCCACGTGGAACCGCGTCTCGGAGGGCATGCGGCTGCGCGCGGCGGCCGTGAAGAAGTCCCGGTCCCAGGCCGTCGTGGCCGGTTCGGTCGTCCCCCACAGGGTGCGCGTGCCGGGCGCGAGCGCCTCGACGAGTCGTTCGAGCATCCCGCCGAGTCGGGCCTCGGCCCGCGCCCGGTGGTGGGTGACGACGGCGAGCTGCGTCCACGGGACGGCGTCGGGGTCGACGGTGCGTCCCTCGTCGAGCCGGACCGACGACGGCGCCTCGTCCTGCGGCAGGGGGTAGCCGTCCTCGGTCACCCCGAGGCCGTGGGCCGGTGAGCGCACCGGCTCGAGCGTGACCGCCCGACGCAGCGAACCGTCGGAGGCGCGGGTCAGCCAGACCCCGCCGAGCACGTCGAGCAGGTGGAACAGCGAGTACGTGAGCCGCGATGCGGGATCGGTGACGAGGGCGACGCGGGTGCCCGGCCCGGCACAGTCGACGAACAGGGCCGAGAGGCCGCTGGACACCCCGACGACGGGCTTGCTCGACCGCGACTCGACCCAGCCGGGCCCGTGCGTGTCGAGCATCGGGTGCAGCAACGAGACGGTCGTCGTGGCATCGTCGGTCATGGCTTCCCCCCGGTAGCGGCGACGTCCATCGTACGGGGGCGGCGCTCCCGGCCGCCGTCGGCCGAACGCCCCACGAGCCCGTACCCCGATCACGTGGGAAGAGACCTGACGGCGGTGGTGACCAGGCCGTCAGCCCGGCCGTCACGTCACCTCAGAGAAGAAGAGAGCGAGTGACGGGAATCGAACCCGCGCTATCAGCTTGGGAAGCTGAAGTTCTACCATTGAACTACACTCGCGCGGCGCCTCGGAGGCGCGTCAGACCACTATAGCGGCCCGCGCCTCCCGTGCTCCCTCCGCCCTGCCGAGCGTGGGGCACCGCCGAACGGACATCGCACCGCCGAGTTCCGCGGTGCGACGTCCAGCAGGCGGTGCGACGTCCGGCAGGCGGTGCGACTCCGCGCACCACCCCACCTACAGGAGGCGCGCTCAGGCTCCCGTCGCGACCGAGACGATGCGCAGGTCGACCGATGCCGGCGGAACGGGCTCCCCGCTCACGCGGTCGAGCAGCGCCTGGGCGACCGCGCGGGCCACGAGCGGGCCGGAGCCGCTCTCGTCGACCGCGATGTCGAGGGTGATGCGGGTCTCGAGGTCGGCCACGGCGATGCCGACGAGGGGCACGGGTCGGCCGGGGGCGGCGGCCTCGGCGGAGGCCGGGTCGGCGCGCTCGGCGTCGGGGATCTCGGAGGCGGGGACGCCGGGAGCGGCCGACGTGGCTCCGGCGATCGAGGCGTCGCTCTGCACGGTCGAGCCCACGACCCCTCCGCCACCGACGACGGCGCTCAACCCCTGGAGGGCCGAGCGGACGACGCTGCCGAATCCGGGCCGGGCCCGGACGTGCACGACTCCGTCGACCGACGCCGCGATCTCGCCGAGCTCGGCGGCGAGCAGGGACAGGTCGGCCGGACTGATCGGGGCCCGCAGGCCGTCGTCGTCGCTCACGCCGCGCCTCCTTCGCTCTGCAGGTGGACGTCGTCGACGACCACGTCGACGCTCTCGAGGGTCAGTTCGGTCTGACGGGACAGGCTCGACGACACCGCCGACTTGACCGCCTCGGCGAGCGCGGGCAGCGGTTCGCCGAACAGGCCGCTGACGACGACCTCGACCCGGACGAGCGCCCCGGGCACGCTGACGTCGCCGTGGATCGTGCACGAGATGACCATGGCGCCCTCGACGCCGTCGCCCGCCTCGCGGATGAGTGACCGCACGGCGCCCTCGGTGATGTGCAGGGTGGAACGCTCGTCGATCGAGGCGAGCGGGATCTGCCTCCCGGCCCGCGACTCGAGGCGCACGCGGTCCATCACGCCCGAGATCCAGCTCGGGTCCGGTGCGGGGCTCGCCGCGGCGTCGGACTCGAGAAGGCGGGCCCCCATCGCCCGGAGGCGTTCGAGGGCGGCGAGCTGGGCCCGGGCCTCGGGCGACTCCTCGATCTCGGGGTCGTACGGCTGCCGTCCGGCGTCGAGGTAGTCGACGAGACGCTCGGGCGAGACCCCGTCGTCGATGCCGTCGACGAGCTCGCCGGGCGACGGGTCGGCGTCGCCAGGCGCACCCGGCTCGACGGAAGCACCCGGGTCGACGGGCGCACCCGGCTCGACGGGCCCACCCGGGTCGACGGACTCGCCCAGGTCGACGGGCACGTCGGGCGGGGTCGGGTCTTCGTGGGCGTGGTCGGTGCCGTGAGGACGGTCACTCATCGCCAGGCCTCCATCTCGCGGGTCAGGGTCTCTCGTGCCCGGGCCAGTTGCCCCCGGACCGCGGTCACGGTGGTGCCGGTCCGTTCGGCGATCTCGGTGTACGACTCGCCACCGACCTCGCGCAGCGCCCACACCTGCCGTTGGCTGGCCGGGAGCCGCGCGAGCGCCGCACGCAGCGCCTCCATGGCGTCGTTCGAGGACGCCCGGCGTTCCGGATCGGTCGTGGGCGTCGCCGCCGGCAGCTCGAGGTCGTCGACATCGTCGGTGAGGCGTCGCGACCGGATCAGGTCGAAGGCCTTGCGCGACACGATGCGCATCATCCAGCCCTTGACCGCCGCGGGCGTCTGCAGCGTCGGGAGTTCGCGCCAGATCGTGATGGACGCCTCCTGCACCGCGTCGGTCGCGTCGGCTCGTGAGCCGGTCAGCCGGGTGGCGTACGCCGTCATCAGCCCCAGATGGCGTCGGAGCAGCACCTCGAAGGCCCGCTCGTCGCCCTCGGCGGCACGCGACGCGAGCACGGCGTCGGTGGCCTCGGTCAGGTCCGCCGCCATGTCCGCCTCCTCTGCTGCTGCTGCGTCCGCCCGGGCCCCCAGGACGAGGAGGCGCGGGTCACGACCCGTGGACGAGTCACGACCCGTGGATGAATGGTGACGCATTCCGTGACGTTCGGGCCACGGAAGGCGTCTCATCCCTGGATACACCGGAATCGGTGCGCGCGGGAGACCGTGACCGGACCCGTCGGCGGCGCGTCCGGTAAGACCGAAGGGCGACGCCGACCCGTCGCACATCGTCCGATCAGAAGGAGACACCGATGGCCACCACCGACGAGACCCCGACGAGCACCGTCCCGAGAGGCACCGTCGGGGTGCCCGGCAGGACGGTCGTCGCCGACGGCGTCGTCGCCACGATCGCCGGAATCGCCGCCCGTGGAGTGCCCGGCGTCTTCGCCCTCGGTGGCGGCACCGCGCGGGCGTTCGGCGCCCTGCGGGACGTGATCGGCACGACGGACCTCGGTCAGGGCGTCCGCGTCGAGGTCGGCGAGACCCAGGTCGCCGCCGACGTCACGATCGTCGTCGGGTACCCGGCCCCCCTGCACACGGTCGCCGAACAGGTGCGTGCCGCGGTGGCCGGGGCGATCGAGCAGCTCGTCGGCATGGAGGTCGCCGAGGTGAACGTCGCGATCGTCGACGTCCACATCCCCGGTGACGACGACGTCGACTCCACCAGCGAGAGCCGCGTCTCGTGACCGCCACCACCACGGGCATGGCCATCGGCGCCGTGCTCGCCGTCTCGGCCCTGGCCTTCGGGTTCTGGGGCTTCGTGCTCGTCGCGGTCTTCATCGCCGTCGGCGCGCTCGTCGGGCGCGTCGTCTCGGGCAGGACCGACGTGGCCGGGCTGCTGGACGCCCTGCGCGGACGGCGCTCGTCGTCATGACCACCGCCGGCACGGATCTCGCCGAGACGGGACGCGTCGTCGCGGGGCACGTCGGCATCCCCGCCAAGGTGCTGCAGAAGGTGGCGGTGGCCGTCGTCGCCGAGACCCTCCACGTGCGTCGGGCCGACGTCCGCGTCCTGGCCGAGGACGACGCCGGCCAGCTCGCGCTGCGCGTCTCGACGCCGGTCCGCGTCCCGATGCTCTCCGAGGCCGTGACCATGCCCGAGGGCGGGGTCCTCGCCGTCGTCCGCGACCTCCAGTCCACCCTGACCCGTCGGCTCTCCGAACTCGCGGGACGCACCGTGTCCCGCGTCGACGTCACCGTCAGCGGCAGCCGCACCGACCGGACGGGGCGCACCTCGTGAGCGGGATCGACCCCGGCCTCCACCGCCGTGTCCTCCGACGCGAGCAGCACTCCTCGCGCTCGGGCAGCGCGATCGTCGTGCTCGTGTTGCTCACGCTCGTCGTCGGGTACGTCGGGGTGGAGGCCGTCTACGCCGCGCTCGGTCGACGGGCCCTGCTCTTCTCCCCGGTCGACGTCCTCGCGACGCTGACGTCGTCGGTCGACGGCGGCGGCACCTCGGGCCTCGTGCTCGGCGCCGGCGTCGTCGCGGCGGTCGTGGGCCTCGTCCTGATCGGCCTCGCCGTGACGCCCGGCCGTCGCGGACGCCACACCGTCGACGACGACCGCGTGGCGGTGGTCGTCGACGACCGGGTCATCGCGTCCTCGCTCGCCCGGGCCGCCCGTGTCTCGGGGCGCCTCTCGGACCAGCAGGTCTCGGCGTGGGTGTCCCGTCGTCGGGCCCAGATCGACCTGACGCCCGCGTCCGGCCTCGCGGTCGACGAGCAGTCGGTCGAGGCCGCCACCCGTTCCGAACTCGAGTCGGTCGCCTACCGGCCCGAGCTCACGGCTCGCGTCCGCACCACCGACACGGGGAGGGTCGGCGCATGACCTCGAGCAACCGGTTCGCGAACCGCCTCCTCCTGTTCGTCGTCGGCCTCGTCGCCCTGGCCGTCGGGGCGTTCCTCGTGATCGTCGCCCTGCCCGGCGGCGGCGTCCTGCGCGACCTGCTGTCGCCCGAGTCGTCGGCCCTCGACGACGCCGTGGCGGCGACGCCGATCGACCCGTCCGGTGCGACGGGTGGCAGCTGGCTGCCGGTGGCCCTCGCCCTGCTCTGCCTGTTGCTCGTCATCGTCTTCGTCGTCGCGATCCCCGCCCACGGGCACGGTCGCACCGACAGCGTCGTGGTCCAGGACGACCCGGCCGGCTCGATCGCCGTGTCGAGCTCGTTCGCCGACACCGCGATCACGGACGCGCTCCGCGACCGCCGCGACGTGGCCTCGGTCGGCGTCTCGGCGTGGACGGTCGCGGGTCGGCCCGCCCTCAAGGTGCGGGTGCGGCTGACCGCGGGATCGTCCCCGGCGCCCGTGGTCGCGGCGACGTCCGACGTCGCCCGCGGGCTCGACCGCGTGCTGGGCGAGACGGTGCCCGTGCTCGTCGAGATCACCGGCGCCTCGGCCGTGCGCAAGGGGGCCGACAGCCGCGTGTCCTGACGACCCGCGCCTCCTCGGCTCCGCGACCCGCGCCTCCTCGGCTCTGCGACCCGCGCCTCCTCGGTCCGGCTCGGCCTCAGCGGACGGCGAGGAGGATCTTGCCGCTGTGCCCGCCGGACTCCATGCGCTTGTGGGCCGTGGCGACGAACTCGAGCGGGTAGACGCTGTCGAGCACCGGTCGCACCGACCCGGCCTCGACCAGCGGCCAGACGTGCTCGCGCACCTCGGCCATGATCGCGCGGCGTTCGTCGAGGGGGCGGGCGCGCAGCGTGGTGGCCCAGACCCGACCGCGCTTGGCCATCAGGCGCGACAGGTCGATCGTGGCCGACGGGCCGCCCTGCACGGCGATCACCATGATCCGACCGTTCACGGCGAGCGCCTCGACGTCGCGGGCGATGTAGTCGCCACCGACCAGGTCGAGAACGACGTCGACGCCGCGGCCCTCGGTCAGCTCGTCGACGACCGCGACGAAGTCCTCGGTCTTGTAGTCGATGCCGCGCGCGGCGCCGAGCTGTTCGCAGAACGACGTCTTGTCGGCCGTCCCGGCGGTGGCGTAGACGGTCGAGCCGAGCGCGACGGCCATCTGGATGGCGATCGAGCCGACGCCGCTGGCGCCACCGTGCACGAGCAGGGTCTCGCCCGGCTTCAGCCCGGCGCTCATGAAGACGTTCGACCAGACGGTCGCGACGGCCTCGGGCAGGCCCGCCGCCTCGACGAGGTCGACACCGCGCGGCAGGGGCAGCACCAGGCCCTCGTCGACCTGCACGCGGTCGGCGTAACCACCGCCCGGCAGCAGGGCCACGACGTAGTCGCCGACGGCCGCGGCGGTGACGCGCTCGCCGGTCGCGACGACGGTGCCGCTGACCTCGAGCCCGGGCCAGCCGGGCGCCCCGGCGGGCGACGGGTAGTGCCCCTCGCGCTGGTTGACGTCGGCGCGGTTGACGCCTGCGGCGGCGACGTCGATCACGACCTCGCGGGGGCCGGGCACCGGCTCGGCGACCTCGGAGACGACGAGGGCGGAGGGCCCTCCGGGCACGGGGACGGTGATGGCACGCATGCGTCCATCCTCCCCCCGTGGCCCGGCACGCGCTGACTAGTCTTGTCGCGTGCTGCTCTCCGACCGCGACATCAAGCTCGAACTCGACGCCGGCCGAATCGGCCTCGACCCCTACGACCCGACGCTGATCCAGCCGTCGAGCATCGACGTGCGGCTCGACCGGTTGTTCCGGCTCTTCGACAACCACAAGTACCCGTTCATCGACCCGGCCGAGGACCAGCCCGAGCTGACCCGCCTGGTCGAGGCGAAGGCCGACGAGCCGTTCATCCTGCACCCGGGCGAGTTCGTGCTGGGCAGCACCTACGAGTTCGTCACCCTGCCCGACGACGTCGCGGCCCGCCTCGAGGGCAAGAGCTCGCTCGGGCGCCTCGGCCTGCTGACCCACTCGACCGCGGGCTTCATCGACCCCGGCTTCGGCGGGCACGTCACGCTCGAGCTGTCGAACGTCGCCACCCTGCCGATCAAGCTCTGGCCCGGCATGAAGATCGGCCAACTCTGCTTCTTCAAGCTCAGCTCGCCCGCCGAGCACCCGTACGGCTCGTCCGAGTACGGCTCGCGCTACCAGGGCCAGCGCGGCCCGACCGCCAGCCGGTCCTTCCAGGGCTTCGTGCACACGGACGTCTCCGCCCGCGACTGACCGCTGCGCGAGCGCGGCGCGCGTTCGCCCCGCGCTCGCGCCGCGTTGGCCCCGCGCGTTCGCGCCGCGCTCGTCGAGAACGCAGGAGGCGCGGGCCGCGTCCCCGACGGACGCCCCCTCCGGAGACGAGAAAGGGGTGCGGAAGGAACCCGACTCCCTCCGCACCCCGGCGACACGAGAGAAACCCGACGTCGATCTCGTGCGCTGTGACTCGCGGTCCTGAACCTGTCACCGCGAGGCCATTTCATTCTGCGGCTCTCCGCTCCTCGGGCAAACCCGGCATTGTCCGAAAAACGAAATGAAAGCTCAGGTTGCGAAGCGGTGGCGAAAAGTCACCCGTCACCCCTCGAGGGTGTCGCGGGGTGACCGCCCGAACTCGGCCGTGTACTGGGCCGCGAAGCGGCCCGCGTGGGCGAAACCCCAGCTGAGCGCCACGCCCGCGACGGTGTGGCCGAGGGTCGGATCGGCCATGACGAGGTCCCCGTGCGCGCCGCGCAACCGCGCCCGCCGCAGTTCGGCCATGGGCGTCGAGTCGAGGTGGCGACGGAAGGCCAACTGCAGGGCGCGGGGGGTCACCCGAGCCGCCTCGGCGATCTCGACGACGCCGATGTCGTCGTGGGCGTGCTGCTCGATGTAGTCGCGAGCCCGACGCACGGTCGACGGGAGGGGCGAGAGGCCGTCGGCACCGCCGACGCCGACCACGTTCGTCTCGAAGGCCTCGAGGTAGGCGGCCACGAGCGACCGGAACGCCGAGCCCCGCACCAGCTGACTGGCCATGGCGGCGTCGTTGCGGATGACGTGCTCGTGCACGTGCCGGACGAGGTCGGACCAGTAGCGGCCGAGCGAGGGCGAGACCGCCTCGGCCGCGGTCGACCGGAGCCCCCCGGGGGCGGTGAGCCGCATGGCCTCCAGCTCGCGTTCGACGGCGGTGCGGTCGAGCATCACCTGCCCGAGCACGAGGTCGTACGACAGCATGACCTTGGCGTCGTGCGACGGGAACGAGAACGGTGCGCCCGGCTCGACCCTGAGCTCGTGGTCGCGGGTCCGCAGCGACAACCGGCCGGCCATCACGCCGCCGGCGACGAGGAACCCGGTCGGATCGCTCTCGGACAGCAGGCGTCCCCGCCGGTACTCGAAGCGACAGAGGGCGAAGCGCGTGTCGCCGGACACGGCGCGACTGTAGGTGAACGGCTCGGGGCCTTCGCCTTCGAGTCGCGTGATCTTGTAGTTCTTGCGGATCAGCGCGTGCGCGACCTCGCGATCCGTGGTCGAGACGCTGCGGACCCGCGGGTCGACGAGCGCCTCGAAGGTCTGCGCCCTGGGGGGCGCCGCGGTCGGATCGGTGGTGGCGTCGGTCGGCGCGGTGTCCGTGGGCGCGGTGTTCGTCGGCGCGGTGTTCGTGGGCGTGGTGCGGAGTGCAGCTGATCCGGCGACTGGTGAGGCCGCCTGCGGTGTGGACGTCACGGTCGTTCCCCTCGGGTGGGACGGTGATCCGGGGTGGTTGGTCCCGGGTGGTCATCCCGACGTCGGTGTCGGGTGGCCCACCCGAGAGTATCCAACAGACGAACTGGGCGCGCGCCGCATCCTGGGGCAGGGCACCGCCCGGTCGGGTGCGGTCGCAGTCCGCGTAGCGTCGGGTCATGGACTACAGAACCCTCGGAAACAGTGGAGCCTCGGTGTCGGAGCTGACACTCGGCACCATGACCTTCGGCGCCGAAGCCGACGAACCGACCTCGCACGCCATCCTCGACGCCTTCGTGGCCGGAGGCGGCACGCTCGTCGACACCGCCGACGTCTACAGCGCCGGCACCAGCGAGACCATCATCGGCCGGTGGCTGGCGAGCCACCCCACGGACGCCGACCAGGTGGTGCTCGCGACCAAGGGACGCTTCCCCATGGGCGACGGGCCCAACGACGTCGGGCTGTCGCGTCGTCACCTCGCGAAGGCCCTCGACGCCTCGCTGACCCGGCTCGGCGTGGAGCACGTCGACCTCTACCAGATGCACGCCTGGGACCACCTCACCCCGATCGACGAGACGCTGAGGTTCCTCGACGACGCGATCAGCGCGGGCAAGATCGGCTACTACGGCTTCTCGAACTACCTCGGGTGGCAGGTGACCAAGGCCGTCGGCCGGGCCGAGGCCCTCGGGTTCGCCCCGCCCGTCACGCTGCAGCCGCAGTACAACCTGCTCGTCCGCGACATCGAGCACGAGGTCGTCCCGGCCTCGCTCGACGCCGGCATCGGCCTGCTGCCCTGGTCGCCGCTGGCCGGCGGCTGGTTGAGCGGCAAGTACGTCCGCGACCAGGCGCCCACCGGGGCCACCCGCCTCGGCGAGGACCCGAAACGCGGCATGGAGGCCTGGGAGGCGCGCAACGCGGACGAGCGCACCTGGACCGTCCTCGACGCGGTCACCTCGATCGCCTCGGCACACGACGCCTCGGCCTCGCAGGTCGCGCTGGCCTGGTTGCTGCGTCAGCCCGCGGTCACCTCGGTGATCCTCGGCGCCCGCACGGTCGAGCAGCTGGACGACAACCTGGGTTCGTCGGCCCTGGCCGCGGCCCTCACCGACGACGAGGTCGCCAGGCTCACCTCGGCGAGCGCACCCCGGGTCGACGACTACCCCTACGGCACGGCAGGGGTCGCCCAGCGCGACCGGAAGATCACCGGCGGCCGCTGACCAGGAGGCGCGGCGCGCCTCCTGCGGGCACCGCGCCTCCCCCACGCTGTTCATCCCGCACGACACCGCGAGATGGTCACCGCGCCAGGTTTTCTCCTGGCGCCGTGACCATCTCGCGGTGCGGTGCGGTGCGGTGCGGTGCAGTGCGGGGCGGTGCGGTGCGGTGGCACGCGTGACCGAGCACTCCGCCACGAAGTAAACGTCCCGCCACGCAATCCTGTGGCGGGTCGTTTACTTCGTGGCGGCGTGCCCGGAGCCCGAGGCGGGGCGGTGCCGTGCGGGGCGGGGCGGTGCGGGCGGGGCGGCCGGGGCTCAGCGCTGCAGCGAGGCGGTGGCGCCGACGCGACCGCGGGCGACCCGCACGGCGATCGTGACGACCAGCACGACGGCGGCGGCGACGATCGCGGCCACCCCGGCGACGACGTTCTCGGGTTCGCCGGTCAGGCGGCCGACCGCGATCCAGGCGAGTCCCCACGAGAGCGACAGGGCGGGAGCGAGGCGGCCGCGCCCGGCGAAGGCCAACACGACGCCGACGAGGGCGGCCACGGCGAGCACCACCGACGACCAGAACCCGGCCGCGAAGCCGAATCCGTCGAAGCCCGCGTCGACCAGGCCGGCGGCGACGTTGGCGACCGTCGCGACGCTGACCCAGCCGAGGTAGAGGCCGAGGGTGCCGTCGGTGACGACCGCGTCGACCCACCCGCTCGACGCAGTGTGGAACAGGATGACGAAGATGCGCGCGAGCACCAGCAGCAGCGCGACGATCACGACGGCGCCCAGCCAGACGCTGCCGAGCTGCACGGCGGCGAACAGCCAGGCGGCGTTGAGCAGCAGCGAGGCCGCGACCCAGTAGCCGAGCCGACGGTGTCGGGTCACGGCGCGCTGACCGGGCAGGGCCTGGTAGATCGCGTAGGCGACGAGGCCGAGGTAAATGACGCTCCAGATGCTGAAGGCCGTGGTCGCCGGGGCGACCGTCGTGGCCGTCGCGCTGAGGGCCCCGCCTGCCGCGTCGGACACCGAGACGCCGCCGAACGCGCCCGATCCGTAGGCGGCCAGCACGATCGCGAGGACCGCGGTCACGACCACGACGATCTGGCGGACGACGTCACGCGACGTCGCGGTCTCGGCAGGGGATCGGGTGCTCGTGTCGGTGCTCATGAGGGGGACGCTAGTCGTGCCCGCCGGTCGATCTCTTAGTTGCTAAGAGGATTGTCAG
>NZ_LMKB01000001.1:558149-785937 GCF_001421165.1 Frigoribacterium sp. Leaf8 | reverse complement strand
GGCGCGGTGCGGAAGGGGCGGCGAGGGAGGGGCGGCACAGCCAGGGAGGCGCGGTGCGGAAGGTGCAGCCCGGGCGGCACAGCCCAGGAGGCGCGGTGCGGGAGGTGCAGCCCGGGCGGCACAGCCCAGGAGGCGCGGTGCGGTCGGGCGGTCAGCCCACCTGCACGGGTGGCCCCGCGATCAGCAGCACCACGAAGACGACGACCACGGCGACGACCAGCAGCACGAGGGCGAGGACGAGGTGCCCGAGCATCCAGCGCAACAGGCGGTCGAGGGGGCGTCGGTCGCGCGGGTCGTCGGTCGCCGTGCGGCGCCAGGCGCCGGCGAGGAGGCCGCGGCGGTCGATCCAGCGCTCGACGGGCAACGAGGCGAACGGCACGACGGCGCTGGCGAGGGCGGCCAGGGTCACCCCGCCCGACCAGCGCTGGTTCACCGCGACGACGACGCCCGCGACGAGGTACGCGAGGAACACGAAGCCGTGGATCGGCCCGGCCACGCTGACCGGCCAGTCGCCGACCCCCACGGCGTACTTGAGGATCATGCCGGCGATGAGCAGCGACCAGGTCACCACCTCGGCGACGGCGAACGAGCGGAAGAGGGTGCGAGGCGACACGAGCTGCTCCTGATGAGGGGCCGACGGGGACGCGTCCATGCTCGCAGCCCCCTGCTGAGCGCCGGCCCTGGCCGGTCGATTCGGCGACCCGGCCACGCGGCCACGCGGCCACGCGGCCACGCGGCCACGCGGTCACGCGGTCACGCGGTCACGCGGTCACGCGGCCCGCGTACCCCTCCGGCTGGGTGCCGCCCCGCGCCTCCTCGGTTGGATGGGTCCCATGACGACACTCGCGATCATCGGTGCAGGCAAGGGGCTCGGCGCTGCCGTGGCCCGACGATTCGGCGCGGAGGGCTTCAGCGTGGCCCTCATCTCCCGCCACCAGGGCAGGCTCGACGCCCTCGCGGCCGAACTCGAGGCCGACGGCGTCACGGCCCAGGGCTTCACCGCCGACGTGCGCGACCCGGCGAGCATCGCCGCCGCGCTCGAGCAGGCGACCGAGCAGCTCGGACCGATCCAGGTCATGCAGTACAGCCCGCTGCCGCAGAAGGACTTCATGCGTCCCGTGCTCGAGACCATGCCCGCCGACCTGGTCGGTCCGGTCGAGTTCTCGATCTACGGACCGGTCGCGGCCGTGCACCAGGTGCTGCCCGGCATGCGGTTCCTGCCCGACGGCGGCGGGACCATCCTCTTCGTCAACGGCGGCTCGGCCGTCACGCCCGGCGCGAAGGTGACGGGCACCTCCATCGCCTTCGCCGGGCTGACCGCCTACGCGCAGCTGCTCCACGACGAGCTCGCCGGCGAGGGCATCCACGTCGGTCAGCTGATCATCCCCGGCGGCATCGAGCCCGAGAGCAGCGACAAGAGCCCTGAGGCGCTGGCCGAGTTGCTCTGGCAGCAGCACGTCACGCGCGGCGACTTCCGCACCACGGCGCCCGAGAAGGGCACGCCCGCCTGACTCCCGGCGTTCGGGTGGGGGCTGGTGCCTCCGCCGGACGGCAGGCGGCCTCAGACGCCGCCGAAGCGCTCGGTCCGGACGCGGGTCGGCGCGTGCCCGAGCTCGACCAGCCAGCCGGCGACGACCGCCACGAACGAGTTCGCCCCGCAGACGTAGACCAACGGATGCTCGGACGCGGGCAGCACGAGCCGCTCGAGTTCGTCGCGGGTGAGTCGGCCCGCCGGTCGCGCGTGCCCCTCGGGAGCCGTTCGGCTGAAGACCCAGTCGACCACGAGGGGCGCTCGAGGCCCCGTCGCGTCGCGAGCCGAGGAGGCGCGCGCGGCCTCGTCCAACTCGCCGACGTACCACCGCGAACCCGGGTCGCGCACCGAGGCGAGCAGACGCAACGGGGGTGCGTCCCGGCCTCGGGCCCGCACCATCGCCATCAGCGGTGCGACGCCCGACCCCCCACCGATCAACTGCACGGGGGCCGCCGTCGGCGGGGTCGCCCCCTCGGGCTCGGGCAGCACCGCGTGGACGGCCGAGTCGGGCTCGAACTCGGTCGGCGGCCAGACGAACCAGCCGCCGATCGGGCCGCGCACCTCGATCGAATCGCCGGGTTCGGCCGCGTCGACCAGGTAGGGCGAGACCTCGCCGTCGTCCAGGCGCTCGACGGTGACCTCGATCTGCGGGACCGGGCCCGCGCCTCCTGCGCCCCGCGCGCCGTCGGGGCCACCGGAGGCCCTGACGTCGCTCAGCGAGTACGACCGCACGGCCGTGTACCCGTCGTCCGCGGTCAGCCGCAGGTCGACGTGCTGGCCGGCTCGCGCGGGCCGAAGGCCGGGCACCGCGAGGGTGAGCGACCGGGCCCGCGGCGTCTGCGCGACCGACGACACGATCGTGGCGGGCAGCCAGGCGTACGGATCACCCGCGGGGTCGAGCCCGGCGACGCCGCCGACCCCGGGGTCGGGAACGTGGTCGCTCACGCGTACCGTTCTTCCTTCCACGGGTCGCCGTGCGGGTGGTAGCCCATGCTCTCCCAGAAGCCGCGGCGGTCGGTGGCCATGGTCTGGATGCCCTGCAGCCACTTGGCGCTCTTCCAGAAGTAGAGCCCGGGCACGAAGAGGCGCGCGGGCCCGCCGTGCTCGGCGTGCAACGGCTGGCCCTCGTAGGTGTCGACCACCCAGGCCTTGCCCCCGAGCAGCTCGCCGAGCGGCAGGTTGGTCGTGTACCCGCCGTGGCTGGTCGCCATCGCGAACTCGTGCGTGGTCTCGAGGCCGTCGAAGAGGGTGTCGAGCGAGACGCCCCGCCAGTGGGTGCCGAGCTTCGACCAGCTCGTGACGCAGTGGATGTCGGTCTCGATCGCCTCGTGCGGCAGGGCCTGGAAGTCGGCCCAGGTGAGGGAGCGCTGCCCGGTCTCGGTGGCGACCTGGAGCTCCCACCGCTTGATGTTCGGCGTGGGGCCGGCCGACAGGACCGGGAACCCGCTCTCGAGGTACTGCCCCGGGGGCAGTCGCGGGTCGGCCGCGCGTCGCCTGCCGAAGCCGGTGAATCCTGCCATGGTGCGCCTCCTCGGGGTGGAGCGGGGTCGTTCGCGGGTGCGTCGTACGCCCGTCAGCCTACGCACGACCCCCGACGGCGCCGGGCCCCGAGGCTGCGTCCGCGCTGGGAGAACGTTGACCCCGGCATGGGTGGAGGTCGTACGGTGGATGCAGGTCAATTCGAAAGGACCCCACATGGCTGAGTACACCCTGCCCGATCTGCCCTACGACTACTCCGCTCTGGCGCCGCACATCAGCGCGAAGATCATGGAGCTGCACCACTCCAAGCACCACAACACGTACGTCACCGGCGCGAACACGGCCAACGCCGCCCTCGCCGAGGCCCGCTCGACGGGTGACCTGGCGAACGTCAACAAGCTCGAGAAGGACCTCGCCTTCAACCTCGGTGGCCACGTCAACCACTCGATCTTCTGGACGAACCTCACCCCCGAGACCAGCGAGCCCACCGGCGACCTGCTCGAGGCCATCGGCCGCGACTTCGGCGACCTCGAGAAGTTCAAGGCCCACTTCACCGCCACCGCGCTCGGCGTGCAGGGCTCGGGTTGGTCCGTGCTCGCGTACGACGTGCTCGGCCAGCGCCTCAGCGTCTTCCAGCTCTTCGACCAGCAGGGCAACGTGCCGTTCGGCCTCGTCCCCCTGCTGATGCTCGACGTGTGGGAGCACGCCTACTACCTCGACTACCAGAACGTGCGCGCCGACTACGTCAAGGCCTTCTGGAACATCGTGAACTGGAGCAACGTCGAGGCCCGCCTCGCCGCCGCGACGACCAAGACCGACGGTCTGATCACGCTCTAGTCCCTCCCGGCACCACCACGCCGACGGCGCGTCCCCACCCGGGGGCGCGCCGTCGCCGCGTCCCCGGGGCCCGACGGCTCGTCCCCACCCCGGGCGCGTTCGTCCTCAAGGATGAAAACCCCGCAGGAGGCGCGCGCGGCCGGTCGACGACGCCTTACGGTCGTCGACATGGACACCATCCCCGACGACCTGCGCACCTGGGTGCCGCGCCTCGCGGCCCCCGTCGGTGCCGCGGTCTTCGTGCTGCTGTGGACGATCGCCGAGGCCGGCCGGGGCGAGATCGTCGAGAACGTCGTCCTGTTCGGGCTCTTCGGCCTGGCCGTCGGCCTCGCGGTCTGGATGCCGTGGACGTCGATCGGCCTGATGGTGACGATCCCGGCCCTGCAGCTCGCCGGCTGGGTGCAGCCCCCGACGGACACCACCTGGCCGACGTACCTCGCCCTCGCGTTCGTGGCGTTCTTCGCGGCGTTCGCCCGCTCGGTCGCCGTGCGGCTCGTCGCCCTCGCCGCCGCCGGCCTCGCGTCGGGACTCGCCGCGATCGCGATGGCCGTGCCCACCCTCGCGCGACCGTACGTGTGGTCGTCGTGGGTCGGCGGCGGCCAGGGCACGAAGACCGACGTGATCACCCTGGCGGCCTCGCTCTTCGGTGCCGCGGCCGCGGCCTGGGCGGTCGGCATCTTCCTCTCGAGCGTGCTGCGGGTCCGCCGCATCGGGCAGGTGCTCGAGCGCACCGAGACGCGCTTCCACGAGACGGACTTCGAGCTGCGCCTCGCCCACGACCGTGCCCGGATCTCCCGTGACGTGCACGACGCCCTCGCCCACTCGCTGGCGGTGATCGTGTCGCAGGCGCAGGGCGCCCTCGCGTTGTCGGCGACCCGTCCCGAGGTCGTCGAGCAGGCGCTGCGCACGATCGCCGACGTCGGCCGCACCTCGTTGGTCGACGTGCGGCACCTGGTCGAGCGCATCCAGCAGGACGCCGACGACGTGACGCCCCGCGAGACCCTCGCCGACCTCGACCGACTCGCGACGACGATGCGCGACGTGGGCATGACCGTCACCCTGCGGCACCTCGGCGACGCCTCCGAACTGTTGCCCTCGCAAGAACTCGCGGTCTTCCGCATCGTGCAGGAGAGCCTGACCAACGCCCTCAAGCACTCCGGCTCGTCGAGCACGGTCGACGTCGCCCTCGACTGGCGGGGGCCCGGCCTCGCCCTGCTGGTGACGTCCTCGGGCGACGACCCGCTCGTCGCCGCCCGCCGCGGCACCGGCCGGGGCACCGGCATCGCCAGCATGACCGAACGGGCCCGGCTCGCCGGTGGCTGGCTGACGGCCGAGCTCGGCGACGACGGCGTCTTCGTCGTCACCGCCTTCCTGCCGACTCCCGAACCGATCGGACTCCTGCAGTCCTGGACGGAGCAACCCGCATGACCGACGTGACGACCGCGACGAGGCGCACCGCGCCTCCCGCCCTCGTGAGGGTGGTCGTCGTCGACGACCAGCCGCTGTTCGCCTCCGGGCTGCAGATGCTGATCGAGGCGCAAGCCGACCTGGTCTGCGTGGGCACGGCCGTCGACGGGGCGGCCGGGGTCGCCCTGGTCGAGCGTGAGCGGCCCGACGTCGTGCTGATGGACCTGCGCATGCCCGTGATGAACGGTCTCGAGGCCACCACGCGCATCGTGGCGGCGGCCGGCACCGACCCCGACTCGGCCCCGCGCGTCGTCGCCCTGACCACGATCCAGCGCGACGAGGCCGTGTTCAGCGCGTTGAAGGCCGGGGCCTACGCGTTCCTCACGAAGGACGCCACGCCCGACGAGGTGCTGACGACGATCCGCGCGGCGGCGGCCGGCGAGCCCGTCCCGACCACGGCCGCCGCTCTCGACGTCGTGCACGCGTTCGCCGTGCCGACCCCGTCGCCGAAGCGGCGGACCGAACCGCTCGAGGTGCTCTCGCCCCGCGAGCGCGAGATCTTCCTGCTCGTGGCACGGGGCCTGAGCAACGCCGAGATCGCCGAGAGCGCGTGGCTGAGCGAGGCGACGGTCAAGAGCCACGTGCGCGCCGTGCTGCAGAAGCTCGGCATGCGCAACCGCGTGCAGATCGTCGTCTTCGCCTACGAGAACGACCTGGTGGGCCCGGCCCGCGACGACGAGGGGGCCACGCGATGACCGACGAGAAGAACGTCCCGACCCGCGACGTCCCGCCCGGCGGCGTCTCGCCTCGACAGCGACGCGCGAAGCGGGTGACGCTCGCAGCCGTGGTCGCGGTGGTCGCCGGCGTCGTCGCCTACGGCATCCCGGCCAATGCGGCCTACGCCCTGCCCGACCTCCCCGAGAAGGACGTCGACGCGTGGACGATGCCACTCGACCGGTACGTGCCGGTCGGCGAGACCTCGTCGTCCTACGCCCTCCTGCTCGTCGCGCAGCAGTGCATGGTCGCGGCCGGTCACGACGACTTCGTGGTGCCGTGGCGGGACGTGGCGGCGGGCGACCGGGCGGGCGAGCTGTCGATGAACGGCTCGCTGCGCCTCCGGGCCTTCGACCTGGCGACGGCCGAGACCCGCGGCTACCACGCCCTGTCGGTCATCGACGCGGGGGCGGCCGCCTGGTCCGAGTTCTCGTCGCAACCCTGGACGGACGAGAGGTCCGCCCGGTTCGACACCTGCGTGCAGCGCGCCCGCGGGACGATGCCGTCACTGGACGACTACTCGAACCGCACCCAGTCGCTCGTCCGCCTGAACAACGCCGCGTTCGAGGGGGCCCGTGACGACCCCACGGTGACGGCGACCTGGGACGACTGGCGCGGGTGCATGCAGGACGCCCGGGTGGGCGACGTGGCCTCCGACCCGTCGGGCATGCCGACCCTCGAGATGGCCGACCGGTTCGAGACGCTCGACTCGAGCACGTCGCCGACCGACGACGAGATCGAGATCGCGACGGCCGACGCCCGGTGCCGTGAGTCCTCCGGCTACCGCGACGCCCTCTACGAGGCCGAGTGGCAGCGACAACTCACCGTGCCGCACGACGACGGCGAGCTGCTCTCCGGGATCGACACGGCGGCCCTGGCCGCGGACAACGCGGAGATCCGGGGGGTGCTGGCCGAGCTCACCCCACCGCGGCCACCGTCCTGACCCGCCCCCTCCTCGAGGGACTGGGAAACCGGTCGGCCAGTATCTAAACTGGGTCCACAGAGGACACGTCGGGGGACGGGGGAACGTCCGACGGCCTGATCAGCGGGGGCAACGAGCTGGTCAGGCCTTCGTGCCCGGGGGCCACGACCGTCGGCAGCACGAACGCCCACATGTCGCGCAGCCGGTCGAAGAGGTCGGCGCGGGCGGTCAGGGCCTGCGACACGATGTGCACGCCGGCGTACGACCCGACGACGAAGCGGGCGACGCTCTCGACGTCGGTGTCGGCCCGGAAGTCGCCCTCGGCGACCGCGCGCTCGACGAGCCCCGAGATCTGGGCCTGCCAGTCGAGGTACGGGTGCTCGACCCGGAGGTCGCGGCTCGGCGACTGGGTGGTCAGACGGATGCCCGCCGTCACGAGCACCTCGGTGGTGAGCTGCGTGGCGAGCGACGCGCACGAGAGCATGAGCGCCTCGGCACCGCTGCCCGCGGTCTCGGACACCCGGTCGGCGTAGGCGCGCGAGAGCGCGTGCTGCTCGGCGATGACCGCGTTCGCGAGGTCGGCCTTCGAGCGGAAGTGGAAGTAGAGCGCACCCTTGGTCACCGTGGCGGTCTCGGCGACGAGGTCGAGCGAGGCCTCGCTGTAGCCGTGCTCGTCGAAGACGACGGCGGCCCCTCGGATGATGGCGGCGCGGGTCACCTGGGCGCGTTTCTGCTGGGGCATCGGGTGGGTCTCTCCTGCGGGTCGAGACGGTGCCCCTGCGAGGCACCGCACGGCCGCCCCCCGCCGGCCGCTGCACACGTTACCGGGACGACCTGCGCCCTCCGACCGTCGCCGGGGTACGCGTGGCGAAGCGTTTCGGGGTACGACCGACCGGTCCGCCTGCGGCTCGTGACGTCGCGTGCCGCGCATGGTCACGGCGCGCTAGCGTGCGGGCATGACGCTCAGCCTCGTGCCCATGCCCACCTCCCGCCTCGTGCCCTGGATGCGACGCTCGACCGCCGAGTACGAGAAGTCCCGCGTGCTCGCCGGCGAGACCCCCGAGCAGGCCGCCGAGGCCGCCCGACGCTCGATCGGCGAGGCCTTCCCCGACGGGGCACCGGCCGAGGGCCACCTCGTCTACGACGTCATCGACGACGCCCGACCGGGTGAGCCCGTCGGCATCCTCTGGATCGCACCCCGCGTGCCCGGCTCGTCGGACTGGTGGGTCTTCGACGTCGAGATCGACGAGGCCCACCGCGGCGCCGGACTCGGCCGGGCGACGATGCTCCTCGCCGAGCAGGCCGCCGCCCGTCACGGCGCCGAGACCCTCGGCCTGAATGTGTTCGGCTACAACGAGGTCGCCCGCCACCTCTACGAATCGCTCGGCTACGAGACGACCGCCGTGCAGATGAAGAAGCCCGTCACCGCCTGAGGGGCGACCCGGGAGGCGCGGTGTCGGTCTCGGGGACGGGCACCGGCTCGGGCGGGGCGACCTGCGCCTCCTCGGGGTCGCCGTCCGCGGCGCGGGCTCTCGGCACCCGGCTGGCGTAGAGCACGCCGCCGACCACCGCGACGCCGGCGACGAGCTCGACCAGGTCGGGCACCTCGCCGAACGCCAGCCACGAGGCCAGCACGCCGACCACGGGCACGAGCATCGAGAACGGTGCGACGGTGGCCGAGGGGTAGACCGAGAGCAGGCGCGTCCAGATGCCGTAGCCCACGACCGAGGCGATCAGCACGAGGTAGAGCAGGCAGAGCACCGACGGCAGCGCCTCGAGCGTGAGGACCGTGCCGAGGCTCTCACCGATGCGCTCGGGGCCCTCGACGACGAACGACAGGGCGAGCATCGGCACCGGCGCGACGATCGACATCCACAGCGTCAGGTGCATCGGGTCGGGCGGCGCGGCCCGTCGGACGGCCACGTTGCCGATCGCCCAGCCGAGCGCGCCGCACAGCGTCAGCACGACGGGGAGCAACGCGGCGACCTGCGACCGGTGCCCCGCGATGACGACGAGCCCCACCACCGCGATGCCGATGCCGATCGCCTGTCGGCGGGTGATGCGCTCTCGCAGCCAGAAGCCGGCGATCACGACCGTGAACGGCGCCGACGCCTGCAGGACGAGCGAGGCGAGACCCGAGGGCATGCCCGCCGCGATGCCGAGGTAGAGGAACGCGAACTGCAGCATGCCGAGCGTCGCCCCCACGAGCAGGAGGCGCGACCACGGGATCGCCGGACGCGGCACCAGCAGCACGGTCGGCACCGCGAGCAACGTGAAGCGCAACGCAACGAGCAGGAACGGCGGGAAGTGCTCGAGGGCGATCGCGGTCACGGGGAAGTTGATGCCCCAGCAGACGGCGACGACGAGGGCGAGGAGGCGGTCACGGACGGTCACGTCTCCATCGTGGCGTGCCGGACCGTTCAGGACCAGCGCAGATCCCCGCGTGCACTTTGTAGGCTGCCTTCATGGACCTGTCCCATCTCGACCTGCTGCGGGAACTCGCCGACCGCGGCAGCGTCACCGCCGTCGCGACCGCCACGCACCGGTCACCCAGCGCCGTGTCACAGCAGCTGAAGACGGTGCAGCGTCAACTCGGGGTCGAGCTCGTCCGTCGCGTCGGCCGGGGCGTCGTGCTCACGGAGGAGGGCCGGGCGCTGGCCCGGGCGTCGGTCGGGGTCGCGACCGCGGTCGCCGAGGCCGAGGCGGCGTTCGACGCCGTCCGCGGAGGCACGGGTGGCGTCGTGCGGGTGTCCGTGTTCGCCTCGGCGGCCGAGCTCCTGCTGCCCGGAGTGCTGCACCGCATGCGGTCGCACCCGGGCATCGAGCTCGACGTGGCCGACCGCGACGTCTCCGAGGACGAGTTCGCCCCGCTGACGGCGGACTTCGACGTGGTGCTCGCCCACCGGTCGGACGGCGTGCTGCCGCCGGGCCGAGGCTCGACGACCGTCGTGTCGCTGCTGCGCGAACCGCTCGAGGTCGCCCTCCCCCTCGGCCACCGACTGGCCGATCGCAGTCGGGTGGCCGTCGACGACGTCATCCGCGAGCCGTGGATCGGCGTGCCCGAGGGCTACCCGATCGACCGCGTGCTGGTGTCGATGGCCCTGCAGTCGGGCGTCGCACCCGAGGTCGTCCACCGCACGGTGCACCTGCCCCTGATCGAGAACCTCGTGGCGGCCGGCCACGGGGTCGCCCTCGTCCCGCGTCACACGTCGGCCTCGCGGGCGCCCGGTCGGTTCCACCTCGCGACGCTCGAGAACGTCCGCGCCGGGCGCCACCTCGAGGCGCTGATGCGAACCGACCGGGCGGCCCGGCCGGCCGTCCGCACCGTCGTCGACGAGATCCGGGCCGAAGCCGCGTCGATCTGACGAACCGATGGACGAGGCGCGCGAAGTCTCCTCGCCGTCTTGTGACACGGACCTCTCGGACGGACAATTTCCTGTACTCAGGAGGAACGATGAAGACACTCACCTATTCCGAGTCGCGGGCGAACTACGCAGCGACGCTCGACGCGGTCATCGACGATCGCGAAGAGGTCGTCATCACCCGCGCCGGGCACGATCCCGTCGTGCTCGTCGCGCTCGACGACTACGAGTCGTTGAAAGAGGCGGCCTACCTCTTGCGCAGCCCGGCCAACGCGCGGCGCCTGCTCGGCGCGATCGAGCGTCTGAGCGAGGGCGGCGGGAGCGAGCGAGAACTGCACGGATGAGGATCGTCTTCGACGACGACGCCTGGGACGACTACGTGTACTGGCAGACGCAAGACCGGAAGGTGCTGAAGCGCATCAACACCCTGATCCGCGACATCGAACGCAACGGGAACGAAGGCATCGGCAAGCCCGAGGCCCTGAAGCACGGCTTCCACGGATTCTGGTCTCGCCGCATCACCGACGAGCACAGGTTGGTCTACAGGGTGACCGAGACGGACGTCCTGATCGCGCAGTGCCGCTACCAGTACTCGAGCTGAACTCGGGTCGTCAGCGGACGCCCTTCGACGCGAGGAAGACCACGGGGTCGGTCGGGACGCCGCCCTGCCGCACCTCGAGGTGCAGGTGGCAGCCGGTCGAGCCGCCCGAGGTGCCGACGCCGGCGATGTTCTGGCCGGCCGCGACCTGCTGGCCGACCGAGACGTAGATGCCGTTGCGTTCCATGTGGGCGTAGGCGCTGCTGACCCCGCCGCCGTGGTCCACGACGATCAGGTTGCCGTAGCCGCTCGACGGCCCGGCGTAGCTGACGCGACCGGCCGAGACCGAGTAGATCGGCGTGCCGCAGGAGGCCCCGAAGTCGGCTCCGGCGTGCAGCTTGTACTCGCCCGTGATCGGGTGGATGCGGTAGCCGTAGGCCTGGTACGAGCCGAACGCGCGGATGGCGGCGACCCACCCGGTGCCCGGGTCGGGCACGGTGACGCCCGGGCCGGGACCGCCCGTGCCCGGCGCGACGGGGCCCGTGCCACCACCCGCGGCGGGGGCGGGACGCGCAGCGGCGGCGGCGGCCGCAGCCGCGGCCGCCTGTGCCTGCGCGTAGGCCTGCTCGAGCGTCATGCGGTCGTCCTCGAGCAGGGCGACCTGGGCGGCGAGGGTGGCCTTCTCGTCGTCGACGGCCGCGAGGTCGGCCTCGGCCGTCACGCTGGCCCCGGCCGCCTCGTCGAGTGCGGTCTGCGCGTCGGCCGCGAGCCGGTCGCGTTCGGCGAGCGCCACGGCGGCCTGGTCGGCCAGCGAGGTCGCGAGGTTGTCGGCGGCCTGGGCCCGCTCGCGGAGGCGACCGACGTTCTCGCCCAGCTTGCTCGACAGGCTCAGCCCCTTGAGCACCTCTTGGGCGCCGTCGCCGGCCGCGAGCAGGTCGCCCACCATGCCCCCGCTGCCGGGGCGGGCCAGCAGGGCGGCGGCCTGGCCGACGACCCGTCGTGAGGAGTCGGCGGTCTCGCGGGCCTCGGCCCGGCGCGTCTCGAGCCGCTCGTGCCGTGCGGTCGCCTCGTCGACGGCGGCCTGGGCCTCGCCCAGCACGCGTCCGGCCTCGTCCGCCGAGGTGCGGGCGGCCTCGGCACGGGCCGAGGCCGCGTCGAGCGCCGTCTGCAGGTCGGCGAGCGCCTTCTTCTTGGCGGACTCGTCGTCGCGGGCGGCGAGGACGGCCTGCCAGGTCGGGGCGGCGGCGATCGCTCGGTCGGGGACGAGGAGCGTGGCGAGCACGGCCAGCACGAGGGCGACGGTGGCTGCCGACGTCCGGCGGCGGAGGGGGCTCGAGAGGGGAACGGGGCGGACGGAGTGGGACATGGCTCTCTGTCTGTCTGGTGCACGCGTCGCGTGCGGTGGTGCAGGGGCGTCCGCGCTCGGGCCTCGCGGAGCACCCACACTACCGAGGCGCTCCGGGACGGAAGCGGCGCGCTCGCCCCGCACCGCGCCTCCTCGGGGCGGTCGCCGGGCTGGGGACGAGACGTCGACGCGGCGCCGTCAGCGATGCCGACGCCTCGGCGACGCGGCGCCGACCCGGCGCCCGCGAGGTACGGTCGTGTCCCCCTTTCGGCCCCTGTGCGTCGGCCGGCATCCGTGGTCGACTGTCCCTTCCACCACCGTCGGGGCAGCTCCCCGAGTGCGCCGAGAGAGGCGCAGATGGCATCGTCCCGACCGGCCCGCACCACCCTCGGCCTGATCGCCGCGGCCGCCGTCGTCCTGCTGACCGCGTGCTCGTCGGGCGACGCCACCCGTCCGACGCCGACGGGCGCACCGGCCACGCCGACGCCGACCCCGACGTCGCAGGCGACCCGGGTGACGCCCGAGACGATCCGCACGGCTCCGTCCGGCACGGTGTTCCACGGGGGCATCGCGCTCGAGCCGAACTCGCTGGCGATCCGGGCCGAGGCCACGCTGAGCGCCGACGGCAAGACGGACGCCGCGCGGGCCGCGGCCCTCATCGCGGAGCGCCCCGTGGCGATGTGGATCGGCGACGGCTACGACGACGCCCAGCTCGTGAAGGTGATCACCGACTACCTGGCCGCCGCCGAGGACCAGGGGGCGACGCCCGTGTTCGTCACCTACGCGATCCCCGACCGGGACTGCGGCAACTACTCGGCCGGCGGCTTGTCCGTCGAGCGCTACCCCGCCTGGAACGCGACCATCGCGGCCACCCTCGCCGGGCACCGGGCCGTCGTCATCGTCGAACCCGACTCGCTCGGCATCCTGAGCCGGTGTCCGCAGCTGGCCGACACGCGCCTCCCCCTGCTGAAGCAGGCCGTCGCCGACTTTGCGGCGGCCGGCGTGCCCGCCTACCTCGACGGCGGCAACTCGCACTGGGTGCCGCCCGAGGTGATGGCCGAGCGGCTCGAGGCGGCGGGCATCGAGCAGGCCCGCGGCTTCTTCACCAACGTCGCGGGCTTCTACCCCGTGGGCGACGAGCAGCCCTACGCCGAGGAGGTCGCGGCGATGACGGGCGGCAGCCGCTACGTGATCGACGTGTCCCGCAACGGCCGCGGCTGGAAGGGGACGTGGTGCAACCCCGAGGACGTCGGCCTCGGCCAGGACCCCCGCGTGGTGTCCGACGACGGCCGCCTCGACGCCCTGCTCTGGGTCAAGACGCCGGGCATCAGCGACGGCACCTGCAACGACGGCCCCCCGGCCGGTGAGTGGTACCCGTCGTACGCCGAGATGCTCGTCGACCGCCGCCCCGAGTGGGCCCGCAGCTGACGCACGGTCGGCCGGCCCGCCTGCCCCGCCACCGCGCCACGAGATGAACACGCCGCCACATCATCGAGTGGCGGCGTGTTTACTTCGTGGCGGCTTGAGCCGAGCGACCGGGCCGGGCCGGGCCGCGCCGGGCCGGGCCGGGCCGGCGGTTTCTAGCCCAGGCGGGCGCGCAGCAGCTCGAGGAACTCGTCCGCCATCGCGAGCTGACGCTCGAGCTTCGCGCGACGCTCGACGGTCTCGTCGATGAACGCCGCCAAGGAGGCGCGGGTCGCCTGACCGCGCCCGTCGCCCTCGGCGCCCGCCCCGCCGTCGTCGTCGACCGCGGCGGCCTCGTCACCCGCCCCGCCGTCGAGTGCGTCGACGACCCGCAGCAGTTCGGCCATCTCGTCGAGGCTGAACCCGAGCGGCTTCATGCGTCGGATCACCATGAGCCGCAGGTAGTCGTCGTGCGTGTAGAGCCGGAATCCGCCCTCGCTGCGGCCCGACGGCGTCAGCAGACCGACCTCGTCGTAGTGGCGGATCGTGCGCAGCGACATCTCGGTGCGCTCGGCCAGCTCGCCGATCTGCATCGTGGCGGTCTCGTCGGGCATGGGATCTCGTTTCATCTCTACCCTCACGTAAGGGTAGGGTTGCATCGTACGGCAGTGTCGCCGACTCCCCATTCTTCCGCACACCCCAGGAGTCCTCCGTGACCACTGCCCACGACTCCGACCGCGCGCGCCCTGAACCCGCCGCGCGGTCGGTCCTCCCCGTCCGCCCCACCGACACGGTGCTGTCCGTGTTGCGCAACCCGCGCCTCCTGACCCGCGAGGCCCTGGCCGGCGTCGTCACGACGCTCGCGCTCGTGCCCGAGGTCATCTCGTTCTCGGTGATCGCCGGGGTCGACCCGATGGTCAGCCTCGTCGCGTCGATCGTGCTCGCGCTCGTCATGTCGGTCCTCGGCGGCCGGCCGGCGATGGTGACCGCGGCCGCGGGCTCGGTCGCCCTCGTCATCGCGCCGCTGGTCCGCGAGCACGGCACCGACTACGTGCTGCCCACGGTCGTGCTGGCCGGGCTCGTGCAGCTCGCGTTCGGGCTCGCCGGCCTCGCCCGGCTGATGCGGTTCATCCCCCGCTCGGTCATGATCGGCTTCGTCAACGCGCTGGGAGTGCTGATCTTCGTGGCGCAGGTGCCGCACATCATCGACCAGCCGTGGGTCGTCTACCCGCTGTTCGCCCTGACCATCGCGATCGTCGTGCTGCTGCCGAAGGTGACGAAGGCCGTACCCGCGCCGCTCGTCGCCATCGTCGTCGTGACGGTCATCGCCGTGGCCGCCCGCCTCGACGTGCACACCGTCGGCGACGAGGGCCCGATGGGTGGCGGCCTGCCCGGCCTGACCCCGTGGCTCGCCCCGTTCACCCTCGAGACGTTGCAGATCATCTGGCCGACCGCCCTCAGCGTCGCCTTCGTCGGCCTGATGGAGACCCTGCTGACCGCGAAGCTCGTCGACGACCTCACCGAGACCCCGTCACACAAGGGCAAGGAGTCCTGGGCGCTCGGCGTCGCGAACATCACGGCGGGCTTCTACGGCGGCATCGCCGGCTGCGCCATGATCGGCCAGACCGTCGTCAACGTGAAGATCGGACGGGCCCGCACGCGGGTGTCGACCATCGCAGCCGGGCTCTTCCTGCTGTTGCTGGTCACCGGGCTGAGCGCCGTGATGTCGACGATCCCGATGGTGGCGCTGGCCGCGGTCATGATGATCGTCGCGATCACCACCGTCGACTGGCACTCGCTGAAGCCGTCGACCCTCCGCCGCATGCCCGTGCCCGAGACACTGGTCATGGTGGTCACGGTGGCGGTGGTCGTCGCGACGAACAACCTCGCCCTCGGCGTCGCGGTCGGCGTGCTCCTCGCGATGGTGCTGTTCGCGCGCCGCGTGGCCCATGTGATCACGGTCGAGCGGCACGTGACGCCGGCCCCCGCGGGCGCCACCGACTCCTCCGACACCTCCGGCACCTTAGGCACCGCCAGCGACACCGTCGGGGTCACCCCGAGCGCAGGAGGCGCGGGTGCCGTCGTCGACGGACCCCCGGCCCCCGAGACGGTGCGGTACGACGTCGTCGGCCCGCTGTTCTTCGGCAGCAGCAACGACCTCGTCGAGCACTTCTCCTACGGAGACGACCCCGCGACGGTCACCGTCGACCTGTCCCGCGCCCAGGTGTGGGACGCGTCGAGCGTCGCCGCCCTCGACTCGGTCGACGAGAAGTTCCGCGCACACGGCGTGACGGCGACGTTCGTCGGGCTGGACGACCGCAGCGAGGCGTTCCACGGCCGTCTCACCGGCCGCCTCGGGTAGCGGGTCCGGAGCACGCGCACGCGACACCGCGGCACGGTGCTTGCCGCAGGGCAGGCGGACGGCGGAGACCCGGAGGCGCGGGCCGTCAGATCAGGACGTCAGAGCGGCAGACGCAGCCGAGCCCGAGGGACGGCTCAGCCGTCGATGCGGACGAAGTGGTGCGCCTGGTTCCAGATCGGGCGGACGTCGACGAAGCCGCCGGGCTTCGGGGCGTCGAGGATCATGCCGTTGCCGGCGTAGATGCCGTCGTGGGCCAGGTTGTCGAACACGACGAGGTCGCCGGGAACCGCCTCGGACTCGGGGATGGTCCGGCCCTCGGTGTTCTGCGTCGGCACGTAGTGGGTCAGCTCGATGCCGAACTGCGCGTAGACGAACGTGATGAGGCCCGAGCAGTCGAACTTCGAGGGGTCTTCGCCGCCGTGCACGTACGGCGTGCCGATGTACTGCAGCGCGACCGCGAGCACCTGGTCGCGGTCGAGTTCGGGGTAGAGCGGGTTCGCGAGGTAGTCGGCCGTGGTCGGCCCCTCGTAGGTCGTGTTCGCCGCGGCCTTGCGGTTCTGCAGGTTCTGCGTCACGACGTCGACCATCGACGTGGCCGAGTAGGCGTCGCGGGCGGTCTCGTCGGACTCGTCGGACAGCGAGGCGGTGTCGACCGACAGCGTCTGCGAACCGAGCGACGACCGCGCCGTCGCACCCGCGGCGACGGCCTGGGCCTCGTCGCCGGTGGTCGCGAGCAGGGGGAGGACGCCGCTGGCGGCGAAACCGACGATCGCGGTGACGATGGAGAGCTTCTTGACGGCGGTGCCGACGCTGCGCGCCGCACCGGGGCGGCCGGCGGCCGCACGGGTCGGCGAGGCGGGACGTGCGGCCACGGCCGCGGCACGGCGAGAGCGGCGTGACAGACGGGCAGGCGCCGGGTGGCCGGTCGGTGAGGAGGCGCGGGCCGCGTCCTCGGGACGAGCGGCGGCGCTGGCCGTGGCGGCGGACTCTTCGAGACCGAGCAGGGGGCCGGCCTGAACCGGCGCGTCGGCGCGTCGGGGTCGGACGCGCGGGGCGACCGAGGCCTCGGCGGCACCGACGAGGGCGGGGCACTCGACGAAGGACTCACGGTGCGAGGTGGGGAGGACGTCCCGTCGGGCACGGCGTTCGCGACGCTCGAGGGCGAGGCGGGCCGAACGCTCTCCGAGCGGACGGACGCCGGTCGGACCAGCCTGACGCTGACCAGCACTTTCGACGTGACCAGCCGTCGCGCCACCCTGATCCGGAGAGGTCGGGGAGGCGGGCTTCGTCACGCGTGCGGTCCTCTCGTCTGGGGGTGGTGCGAACACTCGACCCTAGCGCGCATCATCCTCGAGGTGTAGTTCTCACCCGAAAAAGATCACGAACAGGTCACGAGGCCAGGCGGGCATCACTCGTCGGATGACGGCGGCTCACCCGACCCGGACGACGAGCCCGGGTCGCCTCGGCGCCGCTTGAGCTCGCGTCGCAGGGCCCGCCGTTCGCGCCAGCTCGGGGGTGGTGGCGGCACGGCGGCGGCCTCGGCAGCCCGGCGCGCCTGCCGCCTCTCGTGCCAGAGCAGGACCTCGCCGTCAACGTCCCGCGTGGGCGTCACGACCGGGGGTCCACCGGACAGCTGGCGCCTGGCCTCGACGATGCGCGCGTTGAAGTCCTCGAGGTGCGACCGCACGGCGGCCTCGGAGCGCAGCCGGTCGAGCTCGGCGTGCAGACCCGTGCTCTCGGCGCGCAGCGACAGGGCCGGAGGGGCGAGCCCGGTGAGCCCCTCGCGCTCGATCAGACCGCGGAGCCACCAGTCGGGGTCGACCGTGCCGCCGGCCAGGCCGGGCAGCGGCTTGCCGGCGAGCGGCAGGTCGTCGAACTCGCCACGGGCGATCGCCTGGTCGATGGCGGTGCGGGCCCAGGCCCGCATCTCGGCGGCCGTGCGGGTGTCGCGGGGCGCGTCGTCGCTCGGCACGTCGCCGTCGACCCGGTAGCGGGCCGCGTCGACGCGGTGGTCGCGACCCTGCGGTCGTCGTTCGGGTTCTCGGTCCATGCGCCGCGCCTCCTGCGCTCGTCGTGGGGCGGCGGACGGTGCCCGGCCGTCGCTCCTGCTCGTTCGTGCTCTTCGGGGTTCGTGGCGTCGAGGGTACGCCGCACCACCGACGGTGGCCGGGCCTACCCTGGAGGCCCCGCCCGCCGATCGAGGAGGCCCGATGCGCGACGCCGCCCCACCCGCCCCCCGCACGATCTCGGCGGCGTACGCCCTGTGGATCGCCGTCGTCGCCCTGGGCGTCGTCGGTGCCGTCCTGCTGATGCTGTTCGGCGGGCCGGCCCGGGTGTCGACGTCCGGCGGGGCCCTGGCCGACCCACGCGGAGCCGACATCGCCGGCGGCGTGTTCGCGATCGTGGTCGCCCTGGTGCAGCTCGCGGTCGTGCGGTCGATGCGCGACGGGCGCCGCTGGGCACGCACCGTGCTGCTCGTGCTGACGATCCTGCAGGTGCTGGGTGGCGTGAGCGGGGCGAGCGGCGGTGGGGTGCTCGAATGGGCGTCCGTGATCTGCGCGCTGATCGCCTGCCTGCTGATGCTGCTGCCGCCGTCGACGGCGTTCTTCGAGCGGCACGCCCGCTAGGCGCGTCGGCTGCACGACGCCCCGAGGAGGCGCGGCTCGCCCGGCGAGGAGGCGCGGGTCGCCCGGCGAGGACGCGCCGCTCGTCAGCGGAGGCGCGGGTCGTCCGGTGAGGACGCGCCGCCCGTCAGACCGAGCGGCCCCGACCCCGGGCGCGCAGCACGTCGACGACGACCGCTCCGACCACGGCCCCGGCGCCGATCAGGGCGAGCACGGTGCTCGACCGGACGAAGTCCGAGCGGCGACCGCGGGGCAGGCGACCGGCCGCGAGGTCGTGCAGCAGCTGGCCGGACGCGGCGAGGCAGGCGGACTCGGCCTCGGCGTCGTGCAGCGACCAGTCCGGCACGGAGACGTCGCCGATCACGCTGACGTCCCCGTCGTCCGCGTCGAACCAGACGTCGATCGGCGCCCGCCGTGGGCCCGTGATCGTCAGCACGCGCGACTGCCAGCCAGCACGACGGATCGCACCACCCGGCACCTCGTCGCCGACCCACGAGTGGACGACCCGCAGGCGCCCGCTCTCCTCGGCGGCGGCCAGGTCGAGCGCCCGTCGCAGCCGATCGACGAACGGCGGACGCTCGGGTTCGGGCAACGAGATGGTCGGCAGGCCTCGGTACATGCCGACAGTGTGCCCCGCCCGCCTGGACGCCGCCGCACCTGCACCCGCACCCGCACCCGCCGGCCCGCCAGCCCGCCAGCCCGCCGGCCCGCCAGCCCGCCACGAACTAAACATTCCGCCACGCAAAAAGATGGCGGCTTGTTTACTTCGTGGCGTGATGTCCACTTCGTGGCGGCGAGGGCAGGGAGGCGCGGCGAGCGACGGACGGCTGGGCTCAGCCGGCGTTCGGCAGCCGCACCTCCAGCGTGCCGTCGACGACGCGGGTCTCGAAGCGCGGCTGGGGCGAGGTCGCCGGCCCGTGGACGACTTCGCCCGTCGCGAGCGAGAAGACGCTGTCGTGCCACGGGCAGGTGACGCAGGCCTCGCCGCGTACCGTGCCGACGCGGCCGTCGGCGAGGGACGCCGACAGGTGGCTGCAGGTGTCCGACAGCACCTCGACGCGGTCGCCGTGGCGATACGCCACCACGGGCTGGCCCGACACCTCGAGGGCGGTGAGTTCGCGGTCGGGCAGCTCGTCGACCCGGGCGATCTCGTGCCAGCCGGGCGCGACCAGGTGCGGGACGTCCTCGGCGTGGTTCGCGCCGACGGCCTGACGATAGGCGAGGTGTCCGCCGATGAAGCCGCCGGCCGAGACGGCACCGAGCCCCGCGAAGCCGAGCAGCTTGGCGCTGAGCGACCGTCCTCGCACGCGCTGCAGGTACGAGGCCCCGTACAGGGCCGTCGCGACGAGGTTGGCCGCCGAGTGGACGAGGCCGACGCGCTTCTGCTGCTCGTGCGTCGCGGCCCAGTCGGCGAAGCCGGCGAGCGCGGACGGCGCCACGGCCAGCACGCCCACGCCGACGAGGGTCCGGGCGGCCCGGTCCTGGCCGGGCAGCAGGTCGAGCACGGCCGCGCTGATCCAGGCGCCGGTCGGGACGAGCACCATCACGGGGTGCAACGGGTGGCCGGCGGGGACGCCGTGCAGCACGTCGCGCAGGCTGCGCGGCGCGAGGACCCGGTCGACGACGCCGGCGACGCGGTCGACGAGCGGGTCCAGCCGCTCGGCGTTCTCGAGGGCGGTCAGGGTCCTGACGATTCCGAGTTCTCGCATGACGTGCCTCCAGTGCTGGTCCGGGCCGTGGATTCGTGTTGTCCCGAGCAAACACCCGTTGCGCCCGACCCGCCGTCTCGCCCACCACCACCGCCGCAGCCCGCCGGCCCGCCAGCCCGCCAGCCGTCGCCGCCAGCCCGCCACGAACTGAACACTCCGCCACGAGAAAAAGTGTCGGCATGTTCACTTCGTGGCGGCGAGAGCAGGGAGGTCTGGTGCAGCCCGCCAACCCGCCACGATGTGGTCACGGCGCCACGACCAGTCCTGGCGCTGTGGCCATCTCGTGGCGTGGAAGGCAGGAGGCGCGGTGTCGGCCGGGCGCGGCGAGCACAAGAGGCGCGGCGAGCGCAGGAGGCGCGGTGCCTGCCGGCGACGGAGTCCGCCCCCCGTCACACGCTTGGCACGGAGCCCCGCAGGCAGTTGACTATGTCCACCCGTCCGGCCCGCACCGCCGGCACCCCCACAGCACACCCCTTCCCGGAGGTCCCGCCTCATGTCCGTCCGCCCCGCCACGTCCGCACGCCCGTCCGCACGCCCGGCCGCACACCCCGCACCCGCCCGCCTCGGGGACCGCCCGTCGTCCCGCCTCCGTCACCCGCGCCTCCTCGGGGTCGCCGGGGGCCTCGCCGGTCTCGCCCTGCTCGCCGGCTGTGCCAGCGCTCCCGCCGAGGGAGGCGGCAGCACCTCCGCCGCGGGCGAGGACTGCGCCCGGATGGTGACGAACTCGGGCGGGCTCGACGACCGCTCGTTCAACCAGTCGAGCTGGGCCGGCCTGCAGAAGGCCGAGAAGGAGGACGGCATCCAGGCCCGCGTGCTCGTCTCGACGACCGAGAACGACCTGGCCCCGAACGTCGCGCAGGCCGTCGACTCGGGCTGCGGCTTCGTGCTGACGGTCGGCTACGAGCTCGCCCCCGCCACCGAGGAGCAGGCGGCGGCCAACCCCGACATCGACTTCGCCATCGTCGACGAGACCGTCGAGGCCCCCAACGTCAAGCCGATCCTGTTCGACACCGCGCAGGCCTCGTACCTCGCCGGCTACCTCGCGGCGGGCGTGAGCAAGACGGGCAAGGTGGCGACCTTCGGCGGCGGCAACCAGCCCCCGGTCACCCTGTTCATGGACGGCTTCGCGGACGGCGTCGACGCCTACAACGCCGCGCACGGCACGAGCGTGCAGCTGCTCGGCTGGTCGAAGGAGGCGCAGGACGGCTCGTTCACCGGCGACTTCGAGGACGTCAACAAGGGCAAGCAGCTCGCCCAGGCGCTGATCGACCAGGGTGCCGACGTGATCATGCCGGTGGCTGGGCAGGTCGGCGAGGGGGCGGCGTCGGCCGCGCTCGCCACGGGCGGCGTCGACGTGATCTGGGTCGACAACGACGGCTACGACACGCTGCCCGCCGAGTACCGGCCGATCGTGCTGACCAGCGTCATCAAGGACACCGAGAAGGCCGTCCAGCAGATCGCCGTCTCGTCGACCGACGACTCGTTCACCAACGAGCCCTACGTCGGCACGCTCGACAACGGCGGCGTCGGCCTCGCGCCGTTCCACGACCTGGCGTCGTCGGTCAGCCCCGAGCTGTCGGACGAGCTCGACGCCCTGCGCGACCAGATCGCCAGCGGAGCCGTGACGGTCACCTCGCCCAGCCAGCCGTAGGCCGGTCCCGGGCTCGGGCCCGGCAGCGACCCCTGCCGCCCCGCCGAGTGGGCAGAAGATGCTCTTCAGCGCGAGCCGAGCAGCACCTTCTGCCCACTCGCGGGCCAGGACGAGGAGGCGCGGGTCAGGAAGCGCCGGAGGTCGCCGCCCGGGCGGCCGCGGCCCGGGCGGCAGCCCCGCGAACGGCGGCGACGACGCGGTCGGTCGTCATGCCGCGCTCGCGCAGCGCGTCGGCCGCGGGGGCCGACAGGCCGAACTCGTCGATGCCGACGACCACGCCGTCGGGGCCGGCGACGCCCTCCCAGCCGAAGCTCGCGGCCGCCTCGACCACGACCCGGGCCGTCACCGCGCGGGGCAGCACCTGCTCGCGGTACTCGGCGGGCTCGGCGTCGAACCATTCGCGGCAGGGCATCGACACGACGCGCACGGCGAGGTCGTCGATCTGCGCGACGGCCTCCAGCACGAGGGCGACCTCGCTGCCCGTGGCGACGACGACCACGTCGGGCGCGCCGGCATCGGCCGCGTCGGCATCGGGCGCGCCGGCGTCGGGCGCACCGGCGTCGGTCGTGTCGGCGCCCGCAGCCGCAGCCGCGGCCGCAGCACCGCCGTCCTGCACCACGTAGGCCCCGCGGCGCACACCCGCACGCACCACGTCGGCGGGCGTCGCCGCGACCGGCAGCGGCTGTCGGGCCAGGACCAGACCAGCCGGACCGTCCTTCTCGAGGATCGCCAGCCAGGCGGCGGCGGTCTCGGCACCGTCGGCCGGACGCACGACCGAGAACCCGGGCATCGCGCGCAGGCTCGCCAGGTGCTCGATCGGCTGGTGGGTCGGCCCGTCGGCGCCGAGGGCGACCGAGTCGTGCGACCAGAGGTAGGTGACCGGCAGCTGCATCAGCGCCGCCAGCCGGATCGCCGGGCGCTGGTAGTCGCTGAACACGAGGAACGTGCCGGCGAAGAACCGCGAGCCCTCGATCAGCGCGATGCCGTTCATGGCCGAGGCCATCGCCCCCTCGCGCACGCCCCAGTGGACGTTGCGACCGGCGCGGCCGGTGCCGGGGGCCTCCTCGGGGAGGTACGACGCGCCTCCTGCGATCGCCGTGCGGTTGGGCTCGGCGAGGTCGGCCGAACCGCCCCACAGCTCGGGCAGCGCCTCGGCGAGCGCCTGGATGACCGTGCCCGACGCGTCGCGGGTGGCGAGCGTGTCGCCGGGAGAGAAGACGGGGAGGCGCGACCCGAGGTCCGCGGGCAGGGTGCGCGACCGCGAGCGGTGCAGCTCGGCGGCGGCCGCGGGGTGGGCAGCCTCCCAGGCGTGGGCGGCGACCTGCCAGGCCTCGCGGGCGGCCCGGCCCCGCTCGAGCACGGACCGGGTGTGGGCGAGCACGGCGTCGTCCACGGTGAAGGGCTCGGAGTCGACGCCGAGCTCGACCCGGGTCGCGGCGACCTCGGCGGCACCGAGCGGGGCGCCGTGCGAGCCCGAGGTGTTGCGGGCGTTCGGGGCGGGCCAGGCGATCTGCGACTTCAGCACGACGAGGTGCGGGCGGTCGCCCCGGCGGTCGGTCGTCGAGAGCACCTCGTCGAGGGCCTCGACGTCGACGTCGCCGTCCGGGGCGAGTCCGACGTGGTCGACGCGCCAGCCCTGCGCGGCGAACCGGGCGCCGACGTTCTCGCTCGAGGTGAGGCTCGTGTCGCCCTCGATCTGGATGTCGTTGTCGTCGTAGACCACCGTCAGGTTGCCGAGGCGGTGACGTCCGGCGAGCGCACCGGCCTCGTACGAGAGGCCCTCCTGCAGGTCGCCGTCGGACGCGAGCACGAAAACGCGGCGGTCGAAGACGGACTCGCCCGGGGCGGCGTCGGGGTCGTTGACGGCACGCTCGTGCAGCATCGCCATCGCCATGCCGACGGCTGTGGCGAGGCCCTGCCCGAGCGGCCCGGTCGTGGTCTCGACGCCGGGGGTGTGGCCGAGCTCGGGGTGGCCGGGGGTGCGCGACCCGAACGACCGGAACGCCTTGAGGTCGTCGAGCGACACGTCGTAGCCGGTGAGGAACAGCTGCGTGTAGAGCAGGACGCTCGCGTGCCCGCAGCTCAGCACGAACCGGTCGCGGCCGGCCCAGTCGGGTGCCTGCGGGTCGTGCCGCAGGTGCTTCTGGAAGAGGAGGTGCGCGACGGGGGCCAGCGCGGCCGCCGTCCCCGGGTGGCCGGACCCGGCGCGCTCGACGGCGTCGAGGGCGAGCAGGCGGGCGGTGGTGACGGCGGCGGCGTCGAGAGTGGCCTGATTGAGAGCATGGGTCACGTGGGGGGCTCCGGTTCGGGGAGGGGCGGGCTGGGTCTCCGACGACCGTAGCGTCGGTCATCAGGACGTCATGATGAATCAAGACGACTGTCGACTTGCACCGGTGGTCGGCGAGACGTACCCTCGTCGAAGTCATCATGACGACTTGACGACCTGACGACTCGACGACCTGGCGTCGTCGGGCGGGCACCACCCACTTCAGCAACGGCGCGGAGGCACCAGATGAGCACCACGAGCGGCACGAGCAAGTACGTGGCCGTGCGCGAGCACCTGCTGTCCCGCATCCAGAAGCTCGAGCCCGGGTCGCAGCTGCCCGCCGAGCCCGTCCTCTGCGACGAGTACGGCGTCAGCCGCATCACGCTGCGGCACGCGGTCGACGGCCTCATCGCGGACGGCCACCTGGTGCGCGAGCACGGCCGGGGCACCTTCGTCACCGAGCCGCAGTACCGCCTGCACTACCGCGAGCGCTTCGCCGACGAGGTCAAGGGCTTCCACGCGCAGCAGACGGGCGAGGGCTTCGCGGTCAGCACCCGCGTGCTCGACCAGAAGGTCGTCCGGGCCGGCGAGACGGTGGCGAGCCACCTCGACATCAACTCGGCCGACGAGGTCGTCGAGCTGACCCGCCTGCGCTTCGTCAACGGCTCGCTGCACCACCTCGTCGTGACCTGGTTGCCGTACGCGCTCTTCCCCGAGACGGCGACCGTCGACTTCACCGACGGCTCGCTCTACGGGCACCTCGACCGCGAGCACGGCGTCACGCTCGCCCGACAGGACCTGCTCGTCTCGCTCGACGGGGCCAGCACCCTCCACGCCGATGAGCTCGACGTCCCCCTCGGGACGACCCTGCTGAAGATCGCGTCGACCGTGTTCGACGGCGACGAGCGGGCCGTCGCGTACGGGACCAGCCACTTCACCCCGCAGAACAGCGAGATCTTCTTCGGCCTGCACGGCTGACCGACCGGGCGCGCCTCGTCCGCCGAGCCGCGCCTCCTGAACCCCCTCCCGACCCCCACGACCACCGACGCCCGTCCCGACGCCGACGTCACCGACCCCCACCAGGAACGACAGTGCTGACCGACCTCCTCACCCCCGAGACCATCCTCTTCGCCGACCGCGTCGACGGCTGGCGCGACGCCGTCGAACGCGTCGCGCAGCCCCTGCTCGACAGCGGCGCCATCAGCAGCCACTACGTCGCGGCCATGACCGACTCGATCGCCGCGGGCGGCACCTACATCGACCTGGGCTTCGGCATCGCCCTCGCGCACAGCCGGCCCGAGAACGGCGTCGAGCGCACCGGGCTCTCGAGCCTGCGCGTCGGCGAGACCGTGCTGCTGAACGACGACGCGGCGCACCCGATCGACCTCTTCTTCTGCCTCGCCGCGACCGACCCCCAGAGCCACCTCGACACGATGATGGCCCTCGCCACCCTGCTCTCCGACGAGACGCTCCGCGCCGAGCTGCTCGCCTCCTCCACCCCCGCCGACACCCTGGCGGTCCTCACCAAGATCGGACAGAACGCATGAAATTCCTCGCCGTCTGCAGCTCGGGCCTCGGTTCGAGCTTCATGGTCCACATGAACATCGAGAAGGTCCTCAAAGAGCAGGGCATCACCGGGGTCGACGTCGACCACGCCGACCTCGGCTCGGTCGGCCCGGGTGCCGCCGACGTGATCTTCGTCGGCGCCGACCTGGCCGACTCCGTCGGCGGCCTCGGCGACGTCGTGGTGCTCGACAGCATCATCGACCTGGCCGAGCTGCGCACCAAGGTGCGCGAGACCGCCGTGCGCAAGGGCGTGACCGTGCCCGACGCCGGGGCCAACTGATGGAGGGCGTGCTCTCCGTCCTGCTGGACGTCTTCCGCCAGCCCGCGATCATCGTCGCGCTGATCTCGCTCGTCGGGCTGCTGCTGCAGCGCAAGGCGTTCAGCGACGTGCTCAAGGGCACCGTGCGCACCCTCGTCGGGTTCCTCGTGCTGGCCGCCGGAGCCGGCGTGGTCGTCGCCTCGCTCGACCCGTTCGGCGCCATGTTCCAAGAGGCCTTCAACGTCCAGGGCGTCGTGCCGAACAACGAGGCCATCGTCGGCCAGGTGCTGCTCGACTACGGCTCGGCCGCCGCGCTGATCTTCTTCTTCGGGTTCATCGTCAACGTGCTGCTGGCCGCGACGACGCACTTCAAGTACATCTACCTCTCGGGCCACGTCGCCTTCTACATGGCGGCGATGATCGCCGTGATCCTCGGCGTCGCCGGGTTCCCGGTCTGGGGCGTCGTGCTCTGGGGTGCTCTGCTGCAGGGTCTCGTCACGACGCTGTCGCCGGCGATCGTGCAGCCCTTCATGCGCAAGGTCACCGGCTCGAACGACGTCGCCCTCGGCCACACCGGCGGTGCCGGCGTCGCCCTAAGCGGCCTGGTCGCGACGCTGACCCGCGGCAAGGGCACCCGGTCGAAGTCCACGGAAGACATCACGTTCCCGAAGGGGCTCGGGTTCCTGCGCGACACCACGGTGATCGTGGCCCTGTCGATGGCCGTGATCTACGTGATCGTCGCCCTGTTCGCCGGGTCGGCCTTCGTCGAGACCGAGCTGAGCGACGGCCAGAACTACATCGTCTACGTCGTCATGCAGGCCGCGACCTTCTCGGCGGGCGTCTTCGTGATCCTCGCCGGCGTGCGCGTCGTGCTGGCCGAGATCGTGCCCGCGTTCAAGGGCATCAGCGAGCGCCTGGTCAAGAACGCGATCCCCGCACTCGACGTCCCGATCACGTTCACGTTCGCCCCGAACGCCGTGCTGATCGGGTTCCTCGCGAGCTTCGTCGGCGGCATCGTCGGCATGTCGGTGATGATCTTCGCCGGCACCGCCATCGTGATCCCCGGCGTCGTCGCGCACTTCATGACCGGAGCCGCCTCGGGCGTCATCGGCAACGCCGCGGGCGGTCGACGCGGTGCCGTGCTCGGTGCCTTCGCCAACGGTCTCGCGATCACGTTCCTGCCGCTGTTCCTGCTGCCGGTGCTCGGCGACATCGGACTGTCGAACTCGACGTTCTCCGACTCGGACTACGGCGTCGTCGGCATCCTGTTCGGCCAGATCAGCCTGGCCGGCGGTCAGATCGCCGTCATCGTCGCGATCCTCGCCTCGCTCGTGCTGGTCTACGCGTCGAGCCTGTTCGTGCGGGCCCGTGCCCGCCGGGCCGGTGGCCGCGACGGCGGTGCCGGCGACGGCTCCGCCGATGCTCCGACGGACGCCGACGGCACGCGCGTCGGCGAGACCGCCTCGGCCCGCTAGGCCGACCGGCCGATCTCCTGCCAGGACGGGCGGGTCCGGTGTGAGCGGGCGTCTCCGGACGCCCGCCTCCCCCGGGCCCGCCCGTCCTGCACGTCCGGGCCGCGCCGCTCGTGTCCGGGCCCTCCGTCGGACGCCTGCACCGCGCCTCCTCGTCCCGACTGCTCGGTCGAGTGGTCCCAGATCGTCCTTCCCGGCGGGGTGGAGGACGATCCGGGACCACTCGACGGGAGCGTCAGGGCGTCAAGGCTCGAGGTGTGCGTAGTCGGGCAGGTCGAGCGCGTCGGCCGGCGGGGTGGAGAAGCGCGCGCCGAGCCGACCCGCGACCCGGGTCGACGCGAGCCGCACCCCGGCGTGGAACACCACGACGCCCGCGCGGGACCTCGGGTTGGCGACCCGCGGCACCCCCGGCGGCAGCTGCTGCGCCTGCTCGACGTAGGGCCGCATCAGCCGCTCGTACCCGGCGAAGGCGTCGCGGTGGTGTCGGTGCGAGGCGAGCTCGCCGGCCAGCACGTACGCCCCGGCCAGCGACAGGCTCGTGCCCATGCCGCTCACCGGCGAGGCGCAGTACGCGGCGTCGCCGAGCAGAACGACCCGGCCCGACGACCAGCGCGGCGCCTGCACCTGCCCGATCGACTCGAAGTAGAGGTCGTCCGCGTGGTCGAAGCCGTCGAGCACGCGTCGGGCCTCCCAGCCCGCGTCGTCGAAGATCTCGTGCAGTCGGGCCCGCTGCTCTGCGACGGTGCGGCGCTCGGCCCCGCCCCGCTCACGGGTGCGGTCGGTGACGAACGACATCGCGGCGCGGATCGTGCCGTGTGGGTCGGGCCGCAGGGTGATCGAGCGACCCCCGGCGGCGTTGTACCAGCGCCACCAGTCGTCGTCTGCGGCCGTGCGCGGGATCGTCGCGTACGAGGTCTCGAGCCCCAGCGACCGGATCGTCGGCTCGTCGCCGAACACCAGGCGCCGCGTCGACGAGCCGATGCCGTCGGCGGCGACCACGAGGTCGAAGCGTTCGTCGGGAGCGTGCTCGAACGAGACGACGACGCGCCGCGAGCCGGATCCGGGAGGCGCGGTGCCGGCGAGCGCGGAGGCCGCGGTGGTCGTCGGGTCGCCTCCCGTGGCGGCATCAGCGGCGGCGCCGGCGGCCCCCACCCCGCCGCCGACCCCGACCCCGCCGTCCTCCCGGATGCCGGTGATGCGGTCGCCGAAGCGGTACGTGGTGCCACGACCCCGGCCGTCGCTCGTGGTGCGCCCGACGAGGAGCCGCGCGAGGTCCCCCCGCAGGATCTCGAGTTCGGCGGTCGCGCCTCCGGAGTCCGAGGTGCCGGCCGGGAACTCGGCGACCGTGCGGCCCGTCGGCCCGACGAACCGGGTGCCGACCTCACCCGTGGTGGCGGCGCGGACGTCGTCCTCGAGGCCCGTGCGGCGCACGACCTCGCGGCCCGCACCGCGGACGTCGACGTTCTGCCCGCCGGTCCGCAGCTCGGGGGCCCGTTCGACGATCGTCGTCTCGAAGCCGTAGCGGTCGAGCCAGTAGGCGAGGGCAGGCCCCGCGATGCTGGCACCCGAGACGAGGACGCGGGTGCGCGTGGTGGGGATGGTCACTAATTGCTCCCTGGATTGATTATCAACGATATTGGCAATCTACACGGCTATCGTTGAGTGGTGACCGACATCGACCCCCACGACCGCCCCGATCGCGACGACCGCACCCGGGCCCGGCGTGACGGTCGCGAGCTGCCCGCCGACGACATCCGTGCCCGCGTGCAGCAGGTGGCCGTCCGGCAGCAGCGCTTCGAGCGGCACCTGGCCGAGCGTCTCGGCGTCGACCGGGCCGGGCTCGACGCCATGGACCACCTGATCACGACCGGCCCGGCGACCCCGAGCGAGCTGGCGCGCCGCGTCGAGGTGTCGACGGCCGCGATGACCCTGGTCTTGAACCGCCTCGAGTCGGCCGGTCACGTGCGGCGCGAGCGACACCCCTCCGACGGCCGCAAGCTGATCGTCACGGCCGAGCAAGCCTCGGCCGACCGGGCCTACGAGCAGGTGCTGCCGATGATCGACGGCATCGAGCACCTCGTCGACGGCATGGACGAGGCCGAGCGGGCGGTCGTGCAGGGCTTCCTCGACCGACTGATCGCCGTGTACGACGACGCGACGCCCTGAGGCCGCCCTGAGCTCGTCGACGAGACGTCACGACGTACCGAGGCGCGCGGCCGTGCGCTCAGTGCCCTGCGCCTCCTGACGCACCGTGATCCGCCAGCCACTCGTGGGCCGCCGCGACGAGTGCGTCCACGCCGTTCGTCAGGGTCGGCTCGACGACCGGCGCATAGAGGGGCGAGTGGTTCGACGGCAGCTGAGCCACGATCCGCGGCACGTCCGCGGCCGACGTCGCCTCGGCGAACGACGCGGGGTCGGCACCCCCGAGCAGCCAGAAGCTGCACGGCGCACCGGCCGCGGTGGCGAGGATGCCGACGTCCTCGCTGCCCGTCACCGGCCCGGGAGCGATGACCTGCTGCTCGCCGAAACGACGCACCAAGGAGGCGCGGGTGCGGTCCGCCGCGGACGGGTCGTTCACGACGGCCGGAAAGCTCTCGTAGTGCTCGACGGTGGGCGGCTGCGGTGCGCCGGCCGCCGCGGCCTCGCCCTCGGCGATTCGCGTGACGGCGGCGAGCGCCCGCTCTCGGACGTGCTCGTCGAACGACCGCATGCTGATCAGGATCTCGGCGGTGTCGGGGATCACGTTGTTCTTGGTGCCCGCGTGGATCGACCCGACGGTGATGACGAGCCGATCAGCGGCAGCGGTCTCGCGCGAGACGATCGTCTGCAATCGCAGCACCGCGGCCGCGGCCATGACGATCGGGTCCACCGTCGTGTCGGGGCGTGATCCGTGGCCGCCCCGGCCGTGGAACGTGATGCGGATGCCGTCCTGCGCGGCGAAGGCGGGGCCGGACTGCAGGGCGACGAGACCGGCCGGGAACGGCGCGACGTGCTGGCCGAGGACGACGTCGGGGGTGGGGACGCGGTCGAGCAGCCCGTCGGCGACGAGCGCGCGGGCGCCGGCACCGAGCTCTTCGGCGGGCTGGAAGAGCACCTCGAGGGTGCCCGACCAGGTGTCGCCGGTCGCCAGTCGGCGTGCGGCACCGACGAGGCAGGTCACGTGCACGTCGTGACCGCAGGCGTGCATCACCGGCACGTCGCGCCCGTCGGGGTCGGTGCCTCGGGCCGTGCTGGCGTAGTCCAGGCCGGTGGCCTCGGCGACGGGCAGTCCGTCCATGTCGGCGCGCAGCAGCACGGTCGGGCCGTCCCCGCGGCGCAACACGCCGACCACACCCGTGCCCCCGACGCCGGTGTGCACCTCGAAGCCGAGGGCGGTGAGCTCGGCCGCGACGATCGCGGCCGTCGCGTCCTCGTGGAACGACAACTCGGGGTGTCGGTGGAGATGCCGGTACAACTCGTCGAGCGGGGCGCCCACGGCGGGCGGCCGGACGTCGTCGGGGAGGGGGCGCGGCTGGTCGGTGCCGGTCGAGGTCATGAGGTGCTCCTCTGGTGGTGCGTGGGTGGTTCGTGGCGACGACGCTACCCACCACCCCCGTCACTCGCCACGTGCCACGTGCCCGCCGCCCTCTCGCCGCCCCTCGTGGTCGCCGACCCGGCCTACGCTCGAGGGGTGATCGAGACGACCGACGGCCTCATCCCGCTCGTCGACCGGTGGGTCGAGGGCTGGGCGCTCTCGCGTGGCGCCGCCCGTCACCGCGACGGCGACGCCTGGCGGGTCGACGTCGCCGCCGCGACCCGCGCCGTCGAACGGATCGTGGGCCGGCCGACCCCGGACGAGCTCACCCGCCTCGTCGACGAGACGACCGCGCCCGACGTCTGGCTGTCGGTGATCGGCCCCCTCGACGACGTCGCCCGCGCGACCCTGGCCCGGCTCGACGCCGTGACGCACGCCGAGCGGATGATGACGAGCCAGGTGTCGGCGCGGCCGCTGCCCGCGGGCGTGATCGTCGACGGCGACGGCGACGGTCGGGTCGTGCACGTCCGGGTCGAGGTCGACGGCGTCGTCGCCGCCCGCGGCCAGGCGGCGGTCGTCGGCGAGGACGTCGTCTTCGACCGCATCGCGACCGAACCCGACTTCCGGAGGCGCGGGCTGGGCAGCCGCGTCATGGCCGGCCTCGAGCACGGGGCCGCCGCCCGAGGAGCGACGACGGGTCTGCTCTTCGCGAGCGTCGACGGTCGCCGCCTCTACGAGAGCCTCGGCTGGCGCGAGGTCGCCGAGCTGGGGACCTGGCGGGGTCGCGGCCTCCCGGGGTGACGACCCGCGCCTCCTCGCGAGTGGCTTCGTGGCCGCGGTACCGCGCGGGGCGGCCACCTGCCACGATGACCTCGTGACCGAGCGCGCACCCGATCCGACGGCCCGACCCGAGAAGCCGTCGAGCCGCAGCGCGGCCCGGGTGCGTGAGGTGCTGGCGGCGTTCTCGGTGCTCGGGGTCACGTCGTTCGGCGGCCCGGTCGCGCACCTCGGGTACTTCCGGGCCGAGGCCGTGAGCAGGCGACGCTGGCTCGGCGAGACCGCGTACGGCGACCTCGTCGCGATCGCGCAGTTCCTGCCGGGCCCGGCGTCGAGCCAGGTCGGGTTCGGGCTCGGCCTGCTCCGGGCGGGGCCCGTCGGAGCGCTCGTCGCCTTCGTGGCCTTCACCCTGCCGTCGGCACTCGTGATGTTCGTCATCGCCACCGGCGTCGGCCTGTTCGAGGGTCCGGTGGGCTCGGCGATCGTCACGGGGCTGGGGATCGGCGCGGTCGCGATCGTCGCCCATGCCGTGATCGGCATGTCCCGCGCGCTGGCACCGGACCCGACGCGGGCGAGCATCGCGGTGGCCGCGGCCGTCCTCGCGCTGGCGCTGGCCGGCCCGGCCGGGCAGCTCTCGGCGATCGCGCTGGGGGTGTTGGCCGGGCTCGCCTTCTGTCGGGGGTCCGACCCGACGATCGGAGCGGCGGTGCGCGCCGTCCATCCCGAGCCCCTCCGGTTCCCCGTCTCGCGGGCCGCGGGCGTCGTCTGCCTCGTGGCCTTCGCCTCCCTGTTGGTCGGCCTTCCCGCCGTCGCCGCCGCGACGGGGTCGGGGTCGATCGCGCTCGTCGACGTCTTCTACCGGGCAGGCGCCCTGGTCTTCGGCGGAGGGCACGTCGTCCTGCCGCTGTTGCACGCCGGCCTGGTCGAGCCGGGTTTCGTCGACGACGACACCTTCTTGACGGGTTACGCAGCCGCCCAGGCCGTCCCGGGCCCGCTGTTCACCTTCGCGACCTACCTCGGCACCGTGGCCGACATCGGGCCGGGAGGCGCGCTCGGGGCCGCGCTCGCGACCGTCGCCATCTTCGCGCCCGGGTTCCTCCTGCTCGTCGGGGTGCTGCCGTTCTGGAACGCCCTGGGGAGCCGGGCACCGGTCCGGGCCCTGATGCGCGGGGCCAACGCGGCGGTCGTGGGCCTGCTGGTCGCCGCCCTCTACGACCCCGTCGTCACGACCGCGATCACCGGGGTGGCGCCGTTCTGCCTGGCGCTCGTCTGCTTCGTGCTGCTGGTCGTGTGGCGGACCCCGCCGTGGGCCGTCGTCGCGGTGGCGGCGGCCGGCGGGCTGCTGCTCGGGGCCCTGCCCGCCTGACCCCCCGACCGGGCGGGACCCGGCGAGGCACCCTCGCGCCGCCCGCACCCCGTGTTCTGCTGGAGGCATGCCGTTCGACCAGAGCCTCGTCCCGTGGATCATCGCCGCCGTTCTGCTCGTCGCCCTGATCGTCGTCGCCGTCGTGCTGCGGGCGCGGGCGAAGCGGGCCCTGGCCGCCGCGAAGGCGGCCGCGGACGAGCAGGCCCGGGCCGCCCGCGAGCAGCACGAGGCCCTCGCCGCGGCCCACGACGACGCCCTCGCCCAGGCCGCCGCCGACCACGCCCGCGAGCGCGACGCCCTGGGCGCCGAGCGTCAGGCCGCCCTCACCGAGGCGAAGCAGGCCCGCGACCTCGTGGCGTCCGGCCTCAAGTGGGAGGCCACCTCGCGCGACGACATCGCCGACGCCTGCCGCCAGCTGGGCGTGGACGCGGTGTTGCTGACCAACGTGGTCTTCGTTCCCGTGGCGACCGGCGCCTCCTCGCGGTTCGTCGCGCAGGTCGACCACGTCCTGCTCGCCGAGACCGGCGTGATGGTGATCGAGAACAAGGGCTGGAACGGCATCGTCTTCGACGGCCTGACCCCGAGCAGCGTGTTCCCGGCGTTCGCGGGCCTGTTCGACGAGAGCACCATGACGCCGCCGTTCGCGCTGCAGGTCGTCAAGGACTCGCCCACCGTGCTGACCGTGCGCACCCACCTCGGCCGCGAGGCCCCCGCGTCGCAGGTGCGGCGCCAGGCGCAGCGGCTGTCCGACCGGGTGCAGGCCGAGACCGGCGTCCGGCTCTGGTTCGACACCTGCGTCTTCTACTCGCACCGCGACGCGACGGTCTTCGCGACCGAGCGCGACGCCACCGACGGAGGTGCGGCCACGGTGATCGTGTCGCACCGGTCCCAGCTGGCGGGCGTCGTCCGCGAACTGACCTCGCGTCCGACGAAGAAGCTGTCCCGGGCACGGGTCGACGACCTCGCCCGGCTGTTCGCGTCGTACGGCGCCGACGTGCTGCGCTTCGGCGCCCACGCCCAGGAGGCGCGGGTCGCGTCGGCGCCGGAGGCCACGGCTCCCGAGGCGGCGGCCCCAGCCCGCGAGCCGGAGGCCACCGCCACCGCGACCGCCGCCGCCGCCGCCGCCCAGGATGCCCAGGGGTCCGACCGGACCGAGTGAGTCAGGCGTCGCCTGTGGACGACGCCTCGCCCCCAGGAGGCACGGTGCCGGTTCCGCCCACACCGCGCCTCCCCGGGTCCGCGGCCCGTCGGCCGCACCCTGTAGCGTCGTCAGGAAGACGAGACAAGACGACACCTGTGGTCGACGGGCGATCCAGGGGCGAGGGGACCGGCATGGGACGCGTGACGGAGGGCGCCGACGCGATCGGACGGGCACTCAACACGGCCCTGCGACGCGTGCCCGTCGAGAAGGTGCCGCTGTTCCGGCAGTCGTTCATCGCCCTGCTGATCGCGCTGGCCGCGGTGCTCAGCGCCACCCTGCCCTGGCTGATCGTCACCGACGCGGTCACGATGTGGCTCAGCGTGGCGGTCGCCGTCGCGGCCCTGGCGTTCGCCGCCACGATGGCCCGCCACACCCGGCTCCGGCGGTGGGAGCTGCTGGTGCCCGCGGCCGACTTCGTCGCCGTGGGGCTGCTGCGGTACGGCACGGGTGACCAGCGATCGGTCTTCCTGCCGATCGTGCTGCTCGCGGTCGTCTGGGTCGCGTCCTGGCCCGGTCGGCGGAACGTCTTGCTGCCCCTGGTCGGAACGTCCGTCACCCTGCTGCTGCCGTACCTGTTCACCGCGGACGGTCGGGGCCCGAGCGAGTTGATCCGGCTGGCGTTCGCCCTGGTCGTCTACGCGACCGTCGCCGCGGCGGTCAACGAACTCGCCCGGCAGGCGAAGGCCCGACTCGAGCGGGCGCGAGCCCAGCAGCACGCCCTCGAGCGCGAGCTCAACCGGGCCGCCGTGGTGCAGCAGTCGCTGCTGCCGCCGGACGCCTCGACCCTGCCCGACGCCTTCGCGGTGTTCGGGGCCTGCGTGCCGGCCCGCGAGGTCGGCGGCGACTTCTTCGACTGGTACCCGACCTCGACCGGCATCGCCGTGACCGTCGGCGACGTCATGGGCAAGGGCGTCGGCGCGGGCATGATCGCGGCGGCGGTGCGCTCGGTGATCCGCAGCAGCGTCGACGACGGCGACCCGGCCGAGGCCTTCCACCGCGCCTCCGTGGGGTTGACGACGAGCGCGTACGACACCGAGACGCAGTTCACGACGTCGTTCCACGCGCGCATCGACGCCGACGGCGGCGTGCTCTGGGCCGACGCGGGGCACGGCCTGGCCTTCATCCGTCGGGCCTCGGGGGCCGTCGACCGCCTGAACTCGGCCGACCTGCCCATCGGGGTGGGCACCGGTTGGCACCGGCACCGCTCACAGCTCGACGACGGCGACGTGTTCGTCTGTGTCAGCGACGGCGTGCTCGACCTGTTCCCCGTCGAACTCGAGGCGCTGCACGACCTCGAGCGACTGCTCGCCGCGACGCCCGAGCCGGCGCGCATCGTCGAGGTCGTCGAGCGGCTCGCCCTCGAGCGCGACCGCAGCGACGACGTGACCGTGGTCGCGACGACGCTCGTGCCGACGTCGGTGCCGGCGCGTCCCTGAGCCCCGCGGCCTGGCATGCTGGCCCGATGACCCGCGCCCTGCTCATCGTCGACATCCAGCTGGACTACTTCCCCGGGGGCGCGTTCCCGCTCGTCGAGCCCGAGGCGGCCGCCGCTGCCGCCGGTGACGTGCTCGAGGCGTTCCGGGCGTCGGGTGAGCCCGTCGTCCACGTCTTCCACGTCTCGACCGGCGAGGGCGCGACGTTCTTCCGGCCCGGGACCGACGGCCTCGCGTTCCACCCGGCCGTCGAACCCCACGACGGCGAGCTGGTCGTCGAGAAACACGTGCCGAACAGCTTCGTGGGCACAGGACTCGAGGCCAGCCTCCGCGAGCGCGACGTGACCGAACTCGTGATCGTCGGGATGATGAGCAGCATGTGCGTCGACTCGACCACGCGGGCCGCGCACGAGCTCGGTTTCGCCTGCACCGTCGTCACCGACGCCTGCGCGGCCCCCGACCTCGTGCACGCAGGGACGACCGTCGCCGGCCGCGACGTGCACGCCGCCTTCATGGCCGCCCTCGACGGCAGCTTCGCGACCGTCGTCACGAGCGAGGTGCTGCTCGCCGCCTGAGCGGCCTGGGTGACGCGGGACACCGCGTGACGCTCCCGTCCGTCCCGCCCGCCGTCCGGGCGCCGGACGCCGGACGCCGGACGCCGAGCACCGGGCGCCAGACGCCGGACGCCGGACGCCGGACGCCGAGCGCCGTTCCGTGCCGCTCCGGGTCTTCCCGCCACGAAGTGAACACCCCGCCATCTTTTTGCGTGGCGGGGTGTTCACTTCGTGGCGGGGTGGCGGGGTGGCGGGCCGGCCGGACTGCGGGACGGCAGGCCAGCGGTGCCGGCGGGCCGGCAGCTCGGCGGCGGCGCCGGTGCCGACGCCTGCTACCCCCGACGCCTGCTCGCCACCAGCGCGACCACGAGCCCGGTGATGACGGTGGCGCCGACGGCGTTGGTGACGCGGGCCCGGCGGCGGTAGCGCTGGTGGGCCTGGTCGGTGGCCTCCATCGCGGCGATCGTGACGGTCTCGGCGACGTCGCGCACGGTCTTCTCGGCCCGGTCGGCGATCACCTCGGCGCGGTCGACCAGGTCGTGGGCCGACGACCCGGCCCGGTCGGTGACGTCGCGCACCACGGTCTCGGCCCGGCCCGCGAGGTCGTGCAGGGCACCGCGTGCCACGGGCGGCACGACGTCGGAGGTGTCGATGAGTTCACGGGCCCGTCGTGCGGCGCGGGTGACGAAGTCGTCGGGGTCGGTGGTGCTCATGCGGCTCTCTCCGTTCGCCCGTGCACGGGCGCCACGGGTCCCCGCCATCGTGCTCCCCTCCGGGTGATGAGGGTGCGCACGACCGGCACCGCCGGGCCGCAGGAGGCGCGGGTCGCGTCCCCGAGGACGTCCCCTCCCCCACGCACCACGCACCACGCATCACGCATCACGCATCACGCACCACGCACCACGCACCACGCCAGGATGTGAGCACAGCGCCAGCCCTTGTCCTGGCGTCGTGCCCACAACCTGGCGTCGTGCCCACAACCTGGCGTGGTGCCCACGTCCCGGCGCCGGGCGATCCGCAGCACCCGACCCCACCAGCCGCACCGCACCGCACCGCACCGCCGTCGAGCGCGCAGACTGGCCTCTGACCCTCCGACGGAACGAGCCACTCCCCCATGACCACCACCGTCCTCCTCGCCGGCGCGACCGGCGACCTCGGCCAGCGCATCGCCCGCGAACTGCTCCGCGACACCACGGACGACGTGCGCCTGCGCGTCCTGACCCGCCCCGGCAGCACCGGCGCGACCACGCTGTTCGCTGACGACGACCGGGTCGAGGTGACCCGCGCCTCCTACACGGACGTGCCCGCCCTGACCGACGCCGCCCGCGGCGCCGACGTCGTCGTGTCCGCCGTCAGCGGCACCCGCGCCGTGATCGTCGACGCGCAGCGCGCCCTCCTGAAGGCCGCCGTCGCGGCGGGTGTGCCCCGGTTCGTGCCCTCCGACTACTCGGCCGACTACCGCAGCATCCCGCCGGGCAGCAACCGCAACTTCGAACTGCGTCGCGAGTTCGCGGCCGACGTCGACGCGGCCCCGATCCGGGCGACGTCGGTGCTGAACGGCATGTTCACCGACCTGTTGACCGGGGACGCACCCCTGGTCCTCTTCGACCGCAAGCGGGTGCTGTTCTGGTCGTCGGCCGACCAGGTGCTCGACTTCACGACCAAGGACGACGTCGCCCACGTCGTCGCCCGGGTCGCGCTCGACCCCGAGGCGCCGCGCGTCGTGGAGGTCGCCGGCGACCGGGTCACGGCCCGCCAGGTCGCCCGCACGATGAGCGAGCTCACCGGCACGTCCTTCAAGCCGCAGTGGGCCGGCACGACCGGGACCCTGTCGGCGATGGCGGCCGTCATGCGTCGCACGTCGAAGGGCGACGACACCTTCCCCGCCTGGCAGGGCATGCAGTACTTCGTCAACATGTTCAGCGGCGACGCGCAGCTGAGGCACGTCGACAACGATCGCTACGGTCCCGCACGCTGGACGACCGTGCGCGACGTCCTCGCGACACGGACCGGTGCCGCGCCGCGTTCTTCGGTGTCGACTCCCGCCTGACCAGGGGACGAGGAGGCGCGGGTCGCCGACCCGGGACGCCGCCCGCGCCTGCCCGCCTGCGCCTGCCTGCCCGCCCGCGCCTGCCCGCGCGAGCTTGCCCGCCCGCCCGCGCCTGCCTGTCCGCCCGCGCCTGCCCGCCCGAGCCTTCCCGCGCCGAGAAAACGGTGGCCCTTCCCCCCGACGGGTAGGGCCACCGTTCATCGCCGAGTGGTGAGCAACGGCGGACCTCCACGGTAGGCAGCGACCGAGCCGGGCCACCATCCGCCGGACGCGGGGTCCCGGCCGATTCGCGCGAGGGGCTGTTCTGCCCGCCCCCGAGGGTCGGTAGCGTCGAAAGATGCTCGCGGAGGGTCCAGAAGTGTTCGCCGGACACCGCGTCGCCACGTGTCACGGCGTCGACGAGGCACGACGCGTCCTCGGCGAGGCCTTCCTCCCCGTCGAGTTCCCGACGGCGAGCCCCTCCGGCCACCTCGGGCTCGAACTGAACGCCGTGAGCACGGGCCGGTTGACGCTCGGCTACATGAGGTTCGACCGGGCCGTCCGCCTCCGGACGGCCGAGCCGGACAACTACCACGTCGACATCCCCACGGCGGGTCGGGCCGTCCTGCGCGCAGCCGGCGGGCGGCGGGTCGACGCGACACCCCGGTCCGGAGGCGTCTTCATGCCCGGCCGACCGGTCGACCTCGACTGCGGCGACGGCTTCGCGCAGATCGCCCTGATGATCCCCCGCGCCGAACTGCAGCGCGAGCTCGAGGACCTGCTCGAGTCGACGTCCGTCGCCCGGCTCGAATTCGACGCGGAGCTCGACCTGGCGACGGGCGGACAGGTCGTGCTGCAGGCGGTACGAGTCGTCGACGAGGCGTCCCGGCGAGAGGACGGCGTCCTCCAGCACCCGCTCGCCGTCCGCAACCTCGAACGATCGCTCGTCCACGCCCTGCTCCTCTCGCAGGGCCACAACCACTCCGAGGCGTTGCGGGCTCCCGTGCCGCAGTCGGGCGGCCGGGCGGTCGCCCGCGCGATCGAGCTGCTGCGCGCCGATCCGGGCCGCGACTGGAGCGTGGCCGACCTGGCGGCGGCGACCGCCACGAGCGTCCGCAGCCTGCAGGAAGGCTTCCGCCGGGCCCTCGACACGACCCCGACGGCCTACCTCCGACGGCTGCGGCTCGAACGTGTGCGCACCGACCTGGTCGCCGCGGGACCCGGGGACTCGAGCGTCACCGACGTCTCGGCCCGCTGGGGGTTCACGCACCACGGCCGCTTCGCCGCGGCCTACGCGGAACGGTTCGGCGAGCGCCCCTCCGACACGCTCCGCGCCTCGTCCGGTCGCTGAGCGGGGACGAGGAGGCGCGGGTCGCTACCGAGGGCTGCGTGCAGGCTCGACGACCGTGAGAGACACGGGATCGACCAACCCGACGCCGGGCCGGGTCACCCCGCGGGTCCGACGTTCTCAACCCTCGGGTGGATGCCGGCCCCGGCCCTCGGTCGCCACGATGGCGTGTGCCGTTCACCCCCAGCCATGCCGTCGTCGCCCTGCCGTTCCTCCGCACGCCCCTGCCGTTCGGGGCGGTCGCGGTCGGCTCCATGGCGCCGGACGTGCCGCTGTTCTTCCCCGTCGGCGTGACCTACGAGCAGACCCACGGGTTCCCGAGCCTGCTGCTGTTCTCGGTGCCGGTCGCGGTGCTGCTGTACCTCGTCTGGCGCGTGCTGCTGCGGCCGGCGGCGCGGGCCCTGCTGCCGACGTCGATCGGATCGCGCCTGCCGACGTCGTGGGACTCGCACGGTCCCGTGCCCGGCGACGGGAGCGACCCCGGCACCGGCTCGGGGGCCGGACTCGCCCGCACCGCCCCGTGGACCCTCCTCGCCCTCGTCCTCGGCGTCGTCACCCACGTGCTCTGGGACGCGTTCACGCACCCGGACCGGTTCGGCAGCACGTTGGTCCCGGCCCTGGCCGAACGGTGGGGGCCACTGGTCGGGACGCAGTGGGCGCAGTACGCCTCGTCGCTCGGCGGGCTCGTCGTGCTGGCGATCGCCGCCGCCCGGTACCTCCGGCGCACTCCGCCGGCGCCGCCGAGCAGCAGACCGGCCACCGTCTCGACCCGGCGGATCCGCCTCGCCTTCTGGGTCTCGCTCATCGCGGCCCTCGTCGCCGGCGTCGTGGTCGTCGCCTCGACCCGGGGACTGCCGACCGACGTCCACACGGTGAAGTCGTTCACGTTCTTCGCCGGCACCCTCGCGGGCGCTCTCGTCCTGGTCGCGACGGCCGTCGCGGCCGTCGCCGTGCACCTGATCCGCGCTCGCGCACACCCCCGACGAGCCTGACGCGGTCGGCCTTCACCCCTGCATCCGCCGCCGCGACCCCCGAGGAGGCCGGGCTACCCTCCGATCATGCACTGGCGGCCGCGACGGCACCGAGCAGGGACGCAGGAGGCGCGGGGCGGCCGACCCGCGCCTCCTGCGTCCCTGCTCACCCGGCCCGGCCGCCCGCGGTCGAGGCGATGTCGCGTGGCAGCACGATCCGCGCGGTCAGCCCGCCACCGGGAGTGTCGACCAGGTCGACCGATCCGCCGTCGTGCTGGACGAGTTCTCGGGCGATGGCGAGTCCGAGGCCGGAACCGCCCGGCGTGGTGCTCCAGAAGCGGTCGAACGCGCGGGCCCGGTCGGCCGCCGACATGCCGGGCCCGCGGTCGATGACCTCGACGAGGACCCCGTCCGACTCCGGAGGCGCCGTCGCTCGCAGGGTCACCGCCTCGCCGGTCGGGCACACCCGCAACGCGTTGTCGATGAGGTTGTCGAGCGCCTGCTCGAGCTGCCCCGACGAGGCCAGCGCGACCAACCCTGGCCCGCCCGACCCTGGCCCGACCAACCCCGGCCCGCGCGACCCCGGCCCGCCGAGCCCCGGTCCCCCGAGCTCCACCACGATCCGCGCCCCGACGTCCTCGGCCGACGACGACCAGACCTCGGCCCGCGCCTCCAGGACCGCACCGACGTCGACGGGTACCGGTGTGGCCGAGGCGCCCTGGCTGCGGGCGAGCACGAGCAGGTCAGAGACGAGCCGGCTCAGCCGACCGGACTCGCTCAGGGCGCGATCGACGGCGGCCACGTCGGCGGGGTCGTCGAGCCGGTCCTGCAGGTTCTCGAGGCCGAGGCGCAGGGCGGTGAGGGGTGTGCGGAGCTGGTGCGACGCGTCCGCGGTGAAGGCCCGCTGGGCCGAGAGCAGCACCTCGATGCGTCGGGTGCCGTCGTTCAGGGTGCTCGCGAGACGACGCATCTCGGGCGGGCCCATCGCGTCGAGGTCGGCGCGGGCGGTGAGGTCGCCGCGAGAGATGCGGTCGGCCATCGCGTCGAGCAACCGCAGCGGGCGCAGCAGCGACGTGGCGACGACGGCGCTGGCGATCACCGAGAGCACCAGGACGACCACACCGGCCGCGAGCCGGAAGAGCCAGATGCCTCGCACCTCCTCGTCCACCGGAGCCGTGGGCACCGTGACCCGGACGGCGCCGTCCACCCGGCCGTCGTCGGTCGTCGCGGGCACCGTCACCTGCAGGCCCCGCTCACCGAGCACGGAGTCGTCGAGTGACCGCACGCGCTCCTGCCCCGACAGGGCGGCACCGAAGTCGTCGTCGTCCGCCCCGACGACCGGCCGACCGAGGGCGGGTGACCGGTCGACCTCGATCAGCTCGACACGGCCGTCGGTCTGCTCCTCCATCTCGTCGCGCAGCTGCAGCAGCGCCACCCGGGCGCCGCGGGCCGTGGCGTCGTCCGCTTCGGTGGCGGTGGCGAGCAGGACGGCGATGGTGCGTGCCTCGCGCAGGGCCACCTCGCGTTGATCGCTGCGCAGCAGGTCGGTCAACTGAAGGCCGACCGGCACGGTGAAGGCGACGAGGGCGAGCCCGACGATCACGAGGTACGAGGCGATGAGCCTACGGCGCATCGGCGTGCTCCAACCGGAACCCGACCCCGCGCACGGTCGTGATGGCGATCTCGGGCCCGAGCTTCTGCCGCAGGGCCGACACGTGCACGTCGAGGGTGCGCGTCGATCCGAACCAGTGGCTGTCCCAGACCTCGTCGATCCGCGCCTCGCGGGTGACGACCGACCCGACGCGACGGGTCAGGGCGACGAGCAGGTCGAACTCCTTCGGCGCGAGGGCGACCTCGGCGTCGTGTCGGCGCACCCGCCTCGCCGCGACGTCGACGCTCACGGCGCCGAGGGCCACGGCAGGAGGCGCGGGTTCGGTGGCCTCGGCCGTCGCGTCGCCCGCGTGGCGCCGGGTCACCGCGCGGATGCGTGCCACGATCTCGCGGACGCCGAACGGTTTCGCGACGTAGTCGTCGGCACCGACCTCGAGCCCGGCGACGGTGTCGACCTCGTCACCTCGGGCGGTGATGACGATGATCGGCACGTTCGACCGGGCTCGGAGCCGCCGGCAGACGTCGAGGCCGTCCATGTCGGGCAGGCCGAGGTCGAGCAGGACGACGCCGGGTGGGTCGGCGTCGAGCGCCTCGCCCCCGGTCGTCACCCACTCGACGTCGTAGCCGAAGCGAGCGAGGCCCTCGCGGAGCGAGGCGGCGATGGCGGGATCGTCTTCCACGAGCAGAACGAGCACGGTCGACGATCTCACCCTCGACTGGACGGACGGCGAACGCAGGAGGCGCGCCCCGGCCGACGTGCCACGGTCGCCTAGCCCTTCACCGGCTCCTTCGACGAGTGGTGCTCGACGATCTGCCACTCGCCGTCGTCCTCGGCGTAGACGAACGTGAACCGGGCCGGCACCACGTCGCCGCTCGCACCCATCGTGAACGTGTAGAGGCCGGAGTGCGAGACGTAACCGTCGCCGAGGTCGCGGACGACGCTCTCGGTGATCTCGCCCTGCGGTTCGTTGAGCAGGAAGCCCTCGAAGTACTCGAGGCGCTCGGCGGGGGTGTCGTGGATGCCGGGCGAGACCGTCGGCAGCAGGACCGCGTCGTCGGCGTAGTGCTCGGCGACCTGGGTGGGGTCACCGGTGGCGAGTGAGGCGTTCCAGTCGTCGAAGAGGGCCTGGACCTCGGCCTCGGTCGGGGCGTCGGCCGTCGGGGGTGTCTTCTTGGCCGACGACGAGTCGCGGGCCGGGTCGGGGGCGGCGGCGGTCGCGGCCGTGAAGCCCGTGATGCCGAGGACGGCGGCGGCGGAGACGGCGATGACGGGGAGGGCGATTCGGCGGCGGGTCATGTGCGTGTTCCTTCGCTAGGGGGCCGGTGTGCCGGCCCGTGGTGTGCGGTGGATCAAGCCTCTCGAGAGGCCCGTCAGCACTCGGTCAGCAGGAGGTCAACGCGGGGACAAGATCCCGGTCGGGTGTCGCTGGGGAGGAGACGCGGCTCACGCCGAGGGGGCGCGGCTCACCCCGCCCGCTACCGTGGCCCCATGAGCACCGATGCCTGGGAAGACCGCGTCGCCGCCCTCTGGGCCGACGAGACCGTCGACGACGAGCAGCGCATCGAGCGCATGGCGGCCCTCGCCGCCGACGCTCCGCACCCTGCGCTGGGCGAGTTCGAACTCGGGGGTGCGCACGACTCCGGGGGCCGCGAGGCCGAGGCCCACGTGCACTATGCGGCGGCGACCGAGGCCGGTCTCGACGCCGTCGACCCGACCCGGGCTGCGCAGATGGTCGTGCAGCACGCCTCGACGCTGCGCAACCTCGGCCGGGTCGACGAGGCCATCGCCATGCTGCGCGACGCTCCCGAGCACCCCGCCACCGGAGCCGCGCCGAGGGTCTTCCTCGCGCTCGCCCTGCACAGCGCCGGCCGCTCCGACGAGGCCCTGCGGGTCGCGATCGAGGCCGTCGAGCCGACCCTCCCCCGCTACCACCGCTCGGTCCGCGCCTACGCGGCCGCGCTCACCGGGGACTGACCCGTCCACGGACCGGCCGAGGCACCGACCCGGCGCCGAGATGGCCACCGGCCCGTGCCGCCCGTAAGGTTGTCACGACATACGTTCGGCTGAGGGGACCACATGACCGACGCGAAGCTTCCGGCCGACCACTTCGCCGACCTCGACCGCAGCAGCCCCATCCCGTTGTGGTTCCAGATGTCCACGCGGCTCGAGGCGGCGATCCTCGGGGGCCAGCTGCCGGCGGGCGCTCGGCTCGAGAACGAGGTCGGACTCGGCGAACGTCTCGGCCTGTCGAGGCCCACCGTCCGGCGAGCCATCCAGGAGCTGGTCGACAAGGGGCTCGTCGTCCGGAGGCGCGGGATCGGCACCCAGGTCGTCCACGGACCCGTGACCCGCAACGTCGAGCTGACCAGCCTGTTCGAAGACCTGACCGACAGCGGCAAGGCCCCGACGACACGTCTGCTCGCCCATCAGGTCGTCGCGGCCGACGAGAAGACCGCCCTGGCTCTCGGCATCGAGGTCGGCGACCGCGTCAGCCACGTGCGGCGCCTCCGCCTGGCGGACGGTGTCCCCGTCGCGGTGCTCGAGAACTACCTGCCCCTCGACCTCGCTCCGTTCTCGGACGCCGACCTCGCCGCCCAGGGCCTGTACCAACTGCTCCGGGCCCTCGGCGTCACCATCCGGGTGGCGAAGCAGCGGATCGGGGCCCGGGCCGCCCACGCCGACGAGGCCCAGCTGCTCGAGATCGAGCCGCGCGGGGCCGTGCTGACCATGACCCGCACGGCCTACGACGCGTCGGGTCGGGCCGTCGAGGTCGGGCACCACTGCTACCGGCCCGACCTCTACTCGTTCTCGATCACCCTCGTCGACAAGTAGCCGCCGGGCACCGCGCGCCGCGCACCCGACGGCGGGCGTCAGCGGTTGCGCGGTCCGGGACCCTGCCGCTCAGCCGGCCTGTCCCGCGGCCGAGGGCACCGTCAGTTCACCGGTCACGTACTGGGCCACCCCGAAGCCGAACGACCAGTCCTGCGGACCGTTCTCGACGTAGCCGATGAAGACGTCCTCGCCGGCCACGCCCACGGCCTCGAGGCCTGAGGCGATGCGGGCGTACAGGGCCTGTTTCGCGTCGTCGGTGCGTCCCCGCTGGGTGAAGATCTGGATCATCACGACTCCGCCGGAGCGTTCGAAGCCGAGCCCGGCGTCCTGGGCGATGATGCGACCGGCCGGCAGTTCGTTGATCACCTGGAAGCGGTCGCGAGGCGGGATGCCGTAGACGTCGACGATCGCGTCGTGGACGGCGTCGGCGATCGCGGTGATCTGATCGGGGCTGCGACCGGGCAGGAGGTCGATGCGGACGAGGGGCATGGGCTCTTCTTTCGTCGGGTGTGGTCGGGGATGGTCAGGTGCCGCGGGTGCCGCAGGGGCCGCAGGTGCCGCAGGTGCCGCAGGGGCCGGGCGGATCGGCGGCTCAGGCGCGTGACGCGGCGTCGATGCGCGCCAGGATCTGCTCTCGTTGGTAGCGACTGACGCCGTCGACGGCTTCGTCCTCGGCGAAGACGCTCGAGACGGCGATCGTGTCGTCGCGATCGAAGAAGCCCAGCCCCTGCAGGCCGCCGAAGAAGCCGTCCCAGTCGACGTCACCGTCCCCGATCTTCAGGTGCTGGTGGACGCGGGCCGCGTTGCCGGGCGGATTGCTGATGTACCTCAGCCCGTGCGAGCGGCGGTGGTCGAACGTGTCGGCGATGTGGACGAGGCCGAGTGACTGCCCCGCGGCGGCCATGATCCCGGCCATGTCGCCGCCGTAGTGGAAGGTGTGGCACGCGACGTAGGCGAGACCGACCTGCTTCGTGTTGAGGCCGCGGATGACCCGGAGGGCCTCGAGTCCGTCCTCGACGAAGTCGTCCGGGTGCGGGTCGATGAACACGCGGATGCCCTCGCGTTCGAGGACGGGCAGCAACTCTTCCATCGACCAGTAGAACTGACGCTCGGATTCTTCGGACAGCTCGGGACGACCACTGAACTCGGTGTTGATCACCTCGACGCCGAGGCGGGCGGTGATCTCGATCACGCGCTTCCAGTGCTTGACGGCGGCCCGACGGGACTCCTCGTCGGGACCGGACCAGCGCAGGACGGGCAGGACGGACGCGATCTCCACGCGTGCCTCTCGACACGCCGCCGCGAAGGCGTCGACGAGGTCGTCGTCGGCCTTCGGGTGCCGGAAGAACGGGATGAAGTCGCGGTGCGGGGTCAACTGCAGGTGGTCGTAGCCCAGTTCGGCGACCTTGGCGGGCAGTTCGAGCAGCGAGTGGCTGTGGTGCAGCGGGGTGGGGTCGAGGGCGATCTTCACCATCGGTCACTCCCCCGGCTAGACGACGCCGGGCAGGTCGTAGAACGACGGCTTGGGCATCGCGTAGTCGACCTCGACGCGCCGACCGGTCTTCTGGGCCTCGACGCCGGCGGTGGCGACGACGCTCGCCAGGTAGCCGTCCCAGGCGCTCGGACCGTCGATGGTGCCGCGGTGCGCGGCGTCGACCCAGCGCTGCACCTGCGTGTCGTAGGCGGCGCCGAAGCGCTCCTTGAACGTCGGCGGCACGGCCACGGCCGACCGGGCGGCCGTGGTGAGCTGGAGCCCGGTCTCGCGCCCGATGGAGGCGACGCCGCTCTCGAAGACGGCGTCCGTGGTGACCTGGTATCCGAACTGGACGTTGACGTTGATCTCGACGATCGCCATCGTGCCCGACTCGGTCTCGAGGATCACGAACTGCGGCTCTCGGAGCCCCTCTGGCGCGAGCGAGTTGCGGCGAGGCTTCTTGACCTCGACCGCGACGATCGGCTCACCGGCGATGAAGGGGACGGCGTCGATCTCGTGGATGACGGAGTCGAGGATGAGCATCTCTTCTGAGTAGCTCGGCGGGGTCGTGGCGTTGCGGTGGGCGCAGTGCAGCGCGAGCAGGGCACCGTGCTCGCCGGACGCGACGAGGGCCCGGAGGTCTCGGTACCCCTGGTCGAAGCGACGCATGAAGCCGACCTGGATGTGCGGCCGGTCGAGCTTCTGCTCGGCCTCGAGCACGCGGAGCGAGGCGGCCTCGTCCGTGGTGAGGGGCTTCTCGCAGAGGATCGCCAGCCCGCGGTCGAGTGCGGGGAGGAGGACGGCTTCGTGGAGGAAGCCCGGGGTGGCGATGATGACGGCGTCGATCTCGGTGGCGGCGAGCGCCTCGTCGAAGTCGGCCGCGGTGATCGCGCCGGGGGCGGTCGCCGCCGCGGCGTCGGCACGAGCGGTGTCGGGGTCGACGACGGCGACGACGGTGGCCCCGCTGATGGTGGACGTGATGCGGGCGACGTGGTCGGCGCCCATCATGCCGGCACCGACGACGGCGACGCGGAGGTCGGGGGTTGTGGTGGTCACGGGTGTTCTCCTTCGGGGCGGGGGTGTCAGCGGCGGGACGTCAGACGAGACGGGAGCGAGGCGAGCAGCTCATGATGTGCTCACGCGTGCGGGTCGCGATCCCGAGGGGCAGGTCGAACGATTCGACCGGGAACATGTCCTGCTCGACGATGGCGAAGATCTCGGGGTCGATGCGACTGACCGCGTCGAGCACCGGGGCCAGCTCGGGTACGCCTCGGGGCGGCTCGACCATGACCCCCTGCGCGACCGCGTCCCCGAAGGGCACGTCGTTCTTGAGCACGGTGAACCGCAGGTCGGAGTCGACCTGCTTGAGGTGCAGGTAACCGATGCGGTCGGGGTACTCCTCGACGAGGCGCACGGAGTCACCGCCGTAGTAGGCGAAGTGCCCGGTGTCGAGGCACAGGTTCGTGTAGCGCACGTCGGTCTCGGCCAGGAACCGCTCGGTCTCTCGGTACGTGCCGACGTGGCTGTCCGCGTGGGTGTGGAACTGCTGCTTGACGCCGAATTCTTCGAGGAGCGCCTTGCCGAGCTTGTCGTGGCCGGCGCCGAGCGCCGCCCACTGGTCGTCGGTGAGCGTACGGGCCTCGAGGACCTCGCTCGTGGCGTCGCTGCGCCAGAGGTCGGGGATGACGACGAGGTGCTCGGCACCGAGCTCCGAGGCGAGGCCTGCGACGGCGAGCGCTTGGTCCCAGGCGCGTCGCCACTGGTCGTCACTCTTGTGGAACCCGGTGAAGACCGTCCCCGCCGAGAGCTTCAGGTCGCGCCGACCGAGCTCGTCCTCGAGCTGGTGGGGGTCGGTCGGCAGGTACCCGTAGGGGCCCAGTTCGATCCAGTGGTAGCCCGCCTGCTGCACCTCGTCGAGGAACCGCGGCCAGGGGATCTGACCGGGGTGCTCGGGGAACCAGACGCCCCACGAGTCGGGTGCGGTCCCGATGCGGAGCCCGCGCCCGCCCGGGCCGGTGGGCGTGGCGTCGGGGTCGGTGACGGTGTCGGTCATGGCGGCGGTGCCTTTCGAGAGGGTGCGGGTGAGGTGTGGCGGTGTCAGCCGAGCAGCGGGCGCTGCGCGGCCCGCTGCTCGCGGTAGTCGGCCAGGGCGGCCTCGGTGCTGTCGAGGGTCGAGACCTGCGCGACCGGCACGTCCCACCAGCCCTCGCCGTCCGGGGCGTACACGAGCGGATCGCTGTTCACGTGGATGAGCGTGCTCGTCGACGACGCCTTGGCCGCGGTGAGGGCTGCGGAGAGGTCGGCGACCGCGTTCGGCGTCGGTTCCACCTCGACGACGTCGAGCCCGTAGCTGCGGGCGTTCATCGCGAGGTCGACCGGCAGCACCTCGGTGCCCTGGAAGTCGAGGGAGTCGGGATCGAGCTTGCGGTAGAGCGTGCCGAAGCGTTCGGCCCCGACGGTCTCGGAGAGGTGGCCGATCGAGGCGTAGCCGTGGTTCTGGACGAGCACCACGATGATCTTGATGCCCTCGGCGACGGCGGTGACCAGCTCGGTGTGCAGCATGAGGTACGAGCCGTCACCGACCATGACGATGACGTCGCGGTCGGGGGCACCCCTCTTGACGCCGAGGCCACCGGCGATCTCGTAGCCCATGCACGAGAACGCGTACTCGACGTGGTAGCCGAGCGCGTCGCGCACCCGCCACAGCTTGTGCAGGTCGCCGGGCAACGACCCGGCCGCCTGGACCACGACGTCGGTGGGGTCGCTGGCCGCCTGGACGGCGCCGATGATCTCGGGCTGGCCGGGCAGGGCCAGCCCGGACGGCTGGAAGGCCTCGTCGACGAGGGCGTCCCAGCTCGCCTTCTCGGTGGCCACGCGAGCGGCGTGCTCGTCGGGTACCCGGTGCCCGGCGAGCGCCTCGGCGAGGGCGTCGAGCGTCTCGCGGGCGTCGGCGACGACGGGCAGTTGCGAGCCGTGCTTGTAGGCGTCGAACGACGTCACGTTGACGTTGACGAACCGCACGTCGGAGTCCTGGAAGGCCGTCCGGGAGGCGGTGGTGAAGTCGCTGTACCGCGTGCCGATGCCGATGACGAGGTCCGCCTCGGCGGCGATGCGGTTCGCGGCCGTCGTGCCGGTGGCACCGATGCCCCCGAGGTACTGCGGGTGGTCCCAGGCGAGGGACCCTCCGCCGGCCTGCGTCGTGCCGACGGGGATGCCGGTCGCCCGGGCGAAGGCGTCGAGCTGCTGCTCGGCGCCCGAGTAGAGGACTCCGCCGCCGGCGACGACGACGGGGCGCTTCGCGGCCTTGATGGCGGCGACGGCGCGTTCGAGCGGTCCTCGCTCGGGGACGGGGCGCCTGACGTGCCACTCGCGGGGTTGCAGGAACTCGTCGGGCACGTCGAGCCACTCGGCCTGGACGTCCTCGGGCAGGGCGATCGTGACGGCGCCGGTCTCGGCCGGGTCGGTCAGCACGCGCATCGCGGCGAGCGCGATCGAGAAGAGCTGCTCGGGCCGGTCGACGCGGTCGAAGAACCGCGACAGCGGCCGGAACGCGTCGGTCACCTGCAGGGACGTGTCGTGGGGCAGCTCGATCTGCTGCAGCACCGGGTCGCTGACCCGGGTGGCGAAGGTGTCGCTCGGCAACAGCAGGGCCGGCAGCCGGTTCGTCGTCGCGAGCGCGGCCGCGGTGAGCATGTTGGCGGCACCGGGACCGACGGAGGCGGTGCTGGCGTAGGTCGCGCGCCTCCGGTGCATGCGGGCGTAGCCCACGGCCTGGTGGACCATCGCCTGTTCGTTGCGGGCCTGCAGGTACGGCATGAGCCCCGGGCGGTCCACGTGGTACTGCTTGAGCGCCTGGCCGACCCCGGCCACGTTGCCGTGGCCGAAGATGCCGAACATGCCCGGGATCGTGCGCTCTCGCACGTCGCCGTCGACGGTCCACTGGTTGGCGAGGAACTCGACGAGTGCCTGGCCGACGGTGAGTCTCTTCGTCGTCATCGACGCGGTCCTTTCGAGGGTGCGGTGGGGAGGTAGGGCAGCCGAGGGTCGGGGGCCTGGGATTCCCAGCCGGCTCGGACCCACCCGTGGGCGGGGTCGTCGGTGATCAGCCAGGCGCGCTCGGGGTCGGGCCCCGCCATGACGTTGAGGTAGTAGAGGTCGTAGCCCGGGGCGGCGACGGCGGGGCCGTGGTACCCGTAGGGGACGAGGGCGACGTCGCCGGTGCGGACGAGGGCGTTCACGTCGATCTGCCCCGCGGGTGAGCTGTAGGTGGCGAACATGCCGAACGGGTCGGCCTGCGAGGGGGCGTCGAGGCCGCGGCCGACGGCGGATTCGAAGTAGTAGATCTCTTCGAGGCGGGACTCGGTACCGGGCACCCCGTCGTCGTGCTTGTGCGGAGGGTACGACGACCAGTTCTCGGCGGGCGTCACGACCTCGCACACGATGAGCTTCTGGGCGTGCAACCCGTCCGGGGTGCCGAAGTTGTGCACCTGGCGGGTCGATCGACCGGCTCCGCGGATCTCGACGGGGATGTCGTCACGACGGAGCACCTGCACGTCGAGCACCTGGTCGGCGGGTGCCTCGGCGATCGCGACCCGACCGCGCCCGGTGACCACCGCCTCCGTCCGGACGCCGAGGTAGGCGACGTCGGCCGGCCCGTCGAAGACGGACGCCCGCCCGGCGAGCTCGACGGTGCCCGACCCACCTCGGCCATCACTCCACTCGACCACGACGTCGCCGACCAGCGGCACCACCATGCGCTCGACCCCACCGGCGGCGAGGGGCAACGAGACACCGTCACCGAGCTCGCCGACACGCAGGCCGGTGTGCTGCCAACCGTCGAAGTCGCCGTCGACGACGGTCTGCCAGCCGTCGCGGGTCAGGTCGCCGCGGGGGAAGAACCAGCGGGGGTCGTCGTTCATGTCGTCCACCTCATCATCGAGCGGGCGGCCCGGGGGCCACGGGGGTACTGCCTGGGGACAGATCGGGCGGGCGGTCAGTTCTGGGGGAAGCCCAGGTCGACGCCGCCGTGGCTGGGGTCCAGCCAGCGCGACGTGATCGCCTTCTCGCGGGTGTAGAACTCGAAGCCCTGAAGTCCGTAGGCCTTGTCCGAACCGAAGATGCTGTCCTTGAAGCCGCCGAACGAGTAGTACGCGACGGGCACCGGGATGGGCACGTTGATGCCGATCATGCCGACCTCGATCTCTGCCTGGAAACGCCGCGCCGCGCCTCCGTCGTTGGTGAAGATCGCCGTTCCGTTGCCGTAGGCACCGGCGTTGATGAGGGCGACGCCCTCGTCGTACGACGCGACGCGCACGATCGACAGCACCGGCCCGAAGATCTCTTCGGTGTAGACGCGGCTGGTGAGCGGCACCTTGTCGATCAGGGTGGGCCCGAGCCAGAAGCCGTCGGCCTCACCGTCGACCTCGACGCCCCGGCCGTCGACGACGACGTCGGCTCCGTCGGCGAGGGCGATGTCGATGTAGCTCGCGACCTTGTCCCGGTGCTGCTCGGTGACGAGAGGGCCCATGTCGCAGCTGCGGCGACCGTCGCCGACGGTGAGGCCGGCCATGCGTGAGGTGATCTTCTCGATCAGTTCGTCGGCCACGGGTTCGACCGCGACGACCACGCTGATCGCCATGCAGCGCTCGCCCGCCGAGCCGAATCCGGCGTTGATCGCACTGTCGGCGACGAGGTCGAGGTCGGCGTCGGGCAGGACGAGCATGTGGTTCTTGGCACCGCCGAGGGCCTGGACGCGCTTGCCGTGCCGGGCGGCGGTCTCGTAGATGTACCGGGCGATGGGCGTCGACCCGACGAACGAAATGGCCTTCACGTCGGGGTGCTCGAGCAGGCCGTCGACGGCCTCCTTGTCGCCGTGGAGGACGTTGAACACGCCCTCGGGCAAGCCGGCCTCGGCGAAGAGGCGGGCGAGGAACATGGCACTGGACGGGTCTTTCTCGGACGGCTTCAACACGACGGTGTTGCCGACCGCGATCGCGATCGGGAAGAACCACATCGGCACCATGGCCGGGAAGTTGAAGGGACTGATGACGCCGACCACGCCGAGGGGCGCCTTGGTCGAGTACACGTCGACCCCGGTGGACACCTGCTGCGAGAACTCGCCCTTGATCAGGTGGGGGAACCCGGTCGCCAACTCGACGACCTCGAGGCCGCGGGTGATCTCGCCGAGGGCGTCGCTCAACACCTTGCCGTGCTCGCTCGTGAGGATCTCGGCGAGCTCGCCCTTGCGCTCGTTGAGCAGCTCACGGAAACGGAACATGATCTGCTGGCGCTTCGTGATCGAGAGGTCGCGCCAGGCGGGGAACGCGCGGTGGGCCGAGGCGACGGCGGCCTCGATCTCGGAGGCGTCGGCGAGCGAGACGTCCTTCGTCGCGACGCCGAGGGCCGGGTCGTAGACGGGCGCGGTGCGGCCGCTCGTGCCGGGCACCTCGACGTTGTCGATCCAGTGCGCGACCAGGGGGCGATCGGTGGCGGTGGTGCCGGTGTGCGTGCTGGTGGTGCTGGTCATCGTTCTGCCGATCCGTTCGTGGTCGAGGGTGGGTGGACGAGCCCGGCCGCGTGGTCCACGGCTGCGGCGACGTCGTCGTCGCTCGGGTAGAGCAGGGTGCGCCCGACGACGAGCCCACGGACGCCCGGGAGCGCGAGGGCCGCGGCCCAGCGGGCGTAGGTGTCGGCCGGGTCGACGGCGGGGTCACCGCCCAGCAGCAGGGTGGGCAGGGTCGTCGCCGCCATGACGCGTTCCATGTCGTCGACGACGGGCAGCTTGAGCCAGCTGTAGGCGGAGGATTCGCCCAGGCCCGACGCGATGGCGACCGACTTGATGACGGCGTCGGCCGTCAGGTCGTTCGTCACCCGTCCGTCGACCCACGAACTCATGAAGGGCTCGAGCATGATCGGGAGGCGCAGCCTGGCCGACTCGGTCACCGCGCGTGCCGTCGCGGCCAGCGTGGAGGCCGTGCCGGGGTCGTCGAGGGCGACGCGCACGAGCAGCTTGGCGAAGTCGAACCGGGAGTCGGCGATCGACGCGGCCGAGTACGCGGTGAACCGGTCGTCCAGCTCGAACGTGGCGCCCTGGAGACCACCGCGGTTCATGCTGCCGACGACGACCTTGCCGTCGAGCGCGCCGAGCAGGGCGAGGTCCTCGAGGATGTCGGGCGTCCCGAGCACCCCGTCGACGCCGGGTCGGCCGAGGGCGACGACCAGGCGACGGAGGAGGTCGTACCGGTCGGCCATGGCGCTCGAGTCGCCTCGGACGCCGAGGGCACCCCGGGCGGGGTGGTCCGCCGCGACGATGAAGAGGCGTCCGTCCGCACCCAGCGGTGCGGGTCGCGTCCGGGCGGCGAGGATCTCGGCCACCCGGTGCGGCTCGGCGGCCCGGAGGGTTCGGAGGCGCTCGAAGTCGAGGACCGGGGCGATGCGATCAGACATGGTGCGCCTCCTGGAGGACGGCCTCGACCTCGGCGGTGGTGGGCATGGCGGTGGAGCACTCGAACCGGGTGGCGACGATGCCGCCGGCCGCGTTGGCGAAGCGCAGGGTGCGATCGAGCGACCACCCCTCGATCAGGCCGTGGCAGAGGGCGCCCCCGAACCCGTCGCCCGACCCCAGGCCGTTGATGACCTGGACGACGTGCGCCGGCACCTCGATCCGCTCGTCACGCGTCTTGGCGAGGACGCCCTTGGGGCCCTGCTTGACGACGGCGAGTTCGACGCCCCGGTCGAGGAGGGCGTCGGCCGCCCGCTCGGGCTCGGTCTCGCCGACGGCGATCTCGCACTCTTCGCGGTTGCCGACGGCGACGGTGACGTGCTCGAGAGCGCGGCCGACCTCTCGGGTGGCGACCTCCGGGCTCTTCCAGAACATGGGGCGGTAGTCCAGGTCGAGGATGGTCAGGGGCCGACGACCCCGGGCCTGCCAGGCCACGTGATGCGCCTGTCTGCTCGGTTCTTCGCTGAGGCCGGTGACCGTGGCCCAGAAGACCGTGGCCTTCTCGACGGCGGCGAGGTCGAGCGAGCCCGCGGTGATCATGAGGTCGGGTGCCTTCGGCTGCCGGTAGAAGTACAGCGGGAAGTCGTCGGGCGGGAAGATCTCGCAGAACGTGACGGGGGTGTTGAGCCCGTCGACGGTCGAGACGAGCCGGGTCGAGACGCCGAGCCGCTCGAGCTCTCGGACGATGTAGCGACCGAAGGGATCGTCGCCGGTGCGGGTGACCACCGCGGACCGCCGGCCGTGACGGGCGGCCGCGATGGCGACGTTGGTCGCGCTGCCACCGACGGATTTGCTGAAGGTCTCGACCTCTTCGAGCGGGACGCCGGACTGCTGCGGGTAGATGTCGACGCCCACGCGGCCCATGGTGAGGACGTCGTACGGAGCGGTGTCGTTGTCGGTGTGGTCGGTCATGACGTGGTCGTCCTCTCGAGAGCGTGGCGTGCGGTCGCGGTCACTTCTTGCCGTTCTTCACGACGTAGATGGCACCGGTGCTGAAGTCCTCTTCGAGCTGCTCGAGCGACCGCCCGTTCGTCTCGGGCACCTTCTTCACGGCGAAGAGGAACGACCCGGCGTTGAGCACGGCGAAGATGAAGAACGTCGTCGAGATGCCGATGCCGGCGACGAGGATCGGGAACAGCAGGCTGACGGCGAAGTTGGTCAACCAGAGGATGAGCACCGTGAGCCCCATCCCGACGCCGCGCAGCTTGAGGGGGAAGATCTCGCTGAGCATCAGCCAGACGAGAGGGCCGATGGTGCCCTGCATGGTCCCGACGAAGCCGATGACGAAGATCAGGACGACGATCGCGCGGCCGAGCCCCTCGGGGATCAGCAGCGACGACAGGCCGATCAGCAGGTGGAAGATCGTGACGCCGGCGAAGCCGGCCATGAGCATGGTGCGCCGTCCGACCTTGTTGATGATGCGCAGGGCGACGAGCATCGCGACGACGGCGATGACGCCTGCCCCGACGTTGGCGATCAGGGCCCCGCTCTGCGAGAAACCGGACTGCTGCAGCACCTGGGTGCCGTAGTACATGATCGAGTTGATGCCGGTCAGCTGCTGAGCGACGGCCAGGCCGATGCCGATGAACAGGATCTTGCGGAGCCAGGGCTCGGCGATGAGGTCGGCGAGGCGGGCGCTCTTGGCCTCTTTCTCCTCGTCGGCCAGGAGGCGCACCTCGGCCATCTCGGCCACCGCGCGGTCGTCGGCCCGGATCTGCTTGAGCACGGCGAGCGCGTCGTCGTCGCGGCCCTTGGCGATGAGCCAGCGAGGGCTCTCGGGGACACGGAACATGCCGATGAAGAGGGCGATGGCGGGCAGCACCGCGACGGAGAGCATGTAGCGCCACACGTTGTCGTGTTCGCCCCAGACGCTGCCGATGACGGCGTTGATGGTGAAGGCGGCGAGCTGCCCCGAGACGATCATGAGCTCGTTGCGACTGACGAGTCCGCCGCGTTGCTCGGTGGGGGCGAGTTCGGCTAGGAACACCGGCACGGTGACCGAGGCCCCGCCGACCGCGATGCCGAGGAAGAACCGCGCCCCGGTGAGGAACTCCCACGTGGGGGCGAGCACGCAGGCGAGCGCGGCGAAGAAGAACAGGATGGCCAGGGTGTTGATGGTCGGCTTCCGCCCGAAGGCGTCCGAGATGCGCCCGATGAAGAACGCCCCGACCGCGGCCCCGATGAGGATGGCCGAGACCATGATGCCCTCGCTGGCCGGCGTGAGCCCGAGGCTCTCCTCCATCGAGTCGAGCGCGCCGTTGATCACGCCCGTGTCGTACCCGAAGAGCAGGCCACCGAAGGTGGCGATGACCGCGACGGTGCCGAGACGCTTGGTGTGCGGGCCCGAGACCAGGGCGGGAAGAGCTACTCGGGGCGAACTGCCCGATGTGTCGGTGACCACGATTCCTCCATTGGTTGTGGTTACAGCTTCCCGCGTCGGTGCGGGTCGTCGCCCTGCAACGGCGACAGGACGAGGCTAGCCATGTCCTTATGTCCTGTCAATCGGTCATGCACGGACCACCCCCTCGATTCGGACAAGAGAGGGACTCGCGCATCCCTAGACTCGGAGCATGCCTTTCGACGAGTGGTACGACGACGAGACGCGAGAGGCCGCGACGGCCCGCGTGCTGCAGCGTCGGATGACCAACCCGACCGACCGCAACGTGCTCACCGTCGTCGCGGAAGAGTTCAACGTCCCGCGGCAGACCCTCAGCGACTGGGTCGACGAGGTCTCGCCCGAGTCCGCCAAGCCGAAGCGGAAGCCCCGCCCCAAGTTCTCGCAGGTCGTCAAGACCACCAAGGAGGCGCGGGTCGAGTCCCCCACGGACGACGAACCGATCGACGCGCCGCAGCCCGCCGCACCTCCGGAGCCCGCGCGCGAGCCCGAGCCCGACGCCGAGTCCGACGCACAGACAGGGTCCGTGCCGCAGGCCGAGGCCGTTCCGCAGACCGAGGCCGCGTCCGACCCGGAGTCCGACCCGCAGCCTGAGCCGGAGGCCGAACCCGAGCAGGACCCCTGGGTGGCGTCCGATCCTGCCCCCGAGCCCGAGCCCGAGCCGACGCCCGAGAGCCAACCCGACCTGCAGCCCGAGCCGGCATCCGTGCCCGCACCCGCACCCGCACCTGCACCCACACCCGCACCCGCCGCACCCGCCGACAGCCGCCTCACCACCCTCGAGGCCGAGGTCGGGGCTCTCCGCGCCGGCAACCGCGCGCTCGTCGAAGCCCTCCGCATCCTGGTCGACTGACGACGCCGGTCGGCGCCTGGCCGAGCCGGGCGACGGCCACGAGGCCGTCCGGTCACCGTCGTCGTGGTGACGGCCTCGACCTCGTGAACCGGGCCTGGCGCCGGTCGGCCGCGCGCGCCTCCCGGGGGAGGCGGTAGCCGTCGCGGTAGACGCCGACGACGTCGAGGGCGACGCCCACGAGGGAGCGGACGGCGGTGCGGCGCTCGCGCGAGCCGTACCAGTTGCGGTGGAGACGCCACAGCTCGACGATCCCCCGCACGAGCAGTCCCCCGCCGAAGAAGACGGCGGCGATCCAGGCGATGCCGGTCGAGCCGAACGCGACGACCGCCCCGATGCAGACGACCAGCGTCACCACCAGGGTGATCATCAGCGTGCGCGGGCTCGGCAGCTGTCGGCCGTGCTCGCCGGTCCAGTAGGACGACAGCAGGTAGAGGGCGTCCTCGCGGGAGCGTCCGCCCTCGCGCAGCCGGTCGACGGCGGCGTCGGTGCGCGCGAGTCGGTCGGGCCCGTCGGCCTGGCGCACCGCGGCGCTGGTCGACGCGACGATGCGGATGACGGGAGGTTCGCGTCGAGCCACCAGGCCATCTTGCCGCACGCCGGACGCCCGCCGCCCGCCGCCCGCCGCCCGACGCCGTCCGCCGCACGACGCCGCCCGCCGCCCGCCGTCCGCCGGACAGGCCCGCGCTGTCCCCCCGCCTGGCCGCTTCGCGAGTGCCCGTCGACCCGAGTCTGCAAGCTCGCTGGAGGTCGATGACGGGTGGGCTGCCGCTCGCGTCCGAATGGTGTGTCACCGAGACACAGCGCGTCCGCACCGCGGCACCGCGATCCCCGGCCACCCACGAGTGGCCGCGCCGAGAGAAGGACGACCACCATGAGCGACGACGACAAGCAGGCCGACTCGGGCTTCGCCGGCAGGTTCCGCGACCAGCTCGGCAGCCGGGCGATCGAGCCCATCATCAAGGCCGTGCGCGCCGAACTGAGGTCGGCCCGCGACGAGGTCGCCGGTCGGGCTCGGGACGCGCGGTCCGGCGCCGTGCTGCTCGCCGTCGGAGCCGTCCTCGCGATCATGACCGTGATCCTCCTGGCCGGCACCGCCGTCGCCCTGCTGGCCCTGGCCCTGCCCCTCTGGGCCGCCGCGCTCATCACGTTCGCCGTCTTCGCGGTCGTCACCGCGGTGCTCGTCGCCGTCGGCCTGAAGGGCGTCAAGCGAGGCATCCCGCCGGTGCCCTCCGACACGGTGAAGAACCTCACCTCGTCGACCGACTAGCCGCCGCCCCCTCCGAACCGGGCCCCCTCGGAACCGGGCCCCCTCCGAACTCGTCCCGGCCCGGCCCCACCCGGCCCCACCCGACCCCGTCCCAACTCGTCCCAACCCGACACCAGGGAGTCCCCATGCCTCGCACCACACCCGCCAGCCGGTCCACGAAAGAACAGCGCACGCAGCACGCCGAGACCTACGCGCCCCTCGCGCGGTACGCCTCCGAGGCGTTCGGGGCGTTCCTCCTCGTCATCGGAGGCGTGGGCACGGCCGTGTTCGCGTCGTCGTTCCCGGACGACGGCAACGCGCTCGGGGTCGGCTTCCTCGGCGTGGCCCTGGCGTTCGGCCTGAGCGTGACGGCCGGCATCTACGCCGTCGGCCACATCTCGGGCGGCCACTTCAACCCGGCCGTGACGGTCGGCTTCGCCTTGGCCCGTCGGACCCCGTGGTCGAGCGTGCCCGGCTACGTCGTCGCGCAGCTCGTCGGGGCCGCCGCCGGAGCCAGCGTCGTGGCGCTCGTCGCCGCCGACGGCCCCGCCGGCTACTTCGCCGCGGCCCGGGACTCGGGCTTCGCCTCGAACGGCTTCGGCGCATCGTCGCCCGGCGGTTTCGGCCTCGGAGCCGTCCTCGTCACCGAGATCGTGCTGACGGCCGTGTTCGTCGGCGTAATCTTGTCGGTAACCGCCAAGGGTGAGTACAAGGCCCTGGCACCCTTGGCGATCGGCCTGACCCTGACGCTGATCCACCTGATCAGCATCCCCGTGAGCAACACGTCGGTGAACCCTGCCCGCTCGCTGGCGGCCGCCCTCTACGGCGGCCCCGACGCCCTGGCCCAGGTCTGGGTCTTCTTCGTGGCACCCCTGGTCGGCGGCGCCCTGGCGGGCCTGGCCCACCGCGTCCTGCGCCGTCGCGCCTGACGGCCATCCGAGCGGCAGGGAACGCAGGAGGCGCGGGTCGCGTGACCCGCGCCTCCTGCGTCCTCGTGCGGTGACGCCGGTGCCGACCGACGCTCGAGCGGAGGCGACGACGTCGCCCCGCCCGTCGGGGGCGACGACCTAGACGACCGTGGCGCTCCGGACCCGGTCGGCGGCGGTGGCCATGTGGTCGCGCATCGCGGCGAGCGCGGCGTCGGGATCGCGTGCCTCGATCGCGCGGAAGACGGCGCAGTGTTCGCGGTACGCGGCCTCGGCCTGGTCCTTCTCGGTGAGCCCGCGTTCGACCCAGAGGCGCAGCAGCGACCGGGTGCTCTGCAGGAGGTCCTTGAGCACGACGTTGTCGGCGCTGACGGCGATCTGCAGGTGGAACCGGATGTCGGCCTGGAGGAACGCGTCGAGGTCCTCGAGCGAGTCGGCCATCACCTCGATGTACCCCCGCAGGGCGTCGACGTCGGCGTCCGTGGCCCGCTCGGCGGCGTAGGCGGCGGCCTGGATCTCGAGCCCGCCCCGGACCTCGATGAGCTCGCGCGTGCGTGCCGCGTTCAGCATGAGACCCCAGCTGAGCGTGGTCGGCAGCAACTCCGAGGTCTGGTCGCGCAGGTAGGTGCCCGAGCCCGGGCGCACCGTGACGATGCCGAGGATCTCGAGGGCGGCCAGGGCCTCGCGGACGGCCGACCGCCCGACGCCGAGACGTTCGGCGAGCTGCCGCTCGGGTGGGAGGCGCGACCCGGGGGTCAGTTCGCCGGCCGTCAGGAGGGCCACGAGCTGCTTGACGACCTCGCTGACCGCGGTGCCGCGCGGGACCATCTCGAGCTCGAGATCGAGGCTCGTGGGGTCGCTCTCTGGGTATGCCGGCACGGTGCGAGCTTAGTCAGCGGGGCCCACGGGTCCAGCTCTCGGGGCCCACGGGTCCAGCTCGCGGGGCCCACGGGTCCAGCTCGCGGGGCCCACGGGTCCACCTTTCGAGGCACTCGCGCCGCTCCGTCCCGCCGCTGAATTGGTCAACCGGTTGACAGATATCGGCGAAAAAGGCACGATGGTCCCTGCGCGCCACCGGCATCGGTCGAAGGCGTCATCCAACAACGTCGTTAGATCCGAAGGAGTCGATGTGGACACCACCACCCGAACGAGCGCGCCACAGAGCGCGGTCGAGAAGTCCGCGATCAAGAAAGTCGCCGTCCGGCTCGTCCCGTTCGTGGCGTTGATGTTCTTCATCAACTACCTCGACCGCACCGCCATCGGCTTCGCGGCGCCGAACGGCATGGAGTCCGACCTCGCCCTGTCGGCGGCCCAGTTCGGCTTCGCCTCCGGCGTGTTCTTCATCGGCTACATCCTGTTGGAGGTGCCGTCGAACCTCGCCCTGCACAAGTTCGGTGCCCGCAAGTGGCTCGCCCGCATCATGGTGACCTGGGGCATCGTGGCGTTGCTCTTCACCTGGGTGCAGAACTTCGAGCAGCTCGTCGCGCTGCGCTTCCTGCTCGGCGTCATGGAGGCCGGCTTCTTCCCCGGCGCGATCCTCTTCCTGAGCCTGTGGGTGCCGGCCGCCCACCGCAGCAAGATCCTCGCCCTCTTCTACCTGGCGCAGCCCCTCACCACCGTCATCGGTGCCCCGCTCGCCGGCTGGTTGATCAGCCACGACGGCGTCTTCTTCGGCCTCGAGGGCTGGCGCTTCATGTTCATGGGCGTCGCCATCCCCGCGATCGTCGTCGGGATCGTCGCCTGGTTCTACCTCAAGGACAAGCCTGCCGACGCCAAGTGGCTCACCAAGGAAGAGCAGGTCTGGCTGACCCAGGCGCTGGTGAAGGAGGCCTCGACGAAGACGGGTGCCGTCTCGACCACCGGCAAGCACCCGGGCCTCGGCGTCGTCTTCAAGAACGGCCGCGTCTGGATGCTCTCGTTCATCTACTTCGGCTTCATCTACGGCCTCTACGCGCTCGCGTTCTTCCTGCCCACCATCATCGGCGGCTTCCAGGAGCAGTTCGGCACCGAGTTCACCGTCACCCAGCGCGGCTTCATCACGGCCATCCCCTACGTCCCCGCGGCCATCGCCCTGTACTTCTGGTCGCGTGACGCCTCGCGTCGCGGCCTCAAGACCTGGCACATCGTCATCCCCGCCGTCGTGGGCGGTCTGAGCATCCCGCTGGCGCTCTACGCACAGTCCCCCGCCCTCACCATCGCGGTGATCGCGGTCACCGCCATGGCGATCTTCGCGGCCCTGCCCAACTTCTGGACCCTGCCCACGCAGTTCCTGACCGGGGCCGCGGCGGCCGCGGGCATCGCGCTCATCAACACGGTCGGCAACCTCGCCGGCTTCAGCGCCCCGTACATCACGGGCCTGGTCACCGACGTCACCGGCGACTACCGGGTGCCGATGTTCATCGTCGGGTTCTTCATGCTGCTGTCGGCCGCGCTGATGATCGCGCTCAGCCGGATGAAGAAGCCCGAGGGCACCCTCAGCCCCCGCGAGCAGGCCGACCTGGCGGCGACCGCCGGGCTCGACTGACCGACGCTCACCCCCTCCCCCCGCGGGGCCCGGACGATCACCGACCCGGGCCCCGCCCCCTCCGCACCCCGTCGCCGTGCCGTCGCGCCGTCGACCGGACCACCGCCTCCTGGAGTTCTCATGACACGCCTCTTCAACGATCCGGGCGACTTCGCCGACGAGATGATCGACGGCTTCGTGGCCGCCAACCAGCGCTGGGTGCGACGGGTGCACGGCGGCGTGGTCCGGGCGACCCGCTCGGCCCCCGGCAGCGTCGCGCTCGTCGTCGGCGGTGGCTCGGGTCACTACCCGGCCTTCGGCGGACTCGTCGGGCAGGGGCTCGCCCACGGCGCGGCCCTCGGCAACCTCTTCGCCTCGCCCTCGTGGCAGCAGGTCAGGTCGGTCGCGAAGTCGGCGCAGAACGGCGGGGGCGTCCTGCTGAGCTACGGCAACTACGCCGGTGACGTCCTCAACTTCGACAAGGCCCAGCAGAAGCTGATCGACGAGGGCATCGAGACCCGCACGGTCGCCGTCACCGACGACATCTCGAGCGCGTCGATCGCCGACAAGCACAAGCGTCGCGGCATCGCCGGCGACCTCACCGTCTTCAAGTCCGCCGCGGCCGCCGCCGAGGAGGGCGCCGACCTCGACGACGTCGTCCGCGTCGCCGTCAAGGCGAACGAACGCACCCGCAGCGTCGGCGTGGCGTTCTCGGGCTGCTCGCTGCCCGGGGCCGACGAACCGCTCTTCACCGTGCCCGAGGGCCGCATGGCCGTCGGCATGGGCATCCACGGCGAGCCCGGCATCGGCGAGACCGACGTCCCCACGGCGGACGGCCTCGCCGAGCTGCTCGTCGAGGCGTTGCTCGCGAGCGACGAACTGCCCGACGGGGTCGACGAGGCGCGCGGGCGCAAGGTGGCCGTGCTGCTCAACGGACTCGGCTCGGTCAAGTACGAAGAGCTCTTCGTGGTCTACGCCCGGGTCGACGCCCTGCTCCGCGAGGCGGGCGTCGAGGTCGTCGAGCCCGAGGTCGGCGAGCTCGTCACGAGCTTCGACATGGCCGGCGTCTCGCTGACCCTGTTCTGGCTCGACGACGAGCTCGAGCGCCTCTGGGCGGCCCCGGTCGACGCACCCGCCTACAAGAAGGGCTCCGTCGACGTCGCGTCGCGGGCGGACGACGCCGAGCAGGAGGCGCGGGTCGCCATCGCGATCCCGCCCGCGACCCCGGCGTCCCGGCAGGCCGCCCAGCTGGTGCTGAGCGCCCTCGAGGCGGTGCAGGCCACGGTCGAGGAGAACGTCGACGAGCTCGGACGCATCGACGCCGTCGCCGGGGACGGCGACCACGGCATCGGCATGCAGCGCGGGGTCCACGCCGCCGTCGCCGCCGCCCGCGAGGCCGTGCTCGCCGGTGCGGGGGCGGGCACCGTCCTCGACCTCGCCGGCGACGCCTGGTCCGATCGGGCCGGGGGCACCTCCGGAGCCCTCTGGGGTGCCGCCCTCGCGAGCCTCGGCGCGGCCGTGGGCGACGAGGCGGCCCCGGACCGCGCCTCCGTGTCCCGCGGCGTCTCCGCCGCGACCGAGGCGATCCTCGAGTTCGGCGCCACGGTCGGCGACAAGACCATGGTCGACGTGCTCGTCCCCTTCGACGCGGCCCTCTCCGCGGCGGTCGACGACGGGGCCGACCTCGCCACGGCCTGGGCCACCGCGGCCGAGGTCGCCGTGACGGCGGCCGCGGCGACGGCCGACCTCCTGCCCAAGATGGGCCGCGCCCGGCCGCACGCCGAGAAGAGCCTCGGCACGCCCGACGCCGGCGCCACCTCGCTCGGGCTCATCACGCGGGCCGTCGGACGCGTCCTCGCGCCGCAGCCCGCCGCGTGACCCCTCCCCCTCACACCCTCCACGAAAGGCACCACCATGGCTGACCAGCTGCGCATCGTCGTCGGATCGGACGACGCCGGGTACGACTACAAAGAGGTCCTCAAGAAGGACCTCGAGGCGAACGACGGCGTGGCGAGCGTCACCGACGTCGGGGTCGCCGCCGACGGCCACACCGCCTACCCGCACGTCGCCGTCGAGGCGGCCCGCATGGTCGCCGACGGCCGCGCCGACCGCGCGATCCTGATCTGCGGCACCGGGCTCGGCGTCGCCATCGCGGCCAACAAGGTGCCCGGCATCCGGGCGGTGACCGCGCACGACACGTTCTCGGTCGAACGCGCCGTCCTCTCGAACGACGCCCAGGTGCTCTGCATGGGCCAGCGCGTGATCGGCGTCGAGCTCATGCGCCGCCTGGCGAAGGAGTTCCTCACCTACCGCTTCGACACCTCGAGCGCCTCGGCCGAGAAGGTCGCGGCCATCTGTGGCTACGACGGGTCGGGCGAGCGCGTCGGCATCGACGCGGCGTGAGCGATCCGGTGACCGCCCCCGTCCGGCCCTCCCCGGCCCGCTTCACGATCGGGGTGAGCCTCAAGATGTACTTCTCGCACGCGAGGACCCTCGCGTGGAGCACCGAGGTGGCCGAGATCGCGCGGCGCCACCCGGCCGTCCGGCGGGGCGTCGTCGACCTGTTCGTCGTGCCGACGTTCCCGTCGCTCGTCCCCGTGCAGGAGGCGCTGGCCGGCACCTCGGTCCGCCTCGGTGCCCAGGACCTCGCGACCGACGACTCGGGCGCCTTCACGGGCGAGGTGAGCGGCGCCGAGCTGGCCGAGATCGGCTGCACCCTCGCCGAGATCGGCCACGCCGAACGGCGGACGCTCTTCCACGAGGACGACGCGGTCGTCGCGGCCAAGACGGCGGCGGCGCTGCGCCACGGCATCACTCCGCTGCTCTGCGTGGGCGAGGCCGACGAGACGTCGCCCGCCCTCGCCGCGCTCGAGGTGACGCAGCAGATCGACCTCGCCCTGGCGGCAGCCGACGAGGCCCGCCTCCCGGGTGCCCTCGTCGTGGCGTACGAGCCGCTCTGGGCGATCGGCGCACCGGTGCCGGCGTCCGCGGGCCACATCACCGCGGTGGTCGCGGCCGTCGAGGACCACCTCGCCGGGCTGGCCGATCGCGCCGGCAGCCGGGTGATCTACGGCGGCAGCGCCGGTCCGGGGCTGCTGACCGGTCTGGGCGGCCAGGTCCGTGGGCTGTTCCTCGGTCGCTTCGCCCACGACGCCTCCGCGGTGGAGCGCATCCTCGACGAGGCGCTCGCACTCGCGCTCGATGAGGCACCCGCACTCGACGAGACGCCGGCCCCCGACGCCGCACGCCGGGACGAGGTGGCCTCGTGATCGGCCTCAGCACCTACGCGTACTTCTGGCGGGGCAGCGACCTCGTCCCGCAGCCGATGACGCTCGACGACATGCTGCGTGACACGGCCGCGCAGGGCGTCCGGCTGTTCCAGATCTGCGACCACGAGGCCCTGACCGGCTACACCGACGAGCAGCTCGCCGCGCTGCGCGACCTCGCCGACGAGCTCGGGCTGACGCTCGAACTCGGCACCCGGGGCACCGGGCCGACCGTCCTGCGGACGTGGCTGCGCCTCGCCGTCGCGCTGCGCGCCTCCTTGGTCCGCGGCATGTGGACGGCGGGCGACGACCGTCCCGACGCGGCCGAGACCGAGCGCCGGCTGCGCGAGGTGCTGCCCGAGTACGAGGAGGCGGGGGTCACCCTCGCCCTCGAGACCTACGAGCAGGTCGGTTCGACCGAGCTCGTGGCCGTCGTGCGGGCGGTCGCCAGCCCGCGGCTCGGCATCGTGCTCGACCCGGCCAACACCGTCGCGAACCTGGAGCACCCGGCCGACGTGACCGCGCGCTGCCTGCCGTTCGTCGCCAACTGGCACGTCAAGGACTTCGCCTTCTCACGGAAGGACGGCTGGGTCGGCTTCGCGCTCACCAGCACGCCCCTCGGCGAGGGCCGCCTCGACTACGACGGCATCCGTGCCGCGCTCGACGCCCGCGACGGCGGCACCAGCCCCGTCAACCAGGTCGTCGAGCACTGGCTGCCCTGGCAGGGCGATCCCGAGACCACCACGCGGCTCGAAGCCGAGTGGACGACACGAACCATCTCTGAACTAAGGAGCAAGAACAATGACTGACACCCTCGACACGACCGCCCCCGAGAGCACCGTCACGTACGCCGACGGCCAGGGCTCGTCCGACGTCACCGTCGCCGTCATCGGCGCCGGCGGCAAGATGGGCCAGCGCGTCTCGAACAACCTCGCCAAGAGCGCGTACACGACCCTCTACAGCGAGGCGTCGCCCGCCGGCGTCGAGCTGATCGAGTCGCTCGGCCGCTCGGTCACCGCGACCGACGTGGCCGTGGCGGACGCCGACGTGGTCATCCTGGCCGTGCCCGACGTGGTGCTCGGCAAGGTCTCCGAGCAGGTCGTCCCGGCGATGAAGACCGGCGCCGTCATCCTCACCCTCGACCCCGCGGCCGCGTACGCGGGCCTGCTCGCCGTGCGCGAGGACATCCACTACGCGGTGGCGCACCCCTGCCACCCCAGCGTGTTCCTCGAGCGCACCACGAAGGAGGAGTGGGCCGACACCTTCGGTGGCGTGGCCGCCCCGCAGGAGGTCGTCGCCGCGCTCGAGGGCGTGGCCGAGGACTCGCCCGTCCGCGAGCTCATGACGCAGGTCATCTCGACGATCTACGCACCCGTCATCGCCGTGCACTACGTGACGGTCAAGCAGCTGGCCGTGCTCGAGCCGACGCTGGTCGAGACGATGGCCTGCATGATCGGGGCGTTCCTGAAGGAGGCGCTCGAGGAGACCGTCGACGGCGTCGGGGTCCCCTACGAGGCCGCTCGCGCGATGCTCTACGGCCACACCTGGATCGCGCTGACGAACGGCCTGCGCGGCTCGAACCCGTTCAGCGACGCCTGCCACATCGCCATGGACTACGGCCGCGAGTCGATCGTCCGCGACGACTGGAAGAAGATCTTCGACGACAGCCAGCTCGACTCGGTCATCGCGCGCATGCTGAAGATCGACGCCGTCCGCCGCTAGGCCGCGACGCCGGGAACGCAGGAGGCGCGGGTCGCGTGACCCGCGCCTCCTGCGTTCTCGCGTGGTGCGGTGGTCGCCCGGGCCGACCGCCGGGACGACGCCCGTGTCAGGATCGGGTGACCTGCCGCGGCGAGCGGCGACGACGAGGGGATGCGCGGATGGCCGACACGGACGAGATCGTGCACGTGGTGTTGGTCGAGTGGGCCGAGGGGGCCCCGGCCGACGTGGCCGAGCAGGCGACGCGGCTGTCGACCGAGCACCTGACCGGCATCGACGGCGTGCTGTCGGTGTCGAGTGGCGAGAGCTTCAGCCCCGAGCAGCTCGAGGCCGGCTTCGACTGGATGCTCGTGGTGCGCTTCCGTGACGCCGCGGCCCGCGACGGCTACCTGCCGCACCCCTCGCACCAGCCGGTGGCGAGCTACCTCGGCGACGCGTCCGCCCGGGTCGTCGTCTTCGACGTCGCGGCCTGACGCCTGGCCCAGGAGGCGCGGTTCGGCTGACCGGCGCCCGTGCCGACGAGGAACGCCGAGGCGAGGGCGGCCACGATCAGGAGCATCCCGACGGTGTGGTCGGCCGTGAAGAAGACGACCAGGGCGATCGTGGTCAGGGCGAGCGGGGCGAGGGCGCGGAGCCAGTTCGTCACGAGAAGCACTGCTCCTTCATCTCGGTACTGATTGGTCGGGAAAACGCTAGGACGCTCGCGCCGGTCGATGCCAGTCGATTGACGTGATGCCCAGGAACACCGCTCCATTCGCGATCGCACGACGTCGATCCGGCGGTAGGTTCACCTCATGAAGGTCCTCGCCGGCATCGTCACCGCGCTGCTCGTGGTGTCGGTGCTGCTGGTGCTCGCGGTGCGGGCCGACCCGGACGTGCCGCTCGTGCTGTCGGGGTCCGACGCGCGCCTCCCGTACTGCACGACCTACGAGCCGGTGATCGTGGCCGACCTCACGACGGAGACCCTCCCGGCCTGTGCACCGCACGGGGTCGAGCTGCGCTTCCCCGACGGCTTCGTCATCGACCTGCCCGACGAGCCCGGCGCCGGCGGACGCCCCTCGGATCGCTACGACTACGGCTACGTCGACGTCGGGGCGTTCGGCATGTACGCGTCCCGGGCCGACCACGCCTGCGAGGACGTCGAGCAGTGGGGCACACCCGAAGCCATCCGCCGCGTCACCGAGGCCTTCGGCGACGACTACGCCTGCGTGCCCGACAACGACTGACCCCCTCCTTACTGGGGGTACCGGGCCGATTGTCGCGCCCTCGACCATCTCGATACTGTTCGGTATCCAGATGAACCACCGTGTGGAGGTGGTGCCGGGCTCACCCGTCGTCTCCGTCTGGCGCGCTCCCGAAGCGCTCGACCGTCGAGGACACCCCCGCCATGGCTTCATCCTTCCCTGCCCGCCTGCGCCCGCTCGGCACCCGTGCCCGCGCGGTCCTCCGCCCCCGCCTCCTGCTCCGGGCAGTCGTCCTCGCCCTGGTCGTCGTCACCGCGGCCGTCCTGCTCGAACTGCTCGCCCTGCTCATCGTCGGTCTGATCACCGGCGACGTCACCCAGGCCTCGGGTTCGGCCCTGGTCACGACGTCGTTCGTGGTGCGAGCCGTCCAGTACGGCGTCGCCGCACTCACCGTCGTCACGGCCGTCCTGGCGGTCTCGTCGACGATCTCGCAGTCGACCGCCGGGGGTCGACGCACCCTGCGTCGGGGTCTGACGCACGCGCTCCGGTCGCTGCCGCGCCTCCTCGCGGTCGAGCTGCTGCTCGTGCTCGCCGTCCTGGTCGGGGCGCTCGTCGCCCTGCCCCTCAGCCTGGGCGCCCTGGTCACGGCGGGGGTGCTGCGACTGCGGTCCGCCCCGCGTCGGACGATCCGCCGCACGCTGCTCCTCGCGATCCCCTTCGCGCCGGTGCTCGTCGCGGTGGGCCTGACGATCACGGCCCTGCCGGCGTCCCTGTCGCACCCGGACTCGCTGCGGTCGCTGCTCCGCCGGGCGGTCACCACGCTCCGGACCCGCACCGCAGCCGTGGTGGGACTCGTCGTCGCGGTCGGCGCGGTGTCGACCGCCCTGACCGCCCTCGGGGAGGTGGTCCTCGCGGCCCCCACCGCCACGACGGCGCAGACCTCACTCGGCACGCTCGCCCTCGTCGGCCTCGTCGCCCTGTTCCTCGTCGTCGTCGGCAGCGTCTTCGCCGTCCTGCTCCCCCTCGACGACGTGCGCGTCGACCGACGCGGCGGTCCTCGGGTCCCCGGGCGCCTGACCGGCGTCCTGCGTCACCCGTGGACGAAGGCGAGCCCGATCGCCGTCGTCACGATCGTCGCCCTGATGGTGCCGTTCATGCCCGCCGTCAGCGCCTCCGCGGCCGAGGCCCCCGTCACCTCGTCGACCGGTCCGGCCGACCTGCCGACCACCGCTCCCGCCGTCACCCCGCAGCCGACGTCGGGACCCGCCGCCGCGGCGACGAGCCCCGCCGACACCGAGGCACCCGCACCCGCATCCGCGCCTGCTGCCGCACCGACGGTCCCCACCCCGGCCGCGCCTCCTGCACCGGCCGCGGCGCCGACACCGGCACCGGCACCCGCACCGGCCCCGTCGGTCGCCCGGGCCGCCCCGGCCCCGATCGCCACCACCGTCGACGTGCTGCAGCTGGGCGTGGCCACGCTCGGCGAGGACCAGGAGTTCGCGATCGACGTCGCGGCCGAGGGCACGACCGACGAACCCACCGGCACCGTCGAGGTCTTCCGCGACGACCACGACCCCGCGACAGAAGACGTGGAGGTCACGGACTTCGACCTGGCCGACTCGGCCTTCCCCTTCTTCCTCCCGACCAAGGAGCTCGGGAGCACCTCGGTCGACCTGCGCTTCGTGTACGTCCCGGCCGACGCGACCTACGCCGGCAGCGAGCAGACCGTCACCGCCGACTTCCAGCGCGCGCGTCTCGACTACGACTACCGGGCGGTCCACTCGCCGTCGGACTCGATCACGTTCGGTGACGAGCACACCGTGACCTTCTCGTTCACCAGCGACGCCGACGGCGACGGCTTCGTGCTCGAGATGATCGACCAGCGCTCCGGCCCCGTCGCGTCGACCCCGTTCTCGGTCGTCGACGGGAAGGCGACCGTCGTCGTCGACCTCACGGGCAAGCTCAAGGCCGGCCACCACGACTTCATCTTCGAGGTGCCCGACACCGACAGCCACTACGGCACCGGGTCCGAGTTCTCGGGCGTCGACGTCGCCCTCGCCGACACCGTCACCGACCTGACGCTGCAGACGCCCTCGCCCGTGGTCGGCGACCCCGTCGGACTCGTCGCCGACGTGCGCACCGCCGACGGCTCGAAGGTCACCGGAGGCGCGGTGACCTTCTCCCTCGACGGGCGCGTCGTCCGCAGCGTCGACGTCACGAACGGGCAGGCGTACCTGAGCTACACCGGGGCCACGGTCGCCGGGACGTACGACTGGCGGGCCGAGTACAGCGGCCTCGCGGGCTCGGCCCGCTCGTCGAAGGACTCCGACTCGCAGGTCGTCGCGAAGCGCTGGCCGCAACACCAGCCCTGGACCTGGTCGGGTGACCCCGCCGCCGGGACGGCCCACCTCGACTCCTCCTACGTGCCCGTCCGCGGTCTGCCCGCGCCGACCGGTGCGATCACGGTGACGAGCGAGGACCAGGTCGTCGGGCGCGGCACCGTCGCCGCCGACGGCAGTGCCCACGTCCCGGTGGCCGTGCTCGAGGGCATCCACTCGTACCGGATCGAGTACGCCGGCGACCAGACCTGGCTCGGGGTGACCTACGTGGTCGCGCAGCCCACCGCCCCCGTCCTCGACCCGACGGTGACCCTCACGGCACCGACGACCGCCACCCTGGACTCGACCATCCGGCTCACCGCGACCATCGGCGGCGCCCCCGCCTACGCGGTGGACAGCCTCTCGGTCTACCGGGCCCTGCCCGGTGGCACGGCCGAGCTCGTCGACCGGGTCGACCTCGCCGGCGGCCTGACGGGCACCCTCGACGTCGTCGAGCGGCAGCCCGGCGCGTGGCGGTACACGGCCGTCGCACGCTTCGCCTCGGTGGTGGGCGTCGAGCCGATCACGTCCGCGCCGGCCGTCACGACCTGGTCGGCACCGCCCGCCCCGCAGCTCGCCCTGACCGTCGGTGACGGCCCCCACGTCGCCGGGGTCGCCGTCCCGGTGACCGTCACCGCGAGCGCCCTTCCCGGCGGTGGCTTCGGCATCCCGGCCGGGACCGAGGCCACGGTGGCCGTGGTGGCCGGTGACAGCCGGACCCGGCTCGGCACCGTGACGCTGTCCCCCGTGGGCACGGTCCTGTCGGGCACGCTCGACGTCACCCGCCCGTTCGGCGGACGGGTCGACCTAGTCGCGTCGGTCTCGTACGGCTCGCGCCCGTGGACCGCGTCGAGCGCTCCGGTCACGCTGACGACGGCGCCCGCCCCCGCGGCGCTCGAGATCGCCGCGACCGGTCGCATGCAGGTCGGCACCCGCGCGACCTTCGAGGTGCGCCTCCGTCCGGCCGACCGCTCGCTGACCCCGCTGATGCTCGCCCCGGCCACCGTCACCATCGGCGGCGTGCAGTCGACGCTGCTGCTCGAGCGGGCCACCTTCCCGGCCACGTCGCCCTACCTGACCGGACGCGTGACGACCGAGGTGCTCAGCGCCGCGGACCTCACCGCCAGCGTCTCGGTGGCCGGTGACGGCGTGCTCTACGGGCCCACCTCGGCCTCGACGACCGTCTCGGTGCTGAAGGCCCGCACGACCGTCCGGCTCGACCTGCCCGGCACGGTCTTCGCGAGCGGGCGACCGCTGACGGTGTCGCCGTCGGTGTCGAACGTCACCCCGGACGTCGCCCCGAACCCGTCGGGCACCATCACCGTCACGGCCTCGCCGTCCGGCCTCAGCTGCACCGTTCCGGCCGCGGGTGGCCTCTGCGCCCTGCCCGCCGAGACGATCGTCACGGGGCGCAACACGCTCGACGTCCGGTACTCGGGCGACGCGGACCACGAGGGCGCCGTCGACGGCGTGACCGTCACGGGTTCGGCCCGTCAGACGACGCTCGACTGGTCGAGCTCCCCCGACCTGTCGGCCGTCGTCTCGGGCACCCCCGTCACGTTCGGCTGGAAGGTGGGCACCGGTAGCTCGCTGGCGCCGAAGGGGTCGGTCGAGGTGCGCCTCGGCTCCGCGAGTTGCTCGGCCGACGTGTCGGTGGGTCGCTGCACCCTGACCGTCCCGCTGCCCACCAGCTCGTCGCTGTCGACGAAGCTCGACGTGTCGGTGCGCTTCACCTCCGCGGACGACGCGCCCAGCGCCTCCGTGGTCTCGTCGGTCACGCCGAAGGACTGCATCGTGATCACGGCCTACCAGAGCACGGTGACGGGCGACCCGTCGACCGCCTGCCGACGGGGCGACCGTGCCGGGTTCGTCACGGGTGCGTCGGTGACGGCGCGTCACGAGCCCGTCGCCGCCCCGTATCGGTTCGCCGGGTGGTACCTCGACGGCCAGGGGGTCGCGACCAGCGACGAGTACCGCTTCACGGTGACGGCGTTCCAGTCCCTCTCGTTCACGACCCGGTACGCACCGGTCTGCCACACGCTCCAGGTCACGCCGCGGGGCGACATCGTGGCGAAGACCGACCCGGCCTTCGCCTACACCGAGCAGTACTACGCCAAGGGCACGGTCAAGGCCCTGACGAAGCCCAACTGCACCGACCCCCGCACGCCGACCGCCGACGAGCTCGAGCAGCTCGCGAACGGCGAACCGCGCTACGCGGTGGGCACGGTCGTCGACCTGGCCATCACGCCCGTGACGACGGTCGGCCAGGCCCGCCGCAACGGCGGCACACCCTACGTCGTCGACACGGTCGACGGGGCGACGGCGGACGAGCTCGGTCGTGGCTTCTACACGACCACCGTCACCGGCGACCAGAAGGTCAGTGCCACGTTCAAGGCGGCCGAGTGCAGCGTCGTCGACATCCGTCCCGGCGACGGTGGCACGCAGGCGATCATCGCGTCGGAGCGCCCCGGCGAGAGCCGCTACCTGAAGCCCTACGACGGCACCTGCACGACGGGCGACGGCACGGCGGGCTACGTGCCCGGCTCGACGGTGACGGTCAGGGCGACGCCCGACGACGGCACCTACCTCCTCGACTGGCGCACGAGCGACTTCGGTCCGGTGAAGCGCACCGGCGAGGACCCGCTCGCCCTCACGACCCTTGGTGACGCCCCGGCCGGTGGACGGTCGGGTGCCGCGGGCACCGCGACGCGCACCTTCGTCGTGCCGACCCCCGCGGAGGCGCAGCTCGTCATCGGCGTGAACTACGGCGTCGTGCGCTGCGTCGCCGTCACGACGAGCACGGCGTTGCCGATCAGCGCCGACAAGACGGTGCCGGCCTACACGCCGACGACCTTCACCAACGTGGCCGACGGCGACTCGACCTCGATCGACGAGCTGCGTTGCGGCAGCCGTGGCCCGTCGGTGGACCGGGCGGTGACGAAGGGCTTCAAGTCCGTCGTCACCCAGACGGACTGGTTCATCGGGACAGCCATCGTCCGCGCCGAGCGGGCCGACAAGGTCGAGTACGGGTCGCTGCAGGTGAACCGCAACACGGACTACGTCGCACCGGCGACCACGGTCGCCGAGATCCGGTGGTCACTGGTCGACGGCCTCGAGGCCGTCGCCGACGCGGGGACCGACGGCTCGTCACGGGGCCCGGTCCTCTACATGGAGTTCGCCCCCGCAGACCGCGTGTCGATCGCCGCCGACTACTGGTCGGACACGTGCCGCCCGATCCAGTTCAGCTACCCGCAGGGTGGCACGACGCAGACGTCGTTCGACTACTCGGCCAAGTACTCGAGCCGGGTCGTCTGCCCGAACAACTCCGGGGTCTGGGGTGAGACGGTCGTCCTCCGGTCGACGACCCCGACGCCGTCCTCCGTCCGGGCGATCGCCTCGGTCGGCCGGCCGACGTCCGAGGACACGGTGCGGTGGCCCCAGGGAGTCCGGGCAGCCGACGGCCGCCTCTACACGATGCTGAGCCGCGACGGATCGGTCATCGGGACCCCGATGTCCGACGTCCGGATCGAGTACTGCGTCCCCCTGGCCGTCTACGTCCACGTCCAGAAGCCCGACGGGCGGTACGACAACGTGCTCCGCACGGGCAACCGCTTCGGTGACCTCTCCGACCTCGACGACGGTGGTTGGGCCGACATCATCGCGCACGACGGCGGCTGCCCGCCGTTGTGGGGTCGCCCCGGCAGCACCGTCACGATCGGGTTGACCGACTACGGCTCGCTCGGGTACGACCTGCCGGTGGGCCCGCAGACGGTGACGATCCCCACCGACGGCTCCTCCCCCGTGGTCGGCATCTTCCTGCGGACCAAGTGCGCGACGCTCTCGCTGGGCGCCCGGGTGGCGGCCGCCAACGGTCCGAACTGCGACAACGACCCGTCGAAGTACGTCCTCGGAACGGTGGTGCAGATGCAGGCCGACGTGCCGGCGGGTGGCCACCTGAACAGCTGGTCGGGCACCGACCAGACCGAGAACGAGACGTCCTGGGTCGTCATGACGGGCGACCGGTCGGTCACGGCCGACGTCCACACGCCGAGCGTCGGCGAGAAGATCGTGAACGGCCTGTCGAGCGTCGCCCAGCGGACGATCGCCCTGGGGGCCGTGGTGCTCACCGGCATCATGTTGATGGAGGCGACGCTGCTCAAGGTGCTCGGGACGGCGATGTCGCTCGTGTCGACGGGGCTGAAGGCCGTCGGCGTCTCGGGCAAGGGTCTCGACGAGTACGACCGGGTGACCGCGATCGTCACGGCGACCACCGGGATCCCGGCCATGTACGCCGACTGCATCTCGAGCTGGGCGCACGGGCCGAAGCTGACCGAGAGCAGCATCGCCGCGAAGTTCGGGACGAAGGGCGGGGCGGCCCTGGCGAACAAGGCCATCAACTTCGCCTACCCGAAGCTCAAGGCCGAGAAGAGCGTCGCCGGCAGTCAGGGCGTCCAGTGGGTGGTCGACTCGATCGACGCCTTCGGGTCGGGGTCGTACCTCAACGACGCCCGCGACCAGTGGTCGAGCATGGGCTCCACGCTCGGCACGTGCATGGTCGACGGCATGAAGAAGCAGGTGGACCCGATCATCAAGCGGTGACGTAGCGGGCGGAGCCCGGACCGATCGCAGGAGGCGCGGTGCGCGATCGTCGCGCACCGCGCCTCCTCGTGTCGGTCCCGACGGCGGTCTAGCCGTTGGGGGCGACGAGCACCTTCGCGTGCTGCGTCTCGCCGCCGTCGAGCTCGACGAGCAGGGCCGGCAGCTCGTCGAGGCCGACCGTCCCCGTGATGAGCGGCCCCGCTTCGACCGAACCGTCGGCGAGTGCGCGCATCGCGCCGACGAAGTCGGAGTGCGTGTAGGCGAGGCTGCCGATGACCGTCAGCTCGCGGCTCTGCCAGTCGCCGTACGAGACCTCCGAGGTGGTCATCGGGTAGCCCAGCAGCGCGAGCGTGCCGCCGCGGCGGACCAGCTCGGCGCTCGACTGGAACAGCGAGGAGGCGCCGGTGCACTCGTAGAGGACGTCCGCCCCGAGTCCGTCGGTCAGCTCGAGCACGCGGGCGCGGAAGGCCTCGCCGGGTTCGTGGACGTCGGCGAAGCCGAGGCGGCGGGCGGTCTCGCGCCGCGCCTCCATGGGCTCGACGATGACGACGGCTCCGGCGCCGGCGTGGCGGGCGTGCTGAGCGGTGAGCAGGCCGATGGGGCCGGCGCCCTGGACCACGACGACGCCGCCGAGGCGCTGGCCGGCACGGCGCACGGCATGGAAGGTGACGGCGGTGGGTTCGACGAAGCCGAGCTGCTCGTCGGTGAGGCCGTCGAGGGCACGTTGGACGCGGCGTTCGTGGACGGTGACGTGTTGGGCGAAGGCTCCGTGGGTGGGGGCGTCGGGCGAGACACCGTTGGCCTCGGCGAAGGCGGTGTCGCAGTGGTCGGGGTGTCCGGCGCGGCACATGGCGCAGGTGCCGCAGGGCGGGCCGACGCTGGCGACGACGCGGTCCCCCACGGCGACGGTCGTGACCCGGCTGCCGGCGGCGACGACGGTGCCGGTCCACTCGTGGCCGAACACGGCGGCGGGGATGAGCCCGCCGGACGCCCACCCGTGCGTGTCCGTCGCGCACACGCCCGTGTAGCGGATGCGCACGACGACCTGCGACTCACCCGGAGCCTCGAGGTCGGCCTCTGCGAAGGCGACCGAGCGCTCGGCGTCGACGGTGGCGAAACGGGTACGGGCAGGGACGTCGGTCATGTGGACCAGGGTAGGCGTGGACGACAGGTGTCGCCCAGCTTGGGGAGCGAGCACGGCCTGCTTTCTCGTGGCGCTCACTCGCTGTTCCCGGATGCCTCATCGGGCTCGGGCCGCGAGGCTTTCGCGGGACGTTCGGGCCGTGTCGCCTGGACGATCTGCCCGATCATGAGCGCGACGAAGAGGAGCCCCCAGAAGACCGACCCCTCGGGATCGACAGCGTGGACGCCGGCGAAGAGAGCGATGACGGAGCAGTTCAAGACGACCGCCCATTGCAGTTCATAGCGCGACACGGCCTACTCACCTGATCCCGTGGAATTCGTTGTCGACCATCGACGCCTCTCCTCCGATCAGAGCCCGCCCATCACGAGCTACGCCCACCGTAGATCAAACCAACATGTCACGCATCTCATGGTGCACGAACCCTGCCCTTAGTGATCATCGCGGGTGACCCGCTCGTGCCGCTCGACCCCGCGGACACCCGTCTCGAGGCTCCGGCCGGAGCGACGGTGGATGCCGACGGCACGGTCGTCGTGGTCCCCGGTGAGGGACGCTATGAGCTCGACCGCACCGCCGGCACCGTGCTCTTCACGCCCGAGCCCGCCTTCACGGGAACGGCGACGCCGGTGCCCTACGTGGTGAGCGACGCGGCCGGAGCGACCGCCGCCTCCACCCTGACGCCCTCGGTGACCGAGGTCGCGAGGCCCGACACCTCGACCGGCGAGCAGGGCGTCCCCCAGCGTCTCGCAGTGACAGAAAACGACGGAGGCGCGGTGCCGGTCTCCCCCGCCACCCTCCGTCTCGTAGACCCCTCCGGTGTCGACGCCGCCACCGTGGTGGTGCCCGGCGAGGGCACCTGGACGGTCGACGGTGAGGTGCTGGTCTTCACGCCCGAGCCCGCCTTCGTCGGCACGGCGACGCCGGTCTCGTACCGGGTGGACACCACCGCGGGTGACACCGTCGCGTCGACAGCGACCCCGACGGTGACCGCGGCGGCCGTCGTGCCGCCGACGCCGGTCGTGACGCTGCCGGACGTCGCCCTGACGGCCCCTGCGGGCGCCCCGGCAGTCTTCGACCTGCCCGCGGCTGTGCCCGACCTCGTGCCCGAGTCGGTCGTGTTGATCCAGCCGAACGAGACGCCCGCCACCGAGGTCACGACCGACGACGGCACGTGGCAGGTCCAGCCCACCACCGGCCAGGTCACCTTCGCGCCCTCCCCCACCCTCGTCGGCGACCCGACCCCACTCACCTTCGCCGCCGAGCGCGCCGACGGCACCGCTGTGACCGGCCGCCTCGTAGTCGACTACGTCGCAGCGGCGGCGGGTACGGCCCCGACGCCCGCAGCAGACCCTTACGCAACGGCTGCCAGCGGCCCCCTCGCCTGGACGGGTTCGAGCAAAGACGCAACGTCGATTGCCGCACTCATTGGCTTTGCTGCCCTACTCGCCGGCCTTGGCCTAACCATCGCAAGTCGACGCCGACTGTACCGACGTTGGACATCGTCGCCTGCACGGGCTGGGGGCAGGCATGCAGATTAATAGGCCACACCGGAGGAATTGCCCCTAGTCCCGGAGCGTATCGTGTCCCAATTCTGGCGCTGCAGGATTGGCCGAGGACCAGTCATCGAAGAGCAACTGACCCATTGTGTTTTGCGACGGTGCATTCGTCTTATCATCGACGCCAGAAAGGTTTCGGGCCAGGAGTGCGATGTCTGCGACGAGTGCCTGTATCTCGGGCCGCGAAGCAATCGGAACTACGCCCCCATTTTGCGTAATATCCCGCGCGAAGGCGAACCAGCGGTTCATTAGATTAAGCAAATCAGATGAACCCCACGCAGCAAGCTCAGAACGACGTGCAGTTTCATCTGCTGGCGTGCCACCAAACTGAGTCAATATGGTCTGCAGGAGGCGCTCGTAACGGTTCTGTTGTGCAGCACGCAACTCCCGTTGTTGTTGGGCAAGCACCGCCGCGCGGCGCTCGCCTGCGGACTCGTTGAGTCTTAGAGCGACAAGGGCAGCCGACGACGCGGCGGTCACAGTCGCAGCAGGTCCAAGCCAGGCCTCGGGCTTCGAATCCACGAATGCAACGCCGAGACCAATCGTCGCTCCCAACAGCAGAACAGAGAACGCGACGGCGAGTGTTGCCGTCAAACGCGAGCCGCCAGTCATGATCGTCCCCCAGTGACACGGCAACGCAAGCATTGACCGGTTACGAAATTTAGCATCAGCTTGCCTGCTCGTCGATCCGAAGGAGCTCAGTCGCCAACGCCCACGTCCCAGCCACGCACGCCTCGGCCTCCTCACTTGCAAGCTCGGCATGAACTCCTTTGCTAGCAAGGTCGTCGAGCGACTTTAGCCGCATGCCCAGAACTGTGAGGTTCGAAGTGACTAGGTCCGCATAATGGGAACGTCCTCGGCTGTCGAGCACAAATTGAGTCAGGCGATTGCGGTAGTGCTTGTCATCCATTTCTCGTGTCACTCCCTTGTCATCCGTGACCGAGGTGCCCGGGGGATACAACGCGTCTGCCAACGCCTTAATCGCGCGCCTACAGCACGTCGCAGCCATACTTCCAGCCTCGACGCCCCCGATCGCGACATTCGTCTCAGCCATGTCTAAGGCGGCCAGCGCGTCGGGCGCCCGCTTCGCAAGTTCGCCCTCAGCAAAGGCACGCCCTTTCGCGACAACGGAGGGCACCACGCCCGACAGGGTGTCCACTTCAGCCTCGAGCACGTAGGTGTGAGCTGCGTTTCGCAAACGCTCAAGAATGGATCGGATCTCGAGGACTTGCATAGCTAGTTCCGAGACATCCTTCTCACCATGCTGTTGGGGTCCCCTAAGCGCCATTGGTGATGATTCCTGATCAACGATGTTATCAAGCATTACTTGAAGGGAATCTGCGAATAGTTCAAGATCGACGGCACTATGTCCCATGACTGCATCCGCTTTGCGTTTTATGGTTCGGCGGGATATCGCAGCCTCAAGCGCCTCCGTCCAAGCCCGACGCGCCTCGGCCTCTCCGACAAGAGCAATCAAGCGAGCCTGCAGCGGTCGACGCCGCGCCGCTGATTCCTCCATTGTTCGCACGCCCTCTAATTCCAGCCTGAGCCAGAACTGTGCGACGAAGTCCTCCCTCAGCATGGCAACACGTAGCGCATTGCGCGCAAGCACACTGGCGGCTGCGTTTGATGCAGCCACCGTCAAGGCCTCATCGATTGCGGAAAGGAGACGTGCGTTCGGATTCACACCGACACGCTAGCCAGAACGATCCAGGTTTGGTTGCGCAGCGGAACGGGATAAAAATTGGAGATACTCGCATTCAGGGTCCTTCTTCAAGGAAGTCGCCCCAGCATCGCGGACGTGATTTCACCCTGGCTAGCTCGCAGAGGAACCTTCAGCACCTTCGGCCATGCCACGATCAGCGAAAGCCTCACTGAGGCGGCCATCAAGAAGTCGGACGACCTGAATTGCCTCAATCAACTCTTCTCGTGAAAGTTGCTCGGCATGCGCGACTGAGTTTCGTGCTTCACGAACGCTGCTCACTTGGGGTTGGTAATCGGCAATGAATGCCTGGCGGGCCCGATAGAGCTCACGCGTGGCCTCCGAAGGCCGTCCTACCGGTCTCGTCCGAGCAATGCCGAGACGCACCGCGAGGTCCTGATACTCACGGAGCAATTGAAGAGACAACTCAGCAAGAGACTGCTGCGCCTCAGCCCCGGCAAGCGGTTTGACTTGAGCTTTGACATCAACATACGCGTCCCTAAGTTCAGCCGCGCGCGCCGGAGTCCATGCCGGATCAAAAATGACGTTGGTGTGGTTCTCAGCGGAGGCACTGGCCGCCGAGTAAGTGGCGACTACCTGATTAATCTGGGCTTGCAAAGCGACAGTCGCTGCCGCCGCCTTCGCTGACTCCTGGGCGGCACTTGCGGCGGTGCGTTCCGCCTCGGCCAGGCGCCGTTTGAGGGACACACCTAAAATACTAATCTCGGCTATTTCGGGCCAGATTAGGGCGATCAAGAGCAGGATCGCGGCTACTACGGGCGCGCTGTCCAAGGATGCCGGCTGACACACGTTGCCGTCGGAACTCGCGCTTCCCGAAGTCACCACGCACTCTCGATAAAATAGTGCTGAAATAATCAGGTAGGCTATAATGAGCACTATAGCCGTTAGGTAGCGGACTAGTTTACCTCGGGCGTTACGCGAATTGTTGCCGCGAGGAGTTCTCATGGATTTCATTCTGGCCTTGATCACACGGCTAGGGCAACTCGAAGTTGAGGCTGCCGCCGGACAAGTTCACCCCAATAGATTCGGCATGCACTAATCCATACAGACATTTGTTATCACTACAGTGTCTGTCTTTAATTTGATTTCAGAGAGATGCGACAGATTCATCCCCAGAGGGAATCTTCGAGCGACCGGGGCCACAGGCCGTGCCTTCGCATGAGGTGGCTGAGGAAGTACTACATCCCTTGCTGCGTTCGTCGAACGTGTCTGACCGTCCGGTCTTATCCTGGTCAAACAACGAGGTGGAACTCGTCCTTAAACGCCTCCAGTGAGAATGCCTGCGACTGTGTCCATCCAGGAACGCCTAGGGACACCATTTTTTTATCTCAACTTTTGAAACAGAAGGGACCAAGACAGCGAGAATAGAAATTGAATAATGCCACATCAGCACTTAGTCTCGAGTTGCTCAATATTCTCTACTTGCTACTAACGGCGTCGGCTTTTCATGCGAGGGTGCCACCCCACTTTAAGCTCGAATACAGATGCAACATTAGAAAAATATGTTTTTGGACGTCTCAGTTTGCACCCGCGGCGGATTCGTTGCAGGTGCAACCGTATTGACCACAGTCGGTCACACCGGCAGTGTGCTTCTTAGTGGGCGAGTGCACGTTCCAAATGACCCCCATATCCACGACCTGCATGGCCGCTTTCATCTTCACGAGCGCCTGGTCGGAGAAACGCACATGTTTCTGCTTCGAGAACGTGAAGGTATGGCAGATGTTGGGGTCGTTGTTAATGCCCAGATGGGTTCTAAGCGCCGTCCCGCGAGGCCGAGAGATGCCGAGGGCATCGGCCAGCGCGAAGGCAGTCCAGTGATATTTTTTCTGCTGATCGACTGTCCGGATAGCCGCGGCATCGATCTCCTCGTCATTCGTGAATCTCACAGCAAGCGCGTCTTGGTGCTTGACGAAGCGAACCTGAACTTCAAGGCCCTCGCCGCTGATCGAGGCCCCGACCTTGCTCAGCCGAGGAAACACCTGCGTGCGTTCTTTTCCCTCGCGGATACCAGCCTCAACGCGCGTCACATCTTTATCTGAAACGATTGTTTCGGGCTCGGCGTGAGCCTCCATCGCTAGAAGAGTGCGTATACGAGCCCGGGCCTCTGCGCCCGCACGACGCCCCGGCTTTAGGAGCTCGATGATCTTCGTGTACTCGGAGTCCACCAGTACCTGAAAGTCTTTCGGGGGCTCAGTCGAGATCGGAAGGATACGCCGAGGCAGGTGATCAGCCAGGTGTTCACTGAACACGCGTTGCAAGAGATCATCAAATAGGGTGACCGCTGCGCGTAAGTGGACGTAGAGCAACGCTTCATCTACGTCGTTGTACCAGTGTTGTTCGTCGTCCCGCAGAGCGTCGATGGCCCTAAGTGTCCCGGCTTCTTCGTCGGTGAGTTTGATCCCTACGGTCTGAGCGGCCTGACGAAGGACCTGCTCGAAGCCGATTGAACGACCGGTGGACTTATCAAAGACGTTCACCTGCTTTTGATTAAGCGCGGCCTTGAGGAGCATCTCGAATGAATGCTGGGCGTGAAGCAACACCGTCGTCATGCGGCCGTTGTCATCGACGCTGTTAAATGCATCGACAGACCTCTTGAACGAAGACACTGCCTTCTTCTTGAGGATGCGCGCACTTGCTCGGAGCTTCATCTCGCCATTGTTGCGCACGCCCCGGTCATCGCCACCCGACGCACGCGACCCTGACGCTTTAGGACCGTTGTGAGCGAGGGTTTGAACCGTCGAGAGTGGGCGGCTTGAATTCGGGCAGTGCGTAGACGCTGTCACTATCGAGAACGGCGAGTTCTTGGCCGATGTCTTGGTGTAGTCGATCGATACGGTGCGTGAGCGAGGCAATCTGCCCTTCGCACAGGTGGTTCAATTTCTCTGCGGGCACCCGAGCCAGCCGCGACAGGCTTCTGTGTAATTCTCCCACTTGGAGTATCCGCACTGGAGACGTTTCGCGGTCGCTTAGGTCCGCGAAAACAACGCTTTTCTCGAATCCATTCACGGCGTGAGCAATGTATTTGTTGCGCAAATCCACGAAGTACTCGTGGTCGGCAGTTTCGGTTGGTGTTAGGTGGGCAGTCTCGGCATGAGCTGAGTGCCGCATCCCGGAAGAAAACCCTCGTCCGTACATCGTGATGGCTGAAATCCAGAGCGCGTCGAGTCGGGACGGAATGTCCTCATCACCCTCAATGTCTGCCCCGAGGTAGAACTCCAAAAACCCGTGGGCCAATGCAAAATCCCGCCGAAGGCTCGCGAGGTCACGAAGTTCGACCGCAGCTGGCGTGCTGACCACCACGCGATGCACGCCCGGCTCGAGTCGGATGGGTTCCGAGTCGGCTCTAGCTGAATTTTGGTTCGCCATGTCAGGATCATACGGTTCCGGGAATGCAAAGGCCCGTTCTCGGCAGCGTGCTAATTAAGCAGGGAAGACCGCAGGCCTCTCGATCTCATGCATAACTGTAAGGGCCCCTATTACCGTTCATGTTTGGCCCCATTGACGTCACTCGTACGTGTTAGCGGCGCTCATTCACTCTTGCCGTCAAGGCGAGTGGGGGAGATCGACGCTTCTCAGGGAGAGCCCATGCGTCGCGTACGGCAAACAAAGTCGAGAAGTAGCCGGTCCCGGTGAGAAATCACAGACAGCTCACTCGCTAGCTGGGCATGTCGACGAAGCGGGAGAACATTCCGTGGAAGGCGACCGTGATGGTGTCGGTGGGGCCGTTGCGGTGCTTGGCGACGATGAAGTCGGCCTCGCCCTGACGGGGGTTGTCTTTCTCGTAGGCGGACTCGCGGTGCAACAGGATGACCATGTCGGCGTCCTGCTCGAGCGAACCGGACTCTCGCAGGTCGCTGATCGCGGGCTTCTTGTCGGCACGCTGCTCGGGACCACGGTTCAGCTGCGACAGCGCGATCACCGGCACCTGCAGCTCTTTCGCCATCAGCTTCAGGGCACGCGAGAACTCTGACACCTCTTGCTGACGGCTCTCGACCCGCTTGCCCGACGTCATCAGCTGCAGGTAGTCGATCACCACGAGCTTGAGGTTGTGCTGCTGCTTCAGGCGACGGCACTTCGCCCGGATCTCGACCAACGTCATGTTGGGCGAGTCGTCGATGAAGAGCGGCGCATCGTTGATCCGCCCACGCACCTGCGCGATGTTCGTCCAGTCCCGCGCGTCGACCGTTCCTTTACGCATGTTCTGGAGCGGCACGCTCGACTCGGCCGACATGAGACGCATCGCGATCTCGCTGCGCCCCATCTCGAGTGAGAAGAACACCGACGCCTGCCCGTGCTTGATCGACGCCGCCCGCGCCAGGTCGAGCGCCAACGTCGACTTACCCAGCGCCGGTCGCGCCGCCACGATGATCAGCTGGCCCGGGTGGAACCCGTTCGTCAGCGCGTCGAGCTGCGCGAACCCCGTCGGCACGCCCGTCATCTGACCGTCGCGACCCTTGGCCGCCTCGATCTCGTCGATCGCGACCGTCACCGCCTCGTTCAGCGGCACGTAGTCCTCGGTCTGCACGCCACCGGCCACGTTGTAGACCTCGGCCTGCGCGTTGTTGACCAGGTCGACGACCTCGCCCTCGCTCGCGTACCCCATCTGCACGATGCGCGTGCCGGCCTCGACCAGACGGCGCAGCACCGCCTTCTCGGCGACGATCGACGCGTAGTAGCCCGCGTTCGCCGCGGTGGGCACGACGCCGGTGAGGGTGTGGAGGTACTCCGCTCCCCCGGCCCGCGACAGGTCGGCGGACTTCATCAGCTCGTCGCTGACCGTGATGACGTCGGTGGGCTCGCCGTGCGAGTACAGCCCCAGGATCGCGTCGTAGATGACCTCGTGCTTGGGCACGTAGAAGTCCATGCCGCGGACCGTCTCGATCACGTCGGCCACGGCGTCCTTGCTGAGCAGCATGCCGCCGAGCGCGCTCTGCTCGGCGAGCAGGTCGTGAGGCGGGACGCGGTCCATGTTGACGGGGCCACCACGGTCTCGATCGCGGGCGTTCGACGCATCGGGAGCGAGACCGAGATGGGCGATCGACATGGGTCCTCCAGCGAGAAATCGGGTGGGTGCGGGGCAGCACCGAAGACGCTTGGGGCAGTTCTACGACAGACCCCCGACATCCCCCTGCCGAACCGCCGTGACCCACCCCTGACGAGCGCGGGTACACCTTATGGACACCGAGTTCTCCACAGCAAATGCACCTGTGGATAACTCTGGGGAGAACAGGTGAGCAACGCCGGACAACCCTGGGGAGAACTGTGGATCACGCTGTGGACAACGAGATACTTCAGTTCGATTACCTGCCTTTGACCAGGGTTTTCTCAATTCCACAGTCGTGTGGAGAAAATTGTCTAAACCGGGGGTTGAGACATCCGATTTGACTTCTGCCTGTGCACAAGGGATTTGACTTTCGGCCCATTCGACCGATAGCGACGCAGCCTGCGTTCAGCTTTCCGTAACCCCCGAAGGGGGGCCTGCGAAGAGCCTGGTCAGGACGGTATCGGGGACCGGCACCGCGCCTCCTGGGCTCGATCACGGCCGGTGAGAGGGCGGCCGGGAGGTCGCACCACGCGCGGGTCGGCCCGCAAGCCGAAGAACCCCGTTTCCGAAGAAGAACCACCCGGAATCGGGGTTCGTCTTCGGAAACGGGGTTCGAGGGGGAGCAGGTGCCTCAGAAGGGGACGCCGCAGCGCAGCACGACGTTGGCGTACGGGGTCGCCTCGCCCGTCCGGACGAGGAGGCGCGCCCCACCCGACAGCCGCTTGAGCTCGTCGTGCGAGACGTACGCGACGTCGTCGAAGCGGGACGTGATCTGCGCACCGGCGGGGGAGTCGTGGCTCTCGTCCGCGGCCGTGCAGGCCTCGAACACCACGTCGGCGGTGAGGGCGTCCAGCACGTCGGCGAAGGCCGGCAGGCCGTGGACGACGGCGAGGTCGACCACGGGGACTCCGGCAGGCAGGGGGAGTCCGCAGTCGGCGACGACCACGAGGTCGCCGTGGCCGAGGCCGCTGACGGCGTGGTTCAGCTGGGCGTTGAGCAGGCCTCCGCGCTTCATGAGGTCACTCCGTCCGCTGAGTCGGCATCCGCCGACCCCTCCGTCGGGGTGGCAGGCGCCGCCGCAGGCAGCTCGTCCTCGAGCGTCGGGTACGACGCCTGCGTGCCGACGCCCGTCACCGAGAACGCCCCGACGCGCACGGCGTCCCGAGCGGCCTCGAGGAGCGACGCACCAGCGGCCAGTCCGGCGGCGAGGGCGCCGACGAAGGCGTCTCCGGCTCCGGAAGAGTCGACGGCCGCGACGCGAGGCGAGGCCACCAGCACGGTGCCCGACGCATCGGAGACGATCGCCCCGGCGGCACCGCGGGTCATCACGACCGACGTGACTCCCTGGGCGCGCAGGGAGGCGACGACCGACTCGTCGTCGACCCGCGCCTCCTCGGCTTCAGAAGCCGCAGCAGAACCAGAAGCGCCCCACGCAGTCAGCAGCAGCCGACCCTCGTGCTCGTTGACGACCAGCGGATCCGCGGCCTTCACCACGTCCGCCGGCACGTCGATCACCGGGGCGAGGTTGAACACCACGCGCCCTCCGGCGTGCTGCACGGCGGCGGCGATGCCGGCCACGGGGATCTCTCCCTGGAGGACGACCACCGCGGCCTCCGCCAACGCGCCCGCGTGCCCGCCGACGAACGACGCCGAGACGGCACCGTTCGCCCCGGGGACGACGACGATCGTGTTCTCGCTGTCGCCTCCGACGCTGACGATCGCCAGGCCGGTGGGCCCGGGGACGGTGTCGACGCCGCTGACGTCGACACCGCTCGAGCGGAGGTGGGGCAGGGCGTCGTCGGCCCGTCCGTCGTCGCCGACCGCGCCGATCATCACGGTGCGGGCGCCGCGACGAGCAGCCGCGACGGCTTGGTTCGCGCCCTTGCCGCCGGGGGAGAGGGTCATCGACGAGCCGATCAGCGTCTCGCCGGGCAGGGGCAGGCGGTCGACGGTCACGACCTGGTCGACGTTGATCGACCCGACCACGACGACCGTGCCGGCCGAGCCGGCCGGAACCGGACCGTCCGCGCCGACCGCACCCGCGCCTCCTGCAGTCCCGACGACGCCTGGACCGCTCACATCAGGACCACTCATTCGGTGAAGTCACCCACGTTCTCCTTCGTGACGGTGATGACCTCGACGGCCTGGTCCGAGGGGCCCTCGTCGCCGCTGCCACCGTTGACGGCCTTGACGGCCTGGTCGACCGCGAGGGCGCCGAGCTCGGCGGGCTGCTGCGCGATCGTGCTCGAGAGCGTACCGGCCTCGATGGCCTTGAGGCCGTCCTCGGTGCCGTCGAACGCTGCCACCTGGACGTCGGTGCCGGCGCGCGAGCCGAGCGCCTGGATCGCTCCGAGGCCCATCTCGTCGTTCTCGGCGAAGACGCCCACGGCGTTCGGGTGCGCCTGCAGCAGGTTCGTGGTCACGTCGAGCGCGGTGGCGCGGTCGAAGTTCGCGGTCTGCTGCGCGACGACGGTGATGTCGGGGTAGGCCGAGATGCCCTTGGTGAAGCCCTCACCGCGGTCGCGGCTGGCCGAGGTACCCGCGACGCCCTGGAGCACGATGACCTCGCCCTTCTCGCCGATCGCCTCGGCGAGAGCCTTGGCGGCCTGCTCGCCACCGGCGACGTTGTCGCTCGCGACGAACGAGGCGACGTCGGCACCGTTCACCGCGCGGTCGACGGCGACGATGGGCACGTCGGCCTCGTTGAGCGCCTTGGCGGCAGGGCCCGCGGCGTCGCTGTCGACGGCGTTCAGGATGACGGCGTCGGCGGTCGAGGCCGCGGTCGCCAGCTGGTTGGCCTGGGTGGCCGAGTCGTTCTGGGCGTCCACGATCTCGAGGTCGACGTTCTGCTTCTTCGCCTCGGCGGTGGCGCCGTCGCGCAGCTCGACGAAGAACGGGTTGTTCAGGGTGCTGAGCGACAGGACCACCGTGGGGCGGTCCGCCTCTCCGGCGGGGGTGCGGTTGCAGCCGGCGGTGCCGGTCGCGACCAGGGCGGCGATCGCCGTGACGGTGGCGGCCTTGCGGAACGAGGTCAACTTCATCGTGTGTCCTTCGGGTTGGGTTGGGTGGAGGGATTCAGCTGCTGCGCGTCTTGCGCCGCAGCACGTCGACGCCCACGGCGAGGGCGATGACGAGGCCGATGACGACCTGCTGCCAGAACGAGGTGACGTTCAGCAGGTTGAGGCCGTTGCGGATGACGACGAGCACGAGGGCGCCGATGATGGTGCCCGAGATGCGGCCGACGCCGCCAGCCAGGCTCGCACCGCCGATGACGACCGCGGCGATGGCGTCGAGCTCGTAGCCCGAGGCCGCCTGCGGCTGGGCCGAGTCGAGGCGACCGGCGAGCAGCAGTCCGGCGAGGGCCGCGAACAGCCCGGCCAGGCCGAAGACCGTGACGACGATGCGCTTGACCGGCAGGCCCGAGAGGCGAGCGGCCTCGGCGTTGCCGCCGACGGCGTACATCGAGCGGCCGATGACGGTGCGGTTGAGGATGAACGACGCGACGATCGCGGCCAGCACGAGCACGATGATCGGCACGGGCACCGGGCCGATGTTGCCCCCGAGGAACGACACGGCCGGGGGAGTCGCGATCGGGCGACCGTCCGACACGACGAGGGTCAGGCCGCGCGCCACGCTGAGCATGGCGAGCGTGGCGATGAACGACGGCAGCTTGCCGTACGCGCTGGCGAACCCGTTGACCAGGCCGGCCACGAGGCCCGTGCCGAGCCCGAGGGCGAGCGCCAGGCCGCCGGGCAGACCCGCCGTGGCGAAGAACCAGCCCGAGACCATCGCCGACAGCGCGGCGACCGAGCCGACCGAGAGGTCGATGCCGCCCGCAACGATGACGAAGGTCATGCCGAACGCCAGCACGGCGACGGTCGACACCTGGATGCCGATGTTGAGCAGGTTGCGCCCGGTCAGGAAGTCCGGCGTCGCGATGAAGAGGGCCAGGCACAGCACGAAGAGCCCGACGAGGGCTCCGTTGGCGGCCAGGAAGGTCTTGATGTCGAAGGAGCGTCGCTGCGCCTTCACGGTGGTGGTGGTCATGGGTGTCGTCCTCGGGTCAGTTCGTCGGGGGGACGTCGCGTGCCGCGAGCGTCATCAAGGTGTCCTGGGTGGCGTCGGCCGCGGCGACCTCGCCGGCGACGACTCCGTCACGCATCACGAGGATGCGGTCGCTCATGCCCATCACCTCGGGCAGTTCGCTGCTGACCATCACGACCGCGCCTCCTGCGTCGGTGATGCGGTTCACCAGCTCGTAGATCTCGACCTTCGCGCCGACGTCGACGCCGCGGGTCGGCTCGTCGAGCAGCAGCACCGTCGAGCCGGCGATGATCCAGCGGCCGAACACGGCCTTCTGCTGGTTGCCGCCGGACAGCGAGCCGATCTCCTGGTCGATGTCGCGCATGCGGATCCGCAGGGTCGAGGCGACCTCGTCGGCCTTCGCACGCTGGCCGGCGAAGTCGACCAGGCCGCCCTTCGCGCTGCTGGCGAGCGTCGCGTAGCCGAGGTTGTCGTTGACGGAGGCGCCCAGCACGAGCCCCTGCGCCTTCCTGTCCTCGGGAACGTGGCCGACGCCCGCGGCGATGGCTCCGGCGACGTCGCCTTTCTTGAGGCGCTTGCCGCGCACGGTCACGCTGCCCGAGTCGTACTTGTCGACCCCGGCGATCGCGCGGACGACCTCGGTGCGACCGGCGCCGACGAGCCCGGCGATGCCGAGCACCTCGCCCGCCCGCACGTCGAACGAGACGTCGCGGAAGACCGACCCGGTCAGGCCGCGGACCTCGAGCACGACGGGGGCGTCGCCCTCGCTGCCCGGCGTGCGCGGGTACTGGTGCTCGATGTCGCGGCCGACCATCAGGCGGACGAGTTCGTCCTCGCCGGTCGACGCGGGCACCTCGGCGACGAACGCACCGTCACGCAGCACGGCCACGGTGTCGCCGATCTCGGCGATCTCGTCGAGGTGGTGGCTGATGAACAGCATGCCGACGCCGCGGGCGCGCAGCTGCTCGACGACGCGGAAGAGGATCTCGGTCTCGTGCCGGGTCAGCGCCGCGGTCGGCTCGTCGAGGATCAGGATGCGCGCGTCGATGCTCAGCGCCTTCGCGATCTCGACCAGCTGTTGACGGGCGATGCCGAGCTCGCCGACCTTCTGGTCGACGTCGACGTCGAGCCCGATCAGGTCGAGGGCCGCACGGGCCCGCTTCTTGAGCTCCTTGCGGTCGACCAGGCCGAATCGCGTCGGGAACCGCCCCATCATCACGTTCTCGGCGACGCTGAGCGACGCGACGAGGTTGAGCTCTTGGTGGATCGTCGCGATGCCGAGCTTCTCGGCGGCGTGCGTGTTCGGCAGGTGGACGGCCTCGCCGTCGACCAGCACGCGGCCGGCGTCGGGCTGGTACACGCCCGACATCATCTTGATCAGGGTGGACTTGCCGGCGCCGTTCTCGCCCAGCAGCACCTGCACGCGGCCGGGCCGGACGTGCACGGTGACGTCGTCGATGACCCGCACGGGGCCGAACGACTTGCTGACGTTCTCGAGCGTGAGCAGGGGGCGATCGCCGTCGATCGAATGGGGCATGGGTCAGTTCCTGCCGAGGGGTCGGGGTGGGGTGGGGTCGGTCGGGTCCGTGGGGGACGAGGAGGCGCGGGTCGTCGACTCGCGGACGATCAGTTCGCTGGGCAGCACGACCGAGTCGGGCGTGCGCCCGTCGATGACCTCGTGCAGCAGCTGGACGGCGATGCGGCCCATCTCCTCGACGCTGTGCGCGATGACGGTGAGGGCCGGGTCGAGCAGCGAGAACCACTCGATGTCGTCGAACGCGACGACCGAGACGTCGGTGCCCATGCGCATGCCGAGCCGGTTCAGCATGGCGATGGCGCCGACGGCCATGAGGCTGTCGGCCGCGAGCAGGGCTGTCGGCGGCTCGTCGAGCTCGAACAGGGCGTGCACGGCGGCCGAGCCACTGGCGGACTGGAAGTCGCCGACGTAGACCAGGTCGGGGTCGGTGCTGAGGCCGAGTTCGGCGGCGGCCGCGGTCCAGGCCTCGAGTCGCTCGCGCCCGGTGGAGACGCTCTGCGGGCCCGCGACGTACCCGACGCGCTCGTGACCGAGGTCGACCAGGTGCTGCACGGCGGCGCGGATGCCGGGGACGCTGTCGGTCGTCACGCTCGGCACGTCGACGCCGGGGATCGTGCGGTCGACGAACACCGTCGGCACCTCACGGGCGAGCAGCGAGTCGATGCTGGCGGAGTCGGTGCCCTGCGGGGCGACGATGACGCCGTCGACGCGTCGCGAGATGAGGGTGTCGAGGTAGCGGTCCTGCTGTTCGCGGTTCTCGTTGGCGTTGCCGAGGAGGGTGACGTAGCCGAGCTCGAGCAGCGACTGCTCGATGGTGTGGGCGAGGTCGGCGAAGAACGGGTTGCGGACGTCGGACACGAGCAGGCCGACCGTGTCGGAGCGGGTCGAGCGCAGGGCACGAGCCTGGGCGTTCGGCCGGAAGTCGAGCTCGCGCACGGCCCGTTCGACCTGGGCCCGGGACTCGGCGGAGGTGGCCGGGTTGCCCGACAGCACGCGCGAGGCCGTCGCCGCCGAGACGCCGGCGCGCTGCGCCACGTCCCTGATCGTCACGGTGTTCATCGGGCTCTACCTCGTCGTAGTGGTGCGTGTCGCAGGGTGTTCGCCCGGCGTGGAATCGATTCCATGGAACCGATTCCACGACAGTAGACGAGCCGCCCCCTCCTGTCAACGCGAGCCCCCGCCGACCTGTGATGCCTGCCGCTGCACCCGGTTTCGAGCCGAACACCCGGTTGCAACCGGGTGCATCGTTCGGGACCGGGTGCATCACAACACAGGGCGCCCCCCGAGGAGGCGCGGTGCCCGACCCAGCCGCCCCGCGCCTCCTCGTCCCCCCGCTCTCCCCACCCCCTCCCGGCGAGCCCATGAACCCCGTTTCCGACGATGAACCACGGTGCACCGGGGTTCATCGTCGGAAACGGGGTTCATGGCGCCCCCCGGCCGAAGCCCGCACCCCCGAGCACGCAGAAGAGCGGCGGCCCCCGAGGGGGACCGCCGCTCTCGCGTACAGCAGGCGCCGCAGCGCCGGGGTGCTACTTGGCCGAGACGACCGTCAGCGTGATCGTCGCGATGACGTCCTCGCGCAGGCGGAGGGTGGCTTCGTGCTCACCCGTCACCTTGATGGTCGTGGGGATCTCGACCTTGCGCTTGTCGATCGTCGCGACGCCCTGGGCGGTGACCGCGTCGGCGACGTCGGCCGGGCGGACCGAGCCGAACAGACGGCCGTCGGCACCGGTCTTCACCGTGAGACGGATCTTCTGGGCCTCGAGGCGCTGCTTGAGGTCGTGGGCCTCTTCGATCGTCTTGAGCTCGCGGGTCTCGCGGGCCGTACGGATCTGAGCGACCTGCTTCTCGCCACCGCGGCTCCACGCCACGGCGAAGCCCTGGGGCACCAGGTAGTTGCGGGCGTAGCCGTTCTTGACGTCGACGACGTCACCGGCGGAACCGAGGCCGGAGACCTCGTGGGTCAGGATTACCTTCGACATGGTGGTCCTTCCGATCAGCGGCCGGAGCCGGCGTAGGGGAGGAGCGCCATCTCACGGGCGTTCTTCACGGCACGGGCGATGAGGCGCTGCTCCTGGACGGAGACGCCGGTGATGCGGCGGGCGCGGATCTTTCCACGCTCCGAGATGAACTTGCGCAGGGTCGCGACGTCTTTGTAGTCGATGACACCGACGCGGATCGACTTCGCGGGTGCGGCGTTCTTGCCGCCCTTACCGCGGAGGGGCTTGCGGCGGTCGCCGCTGCTCTTTCCAGCCATTGGTTTCTACTTTCGATGAATGAAGAAGTACTAAAAGGGGAACGGCGAGGCCTAGAAGGGCGTCTCGTCGTTGTAGGTGCCGTTGCCACCGGGGGTGTTCCACACGTCGCCGCCAGAGGTGTTGCCACCCTGCTGGCCGCCGGCGGGCTGACCCCACGGCTCTTGCGCCTGACCGCCGCCGACCTGAGCCGGCTGGCCACCACGGTTGCCACCGCCGTTGCCGCCCCCGAAGGAGCCGCCACCGGCAGCGCCGTCGCGGGAGGACGCGGCGCGCGTCACCTGAGCGGTCGCGTAACGCAGCGAGGGGCCGATCTCGTCGATCTCGAGCTCCATGCTGGTGCGCTTCTCGCCCTCTTTGGTCTCGTACGAGCGCTGCTTGAGTCGGCCCTGAGCGATGACCCGGCTGCCCTTGGTGAGGCTGCTGGCCACGTGCTCGCCGAACTCGCGCCACACGCTGGCACGAAGGAAGAGCGCCTCGCCGTCCTTCCACTCGTTCGACGCGCGGTCGAACGTGCGGGGGGTCGACGCGATGGTGAAGTTCGCGACCGCGAGCCCGTTCTGCGTGTACCGCAACTCGGGGTCACTGGTGAGGTTTCCCACCACTGTGATGACGGTCTCGCCAGCCATCGGACTACTCGGCAGCCTTCTCGGCGGCGGGAGCAGCCGGGGCGGCAGCGGCGTTGGCGGCCTTGCGGGCGGCCTTCTCGTCGCTGACCTTCTTGGCGGCGGCGACCATGGCGATCGCCTCTTCGGCACGCAGGACCTTGGTGCGCAGCACGGCCTCGGAGAGACCCAGCTGGCGGTCGAGCTCGACCGTGGCGGCCGAGTTCGAGGTCAGGTTGACGACGGCGTAGATGCCCTCGGTCTTCTTGTTGATCTCGTAGGCCAGGCGACGACGTCCCCAGATGTCCACGTTGTCGATCGTTCCGCCATCGTTGCGGATGACGTTGAGGAACTTGTCCAAGCTCGGGGCGACGGTGCGCTCATCGATCTCGGGGTCCAGGATGACCATCAGTTCGTACTGGTGCATGACTAACCCACCTCCTTCGGACTTAACGGTCACAGACGGTCTGTGACAGGAGGGTGTTCATGACGTGGCGCCGCCGTGAGGCAGACGCAACCTTCCCAGCGTAGCCGAGCGCGCCTCCTGAATCAATGCCGGGGCAGCGGTCGCCGGCCCCCGAGAGCCGAGGAGGCGCGGGTCGACACCCGTAGGGCTGGTTACGCCCCTGCGCTCTCGCGTGCGTTCCACCAGGCCAGCAGGCGCTCGGTGGCGACCTCGGCCCCCAGCGGCCCCTCTTCGGTCCGCAGCTCGAGGAGGAAGCGGTAGGCCTCGCCGACCTCGCGGCTCGGGCCGATGCCGAGGACGCGCTGGATCTCGTCGCCGTCGAGGTCGGGCCGCAGCGAGTCGATCTCTTCACGCTCTCGCAGCTCGGCGATCCGCGCCTCGAGGTCGTCGTAGGCGAAGCCGAGCCGGTCGGCCTTGCGGCGGTTGCGCGTGGTCACGTCGGCCCGGGTCAGCATGTGCAACCGCTCGAGCTGGTCACCGGCGTCGCGGACGTAGCGGCGCACGGCCGAGTCGGTCCAGCCTCCCTCCGTGTAACCGAAGAACCGGAGGTGCAGCTCGATCAGCCGGGACACGGCACCGATGGTGTCGTTGTCGAAGCGCAGCGCCTTCAACCGCTTCTTGGCGAGCTTGGCGCCGACGACGTCGTGGTGGTGGAAGGTGACGACGCCGCCCGGCTCGAGGCGCCGCGTAGCGGGCTTGCCGCAGTCGTGCAGCAGGGCCGCCAGGCGCAGCGTGAGGTCGGGTGCCTCGCCCGGGTGCCGCTCGCGCTCGTAGCCGATGGCCTGGTCGAGCACGGTGAGGCTGTGCTCGTAGACGTCCTTGTGGTGGTGGTGCTCGTCGACCTCGAGGCGCATGGCCGCGAGCTCGGGCATGACGTGGTCGGCGAGCCCGGTGTCGACCAGGAGTCGGACACCGTCTCGGGGGGTTTCGGTCCTGAGCAGCTTCGACAGCTCGTCGGCGACCCGCTCGACCGAGACGATCGAGAGGGTCTCGGCCCGGGCGGTCATCGCCTCGCGCACCTCGGCGGACACCGTGAAGCCGAGCTGCGCCGTGAACCGGGCGGCCCGCATCATGCGCAGGGGGTCGTCGCGGAACGAGTCGACCGCGGTGCCCGGGGTGGCGAGCCGCGCCTCCAGCAGGTCGTCGACACCACCGGACGGGTCGACGAGCACGCGCTGGGGCAGACGCAACGCCATCGAGTTGACCGTGAAGTCGCGACGGACCAGGTCGCCCTCGAGGGTGTCGCCGAACTCGACGACGGGCTTGCGGGTCTCGCCGTCGTAGACGTCGCTGCGGTACGTGGTGATCTCGACGGTCTCGCCGTCGACGCGGGCGGCGATCGTGCCGAACGCGCGGCCGACGTCCCAGTGCGCCTCGGCCAGGGGGACGACGATCGCCAGGATCTCGTCGGGGTCGGCGTCGGTCGTGAAGTCGAGGTCGTTGACCAGGCGGCCGATGAAGGCGTCGCGCACCGGACCGCCGACGAGGGCGAGCTCGTGACCGGCCGCGGCGAACGCGGAGGCGAGCTTCTCGATGCGGGGGGTGGCGGCCAGATCGTCCAGTCGCTGCAGGGCCCGTGCGACGCTGTCCATGACGAAAGAGCTTGCCACAGCCGAGGAGGCGCGGGCTGAGTCCCCGACGGCGCCTCGCGACCCCGTCGTCCCCCTCGCAGGCGCTTCGCCGCTGCTTCTTGGTCGGCGTTGCCTAGACTCGGCATGCTCGAACGGCCCCTGTCGCCGTCGACACCTGACGCCTATGAGACTCTTCTTCGCCGTGATCGCCGCCCTGTTGGCGGTGTTCGTCGTGTCGGCGGGACTGCCGTCGACGGCGGCACGAGCGGCGTCCGCCCCTGCGGGCGACGGCGTCACGATGACCGTCGAGCCGGCCTCCGACGGCGTGCTGCGACCCGACGACGACCTCACCCTCGGGGTCACCGTGACGAACGACGGCGACAGCGACCTCGCGGCGACGAAGGCCCGGATCTACCTCGACCGCGAACCGTTCACCACGCGGTCCAAGCTCGCCTCGTGGCTCGATCCCGACGACGTCTCGGGTGACGACTACCTGGGGCGTCAGCTCGTCCAGGTCGACGTGCCGGCGGTCTCCGCCGGGTCGTCCGTGGCGCTCGACACCGTGGTGGTGCCCGCCGACCGCCTCTCCCTGACCGGCCGCGCCTTCGGGGCACGCGCGCTCGGGGCCCGCGTGCTCGACGCCTCGGGCAGCCAGGTGGCGCAGACCCGCAGCAGCGTGGTCTGGTACCCCGCCGACAGCTTCCAGCCGACCCGCGTCGCGGTCGCCGTGCCGATCACGACGCCCGAGAGCGAGACCGGCGTCCTCGACGCCTCCGCCCTCGCCGCCTACACCTCCGACGGCGGGGTGCTGCGACGCGAGCTCGACGCCGTGTCGGGCACGGGTGCGACCCTCGGCGTCGACCCGATGATCGTCGCGTCGATCCGCCTGCTCGGCACCGAGGCCCCGCAGTCCGCCGTCGACTGGCTCGCCGAACTGCAGGCCCTGCCGAACGACATGTTCCCCCTGGCCTACGCCGACGCCGACGTCGCGGGGCTGCGTCAGGCCGGCGCCACGTCCGTCCCGGCCGTGACCTCGCTCGACACCCTGGTCGACCCCGCCCGCTTCGAGGGCATGCCGGCAGCGACCGACACGCCCACCGAGGCCCCGAGCCAGGGCACGGACGACGGCTCGGGCACGGGCGTCGCCGGGTCCGACCCCTCGGCCCTGCCGAGCGACGGGTCCACCGCCGAGCCGACCGCCGAGCCCACGCCCGGCGACGGCGTGGTGCTGCCGACCACCGCTCAACTGCTCGACTTCCCGTGGACCCAGCGCGACGTCGTCTGGCCGCGGGAGTCGTCCGTCGTGTCCGCCGACCTCACGACGTTCGCCGCCGGGCCGTACACGTCGACCATCGTCTCCAGCGGCAACGTGGACGTCGACGGCGACTCGACCGAGAACGCCGCGGTCACGGTCGGTGGCGTCCCGGCCGTCGTCTCGGACGACCCCTTGTCGACGCTGGTCACCCAGGCGGCCGAGGCGACCTCCCTCGCCGAGTGGCAGTCCACGATGGCCCGGCTGTCCGCCACCGTCGCCACCGTCGCCTACGAGCGACCGAGCGACGCCCGCACCCTCCTGACGACGCTCGAGCGGGAGTGGCCGTCGACCGGCCAGTTCCTCACCCGCACCCTCCAGGCCGTCGACGGCCTGCCCTGGGTCAGCGGCGCGACCCTGACCGACGCGTTGGCGAGCACCCCCTCGACGGCGACCGTCGTCGACAGCCCCGAGAGCGACGCCCGACTGGACCAGTTGAGCGAACTCGTCTCCGCCGACCAGAAGGTCGTCGACTTCTCGACGGCCCTCGCCGAACCGCAGTTCGTCACCGAGACGGCCCGGCTGCGGACGATGGCCCTGGCGTCGCACGCCTGGCGCGACAACGTCGACGGGTTCCCCGCCGAGGTCGCCTCGGCCGTGGCCGACGCGACGGCGACGTCGGGTCTCGTGGCGGTGGTCCAGGGCTCGCCGATCGCCATCCTCGGGGACCGCTCGGCCCTGCCCCTCTACCTCGAGAACCGGACCGACTCCGTCGCGACGGTCATGCTGAACCTGACGCCGTCGAACTCCATCCTCTCGATCGAGCGCAGCCCCATCGAGGTGACGATCCAACCGCAGTCCCAGACCCGGGTCAGCGTTCCCGTGCAGTCCGTCGCCAACGGCACGGTGTCCGTGCAGCTGCAGCTGGTCAGCCTCTCGGGCGTGGCGATCGCGACCCCGGTCGACGTCCCGCTCTCGGTCCAGGCCGGGTGGGAGACCGCCATCACCTGGATCTTCGGCGTCGCCTTCGCCGCACTCTTCCTCGGCGGCCTGTACCGCACCTTCCGCAAGCGCCGCAGGGCGCGCGACGAGGCCCGGTCCTCCGGCGACGGCCCGTCACCCGATGCGGCCGTCTCGCCGCCCGTCCAGGAGTCCATGTGAGCAACCAGGGCGGTCTCGGTCGCGCCAGCATCCTCCTCGCGTCCGGGACGATGGTCTCGCGCGTCCTCGGCTTCGTGAAGGCGGCCGTGCTGGCCGCGGCGATCGGGCAGTCGGCGAGCCGGGCGGCGGACTCGTTCGCCCTCGCGAACCAGCTCCCGAACAACATCTACGCGCTGATCGCGGGCGGCCTCCTCAGCGCCGTCCTCGTGCCCCAGATCGTGCGGGCGGCGACGTCCGACGACGGGGGCCAGCGGTTCATCAACAAGATCGTGACGCTCGGCACGATCGTCTTCGCGGCCGTCGGCCTGGCCGGCACGCTGCTCGCCCCCGTGCTCGTCCGCCTGTACGCGCAGCAGAGCTCGGACGGCGGGGCGGGGTTCACCTCGGACCAACTCGCCCTCGCGACGGCCTTCGCGTACTGGTGCCTGCCGCAGATCTTCTTCTACGCCATGTACTCGTTGCTGAGCGAGGTGCTCAACGCCCGGCAGGTGTTCGGGCCCTTCACCTGGGCTCCCGTGCTCAACAACGTCGTGGCCATCGCCGGCCTGGTCGTCTTCATCGTGATGTTCGGCGGCGCCGTCGAGAACTCCGCGGTCGACGTCTGGACCGGCGACCGGATCTTCGTCATCGCGGCCACGGCCACCCTCGGCGTCCTGGCCCAGGCGGCGTTCCTGTTGCTCTTCTGGCGCCGCGCGGGTCTGACCTTCCGCCCCGACTTCCGCTGGCGCGGCGTCGGCCTCGGAGCCACCGGCAAGGCCGCCGGCTGGCTGTTCGGCATGGTCCTCGTCACCCAGCTGGCCGGGCTGGTGCAGAGCCGCGTCGCCACCCTGGGCAGCGAGGTGGGGGCGTCGAACGCGGTCCTCGCGAACGCCTGGCTGCTCTTCATGCTGCCGCACGGCATCATCGCCGTGTCGATCGGCACCGCCTACTTCACGCGCATGAGCGGCCACGCCTCGCGTGGCGACCTGCGGGCCGTCCGCACCGACATGTCGCAGTCCCTCCGCGCCATCGGCATGTTCATGGTGTTCGCCGCCGTCGCCATGTGCGTCGTGGCCTACCCGTTCGCGCGGTTCTTCGAGGTCGACTTCGCCGGGTCGACCCGCACCGCCGAGGTCATCCTCGGCTACATGCCCGGCCTCGTCCTGTTCAGCGTCCTGTTCATCGTGCAGCGGGTGTTCTACTCGATGCACGACCAGCGCACGCCGTTCTTCCTGCAGCTCGTCCAGTCGGGCATCTTCGTCGCGGGCGTCGCGATCTCGGCCGCCGTGGTGCCGCCCGAGCGCATCGCGATGGCGATCGCCATCACCACCTCGATCGCGGGCTCGAGCCAGGCCGTGGTCGCGCTCGTCGTCGTCAAGAAGCGGCTGGGCGGCATCGACGGCCGCTGGGTGCTGCGCCGCTACGTCCAGTTCTTCGTCTTCTCGCTCGTCGCCGGTGCCGTGGGCCTCGTCGTCGTGACCGTCCTGGGTGGTTTCGCCGCCGACGGGTTCGCGCAGTCCGGTCGCGTGCCGGGCGTGCTGACGGTCGTCGTGGCCGGGGCCGTCATGGGGCTGGTCTACGGCGCCCTGCTCTGGTTCGCCCGCATCCCCGAGTTGCGGGTGCTGACCACGCCGGTGACCGCTCGTCTCGCACCCGCCGTCTCGCGCCTCCTGCGTCGCTGACCCGTCACGGCGGCCGCCGCAGCCCCGCGGCCCCGCGTCCGCTGCCAGGCCGGCGGGAATGCCCCGTCGGTAGGATGCGTTCCACCAGACGATCGAGGGATCCGACCGCACGAGCCATCGCTCGCGGGTCGTCTTCCCGCTCGTGAAGTTCTCCCCCCAGGAAGGTGCCCATGCGCCAGGTCATCATCATCGGTTCCGGCCCCGCCGGCTACACGGCCGGCATCTACGCCGCCCGGGCCGGTCTGCGCCCCCTCATCGTCGCGAGCTCGGTCGAGGCCGGTGGCGAACTCATGAAGACCACCGAGGTCGAGAACTTCCCCGGCTTCCCCGGCGGCATCCAGGGCCCCGAGCTCATGTTCAAGATGCAGGAGCAGGCCGAGAAGTTCGGCGCCGAAGTGCTGCTCGACGACGTGACCGCCGTCGACCTGACCGGTGACGTCAAGAAGGTCACGCTCGGCAACGGCACCGTCGAGGAGAGCCTCACGGTGATCTTCGCCACGGGCAGCGCGTACCGGAAGCTCGGCCTCGCCGACGAAGAGCGCCTGAGCGGACGCGGCGTCAGCTGGTGCGCCACCTGCGACGGCTTCTTCTTCAAGGAGAAGGCGATCGCCGTCGTCGGCGGCGGCGACTCCGCGATGGAGGAAGCGACGTTCCTGACCCGCTTCGCCTCGAAGGTCTACGTCATCCACCGCTCGAGCAGCCTGCGCGCGTCGAAGATCATGCAAGACCGGGCTCACGCCAACGACAAGATCGAGTTCCTCTTCGACAAGCAGGTCACGGCCATCCTCGGTGGCGAGAAGGCCACCGGCGTCACCCTGACCGACACGGTCGACGGCAGCACGACCGACCTCGACCTCGACGGCCTCTTCATCGCCATCGGCAACGACCCGCGCGTGCACCTCGTCCACGGCCAGGTCGACCTGACCTCGGACGGCACGATCGCCGTCCAGGGGCGCAGCTCGAAGACCAACCTGACCGGCGTCTTCGCCGCGGGCGACGTCATCGACGCCACCTACCGGCAGGCGGCCACCGCCGCGGCCTCGGGCACCGTCGCCGCGCTCGACGTCGAGCACTACCTGGCCTCGCTCGACCAGACCTTCCTGGCCGAGCAGACCGTCGGGTCGGCCGAGGGCGTCGAGACGTCCGAGTCCGTGGTCGCCTGACCCGCGCCTCCTGAAGCCAACCCAGATCACCCTGACGAAAGGAACACCATGAGCAGCGCCAAAGCAGTGACCGACGCGTCCTTCGAGGCCGACGTCCTCAATTCCGACAAGACGATCCTCGTCGACTTCTGGGCCGAGTGGTGCGGCCCGTGCCGCGCCGTCTCGCCGATCCTCGACCAGATCGCCGCCGAGCACGGCGACAAGATCGAGATCGTCAAGCTCAACGTCGACGACAACCCCCAGACCGCCATGAAGTACCAGATCACCTCGATCCCGGCCATGAAGGTCTACCGCGGTGGCGAGGTCGTCAAGACCGTCATCGGCGCCAAGCCCAAGCCGGCCCTCGAGGCCGACCTGGCGGAGTTCATCGCGTAGTCGACACCGACACCACGACGAGAGCCCGCCCAGCACACGCTGGGCGGGCTCTCGTCGTCCCCGGTCGGGACGGGCATAGTCTTGACCGATTCACCCTCTGACAGAACAGGGACACCGATGAGCGACAAGGGCACCAACCTCGACCCGTGGTACGACTCGTACGCCGACCGTACGGCCGGCCTCAGCGCCTCCGAGGTCCGAGCCCTGTTCGCCGTCGCCTCGCGCCCCGAGGTCGTCTCGCTGGCCGGCGGCATGCCGTACGTCTCCGCCCTGCCCCGAGAGCTCGTCACGGGGGCCATCGACCGCGTCATGGCCGACGGGGGAGCGATGGCGATGCAGTACGGCAGCGGCCAGGGCACCCCGGCCATCCGCGAGCACATCATGCAGATCATGGCGATGGAGGGCATCCGCGGCAGCGCCGACGACGTCGTCGTCACCACGGGCTCGCAGCAGGCCCTCGACCTCGTCACCCGCCTCTTCGTGAACCCGGGCGACGTCGTGCTCGCCGAGTCGCCGAGCTACGTGGGTGCCCTGGGGGTCTTCAAGGCGTACCAGGCCGACGTCGTGCACGTCCCGATGGACGAGCACGGGCTCGTGCCCGAGGCCCTGCGAGAGGCCATCGCGGCCGTCACCGCTCGTGGGGGTCGCATCAAGTTCCTCTACACGATCCCGAACTTCCACAACCCGGCCGGTGTCACCCTCACGTGGGCCCGACGCGTCGAGATCCTCGAGATCTGCCGCTCGGCCGGCATCCTCGTCCTCGAGGACAACCCCTACGGGCTGCTCTACTTCGACCAGCCGGCCCCGCAGGCGATGCGCTCGATCGACGACGAAGGCGTCATCTACCTCGGGTCGTTCTCGAAGACGCTGGCACCCGGCTTCCGGGTGGGTTGGGCACTCGCCCCGCACGCCATCCGCGAGAAGCTCATCCTCGCCAACGAGTCCGCCACGCTCTCGCCGAACTCCTTCGGGCAGTTCGTCATCACCGAGTACCTCGACCAGGCCGACTGGCGTGGGCAGATCGAGACCTTCCGTGGCCTGTACCGCGAACGGCGTGACGCGATGATCTCCGCGCTGGGCGAGTACCTGCCGTCGCTCACGTGGAACGTCCCCGACGGCGGCTTCTTCGTCTGGGTCGGACTCCCGGACGAACTCGACTCGAAGGCCATGCTGCCCCGCGCGGTGAAGGAACTCGTGGCCTACACCCCCGGTACGGCGTTCTTCGCCGACGGCGACGGGCGTCAGAACATCCGCCTGTCGTTCTGCTACCCGACGCCCGCGTCCATCCGCACCGGTGTCGCGCGCCTGGCGAACGTCGTCAACGGAGAACTCGACCTGCTGCGCACGTTCTCGACAGCCAGCCTGTCGAACCGGGCCGCGCGCCCGCAGAGCGTCGTGGTGCCGCCGCCGAACACCATTTGACCAGCATTTTCATCGTCTCGTAGCCGTCCGGACCACGAGACGGTCCTGCGTCGTGACACGAAGAAGAGGTTCCACCATGGCATCGAGCGAACTGCGTACCGTCACCGTCCTCGCCGGCGGCATCTCGCACGAACGTGACGTCTCCCTCCGATCGGGGAGGCGCGTGGTCGACAGCCTCGTCACCCACGGCATCGAGGTCGAACTCCGCGACCCGGACGCCTCGTTGCTCGGACACCTCACCGCGTCACGTCCCGACGTCGTGTGGCCGGCCCTGCACGGAGCGAGTGGTGAGGACGGCGCCCTCCGGGGACTGCTCGAGGCGCTCGACGTGCCGTTCGTCGGCAGCACGGCGGCGGCCGCGCGACTGGCCTGGGACAAGCCGACCGCGAAGGAGCTCGCACGTCGCGCCGGTGTGTCCACACCGCGCGGCATCACGCTGTCCCACGACGCCTTCCGCGAGCTCGGCGCCGTCGGTGTGTTGGAGGCGATCGCCGACGAACACCCGGTGCCCGTCGTCGTGAAGCCCGCACGGGGTGGCTCGGCCCAGGGCGTCACGGTCGTCGACGACATCGGGGCGTTGCCCAGGGCCATGGTCGACGCGTACACGTACTGCGACGACGTCATCGTCGAACAGAAAATCACGGGCACCGAGATCGCCGTCGGGGTCATCGACACCGGTGACGGACCCCTCGCCCTGCCTGCCGTGGAGATCGTTCCTCGCCAGGGGTTCTACGGCTTCGAGGCGCGCTACAACGCGGGGGAGACGACGTTCTTCACGCCCGCACGGATCGACGCCGTCGCGTCGGAGTCGGCGGCGCGGGCTGCCGTGGCCGTCCACGAGGCCCTCGGGCTGCGCCACTTGTCGAGGGTGGACCTGATCGTGGATGCCGCAGGGACCCCGTGGTTCCTGGAGGTCAACGTCCTGCCCGGACTGACCGAGACGTCGCTCGTCCCGATGGCCCTGGAGTCCGCCGGCTACGAACTGGGCATGTTCTACGCCGCTCTGGCTGAAAAGGCCGTCACCGACCATCTCCGCTGACGACACGTGGTCGACGTTTCACGTGAAACGTCGGGCGGTCGGCGGGGCTAGTGCGAGCTCATGATCGGCCTTCTGGGCCCACAAATGCACTGATTGGACGCATCCAGGATCATCGACGATCCCTGCACCTTGGTTGTCGTCTGCCCGTGGTCTGGACACAGAAGTAGCCCGTGAACTCTATGTTTTATTGGACCTCGACGGCTCCCTAGAAGCCACGACGAACCATCAAACGTCGAGTCTGACGAACCCGTCGGTGGTCATCAGGCCCGAGTTGGAACGTTGCCGCAGACGAAGTGCGACCGCCGCCAAGAGCGCCGTCATACAGGCACAGAGCCATGCATCCGGGCCTCCATGTCGAACCGCTCGAGGAAGATGTAGCATCGTCGACCACTCTGGCCCAGGTTCCAGAGTCCACTTTGCGTCACCATATGCCCAGGAAGTGCAGCTGACGGCGCGCGCATCCTATGCCTGCACTGCCCTGGAGGTGGGTCTGGACCCGCGTCGACACGGTGTCTCTATCTCCACAGGGCCTGAACCTGCATCTGTCCGTGCATGAGAACCTCCGTTCGCCCCCGCGGCAGTCCATTCGCCCCTACTGGCAGTCATGCAACCACCTGCGCCCGCACCTCGGCGTACCCCTGCCATCGCACTGCACCTGCGCGTGCGCGTGCGCGTGCAGTTCGCGCCTGCTACGCCCTCAGCACTTCACCTGCCGTGCGCGTGCGCGTGTAGTTTGCGCCGACGACCGCACCCTCCGCCCTGCACCTGCGCGCGTCGAACGCCTGCACCTGCACCTGCACCTGTACCTGCGCCTGCGCCGTCCGCCTGGCCCTGTGCCTGCGGCCTCCGCCCTCGGCCATAGGCAACCGCCACGTATCTGCACCTGCACTTATACCGCAAGCCTCTGGTGCTGCTTCGAAGACACCGGTTCACGGCCAAAAACAGCACCGGTCCACTCCAGCAGGAACCCTGCCTGCCGTTACCGCCAAAAAAGCCGCTCACCAACACCCTCTGGAGAGAACCCCTGCCAGATCCTCGCGCCGGAGAGGCCGATTGCGACAAGATTGGCAGCACTGTTTCACGTGAAACACCTCACCTCAACGCCCTCACGTGACGTTCCCGTCCAACAAACACGAACCGCCCCTACCGGCAAAGGCAGGGGCGGTCGATGTTTCACGTGAAACCGATGCCGGTCAACGCTGAGGGCAATCAATCACGACTCCTGGTCGTGTCCCAACCGGCCGAGGATGCGATTCAGGTCCTGCATCGACGCGAAATCGATGGTGATCGACCCCTTTCGAGCGCCCAAGGACACCTTGACCCGCGTCTCGAACCGGTCACCGAGGGTCTCTGCCACCTCGTCCAGATGAGCCTGATGCTTGCCGGGAGTGGCCGTGCGCGTCGACTTCGGCTTCGCGCTGCCACCTGCAGCGATGGCCTCAGCAGCTCGCACACTGAGGTCCTCGTTGACGATGCGATCCGCAAGACGAGCCATGAGGACCGGGTCACCCGTGCTCAGGATCGCCCGAGCGTGGCCTGCAGTGAGGACGCCGGAGGCGACTCGCCGTTGGACGGCTGCCGGCAACCTCAGCAGCCTCAGGGTGTTCGTGATCTGGGGGCGGCTCCGACCGATGCGGGTCGCCAATTCATCCTGGGTGATGCCGAAGTCGGCAAGAAGTTGCTGATAAGCAGAGGCTTCTTCTAGGGGGTTGAGCTCAGCGCGATGCAGATTCTCCAGCAGGGCATCCCGCAGCATCGCGTCGTCGGCGGTGTCTTTGACGATGGCGGGGATCGTCGCGAGCCCCAGCTCTTTGGTCGCTCGCAGGCGCCGCTCACCCATGACCAGCTCGTACTGTGCTGCTCCCTTGCCGCCGTTCTTGATCGGGCGGACGACGATGGGCTGCAGTACGCCCACCTCTCGGATCGAGGTCACCAACTCAGCGAGCTCTTCAGCGCGGAACTCGGCCCGAGGCTGCTGCGCGTTCGGAGTGATGTCCAGCGGATTCAGGTTGGCGAGACGAGCGCCCGGCACGGCGATGAGTTCGTCGGCCGTCTGCTGTGCCGTCGGGAAGAAGACGTCGACCGGGCGGTCCTGGCTCTCGTCGGAGACGGGGATGAGGGCGCCGATGCCGCGCCCGAGACCGGTTCGCTTGGTTGCCATTACTGGGGTGCTCCTCGACGTGCTAGTTCGGCGGCCGCCTCGAGGTACGAGATCGACCCGGGGGAGTTGGTGTCGTAGCTGATGACGGTCTGCCCGTAACCGGGGGCCTCACTGATCCTGACGGACCGGGGTATGAGAGTGTTCAGTGCCTCATCAGGAAAATGCTCGCGAACGTCGGCGACGACCTGCTGAGCGAGGTTCGTCCGGCCGTCGTACATCGTCAGCAGGATGCTCGACACCTTGAGCTTGGGGTTCAGGTGCTTCTCGATCAACTGGATGTTGCGCAGCAGCTGGCTCAACCCCTCTAGTGCGTAGTACTCGCACTGGATGGGGATGAGTACTTCACTGGCTGCGACGAACGCGTTGATCGTGAGCAACCCGAGCGACGGAGGGCAATCGATGAAGACGTAGTCGTAACGATCGCCGGCGTTCTCGGTCTTGCTGAGGTACTCGGACAACGCCCTGCTCAGTCGTTGCTCTCGAGCGACGAGTGAGACGAGTTCGATCTCGGCGCCGGCGAGATGGATGGTCGCGGGGATGCAGAAAAGCGTGTCGAACTCCGGGCTCTTCTGGACGACGTCCGCTACCTCGCCGTCGTTCACCACGACGTCGTAGACACTCGGGGTCTCTGCCCGGTGTTCCACACCGAGGGCCGTGGAGGCGTTGCCCTGGGGATCGAGATCGATGACCAGAACCTTGGCCCCACTCCGCGCAAGGGCGGCGGAGAGATTGACGGTGGTCGTGGTCTTGCCGACACCGCCTTTCTGGTTCGAGACGGTGATCACTCGGGTCGAGGCGGGCGACGGGAGCGGTTCGCGAGACAGGGCCTTCTTACGACGGTTCAGGTCGGCAAGCTCTCGAGCCAGGGGAGTGCTTCTGTCGTCGTCAGCCGAGGAACTCACTGAGGGTCTCCGTATCGCCATGTTTCACGTGAAACGACCTACCCGGAGGTGTGATCACGCCGCTGCGAGGCGGCACGGTGATCATCGGGGATCGGAGACCGAGTCTATCGGCAGGCCCCGACAAAGACGGGGACCCGAGGTCCGCGTGCCTGCCTAACCACTTCGGTCGACACGGAGCGCAAACCCCCGAGTAGTCGAACATGGCCTGGTCAAAGCCACATTACCGTCACTCACTTGGACCAGTCAGTCCAAGGTGGCGATGAACACCCGGGTCGTCTCGTCGACGAGCCCCACACCCAGTTCACGAGCCTCGACGTCGATGAGGTGATGGCGGGCGATCACCTTGCGTGCGGCGGCGATCTCGTCGTCGACCCGAGCGCCCTTCATCAACAGCAGCTGCCCCCCGGTCTTCACCAGCGGCGCCGTCAGCGGGATCAACTTGGAGAGGGCCGACACGGCCCGAGCGGTCGCCTGGTCGAGCCACCCGTCCAGCTGCACGTCCTCGGCACGGGCACGGACGACCTCGACGTTGTCGAGCCCCATGCGATCGGCTTCAGCCGTCAGCCAGTCGACGCGCCGTTCCATCGGCTCGATCAGGACGAGCGTGGCGTCCGGACGAGCAGCAGCGAGCACGAGTCCCGGGAGGCCGGCACCCGACCCGATGTCCCCGACGCGACCCGCGACCAGCAGAGGTGCCAGCAAGCCACAGTTGACGACGTGGCGGGTCCAGAGACGCGGCAGCTCGAGCGGTCCGATCAGGCCGAGTTCTTCGCCGTGCTGGGCTAGGTCGGCCACATAGCGGCGAACGACGTCGAGCCGGTCGCCGAAGATCGTCGCCGCGACGGCGGGCTCGACCTCGAGGGTCGACGTGTCGGTCATGTCGCCCGGCTCAGGGACGCGTGATGACGGTGTGACGGTCGCGGCCTTCGCCCTCGGACTCCGAGGTGAATCCCCGCGCCGCGACGATGTCGTGCACGAGTTTGCGCTCGTAGGAGGACATGGGGGGCAGGGCCGCCGAGGTGGCACCGTCCTCGAGCTTCGAGACCGCGTGGTCGACCAGGCGGCCGAGTTCCGTCTCGCGAGTGGCGCGGGATCCCCCGATGTCGAGGATGAGGCGGGAGAACTCACCCGTCTTGGTCTGCACCGCGATGCGGGTCAGCTCTTGGAGGGCGTTGACGGTGTCGGGCTTCGACAGGACGCGCAGCTTCTGCTCACCACTCGAGTCGACCGAGATGTACGAACGACCACCGCGGACCTCGATGTCGATGTCGCCGTCGAAGTCGCAGATGTCGAGCAGCTCTTCGATGTAGTCGGCTGCGATGTCGCCCTCGTCGAGGACGTCGGCGGCGTCGTCCGAGGCGACCTGCGCCTCCTCGGTGTCGTTCGAGACGACGGCGTCGTCGTTCTCGGCGTCGGGCTCGACGATGTCGGTCGTGGAATCGTCAGAGGTCATTTCTTGGGGCCGTTCTGCTTCTTGGAGCGGTTCTTGCCGACGGGTTGGGTCCGCTGGGTCGTCTTCGGCACGGCAGGCGCCGACTCGATCTCGGTCACGGTGATGCTCGGGAGTCCCTTGCGCTGCTGCTTGCGCGCGAGGCGCTCTTCACGCGCCAGGGCGGCCTCGCTGCCGGGGGTGGGCATGTTGCGGATGACCAGGAACTGCTGGGCCATGGTCCAGACGTTCGAGGTGAGCCAGTAGAACATGACGCCGAGGGGGAACGACAGGCCCGAGAAGACGAACACGAGGGGGAGGAAGTACAAGAGCATGCGCTGCTGCTTGAACATGGGGCTCGCCTTGGTCTCGGGCGACATGTTCTTCGAGACGATCTGCAGCTGCGTGATGAACTGCGAGGCGGTCATGATGACCACCATCGCTCCGGCCATCAGGCGGACCTCCCATGTGGTGGCACCCAGGAAGGTCTCTTTCAGGGGGGCGCCGAAGAGAGCCGACTCACCGAACGAGTTCGAGAGCGCCGCGTTCAGCAGGCCGATGCCCACCTTCTCTTGCTGCGCGTTGTGCAGCACGGTGTAGAGGCTGAAGAAGATCGGCATCTGGATCAGCAGGGGCAGGCACGAGCTGAGCGGGTTCGTCCCCGTGTCCTTGTAGAGCGCCATGGTCTCGCGCGACATGGCCTCGCGGCTGAACTGGTCGCGCTTGCCCTTGTACTTGTCCTGGATCTTCTTGAGCCGGGGCGCGATCTCCATCATGCGTCGCTGGCTCTTGATCTGGCGGACGAAGATCGGGATGAGGCACGCCCGGACGACGAGGACCAGGCCGACGATCGAGAGCACCCACGTGCTGCCGGCCGCGGTGTCCATGCCGAACGCCGTGAGGACGTTGTGGAAGCCGACGAGGATCGCCTCGACGACCCATCTCAGGGGCCAGAGGATGGTGCCGATGAAGTCCATGGTGTTCGGGTCAGCCCTTTCCGTGGCTCTGTGCGGCGATGCGGCCCGTCCCGAGGAGGTCGGGGGCGGTGGTGCCGGATCGCGGTGTCACGAAGCCGGACTTCGTGACGCGGTACTTCTGTGTACGGGGCTCGGGGACGTCGTCGACGCCTCCGGCTGCCCAGGGGTGACACCGGGCGATGCGCCAGCTGCCCATGGCCACGCCCCGCACGACGCCGTGCAGCTGGATGGCCTCGAGGGCGTACCGGGAACACGACGGGTAGTAGCGACAGACGTCGCCGTAGAGCGGGGAGACGACGGCGCGGTAGACGCGGAGGATGAGGACGCACGCGTTGCGGGGAAGCAACGCGACGAACTGCACCGCTCTTGTCACGCTCTCACGCCCCTGTCGACCACCTCGGAGATGTCCGACAGCAGGGTAGACCACGCAACGTCGGGGCTGCCTGGCAAGGCTCTGATCACGACGTCGAGCCCGCCGGGGATCGTCGGCAGGAGTTCGTGGCACACCCCCTTGAGCCGGCGCCGGACCGTGTTGCGGACGACCGCGTTGCCCACGGTCTTCGCCACGATGAAACCGAACCGGACCAGCTCGTCGTCACGACGCCGCACGTAGACGACCGAATGCGCCGTGCCCGACTTGCGGCCACGGCGCACGGTGGTTCGGTAGTCGTCTGCGCGGACGATCCGGTTGGCCCGGGCCAACACGGAAGTGGCTACGCCGAGAGCTCGGTGCGGCCCTTGCCACGACGGGCGGCGAGGATAGCGCGGCCGGCACGCGTACGCATGCGAGCACGGAAACCGTGCTTCTTGGCCCGACGACGGTTGTTCGGCTGGAACGTTCTCTTGCTCATGGTGGTCCTCCAGGAAAGCGGACCAGGCCTGTTGCCACGATCCGAGAAGTCTTGTACAGCCAACGCGGCTGAAATCAACTGATTAAAAGTACGCGTGATCGGAGCCCGGGTCAAACGGCCGCTTCCCAGGAGGTTTGTCCACAGTGTTGAAAACTCTGATTGCGGACTCCACACCCCGTCGAACTAAGGTGGGTACTTCTCGCGGTACTTCCGCGTGACGACGGGGAACACGCAGCGATCCCGGCCCGAACGGCGCCAACCGATCGGTGGAGAAAGCTGTGCATAACTCGTCCCGCACTCGTACCCTTCGAACACCGTCGGGTGAACGCGACCCGCACGCGGAGGCGGCCGGATCCGTCCGCTGCCGAACCGCGAGAAAGAGACTCCAGTGGCGCACACCGTCGACCCGGTCCAGGACCTGTGGCGTTCCGTCCTCGCGACGCTGACGACCGACGACCGCATCACGCCGCAGCTGCACGGCTTCATCAGCCTCGTGGAGCCCAAGGGCGTGCTGGGCGGCACCCTCTACCTCGAGGTGCCCAACGACCTGACCCGCGGCATGCTCGAACAACGGATCCGTGAGCCCCTCCTCGAGTCCATCGCCGGATTGGGCGACACCTCGGTCTCGAGCTTCGCCATCACCGTCAACCCCGACATCACCCCCGACACCCTCACGCAGCAGGTCGAGCAGTCGGAGCCGGTCCACTACATCGAGGCACCCTTCGTTCCGGCGCCGGTCGAGACGAGCGCGAGCGGGAAACGCAACGACTCCCGCCTGAACCCGAAGTACAGCTTCGACAACTTCGTCATCGGTGCGTCGAACCGGTTCGCCCACGCCGCGGCCGTCGCCGTCGCCGAGGCTCCGGCCAAGGCCTACAACCCGCTCTTCGTCTACGGGGAGTCGGGGCTGGGCAAGACCCACCTGCTGCACGCCATCGGCCACTACGCCGAGACCATGTACCCGGGGATCCGGGTGAGGTACGTCAGCAGCGAGGAGTTCACGAACGACTTCATCAACTCGATCGCCAACAACCGGTCGAGCCTCTTCCAGCAGAGGTACCGAGAGATCGACATCCTGCTGATCGACGACATCCAGTTCCTGCAGGGCAAGGACAGCACCCAAGAGGCGTTCTTCCACACCTTCAACACCCTGCACGACCACGACAAGCAGCTGGTGATCACCAGCGACCTGCCGCCGAAGCACCTCACCGGCTTCGAGGACCGCATGCGTTCGCGCTTCGAGTGGGGCCTGATCACCGACGTCCAGGCTCCCGACCTCGAGACCCGCATCGCCATCCTGCGCAAGAAGGCCCAGAGCGAGAAGCTGCAGATCCGCGACGAGGTCCTCGAGTTCATCGCGACCAAGGTGTCGAGCAACATCCGTGAGCTCGAGGGCACCCTCATCAGGGTCACGGCATTCGCCAGCCTGAACCGCACCGCCGTCGACCTGGCCCTCGTCCAGACCGTCCTCAAGGATCTGATCACGCTCGACGAGGACAACATCATCGCGCCGGTCGACATCATCAACCACACCGCGGACTACTTCAAGCTGACGGTCGACGACCTCTACGGATCGTCGCGCTCACAGGCCATCGCCACGGCCCGCCAGATCGCCATGTACCTGTGCCGCGAACTCACGAGCCTGTCACTGCCGAAGATCGGACAGCTGTTCGGCAACCGCGACCACACGACGGTCATGTACGCCAACAAGAAGATCAGCGAACTGATGAAGGAACGCCGGTCGATCTACAACCAGGTGACCGAACTCACCAGCCGCATCAAACAGGACACCCGCTACAAGTGACGGGACGGCGGGCCAGGCCGGCCCGTCCTCCACGACCGTCCCGTCCGGGCGCCGACCACGTGTCGGCGCCCGTTCGTCGTCCCAGGGGGCGCTCGACGGGTCTGAGGGGGCCCTGGGGAGTCACGTTCCACACAGTGTGGATAACTTGTGGAAACTCGTGGATAACCGTGTCGACCTTGTTCACGGATCCGAGGGACCTGTGGGATCCCACTCGGAGCGACCGCCAGACCCCGAGCATTCTTGTCATTCGGTTCCACACGCCGTCCACAAGTCACACGCGTGTAGTTCCGCCGAGCCCCGGGGTTTTAAACAGGTTATCCACACTGTGCACAACGGTTAAGACTGTTAATCCTGGTTACAAGAAATTGATGGAGAGACAACCTTGTGGATCGATCCGGGCCCGGAGCTTCGGCTTTCGCCTCCCGGAAGGGCGGACCCCGATGCTGTGCCACTATTAACCGGCCATCCACGAGAGCGAAGTCGATAGGGGTCCCCGCGTGAAGTTCCAGGTCAACCGTGACGTCTTCAGCGATGCGGTCTCCTTCGCCGTCAAGCTGCTGCCCCAGCGCACCACCTTGCCGATCCTCAGCGGTGTCCTGATCGAGGCCGACGCCGACGGGCTCACCCTGTCGTCCTTCGACTACGAGGTCTCGGCCCAGACGAGCATCCCCGCCGAGATCGACGAACCGGGCACGATCCTGGTCTCCGGCCGACTGCTCGCCGACATCGCCAGCCGTCTGCCGAACGCGCCGGTCACCTTCTCCACCGAGGAGAACCGCATCTCGGTCAGCTGCGGATCCGCGAACTTCTCCCTGCTGAGCATGCCGGTCGAGGAGTACCCGACCCTGCCGACAGTCGGCGACCGTTCGGGCGTCGTGCCCGGCGATTCCTTCGCCCTCGCCGTCTCCCAGGTCGCGGTGGCGGCATCCCGCGACGACGTCACCCCGGTCATCACCGGCGTCCAGCTCGAGGTCACCGAGAACGCCCTCTCGCTCGTCGCCACCGATCGTTACCGCGTTGCCGTCCGAGGCATCGAATTCGATCCCGGCACCGTGGCGAGCACGACCACGACGACGGCACTCGTCCCGGCACGCACGCTGCAAGAGGTCGGCAAGACCTTCGGCAACGCCGGCACCGTCTCGGTCTCGATCACCGGATCCGACGAGCGCGAGCTCATCGCGTTCCAGGCGGACAACAAGACCGTCACCTCGTTGCTCATCAAGGGGAACTTCCCTCCGGTGAAGCGTCTCTTCCCCGACACCGTCGAGAACTACGCCGTGATCAACACGGCCGAGCTCGTCGAGTCGGTCCGCCGCGTCTCGCTCGTCCTCGAGCGCGAGGCGGCCCTCAGGTTCACGTTCACGATCGACGGCCTCACCCTCGAGGCCATCGGAAGCGAACAAGCGCAGGCGTCAGAGTCGATCGATGCGTTGTTGACGGGAGAGGACACGGTGGTCTCGTTGAAACCGCAGTTCCTCCTCGACGGTCTCGGAGCGGTTCATTCCGAGTTCGTCCGCATCTCCTTCACCAAGACGGAGAACCCGAACAAGCCCGGTCCCGTGCTGATCACCAGTCAGTCCTCGAAAGACCAGGCCGGTGCTGACAGCTACAAGTACCTGCTGCAGCCCAACCTCCTCCTGCGCTAAGAGCGCTCTGCCAGCAACGGTGCCGCCTCCGGGCCCCACCGCCACGAACAAAGGAACCTCATGCACATCGGCCTCGTCGGTCTCGGCAAAATGGGCAACAACATGCGCGCCCGCCTGCGCGACAGCGGCATCGAGGTGACCGGTTACGACGCGAACCCCGCCGTCTCCGACGTCGCCAGCCTCGCCGAGCTCGCCACCACGCTCCCCGCCCCCCGCATCGTCTGGGTCATGGTTCCCGCGGGCGACATCACCGCCGGCGTCATCGAAGAGCTCTCGAACGAACTCTCCGAAGGCGACCTGGTCATCGACGGCGGCAACTCGAAGTTCACCAGCGACTTCGCCAACGAGAAGCTCCTCGGCGGCAAGGGCATCAAGTACGTCGACGCCGGTGTCTCGGGCGGCGTCTGGGGCAAGGACAACGGCTACGGCCTCATGGTCGGCGGTTCCGCCGAGAACGTCGCCCTGGCGCAGCCGATCTTCGACGCCCTGCGTCCCGAGGGTCCTCGTGAAGAGGGCTTCGTCCACGCGGGCGACACCGGCGCAGGTCACTACGCGAAGATGGTCCACAACGGCATCGAGTACGCGATCATGCAGGCCTACGGCGAAGGCTACGAGCTGCTCGAGGCCCGAAGCGACCTCATCAAGGACGTCACCGGCACCTTCAAGGCCTGGCAGCGCGGCACCGTCGTGCGTTCCTGGCTGCTCGAGCTCATGGTCCTCGCCCTCGAGGCCGACCCCAAGCTCGCCGAGATCTCGGGTTACGTCGAGGACAGCGGCGAGGGTCGCTGGACCCTCGAAGAAGCCATCAACCACGCCGTGCCGATGCCGACGATCAGCGCGTCGATCTTCGCGCGCTTCGTCTCGCGTCAGGGCGAGGGTTCGCCGACGATGAAGGCCGTCGCCGCTCTCCGCAACCAGTTCGGCGGCCACGCCGTCAAGAAGGCCTAGCGCCTCCACCGGCCCGCGTGCGAGTACTGCATCTCAGCCTGACGGACTTCCGCAACTACACGTCTGCCGAAGTCAGCCTCGCGCGCGGGCCGAACCTCTTCGTCGGCAGCAACGGCCAGGGGAAGACCAACCTGGTCGAGTCCCTCGGCTACCTGTCGAGTCTCGGATCCCACCGGGTGTCGTCGGATTCGGCTCTCATCCGCCAGGGACGCGACTCGGCCGTCGTCCGGGCGCGACTACTCGCCGACGAGCGCGAACTGCTGGCCGAGGTGCAGATCAACCGGTCGTCGCCGAACCGGGCGCAGGTCAACCGTGGGGCCATCAAGCCTCGCGAGTTGCCGCGGTACTTCACGAGCGTCCTCTTCGCTCCCGAGGACCTCGCGCTCGTCCGGGGCGAGCCGTCCGGTCGTCGACGCTTCCTCGACGAACTCCTGGTGGCCCGGTCGCCCCGGTTCGCCGGCGTGCAGACCGACTACGACCGGGTGCTCAGACAACGCAACACGCTCCTGAAGTCGGCCCGCGCCTCCGGGGTGAAGGCCGGCCAGCTCGGCACGCTCGACATCTGGGACGAACGTCTCGTGGCCCTCGGCAGCGAACTCGTCGTCGCGCGTGACCGGCTCGCGGCCGACCTGGCCCCCGAGGTGGCCCGTGCCTACGCCGCGGTGGCGGGAGCGGACCACGCCGCACACCTCTCGACGGTGCTGAGCATCCGGGGCGCGACACCCGACGACGAGACGACCGCGGCCGAGGGGCCGACCGAGTCCATCCCCGCCGACCAGGTGCCCGACGTCTTCCGTCAGGCACTGGCCCGTGTCCGACCGACCGAGCTCGAGCGGGGACTGACGCTCGTCGGGCCGCACCGCGACGACCTCTTCCTCTCGCTCAACGGGCTCCCCGCGCGCGGTTACGCCAGCCACGGCGAGTCCTGGTCGTTCGCCCTCGCGCTGAAGCTGGCCTCGGCCGCCGTGGTGCGGGTCGACTCGCCGACGGGCGACCCGGTGATCGTGCTCGACGACGTCTTCGCCGAACTCGACGGATCCCGTCGCGAACGTCTGGCCGACGCCGTCGCCGACTACGAGCAGGTGCTCATCACGGCAGCGGTCGAGGGCGACGTCCCCTCACGACTCAAGGCCCACACGGTCCGGATCGCCAAGGGGACGATCCTCGACGACGCCCCCGTCGTCGACGGTCCGGGTGACGACGCTGTGGTCACCGCGGCGGCCGGTGACCAGGAGCCCGGTGACCAGGGGGCCGGCGACGAGGGGCCCGGCGACGCCGTCGCCGAGGAGGCGCGGTGAGCGTCGACGACGCACCGCAGCCTCCGGCGTCCACGCCACCCGCGCCTCCTGAGCCCGAGGCGCAGCCCGACAGCGAGGCCCAACGGGTCTATCTGCGGTTCCGCCGGGTGTTCGGCGACCCCAACTCGCGGTCGCGCGACGCCCGGAAGCGCAAGTCGATCAAGTTGGGCTCCCCGAGCCAGCCGTTCGGCACGGGACGCGAGCCCCGGGGCATCGCCGACGTCCTCTCGGCCGTCACCAACGAACTCGGCTGGAACAGCCCGTTGGCCCAGTCCGAGCTGATGACCGCCTGGCCCGACATGGTGGGGGCGGAGCTGGCCGCGCACTCGGATCCGGTCTCGATCGACGACGGCACGTTGACCGTCCAGTGCGACTCGACGGCGTGGGCGACGCAACTGCGGCTGATGCGCACGCAGGTCACGACGACCATCGTGAAGAGGTACCCGGACGCGGGCATCCAGTCGGTGCGTTTCCTGGCACCCAACGCCCCGACCTGGAAACGCGGCCCCAGATCGGTTCCAGGGCGGGGCCCTCGCGATACTTATGGTTGACGAGGGTGAATCGTCCAAGTGCGGTGGGAAAATCCGTCTGAGGGCGGATTTCGCCCCGCGGCGGACAGGCCTGCGGTAGACTCGGAAGGTCGTCCGAGGGCCGCCCAGACAGCGGTCGCGACCGGTCGGCACATCTTCGTCCCGTCCGGCAGGAGCCCCCACGCACATGTCAGCTGATCCCACCGACGCCCAGCCCGACGACACCTACGGCGCCAGTGCGATCCAGGTCCTCGAGGGTCTCGAGGCCGTGCGCAAGCGTCCCGGCATGTACATCGGCTCGACGGGGCCCCGTGGTCTGCACCACCTGGTCTACGAGATCGTCGACAACTCCGTCGACGAGGCCCTCGCCGGCCACTGCGACCACATCGAGATCACCATGCGCGAGGACGGCGGCGTCCGCGTCGTCGACAACGGTCGCGGCATCCCGGTGGACGTCCACCCCGTCGAGGGTCGGTCGACCGTCGAGGTCGTCCTCACCGTGCTGCACGCCGGCGGCAAGTTCGGCGGTGGCGGTTACGCCGTGTCGGGCGGCCTGCACGGCGTCGGCAGCTCGGTCGTCAACGCCCTGTCCAGCGAACTCGACGTCGAGGTCCGCCGACAGGGCAACGTCTACCGCCAGAGCTTCACCGACGGCGTGCCCGTCGCGCCGCTGGCCAAGGGCGAAGAGGACGACACCACCGGCACGACGATCACGTTCTGGCCCAACTCCGAGATCTTCGAGACCGTCGAGTTCGACTACGAGACGCTGCGCACCCGGTTCCAGCAGATGGCGTTCCTCAACAAGGGCCTCCGCATCGAGCTCAGCGACGAGCGCGTGCAAGAGGACGACGCCGAGCCCCGCCACGACGTCTTCCACTACGAGAAGGGCCTCGTCGACTACGTCGAGTACCTGAACACGACCAAGAAGGTCGAGACCGTCCACGACGACATCATCGCCTTCGAGCAGGAAGACACCGAGAAGAAGATCTCGCTCGAGGTCGCGATGCAGTGGAACACCTCGTACCAAGAGAGCGTCCACACCTACGCGAACACGATCAACACCCACGAGGGCGGCACGCACGAAGAGGGCTTCCGTGCAGCGCTGACCACGCTGATCAACCGTTACGCGCGCGAGAAGAACTTCCTCAAGGAGAAGGACGACAACCTCTCGGGCGACGACGTCCGCGAGGGCCTGACGGCCGTCATCTCGATCAAGCTCGGCGAGCCGCAGTTCGAGGGCCAGACGAAGACCAAGCTCGGCAACACCGAGGCCAAGTCGTTCGTGCAGAAGGTCGCCGGGTCGCAGCTGAACGACTGGTTCGACCGCAACCCCAAGCAGGCCGCCGAGATCGTCCGCAAGGGCATCCTCGCGTCGCAGGCCCGTCTGGCAGCGCGCAAGGCCCGTGAGCAGACCCGCCGCAAGGGCGTGCTCGAGTCGAACGGCATGCCCGGCAAGCTCAAGGACTGCCAGAGCAAGGACCCCTCGCGCAGCGAGATCTTCATCGTCGAGGGCGACTCGGCCGGTGGCTCGGCCGTCCAGGGGCGCAACCCCGAGACCCAGGCGATCCTCCCCCTGCGGGGCAAGATCCTCAACGTCGAGAAGGCCCGTCTCGACCGTGCCCTCGGCAACAACGAGGTGCAGGCCATGATCAAGGCCTTCGGCGCCGACATCGGAGAAGACTTCGATCCCGACAAGGCGAGGTACCACAAGATCGTCCTGATGGCCGACGCCGATGTCGACGGCCAGCACATCACGACGCTGTTGCTCACCCTGCTCTTCCGCTACATGCGGCCGCTGATCGACCTCGGCTACGTCTACCTGGCGCAGCCGCCGCTTTACAAGCTCAAGTGGAGCAACGCCAGCCACGAGTACGTGTACAGCGACGCCGAGCGCGACGCGGTGCTCGTGTCGGGTCGCGCAGCCGGCAAGCGCATCCCGAAGGAGAACGCGATCCAGCGTTACAAGGGCCTCGGCGAGATGGATTACAAAGAGCTGTGGGAGACCACGATGGACCCCGACACCCGCACGCTGCTGCAGGTGACGCTCGAGGACGCCGTGGCCGCGGACACCATCTTCGACACCCTGATGGGCGAGAACGTCGAGTCGCGCCGCAACTTCATCCAGCAGAACGCGAAAGACGTCCGCTTCCTCGACATCTGATGCGCGCCTCCGGCTGATCCGGAGCACGCCCGCGCCCCGACGAGCACCACGGGGCAGACCACGACAAACGGAGAATCATGGCCGACGAGCCGACAGACACCCCCGAGGGCACCGACGCCGAGGGTGCCCAGACCTTCGCCGAGGCACCGAAGCGCGACAGCATCGAGCAGGTCGACCTCCAGCTCGAGATGCAGCGTTCGTACCTCGACTACGCGATGAGCGTCATCGTCGGCCGGGCCCTGCCCGAGGTGCGTGACGGCCTCAAGCCCGTGCACCGCCGCGTCATCTACGCGATGTACGACGGTGGCTACCGCCCCGATCGCGCGTTCTCGAAGTGCTCGCGCGTGGTCGGCGACGTCATGGGTCAGTTCCACCCGCACGGTGACACGGCGATCTACGACGCGCTGGTGCGTCTCGTCCAGCCGTGGAGCCTGCGCTACCCGCTGGCGCTCGGCCAGGGCAACTTCGGCTCGCCCGGCAACGACGGCGCCGCCGCCCCGCGGTACACCGAGACCAAGATGGCCCCGCTCGCGCTCGAGATGGTGCGCGACATCGACGAGGACACCGTCGACTTCCAGGACAACTACGACGGTCGCACCCGCGAGCCGGCCATCCTGCCCAGCAGGTTCCCCAACCTGCTGGTCAACGGCTCGGTCGGCATCGCCGTCGGCATGGCGACCAACATCCCGCCGCACAACCTCCGCGAGGTCGCCTCGGGCGCACAGTGGTACCTCGAGAACCCCACCGCGACGCGTGAAGAGCTGCTCGAGGCGCTCATGCAGCGCGTCAAGGGCCCCGACTTCCCGACGGGGGCACAGATCCTCGGGGTCCGGGGCATCCAGGACGCCTACCGCACGGGCCGCGGTTCGATCACGATGCGTGCCGTCGTCAACGTCGAGGAGATCCAGGGTCGTACCTGCCTCGTCGTCACCGAGCTGCCCTACCAGGTCAACCCCGACAACCTCGCGATCAAGATCGCCGAGCTGGTCAAGGACGGCCGCATCGGCGGCATCGCCGACATCCGCGACGAGACCTCCGGTCGCACGGGTCAGCGCCTGGTCATCGTGCTGAAGCGCGACGCCGTCGCCAAGGTCGTGCTGAACAACCTCTACAAGCACACGAGCCTGCAAGAGAACTTCGGCGCGAACATGCTCGCGATCGTCGACGGCGTTCCCCGCACGCTCGCGCTCGACGGCTTCATCTCGGCGTGGGTCGACCACCAGATCGACGTCATCCAGCGCCGCACGCGTTTCCGCCTGAAGAAGGCCGAAGCCGACGCGCACATCCTGCGCGGCTACCTCAAGGCGCTCGACGCCCTCGACGAGGTCATCGCGCTCATCCGCCGGTCGCCGACCGTCGAGGAGGCGCGCGCGGGTCTCATGGACCTCCTCGACGTCGACGAGGTCCAGGCCTCGGCCATCCTCAACCTGCAGCTGCGTCGCCTGGCCGCCCTCGAGCGTCAGAAGATCCAGGACGACGCCGACAAGCTCGAGCGTGAGATCGCCGACTACCAGGACATCCTGGCCAAGCCGGAGCGTCAGCGCACCATCGTCAGCGACGAGCTCGCCGAGATCACCGACAAGTACGGCGACGACCGTCGCACCGAGATCATGTTCGGCTTCGACGGCGACATGAGCGTCGAAGACCTCATCCCCGAAGAAGAGATGGTCGTCACCATCACCCGGGGTGGCTACGTCAAGCGCACCCGCAGCGACAACTACCGCAGCCAGCACCGGGGCGGCAAGGGCGTCCGCGGAGCACAGCTGCGAGCCGACGACGTCGTGGACCACTTCTTCGTGACGACCACCCACCACTGGCTGCTGTTCCTCACGAACAAGGGTCGGGTCTACCGCGCCAAGACCTACGAGCTGCAGGAGGCCGGACGCGACGCCAAGGGCCAGCACGTGGCCAACCTGCTCGCCATGCAGCCCGACGAACAGATCTCGCAGGTGCTCGACATCCGCGACTACGAGGTCGCGGACTACCTCGTGCTCGCCACCCGCGACGGCCTGATCAAGAAGACCTCGCTGACCGAGTACGACACGAACCGCACCGGCGGCATCATCGCGATCAACCTGCGCGACGACGACGAACTCGTCTCGGCTCTGCTGGTCGACGAGCACGACGACCTGTTGCTCGTCTCGCGTCACGGCATGTCGCTGCGCTTCACGGCCACCAACGAGTCGCTGCGCCCCATGGGTAGGTCGACCTCGGGCGTGAAGGGCATGACCTTCCGTGACGACGACACGCTGCTCAGCGCCTCCGTCGTCGGTGAAGAGGGCTACGTCTTCGTCGTCACCGAGGGCGGCTACGCCAAGCGCACGGCCGCCGACCAGTACCGCGTCCAGAACCGTGGCGGTCTCGGCATCAAGGTGGCGAAGCTCGCGGAGGCGCGGGGAGACCTCGCCGGTGCCCTGATCGTCGGCGAGGACGACGAGGTGCTCGTGGTGCTGTCCGGCGGCAAGGTGGTCCGCTCCGCCGTCTCCGAGGTGCCGGCCAAGGGCCGTGACACGATGGGCGTCGTCTTCGCCCGCTTCGCGAGCGACGATCGCATCATCGCCGTGGCCCGCAACAGTGAGCGCAATCTCGCGGCCGAGGTCGACGAGAGTGCGGACGCCGTGGCCGAGGCCGTAGTGTCTGTCGAGTCCGTCGAGTCCGTCGACGCCGACACCGAGATCCCCACGACCGACGTCACGTCGGTCGATGCCGAGTCGACCGACGACGAGGCCCCCGGAACCGCCGGAGAGGAAACGAACAATGAGTAGTGTCGCCGAGAGACTGCAGAAGAAGGCGAAACGACCGTCCGGCACCAAGCAGGTCCGCCTCAAGCTGGTCTACATCGACTTCTGGTCGGTCGTGAAGCTGGCCTTCCTGATCTCGGTCGCGATCGGCATCATCACGGTCGTCGCCACCTTCCTCATCTGGGCGATCCTGAACCAGACCGGCATCTTCGACGACCTCGACGCCCTGCTGCGGGACATCCTCGGCGACTCGAGCTTCTCGATCCAGGACACCTTCAACGTCGGCCAGATCATGCTCTTCTCGATCGTGGTGGCCATCCTCAACGTGGTCGTCGGCACGGTCCTCGGGGCCATCGTCGCCGTCCTCTACAACCTGAGCGTGCGCATCACCGGCGGTCTCCTCGTCGGATTCACCAACAACTGATCCACCATTCGAGTCGGTTGAACCCGCCGATTCGAGTTCGCCGTCGTGGTGCTGTAGGCTTTACGACGGTCCGGGGGCTATAGCTCAGGCGGTTAGAGCGCTTCGCTGATAACGAAGAGGTCATAGGTTCAAGTCCTATTAGCCCCACGCAGTACCGGTCTCACATCACGCTCGTCTCCTGACGCGCAGGGTGGTGAGATCGTGCTCGTTCCCCCGGTGACCGGGGGGTCGGGGCCTTAGCTCAGTTGGTAGAGCGCCTGCTTTGCAAGCAGGATGTCGGGAGTTCGATTCTCCCAGGCTCCACTGGATCGCCTTGCCCCTGTCCGCTGACTCCGTCAGCGGACAGGGGCAATTCTCTTGTGCTGGTCTGGGGGCCCTCCGGGCCCGTGTCGGCTTCGCCGACGTGCGTGCAACGTTGGGCCTTAGGCAGTGTCTGTGCTGGTGCTGGTCTGGTGCTGGTGCTGGGGCCGGATCAGCGTCGAATGCTGCAGTCGTCGGGGGCAGGGACGACGAAGGGCCCGCCTCCGGGGAGGCGGGCCCTTCGTGGGGGTGTGAGGGACTACGCCTTGGTGTCGGCGTCGTCGTCGGCGACCCAGAGCTCGTCGTCGGCACGAAGCGTCTGCACGGCCGCGAACACGAGGGCACCGAGAGCGATGACGCCCACGCCGATCAGCAGGACGCCGCCGACGCCGAGGCCCGACTTCTGCTGGCGCGGCACGTACTTCGCCGCGGCCTTCTTGCCCTGCTTCTTGGCGTTCTTCACGGCCTTCGCGACCTTCGGGTCGTTCGCGAGGTCGAGGTTGCCGAGAGCCGACGAGAACGCCGGGTAGACGTCGTGCTTCAGGCGGTCCTGAGCGACCGACGCGTAGTGCGACCCGGTCGAGAGGCCCTGCGAGACCACGGGGCGGACGTTCGAGTCCACCGCGTGCTTGATCTGGGGGACGACCTTCTTGTTCGCGATCTTGACGGCGTCGTCGCGGTAGCCGCCGATGACCTTGCCGGCGTGGTCGATCACGCCGCGCTGCTCACCCCACACCGCCACAGCGTGCTTCTTGAACTTCTTGAGTTCTTTCTTCTGCTTGCGTGACAGGGCCATGAACGTTCCTCCAACGAGTAGGCAGTGGAGCCAGAGTTGCTGGCCCGTCCCAGTGTGGCACGGAGGTTCCTGACAGGTCACGGAACGGTGCCTGGGGAGTCGCTGGTGCGCAGAGGTGGCTGTGGAAGAATGACGACATGTCAACGCACACCGCTGTCGCCACCCTCACCACCAACCACGGCACCATCAAGGTGAACCTCTTCGGCGACCACGCCCCGAAGACCGTCGCCAACTTCGTCGGCCTCGCCACCGGCACCAAAGAGTGGACCCACCCGGCCACCGGCAAGGTCAGCACCGACAAGCTCTACGACGGCGTCGTCTTCCACCGCATCATCAAGGACTTCATGCTGCAGGGCGGCGACCCGCTCGGCCAGGGCGTCGGCGGGCCCGGCTACCAGTTCGACGACGAGATCCACCCCGAGCTGAACTTCAACGCCCCCTACATCTTCGCGATGGCCAACGCCGGCTCGCGCGGCGGCAAGGGCACCAACGGTTCGCAGTTCTTCATCACGACGGTTCCGACCCCGTGGCTGCAGGGCAAGCACACCATCTTCGGCGAGGTCGCCGACGACGAGTCCAAGAAGGTCGTCGACGCGATCGAGGCCGTCAAGACCGACGCCCGCGACAAGCCCCTCGAGGACGTGGTGCTCGAGAGCGTCACCATCGACGAGGTCTAGGTGACCGATCCGCACGACCGCTCGAACTTCTGCTATCGGCACCCCGACCGGCAGAGCTTCGTCCTCTGCCAGAGGTGCGGTCGCACCATCTGTGGCGAGTGCCAGACGCCCGCCGCGGTGGGGGTCCACTGCCCGGAGTGCGTGAAGGAGGCGCGGGGCAACGCACCGCGCCTCCAACCGCAGGTGGTCGGTCGGGTCCGTAGCGCGTCTCGGCGAGGCGCCCCCGTCGTCACCTACGGCATCATCGGCGTGACCGTAGCGGTGTTCCTCTTGCAGCTCGTGACCGGTACGGGCAACGGCGTGGTCACGCGGGCCCTGGCGTTCTACCCGCCGCTCGAGATCGTGCAGCCCTGGCGCGCCGTCACGACGATGTTCGTGCACGGGAGCATCCTGCACATCCTCTTCAACATGTACTCGCTGTACATCTTCGGGGCAGAACTCGAACGTCAGTTGGGGCGAGGTCGGTTCGCCGCCCTCTACTTCCTCTCGGGGATCGGCGGTTCGGCCGCTGTCGCCCTCCTGGCACCCGGAAGCTTCGTGGTCGGTGCCTCCGGGGCCATCTTCGGCCTCATGGCGGCGTTCTTCGTCATCGCCCGCAGCCTCGGTGGTCGCAGCATCCAACTCCTGGTGCTGGTCGGCATCAACCTCGCGATCGGGTTCATCGTGCCCGGCATCGCGTGGCAGGCCCACCTCGGGGGCATCGTCGTGGGCGGGGCGATCGCGTTCCTGTTCTCGAAGACCCGTCACCGCTCGAAGCACGCCGTGCAGATCGCCGTGCTCGTCGCGATCGGCGTGGTCGTCGTCGCGGTGCTCCTGGCCAGATCGGCCCAGCTGGTCGGGCTGTTCTAGACCACCCGGACGGTGAACGACGAGAGGCGGCTCCCCATCGGGGAGCCGCCTCTTCTCGTCGGCCGACGCGATCTCACCCGCCCGAGTTATCCACAGGAAAGTTATCCACAGGGTTTCCCACAATGGGGATAGTTACAGGCGTGTAAGTTCGAAGGTGCGTTCTAGCGCCACCGGGTGGTCATCAAGAACCCGATGAACATGATCCCGAAGCCGACCAAGATGTTCCACGAGCCGAGCGAAGCCACCGGGAGGGTGCTCTGGCTGACGTAGAACACCACGATCCAGGCGAGACCGACGAGCATGAAGCCGAACATGACCGGCTTGAACCACACGGGGTTCGGCGCGTCCTCTGCGGTGCGGGCGGGCTTCGTGCTGCGGTTCGTGTCTTTGGCCATGGCGCACAGTGTACCGTGAGGCCCTTTTCGGTCCTGGGAGGGTCGCCACGTCCGTCCCCGGGTACGCCCGCGTTCTCCACATGCTCTCCACACGTTGTCCACCGGTGGCCGCCACAGTCTCCGGGGGAGCGGAGCCCGCCTAGAATCGAGTCATGACGGACCACGGGGGCGAGGCCCAGCTCTCGAGACGCACGAAGCGTCGCCGTCGATCCCGCGCCTCCTTCGTCAGCGTCCTCGGAGAACTGCTCATCACGGCCGGCGTCCTGGTGCTGCTCTTCATCGGGTGGCAGCAGTGGTTCAACGACCTCGTCGTCGCCGACGCCCACAAGGGCGAGGCGGCACGGCTGAGCGAGCAGTTCGACCAGGCGGCGACTGCAGCCCCCGAGCCGTCGCCCGACGGCTCGTACGGTGAGCCACCCGTGGGGGCGGCGCCCGGCGAGGCCGAGGAGTTCGCCAACTTCTACGTCCCACGGTTCGGCGCCGACTACGCGGTCCCGATCGCCGGGGGGACGAGCACCGTGCGAACACTCAACAAGATCGGCATCGGCCACTACGACGAGACGCAGATGCCCGGCCAGGTCGGCAACTTCGGCATCGCCGCCCACCGGACCACCTACGGGGCGCCGTTCAACGAGATCGCCGACCTGCAAGAGGGCGACAAGATGTACGTCCAGACCCAGGACGGCTGGTTCACGTACTCGTTCCGCAACCTGCAGTACGTCCAGGCCACGCAGGTCTCGGTGCTGCAGCAGGTGCCCGACGCTCCCGACGTGTCGGCGACCTCGGGCGACCGCCTGATCACCCTGACGAGCTGCAATCCGATGTTCACCGCCCAAGAACGCATCGTCGCCTACGGTGTGTTCGACTCGTGGCAGCCGCTGTCGGCCGGCGCACCCGCCGAGCTCGCCGCTGCCGGAATCGGAGGCTAACCGTGTACGCCGCCCTCTGGCGCATCCTGCCCGGACCCTGGTGGGTCAGGCTCGTGCTCGTGCTCGTCCTGATCGCCGCCGTGCTGTTCGCCCTCGTCGAGTGGGTCTTCCCCTACGTCAACGAACTCCTGCCCACCCCCGACGTCACCGTGGAGCAACCATGACGCGCATCCTCGTCCTCGACAACTACGACAGCTTCGTCTACACACTGAACGGGTACCTCCAGCAGTTGGGCGCCGAGACGGACGTCGTCCGCAACGACGCGTTCGACGCGGCCGACACCGCCGACCGCATCGCCGAGTACGACGCCGTGCTGCTGTCGCCCGGCCCGGGGACCCCCGCTGCCGCCGGTGTCTCCATCGACGTCGTGCACGCCGCCCTGGCGGTCGACAAGCCGCTGCTGGGCGTCTGCCTCGGGCACCAGGCCATCGCCGAGGCGCTGGGGGCCACCGTGACGCACGCCGACGAACTGATGCACGGCAAGACGTCGAAGGTCGAACACGACGACAGCGCGTTCTACGACGGGGTCCCGCAGCCGTTCACCGCCACGCGGTACCACTCGCTCGCCGTGGTGGACGAGACGGTGCCCGAGACGCTCGAGGTGACCTCGCGCACCACGGGCGGCGTCATCATGGGCCTGCAGCACCGTTCCGCGCCGGTCTACGGCGTGCAGTTCCACCCCGAGTCGGTGCTGACCCAGGGCGGTTACCAGATGATCGGCAACTGGTTGTCGGTCGCCGGCTTGCCGGGGGCAGCCGTGACGGCCCGGGGGCTCGACCCGCTCGTCGACCTGGGCTGAACGTCCGAGCCCGTCGTCCGGACCTCGAAGTCCGAGCGTCGTGCTCTCGGCGTCTCGCTCCGAGCGACGAACTGGCTTCGTCGGACCTCGGCGTCGCTCCGTGGCTTCTGCGAGGGCTCAGCCGGTGCAGATGCGCAGGGTGACCGCCGAGCCCTGAGCCACGTCGCCGGGCGGGACGCTCATGCCCGACACCGTCTCACCGGTGCAGCCGGGGTCGGCCTGCGGGGTGACCGCCAGACCGAGCTGGTCGCGCAGGGTCGTGATGGCTTCTTCTGAGGGCTGGCGGGTGACGTCAGGAAGCTGCACGAGACCGTTGGACACCACGATGTCGACACCCGAGCCGAGGGCGACCTGCGCAGCCGCTGCCGGATCGGACGAGAGGACGGACCCCTCGGGAACGGTGGGCGAGTAGTCGGAGCTCTGCTGGCCCCGTTCGAGACCAGCATCGGTGATGGCCTGCCAAGCGGCGTCGACGGTCTGACCGGTGACCGACGGCATGGCGACGAGTTGGGGCCCCGACGAGACGGTCACCGTGACGGCGAATTCTTTCGGGACGGACGTGCCGGGCTCCGGATCGGTCGACACGATGTCGCCGGCGTCGATCGTCGGGCTGGTGGCGTCGGCACGGACGACCGTCAGGCCCAGGTCGTCGAGGCGGGCGGATCCGGTCTCGAAGCTGACCCCGACGAGGTCGGGGATGCGGGACGACTGGGCGTTGTCGACGGTGGGAGGCGTCAGGTTGACCACCCAGAAGACGACGGCGACGATGACGACGGCCACGAGCACGATGCCCGCCCAGATCCAGGCGACGGGCGGCCGGGTCTGCGTTCGTTGGGGCCGTCCGGTGTCGTCCGACTGCAGCTCTTTCAGCGCGGCCTCGCTGCCCGCATTCGCGTGCGGGTTGACGCCGAAGAGCGTGGAGCCGGCGTCGACCGCGTGCGGCCGGCGGGCCGGAGCACGACCGGCGCCCGCGGCTTCGAGGTCGTCGCGGAACTCGGCGGCGCTCTGGAAGCGGTCGAAGCGGTCTTTGGTGAGCGCGTGCAGGACGACGGCGTCGAGCGCCGGACTGACCTGCCGCTCGAGCGTGCTCGGGGGTACGGGAGGCTCGCTGACGTGACGGTAGGCGACCGCGACGGCACTGTCGCCGGTGAAGGGCGGCTTGCCCGTGAGCAACTCGAAGAGCATGACGCCGGTCGAGTAGAGGTCGGTGCGGGCGTCGACGGTCTCGCCGCGCGCCTGCTCGGGGCTGAAGTACTGCGCGGTGCCGAGGATGGCCGTCGTCTGCGCGACGGTGGCCGCCGAGTCGCTGATGGCGCGGGCGATGCCGAAGTCCATCACCTTGACCTGGCCCGAGTTGGTCAACATGACGTTGCCGGGCTTGATGTCGCGGTGGACCACGCCCGCCCGGTGCGAGTACTCGAGGGCCGTCAGCACGCCCGAGGTGACCCGCACGGCCTCGTCGGGGTCGAGTGGGCCTTCGGCGACGATGTCCTTGAGCAGACGCCCCTCGACGTACTCCATGACGATGAACGGGACGACCACGTCGAGCCCGCGGCGGTCGCGGACGACCTCTTCGCCGGCGTCGAAGACCCGGACGATGGTCGGGTGGGCCATGCGGGCGGCGGCCTGGGCCTCTTGGCGGAACCTCGACCGGAAGGCCGGATCGGTCGCGAGGCTGGGCTTCATAAGCTTGACGGCGATCTTGCGGCCGAGTCGGGCGTCGGTGCCGACGTGGACGTCGGCCATGCCACCGCGGCCGATCAGGTCACCGATCTGGTACCGGTTGGCGAGGAGATGGATGCTCTCTCTCACACCTTCAGCCACGCCTGTTCTCCCAACGACCCACCCCTGTCTGGCGACACGGTCGGAGCCAGTGTACCGGGGCGGTAGCCCCCGGACTGGGTACGGACCTAGGCCGAAGGGATGATTGTCAGGGCTTCGTGACCCCGGTCGTCTGCACGACCGGGGTCACGATCGGACCTACTGAGGGTCGGTGCCCTCCGAGGGGCTCGGCGCCGGTGACGTGGCCGGGGCCGTCACCGTGATGGTGACTCCCGGCGACGGCTCGGACGCGATCTGACCGCAGTTGGCCACGTAGCTGACCGTGAGGTTGCCGGCAGCCGAGGCGGTCACCGTGAGGGACGTCGCGTTGGCACCGAGGCCCCCGGCCGACTGACCCGAGGTGTCGGTCCCGCCGGTGATCGTGTACGAGTAGCCCGTCAGCGAGTAACCGGTCGGGCACCCCGTGTAGGCGGGCCAGTTGATGGTGGCGGTGTCGCCGGCCTCGATCTGGCCCGGGGTGGCGGTGGGCGTCGAGGGCTGGGCAGGGGTCGGGGCCGCGCGGTAGATGTAGATCGTCACCGACGAGCCCTTCTCGAGGGCACCCGTCGGGTCGATGCTGGCGACGGTGCCGACCTGGTCGGGGCTCGGGGCGCTCGACCCGGCGTCGGCCGAGTCGACCTGCAGGCCGAGTTCTTCGAGGGAGGCGCGGGCAGCGGCCTCGGTCAGCCCCACGTAGTCGCCCGAGGACACCGTCACGGACGTCGGGGTCGGGGTGGGCGTCGGAGTCGTCCGGGTCGGCGTCGGCGTGCTGCTCGAGGTCGTCGGCGCGGGTGCGGGATCGTCGGTGTTGCCGACCGCGAAGACGATGCCGACGACGAGGGCGATGACGGCCAGGACGGCGAGGACGATCAGCGGCCAGAACCACGGACTGCGCTTCTTCTCGTCGGGTTCGTCGTCGCCGTCGCGCAGGGCGTCGGGATCGGCCGAACCGGCCACGTAGCCCGCGGCAGCTCCGCCGGCGGCGCTCTGGGCACGGGTGGCCATCGGATCGAACAGTTGCGTCGTGGCGTCCTGGGCGTTGAAGGCCTGGGTCGCCGTGTCGGCGGGCGTGGCGGCGACGGCGCCGATCGCCGGGACGGCGACGGTCGCCGCGGCCACGTCGCCGCGGCGGAGGGCCCGAGCGGCCTGGGCGAGGGCCGAGGCCGTCGCCGGCCGTTCGCCCGGCTTCTTGGCGATGCAGGACAGGACGAGACGACGAACGGGTTCGGAGACCGTCGACGGGAGGTCGGGCGGCTGTTCGTTGATCTGTGCCATCGCGATGGCGACCTGGGACTCGCCCGTGAACGGTCGACGACCGGCCAGGGCCTCGTAGGCGACGATGCCGAGCGAGTAGATGTCGGTGCTGGGGGACGCCGGGTGGCCGCTCGCCTGCTCGGGCGAGAGGTACTGCACGGTGCCCATGACCTGGCCCGTGGCCGTCAGCGGAACCTGGTCGGCGATGCGTGCGATGCCGAAGTCGGTGATCTTCACCCGGCCGTCCGGGGTGACGAGCAGGTTGCCGGGCTTGATGTCGCGGTGCACGAGACCTGCGGCGTGGGCGGCCTGGAGGGCCGAGGCGGTCTGCGCGACGATGTCGAGGACCTTGTCGGTCGGCAGGACGCGGTCGCGCTCGAGGACCGTCGACATGGCCTCGCCGGGGACGAGCTCCATCACCAGGTAGGCGCTGCCCTCTTCTTCGCCGTAGTCGAAGACGTTCGCGATGCCCTCGTGGTTGACCAGGGCCGCGTGACGGGCCTCGGCACGGAAGCGCTCGAGGAATCCGGGATCGCCCAGGTACTCGTCCTTGAGGATCTTGATGGCGACCGTGCGGCCGATGACGAGGTCGGTGGCTTCCCAGACCTCGCCCATGCCGCCGATGGCGACTCGGGTCGACAGCTGGTAACGCCCACCGAAGGTGACTCCGCCGGATGGTCTCATTTGTTCAGCACCGCCTCTAGTACTTTCTTCGCGATCGGTGACGCGACACTGTTGCCGAATGCGGACTGGCCCTGTCCGCCGCCGTTCTCGACGACGACCGCGACCGCGACCTCGGGGTCAGCAGCAGGCGCGAACCCGGTGAACCAGAGGGTGTACGGCTCGCCGGGGCCGTTCTCGGCCGTTCCTGTCTTGCCGGCGACGTCGACGCCGTCAATTCTTGCATTGCTCGCCGCACCGTTCGCGACGTCCTGCACCATCATGTCGGTCATCGTGGCCGCAGTCTGGGAGCTGATGGGCTTGCCGTACTCCGAGGGCGAGAAATCCTCGACCGGGCTCAGGTCGGGGTTCAGGACGCTCTCGATCAAGGTCGGGTTCATCTCGGTGCCGCCGTTGGCGATGGCGGACGAGACCATGGCCATCTGCAGGGGCGTCACGCGGTCGGAGCCCTGCCCGAAGGACTGCAGCATGAGGGTGGCGTCGTTGATGGCCTGGCCCTTGGAGTCCTCGATGGGGAACTGGCTCGGCGTGACGGCCTGGGGGACGCCGATGGAGTCGTCGCCGAAGCCGAACTTCTCGGCCTGCTCTTGCAGGGCCTTGGCACCGAGGGCCTGGCCGAGCTGCGCCATGGGGATGTTGCACGACAGGCGGAGGGCCGTCGCGATGGTGGCCGTCTCGCCGCCGCCGCAGCTCCCGCCCTCGGCGTTGTTGATGTTCGTGCTGGTGCCGGGCAGCGTCAGGGTCGACGGGTTGGGGAAGGCGCTGTCGGGCGTGTAGTCGCCGCTCTCGAGCGCAGCCGCCGTCGTGATCAGCTTGAAGGTCGAGCCCGGTGCGTACAGGTCGCCCTGGATCGCCCGGTTCTGCAGCGGAGCCGAGGGGTCGGCGATCAGCGAGTCGTAGGCGTCGGTGACGGTCTGACGGTCGTGGCTGGCGAGCGGGTTGGGGTCGTAGCTGGGCTTCGAGACCATCGCGAGGATCTTGCCGGTCTTCGGGTCCATCGCGACGACCGAGCCCGAGTTCGAGCCGAGGGCGTCGTAGGCCGCCTGCTGGACGGTGGGGTCGAGGGTGAGGTTGACCGTGGCTCCCTCGGGGTCCTGACCCGTGAGCAGCGAGTTGACCTGGTCGAAGAACTGCGAGTTCGCGTTGCCCGTGAGGTACCGGTTCATGGCGTCCTCGATGCCTCGGGATCCCTGACCCAGCGTGTAGTAGCCGGCGACGGGTGCGTAGAGGTCGGGCTGCGAGTAGGTGCGCTGGAACTCGTACTGGTCGTCGACGGGGGTCGACTGCGCGATCGCCTGGCCGCCGACCAGGATGGGGCCGCGCTGCGCCGAGTAGCTGGCGAGCAGGGCCCGCGAGTTGCGGGCGTCGGCGTTCAGCGCGTCGGCCTGGAACGCCGTGATGTAGGTCGTCGAGAGGAAGAGCGCGACGAACATGGCGAGCACCACGTAGCTCACGCGTCGGAGTTCTTTGTTCATCAGCCGATCACCAGCCTCGGTTGGTTGCGCACGGAGTCGGAGAGTCGCAGCAGCAGGGCCACGATGATCCAGTTGGCCACGAGCGACGAGCCGCCCGCGGCGAGGAAGGGAGCGGTGAGGCCCGTGAGCGGGATCACCCTCGTCACGCCACCCATGACCACGAAGACCTGCAGGGCCACGACGAAGGCGACGCCGACCCCGAGCATGCGACCGAAGTCGTCCTGACCCACGAAGCCGATGCGGAACCCGCGGGAGACGAGCAGGAGGTAGAGCGCCAAGATGGCGAAGAGCCCGGTGAGGCCGAGTTCTTCGCCGAGCGACGCGAAGATGTAGTCGCTCTCGGCGAGCGGAGTGGTCTGCGGACGTCCCTGACCGAGCCCCGTGCCGATCAGTCCGCCGTTCGCCAGGCCGAACAGGCCTTGGACGAGCTGGAAGGACCCGCCGACGGCGTCGTACTCGGACTGGGCGAAGGGATTGAGCCAGGCGGCGAAACGGCCCTGCACGTACCCCAGGAAGGTGCTGGCGATCAGGGCCCCTCCGAGGAAGAGGCCGACGCCGAGCACGATCCAGCTCGCGCGCCCCGTGCCCACGTAGATCATGACGAGGAACAACCCGAAGTAGAGCAACGAGGTGCCGAGGTCGCGCTGGAAGATCAGGACGCCCATGGCGACGAGCCAGACGATGAGGATCGGCCCGAGGTCGCGCGGCCGGGGGAACCGCATGCCCAGGATCTTCGGCCCCATGAGCGAGAGGTTGTCGCGGGCGGTGACGAGGTAGCCGGCGAAGAAGATGGCCAGCGTGATCTTGGCGATCTCGCCCGGCTGGAACGAGAACGGTCCGATGTCGATCCAGACGCGGGCGTTCAACCCCTCGCGGCCGATGCCCGGCAGGAGGGGCAGCAGCAGCAGCACGATCGACACGAACATCGCGATGTAGCGGTACCGCGACAGCACCCGGTAGTTGCGGATCACGAGCAGCACGGCGAGGGCGATCACCATCGCGAGGACGGTCCAGACCATCTGCTTGATGCCCAGCGCGCCCCAGCCCTCACGCCCCTCGGCCAGGTCGAGGCGGTAGATCATCGCGATGCCGATGCCGTTCAGGGTGACGGCGATCGGCATGACGAACGGGTCGGCCTCGCGGGCGACGACCCGCAGGACGACGTGGAAGATCAGGGCCAGGCCCAGCACCATCGAGCCGGCCATCAGCACGGTCGGGTCGACCTCGCCGGTCGCACCGAGCTGGACCAGCACCATCGCTCCGGCGGCGACGCCGCAGGCGATCAGCAGCATGAGCAGTTCGAGGTTGCGGAGGCGCGCGGGTTCGCGCAGGCGCAGCGAGATCGCCTGCGTCATGTTCGTGGGACGCGAGGCCTTCGCGGACGGCTTGCGCGCGCCTCCTACGCGACCGATGACCTCGGTCGCGTCACCACCGGGTGCGTCAGGGGTTGCTGGCATCGGCCAACCTCTCGACGATGGCCCTGGCGTCCGCGAGGGAACCGGCGTTGATGGTGTCCTCCACGGTGGTCTGCGTGTAGTTCGGCAGGTCGTCGACCTGGACGTCGGTGGTCTCGTAGACGCTCGAGAGGCCGATGGGCCCGAGGCTCTGTTGCACGCCCTTGTAGATGACGACCGTGCCGCGCTCTTCGCCCACGTAGTAGTGGTCTTGCGTCCACTGGTAGGTCAGCACGAGCCCGGCGACGAGCGCGGCGATCGCCACGACGAGGGCGGTCAGCCAGGTGATGCGGCGACGGCGACGGCGACGTTTGTCTTCGGCGATGAGCTCGGCGAGGTACTCGTCGCTCTCGGGCTCGAAGTGGCTGTCTTCCGGCGTCGTGGCGACCTTGAGCGGGTGCAGCAGGATCGTCGGCAGACGGAGCTGCTTGCGCCCGACGTCGCTGTCGAAGCTGAGGGGTGCGGCGGCCGACCCGACCGTGACGGGTTCGTCGAGTGCCGAGTCGCCCGACTCGTCGACGTCGACGATGACGACGGTCACGTTGTCGGGGGCGCCGTGGTCGAGGGTCTCCTTCACGAGGCGCCGGGCCGTCTGCTCGGCGTCGAGGCCCATGGCCATGGCCTTCTTGATGCGCTCCTCGGCGAGGTAGCTGCTGAGGCCGTCCGAGCAGATCAGCCAGCGGTCGCCGGGCTGCGTGCCGAGGGTCGCCGTGTCGATCTCGGGTGCCGCGTCGACGTCGCCGAGCACGCGCATCAGCACGCTGCGTCGCGGGTGCACCGCCGCTTCTTCTGGCGTGATGCGACCGCTGTCGACCAGGCGCTGCACGAAGGTGTGGTCGGCGGTGATCTGGCTGAGCTCGCCCTCGCGGAACAGGTAGATGCGCGAGTCGCCGATGTGGGCGATCGCCATGCTGTCACCGACGCGCAGCATGGCGCTGACGGTGGTGCCCATGCCCGTGAGTTCTTGGTGTTCGAAGACGGTCTCGGCCAGCAACTGGTTCGCGGCGATCAACGACGACTGCAGTGCGAACTCGGCGTCACCCGGCGAGGTGTAGACGCGGTCGGTCTCGCGGATCCGTCGGATCGCGATGGCCGAGGCCACGTCGCCGCCCGCGTGCCCGCCCATGCCGTCGGCGACGACGAAGAGTTGCGTGCCGGCGTAGCCGCTGTCTTGGTTGTTGGACCGGATCTTGCCCACGTTGGACAGAGCGGCACTCTTGGCGTGCGTCGTCATGAGGGCCTACCGCCGGAGCTCGAAGCTCGTCTGCCCGATCGTCACGGTCGCGCCCGTGGGCACGGGGGTGGGGACCGACACGCGCTCACCGGCGAGGAACGTGCCGTTGGTGGAGTCGAGGTCTTGCACGACCCAGCGGCCGTTCCAGAGCATGAGGCGCGCGTGGTGGGTCGAGGTGTAGTCGTCGCGGATCACGAGGTTGCTCTCTTGGGATCGCCCGATGGTGAGCGGCCCGTCGCCGAGGGGCATCTCGAGGCCGGCCTTGGCGCCCTTGGTGATGACCAGGCGCGTGGCGCGCCCGTCACCCTGCGGCGTCGGTGCCGGCGCGGCGGGCGCGGGACGCGGGGCGGGGGCAGGAGGCGCGGTGGCGGTCGAGCTCGCCTTGCCGGGTGTGGCGTCGGCGGGCATCTTGCGCGCCCGCTGCCCGAAGAGGTCGCTCCGCAGCGCGAACACGATCACGAAGACGAACAGCCACAGGACGGCCAGGAAGCCGAAGTGGAGCACCAGCAGGGTGAGGGCTGAGGTCATCGTCGGCCACCCGTGGAGTCGGGCCCGTCGAAGGGGTCGGGCGTCGATGACTGGGGGAGCACGCGGAACACGATACGCGTACGACCGATCTGGATCACCGAATCGGGCTGCAGCGGCGCCTTGGTGAGGGGGTTGCCGTTGAGCTTCGAGCCGTTCGTCGAGCCGAGGTCGCGGACCTGGGCGCGTGACCCGTCCCACAGGATCTCGACGTGCTGACGGGAGGTACCGGTGTCTTGAACGGTGATGTCGGCGTCGCTGCCGCGGCCGATGATGGTGCGGGCTCCGCTGAGCTCACGGCGCTTGCCGTCGATCTCGACGAACGGCTTCCACTGCACCTCGCCGCGCAGGTTGCGCGAGTCGACCGACATGATGCCGACGCTCAGCGAGTCGTCCTCGCGGAGGCGGATGCCGAGGGGCCCGGCGAACTGGTACCCCTGGGCGGTGGCGTGCCGCTGGGTGAGCTGCGTGAGCTCGTCGATCAGGGCCGGACCGATGCCGGACATCTTCTCGTAGTCGATGGGGGCGAGGCGCACCTGGAGCTCGTTGGGCACGAGGATGCGGTCACGCGAGACCACCGCGGCCTTGGTGTCGAGCTCACGGCGCAGCGCGTTCGTGATCTCGAGTGGTTGCACGCCCGAACGGAACGTCTTGGCGAAGGCGCCGTTGACGGCGCGCTCCAGCCCGCGTTCGAAGTTGTCGAGCAGTCCCATGGGTCTCCAGGTTCGGGGTCTCTGGTCGCCCGATCTTAGCCCGAACGAGTGAAAGGGACTCACCGGTGCTCTTTCGGGCGTCCCACGCATGCTAAAGTCTACGAGTTCGCGCGAGTGGCGGAATTGGCAGACGCGCTGGCTTCAGGTGCCAGTGCTCGAAAGGGCGTGGGGGTTCAAGTCCCCCCTCGCGCACGAACGTGAAGGCTCACCTCCGGGTGGGCCTTCTCTCTTTCCCGGCTCTGGTCCCACCCGTCGCCGTCGCCGTCGGCCCGTGCAGTGGTTGTCTGGTGCGATGAGCCAGCAGAGCGCGGTCGTGTTCGAGTTCGACGAGGTGCTCTTCGACGAGTTCCCGAAGGCCCCGTGGGTGCCTCGCAACCAGCGCATCGTCGTCGACTCCGACCGCCGCGTCGTGGGTCGCCGCGACGGCATCGTCGTCAGCGTCACCGACCTGCCCCCGGTGTACGCGCACGCCGACATCGGGCCGAGGATCAGCAGCATGCAGTCCTTCGTCACCGTCGGCGACCACGTCTCGTGGATCGTCCGGACCGTCGAGGGCACGCGCTTCACCTCGTCCGCCGACGGCCTCGACGAGGAGGCGCGGCTCGAGATCGCGAGGGACGCCACCCTCCACGGGTTCCTCGACGACCTCGAGTGCATGGTCATCACCGACCTGTCGGAGATGCGATTCGGACAGGACCGCGAACTGACGCGCTGCCGTCTCGAGGTGACCCGCGCCTCCGGGGGTCCGGTCGCCTGGGCGCTCGTCGTCGAGGGCACGGGGCACCGGATCGAGTCGGACACGGTCGAGGCCGCGGAGTTCGTCGGCCGGCAGCTCAACGACATCGCGATCGACGGCGACCCGCTCGCCCTCGAGGCCGTGCTGCCGCTCTGAGGCGTCTCGGCCCGCAGGGCCTCATCGTCCTCGGTCGTCACCGTGGTCGCGGCCGACCAGGTCGTGGCGGGTCGGGGCGTCGGCGAGGATGGCAGCCAGCCAATGCGGGGTGTTCTCGGGGGTGCGGGGGAATCGATCGAGATCGGCCCTGTAGGCATCTGCGGAGAAGTGCCCCAACTCCGGTTCGTGGTCGTAGTCGTACGACGCGCTCATCTTGCCGGCCGCCGTGACCGTGAACACCGCGGTGAACCAGGTCCCCGCATCTCGACGGTGCATGGCGTCGCGGAGGACTTCGGCCGCCTCGAACGCATCGACAGGCCCGATGATCGATTCGAGCGAACCGTCGAAGCGATGGACACGGGTCCGGCCAGCGAGGACGCCGCCAGCCACGCTGACCTGCATCTCGACACGATCGTGTTCTGAGTTCAGAGTCGGATACAGCAGACGACCGATGGCGCGCAGTTGGACGCGTTCGGCTTCGAGTCCTGTCGCTTGCCCGTCGGAAGAAACGGAGCGGCTCTCGTCAGCGCCGGTCATCGTGTCCGAGGCGAACGAGGTCGTGGCGGGTCGGGGCGCCGGCGAGGATGGCGGCCAGCCAGTCGGGGGTGTTCTTCGGCGTGCGGGGGAACTCATCGAAGTCGGCGCGATAGGCCTCGGCGGCGAAAGACCCGAGCTCGGGCTCGTGGTCGTCGTCGTACCTCGCACTGAGCTTCCCCCCGGCGGTGACGGTGAACACGCCCGTGAACCACGTCCCGGTTTCGGGTTTGCTCATGACCCTCCGGAGATCGCGGGCCGCCTGGAAGACGCCACGACCGGACGAGAGAGAGGTCGAGCTGCCGTCGGCGGCATGCAGCTCGATCGTGCCGGCTGTCACTCCGCCGACCACGCTGATCCGGGCGATCACTCGATCGTGGTCGCGCGGGATGACGGCATGGAGCGCTTTGCCGAGGATGCGGAGTGCGTCCCTCTCGGCAGGCATGCCGTGGGGCTCCGAGTCGTGAGCGGACGGCACGGGCCCGAGTACTCCTGAGTCCGCCAGTTCTCTCGAGGTCGTGAGGCATGCCTCGAGGTAGGCATCGGGCGATGTGCCGCCTCCGACGAGGATCAGGGTCCCGCCCGTCGTCGACTGCGCTGTCGCGACCGACGGCCCCACCTCACGTGCACGTGGATGCGAGCATGCGGCGTCTGTGCCGCTGGCGTGAGTCACGGCAGTGGGCCCGCGACGGAGGAGATCAGGAGGACGTGCTCGCGCATGTCGACGACCTCGAGGGACGCAGCAGATCGTCGGCCTCCGAGGGCGAGCAGCGGGCTGAAACCGAAGCATTCGTCGGAGCGGGGCACCCCGAGACGCTCCCGCGCCTCCGGGAAGGGGCTCCAGTCGAAGTAGTCGGGGTCGGCCAGGAACGACTCGTAGCCGAGGATGACGAGGAGCGTCGAGAGCCTGTTGGCGATGATCCGGCTCGTGCCCCGTCGAAATTCGAGGAGGTGCGCTCGGCCGTCGAGCCAGACGACCAGGTCTCCGAGGGCGGACGACATCAGGGGCGTGGCCGCCGCGAATCGAGGTGCGACCTCGGCGAGGACGTCCTGCCACGCGGTGGGGTCGACGATGCGCAGGTACCCGTCAGCCGTCGCGCCCAGCCCGTGGTCACGCCACAGGGCCACGACGTCGTCGGGCAGACGCTCGACGGCGGCGTCGAGGCTGGCGGAGGACGGTGGAGGTCCTGGCACGAACGGCGACGGCTGCGTCACGCGACTCCACCCTTGTTGCGCGAGTCCATGTCTCGACTCTCAGACGGGACCCTCGTCACGGCCGACGAGGTCGTGCCGGGTGGGCGCACCCGCGAGGATCGCGGCGAGCCACTCGGGCGTGTTCTCGGCAGTCCGGGGAAAATCCTCGAAGTCGGCACGATATTCCTCGGCACCGAAGTGACCTAGTTCGGGTTCGTTGTCGTAGTCGTACTGTGCGCTGAGTTTTCCGGCGGCCGTCACGGTGAAGACGGCGGTGAACCACGTGCCTGCCCCTGGCTTGTACATCAGGCGCCTCAGTCGACGAGCCGCTTCGAACGTGCGTCGCGCGGGAGCAGCCGACTCCTGGGAGCCGTCGGCTGCGAAGAGCGATGTCTCGCCGGCCATCACGCCCCGAGCCATGCTGGTCGTCATGACGATCCGGTCGAAGCCGGACGGGAGCAGCCCGTACAGCTGCTCGCCGATCTCTTGCAGGACCGCGCGTTCAGCCTCGACGCCCGTCGTTAGCTGGTCGTCGGACATGTGTCTTCCTCTCTCATCGTTGATCCGATGGCGGGCGAGATGTGTCGTGATCAGTCGCCCTCCGCGCCCACATGACGAGTCGTCGAGACGAGGACATCAGCGAGGGAGAGCCAGCCCCGGTGATCACCAAGTCAACGAGCCAGCAGGTCTGCCAGCCATCGTGGTGTCGCGTCAGTCGATCGGGGATACGTCGCGTGATCGTCCACGAAAGCTTGATCGTCGATCCAGCTGTACGGAGGACGTTCGTCATAGTCGAAGGACGTGCTGAGCCTGCCGGCCGACGAGACCCTGAACTGTGCGCTGAACCACGTACCGGTCCCCGGGCGGAACATCACCCGACGAAGTTCTGACGCCGCGGCGCTCGCCGCATCGGTCTCGGGCGTAGAAGATTCATTACCCTGTGCGTCATAGAGCCCGACAGAGCCGACCCTTACGCCTCCCACTTCCGAGTAATCGAACTCCGCGCGTTCGATACCAGCGGGGATGAGCTCGTAGACGGCGAGACCAGCCCGCCGTAGTGCCTCTCGCTCGGCTTCGAGGCCCGACGCTTCAGGATCTGGCGTTGGGGAATTGGACATTGATCCACCTTCCGTTGTTGACCGCGTAGCGCACGTCTACCTGTCGAGGCACAGCTGAGGAGTCCTCGAACTGCGGCTTGACCTGCAGGCGCACATTTTCCGGTGACTCACCGGAGACCAGACGTTGCAAGGCTTTCTCGAGGTTACCGAAGGATTTGTCCGCTCCGCGGTTCACATCTTTGAGCATCGGCACGATGTTGATCTTCTCGCCGCCGCCGCCGAACATGTTGGCCAGGAGGTGGCCTCCCTCGTACCCGACACCGCCCTCCTTGCCGATGCGCTTCTGCACCGACTCGGACCGGTCGGCATCGCCGAGCTGGAGGTCGTCGAACTCGGCGAGCACCGTGCGGCTGGCATGGTCGGTGACGTAGACGTGCTTGCCACCGACGACGTAGGTCGTATCCGCGGCGGGCTGCATGAGGTCGTAGTTCAGGTTGCCCTTGCCGCCGTATTCGGTCTCGACGTGGACGATGCGACCTGTCGCGTCGGTCGAGAACACGCCCCGGCCGGGCACCGTGTACGCCGTGTCCGGGGCGAGGACCTGACCGTGGGCGAACGGCTTCTCCTTCGTCGGCAGGTCGGAGCCCGAGACCGTCACGTGGTGCTCGACGGTCGGCGTGGGGTGCGGCGTCGGACCGGTTCCCGGGGTGTCCGTTCGCGGACCGGGCGTCTTGTCCGGGCCGAGCAGGTCGAGGTCGTCGACCTCGGCACCGCGGCCACCGTCTGCTGGCCGGTCCGGGGTGGCGTCGCCACCGTCGACAGGGCCGTCGGCCCGACCTGCATCGCTCGATCCGGCACCGTCGGCCCGACCGGCATCGGACGCCCCGCCGCCGTCGCCACGTTCGAGCAGCGTCGTGCCGCCCGATCCGGGGTCGGCGGCGCGGGCGGCACCGGCGGCCTGGTCGGAGCCGGTGCCACCACCCGCGTGGGCGGACGCGTCGGCGTGCGTGGGGGACGCGGCCCGCGCCTCCTCGGCTGCTCGACCGAGGTCGCCGTAGTCGGCGAAGTCCTCGAGCTTCGACAGCGAGCCGAAGTCGACCTCCTCGCCCGCCTTGAGGGCGCCGGTCAAGCCCTCGAACTCGACGTCGGTCATGCGGTCGAGGGCTGCCATCGTGTCGGACAGACCGTCGAGATCGTCGAGCTTCGACAGGCCGCCGGCGTGGTCGCCGAACTCGGCGACGAGGTCCTCGACCCGCGACAGGCCCTTCGGCAGGTGCGACGCGTCCTCCGCCACCTCGGCCAGCCGACCGGTGAGGGTCGCCGCCCGGGCCGCGCCCGACCCGACCTTGAGGCCCGCTCCGACCTGGCCCGCGCCCGGGATGAAGAACGAGGCGACGTTCGCCACCGCGAAGGTGCCGGCCGCGACCGGGTCCTCTTCCCACTGCTCGGGCGTGCCGACGATTCCGCCGACCATGCCGTCCATCGTCTGCTTGTAGTTGTCGCGCAGGCCGCGCAGCGACTCGGGGACGGCTGAGTCGGGCAGGTTCGCCAGCGCGGGCGCTGCCGGGAAGACCGCCGTGATGGCGAGGGCGCCGAGACCGGTCAGCATGCCGGTCCACGCCTCGCCGGCGAACGACCAGTCGTGCTTCCAGCCGTTCGCGGCGTCGAAGCCGACGAGCGACACGGTGCCCTCGACGAAGCTGGTGCCGAACTCGACGAGTCCGTCGCCGACCGACTCCTGGCACGACCGCTCGCCCTTGCCCTGGGCACCCCACGGGTTGTCCTCGGCGAGGTCGAGCTGCTCACCCGTCACGGCGGTCTGCGGAGCCACGCAGAGGTCGTCACGCAGGGCGTTGACGCCGTTCTCGAACTCGACCCGGGCCGCGTCGATCTTCGCGATCTCGGCGTTGTACTGCGACTGCAGCTCGTTGTTGCGCTCGACCGACGGTGTGTGCTCGTTCCACGGGATGGTCGTCTCGCCCTGGCCCTCGGGCACGATCGGCACCCCGCCGCCGCTCATCTGGCTGGCCTGGAAGAGCGGGTTGTCGGGGTCGTAGAAGTCGAGGGTCACGCCGCCGGCCACCGACGCGCGGAAGGCGTTCGCCTCGGTCACGAGCTCTTTGATGCGCGCGACCGGTGCTGTGACCGACTCGGCGAGCGTCTCGAGGAGGTCGGCCACCGTCGAGAGCTTGCCGGCGACGGCCTCGGCGTCGGTGCGCACCGGGTCCATCGAGGCGAACAACTGCGGCCCCTCGGGTGCGGTGTACGACGCGGACAGCCCCGACCAGTCGGTCATCACGGCCTCGGCGTTCGTCGTGACCGCGGTCGACGTGGTCTTGTAGCCCGCCGCCGCCGACGCGATCGACTCGGGCACGATGTCGAGACCGTAGAACTCGGACGGTGCGATCAGCGACCCCTTCGTGGCCATCAGCGACCCCCCTCGAAGAAGCTGAGGTCGCCCGACTCGGCGGCCTGCACGGCGGCGGACTGCGTCTGCGCGGCCATCTCCTCGTCGCCGTTCACGTAGGCCAGCGTCGCGTCACCCGCCCCGGTCGCGCAGGCGAGGATGCGCGCGTTGATGCCCTGCACACGGTTCGTCTCGGACGAGATCAGGTCGACGACGGCCACGGCCGACGACACCAGGATGTCGCCGCCCACGCCGGCGTTCAACTCGGTCTGGGCCGTCTCGACGCCGGCGAAGGTGCCCGCGAACGTCTCGGCCGAGCCCTGCACCTTGGTGAGGACGGCCACCACGCCGTCGGGTTCGATGCTCCATGCGGTCATCGGTCGTCTCCTGTCGTCACGAGGGTGCCCTGCACGTCGTCGGCCAGGCGCCGGGCCAGCGCCTGGGTGAGCGGCCCGTCGAAGGGGCCGTAGGCCTCGGTCCACCAGCGGTCGGTGGCCGGGCCGTCGGTGGTTCGGTCCGTGGGCCGGTCGGGGGACGCCGGGTCGGTGACCGGCAGTCCCAGGCCGCGCCGCGCCTCCCGGGCGTCCTCGAGCTGCGTGCTGCGAAGCACGGCCAAGACCAGGCCGTCCTCCGACGCGATCTGTATGCCGCCGCCCTGCCAGAGGCGCCCGGCACCGAGGCCGCCGTCGACGGCCGCGGCCGCGGTCACGACCTCGACGGCCGTCACGGGCTCGGCGGAGAGGATCACGAACTCACGGGGCACGGCGCACCGCCGGGGGGAGGAGGGCGTCGGCGACGACACCCGGGCCGATCGCGTCGAGGGCCGCCGCGAAGCGCTGCCACCGGGTCGCGTCGGCACCGAACGGCACGACGAGCGAGGGGGTGCGGGCGTTGCCGGTCGTGGTCCCGCCGTGTTCGGCGGCGAAGGAGGTCGCGTCGAGCCCCAGGCGCCGCACGGCCCGCGCGCCGACCACCGCGGCGAGGGGCTGTGGCGTCGTCGGCCGGTAGGGCGTGATGGTCGCGTCGGCCGCGCCCCGCAGGCTCCACGCCGTCGCCAGCAGCACCTGCTGCTTCTCGGACAGGCTGCGGAGAGCCGAGGAGGCGCGGGTCGCGTCGTCGACGCCGGTCGCCTCGGGCAGCGCGAACAGCAGCCGGGTCTCCTCGGTCAGGCCGGTCTCGCTGCGGGCGATGCGGATCGTGCCGGTCCAGACCGTGCCGTCGGGCGCGGAGCCGGCGACGTGCACCCGGGAGTCCCGCGGCATGCGGGCCCGGGCCAGGGCCGTGATGCGACCGCGGTCCCAGACGGTGGCGGGGGGTTCGGAGGTGCCCCACACGGTGGGCGCGACGCCCGCGACGGCGGTGACCAGCGCCTCCGTCGTCGTGCCGGTCAGGGCCTCGGCCCTCGCCGCGTGGTGCACGGCCACGGAGAACTGCAGCCACGGGCGCGTGGTCTCGACCGCCGGCTGGGGCAGGAGGGCGAACTCGTCGGCGGGCGCGGTCGCCCGCGCCGATCCGTCGACCGGGTCGCCGAGGGGATCGAGCAGGGCCTCGTCGTACGACGCCACCCGGGCACCGCCGATGGCGTGGCGCAGGTGGCCGTCGGCGTCCCGCACCAGCCAGGCCCCGGCGACGAGGCGCAGGGCCTGGTAGAGCGCCCAGCTGAGCCGGGCGTCGTCGTGGGTCACGACGACGACGCGGACGCCGGCGCGGTTCGCGTCGGTGAGCAGGGCCTGCCGCCCCGAGGTCAGGCCGACGACGGGGGCGGTGCTGATCGTCGCGATCCACCCCGGCCCGTTCGCGTCGGCGAGCGGGTGGGGCAGGGTCGTCGCCCGTGAGTCGCTCACGGGCCGTGCCTAGATGCCGTCGACGGCGGCCTTGGCCCGCTGCATGGCGGTCTGGGCCGACTCGTCGTTCGACGCGAGCGACTGGCGGAGCGTGTTGATGATCGTGCGCACCTCGGTGGCGACGCGGTTCCAGCGCTGCTCCTTGCCCGCGTACTCCTCGCTGGAGCCGTCGGCCTGGTAGTCCGCCATGGCGGTCTTGACGTCGGAGTCGCGCTGCGTGATGAGCGCCTCGAGGCGGCTGGCGACGGCGTTGAAGTTGTCCTGGGCGTTGCCGGAAGCTCCGAGGTCGAAGTCGCGGCGGTCGGTTGCGTTGGCCATGGTCGTTCCCCCTTATGCGCGCGATCCGCCGAAGCGGGCGCTCTCGAATCCGGCACCGGACTGGGCCGAGGTGGTCTCGTCGGCGATCTGCTGCTCACCCTCGACGAAGGCACGGTTCTGGCCCGTGATGCCGGTCAGCACCGACGACAGGGCGGCGTTGAGCTCGACGGAGATGCCGTCGACCTCGCCCTTGAAGCGGTCGAAGGCGGCGCGGCCGGCTCCGTTGAAGCGGCCTTCGAGCGGCGCGGCCGCGTCGGCGAGCTGGCGGACGAGCGCGCCGAGGTCGTCGCCGGCCCCGCTCGTCTTCTGGCTCAGTTGCGTGAGGGTCTCGCTCCCCATGGCGAACTTCATCATGTCGTTCTCCCCTTGCTTCGATCTGATGGCGACCCGTCACGGGTCGACTCATGAGGAAATCACGATTCCGTCTCGATCGCCACCCGTCTGCGGGGTACATGTCGGGGGACCGAGGCGGGGGACGGGTGGGTGACGGCCCCGGAACGGGTGTCTCACCGGGGGACGTGGGGTCGGCTAGCCTGGGGCCGATCGTGCGCTCCGGGGACGCGGGCGGTCGCTCCTCGTCGGTCTCGACGACCTGGTCCGGCACCCCGCAGGCGAGAGGCGGAACCGTGGGCGCACTGGTCGGCGCGCGAAGCTGCGGACGCTGCGGACAACCGCTCGGTGCGGGCGCGACCTGGTGCTTCTGGTGCGGTGTGCGGATCGTCTCGGCGGCGACCGGCAGCGCCATCGGCACCTACTCGGGACTGCTCGCGGGCGTGCAGACGGCGACCCCGTCGCGGCGTCGCGGTGCGGTCGCCATCGACTGGGGCGTGCCCCTCGTCCTGTTCGGCGTCCTCGTCGTCGGTGTGGCCACGGGCGCCTCGTCCGCCACGGCCGGCGCGGCGCTCGTCCCCGTGCCCGTCGAGATCGCGGTGGTGGTGGTCGCCCTGGTCTTCGTGCTGCTCGACGTGGTGCTCTACGTGCGCGGAGGGCGCTCGGTAGGCCGGTTGGTCCTGTCCCTGCGCACGGTGGACGACCTGACCGGTCGCCCGCCGGCCGTGCTGAGGGTCGACCGCCGCGGGCGCTTCAGCATCCGTCGTCAGGCGGTGACGGTCGACCTGCGGCGTGGCCGGGACCCCATGACGTCGTCGCCCCCGCTCGTGCAGAGGCCCGCTCTCCCCGTCGCGGCCTCCGCCCCGCTGCCGCTCCACCCGACCGACCCGCTCGACGCCGCGGGACGACCCGACGAGAACACCTTCGGGCGCACGGGCCAGGGCCGACCCACGACCACCGCGCCGTCGATCGTCCTCGAGCTCGACAGCGGCGAACGCCTCGACCTCGAGTCGACCCTGCTGATCGGCCGCGCCCCGGTCAACCGCGAGGGCGAGGAGCACCCGGTCTTCGCCTGGGCGGACCTCGCCCGCAGCCTCACCAAGACCCACGCCCTCTTCGCGTGGGAGGGGGCCGTGCTGTGGGTGACCGACCTCGGGTCGACGAACGGGTCCTCGCTCGTCGCGCCCGACGGGACGCGGCAGCCGCTCGTGGCGGGCCTGCGCGGGCCGGCCGCACCGGGATACGTCGTCGAGCTCGGCGAACGGACCCTCACCGTCCAACCGTCCGGGGTGGTGGACGCATGAGCGGGGACCGCGACGTCGTCCTGCTCGAGACCGTCAAGACGCACCGCGCCCGCCTGGTCTCGGCCCTCCTGTTCGGCGAACTCGACGAGCGTCGGCTCGTCAACGACAACGTCCGTCGGCTGATCGTCAGCCTGGTCATCGCTGCGGTCGCCTGCGCGGGCTGCGCCGGCACGTCCTTCGTGCTCTCCGTGCTGGCCGACCAGCGCGCGACCCAGTCGCAGACCACCGGAGGGTCAGGAGGCGCGGTGCCGGTCACCGGCTCGCCGTCGCCCTCTCCCGCGTCGACCGACGTCCCCGACCCCACCCCCACGACGGAGCCCCGATGACCGACTACACCCGGCTGACCATCGTCGGCACGGCGCGCAAGGCCGAGATGGTCGTGCCCGCCGACGAGCCGATCGGTGGTCTGATCCCGCGCCTCATGGAGCTCCTCGACGAGCGTCCCGGTGCCGTGTCGCGCCCGCTGACCCTCGTCCGCTCGACGGGGGAGCAGCTCGACACCTCTCTGTCGGTCGCCGAACAGCGCATCGTCGACGGCGAACTGCTCCGGCTGCTGCGCGAGGACGCCGCGCCCCCGCCGCCCGAGGTCGCGGACGTCACCGACGTGCTCGCCGAGTCGCTCGCCAGCCGACCGGGCCTGTGGACGCGACGGTCGCGCACGGCGACGGCGGCCGTCGCGATCGGACTGCTCTCGCTGGCGCTCTCGACGGTCGTGGCCAGGGCGTCCGACGTCGAGCCCGTCGGCACGCTCGCGATCGTCTACGGGTTCGCCGTCGTGGTGGCCCTCGTGTCCGGCCGGTTCGACGGCCGCTGGCTCTCCGTCGCCGCGACCTCGGTCGCCCTGGGGTGCGCGGCCCCCCTGGCGGTCGTGCTCGGGGCCGTCCCGGCCCTCGAGCTGCCGCCGGTCGACGTGGCGCTCGCCGTGATCGTGCTCGCCTGGGTCGCGCTGGCGCTCGGAGCGGGCGCCGGTCTCGGCTCCCGGTCGGCGTGGTGGGGCGGCGTCCTCGGCGTCGTGCTCGGGGCCGTGCCGATCGTGCTGCGGTCCCTCGGCGTCCAGGACGCGGGGGCCGTGGGCGTCGGCGCCGTGCTCGCCGTCGTCGTCTGCGGCCTGCTGCCCTGGTTCGCCATGAGCGCCTCCGGCCTGACCGGTCTCGACGACCAGGTGGTCGACGGACGTCGGGGTCGCCGTGACGAGGTGCTGCTGACGGTCGGCGACGCCTACCGCACCCTGACCTGGTCGACCTTCGCGGTGGCGGGGCCCGTGGCCGTCACGGCCGTCTCGTCCGTCGGGTCGGCCGATCTCTGGCAGGTCGGTCTCGGGGTCGCCGTGGTGCTCGTCGTCGCGGCCCGCACCCGGGCCCTGCCGATCGCCGCCCAGGGCTGGGTGCTCTGGGCCGCCGCCCTGATCGGCCTGCTCGGCGGTCTGCTCGTGCAGCCGCTCGCTCCCGGGTGGCTCGTGGTCGTCCTGTTCGCGGCCGGGGTCGTGGTCGCGGTCGTGGCCGGCGGCGTCGACCCGGTCGCCCACCAACGCGCCTCGCTGCGCCGCGTGGGCAACGCCGTCGAGGCCCTCGGCGTCGTGGCCCTGCTCCCCGTCCTGCTCGGGGTGTTCGGCGTCTACGCCGACCTGCTCGGGGCCTTCTCGTGAGCGCCTTCGACGCGTTCGTCCGGTCGGCGCCGCTGGCCCTGCTCGGCAGCGTGAGCGCCCGGGTGCACGAGGTGACGACGGTCGACGAGATCGTCCGGCGCCCGCTCCCGGTGTCGCGCCGCATCGGCTTCGTGCAGGCACGGGGCGGAGCCGGGGCGAGCTCGACCGCCGGCTACGTCGCCGCCCTGCTCGCCCGTCGCCGCCCCGGGCTCGTCCTCGGCGTGGACGCGTCGCGCGGCCCCCGCGGCATGCTGTGGCAGGCCGGCGCGCCGGTCGGTTCGAGCGCGGCACCGAGCTCGCGGAGGCGCACGGCACGCCGGTCGGTCGACGCCGTCGACGGTCTGCCCCGCACGCCCTCGGGCCTTTACGCCCTCTCGCTCGACCCCCGGGGCGAGTCCCGTGCCGTGGCCGCCGCGGCGGGCTGGTTCGACGAGGTCACCCCGATCAGCCGCTTCTTCGACCTGGTCGTGACCGACTGGGGAGTGCGCGACTGGCGTGCCGACCTCACCGACGTGGTGTCGGCCAGCCGGACGGTCTGCATCGTGGCCCGCGCCGACCGCCACGCCGCCGAGGAGGCCGCTGCCCTCGTGCCCGCGATCAAGGACCACCCCGACCGGCCCGACGTGGTCATCGCCCTGGTCGACGTCGGCGACGCCGGTCGCGCGGCCCCCGTCACGGTCGGCGACGACCCCACCGTGCCCGTCGTGCGCGTGCCCTACGACGCGGCCCGTTCCGGCGGTCGGCCGGTGTCGAGCGCCGCACTGGGCACGCGCACCCGCATCGCCTACGCCCGCCTCGCCGCCGCCCTGCTGCCCCTCGACGCCGCGTCGGTCCCGAGGGGCGCCCCGCCCGTCGGGGATCCCGGCCCGGCCCCGTCGGCGGCCGATCCCGGCCCGTCGGAACGTCGCCCCTCGGAACGCCGCCAGGCCCGCGGGCGGGACGCCCGCCCGGCGATCGCCGACGACCAGGAGGCGCGACGATGACCGTCAAGCTCGTCCACCGGCCCACGCGCATCACGCGACCCGTCCAGCCCGCCGAGCACGAGGACATCACCCCGCCGCCCCAGCTGGCCGACGGCAAGGTCGGCGGCGTGCCCGTGCAGGCCCTGCTCCCCGTCGTGGGCGCCCTCTCGAGCGTCGTGATGATCGTCGTCTACCGCGGCAGTTCGAACCCGCTCTTCCTGCTGGTCGGCGCCGTGCTGCTCATCGTCGCCCTGGTCGGCGGACTCGCGGTCACCCTCAGCCAGCGGGGCAACGCGGCGCGGCAGCGACGCCTGCAGCGCGAGCGCTACCTCGACTTCCTCGAGCGGCTGCGCTCGCGGATGCGCACGAAGGCCCGGGCCGTCCGGGCGACGGCGGCCGTGCTCGACCCCGAACCCGCCGCCCTGCTCGAGCTGGTGCGCGACCCCGCGCGACTCTGGGAACGCCGCCGCCAGCACGACGACTTCCTCTCGGTGCGGATCGGCGAGGGGGACCTGACCTGGTTCCCGATGTCCGTCCCCGAGGACCCGAACCCCGTGCAGCCGTTCGACCCGATCATGGCCAGCGAGGCCGAGTCCGTGGTCGAGCACCTCTCGACCGTCCGGGGCATGCCCATCACGGTCGACCTCGACCGAGCCGGATCGGTCGCCGTGCTGGGCGACCGCGAGTCCGCGCTGCGGGTCGCGCGCTCGATGATCCTGCAGCTCGCCGCCCTGCACTCGCCCGACGACGTGCACCTGGCCGCGGCGTTCCCCGAGAGCGCGGCCGACGACTGGCGCGGCTTCGACCTCGTCCCGCACGCCGTGGACGACTCGCTCTACGACGGACCGGTGCCGGCGCGACGGGTCGCGACCAGCGCCTCCTCGTTGCTCTCGGTCATCGGCGGCGAACTGGGCGACCGGGCACAAGAGGCCGCCACGACGAAGCGCTCGATCGGCACCACGGCGCGCACCGAGGGATCGCGCCTCGTCGTCTTCGTCGACGACTGGGGGCACGTCGCCTCGAGCATCCCGGTGCCCGACGCCGACCTCTCGCTGACCGACCTCGGCGTCACGACCGTCCACCTGCTGAGCGACCGCCTGCACGAGCCGTCGGACGTCACCCTGCGCATCACCGTCGAGGGCGACGAGGCGGTCGTGACGGACGCCCGCGTCGAGGACGACGGCCAGGTCCGCGTGCAGACGGCGACGATCGACGCCACGACCCCGCAGCTGTTCGAGGCCGTCGCCCGCACGCTCACCCCCCTGCGGCTGAGCCTCAGCAGGCAGGACGAGGTCGACTCGGCCCAGGCCGTCGAGATCACCGACCTGCTCGGCATCGACGACGTGACGACGCTGACGCCGGCGACCGCGTGGACGCCGCGCTCGCCGCGGGACTTCCTGCGCGTTCCGATCGGCATCGACGACTTCGGGGCGCCGGTCCTGCTCGACCTCAAGGAGTCCGCGCAGCTCGGCATGGGCCCGCACGGCATCTGCATCGGCGCGACCGGTTCGGGCAAGAGCGAGCTGCTGCGCACGCTCGTGCTCGGCCTCGCCCTGTCGCACTCGCCCGACGACCTCAGCATGGTCCTCGTCGACTACAAAGGAGGCGCGGCGTTCGCTCCGTTCGCGGGGTTGCCGCACGTCGCCGGGCTGATCGACAACCTGGCCGACGACGCGCAGCTCACCGAACGTGCCCGCGTCAGCATCCAGGGCGAGGTCGTCCGGCGTCAGGAGCAGCTGCGCGACGCCGGGGGCGCGTCGTCCATCAGCCACTACCGCGAGATGCGCGTCGGTCGCCCGGAGCTGCCGCCGATGCCGCACCTGTTCGTCGTCATCGACGAGTTCGGCGAGTTGCTCACGGCGGAGCCCGAGTTCGTGGACCTGCTGCTCACCATCGGTCGGATCGGGCGGTCGATCGGCGTGCACCTGCTGCTCTCGAGCCAGCGCATCGAGGCGGGCAAGCTGCGGGGCCTCGACACCTACCTCTCGTACCGGATCGGCTTGCGGACCTTCTCCGAGGCCGAGAGCTCGATCGTGCTCGACCGGCCGGACGCGTTCCACCTCCCCGCGGTCCCGGGGTTCGGCTTCCTCAAGGTCGACACCTCGGTGTACCGGAGGTTCCGCGCGGGTTACGTGTCGGGCCCCCTGCCGACCGAGGCCGCCCGCTCGCTGGCGGGCGACGACGTGCGGCCGACCGCGCTCCTGCTGCCGACCTTCAACGGCATCGCGGGCGGCGACGACGACGGCGGCGAGGACGAGCTCTCGCGGCCCGACGTCGGTCGCGCCGTCATCGACGAGGCCGTCGACCGCCTGATGGGCGGCGGCACCGACGTCGACCCCGTCTGGCTGCCGCCCCTGCCCGACCGGCTCGCGCTCTCGCGGGTGGTCGGAGCGGACCAGGCCGGCGGCCTGCGGGTGCCGATGGGACTGCTCGACGACCCGGCGCGGCAGCGGCAGGACCCGTGGCTGCTCGACCTCGCCCGGGCCGGCGGGCACGTCGCCGTGATCGGGGCGCCGCAGACCGGACGCAGCACGTTCCTCCGCACCCTCGTCGCCTCGCTGGCCCTGACCCACACCCCGCAGGAGGTCGGCATCTACGGCATGGACCTCACGGGCGGGGGGCTCGGCCGGATCGAGGGCTTCCCGCACGTCGGTGGCGTGGCCACGCGGGCGAGCAAGGACCGCCTCCTGCGCCTGCTCGAAGAACTGGCGGCCATGCTGACGACCCGGGAGCGCGTGTTCCGCGACCACGGCATCGACTCGCTGGCCATGCTGCGTCGGTTGCACGCCGCGGGCGAGGTGCCCGAGCTGATCTCGGCCGACGTGGTGCTCGTCGTCGACGGCACCGGCCAGCTGCGCGGGGACTTCGTCGAGCTCGAGACGGCGTTCGGCGACCTGCTGCTGCGCGGCGGCAGCTACGGACTGCACGTCGTGCTCGGGATGACGCGGTGGAACGAACTGCGGATGGCGCAGCAACCGCTGGTCGGCACCCGGGTCGAGTTGCACCTGAACGATCCCGCGGACTCGGTGATCGGTCGCAAGCTGGCCCAGACCATCCGGGCCGACCAGGCCGGTCGGGCCCTGACCGACGACAACCTGTTCGCGCAGGTGGCGCTGCCGGTGCTGGACGACACGGACGACGACGAGGTCGGCGACGCCCTCGAGGCCCTCGCCCGCCGGTCGGCGTCGAGCTGGAACGGCCCCGCGGCGGCACCGATCCGCCTCCTGCCCACCGAGCTCTCGCCGGACGAGCTGCCCGACGCGCTGGACGAGCCCGAGGCGATCCCGTTCGGCCTGCGGCAGGACACGATGCAGCCGGTCGCCCTCGATCCGGGTGCCGACCAGCACCTGCTCGTGTTCGGCGACTCGAAGGCCGGCAAGTCGACCCTGCTGCGCGGACTGGTGCGCGGCTTCGTCGACCGGGCGACCCCGGACGAGCTCGTCGTGGCCCTGATGGACCTCCGCGGCGACCTGGTCGCCGAGGTGCCCGACGACTACCTCGGCGGTCATGCCTCGACCAGCACGGACGCCCGCGCGCTCGCCGTCGCCGTGGCCGACGAGCTCGCCAAGCGCCAGGCCGGCGACCGCGACGCCGGTCCGCGCATCGTGGTGGTGATCGACGACTACGACATCGTCGCCTCGGGGGGCACCGAGCCCCTCAAGCCGCTGCTGCCCTTCCTGCCCTCGGCCCGCGACCTCCGGCTGCACGTGTTGATCAGCAGGCCGGTGGCCGGCTCGGCGCGAGCGCTCTACGACCCGGCGCTGCAGACGCTGCGCGACACGGGTGGGTCGTCGTTCATCATGTCGGGCGAACGCAGCGAGGGACCGATCGTGCCGCAGGTCTACGCCGAGCAGATGACCGCCGGTCGAGGCCGCCTGGTCCGTCGCGGCCAGGCGCCGCGCATCGTCCAGGTGGCCCGGTTCGAGGCCGACGGACGAGCCGACGTCGCCGGAGCGGGCTCGTGACCGGCCGGACGGTCGTCGTCGCGGGCGTCGCCGGGGGCGTCGGGACCACGACGGTCACGGCCCTGCTCTTCACCCAGCTCTCGGGGGAGTCGGTGCCCCGGCTGATCGACCACTCGGGCGGGGACCTCGGGACCCGGCTGACCGGGGGCGACGACGCGCCGCGGGTCGACCACGAGCTGACCCTGCACGACCTCGGCGCCCACGCCGACGGCGCACTCCTCGACCTGCTCGACGACGCGAGCGTCTTCGGGGTCGTCGTGGCCCCGACGACCCCGGTCGGCTTCGCCGACGCCCAACGGGTCCTCGCCCGCATCCGCGAGCGGCACGGGGTCGGCGGCCTGCGCCGGGTGATGCTCGTGGTCGTCGGCGTCTTCGGCGAGCACCGGACCACGCGCTCGAGCGAGGCGCTGCAGAACGAGTTCGGCCGTCGCTCGCTCGTCGTCGTCCCGCGCGACCCCGCCCTCGCGGCGGGCGGGCGCGTTCCGCTCAACCGGCTGACGCGGGAGTCCCGACGGGCCCAGGGCGAACTCGTGTCGTACCTGCGCGAACGCCTGGCGAGCCACCGCGACGCGCGCTGAGGCGCCGGTCCGCGCCTCCGGCCGGGACGCGAGCCGTGCCTCCTCGTCCGAGGGGCGTCAGCGCAGGGGCTCGATGAGGTGAGGGCCGTTGTTGCGGACGTTGTTCGCGTCGCGGCTCACCTCGTGCTGCACGAGGTCGTGGGCGACCTCGAACGAGTCCCGGTCGAGCAGCGAGAGCAGCTCGTCGGCGTCGAGGCCCTCGCCCAGCCAGTCGTCGTACGAGTCGGGGGTGAGGCAGGCCGGCATCCGGTCGTGCACCTCGCCTGGTGCCACGTGGGCGTCGCGCGTGATGATCGTCGTCGAGAGCACCCAACGGTCGGGGTCGTCCTCGTCCTTCGCGGGATCGGGCCACGCGGTGACGAGGCCGGCCATGGCGAGCCCGGCGTCGGGCTGGTGCACGTAGTGCGGCTGCTTGCCGGTCTCGGTCACGACCCACTCGTAGTACCCCTGTGCGGGCACGATGCACCGGCTGGTCGCGAATGCCCGACGGAACATGCCGCTGGTCGCCACGGTCTCGATGCGGGCGTTGATCGGCTGCGGACGCTTCTTCAGGTCGGGGTACCACGACGGCACGAAGCCCCACCGGGCACCGGGCAGCTGCCTCTCGCCGTGCCGCTCCCGGACGACCGGCACGACGGTCGTCGGCGCGACGTTGAAGTCGTCGGGCAGGGGCCCCAGGCCGTCGAGCAGGCTCGGCAGCAGATCGGACGTGGCCCGGGCAACGACGTAGCGACCGCACATGCCGACAGTCTGCTCTTCCGCGGAGGGGTGTGACGGTGGTTCACTGTGCCCGTGGCGCCGCGTGGGACGGCGACACGGTGAGAGGGTGGTGACCATGTCCGACGAGCAGAACCCCGCGCGCGGCTTCGTCGTCGCGGGCGTCGTGGCGAACTCGGGTGAGGCCGTCGTGGAGACCGCGGCCGACCTGGCGGCACGGTACGGCACCGGTCTGCTCTGCGTCTCGGTCGAGCCCGACCGGCTCGCCTTCGCCGAGGGCATCGACGGCACCGTCCTGTCGTACCCCCTCGACCCCGACGACTACACCGAGACGCTGTCCTTCGACGCCGACCTGGAGGCGCGGCTGCGGCCGGTCGCCTCGGCTCGCGGCGTCGAGCTGCGCACCTCGATCGTCGCCGGCGACCCCGCCCGGTGCCTGTCGCACCTGGCCGAGCAGCTCGACGCCCCGCTGATCGTCGTCGGCAGCCGCGAGGCCGGCCTGCGGGGCAGCGTCCGAGAGTTCTTCGCCGGCTCGGTCGCCCTGCACCTCAGCCACCGTCAGCACCGGCCGGTCGTCGTCGTGCCGCTCGCCCCCGTCCCCCGCAGCCAGACGCTGCCGTGGGAGGACGAACTGTGACGCGAGGCCGCCGGTGACGGGTGCCGCGCGCCCTCGTGCCCCGCACCTCCGTCCGTCCCTGATCGCCCTCGTCGCCCTGGGCGGCGCCCTCGGGACGGCCGCACGGGTCGGGATCACGCTCGTGGTGCCGTCGTGGGGGGCGTTCGACACGGCGATCTTCGCGATCAACGTGGTCGGGGCGTTCGTGCTCGGCGTCCTGCTCGAGCGGTTGCTGCGCTCCGGGCCCGACGAGGGCGGGCGTCGAAGGCTGCGACTCCTCGTGGGGACGGGCGTCCTCGGGGGGTTCACGACCTACAGCTCGCTCGCGACCGAGACCGCGGCGCTCGCCGGGGCGGGTGGGGGCGACCTCGCCGTCGCCGGGCTCTACGGGCTGATGAGCCTGGTACTCGGGGTGCTCGCCGCCGCGGCCGGCATCCGGGTCGGCGCACGTCTCGCGGGGCGCGCCTCGTGAGCCCGTTGATCGTCGTCGCCGTCGCGGTGGCCGGCGGGGTCGGTGCCGCCACCCGGTTCGTCGTCGACGGGCTCGTCAAGGACCGCCTCGGCTCCGCCTACCCGTGGGGCACGACCGTCATCAACGTGTCGGGCTCGTTCGCGCTGGGGCTGCTGACCGGCCTCGCCCTGCAGGCGGTCGTCGCGCCCGAGTGGAAGGCCGTGCTCGGCACCGGGCTGCTCGGCGGGTACACGACGTTCAGCACCGCGAGCGTCGAGACGGTGCGACTGCTGGCGGCCGGGCGACGCGGAGCCGCGGTCGCGAACGGCCTCGGCATGCTCGTCGCGTGCGTGGGTGCCGCCTCCCTCGGGCTGTGGCTCGGCTCGCTCGCCTGACGGGCTCGTCGCCCGGCCCTCAGGCGCGCCGAGTGGGCAGATCTTGTCCTTCCGCGGCTGGTGAGGGACCCGTTCTGCCCACTCGACCCGCCACTCCGGGGAAGGGGGCCCGGTCAGGCGTGCGTCTCGCGCTCGTGCCCGGCGTGGTCGGCCGGCTCGAGCTGGAACGTCGCGTGCTCGACCGAGAAGTGGGCGGCGAGGCACCGGTCGAGGGCGTCCAGGGTCTCGTCGACCTTCATGTCGCAGAACACCTCGCGCTCGACGACGACGTGCGCCGAGAAGACGGTCGCCCCGCTGGTGATCTGCCAGGCGTGGACGTCGTGTGCCGAGACGACGCCCGGGGTGTCGCCGATGTGCGTGCGGACCGACTCGAGGTCGATGTCGCCCGGAGCCGAGCCGAACAGCACCCGGATCGCCTCGCGCAGCAGCGACCAGGCCCTCGGCACGATCATCGCCGCGATGATCAGCGACCCGACCGAGTCGGCCTGCGTGAAGCCCGTGGTCAGCACGACGACGGCGGCCACGACGACGGCCGCCGAGCCGAGCAGGTCGCCGAGCACCTCGAGGTAGGCGCCGCGCATGTTGATCGAGTGCGTCGCCCCGCCCCGCAGCACGAGCAGCGCCGCGACGTTCGTCGCCCCGCCGACCAGGCCGACGACCAGCATCGGCAGCCCGAGCACCTCGTGCCCGTCGACCGCCACGAGACGGGAGACGGCGGCGACGGCGACCGAGAGCGACACGGCGAGCAGCACGAGGCCGTTGACGAAGGCGGCGAAGACCTCGGCCCGGCGGTAGCCGTAGGTCTGTCGGCCGCTCGCGGGTCGGGCGGCGACGATCGTGGCCACGAGGGCGATGACCAACCCGGCCAGGTCGGAGAGCATGTGCCCCGAGTCGGCCAACAGCGCCAGAGAGCCCGAGAGCCAGGCGCCGACCAGCTGGGCGACGAGACCGAGGGCGACGATCGCGATCGCGAGGCGAAGCCGTCGTCCGTCGGCGGCGACGTGTCCGTGTCCGTGGTCGTGGCCCATGGGCGCCTCTCGTCGGGATGGAGGGGTGGGGTGGGGATCGGGGCCCTGATCCGGCCCGGCGGGTCGGTCCGCCGGCGTTCCGGGCCGGCGTCGAATCTACCGGCGCCCGTCGGCGACGGCCACCGATCCGAGCAGTCGATAACGAGTCTCGATCCCTGCAACGACGCCGATCGGGGCCCACCGGGCGGACGAGGAGGCGCGGGTCGGCCCCGCCTGGGAGCCGCCCCCACCGCGCATGGTTCAGTGAGGCATGACCGACTCGACCGAGACCTCCTCCGCCTCCCTCGGGGAACCCGCCCGCGCCTCCTCGTCCCTCGTCGCCGTGACGGGTGCGACGGGCGCCGTGGGCGGCATCGTGGCCGCGCACCTGTCCGAGCGGGGCGTCCCGCTGCGGCTCGTCTTGCGCGACGCCACCCGGGCACCCCGACTCGACGGGGCCGAGGCCGAGGTCGCCGTCGCCACGTACGGCGACCGGGCGGCCTCCGTCGAGGCCCTGCGCGGGGTCGAGACGCTGTTCATGGTGTCGGCGGCCGAGGCCCCCGACCGCGTCGACCAGCACCGCGCCTTCGTCGACGCCGCCGTCGAGGCGGGCGTGCGGCACGTGGTCTACACGTCGTTCGCCGGTGCGTCGGCCGAGTCGGTGTTCACGCTCGGGCGGGACCACTTCGCGACCGAGCAGCACATCCGCGAGTCGGGGCTGGCCTTCACGTTCCTGCGGGACAACTTCTACCTGGACTTCATCCCGCTGTTCGCGGACGAGCAGGGCGTGATCCGCGGCCCGGCCGGTGACGGGCGCGTGGCGGCGGTGGCCCGGGCCGACGTCGCGGCGGTGGCGGCCGTCGTGCTGCTCGACCACGAGTCGCACGCCGGGGCGACCTACGACCTCACCGGGTCGGAGGCGTTCACCCTGACCGAGGCGGCTGCACGCCTCACCGCGCTCGGCGGACGGTCGTTCACCTTCGTGGACGAGACGGTCGACGAGGCCTACGAGTCACGCCGCGTCTTCGAGCCGGAGCCCTTCCAGGCGGACGCCTGGGTCAGCACCTACACGTCCATGGCCTCGGGCGAGGTGGCGCAGGTGACGTCGTCCGTGCGCGACCTGACCGGACGCGACCCGTTGACGCTCGAGGTGCTCTTCGCCGGAGGCGTCCAGCACTGACCCGGCCCGGGAGGCCGCCCGGTCGTCGGCCCGGCTGGCGGCCCGGCCGGCTCAGGGCACGCGTCGCGACGACAGCACGCCGCTGACGCCGAGCACGACGACCGCCGCGGCGACGCCGATCATCGGTATCTGCCAGTTGCCGCTGACGTCGTGCAGTCCGCCGATCGCGAGCGGCCCGAGCGCGGCGATCGCGTAACCGCCGCCCTGCACCAGGGCCGACAGCCGTCGTGCCTCGACGTCGGTAGACGCCATGCGCACGATGACGATGAAGATGATCGTGATGCCGCCGCCCTGCGCGGCCCCACCGAAGATCGACCAGAGCAGCCAGTGCTCGGGAGCGAAGAGCAGGCCGAGCGGCATGGCCGACCAGAAGACGGCGATCAGCCCGATGACGACCGCCGGCCGCACGCGCAGGGCGAGGAACGGCACCCCGAGCGCACCCACGACCGCGAGGATCTGGAAGACCGACGAACTCGCCCCGGCCGCCTCGCGGGTGAGGCCGACCTCGTCGCGCAGCAGCGTGGGCATCCAGGCCGTGAGCCCGTAGTAGCCGAACGCCTGCCCCGAGAAGGCCAGCGTCAGGCCCCAGGTCGTCCACCGACGCAGCAGCGGGGTCGCGCTGCGTCGGCGCTCGCGCGCGTCGACCTCGGCCTCGCCGGGCTCGACGACGTCGATGCCGCCCGTGAAGACGTCGGTCGCCGAGGAGGCGCGGTGCCGGTCGTCGACGTCGGCCTGCGACCCCGGCACCACGGCCACGCTGCCGCCCCGCACCGCGACGCGGGGGCCGACGGCGATCGACCAGACGACGGCGGCCAGGACGGCGAGCAGCCCCCAGGTCACGAGGGCGAGGGGCCAGCCGACGACCGAGGCGATCGGGGCCGTCGCGAGCGAGGTGATCATCGACCCGACGTTGAGGGCCGAGGTGTAGATGCCGGTCACGAAGCCGGCCCGCTCGGGGCTGAAGTCACGACGGATGACGACGGGCAGCACGACGTTGCCGATCGTGATGGCGACGCCGATCACGATCGTGCCCACGTAGAGCCAGACCGTGCCGCCGGCCGTGCGCAGCAGCGTGCCGAGGAGCACGCCGCCGAGCCCCAGCGTGACGGCGCGCTCGGCGCCGATCCGGCCGATCAGGGCCGAGGCGAACGGGCTCGCCACGGCGAAGCAGAGCACGGGGATGCTGGTGAGCAGCCCGGCGACGACCGCCGTGAGGCCGAGGTCGGCGCTCATCTGGTCGAGCACGGGGGCCGGGGCCACGATCGGCCCGCGCATGTTGAGGGCGATCAGCACGATCGCGAGGGTGAGCAACCAGGCGGCGGGCGACCGCACCGCGGCCGCGGCCCGGGTCACGCGGCGCCGCGCAGCAGGGAGACGCCCAACAGGTCGGCCACCTCGTCGACGTCCGCCGCCACGGCGACCGCGCCGACGTACTCCTCGGGCTCGCCGTAGCCCCAGCCGACGAGGATGGTGGGCACGCCGTGCACGGCCGCGCCCTCGACGTCGTGGTGGCGGTCGCCGAGCAGGACGGGCCGCGAGAGGTCGGCCCCGCGGGCGCGCAGGCGCTTCAGGGCCTCCTCGACGACGTCGGCCTTGGTGTTGCGCACCTCGTCGTCGGACGCGCCGGTGATGACGTCGAGGTAGCGGTCGAGGCCGTGGGCCCGGAGGATGGCCGTGGCCGGGGTCTCGGGCTTCGAGGTCGCGGTCGAGGTGGGGATGCCGGCCGCGTGCACGGCCGCCATGAGGTCGGGCACCCCCGGGAACACCTCGCCCTCGAGGGCGCCGTGGGCCAGGTAGTGCGCGCGGTAGAGCCGCATGGCGTCGACGAGGCGCTCGCCGTCGAGGCCGAGGCGCACCTCGAAGCTCTGCGGCAGGGGCGGTCCGACCCAGGCCATGAGGTCGGCGGGCGAGGGCACCGGCAGGCCGAGTTCGCCGATCGTGTGGGCGAGGCTGGCGGTGATCGCGGGCGCCGAGTCGGCGATGGTGCCGTCGAGGTCGTAGAGGACGGCCGTGTAGGGGAGAGTCATCACCCCCAGCTTACGGATCGGGGGTCAGCAGGGGACCGCTCGGAGCGGCCAGGTCGCGACGGCCGACACGGCGTCCCGGATCGCCGTCGCGTTCGCACCCGCACTCGTCGTGCTCGTCTTCGCGGTCGCGTGCGGGGTCGGGCTCCGTCGCGTCGCGTCGAACGGGCGGTGGGGGGCGTCGGGCCTGCTCGCGAGGGACCGGAAGACGGGGGTCGCCTCGCGTTCGGCGGCCAGGGTGTCGAAGATCGGTGAGGTCACGGGTTGCTCCTGCGGTCGATGGGGGTCCTAGCAGAAATATAACCCTGAAATGTGAGTGTCACAAGGGTTCGTGCGCCCACACCCGCGCGGCCCCGCCCCCACGGCGCTCGGCGTCAGAAGAGGCGGGAGTGCGAGTCGTCCAGCCCGCGCATGGCGTCGTAGTCGAGCAGGAGGGTGCGGATGCCCCGGTCGTGGGCCAGCGTGCGGGCCTGCGGTTTGATCTCTTGCGCGGCGAACACCCCGGTCACGGGGGCGAGGTGTGGGTCGCGGTTCATCAGCTCGAGGTACCTCGTGAGCTGCTCGACCCCGTCGATGTCGCCTCGCCGCTTCAGCTCGACGGCCACCGCGGCGCCCTTCGCGTCGCGGGCCAGGATGTCGACCGGCCCGATGGCGGTCATGTACTCGCGGCGGACGAGGGTGTGGCCCTCGCCGAGCAGTTCGATCTGTTCGGCCAGCAACTTCTGCAGGTCGGCCTCGACGCCGTCCTTGGTCAACCCCGGATCGACGCCCATCTCGTGGGACGAGTCGTGCAACACCTCGTGGATCGACACCACCAGGAGGTCGGCCGTCTTGGCCTGGGTCACCTTCCACAGCTCGACGACGCCGGCCTCGCGTTGGTCGTCGTCGGGTTCGACCGTGCGGATGGTGCAGGGCGGGCTCATCCAGTTCAGGGGCTTGTAGCTGCCCCCGTCGGAGTGGACGAGCAGGCTGCCGTCGCTCTTGACCATCAGGAGGCGCGTGGCCAGGGGCAGGTGGGCGGACAGTCGACCGGCGTAGTCGACCGAGCAACGGGCAATGACGAGGCGCACCCGACGATCCTACGGGGCGGCGTGAACGCGGCACGGGCCCCTCGTTGACAAGTATGCATATGTGAAATACATTCATGACAGATGGTCGGCAGGACGGCCACCGAGACGCCTCCAGGAGGAACGATGCCCCACCCGATGCCCGCCACGACCCGGCCGCTGCGGACGACGACCCACGACACGGCCGAGCTGCTGCTCGTCGACCTGGCGACGGCGCGCTACGCGCCCGGCGACTCCCTCGACGTCGACACCATCGTGCGCGAGCACCGGGTCACCGCCGGCGAGGTGCACCTCGCCCTCTTCGAGCTGAGGCGCATGAAGGTCGTGGTGCGCGCCCCGTTCAGCGGTGCGCACGTCGTCGTCTGGCACCGGCGGTTCAACGAGGTGCTGCTGCGCGACCTGGTCCGCATGGTCTCCGTGGCGTCGACGACGGCGACGTCGCTCGAGGACGTCCCCGAGCCCGCCGTGCGCCGACCGGCCTGCACGGCCCACGGGCTGGCCCTGCCCGCGGACGTCGCCCACTTCCTCGACCTCGTCCGGGCGATCGTGCAGGTGCTCTCGCCGGCGGCCCGTCAGCACGTGCGGGACGACCTGCTGCTGCCGCTCGAGATCCTCTGCAGCGCGAGGGCCGTCGCGGTGCACGACATGCGGCCCGCCCTCGGCGAGACCGTCCGCGGCGCGATCGTCGACCTGATGGAGGCCGCCGCGCACTACGGCGACTGGACACAGCTGCCCGGTCTCGCGTCCGACTACGTCACGGCCCTGGGCGTCGACGAACCACCCGTGCGACCCGTCGACTGACGCCGCACCGACCGTCACCGCTCACCCGGAGGCCGTCCGGCCCCGTCGGCTAGGCTGCGGCAGCATGAGCCGGGCAGAGGGCGACGTCGCCGCGAGGCCGACCCTCGCGTCGGTGGCGCGGGTCGCCGGGGTGAGCGCGAGCACCGCCTCCTTGGCCTTCAGCGGGACCGGCCCCGTCTCGGACGAGACCCGCGCGCGGGTGCTCGCCGCCGCCGACGAACTCGGCTACGCCGGGCCCGACCCCCGCGCGAGGTCGCTGCGGCGTGGGCGTTCCGGCATCGTCGGCGCCGTCCTCGAGTCCACCCTCAGCACGGCCTTCCGCGACCCGATCAACGTGGCCATGCTCGACGGCATCGCCGACGTCACGGGGCCGGCCGACAACTCGCTGCTGCTGCTGACCGAGACCGCGGGCGAGCGCTCCCGCCTGCTCGACGCCCCCGTGGACGCCGTCGTGCTGTTCGGCTGCAGCACCCGCCTCGACCAGTCCGTGTCGATCATGCGTCGGCGCGGCATCCCGGTGGTCTCGATCGAGGCCCCGCCGACCGAGGGCGTGCTCGACATCGCCGAGGACAACGTGGGCTCGTCCCGCCTGTTGGCGCAGCACCTGCACGACCTCGGCCACCGACGGGTCGCCGTCGTCGCGCTCGAGCTCGGCCCCGGTCGGTCGAGCGGCGACGGGGACGACGAGCTCACCGACGCGCGCGTGGCCCGGGGCACCTCCTGGCCGACCCTCGAGCGGCTGCGCGGCACCCGCGAGGTCTTCCCGGGCGTGGGCGGCCTGGCCACCCGCGGCAGCTGGACGAGCGAGGGGCACCGCGCCGGCCTGCGCCTGCTCGACGTGCCCGAGGCCGAGCGGCCGACGGCGATCGTCGCCCAGAGCGACCTGCTCGCGTCGGGCGTCATCGCGGCGGCGGACGACCTGGGGCTGTCGGTGCCGGGCGACCTGAGCGTCGTCGGCTACGACGGCGTGCGCCTCGACGACCCGCGCGCCGCCGACCTCACGACGGTCGTCCAGCCCGCCGTCGAGAAGGGCCGCGCGGCCGGTCGTGCGGTGCTCGCACTCCTCGCCGGCGACCCCGTCGAGGGCACGACGTTCACGAGCGTCTTCCGGCCGGGGTCGACCACGGGTCCGCCCGCGCGCTGACGCCCGACCCCGCCGCCTCCTCCTCGCCGAGGCCGAGGCCGAGGCCGGTGCCGGTGCCGGTGCCGGTGCCGGTGCCGACTCCACGACCCCGGGTTCAGCCGGCGCCGACGACCATCCAGCGGTCCGACCGCGCCCGGAGGCCCAGCGTCACGGCGCGGATGCCGATGTAGCCCAGGCCGAAGGCCAGCCACAGGGCGACCGTGCCCCGCGCGTCCGGCCCGACCCGCGCCTCCAGCGGGATCAGGATCGCGAGGTAGACGACCGTGTTGACCACGCCGGCGAGGGCGAGGTAGCGGGCGTCGCCGGCGCCGAGGAGCACGCCGTCGAGCACGAAGACGAAGCCGGCCAGCGGGATGCCCACGGCCATCGCCAGCACGACCCGGGGCAGCAGGTCGCGCACCGCGTCGTCGCCGCTGAAGACGGGTGCGAGCAGCGGCGAGACCGCGGCCAGCAGCACGCCGAGCAGCAGACCGCCGCCGACCCCGAACAGCATCAGCCGACGGGTGACGGCGCGCACCGCCTCGCGATCGCCCTGACCGAGCGCGTGGCCGACGAGGGCCTGGCCGGCGATGGCCAGCGCGTCGAGGGCGAACGCCAGCGTGCTGAACAGGGTGAGCGCGACCTGGATCGTCGCGAGCCCGGTCACCCCCGAGGAGGCGGCGGCCCAGACGGTCGCGATCATCGCGATCCGCAGGGACGCGTTGCGCACGAGCAGCCACGCGCCGGAGCGTGCCGTGCGACCGACGCCGGCCAGCCCCGGGCGCAGCGGAGCCCCGACGGCCCGCGCGGCACGGACGGCGATCACCACGTACACGGCGGCCATGCCCCACTGCGCGACGACGGTCCCCGCGGCCGAGCCGGCGATGCCCCAGCCGAAGCCGTAGAGGAAGAGCGCGTTCAGGCCCGCGTTCGCCGCGAAGCCGACCGTCGCGACGACCAGTGGCGTCCTGGTGTCCTGCAGGCCGCGCAGCAGTCCGGTCGCCGCGATCACGAGCAGCATGCCGGGCAGGCCGAGCATCGACACGGTCAGGTAGGTCGCCGCGGCGTCGACGACGGCCGGGTCGGTGCCGAACAGGCCGACGAGGGGGCGGGCGACGAGTGCCCCGACCCCGGCGAGCACCACCCCGACCAGCAGCGCGAACCAGAGCCCGTCGACGCCGGCGCGGATCGCTCCGGGCCGGTCACCCGCGCCGAGCCGTCGGGCCACGGTCGGCGTCGTGGCGTAGGCCAGGAAGACCAGCAGGCCGAGGGCGGTCTGCAGCACGACGCTCGCGATGCCGAGCCCGGCGAGGGGCACCGTGCCCAGGTGCCCGACCATCGCGGTGTCGGTAAGGAGGAAGAGCGGTTCGGCGATCAGCGCGCCGAGCGCCGGCGCCGCGAGGGCGACGATGCGTCGGTCCCAGGGCGAACGGAGGCGCGAGGTCGTCACCGGGGACGGCTCGCCGCGGCGGCGTCCCACCGTCAGTCGGTGCCCCGGGCCCGACCCACGGCCGACATGAGGTGGTAGACGACGATGGCCGCGACCGTGCCGAGGATGATGCCGCCGAAGCTCGCGCCCCCGAGGGCCAGGGTGAAGTCGGCGATGCCCATGATGAGCGCGACGCCGGCGGTCAGCTGGTTCTTCGGGCGGCTGAAGTCGACCCTGTTCTCGACCCAGATGCGGATGCCGATCACGCCGATGAGCCCGTAGAGCGCCGTCGTGACGCCGCCGAGCACCCCCGGCGGGATGGTGAAGATGACGGCGCCGATCTTGGGCGACAGCCCGAGCAGGATCGCCACGACGCCGGCGACCCAGTACGCGGCCGTCGAGAAGATGCGGGTGGCGCTCATCACGCCGATGTTCTCGCCGTAGGTGGTCGTCGCCGAGCCGCCGCCGAGGCCGGCGAGCACCGTGCTGAGGCCGTCGGCGAAGAGTGCCCGGCCGGTCAGCGGGTCGAGGTTGCGCTTCGTGAGCTGGCCGACGCCCTTGACGTGGCCGACGTTCTCGGCGATCAGGGCGAGCACGACGGGCAGGAAGCCGAGGTAGATCGGCAGCTGCCCGAGGTCGAAGGCGGGGGCCGTGAAGGTCGGCAGGCCCACCCACGGCGCGGCCGCGACGGCGCTGTAGTCGACGGCGCCCGCGATCACGGCGGCGACGTAGCCGACGACGACGCCGACGAAGATCGACAGGCGGCCGAGCAGGCCCTTGAAGAGCACGGCGCTCAGCACGACCGCGGCGAGCGTGATCAGGGCGATGCCCGGCGAGAGCGCGAAGTTGTCGCGGGCGGCCGGGGCCAGGTTGAAGCCGATGAGGGCGACGATCGAGCCGCTGACCACCGGGGGCAGCAGGGCGTCGATCCAGCGGGTGCCCGCGAGGTTCACGACCAGGCCGATCACCGCGAGCAGGGCGCCGACGACGATGATGCCGCTGAGCGCGAGGGGGATGCCGCCCACGTCGGTGGCGGCCGCGATCGGGGCGAGGAAGGCGAACGACGAGCCCAGGTAGCTGGGCAGGCGGTTCTTCGTGATGATGAGGAAGAGCAGGGTGCCGATGCCCGAGAAGAACAGCGTCGTACTCGGCGGGAACCCGGTGATGATCGGCACGAGGAAGGTCGCGCCGAACATCGCGACGACGTGCTGGCCGCCGAGGCCGATGGTGCGCGGCCAGCTGAGCCGCTCCTCCGGGGCCACGATCTCGGTCGGGTCGACCGTCTTGCCGTCGCCGTGCAGTGCCCAGGGGAGTGCCATGTCGAGAACTGTACTGGGGGTGCCGTTTCCTCCGTGTTTCCTGGGACGGCCTCGTCAGCCCGGGTCGCAGCGGGTCCGGCCCGGCCCGTCGTCGGGGGCCTCACCTAGGCTGACGGGCATGACCAGCGACGCACTGAGCAGCGGAATCCAGACCGACGAACTCGACCCGGCGGTCCGCCCGCAGGACGACCTCTTCCGGCACGTCAACGGCGCGTGGATCGACCGCACCGAGATCCCCGACGACAAGGCGCGCTACGGCTCCTTCTACCTGCTCGCCGAGGAGGCCGAGAAGGCCGTCCGCGAGATCGTGGTCGAGTCCCAGTCCGCCGAACCCGGCACGGAGGCCCGCAAGGTCGGCGACCTCTTCACCAGCTTCACCGACGAGGAGCGCATCGAGGCGCTCGGCGCCGCACCCCTCGAACCGCTCCTGGCCGAGGTCGAGACGGTCACCGACGTGACCTCGTTCACGCGCCTCCTGGGCTCGCTCGAGAAGCAGGGCATGCCGAGCTTCGTCCAGCTCTTCGTCGACAACGACCCGGGCGACCCCGAGCGGTACGTCGTCTTCGTCGAGCAGGGCGGCCTCGGCCTGCCCGACGAGTCCTACTACCGCGACGAGAAGTTCGAGTCGGTGCGGACCGCCTACCGGGCGTTCGTCGAGCAGATGCTCGGGCTCGCCGGCCTCGACGACGCCTCGGCCCGCGCCGACCGCGTGGTCGGGCTCGAGACCGCCCTCGCCACGCACCACTGGAGCAACGTCGCCACCCGCGACAGCGACAAGACCTACAACCTGCTGCCCTGGGCCGAGTTCGACGCGCTCGCCGAGGGTGTCGACCTCACGGCCTGGCGGGACGCCGTGGGCGGCCCGGCCGGCGTCTTCGACGAGCTCGTCGTGCGCGAGCCGTCGTTCGTGACCGGACTGGCCTCGCTGCTGACCGACGACCGCCTCGACGCCTGGAGCGACTGGCTGCGCTGGCAGATCGTCCGCTCCATGGCCGCCTACCTGTCGACGCCCTTCGTCGAGGCGAACTTCGGCTTCTACGGTCGTACCCTCACCGGCACCCCCGTGCAGCGCGCCCGCTGGAAGCGCGGTGTCTCGCTGGTCGAGGGCGCCCTCGGCGAGGCCGTCGGGCGCATCTACGTCGAGCGGCACTTCGCGCCCGAGGCCAAGACCGCGATGGACGTCCTCGTCGGGCACCTGGTCGAGGCCTACCGACAGAGCATCACGGGCCTCGAGTGGATGACCGACGAAACCCGAGCCCGGGCCCTCGACAAGCTCGAGAAGTTCACGCCCAAGATCGGTTTCCCCGAGAAATGGCGCGACTACTCGGCCCTGTCGATCGACCCCGCCGACCTGGTCGGCAACGTGCGGGCCACCGCCGCCTTCGGCTTCGACCGCGAGCTGGGCAAGATCGGCCAGCCGCTCGACCGCGACGAGTGGTTCATGACGCCGCAGACCATCAACGCGTACTACAACCCGGGCATGAACGAGATCGTGTTCCCCGCGGCGATCCTGCAGTTCCCGTTCTTCGACGAGACCCGCGACGCCGCGGCCAACTACGGAGCCATCGGCGCCGTCATCGGCCACGAGATCGGCCACGGCTTCGACGACCAGGGCTCGAAGTACGACGGCGACGGCAAGCTGACCGACTGGTGGACCCCCGCCGACCGCGAGGCGTTCGAGGAGCTGACCTCGTCGCTCATCGCGCAGTACGACGCCCTCGCCCCGAAGCAGGTGCCCGACCACCACGTCAACGGCGCCCTCACCATCGGCGAGAACATCGGCGACCTCGGCGGGCTCTCGATCGCCTGGAAGGCCTACCTCATCTCGCTCGACGGCAGCGAGCCGCCCGTGATCGACGGCCTGACCGGCGCCGAGCGGTTCTTCCTGAGCTGGGCCCAGGCCTGGCAGATCAAGCTGCGCGACGAAGAGGCGATCCGTCTCGTCTCGATCGACCCGCACTCGCCGAACGAGTTCCGGTGCAACCAGATCGTGCGCAACATCGACGAGTTCTACGAGACGTTCGGCGTCACCGAGAGCGACGCGCTGTGGCTGCCGGCCGAGGAGCGCGTCACCATTTGGTAGGTCAGGTGCCCGGCCGTCGGGCCCGACGGGAGAACGGCGACGGCGCCGACCACGAGCCGCGCCACGGTGGCGGGCGCGCGCTCGAGTCGTTCTCGACGTCCTTCGCCGCCCTGGGCGACCTGGCGCTCGCGGGTGGGCAGGTCTCGGCCTCGGTCAGGGACCTCGACGCGGGGGCCGACCTGCTGAGCGTCGACGAGCACGTGGCGCTGCCGGTGGGCCAGCTCGGTTCCGTCCTGCTCCTGGTCGAGGTCTCGGCCCGCATCGAGGACGGCACGCTCCGCCCCCTCGACGAACTCGACCGGCCGGGCGACCCCGGCGACCAGGGGCCCGGTGGCCTCTGGCCCTACCTCCGCCGGACGAGCCTCCCGGTGACCGACGCGGCGACGCTCGTCGGGGCCTTCCGCGACGGGGCGGCGATCGACGCGCTCATCGGCCGGGTGGGCCTGGCCGCCGTGCGGGCGCGAGGTGAGTCGCTCGGTCTCACGAAGACGGCCCTCCTCGACGTCACCCGGTCGTCCCGCGGCCCCGACGACGCGCCTGCGCTCGCCGTGGGCACGGCTCACGAACTCGGCGGCCTCATGGTGTCCCTCGCCCGCGGCGAAGTCGTCGACCGGGCCGTGTCGAACCGGGTGCTCGGCTGGCTGTCGCTGGGCGCCGACACGTCGCTCGTCGCGGCGCCGTTCGGTCTCGATCCGCTCGGGCACCGGCGGCTCGACCACGACCTGCAGATCGTCCACACGACCGGTGGCGACCCGGGCGTGCGCTCCGAGCTCGGGGTGCTCCGCGGGCCGCGCCGCAGCGTCGCGTACTGCGTGATCGTCACGTTCGACGACCTGACGCTCGCCCACCGCCTCCGGGCGCTCGAGGCCCTGCGGGCCGTGGGCACCGACGCCCTCGAGTACGTGCACTGAGCCGGGTGCCGCATCGAGCCGGCTGCCGCGCCGAGCCGAGCGCCGCACCGAGCCGCGGCCCGGCCTTGCCCCCGCGCCGACTCAGTCGACCAGGTCGAGCCCCCGGAGGCGCTCGAGCGTCGCGACACCGGCCGGCGGGCACCGGCCCGCGTCGGCCGAGGTGACCCAGTGGACCGCGCCGACCTCGGCGGCGGGCGCCGGCTCGGGGCTCGTCGCCGAGAGCTCGGCCGCGAAGACCGTCATGGCGACCTGCCGACCCTCGGGCTCGCCGTGCGCCTGCGTCACGACGGTGAAGAGCTCGGCCACGGTCGTCGGGTCGAGTTCGACGCCGACCTCTTCGCGCGACTCCCGGACCAGCGCCTCGGCCGCGGTCTCGCCGGCCTCGAGCTTGCCGCCGGGCAGGTACAGCACGTCACGGCCGCGGGCGGTCACCATCAGCATCCGACGGTCACGGACGAGGGCGAGTGCGCTGACGACGATGGTGTCCATCAGGCCATCCTCGGGCACGACGACGTCGGCCCGGTGCGCCGGCGTCCGGGGGCGATCAGCCCGCCGAGGCCTGACGCTCGTCGTCGACCGCGCGCAACGGCGACGACGAGGAGGCGCGGCGCCCGTCGGTCACGCCGAAGAGCGCCTCGAGGCCGTCGCGGAACTCGTCGCCCCGGCCCTCTCGGGCCAGCTCGCGCGCCCGGACGGAGGGGGTGTGCAGCAGCACGCCGGCGAGGTGTCGCAGGGCCGATTCGGTGCGGTCGGACGAGTCCCCGCGCGACCGCGCGCGCTCGATCTCGGCGTCGAGCAGGTCGAAGACGTGCTTGCGCAGCGCGACGACGGACGGCGTGAGCGACTGTTCGGCGGCGACGGCCTGGAACTCGGCGGCCGCGGACGAGACTAGGGCGCGGGCGTCGTCGGCCGCGCTGAGCTGGGGCAGCGGCGCGTGCAGGCTGATGGTCTCGAGGTCGAGCAGCTCGACGCCCTCGACGCCGGCGACGAGCGGGTCGACGTTGCGGGGCAGCCCGAGGTCGATCACGAGGCGGCGGCCGCCGGGGAGGACGACGTCGCGGGTGACGACCGGCTCGGTGGTCGAGGTGCAGGTGATCAGCACGTCGCTCCAGGCGACGGCGGTGGCGAGGTCGTCGTACGGCGTCGCGGCGTGCTTGAGGCCGAACCACTCGGCGCGGCCCGAACCCGAGTAGACGGCGAGCTGGTCGGCGCCACGGTCGCGGAGAGCCGCGACGGTGGTGGCCGCGTACTGGCCGGTGCCCACGATGAGGACGCGCGCCTCGGACCAGTCGGTCACCCGTGAGGACGCCAGCTCGAGCGCGAGGCGCACGAGTGACCGGCCCGCGCCTCCGACGTTGGTCTGGTTCTTGATGCCCCGGGAGGTCTGCGACGCCTTCTGGAAGAGGCGCTCGAGGTCGCGCGAGGTGGTGCCGTCGTGGCGGGCGCGCTCGAGCGAACGGCGCACCTGGCCCGAGATCTCGTCCTCGCCGACGACGACGGACTCGAGGCCCGAGCTGACGGCGAACAGGTGCTCGACGACCTCGTCGCCCGTGATGACCCGGACGCTGTCGCGCAGGTCGTCGGGCTCGACGCCGCTGGCGGTGCTCATGGTCTCGATCGTGGCCTCGACGGCCAGGGCGCTGCCGGCGGTGAGGGGCTCGTCGACGTCGAGGTAGGCCTCGAACCGGTTGCAGGTCGCGAGCACGACCGCGCCGCTGACGAAGTCGCTGCCGTCGACCAGGGTGCCCGCCGCCGAGGGTGCGCCGATGCTCAGCCTCTCGAGGAGGTCGAAGCTGGCGTTCTGGTGGGACGCCGTGAGGCAGATGAGCACTGAGTGATCCTAACTCTGATCGGCGTTTTCGGCTGGGCGTTGACTCGACGTCGAGTGGCCGGGAATGCCACACGACGGTTGCAGCTTGCAACAACGGAGCCCGGGGCCGCATTCCGGCCGCCGGCCCGCACCGCATCGAACCAAGGAGACACCATGACCTCGACCACCAGCATCCAGTGGCAGCTCGTCGCCCGCCCGCACGGCGAGCCCACCCCCGACGACGTCGCCCGCGTCGAGGTGACCCTGCCCGAGCTCGGCGACGGCGAGGTCCGCGTGCAGAACGAGTTCCTGTCGGTCGACCCCTACATGCGCGGTCGCATGAACGACGTGAAGTCGTACGTCCCGCCCTTCGCCCTCGGCGAGACCATGACCGGCGGGGCCGTCGGCCGCGTCGTCGAGTCGCGTTCGGACGACCTGCCGGTCGGCACCGTCGTGCTGCACGAGCAGGGCTGGCGCGACGTGGCCCAGGGAGGCGCGGCCACGTTCCGTGCCGTGCAGCCCGTCGACGGCGTCCCCCTGTCGGCGTACCTGGGCGTGCTCGGCCTCACCGGCCTGACGGCGTACGTCGGCCTCACCGAGATCGCCGGCATCCGCGAGGGCGACGTCGTCTTCGTGTCGGGTGCCGCCGGGGCCGTCGGCACCATGGTCGGCCAGATCGCCCGCCTCAAGGGAGCCTCGCGCGTGATCGGCAGCGCCGGTTCGGCCGAGAAGGTCGAGCTGTTGACCTCGAAGTACGGCTTCGACGCCGCGTTCAACTACAAGGACGGTGACGTCTCCGAGCTGCTCGCCGAGGCCGCTCCCGACGGCATCGACCTCTACTTCGACAACGTCGGCGGCGACCACCTGTCGGCCGCCCTCGCCTCGTTCCGCACCGGCGGTCGTGCCGCACTCTGCGGCTCGATCGCGAACTACAACTCCACGGGCGCCCCGGTCGGCATCACGGGCATGACCAACATGGTCACCCGCGGTCTGACGATGAAGGGCTTCACGTTGGGCGACTACCGCCACCTCGCACCCGCGTTCCAGGCCGAGATGGGCCCCTGGCTCTCCGCCGGCGACGTCGTGTACGACGAGACCGTCGTCGAGGGCGTCGACAACGCGTTCGACGCCTTCACCGGGCTGATGCGCGGCGACAACGTCGGGAAGATGGTCGTCGCGGTCTCCTGACCCGCGCCTCCTCGTCCGCTCGCGCGTTCGAGGCGATCCGACCGGGACGGTCCCGCCGTGGCGGGGCCGGCCGCGGGTCGCCTCGACGCGACGTCCAGCGGGCGATGGGACAATCGACCACGTGACCCAGACCTCCGCCCTGCCCGAGCAGCACCCGCTGGCCGCCGGCCTCACGACGCGTTCACCGCTGGTCCGTGCCCTGCGCGGCGACCGGCCCGAGACGCTGCCGGTGTGGTTCATGCGCCAGGCGGGGCGCTCGCTTCCCGAGTACCGCGAGCTGCGCGTCGGCACCGCCATGCTCGACGCCTGCCTCACGCCCGACCTGGCGAGCGAGATCACGCTGCAGCCGGTCCGCCGTCACGGCGTCGACGCGGGCATCTTCTTCAGCGACATCGTCGTGCCGATCAAGCTGGCCGGCGTCTCGGTCGACATCGTCCCGGGTCGTGGTCCGGTGCTCGAGACGCCGATCCGCACGGCGGCCGACGTCGCGGCCCTGCGGCCGATCGACCCGGAGGCGCTGGCCCCGATCGCCGCGGGCGTCGCCCAGACCGTCGCGCAGCTGGGCAGCACGCCGCTGATCGGGTTCGCCGGCGCCCCCTTCACCCTCGCCGCCTACCTCGTCGAGGGCGGGCCGTCGAAGGACCACATCCGCGCCCGTGCCCTCATGCACGGCGATCCCGAGACCTGGGACGCCCTGCTCACCTGGGCCGCGGACGTGACCGGTGCCTTCCTGCGGGCGCAGGTGCTCGCGGGGGCGAGCGCCGCCCAGTTGTTCGACTCGTGGGTCGGGTCGCTCTCGCTGGCCGACTACACCGCGCACGTCGCCCGCCACTCGGCCCGTGCCCTCTCGCACGTCGCCGACCTCGACGTGCCCCGCATCCACTTCGGAGTGGGCAGCGGCGAGGTGCTGGCCGCCATGCGCGACGTCGGCACCGACGCCGTCGGGGTCGACTGGCGCATCCCGCTCGACGAGGCCTCGCGTCGCCTCGGTGGCTCCACCCCGGTGCAGGGCAACATCGACCCCGCCATGCTCCAGGCGCCGTGGGCCGTGCTCGAGGCGCACGTCCGCGACGTGGTCGAGCGTGGTCGGGCGGCCCCGGCGCACGTGCTCAACCTCGGCCACGGCGTCAGCCCCGACACCGACCCCGACGTGCTCACCCGCATCGTCGAGCTCGCGCACACGCTGTGACCCCGCCCGTCGTCACCCCGAGCGGCGTCGTCGACGTCGCCGTGGTGGGCGGCGGCATGGGCGGCATCGTGCTCGCCCGTGACCTGGCCGCCGCCGGGTTGGGCGTCGTGCTGTTCGAGGCATCCGAACGACTGGGCGGCGAGGTCTCGCGACACGTGGTCGCCGGCATCGCACTCGACGCCGGGGCCGAGAGCTTCGCGACCCGGGGCGACACGGTCGCCGGTTTCGCCACCGAACTCGGCCTCGGCGACGACATCGTCCTGCCCGATCCCCGCGGGGCCTGGCTGCACGAAGCCGACGGCGAGTCCTTTCCCATCCCGCGCACGGGGCTGCTCGGCATCCCCGGCGACCCGTCCGCCGCCGACGTGCGAGCCGTCGTCGGCGAGGCCGGCGTGACCCGCGCGCTCGCGGACGCCAACCTGCCCGCGGAGATCGGGGCCGAAGAAACCACCCTGGGGGGTCTCGTCCGGGCGCGCATGGGCGACGAGGTCGTCGACCGGCTCGTCAGTCCCATCGTCTCGGGCGTCCACTCGCTCCACCCCGACCTGCTCGCCGTCGATCGCGTGGCCCCCGGGCTGCGCTCGGCCCTCCAGCGCGAGGGCAGCCTCGCCGCCGCCGTGCTCGGACTGCGCGCCCTCGCCCCGGCCGGCTCGGCGGTGGCGGGCATCCGCGGCGGCCTCGCCCGGCTGGTCGACCCGATCGTCGCCGACCTCCAGCGGCACGGCGTCGACGTCCGCCTCGGCACCCGCGTCCGCTCGATCGACGAGACCGGCGTCGAGACCGCGGGCGGTGAGCACGTCCGGGCGAGACAGGTCGTGCTGGCCGTCGGGGACCACGACGCGGTGGCCCTGACGACCCGCGCCTCCTCGGTGCCGCCCGGAGCGATCACCCTCGCGACCCTCGTCGTCGACCGGCCGGAGCTCGACGCGGCGCCCCGGGGCACGGGCGTCCTCGTCGCCCCCGGCTCGACCGGACTCCGGGCCAAGGCCCTCACCCACGCGACCGTCAAATGGAGCTGGCTGGCCGAGCTCGCCGGGGGACGCCACGTGCTCCGGCTCAGCTTCGACTCGCCCGTCGTCGACCGCGACACACCCGACGCCGAGGTGCGCGACGCGGCGCTCGCCGACGCCTCGACCCTGCTCGGCGTCGACCTCGCCGCGCGCCACCTGGTCGGCTTCGGCCGGGCCACCTGGGACGCCCCGCGCCGGGCCGAGGCGGCGGTCGTCACCGAGCCCGTGGTCGAGGTCGTCCAGGCAGGAGGCGCGGTGGCGGGACGGGGGCTGGCCGCGATCATCGCCCACTCGCGTCGTCAGGCCGCCACCCTCGTGGCGGCGCTGTCGGCGCCCCCGTCCCGCGACTGAGGTCCCGGGCTCGGACCGCTTCGGTCCGGCGCGGGCGTCGGGCACCCGCCTCGGGCTACATTGGAGGGACGTGTGCGGCACATGCCGTCGCGCGTACGACCACGAATGGAGTCCCCCGTGCGAGGCAAACTGATCTTCGTCGCCGGAGCCGCTGTCGGATTCGTGCTGGGCGCCCGCGCCGGCCACGACCGGTACGAGCAGATCACCGAGAGGGCGTCCAAGGTCTGGAACAGCCGGGCCGTGCAGCGCCAGGTCGCCAAGGGCCAGGACTTCGCCGGTGCCAAGACGGCCGACGGCGTGGACGCCGTCGTCACCGGCATCACCCGGGGCATCTTCAAGGCCTTCGGCGGCGGCCGCAAGAAATGACCGACTCGACGCGCAGCGACAAGGTGCGGCACAAGACCAGGCCGCGGTCGCTCTTCGCCCTGGTGCAGGACGTCCCGACGCTGGTCACCGACCTGGTCAAGGGCGAGTTGGCCCTGCTCAAGTACGAGGTCATCGGCACGCTCAAGGCCTTCGGCATCGGTGCCGGCTTCCTGGTCGGGGCCCTGGTCTTCGTCTTCGCGATGCTCGGCGTCCTCCTGACCGGCATCGTCCTGCTGCTCGCCATCTGGCTTCCCGGCTGGGCGTCGGCCCTCATCGTCGCCGGCGTGCTGTTGCTCGTCGCCGCCCTGCTCGCGTTCCTCGGGTACAAGGCGATCAAGAAGGGGCTCCCGGCGGTCCCCGAGAAGACCATCGCGAGCCTCAAGGCCGACCTCAAGGCCGTCAAGGGCGTGGGGTCGATCCCCGGCGCCCGCCTCGACGAGCGCTGACGCGCCTCCTCGACACCCCCACCCTTCCCGTTCCCGACAGGAGCACCGTGAGCGACAGCAGCGACATCCAGGCCCACATCGACCGCACGCGCGCCGAGCTCGCCGCGACCCTCAACGAACTCGAGGACAAGCTGAACGTGCCCAAGCAGTTGGGCATCGCCGGGCACCGCGCCAAGGCCTCGTTCGACCGCGACAAGACCCCGTGGCTCGCCGCCGCCGGGGCAGGAGCGTTGGCCGTCGCGGGCGTCGTCGTCGCGGTCGTCAAGCGCCGCTGACCGCTCGCCCGGCTCGCCGGTCGGCTCGACCGCCGGCGGGCACCGGGTGCCGTTCGCTCGACCGGGAGCAACCTGGTTGGGCTCCCAGCGTGCCGAGAGGGAGAATGGCTGCATGAGTTCCAGCGCCGACGCGGCAGCGCCCGTACTGCCGACGTCCGATTCATCCGCCGCACCCGTCCAGACCGAGTCCGACGACGCCGCGGCGAGCACACCGCCACCCGTCGAACGCCTCGGCTACACGCTCTGGGCCGTGCTGCGACGCGACCCGCAGAACCCCTACGCCCCCGAGCTCGACGACGTCCCGCAGCTCGACGCGGTCGTCGACGCCCTGGCGGGTCTCGGCGTGACCGTCCGTGGCTTCTACGACGTCAGCGCCCTGCGGGCCGACGCCGACATCATGATCTGGCTGCACGGCGAGGTGCCCGAGGCCGTCCAGTCGGCCTACCGGCAGCTGTTGCGCACCGACGTGCTGGGCGGCCTGCTGCCCACCTGGAACGCCATGGGCATGCACCGCGAGGCCGAGTTCTCGCGCAACCACAGCCCGGCCTTCATGCGGGGCAAGGCACCCGAGACCTGGTTGACGGTGTACCCGTTCGTGCGCAGCTACGAGTGGTACCTGCTGCCCGAGGCCGAGCGCCGTCAGATGCTCGCCGAGCACGGCAAGCAGGGCTCCGAGCACCGCGCGGTGCTGACGAACACCGTCGCCAGCTTCTCGCTCGGCGACTACGAGTGGATCCTCGCCCTCGAGGCTCCCGAGCTCGTCCAACTGGTCGACCTCATGCGCGACCTGCGCTACACCGAGGCCCGCCGCCACGTCCGCGAAGAGATCCCGTTCTTCACGGGCCGACGCATCCCCACCACCGACATCATCGAGGTCTTGTCGTGACCGACACCAGCAACATCACCAACGGGCAGCTCGTCCGCAACGCCACCCCCGCCGCGGCCTCCGGCCCCGAGCACGTCTCCGAGCCGACCGACTACGACGCCATCCTGCTGGCCGGCTTCGGCGGACCCGAGGGGCAGGACGACGTCATCCCGTTCCTGCGCAACGTCACGCGCGGTCGGGGCATCCCCGAAGAGCGGCTCGAAGAGGTCGCGACGCACTACCGCCACTTCGGCGGCGTCAGCCCGATCAACGAGCACAACCGCGAGCTCAAGGCCGCCCTCGAGGCCGAGCTCGAGCGTCGCGGCATCGACCTGCCGGTCATCTGGGGCAACCGCAACTGGCAGCCCTACATGGCCGACGCCGTGCGCGAGGCCGACGAGCGCGGGTTCCGCAAGCTCATCGCGGTCGCGACCAGCGCCTACTCGTCCTACAGCTCGTGCCGCCAGTACCGCGAGGACTTCGCCATGGCGCTCGACGCCACCGGCCTCGAGGGCACCATGCAGATCGACAAGGTCCGCCAGTTCTTCGACCACCCCGGTTTCGTCCAGCCGTTCATCGACGGCGTGCGCGACGCGCTCGTCGCGGCTCGCGCCGAGAACGAGGGGCTCGACCTCGCGACCGAGGTCCAGGTGCTCTTCGCGACGCACTCGATCCCGTCGACCGACGCGGCCAAGAGCGGCCCCCAGGCGCGCGGCTTCGACGCCGACGGCGCCTACGCCGCCCAGCACAAGGCCGTCGCCGAGGTCGTCATGGCCGCGGCCGAGGCCGCCCTCGACCTCGACCTGCCCGAAGGGGGCGGCACCACCGTCCCCTGGCAGCTCGTCTACCAGTCGCGCAGCGGCCCGCCCTCGATGCCATGGCTCGAGCCCGACATCAACGACGCCATCGACGACCTGGCCGGCGGTCCGACCCGCGCCGTCGTCATCGTGCCGCTCGGGTTCGTCAGCGACCACATGGAGGTCATGTGGGACCTCGACAACGAGGCGATGGAGACCAGCGAGAAGAACGGTTTCTGGGCGACGCGCACCCCGACGCCGGGCATCGACCCGAACTACGTCACCGGGCTCGTCGACCTCGTGCTCGAGCGTCGTGACGGCGTCCCCGCCGAGGACCGCCCCCACGTGACCGACCTCGGGCCCTGGTACGACGTCTGCCGTCCCGGCTGCTGCGAGAACGTGCGACTGGGCTTCAAGCCCGCCTTGTCCGGCCTGGTCCCCTGACCCCGTGGCGACCATCCGCATCGGAACTCGGGGCAGCGCGCTGGCCGTCGCCCAGTCGACCACCGTCGCCGACCGCATCGCGGCCGCGACCGGCCACGACGTCGAACTCGTCCGCATCAAGACCGAGGGGGACCGCTCGCAGGGCACCGGCGAGTCGCTGGCGTCGCTCGGGGGCACCGGCGTGTTCGCCAGCGCCCTGCGCGAAGCGCTCCTCGCGGACGAGTGCGACGCCCTCGTGCACTCGCTCAAAGACCTCCCCACCGCCACGCACCCCGGTCTCGTCATCGGGGCGACGCCCGGTCGGGCGGATGCCCGCGACGCCCTCTGCGCGCGCGACGGGCTGACCCTCGAAGGACTGCCCCAGGGTGCCCGCGTCGGCACGGGATCGCCGCGTCGTGCTGCCCAGCTGCTCTCGCGACGTCCCGACCTCGAGGTCGTCGACATCCGCGGCAACGTCGACACGCGGCTCGGTCGCGTCGGCGTCGACCTCGACGCCGTCCTGCTCAGCGCGGCGGGTCTCGGCCGCCTGGGACGCCTCGACGCCGCGACCGAACTGCTGGGGCTCGGCTTCTGGCCCAGTGCGCCCGGCCAGGGCTCGCTCGCCGTCGAGGTCCGCGAAGGCGACCCCGACGAGGCACTCGCCCGCGGACTGGCCGCCATCGAGGACGAAGAGACCCGCCTCGTGGTGACGGCCGAGCGAGCCGTGCTGGCCGGGCTCGAGGCCGGTTGCGCGGCACCCGTCGGTGCCAGTGCCGTCGTCGACGCCGGGTTGCTGCTGCTCAGCGCGACCGTCTACAGCCCCGACGGCGGCCGTCGCCTCAGCTCGTCGCACGCCGTCTCCCTCGACGACGGTCCCCTCGTCGCGCGCCTCGCCGACGTCCACGAGGTCGCCGGCCGTGTCGTCGACGAGCTGCTCGACTCCGGTGCGGCCGAGTTCGCCCCGTTGGGCGGCGGACCGGCCGGCGGTGACCCCCTGGGCAGCGCCACGTGACCGCCGACAAGCCGCTCAAGGGCGTGCGCGTCCTGGTGCCGCGCGGTGGCAAGTGGGGCGACGGGGTCGCGGCCTCGCTCCGGTCGCGCGGTGCCGCCCCGGTGATCGCCCCCCTCATCAACTTCGCCCCGGCCGAGACGCCCGAGCTGCTCGCCGCGGCCCTGGCCCGCCTCGAGTCCGGCGTCTACGAGTGGCTCGTCGTCACGAGTGCCACCACGGTCGACGTCCTGGTCGGCAACGGCATCCGGCCCCCTGCCTCGACCCGGGTCGCCGCGGTCGGCGAGACCACCGCCGCCGCCCTGAGCCTGGCGGGCATCCGCGTCGACTTCGTCCCCGAGGGCGACAACTCGGCCCGCGGACTCGTGAAGGAGTGGCCGGCCGACGAGGTCACCGGTCGCGTGCTCGTCCCGCAGTCCGACCTCGCCGAGCCGACACTCGTCGCCGGACTGTCGGCCCGCGGGTTCGACGCCGAGTTCGTCTCGGCGTACCGCACGGTGGGCGTTCCCGTCTCGGCCGAGGTGCGCGACGGCGTCGCCGACGGCTCGATCGGCGTCCTCCTCGTGACCTCGGGCAGCGTCGCCCGCCAGATCGCCGCCCAGCTGGCGCCCCTGCCCCCGCAGACCCTCGTCGCGTGCATCGGCCCGCGCACCGCCTTCGACGCCCGTGCCGCGGGGCTGCCCGTGCACCTGATCGCCGAGACCCGATCGGCGGCCGCCCTCGTCGAGGCCGTGGTGGACCACGCCCTCGACGGCCCGTCCGCCGGAACGCCCCCCACCGAGAAGGACTGATGTCCGAATTCCCCCGAGTGCGGCCCCGCCGCCTCCGCGCCACCCCCGCCCTGCGTCGTCTGACCGCCGAGACGCGCCTGCACCCCGCCGACCTCGTCCTGCCGATGTTCGTCCGCGAGGGCATCGACGAGCCCACCCCGATCTCGTCCATGCCGGGCGTCGTCCACCACAGCCTGTCGAGCCTGCCCCGGGCCGTCGAGCAGGCCGCCGAGGCCGGTGTGGGCGGCGTCATGCTCTTCGGGGTGCCCCTCGAGAAGGACGCCGTCGGGTCGGGCGCGACCGACCCCGAGGGCATCCTCAACGTGGCCACCCGCGTGGCCGTCGACGCCGCCCAGGGCGCGCTGGTCGTGCAGACCGACCTCTGCCTCGACGAGTTCACCGACCACGGCCACTGCGGCGTCCTCGCCGCCGACGGCTCGGTCGACAACGACGCCACCCTGGTCCGCTACGACGAGATGGCGGTCGTCCAGGCCGAGGCCGGGTCCCAGCTGATCGGCATGAGCGGCATGATGGACGGTCAGATCGGCTCGGCCCGCGACGCCCTCGACGCGGCCGGCTTCGGCGGCACGGCACTGCTCGCCTACGCCGCCAAGTACGCGTCGGCCTTCTACGGCCCCTTCCGCGAGGCCGTCCAGTCGACGCTGGTCGGAGACCGCCGCACGTACCAGATGGACGCCGCCAACGGGCGCGAGGGCCTGCGCGAGGTCGACCTCGACATCGCCGAGGGTGCCGACGTCGTCATGGTCAAGCCGGCGATGAGCTACCTCGACGTCCTCGCCGAGACGGCCGCGACGAGCACCGTCCCGGTGTGGGCGTACCAGATCAGCGGTGAGTACGCGATGATCCACGCGGCCGCCGCGAACGGCTGGATCGACCTCGACGCGGCCTCGTACGAGAGCGTCCTGTCGATCAAGCGGGCGGGTGCGGACGCGATCCTGACGTACTGGGCCACCGAACTGGCCACGCGCCTCCAGAAGGAGCGGTTCTGATGACCGAGCAGAGCAACGACACCTACTTCACCCGGGCCAAGCGGTCCATTCCGGGCGGCGTCAACTCGCCCGTCCGTGCGTACGGCTCCGTCGGCGGGACGCCACGGTTCCTCGTGGGTGCCAAGGGCGCCTACGTCACCGACGCCGAGGGACGCGACTACGTCGACCTCGTCGCCTCGTGGGGTCCGGCGATCCTCGGGCACACCCACCCCGAGGTGCTCGAGGCCGTCCAGCAGGCGGCCTCGCGCGGTCTGTCGTTCGGGGCGTCGACGCCCGCCGAGACCGAACTCGCCGAGCTGGTCCGCGAACGCGTCGCCGTCGGCGACCAGCGACCGATCGGCAAGCTGCGCATGGTGTCCACCGGCACCGAGGCGACCATGACGGCCATCCGCCTCGCCCGCGGCTACACCGGTCGCGACCTGCTCGTGAAGTTCGCCGGGCACTACCACGGGCACTCCGACTCGCTGCTGGCCGAGGCCGGCTCGGGCGTCGCGACCCTGTCGATGCCCGGCTCGGCCGGCATCACGGCCGAGACCGCCGCCCAGACGCTCGTCCTTCCCTACAACGACCTCGACGCCGTGCGTGCGGCCTTCGACGAGCACGGCCCGCGCATCGCCGCCGTCATCGTCGAGGCCGCCGCCGCCAACATGGGCGTGCTCGCGCCGCAGCGGGGCTTCAACCGCAGCCTGTCCGAGATCACGCGACGCCACGGTTCGCTGCTGATCGTCGACGAGGTGCTCACCGGCTTCCGCGTGGGACGCGCGGGCTGGTGGGGTCTCGAGGCCGCTCGGGTCGTCCCGGACGGCGCCGGGTGGGAGCCCGACCTCATCACGTTCGGCAAGGTCATCGGCGGGGGCATGCCGCTCGCCGCCCTGGGCGGTCGCGCCGAGGTGATGGACTTCCTCGCCCCGCTGGGGCCGGTCTACCAGGCAGGCACGCTCAGCGGCAACCCGGTGGCCGTCGCCGCCGGCATCGCCACGCTGAGGCTCGCCACGCCCGAGGTCTACGCCCGGCTCGACACCGTCGCCGACCAGTTGTCGGCCGGCGTCTCGGCCGCCCTGTCCGCCGAGGGCGTCGAGCACAGCGTCCAGCGCGCCGGGTCGCTCTTCTCGTTCGCCTTCACGCCGACGGCACCGAACGACTACGACGACGTCCGCGCCCAGCAGTCCTGGCGCTACCCGCCGTTCTTCCACGCCATGCTCGACGCCGGGGTCAACCTGCCCCCGTCGGTGTTCGAGGCGTGGTTCGTCACGGCGGCCCACGACGACGACGTGGTGTCGCGCATCCTCGACGCCGTGCCCGCCGCGGCCAAGGCCGCCGCAGCAGCCGAGGCGCCGCACTAGCCACCCCGGCCGGCCCACCGGGGCCGGGCCGGCTGGGCCGGCTCTTTGGCCCGGCCCGGCTCTTCGGCCCGGCCCGGCCCGGCTGGGCCCGGCCCGGCGTGCCGGCACGGCCGGAGGTCAGCGGCGGCGGGCGCGGGCCGACCAGCGGCCGTCGGCCCGATCGACGACGAGCGGGTGGTCGAACGCGCCCGACACGAGCTCGGACGTCAGCACGTCGTCGGCCCGTCCGGTGGCGAAGACCCGGCCGTCGCGCAGCAGCAGGGCGTGCGACGTGCTGCTCGGCAGGTCCTCGAGGTGATGGGTCACCGTCACGGAGGACATCGTGCGGTGGGTCGTGCGCAGCTCGTCGACGGTGTCGAGCAGGTGTTCCCGTGCCGCGACGTCGAGTCCCGTCGCCGGTTCGTCGAGCAGCAGCAGGGCCGGCTGCGACACCAGGGCGCGGGCGATCAGCGCCCGACCGCGTTCGCCCTGGGACAGCACGCTCCACCGTGCCGAGAGGCGGGACGAGAGACCGACGCTCGCGACGAGGTCGACGACCCTCGCCTCCTGCTCGTCGGTGGGAACCCAGCGGGGCGCCGGGTCGCTGCTGCCCGTGAAGCCGGTCAGCGCGACCTCGCGGACGGTGGCGTCGCCGACCATGCGGTGGCGGGGATCGACGTGGCCGATGTGGCGACGCAGTTCGCTCAGCTCGACCCGTCCGAGGCGGCGGCCGAGGACGTCGACCGTGCCCGCGGTCGGGTGGCCGAGCGCACCGCACAACGTCAGCAGCGTCGTCTTGCCGGCTCCGTTGGGGCCGATCAGCGCCCAGTGCTGACCGGAGTCGACGCGCAACGACACGTCGTGCAGCAGATCACGACCGCCCCGGGTCACCCGCGCAGCGACGACGTCGAGCACGGGCGGCACCGGGGCGGCCACGGAGGGGGCGACGGTCACGCGCGGTAGACGCCCGCCTCGCGCACCTGGTCGAACAGGCCCTGCAGGCGTGCGGGCTGCTCGCGCACGACGGCGGCGGCCGCCGCGGCGTCGTCCGCCTTGACGGCGTCGCGGAACGCCACGGTGAAGGCGTGCGCCTGCGGGAAGTCGAAGATGCCGTTGGCCGACGGACGACGCAGGAGCAGCAGGAGGCGCGGGCCGGTGTTCGACCACAGTCGCGTCAGGGACTCGCTGTCGGCCGCGGCCAGCAGGATCTCGTTGGCCCGCACGAGGCCCGCGATGTCTTCTTCCTTCTTCGCCTTGAAGGCCTTGGCCCGGGTGTCGAGGAGGCCGACGACCTCGGCACGCTGAGCCTTGTCGAGCTTGGGCACGGCCCGCTCGACGAAGAGGGACCAGACGGCGTAACCGACGTCGACGGTGTCGACGAACTCGCCGTAGGACGGGTCGACGATGCGCGTGTAGCGGTTGGCCTCGATGTCGACCAGGGCCTGGTCGGCGAGCTTGGCGATCGCCTCGCGGACGGGCGTGCGGGAGACGCCCAGCCAGGCCACGAGCTGGTCGTCGTTCAGGCGCTCACCGAACTCGAGGGTGCCGTCGATGATCGCGGCGAACATCTTGTCGTAGACGACGTCGCGCAACAGGCGGCGCGGGGCGGGCGTCTGGTCGTCGTTCTGGGGGATCGGCATCGGGGGCCTCCGTCGTGTCTGCGGTCAGGTGCCGACGGTCGACGGCGCTCGGCACCGCGGTCGGTCGGTTCGTCGACCCGGCCCTGAACCGGTCGCCGACATGTCGAGCATAAACCCGAGGGCTGAGTACGTATGGGTGATCCGGAGTTCTAGATGTGCGATCCGCCGACGCGCACGACCGTCCGGCCCCGGGTCCGGCCCGCCAGGATCGCCTCGCCGGCGCCCACCACGTCGGCCAGGGCGACCTCGCCGGTCATCGAGTCGAGGAGGTCGAGGTCGAGGTCTCGTGCCAGTCGGTCCCAGGCGCGCCGGCGCAGGTCGAGCGGTGCCTCCACCGAGTCTACGCCGGCCAGGGTCACGCCCCGCAGGATGAACGGCAGCACCGTCGTCGGCAGGTCGGCGCCCTGGGCGAGCCCGCAGGCCGTGACGGTGCCACCCCAGCGGGTCTGGGCCAGGACGGTGGCGAGGGTGTGGCTCCCGACCGAGTCGACGCCGCCGGCCCAGCGGGCCCGCTGCATCGGCTTCCCCGCCCCGGACAGTTCGTCGCGGTCGACCAGGGCCGAGGCCCCGAGCGAGCGGAGGTAGTCGCCTTGCTCGGCGAGGCGACCCGAGGAGGCGCTGACCGAGTACCCGAGGCGGCTCAACACCGCGATCGCCACCGACCCGACGCCTCCGGCCGCACCGGTCACCACGACGTCACCGTCGTCGGGGCCGACGTCGCGTTCGAGCCGGAGGACGCTCAGCATCGCCGTGAAACCCGCCGTGCCGATGGCGGCGGCGCGCCGCCCGTCGATGCCCGGGGGGACCAGGACGGCGCTGCCCGGGTCGACCACGACGCGTTCGGCGAAGCCGCCCGCCTTCGTCTCGCCGTGGCCCGCACCGTTGACCAGCACCTCGTCGCCCGGTGCGAAACGTGACGACCCCGAGGACGCCACGACGCCGACCAGGTCGATGCCGGGCACGAGAGGATCGACCCGGGCGACCCCGGGGTCACCGCGCAGGGCGAGACCGTCCTTGTAGTTGACGCCGGACCAGGTGACGTCGACGACGACGTCACCTGGTCCGGCGACCGGCTCGTCGAGCTCTCGGAGCTCGGCGGCCCTGCCCTTCTCGACCACGATCGCACGCATGCGACCGAGGTTACGCGGGTGCGGTCAGACGCGATCGACGGGGCCGGACGCCCCCGCCTTGCCCCCGAGGAACCCGCCCAGCGCACTGACGAGGTCGAGTCCCGTCGTGGCCTTCACGACGTCCTGCAGCTGCGTCATGTTGTTGGCGACCGACTTGGTCAGCTCGTTGGCACCGTCGGTCGACACCACCGTCAGGGCGTCGATGTTGCCCATCGGCGCCGCCATCTCGCGGGCGATCTCGGGCAGGCGCGAGATGACCTGCGAGGCGAGTGCCGCCTGGCCGAACTTGCCCTGAGCCTCGGCCAGCGCGTCCACGGCCTCGGCCTCGGCGAGACCCTTGGCCTTGATCGCCGCGGCCTCGGCGCGACCGGCGGCCTCGACGGCCGCGGCCTCGTTCTCGGCCGCGTTGCGGGCGGCGTCGGCGAGCTGGGTGCGGCGGAACGCCTCGGCCTCGACGGCGGCGTTGGCGGCGTCGCGCTCGGCCTCGGCGTTCTGCACGGACGCGTAGGCCGCGGCCTCGGCGGGCTGGCGCACCTCGATGTTGAGTCGCTCCTGGTTGACCTTGGCCTGCTCGGCCACGGCGATGCTCTCTTGTTCGGCGACCAGCTTGTCTTGCATGGCCCGGGCGAGCTCACCGGCGGCGGCGGCCTCGGCCTGGGCCCGGTCGGTCTCGGCCTTGATCTGGGCCTGGCGGACGTCGAGCTGCAGCTGACGCTCGGCAGTCTGCTGCGTGTTGCCGATGCGGGCCAGGGCGGCGATGCGCTCGGCCTCGGCCTCGGCCACGTCGGCGTTCTGCTTGGCGACGGCCGCCTCGGCGCGACCACGGTCGGCGAGGTAGGTGCTGCCCGGCGTCTCGATCTCGCGGATGTTCATGGTCTCGATCTGGAGGCCGAGCTCGGCGAGCTCGCCCTTCGTCTCGTTCACGGCGTCGGCCGCGAGGCGCGAGAAGTTCTTGACCAGGTCGTCGACCGGCTGGCCGCCGATGAGACCGCGGATCGACCCCTCGAGCGACTGCTGCACGATGACCGGGAGCTGCTGCTGCTGCAGCAGGTAGCGCTGGGCCGCGCGGCGCACCCCGTCTTCGGTGCCGGTCACCTTGAAGTTGACCGTGGCCTTCACGGCGGTGCGGATGTAGTTGGCGTCGATCGCCTGCACCTCGACCGGGGTCTGGTACTGCTCGAGCGACAGTTTGAAGCCCTCTTGGAAGATCGGCCAGACGAAGGTGCGGCCACCGATGATGACCTTCTGCGGGCTGGAGATGCCGCCGCCCTCGGACCGTTCGGCGCCACGGCCGACCACGATCAGGGCCTCGTTCGGCGGGACGCGTCGGACGCGGCTGGCGACGAACGACAGCAGGGCGAGCACGATGACGACGGCGACGACGATGGCGACGACGCTGACGTTGGAGGAGATGAAGTCCACGGGGCTTCCTTTCAGTTGGTCTGGGGATCACGTGACGCGGAGGTCTCGCCGGCGTCGAGCGCCTCGACCTGCACGCGCGGGCCGTTCTCGGCCACGACGCGGACGCGGACGCCGCGCTCGATGCGCGCGTCGCTGGTCGCGAGCCGCCGCTCGAGCTCGCGGACGTCGTCGAGCCGGACCTCGCCGCCGGCCGGGCCGGTGGCCTCGGTCGTGACGCCGACGAACCCGACGGGCGACCAGTGACCCCCGCTCTCGCGGCGCGTCACGCGGCGGACGACGAGCTGGATCAGCACGAGGGCGACGAGGGCCATGCCGACGGCGACGGCGTAGGTCCACCCCGCGGCGAGGTCGGTCTGCGACGTGACGACCCCGGCGAGCCCGAAGATGGCCAGGGCCGCGCCCAGGGCGACGCCCGAGACGAGCCCGTCGCCGATGTCGACGACGTCGAGCAGGTCGCCCACGACGATGCTGACGAGCAGGAGCAGGAGTCCGATCGCCCCCACCACGATGAACGTGATCATGCGTCGAGCCTGTCAGACTCCGGCCGGGTGCACATCGCCTGTGCGACGGACCCCGCGCCACCGCCCACCGGCGGCCGCCCCTCAGCCGAAGAGGATCGCGGCCTCGTCGTAGCGGTGCTGCGGGACGACCTTGAGGCTGTCGAGGGCCTCCTCGAACGAGACGTGGACGATCTCGGTGCCCCGCAGGGCGACCATGCGCCCCCAGCGACCCTCGACCACCGCGTCGCTCGCCGCCATGCCGAGTCGCGTGGCGAGCACGCGGTCGTAGGACGTGGGCGTACCGCCGCGTTGGATGTGCCCCAACGTCGTGGCGCGGGTCTCGATGCCCGTGCGCTCCTCGATGACGGGGGCGAGTCGCTCGCCGATCCCGCCGAGGCGCGGGCGGCCGAAGGCGTCCAGGCCGCGCTCGGAGTGCACGTCGCTCTCGTGGTCGGGTACGAAGCCCTCGGCGACGACCACCAGCGGTGCGCGACCCCGGTCGTAGGCCGACTGCACCCATTCGACGATCTGGTCCATGCTGGTCGCCTGCTCGGGGATGAGGATCGCGTGGGCACCGGCGGCCATGCCCGAGTGCAGGGCGATCCAGCCCACGTGCCGGCCCATGACCTCGGCGACCATGCAGCGGCTGTGCGAGTCGCCGGTGGTGCGCAGGCGGTCCATGGCGTCGGTGGCGATCTGGACCGCGGTGTCGAAGCCGAAGGTGTAGTCGGTCGCCCCGAGGTCGTTGTCGACGGTCTTGGGCACGCCGACGATCTTGAGCCCCGCGTCCGTCAGGCGCTTGGCGGCGGCCAGGGTGCCCTCGCCGCCGATGGCGATCATGGCGTCGATGCCGAAGCGCTCCATGTTCTCGGCGATGCGGTCGACGCCGCCGTCGCCCTCGAACGGGTTCGTGCGGCTCGTCCCGAGGATCGTGCCGCCCTGTTTCGCGATGCCCTGGATCTCTTTGCGGGTGAGGGGCATCACGTCGCCGTCGACGACGCCTCGCCAGCCGTCGCGGAAGCCGACGAACTCTTGTCCGTGGATCTGCGTGCCCTTGAGCACGGCACCGCGGATGACCGCGTTGAGACCGGGGCAGTCGCCACCGCTGGTGAGGATTCCGATTCGCATCGAGGGGCTCCATCGCATCGAAGGGCCCGATCGACGGGCCGAGGTCGAGACCCATCATGGACCACGAGGAGGCGCGGCACCTGTCCACGGGCCCGGTCACCGCCCTGCCGGTCGCGCAGGCGGCCGTACTACCCTCGCCTGCATGAGCAACGAGCAGCCGGGGCGTCCGCCGTCGCCGTGGGCCCGGTTCGCCCGGCCCGCGCCGACCGAGCCCGACCGGGGCGAGTTCCCGTTCGGTCCGCCTCGCCCGGTGCACCCCGAGGCGGGCGTGGCCGACCGCGGTTGGCCGCTCGACCCCTCCGGCGCATCGTCGATGCCCGCCGCGCGACAGCAGCAGCCGTTCTTCCCCCAGCCCGCGGCGTCGCAGCCCCTCGCGTCGCAGCCCGTCGGCCAGCAGGCCGCCGCGCCGACGTGGGACTCCGACGGTCGTCAGGTCTGGGCGCCGCCGCCCGGTCCCGTGCCCGAGACCGGCTCCGCACCCGGCGCCCGGGCCGAGAACGCAGGCCTCGGCTCGTACTTCTTCCCCGCCGACGACGACTGGTCGTCGGCACCGCCCCGCACCGACGACGAGGGCCGCGGTCTCGCGATCGCGTCGATCGTCTTCGGTGTCTTCTTCGCGCCCCTCGGCCTGGTGTTCGGCATCGTGGCGGCGCGACGCGCTCGGGCCGCCGGCCGCCCGGCCACCCTCGCGCTGACCGGCATGGTCGTCGCCTCGATCGTCATCGTCCTGAGCCTCGTGTACGCGATCGCGGCACTCGACTACTACTCGCAACTCGCGACGACCTGTGCCCAGCTCGGTCCCGGCGACTACGTGAACGGCGACGGTCGGACCGTCACCTGCGGGTGACCGGGGCGGGCACGGACCAGCACGGGGCGCGAGCCACCGGGGGCGCGGGCCGTCGAGGACGACCCGCGCCGCGCCTCCTCGGCTAGAGCGAGACGGTGCCGGTGTCGGCGACGTTCTTCGGGTGTCCGCCGGTCACGGCGGCCTTGGCGTACTTGAACAGGGTGACGGCCTTGGGCTCGTTGCTGACCCAGTACTCGGCCGTGTCGACGTCGACCTCGAGCAGTGCGACGGTCGGGTCCTCGCGGCCCTTGTCGAACCAGGCCTCGGCCCCGGTCGTCCACAGTTCGTCGATCAGCCCGGAGTCCTTGACGATCGAGGCCTTGCCCGCGAGCGACAGGTAGCCCTTGCCGGTCTCGACGGCGACGTTCACCTGCGGGTGCGCCTTGACGTCGTCGACCTTGGGGGAGGGGTCGCGCGTGAAGAAGTACACCTTGCCGTCGAAGTCGCGATCGACGATCGCGAGGGGTCGGCTCACGAGGTGGCCGTGGCTGCTCTGCGTGGTGAGGATGCCGATGCGGCCCGCGTCGAGGACCTCGCCGATCTTCTTGATGTCGTTGGTCTCAGTCATGCCGGGGACCCTACGCCGGAGCCTCGACCGAGGTCACAGCACCGGAGGTCCGCCGCCGGTCACGGACGAGGAGGCGCGGTGCCGGTCGCAGGTCACGTCGCCTCGTGCACCGCACCCGTCGCAGGCGACCAGTTGCCGTCGGCACTGCACCTCGACGCAGTTCTGCATGCGGCTGGTCGCGGTGCCGCAGACCTCGCAGCGACCGATCACGGCCGCGTGGTCGCTGAACTCGACCGAGCCGCGACCGTCGAAGACGTAGAGCGAACCGTCCCACAGGCCGTCGTCGCCGAAGCGCTCGCCGTAGCGCACGACACCCCCGTCGAGTTGGTAGACCCGCGAGAACCCACGCGACGTCATGAGGGACGACAGCACCTCGCAGCGCACGCCGCCCGTGCAGTAGGTGACGACGGGCTCGTCCTTGAGGTGGTCGTAGCGCCCGCTGTCGAGTTCGGCCACGAAGTCGCGGGTCGTGGCCACGTCGGGCACCACGGCGCCTCGGAACCGACCGATGCGTGACTCGTACTCGTTGCGCCCGTCGAAGAAGGTGACCTGCTCACGGTCGACGAGTTCGTGGAGTTCGTCGGGGGACAGCCGCTCACCGGTGCCCACCACGCCGGACCCGTCGACCTGCAGTTCGTCGGGCGCGCCGAACGTCACGATCTCGTCGCGCACCTTGACCGACAGGCGGGGGAAGTCGTCGCCGGTGCCCTCGCTCCACTTGACGTCGAGCCCGGCCAGGGCCGGGTGCTGCCGGGTCTTCTTGAGCCAGCGCTTGACGTCGGGCAGGTCGCCTCCGAGCGTGCCGTTGAGGCCCTGGTGGGACACGAGGACGCGCCCGCGCAGGTGCAGGGACTCGGCGAGGTCGCGCTGCCACAGACGCATCGCCTCGGGATCGCCGAGCGGTGTGAAGGCATAGAACAACACGATCTTCGGGGTCGCCACCAGGAGATCCTAGGGGCAGGCCGGTCGGGGAGCGTCGTACGCCTGAGGCATGCATGCCTTATGCTGGTACCCGGAATTCCAGACACCGACGAAAGGCGACGATGCCCGTCCCGACCCCCGCCCGTCCGGTCATCCCTCGGCGCCTGCAGAAGGACGCCGTCTTCGAGTACCTGGTCGCGGCGATCCTCGACGGCACGCTGCGACCGGGCGAGCGTCTGCGAGACGCCGACTGCGAGACGTGGCTCGGTGTCTCGCGGACGCCGATCCGGGTCGCCATCGCGAAGCTCGAGCAGGTGCGACTGGCCGAGATCTCGGCCCGGAGGGCGACGAGCGTCGTGGTCCCTCGCCGCGAGGTCGCCGTCGACCTCCTGGCGGTCGGGTGCGCCCTGCTCGCGGCCGTCGTGGCGTCGGCGGGTCACGACGAACGAACCGGGCTCGATCGACGCCTGTCGGGCCTCGTCGACGACTGCCGCGCCCGTTCCTCCTCGGCGGACGGTTCCGTCGAGGAGGTCGACGCGGTCGGCGACTCCTGGGCGGCGGTGTGGTCGGCCGTCGACGACAACGTGTTCGGCCGCCTCGCCGTCCGACACGCGCGTCGTCTGACGCTGCCCCTGCGCCATCACCTCCGAGAGCTGTCCGCCGACGATCTCGACGTCGTCGCCGACGTGTTCGTCGAGGTTCGTCGGTCACTCGGCGGCGGGCTGGTCGACGCCGCGGCCGAGGCGTGCGAACGGGTCACCTCGAGGCTCGACCTTCCCGACGTCGCCCGGGTCGGGTCGTCCGATCCGCGCGGGGCGTCCGCCGTCGTCGAGGGCCGTCGCGTCCTCGCCCGGGGTGACGACGTCGCGAGGGCCGGCGCCCGTGCGACCCTCGTCCGACCACGCCTGAGCGACGACGTCTACCGGATGATCCTCGTCGCGATCCTGGACGGCACCCTGACGCCCGGCGAGAGGCTCGCCGACGACGAACTCACCACCTGGCTGGGCGTCTCGCGGACTCCCGTCCGTTCCGCTCTCGAGCGGCTCGACGAGAGGGGCCTCGTCGACATGGCTCCGAACCGCTACACGCGGGTCGCTCGCCCCGAGCTCGCCGACGTCGTCGCCGCCCGCGATCTGTACGCCCGGCTCGTGTCGTGGTCGGCCGATCGACACCCGGCGGGCGGCAGCGCCGACCGGGCCGAGATCGCGGCGGTGACGAGCCGACTGCTCCCCCTCGCGACGAGGTCCGAAGGGGCCCCGGCGACCCTGACGACCCTGACCTGCCTGGGCACCGCGGTCAGACGACTCGCCTCGGTCGAACGATCACCGGCGCTGTCCCGCGAACTCGACATCCTCGAGCCCCGTCTGGCCCACGGGGTGATCTCGTGCGGATTCGGACTGCCGCCGAGCTCGTGGCGGACGTTCTCGGATGCCGTGCGGGTGCCGCCCGGTGCGACGGGCGGGGGCTGGGGCCCGGCAACAGCCGCTCTGATCCGTTCGCTCAGCCCGCAGGGGGGCTGAGCGACTCGAGGTCGTCGTCGGCGAACGCGCGGCGGAGGTCGTCGAGCATCGAGTCGTCGACGACGACGATCGACTGCCCGTCGGGTGACGTGCCGGTGCCCGAGACGGGCATCGTGAAGGACGTCACGTCGGACGGTCGGAGCTGCCTCAGCGAGAGGCCGAGGCCGATCATGTCGCTCGTGGTCCACGAGCTGTCCACCCCGACGTGACCGGCGGTGGTCTCGACGAACGCCGAGATGCGCGCCGGATCGGTCAGGGTGCGCGTGCTGACCAGGCGGTCGGTGATGCCGGCCACCAGGGCGCGTTGATTGCGCATGCGCTGGAAGTCGCCGTCGGCGAAGGCGTAGCGCTCGCGCACGTACTCGAGAGCGCTCGGACCGTCGAGGGTGACGGCTCCCTCGGCGAAGACGCGATCTCCTCGACGGAACTCGACGTCGTTCTGCACGGTCACGGCACCCAACGTCGCGACGATCGATTCGACGCCACCGAAGTCGACGACGGCGGCGTGGTCGATGCGTGCGCCCGTCAGCGCCTCGATCGTCCGGGTCTGGAGCGGGACGCCGCCCCAGGCCAGGGCGGCGTTGACCTTGGCCTGGCCGTGGCCCGGCACCTCGACCCAGGTGTCGCGAGGGATCGACACGAGCTCGACGGAGTGACGGTCCGCGGCGATGTGGGCGACCATGATCGTGTCCGCCCGTCGAGGCCCGGAGTCCGCGAGGTCGCGTTCGTCGACGGGCTCGCGGCTGTCCGACCCGAGGAGCAGCAGGTTGACGGAGCCGTCGGTGGCGGGGGCGGGGCGGCCCGCGTAGTCGGTCAGGGTACCGACGTCGTCGAGGGCGTCCTCGGCCGACCGGATCGTGGTGAGACCGAAGATCGCCAGGGCCCCGACCCCCGTGATCACGACGCCGACCAGCACGAGCAGGCTCGTCATGGCGAGACGGTGGCGTCGGAAGAACGAGCGGCGTCGTCGGCGGGCACGGTGGTCGGTCATGGTGGCTCCGCTTCGGGGGTCTGGTCGGCGGTCGGGTCCGGGGAACGCGTGCCGCGTCTCGCTCAGTACGCGCCGGAGGGCCGGACGACGGCGCCGATCGTCTGCACGAGCAGCCGCGCATCGGTCGTCGGCGTCCAGCCGTGGACGTAGCCGAGGTCGAGGTCGAGCCCGGCGTCCCAGTCGAGGTCGGAGCGGCCCCCCACCTGCCACGGGCCGGTCAGCCCCGGCAGCACCGTCAAGCGCTGGCGGGCGCGGCTGCAGTACTGGGCGACCTCTCGCGGCAGGGCCGGGCGCGGCCCGACCAGGCTCATCTCGCCCCGCAGCACGTTCACCAGCTGCGGCAGCTCGTCGAGCGAGTGCCTGCGGAGCACGCGGCCGACCCGGGTCACACGCGGATCGATGCGGAGCTTGAACAGCGGCCCGTCGGCGTCGTTCGCCTCGGGCATGATCGCGACGGCCCGATCGGAGTCGGCCATCGATCGGAACTTCAGCATCTCGAAGGTCCGGCCGTCGAGCCCACAGCGTTCTTGGCGGTAGAGGACCGGGCCGCGGCTGTCGAGTCGCACCGCCAGGGCGACGAGGGCGAGCGCGGGAGCGAGGGTGGTCAGAGCGGCGACGGCCCCGACCACGTCGATCGCCCGCTTGGCCCGACGGGCGGCGGCCCGCCGGACCGGGGGAGCGGCCGGGGCGACGTCGGGACCGTGGGCATCGCCCTGGTGGTGGCGGTTCGGTCGGCCGGGCGCGGAGGAGGTGACGCGTGCATCTGCGGGTGCGGACAGGGGTCTCGTGGTGATCGTCATCGGGTCTGCTCGGTGTCTCTCGTCTCATGCACGGGCGGCGGATGGCCGACGCATAAAATATCACACAGACATGAACCATGACGCAAGAGGGGTTGTCGGCGGGAGCGTCTACCATCGCGACATGGATCAGCTCGAGCGCACGGGGGCCGCTCCCGACGCGGACGACCGACGGCTCGGGACGGTCTACTCGTCGGCACGCCCGGTGGACGTCCGGGCCACCCTGCGGCCCCTGGGTCGCGGCTCGGGCGATCCCTCGTTCCGGGTCGACGGCGACCGGACGTGGCTCGCCCTGCGCACCCCGGCGGGCGAGGCGACGCTCTGCGTGTCGGCGAGCCGCGCCTCCTCGTCCGTCCGCGCCGACGCGTGGGGGCCGGGAGCCGCCTGGGCGATCGAGCACGTGCCCGAGCTGCTGGGCCGCGGCGACGACTGGTCGGGGCTCGACGTCACGACGAACGCGTTCCTGGCCGACGCCCGTCGGCGGCAACCGGGGCTCCGCCTGACCCGCACCAACCTCGTGCTGCAGGCCGTCGTCCCGGCGATCCTCGAGCAGAAGGTCACGAGCGTCGAGGCCTGGCGTGCGTGGCGGCAGCTCGTGCGTCGACACGGCACGCCGGCGCCGGGTCCGGCACCCGAGGGGCTCGTCGTGCCGCCGGACGCCCAGGGCTGGCGCCGCATCCCCAGCTGGGAGTGGCACCGGACCGGCGTCGGGCCGCAGCGATCGGCGACCGTCATGAGGGTCTGTGCGGTGGCGCCGGCACTAGAACGCACGCTCGCCGTCGGTCGGGGTGGCGACGAGGTCGCGACGCGCCTCCGGTCGATCCCCGGCGTGGGCGTCTGGACCGCCGCCGAGACGACGCAGCGTGCGCACGGCGATCCCGACAGCCCCAGCGTGGGCGACTACCACCTACCCGCCGTGGTCGGATGGGCGCTCATCGGCCGTCCCGTGGACGACGACGGCATGCTCGAGCTGCTCGAGCCGTGGCGCGGCCACCGTGAACGCGTCATGCGGTTGATCACGGGCAGCGGCTTCTCGAAGCCGAGGTTCGGCCCGCGCATGACCATCCAGGACCACCGCTTCCACTGACGCGGCCGGCACGGCCGGCACGGCCGAGACGGCCGAGATGACCGAGGTGGCCGCGACGACCGCGCGTCCGCGTCGGGACGCAGAGGAGGCGCGGGTCAGGCCTGGGCGTCGGGCGACGCGTCCGTGCCGATCGCCTCGAGCACGCGACCCGAGAACGCCCGGACGACCTCGGCGTCCGTCTCGAGCACGTCCGTGAAGTACCTCTTGATGGCGGCCGTGTGCCCCCGGGTCGCCGCGAGCATGGCCCGGCGGCCGTCGGGCGTCAGCTCGACCCAGGTGCCCCGCGCGTCGGACGCGCACTCGGTGCGGCGCACCAGCCCCCGGCGCTCCATGCGGGTGACCTGGTGGCTGACCCGGCTCTTCTCCCAGCCGATCTGCTCGGCGATGTCCCGCACGCGCGAGCGTCGGTCGCTGCTCCGGCCCAGGCCGACGAGGATCTCGTACTCGGGGGCGGACACGCCCGAATCGCTCTGCAGACGGAGCTCGAGGGCCCGGTCGAGGCGCCGTCTCATGGCGTAGAAGGAGTCCCAGACGACCCACTCCTCGTCGGTGAGTTCGTCGGCCATTCGCCCAGTGTAGGGACGGTGGCGCGGCATATCCTCGACCCATGTCCGATGTGCACGCCGACGAAGTCACGCAGCAGACCGTCGAGACAGCCCGCCGCTGGTGGGACGCCGCGCGTGCCGTCCCGGTGCAGGGTCCGGCCGCCCGTCTGACCGAGGTGCTGCGCGACCCCCGCGGCCTGGACTTCGCCCGCGACTTCGCCGACCGCGTCGTCCGCCCCGGGGACGACCGGGCGGGCGCATCGGCCCTCGAGTCGCTCAGCCGACGCACGCCGGCCCTGCTGCCCTGGCACCTCCGGGCGGCCATCTCGTTCGGTGGGGGCTTCGGCCCGATCGCACCCAAGCCGATCATGCCGGTCGCGCGGCGGACGCTGCGCCACATGGTCGGGCACCTGCTCGTCGACGCGCCACCCGAGAAGCTCGCGCAGGCCCTCACGGGTCTGCGCGGCGACGGTGTCCGGCTCGACGTCACCGCCTGGGGGCCCACGGTGTCGGGGCCGACCCAGGCCGAGCGCCGGGTCGCCGCGGTCCGGGCCCTGATCGAGCGGCCCGACGTCGAGCGCGTCACGACGACCGTCCGCGAGCTCGTCGGCCCGACCTCGCCCTGGGCCTTCGACGAGACGAGCGACCTCGCCGAGTCGAGGCTCCGGCCCCTGGTCGAGCTGGCGGCGTCGACGGGCACGCTCCTCACCCTCGGCGTCGACCGGCACGCCGACGTCGACCTCACGATCGACGTCTTCACGCGACTGCTCGACCGACCCGGGCTCGAGGCGGTGACGGCGGGCATCGTCGTCCAGTCGTACGTCCCCGAGGCGCTCGACTCGCTGCGGTTGCTCACCGACTGGGCCCGTGACCGCGTCGACCGGGGCGGCGCGCCGATCTCGGTCCGGCTGGTGAAGGGCGGGTCGCGACTCGACGAGATCGTCGACGCCCGCCTGCACGACTGGCCCGTCGTCACCTTCGAGGCCAAGCACGAGACCGACGCGAGTCACCTCCGGCTGGTCGAGTTCGCGCTGAGGCCCGAGAACGCCGCGGTCGCCCGGGTCGGCCTCGCCGGGCACGACGTCTTCGACCTGGCCCATGCCGTCACGGTCGCCCGTCGCCACGGCACCGACCACCTGCTCGACGTCGAGATGTGGCTGGGGGCCGCACCCGGGCTCGCCGAGGTCGTTCGCTCCGAGCTCGGGTCGCTCGTCCTCCTGGTGCCGGTGACCGTCTCCGGCGAGTTCGACTCCGCCGTGCGACACCTGGTCGGCCGACTCGACGCGCTCGCCGACCCCGAGGGATTCTTCTCGAGTGCCCTCGACGTCGACCACGAGGCGGCGTTCGCGCGAGAGGCTCGTCGGCACGACCGCGCCGTGGCGGCCGTCGGCGATCTGCCCTCCGTGCCCCGCCGCCGTCGAGACCGGTCGGGCCCGCTCGACGAGGGCCCCGACCACGTCGTCGACTTCGTGGCCGAGGCCGACACCGATCCTTCGCTCGACGGCAACCGGAGGTGGGCCCGAGGTGTGCTCGGGCGCGCCCGTCGGTCGGTCGCCGGCATCGAGACCGCCGACGCGGCCCCCTCCCTCGGGGCCGCCTCCTCGGACGACGGCGCCCTCGACGACGACTCCCTCGTGGCGATGGTGACCCGCGCCTCCTCGGCCGGCGAGGCCTGGGGCGGCCAAGACCCCGAGACCCGCGCCGAGCTGCTCGACCTGGCGGGCCGCGAGCTCGCCCTGCGGCGTTCGCGCCTGGTCGAGGTGTCCGTCAGCGAGTCCGGTTCGACCCTGTCCGAGGCCGACCACGAGGTCGGTGCGGCCGTCGACTCGGCCCACCGTCTGGCCGTCCTGACCCGAGGGCTCGCGGCGGTCGACACGGCCGAGCACCGGCCCCCGCGGCTGACGGTCGTCGTGCCCGACCTCGTCACGCCCGTCGCCGGAACGGTCGAAGGGGTGCTCGCGGCGTTCGGCGCCGGCAGCGCGGTCGTCGTCTTGTTGCCCCGGAGCCGGCGGCGGGCGGTCGCCGTCGTCGCGGAGGCGCTCTGGGCGGTCGGCGTCCCGGACTCGCTCCTGGCCCTCGTCGTCGCGGACGACCCCGACCACGAACGCGCCCTGCTGACGCACCCGCTGGTCGACCGGGTGGTCGCCCACGGGGCGGTCGAGACGGCCGTCGGCCTCCGCGACGTGCGCCCCGACCTCGACCTCGCCGTGCGGACCCGGGGGGTCACCTCGCTCGTCGTCACCCCGTCGGCCGACCTCGAGCTCGCCGCCGCCGACGTCGTCGCCAGCGTCGTCGACCACGCCGGCCGTGGTCACGGAGCACTCGACCTGGTGCTGGCCGTCGGGTCCGTCGGTCACGGTGAGACGTTCCGTCGCCTGCTGCGCGAGGCCTTCGAGGCCGTCGTCGTGGGTCCGGCCGACGACGTCGCCACCGTGATGGGCCCGCTCGCCTCCACCCCGACCGGGTCCGAGCTCGACGTCCTGACCGTGCTCGGCCCCCGCGAGTCGTGGCTGCTCGAGCCGCGTCCCCTCGACGAGACCGGGGCCCTCTGCTCGCCGGGCGTGCGCGACGGCGTGGACGCCCGCGGCGCCTTCGCCTCCCGCTCGCACGAGGTCCCCGTCGTCGGCCTCGTCCCGGTCGAGACCCTGGCCGAGGCGATCGCGGTGCAGAACGCCGAGAACGGCGGTGACGTGGCGGGTCTGCACTCCCTCGACGTCGACGAGATCGACGAGTGGCTGCACACCGTGCGCGCCGGAGACCTCGTCGTCGGCGGTCCGACGACGGGCGCCCGGGTCCGGCGCAGACCCCCCGGCGGGTGGGGTGGACGGGCCATCGGTCGGGGTCTCAAGCCCGGCGGCCCGAACGCCCTGATCGGCCAGGGGGCCTGGCGCCACCGTCCCCACGAGCCGCGCCCCTCCCTGCGCCTGCACGACGTCTCCGAGGGGGTCACCCGTCTCGTCGACGCGGCCCGACCCACCCTGTCGTTCGAGCAGTTCGACTCGCTGCGGACGGCCGTCGAGAGCGACCAGCGCGCCTGGCAGTCCGAGTTCGGCCTGGCCCGTGACGTCACCGGCCTCGTCGTCCAGCGCAACGTGCTCCGCTACCGTCCGCACCCCGTCACGCTGCGACTCTCCGCGGGGGCCGATCCGACGGCTCTCGTCCGGCTCGTCGCCGCCGGGGCACGGGCGGGGTCGACCCTGACCATCAGTTCGGCCGTGCCGCTGCCGGCGGGTCTCGTGCACCTGTGGCGCGCCTCCTCGTCGCCGGTGCGGGTGCGAGACGTCGTCGTCGAGAGCGACGAGGCGTTCGTCGCGCGGGCGGCCGCGGGGGCGCTGCAGGGCCCCACGGCCGAGGTGGCCGGCCCGGACGTGCTCGACCTGCTGGCCGAGGCCGCCGGGGGCGAGCGGGCCTCCACCGAGGAGGTGCGGGTCGACGACTCGAGACCGGCTCCGTCACCCGAGGCGGTCGCGGCCTACCGCGGCCTGCGCATCCGGACGATCGGCGGAGACCCCGCCGCGCTGGCCCGGGCCCTGCGGGGCAGCCCCGACGTCACGATCTCGTCTGGCGAGGTGACCGAGGAGGGGCGGATCGAACTCCTGACGTTCCTGCGAGAGCAGTCGGTCTCGCTGACGGCGCACCGGTACGGACGCCTCGACCCCACGCTGGCCGACCTGCGACTCTGACCGGCCTGCGGGTCGGGCCGATCTGCGGGTCGGGCCGGCCTGCGGCATCGAGCTGCGAGTCGGGACGGCCCGCGACACAAACCGACCTGCGAGCCGCCCGACCTGAGCCTCCGACCGCAGGGCCGTGCCTCAGGCCGAGCGGCGGCTGATAAGTTTCGAGAGCACGATCGCGCTGCGGGTGTGGTCGACGTTCGGGGCGTTGCGCACGCGTTCGAGGGCCTCCTCGAGCGACGGGATGTCGCGGCTGCGCATGTGGACGATGGCGTCGGCGCTGCCGGTCACCGTACCGGCGTCGACGACCTCGGGGACCGTGCCGAGGATGCGCTGCAGTTCTTGGGGCGATACGGTGCCACGGCAGAACAGCTCGACGTAGGCCTCGGTGCCGAGCCCGTCGACGGCGGGGTCGACCTGGACGGTGAACCCCTTGATGACCCCGTCGGCGACGAGGCGGTCGACGCGGCGTTTCACCGCCGAGGCGCTGAGGCCGACCGAGGCGCCGATGTCGCCGTACCCTGCGCGGGCGTTCTGGCGCAGGAGGTCGATGATGCCGTAGTCGAGATTGTCCACCACGGCATCGTACGCCCGAATGCTGCACCAGAGCTGACAAATACGCAAGAAAAGTGCGTGAGAGCTCGGCCTCGTGCGCGCCCACGATGTGACACTGATCCGGTGAGCCTGACGATCGAACCCACCGACCTGCCCGATGCGACCGCCGTGGGGGCCTCGACCCGCGTGGCCAGCCACCGCACCATCTTGATGTGTCGGCCCGAGCACTTCACCGTCAGCTACAAGATCAACCCGTGGATGGACCCCACCACGCCGACCGACACCTCGCTGGCGCTGGCCCAGTGGCAGACCCTCTACGACACCTACGTCGGCCTGGGGTTCGACGTCGAGCTTATCGACCCCGAACCGGGTCTGCCGGACATGGTCTACGCGGCCAACGGCGGCTTCGTCCTCGACGGCGTCGCCTACGGCGCGCGCTTCACCTACCCCGAGCGCCAGGCCGAGGGCCCGGCCTACATGCGGTGGTTCGCCTCGGCGGGCTTCGAGGTCGCCGAGCCCTCCGAGACCAACGAGGGCGAAGGGGACTTCCTGCTGGTCGGCGACGTCATCCTGGCCGGCACGGGCTTCCGCAGCGACTCGAGCTCGCACGACGAGATCGGTCGCGTCTTCGGGCGCGAGGTCGTCAGCCTCACCCTGGTGAACCCGAGCTTCTACCACCTCGACACCGCCATCGCCGTGCTCGACCCCGAGCCGGTGGACGGCCGCCACACCATCGCGTACCTCGAGAGCGCCTTCGACGACGCGTCGCTCGCGATCCTGCGGCAGCGCTTCCCCGACGCGATCCTCGTCAGCGAGGAGGACGCCGCCATCCTCGGCCTGAACTCGTACTCCGACGGCCACAACGTCGTGATCGCCGCCCGGGCGACCGGCTTCGAACGTCAGCTGCGCGAGCGCGGCTACAACCCGATCGGCGTCGACCTCTCCGAGCTGCTGCTCGGCGGCGGCGGCGTCAAGTGCTGCACCCTCGAGCTGCGTCGCTGAGGGTCGAGCCTGACCACCAGGCCTGACCGTCGAGCCTGACCACCAGGCCTGGCCGTCAGGCCGGCGGTCGCGCGAAGAGGTAGACGACGCTCCGACCGGTGCGGTGCTCCTGTCTGATCTCGTACCCCTGGTCGCGGAGCTGCCGCAGGTCGGCCTCGCTGAGGACGTCGACGGAGAGCCGTGCGATCCAGAGGCGGTCGACCGACGACAGCCGGTCGGCCAGTTCGACGGCGTCGTCCTCGTCGTCGAGACGCAGGGTGACGTCCGAGTACGAGCCCGACGGCAGGCCCGAGCGGACGTAGGCCACGTCGTCGAGCTCGGCGAATCGATCCGGGTAGGCGTACATCGCCTGGCGGGGTCGCGTCGACACGGTGCCGGTCGCGTCGAGCAGGAACGCGTCGCCCGGGCGCGCCTGGCTCTCGATGTAGCTCGAGAGCTGCGAGAGGTCGCTGCCGCCGCCCTTGCCGGTGGGCAGTCGCTGCAGCACGTACGTCGGCACCGAGGCCGCCACCAGCAGGGCGACGAGGGCGATGCTGATCCAGCGCCGGCGGAAGCCGGTGACGGCCACGGCCAGCAGCAGGCACATGCCGGGTGCCGAGAAGGTCACCAGCCTCGACGTGTACACGGGCGACAGGACTAGTCCCAGTGCGAGCAGCAGTCCGGCGGGCAACGCGACCCAGAGCGCGCCGAGCAAGACCACGCTGCCGGGCGTCCGCGAGCGGTCGCGGAGACGGGTGCCGAGCAGGATGAGCAGGACCGCCGAGACCACGGCGAAGGCCAGGCCCGTGACGAACCACGGTTCGACCAGGACCGTCCACCAGGTGACGTCGGCTCCCGTCGACGGATCGGCCACCCCCAGGAGGCGCGAGCGCTCGGCGAGGACCGTCCCGATGACCGGCGAGGTCACGAACAACGCCGCCCCGGTCGAGACGGACCAGCCGAGGAGGCGGTGGCGGGCTCCGCGACGCCGGCGCTGTGCCGGCGCCAGCAGCAGGAACACGCCGTGCACCACGATGATCAGGCCGAGGGGGACGAAGGTCGCGATCGACCCGGCGAGGACCGCGCCGTACCCGATCCACCAGCGTCGGCGGTGACGCCGGGAGGCCACGAGCAGCAGCACGGTCACCCAGACGGCCAGGGCGACCGACAGGGCGTAGGGCCGGGCCTCGGCGGCCTCGAGCGTGAAGCGGGGCAGCACCGCGAAGACCGCGGCGGCCAGCAGCGCGGTGCGACGGGTCGTCAGCATCCGCGTCAGGACGAGCACTCCGGCCGCCCCGGCCCCGACGAAGACGGCCGACGGGAACCTCGTGGCCACCTCGGCCTCGCCGAAGGCGCCGACCCAGAAGTGCATGAAGAGGTAGTAGACCGTGTGCACCGCGTCGCGCTGGTGCACGAAGGCCAGCAACTCGCCGAGGGGGAGGCGCGCCACCTGCAGCGTCGTCGCCTCGTCGCTCCAGTACGAGGGCACCCAGCTGAACGCGGCCCCGAGCAGCAGTGCCGCGAGTCCGGCGACGAGCGGGTCGAGCCAGCGGCTGCGGAGGGAGACGACCGCGGGGTCGTGGCCGATGCTCACGAGACGGTCCCACCAACGGCCATGCCGCGGTGCCCACCACCGGCCATGCCGTTAAACGAGTCAGGCCCCGCCTGAGCGGGGCCTTCTGTGGCTGGACACGGCATCGATCCGTGGACCTTTCGATTTTCAGTCGAACGCTCTACCAACTGAGCTACCCAGCCGTGAGGGCCCGAAGCCCCCAGGCGATGAACTCGCCTTGGCGACCCTGACCGGACTTGAACCGGCGACCTCCGCCGTGACAGGGCGGCGCGCTAACCAACTGCGCTACAGGGCCAAACTTGCTGCTGTGACACAGCGTACTCGATGTTCTGTTGTGATTGGTGCAGGTGCTGCCTCGGTGCTGTCTTGCAGTGGTGCTGGTGACCCCAACGGGATTCGAACCCGTGCTGCCGCCGTGAAAGGGCGGTGTCCTAGGCCACTAAACGATGGGGCCGTGTCCGAGGACGTCATAGCAACCGATCACAGAGCATACGGATGATCGCGGGGAAAAGCAAAACGAGGGTGACGGCGGGTGCTGCGCGCGCCTCCTCGTCCCCTGTCGTGGTCGGGCGACACGCTCGCCACTCCGTCTCGGCTGCCCCGCGTTCACCGACTCGACGGCTAGTTTCAAGTCGTTCTTGAGAGTTCGGGGTCGACCGCCGGTCGACCGCCCGGCGGCGTCGCGTCCGCGGCGCTGTACGGGACCGGGCGTCGGCGATACCGTGTCCTGCACGGCGACCCCGGCGCGACCGGCCGGGCTCGATGCCGTCACGACGAATCGGAACCACTCGATGACCTCCACCCGCCGCACCGGGCGCCCGCGCCTCGTGAGCCTCACCTCGGGCCCGCTCGCTCCGTCGTCGCGCCTGGCCCGCATCGTCGTGACCGTGGCGGCCGCGTCCCTGCTGCTCACCGCCGGCGTCGTCGGACTGCCCGCGTCGTCGGCCACGGCCGCGTCCTACCCGTCGTGGGAGGACGTCCAGAAGGCTCGCGGCGACGAGACCGCGAAGCAGGCCGAGATCACCAACCTCGAGGGCATCCTCACCCAGATGCAGGCCGACCTCGACGCCGCCAACACCGAGGCCGAGAAGCGCGGTGACGAGCTGCAGAAGGCCCAGTCCGCCTACGACGACGCCCAGTACAAGACCGCCCAGCTGCAGTCGCAGGCCGACTCCGCCGACCAGGTGGCCGCGGCCAGCGAGGAGCGGGCGGGTCAACTCGCCGCGCAGCTCGGTCGCTCCGGTGGCACCAACGGCGTCAGCGGCACCCTGATCGCCGACCCGGGTGAGGCCGGGCAGCTGCTCTACAAGCTCGGTGCGATGAGCAAGCTCACCGAGCAGGCCGACGGCATCTACGCGCAGGCCACGCAGGACCGCAACACCGCACAGGGGCTCAGCGACCAGGCCGCCGTGGCCGAGGCCGCCCTCGCCGTGCTGGCCGACGAGGCACAGCAGGCCCTCGCCGACGCGAACGACGCCGCCCAGGCCGCGAGCGACGCCCTCGCCGCACAGCAGGAGAACCAGGCGCGGCTCCAGGCCCAGCTCGAGACCCTGAAGACCAACGTCGACCACACCGAGGCCGAGTACCAGAAGGGCGTCGAGGAGTCACGTGCCGCCGCGGCCGCCGCGGCGGCGGCGACCAACGGCACGGCCCTCGGGGTCGTCTCGCCCCAGGGCTGGACGCGCCCCGCCGGCGGCAACATCTCGAGCGGCTTCGGCATGCGCGTCAACCCCGTGACGCACGCGTACATCCTTCACGCCGGCACCGACCTCGCCGCAGGCTGCAACACGCCCATCTACGCCGCCACCGCGGGCGTCGTCAGCTACGCCGGCTGGTACGGCGGCTACGGCAACTTCGTGCTGATCGACCACGGCAACGGCGTCACGACCGGGTACGGCCACCAGCCGAACGGCGGCATCATGGTCAGCGTCGGGCAGGCGGTCGGCACCGGCCAGCAGATCGGGCACGTCGGCTCGACCGGCAACTCGACCGGCTGCCACCTGCACTTCGAGACCCGCGTCGGCGGCGTCGCGCAGAACCCCCAGCCGTTCATGGCGGACCGCGGCATCCGCCTCTAGGCGCCGTCCNCCCCGGTACGACGAAGGGCCCGACACCACGTGGTGTCGGGCCCTTCGTCGTACCGGGGTGCGGAGAGGTCAGTGCCCCTCGTCGGCCAGCTTCGTGATGCCGGCCTCGACGATGGCCTCGGCCTCGGCGGCGTCGCCCCAGCCCTCGGTCTTGACCCACTTGCCGGGCTCGAGGTCTTTGTAGTGCTCGAAGAAGTGCTCGATCTCCTTGCGGAGGTACTCGGGCACGTCGGTGACGTCCTGGATGTGCTCCCAGCGCGGGTCCTTCGCGGGGACGGCGATGACCTTGGCGTCGCTGCCGCCGTCGTCGGTCATGTTGAAGACGCCGACAGGGCGCACCTTGACCCCGACGCCCGGGAAGAGCGGGTAGTCGAGCAGCACGAGCACGTCGACGGGGTCGCCGTCGAGGCCGAGCGTGTTCTCGAAGAAGCCGTAGTCGGTCGGGTAGACGAACCCGGTGAACAGGACGCGGTCGAGGTAGACGCGACCGGTCTCGTGGTCGACCTCGTACTTGTTGCGGCTGCCTTTGGGGATCTCGATCACGGCGTCGTACGCGGCCATGGGTGTGCTCCTTGCGATGCGTCGTTGGGGGGTCCGACCCGACGGGTCGGCGGTGTCGCTAACGTTACAAGATGCCCGACAGACCCCGCCTGACCCCCGCGACGGCCGACGTCCGACGAGCCGTGCGCGCCTCCTTGTCCGGTCACGACGAGGGCGACCTCGTGCTCGTGGCCCTCAGCGGCGGGCCCGACTCCCTCGCGCTCGCCGCGGGGCTCGCGTTCGAGGCGCCGCGTGCGGGATTGCGCGCCGGGGCGGTCGTCGTCGACCACGACCTGCAGGGCGACTCGCGCACCGTCGCGGCGCGCGCGGCCGAGCAGGCTCGCGGCCTCGGACTCGACCCCGTCGTCGTCGTCCGGGTCTCGGTGGGCACCGAGGGCGGTCCCGAGGCGGCGGCCCGCACGGCCCGCTACGACGCGCTGTCGTCCGTCGCCGCCGAGCAGGGTGCCCGCACCGTGCTGCTCGGCCACACCCGCGACGACCAGGCCGAGACGGTGCTGCTCGGCCTCACCCGGGGCAGCGGTGCGACGAGCCTGAGCGGCATGGAGGCGCGCTCGGGCCTGTACGCCCGCCCCCTGTTGGTCGTCGGTCGCTCGACCACGGCGGCGGCCTGCACCGACGCCGGCCTCGAGGCCTGGGCCGATCCGCACAACGACGACCCGACCTTCACGCGGGTGCGACTGCGGCGGACCGTCCTGCCGATGCTCGAGCGCGAGCTGGGCCCGGGCATCACCGAGGCGCTCGCGCGGACGGCGGACGCGCTGCGCGAGGACTCGTCCGCCCTCGACCACTTCGCCGACGAACTGGCCGAGGAGCTGGCCGACCACGCCGAGGCGGGCATCTCGCTCGACGTCCGGGGGCTCGCCGCGAACCCGGCGGCCCTGCGTCAGCGACTGATCCGGCTCGCGGTGCAGAGCGAGTTCGGCGTCTCGCTGAGCCGCGTCCAGACCCTCGAGGTCGCCCGGCTGGTGACCGACTGGCACGGGCAGGGGGCGGTGTCGCTGCCGGGCATTACAGTGGAACGCACCGGAGGCGCGCTGCACTTCTCGGCGACCGGCGCCTCCTGAGATCCCCCTCGGCACCCCACGACCCCAGGAGCACGACACCACCATGGAACTCAGCGACATCGAGGCCGACCTGACCAGCGTGCTCTACACCGAAGAGCAGATCCACGCCAAGATCGCCGAGGTCGCCCGGCAGGTCGAGGCCGACTACGCCGGTCGCGAGCCGCTTCTGGTGGGCGTCCTCAAGGGCGCGGTCATGGTCATGGCCGACTTCTCGCGCGAGCTCAAGCTGGCCTCGGCGATGGACTGGATGGCCGTCTCGTCGTACGGCTCCGGCACCAAGTCGTCGGGCGTCGTGCGCATCCTCAAAGACCTCGACAGCGACCTGCACGGCCGCGACGTCATCATCGTCGAGGACATCATCGACTCGGGCCTCACGCTGTCGTGGCTGCTCGAGAACCTGCAGAAGCGCGGCGCGGCGTCGGTCGAGATCTTCGCGCTCTTCCGCAAGCCGGCCGCCGCCAAGGTCGCCGTCGACGTCAAGTACGTCGGCTTCGAGATCCCGAACGACTTCGTCATCGGCTACGGCCTCGACTACGACGAGAAGTACCGCAACCTCCGCGGTGTCGGGGTGCTCGCCCCGCACGTCTACAGCTAGCGGTCCGCTCCCGGGCGGGGCCGATCAAGCCCTCGGCGAACACCCATCCAGGGCATAGCAGCCCCGATGTACCCTTTTGCTCACGTTCTTCCTGCAGAAAGGTGTCGGGCGTCGCCCGTACTGACATGGACTTCAAGAAACTCTTCCGCGGTCCGATCATCTACATCGTGATCGCGGTCATCGGCATCGGCATCGGGTGGAGCCTCATCAGCGGGGCGGGCACGACGCAGATCTCGACCCAGAAGGGCCTCGAGGCGATCCAGGCCGACAAGGTCAAGTCGGCGACGATCTTCAGCAACGAGCAGCGCGTCGACCTCGTCCTGAAGGACGGCGACAAGGCCGAGCAGTTCTACTACGCGACGCCGCGTGGCTCCGAGGTCGTCGACGCCGTCACCGACGCGAACCTCGAGAACTTCGACGACACCGTCACGCAGACCAGCTGGTTCATGTCGCTGCTCAGCATCCTGCTGCCGTTCTTGATCATCGGCGTCATCTTCTGGTTCTTGCTCTCGTCCATGCAGGGCGGCGGCAGCAAGGTCATGCAGTTCGGCAAGTCCAAGGCCAAGCTCGCCTCGAAAGAGACCCCGCAGGTGATGTTCACCGACGTCGCCGGGGCCGACGAGGCCATCGAAGAGCTCGAAGAGATCAAAGAGTTCCTGAAAGAGCCCGCCAAGTTCCAGGCCGTCGGCGCCCGCATCCCGAAGGGCGTGCTGCTCTACGGCCCTCCCGGCACCGGCAAGACCCTGCTCGCCCGCGCCGTCGCCGGCGAGGCCGGCGTCCCCTTCTTCTCGATCTCGGGGTCCGACTTCGTCGAGATGTTCGTCGGCGTCGGCGCCAGCCGCGTCCGCGACCTCTTCGAGCAGGCCAAGCAGAACAGCCCGGCGATCATCTTCGTCGACGAGATCGACGCCGTCGGTCGTCACCGCGGCGCCGGCATCGGCGGCGGCAACGACGAGCGCGAGCAGACCCTCAACCAGCTGCTGGTCGAGATGGACGGCTTCGACGTCAAGACCAACGTCATCCTGATCGCGGCGACCAACCGCCCCGACGTGCTCGACCCGGCCCTGCTGCGCCCCGGCCGCTTCGACCGCCAGATCGGCGTCGACGCTCCGGGTCTCGACGGCCGCAGGCAGATCCTCGAGGTGCACGGCAAGGGCAAGCCCCTCGCCGCCTCGGTCAACCTCGAGGTGCTGGCCCGCAAGACCCCCGGGTTCACGGGTGCCGACCTGGCCAACGTCCTCAACGAGGCCGCCCTGCTCACCGCCCGTTCCAACGCGCAGCTGATCGACAACCGTGCCCTCGACGAGGCGGTCGACCGCGTCATGGCCGGCCCGCAGCGCCGCAGCCGCATCATGAACGACCACGAGAAGCTCATCACCGCGTACCACGAGGGTGGCCACGCCCTCGCCGCCGCGGCCATGCGCCACACCGACCCCGTGACCAAGATCACGATCCTGCCCCGCGGTCGGGCCCTGGGCTACACGATGGTCCTGCCCCTCGAGGACAAGTACTCGGTCACCCGCAACGAGCTGCTCGACCAGCTCACGTACGCCATGGGCGGCCGTGTCGCCGAAGAGCTGGTCTTCCACGACCCGACCACCGGTGCCTCGAACGACATCGAGAAGGCCACGGCGACCGCCCGCAAGATGGTCACCGAGTACGGCATGAGCAACAAGGTGGGCTCGGTCAAGCTCGGCCAGGCCTCCGGCGAGATGATGATGGGCCGCGACGGAAGCTCGCGCGACTACTCGGAGAACATCGCCGAGACGGTCGACGCCGAGGTCCGCGTGCTGCTCGAGCAGGCGCACGACGAGGCGTGGGAGGTCATCAACGACAACCGCGACGTGCTCGACTTCCTCGCCCGCGAGTTGCTCGAGAAAGAGACCCTCGACCACGACGAGCTCGCGGAGATCTTCAAGGACGTCCGCAAGCTGCCCGAGCGCCCGCAGTGGCTCTCGAGCGACAAGCGTCCGGTGTCCGACCGCCCGGCGATCCCGATGCCGACGAAGTCGCCCGTCGACGCCGAAGCCGTCGACGGGGGCGTCGACTCCGAGCCGACGACCAAGCCGGCCCGCACGCGCCCACCCCGCACGACGCCCGGCATCGCCACGGCCTGACGCACGATCGGCCCGACCGGCTGCGCCCAGGCGCAGCCGGTCGATAGCCTGAGGGCTCGTCCCGAGCACCGAACGGAGGTACCGCTTCGTGACCGACCCGTCCCGCGGCACCCCCGCCACGTCCGGTGACGACGGACGTCCGCCCGCTGCGGCTCACGAGGGCGGCGCCGTGCCGTCGAAGCGACCTCGCGGTCGGGAGCGCTACCCGGCCGACGTCGTCGTGGACGCGCCCCCGGCCTCCGCCCGGGCAGCCGCCGACGAGCTCGCCGTGGGCCCGATCACGCAAGGACGTCTCGTCCTGGCGCAGAACGAGACCGCGGCCGTCCGTCCCCCGGCCCAGCTGCCGCCCGTCACGCACACGCCGGCGACCACGTCCGCGACGAGCCTCCCCGCCGAGGCGCCGGTCCCCGCGGTCCGCTCCGGACGTCGGCTGGTGGCCGGCGGTCGGTTCGAGGGGCCGCTGCACGAGCGGTCGTTCGACGACGCCGACGCCGTGCTCGAGGCCCGGCCACGACCCGATCGGCAGCGCGCCGGCTCGCACGCGGCACCCGCGGTGCGTGACCGGGTCGCGACCGGCCCGGGGTCGCACGCCGCGCCTCCTGCACCGGTTCTCCGCCGGTCGCGCGACCGATCCGGTGCTCGCCGGCCCGGCCCGCAGGTGATGGGCGTGCTCAACGTGACGCCCGACTCGTTCAGCGACGGCGGTCGTCACCTCGACCTGGACGCCGCCCTGGCCCATGCCCGCGCCCTCGTCGCGCAGGGGGCCGACATCGTCGACGTGGGCGGCGAATCGACCCGGCCCGGTGCCTCTCGGGTCGAGCCCGCGGACGAGCTGCGCCGCGTGCTGCCGGTCGTGCGAGAACTCGCGGCCGAGGGGGTGCGCGTCAGCATCGACACGATGAACGCGTCGACCGCCGCCGCCGCGCTCGAGGCCGGTGCCGAGATCGTCAACGACGTGTCGGGGGGCCTCGCCGACGTCGACATGGCCCGGGTCGCCGCCGAGAGCGGCCGCACCTTCGTGGTCATGCACTGGCGAGGTCGACTCGACGGCTCGGGCCAGGCACCCGCCGCCGCGTCACGCGACTACGACGGTGACGTCGTCGGCACCGTCGCCGACGAGCTCGCCGCGCGGGTCGACGACCTCGTGGCCCGCGGCGTCGACCCGTCCGCGATCGTGCTCGACCCCGGGCTGGGGTTCTCCAAGGACGCCACCCAGAACTGGCAGCTGCTCGCCCACCTCGACGTGGTCGGCCGGCTCGGCCTGCCCGTGCTCGTCGCCGCGTCGCGCAAGCGGTTCCTGGCCGACCTCCTGCCCGAGGGGGCGCCGCCCACCGACCGCGACCCCGCGACCGCCGTGATCAGCGTGCTGGCGGCCCAGGCCGACGTCTGGGGCGTGCGCGTCCACGACGTCGCCGGCACCCGCGTCGCCCTCGACGTGCTGCAGGCCTGGACCGAGGCCGCGGTGGCTCCCCGCCGACCGGCGAGGCACGCGTGACCGGCGTCGAGAGCGGGCCCGACGGCCTGCCCGCGCGCGAGCCCGAGTCGGTCCCCGAGCACGAGACGGTCGGCGGGCCCGTGCCGGTCCTCCGCGCGACCGGCCTCGACGTGCTGCGCCTCAGCGGGGTCCGGGCGACCGGCCACCACGGCGTCTTCGACCACGAGCGCCGCGACGGGCAGGAGTTCGTCGTCGACGTCGTCGTGCACCTCGACACCTCCCCGGCGGCGTCCGGGGACGACCTCGGCGAGACCGTGCACTACGGCGTCCTGGCCGAAGAACTCGTGGCCGCCGTCGAGCGCGACCCGGTCGACCTGATCGAGACCCTCGCCGAGCGCCTCGCCGGCGTCGTGCTCGCGCACCGTGCGGCGGTATCCACCGAGGTGACCGTGCACAAGCCGGGCGCCCCGATCACCGTGCCCTTCGGCGACGTGTCGATCACCATCAGCCGGGAGCGCGCGTGAGCGGCCCGAGCACGTTCGGCCCGAGGACGGGTGGCTCGAGCGCGGGTGCGCCGGGCACGGGCGCGCCGAGCACGGCCGCGCCGCGCGTCCGGCGTGCGGTGATCGCCCTCGGCTCGAACCTCGGCGACCGTGACACCCTGCTGCGCGAGGCCGTCCGGGCCGTCGACGCGACCCCCGGCATCACGGTCGTCGCGGCCTCCGCGCCCGTGTCGTCGACCGCCGTCACGCTCGACGGCCTCGATCCGGGCAAGCCGACCTACCTCAACGCCGTGCTGCTCGCCGACGTCACGCTCGACGACGACGCCCTGCTCGACGCGCTGCAGGCGATCGAGGCCACGCACGGGCGCACCCGCGAGGTGCGCTGGGGCGACCGGACCCTCGACCTCGACGTCGTCGCCCTCGACGACGAGCGCATCGACACCGAGCGCCTGCAGGTGCCGCACCCCCGCGCCGCCGAGCGCGCGTTCGTGCTCGAGCCCTGGCTCGAGCTGGACCCGGAGGCGCGGCTCGCCGGAGCCGGGCGGGTCGCCGACCTGGCGTCCCGGCTCACCGAGCGCACCCGTCCCGTGCCGGGAGCGACCTCGCTGTTCGACCCCGCGTCCGAGCCCCCGCTGCTCGACCCCGCGTCCGAGCCTCCGCTGCTCGACCCCACGTCCGACCACGGGTCCGCGCACGACCCGACCACCGACCCCAGCCCAGGAGCCCCGTGAAGCACACCCGCCCCTCCACCCTGGTCGGCCTGATCATCGTGGCCGTGGCCGCCGGCTTCGTCCTCGACTCGGTGTTGGTCGCCATGCGTCAGCCCTCGATCGTGCTGCCCTTCGCGCTCGGCCTCGTGCTGCTCGGCATCGGCGGCGTCGTCGTCTCGATGGCCGTGCCCGTGCACCGGGTCGCGACCGGGTCGAGCAAGGAACGCGTCGACCCCTACTACGCGACCCGCGTGCTGCTGCTGGCCAAGGCGAGCAGCCTGGCCGGCGCCCTGTTCGGCGGCTTCGCCGGGGGAGTCCTGCTGTTCGTCCTGTCCCGTGGCGTGGGGGTCGCTGTAGGCTCGCTCGTGCCCGCGATCGTCGCCGTCGTCGGCGGTGCGGGGCTGCTGGTGGCCGGCATCGTCGCCGAGCGCATGTGCACCGTCCCGCCCGCCGACGACGAGCACGGCCAGGGCTCGGGCACACAGGCGGTCTGACCGCCTGCGGTCCCACCACCGCCGACCGACCGCTGCCGACCGGAAGAGACGCCGACATGGACCGACTCGACATCCCCGACGCCGAGTGGAACCGCGTCTCGCCCAAGTACGTCTGGCCCGAGCTGATCGGCTACCTCGTCACCGGCCTGATCGTGGCCGGTGCCACCGTGCCGCTCTGGCTGATCGGTCAGTGGTGGACCTACGCGATCACCGCCGTCGTGGTGGTCGTCACCGTCGTGGTCGCCGCCCTGACCCCCCGTCGCGTCCGGGCGATCGGCTACCAGCTTCGCGAGGACGACCTGCTGCTGCGCAAGGGCATCCTGTACCTGCGCGTCGTGGCCGTGCCCTACGGGCGCATGCAGCTCATCGACATCAACCGGGGCCCGGTCGTCCGGGCGCTCGGCCTCAGCGACCTGAAGTTCGTCACCGCGGCCGCGGCGTCGGCCGTGACGATCCCGGGCGTCCCCGCCGACGAGGCCGAGCGGCTGCGCGACCGCCTCGTCGAGCTGGCCGAATCGCGTCGGGCCGGCCTGTGAGCGACCCCCGCACCGGGGCGGACGGCGGCGGGGGCCGACCCGCGCCTCCGGACGTCGCCGCGCTCACCGACGGCGAGTGGCACCGTCTGCACCCGGCCACCCCGCTGCTCAAGGGCGGCATCGCCCTGGCCGCGGTGCTCGTCATCCTGTTCAACAACGCGCGCGAGTACGTGGTCGAACTGTTCGTGCCCGGCGGTCGGCGGGGTGACGAGGGCGACCCGTTCGGGTACGTCGTCGACAAGGGCTGGCTGGGCCTGCTGCTGCTCGCCGTGGTCGTGGTGATCGCCCTGTTCGTGGGCGGGTTCTGGTTGTCGTGGCGCATGCACACCTTCCGGGTGGGCGAGGACGTCGTCGAGGTCCGCAGCGGCATCGTGTTCCGCACGAACCGGCGGGCGCGGCTCGACCGCATCCAGGGCATCAACATCCAGCGTCCCCTGCTGGCCCGCGTCTTCGGCGCCGCCAAGCTCGAGGTCACCCAGGCCGGGCAGGACGCCAACGTCACCCTCGCCTACCTGCGGTCGGCGTCCGCGGACGACCTGCGCCGCGAGATCCTGCGGCGCGCGGGCGGGGCGCAGCAGACGCACGCCCCGGCCCCGAGCGCGCCCGGTGCACCGGTCGATGCGCGAGGCGCGGGCACGGGCGATGCGACCGACCCGGCCGCCGTCGCCGGGACCTCGACCCCCGGTCGGACCGGCGCCCCCGCCCCGCACCGGCAGGGCTTCGGCGGTCTGGTCGAGCAGCGCGCCCACGAGTTCCTCGCACCCGAGCTCGACCCCGACGAGGCACCGCCCCGGTCGGTCGTGGCCCTCTCGCCCGGTCGCCTCATCGGTTCGACCGTCCTGAGCGGTTACACGCTGTTCCTCCTGGCAGCCGTCGTGGCGATCGTGATCAGCGTGGTCACGACGGGCGAGTGGTTCCTGCTCTTCGTGCTGCTGCCGGCCGTGCTCGGCTCGGGCGGGTTCTACGTCAACCGCATCACGAAGTCGCTGCGCTACACGATCGCCGGCACGCGCGACGGGGTCCGCATCGGCTACGGCCTCTTCTCGACCTCGAACGAGACGCTGCCGCCCGGCCGCATCCACTCGATCAAGGTCAGCCAACCGCTGCTCTGGCGCCCGTTCGGCTGGTGGGACGTCAAGATCAACCGCGCCTCGCGTTCGAGCACGAAGGGTGCCGCCGGGCAGGAGAACACGACGATCCTGCCGGTCGGCGACGAGGACGACGTCCGCCGCGTCCTCGAACTCGTCCTGCCCGAGCTGGTCGGCGTGGCCGCCGTCGGCGTCGCCGCCGAGGAGGCGCGGGCCGGGTCGCCCGCACCGGCCGACGCCCCCGAGGCGGTCGCCTCCGCGACGGTCCCGGTTGCCGACGCCTCCTCGACCGGCGAGGCCGCGCCTCCTGCCGTCGGGGGTGAGGGGGTCGCCGACGAGACGTCCGTGACCGGCGCTGCCGCGCCTCCTGCCGTCCGCGACGCCGTCGAGGCGACGACCGAGCACACCCTGTCGCTCGTCGAGGGCGGGCTCAGGTCGAGCGGTACGGACGGCGGTTTCACCGTGTCTCCGCGCCGGGCCGCCGTGCTGCGCTGGTTCTCGTGGCGGCGCAACGGGTTCCGCTCAGCGCCGGGTGCGCTGTTGCTGCGCAAGGGCGCGATCTGGCGCCAGCTCGTCATCGTGCCGCTGCCCCGGGTGCAGAGCGTCGGCCTGGTGCAGGGTCCGTTGCGCCGCCGGCTCCGCCTCGCGACCGTGCACCTGCACACCGTCCAGGGGCCGATCGTCGCCGAGATCGGCGCCCTCGACCAGGACGACGCCCTCGGCTTCTTCACGACCGCCGGTCGCGAGGCCGTCGCCGCCGCCCACGCCGACCGCACCCACCGCTGGAGCGAGGAGACCCCGTGACCGACCCGTCGACCGGCGGCCCCTCCCTCGGCGGCTCGTCCCTCGGTGGCCCACGCGACGCACCGCGCGACCCCCGGCCGACCGCGCGCGGCTCCGACCGCCGCAGCGGTCGCCTCGGCGTCGGCATCGTCGGCGCCGGCCGGGTCGGACCCGTGCTCGGTGCCGCGCTCGCCGCCGCCGGTCACGCGATCGTCGGCATCTCGGCCGTGTCCGAGCGCAGCCGCGACCGGGCCGAGGCGATCCTGCCGGGCGTGCCCCTGTTGACCGTGCCCGAGATCGTCGAGCGCAGCGAACTCGTCCTGCTCGCCGTCCCCGACGACCAGCTGGCCGACCTCGTGCAGGGCCTGGCGGCGACCGGCACCTGGCAGCCCGGCCAGCTCGTCGTGCACACCTCGCCCCGGCACGGGCTCGAGGTGCTGCGGCCCGCCCTCTCGTCGGGGGCGATCCCCCTGGCGATCCACCCGGCCCTCGCCTTCACCGGCACGACCATCGACCTCGTACGGCTGCGCGACGCCTGGTGCGCCGTCACCGCGCCGACCCCCGTCCAGCCGATCGGCCAGGCGCTCGTCGTCGAGATGGGAGCCGAGCCCGTCATCGTGGCCGAGGCCGACCGGCCGCGTTACGCCGAGGCCATCGCGACGGCCACCGAGTTCTCTGCCGCGATCGTCGCGCAGTCGGTCGGACTGCTGACCGAGCTGGGCCTGCCCGAGCCGGGCCGGCTGCTCGCGCCGCTGATGCGGTCGGCCATGGACGCCGCCCTCGGCGAGGCCGGGGGCGCGGCCGGCCCCGGTACCATCGACATGGCCTCGTTCGACGACGGCCCCACCGCGTTCGGTGACCCGCGCGCCTGACCCGGCCCGCGCCTCCCGCCCCCTCCACCACCCCAGGAGCACCTGACACATGACCGCCGCGCCCGACCCGACCACCACCCCCGACGACGAGGCGGCCACCGCCGCGCGCGAGGCGTCGGAGCAGAAGCAGGTGCGGCTCGACAAGCGTGCCCGCCTGCTCGAGGCCGGCGTCGAGGCGTACCCGGTCGGCGTGCCGATCACCGACACGATCGGTGCGGTCCGCGCCCGGTACGCCGAGCTCGAGACCGACAGCCGCTCGGGTGACGTCGTCGGGCTGGCCGGTCGCGTCGTGCACGCCCGCAACACGGGCAAGCTCTGCTTCGCCGCGCTCCAGGCGGGCGACGGCAGCCGCATCCAGGCCATGGTCTCGCTCGCCGAGGTCGGCGAGCAGCGCCTCGCCGACTGGAAAGAGCTCGTCGACCTGGGCGACCACGTCTTCGTGAAGGGCGAGGTCATCTCGTCCCGTCGCGGCGAGCTGTCGATCATGGTCGGCGAGTGGTCGATCGCGGCCAAGGCGATCCTGCCGCTGCCGAACCTGCACTCCGAGCTCAGCGAGGAGACGCGCGTGCGTCAGCGCTACCTCGACCTGATCGTGCGCGACCAGGCCCGCGCCACCGTCCGCGCCCGGGCCGCCGCGGTCTCGTCGCTGCGCCGCACCTTCGACTCGTACGAGTACCTCGAGGTCGAGACGCCCATGCTGCAGACCATGCACGGCGGCGCCGCGGCCCGACCGTTCCAGACGCACAGCAATGCCTTCGACACCGAGCTGTACCTGCGCATCGCGCCCGAGCTGTTCCTCAAGAGGGCCGTCGTCGGTGGCATCGACCGCGTCTTCGAGATCAACCGCAACTTCCGCAACGAGGGCGCCGACTCGACGCACTCGCCCGAGTTCGCGATGGTCGAGGCGTACCAGGCCTACGGCGACTACGACCAGATGGCCCGCCTCACGCAAGAGCTCGTGCAGAACGCCGCCATGGCCGTCTCCGGCTCGCACCTCGTCACCCTCGCCGACGGCACCGAGTACGACCTCGGCGGCGAGTGGGCCCGCGTGCCGATGTACGAGTCGCTCAGCGAGGCCGCCGGAGTCGAGATCACCCCGTCGACCACCGTCGCCGACCTGCAGGCGCTCGCCGCCACCGTCGACCTGGTCGTGCCGCACGAGACCCACGGCAAGCTCGTCGAAGAGCTCTGGGAGCACTTCGTCAAGCCGTCGCTCGACCGCCCGACCTTCGTGGTCGACTTCCCGGTCGACACGAGCCCTCTCGTCCGCCAGCACCGCTCGAAGCCCGGCGTCGTCGAGAAGTGGGACCTCTACGTCCGCGGCTTCGAGCTCGCCACCGCGTACTCCGAGCTGGTCGACCCCGTGATCCAGCGCGAGCGCTTCGTCGAGCAGGCCGCTCTCTCGGCCCGCGGCGACGCCGAGGCCATGCGCCTCGACGACGACTTCCTCACCGCGCTCGAGCACGGCATGCCGCCGAGCGGCGGCATGGGCATGGGCATCGACCGCCTCCTGATGGCGATCACGGGCCTCGGCATCCGCGAGACGATCCTCTTCCCGCTGGTCAAGTAGCGCCCGCGCCCGCGCCCGCGTTCGCGCGGGGGTGCGGACGCTCGCGCGTCGGGTGCAGGAGGCGCGGTGCCGGTCGGGCACCGCGCCTCCGTCGTCTCGGCGTCGAGAGGTGCACGTGGTTTTCCCCGGGAGGGCGACGTACCCTGGTCGGGTGCCTGAGTCCCTTGCCGGAGCCATCGTCTTCTCCGTGACGCCCACCATCCTCGTGGGCCTCATCTTCTGGTTCATCGTCCGGGCACTGCTGCGCTCCGACCGCACCGAGCGGGCCGCCTACGCCAAGGTCGAGGCCGAAGAGCGCGCCCGGGCAGAGGCGGAAGAGCGCGCCGAGTCGCGTGAGCTGTCCGGCCGCGCCGGCGCTACCGGCACCTCTGGCCTGTCCGACCGGTCGGACCTGTCCGACCGCTCGGGCCGCCGCACGGTCTAGTCCGGCCTCTCCCGCCACCGGGTGGGTCGCCGAGGGGTGCGCCCGTGACGGGTGCGCCCGTGACGGGCGCGCCGGTGACGCGGGCGTCCTCAGGTCACGGCACCGCGCCTCCTGGGCTCGCGGTGCCGTTCGTCGTACCCCGACAGATCGGCCGCCGAGTTTCCGGTGAGCGACCTGGGAATGTGTACCCCCGGCGTGATAGCGACCGCCTATACCCGTTCCGGGCTGCTGTCAAACGTCGTTCGCCTTCGTACCCCGTCGGCGTCGAAACTCTGGACGTGCGCTCGGAGTAGTCCCGTCAGGGCCTGCACCAGCTTTTTTCCGCACGCCCCCGCACGCCAGACTCGAAGTACGCCGACGAGCTTCACGAACTAATCGACGCGACACCAGGTCAGTACTCGAGCAGGGAGAGAACGATGACGACCACTTCCGTCACCACGCGCAACACCACCACAGCCACCGACGACACCGAGGTCGAGGTCCTGTCGCAGGTCCGAGGGGCCTCCACCGACCAGGTCGGCGACTACCTCCGCCACATCGGCCGCATGCCGTTGCTCGACGCAGCGGAAGAGACCGAGATCGCCCGCCGCATCGAGGTCGGCCTGTTCGCCGGCGAGAAGCTCAAAGAGCTGCAGGCGGCCGACGCGGTCAAGAAGAACCGCACCAAGGCCCACGCCGAGATGCTCCGCGACCTCCGCTGGCTGCAGCACGACGGCGAGCGTGCGAAGGACCGCATGATCACCGCGAACCTCCGCCTCGTCGTCAGCATCGCCAAGCGCTACACGCAGCGCGGCCTGCCCTTCATGGACGTCATCCAGGAGGGCAACCTCGGCCTCGTCCGTGCCGTCGAGAAGTTCGACTACACGCAGGGCTACAAGTTCTCGACCTACGCCACGTGGTGGATCCGTCAGGCCATCGCCCGCGGCCTCGCCGACAAGGCGCGCGCCATCCGCATCCCGGTGCACACGGTCGAGCGCATCAACCGCATCTCGCGGGCCGAGCGTGACCTGACCGTCGACCTGGGCCGTGCGCCCACCGTCGACGAGGTGGCCGAAGAGGTCGCCATGGACGTCGCCGACCTCATCGAGCTGAAGTCCCGTTCGCACGAGCCGGTGTCGATCCACACCGTCGTCGGCGATGCCGAAGACAGCGAACTGGGTGACTTCATCGAGGACGAAGAGACCCCGTCGCCCACGCAGGCCACCGAGAGCTCGCTGCTCAACCGCGACATGCACGCCCTCGTGGCGACGCTGCCCGAAGACGAGGCGCGCGTCATCCGCATGCGCTTCGGCCTCGACGACGACCAGCCGATGACCCTCGACGAGATCTCGAAGCGCGTCCACTCGTCGCGCCAGGCCGTCTCGCGCGTCGAGAGCCGTGCCCGCCTCCGCATGTTCGCGAAGGCCGTCAGCCAGGACCTCCAGCTCTACCTGCAGTAGGTCGCAGGCCGCACCACGTCAGGGCCGTCGCCCGGGTCACCCCGGGCGGCGGCCCTTCGTCGTGCCCGGGGGTCGCGTCGTGACTCGTGCCGTGCCGTGGTGTCCCGCACCGATCCTCCTCGGAGCCGCGAGTGGGCAGAAGATGCTCTTCGGGGTTCCCCGAGCAGCATCTTCTGCCCACTCGTCGCCGATCGGTCTCGTCAGCCGGAGGCCACTTCCGCCGAGTGGGCAGATCTTGCCCTTCGCGGGGTCGGGAGCAGCATCTTCTGCCCGTTCGGGCCGTGCGGCGTCTGGTCCCCAGAGGCGACGCGTTCGCACGGATCCCGAAGCGACGACATCAGGAGGTGCGGGTCGCGTTCCGGCGGGCACTCTCGACGAGTGCCGCGCATCGTCGTCCCCCTCCCGCTCGCCGATCGCCCCTTCGCCGTCGACGAGGCCCACCGTGCCGGTCTCGGCATCGGGCGACTCCGAGGGCCGGATCTCGCGGCCCCGCACCGCGGTGTGCGGTACGTCGTCGACGGGCACCCCGATCCCGACGACGTCCCGCGCGACATCGCGGTCAGGGCCCGCGACGTGCTGCCCGTCATGCTCGACGACTGGCGGTTCACCCGCGTGACGGCTCTGGGCCTGTGGGGTCTTCCCGTGCCGTGGTGGGTCCGCGACGGCAGAGAACCACTCCACGTCACCTCGATCGAGGGGCGTGGCCCGCGACGGCCTGGTGTCGCCACGCATCGGGCAGGGGCGGCCGCCTCCCGGGCCGACCCGACGGACCGTCGTGCAGGACTCGGTCCGTCCGACCGGCCCCCGATGTCGCGGGTCGACGGTCTGCCGGTCGACGAGCCGGTCACGGCGTGGGTGGAGTGCGGTTCGCTGCTGTCGCTCACCGACCTCGTCCGGGCCGGAGATGCGTTGGCCGGCTGCTGGTCCCCCCACGTGGCTGCTCGGGAACGACCGGTCGCGCAACTCGAGCGTGCGCTCCACGATGCCCGGGGTCGGCGTGGCGTCGCCCGTGTCCGAGAGGCCTTCGCACTCGTCCGACCCGGGGTCGAGTCGCCGAAGGAGACCGAGCTCCGCCTGCTCCTGACCCGGGCCGGGCTCCCGGAGCCCGAGATCAACGTGCGCACGTACGACGACCGTGGGCGCTACCTCGGCAAGCCGGACCTTCGGTACGCGTGGTGCGGGGTGGCCGTCGAGTACGAGGGTGACGAGCACCGCCGCGACCCCGGGCGCTTCCGACAGGACATCCTGCGCCGGGAGAGGTTCGCCGACGCCGGTTGGCGCACCGTCCGGTGCACGGACGACGATCTCCGCGGCCGCCGGGCCGACGAACTCGTCGCCCGCGTGCGTCGCCTGCTGTCGTGACTCGGCCGAGTGGGCAGAAGATGCGCTTCGTTTCCGTCCGAAGAGCATCTTCTGCCCACTCGACCGGCGGGGGACCGAGAGAAACGACCGTCGACAGGGGAGGCGCGGGGAGGTACCGTGGGCGGACCAGGGCCACGAGGTGGCCGGGCCACGAGACACTCCACGAGAGGGGTGATGAGCATGACTGCCGTCAACGCATGCCACGCGTACCCCACTCACCCCGAGACCCTCCGCCCGTAGCGACAGCCGCGCGACGCTCGTCGCGCCCGCCGGGCCGGTCTCACGCCTCCCCTGGAGCACCGCTTGTCCTTCTCCGACGATTTCGTCGTCCCCACCTTCTCCACCGTCGACCCCGACTCCGACGCCGACCAGCGCTGGTCCACCTGGCCGGCCGCCACCCCCACCGAACGCGGGCCCCGGCCCTGGCCCGCCTGGGTCGTGACCTCCGCGGCCGCGATCGACACCGAGCTCGGCGTCGTCAAGACCGGCAAGGAGGCCGACGTCCACCTGATCGACCGAGCCGTGCCGACGGACGTCGTGCTGGGCGCCGGTGACGGAGCCCGCGCCTCCTTGCTGGCCGCGAAGCGGTACCGCGGGCCCGAGCAGAGCGACTTCCACCGTTCGTCGGAGTACCGGGAGGGCCGACGGGTCCGCAACACCCGCGACGGCCGGGCGATGGCTCGCGGCTCGGCGCACGGTCGCCGCGTGCAGGCCGGGCTCTGGGCCGCGGCCGAGTTCGACGCGCTCTGCCGCTTGCACTCCCTCGGCGTCGCCGTGCCGTATCCGGTGCAGATCAGCGGCACCGAGATCCTGATGGAGTTCGTCGGGCACGGCGCCGAGGCCGCCCCACGCCTCGCCCAGATCAAGGACGACGGTGCCATGCTGTGGCCGCTGTTCGAGCAGGTGCACGAGATCGTGATCGGCTTCGCCCGGGCCGGCTTCGCGCACGGGGACCTCTCGCCGTACAACCTGCTCGTGCACGACGGGCGCGTGGTCGCCATCGACGTGCCCCAGCTGGTCGACGTCGCGAGCAACCCGACCGGCGTCGAGCTGCTCGAACGCGACTGCCGCAACGTCTGCGCCTGGTTCGCCCGACGCGGGTTCGTCCGCGACCCCGAGCAGGTCTTCGCCGAGGCGCTGGGCGAGGTCTACTAGGCCGGGGCCGCGCCGGGCTGGACGGCCGAGCCGGGGCCGGGTCCGGGCGGGGGCAGCGTGGGCGTGTTCGTGGGACTCGGGCGCCCACGACCGCCCGCCGTGGCCGAACCCGCCCGCGTTCGTGACGACTGCCCCGGGCCGCACGACGTCGGCAGAGTGCAGGAGGCGCGGCGCGCGATCACCGCGCACCGCGCCTCCTGAAGGCCGGCGCGTCGGCGCCCGGGGCTGATCCCCCTGGGAGGCGGCCGCGTCAGTGCAGGGGGCTGATGCCGGTGACGGCGGTGTCGTCGTCGTGCGCGACGCCGGCGAGGCCGCCGGCGCGTTCGGCTCGCTCGCGGAAGCGGGCCCGGACGTCGGTGGGGACGAGCTCGAGCAGTTGATCCTCACGCAACGGCAGGTCGAGCAGGCTGAGCTTCAGGCGGCCCTTGCGACCGTGTCGGTCGGCGTCGAGCCGGATGACCTGGCCGGCGTCGCGCCGCAGCACGAGCCTGATGACGCAGCCCTCGCTGACGTCGGCGACCACGCGCCCGTCGACCTCGAGCGCGGCCGAGTGCGTGCCGTCGCCGATCTCGAAGCGCAACTTCTCTCGCGGGCCGAGGACGACCGAGCGGTCGATGCCCGACATCGGCGCCACCGGGGTGACCACGACGGCCGCGATCGCGGGGGACAGGATCGGCCCGCCCGCGGCGTAGTTGTAGGCGGTCGACCCGGCAGGAGTCGCCGCGACGATCGCGTCGGCCTTGTAGTAGCCGTAGGGCGTCTCGTCGAGCACGAGGTCGGCCGAGACGACGCCCTCGCCCGGACGGCGGGCCACCGAGACGTCGTTGAAGGCCAGGTAGGTGTTCTCGAAGCCGGATGCCGAGTGCGTGACCTCGAGGGCGTGGTGCGCCTCGAGCGAGAACTGCTTCTGGCCGACGCGGTCGAGCGCCTCGGGCAGTTCGTGCGGCTCGACCTCGACCAGGAACCCCACGTTGCCGTAGTTGACCCCGAGCACGGGCACGGGACGTTCGGCGACGAGCCGCATCGCGCCCAACATCGTGCCGTCGCCGCCGAGGGCCACCACGACGGTGACGCGCTCGCGGAAGGTGCGCTCGTCGACCAGCTCGACGCCGTCGCCGACCCGTGCCGCGTCGGAGGTCATGGCGACGAGGTGCGCCTGTGAGCGGGTCGTCCAGCCGCGGATGATCTCGACGCTGTCGAGCACCGACTTCGTGGGGTGCGGAACGAGGCCGACCGTGAACTTGCCCATGGACGCGAGGCTAGCCGCCACCCCTGTCAGCGCGCCCCGTCAGCCCGCCTGCGCACTGCTCTATGCCCCCAGCGAACAGGGGCAGATTAAGCCGCGGGGCCTGGTTACTCTCTCTGTAAACCGGTGCCGAACCCTGCGGGCGCCAGATGCACATTCGGTGGCGACAACCACCCCGCCACCTAGGGAGCAAAGAAGATGTTCGAGAGATTCACCGACCGTGCCCGTCGCGTCGTCGTCCTCGCCCAAGAAGAGGCGAAGATGCTGAACCACAACTACATCGGCACCGAGCACATCCTGCTCGGTCTGATCCACGAGGGCGAAGGCGTCGCCGCCAAGGCCCTCGAGTCGCTGGGCATCTCGCTCGACGCCGTGCGCGAGCAGGTGCAAGACATCATCGGCCAGGGCCAGCAGCAGCCGACCGGCCACATCCCCTTCACGCCTCGTGCGAAGAAGGTCCTCGAGCTGAGCCTGCGCGAGGCGCTGCAGCTCGGCCACAACTACATCGGCACCGAGCACATCCTGCTCGGCCTCATCCGCGAGGGTGAAGGAGTCGCCGCCCAGGTGCTCGTGAAGCTCGGCGCCGACCTCAACCGGGTCCGCCAGCAGGTCATCCAGCTCCTCTCCGGCTACCAGGGGAAAGAGGCGGTGGCCGTGGGCGGCGAACAGACCCAGGGCGCGCAGGGCGGCAGCCAGGTGCTCGACCAGTTCGGTCGCAACCTGACGCAGGCCGCGCGCGACAACAAGCTCGACCCGGTCATCGGGCGCGAGAAAGAGATGGAGCGGGTCATGCAGATCCTCTCCCGTCGCTCGAAGAACAACCCCGTGCTGATCGGTGAGCCCGGCGTCGGCAAGACCGCCGTCGTCGAGGGCCTGGCCCAGGCGATCGTCAAGGGCGAGGTGCCCGAGACGCTGAAGGACAAGCAGCTCTACTCGCTCGACCTCGGCTCGCTCATCGCTGGCAGCCGCTACCGCGGTGACTTCGAGGAGCGCCTGAAGAAGGTCACCAAAGAGATCCGCACGCGCGGCGACATCATCGTCTTCATCGACGAGATCCACACCCTCGTGGGTGCGGGTGCCGCCGAGGGCGCCATCGACGCCGCGTCGATCCTCAAGCCGCTGCTCGCCCGTGGTGAGCTGCAGACGATCGGTGCGACCACGCTCGACGAGTACCGCAAGCACTTCGAGAAGGACGCCGCCCTCGAGCGCCGCTTCCAGCCCGTCCAGGTCAACGAGCCCTCGCTGCCCCACGCGATCAACATCCTCAAGGGGCTGCGCGACAAGTACGAGGCCTTCCACAAGGTCTCCATCACCGACGGCGCCATCGTCGCGGCGGCGAACCTCGCCGACCGCTACGTCAGCGACCGCTTCCTGCCCGACAAGGCCATCGACCTGATCGACGAGGCCGGCGCCCGCCTGCGTCTGTCGATCCTGTCCGCACCGCCCGAGCTGCGCGAGTTCGACGAGCGCATCGCCGGCGTCCGCGGCCAGAAAGAGGGCGCGATCGAGGACCAGGACTTCGAGAAGGCCGCCTCGCTGCGCGACGAAGAGAAGAAGCTGCTCGGTGAGCGCCTCCGTCTCGAGAAGACGTGGCGTTCGGGCGAGGCCGGAGCCGGCGGAACCGTCGACGAGGGCATCATCGCCGAGGTCCTGGCCCAGGCCACGGGCATCCCGGTCTTCAAGCTCACCGAAGAAGAGACCTCGCGTCTCGTCTTCATGGAGAAGGCTCTGCACCAGCGCGTCATCGGACAAGAGCAGGCCATCGCGGCCCTCTCGAAGACCATCCGCCGCACGCGTGCCGGCCTGAAGGACCCCAAGCGTCCCTCCGGTTCGTTCATCTTCGCCGGGCCCACGGGCGTCGGCAAGACCGAGCTGGCCAAGGCGCTCGCCGAGTTCCTGTTCGACGACGAGGGCGCGCTGATCTCGCTCGACATGTCCGAGTACGGCGAGAAGCACACCGTCTCGCGTCTGTTCGGTGCCCCTCCCGGGTTCGTCGGCTTCGAAGAGGGCGGGCAGCTGACCGAGAAGGTCCGCCGCAAGCCGTTCTCCGTGGTGCTGTTCGACGAGATCGAGAAGGCCCACCCCGACATCTTCAACTCGCTGTTGCAGGTGCTCGAAGAGGGTCGTCTCACCGACGGTCAAGGTCGTGTCGTCGACTTCAAGAACACGGTCATCATCATGACGACCAACCTCGGCACGAAGGACATCACCGGCGGCCCCGTCGGCTTCCAGATCGAGGGCGACACGGCGACCTCCTACGAGCGCATGCGTTCGAAGGTCACCGAAGAGCTCAAGAAGCACTTCAAGCCCGAGTTCCTGAACCGCGTCGACGAGACGATCGTGTTCCCGCAGCTCAACCAAGAAGAGCTGCTGCAGATCGTCGACCTGTTCATCAAGCGCCTGTCCGACCGTCTGCTCGACCGCGACATGACGGCCGTCCTCTCGCAGTCCGCAAAAGAGCGGCTCATCGAGATCGGGTTCGACCCGTCGCTCGGTGCCCGGCCGCTGCGTCGTGCCATCCAGCACGAGGTCGAGGACCGTCTCTCCGAGCGCATCCTGCAGGGTGAACTCAACGCGGGCGACCACGTCCAGGTCGACTTCGTCGACGGAGAGTTCACCTTCGCCACCTCGCGTCAGCCGGGTCGCGAAGAGGTCCTCGTGGGCGACGCCCCCGAGATCGAGAGCTAGGCGCGACACCAGCACGACGGCAACACCGGCACGACAGCAACACCGAAGGAGGCGCGGGTCGCCTTCGACGCCCGGGGCGGTCTTCCACGACGGAGGCCGCCCTTCGGCGTACCCGGGGCCGGGTCGCGAACGCGTCGCTAGGCTGGGCGGCGGCCCGCGCCTCCTCGGGTCGTGGTCTTCGAGGGAGTCCCATGTCAGACGCGGCAGACGCGCCCACCGGTGTCGACGGTCCCGGCGGTGCCGACCAGCTCGGCGGGGCCGACCGACACGGCATCACGGTGCGGAACGCGGTCGTCAGCGACGTGCCGCACATCCAGCGGCTGTGCGAGCCGTTCGTGCAGAAGCGCATCCTGCTCGGCAAGGACCTCGTGACGCTGTACGGCGACGTCCAGGAGTTCCAAATCGCGGTCGGGCCCGACGGGGTGCCGATCGGTTGCGGTGCGCTGCACGTCATGTGGGACGACCTGGCCGAGGTGCGCACGCTCGCCCTCGACGCCGCATGGATCCGCAAGGGGGTCGGCCACCGCCTCCTCGAGTCGCTCGAAGGGGCGGCCCGTCGGCTCGAGATCGGCCGACTGTTCTGCCTGACGTTCGAGGTGGACTTCTTCGAGAAGCACGGCTACCTCAACGTGGGCGACGAGGGTCTCGTGCCGCCGGACGTCTACGGCGAGCTCGTGCGCTCGACCGACGAGGGTGTGGCGGAGTTCCTCGACCTGGCCCGGGTCAAGCCGAACACGCTCGGCAACTCGCGGATGCTGAAGGCGCTGCCCGCGTTGTAGTCGTCCGCGCGCGAACTCGCGTTCGCTGCGGCCGGTCGAGTGGTCCCGAATCGTCCCTCGTCGCGCTGGGGAGGACGATTCGGGACCACTCGACCCGCGCCTCCTGGGCTCGGGGGCTTCTCGCTAGCCGAGGGCCTTGAGGAGGTCTTCCGGGTTGGCGGCCATGGTGTGCGGGCCGGCGATGTCGAAGAAGACCTGCTCGATGACGTCGAGGTGGGCCTCGAGGAAGGCGCGCAGCGAGAGCGCGTCGTAGAGCATGACCTGGCGGTTCGGGTCGTCGGGGACCATCGCGGCGTAGGTGTCGTCCGACGAGAAGAGCAGCAGGATGCGCTTGTCGGTGTTCTCGCGACCGAAGACGCGGACCTGGTCGCCTTCGTCGGGGAGGGCTCCGTCGTCGGGGCCGCCGGTCGAGGGTGCGGCGTCGGCGGTGTCGTTCGTGGCGCTCGCGTCGCTCGGCAGGACGAGCTTCGGGACGACGACCACGTCGTGCCGCAGGGCGAAGGCGACGGCGGCGGCGTCCTGGGCGGCGAGGGCCAGCTCGAGCGACTCGGAGCGGAAGGTGCCGTTGCGGTCGTCCGGGTCGACGGGCTCGCGGGGGTCGACGGGCTCGGAGGAGGGGGTGGCTGCGTTCACGGGTGGGTCACTGTCAGTTCAGGATCATCTGGGCGGTGTCGGCGGAGGTGATGTCGCCGACCGAGACGGCGAGGCGGTAGGTCGCGCCGCCGGCGGTGACGGGTTCGCGCGAGGTCGACTCGCAGGTGTCGGCGGAGGAGCGCGTGCGGTCCCAGGCGATGGGGGGAGTGCTGAGGGTCTGACCGGCGGTGAGCGTGACGACCTGGTTGGTGCCGTTGACCTGGCAGTCCTTCGACGACCAGTACTGCTCTTCGCCGCTCGAGATGACGAGGGTCTGCTGGGCCGAGCCGAGGTCGATCGAGCAGTCCGAGCGACCCGAGTTGGTGATCGTCATCGAGATCTGCGGCAGCTCGGTGGCGGCGTAGCTCGTCTTGTCGGTGACGGGCTTCAGCTCGATGCTGCGGGTCGAGCAGGCCGGGGCGTCGGAGGCGCCCTCGGTCGAGGTGTCGGCCGGGTCGGCGGTGGCGTCGGCCGCGGGAGCGGTCTCGGTGGGGGCCGGTTCGCTGGGGGCGGTGTCGGCCGGGGGCGCGGAGGTCGTCGCGGCGGCACCGGGTTCTGCCGAGCCGGACCCGGGGCGGACGACGATCAACACGATGATGACCACGACCGCGATCAGACCGAGCGCGAGCACCGCGCGACGACGCCAGTAGACCGAGGGCGGTTGCGGCCCGACCGGGTTCTTGAACGTCGACATGGGCACAGGTTAAGGGCCGGTCAGGGGGTTGGCCGGGACCACCACGGCGTGTGGGCTGAGAATCCGCGTGGAGCGGGGTGCAGGTGCCTGGTGAGGCCGCCGACCGGGGTGTACCCCGGTGTGGGAGATGTCGGGTGGGGGTGGGTGCTCGGGTCGTCGGGACGTGGGGCCGAGTGGGCAGAAGATGCTCGTCGTGTGCGGGGGAGGAGCATCTTCTGCCCACTCGTGCCCTGGCCTCGTGCGGGTCGGGCCGGCTTGGGCAGCTCTCGTTCCGGAGGCGCGGGTCGAGTGGTCGCGGATCGTCCGCCGGGTGCGTCGGAAGGACGGTTCGGAACCACTCGACGGGCTGGTGCTCGTGTGCGGGCGTGCAGGTGCGGGTGCGGCCGTCGAGTGGGCAGAAGGTGCTCGTCGGGTTGGTGGGAGCAGCAACTTCTGCCCACTCGCACCCGGCGTCGGACGTGCGGGACCGTACGTCCGCCGGCCGGCCCGGGCCCGGCCCGGGGCCCGGGTCAGGAATCACGGGACGCGTCAGCACACCCGAGTCGGCCTCGGGTCACGAGGCGCGGGTCGGGCCGAGAGACGCGGCTGTCCCGGGTAAGGAGGCGCGGGCCGGGCCGGCTCAGAAAGCCCGGTCGAGCTCGCGGTCGCGTTCGGAGCCCGCGGCGCTGAAGGCCCGGCGGAGCGCTTCGCGTAGGTTGCCCGATTCGGCGTCGACGAGCTGGGTGAAGCCGAGGCGTCGTGCTTCGGAGGCGCGTTGTTTGGGGGAGGAGACGGGGCGGATCTCGCCGGCGAGGCTGATCTCGCCGACGGCGGCCATGGTCTGGGGGAAGGGTTTCTCGCGGCTGGCACTGGCGAGGGCGAGGGCGATGGCGAGGTCGGCGCCGGGTTCGGTGATCTTGATGCCGCCGACGGTGCTGACGTAGACGTCGGCGTCGCCGAGGCGGATGCCGGCGCGGCGTTCGAGCACGGCGAGCAGCATGGCGACGCGGGAGGAGTCGACTCCGTTGACGACGCGGCGGGGTTGAGGTGTCGAGCTGGCGACGATGAGTGCCTGGACCTCGACGGGCAGGGCGCGGCGGCCTTCCATGGCGACGGTGATGCAGGTGCCGCTGACGGGGGTGCCGTTGCGCGACATGAAGAGCCCGCTGGGATCGGCGACTTCGGCGATGCCGTCGCCGGTCATCTCGAAGCAGCCGACCTCGTCGGTGGGGCCGAAGCGGTTCTTGTGGGCGCGGATGAAGCGGAGCGCGGTCTGGCGGTCGCCTTCGAACTGGCAGACGACGTCGACGAGGTGTTCGAGCAGGCGGGGGCCGGCGATGGTGCCGTCCTTGGTGACGTGGCCGACGAGCAGGACGGGCAGGTTGCGGTCTTTGCTGACGCGGATGAGGGTCGAGGCGACTTCGCGCACCTGGGAGGTGCCACCCGCGATGCCGTCGATGGTCGAGGACGAGACGGTCTGCACCGAGTCGACGATGACGAGCTGGGGGTCGACCTGGTCGATCTGGCCGAGGATGACCGAGAGGTCGACCTCGGCGGCGAGGAACAGGTTGTCGTGCATGGCGCCGGTGCGCTGGGCGCGGAGGCGGACCTGCGAGGCGCTCTCTTCGGCGGTGACGTAGAGGACGCGGGCGCCGGTGGCGGCGGCGCGGGAGGCGACCTCGAGCAGCAGGGTCGACTTGCCGACGCCGGGTTCGCCGCTGAGCAGGATGGCGGCGCCGGGGACGATGCCTCCGCCGAGGACGCGGTCGAACTCCGCGATGCCACTGGGCCAGTAGGCGACGCTGTTGGCTTCGACCTGGGTGATGGGTCGTGCGACGCGGTCGCCTTCGACGCGGACCGAGGCGGTGCCGCGGGCGCTGACGAGGGCCGAGGTGACGTCGACGACGGTGCCCCACTTCTGGCACTCGCCGCAGCGCCCCGCCCACTTGAGCGACGTCCACCCGCACTCGGTGCAGCGGAACGGGGGAGTGGTGGTGCGAGCCATGCCGTCAGCCTAGGAGGCGCCCCCGACATCGGCGGGGGCGTCCGTCGGGGACGTGGTCGCGCCTCCTGCAGGGTCCGTCGTCGGGGTGTCGCTGCTGGTGCCGGCAGTCGGGGCCGCGGCTGCTGCGGCCGTGTGGGCCGCGACGGCTTCGGCCTCGCGGACCTCGTGGGTGGTGGCGGCTTCGTCGGCGGCGATGCGGGCGAGGCGGGCGGCGATGGCGGGTTCGAAGGCCGAGGCCCAGACGCGGTAGCCGCGGTCGTTGGGGTGGAAGAGATCGCCGGCCGAGTTGCGGTAGGTCCGGAAGAAGCCTTGGCTGCGGGTGGTCTCGTAGAGCGGGGCGACGGTGAGGCCGAACTCGCCGGCGACGCGGCGGACGATGGCGTTGGCCTCGACGAGCTTCTTCTCGCGGTCGGGAATCCACATGGCGGGCAGGTCGCCGACGATGGCGTGCGAGGGCAGGGCGCCGTAGATGACGCGGAGGTTCTTCTCGAACGACTCGGGGTTGAACTGGATGATGTCGTTGGCGCCGATGGCCACGGTGACGACGTCGGGTTCGTACTTCTCGAACTTCGGCAGCTGGTCTTTGCGGCAGAGCCAGGTGGTCGAGCCGCTGACGCTGAGGTTGACGACGCGTAGCGAGGTGTGACTCTGGCGGCGCATGTACGCGGAGAGGCGGCCGACGTAGCTGCGGGCCGGGCTCGAGGCGCCGATGCCCTGGGCGGCGGAGTCGCCCATCGCGACGTAGAGCAGCTTGCCCTTGCGGTCGAAGCGGTCGCGCCACCAGGCGGAGTGGACGGGCAGCAAGGCGTTGAGGTCGGCGGCGGCTGCGTTGCGGCGCTGCATGAAGCGGCTGACGCCGGCGCCGGCGGCGGCCGTGGTGGCGAGGGTGACGCCGACGCCCGAGAGGAAGGCGGTGACGGTGTGGCGTGAGGGCATGGGCCGAGGCTACGCCGGGCTCCGATGCCCGTGCCGGGCGCCCGCGCGCCCTGTGCACAACCCTGAGGAGGCGCGGTGCGGTGGACGAGCAATCCCCCGGTTTCGTCCCTGCCGCCGGATGTACTAAACTCGTCCTCGGTACCGTGTCCGAGCGGCCGAAGGATCATGTCTCGAAAACATGTGTGGGGGTT
>NZ_LMKB01000001.1:488283-558138 GCF_001421165.1 Frigoribacterium sp. Leaf8 | reverse complement strand
CGAGTTCAGTGTTCTGAACCCGAGGCGCCTTTGTTTGTCCACACTTGGGATGCGCGTTTTCGGCATGCGGCCGCGAAAAAGTTGTGACACTTTTCGCCTCATTTGAGCGCAATCGGGGTCCTATCGGGCCTTTTGGGATGTGCCAGATAGTCGGGCGTCACGCGGAAGGGCCTGCCTCGCAGTCGGCTTATTGTGCTGCGAGACGCTGCGTTGATCCGTTGGTCGCAGCTTGACGTCACGGCGGAGCGAGTCGTGTTCAGCGCCAGCCCAGGCGGAGGCATCAGCACGGGCGCAGTGGAGAGCATGAACACGTTCTCGAAGGAGCCCCTCGAGGAGATCCTTGAGCTACGCGTTGTTGACGGCTTCCCAGAATTTGGCGCGGACGCCGAAGCGCATCGAGTCGCTCAATTCGAACTCGCCTAGAACCCCCGACAGGTCGACCAGGAGTGCCCGGTCCAGATCGCGGGGAATGGCCGGTCGTCCCGCCCTGAGTTCGTTGAGCTGCTCGGCTGAGGCCGTTGCCGCCCAAGCTGAGTAGGTCTTCCTCGCGACAGAGGTCATGCTCTCCGCAAGCTCCATCGGGTTGCGACTCACTGACTGCACCTGGGTTGCGCCCTCGTGCGGGACGGCGGTTTTGGTAGCCAGTGGCGGCACCAGCCGGGCCACCCCGGCAGGGCTCGGACGCGAGGGGGCGACCTCGTCGATCGGGGCAGAGTCCATTGACGGTTCGTCGGTCGTGGTCTTGACGGGTGGGGCGGTGACTGGGGCCGGGGTCGACGTCACGGTCCTGTCCAGAACTGCGGGATCGATGAGATCGAGGCCATCTGCGGAGTACAGAAGGTGTCGGCTCACGCCGTGCGGCCTCATGGAGGAGGAAGGGACAGCTAGGACGGTCACCTGCACGCCTTGCGCCTGCGCCTCCTCGACGGCCTCGGTCAGGTCGTCGTCCCCTGAAAGCAGGTACATTGCGTCGATCCTGCCCGCGCGGGAGTGCCCGACCAGGCCCAGGCCGATGCGGAGGTCGACGCCTTTCTGCTCCCCGTCGACACCGATTCGGCCGAGGCGGAGCTTGACGTTTGGCAGCAGCGCGATCCCCTCCTGCACAGGGGTCGCTTTGCCGTCGCGGGCAGCGTCGTACCAGTAGACCCGGAGCAACGGAAGTCCGGAGTCTCGCTGGACGACCTCGGTCAGGGCGGAGATCAAGGCCGTGTAGTTCACCTCGATACCCCGACGGAGGGATGAGCCGGTGAGGCGGGTCGCTGCGCTTGACAGCAGATACCCCGCATCCACGTAGAGGGCTGAGTGAGATCTCATGGCTGACCGTGGCTCCTGGACTTGTGGGTGTGTGATTGCAGGGTGCCGGTACCCCTGCGGCAAACATGTCACGACCTATTGCGGGGGTCGAGTACGAGATCGCCTCCCGTCGGGGCGGCGCCGACGTTCCGCACTGGGTGAAGGCCGATTCTGCCAACACTGGCGCGGCGGCCTGCGGCTGGGAAGGCGGCAGCCCCGACTGCGTCTGTGACGATTTCTATCCCTTTATCATCTACAAATGGTCACGCGGTCCGCTGCTCGAGACCGGTCCAAGAGGCCGGTCGACCGGGTCGACCCCGGAGCTTTTCCGATCGACCCCATGGGCGCAGACCTAGACGACTACGACTTCGAATTCCTCGCGGTGAACCTCGTGGCCTGGTTCGCCGCCCACGACGCCGCTCGACTGATGAGAGAGGCGCGCCGGCGAGGCCTGAGCCCCCTGGCCTACATCCCCTTCCATCAGGTCGCCGACATCCTCGAGGTGCCCCCGGCAGACCTCAACGCTTACAGGAGCGGACGCCGCTATCTGCGGACGGAACATCTGTTGAAATTCATGGGGCAACACCGCTTCGGGGAGCAGCTGTTCGAGTACGCAGCAAGTCGCAACTTGCTATACAAATCGGCCGCTTTTTCGTGGGGCGACGATTTCGGGGCTTTCGAGGAGATAGAGCAGTCACGGAAGGTGTTCCTCAGGGAGGTGAAAACCATGAAGATCGAACACCAGGAAGAACAGCTGCGACGTCTGTCATCGTCCATCCGCGACCTCGTCCGCCTCGCGGTCGACGTCGAGGGGGAAATCGTGCGGGCTGGTGGCAGGGGGACCCCGTTCCACTTCACCGAGATCGAGCGTGCTTTATCCCGTCAGGCCGGCGAACGCCCCGTGCAGAGCTTGCGAGACGACAGGCCCTTCTGGAAGAAGGTGCTTAGCCTGGTGACCGAGGAACCCATCCGTACCGCAGACATCCACAAGGCTCTCCGCGAAGCGGACGTGTCCTACGACAAGGCCCATGTGAGCAAAGTCCTACACAAGCTCTCGACCGGGCCGACACCCCAGATCGGCAAGCTCTCGCGAGCCGTCTACTACCTGATCCCGAACGACAACACCTAGAAAGGCAAATCTCATGCAGCGTCACTCCCCGAGTGACGACGCAAAAAAGGCCCCGACCGAATCGCGTCCTACCGCGACCAGCCGAAGCCCACATGCAACCCAACAAGATTGCTATGAGGCTACACGCTGCACCATCGGAACACAAGGGCACCTTTGCCGCGCCGTCACATCAGTTCTCCCTCCTATAAAGTCCTGCGTCCCTAAGCGACGTGGCCCGTTGCCCCGAGCCCGATGCGGGGGTCCTCGTAAGCGACCGCCCGAGTCGCCATCAATCCGTGTCGGCGGATCTCCACGTGGACCTTGGTCCTGGCCTGTGGCGGTGATCCGCTGATGGTGAAAGGGCGTCTCGCGGCCGCCGTCCGCGACAACGACATCCCCGCGGTCCTGGAGCTGTACCGGCCCATTCACTACCGCGAGCCTTGGTTCGCCGCCTACGTCGACGAGATGCGAGCACTCATTGTGAAGAGCAAGCCGAAGTCAGCCGCGGCCGTGCAGCTCCAGTTCTCTTGCCTGTGTCGCCTGTACCAGTTCGGCGCCGCAAACAACTGCGACATGAACTCCACGTCGCTGCTCTCACCTGAGATCCTCGAGTGGTTCATCACGTCCCGCTACGTCTCGTCTCATCCGCAGACCCGTGCCACGATGCGATCGGCGCTTCGCCGCATCGGCATAGCGAACGACGCCCACGTGTACTACGGGAACCAGCCGGAGCACCAGAGCCGACGGGAACTAGCCGCCCCGTACGAGTCGCACCACGTGTCCGGCTACATGGAGATCCTTGGCAAGCAGAGGACTGAGAAGCGCTCCAGATTCCTTGACAGCATCCTTCATCTCGGACTCGGCGCCGGGCTGCGGAGCACGGAGATGCGACAGGCACGACCGGAACATGTCATTGAGCGTGCCGGGCTTGTCCATCTGTACGTCCCAGGTCGGGAGCCTCGTTCGGTCCCCGTCCGTCGTTCCCACGCGGAGGGCGTGCTCCGGCTGGCCGAGACGAGCACGCGAGAGTTCCTGATGGGCATTAGTGCCGAACGCAGCCGAAGCGCCATGTCCACCTTGAAAGACCGGGTGGAGGTGCCCGACTGGCTGCCGCGTTTGTCGGTGAGCCGGCTCCGTACGACGTGGATGGTGGACACTCTTAGTGAGCGCGTCGAAGTGAAGGCATTCCTCGAGGCCGCGGGTGTACGGAATGGGTACCTGGGGTTCCTAGGGCAATTCCTTCGAGACGTCGAGGACCGGGGCGCCACCGACCAGGCCCTTGCCGGGGTGCGCGCATGACCGCGCTGGCGCCGACCCGCGCGACCCACGCGGCGCGCCCTAACGGGCGACGCCACCTGAGCCGGACGGCGGAGGCAAAACCACGTCGACTCCCTCCGCATCTGCCGGAAGGAGCGATCATGTCGACCTCGAAGAGCCTGACTGCGGCAATCACCATGCTCGGGCGCGCTCACGCGGTGCAGACCGTCCTCCACGTCGACGCCGTGAAGCCCGGCCGGTCACGTCTCGTGTCAATCGAGGCGTTCCTCACGGTGGCGATCGCGTTCAAGATCCAAGGACCGAAGCGGGACTTCGTGCTGACCGATCTGACCCGCTGGGTGGACACTTTCTCTCCCGCCCAGCAGGACCGTGCCGGTCTGCCGTGGGACTGGTCGTACGACAACCTGCAGACTGCTTTTCAAGGACTCGTCGGTCACATCGAGCCCGAGGGTGCCCTGGCACGGCGCGGGCCCCGCAACCCCCGCATGCCATCGGTGGACGCGTTCGTCAACGCGCTCATCGATGCCTCGATCCCTCCCGGTTGCCCTCAGACAGAAGTCCTCGCCCTCGACAGCACGGACGTCCGGACCCATGCGAAGAGACGTAGCTGGCTGGCCAAGCCCGACACCGCCGACCCGTACATGCCTGACAACGCACGGGACGACAAGCCCTGGGCCTCGCCCGGGTGGCCAAAGCTTCAACCGGACGGTCGCTACGCCGTGGGCGCGGACCTCGAGGCGCGGATCGGATGGTGCACGATCAAGAACCAGGAGGGCTCCAGCACCTTCAACGGATTTGACGCCCATCTATTGGTCGACGCCGGTAGTCCAGGGCAGGCGTTCTGGGTCCCGTTCATCCGCGGCGCGGTGCTTCGACCCGCAGGCGAATACAAAGCAGACGCGGGCCTCGCTCTGCTGGATTCGTTGCCGCGAGGCATCCAGGCTCGCTACCTTGCCTCTGACCGGGGCTACAGCTACGCGAAGGCCGCCGCTTGGCACCTGGCCCTGCGGGACCGATCCGTTATCGGCGTCCACGACTTGCACTCCAACCAGCGTCGACCCCACCCTTCCAACTCATCCCGTGGGGTGCAGTGGATCGATGGCACCCTGTTCCCGGACTCGCTACCGAAGCAGCTCCGAACTTTGCCGAACTACCCGATCGGGATGAAGGCGACCGACAGAGCCGACCTCGTAGGCCTCTACGAGGAGCGTGAGCAGTGGGCGTTCCGTGTGAATCGACGTTTCGACAACGGTGATGTCCAGCTCAAGGGGCCCGCGTTTACCCTTCGGGTGCGGTGTAGGAACTGGCCAAAGTCGCTACGGGCGAAGTCCAGTACCCCGATGACCAACTGCAAGCCCGGTTGTCAGTGTGGGGCAACCAAGGTGATCCCCCTGGCGGAGGCCGCTTGGGAACGTCAGCACCTAACCTTTGGAACCGAAAAATGGCTCCGCCACTACGGACTCAGGACTTTCGTCGAGGGAGCCAACGCGCAGCTCAAGGAGTGGCGTGGCAGCATGCGACGGCACAGTACCAAGGTCTTCGGCACCACCGCCAATGCGATCGTCCTCGCCGTCCACTGCGCCGCTGTAAACGTCAGCATGACGCAGGACGCTTGGGACGGGGCGGTCACGCTTAACACTCGACGCCCCGAGGAAGTCCCTGAGACTCAGCGCCGGCGAAGCCCAAGCCGCCCGGGGCCAGCTGCCAGCAGCAGACCTGGTTCCACCGGACCTCGAAGTCGACGCACTTGATCGAGCGCCGGCTGCCCTAGCTGGACACGCGAGTAGCACCCCCGTCGCACAGAGACGGGGGTGCCTCGGTCTCGTTGCTGTGCCGTCTTGCCGCGCGCTCGAGTTCAGCCAAGATCGCGCAGCACGCCGCCAATTCCCTGCGTCAAGGGCGGAGGGGCAAGGGGCCGAGAAGACGGGGTCAGGCGGCGGCGCTACGGGCCGACCCCGCGAGGTCCATCCGGAACCCCAATGCGTCACGCGGACATCCCTACTCGGGTGCCACTCGGTGCTCCGAGTTGCAGGAACCTGCGACCCGAACTCTTCGGTAGGGAATCTCATGCGTACGCGCGTACTTCGTTCAATGGGCCTCATCAGTGTCGCTGGCGCCGTCCTGATCTCCACAACAGCCTTTGCCTCGCCGGCAGTATCTACGACCGCGACCCCAGCTTCGTCTTCATCATTCTGCACAGCCGTTCCTGACGGGCAGGGACAACCTACGAACCAGTCCATCTGCTTTGGTCAGGAAAACTCTGTTGACGCCTATCTGACGGAAAAAGGCATTCGCGTACAGGCTCCCAGCGCCCAGTCGCGGACCAGCGCCGCTTCCGTGGTCCTCGGGCGGGCCTACCAAGACACGAATCTCAGGGGCGCAAGCTTCACCTACTACGGCTCAAGCGGATGCGCCGGAGCAACGTTCGGTTTTTCTCCACTCGCAACCGGGTGGACAAACACGATCAGTTCCGCGCAGGGCACCAATGGTTGCTGGCTGACCCTATATTCGGCCACGGGTTTCAGTGGAGACCGTCAGAACTGCACGCCGACGTGCTCTTCCGTACTTCGATTTAACGACGCCGTAAAGTCCATCGTTTTCCGGCCCACCGGGCAACTTGGCTAGGGTTCGAGAGGAGCCAGGCCGATGGCGTCGCAGATCAGTGAATTTGCGCTGGGGACAACAGCGGCGCTTCCATCACGCATGACGCAAACTTGGAAGTCCGACGGGACCGCGGCCGGAGCATTAGTTGGGCTCAGTGGGTCAAAATCAGCCGCGAAGACTCCCTGCCGCCACATCTCTGCGCAGAGGCCTATGGCGTCGTCGACCCGACCGGGACCAGCGTTGTCGGCGATGGACGCGGTTGCACCGGGGTAACCCCCATTGGGGCCACGCTCATCGCTCTCTAGGCACGTCACGTAGGTCGCATTTGTGACCCGCTGCGCTTGCACAACAGCAGCGCCAGCAACGCCCGCCCCGGCAAGGACGACCAAGCTCGTGCCGCCCCACAAGAACAGACGCCGCCGACGGACCTGTCGGCGGCGTTCTGGGGTCTCGCGGACGTAGTCGGTCAATACGGACCGCAGGGACTGGGCCCTTCGCTCGTCCATGACCGGGGCGTCAGATGTGTCGCTCAAAGTTGACCGTCCAATGCATTCAACTCGTGTCCGGTGCTGTTGCTTTGCGGCAGGGAACCTAGATTCGACTGGAGCTTTTTTCGTGCCCGGTGCAGCTTCGACTTCACCGTACCGATCGGCAGATCGAGGGCCGCGGCCACAGCGGCTAGTGGAAGCTCTTCCACCAGCGCAAGCTCGACGATCGATTGATCGATTGCGCTGAGGCCTTTCAGGGACGAGATCAGACGACTCCGAACGGCCTGACCGTCAAGATACCCGTCTACAGCCTGGGCTACCTCCACGGTGTCCTCAGGTGGCGGCAGAAGTGCGAGCAATCGCCTGTACCGCCGTTTCGATCTGTTCAAGTTTAGGGCGACGTTCACCGTCACCGTTAGCAGCCAAGGAAGAATCGAGTCGTCCACGATTCGAACTTTCTTCCTGTTTCGCCAGGCTTCAAAGAACACAGCGGCGACGACATCTTCTGCATCCTGCACGTTCTCGGTTCGAAGAAGCGCTTTCCGGAATACCCGGAGACGGTGGCGATCGAAGAGCTTCGCGAAAGCGCTGTCCGACCCGCTGACAGCGGCAAGCCACAGAGCCGCATCCGAATCACGGGCCTGCAAATTTGGCGCCCCTTGATCCCCCTGCATTTCGCCCCCACTGCTTCTAATCGATTTGACGGGCGATGGAACCCGATCGTGCTGACCGGACATCCCCTAGAGAAGCCCCAACTTCGCCGGCTGCACTCAGATGAGGCAGTTGCTGGAGCCGGTGGCCAAGGCTTCAAGGGCGGTGCCCGCCTCGATCAAGCCGGGGAATGGCCTCGAGGCGGGCACCCGTCAACGTGCAAGCACGACTGACGGACTCATCTTGTCAGCAAGAACAATGAACGCGTCGTCTCGGCGAGGCGAGATGCGCTTTAGGGCTAGAGGGGGAGCAGAGGGGAAGAAGCTCGAGGTAGGAAGCGTCGGGAGCGCGGGTCGGCCGCCGCTGCGTCGTGGGTTATGCGGACCCAGGCGGTTGCTCATAGAGCCACATCTGGCGCGCCATTTTCTATTTAGCCTTAGCGGCATGGCATTCCTCGCCGAAGAGCTTCAGTGGACGCGGTCAGAGGGGTGGCCGTTTCCAAATTAGGCACTTGAACAGGGATTTACATCGCAGCGCGCGCGCGAGTGTGCACCTACTTCGCACATAGGACGCGTCTACAAATTCGTTCTATGCAACTGATCGACCAGTATGCCATGATCCCGTTTAGGAGCTTCTGGCTCTGAAATGGGTGTCGCCGTTATCGTCGGCGGTGCCGAGTCGGTCCCAGTCAGTGTTGATCTGGGCCACGAAATAGGGGAGAAACACATGTCCATCACCAAGAAGTTCATCGCCGGCCTCGGCGGCGCCGCACTCCTGGCAGGAATTACTCTGGTTGGCGCGGCACCCGCGCAGGCCGCAATCGGTGACTGTCCTTCGGGGAGTTTCTGCTTCACGGCAGACGCCGACTTCACGGGCGACGCGTTCGGCAGCCCGAACAACGTCTCCTCCGTGCCGGCCGACCGTGACAATCGCGCCACGGCGGTGTACAACCACGGCACGCAGTGCAGCCTTCGCTTCTACCAGCTCTCCGGCTACGGCGGCCGCTCCTACCCGATGAACAAGGGCGATGCCGTCGGCAACCTGGCCACCAAGGCCTACCCTGACGGCGGTACCTGGAACGACCGCCTGTCCGGCTTCAAGTTCTGCGTCTGATCGCCCGATGACGACAGGAGCGCGGTTTTCCGGTGCCAAGGGGGGAGCCGCGCTCCTTCTCGCGTGCGGACTCTTTCTTGCAGGCTGCTCGACAGCAGAGGCACCCGACTCGGCGGAATCTGCACCGTCGTTCTCTGACCTTAAGGTCGTCCCCGGCGCGGCCAAATTGGACGTTGCCACTGAAGCCATCACATTGCCCGTCGACCAATACGGCATGTCTGTTCTCGAATCACGCATCATCGACTACGCGGTCCTGCTCCAGCAGAAGGACTGCATGGCGGAGAAGGGCGTGGACTTTCCTGTCGTCAAGCCCTTTAATTCTTTCGACGACCCGCCCGGAGGCGACTACGAGGGGGGCCCGACTCCCAACCACATCTGGGGGCTCTGGAACCTCGAAACGGCGGCCAAATGGGGCTACGAGGATCCGCCCAATGAGTTGCAGGAACGCATGATGGCCGCGAACGCGACGCCACTCAGCGCAGAAGGTGAGAAAGCGGCTAGCAGTTGCCGCGAAGAGGTCTCCGCTGCAAGCAGCGTAGGAGTCGACAAGCTCTTCGGAGATGACACCTCAATCACTTACCGGGCGCAGTTCCACACCCTTCCCGAAGACACTCCCGCGGGCAAGGAGGTCTACGCGTCCTGGGCGGCTTGCCTTGCGAAGGATGGCCTCAAGCCGGCCGAGGACAACCCCAACATTCCCGCCGGGGCACTTGAGATGGGCCGCGAGGACCAGATCAATGCGGCAATCAAGGACGTGACCTGCAAGCAGGAAACGGGCATGATTCAGCAGCTTGCCGACATCGAGGCCGCCTACCAGGCGGTCTACGTGGCCAAAAACGAAGCTGCACTTGTTGCCTGGCGGGCCAAGATCCAAGACATGGTCGACGAGTCAGAGGACATCATTCGTGCGCGCGAGGGCTAACCGTCAGGATGAGGCCGACGTGAAGCTCACCCGGTGGCCGCACAAGACCTTCGTCTTGGTCAGCGCCCTCGCGGTGGTGCTCGCGGGCGGCGGCGGTCTAGTAGCCGGTTCGTTTCTTCGAGGCCCCGACGAGCAAACCCTTACCAACTCCCTGCGGGCCGTCGAAGTCACCGCCAAGGTCGAAACACGCGAACTGCAGCTCGACCCGTTCCAAGGGTCCCTCGCTGCGGGCTCCACAACCGTTCTGCCCGCCGCGGCTGCGCCCGGTGCCAGCATTCCTGTCGCTACTTCCTCACCCAAGAACATCGGCGATGCTGTGACGTCGGGGGATCTGCTTGTCGCCATGAACGGTGATCCCGTTTTCGCTCTGTCACTTACTGTGCCGATGTACCGGGATCTGCAAATGGACGCAGAGGGGGTTGACGTCCTCTCGCTCAATCAGGCTCTCAAGGACGCGGGAATCCTCACGGGATCGGTTGACGACAAGTACTCCTACAAGACCCGAATTGCAGTCGACAAGCTTTTCAAACGCGCAAAATTTGTCGCCACCGGCACTTTGGGAGGTGAGGCGCTGGCTGCGCGTTCCATATTCGACCTACCCGCTGAGCCGGTGACGGTCACGCAGAAGGCACCTGCCGACACCGCGCTCGAGGTTGGTACTCCCGTCGTGACGATGTCAACAGCTGTCGATCAGCTGAACGTCCGCGTAGACAGTGTTTCGAAGACCTACCTTTCGGTCGGTGGTTCCGCCACGCTTAGGTCGCAAACCAGTCCCGACACCCGTTCTGCGTCCATCGTGGCCATCAGCGAGTTTCGAGACGTCGCTGAGGAGACTGGGGGGACGAATTCGGATGACAGCGCCGCGAGTACCGACTCCGACGACGCCGCAGCCTCGTTCCCGGGCTATGACGTCAACCTCGCTATCGACTTCGGCGCGGACGGCAACCCGTGGACATCAGGCGACACGCTTGTAGTCGACTTCGATGTCGCCACGGCCACGAGCGCGGCAGTCCCGCTCACGGCGATCCGCGAAGACGCTGGCGCCACCTCGGTGTTTGTACTTTCGGGTGCTGACGCCAACGGGACCGACGAATATGAGAAGGTCCCCGTCACGGTGACTGACCAGTCAGACGGCTGGGCTCTTCTGGCAGCCTCTGACTCCATCGCCGTAGGCGACACGATTCGAGTCAGCCCGTGAGCCAAGCGGTCATTGACTTCCAGCACGTCCGCAAGGTCTATCCCGGCACCCAAGGGGCCGTCGCCCTTGACGACGTCAGCTTTGAAATCTCACCAGGAGACTTCGTGGGCATCACGGGCCCCTCTGGCGCCGGCAAATCATCCCTGCTGAATGTCCTGGGGCTGCTCGACACCATGGACACAGGGACGTACACAGTCAGGGGTGTCTCGGTTTCCGATCTCCGGCCGGGACAAGTTGACTCCCTTAGGTCCCGAACCTTCGGCTTCGTCTTCCAGTCTTCTCACGCCATCGGCGGCCGGACCGTAGCCAAAAACGTTGAACTTCCGCTGGCCATCCTGGGTGTCCCTGTTCGCGACCGCGCCAGCGCCGTCGCGACAGCCCTCGAACAGGCAGGCATCCGTCACAAAGCTAACGACGACGCAGCACTGCTTTCTGGTGGCGAGCGTCAGCGCATGGCCATTGCCCGCGCGCTGGTCCACAAGCCTGACGTGCTTCTGCTCGACGAACCAACTGGAAACCTCGATTCACGCAACACCGAGCAGATCATCGCACTGCTCCACCGCCTGAACGGCGCAGGAGTCACCGTGGTGGTTGTCACCCACGACCCCGTGCTCGCCGCAGCCGCCACGCGGCAGTTGATTCTTACCGACGGGCGGCTTCGCGAGACCCGCCGCGAGGAGGCGACTACCCTAAAACGCCATACTCTGGCGGCAGCCACCTCGTCGCGACGCATCGGCCCGCTTCGTCGATTTAGCGACGCCTTGTCAGACGCCGTGTACGGGATTACCGGCAAGCCGCTGAGAACACTGCTCCTCTTGCTCGTGGTCATGCTCGGGTCCGGCGGCCTCGTAGCCGCTGACGGCATCAGCCAATCTGCCGCCAACCAGATCTCAGGCCTTCTTACGACTGCGGCACTCGACGAGGTCTACGCAACCGTCTCCGGAGACGACGCCGCGGCCCGCCAGTTCTCATCAGATGACCTGGGCACGGCCCTGGCGCTAGACGGAGTGCGTTCCGGGGGTGTGCAAATCGATGTCGGTAACGGAGACGCCACAGTCACAAGGCTGGGGCCCTCCGCTCGCGGGCCGGAACGCTTCACTGGCTTCCTCACGGGGGCAGATACGGGCATCCTGCACGCCTTCGGCGCCAAGACCACAACCCCAGGGGCAATCGAAGCCCTCGATGGACCCTTCGCGCTTGATGTCGCCCTCGTCGGCCAGGAGGCAGCTGCGAACCTTGGCATTTCGGGGCCTTATCCCGGGCAAAAAGTTTGGGTCGACGGGCACTCGTTTTCCGTGGTCGGCATTATCGATGCAAGTACTCGCAATCCACGGCTGAGCAACTCTGTCGTCGTGTCCAACGAAGCGATCAGGCAACGGATCGGTCTCACCTCCGCCGCGACAATGTTCCTCACCACGGAACCCGGCATGTCAAACGCCGTAGGCACTGCGCTGCCCCTGGCCTTGGAACCGAGCGCTCCAAACTCCGTGAAGGTACAAGCCCTCGCCGACATTGGCAGCATCCGGGAAGGGGTCAATGAACAGTTGAACGGGTTGGTGCTGATCATGGCCCTTGTTCTTCTCGTGCTCGCCGTCTTGGCCACAGCGGCGGTCATGGCAAGCTCGGTGCTGACTCGTCGTTCTGAAATCGGACTCCGACGGGCAATCGGCGCCAGTCGCTCTAACGTCGCAAGCCTCTTCTTCCTCGAGGGGCTGACTCTCGGCGCAGCGGGCGGGCTTGCCGGTGCTGCTCTCGGTGTCCTGGTAGCACTCCTCGCTTGTGTTGCGCAGGGGTGGAGTCCATCGCTCTCGGCAAGCGCATCAGCTCTGGGCATCATTGTGGGTGTCCTCGTTGGAGCCGTTTCCACGATCGCACCTGCCGTGCAGGCCTCGCGCGTGCAACCTGCGCTAGCTTTACGAAGCTGACTTCGGACGCCCGTGGTCCTCCTGCCCATGTGTTCATAGGCGAAATCAGGCGTCACGAAGGAAGCTTGGAGCGTTCCGTGCAGGAATGACAGTCGCTGGTCGTAAGCTTCGGTCAAATTGGAGGCAAAGTGCTGGTAGTCGAGGCCGCCCGTGAAGCAGCAGTCCGAACGCTCGAGGAACATTGGGACGGGACCCTTCCCGTTGACCCGATTTCGATCGCCAGGGAGCTTGGAATTGAAGTCGGATTCACTCGCTTTGACGACGAGCTGTCTGGCGCCATCGTTGCTGACGCGGACAAGGTACAGATCTTGATTGCTGAGCATGAAAGCATCACCCGTCAGGTGTTCACGTGCGCTCACGAGATCGGGCACTATATGGAACGACTCGAGGCGAAAGACAAGGAATATTCGTTCGAAGAGCCATCTGGTAACGCGTTCCGGAACGGTCGAGGCGGTCAGTGGGATCTCCATGAGCTGTACGCGGACGAGTTCGCGGCAAATGTCCTGATGCCCGCGGAACGGTTCATTGACCTGGCAAACCAAGGTGTAAGTGTGAGCGACCTGGCCACCGTCTTCGCCGTGAGTCGGGCCGCGGTGCAGGTACGCATTCGAAAGTTCAAGGCAGAGGGAGTCCTGGAGTCTCGTTCACTGTGACCGCCGAGACCCCATACGAAGACACCCCAAGCCAGGCTCGAGCCGACGATCTCCGTAAGGCTCCCGTCGAGCGCAAGATGGACTTCCAAGAGCTGACCGGTGACTCCGAGTTGGAGCACCACCGGGCCATGCGTGATATTCGCCGCGAGAGCGCAGAAACGCTTGGGTCCATCGAAAAGGAGCGACTGGCCAAGCTCAAGCAGCAAGGTGATCAAAGGCGTCATTTCTTCGTGTGGGCCATCGCGTCCATATCAGGCGTGCTCGTGGCGTCAACCGTATTCATGTCGGGGTACCTGATCACCGTGGGTGACCAGGTCGAACCGTCTGTAATGATTGCGTGGTTCTCCTCGGCCCTTGTCGAGACACTGGGCCTTGGATATATAATCGCAAACTCATTGTATGAGGGGTCTGGCAAGTCGCAATCGACCAAGCTGTGACCGCCGTCCTTGGCGCTGCGGTCTATGACTCCATGGGCCAGGCGGGATCATGCCACCGCAGTTCGGCGTGAACGACCGGTTCAGCTGGGTCAAGCGACACGTCCCACGCCTTGCTCTTATTGCAGTACAAGTCCACAAAGTCCTTAATCATCACGCTGTTTCGAATCACCTCCAGATCTGAATCGATATGCTCTGCGAGTTCCCTGCTGGCAATTACAACCAGCTTGTATCGCGGCCGCGTAGCCAAAACGTTGAATCTATTTAGGCTGAGTAGAAACTCTGATTCCTCCGCGATTGTGTCAGGGTCGCCTACGGCATAGGTAGCGATGATGATGTCCCTTTCTTGACCCTGGAACCTTTCGACCGTGTCGACCGCGGAGTCAATCCAGTGCCGAAGCTCCTTCGAGTGAGAACCATCGTCCAAGTGCTCGAGCAAGACGTCGATGACACGGGTCCTCTGTGCTCTGTGGGGTGTGACAATTCCGAGCTTCTGAGTCCAGAAGATTTCGTCGTTACGGAGGGAGGGCAGGTCGCCGTCTTTGAGCGCCAACCTGTACCACGCGACGACTTGGGCCACGAGCGCTGCCTCAAAATCATTCCATTGTCCCGAAACTCCCTCTGGGTACACCACGCACACCACCTCGCGGCCAGGGCTCGCGATGGCGGGGACGATGTCTGAGAAAGCCAGGCCAGCTGGCCACTCGGTTGGGCGCAAGCCTTGAATGGCCCATTCGCTCGCGGCGTCTGAGTAGACGAGCTTTCGTTCTGGGTTGGCAGAAGTTAGTTCGTCAGGGTAGCCCGCACGTTTCCCCAGCTGGACAATTGTGTCATTGGATCGGTAGTTGATGAGCAAGCTCTCTTCGCGCACGTCATGCCCAGTCCGGTAGTAGTCATAGATCGAGCCAACAAAGCTCTCGAGACCGATAGGTGGGTCAGCTTGATGAATGGGTGGCAACTGCTTGGGGTCACCCGCTACGACGAGCGTGCCATCCGTGGTGAGGCCCGCAATGGCCATTAGGGCGTGAGCGACATCGAGCTGGCCAGCCTCATCGATTAGGAGCACGTCGAAGAGCCCGCCCTTGTCAGTTCCGAGCTTGCGGAGCTGTTGGGGTGTTCCGGCGACGATCACGGCCTGCTCCCCGTTCAGGAGTCTCTTGACGCTTGCCAAGGCGCCTGGATCCTTAGTCAGAACGTTCTCATCGTCGTTGAGCCATGTCACGGCAGGGCCGCTGCTTCGCAGCCGGCGAATGCTCGTTGGTAGGTCGTCAGAAAAACGCTGTACGAAGGATTCGAGCAACGTGTCTACCGCCGTGTATGTGCCCGCTACGACGCCGATGCGTAGCGGGCGTGTCGATTGGGGGAGATGAACAAGGGAAAACAAGAGGGCCCGAAGGGTCGCTGTCTTCCCCGTGCCGGGGGGACCCCAGATGAGGGTGAGGTGGCTGGTCAGCGCTTTACCCCAAGCTGATCTTTGGCTGTCATTGAGACTCACGCCGGCGGATTGAAGTATTGCAAGCGACTCGCTGAGGTCGACATCGTTCCGTAATTCGGAGACCTCAAGAGGAGTCCAGATAAATGTTTCGGCTGGATGAGCCTTCGTATTTCGTGGACTACGCCTGGAACCCAGTGCCTGTTGGATGGGCAAGCTTCTGGAAGAAGAGGGAGGATTGCCCACTGCGCGAATAACGTCGCCTAGTGGCTTGGTGAACCAGTCACTGTCGGTTGGATCAAGTACCACGTCCAGAGCAAGGTTCACGAGTCCACAGGCCTCCAGCTGCTTCCGGATGTCTGGATCTGTGCTGTAGGAACTCAGTTCCAAAACAACGAAGCCTCGACTTCGATCAATGCCGAGAATGGTGGCGGCAAAGACCTGGTTGAGAGTTTTGCGGAACAGTTCATCCCCGAATTGTGAGAAACCATCCGCCTGTTCTGGGTGCGAATTCAAGAAGCGCTTGACAGTGAGCCCGCCGCTTTGCGTCAACTCCTTTGGAAGTAAGGACCAATTGAAGCTGCCTTGCTTGATTTTGGCGTCCTTGGATGACTGGGCGACCTTGTACACAAGCGCATTTTTCGAGGGTTCGATGGCCAACAGTTGCAGGACTTCGGCCGAGTCCTTGCCGTCTAGTCTCTCCTCCAGAATGGCGCTCTCAAACTTTGCTTCTCTTTCGGCAAGCGGCAATGTCCGTAGTTGATTTTTCTCTAGCTGTGATAGCGCCGCGTTGAGGCGGGCGTGCGCATAAAGCAATGCACCAAGGTGACTGGAGGCGGCCAACTCTTTCGTGGGACCAAGGTGGGAAATTTTGGGTGCTTCCCTGGGAAGTCGGCCTGTCAGTTCTCGACTGAGAAAATCCGTCACGTTCGAGAGGGCCGCAAGTTTCGATCTGACGGTGGTCAACAGATCCGACGCCAACTGCGCCTTGGTCGGTGAGTGCGACGAGCGCTGGCCTCCCCAAACTTGGTGTGCACGTTCTGGGGGTACCTGGTCACTGAAGGGATCTTCCCAAAACATTGGGACGTAGAACTTGGGGTTGGGGTGGTCCGGCCGATGGAACGCACGCGCTGTCCCTAGCAGTGTGTAAGTGTGGGCAATGTCAAGTGTCAGCAAACTCCGAACAGCGTTCTTGGTCACGCTGATGGCTGGCACGCCTGCCAGACGGGCGCTAGGGAGTATTTCATCGGGCGGGAAGAGCCAGGCGAGTCGAGCCAACTCGCCATCGATGAGAATGTGGCCTAGGTGACGACCGATAACCCGCGTGAGGTGCTTGAGGCTCAGATCGTCCCAGACGTATACCTGGAATGTCGGGTCGCCGTCTTGCTTTTCTGCTTCACGCAACACTGTCGAAATGTCGCTAAGGAGGCTGAGTAGCGCGGCCCATTCAGCCTCGACGGTCTTCTCCTCGGTGTAGTGCATGCGCATTCGCTGAACGCTGGTAAGTTTCGTCGTTGCATCGAGCCATGACCAGGTCATGCCGAAGGCGAGGGTGAGGGCGCTGCCGGGGTCAAAGTCCGCCGTGAGGTATATGCGCAACTTTGCGAAGCGCGGGATTGCGGCCGTAGAGGCGGTGGCGCTGTCTAGGGGATCAGTGTCCAGGCCGGTCAAGGCTCGCGCCCGCTTTGAGACCATCGTCCGTTGACCCCGTAGCCGATGATGGGAATCGAACGCCGTGTTGCTGGGTTCCAGGCCTGCGATCGCTGGCAGATCTGCATGGCCGTTTGAGCGCAGCACTGTCATTGATCCGCGAGACAAAAATGGCAGTCTAGAAAGGTTCTGAGTCTTTTTTGCCAGAGGGATGCAGTGGCGGGGATCCCAGTCGGATGCGTTCGTTCCTGGTTCGTCGTAGAACTTCTGCCCAAGATTTTCGCATCCTTGACAGCGAGGTCCGACGGTCCAGGGCAAGGCATCGAACGGCGTGGCCAGCACCCTGGGAATGATGACCCGGATTACCCGACGCACAGTGGCTACGAATATACGGAGGGGGGCTTCTTCCAAACTCTCATGGAACGCGTCATAGGTATTGGGGTTGCCTGCAACCACGGCAAGGCTCAACGGAGACGCGCCTTCGCTTCCAGGCCAGACGGCCGCAGAAGCACTGACAGCGTAGGTGTCTTCGAGTCCTGAATGCCTAAGCCAGGCAGCCAGGGCTAGGCAGTAATAGGCCAACTCGGCAAAGTAACGCGGTCCTGGTTCCGTCGTGAGCTTGACGTCGATGACTCGCAGAATCAAGCGATCATCTGCCGCTTCGAGCCGGCGGACGTCTCCTTCTGGCGTGACGACTGAAATGCAGCTCTGCGGTGATTGAACTTCAATGATGTCTGGCCGCACGCGGCTCAGATCCAGGCTGATCTGCGCGCCGTCACTTTCCACCTTGTCCAGGCCGTGCAGGCGGATAAAGGTGCTGTTATCCGCGTCAAATTCATTTTCGATTAGGAAGTCACCTGCCGCAGCGCGCGCCAAGTAGAGCGACAACTCGCCCGTCGCGAACGCGACACCAGGCAGCGACGGCGGGCCAGACGGTTTGGGGTCTTTGCCAAGCAAGCGGTCCGCTCCGAATGCCAGCTGCAGGTCAAGTACCTTCGCACGGCCCCATTCATTGCCAGCTTCAGCGATGATTTGAAGGGCAGGTCTAACTTGCTGATGAGGGAGGTTTAAAGCCTTTCGCTCCGCAAGGTAGGAACCGCTATCGGGATGGAGCGACAGCCTCAGTTGTTTTTCGCACCCCGTCGACGCAAAATCCGTGAACGCCGTCTTGTTCAGCCTTGGCATTGCCCACCCCTACACCATTGATTTAGCCAGCTCCTCAGCATAAGCATCGACACTCCCAGTCGCTGACGCCTGTCCGGGGGAGAGTGCTGTCACCAGGTCGAGCGGCGCGAGCGAGAACGGCGCGTCTTCGGGGATCAGGAAGCCGAGGTGACCAGCGACGATTGACGCTCGGGTGATGTTCAAACGGTCGGCATCCCCCAACGAAAGCTTGTCCGCCCACGAGGTTGCATGTGCTCTACAGGCTTCAATGTGGGACGCGGACATCAAGCCGTTACGCATTTTGGAAAACGACGGTTCTGCTCGCCGAAGAACGAAAACTGAGTCCCACGTCGTCGAACCGGCAAAGCGGTGCGGGCTCGCTTCGCTATCGCCAAGAAGGGGGAAGACCGTTACGGGTTCAAGGTCGTTGGCGGCCAGCGCATGACCGAGAGCCTCCCAGGCACGCACAGAGGCGTGCTGAAATGTGAAAACAAGGCGTCCATCAGGAGCGAGAATTCTGGTGGCTTCGCCGAAGCACGCAGCGAGCCCGTCACTGAAAATCTTGACGCTGTCACCGATGCGTTTCTTCGCGGCGAGAGACTTTGGCGACGGTCCTCCTGGATCTTCAATTTGTCCCGCCGCGGCCAGCCAGGGGACGAAGAAGTCGGAAAGCTCGCTGTAGTCAATGTTGTCGAGGTACGGCGGGTCCGTCAGAACCAGATCCACCGACATATCCGGCACCATTGAAAGGTGCCGGCTATCGACATTGTGGACCTCTGCTCGAGTGTTGTGCCCGAGTGCTGGTGTCGAAAGGAACCCGTTCGGTGTCAACTCTCTCGGGTCCTTGGCGTCAGCAATTGCACGCGAAACCTTATTGAGCGCATTGGGAAACGTGCCTCGTCCAGTCTTCACCAGCCAGGGGTTCAGCTCCACGGGCCGGGTCGAGTGCGCGAAGGCTCGAAGGGAGAACAGGGGAGTCACCTGCCGGTATCCAGCGCTGTAGCGGGTCAGCATGTTGTTCGATGTGAGGTGATTGGAGAGGGCCAGCGAAAAAGTCATCTGGTCTCGCGGGTCAAGTGCCGGAATCTGTGCCAGGAGGCGGTTCAAGTGGAGCAACTGACGCTGGTTGAAGAGCTGCGTGTAGGTCCTGTACCCGTAGCTCGTCAATCTGCTGTCACTGCGGCCTTCATGGGGTATCTGGCGAGACGGCAGAAGCCCGCTCTCTTGCTCTAGGGCTGCAGTCGCGGAATCGTACTGCTCGAGGTCGTAGGCATTGGCTTTGTGGAACGTCCTTGCCGCCATGGGTACCGGCCGTCCTGAAGCGCTCTCAGCGGGTATCGATTCGATCGCGAAGAGGCGGTAATTGGGCGTTGCCGTCGTCCTCCTGGCCAGATGAATCAACTTCTCTTCATGTCCGCAATTGGGGCATGTGACTGCTCCCTTGCGGGCAGTTCCTTGGGTCAAGAGCGTCGCCGATCCACAGTGGCAGTCCAGGGTCTCCGACTTCCCGTCCAAGGCGGACACGTCTCCACATGAGCTGCAGAATGCCCATTTCCCCGAAGGAGTGCTCGCGAGGAGGTAGTCGGGGTGTGCGTCGAAGTGGACTTCACACGCCCCGCACTCAACGACTTGGACCCAGAAGAAGTGCAACCCGATGCGTCTCTCGCCGGCTGGCGAGATGGTTTCGTAAAGCGCTCGCTGGGCGGCGGAGGCCGCAAGGGCGCGATCCACGAGCCGCGCCGGGTCCGGGATGCTTCGCGCGGCAAGCTCGAATTTCGTGACGAGACAAGCAACAGGGTCGATGTCGGCGCCCACGACGTCTGCTCCCAGTCGTTGCGCCTCATAAAGGCTCGTGCCGCCTCCAATGAAGAGGTCTGCCACCGTCAAGCCACGCAGGTCCGCCTGCCCGTTGAACGCGTCCCAAAAACTTTCGCCCGCCGGTTGCTGAGAGGCAACGAGGAGGGCCCTCATGGCGGTTCCGAAGCGGCGAGCGAACCACTTGTGTGCCGTGTAAATGGGGCGGGGCCGATGGGCCTCGCGCTTCGCCAAGACGGCCAGTTCTCGGACAGGCAACTCGCCGGCGTCGAGGATCGAGAAACTCGGCATATCATTCCTACCTCGCGCTACCAGGCCAAGGCTCTCCCTTTGGCTCATACCTATTCTCGCGTACAGGGCAGAACTCGGATTCCACCTCGAGCACCTGAGGCTGAACTAAAGGGCCACAGTAGGAATGCGTCTAACTCTGATTCTCGAGGGCACCTGTCAGCGCGATTAATGAACACCACGTCACGCTCGTGGCGGGCGCCCTGCAAGTAAATTCGGTGGAACTCGTGGCGAGGCTGAGCCCGGGCCCCTAAAGGAGGTTCGCGACAGTACGCGACGAATGGGTATTGTCAAGAGCGATGTGGCTCTCCTCCCTACTCCAACGCGCGTCCAGCCCCTTGGCTTTGGGCGTCAAAGCCTGGTCGCGGAACGGGGCATTGCCGTGGGTCCAAGGCATGCGCGTGAGGCCGCCGGGACCAGTGGTGGGGGCTAGCTCTGGAAGCGCGGTCGCGTCGTCGACGATGTCCTGGCAAGAGATCTTGCTCCGTCGCCTGACGGGCCGGTTCTATGGGCTGCCCCGATCGTCGAGCACGGCTAAGGCAGAGGCGATGCTCTGGGCGGGGAATCAGTACGTGTATTACGGGATTGGCAGAAACTCCCCAGAATTTGGTGACTATGTTGCTGTTTTTGCAGCTATCGAAGACGGAACCATCTCCGGAGCTGTCGCGCCGTTCGACACAGGAGGGGTTGCGCTCGGCCACATCTCTCTTTCAAACCCAAGTGTTGACGCTCCTGCCGACGTGGTCCACCGACACGCCATTCCATTGCAGTCGCATCAAGCCGCGCTTCGCGCTTGGATCACTGATTCCTTTCACCCCAGTTCTGACTACTTGACTGAGGACAGGGCGGTGACGCCCGAGAAGCCCTTCGCGCCGGAAATTTCGATGTCCCGGCGGGCTGATCCGCGCCGATGGGCTTGGGAGGGTCGCCTGCGAGCTGTCATGACGGACCAGAAACACCTGAGGGCACGGCATGTGTACTTCCGGGAGGACTATCTTGGCCGCTACCGCCGGTGGTTGACGAGCCATGAGAATCCGCTTGGGCCGGAAGAAAGCTTGAAGCATGCTCGGCTTCTAGGTCGAGTGGCCAAGAGCGTACCGGACCCTTACGGGTCAATGACATCTGATTTGCGGAAAAGGAACTTCAATGAATGACATCCGTGTCGTTGGCTTCGCGGCCGACCTCTTGGGCAATGAGAATGCCATATTTTCTGCCGACCCGGTGCTTGACGTCGAGGGCACGTTGTTTGTCGCCGTGAATGGCCGCCATGAGTCCGTGTCTCTGCGCGAGGTGACGGAAGACACGCTGCCCTACGTTCATCGGCTCCGTACATCTCCTCCAGTCTGGCATGAGGCTGGGCAGGTTGTGGCGCTCATTGGGCCTCAGCTCAAGCAGCTAGTGGAGGGCGTTCACTCCCTGAGGGGACAAGCGGACAAGCTGCACGATTGGCACGTAGCCAGTCGCGGCTTTTCCTGGAACGTCATGGAAAGAGAAGCACTTGCAGACTTCCGAATGACGGTCCGAAAGGCGGTGAGACCGCTATTGCTTGGGTCCTTGCGTATTCGCGTAGAGAAGACCAACGGAGATGCAAAGGCTTACTTCGATCTGTTCTCGGAGTTTTCCCCAGTTGAAGATATCGATTACTTCCTCCTCCGAGCGCTCTACTACCAAGAGAACAACGACCCGCATGCCCTGCACCTAACCGCCGTCTTTGCCGTCGATACAGTGCCTGGAATCCGTAGCGCACGTCAGTTCTACCGCAAACTTCGGCAACTCACGTCGCAGCTCAGAGCGCAGCAACTCGAGGACGAGCCCGCGAAGAATGCTTCTGCAGCGCCTGAGGCAGCTTTCGCTCGTGCCTTCGGCGCAATGGGTGGCTTTAGCAAGAACTCCTCACTGCTTCACCCATCGGGTGGTGCCGGGAATGCCCATCGGAGTAGCAGCTACCCGTCACTCCAGTTGAGCCAGTCAGAGCGGTTTGAATTAGGAAAGGCCAACAATGACGCACGATGAGTCCCTCAATTCAGCGGCGGACGCCTCGGAAGACCTTTCAGCCGCCCTTGTATCCGAGGACGAGCAGAGGTGGCGCCGTTACAAGGAAGCAGCTCGTGACCCAGGATACGGAAACCGTTTACGCGCAGCCCTTGAGGAATGGGAAGCTGAGGAGCCTTTCGAAGTCGGTCAGCTAGTTCGCTGGAAGCAGTGGCTGCGCAACAGACAGTACCCAGATCTTGATACGCCGGCAATCGTCGTCGGTTTCCCGATGAAGAAACCCACGAGGCACTCGGACGAGGCCGAGGTGGAGGACGACGATATTCTCCTTGGCTTCCTTGATGCGGACAGAGCTTTTCATGTTTTCGCGTTCACAAAGCGCCGCTTCACGGCCTGGTCGGACTAACGCGGGTAGTAACACTTGCAGGCAGCGTGGGCCGGCGGAAGGACGGGCTCCGATCGACCTCGGTCGGGGGAGATTGGCTCCCGACGCTCAAACGTGGGCCTTCCGCATGCTAACCCCAGGAAGGCGTACGCGAGTAGCCGCAGGGGCGAGGTCGAAATTCGCCCTCTGAGCGTTCAAGCACCTTGTACGCGTGGCCCCAAATCAGACCATCGCACTCGGGCGCCCCTGCGGCAAAGGAGCGCAGCCATCTGAGTCACGAGCTAGTCGATCAAGACTTCGGAACGTCACCCAGCCGAGGGAGTACCTCGAGGTAGGCCTGCAAGTAGGAAGAAGCGTGCCGAGTGCGACTCTGTTGGTGCGCCGTAAGCGCTGCGCCGAGCATGAAAAGGGCCAGGACGCAGGCTCCGGTCGTGAGGAACAGGGACTGAAAGAGTTCCAGCGATGACGCAGAAGTCAAGTCGAGAGTGCGCGGAAACATCGTGACGATGATTGCGAAGGCCGACAAGCTTGCTACCAAAATGCCAAGCTGTATAGCGGGCTGACCCTCGGATCTCTCCCGTAGTTCCCCAATGACCTTCTGACGTAGTTCGTCGTTGTCTTGCACTGCCGACTTGAAGGCCTCCACTTCCCGATGCTGAGGCACGCCTCCATTTCCAGGCTGGGGCATGAAGTCCTTCCAGGCCTCCGCGTCGTTTCGGATAATGCGTCTCTGCTTCATTGGTTCCCCCTAGAAATGCCTTCGGACTTGCTAGGTGACTGTCGGCGGGAGGTGCCTGAGCGTTAGGCCATCTGCCATGGACTGCACGTCAACGTAGAGATTCAGCCGCCGTCTGAGGCGTTCGGGCCCGAAGTGATGCGGCAAGCTACTTGTTATGGTGGCCATGAGCAGAGGCCTCACGGGCAGGGTCTCGCAATTCGACACGCAGGCGTTGCGACCCCAGCCTTCCCGGAGGCTTGGAGGGATGCCATCCGATCGTGGCAGGTTCCTAGATGTGGTTCGGATGCGGCCTGAGCTATAGATTTATAGGAACGGTTTCTAAGCGGATTGTCCGCTTTGCCGACCGCGCGGCGCACGACCTGAGCCTTTGGCCGATGCGCCGCAAAACTGCTTGAGCGTGATTTCGACGGCCGCTTGGCAAGCTCAGGGGGAGCACTATGAATACGGAACAAGCAACCACCGTGGGGGGCGCTGGGAGGCTTTTTCCGGCTGGAGTGACGGAGGACCACTCTCCCGGCAAACGCATCACCGTCGTGCGACTCGCGGAGGGTGATATGCGAGAGTTTCTCCGCAGTTCGATCCCCCTGACAATTCGCAGCTACTTCGCACCCGCCTATGAATCGATGAGCCGCCTAGAGCGGACATTCGCCGCAGCCGTCGACGGAGCATTGCCCGGGGCGCGTGCGAAGCGGACCCGCTCTGGTGACCTTGGCGAGATTCTTGGTGCGGAGTTCATCCGCAGTACGACTAGCTTCGAGGTCATCTTTCGGCTCCGATGGAAAGATCGAGCAAGCCTGGCCATGCGCGGTGACGACCTCATCGGCGTGCGCTTGACATCCGGCCGGCGGGCACGGCCGCGCTATCTCAAAGGAGAGGCAAAAAGCGGTGTAAGGCCGGGGGCTAGCGTCATCGCTGCAGCTCGCGAGGCGCTCGATAAGGATAACGGGTTGCCCAACCCAAGCACGAAGGGCTTCATTCAGACGCGACTGTGGGAGGAAGACCATGAAAGTCTCCTGGCTGCCGCTATGCGCGCCGACGTCACAGTGAAACTCTCAAGGATTGAGCACCTTCTCTTCATTCTGTCCGGCGTGGACCTGCAAAAAGGCCTGAGGTCCGACATGGACACCGCCTCTTCGAAAACCGGCCAGCATTCAGTTCTGGTCCACATACCAAACCACGCCAACTTCGTAGCTAGCGTCTATGAGGGAGTGATCGCCGATGCCGGGCGCTGAGGACCTCGCTCTCGAGGTCATGGCAACAGTTGAGCCGGGAAGCAACGGCAATCTATTGGCGCGGGGTCAGTCGCGCGCCTTGGTCTGGAGACGCGGCTTGGTTCCGAGAAACGGGCCGAAATTCGCGAAGCGACTCAGTTACGACCTCATGAGTTACGCGTTTGGTCTCGCATCGAACGCACTAGCCTTGCTGTCGGAAGCGGATGAGGATAACGACCTCTCCAGGCCTGTGGAACTTGCGTTTGAACGAGCAGCTGAAGCCATGGAGGCTGTGTTAAGAGACGGTGACCCCGAGGCCCCTGATCGCGACATGAACATAGCCATAGCCGCCATGTGCTATCACTTGGCGGGCTACTCCGCACGCGCCTATTCTCTCGTCGATCGAAATCCGATTCATGCTGAAAATGACGCAACGGCATACGCTCTGAGCCGGCTGATGCTCCGGGACCTGGATGCTCTAAGCAAGCACATTGGGGAGAGAATTCCGCGGCTTATCTCCCTTCTGGATTCTCCTTCCAGGAGTGACGAACCAAAGCTGAGTCAGAGTGAAACACCAGGAATGTATGACGAAACGATTATCGACCCGCGATTTCATGCCCTAGATCTGACGTTCATGCAGGCTATGAGCCTGATGTTGACCGGACTCGACCATGGGGCTCGGGGCCTGTTCGATGAAGCTAGGGCGTCTCTTGCGAGGAGCGCCACCCTTGCCGCAGACCACGGGTTTGTCTTGCAATGGTGGACGCATCGGCTTGCGAGCCACCTCCTGGAGGGGCTGTGGAACGCGAGTCTGCACGCGAGGGTCCCTCGAGTGCCCCCTCATTCCGACGCCGCCAAAGTTAGCAGCGGAAAGTGGCACCACCTCAGAGATGCTTTCATTACTCGGTTAAGAGCACGCGCCCGGGCTGAAGTTGAGTTGTGGCCTTCTCAGTTGCCTGGAGCAGCCGCCGTTCTTGAGTCCGACGCCGATCTCGTTCTCTCCATGCCCACCAGCGCGGGCAAGACGCGCATCGCCGAACTCGCCATACTTCGAGTCCTTGCTCGTGACCAGCGCATCATTTTCGTTACCCCACTCAAGGCGTTGTCCTCTCAAACCGAGCACAACCTGCGAAAGCTCTTCGTCCCCCTCGGCTACTCTGTCTCCGCCCTGTACGGGCCTATGGGCGTGACTCCGAATGATGGGCGAGGTCTTGCCAGTAGCGACCTAGTCGTAGCGACCCCTGAAAAGTTCGACTTCGCTCTCCGGAAAGACGAGGAGTTACTGGGCAACGTTGGGCTGATCGTCTTCGACGAGGGGCACATGATTGGGCCTGGCCAGCGGGAAGTGCGTTACGAAGCTCAGATTCAGCGGCTCCTAAATCGCTCTGATGCCGCTGGGCGACGCATCCTGTGCCTCTCTGCAGTCCTTCCGGAGGGAGACGCCCTCGCTGACTTTGCCGATTGGTTCACTGGTGAGGGCGAATCTGGGCTCATCCGCACAGATTGGACACCTACACGTCGGCGTTTCGGCCTGGTCGAGTTGACTAGAGCCGGTTCGGGTCGCATGGAACTTACCGTGGGTGGGGAAAAACCATTCATTCCGCAACTGTTTCCGCAAGGTACGCCAGTTGGGCGCCGAAAGTCGCTGTACCCCAACGACCAGCCGGAGATGACCCTCGCCACCGCAGCGGCGCTCATCGGCCGCGATCACACAGTCCTTATCTACTCACCCAGGAAAGCGTCCGTGCTTGCGCTGGCCAAGCGCATCCCTAGTCTCCACCGGCAAAGACTTCTTGATCCCGTTCCGGTAAACAATCAGCCTGCCGTCGACGAGGCTGTTCGTGTAGCAGAGGAACTTTTTGGACCGGAAGACGTCGTGACTCAATGTCTTCGGCTCGGCGTTGGCCTCCACCACGGGAGTCTGCCCACCCAGTATCGGCACCACGTCGAGCGGCTCATCCGTGAGAATGCACTCCGCTTGGTGATCGCTTCCCCAACCTTGGCGCAGGGCATCAATCTTTCCGCGACGACAGTGGTCTTTCACGGCATTTTTGGGTTGGACGGTGGTCCAATGCCTACGGCCGACTTTCTCAACGTGATAGGTCGTGCCGGCCGGGCCTTCGCTGACGTCGAGGGGCTGGTCCTCTTTCCCGTCCTCGAGCACGACGGCCGCAAGCGGCGAACGAAGCTCGATGCCTGGGACATGCTGCAGACGGCAGCTTCCGAGCACACTCTCCGGAGCGGCATCGTCGAGGTCGTTCGACAAGTCGTAAGCCGCATTCAGAGGGCTGTCCCCGAAGAAGACGCCGCCAGCGTTGTCGAGTTTGTTCTCAATCAGCAAGAGATCTCATCCGGAACGGGCGATGATGACGCTGGCGAATTGGCTGCTCTAATTGCCCTGATTGACGTCAGTCTGCTGAGCCTGCTCGGAGGGGCAAGCGACGACGACGACGTGACGGTTGCACTTGAGAAAGCCCTAAAAGACTCACTTTGGTCCCGATCACTTTCGCGGCTGCCAAGGGCTGAGCAGCTGCTCTACCCCGAAGTGCTCAAGGCGCGTGCCGGTGTGGTTTGGCGTGAGACGACCGCAGCTCAACGTCGAGGCATGTTCCTAGCTGGAATTGGCCTGCAAACGGAGCGTCTGCTTGCAGAGAGGGAGGCGGCTTTAGGCGCGTTGTATGAGGAGGCCACGACGGCCATCGAAACGAATGACAATGAAGCAGCCGTCGCGGCAATCACGGCGCTTGTGGCTCTGCTCTTTGAGATTCCGCCCTTTACGCCGGCGTCTAAGCACCCAACAGAGTGGGAAGCAGTCCTCGCCCACTGGCTCTCAGGGGGCTCGCTGAACTTCTCCGATCCGACGGCGACCTATGCTGCCTACGACTTCATCGAGGACTCGGTCGGTTTCAATTTGTCCTGGGGCCTCGAATCAGTGCGTAGCCGCCTTGCTCCTGAGGAGCGCCTTCTGCCAGAGAAGAGTGTCAATTGGGTGGCTCTCGCGGTCCAAACCGGATCGCTTGACCGAGCCGCGATGATGCTTCTCCAGGCCGGGCTTCCGTCACGTTCCGTTGCTCACATAGTCGCGAAGGAACTAAGTCCCACTGTCACAAGCTTCGCCACGTTCAATGCCTGGCTCGCATCCTCATCGTTACAGGCCTATTCGGAGCGGGTCGACAAGCCCACGCCAAGTTCGCACAGTCAATGGGTCGACTTCCTTCGAGATCAGTCGGAGACGGAAGAATCGAGCTGGTCGCCAGTGCAACGCTCCCTGCCCGTTCTTCCGAACCAAGCGATGCCTGTGGAAGTGCCTGTGCGCCTAGCTAGGGGGAACGATGCCATTCGAGGGGCCGATTCCGAACACCTAGGACGGCTTGCGGTGCCTTTCAGTACGGCAGCGCAGTTCTGGCGGGCGTGGACTACCTCCGATGGAACGGTTCGAGTGGAGGAGTGGCATTGATGCCTGAGCCATGGCAGAGCAAGCGCGCTTGACGGGCTAGTCCCGCAGCCCTACGAATCAGTCTCGAGATGTCTCATAGGTGAGGGCTCCGCGTCCCACCGAGTTCCGGCAATAGTGCGAGCCAGTATCCCCAGGAGTTCAGTCCGCGCAGCAGGGGCTCACTCAATTGTCGGACGGAAAGTGCTGGCTGCGCGAGATCGCGAGGCGCCGCGGTGGTGGACTGCTCGTAAGAGTCCTCGTCGTAGGCCCTACTCGACGCGCCATTGGTGTAGCCAGCAAAGGTCAGGGACGTGCGACCCCTAAGCATGGAGCCTCGAAGGCCGACGTCCCAAGTGCCGAGGTACCCCGTCATGTCAGAAAGAGCCCTTACCCAAGCCAAGAACCTCCAGGAGTTTGCAAGGACGACACCATCCAGAAGGCGGGCAGGACCACGTTCGTTGCCGGGCGTGCTCACGCGCGTGATGATCATGCTTACTGACGCATCGATACCAATATGAATCTCCATGCCGAATTTTTCGGTGCCCTCGGACTCCAAAGGATCTTGCAGCAAGTTTGTCAGAACGACGGATGACGATCGAACCTCAGGCGAGAAACCCTGGAGGTGCGGACCATAATTTCTTAGCGCCGAGGGAACCGACTTCTCGGCTTGACCGATAAGGGGGAACAGCTCCTCGTAGCGGTCCCAGATCAGGTCCTGTGCCAGTCGGGGGCTTGCGCGTCTCGGGGTGGCGACTAAGTAGAGATGACCGAAGGCTGGCGGGGAAAGGTGACCTTCCGCTCCGGTTCGGCCGGGCTGAAGGTAGGGGTCCTTCAACTGCAGGGCATCAAGCGCCCCGGCCGTAGAAATTTGGAAGCCGGCGTTTAAGCGGTGCAGGCGGAGTACCTCAGCGTCAGGAAGAGATCGGTTCGTCCGCTCTCCTCGCCCGTAATACCGACCGTCAACCATGTGGGGGGCATCGGGGCTAGCTGGTATGTCGACCCAGATATAGCCGAGGCCTGAAATAGCTGACGTGATCTCGCGGGGGTGCACAACGAGAGGTGGGTCGATTCTGTTTGCTGCGATCTGCTCAATTCGCTCGAGGGAATCGTGCAGGTCCACGGGTGAACACTCAAAGGTGCGGGTGTCCTTGTGTTCTCGGACGCCAATCAGGAGAGCGCCTCCATCTACGGCGAAAGAAGCAAGATCCTTGGCGGTATCTCTCCGCGACCTGTCCGAGTCTCCGATGAGGGTCTTCACGTCGAGGTTATTCGATTCGGCTATGTCGCCGGCGGCTAGGGCGGAAAGCAAGTCTGCTTCAGTAGCGGGTGGCCAGGTCACGTGTCCCCATTCATTTCGGCAACCGTACCCGGCATGCTCAGGGTAAAGGGGTGTACCCCGTGGCCGTCTTGACGAGGTCCTGCTTGAACCCGGCAGGTGACGTGTACGCCGTTGCCGAAGCGGGAACGAAGTTCCAGGTGACACCGTCGGCGCCCTGACGGACCGCACCTCCCGTCAGGTCGTCACCTTCGACGCCGACGGCAAGGCCTTGAGCGTGGCCGACCGCAACGGGAACGCCACCAAGATCACCTACACGAGCGCCGGTCAGCCCGAGTCGCTCGTGTCGACCGCGGGCGTGATCGGGACGCGCACCGCTGCGTTGGTCTACAACCCCAGCACCCTGCAGTTCACCGCCACCCAGACCGGGGATGCCTCGAACGCGAGGAGCGTGAAGTACCAGAAGGACTCGTCGTCGAACCTGACCTCGATCATCGACGCTGAGGGCAACACGACGTCGTTCGCTTACTCCGGGACGGACCTCACCTCGATCACCTCGACCACGGGTGCGGTGACGACGTTCTCCTACGACGCAGCTCATGCGGTGACCCGTGTCGATCAGCAGAACACCACCGCAGGCTCGCCCGGCACCTCGACGACCCGCCTGGCGTATACCTCCTCCACTGAGACCCTCGTCGCGGGTCCGAACACGGATGCGGCCGCAGCTGTGACCGCCGTGCCCCGGACGACGTACACGATCAACCCGGCCCAGGAGGTCGTGACGAAGGCTGTCGACCCTGCCGGGCGTGAGCGTTCAGCGACCTACACCGGTAACGCCGACACAGAGTCCTCGACCGTCGGCCAGGCCGGTGCCGCCACCTCCGGCACGACCACCGGCACCTACGGCGCCAACACGGGCGAATCCCTCACGAAGGTCGCCTCCCCGGGAGGCGCATCGGCGAGCACTACCTACGGCTCGACCGATGCCACGGCCTACCTGCCCTCATCGACCACCGATGATGCTGGCAACCAGAGCTTGCAGACGTACAACGGTGCCGGAAACCAGCTGAGTAACGCCGAAGCTTCCGGCGCCCAGGCTGACCTGACGTACAACACTGACGGCACCGTGGCTACCGCTACTGCCCCCGGGAACGGCGCCAACAAGACCGTCTACAGCTACAACAGCAACCACCAGTTGACCGGCATGACCCCCGTCACTGGAACCAGCCTTGGCGCGAAGGCTTACACCTACGACTCCTTCGGGCGAATGGCCTCCGAGACCGACGGCCGCGGGAACACCACCCGCTACACCTACGACAAGCTCGACCGCCTTCTCCGCACTGAGATCACCGGTGGCCCTTCGCAGGTCGACACCTACGACAAGGCCGGCCGGGTCACCAAGAGCGTCAGCGACACCGGCACGATCACTAACACCTACGATCAGCTCGGACGTCAGCTGTCCACGATCAACACTGCCGGTGGCGGCACTGTTAGCTACACCTACGACAAGGCTGGTAATCAGCGCACCCAGACTGACTCTTTCGGCACCTACACCAACGCCTACGACGCCTCAAACGTCCTCACTACGACGACCTACCCCAAGGGCGGCAAGACCGGTCAGATCGTCTACGAGACCGATGCCAACGGGCGCCGCACGGGCACCTGGCTGCAGTCCAACGCCGCGCACACCGTCTGGGCCGGCAAGGAGCTTACGGCCTACGACACGTCAGGCCGAGTCAGCAACCTCAAGGCATGGACTGGATCGGGCGACACTAACAACACCGCCGTCTACGACACCACCTACTGCTACAACACCACCAGCCCTGCCCCCACCTGCGGCACTGCCACCGTCAATGACCGCCAGAAAATCCAGTGGTCCCGGGACAACCTCACGGGCCAAGTCACCACGTACAGCTACGACACCCAGGGCCGCGTGACCCAGGTCGCCCAGGCTGGCGGAACGGGCGCCAACACGTACGCCTACACCTACGACGCCCGAGGCAACCGCCTCACCGCCATCGTCACCGGCGCCACCCCGTCGTCGCAGACCCTCACCTACAACGCCGCGAACCAGATCACCTCTGCCGGGTACGCCTACGACGGGACCGGGAATCTTACGGCGAACCCAACGACGTCGTTTACGTACAACGCGGCGCAGCAGATGACCAAGGCTGTCAAGGGCAGCGTCACCAGCACTTACACCTACGCAGGCGTTGACCAGAAGGCGATCCTGTCCCAATCAGTCCCTTCAGCGGTCAGCTACAACGCCACCTACGGCAAGACCGACGAGAACGGCAATCCCACGATCGTCAAGTACACCGGCGGCAGCTCCGGCGCCCACGTCTACTCGGACCCCATCACCGGACAAGCCCTGATGCTGACGACCTCGTCGGACATCTCCGCTCTGTACGTCTGGGACGGCCTGGGCAACCCTGTCGGCCTACTGACGGACTTCTCCACCAACTCCTTCTCCTACGCCTACGACCCCTACGGCGCCCGTGCCCTGACCGCCGGCGGCACCGGAAGCGGAGCCGGTCAAAATCCCTACTCCTTCAAGTCCGGCATCCAGGACCGAGCAACCGGCCTCGTCAAATTCGGGCTTCGTTGGTACGACGCGACTGCTGGCACGTGGACTCAGCAGGACACCCTCGACGCTCCCCTCGAACCGGAGAGCGCGAACAGGTATGCCTTCGCGGCAGGTGATCCAATCAACCTGGCAGACTTGACGGGTCAGGCCCCCAACAGCTGCTCGGCCACCCTTCTCGCCGTTGGCACCGCGAATACCGTCGTGTGGTCTGTCGCAGGACTGGCGGCCTTCACAGGACCTGGGGCGGCTGTGGCAGCGGGAGCCGGCCTCGTCACGGGCTTGGCCCTTGGCATTACGTCTCTCTACTGCTGAGCAAAGCCAAGAGCAAGGGAAGGTTTGCGAATGTCAGAACGAATGCCAGCGGCGCAGCTCCGAAGAGGGCTACTTGTCGCCACCATCCTCTTCGGATTCTTTGGGCTGCTGAACCTTGGGCTCTACGTGCGGCAATCCATTGGGGCTGAAGTGCCAAGCTTGGCTTGGAGCCTGGGAACGGGCATTGGCTTCGGAGCCGCCTTGGCGTTGCTGTACGCGAGAGCGAACATGACAGGGGGCGACAAAGCACCGCGACGCGTGACCACCATCATTGCTGTCGCAGCATTTGTCACGACCTCACTCGCCATTTCCGTATGTCTGATGATCATCGGGGCGCACGGAGCAACCGCTTAGGGGTAAATGCGCGAAAGGCGCATGTGAAGCAAGGACCCTGCTGCCGGCAGGGTCCTTGCTTTCGTAATGCGGCCCCAAAGCTTAGGAATCATTGATTTCCATCGCCTTTGCGCCTACGAGTGGGGCGGGGTCGTCTCTCAAGAGCTATCGTCGGCCTTGTCCGCGGACGTCGACGATTAGATCGGTGCCAGGGCCCCCTTATGTCGCCGGAGGCGACTCGAACGGCGCTCCGGGATGAGGAGCGACGCGGACCATTCGTACCCCTGCAAAGGCCCGGCTCACCATCGCCGAACGAAGAAGGATGCCTGCGCATGCAGCCTGTGACAGTACTTGATGCTCTTGAGAATGCTCTCGGCGACCGCATTCGAGACGGTTCCCTCGCCAAGTTGACCATTGCTGAGCTTGACGACGTGGGCGACGTCCTTACGGAATTTTGGAACGCCCAGCCCGACCTGGACGGAACGCCAGTGGATGGGGTTCCGCGTCCGTCGCTTATTGGAGGGTGGATAGGTCCGTTCTGGAGTGAACAGATGCTCCGACGTGATCTCAGCGATGCACTGTTGTACTACCCGCGCCTCCTGGTCATAGACCCGCTCGCGGACTTTTTCTCGGACGGCCGTGGCCTGCCTCCCCTGTGGCGAACCCGTTACCGCCGCCGCGACGGCCAGTCGGACATTGTGGAGACCGGACCGGGGATGTGGCGTGACCAAGACACCTATGAGCGACTCCGTACCGACGAAGGAAGCGCTGCAGAACGCTTTGCATCCATCGTCGCCAACGTGTACTCACTCGAGAGCCCCATCCGCGCAGGCATCGTCGTTTTACGAAGTCAGTGGCCAACCATTCGTGAGACCGCTCAGCAACTAGCAACTGCGGTTCGACTGGACACCAGAAATGCCAATCTCCAGGCATTCCTCGACGTCGCCAACCAAAGTGAGCTGCATATCTGGGACAACATCCGCGGAATGCAGATCACGACGGATCGCCCCGTCGTCCGAGCAGACGCACCCATGCAGTTTGCCCCTCCCTTGTACTACCTGGCGAAAACCATCGCCCTCGCGAACGCGGGAGGTGCCCAGTACGTGCCCGTGAATGACGCGTCGCTTGGCCTGTTGCGAGCCAAGTACAACGAGGCGTTCAGGCTGCATCCCGCGGCCATGCTTCGCGAGGTCAGTCGAGTCGCTGTCCCCACTTCCGACCTCCCCATTTCCGAGGCGGTGGCTATGCGCGCGTCATCGGAAGACTTCGAGGAGTGGCGGCTGCAACTACAGCGCCTGCAGCGTGAGTCGGCAGGCGATGATCCGGCTACCCTCCACGATCGAGTGCAGGAGACCCTGCTTGCAAAGGTTCACAATGTGGAGCGATCACTTGACCGGTCTCGGATGCGCTCGTCCTTCCGGCCCGCCGGAGGAGACTTCATAATCGACGGACTCGTTGGCGTTGGTACCGCAGCCGCCACGGCGACGCAGACAGAGATGGCTACGGCGCTTCTTGCCGGTGCGGCTGGAGCCGCGGGCGGCGCCATGCTGCGATGGCTCTCGAAACAGTACGCGCCGTCGGGTCCCTCGGGTGCTGAGGCGGTACTCGCGACGTTAATCCGTGCCGGACGGTAGCGGGAGTCCGGAGTGATTTGACCCGGGCGTTGGTTGCTGGCTCCCACGGTGCAAGCCGCTGCGGCAGCGCCTGAAGTCGATGTGCTCGGTGTCCAAGGTGTGCCAAAGCGACACGCTTGCCTGTGCCGACAGCTGCTCATGCGTGGGCATAAATCCCGTTCCTACAGCGATCGACGGGTGTCGCTAACTAGCCGCCACGGAAAGAGCCCTGAGAACCCCTGTACTTACGGGGATTCCGGGGCTCTTTTCTTTGCCGACGGAGAACAGCGGTAACAGGAACGCGGTGAGACGTTGTGGGCAACCGCAGGTTGCCCACATGGCGACCAGGCGCGTAAGCCTCACGCGCTGTCGCTCCAAACCCCTGATGAGCACGTTGCCAAGCTCGAAACCGGTGACGACCCCTCGACTATGCGGTTCGAGCAAATCATCGACGAGGACTTCGCTGAACCGCCAGCAACAGGCGCAGTGGCCGGCGTGCCATGGAGGGGACGCCGCGCGGCAGCAGCATAGCGTAGGGGTCGTTCGGCACGGGGGACCTAGCGTTCTGCGACAGTGCAGGAGCAAGATCTTTCGGAACCGCGTGTAGGCCCCTTCGCGATTCGAGTGCTGGAGTTTGGCCGCCAGACAAAGTTCACGACGGAGATGATTGTTCCCGCGTCGAGGACGCTTTTGAATCTCATTGACAGAATCCCCGAGAAGAAAACCGCAGGCATATTCGACCTCAGCCGCCCGGAGCTAACGGTAGGACGGGTAGTCCTTCGCCTTCTTCGCAAGGTTGACAACGAAGCCGATCGGGAAGCCTTGGTCGCCGAGATTCTGACAGGTATCGAAACATACTCCTCTCAGCTCGACTTCATCCACATCATGGGCCACCGCGAAGGCTCCGGCCTCAAGCTCGTCAGCGAGGCGTTCGCCCAGCACCTACAGGACGAGTTCGTAAGCCGGCTTCAGGGAACGCCGCCAGCAGAACCCGAACGCGAATGGGATGCGTGGCGCATCTACGACGCCGTGCGGGACTCAACCGACGAGGCGCCTCTCAGCGCCGCAATGGACCCGGTCCTAATCCGGTCAGTTCTACGATCGGCGAAATCGACGGCCCGGTCGCAGTCGATGAGCTCACGAAAGGTCAAGACGGAAGACCGTCTCGTCTGGGACGTCGTAGTGGGGCTGTTCGGCTCTGAAAACGCGGTGAAGGAGGCCTTGGTCAGCGTCCGGAAGGAGCTCGGCAACGACGACGTCCTGGACCTCGCAGACAAGTATCTCGGAGGTTGGCGCCCCGAGCGGTTCTGAGTCAAAATGTTGGGCTTCGGTACATCTCACAGAGGTAGCGCGTGTGTAAAACCACGTACCGATACCCAGACGCCTAACTGGACTTACGATCTCTAAACAGAGGTCAGGGGACAGAAACGGCAGAATCGCATCCACTGAAGCGTGCCAAGGTTCGAGCAAGAAACACCCCTGGTCATAGGTGTTTTTTTGCATACTGTTTATGCTGGAATAACGAACCTTCTGAGTGATAACACTGTCGTCGCGAAGAAAAAACGCCTCACCGACGCGGTAGCGACAGGCATGGCGGAGAACTACACAAGCTACGCCCTCGCTGCTGCAGCACGAGTCCGCCGTCGAGCGATAACAACCTCGACGATCCCCTCGATTGCCCAGAGGAGCGCGGCCCCCGCAAGTCCGATTAGCGCGCCAGCCATGAACAGGAACGCCTGCGAGCTGTTCTCACGATCGGCCAAGGTGCCTGAGACGCGATACTCACTCGGTGCGTTGACCCCCCGAATGTCCGCAAACGACCAGGCGAGGACCCCCGCCGCCGGGATCTGCGGAGCGGACGCGGTGACGGTGAGGTCGGACGAAACTTCAGTCATTTCGACTTGGAGCGTCGTGTCGTGCAGGACGGGGCGCATCAGCTCGCCATTGACGTTTTCTTCTATAGTCGATGTCGTCACGCCAGGCAAAGCGTAGACAACTCTTTCACCAGCCGTAGTGGCCAACGCGAGGTCCGATGTGCCGTACAGCGCAACTTGCCAGGTGTCGCTAGAAACCCTCACGAAGTCGCACTCGGTTCGGTACCCGAGTCGGGTATCGAACTCGAGTACATCCGGCTCTACTGGCGCTGTTGTCGGAGTCTCGCTCGTGTTGACTTGCTCGAGTACAAGACCCTCGCGGATCGCGCCACAGAAGAAGACGCCGACCGATGTCTGGCTGGCCTCCGCCTCCGCCTCCGAGGACGGCAACACGCTCACGATCAGTTTGAAGTGCGCCTTCGAGTCCAGCACGCCGCTGAACGACGCATGCACCTGCACGGTCCCGTCCGGATACTGGGGCATCACTACACCGATTCGGCCAGGATCAGGGGCGGTAGGCGAGGCGGGTAGAGCCACCACAACGAGCCCGATGCTCGCGGCCGTGAACAAGCACGCGAGGATACCTCCGACCCATACGAACGCCCAACGTCGACTCGTCGCGACACCGGCGTCAATCTCTTGGTCACGGGCAAAAGCATCGACTGACGCGCGTAGGGCCCGCACGTCTGCTCCGACCGCCTCCACGGCGCGCTTTCTCATTCGACGAGACCCGAACACTTGAAGCTTCCCTCCCGGGCCGTGGCACGACCTCGGCTATTGCCGCGCAGGATTCCTGAGCCCACGGTGCGCCATTTGTGATCCCATCATGCCGGTGACATAGATACGGGCAACACACGAGGGACTGCTACAGGTCCAGTTGACTCTTGCGAGTTCTCGGCGCCCAGATCGCCGTGCCGCCACCTCCGAGTGGTCTGAAGCGACATTTTGAACCAGTTTGGGTTTTTGGACGGTAATCAGAGTGGCGTCCGATAGGCGGAAGTTCATCGGGACACGTTCTCGAGATGCTCTTGGTCGCCTGAGGCCAAGGAGCGTCTGGCCTACGGATTCGTGTATGCCTGTCTCGCAAAATTGCCTGGTCATGGGGGTTTAAACGCTTCATTCGTCGGATGCTCGTCGGATCCGCCCGCGTCTCGACTTCGGGACAAGATCTCGCAGCACAGCGTGACGGTCTTGCAGCACTGGGTGTTGACGATCAACACGTGCATGTTGACCACGGGTTGTCGGGCACGACTCGAGCCCGGCCGGGACTCCGGGAGGCACTGGCAGCCTGCCGCGCAGGCGACGTGCTCGTCGTCACCAAGCTCGACCGGTTCGCCCCCTCACTGCGCGACGCCACCGACATCGCGGACGAGCTGACGAAAAAGGGCGTAGCCCTGAACCTCGGGGAGCGGTCTACGACCCCACCGACCCTGGTACTCGCAATCGCTGCAGAGCGCGTGGCTGATCGTAAGCGATAAGGGCGCGAAGGAGATTCGTGATGCTGCGGGCGCGTTCTTGGACGAAAACGACAAGCTGCTCGTCGTTGAGCTGACTAGCGTTGCTGCATGGCGCGGGCTGCGTAGGGCAACGAGCGACTGGTTTCACAAGAACCTTTGACCGACGGTGGGTGGTACGGCTCACACGCAGGGGCCGTGCCGCGGTCCTCGGTTTCACCTCATTCAGTTGAACGACCACGCCAGCCGGGTTTGAGGAACATGTGTACGCGGTGACGCTCGTGAGGAGCGTTCAAGTTAGCGCGTTGAGATAATCGAGATTATGAGTCGAGGTGGACTCTGAGCAGACGTGAGCGTGAGCGTGAGCGGTGAGGGGCCTTGATGTGGTCCACTGCTGCTCCGCCCGCAACAGCGAGGCTGTCAGTGATTTTCCTGCGATCCCGGCTGCGAGCTTGTCGAGGCGGCGGATGGTGGCGGTCAGCTAGCAGTTGACGTTCTCGATGTGGACGCCGTAGATGACACCGGTTAAGAGTGACGCCTAGGGGTTGAGATCTACAGCCCGAAGAAGTCGCGAAAGGTGATTCCAACAGTGATGTCCGACTGCGTGCGAGCAGACCTGAACTGCTCCCACTTTCTCTGTCCCCTAGCGCACCAGCCCGGCCACCGCGGCCGTCACCCGCGCCGTCATCGAGGCCGGCCTCGCCGTCTGCCGCTCGTGCGCCGGCGGGTGCGCTCAGCACGCCCCGACATGGACGACCACAGCTGCATCGGCGCTTGCACCGCTCTGCTCGCCCCCCTCTGACACCGAGTCGGTGGGCTGACGGGCGGTGAGGCATCGTCAGGAAGTCTGGGAGCATGGCGTCATCATGCAGAAGCTCATCGCCGCACTCGCACCGCTCACTCTCGTCTCCGCTCTGGCGCTCGCCGGCTGCAGCAGCCCCGCACCCTTGGACGCAGGCGAGACAGGGCAAGCGAGCGGCTCGTCTGCGACGAGCGCCGCCTCCGCCGAGGCCACACCCGAAGCGGCTCCGGTGCCGGACCTGACCGGGTCGTGGAAGCAGACCAACTCGGGCAGCGAAGACGCGTACCAAGCGGCGACCATCACAGGCGACACCATCTCGATCAACTGGGTCAGCGACGGTGGCGACACCGAGTCGATCTACTGGGTCGGCACCTTTACGCCTCCCACCGACGACGCGTCGCCTTACACGTGGTCCTCGGCCCGAGACGCTGCCGCGACTGACTCGGCCATGCTCGCCTCGACCGACGACACGAAGGAGTTCACCGTCGACGGCGGCGAGCTCAGCTACAAAGCCAGCTTGATGGGCACCACGACGACCGTCCGTCTCGAAAAGCAGTAAGCGCGCCGACGCAAGCCTCCTGCCGGGCGGGCAGCGGAGGCCGTCAGGGCGAGCCGCACCGCGTCCTCGCAGGTCCGCCGGCGCAACTCAGCTGCAGGTGTAGGTGACTCCGTCGACGACGTGGGTGCCCGGGCCGAGGTCCCCGCAGGTCTCGAGGAGGGTCGTGGCCCCGACGATGGCCGCGACGATGAACGCGAGGGTGAGCAGCAGCACCACGATCGAGATGATGATGCCGGCCAGCGAGAGGCCTCGGGGCTGACCGGCTCGGCCGAGGCGGCGGAACGAGATCGTGCTGATGATGAGGCCGGCGATCGCCAAGAAGCCGAAGAACGACAGCACGAAACCGGCGATCTCGAACCCCCGCGACGGACGCTGGGCCGCCCCTCCCTCAGGCCCGGCCCCGGGCGCCTGCGGCACGCCGCCGTACTGCTGGCCCCCGTCCTGCGGCCCGCCGTACTGCTGCCCCTGCTGCCCGTCGTGGTCGTGTCCGTCAGTCATCTCGGTCCCCGTCGTCGAGTGGTGCTGGTGTCACGACCCTATCGAGGTACTGAGCGAGCGTCACGACCACGGCGACTTCGCGACCCCCCCAGGCCCCGCCGAACCTGGCCCCGACAGGGCCTGGTTGCTCCGAACCGCCGACCGTAGGGTCGAAGCCATGGACAACCGAGCCGAGGTCCGCGACTTCCTCGCCACCCGCCGCGCACGCCTCTCGCCCGAACAGGCCGGCGTCGTCAGCGCCGGCGGCCAGCGACGCGTCCCCGGACTCCGCCGCGACGAGGTCGCCCGCCTCGCCGGCGTCAGCGTCGACTACTACACCCGTCTCGAACGCGGCAACCTCGGAGGCGTCTCCGACAGCGTCCTCGACGCCATCGCCCACGCCCTCGGCCTGGACCAGGCCGAGACCGACCACCTCTACGACCTCGCCCGCGCCTCCGTCCCCTCCCGCCGCAAGCCCCCGGTCACCAGCGGACAGAAGATCGCCCAGTCCCCGGTGCAACACATGCTCGACGCCATGACCGGCGCCGTCGCCATGGTCACCAACACCCGCATGGACCTCGTCGCGGCCAACGCCCTCGGCTTCGCCCTGTACTCCGACATGTACCGCAGCACCCTGCGCCCCGCCAACCACTCGCGCTACATCTTCCTCGACCCCGGCGCCCACGACTTCTACCCCGACTGGGAGCGCGCGGCCGCCGTCAACGTCGCCATCCTCCGACGCGACGCTGGCCGCAACCCCCACGACCCCGGCATCACCGCCCTCGTCGGCGAACTGTCCATCCGCAGCGACGAGTTCCGCGCCCGCTGGGCCGCCCACGACGTCCGCCGCCACTACACCGGCGCCAAGGAGTTCCGGCACCCGGTCGTGGGCCTGCTCGAGCTGGACTTCCAGGTGATGGAACTCCAGGACACCCCCGGGCACTCGCTCACCGTCTACACGGCCGTCCCGGGCTCCGCGTCCGACGAAGGGCTGCGCCTCCTCGCCACGTGGGCGGCGACCGAGGACGTCGTCGAACGCGCCCGGTCCGCCGACCCGGTCGCCTGACCCGCGCCTCCTTCTTCCTCCCGCACCACTGGGCTCACCCCCAGGAGGCGCCTCCCCGCGCCCGAAAGGACCTCACCATGTCGACAGCGCCCGTCCCCACCCGCGCTCACCGCGCCTCCCTCGCCGCAGGGCCCGCCGAACGGCTGCCGGTGTTCTCGCTCGTCGTCCTGGCGACGATGGGGTTCATCCTCGTCGCGATGGAGACGATGCCGGCCGGCCTGCTGCCCGTCATCGCGGACGGCCTCGACACGAGCGAGGGCGCCGTGGGACTGCTCATCAGCGCCTACGCACTCGGCACCGTGGTCGCGACCGTGCCGGCCATCACGCTCACCCGGGGGATGCGTCGCAAGCCGCTCCTCCTGCTCGCGATCACCGGCCTGGTCGTCGCGAACACGGTGACGGCGCTCTCTCCCGTCATCGCCCTCGCCCTCGTGTCGCGGTTCGCGGCCGGTGCGTTCTCGGGCGTGATCTGGGGCATGCTCGCGGCCTACGGACGCCGGATCAGCCCGCCCGACCGTGCCGGACTGTCGCTCGCGCTCGTCTCGGCGGGTGCGCCCGTCGGGTTCGCGTTCGGGACGCCGCTGGGCTCGTGGCTCGGGACGGCCTTCGACTGGCGGTGGTCGTTCGGCGGGCTGACCCTGCTCGGGGTCGTCGTCTTCGCGCTCGTGGCGAGCATCGTCCCGGACGCGGCACCGGCACCGGCGGGGGCACGGCTCTCGCTCGGGCGGGTGTTCCGCATCCCGGGGATCGCCGTGATCCTGGCCGTCATCGCCGCGTGGATGCTCGCCCACAACACGATCTACACCTACGTCTCGCCGTACCTGCGGGCCGGTGGGTCGGGGCTCGGCGTCGACGTCACGCTGCTGATCTACGGCATCGCCTCGATCGGCGGGATCGTCGTCACCGGGGCGCTGCTCGACCGGCACCCGCGGGCGCTGCTGCACGGCAGCGTCGCGCTGTTCGTCGTCGCCGGGGTGATCCTGCTCGTCGGGCACGCCTCGGTGCCGGTGGTGGTCGTCGCCGCGGTGCTCTGGGGCGTCACGTTCGGCGGCGCGTCGGCCCAGCTGCAGGCCGCGCTCACCACCGTCGGCGGCGACAACGCCGACGTCGCGAACGCCTTCCTGCCGGTGGCGTTCAACGTGGCGATCTTCTTCGCGGGGATCGTCGGCGCCGCCCTGCTGACCGTGGCGGACGGGCTCGTGCTGCCCGTGGTGATGATCGGGTTCGGGGTCGTGGCGTTCTCGCTGACGGTGTACGGGCGGCGCAACGCGTTCCCGGCCGGGCTGTGATCGGCCGGTCTCGGCGTCCCAGCCGAAGGATCACCCCGCGGTGCGACGCCTCACCCCTCCCGCAGCACCTTCGCCATCGGGCGGCCGCGTGCGACCTCATCCACGAGCTTGTCGAGACGGCGGATGTTCGCGGTCAGCTCGTCGTCGAGGGCCTCGATGCGGACGCCGCAGATGACGCCCGTCACGAGCGAGGCCCGGGGGTTGAGGTCGGCGGCCGCGAAGAAGTCGCGGAACGTGGTGCCGTCGGCGACGTGCTGGTCGATCTCTCCCTGGTCGTAACCGGTCAGCCAGGTCACGACCTGGTCGACCTCGGCCTTCGTGTGGCCCTTGCGCTCGACCTTGGCCACGTACAGGGGATAGACCCTGGCGAACGGCATGTCGTCCAAGCGGCTCATGCCGGAATCGTACGCGGACCGGTCGACCGACACTGCGCCTCCTCGGCCGACCTAGGGTGAAGGCGTGCCCTACGAACCGGACGGGACCGCAGCCGCGGCCGACGACACCTCGCCCTTCGCGCATCGGCTCGCCGACCGCTTCCTCGACGACTACGTGCCCGGCCTCACGCTGGAGCACGGCTCGTACCGCGTCACGGCGGACGAGATCGTCGACTTCGGCCGCCGGTTCGATCCGCACGACATGCACGTCGACGCCGAACGGGCCGAGGCGACGCCCCTCGGCGGACTCGTGGCCAGCGGCTGGCACACCACCGCCATGATGATGCGCCTGATGGTGGCGTCCTACCTCAACCAGGGCGCCAGCGTCGCGTCGCCCGGCGTCGACGAGTTGCGCTGGTCGGCTCCCGTCCGCCCCGGCGACGTGCTCCGCGCCCGGTTCACCGTCGTCGACGCCCGCCCCTCGGCCTCCCGTCCCGACCGGGGAGTGGTCCGCACCCGCATCGAACTCATCGACCAGCACGACCGGACCGTGATGACGCAGGCCATGACGAACCTGATCCTGGTCCGCCCCGCCGCCGGCTGACCCGGCCTGCAACCAGCTGACCCCGGCCGGCGACCAGCTGGCCCCGGCCTGCCCGCGACAGAGCCCGGGTCACCCGGCCCGGATCACCCGGCCCGGGTCTCCGGACGCCTGACGCCGGCTGCCTCGAGGGCTCCCAGGTAGCTCGTGAGCGCGTCGCGGTTGTGGGTGAGGAACTCGATCTTCTCGGTCATCCGGTCGCGCTCGGTCTCGAGCAGCTCGACGAGCCCCGGTTCGGCGTTCTCGACGACGATCGTCTGTGGCTGGCCGAGGCAGGGCAGGATGTCCGTCACGATGCGCGTGGGGATGCCCGCGTCGATCAGGCCGCGGATCTTGCCCACCCGGTCGACGAGGCGCTCGTCGTAGTCGCGGTAGCCGTTCGCCAGTCGGGTCGGGGTGATGAGGCCTTGCTCTTCGTAGTAGCGGAGCATCCGCGACGGGACGCCCGTCCTCGTCGACAGCTCACCGATGCGCACGAGTCCTCCTCCGACTTGACCTTCACACTAATGGCAACGTTCATGCTGGAGGCATGTCTGACGTACGAGAAGAAGAACGAGCACACCTGACGATCGGGATCATCGGGGCCGGCTCCATCGGTTCCACCATCGCCCGCCGCCTCGCCCGCCACGGGCACGACGTCGCCATCGCGAACTCGCGCGGCCCCGAGACGATCGACGAGGCGGCCCTCCGCACCGGCGCCCGCGCCGTGGACGCCGCCGAGGTCGCCCGGGGCGTCGACGTCCTGATCGTCTCGGTGCCGATGAACCGCAACGCCGACATCGCCGAGCACGTCCGCTCGGCCCCCGAGGGCGCGGTCGTCGTCGACACGTCGAACTACTACCCGATGCGTGACGGCTCGATGCACGACTTCGAGCAGGGCGTCCCCGAGAGCGTCTGGCTGTCCGAGCTGTTCGGACGCCCGATCGCCAAGGCGTGGAACGCGATCATCTCGCAGTCGTTCGACGCGAAGGCCACCGAGCCCGGCGACCCCGCCCGCGTCGCCATCCCCGTGGCCGCCGACCGCGACGCCGACCGCGCCGTGGCCATGCAGCTCGTCGAGCAGACCGGGTTCGACGCCGTCGACGCCGGGGCCCTCGCCGAGTCGTGGCGCCAGCAGCCCGGCTCGCCCGTCTACTGCACCGACCGCACGCGTACCGAGATGCCCGGGTGGCTCGCCGCCGCCGAGAAGGGGCGCGTCCCGCAGCGCCGTGACCTCGCGATGGAGGTCATCGGCGGCTACGTCGAGGCCGGCGGCACCGTCGACGGGCCGTTCCTCGTGGCGATCAACCGCGCCTGCTACAGCTGACGCGACCGAGCGCAGGAGGCGCGGTGCCGGTCGGGCCGGCACCGCGCCTCCTCGACGTCACCGGTCAGCGCGCGGCGAGCTGCGGGTAGAGCGCCTCGAGCGGCGCCGACAGGCCGGCCTTCACCTGGCGCGAGGTCTCGTCGGCGAGGACCTCGTGCTCGCCGGCCTCGAGGGCGTCGAGCACGTCGGCGACCAGGGTCGCCGGGTCGGTCTTCGGGTCCGTGACGCCCGCGGCCATCGCGGTGTCGACGTAGCCCACGTGCACGCCGACGACCTGCACGCCCGCGGGCTGCAGCTCGAGGCGCAGCGAGTTCGTGGCCGACCACAGCGCGGCCTTCGTCGCCGAGTAGATGCCCGCGACGGCGAACCACGACAGCGCCGAGTGGATGTCGACGATGGCCGTGCCGCCGCCGTGCGCCGAGAGGAGCGGCGCGTAGGCCCGGGCGAGGAACAGCGGCCCGAGGAAGTTGGTCTCGACGTTGGCGCGGATCTCGTCGTCGGTGTGGCTGAGGATGCCGGGCGTGGGGGTGCTCGCACCGGCGTTGTTGACCAGCACGGTGACGTCGGGCGCCGCCTCGACGACGGCGGCGATCGAGGCCGGGTCGGTCACGTCGAGGGTGAGGGGCACGACGCGCTCGTCGTCCCAGGTGCGCGGGGTGCGGGCCGTGGCGTAGACCTTCGCGGCGCCGCGGGCGAGGGCGGCCTCGACGAAACGGGTGCCGATGCCCCCGTTCGCTCCGGTGACGAGGACGACGGAGCCGGTGATGTCGGTCATGGGTGTTCCTTCCGGGGTGGTGCGAGGATGAGGCGGCTCGAGACCGAGTCGCCATAGGTGACTCATGTCATAATTGAGTTCAGTCAGTTTCTATTCCGGGAGATCCGAATGACGTCGTCAGCCCCGCCGCTCGGCCGGCGCGAGCGCAACAAGCAGGAGAAGCTCGAGCGCATCACGCGGGCCGCGTCCGACCTGTTCAGCCGACACGGGGTCGACGAGGTGACGACGCAGCAGATCGCCGAGGCGGCCGACGTCGGCGCCGGCACGTTGTTCCTGTACGCCCGCACGAAGGGCGAGCTGTTGCTGCTCGCGCAGAACGCGGCGTACGCGCGCTCCCTCGACGAGGGGATCCGCGCCTCCTCGTCCGCCTCGACCGCCCTGGACGCGGTCGTCGCCGTCCTCGAGCCGATCGTGCACTGCAACCGGGCCCAGGTCGAGAACGGCCGCACCTACCTGCGCGAGATGACGTTCGGCGACGCGACCGAGCCGCACCACGCCGAGGCGCTCGCGATCGTGGCCAGGACCGAGGAGGCGGTGGCCGGGATCGTCGCGCGCCTCACCTCGGCGACGCCCTCCGACGCGGCCGCGTTCGCGCACGTCGTGTCGGCCGTGATGATGCTCGCGATGTCGTCGGCGGTCGACGAATCCGTGCCGGACGACGAGATCGTCGCGGGGGTGCGGCGCCAGCTCGAGGTGATCCTGCCGCGCTGACGGGCGCTGGCGGGTTCGTCGCCCGTGGTGCCGGCCGTCACGGGAGGGTGACGACCGCCTTGCCGCGGATGCGGACCTTCCCGAGGCCGTCGAGCGCGGTCGCCGTCTCGGCGAACGGGTGCGTCGCGCCGACGACCGGTCGGATCGCGCCCGCGTCGACGAGGGCGGCGATCTCTCGCAGCTGGACGCCGTCGGCGTGCATCCAGAGGAACTCGTACCGGACGCCGAGCTTCCTCGCCCGGGCTCGGACCCCACGGCTGAGGGCCGCGATGGCGAGGCGGACGACCGGGTTCAGTCCGGCGTCCTTCGCGAAGGCGGGGGTGGGCGGCCCCTGGATGCCGATGGCGATGCCGCCGGGGCGGAGCACCCGGAGCGACTTCGCCAGGTTCTCGGCGCCCAGGCTGTCGAGGACGAGGTCGTAGCCCGACAGCTCCTGCTCGAAGGCCTGGGTGCGGTGGTCGACCACGACGTCGGCACCGAGCTCGCGCACGAAGTCGGCATTCGACGAGGAGGCGGTGGTCGCGACGTGCGCGCCGAGGTGCTTCGCGAGCTGGATTGCGATCGAACCGACCCCACCGGCACCCGCGTGGACGAGGACCTTCTGACCGGGCTGCACGTCGCCGCGTTCGACGAGGGCCTGCCAGGCGGTGAGGGCCACGAGGGGGAGCGACGCGGCCTCGACGGTGTTGATCGAGGTCGGGGCGAGGGCGACGTCGGCCTCGTCGACGGCGATGCGCTCGGCGAAGGTGCCGATCCGGTGGTCGCGGGGGCGGGCGAAGACCTCGTCGCCGGGCTTCAGGCTGCGGACCGAGCCGCCGACCTCGATGACCGTCCCGGCGACGTCGTGGCCGAGGACGAGGGGCGTCCGGTACGGGAGGATCAGCGTGAACTCGCCCTCGCGGATCTTCGCGTCGAGGTGGTTCAGACCGGCGGCGGCGACCGCGATCAGGACGTCGTGGTCGCCGACGGTCGGCTCGGGCACGTCGACTTCGTGCAGGGGCTGCTTGTAGGCGTCGAAGGCGAAGGCTCGCATGGGGGTGCTCCTGGGGGCTGTGGCTGAGGGCTGGGGGCTGGGGGCGTGGCTATGGCTGGAGGTGACGGGTCCTACGGGTGCGGCGCGCGACGCGGCGTCCACGCAAGCCACTCCGCACTGGACCGAGCGTACTCAATTCTGAGCGCGCTCAGTAAGAAAGTCAAGGATCTTGTCGGCGTCATGTGTCGCGTAGATCGCGCAGACCGTATTGCGCGCAACGCGCAGCACATGTCATGCTCGATCGATTCCGACTGTCAAGGGAGACACCGTGAACACGAGCCAGAACGGCCCGCAGACCACCGATCTGCCCGCGGCCGCCGCGGCTGCCGCGTCCACCGCGGACGCGCGGCCCACCCCGTCGAGCGAGGTACGCGACCCCTACGCCCTGCGGGCGCAGGACGTCGCCGCCGCCCCGCGGACCTTCCTCCAACGCTTCCGCTACCTCGGCCCCGGCCTGATCCTCTCGGCCGCGGTCGTGGGCTCGGGCGAGCTCATCACAACCACGGCCCTCGGGTCGAAGGCCGGCTTCGTGCTGCTCTGGCTCGTCATCGTCAGCACGGGCGTCAAGGTCTGGGTGCAGATGGAACTCGCCCAGTGGGCGATCCTCCACGGCAAGACCGCCCTGCAGGGGTTCAGCGAGGTGGGGCCGCGCACCGGCCGGGGCGGCTGGATCAACTTCCTGTGGATCTTGATGGACTTCGCCAAGGTGCTGCAGCGCGGCGGCATCATCGGCGGTGCCGTGGCGTGCCTGTCGATCATGTTCCCGGTGGCGGGCGAACCGCTGAGCACCCCGTCCCTCTGGTTCTGGACGATCGTCGTGCTCGTCGCGGCCGTCACCCTCATGCTCTCGGGCCGCTACGGCATCGTCGAGCGCGCCTCCCTGGTCTCGGTCGTCCTCTTCACGGTCATCACCGTCGCGCTCGCCGTGGGCCTGCCCCTCACCCCGTTCGGCTACGACGGCGGAGACCTCGCGAGCGGCCTCACCTTCGCCCTGCCCGCCGGGGCCATCGGCTTCGCGATCGCCATGTTCGGCATCACCGGCGTCGGCGCCGACGAGATGACGACCTACACCTACTGGTGCCTCGAGAAGGGGTACGCGCGCTGGACCGGCCCCGACGACGGCACCGAGGAGCGAGCGCGCCGCGCCGAGGGGTGGATCAAGGTCATGCGCCTCGACGTGCTCGTCTCGTGGGTCATCTGCACCCTCTGCACGCTCTCGTTCTACGTCATCGGCGCCGCCGTGCTGAACCCGCAGGGCCTCGTGCCCGAGGGCAACCAGATGATCGTGACCCTCTCGCGCATGTACTCGGACACCCTCGGCACGGCGGGCTACTGGGTGTTCCTGGTCGGCGCCCTCTTCGTGCTCTTCTCCACGCTCGTCGCCTCGACGGCCTCCGTGCCGCGGCTGTGGTCGAACACCCTCGCGATCCTGGGCTTCTACCGGTGGGAGGACGTCGCCACGCGCCTCCGGATCATCCGCGTGCTCACCGTCGTCATGCCGACCATCTGGGCCGCGAGCTTCCTCGTGATCAAGTCGCCCGTGCTGATGGTCCAGATCGGCGGGGTCGCCGGCGGCGTGTTCCTGCTGGCGGTGGTCGTCGCCGTCTGGAAGCTGCGACGCTCGGTGCCCCGGCGGTTCCGACGGTCGGCGTTCTGGACCGTCGCCCTCACCTTCAGCAGCGTCGCCGTCACCGCCGTCGGCGTCTACTCGGTGCTCACCGTCGTCGGCGTGGAGTTCGCGTGAGCGCCGCCGACGCACCCCGGGTGCTCGTGACGACGCCGAGCTTCGGCCAGCAGTCGCCCCGCCCCTGGGAGGCGCTGGCCGCCGCCGGTCTCGAGGCCTGCCTCCCCGACGGGACGCATCCGCTCTCGGGCCCCGACCTCGCCGCCGAGCTGGTCCGCACGGGTGCCTCCGCGGTCGTCGTCGGACTCGACGCCGTGGACGCGTCGGTGTTCTCCGCCGCGCCCGCCCTGCGGGTCGTCGCCAAGCACGGGGTTGGCGTCGACAACATCGACCTCGACGCCGCCCGCGCGGCCGGGGTGGTCGTCGTGAACGCGCCCGGCAGCAACTCGGGAGCCGTCGCCGACCTCGCCCTCGGCGCGATGCTCGCGCTCGCGCGGCAACTGGTCCCGGCCCACGCCTCGATGCTCGCCGGACGGTGGGACCGCTTCGCCGGCGTCGAACTGACCGGCCGGACGCTCGGCCTCGTGGGCTTCGGACGCATCGGGCAGGCGGTCGCCCGCCGCGCCTCCGGGTTCGACATGGACGTCGTGGCCTACGACCCGTTCGTGCCGGACGAGGTGTCGGACGCCGCCGACGTCCGCCGTGCCTCCCTCGAGGAGGTCGTGACCGGCTCGGACTTCGTCAGCCTGCACCTGCCCGGGACGCCCGGCGAGCCGCCCCTGGTCGACGCCCGGCTGATCGAGGGCATGCGCCCGGGCGCCTACTTCGTCAACGCGGCCCGTGGCGGGCTCGTGGACGAGGAGGCGCTGGTCGCCGCCTTGCGCGACGGCCGCCTCGCGGGTGCCGCCCTCGACGCCTTCGCCCACGAGCCGCTCGGGGCCGACGACCCGCTCGTCACCGCACCGAACGTGCTGCTCACCCCGCACATCGGCGCCTACACCGACGTCGCCAACGCGGCGATGGGCGTCGCCGTGGCCGAGGACGTGGCCCGGGTGCTCGACGGCCTGCCCCCGCGCAACCCCGTGGCCTGACGCCGGCCGCGGGGTGCCCGGGACGATCGGCCCGCGGCGTGCACCGGCCGATCGGCTGCGGCGTGCACCGGCCGGGGTGCTCAGTCCTCGGGGTGCAGGCTCTCGTCGGCGGCGGACGTCGTCCACGAGGTGAAGTGCACGGTGAGGTCGGCGCGCGAGGGGGCGCAGCAGAAGGGGCCGGCGCTCGCCGCGGCGTCCGGGGCGAGCGGGGCGACGCGGACCAGGCGCCACGGCTCGGCGTCGACCCGGGCCCGGATGGTGAGCGCGTCTCCGGAGCGGCTCGCTCGGATCGTCACGGTGCGGCCGGTCCACTCGACCGGGGAGAGCGACCAGTCGGACTCGCCCCGCGTCACGACGGCGCCGAGGCTCTGCTCGCCGTCGCTGAGCTCGACCCCGGCCTTGACCCAGGTCTCGGGGTCGACCGAGACGAAGATCCCGGCCTGGTCGAACTGCGCCGAGAAGTCGAGCACGAACGACACCTCCATGGCGGTGCCCTGCTCCAACGGGGCGACCAGGGCGTGCTCGGTGTCGTGGACGAACCCGTACGACGTGAGGCGCCAGGCGTCGCTGCCCTCGGCCGCCGTGACGCGCATGCCGTCGTCGGCGACGTCGATGGCCGTGGGCTCGGTGGTCCAGGTGCCGGTGGTCCAGGGGATGTCGGTCATGGGGGCCTCGTGCTCGGTGGTGGTCGGGGGGAGTGGCGGCGTTGACATCGGTGGTGCCGTCGGCGGGGGCGTCAGCGCCGGCGTCAGCGCTCGTGCGTCGGGGCGTCGCCGGCCTCGAGGGCGGCGTGCTGCCTCTCGACACGGCGGGTCAGGGCCATGGCCCGCAGCCCGACCACGATCGAGGCCGACCCGCTGAGGATCATCAGCACGCCGAGGACGTCGGCATCGCCCCGGGTCATCAGCGCGCCGCACACGACCACTCCGGCGGAGAGGATGAGCTGCAGGGTCGTCCACGTCGTCGTCGTCATCCCTCGACCCTACGAGCGTTCGGCCGCGAACGGCTCGGCCGCGCGACGGAGCGACCCGAGGAGGCGCGGTGCCGGATCGAATCGCTCTGCGCCTCCTCGGCGACTTCCCGGGGTCTCGGCGGCTCAGTCGGCGTCCCGGCCGGCGTAGTCCTCGTCGGTGATGCGCTCGAGCCAGGTCGTGGTGGTGGCCGGGTCGTCGGCCGCCTCGAGGACGGCGACGTGCTCCATGAAGCTGCCCTCGGCGGCGGCGTGGAAGTGCTCCTCGCCGGGCGCGAGGTAGATCGTCTGGCCGGGGTGGACGTCGACGACCTTTTCATCGCGGGTGCCGAACCGGGCGACGCCCTGGGTGACGTACAGGAACTGGCCCCGCGCGTGGTGGTGCCAGGCGGTCCGCGCGCCGGGCGCGAAGCGGACCTTCGCGACCGTCGCGCGCTGGTCGTCGGTCTGCGGGGTGACGATGGGGTCGAGCCACACCTGACCCGGGAACTGCTCGTCGGGGTTCAGGGTCGTGGGCTGCGGGGGCAGGATCTTCACGGGTTCCTCACTTCTCGTCGGTGTCGTCGTCTGCGTCGTCGGTGAAGAGCTCCTGGGCGACGCCCATGGCGGCCATCCCGCGGGGCCAGCCCGCGTAGAGCGTCACGTGGGTGATCGCCTCGACGAGCTCGTCCTGGGTGACGCCGTTCTCGACGGCGCGGCCGAGGTGGAACCGCAGCTGCTCGGTGTTGCCGCCGGCGGTGAGCACCGCGACGGTGACGAGGCTGCGGTCGCGCGCGGACAGTTCGGGGCGGTTCCAGACGTCGGCGAAGAGGACGTCGTCGGTGAGTTCGGCGAGCTTGGGGGCGAAGTCGCCGAAGAGGGTGCGCCCTCCGCCGACCTGGACGGGCTGATCTGACATGGCTGCGCTCCTGGTGGTGGGTGTCGGGGCCGGGACGTCCGGTGCCGGACGCCGGCTCCGGGCGGCGGGGTGCCCGCCGGGCCGGGTCGCTCTCGACGCTAGGCCGGCGCGGGCGAGGCAGGGAGGCCCCGCCAGGGTCCCTCAGCCCCGACACGCCCAGTCCCGGCGGGAGCCGGGCGCCGACGTCGCACCGCCGACTGGACGTCGCACCGCGCACGTGGGCGGTGCGACGTTCAGTGGGCGGTGCGACGCGGGGCAGCGACGCGAGGGGGGTACTGCTGGTACCGGGGGCGGCGGGACCTGACGGGCACCGCGCCTCCTTGGTTGTCTTGGAGGAGCGGCGCGTCGGCGACCGCGACGCACGAGAGAGAAGAGACCACATGTCGACCTGGTTGATCACCGGCTGCTCCACGGGGTTGGGGCGAGCCTTCGCCGAGGAGGCGCTGGCCCGCGGACACGACGTCGTCGTCACTGCGCGCGACGCCTCGGCCGTGCAGGACATCGCCGACGCCCACCCCGAGCACGCCGTGGCCACCGCCCTCGACGTCACCGACCCCGACCAGGTGACCGCGGCCATCCGCCTCGCCACCGAGCGGTTCGGCGGCGTCGACGTCCTCGTCAACAACGCCGGCTACGGCTACCGCTCCGCCGTCGAGGAGGGCGACGACGCCGACGTGGCGCGCCTGTTCGACACGCACTTCCACGGCAGCGTCCGCACCGTCAAGGCCGTCCTGCCCGGCATGCGCGCCCGCCGCAGCGGCACGATCGTCAACCTGTCGTCGATCGGCGCCCGCCGCACGGGCCCCGGCTCGGGCTACTACGGCGCCGTCAAGGCCGCGATCGAGCAGATGACCATGGCCCTGCGCACCGAACTCGCCCCGCTCGGCATCACGGCGACGGTCGTCGAACCGGGCTCGTTCCGCACCGACTTCTCGGGGCGCTCGCTCACGCAGTCCGCCACGCCCATCGCCGACTACGCCGAGACCGCCGGTCGTCGCCGCATCGAGGCCGACACCTCGGACGGCACCCAGCCCGGCGACCCCGCCGCCGGTGCCCGCCTGCTCGTCGACGCGGTCGACTCGGGCGAGGCTCCGTACCTGCTGCTGCTCGGCTCGGACGCCGTCGAGATCGTCACGGGCGCACTCGACGACCTCCGCCGCGACGTCGACGCGTGGGCGGAGCGCAGTCGCGCCACCGACTTCGACGCCTGAGCCGGTCGCCTCACCTGCAGGAGGTGCGGTGTCGGTTCAGACGACCCCGCTCCTCCTGCAGGCTGTCACCTCCGGAGTGCCCGCGACCCCCCGCGGTCACCCCGGCCCGACCGGTGACGTCCCTGCCACGACGACCCGACGGCGCCTCGTCGCCCGGGCCGGCCCACGCCGGTGACGTCGGCTGCCGGCGACGAGGTGACGCGATCGGCTGACGCGTGGCTTCGAGGTCACGCTAGTCCAGTTGGTACTAGTCATCAATGGACGGACCAAAAAAGGTGCCCCCGTTCTACGGGGCCCTGGGGGCACCGATCTCGCCGTCGCGCGAGTAGTCCTCGACCCAGGCCCGCTCGCTGCGCAGCTGGTCGAGCAGGTGCCGGAACATCGCGACCGACTGGACGGGGAAGCGCGTCGCGTCGTCGTCGCTGGCGTCGAGGTAGGCCTGGGCCGTCGCCATGCGCTCGTCGAGGGACTGGAGGCGCGTGGCGAAGATCGTCGCCCGCGTCGCCTCGTCGACCAGGTCCAGCAGCGCGAACCGGACGTAGAACTCCTCGTCGTCGCCGGCGCGGGAGAGGGGGAAGTCGGTGACCCGCCCGATCAGCAGGTCGCGGCCCGCGTCGGTGAGCGAGAACACCTGGCGGTTCGGGCGACCCGTGGTCTCCACGGTGCGACGGTCGAGCGCGCCCCGGTCGTGCAGGCGCTTCAGCGTCGTGTAGACGGCGTTGTTGTTGACCACGCCGAGGCCCGGGCGCCGCACGTTCCGCTTGATGTCGTACCCGTGCTGCGGGCCGGCGAGCAGGTTGCTCAGGATGAGGATCTCGGTGACCATCCCCACATCATGGGGGGTCCCGGCCGGGTCGACGCGACCGCGGCGCGACCGGCCCCGCCGCGGCGCCACCACACGCGGGAGGCGCGGTGCCGGTCGGACCGGCACCGCGCCTCCTGGGGGCCCCGACGTCAGTCGGTCGGCGGCGTGTAGAACTGCAGGTCGTTGCCCTCGGAGTCCTTGAAGGGCAGGATGCGGCCCCACGGGTGCTCGCTGATCGTGCCCGTCACGTCGGCGCCGCGCGACTGCAGGTCGGCCAGCGCGTCCTCGAGGGTGCCGTCGGGCTGGAACGTGATGACCGCCCCGCCCTCGCTCGACGCCACGGCCTCCTCGCGACCGTTCAGGCCGATCATCAGGCCGTTGGCGTCGATCTCGGTCCAGTCGTCGCTCTCGTCCTTCACCGTGAGGCCGAGCGCGTCACGGTAGAACGCCGTCGCCCGCCCCATGTCCGTCACGGGCACCCATACCGTTGCCACTCCGCTTGCCATGTCGACTCCTTCGTCCGGCACCGGACCACCCGGTGCTGCGTCTGCCTCCTTGCTACGCCGCGCACCGTGCGAGCCGAGCCGCGAGTCAGGGCACTTTCCCACCCGGAAGCGTGTCTCACGGTGAACCGGTGCCCGAGCGGACCACCCGCAGGAGGCGCGGTGCCGGACGGTCGCGCACCGCGCCTCCTGCGGGCCGTCGCGTCGGGGGCCCTGCCAGGGCCTCCCACGATCGGCGCGGGGGCGTAGCGTCGAGGACGAGGAGCCCGTCGTCGAGCACCGCGTTCCGACCCGCCCCTCGTCCCCGTACCGAATCCACCCCCAGGAGACCCATGCGCACCGTCAACGCCTACGCGGCACCGTCCGCCACCGAGCCCCTCGTCAAGACGACCATCGAGCGCCGCGACGTCGGCCCGAAGGACGTCATGATCGACATCGCCTACGCCGGCATCTGCCACAGCGACATCCACACCGTCCGCGGCGAGTGGGGCGAGATCCAGTACCCGCAGGTCGTCGGTCACGAGATCGTCGGCACCGTCTCGGAGGTCGGCTCCGAGGTCACCAAGTACGAGGTCGGCGACCGCGTCGGCGTCGGCTGCATGGTCAACTCGTGCGGCGAGTGCGAGTACTGCAAGCGTGGCGACGAGCAGTACTGCGCCAAGGGCAACGTCGGCACCTACACGGGCGTCGACCCGGCCGACGGCAGCATCACCCAGGGCGGCTACTCGCAGGCCGTCGTCGTCACCGAGGACTTCGTGCTGCGCGTGCCCGAGTCGCTCGACTACGACAAGGTCGCACCGCTGCTCTGCGCCGGCATCACGCTGTACTCGCCGCTGCACCACTGGGGCGTCACCGAGGGCACCAAGGTCGCCATCGTCGGCATGGGCGGCCTCGGCCACATGGGCGTCAAGATCGCCGCCGCACTCGGCGCCGACGTCACCGTGCTGTCGCAGACCACCTCGAAGAAGGAGGACTCGCTGCGTTTCGGCGCCAAGGCGCACTACGCGACCAGCGACGAGCAGACCTTCACCGACCTGGCGAACTCGTTCGACCTGATCATCAACACCGTGTCGGCGAAGGTCGACATGGGCGCCTACCTCGGCCTGCTGGCCGTCGACGGCACGCTCGTCAACGTCGGCGCCCCGTCCGAGCCGCTCGAGGTGCCCGCGTTCGCGCTGATCCCGGCGCGTCGCAGCTGGGCCGGTTCGGCCATCGGCGGCATCCGCGAGACCCAGGAGATGCTCGACTTCTGCGCCGAGCACGGCATCGTGCCCGAGACCGAGCTGATCGACGCCGACCAGATCAACGAGGCCTACGACCGCGTCCTGAAGTCCGACGTGCGCTACCGCTTCGTGATCGACGCGGCGACCTTCGCCTGATCCGAGCCGTTCCGACGGACGCCCCCGCACCGAGTGTGCGGGGGCGTCCGTCGTCCCCGCGGTGGGCCGTGGGCGCACCGCACCGCACCGCGTTTCGTGCACTGCACCCCGACTAGACGCGGTGCAGTGCACGAAACGCGGTGCAGTGCGTGAGCCGAGCCGAGCCGAGCCGAGCCGAGCCGGGGCACGGGACGCGAGGGATCAGCGGCCCCGCAGGGCGCGCATCGTGGGTGCGGCGATGGCCCCGGCGACAAGGGCTGAGGGCCACGGGACGACCGTGACGGCAGCCAGGACGACGGCGGCGAGACAGGCGCCGACGACGGCGACCAGTCCGATCGTCCGCGACCGGCGCGCCACGGGACGGATGATCCGAGGAGCATCGTCGGTGGAACGCGGGCGATCGTCGGGCGACGAGCCGTCGGGGATCGTGACGCCGGCGGGCGGCCGGCCGACCCCCAGGGCGACCCCGACTGCGACCAAGAGGCCGACCACACCGAGTGCGACGAGGGACGCGATGCCCGGGTCCGGTGCCGACCAGGGATCGCTCGTGGCGAGTGAGGGCGCGACGAGCAGCGGTAGTGCACCGGCCAGGACGAGAGTCAGCCCGGCCAGGGCCCCGACCGTCGATCGGTGTCCGAGCTTGACCGAGTCGCTGGTGACGCGGGCCAAGGCCAAGAGCAACCAGGTGGCGACGGCGGGGACCGCGACGGAGGCGACCGTGACGGCCAGGGGGCGGACGGTGGTGACGTCTCCTGCAGACCACTGGTTGGCTACTTCGGCGGGAAGGCGTGGGGCCCACGAGACCACCGTGGCCACTCCGGCGACGATGGCGCCCGCGAGGGGCAACTGCACGAAGGCCCAGAGTCGACCGCGCCGGATCTCGACGTCGTCGAGGTGTCTGTTCTCGGTGAGAGCGGTCATGGTGATCCTCCGGCCTGGTCGCTGTCCTTCCGCATCTGCTGACACGCTGTCAGGACTGCGAGGAGGCTGTCAACCGTGTCTTTCGCATTTCCTCCGCGAGGAGGAGGAGCAGCGTACGTGGCTGCGCGCGTCATGACGAGGCAGCGGGGTCGAGGAGGAAGAGCCCGGCCAGACGACCGTCGGGGTGGCACGAGACGCGACCGACCATGTCGCCGGCCTCGAAGTGGAGGGGGACGTCCACGACGGTGAAGTCGCCGGAACGACGCGCCGTGGGCGTGCCGCTCGACTCGAACGCCCCGACGGAACCGAGGACGTGGCTCCACACGTCGCCGAGCTGCGTCGGGCCCATGGCTTTTTTCATCTCGTCGTCGAAGAGGGTGTGGACCTCGTCGGGGCGACCCGTGCTGAGCAGGTCGAAGACGGTCGTCGCCCGCTCGACGGAACCCGACGTGACGTCCTTCTCGAGCGGGCGTCCCGTCCTCGGGTCGATCACCTGGCCGAACCTCTGGTAAGCGGCTTGACGTGAGATGGACATGACGTCTCCTACTTCCTGCCAGGTCGCCCCGGCGTCGCGGGCATCGGTCACGAGGGCTGCGAGGACGGCCTCGAGGTCGGCTTTCATCCCCGCCGCGCGCTGCACGGCGACGAGGGTCGAGGACCGGTCGTGTCGACCGTGCACCGAAGCCGCGAGGCCCTGGACCCGGGCGAGGAGGCTCGCGAGCAGGGACGGGGTGCGGGAGGGGGTCGACATGTGTAAAGACTAGATTGACGCGTGTCATGGCGTCAAGATCGGCTTTCGTCCCGCTGGTCCATGTGTTCTCCTGGCTCACCCGCTCCCGCCCTCGCACCCGATTTCGAACGATGCACCCCGAAGCTTCCGGGTGCATCGTTCGAAACCGGGTGCAGCGCGGCACGGTTCACCTCCCGGACACCCGCCGCCCCTACGCTGACCGCGACAGCGCCTAGGGTTCCGGGGTCCCACGATCCGACTGGTCCGAGCGGCGCCACGGTCGGGCGCCATCGCCGGGCCGTCATCTGAACGGACAAAAGCCTGGAGGACCCGTTCGGCGCGCCCCGCGCCGAGCCGATGGGTCCTCGCATGTCCACCACCGCCCTCCTGCTCGTCCTCGCCGCCGCCGTCTGCCACGCCGGCTGGAACGTCGTCGCCCACGGGGTGAGCCGCCTCGGCACCCCCTTCCTCTGGTGGGGAGCCGTCGCCAGCACCGTGCTCTGGCTGCCGGTCGTCCCCTTCACGGGTGGTCTCGGGGCGAGCGTCGGCGGCCTCGCGGTCGGGGCGGGCGTCTCGGCCGTGCTGCACGTCGTCTACATGACGGTGCTGCAGCGCGGCTACGCGGTCGGCACCCTGTCGACCGTCTACGCGACGGCTCGCGGCAGCGGCCCGGCCGTCAGTGCGGGTCTCGCCGTCCTGCTGCTCGGCGAGCAGCTCTCGGCGACGGCCGTGGTGGGCATCGCCGTGGTGGTCGCGGGCGTGGTGGCGACCGGACTGATCGACCGGCGGCCGACCGGCTCTCCGGCGCCGCGCCTCCTGCACGGGCCGTCGACCGCGTCGACGCCGGCCGCCCCCGGCCCGGCGCGCCGTCGCCTCGACCCGGGCATCGCCTGGGGCCTGCTCACCGGCCTCGCCATCGCGAGCTACACGATCTGGGACGCCCACGCCCTGCGCACCTGGGGCCTCTCGCCCGTGTCGTTCATGGTCGGCGTGACGCTCGCCGAGGTCGTCTTCTACAGCGCGTCGCTCGGCCGGCGTCGGGGCGAGCTCGTCGCGGTCGCCCGCGCCCACTGGCCGCGGGTGCTGGCCTTCGGGGTGTTGTCGCCGCTGTCGTACATCCTCGTGCTGACGGCGATCCGGACGGCTCCGGTCGCCCTCGTCGCCCCGGCCCGCGAGACGAGCGTGGTGATGGTGGCCGTGTTCGGGGCGCTCGTCCTGCGCGAGGGCTCGCTCGTGAAGCGGCTCGCGGCCTCGGGCGTCGTGCTCGGGGGCATCGCCCTGCTCGCCCTCTGACGGGCGTCGCACGAGCCCAGGAGGCGCGGGTCGGGCTACAGGAACCCGGTCACCGCGACGGCGACCGCGGCCAGCAGCGCGACGGCGGCGAGCACCTTCGACGACCCCATGACGAGTCGGCGCCTCGGCCCACCGTCGTACGGTTCGTCGTCGGCGTCGCGCAGTTCGGGCGGGAGCTCGGCCTCACGGCGACGGCGCTCCTGCTCGAGGCGGGCGGCCCGTTCGACCCGGGCGACGCGCTCGGCCTCGTGCCGCCGGGCCTGCTCGGCCTCGCGGTCACGGGCGACGAGCAGCTCGAGTTCGCGGTGGGCATCGTCCGACCAGGTCGCGAGGTCGTCGCCGGGGGAGTCGGGGGTGCCGTCGTCGTGTCGCATGCGGAGGCCTTCGTCGCGGGAGCAGGGCGGGGTGGTGGTCCGAGGGTAGACCGCCGCACCTGGACCCGCCATGGCCGGGACGGCACCCCGTCCCGCCCCGCGGTCGGTTCGCCCAGGTTAGGCAGACAAGAGGTGAACTCTCGTTGAACGGACCCAAAGATAGGTTCCTATGTCGGTCGGGCGCGTGCCACCATCGTCACGTCCTGCTCCCACCCGAAAGGCCGTCATGACCCTCCGCCGTCCCCGCGCCGCGACCGCCCTCGTCGGCGCCGCCCTGCTCGCCGTCACGCTGTCCGCCTGCTCGACCCCCGCCTCCTCGGCCACCGGCTCGTCCGACGCGGCCGGTGGCTACGCGGTCGACGACAGCACCCTCGTCTTCGGCGTCGTGCCCGACTCGGTCGACACCGAGACGAACTACCAGCCGCTGATGGACTACATCGCGAGGGAGACCGGCAAGACGGTCGAGTACCACGAGTCGACGGACTACGCGGCCCTGATCGAGGCGAGCATCGCCGGCCAGGTCGACGTCGCCTCGTTCTCGGGCTTCACCTACGTCACCGCCACGAACAACGGCGCCGAGCTCACCCCGATCTCGTCGATCACCACGGCCGAGGGCCAGGAGCCCGGCTACTACTCGCAGGCCATCGTGCCGAAGGGCAGCGACATCACGTCGATCGCCGACATGAAGGGCAAGAAGATCTGCTTCGTCGACCCGTCGTCGACGTCGGGCTACCTCTTCCCGAGCTACGCGCTGCTCGAGGCCGGCATCGACCCCGAGAAGGACATCACCCCGGTCTTCGCGGGCAAGCACGACGTCAGCGTGCAGAAGGTCGGCGAGGGCACCGAGTGCGACGCCGGCTTCGCCGAGGACAGCGAGGTCGCCAAGAGCGACGCCGTCGAGATGATCGACGAGCAGATGGTGCCCGGCGCGCCCATCGTCGAGTCGGACTCGCTGCCCGACGACGTCAAGGCCCAGCTGAAGGACATCCTCTCGAACGTCACCGCCGACGACATGGTCGCCGCGGGCATCGAGGGCGCCGACAGCGAGGGCTTCCGTGCCGTGTTCTTCCAGACCACCCCGGTCGACGACGCGTACTACGACCAGATCCGCGACATCTGCGAGAAGACGAACGCGTCGCAGTGCAAGGCCTGACCCGCACGACGTAGCACATCCCCACCCCGGGAACCCGCCGGGACCCTCGCGCACGCGTGGGGGTCCCGGCGACGTCCCGGGGTCCGAGCACGACGAACCGGAGACGAACATGAACCCGCACACCGCCCCCGCCGAGACCGTCGTCCGGCTCGAGGGCATCACCAAGCGCTTCGGTGAGACCCTCGCGCTCGACGACGCCTCGGTCAGCGTCCGACGCGGCGAGGTCGTCGTGCTGCTGGGCCTCTCCGGCTCGGGCAAGTCCACCCTGCTGCGTCACGTCGACGGCCTCGAACGGCCGACCGACGGCCGCGTCACGGTGCTCGGCCGCGAGGTCACCGAGCTCACCGGGCGGGCCCTGCGGCGGCTGCGCAGCGAGGTGGGGTTCATCTTCCAGCAGTTCGAACTCGTGCCGTCGCTGACCGTGCTCGAGAACGTCCTGACCGGCTCGCTCGCCACCGTGCGCGGGCCCCGGCTCGGGCTCTGGTCGTACGGCCGGGCCGCGAAGGCCGAGGCGCTCGCCCGGCTCGAGCGCGTCGGCCTGCTCGACCGGGCCTACCAGCGCGCCGACACCCTCTCGGGCGGCCAGCAGCAGCGCGTCGCCATCGCCCGGGCCCTCATGCAGCGCCCCCAGGTGCTGCTCGCGGACGAGCCCGTCGCCTCGCTCGACCCCGAGTCGAGCGACCAGGTGATGGCGCTGATCCGCGAGATCGCGGCCGACGAGGGCCTCACCGTCATCTGCAGCCTGCACCAGGTCGACCTCGCCCTCTCGTGGGCCGACCGCATCGTCGGGCTGCGCCACGGTCGGGTCGTGCTCGACACCGGGACCGAGGGCCTGTCGAAGGCCCAGGTGATGGAGATCTACGGCCGCGTCGCCACGAGCACCGACCAGATGGCAGCCATCGAGCTCGAGCTCGCCGGGGACGCCGTCCGATGACCGCCGTCACCGAGCGCCCGCGCACGACCGGGGCGGCCCTCGCTCCCGTCACCGCGCCTCCTCGTCGCCGGGTCTCGCCCGAGCGCGTCGCGGCGGGCCTCACCCTCGTCGCCCTGCTGGTCGCGAGCCTCGTGGCCCTGCGCAGCGTCGACATCGACCCCGCGCGGATGCTGCAGAGCTGGGCCAACGCCGAGCGGTTCTTCGGCCGCGTCGGGGCGATCGAGTTCCCCCCGCTCGGCGAGCTGTTGCAGCTCACCGCCCTCACGCTCGGCCTCGTGATCTGCGGCACCCTGCTCGCCGCCGTCCTGTCGGTGCCGGTCGCCGTGCTCGCGGCCTCGAACACCACCCCCGGCCCCGCGTGGCGTGCGGCCGCCCGCTTCGTGACGGTGCTCGCCCGGGCCGTGCCCGACGTCGTGCTCGCCATGGTGTTCGTGCTGCTCTTCTCGCTCGGCACGCTGCCCGGCATCCTGGCCATCGGCCTGCACTCGGTCGGCATGATCTCGAAGCTCTTCGCCGACGCGATCGAGCAGATCGACGAGGGTCCGCGCACCGCCGTCCGTGCCGCCGGGGGCAGCCGCCTCCAGCAGTTCACCGCCGGCGTGCTGCCCCAGGTGCTGCCGTCGTGGGTGGCGACCGTGCTGCACCGCAACGACATCAACCTCCGCGGCAGCGTGATCCTCGGCTACGTCGGGGTCGTCGGCCTCGGCATGGAGATGTCGTTCGCCTTCAAGTCGCTCGACTACGGACTCGGCCTCGGATACGCCCTCGTCATCTTCGTGCTCTGCGTCGTGATGGAGATCGTCTCGAGCAGCGTCCGCGCCGCCATGCTCGGCATCGCGCCGACCGGCCGCGGTCTCGGCGACCGCGTCGTCCGACGGGCCACCAGGAGGCGCGGTGCCGGTCACCCCGCCCCGTCGCGTCCCGTGCCCGCCACCGTCGAGTCCGCGCTCCACCGACCGTGGGACCGCGCCCGTCGGCGCACCGTCGCGTGGGGGTGGCTCGCGGTCGCCGTGGTCGTCGCGAGCATCGCCGTCTGCGACATCGCCTGGTCCGACCTCGTCACCGTCTGGGCGAAGGTGCCCGCCGTCGCGACGCAGTTCTGGCCGCCGTCGTTCGGCAGCTACGAGGCGCCGACGATGGTCGCCGCCATGGGCGAGACGATCGCCATCGCGCTGGCCGCGACCGTGCTGACCCTCGTCGCCTCGATCGTGGTCGGGTCGCTCGCGGCCCGCAACGTCGCCCCGAGCCGAGGGGTGCGCAGCGGCATGCGCCTGCTGCTCGTCGGCATCCGCGGGGTGCCCGAGGTGATCCTCGCCATCGTGCTGATCGTCGTCACCGGGCTCGGCACGCAGGCCGGCACCCTCGCCCTGGCGCTCGGCGGCGTCGGGTTGCTCGGCAAGCTGCTCGCCGACTCGTTCGAGGAGGTCTCGCCCGGCCCCGAGCGCGCCCTCTCGGCCACCGGGGCGAGTCGCGTGCAGGTCTACGCCGGGGCGACCCTGCCGCAGGGCACCCGCGCCCTGATCGGGCACACCTTCTACATGCTCGACACCAACCTGCGGGCCGCGACGCTGCTCGGCATCGTCGGTGCCGGGGGTGTCGGCTACTACCTGCTCAACGCCAGCCAGGGCTCGAACTACGGGACGGTCACGGCGATCGTGCTGATGATCCTCGTCACGGTCCTGGCCGTCGAGGGGCTCGCCATCTGGATGCGGAGGGTCTTCCGATGACCGCGACACACGACACGGCCCGCGGGGCGGCCCGTCACTCCGCTGCCCCGACCGCGGCCTCGACCGCGGCAGCAGGGCACGCGGCGGCACCGCACGACGTGGTCGTCGTCGGCTCGGGCATCGTCGGCCTCGGTGCCGCCCTCGCCGCCGTCGATCGGGGGCTCTCGGTGCTGGTCGTCGACCGCTCAACGGTGATCGGCGGCTCGACCGTGCGCAACTTCGGCCACCTCTGCCTCACCCCGCAGAGCGGCGAGGCCCGCCGACATGCCCTCGCCGCCCGCGAGCTCTGGCTGCGGCTGGCCCGCGACGCCGGCTTCTGGCTGTCCCGGCGCGGCACGCTCGTCGCCGCCCGACACGTCGACGAGCTCGACCTGCTCGACGAGCTGGCCCTCGCCCGCACCGACCGCGTGCTGGGCGACCGGCCCGAGATCGAGCGGATCGACGCGGCCGAGCTGTCGTCCCTGGCCCCGGTGGCTCCCGGCGCGGTCGTCGGCGGCGCCCTGCTCCCGTACGACCTGCAGGTCGACCCGAGGGAGGCGGCCGACGCGATCCGTCGGCACCTCGAGACGCGAGGGGTGCGCTTCCTGACCCGCACCTCCGTGGGGTCGGTCACGTCGGGACGGGTCGAGACGAGCCGCGGCCCGATCGACGCCGGGACGGTCGTCGTCGCGACCAACCACGACCTCGACCAGCTGCTGCCCGACCTCGCCGACCGACACGCCCTCGAGCGCTGCGGCCTCGACATGCTGCGGGTGCGGGCCGACCTCGTCCGGCCGCTCGTCGCCCCGCTGCTGACCGGTTGGTCGCTGATCCGCTACAGCGCGTTCGCCGGCACCGGAGCGGCCGACGCGGTGCGGTCCCGACTGCACGCCGAGCGCCCGGACCTGGCCGCGATGGACCTCAACCAGATGTACACGCAGCTGCCCGACGGGTCGGTGATCGTCGGGGACAGCCACCGGAAGGGCGCCGCGATCGCGCCGTTCCAGGACGAACGGATCGCCGACGCCTTCCTCGACGAGTTCCGCGTGCTGTTCGGTGCCGAGCCGGTCGTCACCGAGCGATGGCAGGGCGTCTACGCCTCGGGCCGCGACGAGTTCGTCGTCGACGAGGTCGCCCCGGGCGTGCTCGTCACGGTCGTCTCGACCGGCATCGGCATGACCACGGGGCTCGGTCTCGCCGAGCACGTCGTCGGGGCACACCTCGACGGCGGGCGCGACCGGGCGCTCGACCCCCTCGCCCCGACCTCGACCGTCCACTCGCCTGTCACCCCGGCCGTCACCTCGCCCGTCCCCTCGCCCCTCACAGAGAGCCTCACCGCATGAGCACCACGACCGCCACCACCCCCGCCTGGTCCGGCACCCCCGCCGCCGAGGCCGCGACCCCGATCGAGCTCGTCGTGCTCGACATGGCCGGCACGACCGTCGTCGACGACGGCGTGGTCGAGCAGGCCTTCGCCCGCGTCGCCGACCGGGTCGACCTCGGCCCGACGCTGAGTCGCGACGAGGCCCTGCAGTACGTCCGCGACACGATGGGCCGCTCGAAGATCGAGGTCTTCCGGCACCTCACCGGGGGCGACGAGGCGCTCGCGCAGCGCGCGAACGACGAGTTCGAGGTGGCCTACGGCGAGCTCGTCGACGAGTCGGGAGTCGAGCCGATCGAGGGCGCGGGCGATCTCGTCGACGCCCTCCGCGCCTCCGGGGTCTCGGTCGTCCTGACCACGGGCTTCTCGCCCGTCACGCGCGACCGCCTGCTCGACGCGCTCGGCTGGACGGTCGACGCCGCCCTCTCGCCCGTCGACGCCGGCCGCGGCCGCCCCGCACCCGACCTCGTGCTGACCGCGCTGCTGCGCACCCGTGCCTCGTCGGTCGCCGCCGTCGCGGTCGTCGGCGACACCGTCAGCGACGTCCTCTCGGGGCGCTCCGCCGGTGCGGGCCTCGTCGTCGGCGTGACGACCGGCGCGCACACCCGCGAGCAGCTGCTCGCCGCGGGGGCCGACGTCGTGCTCGAGAGCGTCCGCGACCTCGTCGGGCTGTCGGCCTTCGCCGGGGTCGCGGCCGCCGGCGCGTCGACGACCGCGGTCGCGTGACCACCGCCCTGCCGCGGACGGGGGTGCCGCCGCGGACGACGGACCAGGAGGCGCGGGTCGCGTCCGTGACGGACCCCACCTCCCCGGCCGCGCTGCCCCTCGACCCGGCCCCGACCGCCATGGTCTGGCTCGAACCCGGCCGTCCGCACGAGGCCGTCGCGGTGCCCTCGGTCGTCCTCGCGCCCGGCGACGCCCTCGTCGAGGTCGAGCTGGCGACGATCTGCGGCTCGGACGTGCACACCACCCGGGGCGACCGGAGCGCGCCCGCCCCGCTCGTCCTCGGACACGAGCAGGTCGGTCGCGTGGTCGCCCTCGGGCCGGGGGCGGTCGCCGTGGACGGGACGCCGCTCGCCGTCGGGCAACGCGTCGTCTGGTCGCTGACCGTCTCGTGCGGTCGATGCGCCACCTGCCGGCGCGACCTGCCGCAGAAGTGCGAGTCGGTGCGGAAGTACGGGCACGAGCGGCTCGTCACGGGCTGGGAGCTCAGCGGCGGCTTCGCCACGCACGTGCACGTGCGGTCGGGCACGGCGATCGTCCCGGTCGAGTCCGACCTGCCCGCCGAGCTGGTGGCCCCCGTGTCGTGCGGCACGGCGACGGCCGTGGCGGCGCTCGACGCCGCCTCGGCGATCGTGCCCCTGGACGGTGCCGTGGTGCTCGTCACGGGGGCCGGGCTGATCGGCCTCACGGCGACCGCGCTGGCCACCGACGCCGGGGCCCGGGTGGTCGTCGTCGACCCCGATCCCGCCCGCCGTCGGCTCGCCGTCCGCTTCGGCGCGGTCGCGACGGTCGACCCGTCGGCTGCCCCCGACGCGGACGACGGCCTCAGCACCGCGTTCTCGGTCGCGGGTGGTGCCCCGCTCGTCGCCGTGGAGGCCTCGGGGTCGCCGCACGCCGTGGCCTCGGCGCTCGCCGCGCTGGGCGTCGGCGGCGTGGCCGTGCTGGTCGGCAGCGTCTTCCCCGCCCCGGCGGTGCCGCTCGACGCCGAGAGCGTCGTCCGACGTCTCGTGACCCTCCGCGGCGTGCACAACTACGCCCCGCGGCACCTCGTCGAGGCCGCCCGCTTCGTCGAACGGAGGCACGCGGCCTGGCCGCTCGACGCCCTCGTGGGCGAGGTCGTCGCCCTGCGCGACCTCGACGCCGGGATCGCGGCGGCCGCCGCCGGCGGGTCGGTGCGGGTGGGCGTCCGGCCGGAGTGACCGGGGGCGGTGGCGGCCTGCGGGGGCTGCCCCGCGCCTCCTGCGTCCTGCCTCCTGCGTCCGCGGACGCGGGAGGGGTGCGGGTCGGCGCCGCTCAGGGGCCGATCGCGCGGATGAAGTGGTCGCCCTCGCGGGCCCGGCCCGACGCCGAGACGGTGAAGCGGACGATGTCGCTGCGGTACCGGTCGTCCGAGGCCTCGAAGGTGCGGCCGTCGGGGCCGCGCGTGATGCGGTGCAGCCGCAGGATCGGCGTGCCGGGCTCGACCCCGAGCAGTTCGGCGTCGAGCTCGTCGGCGGCGACCGCGTCGATCTCGTGGTCGATGTCGGCGTAGCCGAAGCCCCGCGAGTCGAGGTACTCGGTAATCGACACCGTGTCGAGGTCGACGTCGAACAGCACGCGGCCGACCTCCTCGATGAAGGTCAGGCGCTCGAGCATGGTCGGGCGGCCGTCGACGAGTCGCAGCCGGACGACGTCGACCACGAGGGCGCCCGGCTCGATGCCGAGCGACCGGGCCTTGTCGTCGTCGGCGCGGCGCAGCGACACCTCCTGCGTGCGGGCGCCGGGCTCGCCGCCGACGTCGCGCACCCACTTGGTGAAGGGGATCGACACGTCGACCGGGTGGTGCGCCTTGCGTGCGACGACCCGCGCCGGGCGGCCGCGCCGGGTCTCGACCAGGCCCTCGGAGCGCAGGGCGGCGAGGGCGTTGCGGATCGGCCCGCGGGAGGTGCGCCACTGCTCGGCCAGCTCGCCCTCGCTCGGCACGTCGTCGCCGACCGCGAGGTCGCCGCTCAGGATGCGCCGCCGCAGGTCGTCGGCGATCTGCTCGTAGAGGGTCGAAGGCACGTGCGGATCTTACCGAGCGGTGCGGTCGGGCTCGTCATGGGCCCCGTCCGCGACGACGAACCCCGTTCGCGAAGACGAACCCCGTTCCATCGGGGTTCTCCTTCGCGAACGGGGTTCGTCCCGTCGTCGCGCCGAGGGGGTCACCACCAGGGCTTCCCACCGCGACCCGCCCCTGTCGTAGCGTCGAGGGCATGGACACCGAGAGCGAGATCCGCGACTTCCTGACCAGCCGACGGGCGCGGGTGCGGCCCGAGCAGGTCGAGCTGCCGGGCGGCCCCGGACGCCGCGTGCCCGGACTGCGGCGGAGCGAGGTGGCGCTGCTCGCGGGCGTCAGCGTCGAGTACTACACGCGGCTCGAACGCGGGCGCCTCGGCGGGGTGTCCGAGGTCGTGCTCGACTCGCTCGCGACCGCCCTGCTGCTCGACGACGCCGAACGCGAGCACCTGGCCGACCTCGCCCGTGCCGCGAACGAGTCGCCCGTGCGCGCCCGGCGTCGACGCCGTCCGCCCGAGACCGTCTCGCGCAGCATGCAGCTCGTGCTCGACGCCGTGACGGCCGGGCCCGCGTTCGTCCGCAACGGCCGCATGGACGTCCTCGCCGAGAACGCGCTCTTCCGTGCGCTCTACTCCGACCTCTACGCCCTCGACGAGCGGCCGGTCAACCTCGCCCGCTTCGTCTTCCTGCACCGCGAGCAAGCCGAGGCCTTCTACCCGTCGTGGTCGGTGGCCGCCGACATCAACGTCGCGATCCTGCGCACCGAGGCCGGCCGCGACCCCCACGACCGCGCCCTGCACGACCTGATCGGCGAACTGTCCACCCGCAGCGACGAGTTCCGCGTGCGCTGGGGCGCCCACGAGGTGCGCCACCACACGTCCGGCCAGAAGCGCTTCCACCACCCGGTCGTCGGTCAGCTCGACATGGTCTACGAGGCCATGGAGCCGATGGGCCGCCCGGGCCTGAACTTCCTCGTCTACAGCGCCGAGCCCGGCTCGCCGACCGAGGAGCGCCTCCGCCTCCTCGCCAGCTGGGCGGCGCCGCAGGCCGACCCGGCGGTCGTCCGCGCCGACGCCCCGGACCGACCCGACGTCGCGAGCGGACCGCGCGAGGCGGCCGGATCGTGAGCCGCCTCGCGATGTGGTGGCGCGCCTCCTGCGAGATCTCGGACCTCACGCGCGACCGAGAGCAGGAGGCGCGGGTGCTGGACGAGATGGCGGTGCGTCTCCAGCCGGGCCCCTGGGCGATCGCCGGCCTCTTCCACCGCCGCGCGCCCGGCGCGACCGACGCCGCAGAGGCCTCCGTCACCATGGAGAACCAACCACCCCCGAACGCCGAGGAGGCACGACCGTGAAGTACACCCGTCTGGGCACCACAGGGCTGAAGGTCAGCCGCATCGGCCTCGGCTGCATGAGCTACGGCGACCCCACCCGGGGCCTGCACTCGTGGACGCTCGACGAGGCGGCCTCGGCTCCGTTCTTCCGCCAGGCCGTCGAGCTCGGGGTCACCTTCTGGGACACCGCGAACGTCTACCAGCAGGGCACCGGCGAGGAGTTCGTCGGCCGCGCGATGCGCGAGTACTCCCGCCGCGAGGACGTCGTTCTGGCGACGAAGGTCGGCGGTCGCATGCACGACGGTCCGGGGGGAGCGGGGCTGTCACGCGGGGCGATCCTCGAGCAGGTCGACGCGTCGCTCACGCGACTCGGCACCGACCACGTCGACCTGTACCAGATCCACCGCTTCGACCCCGAGACCCCGGTGGAGGAGACGATGGAGGCGCTCCACGACCTGGTCCGGGCAGGCAAGGTCCGGTACACGGGCGCCTCGAGCATGTTCGCCTGGCAGTTCGCGAAGATGCAGACCGCCGCCGTGGTCAACGGTTGGACGCCGTTCTCGACCATGCAGGACCAGTACAACCTGCTGAAGCGCGAGGAGGAACGCGAGATGATCCCTCTCTGCGCCGACCTCGGCGTCGGGCTCGTGCCCTACTCGCCGCAGGGCAAGGGGCGGCTGACGCGACCGCGTGGTGCGACCACCGAGCGGTCCGCCGTCGACGAGGTCGCGAAGGCCTTCGACGCCGACGAGGACGGCCCGATCATCGACGCCGTCGAGCAGGTCGCCGCCGAGCACGGAGTGTCGATGGCCCAGGTCGCCGTGGCGTGGGTGCTGCGGAACCCCGTCGTCTCGGCCCCGATCGTCGGCGCGACGAAGCCGCACCACCTCGCCGACGCCGTCGCCGCCCTGGACGTCGAGCTGACCGACGACGACGTCCGCCGCCTCGAGGAGCCCTACCGGCCGCAGTCACCGTTCTGGTGGTGACCGGACGGCCACATCTCGATCGTGTGATCGATCGGTCACGGGATGGTCTGGTAATCGATCGGTTACGTCGCTAACCTGTAGCCGATCGGCTACAGGAGTCGGCGACCTCGGAGGGCCACATGCGAATCGACACCGTCTTCGCCGTGGGCGACCTCGTGCACGAGCGGCGAATCGCGCTCGGATGGTCGCAAGATCGCCTGGCGACGACGATGGGTGTCAGCCGTGCGTGGGTGAACAGGTTCGAGGCCGGCAAGGGGACGGCGCAGCTCCGCCTGGTGCTCGACGCGCTGCAGGCACTGGGAATCGTCCTCGAGGCCTCCGAGCGTGAGCCGGGGCAGGCCGATGGCTGACCTGCTCGCCTATCTCGACGGGACTCTCGCGGGAACCTTCGCGATGAACGCGTCCGGTCGGGTGACCTTCGCGTACGACGGCGACTACCGCTCACAGGCGACCCCGACCCCGATGTCGCTCTCCATGCGGCCGACCCGCGCCGAGTGGCCTTCCCGGGCGGCCGGTCCGTTCCTCGCGGGCCTGCTGCCCGACAGCCCCGAACGACTCGCCGAACTCGCCAGTCGGTACCGGACGAGCCAACACCCGTTCCGCCTGCTCGAGAGCGTCGGGCGCGACGCTGCCGGTGCCGTGCAGCTGCTTCCTCCCGACGAGGCGTCGAGCGATGCCGCATCGCGGACGGGAGACGTCGAGCGGCTCACCGATGACGACGTCGCCGTCCTCCTCGCCAGTGCGTCCCGTGATCCGGGAGCCTGGGGGAGGGACGACCACGGCGGTCGCTGGTCGCTGGCCGGGGCGCAGAGCAAGGTGGCGCTGTTCCGGTTCCCGGACGGCTCCTGGGGGGTTCCCCGGGATTCCACCCCGACGACGCACATCCTCAAGCCGACGGCCGCCGCTCTGCCCGACCACGACGTGAACGAGTTCGTGTCGATGGCTGCTGCCCGGGCGTTGGGACTCGAGGTGGCCGACCACGAGCTGATGAGGACGGCTGCGGGCACTCACGTCTTCGTGACCCGGCGTTTCGATCGCGTCGAGCGGGACGGAGTGTGGCACCGGCTGCACCAGGAGGACTTCTGCCAGGCCATGAGCGTCGACCCGTCACACAAGTACCAAGATCAGGGCGGGCCGTCCGTTCGGCAGATCGCCCGGGTCGTCGCCGAGAACATACCCGACCACGGCGTCCGTTCCGTCACGCAGCGAGCACTCTTCGAGGCTCTCGTGTTCACCGTGGCCTCCCAGAACACCGACGCACACGCGAAGAACTACTCGCTCACGTTGAGCGGCTCCGACGTTCGACTCGCGCCGCTCTACGACCTCGGCTCACATTCGCCCTATCCGACCCGAGGCGGTGCCCCCCTGCGCTCGGCGATGTCGATCGGCGACGAGTACGCGCTCGACTCGATCGGCGAACCGGAGTTCCGTGACGCCGCGAGGTCGTTCGCGATCCCCGCGGACGAGGCGGTGCATCGGTACCGGCGCATCGTCGGCGGCGTCGCCGAGGCCTTCGAGGTGGCCGCCGCGCAGATCGACGAGCCGTTCGCCGCCACGCTTTCCGAGTCCGTCGCGGCCAACG
>NZ_LMKB01000001.1:476091-488232 GCF_001421165.1 Frigoribacterium sp. Leaf8 | reverse complement strand
CCCCCCCCCCCCCCCCCCCCGCCGACCGCGCCGGGCCCGGATGCGGGGCCTCGCACGCCCCCCTCACGACTGCAGCGCCTCCGTCGGCGGGATGCGCGCCGCCCGCACGGCCGGCCAGAGCCCGGCCAGAGCCCCGATCACGAGCGTCGCGACGAGCCCGGCGACCAGCACCACGGGCGGTATCGCCGTCGGCCACCCCCGCAGCGCGGCGAACGCCGCGGTCACCGCCGCCCCGAGCAGCACCCCGGCGACCCCGCCGAGCAGCGACAGGACGAGCGCCTCGGCCAGGAACTGCCGACGGATGTGCGACCTCGTCGCCCCGAGCGCCCGCCGCAGCCCGATCTCGCGTCGACGTTCGAGCACCGAGATCACCATCGTGTTCGCCACCCCGATGCCGCCGACCAGCAACGCGACCCCGCCGAGGCCGACCAGCAACCCGGTGAACGCCTGGTCCGCGGCCTGCTGTGCGGCCAGCGCGTCGGACGGCCGCGTCACCTCGACGTCGGACGGGCTCCGCGGCTGGATGGACCGGGCGAGCAGGTCGCGCACCTCCTGCACGTGGGCGGGGTCGGCCCGGACGTGGACCGCCGTCGGGTGGACGGGCGCACCGGCCAGCGCCTCCGCGGCCCGTTCACCGATGAGCGCCGACGAGTCGATCTCGGCCGCCAACGGCACGGGTTCGAGGATGCCCGCCACCACGTACTCGGTGCCGCCGACGATCACGTGGCGCCCCGGCACGGTGATGCCCAACCGGGCCGCCGCCTCGGCCCCGAGCACGACCACGGGGTACCGCGCCATGCCGTCGGTGAGCCAGACGCCCGACGCCACGCGGGCCTCGAGCACCTCCAGCAGCGTCGGCGACGCCGACCGCACCGTGATGCCGTTCGTGTTGCCCGCGGGCACCGCGCTGCTGCGGTAGACGCCGACGTCGGCCACCGTGCCGGTCGTGGCGGCCGACCGGACCCCCTGGGTGTGCCCGGCCGACGCCCCCGCGGTGAGTGGCAGGTCGACCGCCTCGCCGAAGAAGTCCTTCCCCTGCGAGGCCGAGAGCAGGTTCGTGCCGAGCTCGTCCAGGGTCGCCGCGAGCTTCGCCTGGCTCGACGTCGAGATGCCGACCACGGCGATCATGGCCGCGATGCCGATGGCGATGCCGAGCGCCGACAGCACGGCCCTGGTGGGTCGCGACGCCAGCCCGGACACCCCCAGTCGCACGACGTCCGACCAGAGGAGGCGCGAGGGCGTCTCCGAGGCGTTCATGCGGTCACCCCCGCCCGCGTCGCGCTGTCGTGTTCGAGGTGCCCGTCGCGGATGGTCACCCGCCGCGGCAGCCGCCGGGCGAGCTCGACGTCGTGGGTGATGACGACGATCGAGGTGCCCTCGGAGTGCAGCTCGCCGAGGAGCGACACGATGCCCTCGCCGGCCTTCGTGTCGAGGTTGCCGGTGGGCTCGTCGGCGAGCAGCAGCGGCGGGCGGTGCACGACCGCCCGGGCGATGGCGACCCGCTGCCGTTCGCCACCCGAGAGCTGGTTCGGACGGTGCGTCAGTCGGTGGCCCAGCCCGACGCGCTCGAGCGCCTCGCGCGCCCGCGCCCGTCGCTGCCGGATCGGCACCCCCGCGTAGAGCAGGCCGTTCGCGACGTTGTCGGTCGCGCTCACGCCCTCGCTGAGGTGGAACTGCTGGAAGACGAAGCCGATGCGGTGCGCCCGCAGGGCCGACAGCTCGCGGTCGTTCCGGTCCGCCACGTCGACGCCGTCGACGAGCACGGTGCCCGAGGTGGGCCGGTCGAGCGTGCCGAGGACGTTCAACAGAGTCGACTTGCCCGATCCCGACGGGCCGACGATCGCGACGAACTCGCCGCGCTCGACCCGGAGCGACACCGACGACAACGCGGTCGTCGGGGGTCGGCCGTACTCGCGCGTCACGTCACGCAGCTCGATCACGGCGTTCATGCGGGCACCACGACCTCGTCGCCGGCCTCGAGGGCTCCGGACACCTCGACCCGGTCGCCGGCGAACAGGCCGGCCTCCACCGGCACGGCCGTGGTCGTGCCGTCCGGCTGCAGCACCTCGAGGACGAACCCGTCGCCGACGGCCGCACCCAGGGCGAGCACCGGCACGTGCAGCACGTCCTCCTCCACCTCGGAGACGAAGTCGACCTGCACGGACGCCTCGGTCAGGTCGCCGGCCGCCGCCGGGTCGTCGAGCGACACCGTGACGGGGACCGTCGTCGTGCCCGTGGTCTCGTCGGCCACGGCCGCGCCCACGTCGGACACGCGCCCGGGAACGCTGCCGTGGCCGGGCAGGTCGACCGACACGACCCCGTCGACGGCGGCGAGCGGCGACCCGACCGGCAGGTCGACCGACACGACCGCGTCGTCGCGCGCCGTGCCGTAGAGGTCGCCTCCCGAGGCGTCGCCGACGGCCGCCGTCAGGGTGCGGACCGTGAACGATCCCGTCACGAACTGCAGAGTGCCCTGGTCGATCGACCCGGTGCGCTCCTGGCCGGTGTCCTTCTGCCAGGCCGAGACGGCGGTCGCGGTGCGCCGGTCGAACCGGTCGTCCGGCGTGCCCGTGAAGTACCCCCAGGCTCTGAGGTTCTCCTCGACCTGCCGGACGTCCGGGCCCTCGGCCATGCCCTGTCCGAAGGCCCGCCACTGCGGCAGGGCGCCCTCGAACGCGGTGACCGGTTCGTCGTCGACGCGGAAGAGCTCGCTGCGTGCCGCGAGGACGTCGCCGACCTCCGGCAGCGACGTGATCGTGCCGGGTGCGGACCCCGTGATCGTCGGGCCGTCGAGGCGGCTGAGCGTGCCCGCCCTGGTCGTCGTGCCGGTCAGCGTGCCCTGCTCGACGACGGCCGTGGTCGGCCTCGGCGTCGTGCCCGCCGCGGCCTCCGCGTCGTCGTCACCAGACGCTCCGGGGGGCCCGACCATCAACACGGCGGTGACGGCCGTCCCGACGACGGCCACACCGGCGACGGACCACCAGGCGACGGCTCGGCGCGACGGCCTCACCGGGTCACCGTCGTGGGCATGCTGCCGAAGGCGCCGCACTCCTCGAGCACGCCCGCGGGGACGTCGTCCATCGTGGCCGTGCCGCCCGCGCCGTCGAGCTGGTCGGTCACGTCGTATCCCGCCTCACGCACGCACTCGGCCGACTCGCGCAGCCTCGCGTCGAACTCGTCCTGGCTCTTCTTCTCGGACGCGGTCACGGGGCGCTCGCCGAGTTCGTCGGTCGTCGCCTCCGTGCACCGCTCCGACGCGGCCAGCAGGGCGTCCATGTCCACGGCGTCGCCGCGGGAGATCGACACGCCCCCGCCGTCGCCGGAGGGGTCGCCGATGTCGACGCCCTCCTCGCGGAGGCAGTTCGCGTTCGCGAGGTCCCACGCCTGGGCGTCGGCGGCGATCTGCGACTCGGACTTCGTCTCGGCGGTGGCGTCGTCGGCGGCGGTCGAGCAGCCGGCGAGGGCGACGACGAGCAGGGGGAGGGCGGCGAAGAGGGTGCCACGGGTTCTGGGCATGAGGGGACTCCTGGTCTTCCACGGTCACGGGCCGCGACCGGCGGTCGCGGCGTCGCCCTCGTCGGGCGACGGGGTCCAGACCACCGCACGGCTCGTTGCCGGCCCGTAAACGGCGGGCTTTACGTTTCGGTGACATTCGACATGTCACCCTGGAGGAGGGCGTCCGCGTCCCGTCCGTCCCGACCCGAACAGGAGCCACCATGCGCGTACTCGTCGCCGAGGACGAGGTCTACCTCGCCGAGGCCGTCCAGAGCGTCCTCGAGCGCCATGCGATGGCCGTCGACGTCGTGCACGACGGCGACGCCGCCCTCGAGGCGATCGGGCTGAACGACTACGACGTCGTGCTGCTCGACCGCGACCTGCCGGGCACGCACGGCGACGACGTCTGCGCCGCGGTGGCGGCGGCCGGCGACGGTCCGGGCATCGTGATGCTGACCGCGGCCGGGCGCACCCGTGACAAGGTCGACGGTTTCGAGCTCGGTGCCGACGACTACCTCGCCAAGCCGTTCGAGTTCCCCGAGCTGATCGCCCGGATGCGCTCGCTCGCCCGGCGCCCGCGTCGGTCGCGCCCGCCGGTCACGGTCCGGGGCGACCTGCGGTACGACGCGTTCCGCCGCGAGGTCTACCGTGACGGCCGGTACGTGAGGCTCACCCGGAAGGAGTTCGCGGTGCTCGGCGTGCTGCTCGAGGCCGACGGGGGCGTGGTCAGTGCCGAGCGCCTGCTCGAGAAGGCCTGGGACGAGAACGCCGACCCGTTCACCAACTCGGTGCGGGTCACGATCTCGAACCTCCGGCGACGCCTCGGCGAGCCCTGGGTGATCCACACCGTCCCCGGCAGCGGCTACCGCATCGCCGCCGAGGACGCCGAGCACGCCGAGGACGCCGCCGACGGGGTCGACCGGTGACCGTCGAGACCCGGTCCTCGGCCGTAGAGCCCAGGAGGCGCGGGCTGCGTCACCGGGGCAGCGCCCGTCTCCGGCTCACCGCCACCGTCAGCGCGGTGCTGACGGTCGTGGGCCTGTCGATCGTGGCGTCCGTGTTCCTGGTGATGCGCTTCGTCCCGGACTACCGGATCACCGCCCTGCACCCGCCGGGCGCCGGCGCGGGCGACCCCGCATCGCCGACGGCGACGTGGGCGCCGGCGGGCGACGGCGGCGTCGCCACCGCCGGGCCGTCGCCCGTCGCCGAGACCGCCGAGCTGCGCGCGGCGGTCACGATCTCGGGCGAGAACGACCTCCTGCGCGTGCTGCTCACGACGTCGTCGATCGTGTTCGTCGTCGCGCTGGTCGTCGGCGTCTGGTTGAGCTGGGTCGTCGCCGGGCGCCTCCTCCGCCCGGTCGAGCACCTCGCGAGCGCGGCGCGCGAGGCCGAACACGGCGCCGCAGGGTCGTTCCGGCAGCGGCTCGCCGCGCTCGCACCCGGGCGCCCCGACGACGAGTTCGGCCGTCTCGCGACGACGTTCGACGACATGCTCGACCGGCTCGACCGCTCGTACGAGGCCCAACGTCGCTTCGCCGCCAACGCCTCGCACGAGCTCCGCACGCCCCTCGCGACGACGCAGGCGATGCTCGACGCGGCCCTCGCGGCCGGCTCGCCGCCGTCCCTGACGATCCGACGCCTGCGCGAGATGAACACCCGCAGCATCGAGACGGTCGAGGCCCTGCTGACGCTGTCCGACGTGCAGTCCGGTGACGGCGTCGCCGCCGACGCGGTCGACCTCGTCGCCGTGGTCGACGAGGTGGTGGCCGCCTCGGCGTCCGCCGCCGCCCGGGCGCGGGTCGAGGTGCACTGCGTCGCCCGCCCCGCGCAGGTCACGGGCGACCGGGCCCTGCTCTCGGTGCTCGTCGGCAACCTCGTCCGCAACGGCATCGGCCACAACGAACCCGGCGGCCGGCTCGACGTGACGGTCGGCACCGACGGCTCGGGGGCGCCGACCCTGATCGTGTCCAACGGCGGGGCCGTGCTCGACCCGGCCGAGGTCGGGCGACTGACCGAGCCGTTCCACCGGCCGGCGGGTCGGGTCGCCGGCTCCCACGGACTCGGCCTGGCCCTGGTCGCGGCCGTCGCCGAGACGCACGGGGCGACGCTGACCCTCGACGCGCCTCCTTCGGGCGGTCTGGTCGTGCGCGTGGTGTTCGCCGCGCCCGCGACCGGCCGGTGAACCGGCCCGGCGGGCACGCCGTCGCGTCGGTCCGGCCCCTGCGGGGGACACCGCGGTCGGCCAGCCAGCCGACTGTGCGACCGGCTCGTCGCTCCTAGGCTCGGAACGTGCCCGCGAGGCGGGCCGACCGGCCAGGGGCGCCGGCGCCGCGACCGGGGGTGGGACGTTGACCGAGCAGGGTGGCGTCCCCGCGGACCGCCCGACGACGGGCGGCGCCGCGACGGGCCGCCCGACCACGATCATGCGTCCGGGTCAGCCCCTCGGGTTGCGGCTCGACGCCCGGCACGACGAGTTCAGCGACCTGCTGCTCGACTGCTCGCTCGAGGACGTCGGGGCGACCGGCCGGTCGTGGCTGCGCGACCGGTACGCCGAGATCGTGCCGATCGTGCTCGGTCCGGCCCTCGCCGCGGTCGAGCACGGTCGTCCGGTGTCGGCCTCGTGCCTCGACGAGCTGCGTGCCGTCGCCCGCCGCAGTGCGGCCTGCCCCGACGTCGACCTGGCCGTCGTCCTGCGGGGCGCCCTGCCCGCGCTGCGCATCTTCTCGCTCGTCATGCACTCGGCATCGGGCGGGCAGGCCGGGGCGCTCGTCCTCGCGATGGCGCGCGCCTCGCAGGTCGCCCACGAACTCGGGACCTGCTGGGCCGAGGAGTGGGCGCGGCACCGGCCCCGTCTCGTCGCCGCCCCGCCGGGCGGGGGACCAGGAGGCGCGGGCGGCCCCCAGCCACCCCCTGCGGCCCCGGGGCCCGACGTCGTGCTCGACCTCGTGGCCGACGCCCCCGACCTCGACGACGTCGAGCGGCAGATGCTCACGCTCACCGCCTACGGCCTCTCGAACGCCGAGATCGCCCGCGAGACGGCCTACAGCCGCCAGGCCGTGGCCTGGCACCTGGCCCGTCTGATGCGGACGTGGAGCGCCCCGAACCGGACGGCGCTCGTCTCGGTCGCGTTCGTCAAGGGCGTCATCCGGTCGCGCATCGTGCGGCGGGGGCGCCGTCGGGACGGCCAGGCGGCGGTCGAGGCGCCGAACCGACCCGCGCCTCCTGCCCTGCCGCCGGCCTGACGGCGCACGCGGAACCGCCCCGGCGTCCGGTGAGGACGTCGGGGCGGTTCCGCGGTGCCGCGGCGGGGTCAGCCGCCGTTGATGCTGATGACGTTGTCGGTCTTGACGTTGTTGCCGAGCACGCCCCAGTTCAGGTAGCCGCCGTCACCGTTGTTGGTGACCTTGCCGGGGCCGTCGAACCAGTAGATGACGTAGCTTCCACCCTTGATGTCGATCGGCTGGGCATCGGCGATCGAGCCCTCGACGGTGATGTCCTGGTTCTTGTTCACGACCGCGACCGTGAGCCGGTCGGGGTTGCCGGCGTTGTAGTAGCCGACGTCCAGGGCGGCCAGCACGGCGCCCGACCGGTCGCCCTGGTCGTTGACGGCGGCGCTGATCGCGCTGACGATGGCCAGCGGGTCGAGGGTGACGCTGCCCGTGATCGGGCTGCCGGTGCTGGACTCCGGCGAGGCGGGGGCGGTGGTCGCCGCCTGTGCGGGTGCGGCGGCGAATCCGCTCAGCCCCGTGACGGCGACGCCGCTCACGGCGACGGCGGCGATGATCGTGGCGGTCTTCGACTTCAGCTTGCTCATTGTTCGTCCTCTTTCGTTGTCGTAGGAGTTCGAGTTGCGGTGCTTCGTGTTGTCGAGTGGAACTGCCTTGCGAGAACGATCCTGTGGCCACCGGCGGCGCGATGCACGCGTTCACGGTCGACGTTGGTCGGGTGACCAACGATGGGCCCCGGTGGCGCGTCACCGGAGTACGACGCCGGCTCGTCGGGCCCGCGCGACCTGCTCAGAGGCTGCCCTCGGCCACCACCCACTGCTGCTGGAGGCGATGGAGGCGTCCCTCCACAGGCGGACGCCTTCGGGCACGCTCGGCGCCCTTCTGTGGAGGAGGCGATGGACGGGCGGTGACGCGTCAGTCCGACCGCGCCGCGACGCCGTCGAACAGCAGGTCCACCGTGGCCTGGAGCGCGGCCGGCCCGGGATCGCGGCGCGTCACGGCGTGCAGCAGCACGGTGCCGATCAGCGACTCGACGAGGGCCTCGAGGGGGGCGCCGTCCCGGATCTGCCGCGCGCGCCTCCCGGACTCGAGGCGGGCGAGCAGTGCCGCCCGCGTGACCGAGGTGACACGCTCCTCGTAGTGCTCGGCGACGGCGGCGTCCTCGGCGGTCGCCGCGATGGACGCGCGGATCAGCCCGCCCGCCGCGGGCGAGGCGAAGGTCGAGAAGGAGGCGCGGAGCCAGTCGAGCACGTCCCGACGGACGTCGCCCGTGTCGGCCACCTCGAGGTGGGGCAGCAGGTGTCCCGTGAGCATCCCCTCGGCCACCAGCGCCGCCTTCGCCGGGTACCAGCGGTAGATCGTCGCCTTGCCGACCCCCGCCGCCGCGGCGATGCGGTCGAGCGAGAGCTTGTCGTAGCCGCGCTCGGCCAGCTCGTCGCGGGTCGCGTCGAGGATCGCGAGGCGGGCGGCCTCGCTGCGGGCGCGGCCGGGGCGTGCGGTGGTCACCGGTCCATCCTCCCGCACGCCCGCCGCGGCCCCACCCCTCCTACTGGACCGACCAGCCGCCGTCGCTCGCGAGGATCGCGCCGTTGACGTTCACCGCGTCGTCGCTCAGCAGGAACGTGATCGACGCCGCGAGCTCCTCGGCCGTCGCGATCGTCGGGATCGCCGCCTGGAACGGACGGAGCCGCGCCGACCCCGCCTCGGACACGTTCGCCGGGAACGGGATGCCCGTCGCCACGCCGCCGGGTGCCACCGCGTTGACCCGGATGCCCTGCTTCGCGTACATGAAGGCCGCCGACTTGGTCAGGCCGACGACGCCGTGCTTCGACACCGTGTACGCGTTGCCCGACGCGTTGCCGCGCAGTCCCGCCTCCGAGGCCACGTTGACGACCGAGCCGCGCCCGGCCCCGAGCATCACGGGGATCACGGCGCGCGACAGCTTGAACCCGCCGGTGAGGTTGATGCCGATCACGCGGTCCCACATGGCGTCGCTCGTCTCGTGCAGGGGCGAGAAGTCGTCGTTGATGCCGGCGATGTTGGCCAGGGCGTCGATGCGGTCGCCGGCCGCCGCGACGATCGCGTCGATGTCGTCCTGCTTCGTGATGTCGCCGGCCACGGTGACCACGTCGGCGTCGGGCAGGGAGGCGACCAGTGCCTCCAGCTTGTCGGCGAAGAGGTCGACGGCGACGACGCGACCGCCCTCGCGTGCCACCCGTGACGCCGTCGCCCGGCCGATGCCGGATGCCGCTCCCGTGACGATCACGGTCTTGCCGGCGAAGCGGCCGGGGGTGACGGTCTCGCGCCACGGACCGTCGGCCTCGACCGCCTCGTCGGGCACGACGCCGCCGTTGACCTGAAGCACCAGGCCGTCGACCAACTCCTGCGGCACCTGCCCCTGGCTCATCGCCACCAGCTGCTGCAGCGGCAGGCCGCGGACCGGGGCCAGCGCGCCCTCGTCGAACGCGCCTCCCTGCCCGAGGGCGGCACGGAGCGCCGGCCCGCCCTCGGGGTGGTCGAGCCAGGTGCCGATGGTGCGGGAGCCGGTCAGGGGGGCGGTGGCGTCGGACATGTCGTCTCTTCTCTGAGGAGGGGCGGGTCGAGGCGCGGAGACCACGCCCTGAATCGAGACACTTCGTCTCGTAATGCGACGCTACCGCGGGTGGGAGCCCGCGCGGCTGTACGCCTGCCGAGAGAACGCCGACCGCCGACCGGGCCCGGCGCATCCCGCCTAGCGTCCCCTGCATGACCGTCACCCTGCCTCCCGCCGCCCGCCTCGACGACCGGACCGTGGTCGTCACCGGAGCCAGCTCGGGCATCGGCCGCGCCGCCGCCCGCGAGCTCGCCCGCCTCGGAGCCACCGTCGCCGTCGTCGGCCGCAACCCCGACCGCACCCGCACCGTCGCGCACGAGATCGGTGGCACCGCCTACCTCGCCGACTTCTCCGACCTGTCGACCGTCCGCGACCTGGCCGAGCAGCTGCTCGCCGAGCTGCCGCGCATCCACGTCCTGGCGAACAACGCCGGCGCCACGATCCCCGAGCGCTCGCTCACGGTCGACGGCCACGAGACGACGTTCCAGGGCAACCACCTCGCTCCCTTCCTCCTGACCGCGTTGCTGACGCCGCGCCTCCTCGAGACGGCGAAGGAGGCGCCGGCCGGGTCGGTCCGCATCGTCCAGACCTCGAGTGCCGGCAACCTCTTCGGCAGGGTCGACCTGGACGACCTCGACAACGCACGGGGTGCGTGGGCCGGCGGCTTCCGCGCCTACGGCACCTCGAAGCTGCTCAACGTGCTGTTCACCCGTGAGCTGGCCCGACGCCTGCCCCGCGCCGGCGGCGGGATCGACGCGTTCGCGTTCCACCCCGGGTTCGTCGCCTCGGGCTTCGGTGGCGACGGCGCGTTCATGACCGCGGCCAAGCGCCTGGCCGTCTCGACCGAGGACGGAGCCGAGCCGCTGATCCGCCTCGCGGGGGCGGCGACCGTGCCGGCGCCGAGCGGCAACTACTTCGACCGCCTCAAGGCCCCCGGTCGCGTGGCCCGCCAGGCGGCCGACGCCGACCTCGCCCGGCGCCTGTGGGACGAGAGCGCCCGGCTGCTCGACCTCGACGAGACGATCTAGCGCGGCCCGGCCGGGGGCGGCCGTCCGGACGCCCCGGCCTCGACGGGCCGGTCGAGTGGGCAGAAGACGTCCTTCCGCCGCGGGGGACGAGCATCTTCTGCCCACTCGATCAGATCGACGAGAAAGTACTTGCTTATCGAGAAAGTACTTTCTAGAGTGGGAGTCCTACGAGAGGACGACCACCATGACCGCTGACATCACCGGCACGACCGGCACCCCCGACTCCGCCGAGGCCCGGCGCCTGCTCGACCGGGCGGACGCCGTGGGCCGCAGCGCGACGTCGGCGGCGAGCTGGCCCGCCGTCGCCTTCCTGCTCGGCCTGGGTGCCGCCGCGTCGATGGGCACCCTCGCCATGGGGCTCACGACGGGCACCGCCTACTTCGTCGCGATGGGTGGCCTGCTCGTCTGGATCGCCGTCCTGGTCGTGGCGTTCGTCCTGCTGAGGAGGTCGGCCCGCGTCGGCTTCGGCCGGCGCTGGATGGCCTACCTGGCCGCGTTCTTCGCCTGCTACGTCGGGGCCATGCTCGTCGTCGGCTTCTCGCAGGGCCAGGACGTCGTCGGCAGTGCCGTCATGGCGGCGGTCCTGCTCGCGGTGTCGGTCGCCTGCGCGGCCGTCGAGGTGCGCGAGGCGCGACGATGACCGCCCGACCGCACCCGCGCCTCCGGCTGTCCGAGTTGCTGCACCAGCCCGTCCGTTTCTCGATGATGGCGGCGCTCGCCGCGGCCGAGGGTCTCGACTTCCGTGACCTGCGCGACGCCGTGCAGGTGACCGACTCGACGCTGAGCAAGCAGGTCAGCGCCCTCGAGGCCGCGGGCTACGTCGCCGTGACGAAGGGGTTCGTCGGCAAGCGGCCCCGGACGAGCCTCAAGGCGACGCCGGCCGGGCGCGAGGCCTGGGCCGCGCATCTCGCCACCCTCCGCGAGATCGCCGCCGACTAGCCGCCGGGGCAGGGGCGTCCCGTGGCCGTGCGCCGGGGGCGCCCCTCTTCGTCCGGTCGGCAGGACGAGGAGGCGCGGGGCGGCGGGGTACGAAGGCCGCGTCCCGGCCGCGCAAGTCCCAGCGACTCCCCAGCCGCTGTGGGTGCACCGAGTGCGTCGCTGCACTTAGTGTAGGCAGGTGACCGTCAAGACCCTGGTGCCCGACCGCCGTGCCGCCCTCAAGGCGAAGCACCGCCAGGCGATCCTCGACGCCGCCGACGCGCTCATCGCCGAGCGCGGGGCACCCCGCTTCAGCGTCGACGAGCTCGCCGAGCGTGCCGACGTCTCGCGCCGCACGGTCTTCAACCACTTCTCGTCGCTCGACGAGGTCGTCATGACGGCCTGCACTCGCGTGCTCACCGGTGCCGTCGACGAGTTCCGGGCCGCGACCGCCGCGACGCCCGTCGGCGACGGCAGCCGCGCTTCCTTGTTCGCCGAGATCATCCAGGCCATGCAGGGCATCGACCTGCCGGCCGTCGTCTCGTACCTCTGGGGCGTCCTCGGCGACGACGGCGGCGACCCGCGGTCGCACAGCCTGATCCAGGACGTCTTCACCCGCGTCACCGAGCAGCTCTCGATCGAGATGGCCGAGCGCAGCCCGGCCACCGACCCGCTCGAGGCCGAGGTGCTCGTCAGCTCGCTGATGAACGGCATCGCCGTCGTCGCGCGCCACTGGATCACGCGGACCGGCGCCGTGGTCGACGCGGACAGCCGCGACGTCTGGGCCGATCTGCTCGACCGGGTGACGACGAGCATCCGCGCCGGCTACGGGCCGCCGCCGGCGGGCGCCCGGACGCCCGCGGTCGATGCGGCGCCCTCG
>NZ_LMKB01000001.1:472436-476067 GCF_001421165.1 Frigoribacterium sp. Leaf8 | reverse complement strand
CCCCCTGACCCGTCGGCCGGCACGCCCGGCCGACCCGCACCTCCTTCTCGACGACGCGACGTGAGGCCCACCCCCGCAACCCGCATCACCCCGCACCACCCCTGGAGGAACAGACACCCATGGCATCCCTGCTCTATCGACTCGGCCGGTTCTCGGCCCGGCGGGCCTGGCTCGTCATCGTGGCCTGGCTGGTCGTGCTCGGCCTCGCCGGCGGCGCCTTCGCGCTGTTCGGCGGCACGCTGACCACCGCCGTCAGCATCCCCGGCACGGCGACCCAGAAGGTCAGCGACGAACTCGCCGAGAAGTTCCCCCAGGCGAGCGGCGGCACCGGAACGGTCGTCTTCACGACCGCCGACGACGCGGCCTTCACCGACCAGCAGAAGTCCGACATCGCGGCCCTGCTGACCGACGCGAAGGACCTGGACGACGTCAAGGGCACGACCGACCCGTTCGCGACCCAGCAGCAGATCGACGACCAGGGGCAGAAGATCACCGACGGTCGGGCCCAGATCGCCGCCGGCGAGGCCCAGATCACCTCGGGCCAGGCGCAGATCGACGCCGCGAAGGCCCAGATCACCGCCGGCCAGCAGCAGCTCGACGCCGCGAAGGCCCAGGCGCAGGCCGCCGGCGGGGCCGCACTCGCCGCCGCCACGCCGCAGCTCGAGGCCCAGCAGGCGCAGCTCGACGCGGGGACGCAGCAGATCGCCACGCAGCAGTCCACCCTCGACGCGGGCAAGGCCGAACTCGAGACGCAGAGCACCACGCTCGAGCAGGGTGCGTCGTTGCTCGAACTGACCGACGGCATCCGTCAGGTGTCGACCGACGGCACCACGGCCGTGGCCAGCATCCAGTTCGACAAGGCGCTCAACCTCGTCACCAGCGAGAACAAGGAGGCCGTCGTCGAGGCGATGAACGACGCCGACATCGACGGCGTCCAGGTCGAGGTGTCGAACGACATCGCGGCCAGCATCCCCGAGATCCTCGGCCCGGGCGAGGTGGCCGGCGTGTTCATCGCGGCCATCGTGCTGTTCGTCATGCTGGGCACGCTCATCGGTGCCGGCCTGCCCCTCGTCAACGCCCTGATCGGCGTCGGCGTCGGCGTGCTCGCCTCGCTGTCGCTCTCTGGTGCCGTCGAGATGCTGTCGGTCACGCCCGTGCTGGGCGTGATGCTCGGCCTCGCGGTCGGCATCGACTACTCGCTGTTCATCCTCAACCGCCACCGCACCCAGCTGAAAGAAGGGGTGCCGCTGCACGAGTCGATCGGCCTGGCCAACGGCACGTCCGGCAACGCCGTCGTCTTCGCCGGCTCGACCGTGCTGATCGCCCTGCTCGCGCTCAACCTGACCGGCATCCCCTTCCTCGGCCTGATGGGCACCGTCGGCGCCGTCTGCGTGTTCGTGGCGATCCTGATCGCCATCACGCTCACCCCGGCGCTGCTGCGCCTCGTCGGCCTGCGCATCCTCACCAAGAAGGCCCGGAAGAACGTCGGCAACACGGGCGCCGTCCGCGTGCCGACCAAGCCGATGAGCACCACCCGTGCCGTGCTGACCCTCGTGGCCGGCGTCGCCGTGCTGCTGATCGTCGCCATCCCCGCGCTCTCGATGCGCCTCGGCCTGCCCGCCGGGTCGTCCGAGCCGGTCGACTCGAGCGCCTACAAGGCCTACAAGCTGATCGACGAGAAGTTCGGCGCCGGCGTCAACGGCCCCCTGGTCGTCGTGGCCGACCTGCCGACCGCGATCTCGGACGACGACCTCGTCTCCGAGCAGGTGCGCATCGGCACGATCCTCAAGGACCAGGACGACGTCGCCGCGGTCGCCCCCATCGGCGCCTCGGACGACGACACCCTGCTGGCGTTCCAGGTCGTGCCGAAGGGCGGTCCGACCGCCGAGTCGACCGAGCAGCTCGTCCGCGACCTGCGCGGCCTCGACATCGACGACGTCTCGTCGCTCGGCGTGGCCGGCAACGCCTCGGGCAACATCGACGTCAGCGAGAAGCTGGCCGGTGCCCTGCCCCTCTACCTGCTCGTCGTGGTCGGGCTGTCGTTGATCATCCTGATCTTCGTGTTCCGCTCGATCCTCGTGCCGATCACCGCCACCATCGGCTTCGTGCTGTCGCTGTTCGCCGCGTTCGGCGGCGTCACCGCGGTGTTCCAGTGGGGCTGGCTCGGCCCGGTCTTCGGCGTGCACGACCCGGGGCCGATCCTGAGCTTCCTGCCGATCCTGATGGTCGGCGTGCTGTTCGGGCTCGCGATGGACTACCAGCTGTTCCTGGTCAGCGGCATGCGCGAGGCGTACGCCCACGGCTCGCCGGCCCGCCTGGCCGTGCAGCGCGGCGTCCACGCCGGTCGCACGGTGGTCACGGCCGCGGCGCTGATCATGACGGCGGTCTTCTCGGGCTTCGTCTTCTCGAACTCGGTGATGATCCAGTCGATCGGCCTGGGCCTCGCCCTCGGCGTGCTGGTCGACGCGTTCGTCGTGCGCCTGCTGCTGATCCCGGCCGTGATGCACCTGCTCGGCGACGCCGCGTGGTGGCTGCCGAAGTGGCTCGACCGCATCCTGCCCGACGTCGACGTCGAGGGCGCCTCCCTCGAGCGGTCGCGGCCGCACGCCTCGGCCGGCGACGCGTCGGGCTCGGGCTCGGACGCGGGCGCGGCCGCGGGCTCGGGTTCGGATTCGGGTTCCGGTGACGGGCACGTCTCGCACGTCGACCCGACCGCCCCCGTGGACGCCGTCCCCGACGGCAGCGACCCCGACCACCACGGGCGCCACGCGGGCTGACCCCGCACGTCGCACCACCGACTGGACGTCGCACCGCCGAACTCGGCGGTGCGACGTCCATTTCGTGGTGCGTTGTGGCTGTGGCCGTGGCCGTGGCCGTGGCCGTCGCCGGCCTCGGGGACGCGACCCGCGCCTCCTGATCGGGTCGCACCATCGTCGCGTGGTCGAACCACCCTCGAGCGTGGTTCGACGACGCGGGCGTGGTGCGACCCGGCCAGGACGAGGAGGCGCGGGCGTCGTTGCCGAGGAGCGCTCACGGTCATAGGGTGGCCGGGTGATCATCCCGTCCGCACCTGCGACGCCCACCGGGCGTGAGGGGGTCGTCGGCGCCGCGTGCGCCGGCTGCAGGTAGTCGCGTCTCCGCCGCGGATCGACCGTCGAGGTCCGACCGCGCACCCGTGCCGCGTGGGCTGCAGCCCCGGCACGATCCCACGAGAACACCCGGGTCGGCCGACGCGTCGACGGCGGGCACCCGCGCGGTCGCCGATCGCGCAGGTGTGCGCGTCGACGGCACCGTGCCCCGGGCCCGACGACCGGAGAACCACATGATCCCCCTGACAGAGAAGACCGTCCGCGCCTCGTTCGTCAACGCGAGCCGCCGAGAAGCAGCCGACCTGACCCTGCCGCCCGACTTCGCCGACCTCGACTGGACCGACCTCGAGTACCTCGGTTGGCGAGACCCCAGGCTCGCCCGCCGGGCCTACGTCGTCGTGCCGACGCTCGACGCGGACGGCGAGCCGGGCCCCGCGGTCGCCGGCGTCGTGCTGCGGCAGGCCGAGGCCTCGCCCCGGCAGCGTGCGCAGTGCACCTGGTGCCAGGACGTCCGCCTGCCGGCCGACGTGCTGTTCTACGGC
>NZ_LMKB01000001.1:463119-472408 GCF_001421165.1 Frigoribacterium sp. Leaf8 | reverse complement strand
TCGAGTGCTCGGCCAACGTGCACGTGCTGCCGCCCGAGGCCTACCTCGGGTTCGACGCCGAGGCGGCCCGACTCGAGCGCATCGCGAGCCTGCGCGTGCGGGCCGCGGGCTTCGTCGAGAACGTGCGCCGCGCCTCCTGACGTGCGCCGCGCCTCCTGACCGTCGCCGCGCCTCCTGGTCCGACGAGAACCGGGTGGCACCACGCCCGCGTCGTCGAACCACCCTCGTGCGTGGTTGGACGACGCGGGCGTGGTGCGACCTCGACCGGGCGGGCGCGGCGGCGGCCCGGTCGCCTGACCGCAGGAGGCGCGGGTCGCACCGCCGACTGAACGCCGCACCGCCGAAACACGCGGTGCGACGCTCAGTCGGCGGTGCGCTCCGCCCCGAGAGCGCAGGAGTCCCGCCCCGAGAGCGCAGGAGGCGCGGGTCGGCACCGTGGGACCCGCGGGTGGGCGGCGTCCCGGCCCGCTCCCCGGGGCCCGGCGGTACCCTGGTGGGCATGTCGTCACCCGCCTGCCCGTCCCGCGCCCCGCGCCGGGCGCGCACGGCGCAGCAGGCGTTCCCGAAGCGGCTCGTGCTGACGAAGCGCACCTGCGGCACGAACGGCTGGATGAGCCTGTGGGGCAGCAACGCCCACGGCGAGATCGCCGGGTGCCCGCCGCCCGTGGCCTAGCACCGCTCCTCGTCGTCGACGGGTCGAGCGGACGCCCCGCCCTGCCCGCCGACGCTCCCGAAGGACGACGACCATGACCGACCGCACGCCCCCCGACCGCACGCCCGCCGACCCCGCTCCGGCCAGCCCCGCCCCCGCCACCGATCCGGCCGCCGCCCCCGACCCGACCCCCGCCCCTCCTGCCCCCGCCCACGCGCCCCGTGCCGAGGGCCGGGGCGCGCGGCTCTCGCGGTTCCTCAGCCGCGACACGACCGGCGGACTGTTGCTGCTCGCGGCGACCGTGCTCGCGCTCGTCCTGGCGAACAGCCCGGCCGGCTCGTTCTACTCGGCCGTGCGCGACGTGTCGTTCGGCCCCGAGGCGCTGCACCTGGACCTCAGCATGGGCAGCTGGGCGGCCGACGGGCTCCTCGCGATCTTCTTCTTCGTGGTCGGCCTCGAGCTGAAGCAGGAGTTCGTCGCCGGCTCGCTGCGCGACCCCCGGGTCGCCGTGCTGCCCATCGCCGCGGCGGTCGGCGGGGTCGCCCTGCCGGCGCTGCTCTTCACGTTGATCAACCTCGGAGCCGGCCCCGACGCGCTCCAGGGGTGGGCGATCCCCGCGGCGACCGACATCGCGTTCGCCGTCGCCGTGATCGCCGTCGTCGGCAAGCGGCTGCCCCCGGCCCTGCGCACCTTCCTGTTGACCCTCGCCGTGGTCGACGACCTGATCGCGATCACGATCATCGCGGTGTTCTACACGGCGGGCATCGCTTTCGTCCCCTTGCTGCTGGCGCTGCTGCCGCTCGCCGCGTTCGCCGTGCTCGTCCGCCGTGGGGTGCGGGCGTGGTGGCTGCTGATCCCGCTGGGCGTCCTCGCCTGGGCCCTCGTGCACGCCTCGGGGGTGCACGCCACGATCGCGGGCGTGCTGCTCGGCCTGCTCGTGCCCGCGGTGGCGACGGCCCGGGCCGGCGTCACGCACGTCGGACCCGACGGCCACGAGGTGCGGCACCCGCTGACCCACCACTTCGCCGAGCGCTGGAGCCCGGTCTCGTCGGGCGTGGCGGTGCCCGTCTTCGCGTTCTTCTCGGCCGGCGTGACGGTCGGCGGATTCGGCGGGCTGGTCGAGTCGCTGAGCGACAGCGTCGCGATCGGCATCGTCGTGGCGCTCGTGCTCGGCAAGTCGATCGGCATCACCGGGGCGTCCCTGCTCGTGACGCGGCTGCCCGGCATCCGGCTCGATCCGAGCCTGCGCTGGGGCGACGTGCTCGGGCTGTCGTTCGTGGCCGGCATCGGGTTCACCGTGTCGCTCCTGGTCGGCGAGCTCGCCTACGGGGCCGGCAGCGAGCAGGACGACGTGGTCAAGGTCGGCGTCCTCGTCGGCTCGCTCCTCTCGGCCCTGGTCGGCGGCGCGATCCTGGCCGTGCGCGGCCGGGCCCGCGGCCGCCTCGACGCCTGACGGTCCGCCGACCCGCGCCTCCTGCGGTCGCGTGCCTCGGTCACGGCAGCGCAGGAGGCGCGGGTCAGCTCGCGGGACGCGTCGCGACGATCGCCTCCGCGGCCGCGACCAGCAGGCCCTTCATCTCGGGCGTGGCACCGCTCGCGTAGCCGACCTGCAGCCACGATCCGTCGCTCAGGAGGTCGACGTAGCACGAGCTGCCCTCCGAGCTGACGCAGACGAAGGTCGCCGCGTCCGCGCCGGCGACCGACACGGGTTCGCTGTCGTCGACCGGCTCGTAGGCCCATTCGCCGCCGGGGACGATGGTGACCCGGAACTCGCCGAAGGAGCCGTCCGCCACGGGCTGGTCACCGGCCTCGAGGGGCAACACCCATCGGCAGTCGACCGACGAGTCCTTCGTGTCGGAGATGCCGTCGCCGACCTCCGTCCATGTGTGCTCCGCCGGGCCGACCAGTTCCGGTGAACCGACGATGGTGGGGACGTCCGCGCCGCTGAGCACGGAGCAGGTGGCGTCGGCCCAGTCGGTGGCGGGCGGCTGCCAGGCGGCCGTCGGCGTCAGCCCGACGAGAGCGGTCGAGAGGGACCGCAGGGCTGACGAGACGTCGGCCCGTGCCGTGTCCTCGCTCCAGGCGTCGGGTGACGGATCGAACGACCAGGACGAGTCGTCGTAGAACGAGAACGAGATCCACCACGGGTCCGCGACGACGGAGGCGCGGCAGGACGAATTCCCTTCCGTGCCGCACGAGATCACGGACGACCGTCCGAGGCCCAGCGAGGAGTCGCCGGCGTCGTGGCGGTCGCTCGTCCACCGTGTTCCGGTCGTCACGTCGTTCGACACCCGGACGACGACGTTCGAGTACGAGCCGGCTTCGGACCTCCAGACGCAGGAGAGCACGCCCTGCTGGGCCAGACCGGCCTCCGTCGTGCGGTCGTAGTTCTTCGGCAGCAGTTCCGGAGCGTAGACGGGGTCGGGGATGAACGCCGTGAGATCGATGCCGTTCGTCAGCGTCGCGCAGTCGATCGGCGCCGACGGCACCGGTGCGACCACCGGCGCCACCGTCGGCGTCGGCCGCGGCGTCGCCGTCGGCCGGACCGTCGGCGTCGGGGTGGGCGTGCTCGTCGGCGTGGCCGGTGCCGACGCCTGGAACGGCGAGGGCAGCATGCCGAGCGCCAGCGCCCCCGAACCGCCGCCGATCGCCAGCAGGGCGGCCAGGCCGAGGCCGAGGCCGAGGTTCCGGTTGCGCTTCCGGCGCGGGGACTCCGTGGTGCGTTCGAGGACGTTCTGCTTCATCGTGACGAGCATGCGGTTCAGCTCGTCTCCGGTGGGGGGCTCAGAGTTCATCGTTCATCACCGCCTTCTTCTTCAGTCGCGATCGGGTGCGCGACACGCGTTGGGTGACGGCGCCGATGCTCAGGCCGACCTGGGCGGCGGCCTCGCCGTAGGGGCGCCCCTCGATGAGGCAGAGCTCGACGATCTGCCGGTCGACCGGGCCGAGGGCGTCGATCTCGTCGCGGACCCAGCGCAGCCGGTCGCGCGCCTCCTCGCCGTGGTCGGGGGCGACGAGGTCGTCGGGCAGTTCGTCGGTGGCGGCACGGGCCTGCTTGCGGCGCAGGTTCGCGGCGTGGTTGCGGCAGACGACCAGCAACCAGGGCAGCAGCGAGTCCTCGGGAAGGTCGATCTGGTCGACCTTCTTCCAGAGGGTCACGAACGTGTCCTGCACGATCTCCTCGACGTCCATCCGGGTGGCGGCCAGCGCCCACGCGTAGCGGGTCACCGTCGCGGCGTGCCGGTCGAACAAGGCCGACAACGCCCGCTGGTCACCCCCGACCGTGCGTCTGACGAGCTCGTCGTCGCCTTCCGTGTCGTGATCCACGTCCACCCCCTTCACTAGAGGAGTGTCGCGGAACCGGCGAACCTGACACGGGACCCCCGACGGATCGGCGGGCGGCGCGTCCCGACGGCACGGGACCCGGCCACCCGGGGTCGGTACGGTGTCCGCATGACCCCGACCCGCGCCTCCGTCCTGTTCGTCTGCCAGAAGAACGGGGGCAAGTCGCAGATGGCGGCCGGGCTGATGCGTGACCTCGCGGGCGACGGGGTCACGGTCGTGTCGGCCGGCACGACGCCCGGCACCGACCTCAACCCGCAGTCGGTCGAGTCGCTCGCCGAGCTCGGCATCGACCTCGGCGACGAGCACCCCAAGGCCCTCACCGAGCAGATGGTGCGCGACGCCGACGTGGTCGTCGTCCTCGGCCGGGAGGCGCGGGTCGACGAGGTCCCCGGCACCCGCTTCGAGACCTGGATCACCGACGAACCGTCCGAGCGGGGCGTCGAGGGCATGGAGCGCATGCGCCTCGTCCGCGACGACATCCGCGCCCGCGTCGCCGACCTGCACGCCCGCCTCTGACGCCGGGACGAAAGAACGGAGGCGGTGGTGACCTCTCAACGTCACCACCGCCTCCCGGGCCGCCGCTGCCACGGCCACGGCCCACCCGCTCCGACCTCCACCGTGAACCGGGGGCCGGGGCGGGAGTCGGACCGGCTACCCCTTGACGCCGCCGGCGCTCAGGCCGGACTGCCAGAAGCGCTGGAGGAACAGGAACGCCACGACCAGCGGCAGGATCGACACGAACGACCCGGTCAGCACGGTCGAGAACAGCACCTGGGCGCCGCCGCCGCCGGTGGCCGCCTGCTGCCACTGCGCCAGGCCGACCGTCGCCGGGAACAGCGACGGGTCGTTCAGCATGATCAATGGCAGGAAGTAGTTGTTCCAGGTCGAGACCAGGGCGAACAGCAGCACCGTGACGATGCCCGGTGCGAGCAGCCGGGACGCGATCGTCAGGAAGATCCGTAGTTCGCCGGCCCCGTCGATGCGGGCCGCCTCGAGCAGGCTGTCGTCGACCGCCTCGCTCGCGTAGACGCGCATCAGGTAGACGCCGAACGGGCTGACCAGCGACGGCAGGATGATCGCCCACGGGGTGTCGACGAGGTTCGCCGCGCTGAACAGCAGGTAGGTCGGGATCGCCAGCGCCGTCAGCGGCACCATGACCGCCCCGAGGATCAGCCCGAAGACGAACGACCTGCCCTTGAAGACGTACTTGGCCAGCGAGTAGCCGCACATCGTGGCGAGCACCGCCGCACCGACCGAGCTGACCACGGCGTAGAGCACCGTGTTGCCCATCCACTGCACGAAGATGCCGTCCTGGAACGTGAACAGCTGCGCCAGGTTGTCGCCCAGCGCGAAGGTGCGGCCGAAGGCCAGGCCGAACGTCGAGAAGATGTCGCCGTTGGTCTTCGTCGCCTGGATCGCCAGCCAGACCAGTGGCAGCAGGAAGTACGCCAGCGTGATCCAGAGGATCACGGTGAGGATCGGCGTCTTGCGCTTGGACCGCTCGACGCGACGTCGCGGGCGGCGATTGCCCGCGCCTCCGGAGCCCTCGAGGCGGCGGACGGGACGGTCGACGGACGTGGCCCCGGCGGTGTCGACGGGGGCGGGTGCGATCGTCACGACAGTCGCTCCTTGCGTGAGGTGGCGAGCTGCACCACGTAGCTGATGATCATGATGAGGAACCCGAGCAGGAACGCGATGGCCGCGGCGTAGTTGACGTCCTGGTTCTTGAACGCGACGTTGTACGCGTAGAGGTTCGGGGTGAAGTCCGACCCGATCGCGTTGGGCGCGATGCTGTAGAGCAGGTTGGGCTCGTTGAAGAGCTGGAACGACCCGATCACCGAGAAGATCACGGTCAGCAGGATCGCCGAGCGGATCGCCGGGATCTTGATGCTCCACGCCACCCGCCAGGGCCCGGCGCCGTCGATCTCGGCGGCCTCGTACATCTCGGTCGGCACGCTGCGCAGGGCGGCGTACAGCACGATCATGTTGTAGCCGATGAACTCCCAGCTGACGATGTTCATCGTGCTGCCGAGCACGTTCTGCGGCGACAGCAGGTCGGGCGGGGTGAGGCCGACTCCGCTGATCACCTGGGCGATCAGGCCGGACTCGCGGCCGTAGAGGTAGCCCCACATCAGCGTCGCGACGACGCCGGGCACGGCGTACGGCACGAAGATCGCGAGGCGGACGAACTTGCTGCCGGCCACCCGGCCGGTGTCGAGGGCGAGCGCGACGAACAGGGCGATCACGAGCATGATCGGCACCTGCACGAAGAGGAACAGCGCGACCCGCCCGAGGCCGGCCCAGAAGCTCGGGTCGTTCAGTGCGCGGCTGTAGTTGGCGAGGCCCGAGAAGACCTGCCCGCCGACGAGCTGCGAGGTGAAGGTGCTCAAGTAGCCCGCGTAGCCGAGCGGCACGAGGAACATCGCCGCGAAGACGAGCAGGAACGGGATCGCCAGGGCCCAGGCCGCGACGAGCTGCGGTCGGTGCAGCGAGCTCGTGCGCCTCGGGGTGGCGGGCTGACGGGACGAGGAGGCGCGGGTCGCGTCTCGACGAGGAGTGACGGAGGTGGACATGGGGCTCCTTGCCGGGCCGAGGGGGTGCCGCCCGAGGGCGGGCGGCACCCCGTGAGCGCTACTTGACGGTGAAGCCCTGCTGCTTCGCGTAGGCGGTGACGTCGTCCTGCCACGCCGTGAGGGCGGCGGAGAGGTCGGAGTGGTCGGCGATCGCCTTGCCGAGCGTGTCGTTGAAGCTCGAGTAGACGTAGTCCATGAACGGCAGCCACTGGAAGTCGGTGCTGACCGTGTCCGAGACGCCGGCGAAGAGCTCGTTGACCTTCTGGCCGCCGTAGAAGTCCGAGGCGGTGTCGGTGAAGTCGCTGCTCGAGAGGGTGTCGGTCGTCGTCGGGAACAGGAACTGCTCGTTCGCGAAGGCGAGGGTCGACTCGGGGTCGCTGTTCAGGAACTTGCTGAACTCGGCCGCGGCGATCGGGTTCTGCGTGCCCGTGATGACGGCGTCGCTCGATCCGCCCCAGTTGCCCGAGACGTCCTCACCGGCCTTCCACTGCGGGATCTTCGCGGCGGTCCACTTGCCGCTCGTGTTCGCGGCCGTGCCCTGCAGGAAGACGGGGCCCCAGGCGGCGGTCTGCCAGCTGGCGTACTTGCCCGACGAGAAGCCCTGGTACCAGGCGTCGTTGAAGTCGGCGTCGGTCGAGACGAGGTCCTTGTCGATCAGGTCCTGCCAGAACGTGACGACCTTCTGCGTCTCGGTCGAGTCGAGGTCGATGCCGACGGTCTTGTCGCCGTCGTACGAGAACGGCTTGGCGCCGGCCTGCCAGAACAGCCCGACGATCTGGCCGGGGTCGTTGCCGGGCAGGTTCGAGATGTACGAGTCCGTCTTGTCCTTGATCGTCTGCGCGTCGGTCGCGAAGTCGGCCCAGGTCTCGGGCGCCTCCGTCAGCCCCGCCTGCTCGTAGATGTCCGAGCGGTAGAGGTTGCCGAGCGGGCCCGAGTCCTGCGGCACCGACCAGACGCCGGTGTCGTCCGCGACCTGGTTCCAGACCCACGGGACGTACTTCGACTCGAGGTCCGCGCCTCCGTAGGGGGTCAGGTCGACGAGGCTGCCGGTCTGGCGGAAGGACGGGATGTACTGGTACTCGATCTGGGCGACGTCGGGTGCGCCCTTGCCGGCCTTCAGGGCCGTCCGCAGCTTCGGGTACTGCGCGGTGCCGGTGCCCACGTTGACGACGTCGACCTTGATCTTCGGGTACTTGGCCTCGAACAGGTCGACCTCCTTCTGGACGTCGGGCACCCAGGTCCAGAAGGTGAGGGTCGTGTCGGTGTCCATGGCCTTGTCGATGTCGGCCTGCGAGACGGGCGCGGTGTCGCCACCACCACCCGCGCCTCCGCCGGACGGGGCGCAGCCGGTCAGCACGAACGCCGACACGACGGCGAGTGACACGAGCGCCTTTGCTGTGGTCTTTCTCTTCATGGTTGTTCTTCCTCGAGGGGGTGGGGGAGTGGTGCGGGGGATCGGGTGGTGCAGGGGGGACGTGGTGCGGGTCGGTGGGGTGGGGTGGTGCGGGCCGGGTGCTGCGGGGGACGTCGTGCGGGTCGGGCGGCCGGGTCGGGGAGGCCGGGTCGGGCCCCCTACGAGGCGTCGGCGTCGACGAGCTCGTACACGTGGGCCGCGCGCGGGGCGAGGGTCACGGTGGTGCCGGCGGCGACGACCTCCCGGGTCTCGAGGTCGCGCACCGCGGAGGGCGTGGTGACCGTTCCCTCGTGGGCCGACCAGTTCGACACGAACGCGAGCCCGGGGGCTCCGGCCCGTGAACCGGTGGTGACCGTGACCGTCTCGGTCGCCGCCCACGTGCCCGCCGCCGTGGCGGGCACGAGCCACCGGGCGATCGAGCGCGAGAGCTCGGGGTTGGGCACGGTCGCGACGTAGCTGACGCGGCCGGCTCCGGAGGCGCGGGTCGTCAGCATCGCGTCGGCCCCGATCTCGGTCGGCGCGGCCCGCAGCACGACGGTGGCGTCCTCGACGTGCAGGACGTCGGCCCAGCGGGTGCCGGCGGAGCCCGGCTCGAGGACGAAGGGTGCGTCGGCGGGGGCGGCCGGGGCGGTGACGTCCTCGGTGGCCGCGGCCGCGCCTCCTGCGGTCGTGCCGTCGGTGCGCCCGGCGGTGCCGGCGTCCGCGACGTGGACGGCGAGGGGGTGGTCGAGGTTGGTGTACTCCTCGTACCAGACCCCCGCGGGGCCCGAGAGTCGGGCGGGCGCCGGGTCGCGGCGGGCCCGGGCGAGCTCGTCGCCGTAGGCCGTGCGGATGCCCACCACCAGGTGGCCGCCCGCCTCGGCGTACGCGGTGAGCGCGGTGAGCGTGGCGTCGTCGACGACGTACAGCGCCGGCACGACGAGCACGGGGTGCGTCGCGGCCAGCTCGGCCGGGTCGGCGGCGAGGAACTGCGTCACGTGCTGGATGCGCACCTGCACGCCCGCCTCGGCGAGCCCGCGGTAGTGCGCGTCGAACAGGTGGAGGTACGACTCCGGGTCGGGGGTGCCGTCGGGCAGGGCCAGCGGCGGGTACGTCTCGAACGACCACTTGGTCTCGGTCGACCAGAGCATCAGCACGTCGGCGTCGGGCTCGAGGCCGTCGACGGCGCCGCCGACCGCCTTGAGCGTGGCGCCCAGGGCCGAGACCTCGCGATGGATGCGACCGGGACGCTGGCTGTGCGGCAGCACGCCGCCCCAGTAGGTCTCGACGCCGAAGTGCAGCGTGTGCCAGTGCCAGTACTCGACC
>NZ_LMKB01000001.1:393183-463099 GCF_001421165.1 Frigoribacterium sp. Leaf8 | reverse complement strand
GGTTCTGCCAGGGGCCGCCGATCGACTGCGCGTTGGTCTCGGTCACGAGGAAGGGCGCCTGCGCCGACGAGAACGCCCGGTCGCCCCACTGCTGCAGGGCCCAGACGCCGGTGTGCCACCAGCCGGCCTCGCGGGGCACCTCGACGCCGAGCGTCAGGCCGTCCTGCATCTTGTAGTACGGGTTCCCGGCGGTGACGTCGAGGCTCTCGACGAGCCGCTCGTCGGCGACCTGCGGGCGCGAGTACGAGATGCAGGTGGTGACGAACTGGTCGTCGCGGGCGTACTCGCGGACGACGTCGGCCTGCCAGGCGATCAGCTCGTCGGCCAGCTCGCCCTGGAACCGCCGCCACTCGAGGTCGTACTGCGGCTGCACGTTGCCGTCGGGACGCCAGAGCTGCGACCACTCGGTCAGCCGGTGCGACCAGTAGACCAGGCCCCACTCCTCGTTGAGGCGCTCGACGGTGCCGTACTTGCGCTGCAGCCAGGCCACGAAGCGGTCGAAGACCTGGTCGTTGCGCGGGCGCTCGTTGCCGGGCTCGTTGTCGACCTGCCAACCGATCACGGCGGGGTGCTGCGCGTAGCGCTCGACGACCTTGCGGACGACGCGCTCGGCGTAGAAGCGGTAGGCGGGGTGGCTCTGGTCCATCTCCTGTCGGGCGCCCCAGCCGGCGCGGACGCCGGTGGTCCGCTCGGCGGCGATCTCGGGGTGGCGCACCTGCAGCCACGGCGGCACCGCGTAGGTCGGGGTGCCGAGCACCACCGCGATGCCGCGGGCGTGGGCGCCGTCGAGCACGGGCTGGAGCCAGTCGAGGTCGAACTCGCCCTCGCGCGGCTCCCACGTCGACCAGACCGACTCGCCCACGCGGATCACCGTGAAGCCCGCCTCGACCATCAGGTCGAGGTCGCGGTCGAGGGTGCCCGCCTGCTGGTACTCGGCGTAGTAGGCGGCTCCGAAGAGCACCCCGGAGTGGCGTGGAGCAGAAGTCATCGTTGACCCGTTCGTGTGTGTCGGCTGCGGTGGCGACCGCCGACGTCGTCCCGCGCGTGCTCGGGACGTCGATCGATGTTCGGTGGATGTTGTCGATAACATCGGCGTCTGCGGAGAACGTAACCCACGCGCCGCCACCTGCGCAAGACCCCGTCGTCGACGGGTCCCCGGGGGAGGAGGCGCGGGTCGGCCCGCGCGGCTCGGCCTGCGCCGGTGGGCCTGCGCCGATGGGCCCGCGCCCGGGGGCGTCAGCCGCGCGCGGGTGCGGTCGAGGCGCGCGCGACGAGGGACGGCACCGGCAGGCGGCTGGCCGTGTCGGGGCTGCGTCCCTCGATGTGGGCGATCAGCGACGTCATCACGTGCGCCCCCTCGAAACCGAAGTCGAGCGCCACGGTGGAGAGCGACGGCACCATGAACCGCGCCTCGGGAGTGTCGTCGTTGCCGACCACGCTGACCTCGTGCGGCACCGAGACGCCCTCGGCGGCGAGGGCGGCGAGCAGCCCCATCGCCATGGCGTCGTTCGCGACGGCGATGGCGGTGAAGTCGTCCGTCCGGGCGGCCAGTCGCAGCCCGATGTCGTAGCCGGCCGCCGCGGACCAGTCGCCGACGTCGGTGACCGTCACCGCGCCTCCGGACCCGGTCACCGCCTGGCGGAACCCGTCGGCGCGCTCGCGGGCGGCCAGCCACTGGTCCGGCCCGGCGACGTAGGCCACGCGGCGGTGGCCGAGGCCCACGAGGTGCTCGGCCGCGACCCGGCCGGCGTGCTCGTTGATCGACTCGGTGGTGCCCTCGACCATCAGCCCGAAGTCACGCGCCACGGGCACCGAGATCGCCCGGCGTTCGAGCGCCGACCGGGCGACGGCGGTCTGCGCGGTCACGACGATGCCGGCGATCTGCTGCCCGAGCATCAGGTCGAGGGCGTCGTCGACCGAGCGTTCGTCGCCGCCGTCCATCGAGACGATGTCGGTGACGTAGCCGAGCGAACGCGCGGCCTCGGTGGCCCCGGCGATCGTGCGGGCGGGCCCCGACTGGTGCATGTTGTCGGCGAGCAGCCCGATGCGGTTCGTCCGCTGCAGGCGCAGGTAGCGGGCCGCCGAGTTGGGGCGGTACTCGAGCTCGGCGAGGGCCTGCTCGACCTTCTCGCGGGTGGCGGGACGGATGCCCTCGAACCCCCGCAGGAACCTGCTGACGGTCTGGTGCGAGACGCCCGCGCGCTTCGCCACGTCGTAGATCGTGGCGTCCTTCATGCCCCGAGGGTAGCGGTGCCCGGAGGCCCGTGCCCCGCCGGGGGCGAGCCCGGGGCGTGGACGGACCCGGGCTGTGGACGCGCCCGGCTAGGCGGTGCGCTCGATCTCGCGGGTGATGCCGACGAGCACGCGGCGCATGTACGGCGCCCAGGCGAAGCGCACGATCCCGCGCACGATCGCCCCGCGCCCCGGTCGGGCGAAGAACGAGTAGGTCCAGTCGACCCGCGTGCGCCCGCTCGGGGTCGCCCGGTAGCTCCAGTCCGCGCGGCCGCCCGTCACCAGCCGCCCGAGCAGCCCGGTGAACTCGCTGAGCTCGTAGACGAAGACCCCGTCGGGCTCCACGCGCACGAGGCTCTCGACGACGCTGCTGCCGTCCGACAACTCGAGCCGACGGGTGCGCCCCACGGCGTCCCACGGGCCGGTCTGGTCGTGGACGGCCACGACGGCCGGGATCACCCCCGCCCGCGGATAGAACCCGACGGGGGTCAGCGGCGTCGCGATGCTCCACGCCCGGTCGAGCGGAGCGGCGGCGACGCGCGCGGTGCTCGCGCTCGCGGTGACGGTCATGCCGGGGGGTTCGGAACGGAGGGCGCGAACGACGGGACGGGTCCTCCCCAGGCGCCCCGCGCCTCCTGACCGTCCCCCCAGGAGGCGCGGGTCGGCTCCCGGGGACGCCGGACGAGAGCAGACTGGCCGCGTGAAGACGACGACGTTACCCACCACCGACCGCCCCGCCTCGACCATCGTCCTCGGGCTCATGCGCATCTCGGGCATGACCGACGACGCGATCCGTGAACTCGTGGCCGAGGCCCGAGACCTCGGCATCGACTTCTTCGACCACGCCGACGTGTACGGCGACCACCCCCACCACTGCGAGCAGCGCTTCGGCGACGCCGTCACCATGACCTCGTCCGAGCGCGACGCGATCCAGCTGCAGAGCAAGGTCGGCATCCGTGACGGCTTCTGGGACTTCTCGACCGAGCACATCCTCGAGTCGGTCGACGCCTCGCTCGCCGCCCTGCACACCGACCGCCTCGACGTCCTGCTGCTGCACCGCCCCGACGCCCTCGTCGAGCCCGACGAGGTGGCCGCCGCCTTCGACCAGCTGCACGCCGCCGGCAAGGTGCGCCACTTCGGCGTCTCGAACCACACGCCCGCCCAGGTCGAGCTGCTCAAGCGCAGCGTGACGCAGCCGCTGATCGTCAACCAGGTGCAGCTCAGCATCACCCACGCGCCGCTGATCGCGGCGGGCGTCGCGGCCAACATGGCCGGGCTCGACCAGTCCGTCGACCGCGACAACGGCATCCTCGACCACAGCCGCCTGAACGACATGACCCTGCAGGCCTGGTCGCCGTTCCAGAAGGGGTTCTTCGACGGCGTGTTCCTCGGCGACCGCGACGGCTACCCCGAGCTCAACGACGTCATCGACGAGCTCGCTGCCAAGTACGACGTCCCGCCGTCGGCGATCCCCGTGGCCTGGATCACCCGGCACCCGGCCCGGATGCAGGTCGTGCTCGGCACCACGAGCGTCGCGCACCTCCGCGACAGCGCCGCGGGGTCGGACGTGCCCCTGACCCGGCCCGAGTGGTACCGGCTCTTCACGGCGGCCGGGCACACGCTGCCGTAGCGCGCTGCCGTAGCGCGCTGCCGTAGCGCGCTGCGCTGCCCTGCGCTGGGCTGGGCTGGGCTGGGCTGGGCTGGGCTGGGCTGCGCTGCGCCCGCCGGTCCGCCCCCCATCCCTTTCCTCCCGCTCGCCGTCACGAAGTAAACACACCGCCACCTTTTTGCGTGGCGGGTTGTTTACTTCGTGGCGGGGTGGCGGGGTGGCGGGGTGGCGGGGTGGCGAGCCGAGCGGGATGAGCGGCGGGGCGGCGGGGTGGCGGGCCGAGCGGCCGAGCGGCGGAGCGGCGGAGCAGGCCGAGCGGCGGGCCGCATGCGGGGTCACACTCCGACCGGCACGGAGGGAATGTCCTAGGGTCGACAGGGCGTTGGGACGCACAGATCGGTGCAGAGACCGAGGTGCCTCCCGCGCCCCGTCCGCACCCCGAAGGGACCATCGTGACCCAGCCCAAGATGAACGTCGAGTCGTTCAACCTCGACCACCGCACCGTCGCCGCGCCCTACGTGCGCGTCGCCGACCAGAAGACGTTGCCGCACGGCGACGTCATCACCAAGTTCGACGTCCGGTTCACCCAGCCGAATGAGGCTCACCTCGACATGGCGTCGGTCCACTCGCTCGAGCACCTCTTCGCCGAGCACTCCCGCAACCGCTCCGGCGACGTCATCGACTTCTCGCCGATGGGCTGCCAGACCGGTTTCTACCTGATCCTGCAGGGCGACCCCGCGATGGACGACGTCCTGTCGCTGATCGAGGGCACCCTCACCGACATCACCACCGCGACGGAGGTCCCCGCGGCCAACGAGGTCCAGTGCGGCTGGGGTGCCAACCACACGCTCGAGGGTGCCCAGGGCGTCGCCCGCGACTTCCTCGCGGCCCGCGACGAGTGGTCGACCGTCACCCGATGAGCGGGACGCACGCCGCGCCTCCTGCCGACGGGGTCGCGGCGGTCGCCGTCCCCCCGATCATCGTCGTCGTGGCGATGGCCGACGAGGCGGCACCGTTCGTCTCCCGGGCGTCGCGCGTCGACGAGCCGGTCGCCGTCGGCGGGTCGCTGCAGCGGGTCGTCGAGATCGACGGGGTCGAGCTGCTGCTCGTGCAGAGCGGCATCGGGTTCGTCAACGCGGCCGGAGCGGCCACGTCGGCCATCGTGCGGGCCGGCTCGCTCGAGGGTGTCGTGCCGACCGTGATCAGCGCCGGCACCGCTGCGGGCATGGGCGCCGGCATCGAGATCGGCGACGTCGTCGCGGGCTCGGAGTACGTCAACCTCGACGCCGACGCGCGCGTGTTCGGCTACCGGCTGGGGCAGGTCCCCGGGATGCCGGCCAGCTTCCACGCCGACGAGTCCCTGATGGAGGCGGCGGTCGCGTACGACACGTCCGTCCCGTCCGACACGTCGGCTGGCTCGGGCGAGACGTCGGCCGGGTCGGACGGCACGTCCGGTGGTCCGTGGGCCGTGCGCCCGGGGTTGATCGCGTCGAGCGACGCGTTCATGACCGCCGAGCGCGTGATCGGCGTGCGCAGCGCCTTCGCCGACGTCGTCGACGTGGACGCCGTCGACATGGAGTCGATGGCGATCGCGCAGACCTGCCACGTCCATCACGTGCCGTTCGTCTCGGTGCGCGGCATCAGCGACCTCGCCGGTCCGGACGCCCACGACGTGCACGACGAGAACCTCGCCCTGACGGCGGGGCGATCGGCGGACGTCACGATGCACCTCGTGCGGGCGATCACCGCGCGCTGAGCGATGGGCTGCGCCGGCCGCGCTGCGCCGGCTGCGCTGCGCTGGCTACCGCGCGGTGCGGCGCTGCGCGGCGCCGCGCCGCGCCCGCGTCGCCTGGTGACGGCGCCGGCTGCCGTCGCGCTCCTCGGCCGCCAGCCCGCGCCTCCTTCTCGATGCACCCGGTGTCGAACGATGCACCCGCTTGCTCGTGGGTGCATCGTTCGGAGGCGGGTGCATCGGCACGAGCGGCACCGAGCGCATCCACCCCGCTGACGACACGAGCCTGAAACACGCGTGCCGTCGCGACGAAACGCGCGTTTCGTACGCTGGCGGCGACCACCCGACATCCCCACGATCAGGAGTCCCGATGTCACAGTCCTCGCCCGAGTCACCCGAGCCGCCCGCTTCCCCGGTCGCGACCGCCGGGCCGCCCGAGACGACACACCCCGTCGACCGCGTCCCCCCGCTGCGGAGGCTCTTCCCACTCGGCCTGCAGCACGTGCTCGCGATGTACGCCGGGGCGGTCGCCGTGCCCCTCATCGTCGGCGGAGCGCTGGTCGGCATGGGCCAGCTCGAGCCCGGCGACATCGCCTACCTGATCAGCGCCGACCTGTTCGTGGCCGGCATCGCGACGATCGTGCAGTCCGTCGGGTTCTGGCGCTTCGGGGTGCGGCTGCCCCTGATGCAGGGCTGCACCTTCGCCGCCGTCGGACCGATGATCGTGATCGGTGGCGAGTACGGCATCACGGCCATCTACGGCTCGGTCATCGCGAGCGGCGTCTTCATGATGCTGCTCGCCCCGTTCTTCTCGAAGCTGGTGCGGTTCTTCCCGCCGATCGTCACGGGCACGGTCATCCTGATCATCGGCGTCTCGCTGATGGACGTCGCCGCCGGCTGGGTCGGAGGAGGCGCGGGTTCCGACGACTTCGGACGCCCGCTCGACGTCGCCTTCGCCGCGGGCACCCTGCTGCTGATCATCCTCATCGAGCGGTTCGCGCCTCCTGCGCTCCGCCGCCTGTCGATCCTGCTGGGGCTCGTCGTCGGCACCCTCGTCGCCTGGCCGTTCGGGCTGACCGACTGGAGCGGAGTGGGCGAGAGCGCCTGGTTCGGGCTCGCCCTGCCGTTCCACTTCGGACTGCCGACCTTCCCGGTGAGCGCGATCGTGTCGATGTGCATCGTCGGCCTGGTGATCATGACCGAGACCACCGGCGACATCATCGCGGTGGGCGAGATCGTCGACCGCCCGGTGACGCCGCGACGACTGGCCGACGGGCTGCGGGCCGACGGCCTGTCGACCGTCATCGGCGGCGTCTTCAACACGTTCCCGTACACCGCGTTCGCGCAGAACGTCGGCCTGGTCAGCATCACCGGCGTGAAGTCGCGGTACGTGGCGACGCTGGCGGGGGGCATCCTCGTGGTGCTCGGGTTGGTGCCCGCGCTCGGGGCCGTCGTCGAGGGCGTGCCCGTGGCGGTGCTCGGCGGGGCGGGCGTCGCGCTGTTCGGCATGGTCGCGGCGAGCGGCATCCGGACGCTGTCGAAGGTGCGGTTCACGAACTCGAACATCCTGATCGTGGCGGTCGCGCTGGGCGTGAGCCTGCTGCCGACGGTCAGCCCCGAGATCTACGCGCAGTTCCCGACCTGGTTCACGATCGTCTTCGACTCGGGCATCAGCGCCGGCGCGATCGTCGCCGTGCTGCTGAACCTGCTGCTCAACTCGCCGCGGATGCAGGCGCGCGACGAGGGTGCGGACCGTGACGTGTCGGCGCACGACGCCGTGCGCGGGCCCGCGGCACCGGCCGGCGCGACCGAGCGCGAGGGCTGAGCCGGGCCCGGGCTGGCCGGGCCCGGGGGCTGGACCTGGCCGCCGGGCTGGGCCCGACCGCGGGCTGGCCCGGGCCCAGCCCGCGCTCGCGTCGCACCGTCGACTGGACGTCGCGCCGCGCATGTCGGCGGTGCGACGTTCATTCGGTGGTGCGACTCGTGGTCCGGGCCGGGCCGGCCCGGCCCGGGCCCGGCCCGCCCCGCTCTGCCCGGCTCAGCGACCGCCGGCGAGGCGCCAGAGGCGGTCGCGCGACATCGGCAGTTCGTGGGGCCGCACGCCGAGGGCGTCGCGGATCGCGTTGGCCAGGGCGGGTGCCACCGGGTTGTACGGCGCCTCGCTCATCGACTTGGCGCCGAGCGGACCGAGGTCGTCGTGCGTGGTCGCGAAGTGCACCTCGGTCTGGGGCACGTCCCCGAACTTGGGCATCCGGTAGTTGCGGAACGCCGTCGTCAGCACGCGACCCTCGTCGTCGAGCATCATCTCTTCGTAAAGGGCCGTGCCGATCGCCTGCGCCGTGCCGCCCTCGACCTGCCCCCGCAACTGCTCGGGGTTCAGCACGACGCCGGCGTCCGCCGCCTGCACCGAGCGCAGCAGGCGCACCTCGCCGCTCGCCCGGTCGACGGCGACCTCGAAGCCGTGCACGTTGAACGCCACCGAGCGTGGGGTGCCGTCGTGGGAACCGTCGGCGGTGAGCGGACCGTCGGCCAGCAGCCGGTCGCCGGACACCAGGACGGTCGCGTCGACACCGGGGCCGACCCGCACCACGACGCCGCCCGCGACCACCTCGGGGGCGGTGCCGGTGTCGACGGCGTGACCCGCGCCTCCGGCGATCGCCAGCGCGCGGTCGACCATCGCCGCTCGTAGCTTGTGGGCGGCGGCGAGCAGGGCCTTGCCGGCGACGACGACGCCGGCCGACCCGTACGCGCCCGTGTCGTACCGGGCCACGTCGGTGTCGGACTGCCGGACGACGACCCGGTCGGGCGTGGTGCCGAGCGCCGAGGCCACGAGCTGGGTGTGCACGGTCGTCGTCCCGTTGCCGAACTCGGCCGTGCCGACGCCGATGTCGTAGCGGCCGTCGGACAGCAGCTCGATCGAGGTGTCGGCGAAGTGACCGCGTGGCGGGATCGTGGCGATCATGGCCAGCGCCATGCCGCGCCCGGTGACCCAGGTCGGGCCGACGGGGGCAGGAGGCGCGCCTTCGGGGGCAGGGGACTCCAGCGCCTGCTCGACCAGGTCGAGGCACTGGTCGAGTCCGTAGCTGCCGATCAGCAGATCGCTCTCCTCGTCGGGGTCGGTGACCACCATCGGGTCGCCGGGGACGATCACGTTGCGGCGGCGCAGCTCGAACGGGTCGATGCCGAGCTCGCGGGCCAGTTCGTCCATCGCGGACTCGACGGCGAAGACGACCTGCCCCAGCCCGTACCCGCGGAACGCCCCCGAGGGCAGGTTGTTCGTGTAGACCGACTCGGCGTCCACGCGCTTGTTCGGACAGCGGTAGACGCTCGTCGACTCGTGCACCGAGTGGTACATCACGCCGACGCCGTGGTTGCCGTAGGCGCCCGTGTCCATCAGCTGGTCGACGTGCAGCGCGGTCAGCACCCCGTCGCTCGTCGCGCCGACGCGCACGCGGACGCGCATCGGGTGGCGGGTCGGCGCGATCGTGAACTCGTCCTCGCGGGTGAACTCGTACTGCACGGGTCGACCGGTGCGCAGCACGGCGAGGGCGACGAGGTCTTCGGTGATGAGCTCTTGCTTGCCTCCGAAACCGCCGCCCACGCGGGCGGCGAAGACCCGGACCTGCTCCTGCGGCAGCCCGAAGACGTGGGCCAGCTCGTCCCGCACGAGGAACGGCACCTGGCTCGCCGTGCGGACGACGAGGCGCCCGTCGTCGTCGAGCCAGCCGCGCGAGGCGTGCGTCTCGAGCGCGCCGTGCGAGACGCGCTGCGTGCGCCAGGTGCCCTCGACGACGGCGTCGGCCTGCGCCAGGCCGGCCTCGACGTCGCCCGTCTCGTCGTGCATCGCGGCCACGGTGTTGCGCTCGGGGAACGCGATGCGCGACGCCTCGACGGTCTTCTCGCCGTGCAGCAGCGGTGCCCCGGGGGAGCGCGCCGTCTCGGGGTCGAACACGGCGGGCAACGGTTCGTACTCGACCACGATCGCGGCCAGGGCGTTCGTCGCCGTGCGGACGTCGTCCGCGACGACCGCGGCGACGCGCTGCCCTCGGAACCGCAGCACGGGGTCGAGGACCAGGCCGTCGTCCGGGTCGTCCTCGCGGTCCTCGTGGCGACCGGTCGAGAACAACGTCGCGGGGGAGTCGCGGTGGGTCAACACCAGGTGCACGCCGGGCAGCGCCTCGGCGGCACTCGTGTCGATCGAGGTGATGCGGGCGTGGGGGTGCGGGCTGCCGAGCACGGCGAGGTGCAGCAGCTTCGTCGTGCTGCGGAAGTCGAGCGTGTACGGCTCGCTGCCGGACGCCACGCGCAGGGCCGCCGGGGCCTTCACCGACCGACCGGCCGCCTCGCCGTCGGCCGGGGCCACCGTGTTCGAGACGCCGCAGATCGCGTCGCCGATCGCCCGGTACCCCGTGCACCGGCACAGGTTGCCCTTCAGGAGGCGCGGGAGGTCGTCCGCGTCGGCCTCGGTGAACGTCGAGGCCGTCACCACCATGCCGGCCGTGCAGAAGCCGCACTGGAACCCGGCCGCGTCCGCGAACGCCTGCTGCACGGGGTGGGGGTGCTCGGGGGTGCCGAGGCCGGCCGCCGTCGTCACGGCCCGGCCCTCGAGCCGGTGCGCGGGATAGATGCACGAGTGCACGGGCTCGCCGTCGACCAGCACCGAGCACGCGCCGCAGTCGCCCGCGTCGCAGCCCTTCTTGACCGAGTGGACGCCGTGCTCGCGCAGCACCGTCCGCAGCACCTGGCCGGGGTCGACGTCGGCGTCGAGCGGGAGGCCGTCGACCTCGAACGTGACGTGTCTCGGGGTCATCGCGCGCCTCCGGGGGTCGTGGTGGTGGGCGGCGTCCGCCTCGCGCGGGCGGCCGCGCTGCGCGGGTCGTGGGTCGACTCGCGCACGGGTCGCGCCGGCGCGTCGGTGGCGGGTCGTCCGAGCTCGACGCGCAACTCGTCGGCGAAGCGGGCGCTCATCGCGCGGCGCCAGTCGGGGTCGCCGTGGGGGTCGGAGTACCAGCAGTCGATGCGGCCGAGAGCGTCCGCCAGGGCCCGCTCGCCGGGCACCTCGTCGAAGCGCAGCTGGACGGGACGGGTCGTCCCCGCCGTGATCGTGACCACGAACTCGCCGTCGAGGCCGAGCCGGGCCGTGACCAGCGTGCCCGAGCGGCCCAGGGGGCTCAGCGAGATGCGCCGGAACCCGGTACGGGAGCGCAGGGACCCGAGCGGCACCTCGAGGGTGCGCAGCACCTCACCCTGCTCGAGGGTGTTCTGCACCACTCCGGTCACGAAGGAGGACACGGGCTGGCGGCGCTCGCCCCCGTCGGTCGTCCAGACGACGGCCGTGGCGTCGAGCGTGGCCATGAGCGACGTCATGGCCCCGGCAGGCAGCCCGAGGGCGACGTTGCCGCCGACCGTCGCGACGTTCCAGATCTTGAACGAGGCGAGCAGCGAGTTCGCGCACTGGTCGACGAGCGGGTGGGCGACCCAGTCGGCGTCGGCGGGCAGCCGCAGCAGCTCGGCGATGGTGCAGGTGGCGGCGACGCTGACGACGTCGCGGCCGTCGGCGGCGATGCCGCGCTCGACCGGCGTCCACCCGAGCGAGGTCAGATCGACCAGGCCGGTCAGCCCGGGCTGCCGCTCCGAGAACAGCCACGTGCCACCGCCGAGGGGCCGCTCGCCGGGCGCGAAGACCATCTCGTCGCGGCGTGACGGGGTGCGGATCTCGCGAACGGTGGTCAGGTCCATGGGAGACCCCACTCTGCACGACGGGCGTTTCGAGCATGTGTCGGCTCGCTCGGCGTCGAACGACCGGCCCCGGCGCGGAGCCGCCGACACCGCAGCCGCGTCGGGTGGAGGGCCGGGACGAGAGCCGGAGCCGCGGCGAGGGCCGGGGACGGGGTCGCACCACCGTCCTGTGGTCGAACCACGCTCGAGGGTGGTTCCACGACGCGCACGTGGTGCGAGCGGACGCGGACGTGGTGCGAGCGGCTGCGGACGTGGTGCGAGCGGCCACGGACGTGGTGCGAGCGGCCACCCGGCCCGGCGCGCCCGGGTGCCGCGTCGCCGGACGCCCGGGAGGCGCGGGTCGGCCAGCCGTGCCCGTCGCCTCGGGGCACCGTCGCTAGGGTGTGCGTCATGATCGAGCTCGACGACGCCACCCTGCGTTCGCACCTGCTGGCCGCCCTCGCCGTCGAGCGATGGGTCGACGACGTCGCGGCGCAGGCGCCGTTCGCCGACTCCGATGCCCTGATCACGGTCGCGGCCGCCGCCGCCACGCCGCTCAGCGCCGCCGAGATCGACGAGGCGATGGCGCACCACCCGCGCATCGGTGAGAAGCCGGTCGGCGACGGCGCCGCCCAGGCGTTCAGCCGGCGCGAGCAGGGTTCGGCGGTCGACGCCGACGACGAGACGCTCGCGCAGCTGCTGGTCGAGGGCAACGCCGCGTACGAGCAGCGCTTCGACCGGGTGTTCCTGATCCGCGCCGCCGGTCGGAGCCGGGCCGAGATCGTGGGTGAGCTGCACCGCCGGCTCGGGCTCGACGACGACACCGAGCTGCGCATCGTCGGAGCCGAGCTGCGCGACATCGCCCTGCTGCGGTTGCAGTCGACCTTCGCCGAGTCGGCACCCACCGGGTCGGCACCCGCCGGGTCGGCACCCGCCGGCCACGACGAGGCCCGAGCATGAGCCACGTCACGACGCACGTCCTCGACGCCGCACTGGGCCGCCCGGCCGCCGACATCCCCGTCGCGCTCTACGACGCACGGGGCAGCGAACTCGCCACCGGCGTCACGAACGCCGACGGGCGCGTGCCCGAACTCGGCCCGGACGCCCTGCCCGCCGCCGACTACCGACTGGTCTTCGAGACCGCCGCCTACTTCGCGGCGGCCGGGCGTGACACGTTCTACCCGCGGGTGACCATCGACTTCACCCTCGCCGACGAGTCGAGCCACTACCACGTGCCGGTGCTGCTCAGCCCGTTCGCGTACTCGACCTACCGCGGCAGCTGACCCCCCTCGCACGACGACTCAGTAATCGGTGCGGTGGTCGTGGCTCGCCCACGCCTCGAACGGCGCCGGTGCGTTCGCCGGGCGCACCTCGTCAACGGGGAGGTCCCAGGTCGACCGGTCGCGCGCGAACAGTTCGTAGAACTCGAGGTCGTCGAAACCGCCTCGCGCGGCGTCGTGCCGGTCCGCGGCGTACACGACCCGGTCGACCCTGGCCCAGAGCGACGCCGAGAGGCACAGCGGGCACGGTTCGCACGAGGTGTAGAGGGTCGTGCCGGCGAGGGAGAAGTCGCCGACCACCCGGCAGGCCGCGCGGATGGCGGTGACCTCGGCGTGCGCGGTGGGGTCGAGGTCGGCCGTCACCCGGTTCCGACCCTCGGCCACGAGTTCGTCACCCCGCACGATGACGGCCCCGAACGGTCCGCCCCCGTTCGCGACGTTCTCGACGGCCAGTTCGATGGTGCGGGCCAGCCAGCGGGCGTCGTCGGCGTCGGTCACGGTGTCTCCTCGGGGTGGGGCGGGGGTGGGGCGGTTCGGCTCGACGAGGCTCATGCGAGACCCGCGGAGGCGCGCCACGCGTCGTGGGCCGGCGGGGCGTCGTCGCGCAGCACGGTCGCCTCGATCAGACCGTACGGGCGATCGGCGGCCCAGAAGACCTCGCCCGGGTTCTCGAGGCCGAAGGGCGACAGGTCGTAGGCGAAGTGGTGCTTGTTCGGTGCCTTCAGGCGCACCTCGACGATCGAGGGGATCGCCTCGAGGACGGCCGTGCCCATGTGCCACAGGGTCTGCTGCAGGGCGAGCGACTGCAGGGTGGCGAACTCGCGGACCATCAGGCGCTTGACCTCGGCGTACGTGGCCTCCCAGTCGACGTCGGTCGTGCCGAAGCGCCACTTCGCGTCGAGCGCCGTCGCCATGACCCGGTCGTGCGTCTCGGGCAGGGTCGTGAACTCGTCGGTCAGGAACCCGGCGAACTCGGAGCCGGTCGACTTGAGCAGGACCAGGTCTTTCAGCCCGCCCACGACGTACTCGCCGGTGCCGTCGACCGTGACGGCGGCGGTGCGCACCTCTTGACCCGAACGCAGCCAGGTGTGGTCGTGCTCGCTGCCGTCGACCACGGCCCGCTGCCAGTCGTACTGCTCGATCTCGATGCGGGCACCCGTCACGGGTTCGACGTCGTGGACGAAGTGGCGGGCGAGCTCGAGCCCGAAGCGCTCGACGGCTTCGACGCCCTTCGACTTCGCGAACGCGAACGCAGTGTTCTTCTGGGTGTCGGTCGGCAGGACAGCACTCTGGTCGCCGCGGAGGTACGCCGCGTCGAAGGGGCCCCGCAGTGCCGTCGTGACGTTGACGTCGCGGATCTCGTGTCGGGGCCCGTCGCGGTAGAAGCGCACGAGCCGCGACTCCGCCTTGCCGTACTGGTTGTCGCCGAGGATGATCGCCATGCGGCGATGATCACACAACCGTGTGAACGACTTGTTTCACGATCGGCGATTTGTGAACAACTCGTTTCAGAGGGCTTATCGGGACGAGGCGTCCACTCGCTACTGTGCTGGGCATGGCGAACTCCGAGGCGACCCCCGCACCTCCGTCGGGCCCCGTTCCCGCGACCCCGATCCTGCAACCCCTGTCGCCGGACGACCGTGGCGATGCCCTCCCCTACGTGCCGGCGACCCTGGCCACGACCCTGTGGGGGCGCCTGCCCTGTGCCTCTGACGAGCCCGTGCTCACCATCGACCCGGGCACGGCCGTCCTCATCGACACCCTCAGCCACGAGGGCGTGCTCGACGACCAGGGCCGTGATCCTCAGGCCTTCTTCGCCCGCCACGGGGTGCCCCCCGAGCACGTGCTCGACGACGCGGTCGCCCTGGCCGCCGCGAGCGACGACCAGCACGGTCGCGATCCGGGTGCCGACGGCCCGCACGTCGTGACGGGCCCCATCGCGATCCGCGGCTCCCAGCCCGGCGACGTCGTCACGATGACCCTGCTCGACGCGACACCTCGCGTGCCGTACGGCGTCATCTCCAACCGCCACGGTCGCGGGGCCCTCGCCGGCGAGTTCCCGCTCGGCGCCGATCCGGTCAGCGTCTTCGCGGCCGTCGACCACGAACCCGACGGCTCCCTGGTCGGCACGTTGCCGCTCGTGCCCGGTGCCGGCCATACGGTGCGGTTCCCGCTGCACCCGTTCCTCGGCATCATGGGGGTCGCCGTCGCGGGCGACGAGCGACCGCACTCGGTGCCACCGGGTCCGCACGGGGGCAACGTCGACATCGCCCTGCTGACCGAGGGTGCGTCCCTGCACCTGCCCGTCCAGGTGCCCGGGGCCCTCGCCTACGTGGGTGACCCGCACTTCGCCCAGGGCGACGGCGAGGTCGCACTCACCGCGATGGAGGCCAGCCTGCGCGTGACCGTCCGGTTCGACCTGGTGCCGCGCGCCGAGGCCGTGGCGCTGTTCGGCGAGATCTCCGGGCCGCTCGCCGAGACCGCCGAGTCGCTGGTGCCGACCGGCCTCGACGAAGACCTCGACGAGGCGGTCCGCGCCTGCGTCCGAGCGGCGATCGACCTGCTCGAGGCCCGCTACGGCATGGACCGCAGCCTCGCCTACGCCTACCTCTCGGCGGCGACCGACTTCGACATCTCGCAGGTCGTCGACCTCGTCAAGGGCGTCCACGCCCGCATCCGCAAGGCGGACTTCGGTGGCTGACGCGACCGGTACACCGCCGGGCCACCCCGAGGAGGCACGGGTCGGCTCGGGCACCGTCCCCACCTCGGTCGAAGGAGAACTGCCCGACGGCCTGCTCGAGGCGTTCGACGCCTACGAACGCGCACTCGCCGCCGACGACCAGGCCGCGCTCGCCGCGGCCTTCGAACCGACCGCCACCGTCATGCGCGCCGACGCCGGTGGGCTGCTGGTGGGGCACGACGCGATCACGGCCTTCCGGGGGAGGCGCGGGTCCGGTCCGGTCCGACGGGTGGTCGAGTGCCACGTCCGGGTCGTCACCGCCGACGTGGCGATCGTCGTGTCGGTCAACGCCCCGGCCGCCGGGGGTCGTGGTGTCATCACGCAGCTCTGGCGCCGCGATCCGGATGCGGGTCCGGTGGGTGCCCGCTCCTGGCGGATCGCCTCGGCCCAGGTGCAGGCGTCGCCGCCGGCGATCGACCGCCGGGTCTGGCGGGTCGTGGGCGAGCCGCTCGTCTCGGGAAGCCGAGGGGACGACTCGACCGGCACGGCGCCTCCTGCCCTCTCGGGCGAGACGGTCGCCGTGAAGGACTTGTTCGCGGTCGCAGGCCACGCGATCGGGGCAGGCGTGCCTGCCCGGCTCGCGGGTGCGGCCCCCGAGTCCCGGCACGCGGCCGCGGTGCAGCACCTGCTCGACGCCGGGGCCGACCTGCGCGGCATCGCGCAGACCGACGAGTTCGCGTACAGCATCGCCGGACGCAACTCGGCCTACGGCACCCCTCCCAACCCGGCCGTGCCGGGTGCGATCCCCGGCGGCTCGACCAGTGGCCCGGCGGCGGCCGTGGCCCTCGGGCAGGTGAGCATCGCCCTGGGCACCGACACCGGCGGATCGCTCCGCGTGCCCGCGTCCTACCAGGGGCTCTGGGGCATCCGCACCACCCACGGGGCGGTCGATCGCGCCGGGCTGCTCCCGCTCGCGCCGAGCTTCGACACGGTCGGCTGGCTGACCCGCGAGGTCGACACCCTCCGTCGGGCGGCCCGGGCGTCGCTGCCCCTGGCCGACCAGATGTCGGTCGAGCCGTCGTACGTCGTCGATCCGCGGGTGCTCGCGTCGGTCGAGCCCGGCGTGCGCGCCGAGTTCGTGAGGGCTCTCGACGAGGCGACCGCCGCGGGGCGGGTCGAGCGTCCCGAGGAAGTCGTGCTGGGCGACGTCGCCCACCTCTTCGAGCTGTTCCGCGTGCTGCAGGCCTTCGAGGCCTGGCAGTCCGACGGCGACTGGATCACCGAGCACCCGGGCGAACTCGCCGCCGACGTGTCGGCCCGCTTCGCGTTCGGCGCGACGGTCTCGCCTGGGCAGGCCGAGGAGGCGCGGGTCGCCCTCGGCCACGAACGTCGTCGTCTCGAGGCCCTGCTCGACGGCCGGGTGCTGCTCCTGCCCAGCGCGTCCTCGGCCGCGCCCGCGCTCGGTGCGACCGCTGCCGAGGTGGACGCAGTGCGCTCGGCGACCCTCGGGCTGACCTGCATCGCCGGCGTGCTCGGCGCCCCCGCCGTGTCGGCGCCGGTCCTCGAGGTGCCGCTCGCCTCCGGGCGGAGCGCGCCCGTCGGGCTGTGCCTCGTGGGCCCCCGCGGGGCGGACTTGTCCCTGCTCGATCTCGCGGCGACCTGGGCGACCTGATGCCCGCCCCGGCCTGTGCCCGACGAGTTCACCTGGCTGAAACACGGGTTGCGTAGGGTGGGACGGGTGAAACGCGTCTTCCAGCCGATCGACCCGCCCGCCCGCCTCCTGATGGGCCCCGGCCCGATCAACGCCGATCCCCGGGTGCTCCGGGCGATGTCGGCGCAGCTCGTGGGGCAGTACGACCCGGCCATGACCGCCTACATGGACGAGACCCAGGCGCTCTACCGCGAGGTGTTCCAGACCTCGAACGAGCAGACCCTGCTCGTCGACGGCACCTCGCGCGCCGGCATCGAGGCCTCGCTCGTGTCGTTGATCGAACCGGGCGACAAGGTGCTCGTGCCCGTCTTCGGTCGTTTCGGCCACCTCCTGCGCGAGATCGCGGAGCGCTGCGGGGCCGAGGTCCACGTCATCGAGGTGCCCTGGGGCCAGGTCTTCCCGCTCGAGACCATCGTCGAGGCGATCGAGCGCGTCCAGCCGAAGCTGCTCGCGGTCGTGCACGGCGACACCTCGACGACGGTCGCCCAGCCCCTCGAGGGGCTCGGCGAGGTCTGCGCCCGTCACGGCGTGCTCTTCTACACCGACGTCACGGCGTCGATCGTCGGCAACGCCTTCCGCACCGACGAACTCGGCCTCGACGCCGTCAGCGCCGGCCTGCAGAAGTGCCTCGGCGGCCCCTCGGGCTCGTCTCCCGTCACCTACGGCGAACGGGCGGTCGAGGTCATCCGGGCCCGCACGTCGATCGAGGCGGGCATCCGCACCGACGGCGACACGACCAGCAGCCGACGCATCGCGTCGAACTACTTCGACCTCGCGATGATCTTCGACTACTGGGGTCCTCAGCGCCTCAACCACCACACCGAGGCGACCACCATGCTCTGGGGCGCCCGCGAGTGCGCCCGCCTCGTCGTCGACGAGGGAGTCGACGCCGTGGTGGCACGACACGAGCTGCACGGCCGCGCCATGCTCGCCGGGGTGCAGGGGCTCGGCCTCGAGACGTTCGGCGACCTCGCGCACAAGATGAACAACGTGGTCGCCGTGGTCATCCCCGACGGGGTCGACGGCGACCGGGTGCGCGGTGCCCTGCTCACCGACTTCGGCATCGAGATCGGCACCTCGTTCGGCCCGCTGCACGGCAAGGTCTGGCGCATCGGCACGATGGGCTACAACGCCCGTCGCGACACCGTGCTCACGACGCTCGCCGCGTTCGAGGCCGTGCTCCGCCGCGAGGGTGCACCGATCACGAGCGGGGGCGGCGTCGGGGCCGCGTACGACGTCTACCTCGACGCCGACCGGGCAGGAGGCGCGGCGTGAGCGACGAGGCCCGCCTCGTCCTCGAACGCTGCGACGCCCTGGCCACGGTCTCGAGCAGCCCCACCGGCATCGAGCGCGTGTACCTCTCGCCTGAGCACGCCCGGGTGAACGCGATGGCCGGCGAGTGGATGCGACGGGCCGGCATGACCACCTGGCAGGACGCGGCCGGCAACCAGCGCGGCCGCTACGAGGGCACCGAGCCCGGCCTGCCCGCCCTGCTGCTCGGCTCGCACCTCGACACGGTGCCCGACGCCGGCCGCTACGACGGCATCCTCGGCGTGCTGCTCGGCATCGCCCTGGTCGCGCGGCTCGAGGCGTCCGGCACCCGTCTGCCGTTCGCGATCGAGGTCCTCGCCTTCGGTGACGAAGAGGGCACCCGTTTCGGCACCGCCCTGCTCGGTTCCCGTGCGGTCGCCGGCACCTGGCTGCCCGAGTGGTGGTCCCTGGCCGACGCGTCCGGCACGACGCTGCACGAGGCCTTCGTGGCGTTCGGCCTCGACCCGGACCGGGTCGGCGAGGCCGCCTACGAACCGGCCGACGTGATCGGCTACCTCGAGACCCACATCGAGCAGGGCCCCTACCTCGAGGAGGCCGACTTGGCGCTCGCCGTCGTCTCGTCGATCGCCGGGGCACGACGTTTCGAACTGACGCTGACCGGGGTCGCCGGTCACGCGGGGGGCGTCCCGTTCCACCGTCGGCACGACGCGCTCGCCGGGGCCAGCGAGATCGTCCTCGCGGTCGAGCGACTGGCCCGAGAGGCCGACTGCATCGCCACGGTGGGTCGCCTGCAGGCGTTCCCCGGCGGCGTCAACGTCATCCCCGGTCTCGTCGAGTTCAGCCTCGACCTCCGCGGCGAACACGACGACCGACGCGACGAGGTCTGGGCCGGCATCCAGGCCGTCGCGGCCGAGGTCGGCGAGCGTCGAGGGCTGACCCTCGCGGTGGACGAGACCCACCGTGCGCCGGCCGTCGTGGCCTCACCGCGCCTCCGGGGGTTCGTCCGCGAGGGCATCGCCGCCACCGGCGACGCCGACCCGATGGTGCTGTTCTCGAAGGCCGGGCACGACGCCATGGCCGTCGCCGAGCTGACCGAGTGGGCCATGCTCTTCGTCCGCTGCGGCAACGGCGGCATCAGCCACCACCCCGACGAGATCGTCACGATCGACGACGTGGCCGTCGCGCTCGACGCCTTCGAGGCCGCCGTGCACGCGGTCGCCGCGGCGCACCCGGTCGCGGCGCGGGCGTCCGCGTGAGCGGCCGCCGCGGAGACGGTGCTCACGGCGACGACACGCACGGCGATGTCGCCGCTGCCACCGCTGCCGCCGGCGCGGACGCGGCCGAGGGTGAAGGAGGCGCGGGCCCGGTCGAGGGGGCGGGCATCCGTGACCGCATCGACTCGGGCTACGGCCGCCTCTCGCCGCAGGAACAGCGAGCGGCCGACTTCATCCTCGACCACCTGGACGATCTCGCCGTCTACACCGCCACCGAGATCGCCGAGCAGAGCGGCGTCTCGAAGGCGACGGTGTCGCGGCTGTTCCGGCGGCTCGGCTTCACCGACGCGCAAGAGGTGCGCGACCAGGCGAGGGCGTCGCGCAGCCGTGGCGTCCCGGTCGGGCCGACCCGCGCCTCCGGTGGGCTCGCCGAGCACGCCGAGGCCGAACGTCACAACCTCGACGTGATGCTCTCGGGGCTCTCCGACGGCCGACTCGAGCGTGCCGCGGCGTTGGTCGCCGGGGCCGAGCGGGTCGTTGTGGCCGGGTTCCGCAACAGCTACCCGGTGGCGCTCCACCTGCGGCAGCAGCTGGTCCAGGCGCGGGACGACGTGCGCGTGGCGCCGCAGCCGGGCCAGTCCATCGGCGAAGAGCTGGTCGGGCTCGGGGCGCGCGACGTCGTCGTCCTGGTGGGGTTCCGTCGTCGGCCGGCCGGGTTCGCCGGCGTGCTGTCGTCCCTGGCTGCGCGCGGCGTGCCCGTGGTGCTCGTGGCCGATCCGTCGCTGCGTGGCGTCGACGTGACGGTGAGGCTCGACTGCCCGGTCGAGACCCCTGCCCCGTTCGACAGCTACGCGAGCGCGATGAGCCTGGCCGCCCTGCTGGCCGGGGCGGTGCTGACCGAGACCGTGCGCGCCGGCCGGCCCGAGGGTGGCCGCAGCCGCGTCGCCGAGATCACCGAGCTGTACGCCGAGCTGTCCGAGCTCGAATGAGCCTGACGTCAGCTCACGGGGCTGACCTCACGACCTCGGCTCGCGTCCAGAGTGGCCTGGGCCGGGTGGGTGGCACGCCGGGCGGCCGGGCGGCGGGGCGGCCTGCTCGGTGCCTCGCGGGTTCGCCCGGGCGCTATGTTGTCGGACGGAAACACCGGTCTCGGCTCGAGCGGTGGGGGTGACGAGAGGCGACGAGATGAACGAGATCGTGACGACGCGGCGGACGATCGGGGCATTGGTGGCCACGGCGGCGCTGACCGCCGTGTTCTGCACGTCGATCCCCGTATCCGCCCGGGCTGCGGAAAGCGACGCGGTCGTCGTTCGTGTCGCCGGCGACGACCGTTTCTCGACGGCCGTCCGCATCAGTCAGAGCGTCTTCTCGGACGACGAGACGCCCGTCGAGCCCGTCGGGCCTGCGATCGACAGGACCCGGGAGGCGCGGGTCGTCTACCTCGCCTCGGGACGCGGTTTCGCGGACGCCCTGAGTGCCGCCCCCGCGGCCGCACACCTCGGCGGGCCGTTGCTCTTGTCCGACACGACTGAGGTGCCGGCGGTCGTCCTCGCCGAGATCGCGCGGCTCGACCCCGAACGCGTCGTCGTGGTCGGTGGCGAGACGTCGCTCTCGCCCCGGGTCGTCGACCAGGTCGAGCGCGTCGTTCCCGGCGCCACCGTCGACCGTGTGTTCGGAGCGGACCGCTTCGCCACGTCGCGCGCCATCTCGATCGACGCGTTCGTGGACGACACCTGGCAGGCGCCGGCCGTCGGGAGGCCGCGAGACGTCATCTCCCTCTACGACCCCGCCGACCACACCGGCTACGACGTCAGCTTCGACGACGGAGCGCTCTTCGTCGCCACGGGTCGATCGTTCCCCGACGCCCTCGCGGCCTCGGCCGCTGCCGGCGCCCACGACATGCCACTCATCCTCGTACCCGGAGAAGCACCGTCACTCGACGAGCCGACCCGAGACCTCATCGCCGCCGTCGATCCGGGCTACCTGTATCCGGTCGGCGGTCCCGCGGTCATGAGCCAGGGCATCGTCGACGACCTGAGACGCGTCGCGCCCGTCGACGGCACGGCCCATGAAGTGGAGAGGCTGTCGGGTGGCGACCGCTACGAGACCTCGCACTGGACAGGGTCGACCGCTTTCTCGACGCACTGGGGACTGCCCTACGGCGTCGACCACTTCACCGAGACGAGCGTCTTCGTGGCGAACGGGGAGAACTTCCCCGACGCCCTGGCCGGTGCTGCCGCTGCGGGGTACCTGCGCCAACCCCTCTTCACGTCGCGCGCCGCGTGCATGCCCAGCGCGACGTACCATGCCGTGGACTTCCAGCAACCCGACGAGGTCGTGCTGCTCGGCGGTCCGTCCGCCCTCGCAGATCGGGTCGCGGACCTCAGCCGGCTCTGCTGACCGGGATCGCGCGCGTCGCCATGACCGGGGCCGGCGGCCGGCACGAGCCGGACGGCCCCGTGCTGTGTCGTCAGCGGCGCAGCACCGGCCCGTGACCCGGCAGCACCACCCGTGCCCCTCGGTCGACCAGCCGCCCGTAGGTGCGGCCCGCCTCGGCGAGGTCGGAGTGGAAGATCGGGTGCAGCATCTGCACGCCGTCGAGCCGTGAGGTCGGGTGGCCGGTGACAAGGGCGTCGCCCGTGATCAGGACGTCGTCGTCGGGTAGCGCGAAGACGGTGTGCCCGGGGGTGTGACCGACCGCGGCCGTCGGCACGACACGGTGACCGCTGAACGTGCGCGACGCCCCGAGGTCGAGCGGCACGACGTCGGTCACGGCCACGTCGCCCAGGCCTCCGGCGCGCACCGCGTGCAGCACCCAGCGGGCGAACCGCGGCTTGTACAGGTGCGGCAGGACGTCGCCGACGGTGACCTGGTGCAGCTGCTCGCGGGTCACGTTCGGCACCTCGGCGTGCGCCGCGAAGACCTCGAAGCCGTGCCGCCGACGCAGGGCCGAGACGGTGCCGATGTGGTCGCTGTGCCCGTGCGTCACGAGCGCCGACGTGAGCCGGGCGTCACCGGCGCCCGTCGCCGACGCCACGGCCCGGAGCGACGACTCCACCAGCTCGAGGTCGGCCGGGTAGCCGGCGTCGACCAGCGTCAGGGTGCCGTCGCCCGCGAGGATCGTCCAGTTCGACGCGGGACCCTCGACGAAGTGCACGCCCGGTGCGACCTCGACGGGAGCCGCCGCCTTCGTCGGACTCACGCCGCGACCTCGGCGAAGGCGCTGGGGCCGCCCCTCACGAGGCGACCCCGGTGTCGGGACGGACGAGCAACCGCGCAGGAGGCGCGCTCGGCCCCGCCAACCGGCCGCCCACCCACGTCGCCGCGACCTCGCCGAACAGGCGTGCGTCGTCGTACGCGGTCACGGGGTTGCGGTGCGAGAGGTCGTCGACGTCGATCGTCACGGGCGTCTCGGGGGCGAAGGCGACGAGGTCGGCGTCGGCGCCGACCGAGATCCGCCCCTTCGTCGGCAGGCCGACGAGCGCCGCCGTGCCCCGGGACATCCATCCGACGACGGCCTCGAGGGGGATGCCGCGCTGCCGTGCCCCGGTCCACACGGCGCGGAAGCTCAGCTCGAGGCCCGAGATGCCGCCCCACGCCACGTCGAAGTCGCCGTGTGCGGCGTCGGGGCCGCCGGCGAACTTGAGCTCGCGGGTCGACGGCGAGTGGTCGCTCGCGACGACGTCGATCGTGCCGTCGACCAGCGCCTGCCAGAGCAGTTCGCGGTTGGCCTCGCCGCGGATCGGCGGGCAGCACTTGAACTGCGTCGCCCCGTCACCGATGTGCTCGGCGTCGAAGGTCAGGTAGTGCGGGCAGGTCTCGACCGTGAGTCGCAGCCCCTCGGCCTTGGCCGCCCGGATGGTGTCGAGCGCCGTCGCCGACGAGAGGTGCAGCACGTGGGCGCGTCCACCCGTGGCACGCAGGGCGTCGACCACGTGCTCGATCGCCGTGCGCTCGACCACGTCGGGACGCGAGCGGACGAACGCGTCGTAGGCCGCGCCTCCTGCTGCGGGCGCCTCGGGCGCCCCGGGCGCCTCGGTCGGCGAGGCCGCGGCGGCGTCGAGGCCGTCGGGGTCCTCGGCGTGCACGATCAGCAGGCCGTCGAAGACCGCCAGTTCGGCCATCGCCTGGTGCAGCTGCTCGGTCGACAGGTGCGGGAACTCGTCGACCCCCGACGGTGACAGGAAGGCCTTGAACCCGAAGACGCCGGCCTCGTGCAGCGCCCGCAGGTCGCCCGTGCCGAGGTTCGCAGGGATCGCCCCGCCCCAGAACCCGACGTCGACGACCGACTGGGGGCCCGCGGCGGCGCGCTTCTGCTCGAGGGCCTCGACGGTCGTCGTCGGCGGGATGCTGTTGAGGGGCATGTCGACGATCGTCGTGACGCCCCCGGCGGCGGCGGCACGGGTCGCCGTCGCGAAGCCCTCCCACTCGGTGCGTCCGGGCTCGTTGACGTGCACGTGGCTGTCGACGATGCCGGGCAGCAGCACCTGGTCGTCGGGGAGGGTCACGTCGACGGTGGCGTCGACCTCGTCGGTGAGGCCGCCGATCGCGACGACGCGGCCGTCACGGACGGAGACGCTCGCCTCGCGCCAGACGCCGTCGACCCAGGCGCGACGGGCCCGGACGACCAGGTCGTGCCGCACGGCGTCAGCCACGGGTCGCCCCGGCCGTCGCCGCGGCCGCGGCCGCGGCCGCCTCGGCCTCGCGCCCCTCGAGCTCCCTGCGTCGCTCGCGCAGGAGGTGCCCGGTCAGCGCGACGAGCAGCGTCAGCCCGCCGGCGACGCCCATGCCCACGCCGATGTGCACCTGCAGCAGGAGGGCACCGACGCCCGCACCGGCGAGGATGAGCACCACGGCGAGCACGCGCCGGGGGAAGTTCTTGCCCGTGCCGCCGGCGAGCTTCGACTCGGACGCGAGCCCGACGATGGTCGACGTGACCACCACGGTCGTGACGTCGGCCACGGCGATCTTGCGCGCGGCGGCGGCCTGCAGCCCCATCGCGGCGCCCAGCAGGCCGGTGATCGTGAAGGCCCACGGCGTGTTCTCTTCGGGCACGACGAAGAAGGTCGAGATGCCGAGCCCGAGCAGCACGCCGCCGGTCACGCCGAACGAGGTCGTGCTGCGGCCCGACCACCCGGCACGGCCGCCGCGCAGCACCCGACCGCCGATCGCCGCTCCGAGCAGGAACGCGGCCAGGGCCACGATCGGGCCCACGATCGGCAGACCATCGGCCTGGGCGATGGCCATGCCGAGGATGACCACGTTGCCGGTCATGTTCGCGGTGAACACCCGGTCGAGGCCGAGGTAGCCGACGGCGTCGATGATGCCGGTGGTGAACGTCAGCGTCAGCATCATGACGAGGTGCATGCGCGCCTGGTTGCGGCGGAACTTCTTCACGGGGGTCCTCAGGTGCTCGGCGCCGGGGCACGGCGGGGCGGGCGAGTACGGCGACGTCGGCGCATCGGTTCTGCCGTCGATCGTATTGTCGCGGCTCGCTCGCACGCGAACCCCGGGCCGCGCCTGTGGATGAGAGGAGCCGCGCCTGTGGACGCGAGGAGCCGTGCCCGGGGACGAGAGGAGGCGCGGGCGAGGGCACCCAGGACGGACCGGCTCAGCGGCGGTGGACGACCAGGGTGTCGGCGAGGCCGGCCGTCGCGTCGGCGGCCACCGTGCCGGTGCGGGCGAAGTCGGCCCAGATCTGGCGCACCTTGCGGCCGCGGCGGTCGACGTCCTCCCAGTCGGTGGTGCCGACCAGGCGGGTGTGCGCCCAGGCCTCGCGGCCACCGAGCAGCAGCGGCAGCTCGGTGATGTGGGCGGCGCCGAACGCCGTTCCCTCGGGCTCCCAGGTGAACTCGAACGTCGAGACGCGCCCGCCCGCGGCGCGGTGCCGCTCGGCGAAGGCCCGACCGGCCCGGTGGTAGACGGCCTTCGTCGTGGCGTCGATCATCAGGCGTCGGATCGCCCGGCCGACCACGGGCAGGCCGAACATCCGCTGCAGCAGGGGGGAGAACTCGGCGAACACCGCGGTCTCGTCGGCCGTCGCGCCGATCAGCAGGTCGATCTCGGGCGCGACCTCGCGCCACGCGGCGTCGGCGGCGGACTCGGTCGGCAGCGGTGCCCGCCCGTACTGCAGCCCGAAGGCCATGCCGCCGCGCAGGCCGAAGCGCTTCGCCGCCCGCTCGGCCACGGACTGCCCGGCGAGCAGCTCGTCGAGCGGAGCGTCCTTGCGGGGCGTGCCCACCGCCTCCGTCATCGCCTTCACCATGCGGCTGCGGCCGCGCACGATGCCGAGCGGCGCGCTCTGCACGATGGCCCGGGCGAAGAGCCCCCGGGCGCCCTCGCTGATCATCAGGTGCGCGATCGCGTCGCCGCCGGCTGACTGGCCGAACAGGGTGATGCGGCTCGAGTCGCCCCCGAACGCCTCGATCGTCTCGTGCACCCAGCGGACGGCCGCGAGCTGGTCGAGCAGTCCGAGGTTGGCGGGCAGCTCGTCGCCGACGCCGAAGAAACCGAGCATGCCCAGCCGGTAGGTCACGGTGACGACGATCACGCGCTGCTCGGCGACGAGGGCGCGCGGGTCGTAGACGCGCAGGTCGCCCGCCCCCGAGACGTACGAGCCGCCGTGGATCCACACCATGACCGGCACGCGCTCGTCGGCGAGGAGGTCGGCGGGCAGGGTGATCGAGAGGCGCTGGCAGTGCTCGTCGTCGACCATGCCGACGGCGGCGCCCTCGATCAGGGCGTCGAGCCCGGGCGACGCGACCTGCGGTGAGGCGGGGGCGCGGTCGAAGGCGAGCAGCGGGGAGGGCCAGGGTGCGACCGGACGCGGCGGCTCGAAGCGGTCGGCTTCGGCGTAGGGCACGCCGAGCACCCGCACGACCTCGCCGTCGACCCGACCCACGATGCGGCCCGACGGGGTGTCGAACTCGCGGCGGGCGGCGCGGTCGTCGGTGTCGACGACCGGTTCGCCGGGGGCGGTCGGCGTGCTGGCGGTGGGGCGGGGGGCGTCCTGGGTCACCCGACCATGGTGCCCCTCACCGCCCGTCTAGGCTCGCGGGATGACCGCCGACACCCCTCCCGCCCCCGGGTTCTACCGCCACTTCAAGGGCGGCCGTTACGAGGTGCTCGGCACCGCCCGCCACAGCGAGACCGACGAGCCGCTCGTCGTCTACCGCGCGCTCTACGGCGAGCAGGGCCTCTGGGTTCGGCCCCTCGCGGCCTGGTCCGAGCACGTGCGACGCGACGGGTACGACGGCCCGAGGTTCGCGCCCGAGGGCTGACCGGCCCACCCGGTGGCCGGTGGCCGGTGCGCCCACCATGCGGTGGTCGAGGGCGAGCCGAGGAGGCGCGGGGCGGGTCAGCGAAGTCACAGCCGGTTGATAGCCACGCGGCCGGACACTCGGCTCATGAAGTTCTCACGTCGCTCCCAGCACCCCCAGGGTGCAGCCACAGACGGGGGCGTCGCGGACGACGCGACCCGCACCGCCGACCCGGCCGCGGCCGAGACGCCCTCGGCCGTGCCGCCCGTGGCCGTGCTGCCCCCGGCCACGCTGCCCCCGGGCATGCTGATCGCGGGGGCCTGGGCCTGGCGCCTGCTCGCGGTCGCCGCCGCGCTGGCGGTGCTCTTCTGGCTGATCGCCACGCTCGAGGAGATCGTCGTGCCGCTGTTGATCGCGATCCTCGTGTCGGCGTTCCTGGTGCCGGTCGCGGGGTTCCTGCACCGGCACCGGTGGCCGCGGTGGCTCGCCATCGTGGCCGCGTTGCTGGCCGGGGTGGTCGTCGTCGGGGGCCTCGTGCTGCTCGCCGTGACGCAGATCCGGGCCGGACTGCCGCAGATCGAGAAGCAGTCCGTCGCGCAGTACGACCAGCTGACGACCCTGCTCCAGGGGCCGCCGTTGAGCCTCACGAACGCCGACGTGACCGGCTACCTCAAGGACGCGCAGAACGCACTGCAGACCGAGAGCAAGGCGATCCTCAGCGGCGTGCTGTCGATCGGCACCGCGGCCGGGCACCTGCTGGCCGGGGGACTGCTGACCCTGTTCGCCACGATCTTCCTGATGATCGACGGTCGCGGGGTCTGGGCCTGGACCGTCCGCCTCTTCCCGAAGGCGGCGCGCCCCGCCGTCGACGGGGCCGGCCAGGCCGGCTGGCACACGCTGACCTCGTTCGTCCGCGTGCAGATCGTCGTCGCCGCGGTCAACGCCGTCGGCATCGGCCTCATCGCGTTCTTCCTCGGGCTGCCGCTCGCCGTGCCGATCGCGATCCTCGTCTTCCTGGCGTCGTTCATCCCGGTCGTCGGGGCCATCGTGACCGGCGCGCTCGCCGTGATCGTCGCCCTCGTGTTCGCGGGGCCGGTCCAGGCCGTGGTCATGCTGGCCGGAGTGCTCGTCGTGCACCTGCTCGAGGCCCACGTGCTGCAGCCGCTGGTCATGGGTTCGGCCGTCCGCGTGCATCCGCTCGCGGTGGTCTTCGCCGTGGCGGGAGGGTCGTACGTGGCCGGCATCCCGGGCGCGCTCTTCGCCGTGCCGACGGTCGCCGTGCTCAACGTGATGGTCAAGTACGTGGCGACGGGGGCCTGGCGTCGAACTCGCGTCGCGGACGACCTCGTGGCGGCACCCGAGACGTCGTGATCGCGAGCCGCTGACCTGCCCGGCCCGCGCCTCCTTCGCTCGGATGAGCGAGGCGCGGGCCGATGTCATCCGCTGGGATGATGCGCCGGACTGCCCGGTTCGACAGTGCATTGTGTGGTTCTACTCAGGAAGTCTCTGCATACTCGTCACTTCGCCCGGGCGCGTGCGCCCCTCCCGATCGAGTCCCGACTCGGCAGGGCAGCTGCGGCGGACGAGTCGGGGCCCCACGGCCTCGCGAGACCGACACCGACCTGTCACGGCTTCCCCCGCCTCTGCCGCGGGGCCCCGCCGCCCCGAGCGCCCCGCGCCCGTGCGGCATCGCCGTGTGCGCCCTGCCCGAACGGAGGCGCGGGTCGGCCGAGCACGAGGACCACATGACCCCCGAGAACACCCCTGCCTCCGGCGCGGACGCCGCGACCGCCGCCGAGGCTCCCGCCACGCGCCGCTCGCTCTCCGCCGGACGCCGTCGCACCGCCCGTCGTCGCCTCTCGCTGATCGGTGGCGTCGCCGCGGTCGCCCTCGTCACCGGCACCGGCTTCGCGGTCACCTCGATGTCGGCCGCCGGTGCCGACACCATCTCGGCCGAGCAGCACGCCGCCGACGTCAAGCAGCAGAAGGCGGACATCGCCACCTCGTTGGCCCAGGCCAAGGCGCGCTCGACGATCCAGATCGCGAACCAGGTCGTGGCCTCGACCTCGAGCCGGACCGACGCCAGCGACTTGCAGACCCAGGTCGCCTCCCTGGCCGACTACGAGAAGCTCGACGCCTCGACGCTGAACGACCGCGTCGAGAAGACCGCGCTCTCGGCGCAGACCGTCCAGTCGGCCGCCGCCGAGGCCGACCGACAGGCCGCTGCCGCCGCCGCTGCCGCGCAGGCCGCCGCCGAGGCCCAGGCAGCCGCCGAGGCGAAGGCCGCCGCCGACGCCGCGGCCGCCGCCGAGGCCGCCCGCGCCGCCGCCGACAACTCGGTCGACGGGGCCAAGGCCACGGCCCAGTCCCTCGCGTCGTCCCAGTACGGCTGGGGCAGCGACCAGTTCTCGTGCCTCGTCTCGCTCTGGACGAAGGAGTCGGGCTGGAACTACAAGGCCTACAACCCCAGCGGCGCGACCGGCATCCCGCAGGCGCTGCCCGGCAGCAAGATGGCCTCGGCCGGGAGCGACTGGGCCACGAGCGCCAAGACGCAGATCACCTGGGGGCTCGGCTACATCAAGTCGGTCTACGGCACCCCGTGCGGCGCCTGGTCGCACTCGCAGTCCGTCAACTGGTACTGAGCGGGTCGGCCCGGGGCCGGGTCGCCTCGCCTGCCGGACGTCGCACCGCCTCCTGAACGTCGCACCGCGGAAATCCGCGGTGCGACGTTCAGTTCGTGGTGCGATGCCGCGCCACGGGGGCGTACTGCCGCGCCACGGGCCTGCACTGCCGCGCCACGGGGCGCGACCGCTAGTTCTGCGGGGGGATCGTCTGCCGGTCGGTGGGCTTGTCGGTGGTGACCGGTGTGGGACGCGGGCTGGGGCTGGTCGGGCCCGGCGAGGGCGTCACGATGCCGTCGGTGGGAGGCGCGGGCGCCGGTGTCGGGCTCTCGGGCGTCGCCGACGGGCTGACGCTCGGGCTGACGGTCACCACGGGGTCGTCGTCGCCGTCGCTACAAGCGGTCAGCAGCCCCGAGGCGAGCAGGACCATCGCTGCGGCCACCCCCGTGCGAGCAGTGGTCGTGAGCAGCGTCCGCGTCGTCGTCCCCATGTCGGGAGCCTACGCGCGGCGGGTGCCGGGCATCGCGGACCGCCGGCCCGACCTCACCCGGGTCAGACCGCGCCCACCAGCGTCCACGCCCCGCCGTCGCGGCGCGTCACGCGTCCCTGGACCACGTCGGCCAGCTCGCCCACGGTCGCCTCGACGACGGCCCCGATGCGGTGCGCGGGCTCGTCGGCGGCGCATTCGTAGCGCACCACCAACCGTGGCTCACCGCGCACGAGCGTGACGTCGCTGGCCTCGACGGTCGTCAACCCGGCCGCACTCGCGGCGGCCGCGGGCAGCACCGAGTCGGGCCGCACCCCGGGTCGCAGGGTGCCGACGGTGAGCGTGACGCGGTACGAGGGCATGCGCTCATCCAACCCGCCACCACCGACATCGAGCGACGGTCCCAGCAGGGTCGCAGCCGCTTCACGGCGGACCCCGAAACACGTTCGACTCACGACCGTGCCACCCTCTGGTCATGAAGCGCACCGCGTCCGCCCGGCTCGAGTTCGACGTCGACGGCCCCGCCGAGTTCGTCCTGTCGATCGCCGCCTCCCGCGCCTACGCCGCGCCCGACGCGGTGGCGCAGGCCGGCACCGCCCGCATCACCGAGGAGGCGCTGGCCGTCACCCAGCACGGCGCACCCCTCGAGGTCCGCGAGCTGCACGACCACCACGGAACCCTCCTCCACCTGTGCGAGGTCGGGGCCGGCCGGGTCACCGTCGACTACCGGGTCGTCGTCGACGGACGACTCGACGAGCCCGCCGTCGACGACCTCGACCTCGTGCGCTACCGGCGCCCCAGCCGCTACTGCGAGTCGGACACGCTCAGCCCCACCGCCCGCGCCGAGTTCGGCGGGCTCGAGGGGCGCGAGCTGCTGGCCGCGGTCGCGACGTGGGTCGGCTCGCACCTCGCCTACGTGCCCGGGGCCAGCGCGCCGACCGACGGCGCGGTGCAGACCCTGCTCGACCGGCAGGGCGTCTGCCGCGACTACGCGCACCTCGTGATCGCCCTGCTGCGGGGGCTCGACGTTCCCGCGCGGCTCGTCAGCGTCTACGCCCCGGGCCTGTCCCCGATGGACTTCCACGCCGTGGCCGAGGCCTTCGTCGACGGTGCCTGGCACGTGGTCGACGCGACCGGGCTGGCCCCGCGTCAGACGCTCCTGCGCATCGCGACCGGACGGGACGCCTCCGACACCGCGTTCCTCTCGAGCCACGGCGGCCGCGTCACGGTCGCGGGGATGCAGGTGGGAGCCGTCGCCGACGAGCTGCCGCGCGACGACGTGAGCACCTTCGTCAGCCTCGGATGACCGCCCGCCGGCACCGCGCCTCCTGCACTCGCGCCGCCCCTGCCTGCCGCCCCGCCCTGGCCCCGACCCACTCCGCCACGAAGTAAACACGCCGCCACACGATCGCGTGGCGGATCGTTCACCTCGTGGCGGCGTGCGCGGGGCGGCGTGCGCGAGGCGGCGTGCGCCTGCCGGGTCCGGCTCAGTCCTCGCGGTGCGCCAGCTTCGCGCCCTCGCGCGCGCGGACGGCGGGCTCGTTCTGGTGGACGCCTGCGGGCCAGGACGTCGGTCCGGCCGACCCCGCCGGGTACTCGTCGATCGCGACCTCGCCGGTCTTCCAGGCCTTGACGACGGGGGCGACGATGCGCCACCCCTCCTCCGCCGAGTCGCCGCGCACCGAGAGCGTCGGGTCGTCGTCGAGGATGCCCTCGAGCACCTCGCCATAGGCCGTCAGGTCGGCCGCGCCGAAGTCGGCGTGCAGGGAGGCGCGCGACAGGTCGTACGAGTCGCCCGGGCCGTTGACGTTCAGCTCGAGCGACATCTCGTCGGGTGAGATCGCGATGCGCAGGCGGTCGGGGGTGCCTCCGCCGACGAACTCCTTCGGGACGTGGGTGGGCGGGCGGAACGTGATGACGATCTCGCGGCGACGCGAGGCCAGGGCCTTGCCGGAGCGCAGCAGGATCGGCACGCCGGCCCACCGCCAGTTCGCCACCTCGACGACGACCTCGGCCAGCGTCTCGGTCTCGAGCGACGCGTCCACGCCGTCCTCGTCGACGTAGGCGGGCAGGGTGCGGCCGTCCACCTCGCCCTCGCCGTAGCGGGCACGGCGGGAGTTCGCGACGGCGTCGTCGTCCCAGACGTGGGTCGCGCGCAGCACCAACTCCTTCTCGTCGCGCAGGTCGGCCGCGCCGAGCGTGGCGGGAGCGTTCATCGTCAGCACGGCCATCACCTGCAGCAGGTGGCTCTGGATCATGTCGACCATGGCGCCGGCGTGGTCGTAGTAGCGCGCGCGGTTCTCGAGGCCGAGTTCTTCGTCGTAGACGATCTCGATGCTCTCGACGTGCTGGTTGTTGAGCATGGGCTCGATCAGGCGGTTCGCGAACCGCAGGCCGAGCAGGTTGAGCACGGTCGAGCGGCCCAGGAAGTGGTCGACACGGTGCACCTGGTCCTCGTGCACGAGCTTCAGCACCTCGCGGTTGAGCTTCTTCGCACTGGCGAGGTCGGTGCCGAACGGCTTCTCGAGGGCGAGCGCCGTGCCCTCGGGCAGGTCGACCTCGCGGAGGGCGGCACAGGCCTTCTCGGTGATGGCCGGCGGCAGCGCGAAGTAGATGGACGGAGGCGCGTCACAGGCCTCGAGGAGGCCGCGGAGGCCGTCGGCCCCGGTCACGTCGGCCGTGATGTACGTGGTCGACTCGAGCAACGCGTCGACGGCGGGGCCGCTCGCGTGGACGCTGTCGAACGACGTCTTCACGCGTGCCTTCCACTCGGCATCGGTGTACTCCTCGACGCCGGCGCCGATCAGCTGCACGCGCCGGGGAGGTTCGATCGACAACAGGCCGCCGAGGCCGGGCATCAGGAGGCGCGCGGCGAGGTCCCCGCTCGCGCCCAGGATCAACAGGGTCGCCGGCTCGGGGGCCTTCTTCGCACTCATGCCGTGAACGGTAGTGGGCCGCGCCCGGCCGCGCCCGGGAGGGGGTGCGACGGGCCGCCTCGGAGCACCCGGCGTACCGTCCACGCCATGAGCGACCAGACCTACACCGCCCGCTTCGTCGGCCACGACGAGACCACCACCGAAGAACTCACCCTCATCGACGGGCTGCCGCAGAAGAGCGTCACGCGTCCCGGGGCCTCCGACGGCGAGGACCTGATGTGGGAGCTCGACGACGACGCCAGCGAGGGCGGCGAGTACGTCTACCGGTCCCTCGGCGTCTCGGGCCACGACTACAGCTGACCCACCCGCGGTCGGCACCACCCGCGGTCCGCACCGCCCGCGGTCCGCACCACCCGCGGTCCGCACCACCCGATGGGCGTCGCACCGCCTGATGAACATCGCACCGCCGAAGTGGGCGGTGCGATGCTCGTTCGGCGGTGCGACACCCGTCCGGCCTCGCTGCCCGGCGGGTTAGGCGCGGCGGGTGGGGCGCACCGAGACGACCTCGGCGGTCGCCCCGTGCGGCAGGTCGACCACGAGCCGCACCGCGTCCGCGACGGACTGCGGTTCGAGGTAGAGCGACGTGTCGTACGTGCCGCCCTCGGCCGTGACCAACTCGTGCTGCATGTCGGTGTCGACGCGGCCCGGGTGCACCGAGCTGACCCGGACGCCGTGCGGACGTTCCTCTTCGCGCAGGGCGTCGGTCAGCGCGCGCAGGGCGAACTTGCTCGCCGCGTAGGTGCTGCCGTCGGGCCCTGCCGTGAACCCCGAGCCGCTGTTGATCGACACGACCGTGCCCTGCGCCGCCCGCAGCGCCGGCAGCAGCTGCCGCGTCACCTCGGCGACGGCGAACACGTTGACCTCGAAGACGCGCCGCCAGTCGTCGCGCTCCGTGTCGGCGACGGCGCGCCCGCCGATGACGCCGGCCGCGTGCACCAGCACGTCGAGCCCGTCGAGCTGCGGCACCGTGAGGGCCGGGCCCGAGAGGTCCGCGGCCCACGCCGTCGCGGACGGGAGGTCGGCGGTGATCGCCCGCAGCGCCTCCTCGTCCCGTCCGTGGACGATCACGTGGTGGGTGCGGGCGAGGTCGCGGACGACGGCGAGGCCGATGCCCCGCGAGCCCCCGGTGACGAGTGCGGTCTTCATCCGACCAGTCTGCCGGTCCCGCGGGCCGCCGGTCGGCCCGGTCGGGCCGGTCGCCGGTCAGGCCAGCGGGTCGTGGCCCCAGTTCATGAGCGACCAGCGCCACTTCGTGTCGGTGACGTCACCCGAGGGGCGCTGCTTCGAGTGGCGCGCGACGTAGCCGTGGACCTTCTCCATGTGCTTCCAGTCGGCGTCGGTCAGGTCGGCCTTCTTCTTCTCGAGGATGCGCACGATGTGCCGGCCGCTCTCGTGCCCGACGGACTCGCCGCCGTCCTTCTGCCCCACCTCGCGCGACTCGTCGGTGTCGAGCCACTCGCGCAGCGTCGAGGCCGTCATGTTCACGTCGTCGTGGAACTCGTCCCAGGTCTGCTGTCGTCCGTCGTCTGCCATGCGACGAGCCAAGCACGCCCCGGACGGGACCGCCCCGCACCGCACCGCTCCGCCGGATCGACGAAGATGGCACGGTGCGCACCCTGACCGCCGGCACCGCCGCCCTGCTGCTCGCCGCCTCGCTCGCGGTCACGATGTCGTCGTGCTCGGCCGACGGGAACAACCCGACGGTCGCGCCGCAGGCGAAGATCCCGGCAGGGCTCGCGGTCGAGGGCTACGCCATCGCCTCACCCGACGCGACGACGGCCGCCGTCGAGGCGCTCGACCGCAGCGGGTCGGCGATCGACACGGTCGGCGTCTCGGGCGTCGCGATCACGACCGGCGGGGCCGGGGTCGCACCGAGCGACGAGTCCGCCAACTCCCTCCGCGAGGCCGCCCAGTCGGCGGGCGGGAAGGCCGAGTTGCTCGTCGTCAACGCGGGCCAGGACGGCTTCAGCGGTGAGCTCGCGTCGCAACTGCTGTCGAGCCGGGCCAACCGCGAGTTCGTCGTGTCGGGCCTCACCGGAGAAGTCGTCAACGGCGGCTGGGACGGCGTCCAGATCGACTTCGAGTCGCTCTCCGCCGCGGACGCCCCGGGGCTGGTGGACTTCGCCGCCGAGCTCCGCGACGCCCTGCCCGACGACGCGAGCATCTCGATGGCCCTGCAGCCCAGCGCCGACCCGGCGGGATACGCGGACCTCGGCTACGACCTCGCCGCCCTGTCCGACTCCGTCGACCGGTTCGTGCTCATGGCCTACGACCAGCACGGCGCCGGGTTCAGCGAACCGGGGCCCGTCGGCGGCCTGCCCTGGGTCGGTGAGGTCCTCGACGCCGCACTCGAGTCCGTCCCGGCCGACCGCCTCGACCTCGGCGTCGCGGGGTACGGCTACCGGTGGACGGGCGACGGCACCGCAGGAGGCGCGCTGACGGTCGCCGAGGCCCGCACCGCTGCGCAGTCCACGGGTTCGTGGGACGCCGACCAGGCCGAGTACACCGCCTCGCCCGGTGACGGCTCGACCCTCTGGTGGTCGGATGGTCGCTCGATCACCGCGCGCGCCGATCTGGCCGAGTCGAAGGGGCTCCACGGCGTCGCGATCTGGCAGCTGACGACGGGGGACCCGATCCGCCGCGGCTGACGTCCGGGCGACGGGCCGCCCTGCGGCCACGGATGCGGCTCGTGCCGGATCGCCGCCGGAGGTGCCGCCTACGGCGTGACGACGCCGATCGGGCCGGTCAGCTGGGGGATGTCCCGGTCGCTCAGCAGCCAGTGTTCGCCGCGGCCGGTGATCAGCAACGCGAGCGGACCCGGACGGCAGACGACGAGCGCGCCGCCTTCTTGGTGCAGCACGCCGTCGAGGGCGCCGCCGAGGTCGCGGTCGTCTTCGGAACCCGACGCCGACAGGACGGCGCAGCGGCCCTCTGCTCCCATCGCCTGCAGCAGTCGGCGCATGCCCTCGGGGTCGCTGCGGTCGGGACCGAGCGGGTGGGCGACGGCCATGTCGACCCACTCGACCGACCCGGTCAGGTCGGCGAGGGCCTGCTCTTCGGGGCCGGCAGGGTCGACGGCGAGGTCGTGCACGGATTGTTTGCGATCGGGCGCGGCGAAGGCCTCGAGTGCGGTGATGACGGAAAGGGGGAGCGACGCCACGGGTGATCTCCTGTCGAGGGGTTCCCACAATCCTCCCACCCGAGCTGCCCTCACAGGTCCGTCCACAGGCGGAAACCGGAGCGGGCGCCGAGTCGAGCCGCCGCACTACGCTGCCGGAGAGCGGCCCGACGCGCGACGACGACCCGACCTGCCCACCCACGACGACGACGGAGACACCGTGAGCGACGCCCCCGGCCAGCAGCCCTGGCAGAACCCCCAGAACCCCCAGAACCCCCAGACCCCCCAGAACCCCCAGACCCCTCAGGACCCCCGGAGCTCCCAGAACCAGCAGGACCCCCGGTACTCCCCGCCGTACCAGGGCCAGCACCCCCAGGCGCAGCAGCCGGGGCAGCAGCCCTACCCCGGGCCCGGTGGGTACGCCGACCCGCTCAAGGGCACCAACCCCGGCGTCAGCACCTCGACGCCGTTCGTCTGGGTGCTCGTCCTGCTGCCGCTGGTGCAACTGATCGGGCTCGCCTTCTGGGACGTCGGCGACTACCTCGAGCGCACCGCCACGATCACCCCGGGCGTCTACCAGTCGCCCTTCACGCCGGGCTACCTCGCCTACATGGGCATCGGCCTGCTCGTCTACGCACTGACGGTCGTCTTCGCCTGGCTCGACCACCGGGCGTTGACGGCCCGGGGCATCGTGAAGCCGTTCCCGTGGCCGTGGGCGTTCCTCACGGTCGTCTACGTCGTCGGTCGCTCGGTCGTCGTGAAGCGTCGCACCGGTGGCGGGCTCGCGCCGCTGTGGCTCTTCATCGCCGTGTACCTGATCACGATCGTCGTCGCGTTCTCGGTGTTCATCGTGGCCTTCGCCGAGTTCGTGCAGACGATGCCGTCCCTGCCGACCGCCCCGTAGCCGGACCTGCTGCGAGGATGGTCCCGTGACCTCCTCCAGCGCACCCCGACTCGGCCTGCTCCTCGACGTCGACGGCCCGATCGCCAGCCCCGTGACCCGCAGCATCGCGCTGCCCGCGATCACGCGCGACCTCGTGGCGCTCGCCGCCCTCGGCGTGCCGATCGTCTTCAACACGGGGCGCTCGGACGCGTTCATCCGTGAGGAGGTCGTCGGTCCGCTGCTCGCGGCCGGCCTGCCCGAGGGCGCGCGGGTGCACGGCGTCTGCGAGAAGGGTGCCGTCTGGTTCACGATCGGCTCCGAGCACGGTGTCGACGGCATCGGCCCGATCGAGGTCGACTCGTCGCTCGCCATGCCCGCCGACTTCGGCGCCGAGATGCAGGCGTTGGTGGCGGACGAGTTCGCCGACCTGGTGTTCTACGACACGACCAAGCACGCGATGGTCTCGATCGAGCAGCTCACGAGCGTCGAGTCGTCGACCTACCTGGGCCGGCAACGCGACCTCGACGAGAAGGCGATGCAGGCGCTGGTCCGCCGGGGCTTCGGCGTGCGCCGACTCGACGACGTGCGGCCCGACGCCTCCGGGTCCGTGCAGTGGCGCGTCGACCCGACGATCATCTCGACCGACATCGAGTCGGTGCGGCTCGGCAAGGACCTCGGGGCCGAGCGGGCGCTCGAGCTGCTGGCGGCCGACGGCGAGCCCCCGCTCGCCTGGCGCACGGTCGGCGACTCGCGCAGCGACTACGCCATGGCCGACTGGCTGCACGCGCAGGGGCACGCGGTCGCGCACGTCGACGTCCGCCCGGCCGACGGCGTGCCGGCGACGCCGTACCCGGTGCTGACGAGCTCGACGGGAGCGATCCACGACGAGGCCGGGGCCGAGTTCCTGGCCGGCTGGCTGGCCGACCTCACCGTCTGACGCCCGGCCGCGACGCGTCCGGGCCCACGACGGGCCCTGCCACGACGGGCGCGGGCCACGACACGCCCGGGCGTGGTCGTCCTCGAGGATGCCACCCGCGCCTCCGCGGCCTACTCGCGGGGGTCGGTGCCACCCGCCCTGCGGCGTGCCCCCCGGACGGGTGAGACGGGTGAGCCTCGGGCCGGGACGGGTGTCACCTCCCCGTTGTCCATGCGGCCTGTGACCCCTTCGAGGGGGCGTACCCCCCGAACGGGTGTCGCGAATCGGCAGGAACGACCCTGTACTGTTTCGACACGTCCCCGGAACGGTCCCCCGAAAGGCCCACACCGGAGGCGAGCCCGTCGATCGAGTGGCCCGAACCGCTCGCAGTCGACGGACCCGAAACGGGAGCCCCTGGTTCCCACCCGACCGCCGCCCACCCCGGCGCGTCACCTCGAGTCGCCGCCGTCGCCGACGCCCCTCCGGACGTCCGACGGCGGTCACCCACCGCCGCCGGCGTCCGGTCGTCTCTCAGACCCGAACCCGGAGAGAACACGCATGTCCCGAACCATGCGCGTCCGCGACAGCGACGCCGAAAACCGACCCGACACCGGTGCACCCGACACCGGCCCCGCCCTCGACGTGGCTCCTCGCTCGCGCAGCGAACTGAGGCGCCTGGCACACCACGACGAGGAGCGGGGATCGCGGGCACGCCCCACGACGCGCATCACGAGCGACCACCACGCGTCGGTCGTCTCGCGCACCGAGGGGCGTGCCCACTCACCCTTCATGGTGCTGCTCGTGCTCGCCTGCACCATGGGCATCCTGCTCTACGGGCAGTTCCTGCTGAACCCCGCCAACCGCGGTGACCTGCTGCCCTACGTCGCGGTGATCATCGCCGAGGCCGTCCTGGTGCTGCAGGCCCTGCTGGCCATGTGGACGATCCTCTCGGGCGGTCAGAACCCCCGGGACTTCGACTTCCACTCGACGCAGGACACGCTCTACGACGAGGACGCGATCGACCGGCTCGGCGTCCGCGACCAGCCTCACCTGTGGCCGATCGTCGTCGACGGGAAGACCGTCGTCGTCGACGTCTTCGTCACGGTCTACGGCGAAGAACTGTCGAAGATCGCGATGACGGTCCAGGCCGCCGTCGCGATGCAGGGCGCGCACCGCACCTGGGTGCTGGACGACGGTCGGAGCGACGAGGTCAAGGACCTCACCGCGAGGCTCGGCGCCCGGTACATCCGCCGGCTGACCAGCCACGGCGCCAAGGCGGGCAACGTCAACTACGCCCTGTCGGTGGCCAAGGGCGACTACTTCGCCATCTTCGACGCGGACTTCGTGCCCAAGCCGATGTTCCTGCACGAGACCGTGCCGTTCTTCATCGACGAGAAGGTCGCCTTCGTCCAGACCCCGCAGTCGTACGGCAACCTCGTGAGCATCGTCAGCCGCGGCGCCGGCTACATGCAGGCCGTCTTCTACCGGTACATCCAGCCCGGCCGCAACCGGTTCAACGCCGCGTTCTGCGTCGGCACCAACGTCATCTTCCGCCGTGCGGCGATCGACGAGGTCGGTGGCATCGACACTGACTCGAAGTCCGAGGACGTCTGGACGAGCCTGTTCCTGCACGAGGCCGGGTGGCGCTCGATCTACATCCCGATGACGCTCGCGATCGGCGACGCCCCCGAGACCATCGAGGCGTACAGCAAGCAGCAGCTGCGCTGGGCGACCGGCGGGTTCGAGATCCTCTTCCGGCACAACCCGCTGAGCCCCCGCCGCACCCTGACGATGGACCAGCGCTTCCAGTACACGCTGACGGCGACCCACTACCTGACGGGCATCGCCCCGCTGCTGCTGATCATGGTGCCGCCGATGGAGATCTTCTTCGACCTGCGCCCGATGAACCTGCACATCTCGGTGCTGCAGTGGCTGCTCTTCTACTCGGGCTTCTACCTGCTGCAGATCGCGCTCGCCTTCTTCACGCTCGGGTCGTTCCGCTGGGAGGTGCTGATGCTCGCGTCGGTGTCGTTCCCGATCTACGTCAAGGCGTTGTGGAACGTGCTGAGCGGCAAGGACACGGCCTGGCACGTGACCGGCGGAGGCAAGGCGTCGAGTCCGTTCAACGTGCTCGTGCCCCAGGTGCTGTTCTGGCTCTTCCTGTCGCTGACCTCGCTCGTCGCGATCTGGCGGGACTGGGACAACCGGGTGCTCACGCTCGCCACGGTCTGGAACCTGATCAACACCGCCGTGCTCTCGGCCTTCCTGCTCGCGGCCCTGCGTGAGGCCGGAGCCATCAAGCGTGCCGCCCGCTCGGGGTCGAGCGCTCGCACGACCGTCGCCGGTCCGATCACGACCGGGCCCGTGGCGACTCAGACCCTCCGCACCCAGGTCGCCCGGCCCCTGCCCCGGAGCCACGACGAGTTCCTCGAGCTGTCGTCCGAGCAGCGACTCGAGCAGCGCCGACGCGACGACGAGCGGCGTCACCTGCTCGAGGCCCGACTGGCCGTGGCCGACGACCAGCACGCCCACGAGGCGCAGCACGGCGACGAGGCGTCGCACACACAGCACGCGGGACCGGTGTCCGGACCCGACCGACACGACACGAACGACCGAGAGAAGGTGGTCTCATGACCTGGGGCAACAGGATCAAGATGACCGTCGGCATCCTGGTGGTGCTCGCCCTCGTGGCCGTCTTCACCGTCATCTTCACGCAGCGGCAGGCCCAGGTCATCAGCACCAGTGCCGCCATCGCCAGCCAGGACTTCTCCGTCGGCACCGACTACAGCGGCACGGTCACCTCGACCGACGCCGAGGTCGGCGACCGGGTGAAGAAGGGCGACGTGCTCTTCTCGCTGCAGAGCCCCTCGCTGCAGAAGGACCTCGCGGACGACGTCGTCGTCCCCGACACGGACGCCTACACGGTGGACGACGACGGCACCATCACCTTCATGGCCACCGTCGACGGCACGCTGTCGCAGCTCGACGTCCGCGAGGGCGGGTTCCTCGGCTCGGGAACGTCCGTCGCGACCATCGAGAAGGCCGGCACGCTCTTCGTGGACGCCGACTTCACGCTCACTCCCCGCGACTACGAGCGCATCCAGGACGGCGCGACCGTCGACGTGATGCTGCCCAACCAGCAGGTCGTCGAGGGCAGCGTCGACCTGGTCAGCGTGCAGACCAAGGACGGCGCGGCCGCGGCCACCGTCCGCGTGGTCAGCGACCAGCTGAGCGAGGGGGCCTACAACGGCCTCGTCGCGAGCGGCACGCCGGTCGAGGCGACCATGCACCTCCGCGACGACGGCATCCTCGCCGGGCCCGTGGACACCATGCAGGACTTCCTGCGCCAGATCGGGGTCTGACGATCCCCGGCGCACGGAGAAAGACGACGGGTCGGTCCGGCCGACGGGATCGTTCGGGATCACCGATCGCTTCCGGGCCGGCTCGTCACCCCCGGGAGGCGCGGGTCGAGATCCGACCCGCCCCGCGCCTCCCGACCCTCCGCCGGGTCCTCGCCGGCGTCGCCCTCGGCACGGCCGGCGTGCTCGTGCTGGCCGGCTGCACCGGCGGCTCGGACACGGACGGGGACACCACGGGCCGCCCCGACGCCGGAGGCGACGTGTTCCCCGCCTCGCAGGTCGACCCCCTGGTCGCCGCCCTGCCCCACGAGTCGGTCGGCACCGTCCCGACCATGCGCCTCGCCGACGGCCTCGTCCCGCCCACCAACACCTGGTTCTCGGGGCTGGTCTTCGGTGACGAGCCGACGCCCGTGTTCCCGTTCCCGATCTCGTTCCAGCTGACGCAGGCCGGCTTCGCCGCGGGACTCCCGGTGCCGGTGGCCTCCGAGAAGGCGATCGTGTCGCCTGCCCTGCCCGACGTCACCCTCGACGTCCAGGCCTCGGCGACCGAGATCAGTGCCTACGACGACGTCTCGGTGACGATCGCCCACCTCGACGGCGACGCGGTGCTCGGTCACACGACCGTCGCCGAGGGCTCGCCGGTCGTCTCGTACACCGCCGCGACCGCGCAGACCGACACCCTCGGGACTGCCGTCACGACCGTCGGCGACGGGCGCGGCACGTTCACCGTCGGCAGCACGACGTGGGGCGTCGCCGTGACGGACGGCAGCCTCGACGGCACGGCGGTCCGGCTCGACGAGGGCGGCTCGGTCGTCCTCGTGCCGCTGCCCGACGGGGCCACCGACGAGCAGGTGCGGACGGTGCTCGACGCGGCCGCCTCGCCGCTGACGTCGGTGACCACCGCGCACCGCGCCTCCGGGTCCGGGTCGTCGGCGGTGTCGACCACCGAGCTCGGCTACGAGACGGCGGCCGGGGGAGACACCCTGCTCGTCCCGGCCCCGCACATGGGCGACGCGGTGACGGGTGGCGGCACCGGGCTGGGCTACGACACGATCTACGGCACCGTCCCGTTGTCGATCGGCTCGACGCTGGCGTTCGACGCACCGGTCACCACGGCCTCGACCGGGCTCGACCTCTCGGGGCTGAGCGACGACCAGAGGACGGAGCTCGAGGACCAGGTGCAGGTCGACGTCGCCCGCACGGCGGAGACGCCGGTCGACACCTACTACGGCGGCAAGGCGCTCTACCGGTCGGCGATGCTCCTGCAGCTCGCCCGGCAGCTCGGGGACGACGCGTCGGCCGAGACCCTCCGCACGTCGGTCGTCGACCGACTCGACCGGTGGACCGACCCCTCGGGCTGCGAGACGCGCGAGCAGGAGTGCTTCGTCTACGACCCCGCGGTGAAGGGCGTCGTCGGCAAGGCGGCGTCGTTCGGCTCGGACGAGTTCAACGACCACTACTTCCACTACGGCTACTTCCTCTACGCCGCCGGCGTCGTCGCGGCCGACGACCCCGAACTGGCCGAGCGCTGGCGTCCGGTCATGGACCTGCTCGCCGCCGACATCGCTTCGGGCGCCGACAACGGGTCGTTCCCCGACCGGCGCGCCTTCGACCCCTACTGGTCGCACAGCTGGGCCTCGGGCTACTCGCCGTTCGCCGACGGGAACAACCAGGAGTCGTCGTCCGAGGCCGTCAACGCCTACGCGGGCCTGTCGCTCTGGGCCGCGGCCACGGGTGACGACGCGCTCGGCGACGAGGCGTCGTGGATGCTCAGCGGCGAGGCCTCGTCGGCGTTGGCCTACTGGCTCGCCCCCGACCTGACCGGCCCGACGTCCGCCGGCTACGGACACGCGATCGTCTCGCTGACCTGGGGTGGCAAGCGCGACTACGGCACCTGGTTCTCGGCCGAGCCGTCGGCGATCGCCGGCATCCAGTTGATCCCGCTGAGCCCGACCTCGGTGTCGTACCTGACGTCGTCGGCGGGCGGAGGCGCCCGGCAGATCGCGCGCGTGGTCGACGAGGCGAGCGCCTCGGGCTTCGACCGGCCGCTCGGCGACTACGTGCTGATGTACTCGGCCCTCGAGGGGCCCGACCAGGCCGCGGCGGCCCTGACGGCACTGGCCGACCTGCCCGAGACGGGCATCGACGACGGCAACTCGCGGGCCTACGCGATGGCCTACGTGATGACCGCCGGCACGCGGTAGGGCCGAACGCAGGAGGTGCGGGTCGGCGAGGGCTGGCCCGGCTCAGCCGACGGGGCGCACCGGCTCAGCCGACGAGGCGCACCGGCTCGACCAGGCGCACCGGGTCGACGAGGCGTTGCACGCTGCCGTCGGGGTGGTTCGCGACGAGCGTGCCGCCCCAGAAGCCGAGCTGGTCACGCTCGGTGTCGAGTTGCCAGAGGCGGCGGCCGTCGGCCAGGTCGAAGGCCGTGACCGTCGAGGTGCGACCGCTCGAGGCGGTCGTGGCGTAGCCGGTCGTGCGGCCGACCAGCGCGATCTGGGACTCGCCCGGCACCACCGCCCGGGCCACCTCGTGGCCCGACGCCGCGTCGAGCAGGCGGACGGTGCGCTGGGCCGCCTCGTCCGACGTGAGGTCGCCGGACAGCGCCGCCGCGCCTCCTGGTTCGAAGGTCTGGGCGAAGACGAGCGACCCCCGGTCGCCGGCCGGGTCGGTGGTCACCCGCGCGAGCCCGTGGCGGCGGTCGCGGGGCGGGGTCGTCCAGAGCTCGGCGCCCGTGCGGCGGTCGACGCAGACGACCCCGGGCGTCGTCGAGAAGACGAGGCAGTCGCCGGTCGCCTGCACCCCGCGGTCCTGGCGGAAGCCGTGTCGCCAGAGTTCGCGCCCGTCGAGCGAGAGCGCCACCACCGTGCCGTCCGTGTCGTCGGTCGAGGTGGGGATCGCCGGGTCGAGGCCCACCACGACGAGGTCGCCGTCGACGACGAGGGTCGTGGCGGTCGGCAGGTCGGGTCCCCAGTCGTGCGTCTCGCCGGTGAGCCCGTCGACCGCGGTGATGGTCCCGCCGTCGAGGACGAGCAGACCGTCGGGGGTCAGGGCCTCGTCCTGGCTGCCGGTGGTCTCGCCCGTCCACACGGGGGTGTCGAGGTCGTCGGCGGCGTAGAGCGAGAACTCGCCCGTGCCGGGCTCCGCGTCGTAGTAGACGCGGGAGTCCTGGTACGAGAACTGCGGGTCGCTCGAGACGAGGGCCCAGGAGGCGGTGGCGTCGGTCAGGCGCGCGCGCCCGTTCGGCGAGGTGGTCACGTCGGTCAGTTCGCCGGTCCCGAGGTCGAGGCGGGCGTACGACGAGGCGAACCCGTCGCCGCCGAAGCCCAGCGTCGAGACGAGGGCCGTGTCGGTGGCGCCGTCGGCGGGCCAGACCTGGACGAAGCCGCTGCCGGCGTCGAGCTCGGTGCCGAGGTCGACCCACCAGCGGACGGTGCCGTCGACGGGGTCGACCCGTGCGAGCCGGCTGACGGCCTGCGCGGTGCTGCCGAAGCCGCCGTCGAAGCGGCAGTCGGCGCCGACGTCCGTGGCGGCGCTCGTGCCCCTGCCGTCGTCGCCCGCGGCACCGCCGGCGCTGACGAGGACGTCGCCGTCGAGCCGGTCGGGGCCCACCGCGGGCTCCGCCTGCCAGAGGAGGCACCGACCCTGGTCCGCCGGCACGCCGACGTCGGCGGGCGTCAGCGTCCACGACCCGGGGACCGGCTCGTGCCGCAGGTCGTCGCCGACGACGCCGTCGAGCGCGGCGGCCGACGAGTACCGCGGTGCCTCGACCAGGCCGACGGTGGTCACGAGCGCCGCGGCGGCGACGACCGCGGCGGCCACGAGGGCGAGACGGCGAGGGCGGGAGGCGCGGTGCCAGACGGCGGCCCCGCGGCGGCGGGCGCGCGCGAACGGGTGGTCGCTCGGTCGGGCGTCGTCCGTCACCCGGCCATGGTACGAGGCGGGCACGCGGGCGGGCCGTGAGCGGTCCCGGGGGCGGGACCCGCGCCTCCTGGGCTCCCGGGGTCGGCCGTTAGGCTGGTGCGGGCCGTCCGGTCCCGCCCACCGGTGCACGAGCGGCGCCGCCCGTTCGCCCTCTCGTCGCCCGTCCCCGAAGGAGCCGCGCCATCGAAGCCGTCGTCATATCGATCCTCGCCCTGGCGATCGTCGTGCTCGTGGTCATCCAGGTGATCTACCGTCGCCGCGTGCTGCAGCGCCGGGAGGCCTCCGGTCAGCGGGTCGTCGGCCGCGGCACCTACGTCGTGTTCGGCGTGATGGCGGCGTTCTTCCTCTTCGCGGTGTTCGTGTTCCCGCTGCTGGTGCGGGGGTAGTCCGTGTCGAACCGGGTCGTGTCGCACCGGGTCGTGTGGCACCGCACCGCGTCTCGTGCATCCCACCGTGTCTAGTCGCGGTGCCGTGCACGAACTGCGGTGTGCTGTGCCGGCCGACGTCGAGGCGTGCCTGGCCGTCTGGGTCGCGGCGTGTGCTGCACGCGACGGGCGAGCGTTCGATGGGGTCGCCGAGCGGGCCCGGCCGAAGTTCGGCGCGGGCGTCGTCTGGCTGGTCGCGGACGCGCCCGTCGTGGACGGGCCCGACGTGGACGGGCCTCGTGGCGTCGACGGGTTCGTGCTCGCGACGCGGCCCGGCAGCGGTTTGCCGGGCGACCCCGAGGACGCCCCCGTCGTCGGCCTGCTGGCTACCAGGCCCGGCGCCCAGGCGCGCGGGCTGGGGCGTGCCCTCTTGAGGGAGGCGACCCGCCAGCTCGGCGCGCTCGGCCACCACCGCGTCGCCTTGCACGCGCTCCTCGACAACGTCGCCGCGGTCGGGCTCTACGAGAGCGAGGGGTGGGTGGCCGCGGGCGACCCGTTCGAGCACTCGCTGCTGAAGCGGCCCACGCAGCGGTTCGACCGGCTGCTCTGAGCCGAGCTCGTCGGCGCCGCAGCCGTGACGTCAGCGGTCGGCCACCGCCGTCGGATCGGCCAGGCGTCGGACGACGCCGTCCTGGGTCACGACGACCAGGTGCTGCCCCCAGAACTCGTACGTCAGCACGTCGTCACGCGACGTCCGCCAGAGCTCGCGGCCGCTCGACCGGTCGAGGGCGACGATCGCCAGACGCCCGTCGACCCCGAAGGTCTGCTGGTAGACGGTCGTGCGGCCCTGGGCGAGGGGTGCCGAGTACCCCGGCAGGGTCGCCTCGAAGACCACGCGCCCGTCGTGGGCGTCGAACGTCGTCACGGTCGAGGTCTCGTCGCCGAAGTCGCTGGACGGTGAGACGGTGACCTGCACGTCGTCGAAGGCGGAGCTCGGCGAGGGGTTCCACCCCGACTGCACCGTCTGTCCGCGGGCGACCGGGACCGTGGTCGACCACACGGTCTCGCCGGTCGAGGGCGACAGGCAGGTGACCGCGCTCCGACCCACGGGTCCGTCCGCGTCGGCGGTGTCGCCCGCGTCGGCGGTGTCGCCCGAGTCGTCGGAGCCCCTCGGCCCGGCGACCACCGGGTCGCCGCTCACGACGGGGGCCGTGACCGTGACGCACCGGTCCGACACGATCAGCGAGGCGTCGCCCGACAGGTCGGCGGACCAGTCCACGGTGCCCGGCCGGTCCTGCGAGAAGGCGACCAGCTGCTGCCCGGAGGGGGCGGCGAGCGTCACGACGACGTGGTCGCCGGCCGCCTCGGGCCAGCCGTAGGTGTCGTCGTCGATCGGCAGGCGGTGCACGTCACCGGTGGCGGCGTCGATCACCCGTGATCCGTCGCCGGCCGTCGTCAGCACGTAGAACTCGTCGTCGACGAGCCTCACGGTGGCCTGCGACGGTTCGTCGGCTCGCCACGACACGGCGTCGGGGGCGTCGAGGGCACGGAGCTCGTACCCCGTCACGTCGCCCTCGTCGGTGGTCGGCCCCGAGCCGTCGGGCCCGAACCTCGTCCGGGGCTGGTGCGAGACGAGGACGGTCGTCGTCGAGACCTCCTCGATGCGCGTCACCTGGTCGGGATCTGACGACTCGACCGCAGACGACCAGTCGGTGACCTCGCCCGTCCGCAGGTCCAGCCGGGCCAGGGTCGAACCCGCGTCGACCTCGACGACCAGGGTGGCGGTGCGTCCGTCGGCGTCCGGCGTCACCCGGACCGACCGCACGGCCCGCCCCAGGGCCGTGGCCACGTTCGCGCTCCACACCACGTCACCGGTGTCGCCGTCGACCCGGGCCAGGCGCCCTCCGGCACCCCCGCAGCGGTCGGACTGCTCGGCCGACTGGGCGGTGACGAGCGCGTCGTCACCGACCATCCCGGCGAACGCGTAGTAGGCGCACCCCGAGGGCATGCCGGGCGTGGCCGCACCGGCCAGGTCGGTCCGCCAGACGGTCGCCGTGGGCTCGGACCGCAGGTCGTCGACGAGCATCGTGGGGCGCACCGGCTCGTCGTACCGCGGTTGCATCGCGAGGCCCGCGCCGGCGACGAGCGCGGTCACCACGGCGACGGCGCCGACCGTCAGCCCGAGGCGGCGAGCCCGGGAGGCGCGGCTCCACCCCCGGCGCAGCGCACGACCCGTCCGGCGTCCGACCGCCTGCAGCGGGGGTCGCCCCGCGCGCCGTCCTGCTCCGGTGGCCTCCACCCCGTCGTACCCGTCGCGAGCATCGACGTCGGCTGCGTGCTCGTCGGGGTGACCGGTCGCGGAGGCGGGCGTCGCCGGGGAGCCGGCCCGCGCCTCCCGGGCTGCCGCCGGGCGCTCGGGACGCGTCGGCTGCCACGGTCGTCCGTCCACGATGCCCCCCTCGCCCGCCATGCTACGAGACGCGGCCGGTCCGCCGGTATGCTGGCGCGTCGTCCCCCGAGACGGGGCGACCCCATCGCCCGCACCACCCAGGAGGCAGCATGAGCACCGTCCCCAAGGCCCGGGGTCTCAGCACCCTGTGGCGCACGAAGTCGGTCGAGTCGTCGCTCGCCGACTCGACGGGGCCCGAGAACGGGCTGAAGCGCTCGCTCGGCGTCACCGACCTGACCCTCATGGGCATCGCCGTCGCCGTCGGGGCCGGCATCTTCTCGGTGGGCGCCAACGCCGCCGCGAACTTCGCGGGCCCGGGCGTGACGCTGTCGTTCATCCTCGCGGCCGTCACCTGCGGCCTGGCGATCATGTGTTACGCCGAGTTCGCCTCGACCATCCCCGTCGCGGGCAGCGCGTACACCTTCACCTACGCCACCCTCGGCGAGTTCCTGGCCTGGATCATCGGGTGGGACCTCATCCTCGAGACCCTCACCGGCGCGGCCGTGCTGGCCAAGTACTGGGGCATCTACCTCAGCACCGTGTTCTCCGGCTTCGGTCTCGACGTGCCCGACACCCTGTCGATCGGGCCGCTCGAGCTGAGCTGGGCGCCGTTCGTCATCGTCGCGTTCTTCACCGTGCTGCTCGTCCTGGGCACGCAGCTCAGCTCGCGCGTCGGCAGCGTCTTCACCGTGATCAAGGTCGCGATCGTGCTGTTCGTCATCGTCGTCGGCTTCTTCTTCGTCAAGTCGTCGAACTACACGCCCTTCGTCCCGGCGTCGCAGCCCCGCCCGGCCGGCGAGGGAGACGTCTGGACGCAGTCCCTCTTCTCGTTCGTCTCGGGTGCCGAGCCCGCGCAGTACGGCGTCTTCGGCCTGCTCGCCGGCGCCTCGCTCGTCTTCTTCGCCTTCATCGGGTTCGACGTCGTCGCGACCAGCGCCGAAGAGGTCAAGAACCCGCAGAAGACGATGCCCCGCGGCATCTTCCTGGGCCTGGCCATCGTCACCGTGCTCTACGTCATGGTGTCGATCGTGCTCACCGGCATGGTGTCGTACCGCGACCTCGCCGCCGTCGAGGCCCCGACCCTGGCCACGGCCTTCGACCTGGTCGGCGTCGGCTGGGCCGCCCAGGTCATCGCCATCGGAGCCCTCATCGGCCTGACGACGGTCATCATGGTGCTGCTGCTCGGCCTCGCCCGCATCGTCTTCTCGATGGCACGCGACGGCCTGCTGCCCCGCTGGCTCGCGAAGACCTCGGCCGTCCGCAAGACGCCCGTGCGCGTCCAGGTCATCGCCGGTGTGCTCGTCGCCCTGATCGCCGGGTTCACCGACGTCGGCGTCCTGGAGGAGATGATCAACATCGGCACGCTGTCGGCCTTCGTGCTGGTCAGCATCGGCGTCATCGTGCTGCGGCGCACGCGGCCCGACCTGCCGCGCGCGTTCCGGGTGCCGCTGTCGCCCGTGCTGCCGATCCTGTCGGCGGTGCTCTGCGTCTGGCTGATGTTCAACCTGACCACGCTCACCTGGGCACGGTTCGCCGTCTGGCTCGTGATCGGCGTCGTCGTGTACTTCGCCTACGGGCGTCGGCACTCGCGGGTGGGTCTCGGGGAGGACGCCGCCGCCCCGGCACCCGCCGTCGACGCCGGTGGCCGTCCGAACTGAGCGGCACCGCCGACCGACGGAGGACCCCGTCCCGGACGATGCATCCCGATCCTTCGGGGGCCGTCGTCGGGGACGGGGTCCTTGCGCTGTGCCTTGGGGAGTGGCCGGCGGGGTGTGACCGGCGGGGCCGGGCCGGGCGCGCCTCCTCGGCCTCAGGAGGCGCGGTGCGGCGCAGGAGGCGCGGCGCCGGTCAGGAGGCGCGGTGCGGCGCAGGAGGCGCGGTGCCGGTCAGGAGGCCGGGGGCGTGTCGAGCGCGTCGACGGCGGCGACGACCTCGTCGACCTCGGTGCGGGTCGTGTAGTCGACGTGGACGTCGGCAAAGACGACCTTGCCGTCGCGGTCGACGACGAGGACGGTCGGGAACGGAACGTCGGCGGTCGCGTCGGCGTTGCTGTCGGCGACGTCGAATCCGAGGTCGGAGTGCACCGCACGGGCGGCCGCGACCGGCTCGGTCTGGATGCCCAGGGCCCGGACGAACACGTTGCCCGGGTCGGACAGCACCGGGAACTCGAGGCCGCCGTTCGCGACGGACCGTTCGCTGCCCTCGGGCGTCTGGGGGCTGATCGCGACCAGGGCGACGCCGCGCTCCCGCAGTTCGGGCAGCAGGTCGGCCTGGTAGGTCTTGAGCGTCAGGTTGCAGTACGGGCACCAGGCGCCGCGGTAGAAGACCAGGACGGCCGGGCCCTCACCGACGGTCTCCGACAGCGAGACCTCGTCGCCGGCGGTCGTCACGAGCGTCGCGTCCACGATCGTGTCGCCCACCCGGACGGCGGCCGCGGGGACGCCCGTGTCGCGGAGGGCCGACTGCTCGTCGTCGAGGACCTTCGTGGCCTCCGTGCCGATCTCGGCGGTGAACCCCTCGTTGAACTCGGTCACCTTGTCGGCGATGCGGGTGGGGATGGGGGAGTCGGCGTTCGACATGGGGTCCTCTCGACCGTGACGGGGTGCACCGGGTTCGGGCCGGTCACCTCGGTCGAGGGTAGGCGGATGCGCGCCCGGGGGACCGCACGGGGCGGGGTGGTGTTCGCAATCGTCCGGCCGCGGCCCGGCTCGGGACCGGCCGCGCGCCCGTCCTCGGCGGCCGCACGGCGCCCCGCACGGGCGTGTTGGCTGGTGCGGTGCAGACGTTCCTTCCCTACGCCGACTTCCGTGCCAGCGCCGAGGTGCTCGACGACAAGCGTCTCGGCAAGCAGCGGGTCGAGACGCTCCAGGTCATGCGGGCGCTCGTCGTGCCCGGCTACGGCTGGCAGAGCCATCCGGTCACCGCGATGTGGCGGGGGCACCGGCCGGCGCTGATGGCCTACCAGGTCGAGACCTGCGCGGCGTGGGTCGCTCGGGGCTTCGCCGACACCTGCCTGGACAAGACGCTGGCCACCCTCGACGAGGTCCCCGCCGACGCGGCGGCGTTCCGCGCGGACGAGTTCGAGCTGCCTCCGTGGTTCGGTCGGGAGGACGTCCACCGCTCGCACCGGTCGAAGCTGCTGGCGAAGGCACCCGAGGCCTACGCCGCGGCGTTCGGCGACGAACCCGCCGACCTGGACTACGTCTGGCCCGTGCCGACCTCGGGCGACGCGTCGCGGTGACCGCGCGGGGTGACCGGGCGGGGTGACCGGGCGGGGTGACCGGCGGGGTCAGGCCGTGCGCGGTGACCGGACGGGGTGACCGGGCGGGGTCAGGCCGCGCGCGCCTCCAGCAGGTCGAGGGCGGCGACGATCTCGTCGACCTCGGTCCGCGTCGTGTAGTCGGTGTGGACGTCGGCGAAGACGACGACCCCGTCGTGGTCGATGACGAGCACGGTGGGGAAGGGGATGTCGCCCGTCGCGTCGGCGTTGCTGTCGGCGACGTCGAACCCGAGCTGGGTGTGGACGGTGCGGGCGTCGGCGCTCGGTTCGGTGCGGATGCCGAGCGCGCCGCTCAGCACGTTGCCCGGGTCGGACAGCACGGGGAACTCCAGGCTGCCGTTCGTCACCGACGCCTCGGAGCCCTCGGGGGTCTGCGGGCTGATCGCGACGAGCGCGACGCCGCGCTCCCGCAGGCGCGGCAGCAGCTCGGCCTGGTAGGTCTTCAGCGTCAGGTTGCAGTAGGGGCACCAGGCACCGCGGTAGAAGACGAGCACGGCGGGCCCCTCGCCGACGGTCTCGGCGAGCGAGACCTCGGTGCCCTGGGGCGTCAACAGCGTCGCCTCGACGACGGTGTCGCCGGGTCGCACGGCGTCGTCGGGCACGCCGGCCTCGCGCAGGGTGCTCCGCTCGTCGTCGAAGACCTTCGAGAAGTCGGGGCCGATCTGCGCGGTGAAGCCCTCGTTGAACTCGGTCACCTGCTCGGCGATGGTGGTGGGGGTGCTGGCGGTGCTGCGGGTGTCGGTGGGGTTGCTGTTCGACATGGTCGTCCTCTCGCGCTGACGGGCTCGCCGGGTACGGCCGTCGGGTGTCGCTGATCGTAGGCACGTCACCTCGGACCGACGCCGATCCGCGTCACGGGGCGTCACACGCGGCCGGACGGCCGGGCGCTCGGGCTCTCAGGCGCTCGGACCCTGCCCTGCCGATCGCCCCTGCATCCCGGCGCTGCTCGGTCGCCGACCCATGCCGCCACGATGTAAACATCCCGCCACACGATTGCGTGGCGGGATGTTTACATCGTGGTGGCGTGGTGGCGTGGTGGCGTGGTGGCGTGGCGGTCGGGCAGGCGACCGTCAGCTCTGGCAGTGAGGGCACCAGTACGTGTCGCGCAGTTCGAGTTCGCTCTCGCCGAGCTCGCCCCTCATGATCTTGGTGCCGCAGCGCAGGCACGGTTTGCCCGCCCGGCCGTAGACCCAGTCGGTCGTGCCGCGGAGGTTGCCGGTCGTCGTGCGGTCGACGCGGTCTTTGTTGGCCTGGATCAGCCGGTGCGCGAGGTCGATCATCTTGGGCCGGTTCTCGACCTCGCCGACGGGACGGGTCGGGAGCACGCCCCTCAGGAAGCAGAGCTCGTTGCGGTAGACGTTGCCGACACCCGCCAGCACCCGTTGGTCGAGCAGCGCGAGCCCCACCTCGCGGGACGGGTCGGCCTCGAGGTTGGCGAGGGCGCGCGCGGCGTCCCAGTCGGGGCCGAGGAGGTCGGGGCCGAGGTACGAGACCACGCTGTCGTCGTCGTCGCGGGCCACGAGCTCGACGATGCCGAGGTCGAACCCGACGGCGACCCAGTCGGCGGTCTCGAGCACGACGCGCGCCTGGTAGGCCGGACGTCTCCACTTCGTGCCGTGCCGGTAGACGTGCCACGAGCCCTCCATCTTGAGGTGCGTGTGCAGCGTCAGGTCGCCGATGTGGTGCAGCAGGTGCTTGCCGCGGGCGATCACGTCGTCGATCACCTCACCGCTGAGGTCGACGGTCGCGAACGCCGGCACCCGGAAGTCGCTGGCGGTGAGCGTCTGACCGTGCAGGACCGCGTCGAGGTTCTTGGCGGCGCGGTAGACGGTGTCTCCTTCGGGCATCGGTCAGGCCCTTAGCCGGATGCCGCTCGGCGTCGGTGCGAACCCCGCGTCGCGCAGGGCGTCGCCGAGGGCGGTACCCAACACGAACTCGCCGTCGACCCGTTCGACCGCGAGCTTGCCGATGCGGTTGCGCACGGTGGCGGCCAGCGAACCCGCGGCCAGGGCGAGCTCGCGCTCGTCCGGCTCACCGAAGGTCAGCACCGTCTTGCCGCCGCGCTCCACGTAGACGACGAGCCGCCCGTCGACGAGCACCACGAGCGAACCGGCCTTGCGCCCCGGGCGGTGACCGGACTTCTTCTTGCCGCCCGCGCCTCCTGGGGTGTCGCTCGTCGCACGGTCGTCGCCCCCCGAGGAGGCGCGGGTCGAGCCGGCGGCGGAGCCCGCCTCGGCGCGCTCCCCGGCTCCGGTCGCCGTGGTCGCCGCCGCCGCGGTGGCGGCTCGTGCCGCCGCGCTCGCCACGGCCGCGGCCTCGTCGGCGGAGGCGCCGTCGAGCGTCTGCCCGGGCCAGGGCAGGGCCGCCCCGTAGGGGTTCGCCGGGTCGGTGGCGGCCAGGGTCACCACGGGCACGTCGCGCTGACGACCCGCGGCGACGAGGGTGTCGTCGTCGCGGCGGTCGCCCTCGTCGCGCACGAACGACCGCAGGCGGTCGACCGTGGGCCCGGTCGCGAACTGGGCCGCCCCGAGGCCCTCGACGAAGTAGCCCCGTCGGGCCCGCCCCGTCTCTTCGAAGCCGCTGAGCACCTTGTAGGCCGTCGAGAAGCCGCCACGGACGCCCTCGTTGACGACGGCGCCGCGGGTGACGACGCCGTGACGTTCGAGGAGGATCTCGGCCGTCGCGGCGGCGCGCACGGTGCCGTCGGGTTCGGCCAGCGGCAACAGCGACCAGCGGCCGCCGACGGTGGGCGGGCCCGCCTGTCGAGGCATGGCGACCCGGCCGCGGCTGCGGTACGACGAGCGCGACCGCGTCGGGGTGCGCGGCCTCGGCGTGCGTCCGCCGCCCACCTGGGTGCGCAGGGGCGCGAACGTGTCGTTGGTGATCTGCCCGGCCCAGACGAGCTGCCAGATCGCGGTGACCAGGGCGTCGTCGTCGGTGCTGCCCACGGCGTCCGACAACTGGCGGAAGAAGTACGCCCCGCCACCGGCCAGGGCCGCCAGCACCTCGCGCTGCAGGTCGTCGGTCTCGGCTCCGGACGGCTCGGGCAGGGTGACCTGGGCTCCGTCGGCGAGGTGCAGGCTGACCCAGCCGTCGTTGCCGGGCAGGGTGCCGGTGCCGGACCAGATGACGTCGCCGGTGGCCGTGAGCTCGTCGAGCATCGACGGGTTGTAGTCGGTCACGCGGGCCGGCAGGATCAGGGACTCCCAGGCCGAGGCAGGCAGCGAGACCCCGCTGAGCTGGTCGACGACCTGCACGACGCCGTCGAGGCCGCGCAGGCCCGACCCCTTGAGCCCGGTGGCGACGTGCTGCCAGGCGGGCAGGAAACGCCCGAGCGTCTCGGGGGCGACCGGCTCGACCTCGTGCCGGAGCGCGGCCAGCGACTTGCCGCGCAGTCGGCGCAGCACCTCGGAGTCGCACCACTCGCTGCCTTGCTGTCGGGGGCGGAACTCGCCCTCGACGACGCGACGCTGGGTGGCGAGCTTCCGCAGGGTGTCCATCACGACGGCGGTGCCGAGGCCGAGACGGTCGGCCACCATGGCGGGAGTGAAGGGGCCGTGGGTGCGGGCGAACCGGCCGATGAGGTCGCCCAGCGGGTCGTCGACCGGTTCGACGAAGGCGGTCGGCACGCCGATCGGCAGGGCGACGCCGAGGGCGTCGCGGAGGCGCGAGGCGTCCTCGATGCCGGCCCAGCGCACCGTGCCGGCGTGGGTGAAGCGCAGGACGCGGTTCGACCAGGCGAGGTCGGTCAGGGCGGTCTCGAGCGCGCGGTGGGCGTCGTCGCGGGCGGCCACGTCACCGGCGACGAGAGTCGCCGCGAGCCAGCTGCGGTCGATGATCTCGTCGGTGGTCAGCGGGCCGAGCAGACGCAACAGGTCGACGACGCCCTCGATGTCGCGGGCCCGGCGGTCGGGGGCGAGGCGCTGCAGTTCGAGCTCGTGCTGGTCGATGACGTCGGCGTCGAGCAGCTCGCGCAGCTCGGCCCGGCCGAGCAGCTCTTGCAACAGGCTCGAGTCGAGCGACAGGGCGGCCGCACGACGCTCGGCGAGCGGCGAGTCGCCTTCGTACATGAAGGCCGCGACGTAGCCGAAGAGCAGCGACCGGGCGAAGGGCGAGGGCACCTCGGTCTCGGTCTCGACGATGCGCACGGTGCGGCTGGCGAGGTCGCGGGTGAGGCTCATCAGGGCCGGCAGGTCGTACACGTCCTGCAGCACCTCGCGCACGGCCTCGAGCACGATCGGGAACTGCGGGTACTTGCGGGCGACGTCGAGCAGCTGCGACGAGCGCTGACGCTGCTGCCAGAGCGGCGACCGCTTGCCGGGGTTGTACCGGGGCAGCAGCAGGGCCCGGGCGGCGCACTCGCGGAAGCGTGACGAGAACAGGGCGGAGCCGCCGACCTCTTCGGTGACGATCTCGTCGAGGTCGTCGAGCTCGAACGAGAACAGCTCGGCCCCGGGAGGCTCGGCGTCGGTGTCGGGGATGCGCACGACGATGCCGTCGTCGGCAGCCATGGCCCCGCCGTCGACCCCGAGCTGGTCGCGGATGCGGGCCGAGACCGCCAGTGCCCACGGCGCGTGCACCTGCATGCCGTAGGGGGAGTGCAGGATGAGGCGCCAGTCGCCGAGCTCGTCGCGGAAGCGCTCGACCACGAGGGTGGTGTCGGTCGGCACGTACGACGTGGCGGCCTTCTGCTCGCCGAGGAACGCGATGAGGTTGCGTGCCGCCCGCTCGTCGAGCCCACCGGCGGCGACGCGCGTGGTGGCGTCGGCCTCGCTCGAGTTCGACAGCTCGCGGACGTAGCCGCCGATGGCCTTGCCGAGCTCGGCCGGGCGGCCGATGCCGTCGCCCTTCCAGAAGGGGACGCGACCGGGCTGGCCGTAGGCGGGCGAGACGAGCACGCGGTCGTGCGTGATGTCCTCGATGCGCCAGCTCGTGGCCCCGAGGGCGAACACGTCGCCGACCCGCGACTCGTAGACCATCTCTTCGTCGAGTTCGCCGACGCGGGCGGCCTTCTCGCCGACCATGAAGACGCCGAACAGTCCCCGGTCGGGGATGGTGCCCCCGCTCGTCACCGCGAGGCGTTGGGCCCCGGGGCGCCCGGTCAGGGTGCCGTGCACGCGGTCCCAGACGATGCGGGGTCGCAGCTCGGCGAACTCGTCGGAGGGGTACTTGCCGCTGAGCAGGTCGAGGGTGGCGTCGAAGGCGGAGCGCGGCAGGGTGGCGAAGGGGGCGCTGCGGCGCACGGTGTCGAACCAGGCGTCGGCGTCGAGTTCGTCGAGGGCGACGGCCGCGACGGTCTGCTGGGCCAGCACGTCGAGGGGGTTGGTCGGCACGCGCAGCTCTTCGATGAGCCCGGCGACCATGCGCTCGGCTGCGACGGCGGAGTGGATCAGGTCGGCCCGGTGCTTGGGGAACAGGACGCCGCGGGAGGTCTCGCCGACCTGGTGCCCGGCGCGGCCGACGCGTTGCAGGCCGCTGGCGACCGACGGCGGCGACTCGACCTGGATGACCAGGTCGACCGCACCCATGTCGATGCCGAGCTCGAGCGAGCTCGTGGCGACGACGCAGCGCAGTCGGCCGCTCTTGAGGTCGTCCTCGATGAGGGCGCGTTGGTCTTTCGACACCGAGCCGTGGTGGGCCCGGGCGAGCAGGGGATCGCTGCCGGCGGTCTGCCCCGAACCGCCCATGAGCTGGGCCGGCGCCCCGCCGCCGACGGCCGGGTTGCGCTGTGCGGCGGGTGCCGGGGCGAAGGGGTCGACGGCGTCGGCGGCCGCGTCGTCGCCGACGGGGCCGGCGGTGACCAGCTGGCCCCGCGCCTCCTCGGTGGCACGTTCGGCGGCTTCGAGGTCGCCGCCCTGGCGTTCGATCCAGATGTCGTTGAGGCGGGCCGTGAGGCGTTCGGCCAGGCGGCGTGAGTTCGAGAAGACGATGGTCGAGCGGTGCGCGGCGATCAGGTCGACGATGCCCTCTTCGACGTGGGGCCAGATGGAGCCCTGCGGCGCGGCGCCGGCGGCCGAGCCCTCGAGTGGGGCGGCGGTGCCGAGCTCGGTCATGTCGTCGACCGGGACGACGACCCGCAGGTCGAACTTCTTGTCGGCGCGGGGGTTGACGATGGTGACCGGTGCCGGGCCGGCGAGGAACCGCGCGACCTCTTCGGGCGGGCGGACGGTCGCGCTGAGCCCGATGCGCTGAGCGGGTTTCTCGAGCAGGGCGTCGAGGCGTTCGAGCGAGAGGGCCAGGTGGGCACCGCGCTTCGTCGAGGCGACGGCGTGGACCTCGTCGATGATGACCGTCTGCACGCCCTTGAGGGTCTCGCGCGCCTGCGACGTGAGCATGAGGTAGAGCGACTCGGGCGTCGTGATGAGGATGTCGGTCGGCGTGCGGGCGAGACGGCCGCGGTCGCTCGAGCTCGTGTCGCCGGAGCGCACGCCCACCGTGATGTCGGGAGCCTCGGTGCCCAGGCGTCTCGCGGTCTGGGTGATGCCCACCAGCGGTGAACGGAGGTTGCGTTCGACGTCGACGCCGAGCGCCTTGAGCGGCGAGATGTAGAGGACCCGGGTGCGGTGCAGCTTCTCGTCGGGCGGGGGTGACGAGGCCAACGAGTCGATCGACCAGAGGAACGACGCGAGCGTCTTGCCCGAACCGGTCGGCGCGATGACGAGGGCGTGGTCGCCCTGGCTGATGGCCGTCCAGGCGCCTTCTTGAGCCCGGGTCGGCGCGGCGAACGCCCCCCGGAACCACTCACGGGTCGCGGGGGAGAAGCGGTCGAGCACGTCGGTCATCGTTGCCATCCTGCTCTGCACCACCGACATTCCGCCGAGGGGCTCAGCTCAGCACGGTGGCCTCGCCTCGGCGTCCCGAGCGTGCCGCGAACGCGTCCAACGCCTCGAGGACATCGTCCGCGCGCCAGATGGTGCCCATCTTGTACTCGGCCTTCTCCTTCAGCACTCCCGATTCGACCAGCCGTCGGAGCAGGGGGTAGACGTTGCTCGGGGCGAGCGAGAGCCGGGAAGCGGCCGTCGTGGCGTCGAGGACGGGTTGGTGGACGAGCAGGTCGAGCAGGCGCCAGACCGACGAGTCGCTCCGCGCGGTGACGCGGGTCGACCAGGATGCCCGGACGTCGTGGAGCTCGTCGACGAGCGTCCGGGCGTTCGCGACTGCCCGGAGGGACGCCTCGGCCGTCAATCGCACGATGGGGTCGAGTTCACCTGCCCGGTACGCCGTCAAGGCTCGGTGGTAGGCATCGACGTCGGTCAGCAGGCCTGCCGAGACCGGCACCGTCACGGACCGCGTGACCCCCTTGGACCGCAGCATCGCCTGGGTGAGGGAGCGCCCCGTCCGACCGTTTCCGTCGGTGAACGGATGGATCGTCTCGAACTGGGCGTGCGTCACGGCCGCCTGGACGAGGACGGGCAGGTCGTCGCGTCGTGCGAATTCCAGGCAGTCGTCGAGGAGTCCGGGGACCCGCGCGCTGACCGGGGCGACGAACTCGGCACCGAGGGGGCTGGCACTGCTCCGACCGATCCAGACCTGCTCGTTCCGGAGGGCGCCCGGAGTGTGTCGTGGGTCCGCAGCCATCAGCGTGGCGTGCATCGTGAGGACGGACGCCCTGGTCAGTTCGTCCGCCAGGTCGATCGCGGCCGACATGGCGCGTGTGTTCGCCGCGATCAGGGTCGCGTTGCGCTTGCGTTCATCCCCGAGCTCGGCCGAGAACACGGATCGGGCGTTGGCGGTCAGGTTCTCGATGCGCGACGAGGCGAGGGCCTCGCTGCGGAGCAGCAGCGGGGCGAAGGCCGCCACTTCGCCGCCGAGGGTGGCATCGAAGCGAGTCAGTTCGAGAGAGGCGTCCTCGGCCAGAGCGCGGACCTCGGGCGACGGAGCGGGGTCGAGTGCGCCGATGAGGGGCGGCACCGCCGCGCGGAACACGGTCGACCCGAACGGCTCGGCACGGAATCCGGCCGTCGGGCGACCGGACGGCACCCATGCGACCTCTTCGTGGTCGAGCGGCGGCCAGGTGGCGGTCACGGCACCTCACAAGTCAGAATCCGAGCGCGTACTTTTATGACTTATCACCTCAAGTCATAATTCGCTGGCACGAGATTATGGTGTCTCCACCCGGTGTGCAACCTCGCCGACCGTGTCGGTCGCCCCGGCTACGGTGGGCGCATGCCGAACCTGCTCCACCTCGACTCGTCCGCCGACCTCACGACGAGCCGCTCCCGTGCGATCACCGCGGCGTTCGCCGACGCCTGGCGCGACCTCGGCACCGACCACACGGTCACCCGCCGCGACCTGCACGTCGACCCGCTGCCCCACCTGAGCGACAGCTCGTTGCACTGGCCGCCGCGGCTCCGGCAGCCGGACGACGCCCCCGATCCCGCCCACGAGGCCCTGCAGCAGGCCCTGATCGCCGAGCTCGTCGCCGCCGACGTCGTCCTGATCGGTGCCCCGCTCTACAACTACTCGCTGCCCTCGACGCTCAAGGCCTGGGTCGACAACGTCCACCTGCCCGGCGTCACCGCGCCCTTCGACGGCGACGACCAGCAGCCGATGCTCGGACGACCCGCGGTCGTGGTGACCAGCCGCGGCGGCGCCTACGACGACGGCACGCCCACGGCCGGCTGGGACCACGCCACCCCGGTCCTCGAGATCGTCCTGGGGGCCACGCTCGGCATGCGCGTCGAGACGATCGCCACGAACCTCACGCTCAGCGACCGGCTGCCCATGCCCGAGGCCGCCCGCGAGCGAGCGACGCGCGAACTGCGAGAGGCGAAGGAGGCGGCGGTCGCCTCGGCTCGTCGCCTCGGGTGACCGTGTCGTCGCGTCGACGAGGCGGCCGTAGGGCCGGGGCCGCACGCCGCGTGAAGTCGGTCGTCGCGCGCGTGTTCGGCATGCTGGCCGCGGCTCTCGCGATCGTCGGGCTCGTCCGGCTCCTGCAGGGGCAGGCCGGGTTCGGGGCGGCGTTCCTCTTCGCGGCGTTCGTCTCGGTCGTCGTCGCCTACGCGCTGGTCCGCAGCGTGAACGCGTCGCGCCGCTGAGCCCTCGCAGTCTGGGCGGGTCGACGTGCGGCGTGGCTAGGCTCGACGGCATGCAGAGCCGCACCCTCGGAACCCGTTCACCCTTCCTCGCCGACCGTCCCGTCTCGGTCATCGGTCTCGGCACCTGGCAGCTCGGTGCCGACTGGGGCGACGTCAGCGAGAGCGACGCGCTCGACGTGCTGGGCGCCTCCGTCGAGTCCGGGGTGACCTTCTTCGACACCGCCGACGTGTACGGCGACGGGCGCAGCGAGCAGATCATCGGGCGCTTCCGTGCGTCGAACCCCGACGTGCCCCTCACGGTCGCGACGAAGATGGGCCGTCGGCTCGACCAGGTGCCGTCGAACTACGTCCGCGACAACTTCGTGGCGTGGACCGATCGTTCGCGCCGCAACCTCGGCGTCGACACGCTCGACCTGGTGCAGCTGCACTGCCCGCCCACCCCCGTCTTCGAGAGCGATGCGGTCTACGACGCCCTCGACGAGCTGGTCGAGAACGGTGCGATCCGTGCCTACGGCGTCAGCGTCGAGGAGACCGCCCAGGCCCTGACCGCCATCGCCCGACCGAACCTCGCGACCGTGCAGATCATCTTCAACGCGTTCCGTCTCAAGCCCCTCGACGAGGTGCTGCCGGCCGCGCGACGGGCCGGCGTCGGCATCATCGCGCGCGTCCCCCTCGCCAGCGGGTTGCTGTCGGGCAAGTACACGACCGAGACGACCTTCGCCGAGAACGACCACCGCACGTACAACCGTCACGGCGAGGCCTTCGACCAGGGTGAGACCTTCAGCGGTGTCGACTTCGAGCAGGGCGTCGCCGCCGCGCAGGAGTTCGCCGCGGCCGTCCCCGACGGCGTCACCGTGCCGCAGGCCGCCCTCGCGTGGATCGTCGAGCAGCCGGGCGTCAGCACGGTCATCCCCGGAGCGCGCAACGTGGCGCAGGCCACGGCGAACGCCGCGGCCGGCAGCGTCGGCGAGCTCGACGACGGGCTCGACAGCGAGGTCGTCCGCATCTACGACCAGTACTTCCGCGAGGCCGTCCACCCCCGCTGGTAGACCGGGTGCCGGCGGGCCGGCCCGGGGTCAGCGCCCGCGCGGTGCCGACACGAGTCGGCCCAGCAGTGCGACGCCCGACCCGATGAGCAGCCCGCCGACGACGTCGGACGTCCAGTGCGCCCCCACGTGGAGGCGCGACCACGAGACCGCACCGGCCAGCGGCAACAAGGCTGCCGCGGCTCCCGGCGACTCGATGGCGACGCCCGTCACGAAGCCGGCGGCACAGGCCGCGTGGCCGGAGGGGAACGACGCGGACAGCGGCTGGCTGCGTAGACGTCGCTCGATCGGGACGTCGTCGATCAGGGGCCGGTTGCCGCCGAAGATGCGCTTGCCGACGATGTTCGCCATGGCACTGGCGAAACCGAGCGACAGGGTGCCCCGCACCGCGGCACGACGCTGGCCGACGAGGGCGAGTCCTGCGGCGACCGCGGCCCACAACAGTCCGTGGTCGGCGAAGTGGCTGAGGCGGCTGAGGTTGCGGTCGACGACCGGCACTCCCCTGACCGAGTTGATGCGTTTCGCGGCCCGTCGGTCGGCGCGCAGCACCCAGGCGGGCAGGACCTGACGGGGAGTCTCGGAAGGCAGTGGCAGCAGGGGCACGCGACCACCGTATCTTTCCCCGGGGGTGGTGCCGCGCCTCCTCGGTTCCTGTCGTCGCTCCGCGCCGCCGACGTCACCCCCGACCGGGGTACAAGCTGGGCCGGCACGCTCGCTCCGCCGCGTACACCGGGGGCATGGCAGACAACATGTACACCCCGCAGAACCCCGTCACCCAGTACCCCCAGCCTCCGTTCGAGCACCAGCAGCAGAGCGCTCCCGGCGACGTCCACGCCATGAAGCCCGAGCCCGACCACGGCGAGACCAGCTACGTCGGCAGCGGTCGCCTGGCCGGTCGCAAGGCCCTCGTCACCGGTGCCGACAGCGGCATCGGCCGCGCGACGGCCATCGCCTTCGCCCGCGAGGGTGCCGACGTCGCGCTGAGCTACCTCGCCGAGGAGCAGTCCCAGGCCGAAGAGGTCGCCGCACTCGTCCGCGAGGCCGGTCGTACCGCCGTGCTGTTGCCCGGCGACTTGCAGGTCGAGCAGACCAACGTCGACGTCGTCGAGAAGACGGTCGCCGAGCTCGGCGGCCTCGACATCCTGGCGATCATCGCCGGCGTCATGCCGACCGTCAGCAGCATCGACGACTTCGAGACCGAGACGCTCGACCACGTCCTCAAGGCCAACATCTTCCCGCTGTTCTGGTTGACCAAGGCCGCCTCGACGCACCTGAAGCCAGGGGCCTCGATCATCACGACCTCGTCGATCCAGGGCTTCCAGCCCTCGCCCGACCTCGCCGAGTACGCCGTGTCGAAGGCCGGCATCGCCAACTGGACCCGCGCCATGGCCCAGCAGCTGGCCGAACGCGGCATCCGCGTCAACGGCGTCGCGCCCGGCCCCGTCTGGACGCCGCTGCAGCCCGCCTTCGTGCCGAACGAGAAGATCGAGAGCTTCGGCTCGGAGGCCGCCTACGGCCGCCCGGGCCAGGCCGTCGAGCTCGCCCCGTCGTTCGTCTTCCTGGCGAGCCAGGAGTCGAGCTACATCAGCGGCGAGACCATCGCCGTGACGGGTGGCACGCCGATCCACTGATCACCCTCCGCCCTCGAGGACGCCGTCCAGTGGACCGGGCCCCGCGACACCACGCGGTGCCCGGTCCGCTGGGCGGCGTCCTCGCGCGCGAGGCGGGCGAGGCGGGCGACGTGACCCCCCAGTCCGGACCGGCGGGCGTGGGCCCACCCGGCCCGTACCGGCGGGCGTGGGCCCACCCGGCCCGCACCGGCGGGCGTGGGCCCACCCGGCCCGCACCTGCGGGCGTCGGTCCGACAGGCCCGCATCGCCTGGCCCGGGCTGGGCCCGGCTCAGGGGTGCCGCACGCCCTCGCCCGCGATCACGGCCCGGTACCCCTCGCGGAAGGTGGGGTACTCGAAGGTGAACCCCGTGCCGCGCAGTCGTGCGTTCGACAACCGCTTGTCGCCGCCCGCCTGACGACCCCGAGGAGGTGCGCTCGGCGGCACGGGCGACCCCAGTTCGTCGGCCACGAACGTCAGCACGTCGTCGAGCCTCGACGGCTCGTCGTCGACCCCCACGTACAGGACGTCGGTCGGCGCCGAGGTGGTGGTGAGGTGCACGATCGCGGCCGCCGCGTCGTCACGGTGGATGCGGTTCGTGTGGGGGGAGCTGCCGGCCGGCTCGGCCAGTCGCGCGTCACCGTCGCGCACCTGGGTGATCAGTCGCTCCCGGCCCGGGCCGTAGATGCCGCCGAGGCGCAGGACGATGCCGTCGGGACGACGCGCGTGCAGCAGGGCCTCGGCCTCGAGGATGACCTCGGCCGTGGGGGAGGCGCCGGTCGCCGGCGTGGTCTCGTCGACGACGCTGCCGTCGTCGACGTCGTACACGGCGGTCGACGAGACGAACAGCACCCGGGCGTCGGAGGCCCCCGCCTCGTCGAGCGCGTCGAGGACGTTCCGCAGGCCGTCGACGTAGGACGCCCGGTAGGTGTCGACGTCGCGGGACCCGGCCGAGAGGGCGACGACGACGATCTCGGTGTCGTCGGGCAATGGGGGCCGGGTGGCGCCGAGGTCGATCGACACGCCGTCGATCGACGCGGGCAGCTTCTCGGCCGAGCGACGAAGCCCGAGGACGTGGTGCCCCAGGGCCGCGAAGCGCAGGGCCGCCTCGGTGCCGAGGTCGCCGCAGCCGGCGAGGACGACGGTCATCGGCTCGCCTCGTCACGCGAGGGCGTCGACTCGGACGCGAAGCGGTCGGTCGCCGAGATGAGCGCGTCGAGGATGCCCGGCTCGTCGAACGCGTGGCCGGCGTCGTCGACCAGGACGAACTCGGCGCCGGGCAGGGCGGCGTGCAGGTCGAAAGCCGTCGTCGCCGGCGTGCACAGGTCGTAGCGGCCCTGCACGATGACCGTCGGGATGTGCGAGACGAGGTGAGCGTCGCGGATCAGCTGGCCCTCGTCGAGGAAGCCGCGATGGACGAAGTAGTGGTTCTCGATGCGGGCGAAGGCCAGCGCGAACGCCGGGTCGGAGTACCGCTCGACCAGGTCGGGGCGGGGCAGCAGGGTGATCGCCGAGGCCTCCCACGACGACCAGGCCACGGCGGCGGGCCCGTGGACGGCGGGGTCGGGATCGGCGAGGAGTCGCGCATAGGCCTCGATCAGCCCGCCGGGGCGTCGCTCGTCGGGGGGCACCGGGGCGAGGTAGCCCTGCCACCGGTCGGGCAGGACGTTCGACGCCGCGCCCTCGTAGAACCAGTCGAGCTCGCTCTGTCGCAGGGTGAAGATGCCGCGCAGCACGAGCTCGGTGACGCGGTCGGGGTGGGTCTCGGCGTAGGCGAGCGCGAGGGTCGAGCCCCACGAGCCGCCGAACACCTGCCAGCGGTCGATGCCCAGGTGCTCGCGCAGGGTCTCGAGATCGGCCACGAGGTGGCGGGTCGTGTTCGTCGAGAGGTCGGTGCCGAACGTGCCGGCGTGGGGTGTGCTGCGACCCGCCCCACGTTGGTCGAGCAGCACGATGCGGTACCGGTCGGGGTCGAACAGGCGGCGGTGCGCGGGTGAGGACCCGCTGCCGGGCCCGCCGTGCAGGAAGACCACCGGCTTGCCGTCGGGGTCGCCGCATTCTTCCCACCAGACCTTCTGGCCGTCGCCGACGTCGAGCAGGCCGGAGTCGTGGGGTTCGATCTCGGGGTAGAGCTGGCGCATGCGGACGAGCGTAGCCGGGGGAGCCGACACCGGCAGGGGAGGCGCGGCGCCTGGGGGCGACGACCCGCGCCTCCTCGTCCGGGGAGGAGCCGTCGCCCGACGGACGGTCGCGGACGGGCTCAGAGGCGGGCGACGGTCAGGTCGTCCTCGACGCCGTCGAACCAGCGATCGAGCACGGCCCGGAACTCGGGTTCGGCCGGGTCGGCCCGGGCGAACAGGGTCATCGACGAGCGCAGCTTGAGGGCGTCGATCCCGCCCATCAGCTCGCCGGCGCTCGCGGCGTCCGCCCGGGCCGCGACGCCCGCCGCCTCGCGCAGGCGCGGGCCGAGCAGGGGATGGGCGAGGTAGGCCCGCGCCTCGTCGAGCGATCGGATCGCGTAGGTGCGGTCCATGCCGCTGCGGCCGAGGCCGGCGATCTGCGGGAAGACGAACCACATCCAGTGCGAGGTCTTCCGCCCGCGGCGCAGTTCGGCCAGGGCCTGGTCGTGGGTGCCGCCGGCGTCCTGCGCGTCGACGTACCGTCCGAGGTCGAAGGGATCGCTCATCGCCCCGTTCTACGCGCCGCGGGTCGAGCCGTCTCCCCCCTGGCGCGGAGGCCGAGGACGGCGCTACCCTGGTCGGCTGCCCTGCCGGGCGGCGGACCACGTCCCCGCCTCGACCCCGGAGCCCCCGTGACCGACATCGTGATCGACGAGATCGTCGTGCCCGACACCCTCGAGCCCCGTTCCGACGCCGGAGCCGACGCCGATGTCGGCCACGACGCCGAACCCAACCGCGCCGCACGCGTCGCCGCCTACGTCGAGGCCATCGGCCTCGAGAACGCCGTCCAGGCCGAAGTGCTCGGCTTCGGCGACCTCGACTTCGGCCCGGCCGAACAGTTGCCGCAGTGGCACGACCGGTTCACGCCGCGGCGGTTGTTCGTGGTGCGGTCCGGTGGTCGCATCGTCGGACAGGCCACCTACGAGACGCTCGCCGACCCGACCGTCACGACCTGCTGGCTCTGGGTCGCCGTCGCCCCCGAGCACCGCCGCCGGGGGCTCGGCACGGCCCTGCTCGACCACGTCGAGGCCGTCGCCCGCGCGGCGGGCAGGACCGACGCGATCTCCTTCGTCGCGTCCGGCCAGGGCTCGCGCCCCGACCCGGGCGACCGCCTCGAGGCCTCGACCGGTCACGGATGGGTGCCCCGCGCCTCCTCGGAGGTCCGGTTCGCGCTCTCGCGCGGCTACGCGCTCGGCCAGGTCGAGCGCATCAGCCGCCTGCCCCTGCCGGTCGACGAGGAGGCGCTGGCCGCGATCCGCTCCGAGGCGCTCGCCGCGGCGGGGGACGAGTACCGCGTCCACACCTGGTCCGGCCCCACGCCTCCGCGCTGGCGGTCCGACGTCGCGGCGATGGCGACCGCGTTGAGCACCGACGCACCGACGGGTGACGTGCCGGAGCCCGAGGACGTCTGGACCGTCGACCGCCTGGTCGAGGCCGAGCAGCGACGCGCCGCGAGCGGGCGGGCCTCGCTGACCGCGGCGGCCGAGCACGTGCCGACCGGCCGACTCGTCGCGTGCTCCGACCTCGCGGTGCCCGACGACGCGTCGCGGCCCGCCATGCAGCAGATGACCCTCGTGCGGCGTGAGCACCGCGGGCACCGGCTGGGCTGGCTCGTCAAGGTCGCCAACCTGGACCGACTCGTCGTCGAGAAGCCGGGACGCCCGTCCGTGCTGACCTTCAACGCCGAGGAGAACCGGCCCATGCTCGCGGTCAACGAGGCCGTCGGGTTCGTGCCGATCGGCGTCGAGGGAGTGTGGCACCGGCTGCTGTGAGGCGGGAGGCGGGAGGCGGGAGGCGGGAGGCGGGAGGCGGGCCTGCCGGTCGGTCGGGCCCGGAGACGGGTCAGGCGACGAAGTCGGCGCTGACCTCGGCGGTGACCTCGATGTCGTCCGGGTGCAGGTCGAACGTCACGGGGCCGCCCGACGAGAACGTCGCGACGGCACGGGCCAGGCCGAACGGGCTGCCCCCACCGGGCGCGCCGGGCCGCAACCCCGGCTCGAAGACCGACTGCAGCGTCGGCCGACCGAGCCCGAGCGCCCCGGCGTAGTCGCCGGCCCGGGTGACCGCGTCGGCGATCGCGGCGACCCGCACGGCCTTCTCGACCTCGGGCCGGCGGTCGTGGCTGAGCGACCACTCGATCCACTCGACGGTGACGCCCGGTTCGACGGCGACGTCGCCCACCCACGACGCCAACGCGTCGAAGTCGCTGAACCGCACGTCGACGGCGGCCCGGGTGCGGAACCGCACCACCGAGGAGGCGCGGGTCGCGTCGGCCCCGTCGCCCCGGTCGGTCGTCGCCTCGGTCTCGACCGCGACCGTGACGCTCTGTGCGCTCCACCAGGTGGCGGCCTCCTGGCGGCGCCAGGCAGTGGCCTGTTCGGTGAGGCGGGAGTGCACCGCGGCGGTGTCGCGGACGACCTCCTCGCGGTCGTCGCCGTCGAAGCCCACGGCGAGGTGGACGACGCCGCGCTCGGCACGGTGGCGGTGGGTGGCGGAACCGGACACCGAGAGCGTCGCCATCGCGCGCCTCCTTCGTTCGTCGGGTGGTGCGGGGCCGGGTGGGGCCCGGTGGTCAGTCGGCGGAGGCGGCCTCGCCGGCCACCACGGAGGCACCGCCGTCGACCACCGGCGCGGCGGTGACGCGACCGATGAACGCGTTGAGGTCGTCGAGTTCTTCTTGCGAGATGCCGTGGGCCAGCCCGGGGTAGACGGTCTGCTCGGCGTCGGCGTGCGTCTCGAGCCAGGCGGACGTGCGCTCGACGGCGTCGGCGGGGATGACCTGGTCGACGTCGCCGCGACCGTAGAAGACGGCGGGGCGGGCGGCCGTGACGGCGTCGTCGCGTGCGGCCGCGCGCTCGAGCGTGGCGTCGTCGCCCGCGGCGGGGACCACGAACCCGGCGAGCACGGCCGCGAACGCGAACCGCTCGGGCGCGTGACGGAGCAGCTGCAGCGAGAGCGACCCGCCCTGCGAGAACCCGAGCAGGCTGACGGACGGATGGTGCGCCCCGAGCGAGTCGAGCCAGGCGAGCACGGCCTCGGCCGCGTCGTCGACGGCGCCCGGATCGGGTGCGCCGGGAGTCGACAGCGGGTACCACGAGAAGCCGTCGCCGTGGGGCAGTGGTGCCCGCAGCGACGCGACCACGAACTGCTGCGGCAGGTAGGGGGCGAGCGCGATCAGGTCGCCCTCGTGCGAGCCCACGCCGTGCAGCAACACGAGCAGGGGACGCCCGTCACGCTCGGCCTCGACGGCGGACCACTGGACGAGGGACGGGTCGATCTGCACCATGGGCCGAGCCTAGCGACGGGTGCCGACATCGGGGCCGGTGCTGTTCGCCCGTAGCGTCACGTCACGCGATCGGGCCCCCGAGCCGGTAAGAATGGCCCATGAGCTCCGTGCGGACACCCGACCCCGACCCCAATCCCGGCTGGCTCTCGGAGGACGAGCTCTTCCAGGCGCGGCAGCACCTGCCGATCCTCTACGTCGAGGCCGTGCCCGTGCGGACCGACGGCCTCGGGGTCGTGACCGAGGTCGGGGTGCTGCTCCGCGCCTCCGACGAGGGGTCGATCTCGCGCATGCTCGTGTCGGGCCGGGTGATGTACGGCGAGAGCCTGCGCACCGCGCTGTTCCGCCACCTCGAGAAAGACCTGGGGCCGATGGCCTTCCCCCAGCTGCCGCCGTCTCCGGTGCCGTTCCAGGTCGCCGAGTACTTCCCGCTGCCCGGTTCGTCGGTCTACACCGACCCTCGTCAGCACGCGGTGTCGCTCGCGTACGTGGTGCCCGTCACGGGCACGTGCGACCCGCGGCAGGACGCCCTCGAGCTCACCTGGCTGACGCCGCACCAGGCCGCCTCCGACGAGGTCGCCGCCGAGATGGAGGGCGGGCGCGGCACCCTGCTGCGCAGCGCCCTCGCCTCCGTCGGCGCCCTGCACTAGCGGCGCTCGCAACACCCCCGGCGCGGCGTGACACCCGCGGATCTCGGGGTGTCTCGCCGGTTCGGGGGTGTCGCCCAGCGCCTCTCCACAGGCGAGGAGGCGCTGGCCCCGTCCCTGACGGCGCTCGGCCAGGCTGGACCGATGCGCGACACGTCAGGCCTGCTCATCCGTCGGTCCCGGCTCGTCGACGACGGCGTGGATGCCTCGTCCATCGAGCGGGACGCGCGACGTGGCCTCGCGGTGAGGCTCGCCGCCGGCGTGTACGTCCGGACGGACGACTGGCGGTCGCTCGGCCCGGCGTCGCAGCACACCGCCCGCGTGCACGCGGTGCTGCCCCGGCTCGGACCGGACGCCGTCGTCGCCCACGAGTCCGCCCTCGCCATTCGGGGGTTTCCGCTGCTGGGCGAGTGGCCTCGGAGGGTGCACGTCGTGGCACGTCAGCGCGCTCGTGACAAGGTGACCGGGTCCGTCCACCAGCACGCGGCGCCCCTCGGCGACGGCGAGATCGACACGGTCGACGGGTTGCCGGTGGTGGGTGCCGCCCGCGCGGCCGTCGACAGCGTGCGCCGGCGCGACCTGCGCGGGGCGACCGTCGTGCTCGACCACGGGCTGCACGCGGGTGCGTACGACCGGTCCGCGCTCGAGGCCACCCTGGCCGCACGGCCCGGGGTGCCCGGGCGTCGACGGGCGGCGGTCGCCGTCGCGTTCGCCGACGAGCGGTCCGAATCGCCGGGTGAGTCGCTGAGCCGGGCGGGCATGAGGGCCGCCGGGCTCACGGGGCCCGAGTTGCAGGCCCGGTTCCCGGTGACGGGCCCCCTCATCGGCTTCGTGGACTTCTGGTGGCCGCAGTTCGGCGTCATCGGCGAGTTCGACGGCGAGGTGAAGTACCGCGACGAACGGATGCGGGCCGGGCGCAGCCCCGAGCAGGTCGTGATCGACGAGAAGCGGCGCGAGGACGATCTGCGGGCGCTGCCCGGCGTTCACACCGTCGTCCGATGGACCTGGAGCGACGCCCTGCGCGCCGAGCCCATGGTGCGGGCCCTCGCGCGCGCCGGGGTGCGC
>NZ_LMKB01000001.1:171258-393178 GCF_001421165.1 Frigoribacterium sp. Leaf8 | reverse complement strand
CGTGACACCCTCGGATCAGAGGGTGTCACGCCGGTTCGGGGGTGTGGCAGCGGGTCGGGTCAGCGACCGCCGCGCTGGCCGCCGCCGGTGCGGGCCTTGCCGCCCACGAGGCCGCCGACCTTGAGCGAGCCGGGACGGCCGCCCTCGGACGAGGCGCGTCGTCCGCCGCTGCGCTGGCCGCCGTCACGCTGGCCGCCCTCGCGCGAGCCGCCGAGCGACGCGGCGAACTCGGCCTGGTCGTTGCGGACGGCGTTGGTGCGGCTCTGGCCGCCGTCGCTCTGGGTGCCGCTGCTCTGGGCGCGGCGACCGGTCTGGCGGGTGCCACGGGTCTCGTCGCGAGCACCGTCGCGCGTGCCACGGGCGTCGTCGCGGACGGGCGTGGACGAACCGCGGCCCGACTCGGTCGAGTAGAAGGTCGAGGCGCCACCGCGGGGAGCGGCGTCGCGGCGGGCGCCGTCGCGGCCACCCTGGCGGCCGCCGTCACGCGAGCCACCCGAACGACCGGCACCGGCACCGGCGCGACCGGCGTCGGAACCGCGACCCGCGCCTCCTTGGCTGGGGCGACCCGAACGGTCCTGGCGGGCGATGGGGTTGCCCTGCGAGTCCTGACGGGCGGCGCGCTTGCGCTGGGCGTTCGCGCCCTGCGAGCGTCCGCCGCCACCCTGCTGCTGCTGGACGGCAGCCTTGGGCGAGGGCTTGACGTAGGCCGCGACCTCACCGACGAGGGCGTCGACCTCGGGCGAGTTCGGCGTCACGGCGGTGATGGTCGGGCGGATGTCCGCCTTCTTCATCAGCTGGGCGACGTCGCGCTTCTGGCTGGGGATGACGAGGGTGACGACGTCGCCCTCGGCTCCGGCGCGGGCGGTGCGGCCCGAGCGGTGCAGGTACGCCTTGTGCTCGGTCGGCGGGTCGACGTGGATGACCAGCTCGATGTCGTCGACGTGCACGCCACGGGCGGCGACGTCGGTGGCGACGAGCACGCGGGCCGAACCGTCCTGGAAGGCGGCGAGGTTGCGGTCGCGCTGCGGCTGCGACAGGTTGCCGTGCAGGTCGACCGAGGGGATGCCCGACTCGGTGAGCTTCTTGGCGAGCTTCTTCGCGTGGTGCTTGGTGCGCATGAAGAGGATGCGACGGCCCTGGCCGCTCGCGAGCTTCTGGATGAGCGCGTTCTTGCTGTCGACGTCGGGCGTCTCGAAGACGTGGTGGGTCATCTTGGCGACGGGCGAGTTGGCCTCGTCGACCGAGTGCAGCACCTCGTTGTGGAGGAACTGCTTGACCAGCTTGTCCACGCCGTTGTCGAGGGTGGCGCTGAAGAGGAGGCGCTGGCCGTCGTTCGGGGTGGCCTTGAGGATGCGCGTGACGCCGGGCAGGAAGCCCAGGTCGGCCATGTGGTCGGCCTCGTCGAGCACGGTAATCTCGATCGCGTCGAGCTTGACGAAGCCCTGCTTCATGAGGTCTTCGAGGCGGCCGGGGCAGGCGATGATGATGTCGACGCCGGCCTTGAGGGCCTGCACCTGACGGTTCTGCGAGACGCCGCCGAAGATCGTGGTGGTGCGCATGCCGTAGGCCTCGGCGAGCGGCGCGAGCACGGCGTCGATCTGCGTGGCGAGCTCGCGGGTGGGGGCGAGGACGAGGCCGAGGGGGCGTCCGGCGCGGCGGTTGCCGCCGGCCAGCTTGCCGCCGAGGCGTGCGGCCATGGGGATCGAGAAGGCGAGGGTCTTGCCCGAGCCGGTCTTGCCGCGGCCGAGGACGTCGCGGCCGCCGAGCGTGTCGGGCAGGGTGTCGACCTGGATCGGGAACGCGGTGGTCTTGCCCTCCGCGGCGAGGGACTTCACGATCGGGGCGGGCACGCCCAGCGAGCTGAAGGTGACGGCGTCGGCCGTCTCGTCGACGCTTGTGGCGCCGGTGGTGTTCTCGGTGTCGAGGGTGTTCGTTGACATGTGGTGCACCTTTCGGGGCATCGGTGTCGAGCCGGGCCGAGGCTGCCTGGCCGCCTGCTGGTGAGGAGGCACGTCGGGGACGTGCTCGCACGAGGGCGGGGCAGTGCCGGGAGGACGGCTGTCGTAGCCGGGCTCGAGGTGTGGCGACGGTGCAGGTGTGCACGATCGTTTCGCCGCAGAGTGAGCTTCGCGCGCCTGCTGGTCTGCCTGGGTGTGTGCCAGGACGGAGAGGCGGTGAGGGGCGTGCTACGACGCAGGGAGCCGATCGGGCCGGCTCGCAAGTGACCCCAGCCTAGCGGCTGGCGCCGGAAAACGCGACGGGTGTGGTGTGCACGGCCGTGCGGGGCGCCGCGTGGCGGCGCCGGGGACGAGCCGAGGAGGCGCGGGTCGGCCCCTCGGGACGCCTCGCCCCCACCGCGCCTCCTGACCTCCGACGACCGTCCGCTACGAGAACAGGCGCCGGATGGCCTTGCCCAGCGCCGTGCGTCGGCGGTGCCAGCCGTGGGCCTCGAGGGTGCGCTTGACCGGGCCGACGACCTTCGCCGAGTTGAACGTGTACGAGCCGCTGACCGAGCCGCGCTGCCGCTCGACGCCGATCTCGGACCTCTTGTACTCGGAGGTCTCGGGGATCAGGGTGATGCGCAGACGGTACGACTGCTCCCGGCTGCCGAACGGCCCCGACGCCTTGTCGTAGACCCAGGTGAAGACGATGCGTCCGCCCTCGATGCTCGTGCTGAAGGGATGCTCGGGTCGCGAGCCGAGGTCGAGCAGCGCCTGCGTCACGACCTCTGGGCTCGACGGGCTCGACGGGCTCGACGGGCTCGACGGGGTGGTGGGCGGCGTCGTCGGGGTCATGATCCGACGCTAGTCGACGTGCGCGCGAGGATCGACCTGTCGTTCTACCGGCCGGACGACGTGGTTGGCTACACGTCGGGGGCGCGAGGGCCGCGGCTCCGGGGGCACGCACCGCGGTCTCCGCCTCGTCCGGAAGGTCTGCACCCATGCGCACATCGACAGTCGTCTCGAGCGTGATCACCGCCTCCGTCCTCGCGACGGCCCTGGTCGGATGCACCGCCTCGGCCTCGATCGACCGGACCGTGTCGTCCAGCGCCTTCGCCACCACGGTCGCCGACGCCCTCGAGAAGGAGGTCGGCACCCGCCCCGACGTCGACTGTGGCGACGACGCGGTCTCCGTCGTCGACCAGGCGGAGGTGCACTGCGACGTCAGGACCCCGGGCTCCGACGTCGTCTACGACTCGGTCTCGGTGATCAGCACGGACGGCGGTGACGACTACGGCGTCGCGGTGGAGGTCGACTCCGAGCCGAAGGGCTAGGCGCAGACCAGCCCGCGGGGTTTGAGCGGTGCGCGCGTCCGCTCGCGGGGCTGGAGCGGTGCGCGCGTCCGCCCGCCGGGATCGAGCGGTGCGCGCGTCCGCCTGCGGGCCCCGATCAGTGCGCGCGCCCGTACCGTTCGCCGACGGGGATCTCGACCGCGACCGTGTTGCCGGGCTGGGCGAGCGGGCAGGCCCAGGCGGGGTCGTAGGCGCAGCTGGGGTTGTACGCGAAGTTGAAGTCGAGCACGATCGTGCCGGGTTCGCCGCCGGTGCCGAGGTCGGCGCCCTTGACCGAGTCGATCAGGTAGCGCCCTCCGCCGTAGGTGCCGCCGGGCTTGCCCGCCAGCGCGTCCTTGACCGGGATGAACAGGCCGCCGGCGTACTGCGCCAGCTTCCACACGTCGAGGCTGCCGACGCCGGGCACGTCGGCCACGCCGACGAGGTCGAAGAGCACGTCGCCGTCGGTGCCGGTCTCGACCACCATGCGTCGCGGTTCGGCCGGCTCGACCGACACCTCGAAGCGCCAGGCCGGGTCGTACGGCTTCGTCGGCAGGCCGGTGAAGTCGGGGCGGTCCTCGGGCAGCAGCGGGGTCGAGGGGTGCGTCGAGAACAGCTCGTCGCGGGTGCGTCGCCACAGGTCGTGCGCCGCCGCCAGGTCGGTCGCCTCGCGCACGTCGCGGTAGAGCCCGTGGATCGTCCGCCGCCACGAGGCGATGTCGAGCGCTCCCTGGGCGGGCGTCGGGGCGGAGCGGTCGTCGGCGTCGGCCGTGGCCTCGGCAGAGGCGTCGACGCCGGTGTCGGCGGTGGTCTCACCGGTGGACGAGGAGGCGCGGGTCGGGTCGGTCACCTCTGCCACCGTACGCAGGCGGTCGCCCCGCCGCCCGTGGCCCGCTCACAGGCAGGTCGCCCGTCCACAGCTCGCCGTCCCGGCCGCGGCGGACGGTGCTCCCTGGCTACGCTCGCCCCATGACGACCGACACCACGACTCCCGACCCCACCGTCACCCCGGCCGACCTGGCGCGGTTGCACCGCGCGATCGAGGTCGCGCAGCAGGCTCGCGACCACGGCAACCATCCCTTCGGTTCCCTGGTGCTCACGGCCGACGGAGACGTGGTCGAGGCCGAGAACACGGTCGTCACCGAGGGCGACCCGACGGGCCACGCCGAGATGAACCTCGTCCGGCTCGTCGCGCAGCGGTTCGACAAGTCGACGCTCAAGGCCGCGACCCTCTACACGAGCACCGAACCGTGCGCGATGTGTGCCGGAGCGATCCACTGGGCCGGCATCGGCCGGGTCGTCTACGCGCTCGCCGAACAGCAGTTGCTCGGCATGGTCACCGAGCAGGAGGGCGAGTCGACGCTCGACCTGCCCTGCCGCGAGGTCTTCGCTCGTGGGGGAGGCGCGGTGTCGGTGTCGGGACCGGCCCTCCTCGACGAGGCCTCGGCCGTGCACGCCGGCTTCTGGGCCTGACGCGGAGCGGTCGACCTGCGACGGCCGACCCGCGACGGCCAGCCCGGCACGGTCGACCTGCCACGGCCGACCCGCGACGGCCAGCCCGGCACGGTCGACCTGCGACGGCCGACCCGCGACGGCCAAGAGCCGCTGCGGACCGCGGCGCGGGTCAGACGTGCTTCGGGTGGGTCGACGCCCCGCGCCAGGTCGGGGCGAGCGCCTTCATCCGCAGGGCGCGCCACTGCCAGGTCGCCCAGAGCCCGGGCCAGAGCACGAGGCCCAGCGCCCCGGCGTGGAACTCGAGGCGGTCGCGCAACAGCGTGTGGCCCGGACCGTCCGGCACGACGGCCATCCGGTGGTTGATGCGCATGCGGGCGAACTGGCCGCTCGTGCCACGCCCGGTGTCTCGCTGGATCCACGCACCGTCGCGTTCGTGCCAGTCGAGGTCGACGTGCGTGCTGCCGAGCGGCAGGACGCCGAGGATGCTCGCCGACACCGGGTGCGCCTCCTCGGTCCAGCGGTCGGGGAAGCCCGACGGCGACTCGGACCGGTAGACCACCAGCGGCTTCGTCACGGCGACCATGACCCGAGGGTCGCGCAGGGCGTCGGTCGCGACATCGACGGGGCAGGCGAGGCGGAGCTTGAGCTGCACGTGCATGCTCCGATCCAACTCCCGCCGCCTGATCGCACGTCACGTCGCGTCACGCACGGGCGGCGTCCGAGTGCGGCTGCCTACGCTGGTCGGATGAGTCCGCACGGCCAGCAGAAGTACCAGGTGAGGTTCGACCACGGCGTGGCCGGAGCCGCCCGCATCGCCCCGGGCGCGCACGTCGTCGTCGTGGTCGACGTGCTCGACGGGCACGGCACGCTGACGCGGGACGAGACCGTGCGCGTCGTCGCCGGTCTGCCCGAGGTCGCGAGCGGGGCCGACGTCTTGGTCGTCACCGGCGCCGGGGCGGCGCCCGAGGTGGCCCGGCACGTGGTCGAGCGTCAGGCCCGACGGGGCGACCGTGCCCTCGTGGCGATCGTCGCCGCGGGGGCGGTCGAGGCGGACGGGTTCCGGCCCGCCATCGAGGACCAGCTCGCCGCCGGGGCGGTGGTCGACGCGCTCGCCGCGGTCGGCATCGACTTCTCGTCCCCCGAGGCCGCCGTCGCCTGCGCCGCCTCCGGGGCGCTCGCCCGGGCCTCGTCGCACCTGCTGACGGCCTCGGCCTCGGCGGCCGAGCTGGTCGCCACCGACCGGGGCGACGTGGTCGACGCGGCTCGCGCCTCCTCGTCCTCCGCCCTCGCCGTCGTGGCCCCGTCGGGCTCCCGAGGGGAATTCACCCCCTCGGCGTAGCGTTGCGGCCAGAGCGACCCGAACGTCGCCCCGACCTCAGGAGGAACCATGAAGGCAGTGCTCACCGACGGAACCGTCGTCGCCGAGGCCCCGAGGGACGAGCTGATCTCGATCGAGGGCAACTGGTACTTCCCGCCCGCGAGCGTGAACTCCGACCTGCTGACCGAGAGCCCCACCCAGTACCACTGCCCGTGGAAGGGCGACACGCAGTACTTCAGCGTCACGTCGGGCGACGACCTGCTGCAGGACCGTGCCTGGAGCTACCCGACCCCGATCCCGACCTCGTTCGACCGCGTCGGCAAGGACTACTCGGGCTACGTCGCCTTCTGGAAGGACGTCTCGGTCGTCGACTGACCTACCGTCGCCTCCGTGCGCGATGCGGCCCCAGCCGGGGCGGCATCGCTCACCCCGCCACGTACTCGACAACCCGCCACCGAATCGCGTGGCGGGTTGTCCAGTTCGTGGCGGGGAGAGGGGCAGGGAGCGATCGTGGGCGGCAGGTCGGGGCGGCAAGTCGAAGCGGTGGCCGAGCGGGGCGGCCCGGCGACCGGAGCGCACGAAAGGCCTGCGCGGCTCCCTGCTCAGGCGCGGGCGGCGCGGGCCCGGTGCGCCCGGACCTTGGCCCGGTTGCCGCACCGCTGCATCGAGCACCAGCGGCGGCTGCCCGCGCGCGACTCGTCGAAGAAGACGAGCCCGCACGACTCGTTCGTGCACCGACGGAGGCGCGAGTCCGCTCCGCCGACGAAGCCGACGGCCGTGAAGAGGGTCACCGCGTCGCGCGCGACCGACGCCATCGCCTGCCCGAGCCGCAGGCGCCCGGCCCCGGCCTGGCGTCGTCCGCCCTCGAGCGACGGCGGGACGTCGGGCAGGGCCGCGAACAGGTTGAGGGTGTCGACGTCGTCGGGGTCGGTCGAGGTGCCGTCGGCTGCGGCGACCGCGAGCCGGGCGACCGCGTCGCGCAGGCCCCGGGCGTCGGCGAGCTCTCGGTCGCCCGCCGAGCCCGCGATGCCGTCGAAGCGCTCGCCGATCCAGTCGTCGAGGTCGGCGGGCAGCAGGAGGCCGTCCCAGGGGGGCGACCCGTCGGCGGGCAGGTCGAGGCCCGACTCCGGGCCGAAGCGCGACCCGGCACGGAACCCGCCGAGGTACGCGAAGTCGAGGCTGAGCGCGCCCGAGTCGAAGAACCACCGGGTGTCGGTGTCGGATCTGAGCCACTGTCCGGTCTGCACCTGACCACCCTAACCGGTTACGCGCCTCCTGACGGCCCTCGTTCCGCCCGGACCCGCCCCGGGAGGCGCGGTGTCAGACCGCGCGCTTCGTCCAGGTGATGAGGTGGGCCGGGTCGTACCGCCGCGAGCACTTCCCGCAGGCGAGTGGTCGCGCCGGTTGACGGTAGCGGTAGTGCTCGTGCCCCGCCGGACAGACCCCGACCCACGGGGCGAGCTCGCTGGCGATGGCTCCGTCGTGCAGGCGCGAGCCGACGTAGCCCAGGTCGGTGGCGACGGCCTTCCACCGGGGACCGTGACCGGCGCGGGAGCCGGCGAGGGCGTGGGCGACCTCGTGGAGCAGCACCTGGTGGATCTCGTCGTCGTCGTAGCGGCCGGCGAGGTGCCGCGAGACCGTGATGCGCTTGGTCGTGTAGTTGCACAGGCCCGCGCGCGTCTTGGCGTTGTCGAAGCCGAAGGTCCACACGGCGGGGTCGAGGTGCAGGTCGATGAGCGCGGCGGCCCAGCGCCGCACCCGGTCGAGGTCGGCCACGTCGAGGTCAGGAGGCGCGGGTCAGCGCCGCGGGAACGGCCAGGTGGTGGGCTCGTCGTCGCGCGGGAGGCCGTCCACCACGCCGGTCACGCCGGTGCCGCCCGTGCGGGGTCGCTCCCCGGTACGGCCCTCGTCGGCGCCGCGACGCTCGGCGTCGCCCCGCCGCTCGGCGTCGAACTCGTCGGAGTCGCGGTCGCGGTGACCCGCGGCACGCTCGGCGAGGTGGCTGATCTTGCCCCAGAGCCCACCGTCGCGTGGTGCGGCCGGAGCCGTCGCGGCGACCTTCTCGGCGCGGGCGGCGGCGGCCTCGGCCACCGGCGACGCGGCGGCCTCGTCGGGCATGGACTCGGGGTCGAAGCTGATCGCGGCGGTGCGCGCGGCGTCCATGGGCTGGCGGGCGGGGACGACGTCGGCCCCTGCGTCCTCGCCGGAGGCCGCGGCCGCGGTGCCCGCGGGCACCTCCGGAGCAGAAGCCGGGGCGGGAGCGGACGCCGGCGTCGACGTGGGCGCACCACCGTAGAGCGAGGCGATGCCGTCGAAGCGGGGCACCTGGGTCCGGCCCTGGGATCGGGCCGGGGCAGGGGCCGACGTCGGCGACGCGGTCAGGGGCTGGAGCGGCACCGGGTTCGTGTCACCCACGGCCGGGGCCTCGAGTCGTGGCTGCGGGCCGGTGTCGCTGAGGTAGGCGCGCATGACGCCCTCGATCGCGACGCGCAGGCCGTTCGTCCGGTCGCGCGGGGCACCGGACGCCTCGTACGCCTCGAGCGCCTTGGCCAGGGTCTCGCGCGCCTCTTCGTTGCGGCCCAGGTCGTAGAGCGTGTAGCCCTCGAGCTCGGCGGCGGCGGCCTCGAGCTCGCGCCATTCTTCGGTGGCGGCCGTGATGCGGCTGGTGTGCAGGTCGTTCAGTGCACGGTCGAGCTTGCCCTGCTCGCGGAAGATGTGGGCCCGTCGGATGCGGGCCGCCGTCGAGTCGGCCCGGTCGCCGGTGAAGTGCGCCAGACGGAACGCCTCTTCGGCGATGGCCAGGGCTTCGTCGAGGCGGCCGAGCAGGCGCAGCAGATCGGCGCGCTCGCCGAGGGCGGCGGTGCTGCGGCTCTGGCCCAGGGCGGCAAGGCGGGCCTCGGCGACGGGCACGTCGACGGCCGTGCGCAGGCTGACGGGGTCGAAGCCGCCGGCACCACCGGTCCCGCGCACGACGGGCGCGGCGAACCCCGGCGGCACGGTCTGGGGGCGGGCGCTGCCGGGTGCTGTCGTGTCGGGTCGGTCGTGCTGGCTCATCGAGTACGAGGGTAACCGCCCGGCCCCCGAACAGGCCGCGCGGCGCGCAGCGTGTGAGCGAGTGTCGGGGTCGGTGTGCGGAACCCGACCCGCGCCTCCTGGGGCCGGCGTACGGAACCCGGCCCGCGCCTCCTCCGGTGGCGCCCGCCGGGTCAGGGGGCCGGGGTGAGGGGGACGCTGACGATGCGGTCGTCGCCGGCGCTCGGCGTGCCTCGCCCGTCGGTGTTGTTCGTCACGAGCCAGAGGGTGCCGTCGGGACCGGGCAGGACGTCGCGGATGCGGCCGAGCGACCGGTCGCCGGCGAAGAGTTCGGTCGGCACGGCCTCGGAGCCGGGCGCCACCTGGATCTCGAACAGCTTCTCGCCGCCGAGCCCGGCCAGGTAGAGCGTCGTGCCGACCGCCGTGAGGCCGCTCGGGCTGGCGTCGTCGGTCGACCACTGCAGCACCGGGTCCGCGAAGCCCGCGACGTCGCCGCGCCCCTCGACGTCCGGCCAGCCGTAGTTCGCCCCGGGCTCGAGGGCGTTGAGCTCGTCGTAGGTGTTCTGTCCGAACTCGGCCGCCCAGGCGGCGCCGGTGGCGTCCCAGGCGATTCCCTGCGGGTTGCGGTGGCCGAGCGAGTAGACGAGCGACCCGGGTTCGGGGTTGTCGTCGGGCACGCCGCCGATCGCGGTCGCACGCAGCACCTTTCCGCCGAGCGAGCCGGGGTCCTGGGCGTTCGGCCGCTGGTTCGCGTCGCCCGTCGTCACGTACAGGGCCCCGTCCGGGCCGAACGCGATGCGGCCGCCGTCGTGGTTGCTCGCCCTGGGGATGCCCGTGATCACCGTCTCCTGCTCGCCCAGGCCGTACGAGCCGATCTCACCCGTGATCGGCGCGCGCACCACGCGGTTGTCGTCGGCGGTCGTGGCGTAGGCGTAGAGGTACGACGGCGACCCCGCGAGCACGGCCAGGCCGAGTAGCCCGCCCTCGCCCTCGTGCACGACCCCGCCGATGGTGCCGGCCTCGCGGGTGCTGCCGTCGGCGAGCAGTTCGAGCACGGTGCCGGTGTCGCGCAGGCTGACGAACGACGACCCGGTGTCGAGTCGCACGACCGACCAGGGGGCGGCCAGGTCCGTGGCGACGTCGGTCGTCACGGCGTCGGCCGCGACGGTGACGGCCGTCGCGTCGGTGGTCGGCGCGACCGGGCCGGGTCCGGCGGCGGCCGTCGGGTCGGTCGGGGTCTCGGACGCCGGACGCGTGGCGGCCGGACCGCCCGAGCCCGGGGCGTCGTCCCCGGTGGAGCAGCCGACGAGCAGGACGGCGGTGACCGCCGCCATCGTGCCGACGGCGAACCGGTGCCGTGTGGTGCGGGGTGTCGTGATCATGATCGCGCCTCCTGCGTCCCAGGCAAGCCGATGGGCGCGACGGCCGCATCGGTCGTCACCACACCGTGACCGCCTTCGCAGCCCGTGCCCAGCCGAGGGGCGAGCCGGTGCCCAGCCGAGGGGCGAACCCGTACCCAGCCGACGGGCGACCCGGTGCCCGACCGCCGGCAGGTGGCTACGCGCGGGGGCTCAGCTCGGCGCGCAGCGGCCAGTCCTGGCCTTCGAGGATCAACTGGGCGCCCGCTCCGGTGCGCACGTTCACCACGATCGGCGCGAGCAGGTTGACCGTCATGCCGGTCGACGCGGGGGTCGCGACGACGAGCAGCAGGGCGTCGGCGGCGTCCTGCAGGTCGAGGGTGGCGGACTGGTCGTCCGACACGACGGGCGAGTAGTCGGGCAGGTGCACCGACGCGTCGAGCACGAACAGTCGCACCTCGGACCCGTTCGCCCGCAGGGCGAAGAGCCCGTGGGCGCCGTCGATGCGCTCGAGCGAGAAGTCGGTGAGCGGCTCGAGACCGAACGGAGGCGCGACGAAGGTCACGACGGAGCCCGCGACCTCGCGGGCGGCGTTCGCGCTCATCGGAGGAAGTCCATCAGCGTGGGCTGCAGCACCTTGGCGGTGACCGCGAGGGCCGCCTGGTACGAGGTGTTCTGCATCTGCAGGTCGAGCACGGCCTCGCCGAGATCGAGGTCCATGATGCCGGCGCGCTGCGCCTCCAGCGTGGTCTTGGTGTCCAAGAGGGTGTCCTCGGCTCTCAGGATCTGGGACTGTCGTGCCCCGATGTCGGACTGTACGCCGCGCACGGCCGTCAACCGGGCGTCGACCTCGGTGAGCCGCGTGCCGACGTTGACGCCGGCCCGCAGGTCGGTGGCGATGCGGTCGAGCATGCTGAAGACCGAGTCGGCGCCGGTGCCGAAGGCGGCGGCTCCGTCGGCGTCGACGCGCACGTCGGTCTCGACGCCGATCTGGCGGGTGACCGAGGAGCCCGGGGTGCCGGTGTAGCTGAAGTCGGGGCGGAAGGCGACGCCCGCGTCCGACGTGCCGGCGAAGACGCTGCGGCCGTTGTACGAGGTGTTCGCCACGGCGAGCAGGTCGGCCTTGAGGCCGTCGATCTCGGTCGCGATGGCGTCGAGGGCGGGTTGCGACAACGCACCGGTGTTGGCGCCCTGCACCGTGAGGTCGCGCACCTTCTTGAGCACGTCGTCGGTGGACGACAGCGCCGAGTCGGCCAGCGAGAGCCACCCGTTGCCGTCGCCGACGTTACGCGAGAACTGCACGTTGGCCGCCTGCTCGGCCTTGACCCGCAGGGCGTCCGCCGTGCCGGCCGGATCGTCCGACGGCTTCGAGATGCGGTCGAGGCTCGCGGCCCGCTGCTGGGCCTGGTCGACCCGGTACGAGCTGGTCTGCAGGTTGCGCTGCGCGGTGAGCATCGCCATCTGGTTCGTGGTGCGGGTGATCATCGGTTACCTCCCGACCCGTCCCATGCCGTTGATCAACGTGTCGAGCATCTCGTCGATCGCGGTCATGACGCGGGCCGCGCCCTGGTAGGCGTGCTGATAGGTGAGCAGGTTGACGTTCTCCTCGTCGAGGCTGACCCCGGCGGTCGAGAGCTGGCGCCCCTTGGCGGACGTCGCCGCGAGGTCGGTGAGGGTCGAGCGGTCGGCCTCGGTGCGGGCCGTGGCCCCGATCGTGCTGACGATCGAGCCCCAGGCGCGGTCGGGCGATCCGGTCGAGAGTCCGATCCGGCCGACGGCGCGGGCGATCGACCCGTCGAGGGCGCCTCCCGTGCCGTTGCCCGACGCGATGGTCGAGGCGCCGGTCGGCAGCACGGTGAGGCCGCGCGCGGCGGGCACCCCGGCGGTGAGGGCGAAGAAGTCGTGGCCCGTGGTGCCGTCGGCGGTCGTGCCGGTCGCGTGCACGGCGTTCACCTGGCTGGCGAGCTGGGTCGCGAGGGCGTCGTAGCTCGCGGCGGCCTCGGCCAGCACCCCGCCGGTGCCGCCGGGCGCGGCCGGGGCGAGCACCGACAGCGAACCGGCGATGCTGCCGCCGTCGAGCGAGATCGGGTCGCCGGCGCGGTGGGTCCACTCGAGCGAGACCCCCGAGGAGGCGGTGGCCAGCGTGTAGTCGCCGGTCACCTTCACCTGGCGGGCCGAGTCGCCCGACACCAGGGCGTTGCCGCCGACCAGGACGTCGACCGTGCCGTCCGCGTTGTCGCGCACCGTGCCTCCGGCGAGCGTCGCGATCTTCTCGGTCAGTGCCGAGCGGGCGTCCACCAGTTCGTTGGTGCTGACGCCCTGCTGGGTCGCGGTGCGGATGCGCACGTTGAGGTCGGCCACCTGGGTCGCGGCCGAGTTGAGCTGCGAGGCGAGGCCGTCGAGCTGCTGACGCTGCGAGGTCCACTGGTCGTCGACGGCCTTGTAGCCGGTCGAGAGGGTCTGGGCGATCGTGTTCGCCTGGCCGAGCAGGACGGCCGCGGGGGCCGCGGCCGAGGGGTCGTTCGACACGTCCTGCCAGGCGGACCAGAACTTCGTCAGCTGCGAGGCGATGCCGGTCGTGCTGGGCTCGTTCAGGGACGACTCGAGGGCGGCCGTGACCGACGCCCGCACGCCCTGGTAGCCGGCTGCCCCGGCGGCGCCGCGGACCTGGGCGTCGGCGAACCGGTCGCTGATGCGGGCGATGCCGTCGACCGACACGCCCTGTCCGGGCTGGACGCCGTTCGAGAACACGCCCACGCGCGCGGCCGCCTCGATCGAGGACTGCGTGACCCGTTGCCGCGTGTAGCCCTCGGTGTTGACGTTGGCGATGTTCTGGCCGACCACGTCGAGCCCGGTGCGGGCCGCGGTCAGCCCGCGGTAGGCGGTGGCCAGGCTGCCGAAGGTGCTCACCACGTCAGAGCCGCCCGTCGAAGAGGTGACCGCCGGAGGCGCTGGCCGAGCTCGCGTGACCGGTCTGGCCCGTCGCGTCGTACGTCGCGGTCGCGGGGCCCGTGGACGCGGTGGCCAGGGTCTCCTGCGTGGCGCGGGCGGCGGCCCGCAGGAAGCGTTCGTTCTCGTCGCGCAGCTGGGCGATGCGCCCGGTCAGCTCGGTCATGGCGCGGAGGTGGGCGGTGAAGATCTCGCCCCACGGGCCGGAGGGTGCCGCGGAGATGATCTCGCGCAGGGGGGCCTCCTCGTCGGTGCCCCACTCGCGGGCGACGGCCGACACCTCGACGCTGCGCTCGAGCCCCGCGGAACGGAGGCGACCGAGCACCTGCTCGACCTCGCGCGTGGCGTGGTCGACCCAGCGGCTGCGGCCCGCGGTGAGCAGCAGTTGCTCCTCCTCGAGCTTGAAGGTCAGCAGCTCGAGCAGCTCGCGCTCTCGCCAGAGCAGCGCGGAGAGTTCGTTCGCGCCCATGGGGGGCCTCCTCGGTCGGTCGCATCGGGGTGTCGGGTTCGTCGTCCGTCGGCGAGGAGTGCCCGGCGTCCTCTGCACCGGTGACTATCGGCGGAGGCGCGGGGCCCGTTAGTCATCGGCCCGAACCCTGCACCTAGCCTTAAAGCACCGCTCGGAGGAAGGGGCGTTCCGACCCAGTACGGGGGTGAGGGCACGAGGTGTGTCCCCCGAAGAGATGACGGTCGTTCCCCCGCACTGGGGGCAGTCCCGGCCTGCCGCCGCCCCCCTCCGGCTCGGTAGCGTTGCAGAGCAGCGACGGGCCCCCGACGGGTCGGTCGCCACGCATCATCTGCGGTCCGGACGACGTCTCGTCCGGTGCACCGCGCCTCCTCGGCGAACCCTGTCGACGTGCCCTGATCAGAGGGCCGTTCGTCGCGCCCGGAGTCACGATCACCGGACCACGAGGTCCCCTATCGCACTGGGAGTCGCGATGAACCGCACCGAACGGAACGCCATGGTGGTGGAGAACCTGCCACTGGTCGGCTACCTCGTCTCGGAGGTGTGCGCCCGCGCCACCCACCTGTCGCGTGACGACCTCGCCTCGGTCGGGGCCGTCGCCCTCGTCCAGGCCGCCGACGCCTTCGACCCCACGCTCGGCATCCCGTTCGGCGCCTACGCCCGCACCCGCATCGTCGGCGCGTTCGCCGACGACATGCGCTCGGGGGACTGGGCCAGCCGCGGCACCCGCAAGCGCATCAAGGAGACCCTGGCCGTCCAGGAGGCGCTCACCGCGACCCTGGGACGCGCCCCGAGCGTCGACGAGATCGCCGGTGCCCTCGGCGTCGACCGCCAGACGGCGGCCGGTGCCCTGACCGACGCGGCCCGGACCGTCTCGGCCCTCGACGACACCGTCGCCGACCACCTCGCGGCCGACCTGCCGCTGCCCGAGGAGAACCTGCTCGTCTCGGAGCGCAGCCGCTACGTCGCCGCCGCGGTCGAGGCCCTGCCCGAGCGCATGCGCCTGATCGTCGAGGGCGTCTACTTCGGTGACCGCACGGTCACCGAGATCGCCGACGAGCTCGGCATCACCCACAGCGCCGTCTCGCAGCAGCGCACCGAGGCGGTCCGCCTGCTGCGCGACGCCCTCGAGTCGCACTACGCCGACGACCCCGACGCCGAGTTCACGCCGGTCTCGAAGACCGCGCCGGCCCGCCGCAGCGCCTACCTGTCGCGCGTCGCGACGAACGCCGCCGTCGGCATCGCCCGCGCCATGCGCGAGCCCGACGCCGCCGGCATCAGCACGGCGGTCTGAGATCGCCCGAAAAAACTTCTGCGGCTGACTTACAGCCGCGGTCGACCGGCCGACAGTAGCCGGTGTCAGCCCACGGATGGGCCGACGAACACCACCCAGTCACGGAGGAGAACACCATGGGTATGCAGATCAACACCAACCTCGCGGCCAACAACACGTACCGCAACCTGAACGCCACGCAGAACGACCTGTCGAAGAGCCTCGAGAAGCTCTCGTCGGGCCTCCGCATCAACCGTGCCGCTGACGACGCGGCCGGCCTCGCGATCTCCGAGGGCCTGCGTTCGCAGGTCGGCGGACTGACCGTCGCCGCACGCAACGCCCAGGACGGCATCTCGGTCGTCCAGACCGCTGAAGGTGGCCTCACCGAGGTGCACTCGATCCTCCAGCGCGTCCGCGACCTCGCTGTTCAGGCCGGCAACGACTCGAACAACGAAGACGCCCGCACGGCGATCCAGACCGAGGTCACGGCGCTGTCGAAGGAGCTCACGCGCATCTCGGGCTCGACCAACTTCAACGGCATCAAACTGCTCGACGGTGAGGCCGCGACCGGCGCTGCCGCGGGTACCGGCAAGCTGACCTTCCAGGTCGGTGCCGGTAGCGACGCGGGCAACGACCAGATCGAGATCGACCTGTCGAAGTCCAACGTCGGTACCATCGCCACCGATGTCGCCGCCTTGAAGTTCACGACCTCGGCGGAGGCCCTCACCTCGATCGCGGCAATCGACACGGCCATCAAGGCCGTCTCGACCACCCGTTCCGAGCTGGGTGCCGTCCAGAACCGCTTCGAGCACTCCATCGCGTCGACCAACGTCGCGAAGGAGAACCTCACGGCGGCTCAGTCGCGCATCCGCGACGTGGACATGGCCGAAGAGATGGTCAAGTACACCCGCTCCAACGTGCTCAGCCAGGCCGGCACCGCGATGCTGGCCCAGGCGAACCAGAGCACCCAGGGCGTGCTGTCGCTCCTCCGCTAGTCGTAGCCGAGGAGGGTCCCGTGCTCCCAGCCCGGGCCTGACCCACCACCTCACCGCGGTTCGAGACCGGGTGGCCTCGACGGCGCAGCTGATCCTGCTCCGCCGGGCCACCCGGTCTCAGCACTCCCCCCACTTCGATCTGCCCCACGGTCCGACCCGGACACCCCACCTCGACAGGAGCACCTGATGGCCTCGCTCGGCATCGACGGCCTCGTCAGCGGGCTCGACACGACCACGCTCATCAACACCTTGATGCAGTCCGAGGCCGTGCCCCAGACCATCCTGAAGAACAAGGCCACGGCCGGGCAGACGCTCGTCACGGCCCTTCAGGGGCTCAACACCAAGATCGCCGACCTGGCGACGCTCGCGACCTCGACCGCCAAGGCCGGCTCGCTCTCCCTCTTCACCCCGACCAGCAGCTCGACGGCGGTGACGGCCACCACCGCGGCCGGGGCCGTCTCCGGCTCGGTCGACCTCGTCGTCGGGGCGACCGCCTCGTCCAAGACCGCGGTGACCGCGGCGATGACGGCGTGGCCCGACTCGCCCGCGACGCTCACCTTCGTCTCGGCCGCGGGCACGAGGACCGAGGTGACCGCCGCCTCCTCGTCGCTCGACGACGTCGTCAAGGCCGTCAACTCCTCGGGCGCCGGTGTCTCCGCCGTCAAGGTCGCCTCGGGCAAGGACGCCTCCGGTGCGGTCCAGTACCGCCTCCAGCTGTCGAGCCAGAAGAGCGGCGCCGAGGGTGGCTTCGACGTCTTCCGCGGCACCGCCGCCGACGTGGCCGCCGGGACCGCCCCCGACCTCATCGCCCAGCCCGGCGCCGCCGTGATCTCGCAGGCGCGCGACGCCTCGATCACCCTCTGGGCGGGCACGGCGGCCGAGCAGGTCGTCACGAGCAGCAGCAACACGTTCACCGACGTCCTGCCCGGCGTCTCGGTCACCGTCTCGGCCACGACGACCGAGCCCGTGCACCTCGCGATCGCCCGGGACGCGACGGCCGCGACGAAGGTCGCGACCGACCTGATCGCGGGTGTCAACGGGGCCTTGAGCCTGATCAGCAGTAGGAGTGCCGCGACGACGTCGACCAGCTCCACGGGGACGACGACGGTCACCGCGGGCGTCTTCGGTGGCAACTCGACGACCCGAGGCATCACGCAGCGCCTGACCGACGCTGTGCTCAGCCCGGTCGACGGGCAGTCGCCGAGCACCATCGGCATCTCGATCGACGCCAAGACCGGCCAGTTCGCCGTCGACGCCACGAAGTTCGCCGCAGCCCTCGCCGCCGACCCCGCGAAGGTGCAGGCCACGATGAGTGCCATCGCCGCGCGGGTCGCATCGACCTCGACGTCGGTCTCGGACAGGTTCGACGGGACGCTGACGAAGACCATCACCGGGCAGCAGTCGGTCGTGAAGGACCTCACCAACCGCGTCAGCGAGTGGGACGACCGCCTGGCGGCCCGTCGTGCGGGTCTGCAGAAGACCTACTCGGCCCTCGAGACCTCGCTCAGCGCCCTGACCGCGCAGCAGAAGTACATCTCGAGCCAGCTCGCCACCCTCTCGACGAGCAGCAGCTGATGGACGCCACCTCGTTCGCCGCCTTCGCCGCGGCCTCGGCCGGCCCCTCGGCCGTCGTGCAGAAGCAGCGCGCCCAGTACACGAGCGACGCCGTGCTGTCGGCGACGCCCGTCCAGCTCGTCACGATGCTCTACGACCGCCTCATGCTCGACCTGTCGCGGGCCGAGGCCGCGCAGGTCGCCGCGAACTGGGCCGCCGCCTCCGAGCAGTTGCTGCACGCCCAGGCGATCATCGCCGAGCTGTCGTCGTCGCTCAAGATCGACGTCTGGGACGGCGGCGAGGGCCTGCTCGCCCTGTACACCTACACGTCGACCGCCCTGGTCAACGCCAACGTGCACCGTGACGTCGCGCAGACCCGCGAGGTCGCCGGGCTGCTCGAGCCCCTGCGCCAGGCGTGGCACGAGGCCGCGGCCTCGCTGCAGGCCGGCGCCGCCTCGTCGGTCGCCGGCCTGGCCGGAGGCGTCGGTGTCGCCTAGGACCGAACGGACGCACGCCGCCTGGCGCGCGGCCCTCGACGAGCTGGAGGCGCTGGTCACCGAGGCGGACGCCTCGCTACCCACGGGTGACGGCGACCCCACCGCGCTGCCCACGCCGGCCCGTCGGTGGACGCCGCCCACCGGGCTGGGTCCGCTTCCTCAGGAGTTGGCGACCCGCGCCTCCTCGTTGGCCGAGCGCCAGCGCGACGTCCTCGGCCGCCTCGAGGCCGCCCGGGTCGCCGTGCTGCAGCACCTCGGAGCCGTCCGCACCGTCGAGGCGTCGCACGAGCCCTCGCGCCCGGTCTACCTGGACGCCACCGGCTGACCCCGCCCCGCTGACCCCGCCCGGGTGGCCTCAGCCGAAGGGGATGACCCCGACGACGACGGCGACCACGAGCATGACGACCGAGACGACGGCCGCCCGCCAGAGCACCTTCTTGTGGTGGTCGCCGAGGTTGACGTTCGCCAGGCTGACCAGCAGCAGGATCGCCGGCACGAGCGGGCTCTGCAGGTGCACGGGCTGGCCGATCACCGAGGCGCGCGCCATCTCGACCGGTTCGATGCCGAACGCCGCGGCGCTCTGGGCGAGCACGGGCAGGATGCCGAAGTAGAAGGCGTCGTTGCTCATGAAGAAGGTGAGCGGCAGGCTGAGCAGTCCCGTGATGACGGCCAGGTACGGACCCAGTTCGTTCGGGATCACCTGCACGAGCCACTGCGCCATCGCGTCGACCATGCCCGTCCCGTTGAGCACGCCGATCAGCACGCCGGCGGCGAAGACCATCGAGACGACGCCGACGATGCTCGGCGCGTGGGCGACGATCTCGGCCGACTGCTGCTTGACCTTCGGGAAGTTGATCAGCAGCGCGACCGCGACGCCGACCATGAACACGTAGGCCAGGGGGAAGAGGTCGAGCACGAGCAGCACCATCACCACGACGGTCAGCGCGAAGTTGAACCAGATCAGCCCGGGGCGCAGGGTCTCGCGAGTGGGGTCGAGCATCGTGTCGGCCATCGTGCCGGTCAGGGGCGTGCCGTTCTCGCTGGCGCCGCTGCCGCCGGGGTTGTCGACCGCGCGCTCGCCGGGGGCGTCTGCGCGGCTGCCGTCGGCGCGACCGCCGCGCAGGCCCAGGGCGACCGTGGGGCTGGTGAACATCGAGACGCCGACGCCCGCCTTGCCCGGTCCGCCACCGCGGGCGGCCGTGGCCAGCTCGCGCGACAGGGGCGACATCTTCTCGGCCGCGGCGGCCAGCACCGACCCGCCGAGCTCGACCGTGCCGAGGCGGCGGCGCTCGCGCAGGCCCATCAGCCAGGCGAACACGAACACGATGACGAGGCCCGTGATCAGCGACGGCACGAGGGGCACGAAGATGTCGGACGGCGCGACGTTGAGCGCCGCGGCGGCCCGCACGGTCGGCCCGCCCCACGGGACGATGTTGAGGGTGCCGTTGGCGAGGCCGGCGACGCAGGTCAGCACGACCGGGCTCATGCCGAGCTTGAGGTAGATCGGCAGCATGGCGGCGGTCGTCACGATGAAGGTCGTCGACCCGTCGCCGTCGAGCGAGACGGCCCCGGCCAGCAGGGCCGTGCCGAGCACGATCTTCGCGGGGTCGTTGCCGGTGACGCGGAGGATGAACCGTACGAGCGGGTCGAACAGCCCGACGTCGATCATGAGCCCGAAGTACATGATCGCGAACATCAGCAGCGCCGCGGTCGGGGCCAGGTCGCCGATCGCCTCGATCACCATGTCGCCGATGCCGAGGCCGGCCCCCGCGAACAGGCCGAAGATGGTCGGCACCATGATCAGGGCGAGCATCGGCGAGAGCCGCTTGGTCATGATCAGCACCATGAAGGTGGCGATCATCAGATAACCGAGGATGACGAGCATCTGGACTCCTTCGTCCGGTTCGTGTGTCCGGGCACGCTAGCCGCGCCTCCCGAGCCGCGTCGCGCTTGTGCGCATTGGCCGACTATCGCGCGTTGGCACCGTTCTGCGCGTTCTGCTCACGCCCGGCCTGCCCCCCCCGACCCCACCCCGGCTTGGCACCGCGTTTCGTGCACCGCACCGTGCCTAGACGAGGTGCGATGCACGGGACGCGGTGCGGCGCGTGCGCGAGGGCTGGGCGGGGCCGCGAGGAGGCGCGGGTCGCGTCGGCCGCGCCGGGTACCCTGGCGGGCGTGACCGACGACAGCTCACCACGGGGACGCCGCACGCCGGCGAGCCGTCGGGCGGGTGCGCGAGGCGGGTCGGGGCAGGGGGCGGCGCCGCGCCTCCGGAAGCGGCGTTTCGCCACCGAGGTGCTGCTGCTCCAGCTCGCCGTCGTCACCGCGATCGTGCTGCTGACCAGTGCCGTCTTCGCGACGATCGCCGTCCAGCGCCTGGCGCGCGAGGCCGAGTCGACCGCGCTCGCCGTGGCGCAGAGCGTCGCGAGCGACACCGACGTCCGGGAGCAGGTCGCCCTGCTGAGCGTCGACGGCACCGAGATCGACCAGGAGGCGCTGGCCCGGGGAGCCCTGCAGCGCACCGCGGTCGCGGCCCAGCAGCGCACCGGGGCGCTCTTCGTCGTCGTGACCGACGATCGCGGGGTGCGGCTGGCGCACCCGGACCCCTCCCGCATCGGCGAGCGGGTGAGCACCAGCCCCGACGCCGCCCTGCGAGGGGAGGAGGTCGTCGCCTGGGAGCGCGGCACGCTCGGCGACTCGGCCCGCGCGAAGGTGCCGATCTACGCTCCGGGCGTCTCGGTCGGCGCGGCGTCGGTGGCCTCCGGCTCGGCGGCGGACGTCGTCGGCGAGGTCAGCGTCGGGTACGCGCCGACCCGGGTCTACGACACCCTCGTGCAGGACGCCCTGCCCGTCGTCGGGGTGGCCGTGCTCGCCCTCGTGCTCGGCGTCGTCGCGTCGGTGCTGATCCGTCGGCGGCTCGACCGCGCGACCCTCGGGCTGCAGCCCGAGGAGCTGTCGAGCCTCGTCCAGAACCAGCAGGCCGTGCTCGGCGGGGTCGGCGAGGGGGTGCTGGCGGTGTCCGGCGACGGCGTCGTGACGGTGTGCAACGACCAGGCCGCGCGACTGCTGGCGGTCGACGCCTCGACCGCCGTGGGGAGGCCGCTCGCCGGGCTCGGCCTGCCCGAGGGGCTCGTCGCGCTGCTCGGTCCGAGCGGGCCGAGAGGGCCGCGCGACGCCGTCGACCAGGCGTCGGCCGGCACCTCGGCGGGCACCCCGGCCGACACCACGCTCGTGGTCGGCCACCACGTGCTGCTCGTCGACGTGCGTCCGGTGTCGCGCGACGGGGTCGACCTCGGCCGGGTCGCGGTGGTGCGCGACCGCACGGCCGTCGAGGCCCTGACCCGCCGGCTCGACGCCGTCGGCGCGATGACCACGGCCCTCCGCGCGCAGCGACACGAGTTCGCCAACCGGCTGCACGCCCTGTCGGGGATGCTCGAGCTCGGTCGCGCCGAGCAGGCCCGCGCCTACCTCGCCGACGTCCTCGACCACGGGCCGTTGCGCTACCCGGTCGCCCACGCCGACCGGCTGACCGAGCCGTACCTGCAGGCGTTCCTCGGGGCGAAGGGCGTCGAGGCGGCCGAGCGGGGCGTCCTGCTGAAGCTCGGGCCCGAGACGCTCGTGACGGGGTCGGTCGTCGAGCCCGGCGACGTGACGACCGTCCTCGGCAACCTGGTCGACAACGCGGTCCGGGCGGCCGTCGCCGGACGGGTCACGCCCGCCTGGATCGAGGTCGAGGTGCTCGACGACGGCACCGACCTGCACCTGTCGGTGATGGACTCGGGCGACGGCGTCGCCGACGTGGACCAGCTGTTCGACCGTGGGCCGCACGGTGCCGACGACGAGCCCGACCCCGCACGCGTGCACGGCCTGGGGTTCGGGCTGCCGCTCTCCCGGGACATCGCCCGACGCCGCGGCGGCGACGTCTGGCTCGGCTCGCCGGGCGGCGACGGGCACGGCGCCGTGTTCTGCGCGAGGCTCGTGGGCGCGGTCTCGCGCGAGGCGGTGGCGACGGGCGAGGCGGTGGTGACGGGCGCGTCCGGGCCGGCCCGCGCCTCCTCGTCCCATGGCGGCGACGACCCGCGACCGCCCGGCGTCGGCACGTCCGCCGGCAGCGCCCCCGCCCCCGGACCGCCCGCCCCCGACACCCCCGAGAGGACCACCCCGTGACGACCGAACTCACCGTGCTCGTGGTCGACGACGACTTCTACGTCGCCGACCTGCACCGCCGCCAGGTCGAGCAGCTGCCCGGCCTGCGGGCGTTGCCGGCCGTCGGCACGGTCGCCGAGGTGCGCCGCGTCCTCGCCGAACGGCACGTCGACCTGCTGCTGCTCGACGTCCACCTGCCCGACGGCAGCGGGCTCGACCTGCTGCGCGAGGTCGACGTCGACGCGTTCGTGCTCAGCGCCGCGTCGGACGCCACGACCGTGCGGCGGGCCCTGCGGCGCGGGGCGCTGGGCTACCTGATCAAACCGTTCGCGTCGGGCACGCTGGTCGACCGGCTGCGCGCCTACCAGCGGTACCGCAACGTGCTCGACGAGCGGACGGCCGTCGACCAGGAGGCGCTCGAACGGGCCCTGCGCATCCTCCATTCCGGCGACGCGGCGAAGGCGGCCTCGCCGTCGCGGTCGGCGACGGAGCAGGCGGTGCTCGAGCAGTTCGGAGCCGAGGCGGATGCGGACGCCGCGGACGCCGACACCGAGGTCGGGGCCGGGGCCGGGGCCGGGGCCGGCGTCGGGCCGCTCGAACTGTCGGCGGCCGACGTCGCCGCCCGGGTCGGGGTCTCGCGGGCCACGGCGCAGCGGTACCTCGCGGCGCTCGCCGCCGACGGTCTCGTCACGATGAAGCTCAGCTACGGCACCACCGGCCGCCCCGAGCACCGCTACTCGCGCCCCTGACCCGACCCGCGCCTCCTGCTCGTCGCCCGCTCGCTCGTCCGCCTGCTCGCCACCGCGTCGCACCGCCCACTGAACATCGCACCGCCCACTGAACATCGCACCGCCCACGTCGGCGGTGCGACGTCCAGTCGGCGGTGCGAAGCCCCCCCCGCTCGTCGGGGCGGGCCGCCGAGGAGGCGCGGGCCGGCTCAGTCCGCCGGTGCGGTCTCGACGACCGGACCGTTCACCTGCACGTCGATGAGGCGGCTGAGGGAACTGTCGGGTCCTCCCTGGAGGGTCACGGTGTAGGGCTCGTCCGCACCCTCACCGGGTCCGGTGACGATCCGCCGTGAGCCGCTCGGCGTGGTCTCGTCTTCGATGACGGTGAAGCCTTCGGCGACGAGGGCGTCGACCAGCGCTGCCGTCGTCGCGTCCCGTGAGGCGCCCGGAACGAGCACGACGGAATGCGCGACGGTCCACTGTCGGATGCTGCTGTCCGGGTCGTTCGGCGTGCCGGCCACACCGGCGTCGCCGTCCTCGAACACCTCGACGCTCTCGACGACGGCCGGGTCGACGAGCGCGACCACCCGGTCGACGAGGTCGTCGGCACGTCGGCCGGTCTCTTCGAGGGAGGGGGTCGACTTCCCCGTGGGGGTCTCGTCGACGGTCGGTCCGACCACGCCGAGGAGGACGTAGTTCTGCCCGGTCGACGCCCCGTTGTCACCGGCCTGCACGGTCAGCTCGAAGCCGTCGTAGCGGTCCTCGTCCGAGGTCAACGTGACCCAGCGACCTCCCGCGTTCGACGTCTCCCGGTCGAGACCCACCGTCCAGCCGTCCGCGACGCGGGCATCGATCACGGACTCGGCGACGTCGAGCTGGGGTGCGTCCGGCACGAGGTTCACGTACCGCAGCACCCGCCACTCCTGGATGCTGCCGTCGGCGTCGTCCGCGGAGCCGCCGATCGACGCCGCGCCGTCCTCCTGGGCCTCGACGCTCGCCACGAGCGTCGGGTCGACCTGGGCCTGGAGGCCGTCGATCAGTTCCGTGGCGATCGTGCCGGTCTCCTCGAGGGTCCTTCCGTCGTCCACATCGCGAGGGCCCGTCGTGCCGGTGCTGCACGCGGTGAGGAGGGCGATGCCCAGCGCCGCGAGGCAGAGCGCTCGTCGATCACCCATGGAGACCCACGAACCACCAGAGCGACGCGATCTCGGCGGGCTGCTGCTGGAGGCCGATCCACAGACCGACCGGCCACAGGAGCAGGGGCAGCACGGCCCCGACCGCGACCACCGCGACCACGAGGGCGAGGAACACGAGTCCGACCGCGGCACCGACCGACCGGCGACCCAGAGCGGCCTCCGCGGCCGCCTCGTCGTCGTCCACGACGATCTCCTCGTCCGGGTCGGCAGCGTGCTCGTCCCCGAGGCCCAGCAGTCGTCGACCGTCCTCGTCCATGCGCGCGCCCCCGTCCCCCCGGTCCTGGGCGCGACGCTAGCAGCAGGGGCCGCCCGCCCCCAGTACGGGGCAGCCGCCTGCGCACCGCTTACGTCGCCCCGCGCCCCGCCGATAGAGCGCCGTGAGCACGGATCGCTCGCACACCGGCCACGGATCGGCCCCTCGCACTCCATCGACCCCACCGGGACAGGCATGCCACTCGAATCCGTGACGCAAGCGGCGCTGCAGAGCGCCCTCGACGGTCTCTCGCTGCGTCAGAAGACGATCGCCGCGAACATCGCGAACGTCAACACCCCGAACTACACCGCCAAGCGGGTGCAGTTCGAGGAGGCGCTGGGCCGGTCGGTCGCGTCCGGCAGCGGAGCGGTCCAGGCGTCCACGTCGCGCAGCCTCGAGCCGACCCGTCTCGACGGCAACAACGTGAACCTCGACACCGAGACCCTGTCGAACGTCGACACCGTGCTGCGGTACCAGTTCGCCACGCAGGCCATGAACTCCGAGCTGACGGCCGTCCGCGCCGCGTTCCGGACGAACTCGTGACCGCCTTCGACGCGATCGGCATCGCGAGCACCGGCCTGACCGTGCACCGCAAGTGGCTCGACGCCGTGTCGGACAACATCGCCAACGTCAACACCGTGAAGTCGATGGACGACACCGCCTTCCAGGCCCGCTACGTCGAGGTGCAGGAGGGCGCCGGCACGTCCGGCGTCTTCGTCAAGGCCGACCGCTACGGCAGCGAGGCCGGCCGCGTCACGTACCTCCCCGACCACCCGCTGGCCGACGCCGAGGGATACGTGCGCATGCCCGACATCGACCTCGGCGCCCAGATGGGCGACCTGATCATGGCGCAGCGTGGCTACCAGGCCAACGCCGCCGTGGTCGACCGTGCCAAGACGGCCTACGAGGCCGCACTCCAGATCGGACGTGGCTGATGCCCATCGCAGGAATCCAGGCCCTCGGGGCCGTGCAACAGACCGGCTTCGCCGACGTGGGCACGCTCATGGGGGCCGGCGGTGCGTCCGACGTGACGGGCGTGGCCGGCGCGACCGGCGCCTCCTCGGTCTCGGGCGCGACCTTCGGCGCGACCATGACCGGAGCCGTCGAGGGGCTGCAGCAGCTGCAGTCCGAGGCGAAGACCCTCGCGGTCAAGGCCGTCACCGGTGACCTGACCGACATCCACGACGCGACCATCGCGGCGACGCGTGCCCAGGTCACGCTCGAGCTGGTCAGCGCCGTCCGCAACAAGGGCGTCGACGCCTTCAACGAGATCATGAGGATGCAGGCCTGATGCCGAACGCCGTCAAGGGCCAGCTCGCCAAGCTCGGTGCCGCCCTCCAGAGCTTCACGGTCGCGCAGCGCACGATCGCCGTCATCCTGGTCGCCGCCCTCGTGCTCGGCGTCGTCGCGCTCGTCAGCTGGCTGGGCAAGCCCACCTACACGCCGCTGTTCAGCGGCATCGACCCGACCGACGCGAGCGCCATCGTCGAACTGCTGCAGACCGACGGTGTGCCGTACGAGCTGACCGCGGGCGGCGGCACGATCCTCGTGCCCGAGAACGTCGTCTACGACGAGCGCCTCAAGGCCGCGGCCGCGGGGCTGCCCGCCGCGAGCTCGGGCGGCGGCTACTCGCTGCTCGACACCATGGGCGTCACCTCGTCCGAGTTCCAGCAGAACGTCACCTACAAGCGTGCGATCGAGGGCGAGCTCGCCAACACGATCAAGGCGATGGACGGCGTCAAGAACGCCAGCGTGCAGCTCGCGATCCCCGAGGAGTCGGTGTTCGTCGCCGAGCAGCGCGACCCGACCGCCTCGGTGTTCGTCGAGACCCAGGCCGGTGCGACGCTGGACTCCAAGCAGGTGCAGGCCATCGTCAACCTGACCAGCGCCTCCGTCGACGGCATGAAGGCGACCGACGTCGCCGTCACCGACGCCTCGGGCACGGTGCTCTCGGCCGTCGGCAGCGGAGCGGTCGGAGGCGCGGACGGCGACGCGAGCGACTACGAGTCCAAGGTCCAGGCCTCGGTCCAGGCCATGCTCGACAAGATGGTCGGTCCCGGCAACTCGTCCGTCGTGGTGGCCGCCGACCTCGACCAGAGCTCGGGCACCAAGGTGACCGAGTCGTTCTCGCAGCCGACCTCGGGGCCGATCGCCCTGAACGAGTCGGGCACCACCGAGCAGTACGGCTCCGGGGCGAACGGGGCGAACGGCACCGGTGCGACCGGCGTTCTCGGCCCCGACAACATCGCGGTGCCCAACGGCACGGCGGCCGACGGCACGACCGCCGCGGGCACCGGCGCCGACGGGGGCTACACCAACGAGTCGACCACCAAGAACAACGCCGTCGACAAGGTCACCGAGAGCCTCAACGTCCCGGCCGGCGAGGTCAGCCGCCAGACGGTGTCGGTCGCGCTGAACTCGGCCGCGGCCAACGGGGTCAACATGCAGAGCGTCCGCGACCTCGTCGGTGCCGCCGCCGGCATCGACGCCGCCCGCGGCGACACCGTCCAGGTCGCGCAGGTCGACTTCGACACCTCGGCCGCGGACGCCGCCGCCGAGGCGCTCAAGGCCGCCGACGCGGCGAGTGCCAGCGAGGCGATGTGGGGCACCATCCGCACGGTCGGCATCGTCGCGGCCATCGCGATCGCCGCCATCGTGGGGCTCATCGTCTTCGCTCGTCGCAGCCGCCGCCAGGACCGCGAGGACGTCGACCTCGGCGAGCTCTCCCCGCAGAACGGCGCCCAGACCTGGGACGCCACGATGCCGCTGTCGCTGGACGACGCCGTCGCCACCTCGCGCCTGACCCTGCCCGGCATGGGCGAGCCGAAGACCGAGCTGCTCGAGGTCGACGCCCCGACGCCGTCGCCCGAGTTCGTCTCGGCCGAGCGCCGCCGGGCCGAGATCGACGCGATGGCCGAGCGCGACCCGGGCAAGACCGCCGAGCTGCTCCGCGGCCTGATGGACGACCGGCAGCCCGCATGAGCCTCGTCCCCACCACCTTCGGCGCCCCCGCGGTCCCCGGGGTCGGCAAGCCGTTGACCGGCGCCCAGAAGGTCGCGGTCATCCTGATGCAGATGGACCAGGTCCGCGCGGCCGCGGTCATGAAGGAGTTCAGCGAGGTCGAGGCCGAGGAGATCGCGGCCGAGATCGTGCGCCTGCGTCGCGTCGACCCCGCGCTCGCCGAGGCCACCGTGGCCGAGTTCCACGACCTCAGCGTCAGCGGCCGCTACCAGCGCCGCGGCGGCCACGACGTCGCCGTCGGTCTGCTCGAGGCGTCGTTCGGTTCCGAGCGTGCCGCCGGCGTCATGGAGCGCATGGCCTCCAACATGGCCGGCAAGTCGTTCGAGTTCCTCGACGAGGCCGAGGCCGGTCAGGTCGTGGCGCTCCTCGACGGCGAGCTGCCGCAGACCATCGCCCTGGTGCTCGCGCACCTCAGGCCCCAGCAGGGTTCTGCCGTGATGTCGGGCCTCGACGTCGAGCTGCGCGCCGACGTGGCCCAGGCCATCGCGACGATGGGCACGGCCACCCCCGAGTCGGTCGGCATCGTCGCGGCCACCCTCAAGGTGCGGGCCGGCGCCGTCGTCGCCCCGCGGGACCAGGTCGAGGTCGTCGGGGGCATCCAGCCGCTGATCGAGATCCTCAACCGCAGCGACGTGGCGACCGAGAAGGCGCTGCTCGAGGGCCTCGACGAACGCGACCCCGAGCTGGCCGAGGAGGTGCGCTCGCGCATGCTCACCTTCGAGGACATCGTCAAGCTCGAGTCGCGCGACATCCAGCAGGTGCTGCGCGGCATCGACGCGGCGATCCTCGCCACGGCGATGAAGGGCGCGCCGGCGGCGGTCACCGAGGTCATCCGCGGCAACGTCTCCGAGCGCAACCGCGAACTGCTGGACGACGAGCTGCAGTCGATGGGTCCGGTCCGCAAGTCGCAGATCGAGGAGGCGCGGGCGTCGGTCGTGCGCGCCATCCGCGAACTCGAGGCGATGGGCGCGATCACCATGCACCGCTCGGACGACGACGCCCTCGTCGAGTAGCCCGGCCCCCCTTCGGGGCAAGGGCTAACGCCGTCCCGGCCTAGGTCGAGAGTCGCCGGTGAGCACGGATCGCTCACCCACCCCAGGCCACGGATCGGCCGTCACCCCCAACGCCGAACGGCCCTGTGATGCTCGATTCCGTGATGACCCCCGAGGGCGCCGCCCCGGCCTTCGCGCGCGTCAGCTACCCGTCCGTCACGCTGCCGGGGTCCGACGCCGCCACCACGCGACAGGCGCACGACGCCCGGGCCGAGGCCCGGGGGCACGCCGCCGGGTACGCCGCCGGCCTCCGCGCGGCCGAGCTCGAACTCGCCGCCCGCCGGGCCGTCCTCGAGGCCGAGCACTCCGACCTGCTGCACCGCCTCCAGGCCGCCACCGTCTCGGCCGTCGAGGCCCTCGCCTCGTCGGCCCGCGCGCTCGACGCCCGCGTCGCGCCCGTTCTGGACGACGCCGAGGAGGCGCTGGTCGCGACCGCCTTCGAGCTCGCCGAGGCGGTCCTCGGCTACGAACTGCGCGCCTCCGAGTCCGTCCATGACGGCCCGTACGGGGCCGACGCCACCGCCCGGGGCGCCGCCGACACGGTCGACCCCCGCGAAGGACGGACCGCCCGTGCGGCCGTCGCCCGCGCCCTCGCCGTGACCGACCCCGGCGACGTCGTGACGGTCCGCCTCCACCCCGCCGACCTCGCCCAGCTCGACGCGGCGACCCGCGACTCCGTGGCCGCCGAGGTGGCCTTCGTCGCCGACGCGACCCTGGCCCGCGGCGACGCCGAGGCCGAGCGTCGCATCGGCCAGGTCGACGCCCGCCTCGGCACCGCGCTCGACCGGGCACGGACGGCGTTGCTCGGCGACCCGGCGACGGACGGGGGCGCCTCGTGACCCTCACCGCGCCTCCTGCCCTCGTGCCGACGGGTGCCGTCGTCGACGGCGGGCGTCCGCGCGTGCCGGCCGTCCTCGCTCCCCGTCTCGCCGCCGCCCGCGTCGCGGCCCGTCCGCAGCGCGTGGGCCGGGTCAGCTCGGCCGTGGGCCTCGGCCTCACCGTGCAGGGCCTCGACGCGGCCGTCGGCGAGATCGTCGCCGTGGGCGACGCGACCGCGACGTCCGGGGGCACCACCGCCGGTCCGGACCTCGCCGAGGTCGTCGCGACCACGCCCGACGGCGTGCGCTGCATGCCGCTCGGCCGTCTGACCGGCATCACGACCGGCACGCCCGTCCGGTCGACCGGCCGTCCGCTGCTCGTCCCCACCGGCACGGGCCTGTTCGGGCGCGTGCTCGACGGCCTCGGCCGACCGATCGACGGCAAGGGGCCGCTCGTCGGCGCCGACGGGGGTCGCGTCGACCTCGTGCCGCTCGACCACGAGACCCCGTCCGCGATGCACCGCGCGCGCATCGACACGCCCCTGCAGCTCGGCGTGCGCGTGCTCGACACCCTGACCACGGTCGGCAAGGGACAGCGCGTCGGCCTGTTCGCCGGCTCGGGCGTCGGCAAGTCGTCGCTGCTGTCGATGATCGCCCGCGGCTCGGACGCCCAGGTCAGCGTGATCGCCCTGGTCGGCGAGCGCGGCCGCGAGGTGCGGGAGTTCCTCGAGGACGACCTCGGGCCCGAGGGCCTCGCCCGCTCGATCGTCGTCGTCTCGACCAGCGACGAGCCCGCCCTGATGCGCCTCCGGGCCGCCTTCGTCGCGACCCGCATCGCCGAGTCGTTCCGCGACCAGGGCGCCGACGTCGTGCTGATGATGGACTCGCTCACGCGCGTGGCGATGGCCCAGCGCGAGATCGGCCTGTCGGTCGGCGAACCGCCCGCGACCCGCGGCTACCCGCCGTCGACGTTCTCGGTGCTGGCCGGCCTGCTCGAACGAGCGGGGACCGACCGCATCGGCTCGGTCACCGGGCTCTACACGGTGCTGGTCGACGGCGACGACCACAACGAGCCCATCGCCGACGCGGCCCGCAGCATCCTCGACGGGCACGTCGTGCTCGACCGCAAGCTCGCCGTGACCGGGCACTTCCCGTCGGTCGACGCGCTCGGCTCGGTCTCGCGCGTCGCCTCGAAGGTGACCAGCCCGCCCCAGCGCGCCGCCGCGACGACGCTGCGCAAGGTCATGGCCGCGCGCCGGGCCGCGCAGGACCTGCTCGACGTCGGTGCGTACCAGCGCGGCACGAACCCGCTCGTCGACGCGGCGGTCGACCACCAGGGCGCCATCGACGCGTTCCTGCAGCAGGGCATGGACGACCGGGCGGCCTCGGCCGACTCGTGGAACGCCCTGGCCTCGCTCACCTCGCGGTTCGGAGCGATCTGATGGCGCGCCCGTTCTCGCTGCTCGGCCTGCTGCGGCTGCGTCACGCCCAGCAGGACCAGGCCGGTGCCGTCCTCGCCGAGGCCAACGACCGTCTGCGCGAGGCCGCCGACGAGCGCGTGCGCGCCAAGCGCACCCTGGCCGACGAGCCGTCCGAGGTCACCGACGCGGCCATGCTGAGCGCGCTGGCGGCCTCGCGGGCCTCGTCGCGCGGCATGCTCGCCGAGCTCGACGCCGTCACCCAGCGCCGTCAGGCCGACGCCGACGCCGCCCAGGCCGCCTTCAACGAGGCCCGTCGCGCGGCGATCGGCCTCGAGAAGCTCGAGCACAAGCACGCGGTGGCCGAGGCGGCCGCCGACCTGCGCGACGAGCAGATCGCCCTCGACGAGATCGCCTCGCGCCCCCGCGCCGACGGCTCGCCGTCCGGCACCGACCCCGAGAACCCAGGAGGCGCGGCGTGAGTCCCGTGACCGAGGTCCTGTCCCGCATCCAGGACATCCAGGCGACCATCGCCCAGCTGCGCGCCGGCACCACCGGTGCGACGTCCGCGACGGCCACCGCCGCGTCCGCGACGTCGGCCACGGCCTTCGCCGACGCGCTCGCCGGCACGTCCGGCCCGGGGGCGACGGCGACCAGCGCCTCCGTGGACGCCGTGGCCGGGTCGGTCGCGAGCGGCAGCGGAGCCGACGGCTCGGACGTGGTCGAGTCCGCGAAGAAGTACCTCGGCGTGCCGTACGTGTTCGGCGGCGAGGACCGGACCGGCATGGACTGCTCGGGCCTCGTGCAGACCGTGTTCGGGGACCTCGGCGTCAGCATGCCGCGGGTCGTGCCCGACCAGGCGGAGATGGGCGCCGAGGTGCCCTCGCTCGCCGAGGCGAAGCCCGGCGACCTGCTCGTGCCGAAGGGCGAGGGCCACATCGTGATCTACCTCGGCGACGGCAAGGTGCTGCACGCACCCCGCCCGGGCAAGGACGTCCAGATCGTCGACAACTGGTACAAGGACTCCGACCTCAGCACGATCCGGCGCATCGTCCCGGCCGAGGGCGCGACGGGTGCCGCCTCGGCGTCGTCCGCCTCGTCCGCGTTGTCGAGCCTGTCGGGCCTGTCGGGCTTGTCGGGTCTCTCCGGTGCCGCCGGTGCGTCGGGCGCGTCCTCGTCGGGGACCGACCTGATGACCGCGGCCCTGCAGAAGCTGATGAGCGCGGGGGTGGCCTCGTGACCCTGTCCCGCACCCTGCCGTTCGCGCCTCCTGCCCTGTCCGATGCGTCGTCGCTCCGCCCTTCCGCGGGGTCGCGGGGCCCGGGGGCCGGCACCGCCCGTGACGCCGACCGCGCGGCCACCGGCTTCGGTGCCGCCATGCGCGACGAGGGCTCCTCGACGCGAGGTGCCGACCGGAACGACCCTGTCGCGTCTCCTCCTGCCCCCACCCCGGCTCCGGCCTCCGCCTCGGCCGTGGCCGGGTCGTCGTCGCTCGACGCCCCGTCCGTCGTCCCATGGCGCTGGCCCCTCGCCGAGGCGACCTCGGCACCGACCGCGCCGGTCGACGAGTCCGACACCGCGACCACCACGACCGAGAAGGCTTCGACGACCGACGGCACCTCCGCCGTGCCGCGTGACGCGGTGGGCGACGTGTCGGTGGCCGGGGGCTCCGTACCGGTCGAGGTCGCGACGTCGGCCGCCCCGGCCGAGACGGTCGCCGCCGCCCTCGCCGCTCTGCTGCGCCCCTCCGCCCTCACCGCTCCGGTGCGCGTCGCGTCGCCGACCACCGATGGCGCCGGGGCCGAGCCGCTCGACCCCGCGCGCGACGGATCGGCGCCCGATCCGTCCGCTGCCTCCGCCGCCGCTCTCGCTCCGACGGCACCGGCTGTGCCGGCGGCACCGGCGGTGCAGGCAGCCGCAGCTCCCGCCGCGGCCGCCCCCGCCGCAGCCCCCGCCGCGACCGCCGTCTCGACCGTGCAGCCCGCGTCCGCTCCTGCCCCGGGTCCCGCCGGCACGTCCGCCACCGCGGCGAGCCCCGCGGCCGCCGGCGCGGGTGTGCCCGTCGCACCCGGCGAGCCGACGCCGTCCGCTCCGGGTGGTGCGGTCCGCGCCGAGTCGGCCGCCGGTCCCGACACGGTCGCCGCAGTCGGCGACTCGGCCCGGAACGGATCGCCGATGCGGGCGCCCGCTCCCACCCCCGTCCCGGCAGCGGTCGACCGCGCCCTCACGCCGGCCGCCCTCGTGCTACCCGGCACGCCCGGTCCGTCGAGCGCGACGACCGGCGCACCGTCCGCGCCGTCCGGGCCGTCCGCCACGCCCTCCGGTGCGCCTCCGGCCGGAGCCTCCGCCCCCGCGGCCTCCACGGCGACGCCCGCGGCGTCCACCTCCGCACCCACCCCGGCACCCGCGACCACCGACCCGATCGTGTTCGCCGCCCCCGCGGTCGGCGCGACGTTCCCCGTCGCCGCGACCGCCGCCTCCTCGTCCGCGACCCCGTCGCCGGTCGCCACCCCGCCGGCGCCGTTGACCTCGCAGCTCTCCCGGCCCCTGTTCACGCTCGCCGCGGCGGGCCCCGGGGTGCACGTCGTCACGGTCGATGTCGCCCCCGAGGCGCTGGGCCCGGTCACCGTCCGGGCCCACGTCTCGGCGCACGGCACGCACGTCGAGATGTTCGCCGCGTCGGACGCCGGCCGTGACGCCGTGCGGGCGATCCTCGGCGACCTGCGCCGCGACCTCGCGACGGCCGCCTCCACGACCGCGGGAGGCGCGGGCCACCAGACCAGCGTCGACCTCTCGTCCCAGGACCAGCCGTCCGACGGCCGGGGTGACCGCTCCGGTCAGCTCGGCTCGCCCGGGGCGCAGTCCGGCGCCGACGGAGGCGCCGGGCGACAGGCCCGTGACGCCGCCGAGGCGCGCGGCGCCACCGGCCGCGCGCCGCGCGACGGAACCGACCCCCTCGACGCGACGGGCGCGGTCGACCGTGCCCGCGCCTCCTCGTCCCTCTCGACGTCCCTCGACGTCCTGGCCTGAACCGGAGATCCCATGCCCTCGATCGACCAGATATCGGGAACCGTCGACGTCGCGACCCAGATCGCCGCCGCCAACGCCGCGAAGAGCGGCTCGAGCCGTGCGACGGCGAACACGATGGACAGCGAGATGTTCATGAAGCTGCTCGTCACGCAGCTGAAGAACCAGGACCCGTCGACCCCGATGGACACCAACGCCATGATGTCGCAGACCACCCAGCTGGCGATGATGGAGCAGGTCACCGCGCAGACGACGACGGCCAACGAGAACTTCTCGCTGCAGATGCGCATCGCCGCGTCGAACCTGGTCGGCCGCGAGGTCAGCTACACGGGACCCGACGGCGTCGAGGTGAAGGGCACCGCGACGAGCGTGTCGTTCGCCGAGGCCGTCCCGAAGGTCTCGGTCGGCGGGAAGGAGGTCGCGTTGGATCTCATCTCGGGCATCGCCACCACGAAGGCGTGACACGCGTCCCCGACGCGCACCCCGCAGTACCACCGGCACCACCCGCACGACCCGCACCACCCCTCGAACCACACCGGGAGCAGGACGCGACCGGCACCACCCGCGCAGGACGCGCCTCCAGATCTCTCCCCAGCTGAAAGGCAGCACCCATGCTCCGCTCCCTCTACTCCGGCATCTCGGGCCTCCGCTCGCACCAGACGATGCTCGACGTCACCGGCAACAACATCGCCAACGTCAACACCGCCGGCTTCAAGTCGTCGACCACCCAGTTCCAGGACACGCTGTCGCAGATCACGCAGGGCGCCGGCGGCCCGCAGACCGGCATCGGCGGCACGAACCCCGCCCAGATCGGCCTCGGCGTGCAGGTCGCCGGCATCTCGACGAACTTCGCCCAGGGGTCGGCGCAGGCCACGGGCAAGGCGACCGACCTGATGATCTCGGGCGACGGCTTCTTCGTCACCCGCCTCGGCAACGACACCGTCTACACCCGCTCGGGCGCCTTCGACTTCGACGCCGACGGCCGTCTCGTGTCGTCCGACGGCAAGATCGTGCAGGGCTACTCGGCCACGAACGGCGTCATCAACGACGGAGGCGCGCTCGGCGACATCACGCTGCCCCTGAACGCGGCGGCCCCCGCGACGGCGACCTCGAGCGCCACGGTCGGCGGCAACCTGCCGAGCGAGTCGGCGGTCGGCGACAAGATCGTCCGCGACACCAAGGTGTTCGACGCCAACGGCCTCGAGCGCACCCTGACGCTCACCTTCACCCGCACGACGGCCGGCTGGGACGCCTCCGCGACCGACGGCAACGGAGGCGCCACGGCCTCGCTGGCCTTCGCCGACGGCAAGCAGGCGGGCGCGGCGTCGCTGCGACTGAACGGCGTCACCGTCGACCTGTCGGGCATCACCGGGTTCGCGGCGCTCAACACGACGTCGATCACCGAGCAGAACGGCCGTGCGGCCGGCACGCTGCAGGGCTTCTCGCTGTCGAAGGACGGCACGCTCATGGGCCAGTTCAGCAACGGCTCGACGGTCGGCCTCGGCCGCGTCGTCCTGGCGACCTTCACGAACCCCGGCGGCCTCGAGAAGGAGGGCAACTCGGGCTACCGCGCCACCGCCAACTCGGGTGCCGCGACCGTCGGCGCCCCCGGCTCGCCCGGCATCGGCTCGCTCTCCAGCGGCTCGCTCGAGATGTCGAACGTCGACCTGTCGCAGGAGTTCACCAACCTGATCGTCGCCCAGCGCGGCTTCCAGGCCAACGCCCGCATCATCACCACCTCGGACGAGGTGCTGCAGGAGCTCACCAACCTCAAGCGCTAGTCGGCCGGCGGCAGCCCGCCGCTGGCCGCTGGTCGCCAGCGGCCGGCGGCAGCCCGCCGCACCCTCCGCACCGCGTTCCGTGCACCACACCCGATCTCGTCGCGGTGCGGTGCACGGAACGCGGTGCGTTCGTCGTCAGGGGGCGCGGCGCCGGCCAGGAGGCGCGGCGCCGGTCAGGAGGCGCGGCGCCGGTCACCGGGGGACGCGCGCGAAGGCGGCGCGCAGCCGGGCGCCGCGCCCGGGGTTCAGCTGCTCGACCCAGCCGATGCGCCCCCAGAGCTGAGCGGCGAAGTCCGGGTGCCCGGCCCGGTTCTGCGCCTCGAGCCCGGTGGTGGCGGCGTTGTGCAGCACGGCCCGCAGCCGGTCGTACTCGGAGCGCATCGTGTTCGTGCCCGCGTTGACCACCACGCCGGTGACGACCTGTCGCGTGGCCGCTCCGCGCACCCGGGTCTTCGTCGGGTTCAGCAGGTGTCCCTCGTCGCCGACGATGCGTCCGACGCCCCGCACGAACGCGTCGGCCCGCCCCGCCAGCGTGCCGTCGCCGCTGAACGCCAGGTCGTCGGCGTACCGCGTGTAGGTCGCTCCCGCGGCCCGGGCGTAGCCGGCGAGCCGCGAGTCGAGCCTCCGCACCGCCACGTTCGCGAGGGTCGGCGAGGTCGGCGCCCCCTGGGCGAGGTGGGCGGCCGAGAGCGCGTGACGCAGGGCGAACCGCTGCTCGGGGCTGCCGCCCGGCGGCATGCGCGACAGCACGCCCGGCGGCACGGAGGTCGTGCAGAGCCCGGTGAGCACGTGGGCGACGGCGTCCGGCAGGCCCTCGCGGCGCAGCGCGCCGAACACCTGCCCGGCGGTGACCCGGGCGAAGAACGAGGTCAGGTCGAGGGCGATGACGACCTCTCGGCCGACGTGCCGTCGCGCGCCGGTGACGGCGCTGCGCCCCGGGACGAAGCCGTGCGCCGCGTCGTGCAGCGGCACCGCCGCCAGCACCTCGTCGAGCACGACGCGGTGCAGGTCGCGCAGGCGGAACCCGGGCACCTCGAGCAGCCGCGGCGTGCGTCCGGGCCGTGCCCGCCACTCGTACCGGTGGTGCTGCAGCGGACCTCGCTCGATCCGGCGGTTCCACCGGCCGGGGTCGGCGAACCAGTCGAGCTCGCCCACGGTCAGGTGCAGCAGTCGGGCGACGTCGGCCACGGTGCCCAGACGCAGGAGGCGCGGGTCGGCCGAGCGCGCCTCCTGCGTCACGGGCACGTGGTGGACGATGCGCAGGGGCCGGCCGCGCTTCCTGGCCTCGGTCACCGCCTCGGTGAAGGCCGGATCGCGGCGGATGTGGGCGGTGAGCGTGCGGGGGTCGTCGTGCGGTGCCCGGGGCAGGGCGCGGACGAGGTCGCGGGCGAGGGGACGCCAGAACCTTGCCGGCCCGTCGACGGCCTCGCCTGCGGCGGCGGCCAGTGCACCCACGGTCCACTCGGCCGCGAGCAGGGCGTCGGCGAGGGCGGTCGCGACGGCATCGGGACCCGGATCGGGCTCGCGGGCGCCCACGGCGGACGCGGGGGAGTGGGCGGTCACCCGGTTGTCGTCCGACCGCCGGCCGCGCGGGTCGCGGTCGGGTGCCGCCGGGGCGGGTGCGGAGTCCGTGTCGGGGGTGACCCGCCTGCGTCCGCGGCGGGTGCGGTGGGGTGGCTGCGGCGGTGCCTCGGCGACTCGTGCATCGGTGCGGGCCGCGAGCCGCGCGGAGCGCGGTCACCGGCCTGCGGAGCGGTGCCGTGGTCGATCTGCGTGCCCCGGGGTGGCCCCGGAGAGGACGGCACAGCGCGTGTGCCCTCCACCTCGCCGAGACACCGTCGCATGCCCACACGCTAACGGCGACCCCCGACGACCGCGATCCCCCGCAGGGCTGAACCCCCCCCCGTAGGGCGGGGCCCCCCGCAGGGCTGAGCCCTGTGCGTGATCGGGCCTACGGGCCCGCGACGCGAAGGAGGCGCGGTGCCTGCTCTGCAGACACCGCGCCTCCTGTGCTCCCCGGCTCGTGCGCCGGGTCGATCGACCTAGTAGGTCTGGACCGATGCCATGCCGGCGCTGAACGCCGAGATGCCGATGATGATGCCGCCGACGAGGAAGACGGCGCTGAGGATCACGCCGGCCAGGGCGAGGCCGTGGCCGCGCTCGCCGGTCTTCTTGATCTGCGACAGGGCGATCAGGCTGACGATGAGGCCGGCGAGGCTGAAGACGAAGGCCAGGATGAACCCGACGATCGCGAGGACGTTGTAGCCCGCGGCGGTGCCGGCGGACTGGGGCATGGCGGTGTTGTTGGACATGGGACTCCTAGGTGGTGTGACGTCCGGGGACGTGAAAGAAGAAAGTGACCGCTTCGAGACGAGAATGCCTCAAACAGACCGGTCGTGCACGGAAGTCTGGCAGAAAGGTGTGATCACGTGTGTCCGACGTACCGGCCGGCCTTGTGGTTCATCGCGAGCACGAGGTTCAACACGACGGCGCCGAGGGCCGAGAGCAGCACGATCCACGGCGAGACGACGGTCAACGAGGTCAGCACGATGACCACGTCGAAGCCCATCTGGACGTAGCCGGCGCGCAGCCCGGCGCGTTCCTGCAGTACCAGGGCGAGGATGTTGATCCCGCCGAGGCTGGCCCCGTGCCGGAACAGGATGAGCAGGCCGACGCCGACGAGCAGGTTGCCGGCGAGGGTTCCGTAGATCGGGTCGATCCCGTCGATGTCGAACATCAGCGGGTGCAGGTACGAGAAGGCGGACAGCATGACGACGGTCAGGATCGTCCGCAGGGTGAAGGGCCAGCCCTTCTTCCACACGGCGAGCGCGAAGAACGGCACGTTGACGAGGACGAACAGCACGCCGAAGGTCCAGCCCGTGGCGTAGCTCGTCAGCAGGGCGAGACCGGCCGTGCCGCCCGACACGGCCCCGCTGGTCTTGAGCAGGAAGAGCCCGAACGAGGCGAGGAAGACACCGGTCACGACGCCCATCACGTTCTCGGCGAGCGTGTGTTTGTTGACGTCGACGGTCTCGACCGAGCCGGTCAGGGCGGGGTCGTCGATGCCGTGCCGGGCGGGGGCTGCGGCGTCCGGGGTCGCGGCGTCCGGCAGGCCCGCGGGGGAGGACTCGGGGGTGGGCCCGTCGTCGCTGCCGACGGCGTTCCGCTCGGAGCTCGCGGCGCGGGACATGCTCGCGGTCGGGGTGGGGGAGGAGGTGCGGGTGACGTCGTCGGCGCGGGCGGCGGGGGTGGTGCCGGGGCGCGACTCGTCGAGGGGTTCGTGGGTCACCGGCACATCCTGCCAGCCCCCTGTTTCGTGCACGTGACGCGCCGCGCGCCCGCTTGTCAGCCCGCCGCACCGTCGAGTGGACGTGACGCCGCCGCATGCCGCGGTGTCTCGTCCAGACGGCGGTGTCCTCCCGGAGCGATCAGGCCGCGCCGGCCGTCACCATGGCGATCGGCACGACGACGGCGATCAGGCCTGCGAGCGCCACGAGGGCGCAGAGCACCGGACGTCGGGTCGTCAGCGGGACGATCCCGGGCACGATGGCGGCGGCCTTCCTGCCCGAGAAGACCTGATCGGCCGGCATGATCGTGAGTCGTGCGTGCTGGGCGATCTCGAGCAGTTGTCCTCCGGGCCAGTTGGCCTCGGTGAGGACGAGTCGGCGGCCCTTGCCGTCCCGGACGGCGAGGTATCCGAGCGTCTGCACGCCCTGGTTGAGCATGCAGAGGATGCCCTGGTGGTCGCCGTCCAGGGCGACGGTCGTCGTGCGTCCCCACCGCCGACGGGTGACCGCCGTGCCCGAGACCGAGAGGGTCGTCGTCCGAAGGTAGATCCCCAGGCCCACGGCCATCACGACCACCCCCGCCACGAGGTAGGGCAGGGCGGAGACGCCCATCCGGTTGATGCACACGAGGAAGGCGAGGGGGACGAGGAACACCCGGCCCTTGGCCTTCGCCCAGAAGTGCGGCCACGTCGGTCGGTAGGTGATGGCGGGCGGGAGGGGGCTGCTGGTCATGGTTCTTCTTCCTCTGGGGTGGTGTCTGACGGAGGGTCGTTCGTGAGATGCCACGAAAGACCTTCCGCGAGCTCGTCCATGAGGCGGACGACCTCGGAGAATGGGTGGGGAAAGGGAGCTTCCGCGATCAAGATGACGCGGGTCGACGTGCCCTCCTGCAACCACGTCCAGGTCACCTGGCCCGTGGCGGCGGGGCGCGAGAGTCCCTGCAGAGGCACAAGGCGGATGGCCTGGATTCGGTGGGCGCTTCCGAGGTGCGTTCCGAGGGTTGCGACGGATGGTGGCGCCAGGCATGTCGAGCTCGCGATGAGGGACTCCCTCAGCAGGCCTTCTCTTATCGGATGGTCGTCTTCGGCGACGTAGAGGGCGGCCCAGGCGACCGGGCCCGAGTCCTGACGCCCGGAGGCCACGAACGCGGCTATCGCGCCTTGTTCCTCCAAGGTCGTCCGCAGTCCGGCAAGCGGATGCGAGTCATCGGGAGGCCCCTGGCCTGCCACGCCGAAGAGTGGTCGCCAGAAGGATGAGTGATGGATGGTCAATTCCAGGTCTCGGTCGGGTCTCATGCACTCGCCGCCGCGACGACAGGGGGAGCCCAGAGCGACCAGATGATGATGCCAAGAAGGACCGCGGCGATCATGGTCAGGGAAACGGCGATGACGAGGGTCGCCCAAGGGTGTCGTTGTGGGGGCGACAGCATGCCTGGTGCGAGGGCGTCTGCTTCTGCTGGGCTCAGCAGGCCATTGCCGTTGGAGTACCTGAGGGGAAAGTGGCGCGCGATCCGTTCCAGGTCAGGGGTGGCCCAGTAGGCACCCGTCAGCCGCACGATTGGCTGCTTGCCCCGTCCCAGGATGAGACGAAGAACGGGTCGAGGACCATCCACAGTGGCGAAGATTCCGGCCGTCGGACGAGTCCTGGGGACATGTCGAGTCAAGAAGAAGCGCGAGTAGCTCAACCCGTCGTCGTGCAAGACGACGCGGGTGGTCACCATGTAGAGGCAGATGCCGCCGAGAACGAACACCAGGACGACTGCGGCAAGAGCCCAGCCCACCGCCGAGTCCCGGACGGTGAACGGGATGAGGCTCGTCGACCCGCCCGAGATGACGGCGTTTCGTGCGTAGTGGCGCCATCGTGGCCGTAGGACGAATGGCGTCGACATCGCCCGGCTCACGAGCCGGCCTTACTTTCAGCTGAGGTCGACGAAGGTCGGGTTCTGGCCGGCATTGTCCAGCGGAAAGCACGCACGATGTCATCGGCGTGGGCGAGTTGCGGCGAGAGAAAGACTCCACCCGTCGCGATGAAGGTCATGAGGAGGACACAGTCACGCCGCTCGGGAACGTCAACGATGTAATGAACTCGTGCCGTTTCGAGGGGCTCCTCGAGCGCTTGGCGTTGCTCGGATGAAAGGTCTGTCGTGCTGGCGATTCCCCGGCGTGCAAGCGCGAGTTCAGCCGTCCTGGCCCACTGTGCGGCGCTTTCCGTCCATCGATCCAGGACTCGTGCGACGTCGCCCTGGCTGGTGCTCATGGTGCTGACCAGGCTCGTTGGCCCGGCGAGGGAACGAGCGACCTCGACATTCAGCGAGACGCCTGAGCGAGCTTCGTTTGTCACCACGGGCACGACGGACAAGCACATGGGGCCCATCGATGGCCCGGCGGTCGACGAGAAGACGAAGAGGTCGAGGACGCCGTCCTGCTTTGCCTGCGAACAAATCGCCAGATAGGTGTTCTTTGCACGCCGACGGGCCAGAACCGTGTTTCGCGCGTCTCGTTGGCGACTCAGCGATGTCACCCCGTCGAGGAATCGCTCGATCTCGCTGTCGAGATCGATTGCGAGGTTCAGGCGACCCCACCCGTGCGGAAACGTGAAGGCATACCCCGCGGACGTCACAGCGACCCCACATGGATTTTCGTCTTCTCGGTCCAGTAGGTGCCCGCCGCGATGTCGGCTGCGTCCTGCCCGGCCGACACCAGCGACTTGACGTTTTGACCTGCACCCAGCAAACCGTTCGTGAGGGCTGAAACGACGCCGGGAGCAAACAGTTCGCGTGCCTTCGGCCCACCCGCGGCCAGGCGGCGCATCGCGAACATCTCGGCGGCCCCACCCAGGAGCAGATTGTCGAGGCTGGTGACGAGGGGGTTCCTCGCCACCGCGTCGAGTCGCTCGGCAACGGCTTGCCGCTCCGCGAGCCGGGCCTGTTTTGCGGCCTTGGTGGGAACCCCGGCAAGTGCGCGAGCGCTGACCGAGTCGATGATCGATCGTCGCATCCCCGATGTGGCCACCAGTGCTCCCTTGGCAGCCCCCAAGCCGACGATCGAGAGGCCGACGCCGAGGAGTTCGGTCCCGATGTCCGCAGGGGTTGCGTCGCCCGCACTGGCCTGAGCAAGGGTGATGACGAGGAGGAGCACGGCAGCCGCTATTCCGATGCCCAGAGCGAAGGGGCCGATTATCGGTACGAAGCTCAAGACGGCCAGCACCGGCCCGAGCGCGTTCAGCAGGTCCTTGATCGCCCCCAGCACCCCGCGGGCGTCGTGCACCACCTGCTTCACCCCGTCCCACCACGTGTCGCGCAGCTCGTCGTCACCCGCCAGGCGGATGGCCGCGATCGCTTGGTCGTTGAGGGCGCCGTACTCGCCGTCCGTGTCGCCCCCGGTGCCGACCAGGCGGGTGATGACCGCCTTCGCGTCGGCGAGGTCGGTGTCGGCGAGGTCGACGGCCCGCGTCCGGGCGGCCTCTTGCCGGTCGATCTCGAACGGGTCGGTCTCGCCGGGGACGACGTACTTGTCGGCCGTGCGCCGCGCCTCCTTCGCCTCGTCGGCGTCGAGGCGCGCGGCGTCCGCCTGGCGCTGGAGCTCTTCGAGGCCGTCCGCGTAGGTGTCCAGCGCCGTGGCGAGGTCGAGGTAGCGCTGCTTCGCCTTGTCGATCGCGTCGGCGAGCGGTTCCGCCGACGTCGTGAAGGTGCGGCCCGACTCGGAGTCCCACCCCTCGGCCTTCGCCAATCGACGCAGCCGCCTCGACTGGGTCTCGATCGAGGTGCCCGTGGCCCGCGCCGAGGTGGCCGACGACCGGATCTCGGTCGGATCACCGGGCACGGGGTCGGACGCCAGGTCGAGCGGGCTCCAGTCCCACGGGCGGCTCATGCCGCACCCGCCGTGTCGGTCGGGGTCAGCGCCGCAGCCAGCTCGTCCTCGGCCTGCGTGAAGGTCTTCGCCGCGCCCTCGGCCATGGCGCCGACCGCCGCGATCGACTCGAGCATCCGCCCGCGCGCGATCGCCCAGTCGTCGGCGAACGCCGTGACGGCCTGTTGCAGGCGTGGCGAGCCGACGCCGTCACCGGAGGCGCCGGCGCTGCCCGACGACAGGTCGGTGTGCAGGGTCTGGAGGTCGCGCGCCAACGTGGCCAGCGCCTCCAGATCGATGTCCATGTACTGCGCCACGGCGGTTTCCCCTCGTCGATATGAGCAATGTCACACACCATACCGACTGTTCGGCCCACCGCGACCTGCCTGTGGAGAACCCTGTGCCCCCTGAGATGGGCGGATCGGCCCGCGACCCGCACCTAACGCCCCGCCACCTCCGGCCGATAGTCACCCGTAGCCGCTCAGGACGAGCAGCGACACCTGCCCCCACGGACGGAGGCAGGAGACACAGACCTAGGACGGGCCGATGATCGTCGTCACGCGACTCAACGACAGCAGATTCGCTGTCAACCCTGACCTCATCGAGCGCATCCACGAGACGCCCGACACGGTCCTGATCATGGTCGACGGCGCCAAGTACGTCGTGACCGAGCCGATGGCCGAGGTCATCGAGATGATCGCCCGTTACCGGGCCCGCATCGTCTCGCTCGCCTACGACGAGCCGTCCGCCACCGCGCCGACGCCCCAGGCGCTCGGCAACCGCACCTCCACCGGTCCGCAGCTCGGCATCGTCCGAGGCTCGTCGGGTGCAGGAGGCGCGGGTCGCGTCACCGAGTTCCGTCCCGCCGTGCAGGCTCCCGCCGTCCACGCGCCGACCGCGCCGACCGTGCCGGCTGCGCCGGCCGCATCGGCCGACACCACGCAGGGACGCTGACCGTGGATCCCGCAACGATCATCGGCATCGTCCTCGCCCTGGGTGCCCTCTTCGGCATGATCCAGCTCGAGGGCGTCAGCATCGCCGGGCTGCTGTTGCCCGCCCCGATCATCCTCGTCTTCGGCGCCACCATCGGCGTCGGCATCGCCGGCACGACGATCAAGGACGCGATCCTCAGCTTCAAGAAGATCTCCCGCGCCTTCACCGGCAAGGTCGTCCCTCCGCAGTCGGTCATCGACGGCGTCGTGTCGCTCGCCGAGAAGGCCCGCAGCGAGGGCCTGCTCTCGCTCGAGCAGGAGGCCGAGAAGCTCGACGACCCGTTCATGAAGGGCGCCCTGCAGAACATCGCCGACGGCACCGACGGCGAGGAGCTGCGCATCCTGCTCGAGGACGAGATGGAGTCCCGTCTCGCCGCCGACCGCACGGCCAGCAAGTTCTTCATGAGCCTCGGCGGGTACGCCCCGACGGTCGGCATCGTGGGCACGGTCGTCAGCCTCACCCACGTGCTCGAGAACCTCGCCGAGCCCGACGAGCTCGGCCACATGATCGCCGCGGCGTTCGTCGCGACCCTGTGGGGCCTGCTGACGGCGAACTTCCTCTGGCTGCCGCTCGGTGCGCGCCTCAAGAAGCTGGCCGACCTCGACGAGCTGCGCATGACGCTGCTGATGGAGGGGGTGCTGGCGGTCCAGGCCGGAAGCCAGCCGCGCCTCCTCGGCGAACGCCTCAAGGCCATGGTGCCGACGCACGCACTCGACGGCGGCGACGGCAAGGGCGGCAAGGGTGGCAAGGGCGCCAAGGCCAAGGCCGGCGCGAAGACCGGTGGCGACGACCAGGGGCTGGCCGCATGAGCGGGGCACGCGGCGGTCGCAAGAAGAAGGGGCACGCCGAGGACGAGCACCCCGACGAGCGCTGGATGGCCTCGTACATGGACATGATCACCGTGTTGATGTGCATGTTCATCGTGCTGTTCGCCATGTCGAACGTCGACCAGGACAAGTACATCGCCCTGCGCAACTCGCTCGCGACCGGCTTCGGCCAGACCGACGTGGGCAAGGTCGACACGGCCTCGGGCACCGTCGTGAACGCCGCCGACGTGACGAAAGAGGGGAAGGGCTACTCGTCGGGCGACGAGACCGACCTGAGCAAGGCCGCCGCCTCGGGGGAGGCCCAGACCGCCGAGCAGGCCGCCGCCGCCACGGTCGCGGCCCAGGGCGAACTGGAGGACCTCACCGCCATCAAGGCCGCGATCGCCGCGAACCTCGAGGGCTCGGGGCTCAGCGCCGACGTCGAGTTCGCCGTCGACGCCCGGGGTCTGACCGTCCGCCTGATCGGCTCCGAGACCTTCTTCGGCACGAACAGCGCCGACCTCAGCGGCACGGCCGTGAACGTCATGAACGCCATCGGGCCGGTGCTGAAGACCTCGGGTCACGACGTCTCGGTCGAGGGCCACGCCGACCAGCGCAGCTCGACCGCGCCCTTCGCGACCAACTGGGAGCTCTCCTCCGCCCGCGCCACCCAGGTGCTGCGCGACCTCGTCGAGCGGGGCGGCATGGGTGCCGACCACATCCAGTCGGTCGGCTTCGGCTCGTCGCGTCCGCTCAGCACCGGCACGACCGACGCCGACCTCGCGTCGAACCGCCGCGTCGACATCGTCGTCCTGTCGAACCAGTCCGACACGGTGAGCGCGCTGCTGCCGCAGCTCGAGCAGGCCGCCGCCGCCGCGGGAGGCGCGGTGACCGACGGTCGCAACCCCACCGTCCAGCAGGCGGCCGACACCTCGACCACGGCCGAGTCGGGTGACGCGTCGACGGCGGACGCCGCGGCCGAGACGAAGACCGAGAAGAAGACGGAGAAGAAGGAGGAGTCCTCGGGCCACTGACCCCCGACGGGCCCCACCGGCCCGGGAGCGCGACCCCGCGACGCAGCACGACGACGGCAACCCAGTCCGGGGGGTACGACCGATCCTGGGCTAACGCCCAGGTGGGGCGGGCCGATAGCTCCGTCCGTGACACTCCTCGACGCCCCGACGGGCAGCAGCGCACCGACCTCGACGGTCGGCTCGTCGACGCGCCCGCAGAAGACCGTCGAGGTCTACGACTTCCGCCGTCCGACGACCCTCGCCCGTGAGCACTCGCGCGTCCTCGAGCTCGCCTTCGACACCTTCGCGCGGCAGTGGGGCACCCAGCTCACCGCCAAGGTCCGGGTGCTCTCGCAGGTGACCTGCGACCAGGTGCAGATGCTCACCTACGACGAGTACGCCTCGTCCCTGCCGCCGACCACCGCCATGGTGCTCTGCACCCTCGAGGGCGTCTCGGCGAAGGCCGTCATCCAGTTCCCGTCGTCCGCCGCGCTCACCTGGGTCAGCCACATGCTCGGCGCCGTCAAGCCCGCCACGCTGCCCGAGCGCACCTTCACGCCCATCGAGCAGGCCCTCGTGCGCCGCCTGATGGACGACGCCCTCGACGACCTCCGCTACTCGTTCGGCACCATGCTCGCCGACCCGATCAGCGTCGGCGGGTTCCAGTACAACTCGCAGTTCGCCCAGGCCGCCCAGAAGTCCGACCTGATGATCGTCGCCTCGTTCGAGATCCGCGTCGGCGAGCGCGTCGCGCCCGGCACGGTCGCGATCCCCGCCGACGTCCTGCTGTCGCAGCTGGGCGAGTCCAACCCGACGATCGACGCCGCCGACGCCCGCGACCTGCTCGGCGCCCAGCTGGCCTCGGTGCCGGTCGGCGTCTCGCTGACCTTCGCCCCCGCCGCGGTGCTGCCGAGCGTCGTGCTCGGGCTGGCCGTCGGCGACCTGCTGCCGCTTCCCCACCCGCAGCACCGCCCGCTCGAGATCAGCGTCGACGGCCAGCCCGTCGGCCGTGCCGCCGTCGGAGCCGCCGGCTCCCGCCTGGCCGGCATCGTCGTCTCCACCTCCCTGACCGGCACCGAAGAAGGAACCTCATGACCGGCACGACCATCACCCTGCACACCGCGGCGGTCGAGGCGCTGGTCGCCCAGCTGCCGACGCCCACGCCCCTGCGTGCCGTGGCCGTCGACCCGGCCTCCGCGCACGGCCTCCGCCTCGCGGGTCCGTCCGTCGTGGTCACGTCGTTCGTCGGGTCGGTCTCGGCCGACACCGCGGTCCTGCTGGCCGACATGGACCAGCTCGCCGCCGCGGCGGGCACCGACAACCCGATGGTCTCGGTCTCGGACGTCCTGCGTCCCGCGCTCGAGGCCGCGACGGGCGTGCTCGGCACCGGCGTGCTCGGCGAGAGCCGTCGCGAGTCGGCCGACGCGCTCCTGACCGACCCCGAGACGGTCGTCTTCGAGCTGACGGCCGCGGGTCAGCCCGCCGGCTGGTTCGCCCTGCGCCTCCGCGAGACCGGCACGATCGGCGGCTCGTCGCCCGTGGCGCCGACCGTGGGCGCGGTGTCGACCGGCAACCTCGGTCGCATCAACAACGTCGAGATGGCCCTGACGGTCGAGATCGGCCGCACCCGCATGTCGGTCCGCGACGTCCTGGGCCTCGAGCCCGGTGCCGTCATCGAACTCGACCGCTCGGCCGGCGCCCCCGCGGACGTGCTGCTCAACGGTCGCCTGATCGCGCACGGCGAGGTCGTCGTGGTCGACCAGGACTACGCCGTCCGCATCACCAAGATCCTCGACGTCGCCGACGGCATCGCCTGATCGTGGACACCGTCGTCGTCGGCCTGCGGGTCGTCCTCTCGTTGGGCGTCGTCCTCGCCCTGCTCTGGGTGCTGCAGAAGCGCCTGGTGAAGGGCGGTCGTGCGGGCTCCCGCGCCACGTCGCAGGTCTCGGTCGTCGCCCGTCAGGGCGTCGGCGCGAAGGCCAGCGTCGTGGTGGTCGACGTCGAGGGCGAGCGTCTCGTGCTCGGCGTGACCGAGTCGTCCGTGACCGTCCTCGCGGCCGCCGACCGTCCCGTCGACGCCGGCGCCCTGACGCTGGTCCCCGAGCCCGAGGAGTCCGCGACCGAGTCCGTCACGCAGGAGGCGCGGGTCACGTCGATCGCCCCCGTCGCGTTCGCGTCCGTCCTGTCCGCCGAAGGCGCCGCGGCCCGCGACGAGCTGCCCGCCCGCCCGGCCGACGCGACCCCCGTCGACACGACCCCCGTCGAGCTGCTGCGCCCTCGCGGTGCCGCCCGCCGTGCCGCCGTCTCGCGTCCTCGTGACCTCGACGCTCGTCGTCGCGGTCGCACCGCCAAGTCGATCGAGGGCTCGATCCTCGCACCCGACACCTGGCGTCAGGCGGCCGCGGCCCTGCGCAGCGGACGAGCCGGATGACCGGCCGCCGGTCGTCCGCGTCCCCGACCCGCCCCTCCTTCGCGTCCGCCCTGCGTCGCCTCGTCCGCCCGACGCTGCGGGACGGCCTGCACGGGGCCCCCCTCGGCCGCTCCCTGGTGGCCGCACCCGCGCGCTTCGCCGACACGCGCTTCGCCCGGGCCATCGTCGTCACACTGCTCGCGCTCGTCGTGGCGTCCGCCCTCGTCATGTTGATCGGTCAGCAGGCGAACGCGGCCCCCGTCTCGCCGACGGCCCCCACCGCTCCCACCGCCCCGGCCACGGACGGCACCGAGGCCACCACCGGCACGACCCCCACCGACTTCACCGACACCGACCAGACCACGTCGGACGGCACCGGCTCGGGCGGCCTGAGCATCGACATCAACGGCCCCGACGGTGCGCCCAGCCAGGCCGTCGTCACCCTGATCGGCATCACGCTGCTGAGCGTGGCGCCCGCGCTGCTGCTGATGATGACGTCGTTCACCAAGATCTTCGTGGTGCTCGCGATGACGCGGAACGCGCTCGCGCTGCCGTCGATCCCGCCGAACCAGGTGCTCGCAGGGCTGGCCCTGTTCCTGAGCCTGTTCATCATGGCTCCGATCCTGACCCACATCAACACGGACGCCGTGCAGCCCTACCTCGACGGCCGCCTCGACCTGCAGGGCGCGATCGACGCCGGCATCGCGCCGTTGCGGGAGTTCATGCTCGCCCACACCCGCGAAGAGGACCTCGCGCTGATGACCCGGTCGGCGAACCAGCCGAACCCCGACAGCCAGGCCGACGTGCCCATGCTGACGCTCATCCCGTCCTTCATGATCAGCGAGCTGCGCGCCGCGTTCATCATCGGCTTCGTGATCTTCATCCCCTTCCTCGTCATCGACCTCGTCGTCAGCGCCGCGCTCATGTCGATGGGCATGATGATGCTGCCGCCGGTGATGATCTCGCTGCCGTTCAAGATCCTGCTGTTCGTCCTCGTCGACGGCTGGGGCCTCATCATCAAGAGCCTCATCGAGAGTTACCAGGTGGGTGCCTGATGGATTCCAACGCCGTCCTCGACCTCTCGATGCAGGCCCTGATCATCACGGGCAAGCTCGCCGCACCCGTGCTGATCACCTCGCTCGTCGTCGGTTTCGCGATCTCGCTGCTGCAGTCGATCACGCAGATCCAGGAGGTCACCCTCGCGTTCGTGCCGAAGGCCGTCGCCGTCGGCATCGCGCTCATCGTCACCGGCCACTGGATGATCAGCGAGATGGTGTCGTTCACGACCATGGTGTTCGACCGCATCCCCCAGCTGCTCAGCGGCGGGTAGGGACGCACCGTGTCGTTCGACCTCAGCTGGCTCGAGGCCACCCTCCTCGCCGCCGTGCGCATGACCGCGTTCCTCGTGATCGCGCCTCCGTTCTCGTACCGGGCCTTCCCGGCGAGGGTGAAGGCCATGCTCGGCATCGGGCTCGCGCTCGCCGTCGCGCCCCGCGTCGCCCCCGGCTACGTGTCCCTCGAGACGGGACCGTTCGTCATGGCCCTCGTGCTCGAGCTCGTCGTCGGCGCCGTGCTGGGCTTCCTGGTGTTCGTCGCCTTCGCCGCGGTGCAGGCGGCCGGCAGCCTGATCGACCTCTTCGGCGGCTTCACGCTCGCCCAGGCGTTCGACCCGCAGTCGATGGTCAACGGCGCGCAGTTCACCCGGTTGTTCCAGATGACCGCGCTCGCCCTGATGTTCGCGACCGGGGGGTACCAGCTGATCATCGGCGGCCTCACGCGGTCGTTCGACGCCGTGCCGCTCGGGCTCGGCATGGACCTCTCCCGTCCGGTCGAGCTGCTGACGACCGGCGTCAGCCAGCTCTTCCTCTCGACCATCCAGATCGCCGGGCCGCTCTGCGTCGTGCTGTTCCTCGCCGACGTCGGCCTCGGGCTGCTCTCCCGCGTCGCGCCGGCCCTCAACGCCTACGCGATGGGCTTCCCGCTCAAGATCCTCATGACGGTCATGCTGGCCGGCGGCGTCTTCCTCGCCCTGCCCGGCGTCGTGGCCTCGTTGACCGGCGACGCCGCCGACATGCTGCTGGGGGTGGGCTGACATGGCGGACGACTCCGGCGAGCGCTCCGAGGCCGCGACCGAGAAGCGGATGAAAGAGGTCCACTCGAAGGGCCAGCTGTCCCGGTCGCAGGACCTCAGCGCCTGGGTGGGCGTCGGCGCCGCCGCCGTGATGATCCCCTCGACCATCGAGCGCGCCTCCTCGGCGGGCGTCGACCAGATGTTCTCGATCCGCCAGGCCATCACGCACCCCGACTCGGCGACCGTGGTCACCGAGCTGATGCAGGGCGCGGGTTCGATGGGGGCCACGATCGGGCCCATGCTGGCCGTCGTCGGCGTGGCCGTCCTCGCGACCGCGATCGTGCAGGGCGGCGTGCACATCAAGCGCATGACCGGCAACTACGAGCAGTTCAACCTGCTCAACGGCCTCAAGAACACCTTCGGCACGCAGGCGCTCTGGAACGGCGCGAAGGCGTTGATCAAGACGACCGTCGTCGGCCTCGTGCTCTGGTTCGCGATCCAGGGCCTGATGCCCGTGCTCATGAGCGGCGGCGGCCTCAGCGTCTCGGCCGTGCTCGAGGAGGCCAAGGCCGGCACCGGCATCCTGATCAAGGCCGCGATCGCGGCCGGCCTGCTGCTCGCCTTCGCCGACGTGTTCGTCGTCATGCGCCGCAACCGCAAGAAGACCCGCATGACCAAGAAAGAGGTCAAGGACGAGAACAAGTCGAGCGACGGCGACCCCCTGGTCAAGTCGCAGCGGCGTTCCCGTCAGCTCGCGATGAGCCGCAACCGCATGATCGGGGCCATCGCCGACGCCGACGTCGTCATGGTGAACCCGACCGACTACGCCGTGGCGGTCAAGTACGAACCCGGCAAGTCGGCTCCGCGCGTCGTCGCGAAGGGCGCCGGCACGGTCGCCGCCCGCATCCGCGAGCAGGCCACCGCCGACGGCGTCCCGCTCGTCGTCGACGTCCCGCTGACCCGAGCCCTCCACGCCGCCTGCGGCCTGGGCGAGGAGATCCCCGTCGACCTCTACACGCCGGTCGCCCGGGTGCTCACCTTCGTCATGGCGCTCAAGGCCCGCGGCACGCTGAAGGGCACGCACACGCCGCCCCGCGTCACCACGGCCGACGAGGTGGCCGGCGTCCTGGCTCCCGAGTCGCTCGAGGCCGACGCCGTGCCCCGCCGCCTCCGCATCGCCCGCGAGGCCGCGACCGGCACGACCGGCGCGACGGGCGCGACCGGCGCGACCTCCGCACCGTCCCGCACCGCGCCTCCTGCGCTCTCCCGCTCCGTCCGCCCCGCCACCCCTGGAGGCACCCGATGAAGTCCACCCTGCCCAAGCTCGCCGTCCCGGTCGGCATCGTCGGCATCGTGCTGCTGCTCGTCGTGCCGGTGCCCGCGCCGATGCTCGACGTGCTGATCATCCTCAACATCCTGTTGGCGCTGGTGATCCTGCTGACGACGCTGTTCGTCAAGAAGCCGCTCGACTTCTCGGTCTTCCCGTCGCTGCTGCTCGTGGCGACGCTCTTCCGCCTCGGGCTCAACGTGGCCTCGACGCGCCTCGTGCTCGGCGACGGCTTCGCCGGCGACGTCATCGCCGCGTTCGGGCACGTCGCCGTGAGCGGCTCGATCATCATCGGCTCGGTGATCTTCCTGATCCTCGTCGTGATCCAGTTCGTGGTCGTGACCAAGGGTGCCGAGCGCGTCGCCGAGGTGGGCGCCCGGTTCACCCTCGACGCCATGCCGGGCAAGCAGATGGCCATCGACGCCGACCTCAACGCGGGCCTCATCACCGACGAGGTCGCCAAGCAGCGTCGCGCCGACGTCAGCGCCGAGGCCGACTTCTACGGCGCCATGGACGGTGCGTCGAAGTTCGTCAAGGGTGACGCGATCGCCGGCATCATCATCATCATCATCAACCTGGTGGGCGGCATCGCGATCGGCGCGCTGCAGAACGGCATGGCCATCGGCGACGCCCTCTCGCACTACGGACTGCTCACCATCGGCGACGGCCTGACCACGCAGATCCCCGCCCTGCTGATGGCCGTCTCGACCGGCATGATCGTCACCCGCTCGGGCGCCGACACCGAGATGGGCGCGCAGGCCGCGTCGCAACTCGGCCAGTCGCGCATCGCGCTCGCCGTGGCCGGGACCGCCGCCATCGGCATGGGCTTCATCCCCGGCATGCCGATCGTCGCGTTCCTGCTGATCGGTGGGGCGCTGCTGCTCGTCGCCTACCGGCTCGGCGTGGCCGCCAAGGCCGAGGAGGCGCGCGCGGCCCTCGCGGAGCAGCAGGCGGCGGTCGTCGCCCCCACCGACACGACCGACGACCTGCTCGAGCAGATGCGGGTGCACGCGCTCGAGATCCTGCTCGCGCCCGACCTCGTCGACATGGTCGGGGGAGCGTCGGACGACCTGCTCGGCCGGGTCAAGGCCCTGCGTCGCAAGATCGCGGTCGACCTCGGCATCGTCGTGCCGCCCGTCCGCACACGGGACAGCGTCGACCTGCCGCCGGCCACCTACTCGATCCGCATCGCGGGCGTCGAGGCCGGTCGCGGACAGGCACCGGCCCGCTCCGTGCTGGCCCTCGGCGACGCGCTCGACGGCCTGCCCGGCACCGCCACGGTCGAGCCGGTCTTCGGCCTCGCCGGCAAGTGGGTGCCCGCCGAGATGCGCCACAGCGCCGAGATGACCGGCGCCACGGTGATCGACCGCGTCTCGGTGCTCGTGACGCACCTGTCGTCGATCATCGCCGACAACGCCGCCCGACTGCTCACCCGCGAGGACGTCCGCGTGCTGACCGAGGGCGTCAAGCAGGTCAACGCCCCGGCCGTCGACGACCTCGTGCCGAACATGCTGTCGCTCGCCGAGCTACAGCGCGTCCTCCAGGGCCTGCTGTCGGAGCGCATCCCGATCAACGACCTCGCGCGCATCTGCGAGGGGCTGACGCTGCGGGCGAAGGTGTCGACCGACCCGGAGGGACTCGTCGAGGCGGCCCGCGCCTCCCTGGGCCCCGCGCTCACGGCGCAGTACCTCGACGGCCGCGTGCTGCGGGTCATCATGATCGACCCGACCCTCGAGCAGTCGATGCTCGAGGGGCTGCGACCGAGCGACCAGGGGACGCAGATCCTGCTCGACGGGCACCGGGTCGAGCAGGTGCTCGGGTCGCTGCGCGAGGCCGTGCAGTCGGTCGAGGCGCAGGGTCTCAGCGCGGTGCTGGTCTGCGCCCCGGCGTTGCGACCGGCCATCCACCGACTCGTGTCGGCGCAGCAGAACGGCCTGCCGGTGCTGTCGTACCAGGAGGCCACCGCCGCCGGCTCGACCATCGAGACCGTCGGCGTCGTCCGCGCGACCGACTCGATCGTGGCCTGAGATGCCGACCACGATCGTCATGACCGGCGAGACGCTCGACGGGCTGCGCCGCGAGGTGCGGGCGACCCACGGTGCCTCGGCGCGCATCGTCGCGGCACAGAAGGTGACCGTCGGGGGAGTCGGCGGCTTCTTCGCCCGCAAGCACTACGAGGTCACCGTCGAGGTGCCCGACCCCGCGATCGACCTGCCCGTCGCCCGGGTGCGCATCACGACGCCGGTGCCGGCCGAGCGTGCGGGCATCGCGGCGTTGCTGGCGTCGGCCGACGAGGCCGAGGACGCCCTGCAGGCGGGGGCTCCGGCAGCCCGGGCCGCGTGGTCGGCATCGCTGGCCGCGGGGGACGCCGCCGCCACGGCGGCGACGCCCGCGCGCGACGGCTTCGACGACGTGCTGACCGGTTCGGCCGTGCCCGTGAGCCCGCGTCGGGCCGCTCGTGCCGCGGCGGCCGCCGCGACGGGTCCCGGCGGGGCCTCGGCCTCGCCGTCGAGCGCAGGAGGCGCGGTGCCGGTCGCGTCCCCGGCCGACGTCTCGACGCGCACCGACGCGTTCGCCTCGATCATGGACGACCTCACCTTCAACGGCATCGCTCCCGCCGCCGGTGCCGCCGCCGGCCTCGGAGCCGGTGTCGTGGCGACGGGCCCGGGCCCCACCGCCGTCGCCGACGGTGACGCCGCCGACCCCGACGCGCCGCACGGGGCCGCTCCCCGTCGGACGGCGGCGTCGCTCGCGGCCGCTGCCGACGCCCTCGCCGCGCAGGCCCGGGCCGTGGCCTCCCCGGGCGTGCCGCCCGCCCCCGACGTGTCGCGCGGGGCAGGCGACCTCGTCGTGGTCGTCGGCCGCCCCGGCGACGCCTTCCGCGTGGCCGCCCAGATGGCGTCGACCTTCGGGCTGCGCTCGGTCGACGTGTCGGATCGCCGGAGCGGCATCCTGGCCCGGGCCACCGGCGTGCACGAGAACTCGGCCGTCGTGACGGCCCTCGCCTGGGACGCGGCCGCACCCGCCGCCCTCGAGGCGATCGCCGCCGACCAGGTCTGGGTCGCGGTCGACGTCGGGCGCAAGCACGACGACACGGCCCGCTGGGTCGAGGCCGTCCGGGCGGTCGCGCCCGTGGTCGCGGCCGCCGTGGTCGGCGAGGACGACACGGCGACCCCGGGCACGGTGCACCTGCTCGGCGTGCCGGTGGGCTGGCGCGAAGGAGGCGCGACCCGCTGAGTCGCGCCTCCTCCGGTGGTCGTCCTCCCGCGGCCGCGCCTCGGGGCCGGTGTCGTCCCGCGATCGCCGACCCGCGCCTCCTGCCTGTCGTCGTGGCCGGTGCGCCCCGCGCTCGGTAAGCTGGTCCGATGCTGGTGCTGACACGCAAGGTCGGAGAACGCATCGTGATCGGCGACGACATCGTCATCACGGTGCTCGACTCCCGTGGCGACGGCGTGCGCATCGGGATCGACGCACCGCGCGGGGTCAAGATCCAGCGCGAAGAGGTCATCAAGGCCGTGACTGAGGCCAACGTCGAGGCGTCGAAGGCCCCCGACGACGCCGAGGCCCGCCTGCGTGCCGCCCTCGGCGCCCCCGCACCTCGCGCCGACCAGTAGTCCCGCCGCCCGGCCCCCTCCGCACCTGGCCCGGGCCGCTCTGGCCTTGTGCCGCGGCGCGCTCGTGCCGCCCCGCCGCCGTGCCCTCACGCCGCCACGAGATGGACACAGCGCCACCTTTTCGCCTGGCGTCGTGTCCACATCGTGGCGGGTTGCCGGAGAGAACCGCAGCCTCTGACGGTTCTGAGTAGTCGCGGCACTGTGGCTCGTGTTCTTCTCACCTGTCGCGCCCCTCGCCTCGGCCGCCGTCGTGGGCGCCACGGGGGCGGCCCACTGGCTCGACCGGGGCGTCGTCAGCGCGCCCCGAACACGCTCCGTGACGGCTCGGGCGAGGGCACGGCCGTCGCGTCGGTGACGACGGGCGCCCCGGCGACGAAGTCGCGCAGCTCACGGCCGTGGACGACCTTGGCCGGCAGCGGGTCCGACGAGTAGAGCCGGGGCATGCGGTCGGTGGGCAGCGGCGACGGCGAACCGATCAGCACGACGTTGCCGAAGCGACGGCCCTTGAGCGTCGCGGGGTCGGCCACGGCGACGACGTGCTCGAACACGGTCGCGAGGGTCGACGCCTGGCCGCGGGCGAAGGCCAGCCCCGCGCCGTCGGCCGAGTTGACGATCAGCATGCCGGTCGGCGACAGGAACTCGGCCGCCGCCGTGTAGAACTCGAGCGACGTGACGTGGGCGGGGATCTGCGAACCGCCGAACACGTCGACGATCAGCAGGTCGACCGTGCCGCGCAGCCCGGCGGGCAGCTTCACCATGACCTCGCGGGCGTCGCCGTAGCGCACCCGGATCGAGGCCCCCCGCGGCAGCGGCAGGGTCTCGCGCACCAGGGCCACGAGGTCGGCCTCGAGCTCGATCACCTGCTGGCGCGAACCCGGTCGGGTGGCCTCGACGTAGCGGGGCAGGGTCAGGGCGCCGGCGCCGAGGTGCAGTGCGGTGACCGGCCCCCCGGGCAGCAGGTCGACGGCGTGCCCGATGCGCCGGACGTACTCGAAGGCCAGGTGCGTCGGGTCGTCGAGGTCGACGTGCGACTGGGGTGTGCCGTCGACGACGAGGGTGTACGAACCGGGGCGGTGCCGGTCCTCGTCCACGCGGGCGAGACCCGCCCCGATCGAGATCTCGACGGGCGGGTCGTCGTGCTGTGCGGCCATGCCCCAAGCCTCCCATCCCGGGGACGAGGAGGCGCGCGCGGCCCTCGATCCCGTGGAATGCCTGTGCATGCGCCCGGGTTATACCGAAGCTCGGGCGAAAGGTCAACGACAGGGCTTGCCAGGCGTGTCCGGGGCGACCTAGTATGGACCTTTGCGCTCCCCGTGCGTCCTGTCGTCATATTGCGGTCGACAACGTCTCGAGACACCCACCCCCGAATATGACGGCGGGGTGGATGGTGTCCGCCGGGTAGGGCCGTTCACTCACTCACCACATACTGTCCGACAGTGATGACCCGACGGGGTCCACGGAGGTTACTTCCTTGGCTGCTGCGAACAACGCATCCACCAACTCACCCAAGAACGGTCGCAACGCATCGCGGCTCTCGTTCGCCAAGATCACCGACACGCTGACGGTCCCCGACCTGCTGGCACTCCAGACCGAGAGCTTCGACTGGCTCGTCGGCAACGACATCTGGAAGGACCGCCTCGCCGAGGCGACCGAGCAGGGTCGCACCGACCTGGCCCTCCACTCGGGCCTGGAAGAGATCTTCGAAGAGATCTCGCCGATCGAAGACCTCGGCGAGACCATGCAGCTCTCGTTCACGGCCCCCGAGCTCGAAGAGCCCAAGTACACGATCGACGAGTGCAAAGAGCGTGGCAAGACCTACGCCGCACCGCTCTACGTGAACGCCGAGTTCATGAACCACCTCACCGGTGAGATCAAGACCCAGACGGTCTTCATGGGCGACTTCCCGCTCATGACCGAGCGTGGCACGTTCATCATCAACGGCACCGAGCGTGTCGTCGTCTCGCAGCTCGTCCGCAGCCCGGGCGTCTACTTCGAGCGCGCCTCCGACAAGACCAGCGACAAGGACATCTACTCGGCTCGCGTCATCCCGAGCCGTGGTGCCTGGCTCGAGTTCGAGATCGACAAGCGCGACCAGGTCGGCGTGCGCATCGACCGCAAGCGCAAGCAGAGCGTGACCGTCTTCCTCAAGGCCCTCGGCCTGACGAGCGAAGAGATCATGGAGGAGTTCAAGGGCTTCGCCTCGATCGAGGCCACCCTCGAGAAGGACGCCATCCTCACCAAGGAAGAGGCGCTCAAGGACATCTACCGCAAGCTCCGTCCGGGCGAGCAGGTCGCTGCCGAGGCCGCGCGTGCGCTCCTCGACAACTTCTACTTCAACCACAAGCGCTACGACCTGGCCAAGGTGGGTCGCTACAAGATCAACCGCAAGCTCGGCATCGACGCGCCCCTGGGCGACTCGGTCCTGACCGTCGACGACATCGTCGCGACGATCAAGTACCTCGTGTCGCTGCACGCCGAAGAGAAGTCGATGAACGGCACGCGCGACGGCGAGCCCGTCCAGCTGCGCCTCGACGTCGACGACATCGACCACTTCGGCAACCGTCGCATCCGCGCGGTCGGCGAGCTGATCCAGAACCAGGTCCGCACCGGTCTGTCGCGCATGGAGCGCGTCGTCCGTGAGCGCATGACCACGCAGGACATCGAGGCGATCACGCCGCAGACCCTGATCAACGTGCGCCCCGTCGTCGCCGCGATCAAGGAGTTCTTCGGCACCTCGCAGCTCTCGCAGTTCATGGACCAGAACAACCCGCTCTCGGGACTGACGCACAAGCGTCGTCTGAGCGCGCTCGGCCCCGGCGGTCTGTCGCGTGAGCGCGCCGGCGTCGAGGTCCGCGACGTCCACCCCTCGCACTACGGCCGCATGTGCCCGATCGAGACCCCTGAAGGCCCGAACATCGGCCTGATCGGCTCGCTCGCGTCCTTCGCGCGCATCAACTCGTTCGGCTTCATCGAGACGCCCTACCGTCGCGTGGAGAAGGGCAACGTCACCACGACGATCGACTACCTCACCGCCTCCGAAGAGGACGACTACGTCGTCGCCCAGGCGAACGCGCCCCTCGACGACAAGTTCGACTTCGTCGACGACAAGGTGCTCGTCCGCAAGAAGGGCGGCGAGGTCGAGCTCGTCGACAAGGCCGAGGTCGACTACATGGACGTCTCGCCGCGCCAGATGGTGTCGGTGGCCACGTCGCTGATCCCGTTCCTCGAGCACGACGACGCGAACCGCGCCCTCATGGGTGCGAACATGCAGCGTCAGGCCGTCCCGCTCGTCCGCAGCGAGAGCCCCCTCGTCGGCACCGGCATGGAGGGCTACACCGCGATCGACGCCGGTGACGTCGTCACCGCCGACGCCGCGGGCGTGGTCTCCGAGGTGTCGGCCGACGTCGTCACCGTCCAGCTCGACGACGGCGGCACGCAGGACTACTACCTGCGCAAGTTCGACCGCTCGAACCAGGGCGCCAGCTACAACCACCGCGTGATCGTCGACGCCGGCCAGCGCGTCGAGGTCGGCGAGGTCATCGCCGACGGTCCCGCGACCGAGAACGGCGAGCTCGCGCTCGGCAAGAACCTGCTCGTCGCGTTCATGCCCTGGGAGGGCTACAACTACGAGGACGCGATGATCCTGTCGCAGAACCTCATCAAGGACGACACGCTCTCGTCGATCCACATCGAAGAGTACGAAGTCGACGCCCGCGACACGAAGCTCGGCAAGGAGGAGATCACCCGTGATCTCCCCAACGTCAGCCCCGACCTGCTGGCCGACCTCGACGAGCGCGGCATCATCCGCATCGGTGCCGAGGTGCGCCCCGGCGACATCCTCGTCGGCAAGGTCACGCCCAAGGGCGAGACCGAGCTCAGCGCCGAAGAGCGCCTGCTGCGCGCGATCTTCAACGAGAAGAGCCGTGAGGTCCGCGACACGTCCCTGAAGGTGCCCCACGGCGAGCAGGGAACGGTCATCGGCGTCAAGGTCTTCGACTCGCAAGACGGCGACGACGAACTCGGCTCGGGCGTCAACCAGCGCGTCGTCGTCTTCATCGCCCAGAAGCGCAAGATCACGGCGGGCGACAAGCTCGCCGGTCGTCACGGCAACAAGGGCGTCATCTCGACGATCCTGCCCGTCGAGGACATGCCGTTCCTCGCGGACGGCACGCCGGTCGACATCATCCTCAACCCGCTCGGCGTCCCCGGTCGGATGAACTTCGGCCAGGTGCTCGAGATCCACCTCGGGTGGATCGCGGCGCAGGGCTGGAACGTCGAGGGCGTCCAGGAGTGGGCGAAGAACCTGCCCGAAGAGGCGCTCAGCGCCGCTCCCGGCACGAAGGTCGCCACCCCGGTGTTCGACGGTGCCGCCGAGCGCGAGATCGAGGGTCTGCTCGACTCGACCCTGCCGACCCGCGACGGTGAGCGTCTGATCGGTTCGTCCGGCAAGGCGCGCCTGTTCGACGGTCGCTCGGGTGAGCCGTTCCCGAACCCGATCTCGGTCGGTTACATGTACATCCTGAAGCTGCACCACCTCGTCGACGACAAGATCCACGCGCGTTCGACGGGCCCGTACTCGATGATCACGCAGCAGCCGCTGGGTGGTAAGGCACAGTTCGGTGGCCAGCGCTTCGGTGAGATGGAGGTCTGGGCCCTCGAGGCCTACGGCGCCGCGTACGCGCTGCAAGAGCTCCTGACCATCAAGTCGGACGACATCCTCGGCCGCGTGAAGGTGTACGAAGCCATCGTCAAGGGCGAGAACATCCAGGAGCCCGGCATCCCCGAGAGCTTCAAGGTCCTCATCAAAGAGATGCAGTCGCTCTGCCTGAACGTCGAGGTCCTCTCGGCCGACGGCCAGACGGTCAGCCTGCGCGACACGGACGACGAGGTCTTCCGTGCCGCCGAAGAGCTCGGCATCAACATCTCCTCCCGCTTCGAATCGTCGAACGTCGACGAGATCTAAGCCCCCTTCCCACAACGACACGTCGATACATCTGACAAGGGATTAAATTTTGATCGAAGCAACAACTTTCGATGAGCTGCGGATCGGCCTCGCCACTGCCGAGAACATCCGCGCCTGGTCGCACGGTGAGGTCAAGAAGCCGGAGACCATCAACTACCGCACGCTGAAGCCCGAGAAGGACGGCCTCTTCGGAGAGCAGATCTTCGGGCCGTCGCGTGACTGGGAGTGCGCGTGCGGCAAGTACAAGCGCGTCCGCTTCAAGGGCATCGTCTGCGAGCGCTGCGGCGTCGAGGTCACGAAGTCGTCCGTGCGTCGTGAGCGCATGGGCCACATCGAGCTCGCCGCTCCCGTCACGCACATCTGGTACTTCAAGGGCGTCCCCTCGCGCTTGGGCTACCTGCTCGACATGGCACCGAAGGACCTCGAGAAGGTCATCTACTTCGCGGCCTACATGGTCATCTCGATCGACGAAGAGGGCCGTCACGCCGACATGCCCGGGCTCGAGAACGAGCTCCGCCTCGAGATCAAGCAGCTCGAGTCGCAGCGCGACACGCGCATCGCCGACCGCCTCCAGAAGCTCGAGGACGACCTGGCCGTCCTCGAGGAAGAAGGCGCGAAGAGCGACCAGAAGCGTCGTGCGAAGGACGGCGCCGAGAAAGAGATGTCGCAGACGCGCAAGTCGTTCGACGAGGACATCAACCGCCTCGAGCGCGTCTGGGAGGACTTCCGCAACCTCAAGGTCGGCGACCTCAAGCCCGAGGACGCCGTCTTCCACGAGCTGCAGGACCGCTTCGGCATCTACTTCGAGGCCCACATGGGCGCCGAGGCGATCAAGAAGCGCCTCGAGGGCTTCGACCTCACCACCGAGGCCGAGAACCTCCACCTGCAGATCTCCGAGGGCAAGGGTCAGAAGAAGATCCGCGCCATCAAGCGCCTGCGCGTCGTGAGCTCGTTCCTGGCCACCGGCAACTCGCCGGCCGCCATGGTCCTCGACGTCGTCCCGGTCATCCCGCCCGAGCTGCGCCCGATGGTGCAATTGGACGGTGGCCGCTTCGCGACCAGCGACCTGAACGACCTCTACCGTCGCGTGATCAACCGCAACAACCGCCTCCGTCGCCTGCTCGACCTCGGTGCTCCCGAGATCATCGTGAACAACGAGAAGCGCATGCTGCAAGAGGCCGTCGACGCCCTGTTCGACAACGGTCGTCGCGGTCGTCCCGTCACGGGTACCGGCAACCGCGCCCTGAAGTCCCTGAGCGACATGCTCAAGGGAAAGCAGGGTCGCTTCCGCCAGAACCTGCTCGGCAAGCGCGTCGACTACTCGGGTCGTTCGGTCATCATCGTCGGCCCGACGCTGAAGCTGCACCAGTGCGGTCTGCCCAAGCAGATGGCCCTCGAGCTGTTCAAGCCGTTCGTCATCAAGCGCCTGATCGACCTGAGCCACGCTCAGAACATCAAGTCGGCCAAGCGCATGGTCGAGCGTTCGCGCCCGCAGGTCTGGGACGTCCTCGAAGAGATCATCCGCGAGCGCCCCGTGCTGCTGAACCGTGCGCCCACGCTGCACCGTCTCGGCATCCAGGCGTTCGAGCCCCAGCTGGTCGAGGGCAAGGCCATCCAGCTGCACCCGCTCGTCTGCGCGGCGTTCAACGCCGACTTCGACGGTGACCAGATGGCCGTGCACCTGCCGCTGTCCGTCGAGGCCCAGGCCGAGGCGCGCATCCTGATGCTCGCGTCGAACAACATCCTGAAGCCGTCCGACGGCCGTCCGGTGACCCTGCCCGCACAGGACATGATCATCGGTCTGCACTACCTCACGACGGTCACCGAGGGTGCCGAGGGTGAAGGCCGAGCCTTCTCGTCGGTCGCCGAGGCGATCCTCGCGAAGGACCAGGGCACGCTCGACCTCAACGCGATGGTCAAGATCCGCATGAACGGCGTGCACTTCGCCGAGGGCGAGGCTCCCGAGGGCTACGAGGTCGGGCAGGACATCCTGCTCGAGACGACCCTCGGTCGCGCGCTCTTCAACGAGAACCTGCCGGCGGACTACCCGTTCGTCCAGCAGGTGACCGACAAGGGCATGCTCTCGACGATCGTCAACGACCTCGCCGAGCGCTACCCGAAGGTCGCCGTCGCGGCGGCACTCGACAACATCAAGGACGCGGGCTTCTACTGGGCCTCGCGTTCGGGTGTCACCGTCGCGCTGTCCGACGTGCTCACGCCTCCGCGCAAGCCCGAGATCGTCGCGGGTTACGAGAAGCAGGCCGCCGCCGTGCAGTCCGAGTTCGACAAGGGCTTGATCTCGGACGCCGAGCGTCGCGCCGACCTGATCAAGATCTGGACGGAGGCCACGAACGAGGTCGCCGCCGAGATGCGCGCGAACTTCCCGATCGACAACACCATCAACCGCATGGTGACGTCGGGTGCTCGTGGTAACTGGCTGCAGGTGCGCAACATCGCCGGCATGCGAGGCCTGGTGAACAACCCGAAGGGTGACATCATCCCCCGCCCGATCATCTCCTCGTACCGTGAGGGTCTGTCGGTGGCCGAGTACTTCATCGCGACGCACGGTGCCCGCAAGGGTCTGGCCGACACGGCCCTCCGTACGGCCGACTCGGGGTACCTGACCCGTCGTCTCGTCGACGTGTCGCAGGACGTCATCATCCGTGAGGACGACTGCGGCACCTCGCGTGGCCTCGAGATGCCGATCGCCGCACCCGACGCCAACGGCGTCATGGTGCGCGACGCGACCGTCGAGAACACCGTGTTCGCACGGTCGCTCGCGGCTGCCGCGGTGGACGCGAAGGGCACGGTGCTGGCCGAGGCCGGCGCCGACGTCGGAGACGTCCTGATCGACGAGCTCGTGGCGGCCGGTGTCGAGACCATCAAGGTCCGCTCCGTCCTCACCTGCGAGGCCGCCGTCGGTGTCTGCGCCCAGTGCTACGGCCGCTCGCTGGCCACCGGCAACCTGGTCGACATCGGTGAGGCCGTCGGCATCATCGCGGCCCAGTCGATCGGTGAGCCCGGCACGCAGCTGACCATGCGTACCTTCCACACCGGTGGTTCGGCCTCGGCCGACGACATCACGCAGGGTCTGCCCCGCGTGACCGAGCTGTTCGAGGCGCGTACCCCCAAGGGTGCGTCCCCGATCGCCGACTCGGCCGGTCGCATCACGATCGAGGACACCGACAAGGCTCGCCGCGTCATCCTGCAGCCCGACAACGGCGACGAAGAAGTGATCTACCCCGTGCTCAAGCGTTCGACCCTCCTCGTCGAGGACGGTCAGCACGTCGAGCTCGGTGAGCAGATCATCGCCGGTGCGGTGGACCCGAAAGAGGTCCTGCGCGTCAAGGGCGTCCGTGCGGTGCAGCAGCACCTCGTGGGTGGCGTCCAGGACGTCTACCGCTCGCAGGGCGTGCCGATCCACGACAAGCACATCGAGGTCATCGTCCGTCAGATGCTCCGCAAGGTCACCGTCGTCGACCACGCCGACACCGACCTGCTGCCCGGTGAGCTCGTCGACCGGTCGAAGTACAACGAGATCAACCGTGCGGCACTGACCGAGGGCAAGCGGACCGCGTCCGCTCGTCAAGAGGTCATGGGCATCACGAAGGCCTCGCTGGCGACCGAGTCGTGGCTGTCCGCCGCGTCCTTCCAGGAGACGACCCGCGTCCTGACGCAGGCCGCCATGGAAGGCAAGAGCGACCCGCTGGTCGGTCTGAAGGAGAACGTCATCATCGGAAAGCTCATCCCCGCGGGCACCGGCCTGTCGCGTTACCGCGACGTGTCGGTCGAGGCGACGGAAGAAGCGAAGGCGGAGCGGTACCCCAACCGCGTCTTCACCGACGACGCGTCGTTCAACGAAGCCGACCTGAGCTTCGTGGACTTCGACTCCTTCTCGTCGGACGACTTCACCCCCGGCACCTACAACTGAGAATCCCGTCAGGAGGCGCGGTGAGGGTCTGACCCCCACCGCGCCTCCTGAGGGCCTCACCTCGAAGGGCCCCGGCTCGCACTCCGTGCGGACCGGGGCCCTTCGTCGTCCCCTCCCGGTCCGAGCGGCGACGCGAGCGGGTGTTCCCCCGTCGGGCTGAGGCGACGGCGGGAGCCGACCCGGCAGGATGGAGGGATGCCTGACGACCAGCCCGACGAGACCGCCACCCTGACGACCGGCGTCGCCGCCACTGCCGCCGCCGTCGGAGCACCGGCCACACCGCCCCCGGTCGTCGTCGCCCGAGGCGAGGCCGCCGAGGGGGTCGGCATCGGCACGGCCGACCGCCCCGTCCGCGAGCGGGTGACGGCACCCGACGTCGTGGCGTCACCGGAGCCCGTCGCCGGTGTCACCTGGCGACCGCTCACCCTCGACGACCTCGTGCCCCTGCACGCGCTCTGTGCCCGCATGGGGTCGGTCGACCACCCCGACCGCGGCCATGCGCTCGAGGTCGTGCGTGACGACCTCACGTCGCCCGGCATCGACCTCGTGCGGGACAGCATCGTCGGGGTGGACGCCGACGGCCGCTTCGTCGCCTGGGGCCTCAGCCACCTCGGCCCGACGCGGGTCAGCCTCGTGCGGGTGGGGGTCCCCGGCGGTGTCGACCCCGGCCGACGCGGCGAGGGTCTCGGTCGCCGCCTCCTGGACTGGCAACGGGTCCGGGGCGAGCAGCACCTGGCCACCTGTGACGAGGTGCTGCCGGCCGGTCTCGTGACCGACGTCGAGGAGGACGCCCTCGCCACGCGGGCGGCGTTCCGTCGGGCGGGGTTCGACGAGTCGCGGTGGTGGACCGAGCTGCGGCGCGACCTGACGGAACCGGTCGAGCGCGTCGCGCTCGACCCGGCCGTCCGCCTGGTCACGATGACCGACGAGTGGGTCGAGGCGACGCGCCAGGCCCGCAACGACGCCTTCCGTGACCACTGGGGCAGCCAGCCGACGAGCGAGGAGCGATGGGGGCGGATGGTCGGTGCCGGCACGTTCCGGCAGGACCTCTCGCTGCTGGCCGTCGCCCGTCCCCTCGACGACCCCGAGGCCGCCGAGCAGGTCGTCGCGTTCGTGCTGAGCGACGTCGACCCCGAGGACTGGGCGGCCCTGGGGCGGCGGTGCGCCTACGTCGAGTACGTCGGCGTCCGGCGCTCCTGGCGGGGACGACACCTCGCGCAGTCCCTGCTCGCGTCGACGCTGGAGGCGCACGTCGCCGAGGGGCTCGAGGTCACCGTGCTCGACGTCGACTCCGTGAGCCCGACGGGCGCCCTGGGGCTCTACGACCGGGCCGGGTTCGTCGCCGCGAGGCGCTCCGCCACGGTGGTCCGCGCCTACTGAGTCCGACCGGGGGGCGACCGGCGCACCCCTTCGAGGGGCACCCGCTCTGGGACGTGCCGCCGACGGCGTCGCCACCGTAGCGTGAGGCAAGCTCGGACCCGACCCCGAGCGTCGAACGGCCTCGTCGTCCTACCCCCGAGGCCCTGTACTTCCGAGGAGGTACGCGTGGCTTCCATGACCGAGATCCTGATCTTGCACGGGCTGTTGCCGATCGAGCAGCTCGACGTGATCCCGCGCGGCCCTGCCGAGGAAGAGGCGTCCATCCGCGACCTCCTCTCGCGGGGCGTCGTCACCGAGATGCAGGTGGCGAGGGCCCGGGCCACCGCCGCCGACCTCGACTTCGTCGAGCTGATCGACTACCCGGTCGACCGCTCGGCCGTGACGATGGTGCCCGCGGCCGTGTGCCGACGGCACAAGGTCCTGCCGATCGGCGTGCGCGACGGTGCGTTGATCCTCGCCATGGAGGACCCGGGCGACGTCTTCGCCATCGACGACGTCCGCGCCGGCCTGCGCATGGGCGTCGACCCCGTCGTCGCCGAGAAGAACGACCTGCGCGCCGCCATCGACCGGTACCTGCGTGCCGACGACGAGCTGAACGACCTGACGTCGACCCTCGAAGAGGAGAGGGCACACGAGACGGCGGCCGACATCACGGACGGCCCCGACGACGACGTGCCGATCGTCCGGTTCGTCAACCTGCTCGTCAGCCAGGCGATCACCGACCACGCCTCCGACATCCACATCGAGCCGTCCGAGACCGACGTGCGCATCCGGTACCGCATCGACGGCGTGCTGCACGAGATGCAGCCGGCGCCCAAGGCGATCCAGAACGGCGTGATCTCGCGCCTCAAGATCATGAGCGAGATCGACATCGCCGAGCGCCGCAAGCCGCAGGACGGCCGCATGTCGGTCCGCCACGGCGGCCGGCAGATCGACCTGCGGGTGGCGACGCTGCCGACCGTCTGGGGCGAGAAGGTCGTGATGCGCATCCTCGACAACTCGAACACCTCGATGAGCCTGCGCGACCTCAACCTGCTCGAGCGCAACTTCGACGTCTACGCCGAGTCGTACTCGAAGCCCTACGGCATGATCCTCGTCACCGGCCCCACGGGTTCCGGCAAGTCGACGACGCTGTACACGACGCTGAACGCCGTCGCCCGTCCCGAGATCAACGTCATCACGGTCGAGGACCCGGTCGAGTACCGGATGAAGGGCATCAACCAGGTGCAGGTCAACCCCAAGGCGGGCCTGACCTTCGCGAGTGCGCTCCGCAGCATCCTGCGGTCCGACCCCGACGTCGTCCTGCTCGGCGAGATCCGCGACCACGAGACGGCGCAGATCGCGATCGAGGCGTCGCTGACCGGCCACCTCGTGTTGAGCACGTTGCACACGAACGACGCCCCGAGCGCGATCACCCGACTCACCGAGATGGGCATCGAGCCCTTCCTCGTCGGGTCGGCCATCGACTGCGTCGTCGCCCAGCGCCTCGCGCGCCGGCTCTGCGACCGGTGCAAGACGCCCACGGCCTACTCCCCGTTGCAGCTGGCGCACCTGAAGTTCCGGGTCGAGCCCGACGAGAACCCCACGGTGTACCAGCCGGTGGGCTGCCAGCAGTGCTCGAACACGGGCTACCGCGGCCGCATCGCGCTGCACGAGGTGATGAGCGTCTCCGAGGACATCGAGCGGCTCGCGGTGAGCCGTGCGTCCAGCGCCGAGATCGGCCGGGTCGCCCGCGAGCAGGGCATGTTGAGCCTGCGTCAGGACGGATGGGAGAAGGCCAAGCTCGGCCTCACCAGCGTCGAAGAGATCCTGCGGGTCGTCGCGTGACGCCCGCCTCCGGCCGAGCCCGGACCGACCACGAGGAGCCCCTCTCATGAGCGCTTCGATCTACGACATCCCCGACGACGCAGCCGCCGAGGACGCCGCCCTCGCGGGGTGGACGCCGGGCCGTCCGGGCAACGAGGTCCGGTCCGCCACCGCGACCGCGACCGGCTCCGCGACCGCGACCGGCTCCGCGACCGCGTCGTCGACGGCTCCGGCCGACGCGTCGCCGTTCCCGTCCGCTCCCGCGTCGCCCGGGGGTGCCGCGACGGGCCCCGTCTACAGCCTCGACGGAGGCCAGGACCCGGTCATGGGCTGGACGCCCACGCGTGCCCCCTCGAGCCGTCGTGCCGCGCGGCTGGCCGAGGCGCTGGTCGACAAGGCCGCGCTGGCCGACCAGGAGGCCCTGCTCGTCCCCGACACCGGCCCCTCGCCCGTCCTGCCCCGATCGGCCGTGGCCCCGTCGTCGGTCTCCGCGCCCTCCTCCGTGGTCACGTCGCCCGCGGCAGCCGCCCCGGCACCGCTCAGCCCGCCCCCCGCCGGCCACGTGCTCCCGTCGACGCCGCGACCCGGCTGGGTCGACCCGCGCTTCGAGGAGCCGATCCGCGCCTCCCGGGCTCAGGCGTCCCCCCTGCAGGAGGCGCGGGCCGGTTCCGCGACGGACCTCGCCGCCCCCGCCCCCGCCGTCGCGAACCCGGCCGCGGTCGGAGCCCCGGCCGGCACGACGGCCACGTCGGCGTCGCTCGCGTCGTCCTCGCCGTTCGCCGCTGAGGGCGTCGTCCTGCCGAGCCCTGCCGGCGCCTCGGCCGGCCCGACCGCGACGGCCCCCTGGGACGCGCCGGCTCCGCAGCACGTCGCCGCCGACGCGCCGACCGCCGTCCTCGCGACGGCCGAGGACGCGGCCGACTTCCACGGCATCGAGTTGCACCGCCACCCGCGCGACCACGCGCACGCCGGGCTCGTCTCGGCGCTGATCCAGGTCGTGCTGCAGAACGCCTCCGACCTGCACGTCACCACCGACGCCATGCCCACGATCCGCGTCGACGGCGACCTCCGACCCGCCCTCTCCGGAGGCACCGTCTGGGACGCGGCCATCGTCCGCACGGCGCTGGAGAGCCTGCTCACGCCCGAGCAGCAGCAGCGCTTCGACGAGGAGCTCGAGCTCGACTTCGCCTACTCGCTCTCGGACGAGTCGCGTTTCCGCGTGAACTTCTACCAGCAGCGCGGCTCGTTGGGGGCGGCTTTCCGGTTGATCCCCACCGAGATCAAGCAGCTCGGCGACCTGGGCGTGCCCGAGTCGGTGTCGACCTTCGCCAAGCTCCCGCGCGGTCTCGTGCTCGTCACGGGCCCCACGGGTTCGGGCAAGTCGACGACCCTCGCGGCGCTGATCGACCTCGTCAACCGCACGCGGGCCGACCACATCGTGACGGTCGAGGACCCGATCGAGTTCATGCACCAGCACAAGAAGTCGCTCGTGAACCAGCGAGAGGTCGGGCACGACACCCACAGCTTCGCGGCGGCGCTCAAGCACGTGCTGCGGCAGGACCCCGACGTCATCCTCATCGGCGAGCTCCGCGACCTCGAGACCATCTCGGTCGCGCTGACCGCCGCCGAGACCGGCCACCTCGTCTTCGCGACGCTGCACACGCAGAGCGCGGCGCAGACCATCGACCGCGTCATCGACGTGTTCCCGCCGTACCAGCAGGACCAGGTGCGCACCCAGCTCGCCTCGACGCTGCAGGGCGTCGTCTGCCAGACGCTGCTGCCCAAGGCCAGCGGCCGCGGCCGGGTCGTGGCGACCGAGATCATGATGATGACCCCGGCCATCGGCAACCTCGTGCGCGAGGGCAAGACGTACCAGATCGCGTCGTCGATGCAGGCGGGCCGCGACCTCGGCATGCACACGATGGACCAGAAGCTCGCCGACCTGGTGAACACCGGCGTCGTGACGCACAAGGCCGCGATGGAGAAGGTGCACGACCGTGAAGGGTTCGACCGCCTCGTGACGCGAGTGATCAACAAGTCCGAGAGCCAGGGGCTCGACAGCGGCATCGACTTCGGCGACTCGTTCTCGGGCGGGGCCGCCTGATGGCCGGGGCAGTCGCCTACGCCTACAAGGGGCGTGACGGGGCCGGCAAGGTCGTCAAGGGCAAGGTCGACGCGTCGAGCGAGGGCGCGGTCATCACCCGCCTCCGCACGATGGGCGTGCAGCCGATCTCGATCAGCGAGGCGGGTGCCGGCACCGGCCTGCAGCGCGAGGTGTCGATCCCCGGGCTCGGCGACCGTGCGGTCAAGATGAAGGACATCGCGGTCATGTCGCGCCAGATGGCGACCATGATCGGTTCGGGGCTGTCGCTGCTGCGCACCCTGACGATCCTCGCCGACCAGGTCGACAACAAGCGGCTGGCCAAGATCATGGCCGAGGTGCGCGACGACGTCGAGACCGGCGTCTCGTTCTCGGACGCGGTCGGCAAGCACGACAAGGACTTCCCTCCGCTGATGATCAACATGATCAAGGCGGGCGAGACCGGCGGGTTCCTCGACAAGGCGCTCGAGTCGACGGCCGAGAACTTCGAGAAGGAGGTGGCGCTGCGGTCGACGATCAAGTCGGCCATGACCTACCCCGTCGTCGTGCTCGTCATGTCGCTCGTCGCGGTCGTCATCATGCTGCTGTTCATCGTCCCGATCTTCCAGGACATGTTCACCAACCTCGGCGGTCAGCTGCCGTTGCCGACGATGATGCTCGTCTACGCGTCGCGGGCGATGCCGTACGTCGTGCCGGCCGGCATCGTCGTGGGGATCGCGTTCTCGATCTGGTGGCGGACGAACAAGAACTCGGTCAAGGTTCGGGCGTTCCTCGACCCGCTGAAGCTGAAGCTGCCCGTCTTCGGTGCACTGTTCCGGAAGATCGCGATCGCGCGGTTCAGCCGCAACTTCTCGAACATGATCGGCGCCGGCGTGCCCATCCTCACGGCCCTGCGCATCGTGGGCGAGGTGTCGGGCAACTACGTGCTCGAGGAGGCGCTGGTCAAGGTCGCCGAGTCGGTGCGGCAGGGCGAGTCCATCGCCGGCCCGCTGACCGAGTCGGGCGTCTTCCCGTCGATGGTCACGCAGATGATCTCGGTCGGCGAGGACTCGGGTTCGCTGCAGACGATGCTCGAGAAGGTCGCGGACTTCTACGACCAAGAGGTCAAGTCGACGACCGAGTCGCTGACGGCCCTGATCGAGCCCCTCCTGATCGCCTTCCTCGGCGTCGTCGTCGGCGGCATGATCGTGGCGCTGTACCTGCCCATCTTCCAGATCACCTCGCTGATCAAGTAACGCACCAGGCACCCCCGCAGGAGGCGCGGGCCGGCTCACGAGGCCGGCTCGCGCCTCCTTCTCGTCCCGGACGTCCGGCGACCGTGCGGTCTACCCCGCAAACGGGTGTTGACCAGCGATTTCCGGCCTTTCGGGGGATACCCGAACTGGGGCCGTGTCGCAGGCCAAAACCCCCCTTCCAAGGGATTCTGGGGCACTTTCCCAGGTGGCACCATCGATCTCGGCGGGAGCTCAGTGACCGCCTCACCCCCTCACCGGGCATCACTCCCGCACCCGATCGAACAGGACCAGCGACATGTACTTCACCCTCATGGGCAAGCTCAGCGCCCGCCGCCAGAACCTCACCGAAGACAAGGACAAGGGCTTCACCCTGATCGAGCTCCTCGTCGTCGTCATCATCATCGGCATCCTCGCCGCGATCGCCATCCCGGTGTACCTCGGCGTGCAGAACAACGCCAAGGACTCGTCGGTCAAGAGCGACCTGACCAATGCCAAGACTGCCGTCATCGCCTACCAGACCAACACGGGCGCGCTGCCGACTGCGGGCACCCTGGACCCGGCAGGAACGGGCCAGAACGCTGACCTGGCTAAGGCTGGCCTGACCAAGGGGTCGAACACGGGCGCCATCACGCTGGTGGTCTCGACCGACAAGACCGCTTTCTGTGTGTCGGCACCGCGGACGGGGACCGGTGGAGACACGTTCGCCGCCAGCGACCGATCTGGCGTGGACAAGGGAACCTGCACCTCTGCCGGTGCCTTCGCCGCTCCGAGCGCCGCTACCACGCCGTAGTACGGACTGGGCGGCGCGGGGGATCTGCCCCCGCGCCGCTCATCTCTGCAACCCACAAGAGTTCCACCCTCGACCCGACCGGGAGGTGACCACCATGTTCCAGAAGCTCAGCCAGCGCCTCCGTCCGTCCGAGGACGTCGACCGCGACGCGGGCCTGACCCTCGTCGAGGTGATGGTCGCCATGATGGTCTTCGCGATCATCTCGGTCGGTGTCGCCTACTCGATCACCAACGCGCTCGTCCTGACCCGCGAGTCGCGGGCGCGGGCGATCGCCACCAACCTCGCCGCGCAGCAGGTCGACCTGGTGCGGGCCACCCAGAACGTCTTCACGGTCGACGCCAAGGAGATCGACAGCAGGGTCTCGGGCATCGACTTCCGTCTGTCGCAGACCGTGCGCTGGGTCGACTCGACCTCGACCGTCACCGACTGCGGCACCGGTACCGGAACCCTGCAGTACAAAGCCGTCACGATCAGCGTCAGCTACACCGGCCAGCGGTCGATCACCGCACCCGTGACGACCGAGACCGTGCTCGCCCCGAGCGACCGCATCAACGACCCGGCCCTCGGCACGATCGTCGTCAAGGTCACCGGCGCCGGCGGCACCGGCAATCCGGGCGTCGCCGTCGCCATCGCGCCGGCGGCCGTGCCGAACGGCGCCTCGGCGCCCACGACCCCGGCCGTCACGAACACCCAGGGCTGCACGTACGCGCTCAAGGTGAAGCCGGGCAACTACTCCGTCGGCGTCGTCGAGTCGGGCAACCTCGACATCAAGCAGGTCGCCGCCCCGAAGACCACGCCCGTCGTCGTCAAGGCCGGCACCTCGTCGTCGGTCAGCTTCACCTACGACACGGCCGCCACGTACACGCTCAAGTACGCCTCGAACTACAGCAGCAGCGTCCTGTTGCCGACCGACCTCGAGACCACGTTCGTCAGCACCCTCGGCGGGGTCCAGACGGTCAAGTCCGCCGCGAACCCCGCGACCCTCTTCCCCGTGGCCTACACCGTCATGGCCGGGGGCTACGTCGCCCCGATCAAGGACGACAAGGGCGTCGTCACGAACACGCCGTGCGTCGACGTCGACCCGTCGGCCTGGGCCGCGACTCCCGGAAACGGTGCCGGCCAGCCGCTCACGGCAGTCGCCGCGCCACCCGGCGGCACCGCCACGGTCGACGTCCCGATGGGTGTCGTGCGCCTGCCGAAGATGAACGGCACGGCCACGGTCGTCGCCACCTCGGTCGGCACCAAGGCCAACGGTGACCCGGGCTGCAACACGAACAAGGCCTACACCTTCACCGTCAGTGGCCAGAAAGACGTGGCGCTGCCGTTCGGCACCTGGAAGTTCTCCGTCGTCGTGCTCGACCTCCTCGGCGTCGTGACGGCGCAGAGCCCGGTCACCCTCGACGCCGACGCGATCCGCACCCGCGGCACGATCGACAAGTCGACCGGTGCGGCCACCCTCGACCCCCGACCGGCCGGCTGATGACCATCGCCCTCGCCCGCCGCCTGCGCCGGCTCGTCGACCAGCCCGAACGGGGCATCTCGCTCGCCGAGATGCTCGTCGCGATGGCGCTCTTCGCCGTCCTCATGGCCCTCACCGGGGGCTTCGTCGTCACGGCGTACCGTGCCTCGGCCTCGAGCCGCACGATCGACGCCGCCACCCGTACGGCCACGGTCGGCATGACAGAGGTCACCCGCACCGTCCGGGCCGCGACGAACAACCCGGTCTCGACCTCGAACATCGCCGACGCCGCGTTCGTCACGGCGACCGACCAGAGCCTCAAGATCTACGCCTACGTCAACCTCGCGTCGTCCGAGGAGAAACCCGTGACCGTCGAGTTCAAGGTCGTCGACGGCAAGCTCGTCGAGACCACCTGGGCGTCGTACGACCTCGGCGGCGGCTACTGGGGGTTCCAGACCACCCCGAGCTCGGTCCGTACGATCGCCTCGCCCGTCGTGGGCACGGCGCAGGGTGCACCCGCGCTGTTCCGCTACGTCGACTCGGGGGGCTCGACGATCCCGCTGACCGCGGGAGCCGTGCCGATCGGCCTGGTCCGGGGCATCTCGGCCGTGCAGGTCTCGCTGCAGGTCGGCTCGTCCGCCGATCTGTCGAAGTCCACCGTCCTGACCAACACGGTCGGCCTGCCCAACCTGACGTCGTAGGAGTCGAGATGATCACGCTGCTGCACGCCCGGCTCGGTCGCCGCTGGGCCCGCGCTCGCCAGGACGGCGAACGGGGCGTCGCCCTCATCACCGTCATCGGATTGGGGGCAGTCCTGCTGCTCCTGAGCGCCACGATGGTCTCGGTCGCGATCAGTGGCGCGACAGCGTCACGCACCGACTCCGACTTCAACGCCGCGATCGCCGCCGCCTACGCCGGCGTCGAGGACTACCAGAGCAAACTCGCCAACGACAACACGTACCCGCAGTACGGCGTCAAGGGAACCGAGTTCAGCAAGACGAGCACCTTCACGGGCGCGGCCGGCAACCCGGCCTTCGGCGTGGGTGCGGCGGGCACCTGGATGCCCGTGGCGGGCAGCCCCACGTCGTCGTACCGGTACGAGGTCGACAACTCGGCCTACTCGAAGTCCGGCATCCTGCGCCTGCGCGCCACGGGCAAGGTGGGCACGACGACGCGTACCGTCGTGGCCGGCCTGAAGCAGAAGGGCTTCATCGACTTCCTGTACTTCACCGACTACGAGCTGTTCGACCCTCAGCTGTCGAACACCTCGTGCACCCCGGCCTACGAGTGGGCGGTCACCGACCGTCCCGCCTGCACGACCCTGCAGTTCGGTTCGGCCGACGTCATCGACGGCCCCCTCCACAGCAACGACACCCTGCTGATCTGCGGCGCCACCTTCAACGGAGCGGTGACGAGCGCCAATCCCGACAGTCCCCGGTACAGCACCCCGTCGGGCTGTGGCACACCCAAGTTCGTCAACCCGAACTACCCTCTCTTCGCCAAGCGCGTCGACATGCCCGCGACCAACCAGAGCCTGCGCCAAGAAGTGCGGTCCGACCTCACGAGCTCGACCGTGCCCCGCCCGGGCTGCCTCTTCACCGGTCCGACGACCATCACGTTCAACTCGGGCGGAACGATGAGCGTCTACTCGCCGTACACCGTGGCGACCAACGTCAGCGGCGAGCCCGCCACGGGTGGTTCCGTCGCGTCCGGCTGCGGCACGCCGGGCTTCAGCAGCTCAGGAGGCACGCTCGGCAGCCCGGGCGGCCAGACCATGCCCGTGATCGCCAACAACCTGATCTTCGTCCAGGACGTCCCCTCGTTGACTTCCGACCCGAACTTCCCGAAGAAGGCGCCCACGAGCTTCTCGTGCACCGGTGCGGATGGGACGACCCCGGGCAACGGCGTCGGATTCCCGGTCGTCGGCGAGACGCCCCCGGTGACCTCGGGCGACACGATCTCGTACGGCTGCACCAAGGGTGACGTCTTCGTCAAGGGTGCGCTCAAGGGCAACGTCACGGTCGCCGCGGCGAACTACGTGTACATCACGGGCAACCTCACCTACGTCGACCAGGCAGCAGACATGCTCGGTCTCGTCGGGCAGAACGCCGTCTTCGTGCACAACCCGGTCAAGACGACGACCACGACCGAGACCTACAACGCCACCTGCCGCAACGGCTTCTTCGTCTACACCTGCACCCAGACCCGCGACGTGACGACCTCCACCCTGCTCGACCGCAGCAAGACCGACCGCACCGTCAGCGCTGCCATCCTGTCGGTCGCGCACACCTTCACCGTGCAGAACTACAACCTCGACAACGGTTACCCCAAGGGCAAGTTGATCATCAACGGGGCCATCGCCCAGAAGTTCCGCGGGCCGGTCGCGACGACGTCGGGCGGCGCCGTCGTCACGGGCTACACGAAGGCCTACAAGTACGACACCCGCATGGAGTTCATGGCCCCGCCGAAGTTCCTGTCACCGGTGTCGACCAGCTACGGCATCAGCCAGCTCGTCGAGAGCAAGACCGCCTTCACCGCCGCGGGGGTCGAGATCAAGTGATCGCCCTCGTCTTCCCCCTGTCGCTCACCGCGGCGCTCGGCCTCGCCATCGGATCGTTCCTCAACGTCGTCGTGTACCGCGTCCCCGCCGGCCTCTCGGTCGCGCGACCCGCGAGCGCCTGCCCGGGCTGCGGGACCCCGATCCGTCGACGCGACAACGTCCCCGTGGTCAGCTGGCTCGCCCTCGGCGGCAAGTGCCGTGACTGCCGCACGTCCATCTCGGCCCGGTACCCGATCGTCGAGCTGGCCACCGGCCTGTTCTTCGTGCTCGTCGCCGCCCGCCTGTGGCCGCTCGTCGGCGTGCCGACCGAGGCGCTGCCGCTCGTGGCGCGCCTCCTGTCCCTCGTCGCCTTCCTCTGGCTGGCCGGTGTGAGCGTCGCGCTCGCCGTCATCGACCTCGAACACCACCGGCTGCCGGACGCGATCGTCCTGCCGTCCTACGCGGTCGGGGGCGTCCTCCTCGCGGCGTCGAGCATCCTCGTGGGGGACTGGCCGGCGCTCGTCCGCGCCGCCATCGGCCTGGCCTCCCTCTTCGCCTTCTACCTGATCGCCGCCCTGTCGTACCCGGGTGGCATGGGCTTCGGCGACGTCAAGCTCGCCGGCGTGCTCGGCCTGTACCTCGCCTGGCTCGGCTGGGGCGAGTTCGCCGTGGGTGCCTTCGCGGCGTTCCTGCTCGGCGGCCTGTTCGCCGTCGTCCTCCTGGTCACCCGACGCGTCGAACGCACCGGTGGCATCCCCTTCGGCCCCTGGATGCTCGCGGGCGCCTGGGTCGGCGTCTTCGCCGGCGGCACCGTCGCCACGGCGTACCTCACCCTCCTCGGCCTGGCATGACCGGGCGAGCTGACAGAGAGCAGAACTGATGGGCAAGAACATCGTGGGCATCGACATCGGCAGCCGCTTCGTGCGGGCGGTCGAGGTCGCCGACGTCGACAAGGCCAAGCCGACCATCGTCCGGTTCAGCGAGGTGTCCCTGCCCGACGGTGCGGCGAGCCGCGGAGAGGTGATCGAGTCGCAGACCATGGCCGGCACGCTCAAGCAGCTGTGGTCGGCCGGGGGCTTCAAGAGCAAGCGCGTCGTGCTGGGCATGGGCAACCAGCGGGTGCTCGCGCGCGACATGACCGTGCCCAAGGCGTCGCACAAGCGCATCCGCGAGATGCTGCCGTTCCAGGTGCAGGACATGCTGCCCGTCCCGGTCGCCGACGCCCTCCTCGACTTCTACCCGTACGCCGAGGGGCTCGGCGAGAACGGTCCCGTCGTCCACGGGCTGCTGATCGCGGCGGTCAAGGACGCCGTCCTCGGCAACGTCCAGGCGAGCAAGCTCGCCGGCCTGACCACGCTGGGGGTCGACCTGATCCCGTTCTCGAACACGCGCCTCCTCGTCACCCGCCCGCGCATCGCGGGCACGGTCGCGCTCGTCGAGATCGGTCACAGCACGACCTCCGTGATCATGATCGCCGACGGGGTCCCGCAGTTCGTCCGCATCATCCCCTCGGGGGGCGACGACGTCACGCAGGCCGTCGCGTCGAAGCTCGAGGTCTCGACCCAGGTCGCCGAGGGCATCAAGTTCGGCCGTGGCCTCGCCACGACCGTCACGACGCCCGACGAGCAGGCCGCGTCGTCCGCCATCTTCGAGTCCGTCAACGAGTTGCTCGGCAGCCTGCGCAACACGATCCAGTACTACGTCAACACCCGCCCGACCGAGACCGTCGCGGGCATCATGATCGCCGGCGGGGGAGCGGCCCTGCCGGGCCTGCCCGAGGCGCTCAGCGAGGTCACCCGCCTGCCGGTGGCCCTCGCCGACCCGTTCGCGACGGTGGGCTTCGCGAAGAACCTCGACGAGGCCGCCCTGCGGTCGCGGTCGACCGACCTGACCGTGGCCCTCGGCCTGGCCCTGGGGAGCGCAGCATGAGAACCCGCGGAAAAGACACCGGCATCACCGTGGGAGGCGCGCCCCGCGTCGACCTGCTGCCTCCCGAGGTCCGCGCGGAGCGTCGCGCCGCCGCCCTGACCCGTCGGGTCTGGGCCGGCGTCGTCGTGGTCGCCGTCGTGGTCGGGATCGGATCGGGTGCGGCCTTCCTCGAGCGGATGAACGCCGAGGACGACCTCATGGTCGCCCAGGGCGAGACGCAGACCCTGCTGATGGAGCAGGGCGCCTTCGCCGACGTCCGCTCGACGCAGGCGCAGGTGAGCCTGGCCGCCGCGGCCCAGACCGTCGGCGGAAGCACGGACATCGATTGGCCGGCCTACCTCGAGAAGGTGCAGGCCACCCTGCCCGTGGGCGTCACCATCGTCGGCGTCTCGCTCGACCAGGCCTCGCCGCTCGTGCAGTACGCCCAGCCGACGGCTCCGCTCCAGGGCTCCCGCGTCGCCACCCTCACCTTCCAGGCGACCAGCCCGACGCTGCCGTCGGTGCCCGACTGGCTCAACGGCCTCGCCACCCTGCCGGGCTTCGCCGACGCCCAACCCGGTTCGGTCACCCTCGAAGAAGGCACCTACAAAGCCGACGTCACCATGCACATCACCGCCGACGCGTTCTCGGGACGCTTCGCCGCTTCGAAGGACGAATGACCATGGACCGCAACCGCTTGAAGATGATCATCGCCGTCCTGACCGGCGTGGTCGTCCTGGCCCTGGGGTTCGTGCTCGGGGTCCAGCCGCAGCTCACCGCCGCCTCCACGGCGTCCCAGCAGACCGCCTCGGTCGACGAGCAGAACGCCACCCTCCGTGCCGGCCTCGCCACCCTGAAGGCCGACAACGAGAAGCTGCCCGCGTTGCAGTCCGAGCTCGCCGCACTGCAGACCTCGGTGCCGTCCCAGGCGACCCTCCCGGCGTTCCTCACCGAGATCAGCCAGCTGGCCTCTGAGACCGGGACGACCGTGACAGCCTTCACGACGTCCGACGCCGTGGCGTACGCTCCGGCGGCACCTGCTGCGGACGCCACCGCCACCGACTCGGCGGCGACGGACTCGACGGCCGCCGACGGTGCCACGGCCGAGGCAACGGCCCCGATCGCCGCGGCGCCCGACCTCGTCACCGATCCGCAGATCACCGCGGCGAACTTCTCGTCGATCCCGATCACGGTGACCGTCAAGGGCAGCTACCAGCAGGCCCGCGACTTCCTCGGCCGACTGCAGCAGGGTTCGCGGCTGTTCCTCGTGACGAACTTCGCCAGCTCGGGTTCGTCCGAGGGTGGTTCGACGAACGCCGTCCCCGACCAGTGGACCGTCGGCGGCCTCGTCTACGTCCTCCAGGACGCCGCCGCCACCCAGGCCGACCAGGCCGCCGAGACCCCCGCCACCACGGCCGAGGGCGCCGACGACGCGAGCTCGGACACGGCCGCGGGCGAGTAGGCGCGCGCCCCCGCACCCCCGCGGGCGCGTAGCCTCGGAGGATGTCCCGAGCCGTCTACGCCGTCATGGGCACCGTCCTCTTCGGTGCGCTCGTCATCATGGTGGCGGGGTTCGAGGCGCTGCTCCTCGACCGCGACCCCATCGACGAACCCGACGCCGGCACCCTGCTCGGCCCGTTGATGGTCGCCGCCGCCGTGCTCGTCGTGCTGCTGTCGCTGCTGCGGTCGGCGGCGCTCTCCGACGCCCGCGACGACAGGGCTCCGGAGGTGCGGGGCACGTTCCCCGCCCAGCCCGTCGTGTTCGCCCGCCCGGCCGGCGCGGGTGGGTCCCGCTCCGTCACCGGTGACGAGGTGGCCGGCCCTCGCGGGCCCGCACCGCACCTCCTCGTCGCCGCGCTCCTCACGGCCGCGCTCGTCTACGTGTCGATGCTCGCCGTCGGGGGAGTCGTCTACGGCCTCGTGCGAGAAGAGCTCGTCTGGGTGCTGCTCTTCGCCGCCCGGTACGCCGTGTCGCCGTTCGTGATCGGTTCGGCTGTCTGCGCCGGACTCGTGGTCGGGGGCACGCTGGCGGTGTCGCGCATCGACCCGGGGCGTTCCGACCCTCGACCATTTGATTAAGGCCCTACCTCAAGATAAGCTCTTTCGGGTGTGCGCCTGACCGCGCGCCCGAATAAAAAGCCCCCTCGACCTCGCGGCCGAGACGGGCAGACCGTCTCGATCACCGAGACGAGGATGCCGGCTGATCAGCCGGACAGAGCAGAGCGATGCGAGAGCAGCGCGACTCGGCGTGTTCGCAAGGGCAGCGTCGAGATCCGATGAGGAGAACCAGTGCCAACTATTCAGCAGCTGGTCCGCAAGGGACGCACGCCGAAGGTCGTCAAGACCAAGGCCCCCGCCCTGAAGGCCAACCCCCAGCAGCGTGGCGTGTGCACCCGTGTGTACACCACCACCCCCAAGAAGCCGAACTCGGCGCTCCGCAAGGTCGCCCGCGTCAAGCTCTCCAACGGCACCGAGGTCACCGCCTACATCCCCGGCGAGGGCCACAACCTGCAGGAGCACTCGATGGTGCTCGTCCGCGGCGGTCGTGTGAAAGACCTCCCCGGCGTGCGCTACAAGATCGTCCGTGGCGCGCTCGACACCCAGGCCGTCAAGAACCGCAAGCAGGCCCGCAGCCGCTACGGAGCGAAAGCAGAGAAGAAGTAATGCCTCGTAAAGGACCCGCTCCCAAGCGCCCTGTCGTCGCCGACCCGGTCTACGGTGCGCCGATCGTCAGCCAGCTCGTCAACAAGATCCTCCTCGACGGCAAGAAGGGCCTGGCCGAGCGCATCGTCTACGGTGCTCTCGCCGGCGTCACCGCCAAGAACGACCAAGATGCAGTGGCCACGCTGAAGAAGGCGCTCGACAACGTGCGCCCCACGCTCGAGGTCCGCTCGCGTCGCGTCGGCGGTTCGACCTACCAGGTCCCCGTCGAGGTCAAGCCCCACCGCGCCAACACCCTGGCCCTCCGCTGGCTCACCAGCTACGCCAAGGCCCGTCGCGAGAAGACGATGACCGAGCGTCTCATGAACGAGATCCTCGACGCGTCGAACGGTCTGGGCGCCGCTGTCAAGCGTCGCGAAGACACTCACAAGATGGCCGAGTCGAACAAGGCCTTCGCGCACTACCGCTGGTAACCGGCACGAGGAGGCGCGGTGTGCGCACGACGCGCACCGCACCTCCTCGTCCCCCCAACTTCCCCACCTACCCCTTCGGAGGAACCTGTGGCACAGGACGTGCTCACCGACCTGAACAAGGTCCGCAACATCGGCATCATGGCGCACATCGATGCTGGCAAGACGACGACCACCGAGCGCATCCTGTACTACACGGGCATCACCCACAAGATCGGTGAGGTGCACGACGGTGCGGCCACCATGGACTGGATGGCGCAAGAGCAAGAGCGTGGCATCACGATCACCTCGGCGGCGACGACCTGCTTCTGGAACAAGAACCAGATCAACATCATCGACACCCCGGGACACGTCGACTTCACGGTCGAGGTCGAGCGTTCGCTCCGCGTGCTCGACGGTGCCGTCGCCGTCTTCGACGGAAAAGAGGGCGTCGAGCCCCAGTCCGAGACCGTGTGGCGTCAGGCCGACAAGTACGACGTGCCGCGCATCTGCTTCGTCAACAAGATGGACAAGCTCGGTGCCGACTTCTACTTCACGGTCGACACGATCATCAACCGCCTCGGCGCCAAGCCGCTGGTGATGCAGCTCCCGATCGGTGCCGAGAGCTCCTTCGAGGGCGTCGTCGACCTGGTCGAGATGCGTGCCCTCACGTGGCGTGGTGACGCCAAGGGTGACGTCGAGCTGGGTGCGAAGTACGAGATCGAAGAGATCCCCGAAGACCTCAAGGAGAAGGCGGCGGAGTACCGCGCCAAGCTCCTCGAGACCGTCGCCGAGTCCGACGACGTGCTGCTCGAGAAGTACTTCGGTGGCGAAGAGCTCACGATCGCCGAGATCAAGGGCGCCGTCCGCAAGATGACGGTCAACTCCGAGCTCTACCCGATCTTCTGTGGTTCGGCCTTCAAGAACCGCGGCGTGCAGCCCATGCTCGACGCGGTCATCGACTACCTGCCCTCGCCGCTCGACGTGCCTCCCATGGAGGGTCACGACGTCCGCGACGCCGAGAAGATCATCATCCGCAAGCCCGAGTCGACCGAGCCCTTCTCGGCTCTCGCCTTCAAGGTCGCGGTGCACCCCTTCTTCGGTCGTCTCACCTACGTCCGCGTCTACTCGGGCTCCATCGAGTCCGGCGCCCAGGTCATCAACTCGACCAAGGACAAGAAAGAGCGCATCGGCAAGATCTTCCAGATGCACTCGAACAAGGAGAACCCCGTCGACAGCGTGACCGCCGGTCACATCTACGCCGTCATCGGGCTCAAGTTCACCACCACGGGTGACACCCTCTGCGACCCGTCCGAGCAGATCGTCCTCGAGTCGATGACGTTCCCCGAGCCCGTCATCGAGGTCGCGATCGAGCCGAAGACCAAGGCCGACCAAGAGAAGCTGTCGCTGGCCATCCAGAAGCTCGCCGAAGAAGACCCGACGTTCCGCGTCGAGCTCAACGCCGAGACGGGCCAGACGGTCATCAAGGGCATGGGCGAGCTCCACCTCGACATCCTGGTCGACCGCATGAAGCGCGAGTTCAACGTCGAGGCCAACGTGGGCAAGCCCCAGGTCGCGTACCGCGAGACCCTCAAGAAGGGCATCGAGCGCTACGACTACACCCACAAGAAGCAGACCGGTGGTTCGGGTCAGTTCGCCAAGGTGCAGATCGCTCTCGAGCCCTTCGAGGTCACGGCCGAGTCGACCTACGAGTTCGTCAACAAGGTCACCGGTGGCCGCATCCCCCGCGAGTACATCCCCTCGGTCGATGCCGGCATCCAGGACGCCATGCAGGTCGGCGTGCTCGCCGGCTACCCGACGGTGGGCGTCCGCGCGCTGCTGCTCGACGGTGCGGCGCACGACGTCGACTCGTCCGAGATGGCGTTCAAGATCGCTGGGTCGATCGCCTACAAAGAGGCGGCTCGCAAGGCCCAGCCCGTTCTCCTCGAGCCGCTCATGGCGGTCGAGGTCCGTACGCCCGAGGAATACATGGGCGACGTCATCGGCGACCTCAGCTCGCGACGCGGGCAGATCTCGTCGATGGAAGACGCCAGTGGTGTGAAGGTCGTTCGGGCCAGCGTGCCGCTGTCGGAGATGTTCGGTTACGTCGGAGACCTGCGGTCGAAGACCTCGGGCCGGGCCGTCTACTCGATGACGTTCGAGTCGTACCAAGAGGTGCCCTCGGCCGTCGCCGAAGAGATCATCCAGAAGAACAAGGGCGAATAGTCCTGAACCGCGTGGTCGTCCGACGACCGCGTAACATGTACACACACCAATCCGCAGGGCGACCGGTAGGCCGGGTCATCGACCCGGCCCCCGGGCCGCACTGCAACCGAGTCCTGAGGAGGACCCACAGTGGCTAAGGCCAAGTTCGAGCGGACCAAGCCGCACGTCAACATCGGAACCATCGGTCACGTCGACCACGGCAAGACCACGCTCACCGCGGCGATCACCAAGGTCCTGCACGACAAGTACCCCACCCTCAACACGGCGTCGGCGTTCGACCAGATCGACAACTCGCCTGAAGAGAAGCAGCGCGGCATCACGATCAACATCTCGCACGTCGAGTACCAGACCGAGAAGCGCCACTACGCTCACGTCGACGCTCCCGGCCACGCCGACTACGTCAAGAACATGATCACCGGTGCGGCTCAGATGGACGGCGCGATCCTCGTCGTCGCCGCCACCGACGGTCCCATGCCCCAGACGCGTGAGCACGTCCTGCTCGCCCGCCAGGTCGGCGTGCCCTACATCGTCGTCGCGCTGAACAAGGCCGACATGGTCGATGACGAAGAGATCATGGAGCTCGTCGAGCTCGAGGTCCGCGAGCTCCTCTCGAGCCAGGAGTTCGACGGCGACAACGCCCCGATCGTCCAGGTCTCCGCTCTCAAGGCCCTCGAGGGTGACGAGAAGTGGGCCGAGACGGTCGCCGAGCTGATGAACGCCGTCGACGAGAACGTGCCCGAGCCCGTTCGCGCCACCGACCAGCCCTTCCTCATGCCCATCGAGGACGTCTTCACGATCACCGGTCGTGGCACCGTCGTCACCGGTCGTGTCGAGCGCGGTCAGCTCAACGTCAACGAAGAGGTCGAGATCGTCGGCATCCGCCCGACCGTCAAGACCACCGTCACCGGCATCGAGATGTTCCGCAAGCTGCTCGACTCGGCTCAGGCCGGCGACAACACCGGTCTCCTCCTCCGCGGCACCAAGCGCGAGGACGTCGAGCGCGGCCAGGTCGTCGTCAAGCCCGGTTCGGTCACGCCGCACACCGAGTTCGAGGCGAACGTCTACATCCTGTCGAAGGACGAGGGTGGGCGTCACAACCCGTTCTACGCGAACTACCGTCCGCAGTTCTACTTCCGCACCACCGACGTCACGGGTGTCATCACGCTGCCCGAGGGCACCGAGATGGTCATGCCCGGCGACACGACCGAGATCAGCGTCCAGCTGATCCAGCCGATCGCCATGGAAGCCGGTCTGCGCTTCGCCATCCGTGAGGGTGGTCGCACGGTCGGTGCCGGTACGGTCACCAAGATCAACAAGTAAGTCCTGTTCACGCAGAACTGCTGATCTGACGAGAGAGGTCAGGCCCTTCGGGGCCTGGCCTCTTTCGCGTCGGCAGGGCACGATGGGGGAGACGTCGGACGGACCGGCGCCGACGGGAGGACGTCATGGCAGGTTTCGACGACATCACCAAGAAGGCCCAGGCCTTCCTCAAGGACGGAAAGGTCCAGGAGGCGCTCAAGAGCGAGAAGGCCGAGGGCGTCAGCGACAACATCCTCGACGCGGTCGCCTCCGCGGCCGACAAGGCCACCGGCGGCAAGCACGCCGACAAGATCCAGCAGGCCAAGGAGCAGGCCGACAAGAAGCTGGGCAACCAGTAGGGCGTGAGCGATGCCCCCGCCGTCGAGCGGGGGCTTCGCTGTACCCCGCCCAGGCCCCTCGACGACGCGCGGTGTTCACTCGACCGATGCCGCGCCTCCGGAGGACCGATTCGAGCCGACCCGGGCTGACGCGGGTCCGGGCAGGACGAGGGTTCTCGTACCGGACGGCCGACGGGACCGCCGTCGCCGACGCCGAGCTGCGGGCCCGCATCGAGCACCTCGCCATCCCACCGGCTTGGACCGACGTCTGGATCTCCCCTTACGAGAACGGCCACATCCAGGCCACGGGAGTGGACGCTGCAGGTCGGCGTCAGTACATCTACCACCCGACGTGGCGTGAGCAGAAGGACCGCATCAAGTTCGACCGGGCACTCGCCCTCGCGGAGTCGCTGCCGACCGCCCGCCGATTCGTGACGCACGACCTGCGCGTCCAGGGGGCCGGCCGTGAGCGGGTCCTGGCCGCCGCCTTCCGCATGCTCGACACGGGCTCCCTCCGGGTGGGCTCCGAGCGCTACGCCCAGGAGCACGGCAGCCACGGCTTGTCGACCCTGCTTTGCGCGCACGCGACCGTCTCCGGCGACACGGTCTCGCTGGCGTTCCCCGGCAAGAGCGGTCAGGACTGGGACTCCGAGATCCACGACGCCGACCTCGCGGCCGTCGTCCGCAGCCTCAAGCGGCGGGGCGGGCGGGCCCGGTTGCTCGCCTGGAAGGCCGACGGCGGGGGAGCGGGGGAGGCGCGCGCGGCCTGGCACCCGCTACGAGCGACCGAGATCAACGACTACGTCAAGGAGAGGGCCGGCGACGAGTTCACCGCCAAGGACTTCCGCACCCTGCACGGCACCGTCGCCGCCGCCGTCAGCCTGGCCCGCTCCGGGCCGCAGGCGGCGGCCTCCCGGCAGTCGAAGTCCCTCGCCCAGGCGATGCGGGACGCCGCCGCCGTGCTCGGCAACACCCCGGCCATCGCGAAGTCGTCGTACGTCGATCCCCGACTGGTCGATGCGTACCGGCACGGGGAGACCATCGATCCGGCCCGCCTGCACGCGGCCGAATCCGAGGTCCGGGCATTGCTGTTCCGCTGAGCCGTCGCACACCCGAGGTGGTCCGCGGTCTGCGAACGGTGCGCGTCGTGACGTAACCTAGAGGGTCGCGTCCCGTTCGGGTCGCCCGAGAGGAACAACTGCAGTGACTGACGAGTGCATCCACGGATTCGAGCGAGAGTTGTGCGACATCTGCGCTCCCCGCAAGCGCGAGGGCGTCGCCGACGGCATGCCCTCGACCGCCGCACGGTCGGTCACCACCCGCCGCCGCCCCTCCAACCGCAAGCCCGAGTCGCTGCGCAGCACGCCCGCACTCGCCCGTGACTCGGCCGCTGTCGCCGTGGCCGCGCAGGCGGCCGCCACCCCCGTCCCCGAGTTCTCGACCCAGCGTGCCTACCACTGGACGCACGTGTCCAACCTGCCCGGCATCCTCGAGGCCGGCGCGCTGCAGGCCGGCGCGACTCCCGTGCTCGACGTCAGCTCCGAGGCGACGCGGGCCCTCCGCGCCTCCGTCACGACCGCGTCGGGTCAGCCCGTCGCCGCGCACGTGCCGTTCTCGTTGTCGCCTCATGCGACCGCCTGGGACGCCGTCCGTACCGGAGCCGAGGGCTACGAGTGGTCGGATGCGGCACGTGAGGCCCGTGCCATCGACTTCGTCATGCTCGTGGTTCCCGTCGCCTCGCTCGGCGACGACTTCGTCGTGACCGAGGGGGACGCGGCCGTCGAGGGCGTGCGTGCGGCCGCAGGGCTCGACGACGCATCGTCGATGGTCCGCCGGTTCAGCCTCAAGGACCCCGACCTGCTCGCTCCAGAAGTGCTCGTGCCCGGTTCCGTGCCCTTCTCCTCGGTGACGCTCGTCGGCGTCCCGAACGACAAGGTCCGCGACGCCGTGAAGGAGACGCTCGCCGAGCTGGGAGCCGAGGCGCCGCGCGTCGCCGTCTACCCGCCGTGGTTCCGGCCCGCACCGGTCGTCGAAGCCGTCTGACATCCGCGACACGCCCGGGTTGCAGCAAATGCAGGCGTGTGGCAAAATCGTCTAGTTCAACATTTCGAGCCTGGCCTCTGCGCCGGGTGTCGGATCACTGCCAGGCAGTGCACAGACGCAAGGCGTCTGGGCCGCGGGTAGCAGGACGCATCTCACAACGAAACCACCGCCGTGACCATTGGTCGCGGTGTGCCGGGGCGAAGCCCCGGGTGCGGGTGGCGGTGGCGAAGATGGCCCTCCCCGGGTCCTTCCTCGCGGGCACCGGCCGGTTTCGGCAGATGGATTGACACAAGAACAGCGGTACGCGAGAGACACGTAGTGCCAACAGATGTTCGCCCAGCGAACAGCGTCAGGCGGCCCCCGAGGTGCGCGACGTCCGAACGAGAGAGAGTCACACATGGCGGGACAGAAGATCCGCATCCGACTTAAGTCGTACGACCACGAGGTCATCGACACTTCCGCGCGCAAGATCGTCGACACGGTCACCCGCGCGGGCGCTACGGTCGTCGGCCCCGTGCCGCTCCCGACCGAGAAGAACGTGGTCGTCGTGATCCGTTCGCCCCACAAGTACAAGGACTCGCGCGAGCACTTCGAGAAGCGCACGCACAAGCGCCTCATCGACATCGTCGACCCGACGCCGAAGGCCGTCGACTCGCTCATGCGTCTCGACCTGCCTGCCGACGTCAACATCGAGATCAAGCTGTAGGGGGGGCGACCATGACCATCAGCACCACCAAGAACGTCAAGGGCCTGCTCGGCAAGAAGCTCGGCATGACCCAGGTCTGGGACGAGAACAACAAGCTCGTCCCCGTCACCGTCGTCGAGATCGCCCCGAACGTCGTGACCCAGGTCCGCTCGCTCGAGAAGGACGGCTACACCGCCGTCCAGATCGCGGCCGGCCAGATCGACCCCCGCAAGTCGAACAAGCCCTCCACGGGTCACTTCGACGCCGCGGGCGTCACCCCCCGTCGCCACCTCACCGAGGTCCGCACCGCCGACGCCGCCGAGTACGCACTCGGCCAGGAGCTCACGGTCGACACCTTCGAAGCCGGCCAGAAGGTCGACGTCGTCGGAACGTCCAAGGGCAAGGGCTTCGCCGGTGTCATGAAGCGTCACAACTTCAAGGGCGTCAGCGCCTCGCACGGTGCGCACCGCAACCACCGCAAGCCCGGTTCGATCGGTGCCTCCTCGACCCCCAGCCGTGTCTTCAAGGGCATGCGCATGGCCGGTCGCATGGGTGGCGAGCGCGTCACCATCCTCAACCTCACGGTGCACGCCGTCGACGCCGAGAAGGGTCTGCTGCTCGTCAAGGGCGCCGTCCCCGGTGCTCGTGGCCGCATCGTTTTCGTCCGCACCGCCGTGAAGGGGAAGTAGCTCATGGCCACCACTACCGCATCGGCCGCTTCGGTCGACGTCGTCGACGCCAAGGGCCAGAAGACCAGCACGGTCGAGCTCCCCGTCGAGCTCTTCGACGTCGTCACGAACGTCCCGCTCATCCACCAGGTCGTCGTCGCCCAGCAGGCCGCCGCACGTCAGGGCACGCACAAGACCAAGCGTCGCGGCGAGGTCTCCGGCGCCGGCCGCAAGCCGTTCAAGCAGAAGGGCACCGGCCGCGCCCGTCAGGGTTCGATCCGCGCTCCTCAGATGACCGGCGGTGGCATCGTCCACGGTCCGCAGCCCCGCGACTACGCCCAGCGCACCCCCAAGAAGATGATCGCCGCAGCCCTGCTCGGTGCTTTGTCCGACCGCGCTCGTGGCGCCCGCGTCCACGTCGTCGAGAGCTTCGTCGCCGACTCGATCTCGACCAAGGTCGCTCTCGAGCTGCTCGCGTCGATCGCCTCGAGCAAGCACGTCCTGATCGTCACCGACCGCGACGACACGCTGACCCTCAAGAGCGTCCGCAACGTGCCCACGGTCCACGTGATCACGTTCGACCAGCTGAATGCCTACGACGTCCTCGTCAGCGACGACATCGTCTTCACGAAGAGCGCCTTCGACGGCTTCGTCGCCTCGAAGACCAAGAAGGAGGCCACCGCATGAGCGGCTACGGAAAAGACCCCCGCGACGTCATCATCGCGCCCGTCGTCTCCGAGAAGAGCTACTCCCTGATCGACCAGGGCAAGTACACCTTCCTCGTGGACCCGCGTTCGAACAAGACCGAGATCAAGCTCGCCATCGAGAAGATCTTCGACGTCAAGGTCGACAGCATCAACACGCTCAACCGAACGGGCAAGACCCGTCGCACCCGCTTCGGCACCGGCAAGCGCAAGGACACCAAGCGCGCCATCGTCACGCTGAAGTCCGGTTCCATCGACATCTTCACGGCTGTCGGCTAGGGAGCAGAGGCATAAATCATGGCAATTCGTAACTACAAGCCCACGACCCCGGGTCGCCGCGGTTCGTCGGTCGCCGACTTCGCGGAGATCACGCGTTCGACGCCCGAGAAGTCGCTGCTGCGCCCGCTCTCGAAGTCCGGTGGCCGTAACAACGCCGGCCGCATCACGACCCGTCACATCGGTGGTGGCCACAAGCGCCAGTACCGCGTCATCGACTTCCGTCGCAACGACAAGGACGGCGTCAACGCCAAGGTCGCTCACATCGAGTACGACCCCAACCGCACGGCTCGCATCGCGCTCCTGCACTTCGTGGACGGCACCAAGCGGTACATCATCGCGCCGAACAAGCTGAAGCAGGGCGACGTCGTCGAGTCGGGTGCCGGCGCCGACATCAAGCCCGGAAACAACCTGCCGCTCAAGAACATCCCGGTCGGTACCGTCATCCACGCCATCGAGCTCAAGCCCGGTGGAGGCGCGAAGATGGCCCGCTCGGCCGGTGCCTCGGTGCGTCTCGTCGCCAAGGACGGCCCCTACGCGCAGCTCCGTCTGCCGTCGGGCGAGGTCCGCAACGTCGACGCCCGCTGCCGCGCCACGATCGGCGAGGTCGGCAACGCCGAGCAGTCGAACATCAACTGGGGCAAGGCCGGCCGCATGCGCTGGAAGGGCGTCCGCCCGACCGTGCGTGGTGTCGCCATGAACCCCGTCGACCACCCGCACGGTGGTGGTGAGGGCAAGACCTCCGGTGGACGCCACCCGGTCAGCCCGTGGGGCCAGAAAGAGGGCCGCACGCGTCACCCCAACAAAGAGAGCGACAAGCTCATCGTCCGTCGTCGTAACGCTGGCAAGAAGCGTAAGTAGGAGTTGTAGAAGATGCCACGCAGTCTTAAGAAGGGCCCCTTCGTTGACGACCACCTGCTTCGCAAGGTCGTCTCGCAGAACGAGGCCAGCACCAAGAACGTCATCAAGACCTGGTCGCGCCGTTCGATGATCGTCCCCAACATGCTTGGGCACACCATCGCCGTGCACGACGGACGCAAGCACATCCCGGTGTTCGTGACCGAGAGCATGATCGGCCACAAGCTCGGTGAGTTCGCGCCCACCCGCACCTTCCGTGGTCACGTGAAGGACGACAAGAAGGGTCGTCGCCGCTAACGCGGCGACGTGAAGGAGGAGAGAAATGGTGGAGTCGATCGCACGCGTGCGTCACATCCGCGTCACCCCCATGAAGGCCCGTCGTGTCGTCAACCTGATCCGCGGCAAGCAGGCCGCCGAGGCTCTGGCGATTCTGAAGTTCGCACCTCAGGGCGCCAGCGAGCCCGTCTACAAGCTCGTCGCGTCGGCCATGGCCAACGCCCGGGTGAAGGCGGACGCCTCGAACAGCTACCTCGACGAGCAGGACCTGTACATCAGTCGTGCATTCGTCGACCAGGGCGCCACCCTCAAGCGGTTCCAGCCGCGTGCACAGGGCCGCGCCTTCAAGATCCTGAAGCGCACCAGCCACATCACGATCGTCCTCTCGACGCCTGATGAGGTCGAGGCTGCCGACGCTACGAAGAAGGCGAGCAAGTAATGGGCCAGAAAGTCAACCCGTACGGCTTCCGTCTGGGCATCACCACCGACCACGTGTCGCGGTGGTTCACCGACAGCACGAAGCCGGGACAGCGTTACAGCGACTACGTCGCCGAGGACGTCAAGATCCGCACCCTGCTGAAGACCTCGCTCGACCGCGCCGGCGTGGCGAAGATCGAGATCGAGCGCACCCGTGACCGCGTCCGCGTCGACATCCACACGGCCCGTCCGGGCATCGTGATCGGTCGTCGTGGCGCCGAGGCCGAGCGCATCCGCGGCGACCTCGAGAAGCTCACGAGCAAGCAGATCCAGCTCAACATCCTCGAGGTGAAGAACCCCGAGGCCGAGGCCCAGCTCGTCGCCCAGGGCATCGCCGAGCAGCTCGCTGCTCGCGTGGCGTTCCGTCGTGCGATGCGCAAGGGGCTCCAGGGCGCCCAGCGTGCCGGTGCCAAGGGTGTCCGCATCCAGGTGTCGGGCCGTCTCGGCGGCGCCGAGATGAGCCGCTCGGAGTTCTACCGCGAGGGCCGCGTGCCCCTGCACACGCTCCGCGCCAACATCGACTACGGCTTCTACGAGGCCAAGACCACCTTCGGTCGCATCGGTGTCAAGGTCTGGATCTACAAGGGCGACATCACCAACAAGGAGCTCGCGCGCGAGCAGGCGAACCAGAAGTCGTCTCGCCCCGAGCGCCGCAACGACCGTGACGGCGCCCGCCGCGGCGGGGGCGACCGCGCTCCCCGCGAGCAGAAGGCACCCGCCACCACAGGAGCTGAGGCGTAACCATGCTTATCCCCCGTCGTGTCAAGCACCGCAAGCAGCACCACCCCGGCCGTAGCGGCCAGGCCACTGGTGGCACCAAGGTCAGCTTCGGTGAGTACGGCATCCAGGCCCTCACGCCCGCTTACGTGACCAACCGTCAGATCGAGTCCGCTCGTATCGCCATGACGCGTCACATCAAGCGTGGCGGAAAGGTGTGGATCAACATCTACCCCGACCGTCCCCTCACGAAGAAGCCCGCCGAGACCCGCATGGGTTCCGGTAAGGGCTCGCCCGAGTGGTGGGTCGCGAACGTCAAGCCGGGTCGCGTGCTCTTCGAGCTCAGCGGCGTGAGCGAGGAGATCGCCAAAGAGGCACTCACTCGCGCAATCCACAAGCTGCCCCTCAAGGCACGCATCATCAAGCGCGAGGAGGGCGACGCATAATGGCGATCGGTTCCAAGGAGCTCCGTCCTGTCGAGCTCGACACATTCGAAGACGAGCGTCTCGTCGATGAGCTGAAGAAGGCGAAGGAAGAACTCTTCAACCTCCGCTTCCAGTCGGCCACCGGCCAGCTCGAGAGCCACGGCCGCCTGCGTGCCGTGAAACGCGACATCGCTCGCATCTACACGGTCCTGCGTGAGCGCGAGCTCGGCATCCGTGCCACCCCCGCCCCGGTCGAGGCGGCCCCCAAGGCCGCCAAGAAGTCGACCAAGAAGGCTGACAAGCCGGCCGAGACGGCTGACGAGACCGCCGAGGAGAGCAAGTAATGGCCACCGAGAACAAGACCGAGGTCGACTCGGCTGCCGTCGAGGTCCGCGGCTACCGCAAGACGCGTCGCGGCTACGTGACCAGCGACAAGATGGAGAAGACCATCGTCGTCGAGGTCGAGGACCGCGTGAAGCACCCCCTGTACGGCAAGGTCATCCGCCGCACGTCCAAGGTCAAGGTCCACGACGAGGCCAACTCGGCCGGCGTCGGCGACCTCGTCGTGATCAGCGAGACCCGTCCGCTCAGCGCCTCCAAGCGCTGGCGCCTGGTCGAGATCCTCGAGAAGGCGAAGTAGGCCTCGCGGCCTGCTTGCGTAGAAGGAGACACAAGTGATTCAGCAAGAATCCCGCCTCAAGATCGCCGACAACACCGGGGCAAAAGAGATCCTCACCATCCGCGTGCTCGGTGGCTCCGGCCGTCGTTACGCCGGCCTGGGTGACGTCATCGTCGCCACGGTGAAGGACGCCATCCCCGGTGGCAACGTGAAGAAGGGTGACGTCGTCAAGGCCGTCATCGTTCGCACCAAGAAAGAGGTCCGTCGTCCGGACGGCTCTTACATCAAGTTCGACGAGAACGCCGCAGTGATCCTGAAGGCCGACGGAGACCCCCGCGGAACCCGCATCTTCGGACCGGTCGGTCGCGAACTCCGTGACAAGAAGTTCATGAAGATCATCTCGCTGGCGCCGGAGGTTATCTAAGTCATGGCAAACATCAAGAAGGGTGACCTCGTGCAGGTCATCACCGGTGCCTCGCAGGCCCGCGGCGGAGACCGCGGCAAGCAGGGCAAGGTCCTCGAGGTGCTCGTCGAGCGCAACCGCGTGGTCGTCGAAGGCGTCAACTTCGTGACCAAGCACGTGCGCGTCGGCCAGACCCAGCGTGGTTCCAAGACCGGTGGCATCGAGACGCACGAGGCTCCGATCCACGTGTCGAACGTCGCCGTCGTCGACCCCAAGACCAAGAAGCCCACCCGCGTCGGCTTCCGCGAAGAGACGGTCACCAAGGACGGCGTGTCCAAGACCGTTCGCGTCCGTTACGCCAAGAAGTCTGGTGAGAACCTCTGATGACCGACACCACCACGCAGGCCGCCACGGCCCTCCCGCGGCTGAAGGCCAAGTACCGCGCCGAGATCATCGAGCAGCTGAAGTCCGACTTCGGCTTCACGAACGTGCACCAGGTGCCCGGGCTCGTGAAGATCGTCGTCAACACCGGTGTCGGTGAGGCCGCTCGCGACAGCAAGATCATCGACGGTGCCATCAAGGACCTGACGGCCATCACGGGCCAGAAGCCCCAGGTCACCAAGGCACGCAAGTCCATCGCGCAGTTCAAGCTGCGCGAGGGCCAGCCGATCGGTGCCCACGTCACGCTCCGCGGTGACCGCGCCTGGGAGTTCCTCGACCGACTGCTGTCGCTGGCGCTGCCCCGCATCCGTGACTTCCGTGGTCTGAGCGACCGCCAGTTCGACGGAAACGGCAACTACACCTTCGGTCTCAACGAGCAGAGCATGTTCCACGAGATCGACCAGGACCGCATCGACCGCGTCCGTGGCTTCGACATCACCGTCGTCACGACCGCCAAGAACGACGACGAGGGTCGCGCGCTGCTCAAGGCGCTCGGGTTCCCGTTCCGTTCGGCCGACTCGGCCAACTAAGATCGTCCGGTCGGCAACTCTCTCGTAGAGTTGCCGGCCGTTCCCCTGAGGTCGACGAGAACCGCTCGTCGACCAATCGATCGCCCAGGTCGGCACCCGGTGTACCGGATGTCGAAACCGGACGAGAAAGTGACAAACCGCATGACGATGACAGATCCGGTCGCAGACCTGCTGACCAGACTGCGCAACGCGAACTCGGCTTTCCACGAGACCGTGTCGCTCCCGAGCAGCAAGCTCAAGTCCCACATCGCCGAGATCCTCAAGCGCGAGGGTTTCATCGAGTCGTGGAAGGTCGAAGACGCCCGCGTCGGCCAGACCCTCACGATCGACCTCAAGTACGGCCCCGCCCGTGAGCGCTCCATCAAGGGCATCAAGCGCGTGTCGAAGCCCGGCCTCCGCGTCTACGCCAAGTCGACCGAGATCCCCCAGGTGCTCGGTGGCCTCGGTGTCGCCATCCTGTCGACTTCCTCCGGTCTGTTGACCGACCGTGAGGCCCAGAAGAAGGGCGTAGGCGGAGAAGTCCTCGCCTACGTGTGGTAACTCGTCATGTCTCGAATCGGAAGACTCCCCATCTCGATCCCTGCCGGGGTCGACGTGAAGATCGACGGCCAGGCCGTCAGCGTCAAGGGCCCCAAGGGTGAGCTGTCGCTCGTCGTCAAGAGCCCCATCGAAGCCAGGATCGAAGAAGGCACGGTCGTCGTGACCCGTCCGGACGACGAGCGCGAGTCGCGTTCGCTCCACGGCCTCACGCGCACCCTGATCGCCAACCAGATCATCGGCGTCACCGAGGGCTACACCAAGGGCCTCGAAGTCGTCGGAACCGGTTACCGCGTCCAGGCCAAGGGCTCGAACGTCGAGTTCGCCCTGGGCTACTCGCACCCCATCACCGTCGAGCCGCCCGCGGGCATCAGCTTCACGGTCGAGGGCAACAACAAGCTCACCGTCGTCGGGATCGACAAGCAGGCCGTCGGCGAGATGGCTGCCAACATCCGCAAGCTGCGCAAGCCCGAGCCCTACAAGGGCAAGGGTGTCCGCTACGCCGGCGAGGTCGTCCGCCGCAAGGCCGGAAAGTCAGGTAAGTAATCATGGGTCTCGGTACACGAGGAAAAAGCAAGTCGGCTGCCACCAAGCGCCGTCACACCCGCCTGCGCAAGAAGGTCGTGGGCACCGAAGAGCGTCCCCGTCTCGTCGTCACCCGTTCGGCCCGGCACGTGTTCGTGCAGGTCGTCGACGACAGCAAGGGCTTCACCGTCGCCAGCGCATCGACCCTCGAGGCCGACCTGCGCACGTTCGACGGTGACAAGACCGCGAAGTCCCGCAAGGTCGGCGAGCTCGTCGCCGAGCGTGCGAAGGCTGCGGGCATCGAGGCCGTCGTGTTCGATCGCGGCGGCAACAAGTACGCCGGACGCGTCGCGGCCATCGCCGAAGGCGCCCGAGAGGCTGGTTTGAACCTGTGAGCGACGCTACGAACACCACTCCCCCCGCAGAGACCGAAGCGACCAAGGCACCGGCTGAGGCCGTCGTCGAGCGTCCCGTCGAGACCGCTGCCGGCTCGGAGTCGAACAACCGCGAGGGTGGTCGCACCGACCGCCGTGGCGGCCAGGGTCGCGGTGACCGCAACCAGGGTGGCCGCGGACGCGGCGACCGTGACGACAAGAGCCAGTTCCTGGAGCGCGTCGTCACGATCAACCGCGTGTCGAAGGTCGTCAAGGGCGGTCGTCGCTTCAGCTTCACCGCACTCGTCGTCGTCGGTGACGGCAACGGACTGGTCGGTGTCGGCTACGGCAAGGCCCGAGAGGTCCCCACGGCCATCAGCAAGGGCGTCGAAGAGGCAAAGAAGAACTTCTTCCGCGTCCCGCGCATCGGCAACACGATCCCGCACCCCGTGCAGGGTGAAGCCGCTGCAGGCGTCGTCATGCTGCGTCCGGCCTCGGCCGGTACCGGTGTCATCGCCGGTGGTCCCGTCCGCGCCGTGCTCGAGTGCGCCGGCGTGCACGACGTCCTGAGCAAGTCGCTCGGTTCGTCGAACACGATCAACATCGTCCACGCCACGGTCGAGGCGTTGCAGCAGCTCGAAGAGCCGCGTGCCGTCGCCGCCCGTCGTGGACTCGACATCGACGCTGTCATGCCGGCCTTCATGGTCCGTGCCGAGCAGGCAGCTCGTACCGCCGCGACCGAGAAGGCAGGTGCCTGATGGCCGCCAACCTCAAGGTGACCCAGATCAAGTCCGTAATCAGCGAGAAGCAGAACCAGCGTGACACGCTGCGGAGCCTGGGCCTCAAGCGCATCGGCCAGTCGGTCGTTCGCGAGGACACCAAGCAGAACCGCGGCTACGTCAACACGGTCGCCCACCTCGTGAAGGTCGAGGAGATTGACTAATGGCTGACGAGAAGAACGAGGCCGCCGCGAAGGCCGCCCCGAAGAAGGCCGCCGCCCCCAAGGCGACGACCACCAAGGCAGCAGCTCCCAAGGCTGCCGCCAAGAAGCCCGCAGCCGACAAGGCCGCTGCTTCGACGGGTTCGACCACCAAGGCCGCTCCCGCCTCGACGACGTCCTCCGACGACGTCGCGCGTCCCCAGGTGCTCAAGGTGCACCACCTTCGTCCGGCTCCCGGTGCCAAGAAGGCGAAGACGCGCGTCGGCCGTGGTGAGGGTTCGAAGGGTAAGACGGCCGGTCGTGGCACCAAGGGTCAGAAGGCCCGGTACCAGGTCAAGGTCGGATTCGAGGGTGGCCAGATGCCGCTCCACATGCGTACTCCGAAGCTGCGCGGGTTCAAGAACCCGTTCCGCGTCGAGTACCAGGTGGTCAACCTCGAGAAGCTGAACGAGCTCTACCCGCAGGGTGGTGACGTCACCGTCGGTGACCTCGTCGCCAAGGGTGCCGTTCGGAAGAACGAGAAGGTCAAGGTCCTCGGACAGGGCGACCTGAGCGTCAAGCTCACCGTCGCGGTCGACAAGGTCTCCGGCTCCGCCGAGGACAAGATCGTCGCCGCCGGCGGGTCCGTCAGCAAGTAAAAATCACCTGAGGGGGTGGTCCGCCAGGGCCACCCCCATCAGTCGTCTATCCTTCATACCGGGAGGCCCCACGTGTTCAGAGCTGTCGCGCGCATCATGCGCACCCCCGACCTGCGTCGCAAGATCGGGTTCACGCTCGGCATCATCGCGCTCTTCCGGTTGGGGAGCTTCATCCCCGCGCCGTTCGTCGACTACCAGAACGTGCAGGCCTGTCTCGCGGGCAACCAGGGCACCTCGGGTCTCTACGAGCTCGTCAACCTGTTCAGCGGCGGCGCTCTGCTGCAGCTGTCCGTGTTCGCGTTGGGCATCATGCCCTACATCACCTCGTCGATCATCGTGCAGTTGCTGCGCGTGGTCATCCCCCACTTCGACACCCTCTACAAAGAGGGCCAGTCCGGGCAGGCGAAGCTCACGCAGTACACGCGGTACCTCACCATCGCTCTCGGCGTCCTCCAGTCGACGACGCTCATCACCGTGGCCCGCTCGGGTGCCCTGTTCGGTTCGTCCGGCATCGCGGAGTGCAGCCAGCTGATCACGAACGACGCCTGGTACGCCGTCATGCTCATGGTCGTCACGATGACCGCCGGTACCGGCCTCATCATGTGGATGGGCGAACTCATCACCGAGCGCGGCATCGGCAACGGCATGTCGCTGCTGATCTTCACCTCGATCGCCGCCCGCTTCCCGACGGCCCTCTGGAGCATCGCGCAGTCGCGCAGCTTCGAGATCTTCCTGCTCGTCATCGCGGTCGGACTGATCATCATGGCGCTTGTGGTCTTCGTCGAGCAGTCCCAACGGCGGATCCCCGTCCAGTACGCCAAACGCATGGTCGGTCGGCGCACGTACGGTGGCAACAACACGTACATCCCGATCAAGGTCAACATGGCCGGCGTCGTGCCGGTCATCTTCGCCTCGTCGCTGCTCTACCTCCCGGCCCTCGTCGCCCAGTTCAACCAACCCTCCGACGGAACGGCTCCGCCCGCCTGGGTCAGCTGGGTGCAGGCCAACCTCACCTCGGGCGACAACCCGCTCTACATGGTGCTGTACTTCGCCCTCATCGTCGGGTTCACCTACTTCTACGTCGCGATCACCTTCAACCCCGAAGAGGTCGCCGACAACATGAAGAAGTACGGCGGGTTCATCCCGGGCATCCGGGCCGGTCGCCCCACGGCCGAGTACCTCGACTACGTGCTGACGCGTGTGACGCTGCCCGGTGCCCTGTACCTCGGCATCATCGCGCTCATCCCGCTGATCGCGTTGGCCACGGTCGGTGCGAACCAGAACTTCCCCTTCGGAGGCGCCAGCATCCTGATCATCGTGGGCGTCGGCCTCGAGACGGTCAAGCAGATCGACTCCCAGCTGCAGCAGCGTCACTACGAGGGCCTGCTCCGATGAGCGCCGCTGAGACCCGACTCAGCCCGCGCCTCCTCATCGTCGGTCCCCCCGGGGCCGGCAAGGGCACCCAGGCGGTCGCGATCGCCGAGTCGTTGGGCATCCCCGCGATCTCGACCGGCGACATCTTCCGCGCCAACGTCAAGAACGAGACCGAGCTCGGTCTCAAGGTCAAGGCGATCCTCGACGCGGGCGACTACGTACCGGACAGCCTCACCAACGAGCTCATCTCCGACCGGCTGTCGCAGGCCGATGCGAGCGAGGGCTTCCTCCTCGACGGGTACCCACGCACGCTGCAGCAGGTCGAATTCCTCGACGAGCACCTCGCCGCGCAAGGGCAGTCCTTGACCACCGTCGTCCAGCTGGTCGCCGAGCGGGACGAGATCGTCGAGCGACTGCGCCGGCGTGCCGTCGACCAGGGGCGTTCCGACGACACCGAGGACGCCATCCGCCACCGCCAGGACGTCTACCTCCGCGAGACCGCACCCCTGATCGACACGTACCGAGATCGAGGCATCCTCGTCGAGGTCGACGGTCTGGGCGGCATCGACGAGGTCGCCGGGCGCATCGAGTCGGCCTTGGCCGCTCGCGGTTTCACGTCCGTCGCCTCGGCTTCCTGACCTCGTGGCGTTCCGCCGCTCCGGCATCTACAAGACGGCCGACGAACTCCGACGTCTGATCGCGCCGGGGATCTTGACGGCCGCGTCGCTCGACGCCGTCCAGTCCGCCGTTCGTCCCGGCGTGTCCACGCTCGAACTCGACGCCGTCGCCGAAGCGGTCATCCGAGACGGTGGGGGAGAACCCAACTTCATGTTGGTGCCCGGCTACCGTCACACGGTGTGTGCGTCGGTCGGTGACGAGGTCGTGCACGGCATCCCCGGTTCGCGCGTGCTGGCGGCGGGGGACCTCGTCTCCGTCGACAGCGGAGCGCAACTCGACGGCTGGAACGGCGACAGCGCACGGAGCTTCGTCCTGGACGATGCCGACCGCCCTGACGTGGTGGCCGAGCGTCGTCGGTTGAACGAGGTCACCGAGCAGTCCCTCTGGCACGGCATCGCCGCGCTGGCGTCGGCCTCGCACCTCAACGAGGTGGGGGGCGCCATCGAGGACTACATCGACGGGCAGGGCGACTTCGGCATCATCGAGGACTACACCGGCCACGGCATCGGTCGTTCGATGCACGAGGACCCGCCGGTGTTCAACTACCGCGTCCGCGGACGTGGCCCCGCCGTCCGGCCCGGCCTCGTGATCGCCATCGAGCCCATGGTCACGTCGGGCGGAATCGACACCGTGACCCACGACGACGGGTGGACCGTCAGCACGCGCGACGGCTCGATGGCCGCGCACTGGGAGCACTCGATCGCGGTGCACGACGGCGGCATCTGGGTGCTCACGGCACAGGACGGCGGCGCCGCGGGTCTGTCTCCGCTGGGAGTGACACCCGTCCCGATCGCCTGACCCGCGCCTCCTCGGCTCACGCCGACGACGCGAGGAGGCGCGGTGCGGCTCAGCGGGACGAGCCGACGCTGCAGGTGGCCTCGGCCGCCGATTGGCCCGTGATGGTCGAGGGCAGAGTGGTCGTCGGCGCCTCCGTCGCAGCCGGGGCGGCTGGCACGGAGGACTCCGACGTCGTGTCGGACGGCGTCGACGTCTCGCTCGGTGCGGCGGGGGGCGTGGTCGCGACCGGGGCCGTTCCGTCCGAGACGGAGCCACGTCCGGCGCTGTCGTCACCGAGGGTGAACTTCTGGTCGGCGTTCAGGGCGGCGTTCAGGGCCGCGGCGTCGGTCGTGGACTGCACCACCCTGTTCGGGTCCCGCGGATCGTCGACGACCGGGTACTGGACGAAGACGATCCCCGCGGGCTGGATGTCCTTGAGCGCGAGGGCCAGGCGCACGAGCGTGTCGGGGGAGTCGAGGGTGGACGACAACGTCATGTTGCTCAGGGCGGCCGAGGCGAGTTTGTAGAGCGTCGTCACGTCGCCGAGGGTGCCGCCCGAGATGATCTTGCGCATCATCGACGACAGGAAGACCTGCTGCGAGCTGATGCGCGCGATGTCGCTCCCGTCGCCGACGCCGTGTCGGGTCCGCAGGAAGGCGAGGGCCTCGGCGCCCTGCAGGGTGTGGGTGCCCGCGGTCAGGTCGATGCCCGAGTCGGTGTCCCGGATCGTCCGCGTGACGCAGACGTCGACCCCACCGATGGCGTTCGACATCTCGATGACGCCGTCGAAGGTGATCTTGCCGGCGTAGGGGATCGCCAGTCCGGTCATGCCCTCGACCGTCTTGACGGTGCACGAGAGGCCACCGCGTCCGAGGGTCGTGTTGAACTGCACGTAGTCCTCGGCCGGGTACACCTGGCCGTCGTCGCCGACGCATTCGGGCACGTCGATCATCAGGTCGCGGGGGAAGCTCACGGCCGTCAGCTGGGTGTGGTCCGCCGAGAGGTGGGCCAGGATCGTCACGTCGTTGCGGATGCCGTCGACCTCGCCGGCGTCGACCTGGCTGCCGTCGTCGCGTTCGTCGCTGCCCACCAGCAGGATGTTGGCGCCGCCCTGGATGGCCGAGATGTCGACCCCGGCGACCTCGTCCTCGTTGCCGAGAGAGACCGTCTGCACGCCCGAGGTCGCGGAGCGGACCGCGATGGCCGCGACGGACACGCCGCTCACGAGCACGACGGCCATCGTCCCGGCGACGAGCCCCAGGAGCATGCGGACGGGGCCGCGGCGGCGGAGTCGGCCGTGACGAGCGACCCCCCGAGGGGAGGAGGGGGTGGTCGAGCGGTCAGGCATGGTGCTCCCGGCAGTCGTGACGCGTACCCGACGAGACGACGGCCGAGGTGGGCGGCAGAGGTCGGCGGGTGCTCCGGCGTGTCGGGTTGACCAGCCGGGTTGCTGAACTATACCGGCATCACCTAGGATCGACCTTTGGTGTTCCGTGTGCGTTTCTGCGCGCCTGGGCATCGCATCCCCGCACGACCAACACCCCTATTCTTAGCGACAGTGAGGCTATGGCCAAAAAAGACGGTGTCATCGAAATCGAAGGCGCAGTGATCGAAGCTCTGCCCAACGCGATGTTCCGCGTTGAGTTGACCAACGGACACAGGGTCCTCGCGCACATCTCCGGCAAGATGCGGCAGCACTACATCCGCATCCTGCCCGAAGACCGTGTGATCGTGGAGCTCAGCCCCTACGACCTGACCCGCGGCCGGATCGTCTACCGCTACAAGTAGGGCGTGCTGGAAAGGAACGGCCCCACGCACCCGTGGGGCACGAAGCCAGCGAGATCAAGGAATCAGCAATGAAGGTCAACCCCAGCGTCAAGCCCATCTGCGAGCACTGCAAGGTCATCCGCCGCAAGGGCAACGTCATGGTCATCTGCAAGAGCAACCCGCGCCACAAGCAGCGTCAGGGCTGACTCGTCCGTCGCTCCGGCGACGTGCCGATGCCGACCCGGCCGAGCCGGGTCACACAGCAACACCCTCCCAGCAGCACCAGAACTCGTCACGGAAGCCCGACAGGGTGGACGGAGGCGGGGGACACCCCGGGTCGGAGGCCCGGGCACCGGTGCTGTGACAGACCTCCACCATCTCTGAAAAGAGGCCATCATGGCACGTCTAGCAGGCGTTGACATCCCGCGCGACAAGCGCGTTGAAGTCGCACTGACCTACATCTACGGAGTCGGCCGCACCAGCGCGCTCAAGACTCTCGCCGAGACCGAGATCGACGGCAACATCCGCGTCAAGGACCTCACGGACGACCAGCTCGTCCTGCTCCGCGACTACATCGAGGGCAACTACAAGGTCGAGGGTGACCTCCGCCGCGAGGTGGCCGCCGACATCCGCCGCAAGGTCGAGATCGGTAGCTACGAGGGCATCCGCCACCGCCGCGGCCTCCCTGTCCGCGGCCAGCGCACCAAGACGAACGCTCGTACCCGCAAGGGCCCGAAGCGCACCGTCGCCGGCAAGAAGAAGGCTCGATAGGCCTCGGCTCCCGCCGTACGCCCCTCAAGGTTGTAGGAGAAAAAATTGGCAGCACCGAAGACGGCCGCGCGTAAGCCCCGCCGCAAAGAGAAGAAGAACGTCGCCGTGGGCCAGGCCCACATCAAGAGCACGTTCAACAACACGATCGTCTCGATCACCGACCCCTCGGGCGCCGTCCTGAGCTGGGCCTCGTCCGGCGCCGTCGGCTTCAAGGGCTCGCGCAAGTCGACCCCGTTCGCCGCGCAGCTCGCCGCCGAGTCCGCCGCCCGCCAGGCGCAGGAGCACGGTGTCAAGAAGGTCGACGTCTTCGTCAAGGGCCCGGGTTCGGGTCGCGAGACGGCGATCCGCTCGCTCCAGGCCGCAGGCCTCGAGGTCGGTTCGATCAACGACGTCACCCCCCAGGCGCACAACGGCTGCCGCCCGCCGAAGCGTCGTCGCGTCTANAAGCGTCGTCGCGTCTAACTGAGTTCCCGCCCGCCGTGCCCGACGGGCCCCGTCACCGGGGTCCGTCGGGTACGGCGGGCTCCCCCGCGTCAGCACCGCCTCCCGCGTGTTCGCCCGAGGTGCCCACAACTCAACAGACCCGACGGGCCAGCCACCTGTCGTACCGCCAAGAGTCATATAGCGGACTCTTCGCCGAAAGGATTAAACAGTGCTCATTGCACAGCGCCCCACCCTCACCGAGGAGAACATCTCGGAGTTCCGCTCCCGCTTCGTGATCGAGCCCCTCGAGCCAGGCTTCGGTTACACCCTCGGCAACTCGCTGCGCCGCACGCTTCTCTCGTCGATCCCCGGCGCTGCTGTCACCAGCATCCGCATCGACGGTGTGCTGCACGAGTTCACGACCGTCCCCGGAGTGAAAGAGGACGTCACCGAGGTCATCCTCAACATCAAGCAGCTGGTCGTCGCCAGCGAGCACGACGAGCCCATCACGGCCTACCTGCGCAAGCAGGGTGCGGGTCAGGTCACGGCCGCCGACATCTCGGCTCCGGCCGGCGTCGAGATCCACAACCCCGAGCTCGTCATCGCCACGCTGAACGACAAGGCGAAGTTCGAGCTCGAGCTCACGATCGAGCGTGGCCGTGGTTACGTGTCGGCCGTGCAGAACCGCAGCGAGTTCAGCGAAGCCGGTCAGATCCCGATCGACTCGATCTACTCGCCCGTGCTCAAGGTCACCTACCGCGTCGAGGCGACGCGTGCCGGTGAGCGCACCGACTTCGACCGCCTGGTCGTCGACGTCGAGTCGAAGCCGTCGATCTCGCCCCGTGACGCCATCGCCTCGGCCGGTCGCACGCTGACCGAGCTGTTCGGCCTCGCCCGCGAGCTGAACACCGCCGCCGAGGGCATCGAGATCGGCCCCGCGCCGGTCGACGCCGTCCTGTCGAGCGAGCTGCAGACCCCGATCGAGGACCTCGACCTGTCGGTCCGCAGCTACAACTGCCTGAAGCGCGAGGGCATCAACACGGTGTCCGAGCTGGTCGCCCTGTCCGAGACCCAGTTGATGAACATCCGCAACTTCGGTCAGAAGTCGGTCGACGAGGTGAAGGACAAGCTCGTCGAGCTCGGCCTCTCGCTCAAGGACACGGTCCCCGGGTTCGACGGAGCCCACTTCTACAGCGGTTACGACGAAGAAGAGACCACCAACTAGGTCTCTCCGCCCGACGCCCTCCACTCTCGACTCACTTAGGAACAGACAATGCCCAAGCCCACCAAGGGACCCCGCCTCGGAGGCGGCCCGGCGCACGAGCGCCTCATGCTGGCCAACCTGGCCGCCTCGCTCTTCGAGCACAAGACGATCAAGACGACCGAGACCAAGGCCAAGCGCCTCCGTCCCGTCGCCGAGCGTCTCGTGACCTTCGCGAAGCGTGGCGACCTGCACTCGCGTCGTCGCGCCATGCAGACCCTGCGCAACAACAAAGAGGCCGCCCACATCCTCTTCACCGAGATCGCCCCGCTGGTCGAGAACCGTGACGGCGGCTACACCCGCATCACGAAGCTCGGCTTCCGCAAGGGTGACAACGCGTCGATGGTGTCGATCGAGCTCGTCCTCGAGCCCGTGAGCCCCAAGGTCAAGAACTCGAAGACCACCGCCGCGGCGGCTCCGGTCGCCGAGCCCGTCGCCGAGGAGCCCACCGAGGCTCCCGTCGACGAGACCGAGACCGTCGAGGAGTCGGCTCCCGTCGAGACCGAGACCGAGACGGCTGCCGCCGACGAGGTCGAGGCCGACGCCGCTGCGAAGTCGGACGACGAAGCAGCCAAGTAGTCCCACCAGCACCACCCGGAGGGCCCGTCACCGCGAGGTGACGGGCCCTTCGTCGTGCAGGGAGCAGGAGGGGTCCGCACAAGTGAGGACTGGCCCCCCGGGCGGGGGTCGTTTACCTTGGCGATTGTTCTGCGACACCTGTGGTGCACCTGTGCCGCCTACGGTGACCGGAGCCCGACCCGATCACGAAGGACGTCATGTCGCCACGCCCCCGCCCACTCAAGGCCCTCGCCCTCACGACGGGCATGGCCCTCGCGCTCGGGCTCGCCCCTCTCGCGACCGCCGCGCCCGCCCTCGCCGCGCCCGACGGTTCGTCGGTGGTCATCAACGAGGCCTACCTCAAGGGAGGCAGCGCCAACGCTCCCTTCAACCGCAAGTTCGTCGAGCTGTACAACCCCACGACGGCGTCGGTGTCGCTGGCCGGCTGGTCCCTGCAGTACCGCTCGGCGACGGGCGCCGGGCAGTTCTCCGCCGCCGAACTCGCCGGCACCATCGCGGCCGGTGGCTACTTCCTCGTGGCGATCCCGGGCAACGGCACCACGGGCGCCGACCTGCCCGCCCCCGACGCGACTGCCTCGCTCAACCCGAGCGGCACCACGGGAACGGTCCTGTTGTCGAACGGCGCCGTTCCGTTGACGCTCGCACCCGGTTCGGTCCCCGCCGGGACGCCGGGCGTGGTCGACCTGCTCGGCTACGGCGCCTCGAACACCTTCGAGACGACCGTCGCTCCCGTGACGGGAACGAACCCGACGCCCAATTCGTTGGCCCGCACCGCTGGTGTCGACACCGACGTCAACGCGGCCGACTTCTCGACGCAGACCACCGTCACCCCGCAGAACTCCGGCGGCACGGGCACCGAGCCCGGTCCGGAGCCCGAGCCGCAGCCCGAGCCGACCCCCGAGGCCGACGTGACGGTCGCCCAGATCCAGGGTGCGACCGGCACGAGCCCTCTCGTCGGTCGCACGGTGACCACGCGGGGCGTCGTCACGGCCACCTACCCCACGGGTGGTCTCGACGGCTACGTCATCCAGACCCCGGGCACCGGAGGCGCACTCGACCTGGCGACGCACGTCGCGTCGGACGCGCTGTTCGTGTACTCCGCGAGCACCGCCTCCTCGGTCGCCGTCGGCGACTACGTCGAGGTCGACGGGACCGTCACCGAGTTCTTCGGCCTGACGCAGATCACCGTCACCGGTGCGGCGTCGCTCCGGGCGCTCGACGCCTCGACCGTCGCGGCACCCCAGGCGGCGACCGTCGGCCTGCCCGCCACCGACGCCCAGCGTGAGACGCTCGAGAGCATGCTCGTGCTGCCCCAGGGCGAGTTCACCATCGCGGACACGTACACGACGAACCAGTACGGCGAGGTCAAGCTCGCCTCGGGCGACCGTCCCCTGATCCAGCCCACCGAGGTCGCGCGCCCGGGCTCCCCGGGCTACGCGGCGGTGGTCGCCGACAACGCGGCCCGAGCCGTGACCCTCGACGACGGCGCCACGACGAACTTCTTCACCGCGGCCAACCAGTCGATCCCCGTCCCCTATCTCTCGAACGAGGACCCGGTCACGGTGGGCGCCTCCGTGGCGTTCACGAAGCCGGTCGTCTTCGACTTCCGCAACTCGGCCTGGAAGTACCAGCCGACCGCCCGCCTCACGGGTGACACGGCCTACGGCGACCTGCCCGTCACGTTCGAGGACATCCGGACCGACGCCCCGCGCGAGGTGGGAGGCGACCTGAAGCTCGCCAGCTTCAACGTGCTCAACTACTTCACGACGACGGGCGACCAGCTGCGCGGCTGCACGTTCTACACGGACCGCGCGGGTGCGCCGGTGACGGTGAACAGCGGCTGCGACGCCCGTGGTGCCGCGAACGCCGAGAACCTCGCCCGCCAGCAGGTGAAGATCGTCACGGCGATCACCGCCCTGGGCGCCGACGTCGTGTCGCTCGAGGAGATCGAGAACTCGGCCCGCTTCGGCGAGGACCGCGACTCCGCACTCGCGACCCTGGTCGGGGCGCTCAACGCCGCGGCCGGCAGCGAGGTCTGGGACTACGCGCGCTCACCGGAGGCGTTGCCCGCCAACGAGGACGTCATCCGTCTGGCCTTCATCTACAAGAAGGCCGTCGCCGAGCCCGTCGGAGGGTCGACGATCCTGACCGGATCGGCCGCGTTCAGCAACGCCCGGCAGCCGCTCGCGCAGGCCTTCCGGCCCGTCGGCGGTGACGCCGGCTCGACCTTCGTCGCGATCGCGAACCACTTCAAGTCGAAGGGCAGCGGTTCGGGCCCGGACGCCGACCAGGGTGACGGTCAGGGCGGTTCGAACGGCTCGCGCGTCAACCAGGCGAACGCCCTGGTCGCCTTCGCCGCCGAGCGTGAGGCCGCTGCGGGGACCGACAAGGTGTTCCTGCTCGGCGACTTCAACGCCTACAGTCAGGAGGACCCGATCGAGGTGCTCCGCCAGGCCGGCTACGTCGACCTCGGCTCGACCGGGACCGACGAGTACAGCTACGTCTTCAGCGGTCTCAGCGGGTCCCTCGACCACGTGCTCGCCTCGCCCGCCGCGGCCGAGGCCGTCACGGGCGTGGACATCTGGAACATCAACTCGGGTGAGGGCATCGGCCTCGAGTACAGCCGCTTCAACTACAACGCCGAGCAGCTGTACCAGCCCGACCAGTTCCGCTCGAGCGACCACGACCCGGTCGTCGTCGGGGTGTCGCTGCTCGCCGCTCCCGTCGACCCCGCGCCGCCGGTGACCGACCCGGGCACGACGCCCGGAGCCGGTCCGACCGTGCCGGGTGCCGGTCCCGGGGCGGTCACCCCGGGCACGAGCGCACCGACCGCGGACGGCTCGCTCGCCTTCACGGGTTCTGCGCCCCTGGCCGGGTGGCTGGCGCTCGCCCTGGTGCTGATGGCGATGGGTGGCACGGTCCTCGTGGTCCGGCACCGCGCCTCCCGCATGGGCTAGGCGGAGGCGCCCGACGGCGGTCGTGACCCGGGTGACCGGGTCGCGGCCGCCGTCGTCGTCCGCCGACCCGACAGGCCGAGGAGGCGCGGTGTCGGCCCCGTAGGATCGTCGGGTGACGATCGACGCCCCGGCCCTGACGCGCCTCCGCCTCGGGGTGGCGTACGACGGCACCGGCTTCTCGGGCTGGAGCGAACAACCCGGCCGTCGCACGGTGCAGGGCGAGATCGAGGCCGCTCTGCAGACGCTCTTCCGTCGGCTGGGGGACGTGCCGACCGTGACCGTGGCGGGTCGCACCGACGCCGGCGTGCACGCGCGCGGACAGGTGGTGCACCTCGACCTCACCGACGCCCAGATCGCCCAGCTGCAGAAGCCGCACCGCGGCATGCGCGACCAGTCCCCGCTCGACGCCCCGACCGTGCTGGCCCGGCGGTTGAACGGGCTCGCGGGCGCGTCCGACGAGATCGTGATCTCGGGTGCCCGGGTCGCGCCTCCGGGTTTCCACGCCCGCTTCGGCGCCCTCTGGCGCCGCTACGAGTACCGCATCGCCGACCGGGGGGCCGAACGCGATCCGACGAGGCGCAGCCACACCCTCTGGTACGACCAACGCCTCGACCTCGAGCTGATGAACGCGACGGCGTCCGCCCTGCTCGGCCTGCACGACTGGGCCGCGTACTGCCGACACCGCGACTACGCGACCACCATCCGCGAGCTGCAGGAGTTCTCGTGGAGGCGCGAGGCCGACGGCGTGCTCGTCGCCTCGGTGCAGGCGGACGCGTTCTGCCACAACCTCGTGCGCAACCTCGTGGGCGCCTGCGTGGCCGTCGGCGAGGGAGCGATGGAGGCGCATCGTGCGGTGGGCGTGCGGCGCGAGGCCCAGCGCAACGGCGAGTTCCGGGTCGTGCCCGCCCACGGACTCACGATGGTCGAGGTCGGCTACCCGCCCGACGCCGAGATGGCCGCCCGGGTGGCCCTGACGCAGGTGAAGCGGTCGCACGATCAGCTGGGGGAGTGACTCCCCGGGGCGAGGCGGGCGATGGTTGACCGTCCGGCCCGTGTCGGGTAACGTGAACCCTTGGTGTCTGCGCAACTGCGCGCTTTCGCCCGAAGTTGAGCCCTCCACCTGACTCGTTCTCATCGCCTCTGCGGTGACAACGGCAACGGAGCGGGATTCACGAACCTCTCACCTCGACCAGAAAGCAGCACTACTGTGACGCGCACTTTCTCCCCCAAGCCGGCTGACGTTCAGCCGAACTGGCTGATCATCGACGCCAACGACGTCGTGCTCGGCCGCCTCGCGAGCCACGTGGCAGCCCTGCTGCGCGGCAAGCACAAGCCGACCTTCGCCCCCCACATGGACATGGGCGACTTCGTCATCGTCATCAACGCCGACAAGGTGGCCCTCACCGGCTCCAAGCTGGCCGAGAAGCTCTACTACCGTCACTCGGGTTACCCGGGCGGCATCACGGCCACCACGTACTCCGAGATGGTCGAGAAGCACCCCACCCGTGCGGTCGAGAAGGCCATCCGTGGCATGCTGCCGAAGAACTCGCTGGGCCGTGCCCAGATCAAGAAGCTGAAGGTGTACGCGGGTGCCGAGCACCCCCACGCTGCTCAGCAGCCCACGGTTTACACCCTCGACCAGGTCGCCCAGTAGCGTCCGCCTTCAGACTTAAGGACCCCCACACAGTGGCTCAGATCGCAGATTCCATCGACCAGGCTCCCGAGAGCTTCACCACCGAGAGCTCGGCCCCCGAGGCCGCCGCGACGCCCCGCCCCGTGCTGAGCGTCGGCGGTTCCGCCGTCGGTCGCCGCAAGGAGGCCATCGCTCGTGCGCGCCTCACGCCCGGCTCCGGCACGATCGTCGTGAACGGTCGCACCCTCGAGGACTACTTCCCCAACAAGCTGCACCAGCAGCTGATCAACGACCCGTTCAAGGTCCTCGATCTGCTCGGCTCGTACGACGTGGCCGTCAAGGTCACCGGTGGTGGCCCCTCGGGCCAGGCCGGTGCCCTCCGTCTCGCCATCGCCCGTGCGCTGAACGAGATCGACCGCGAGAACAACCGCGCCACGCTCAAGAAGGCCGGCTTCCTCACCCGTGACGCCCGCGTCATCGAGCGCAAGAAGGCCGGTCTCAAGAAGGCCCGCAAGGCCTCGCAGTTCTCGAAGCGCTAACCAGCACCACACAAGGCAGGTCTCGCGATGTCGCGTTTGTTCGGTACCGACGGTGTCAGAGGCCTCGCCAACCGTGAGCTGACCGCCGCGCTCGCCCTGGGGCTCTCCCAGGCGAGCGCGGTGGTGCTCACGAAGGGGCATCACGCCGATGCCCGTCGTGCCGAGGGACGGCGCCCCGTCGCCGTCGTCGCGCGCGACCCCCGCATCTCCGGTGAGTTCCTCACCGCGGCCGTCTGTGCCGGGCTCGCCAGCTCGGGTGTCGACGTGCTCGACGCCGGAGTCATCCCGACCCCCGCCGCGGCCTTCCTGGTCGACGACATCGGCGCCGATTTCGGCGTGATGATCAGCGCCTCGCACAACGCCGCGCCCGACAACGGCATCAAGTTCTTCGCCTTCGGCGGCACCAAGCTCCCCGACGAGGTCGAGGACCGCATCGAGGCCGCCATGGCCGATCCGCAGCTGATGCCGATCGGTGGCGACGTGGGCCGCATCCGTCGGTTCGCCGACGCCGAGGACCGCTACGTGCTGCACCTGCTCGGCGCCCTGCCCAACCGACTCGACGGCATCCACGTCGTCCTCGACTGCGCCCACGGGGCCGCCTCGGCCGTCTCTCCCGAGGTGTTCACCGACGCCGGCGCGACGGTCACCCTGATCGGCGCCGATCCCGACGGCGTGAACATCAACGACGGCGTGGGGTCGACCCACCTCGACAACCTCGCGAAGGCCGTCCTCGAGCACGGGGCCGACGTCGGCATCGCGCACGACGGCGACGCCGACCGCTGCCTGGCCGTCGACGCCACCGGCGCCGTGGTCGACGGCGACCAGATCATGGCCATCATCGCCCTGGCGCAGAAAGAACGTGGCGCGCTCGTCGACGACACGCTCGTCGCGACGGTGATGAGCAACCTCGGCCTCATCCGCGCCATGGCCGAGCACGGCATCACGGTCCGCCAGACCAAGGTCGGCGACCGCTACGTGCTCGAGGACATGAACGAGCACGGCTTCACCCTCGGCGGCGAGCAGTCCGGCCACATCGTCTTCGCCGACTACGCCACCACCGGTGACGGCATCCTCACCGGTCTCTCGCTCGTGGCCCGCATGGCCGCGACCGGCAAGAGCCTGGCCGAGCTCGCCTCGGTCATGACGGTCTTCCCGCAGATCATGATCAACGTGCGGGACGTCGACCGCTCGCGAGCCGCGTCCGACGAGGGCGTGGCCGAGGCCGTCCGCCGGTTCGAGGCCGAGCTCGGCGACACCGGCCGCGTACTGCTCCGCCCCTCGGGCACCGAGCCCGTGGTGCGCGTGATGGTCGAGGCCGCCGACCAACCGACCGCCGACCGCGTCGCCCACTCGCTGGCCGACGTCGTGCGCGAGCGACTCGCCCTCTGACCCGGGCGGCGGACGGGGCGCGACGTCCCGGTGACGTCACCCGCGCCTCCTGACCGGACGCGGCGCCCGACCGGACGCGGTGCGCGACCGGCTGCGGCGCCCGACCGGACGCGGCGCCTGAGCCGGCCCGGCGTCGCCGCGGGTCAGATCTTGCGCAGCAGGACCGAACTGACCTTGTGGTCGGCCGACTTCCGCAGGACGAGCGTCGCCCGTGACCGGGTCGGCAGCACGTTCTCGATCAGGTTGGGCTCGTTGACCGACTTCCAGATGCCCGAGGCGAACGACCGCGCCTCGGGTTCGCTCATGTCGGCGAAACGGTGGAAGAACGAGCGCTCCTGGGTGAACGCGCCCTTCTGCAGCGCGAGGAACCGTTCGACGAACCAGTTCTCGATGTCGCCGGTGCGGGCGTCGACGTAGACCGTGAAGTCGAACAGGTCGCTCAGGGCGAGCCGGCCGGCGACGGCGGGCTGCAGCACGTTCAAACCCTCGACGATCAGGATGTCGGGCCGCCGCACGACGACCTCGGCGCTCGGCATGATGTCGTAGCTGGTGTGCGAGTAGAACGGCGCACGCACCTCTTCGGCGCCGCTCTTGACCTGCGAGACGAACCGCAGCAGGTGGCGGCGGTCGTACGACTCGGGGAACCCCTTGCGGCTCATGATGCCGCGGCGTTCGAGTTCGGCGTTCGGGTAGAGGAACCCGTCGGTGGTCACCAACTCGACGCGGGGGGTGTCGTCCCAGCGGCTGAGCAGCTCCCGCAGGAGGCGCGCGACGGTCGACTTGCCGACGGCCACCGACCCGGCGACGCCGATCACGAAGGGCGTGCGCTGGGCCCGTTCGCCGAGGAAGTCGCTCGTGGCCCGGTGCAGGTTGCGGGCGCCGGCGGCGTAGAGGTTGAGGAGGCGGCTGAGCGGGACGTAGACGTCCTGCACCTCGCGCATGTCGAGGCGGTCGCCGAGGCCGCGCAGCTGGACGATCTCGGTCTCGGTCAGCGGCAGGCGCGTCGTCGGGGCCAGGTCGGCCCAGGCGTCGCGCCCGATCTCGACGAAGGGGCTCGCGTGCACGGCGGAGGGCGCGGTCGTCGGGTTGGCTTCGGCCATGCGCACGAGGCTACCGGTCCGGGGTCGACGCGAGTCGGCACGGCCCGCCGGGCTCTCGGACGGGAACCTCTAGGATCGACCCCATGTGTGGAATCGTGGGATACGTCGGAACGGGTGACAAGAGCATCGAGGTGCTGCTGGGCGGCCTCAAGCGACTCGAGTACCGCGGGTACGACTCGGCGGGAGTCGCCGTGATCGACGCCGCGGGCGACCTCGGCACCCGCAAGAAGGCCGGCAAGCTGCAGATGCTCGTCGACGACCTCGAGGCGACGCCGCTCACCGACGGCACGACCGGCATCGGCCACACCCGGTGGGCGACCCACGGTGGCCCGACCGACGCGAACGCGCACCCCCACCTCGCGGACGACGGCAAGCTCGCCCTCATCCACAACGGCATCATCGAGAACTTCTCCGAGCTCAAGGCCGAGCTGCTCGCCGAGGGCGTCGAGTTCCTCAGCGAGACCGACTCCGAGGTCGCCGCGCACCTGGTGGCCCGGGCCTACCGTTCCTCCGGCGACCTGACCGAGGCCCTGCGCACGGTCGTCAACACCCTCGACGGCGCGTTCACGCTGCTCGTCGTGCACGCCGACCAGCCGGGCGTCGTCGTCGGCGCCCGCCGCAACTCGCCCCTCGTCATCGGCCTGGGCGACGGCGAGAACTTCCTCGGCAGCGACGTCGCGGCCTTCGTCGCCCACACCCGTCGGGCCATGTCGATCGGGCAGGACCAGCTCGTGACGATCCGTCCCAACTCGGTCGAGGTCGTCGACTTCTCCGGGGCGCCCGTCGAGACGACCGAGTTCGAGGTGGACTGGGACGCCTCGGCCGCCGAGAAGGGCGGTTGGTCCAGCTTCATGGCGAAAGAGATCAGCGAGGAGCCCGAGGCCGTCGCCAAGACGCTGCTCGGCCGCATCACCGCCGAGGGCGCCGTGACCCTGACCGAGCTCGACGGCGTGCGCGAGCGCCTCCTGACCGTCGACCGCGTCATCGTCATCGCCTGTGGCACCGCCGCCTACGCCGGCATCCTCGGCAAGTACGCCATCGAGCAGTGGGCCCGCATCCCCGTCGAGGTCGAGCTGGCGCACGAGTTCCGCTACCGCGACCCGGTCCTCGACGAGAAGACCCTCGTGGTGTCGATCAGCCAGTCGGGCGAGACGATGGACACCCTGATGGCCGTCAAGTACGCCCGAGAGCAGGGTGCCCAGGTGCTGTCGATCTGCAACACGCAGGGCTCGACGATCCCGCGCGAGTCCGACGCCGTGCTCTACACGCACGCGGGCCCCGAGGTCGCCGTCGCGTCGACCAAGGCGTTCGTCGCCCAGGGCACCGCGCTCTTCCTGCTGGGCCTGCACCTGGCGACCCTGCGCGGCACGCTCAGCGCCGAGGCCATCGCCGAGCAGGTCACCGACCTGCACGAGATCCCCGGCAAGATCGAGCAGGTGCTCGAGTCGTCCGAGCGCATCAAGACCCTCGCCGGCTGGATGGCCGACACCCGGTCGGTGCTGTTCCTCGGGCGTCACGTGGGCTACCCCATCGCCCTCGAGGGTGCGCTCAAGCTGAAAGAACTCGCCTACATCCACGCCGAGGGCTTCGCCGCCGGCGAGCTCAAGCACGGCCCGATCGCCCTGATCGAGCCCGGTCAGATCGTCTTCGTCGTCGTCCCCAGCCCGCGCGACCCGCGGTCGTTGCACCCCAAGGTCGTCTCGAACATCCAAGAGATCCGCGCGCGCGGCGCCCGCGTCATCGCGATCGCCGAAGAGGGCGACGCCGCGGTGCTGCCCTTCGCCGACGAGGTGCTGCACATCCCGCTGGCGGCCCCGCTCTTCGAGCCCCTGCTGTCGGTCGTGCCGCTGCACATCTTCGGCATGGAGCTCGCCGCCGCCAAGGGCCTCGACGTCGACCAGCCGCGGAACCTGGCCAAGTCGGTCACCGTCGAGTAGCGGGTCGTGCAGCCGGGGCAGGGCGTCAGGCGGGTGAGGACGTGATCGTGGGCATCGGCGTCGACGTCGTCGACCTCGGACGCTTCGACCGCTCGATCGAGCGCACGCCGGCGCTCGCCACGCGTCTGTTCCGAGCCGACGAGCTCGTCCTCCGGGACGGCAGCCCCCGCGGGCGCCCGTCGCTCGCGGCCCGCTTCGCCGCCAAGGAGGCGCTGATCAAGTCCCTGGGCGGCTCCACCGGGGTGCGCTGGCACGACGTCGTGGTCGTCTCCGACGACCAGGGAGCCCCGTCGCTCGTGCTCAGCGGGGGAGCGCGGTCGCTCGCCGACTCGCGAGGCGTCTCGCGCCTCCATCTGTCGCTCAGCCACGACGGCGGGGTGGCGGTCGCGTACGTCGTCGCCGAGGGCGACGGCCGGGCCCCCGTCGACCACGACGCACACCACGAAGGGGCGGACCGATGACCCACGACGTCACCATCACCGTCGACACGGCCGCGTTGCGCCACAACGTCGAGGTCCTCCGGGCCGCCGTCGCGCCGTCGGCCGTCATGGCCGTGGTCAAGGCGAACGCCTACGGCCACGGTGCCGTCGAGTGCGCCCGGGCCTTCGTCGAGGCCGGCGTCGACTGGCTCGGGGTGGCCGACCTGACCGAGGCCGTGGCCCTGCGTCGAGCCGGTGTCGAGGCGCCGGTGCTCGCGTGGCTGCACGCTCCCGACGAGGACTTCGTCGAGGCCGCGGCGCTCGGCATCACCCCCGCGGTGTCGAGCGTCGACCAGCTCGAGGCGGCCGTGGCGGCCGGCGTCCGCGCGGTCCACCTGGCGATCGACACGGGTCTGAGCCGCAACGGGGCCGTCGAGTCCGAGTGGCCCGAGCTGTTCGACCGCGCGGCCGACCACGACGCCGTCGTGCCGGTCGAGGGCCTCATGACCCACGTGTCGAACGCGTCGTCCGAGGACGACGGCCTGCAGACGGCCCGCTTCGCCCGGGCGTCCGCGATGCTCGACGAGCGGGGGGTGCGGCCGCCCCTGCTGCACGTGGCCGCCTCGGCGGCGGCGCTCGACTACGTGGGGACACGAGCCACGATGGTGCGCTTCGGCCTCGCGAGCTACGGGCTGAGCCCGTACGCCGACCGCACGTCCGCCGAGCTCGGCCTGCGCCCGGCCATGACCGTCACGGCGCCGGTGACCACCGTCAAGCGCATCCCGGCGGGCGAGGGCGTGTCGTACGGCTACCTCTTCCGTCCCGAGCGCGACACGTCGATCGCCATCGTGCCGGTCGGGTACGCGGACGGCATCGACCGGGCCGCGAGCGAGCGCGCCTCCGTCACGATCGGTCGGGGCACCTACCGCGTCCGGGGGCGCATCGCCATGAACGCCCTCGTGATCGACGTGGGCGACGACCCCGTCGAGATCGGCGACGAGGTCGTGCTCTTCGGCGACCCGGCGCTGGGTCGGCAGTCCGCCGCCGACTGGGCCGAGGCGATGGGCGGCATCACCTACGAGGTCGTCGCCTGCCTGGCCGCCGGCCTCACCCGGAGGTACACCGCATGAGCGCCGCGACGTCCCTGCGACGGGCCACGGTCGACCTGGCCGCGTACCGGGCGAACCTCGAGTCGTTGATCGCCCGTCTCGACCCGGTCGAGATCCTGGCGATCGTCAAGGCCGACGCCTACTCCCACGGCGCCCCCGTGCTCGTGCCCGAGGCCGTGGCGGCGGGCATCCGCTGGTTCGGCACGGTCGAACTCGCGCCGGCCCTCGAGATGCGACGGCTGGGCATCGGAGGCGACGCCTCGTTCTTCGCCTGGCAGCTCAGCCCGTCCGACGACCTCGAGGCGGCCGTCGACCTGCGCGTCGACCTGGGGGTGTCGACCTTCGACCAGCTCGACGCCGTCGCGGCGGTCGCGCGGGCCCGCGGCGGGGTCGCCCTCGTCCACCTGACGATCGACACGGGCCTGCACCGCGAGGGGTGCCTGCCCTCGGACTGGCCGGCCTTCGTCGCCCGTGCCGTCGAGTTGCGCGACGAGGGAGTGGTCCGCCTGCGCGGCATCTTCTCGCACGTCAGCGAGACCAGCGAGGCCGACGACCAGGCCGCGGCCCGCGTGTTCGAGCAGGCCGTGGCCGAGGCCGAGGCGCTCGGGGCCACCGTCGAGAAGCGGCACATGTCGTCGAGCTCGGCCGCGCTCGAACACCCCGAACGACGCTTCGACATGGTGCGCATGGGGTCGAACGGCCTGGGCATCCCCGTGACCGAGGGCGTCACCGCCGCCGACCGGGGACTGCGTCAGGTGCTCACGCTGAGCGCGTCCGTGGTCAAGGTCAAGCGCGTCGCCGCGGGCACCGGCGTCTCGTACGACTACACGTTCCGTGCTCCGTCCGACACGACGCTCGCGCTCGTGCCCCTGGGGTACGCCGACGGCGTCAGCCGGCGGGCACAGGGCACCGTGCACGTCGTCGTGAACGGCGCGCCCCGCCCGATCGTGGGCCGCGTCGCGATGGACCAGTTCCTGGTCGACATGGGCGACGACCCCGTCGCGGTCGGTGACGAGGTCGTGTTGTTCGGGCCGGGCGACCAGGGCGAGATGACCATCGGCGAGTGGGCCGACGCCACCGACACGATCCCCGAAGAGGTCGCCTGCCGCGTCGGAGCCCGGGTGCCCCGTGTCTACGTCGGCGGACGGCCGTGACCGTCCAGGGCGACCCCCTCGAGCTGACCGTCGCCGACGCCGACGCCATGGAGGCGCTGGGGCGTCGGATGGCCGGGTCGCTGCGGGCGGGTGACCTGCTGGTGTTGACCGGACCGCTCGGCGCCGGCAAGACGACCTTCACGCGCGGCCTCGGTGAGGGGCTCCAGGTGCGCGGCCAGGTGGCGAGCCCGACGTTCGTCCTGGCGCGCACGCACCCGACCGCGTCGGGTACGCCCTTGGTGCACGTGGACGCGTACCGGCTGTCGGGCGAGGCCGAGCTCGACGACCTGGACCTCGACTTCGAGGGCTCGATCGTCGTGGTCGAGTGGGGAGCCGGGCTGCTGGACGGCGTCGCCGAGTCGTGGCTCGACATCGTCATCGAGCGTCCGACCGGGGCGGCCGAGGTGCCGGTCGTCGACGCGTCGGACGACGGGTCGGCGGGCCACGGGCCGGACGACGGGCAGGAGGCGCTCGCTCCCGAGGTGCTGGACGAGCCGAGACGCGTGACGATCACGCCGCACGGCACCCGCTGGGCCGACACGGCCCTGCTCGCCGACTGACCGTCACGGGCACGGGCACCCCCTCCGGGGGTCGTGAGGACCTCTCTGCTCCGGGTATGCTCGCCAGGTTCCACCACCTCAACCCGGGAGTGTCCGTTGGATCCTCAGCACTACTGGCGCGCTCTCCTGAAGAGTTGGCCCCTCGTCGTCGTCCTCGCCCTCGTCGGCGGAGGCGCGGGTTACGCGTACGCCCAGACGCAGCCCGACTCGTTCCGGGCCACGAGCAGCGTGTTCGTCTCGGCGACCGAGGGCTCCGACCCCAACGAGCTGTTGCAGGGGTCGTCGTACACGCAGAACCTCGTGCAGAGCTACACGCGTCTCGCCACGTCGTCGGTCGTGCTCGAACCCGTCATCCAGCAGATGGGCCTCGACGTGACCTCGACGCAGCTGGCACGTCAGATCACCGCCGAGAACCCTCTGAACACCGTCATCATCGACGTCGCCGTGGTGGACGGCGACGCGCAACGGGCGGCCGACGTCGCGAACGCGGTCACCATCTCGTTGAGCCGGCAGGCCCGGGCGCTGTCGCCCGAGAACACCGCCGGCAACTCGACGCTGAGCGTCGCGCCGATCGCCGAGGCCACGCCCCCGACGTCGCCCATCAGCCCGAACCGCCGACTGATCGCCCTGAGCGGTCTCGCCGTCGGAACCGTCCTCGGCATCGCCCTGGCGCTGCTGCGATCGGTGGTCGACACCAGGCTCCGCACCGCCCGCGACGTCGAGGACCTGCACCTCGTGCCGTTGCTCGGCAGCGTCACGCGCCGCAACCGTGGCGTGCTGGCTCTCTCCGACGAACCCCAGGGCGCGGCGGCGGACGACTTCCGTCGCATCCGGGCCCAGCTGCAGTTCGCGGACGTCGACCGGGCCACCCGGACCATCGCTGTCTCGTCGGTCGCGGCCGACGAGCGCGAGGGTCGGGCTGCGGTCGCCCTCGACCTCGCGCTGGCCTTCGCCGAGCGGGGCCTCGAGGTGCTCGTGGTGGACGCCGACCTGCGCGGCAGCGGTCTCGCCGAGCTCGCCGCCGTCTCGGACGAGGTCGGCCTGACCGACGTCGTCGTCGGCCGACTCGAGTTCGCCGCCGCCGTGACGTCGTGGCGCGACGGCGTCGACATCCTCACGGCCGGCGACGTGCCGCCGAACCCGAGCCCGCTGCTGAGCTCGCGATCGATGGCCCTGCTGCTCGAGACCGCCGGGGAGCGCTACGACGTCGTCGTGGTCGACGCCCCCGCGGTGCTCACGTCGTCCGACACGCTCGAGATCGGTCGCCTGACCGACGGCGTCGTCATCGTCGCCACGGCGGGCCGGTCGACCCGGCCGCGGCTCGTGTCGGCCGTCCGCGCGCTGACGAACGTCAAGGTGCGCGTCATCGGCGTCGTGTTCGACGGGGTGGCCCCGGGCCGTCAGCGGGCATCGCACGACCTGCCGCCGTCGGTGCTCGTGCCCGTCTCGACGTCGTCCGACGAGCAGACCTATCCCTTCGGCTCCGCCACGTCGGCCGACGCGACCGCCACGACGGCCGCCACGACCGACGCGGCGGCCCCGGGCAGGTCCCGCCGCACCGCGGGCCGCCAGGGCGACGCCACGTCGTGAGCCCCACCCGCCCGGCCCGCCCGTCCCGGGGGCGCACGCCGCGCCTCCCGGCGGTCCGCCTCTACGAGTCCGTGCGCACGGCCCACCTCGAGCGGGCGCACGAGCTGGCGCCCGCCAGCATCGTCTACCGCGTCACCCGCTACGACTTCGACGACTCGCTCGCCGCGGGGCTCGACCTCGTGCAGGCCGGTCCGCTCGCGTCGGCCTGGCTGATCGCGCGGTCACGGGTCGAGACGCTCGAGGTGAACGAGCCGCTCATGACGTCGAGCCTGCCGACCACGGCGCTGGTGCTGGCCGCCCTCGCGGTGCGACGCCGGCTGACCGGCCGCCGCACGGTCGTCGTCAGCTACCTGATCGGCAACGCCGACCCCTTCGACGCGGCCACTGCTCCGCGCCTGCGGACGCGACTGCGCCGACGAGGCGAACGCGTGCTGGCACGCGCGGTCTGGCGCCGTCTCGACCGGGTGGTCTTCGGGACGGACGCCGCGCGCGAGACGTACGCGCGCCTCCTGGGGGCCGCCTCGCCCCGCGTCACCACGACCACCGTGCCGGCCCTGCCGACCCGGCACGCGGACGCCCGCGGTGGCGGCGTCCGCCCGCCCGCGGTGGCCTTCGTCGGCTCGTTCGTCGAGCGCAAGGGGCTGCGCGTCCTGGCGGCGGCCTGGCCGCTCGTCGTCGCCGCCCGCCCCGAGGCGACGCTGACCCTGCTCGGCAAGGGCGCCCTTGAGCAGGAGGCGCGGGCCCTGTCGGTCGCGCAGCCCTCGGTCGCCGTCGAGGTCGACCCGCCCCGTCCCCGCATCCACTCCGTGCTCGAGGAGGCGCGCGTGCTCGTGCTCTGGTCGCAGCCCAGCCCGACCTGGCGCGAACAGGTGGGGCTGCCGATCGTCGAGGGGCTGTCGCACGGCTGCACCGTCGTCACGACCACCGAGACGGGGCTCGCCGACTGGCTCGACGCCCACGGTCACGTGGTCGCGTCCGACCCCCGCGCACCACAGGTGTTGGCCGACGCGATCGTCGAGGCGCTCGACGCCGGACGCGCCGCGGACGACGTGCTGGCCGACCTGCCCGACCGGGACGGACGCCTCTCCGCGGACGACCGACTGTTCAGGAGCGCCTCGTGAGCCGGTCGACGACGGGCTCGGCCGGTCGTCCCCGCCGGGGCGGCGCGATGGCCGCCGTGGGCTCGACCGCGGCGACGAAGGTCATCGTGATGGGCCTGTCGGGCGTGCTCGGCATCATCACGAGCCGCATGATCATCCAGAACTTCGGCACCGACGCCTACGCGCAGTACGGGCTGCTCTCGACCTTCCCGACCCTGTTGCCGTTCGCCGACCTCGGCATCGCGGCCATCGTCATCAACGCGGTGGCCGGGTCGTCGTCGGTCCGCACCGACGACTTCGTCAAGCGCTCGATCGTGACCGCCTTCCGCGTGCTGCTGGTGTCGGGCGGCATCATGGTCGCGGTCGCCCTGCTCATCACCCTCGCGGGCTGGTGGCCCGTGCTGCTCGGCGAGGGGTTGCTGCCCGACGGCGGCTCGCTCGCGGCGGGACTCTGCCTCGCGGTGTTCGGCCTCGTGATCCCGCTCACGGTCGGGCAGCGCATCCTCGTGGGGCTGAAGAAGACCAGCACGCAGGTCGCCAGCCAGGCCGTCGTGGCACCGTTCATGCTGCTCGCCATCGGTTCGGCCGTCATGTTCAGCGTGCCGGTCGGCAGCTACCTCGCGGTCATCTCGTACGTGGCCAACAGCCTCGTCTCGGTGATCTGCCTGATCGTGGCGGCGCGCGCGCTGTCGCCCCAGATCGGGTCGGCCGTCAAGCTCGTGCCCCGCATCCGCAGCTACCGCGGCGTGCCCGCGCTGGGCCTGGCCTGGCCGATGCTCGTGCAGATGATCGCCCTGCCGGTCGCGATGCAGACCGGCCGCCTGCTCCTCAGCCACCTGGCCGGGCCGGACGAACTCGCGCAGTACAACCTCGCCTCGCAGCTCTTCGGCATCGTGCTGCAGACCGTCGCGGCCGCCGGCATCGCCCTCTGGCCGGTCTACGCCGCGGCCCGCTCGGCCGGGCGGGTGGAGTCGCCCACCGTGCCGACGCTGTGGTTCCTGCTGGGGGGACTCGTGCTGGGCACGGCGCTCGCCGTGCTGAGCCCGTTCCTGGCGCGCTTCGTCTCGGGCGGGGCGATCACGCTCGACGGCTGGATGCTCGTCGGCTTCGTCGTGTTCGTCGGCCTGCAGGCGGCGAAGTACCCGGTCGGCATGTACATGACCGACAAGACCGGGCTGGTCTTCCAGGTGCTGCCGATCGTGCTGATGGTGCCGCTCAACCTGGGGCTGTCGTGGTGGTTCATCGGGCAGGTCGGGGCCGCCGGACCCGTGCTGGGGTCGGCGATCTCGGTGGCGCTCTGCCAGCTCGTGCCGAACCTCTGGTACGTGTCGCGCGACCTCGGTCGCCGTCGGGCCGAGGCGGCAGCGGGCGGAGCGGCCGGCGACGATGCCGACGACGACGGCACCGTGGGCCTCGACGTCGACGAGCAGCGTGGCGACGAGACGGCGACCGACCAGGCCATCGTCGAGCGGGCGGCGGCCGAACAGGCCTCCGACGCACGGTCCGGCGACGGGCGTGGCGACGGACCCGAGGAGGCGCGGTGATCGAGGTCCTGTTCGCGAGCGAACGCGACGTCCCCGGTTGGGCGGCCGACCACGCGGCGGGCCTCCGCCCCGGCCTCTGGCCGTACGGCCTCGAGGCGCTGCGCGACGCGGACCGGGAGGCGCGCATCGCATCGGTCCCGGAACCCGGCCGCCTGCAGGTGCTGCGCGACCGGGTGGTGCCGCGCCGCGCCTCCTCGTCCGGGGTGCCGTCCGACGACGTCGGGGTGACCTGGGACGAGAACGTCGCGCGTCGGATGCTGCTGGCACGGCCGCACGAGCGCATGTACACGGGCGTGATCTGGGTGACGGACCGGGTCGAGCGCGGGCAGGACGTCGGGCGCATGCGTGACGTGCTGCGACGCATGAGCGGACTCTGGGTGATCAGCCGCGGGCAGGTCGAGCCGTTGCGACGGTTCGTCGGCGAGGACGGCCCGCCGGTCGGGTTCTTCACCTTCGGGGTCGACGAGGACTTCTTCGCGGCGCGCCCGTGGCCCACGCGACCGATGGTGCTGAGCATCGGAGGCGACCGCGACCGCGACCCGGCGACCCTGTTCGCGACGCTCGAGCAGGTCCACGCCGAGCGACCGGACGTCGAGCTGGTCGTGCAGACGACGAGCGACGCGGCCCCGCCCGAGGGCGTCACCGTGGTGCCGCACGTCTCGCACCGCGAGCTGGCCGAGCTGTACGCCCGTGCCTCGCTCGTCGCCGTGGCGACGCGCCACAACCTGCACGCGTCCGGCATGACGGTCAGCCTCGAGGCGATGGCCACGGGTCGGCCCGTCGTGATGACGGACACGCCGGGCATCGAGGACTACGTGGTGCACGAACGCACCGGGCTGCTCGCGCCGGTGGGGGACTCGGCGGCCCTCGCCGGGCACGTGCTGCGGCTGCTCGGCGACGAGGCCGAGGCACGCGCGTTCGGCGCGGCGGGACGGACCCTCGTCGAGGAGCGGCTGACGACGCGGCACCTCGCGGCGTCGCTGGCGGAGTTCGTCGGCGCCTCGGCATGAGCTCGGGGGCGCCGAGGGGCATGGCCCGGTTGTGGCCGTTCAAGCGCAGGGACGCGAAGGTGCCGGGTGTCGGTGGCGGAACCGTCCGGACCGAGGCGAGCGAGGCCGTCGAGGGTGCCACGCACGTGAAGGTCCGCGTCCTGCTCGACCAAGAGGACGGGTGGCCGGACACGGAGTCCGAGGGGCTGTGGGCGCTGCCGCTGATCTCCGGTGACTACCGCCTCGAGAACACGCCGTTCTTCGCCTTCGGGATGTCGAACGGCGACGAGGTCGCGGTCTCGTCGGATGCTGACGGCGTGCTCTGGGTGAGCGGAGTCGTCTGGCGCAGGGGACGCATGACGGTCCGCATCATCACGAGTGATCGAGACGACTCGCTCGAGGGCATCCTCGCGGAGTTCGCGCCCCTTGGCGTGATGGGTGAGGGCTTTCAGCAGTTCCGGTTGCTGTCGTTCGACCTCGGCCCGGAGTCGGACGTCCCCGCCGCGAAGAGGCTGCTGGCGCACGGTGCGGCGTCCGGGCGCTGGGAGTACGAGGAAGCCGACGTGTCGGACGCGTGGCTGGCCCTCTGAGGTAGTCAGCGAGCGGCCGGCGGTCGCAGGCGTGGATCATCAGGGCGCCGTCGGGCTCAGGCGGTCCGGGGCCAGTCCGTCGTCAGGTAGGCCTCGACGGCACGGTTGCGGAACGCGTACGGCTTGCCCCGGCTCACCACCCCGCGCACCGTGTCGAGCCGTTGGGAGGTGGGCCCGAGCTGGGCGCCCGAGGCCAGGCCCATCGCCTCGGCGATGGCGTTCAGGGTGCGCCCTGCCGGGGGCAGCGACGCCATCGCCCGGAGGAACTCGTGCTCTCGTGGGGGGAGGCGGTTCAGGATGCGCTCGACGTGGGCCGACGCTTCGCCCTCGGCTCCGCGCCAGCCCGCCACGACGTCGTCCTCGGACACGACGGGTGCCGTCCCGACGTTCCACGCCCGCTGCCCGGCGAGCTGGAACAGGAAGGGCTCTCCGCAGCTGAGGGCCGCGATGGCCCTGGCCGCCGCGGGGTCCATGCGGACGGTCTCGACGACGCCGTGTTCGCCCGGGGTCTCCCAGCCGGCGATCACGAACGGCTGGAGTGCCTCGAGGATGTCGCCCTCGTCGAGGGGGCCCAGCGTGGTGGTCCGGAACCGCCGGGCGAAGGTCGCCCCCTTGCGGGCACCCGCCATGTCCTCGAAGTCGGGGAGGCCCGTCAGGTAGACGGCGACGGGCAGGTGCCGGGACACGGTGCCTCCACCGGGGACGGCGACCTCGACCTCGTGCGAGAGGGTGTCGCCGAGCGCGATGAGGAGCTGCGAGAGGGCGGCCTCGTCGCCGATGTTCTGCACCTCGTCGACGTGGATCACGACGACGGCGTCCTGCTCGATCGCCGCCTGCCCGAGTTCGACGAGGAGTTCGAAGAGCGCCGTGAACGGCTCGGGGCCGTCGGCGCCGCGCGTCGTCACCGAGAAGCCGGTCACGGCCACCTGCTCGACCCTGGCGAGCAGGTCGAGCACGCCCCGACGGGTCGAGGCACGAAGCCCGGCGCCGTCGGCCAGACGCAGGACGGCGGAGGCGATGATCTTGAGCGGATCGGCCCCGGTGGGCATGCGCAGCTGAGGCGTGACCCAGTCGCCGACCTCGGCGGCGTCGCGGGCGATGCGTCGGACGAGGCTCGACTTGCCGGTGCCCGGTTCGCCGAGGATCGTCCGTCCGGTCTCGTACAGACCCGCACGTCGGCGGGGTCGCAGGACCTGGTGCCAGTCGCTCAGCTGCTCGGTTCGGCCGGCCCAGACGTCGGGGACGACGTCGGAGCCCGCCTGGAACGGGTTGGTGAGGGGAGATCGCACGGTGATAAATTTATCAGACGGAGCTCCGGCCGGTGATAAATTTATCGACGACCTGGGACGAACGAGCCGACCTGGCTGAGCGGGTCAGCTCCGGGCGGCGGAGACGGCCTCGGGTCGCTCCGGCCGATCCGTCGCGCGCTTCTCGAGCCGTGCCTTGAGGCCCGCCACGGGGCGCTCCACGACCACCCAGCTGACGATGCCCGCCGCGATCGAGACGACGACCGTCGTGACGGGCACCTCGGGGGCGCCGCCGTCCCTGAGCCACCAGCTGACCGGATAGTTCCAGAGGTACACCGCGTACGAGATGACGCCGAGCTTGACGAGCAGGCCGAGCCCCCGCGGCACGACCGTCCACTCCTTGAGCTTCCAGAGCACGAGGACGGTGCTGACGCCGATGGCGGAACCACCCACGAGGTAGGTGACGAGGTGGTCCTTCGCCTCGGGCACGAGGGCCATGGCGACCAGCGCCACCGCGCCGACGACGGCCGCCCGAGCGGACCGGCGGCCGCCGACGAGGGCGTCGAGCCGTGGTTCGGCGAGCTTCGCCGCGGCGCCGACGACCATCGAGATGGTCCACGTCGTGGGGTAGTTGTAGATCGTGCCGATGTCGTCACGATGCCAGGCCACCGTGGCGACCAGCAGGACGAGGAGGACGCCGGCGGTGACGGCGACGACGACGCGCAGCTTGCGGTAGCGGACGCCGACCAGGACGACGAGCGGCCACACGAGATAGAACTGTTCTTCGTTCGCCAGGGTCCACAGGTGGCTGAAGTTCGGGCTTCCGTGGTTGAACAGGGGGATGTTCATCGTGTACGTGAGGGCGACGCCGATGGTCCGGGGTACGAACCGGCGGGTGTCCGAGACGTCGAGCAGCCCCTCCATGACGACGAGGCCGACCAGGACGAACAGCAGCGCCGGGATCAACCGGAAGAACCGGTTGCGGTAGAAGCGTCCGTAACGGATGCGACCGAAGCGTCGGACGTCGTCGGCGAGCAGACCGGTGATCAGGTAGCCGCTCAACGTGAAGAACACGACCACCCCGACGATGCCCGCGCCCCCGAAGTGGTCGGGCCACGAGTGTCTCAGCAGCACGAGCAGGATCGCGGCTCCGCGCAGCAGGTCGAGCCCCTGGATGCGACGGTGGACGGGGACGGAGGGCAGGGGCGTCGCGGTCATGGCTGCCCTTTCGGGGAGGAGGACGTCCGGCGGGCCGGCCAGGCGTAGAGACCGGCGACGAGCCGCGACCGGCGGGAGAGGCGCGCCATCACCCACGGGGCCGTGAGGCCGGCGGTCAGCAAGGCGACGATCATCAGGGTGCCCTGGTGGAGGCCGATCAGACCGAGGGCGTGGACCCCGAGGGTGACGACGATCCAATGGGTCGTGTAGTAGACGATGGAATCTCGGCCCATGGCGCTCAGCCCCCGCCCCAGCAGGGTCGGCGCGAGTCGGCCGCCGAGGGGCACGGCGACCACGACGAGCCCGACCACGCCGACCGCGGCCACGAGGTCGTATCGCAGACCGGGCAGTTGCGTCGACGCGATCGCGGTGCCCAGGGCGGCGACGGCACCCAGGGCGATCACGATGCGACGTCGGGCCAGGGACTCGAACACGTCCTGGTGTCGGGCTGCCGCGTCCCCGAGGAAGAAGAACGCAAGCAGGAAGGTCACGCGGGTCCAGCCGTCGCCGTCGTGTACGACGACGCTGACCACGAGCAGCAGGGGCACCGCCGCCGAGCGGGCCGCAGGGGGGATGACGAGGGAGACCACGTAGAAAGCCAGCAGGTACGCGAGGTACCAGGTGTACGTCGTGGGGGAGAGGACCAGCTCGACGAGTCGACCGGGGCCGTAGTTGCCGTCGCCGGCCACCGAGCTGCCCGCCCAGAGGAACACGACGATGACGGTCGTCCAGACCGCCCAGGGCCAGGCGATGTGCCTCAGCTTGCCGACGAGGTACGTCCCGGGTGGTTTCCGCAAGGAGCGGGCCAGCAACAGGCCCGAGCAGAACATCAGGGTGGGGATGCGGAAGGGCGCCAGGGCGTCGTTGAGCACGACGGCCCACCCGGGCGCGGCCACGGAGTCGACCTTCAGGGCGATCACGACGTGGTAGAAGACGACGAGCAGGACGGCGAGCCCGCGCGTCACGTCGACCCAGTGCAGTCGACCGGGGCGTGCGACGACCGGTGTCGAGGGTCCCACGGCCGTCATGACGGGGCTCCCGGTGACGTGCGTCGTCGACGCAGCTCGGTCGCCACGATCCGTCGCCCCTCGAGGACGGCCCGCAGTCCGACGAGCAGCGTGCCCGGTGACCGGACGAACTGGCGCCGCCCGCCCTGCAGCAGCACCTCCCACGCGATGCGGGGGGTCAGTCGGCGCCACCGGCGGAGGTCGTCGTCGCCGAGGTGCTTCGCGGCGAACAGCAGCCGGTTGCGGATGTTGTACCGGTAGTACCCCGCCGATTTCGCCTGCCCCGACCGGTCGGCCCCGCCGTCGGTCTGCGTGCCGCCCTCGGCGTGGACGACGGTGACGTCGTCGAGCAGCCGCAGCGCGCCTCCCGAACCGACGACGCGACGCGACAGGTCGACGTCCTCCCAGTACAGGAAGTAGTCGTCGTCGAAGCCGCCGCAGCGCTGCCAGAGGTCGTCGCTCAGCACGAGGCAGGCGCCGCTCAGCCACTCCTCGACGCGGGCGCCGGGCAGCCGTCGTCGCCGCGAGCGGATGCGGCCGTCGTCGAGGTACAGGTCGCTGCCCGCCGACCAGACGCTGCCGTCGGGGCGCAGCACGGTCGGCGCGCTCATCGTCAGCGGGTCGGACGAGGAGGCGCGGTGCAGGGCGGCGAGGGCTCCCGCGTCCGCGACGGCGTCCGGGTTGAGCAGCACGTGGTGACGCGCCCCGGCCTCACGGGCCCGGGCGACGCCGAGGTTCACGCCGGTGCCGAAGCCCTCGTTGCCGTCGGGCGCGACGAGGTGCCAGCCCTCGGCCGCGGCGAGCTCGCTCACGCGGGCGCGCTCGGCCGCTCCCGACCAGTTGTCGACGACGACCACGACGAGGCCCTCCGTCGACCGCGAGACGGGCGCGAGGTTCTGGCGCAGCAGGTCGGTCGAACCGTAGTTGACGACGACCACCGAGAGGCCGGCGAGCGACTCACCCACGGTTCGTCCCCCGTCCACCCGCAGGAGGCGCGGTGCAGGGCCCGTCGCCCCTCACCGACCTGACATGCTGGGGGCCGTGACGACCGACCCGACCACGCCGCGCCTCCTGACCATCGCCGTGTTGACCTTCCGCCGGCCGCGCGATCTCGACGCGGTGCTGCCGCTGCTCGTCGAGCAGGCCCGCAGCGTCCGCGGACGCGGCGTCGAGGCGCGCGTGCTCGTCGTCGACAACGACGCGAGCGGATCGGGCCGTGGACGCGTCGAGGCGGCGGCGCTCGCGGCGGCCGACCCGGGCGACGGTGCCGGACCCGTGACGGTCGACTACGTCGTCGAGGCCACGCCGGGCATCGCCTCGGCCCGCAACCGTGCGCTCGCCGAGAGCGGCGACGGCGACGTGCTGGTCTTCATCGACGACGACGAGCGGCCGTCCGACGGGTGGCTGGGCGCCCTGGTCTCCCTGCAGGCCGAGACGGGTGCCGCGGCCGTCGTCGGTCCCGTGCGCAGCGAGTACGAGGTCGAGCCCGAGCCCTTCATCGTCGAGGGACGCTTCTTCGTGCGACGCCGGCTCGCGACCGGCACGCCCGTCGACGTCGCCGCCACCAACAACCTGCTGCTCGACCTCGTCGAGGTGCGTCGCCAGGGCCTGGCCTTCGACGTGGCCCTCGGCCAGCTCGGCGGTGAGGACACCCTGTTCACCCGCAGCCTGGTCGCCGGTGGCGGCACGATCCTGTGGTGCGCCGAGGCGGTCGTCACGGACGTCGTCCCCGCCCACCGCGTCACGCGGCGATGGGTCGTGCGGCGTGCCTACAGCAGCGGCAACGGTTGGAGCCTCACCTCGGTGATGCTGTCCGCGCGAGGGGCCTCGCGACTGTCCACGCGCCTCCGGCTCTCGGCCAAGGGCGGCGTGCGCGTCGTCGGCGGGCTGGGCCGGTACGCGGTCGGCACGGTGACCCGCCCCCTCGGTCGACGGTCGCTGGGGCAACGCGCTCGCGGCATCCGGACGATGGCCCGGGGCGCCGGCATGGTGGCGGGTGCGTGGGGCGCGGGGTACCGGGAGTACGGCCGCGTCGACGGCTGAGCTCACGGGCGCGCCCGGCGTCCGCCGACGGCACGTCGACCACGGGTCGCGGCGATCGCCCGACGGTAGGCCGCGACGTGTGCCTCGCCCGCGCGGTCCCAGTCGCGGGCCGACAGGTCGGGGCGCGCGTCGTCGTCGAGCCGCGAGGCCGCGTCGAGCGCGTGCTCGACGTCGTCGGGACCGAGTTCGTCGGCGTACTGCCGGACCCAGTCGGCGCCGACCTCGTCGGCCAGGCGGGCGTTGACCTCGTTGGCGGGTACGAGCACGGGCCGGCCGAGCGACAGCGCCGTCAGCACCCCGCCCGAGTTGTGCATCTCGCGGTAGGGCAGCACGACCAGCTCGGCCCGGCGCACCACGTCGATGAGGTCCTCGTCGTCGAGGAAACGCAGGTCGAGGCTGACCCGGGGATCGTCGGCCGCGAGCTGCTCGAGCCCGTGGGCGAGCTCGGGCGTCGAGGGCTTGCCGGCGGCGTGCAGCCTCCGGTCGTCGCCCCGGACGCCTCGGAAGGCCCGGACGAGGCCGTCGACCCCCTTGTAGCGGCGGATGAAGCCGAAGTACGACACCCGGCCTGCCTCGCGCGACGGCCACGGCCAGCGGGCGAACCAGTCGACGTAGTGGCCGTGGGGGATGAGCGCGCCGAGTGCGTCGGCGTGCTCGGGCGTCTCGTCGTTCAGCCGCACCCAGAGCGCGGTGCGTCGCTCGATCCAGCGCAACAGGACGCGCTCGCGCCGGGAGATGCCGCTCGGCAGCTCGAGGTTGTGCTCGGTGCGGACGATCGGGGTGCGCGTCAGCCGCAGCTTCGTCACCAGGGCGACGGTCAACGCCTGACGCACGAGCGCCTTGAGCGGGCTCTGCCCCGAGACGAGGATCTCGGGCCAGTGCACGTGGAAGACGTCGTAGCGGCCCAGCAGGGCGCCCTTCCAGTCGAAGGTGCGCACCTCCACCCCGGGCACCGCGCCGACGGCGTCCCGGAGCATCACGAGGTAGGGGTTCGTCGTCGGGCGCGGTCGCGGGAACGACTGCTGGACGACGAGCCTGCTCGCGTGCTCCGGGGCGGCGTCGGTCACGGCTTGAAGACGCTCAGGTCGTCGAACGAGACCGTCTGCGGGGCGTTGGTGGTGCTTCCCGAGGCGTAGGCGCCGAGGGCGACCCAGCCGGGTGCCTGCAGGCCGGCGAAGGTGTCGGTTGCCGACACCGTCCACGCGGTCGGCTCGGCCGTGCCGTCGGCCCAGACCTTCGCACGGATGGTCGTCGTGCCGGTGCCGCTGACCTCGAGTCGGACGTTCAGCTTCGCGCCCGGTGCGACCTTGCCGGGGACCAGGGTCTCGGCGGCGAGGTTCGTCCCCGAGGTCGATCCCTTGAAGGCCGTGAGGCCCACGACGACGGTGCCGTCGGGACGGTAGCGCATCGACGCCCGGTACTCGGTGTTCGCCGCGACCTTGCGCCCGGTGACGTAGACGTAGGTCCCTCCGCCGGTGGCCACCTTGTCGAGGCTGACGCTGGTGCGGAGGTCGGCGTCCGTCGTGCTGACCCCGGTCAGGGCCATCGACGTGTTCCAGCCGGCCGCCCCGAGGTACTGGGTGCCGACGCCGCCGGCCACCGAGTACTGCGAGGCCTGACCCGTCCTGGTCCAGCTGCCGCCGACCTCCGCCGTGCCCCAGCCGCCCGTCACCGAGCGTCCGAAGCCGTCCTTGACCGCGGCCGTGACCACGGGAGGCGCGGTGACCGTCACCGTGGAGGTGCGGGTCGCGGTGGCTCCCTTGTCGTCGGTCACCGTGAGGGTCACGGTGTAGGTGCCGCCGACGGCATAGTCGTGGGCCGCCGTGCTGCCGGTCGCCGTGCCTCCGTCGCCGAAGTCCCAGGCGTACGCCGTGACGGTGCCGTCGGAGTCGGTCGAGGCGCGTCCGTCGGTCGACACCGAGAGGGCCTTGGTCGACGTCGTGAACGAGGCCGTCGGAGCAGCGTTCGGGATCGGCGCGACGGTCACGCTGCCGGTCGAGGTGCCCGTGGCGCCCTTGTCGTCGGTCACGGTGAGGGTCACCGTGTAGGTGCCGGCCGCCGCGTAGGTGTGCGCGGCCGTCCTGCCCGTGGCCGTCCCTCCGTCACCGAACGTCCAGGCGTAGGCCGCGACGGTGCCGTCGGGGTCGGTCGACGCGGTGGCGTCGGTCGAGACGGCCAGTCCCGTGGCGGCGCTCGTGAACGAGGCCGTCGGGGCCACGTTCACCGGGGGAGCCGGGGCGACCGTGACCGTCCCCGTCGAGGTGCCGGTGGCACCCTCGGTGTCCGTCACGACGAGCGTCACCGTGTAGGTGCCGGCAGCGGCGTAGGTGTGGTTCGCGGTCGGGCCCGTCGCGGCGACGGTGCCGTCACCGAAGTCCCAGCGGTACGACGCGACGGTGCCGTCGGAGTCGGTCGAGGTGCTCGCGTCCACGGCGACGGCCAGGTGGTCGACCACCGAGGTGAACGAGGCGGTCGGTGCCGCGTTGACCCGGGGCGCCGTCACGGTGACGGTGGCCGTCGACGTGCCGACGGCTCCCTGGTCGTCCGTCACGGTGAGGGTCACGGTGTAGGTGCCCCCCGCGGCGTAGGTGTGCGAGGGGGCGGCGCCGCTGGCCGGGGCGCTCCCGTCGCCGAAGTCCCAGCCGTACGAGGCGATCGTCCCGTCGCGGTCGACCGAGGTGCGGCCGTCGAAGGCGACGCCGAGACCGGTGGGCGACGAGGTGAAGGCCGCCGTGGGCGCGGCGTTCGGCTTGTTCGCACCGAGCGCGTAGTGCTGCGCGACCGTCGTGGCGTCGAGGGGTCGGGCGTAGACCGCGGCCTCGTCGAGGCTCCCGGCCCAGTAGCCCGAACCCGAGTTCCACGAGCTGTCGCCGCCGAGGCGCCAGAACCCGCGGTAGCCGTCCGAGGCCGTGGTCGGGTTCGACCCGACCTGGGCGCCGTCAACGTAGAGCTTCATGCCGTCCGAGCCCTGCGTGGCGACCACGTGGTGCCAACGGCCGTCGTTGTAGCTCGCCGTGCTGCTCGCGAGGTTCATCCGACCGGTCCAGTTGCCGAACTGCAGGCGACCGTCCTGCTCCATGTACACGTGGCGGTCGTAGTTGCCGCTGTAGCCGGTCTGCTGGTTGCCGAAGCCGATCAGCTTGCCACCCGAGGTCGTGGTCGTGTTGAACCAGGTCTCGAGCGTGTAGTTGTTCGGGGTGTCGTACGAGGTGGTGGTCGCGACGCCGGCGTCCTGGCCGTTGAACGTCGCCGACTGCCCGGAACCGCCGACAGCGGGCGTGCCGCCGGTGCCCACGCCCCCGGCGACGACGCCGTTGGTGCCCACGGGCGACGAGTCGGCCGAGACGGTGGAGGCGTCCCCGTCGAGGCGGAAGTACGCCTCGGGGTCGTCCTGGAACACCCGGGCGCCGTAGGCGTCGGCCGGGGCCTTGGGCAGCTTGCTCGTGCGACCCGAGGCGACCCACTGGCCGTCGACCTGCTTGGCGCTCAGGGCGGCCGGGTACACGGAGACGTCGTCGATGTCGCCCTGGAAGTACGGGGCGCCGTCCCAGTTGTTGTCACCGCCGATGCGCCAGTAGCCCGTGTAGTCCTGGGCACCCGTCGTCCCGGCGTCGGTCGCGACCTTCTTGCCGTCGACGTAGAAGGACTGGCCGGCCGAGCTCAGCGTCCCCACCACCTGGTGCCATTGGCCGTCGTTCAGAGCCGTGGGGCTGGTGATGATCCTGCTCGCGTTCGGGTACACGCCGAACGACACGCGGCCCCGCGGGTCCATGTACAGGTGCCGGTCGTACGAGTTCGAGTTGCCGGTGCGGCTGCTGCCGAAGCCGACGATCTTGCCACCCGTGGTCGACGTCGTGCGGAACCAGGCCTCGACCGAGAAGGTCTGCGGGCCCGCGATGGCGGAGGTCGTCGACGCGAGGCCCGTGGCCGTGCCCGAGAAGGTGCTGGCGCCGTCGGCGTCGGTCGTGGTCTGACCGGTGACACCACGGGTCACGCCGTCCTGGGCCTGCTGGTCGTCGTAGCCGACCCAGTCGTAGACGGTCGTTCCGCTCTTCTCGCCAAGGCGCCAGAGCGAGGTGGCGCCGTCGGCGGCGACCTGCTTGGCGTAGGGCGAGACCGCGTCTGCGGTCACGGTGACGTTCACGCCGTCACCCAGGACCGTGTTGCCGAGCGGGTCGGTGGCCCGGATGCGGTAGCTGTGGGTGCTGCCGGGTGCGAGGTCCTTGTCGACGAAGCCGAGCGCGGGGCGCTTCCAGAAGGTCGACGATCGGGTCGTCGTGTAGACGGGGTTCGTCAGGTCGCCGTCGCGGTACACGGCGTACGTCAGGTTCGCGTTGTCCTTGTCCCAGTTGGACTGCCAGCTGACCCGGACCGTGCCGGACGACAGCGAGACGAGGTTCGGGGTGAAGAGGGCGCCGGAGGCCTCCGGGCCCATTTTGTTCGGGGCGATGCTCGACACCGCGAAGCGCACGAGGCCGTTCTGCGCCTTGCCGTTGACGGACGGGAACTCCCCGCCGTAGACCACGTACTTGTCGTTGGCGGCGACGCTCCACGGGCCCTGGCTCAGGCCGGTGTAGCTGCCGGTGGCGAAGTCGGGGAACCAGTTGAGGATGCTCGGCGCTGGTTGGCCGGCGAAGTTGTAGTAGCCGTAGGGGTCGTTCGTCGCGGTCTGCGTGGCCGAGTCGCTGAAGGCCATCGCCCGCTGGAAGGTCCAGGGATCGGTCTGCGGCTGCCCGCCGATGTTGCCGCAGTAGTGCGGGTGGCCGGCGACGAAGACGGCGGTGCTGTTCGCGGCCACCGAGTACGTGTCGCCGTGGCAGTCCTCGACCCAGGCGAGGTCGCCGCTCCAGGTCGACTTGAAGGCGCCTTCGAGACGACCGCCGCCGCCGAAGGTATAACCCGACCCGTAGAAGCCGTTGGCGGTCGCGCTCAGGCTGTAGATCGCGGCCTGTCCGCCACCGTTGCGGATCACGTCGTTGGTCTGCAGAGGCAGGTTGGCGCCGGTCGAGGAGTCGACCATGGCGAGACCGTATCCCGGTTGCGCCGACCCGTTGACCGATCCGAACGAACCGCCCAGGACGATCTTCGAGCCGTCAGGGCTCGTGACGAGGCCGAGCACGTCGCCGTTGGCGATCTGGGGTGCCCAGGGCAGGTTGGTGCCGTTCGAGGCGGTGACCGCCGCTGCCTTGATCCGGGTGTCCTTACCCACGCTGGAGAACGCTCCGGCGAAGTAGACGTTCGGGCCCACGGCGGCGATGGCGTTGACCGATGCGTTCGTGCCCGGGTTCCAGCCGCTGAGGACGGCGCCGGTGGTCGGGTCGAGGGCGGCCAGGCGGTACTTGTTGACGCCGTTGACCTTGGTGAACGCCCCACCGATGTAGAGGCGCTTGCCGTCCGGAGAAGCCGCGATGGCCTTCACCTGCTGGTCGATGACCGGCGCGAAGGTCGTTGAGAGCGCTCCCGTGGTGATGTCGTACGCGAGGAGGTAGCTGCGGGGGACCTCGTCGACGCCCGCTGCCGAGCCCGCCGGGCGGGCCTTCGTGAACTTGCCCGCGGCGTAGACGGTGTTGCCCACGATCACCTGCGTGAAGACGGACCCGTCGATCTGGGGTGCGGGGAGCGCGTCGGCCGTGACGGTCGCCGGCGTCGACGGCGACGTCGGGTCGAGGGGGGCGGAGTCGGCCGCAGCGGGCTGGACTCCGACCAGGACGGACAACAGCACGGCGGACGCAGCGACGATCGCGGGGAGACGAAGGCGCGACGAGACGGTTCTTCCCATGGGGGAGCCTCATTCGGGTCGGGTAGGCGTCATCGGCATTCGGGTACCGATGGCTTGACGACTATAAGGTCCCCCCAAGGGGGGACAATGGCCCCCGTTGTGGGTACAGGGGTATTACGAGGTCGATCCCTCGAAGACGACGACCGGCACGTCGACGGCGTAGTCGAAGGTCAGGCGGAGGTCGGAATGCCCGTCGACGGGCACGGCGAAGACGTAGACGCCGTCGGCCGTGGCGCCCGCGGCCACGCTCGCCGGGAACGAAGAAGTCCCGGTCGAGAACGTGTTCGCGGGTGTGCGGTCGACACCGTAGGCCAGGTTGACCACGACGGTCGAGAGGTCCACGGGAGCAGCCGACGAGTTGTACACCTCGAGTTCGGCACGGACGGCCGGGCCGGTCACCTCACCGGGCAGCGCGGCCTCGCCGTCGACCGCGTCGAGGCTTTTCACCCGGACCGTCACCCCGTCCACGACGGTGGGCGACTCGTCGAGGCCCACGGGTGGTGCCTCGGGTGTGTCCGGCCCCGCGGCGGGAGGCGCGGTATCGGTCGGGGCCGTCGTCCCGTCGTCCGACGACTCGCCGGTCGTCGACGAGCTCGAGCCCGACCCCGGTCCGGCGGCGCCGGGTTCGTCGGCGTCGCCGCCCGAGACGGCGGGCACGACCACGAAGGCGACGACGAGGGCGAGCGCCACGGCGACGGCGGCCAGCGCGATCACCAGGCGCCGACGGGACCTCGTCGGTGTGGGGTCGGGCGTCTGGTCGTCTGACGACATGGTGGCTCCTCGGTCGGGTGGCCCGTCCCGCCGGACGCCGGTGGGGTCCAGGGCCGCTGCTAGCATGCCAGCACTCCGGGCCACCCGCACCCGACCCGTCGGTCCGGTCGCCCTCTCCCTCGTCCACGAGGCGAGGGCTCGCGGTCGGCACGCACGAGGACGGCCATGACGACCACCACCCCGACGACGACCCACCCGGCCGGGTCCACGGCGTCCTCGAGACGACCTCGCGCCTCCTCGATCGGCGTCCCGCTCGCGCTGGGTCTCGCCGGCACCGCCGTGGCGCTCGTCGGTTCGTCGACGGTGTCGCTGTGGACCGACGAGGCCGCGACGGTCTCGGCGGCCACCCGCAGCCTCCCCGAGCTCTGGGCCCTCGTCCAACGCATCGACGCCGTGCACGCCGCCTACTACCTGCTGATGCACGTCTGGACGACCGTCGCCGGGACCTCCCCGGTGGCCCTCCGCCTCCCGAGCGCGGTCGCGGCCGGAGTCGCCGTCGTCGGCGTCCACCGGCTGTTGGTCGTGCTCGGACGCCGGGACGCGGCCGTCGCGGGGGCGGTGGTCGCCGTCGTGCTGCCGCGCATCACCTGGATGGGGATCGAGGCGCGTTCCTTCGGGCCCAGCGCGGCCGTGGCCGTGTGGGCGACCGTCCTGCTCGTCGTCGCGCTGAACCGAGGAGGCGCGGCGCGGTGGATCGGGTACGCCGCCCTCGTCGGGGTGGGCACCGCCCTCAACATCTACGTCGCCCTGCTGGCCGTCGCCCACGCCGTGACCGTGGCCGCCTGGCGTCGGGTCCCGGTGAGGCGCCGCCTGGCCTGGCTCGCCTCCGCCGCGGCGGGCGGTCTCGCGGCGTCGCCGGTGGTGCTGCTGGCAGCCGGACAGCAGGGGCAACTGGGCGACAACGATATGGGTCTCGTGCAGATCGCCCGGGGGGTGGTCGTCAACCAGTGGTTCCTCGGTGGAACGCCGACGCGCGTGACGTCCACGGCTTCTCCCACCGAGCCGTGGGCCCTGGCGTCACTCGTGCTGGCCCTCGTCGGGTGGGCGGCCATGGCGGTCGCGGTCGTCGTCGGGGCCCGCCGTCGGCAGGCCGCGACGTCGTGGGTGCTCGTGCCGGTCCTGGTCGTCCCGACCCTCGTCGTCGTGGGCTACAGCCTCGTCGTCAGCCCGCTCTACAACCCTCGCTACTTCACGTTCGCCGCTCCGGTCTGCGCGGCGCTGATCGGGTTGGGGGTCACCGCCCTCCGGGGGCGGGTCCTCCGGCTGGTCGCCCTGGCCGTCGTGGTCGTGCTGGCCGTCCCCGTGTACGTGTCGCAGCGACAGGTGACCGGCAAGAGCGGAACGGACTGGTCCGAGGCCGCGGCGGTCGTCGAGCGTGGTGCCTCCGCCGGCGACGGGGTCTACTTCGCGCCGCTCGACGACTCGTCGGACCCGGTGGTCAGGAGGACCACCGACAACGTCGAGGTCACGTACCCGGAGGCGTTCGACGACCTCGTCGACGTGACGCGGCGGAGCGAGCCGACCGACGAGGACAGCCTGAGGGGCACGTCGTGGCTCCTGTCCTCGGACCGGACCCGACTCGCGGACGTCGACCGCGTCTGGGTGGTCGAACCCGCGACCGCCCCCACGGGTGACGCCGACGAAGGTGTCCTGACCGACGCCGGGTTCGAGCGCGTCGATCGGTGGGACGGCGGGATGACGGCCGTCGAGGAGTGGATCAGGGCCTGAGCGACTCGTCGGGCATGAGCGTGCCCGAACGGGGGCCTCGCTCGCGTCGCCGTGCGACCGGCAGGAACGCCAGGCCGAGGGCGAGGATCAAGGTCGTGAGCGCGCCGTAGAACGGTGAGAAGAAGAGGTTCCAGATGCTCTGGGCCGAGGCGTAGAGCAGGATCCCTGTGGCGGTGCCGTCGGCGATCCGGCGTGCCATGCCGAGGGCCAGCACGGCGAACATCAGGCCCACGAGGACGAGCCCGGCGACCCCGGTCTGCGACCACAGGTTGCCGAAGACGGAGTGCAACTCGAAGTTGCCCCCGAACATGAAGCGTTCGACGTAGCCGTTGTTCGGTTGGTAGCCGATGCTGCTCATGCCTTCTTTCGCGATGAGGATGTCGTCGGGCGTCGGGACGGATCCGGCTCCGAATCCCCAGGGGTGGTGCTGCATCAGGGCCAGGGTCGCTGCCAGCTCGGGGCGTCCGCCCAAGATCAACGAGCCCGACACGCGCAGCTGTTCAACGCTGCGCGACTGGGCGGCGAGGCCCAGGTAGCCGTCGAGGATGAGGGCTTGGCCGAGTTGGAACACCACGAAGCCGAGCGCCCCGAGGCCGACGAGCACGGCGACGGGTGAGGGGCGTCGGTGAGGCCTGACGATCGCCAGCTGGACGAAGACGAGGATGGCCGCGAGCAGCAGCAGGCCGAAGGCCGACCGGAAGTCGTTGAGGGCGGCCACCAGCGTGAGCACGAGCAGCGTCGCGAGCTCCCAGCGCCGACCGAGGCGGGCTGCCAGTGCCAGCGCGATGACGGTCGCGGGAAGGGCGAATCCGAACTTCCAGGGGTTGCTCGCGAAGAGGGCGGTGCTCGGGGTGAGTTGCAGCGCCAGTCCCACGCCGAACCAGAGCGTCGCCCATTCGGCGCCCAGGACGTCCCTCGCCCAGATGAAGAGCCCCACGCCCAGCAGGGCGCCCACGAGCAGGATGGTCATTGGCAGGGCCGACGCCGGATCGACCTCGTGGTCGCCCAGGTTGGCGACGCCGAGCCAGAGTCCCGCGAGCGCCGCCACGGCGCCCACCACCATGAACGCGACACCCCAGCGACGGCGCGTGACGTTCGCCCACCAGACCGGCAGCAGGACGGCGGCCACGACGAACCCGAGCTGCAGGCCTTGCGGCAGCGTGAGGCGCATGCCGAGGACGACGACGGCTGTCGCGGCCAGGACGCGGACCCAGGTGCGGGCCTCGACGCCGCTGCCGGAAAGGGCGACCGACGAGCCGGTCGCCGCGACCGCCGGGTCGGTTCGAGGCTGGATCATCCGTGAACTCTAGGCGACCCAGACGGCTCCGACGACCCCCGTCCTGGTGTCCCCCACAGTGCCGACACCCGAGGGGGAGCCACCTTGTTGGGGGCTGACGCCCCCTTGCGGAGTACGCGTGAATGTAACAAGATCACCTCTTGTCCTGACCGGGTGAGATTCCGTCCCCTCAGATCCATTCCGCGCAAGCCCCCGTCCTGGGGGCACGGCGTGGTGTTCTCCCTCTCGCACGAGCCTCCGTTCCCGAGGCATGTCGCGGGATCGCCCACACCTTCCCTTGATGAAAGCAGTGACGATGCCCAGCGCCCCCGAGCACCGCCCCTCTCCGCCCATCCGTGTCCGAACCGCGATCGGTGCCCTCGCGACGGTCGTCGCCGTCGTGGCCGGCGTGGTCGTCCCGGTCACCAGCGCGTCCGCAGCTCCGACCACCGTCGCCTCCGACTCGTCGGCACGCGTGTCGACGTCCGGGTGGGGAACCGCCGACAAGGGAGGGGCCTGGTCGACGTGGTCCGGCCCGTCCACGGCGTCGTTCTCCGTCGCCTCGGGGGTCTCGACCATCTCCGGCCTCGCACCGGGCGGCTCGGCCACGGCAGCGCTCGCCAGCGTCTCCGTGAAGGACGTCGAGGTCCGCGGCAAGATCCGTCTGCCCGACTCCAAGGCCGGGTTCTACCAGGGCTGGGAGCTCCGCCGTCAAGGTGACGGCTCGGCTTACCGGGGCCGCCTCGAGACGGGCGGTTCGGGTGCGGTGTCACTGGCCGTGACCAAGGTGAAGAAGAGCGGCGAGACCTCCCTGGGTCGTGTCGCACTCCCGGCCGGCATCTCGGCCGGCTCCACGGTCTCGATCGCGTTCCGGGCCGAGGGCTCGACCGCCGTCAGCCTCAAGGGGAAGGCCTGGCCCGTCGCGTCGTCCGAACCCGGCTGGCAGCTGTCGGTCTCCGACTCCGCCGCCGACAGGGTGTCCCAGGGCGGTTCGGTCGGTCTCTGGCAGTACGCAAGCGCCGGCAACACGAGCCGCTCGACGACGAGCTTCGACGACCTCGTGGTCGTCGGCTCGCCCTCGGAGTCCGCCGAGGCCGCGCCCGCGCCGACGACTCCGGCTCCCGCGCCGACGACTCCGGCGCCTGCGCCGACGACTCCCACTCCCGCGCCGACGACTCCGGCGCCCCAACCCGCTCCCGCTCCCGCGCCCGTCCCGGCGTCACCTGACTCGTCACAGGGCTCGGTGCCGGTCGGCTCGGCCCGTTACGCCGTGCCGTCCGGAGCCATCGTCGTCGCCCCGTCGGGTTCCGACTCGGCGGCCGGCACGAGTGCCGCTCCGCTGCGCACGGCGACGGCGGCGGTCGCCAAGGCGAAGTCGGGCGGCACGATCGTCCTCCGCGCCGGCACGTACAACGAGGGCGTCGTCGTCCCCTTCCAGAAGAAGCTGACGATCCAGTCGTGGCCCGGTGAAGCCGTCTGGTTCGACGGTTCCGTCCCGGTCGGCGCCTGGCAGCGCTCCGGCTCCGGTTGGAGCACCCCGTGGTCCTTCTTCCCCTCGGCGGAGATCGGCGGGGCGGTGGACAACCCCCGGTTCGTCTCCCCGGCCTTCCCCTACGCCGCTCGACCCGATCAGGTCTTCCTCGACGGCGTCCAGCTCACGCAGGTCGCGCCGTCGCAGCTCGCGCCCGGCACCTTCGCCCCCGACCCCTCGTCGGGACGCGTGCTGTTGGGGACCGACCCGGCCGGGCACGAGGTGCGGATCAGCAACAAGCAGCAGGCCATCTGGGTGCAGTCGGCCGACTCGACCGTCCGTGGCATCGGCATCCGTCGCTACGCGACTCCGAACTCGGACAAGGGCGCCATCCGCTTCGGCAACACCGGGGCCACGGCCGAGAACCTGGTCATCCAGGACAACGCCATGATCGGTCTCAACCTCGAGAACAACGGAGGCACCCTGTCCAGGCTGACCGTCGAGCGCAGCGGCATGCTGGGCGTCGGGACCAACGCCTCGTACGACCTGTCGATCACCGATTCGGTGATCCGTCAGAACAACTGGCAGCGCTTCAAGGAGGCGCCGGTCTCGGGCGGCATCAAGATCACCCGCTCACGCGGCGTGACCGTGTCGAACAACGACATCAGCCGCAACTACAGCTCGGGTCTCTGGCTCGACGAGTCCGTCTACGACAGCAAGGTCATCGGCAACACGGTCGAGGGCAACGAGTGGACGGGCATCCAGCTCGAGCTCTCGAGCAAGGCCGTCGTGGCGGGCAACACGATCACCGGTGGCAAGGCCGGGCTGCAGCTGATGGACACGGACGACGTCCGCGTCTACAACAACTCGATCGGCGGCTTCAGCCAGTACGGCATCAAGGTCACGCAGGACGAACGTCGGCAAGCGACGGCGCCCACCGGGCAGGACCGTCGACGCCCGATCCCCGACCCGACCATGACCTGGGTCACCGGCAAGATCACGATCGCCAACAACGCCTTCGGCAGCGGGGGTTACTACCAGGTGTTCGTCCTCGACAGCAAGACCCACCGGTCGGCCGACTCCATGGGCATCACGGTGACGGGCAACGCCTTCAACCAGCGACGCACCACGGCGCAGGCGACGCTCGTCGGCTGGGGGGCCGGGGACAACAAGACCGTGACCCGTCTCGACTCGGTCGCCGCCCTGTCGGCCAAGAACGGATCGTGGCGCAACGTCGAGACGTCCGGGGTGCTCGACCTCGGCGGCATGGGCAGCCTGCTCGCCTCGTCGCTCGGCATCGTGTCCACCCTGCCGGCGGACGTCGCGGCGCTCCTCGGGCAACCCGGGACCGCCCGCCGCATCGGCGCTTTCTGATCGACCGACGACGCCCGGCACCTCGTGGTGCCGGGCGTCGTCGCGTCCGGTCCGGGGTCGACGAGGCATCGGTCGAGGAGGCGCGGGTCGCCTCGTCGACACCGCTTACGATTGACCCCGTGATCCTGGCCATCGACACCTCCGCCGGCTCGTCCGTCGCCGTCGTCGACCGCGACGGCGGCGTCCTCGCCGAGCACACGGTCGCCGACACCCGGCGACACGCCGAGGTGATCGGCCGTCTGATCGCCGACGCCCTGCGCGAGGCCGGCGTGACCCCGTCCGAGCTCTCGGCCGTGGTGGCCGGTCGGGGCCCGGGCCCCTTCACCGGCCTGCGCGTCGGCATCGCCGCCGCCCGGGCCTTCGCCTTCGGTGCCGGGGTGCCGTGCCTCTCGGTCGGCAGCCACGACGCCGTCGCGTTCGAACGGCTCTCGGCGGCGGCGGGCCGTTCCGTCGGCACCGCCGGCGGGTCCGTCGACTCGCCGCTCGTCGTCGTCACGGACGCCCGTCGCCGCGAGGTGGCACACAGCTCGTGGTCGGGGCTCGACGACGACGGCCTGCCCGTGCTGGTGGCCGGCCCCGCCCTCGTGAGGCCGGCCGACCTCGACGAGGCGACCGGCGCCTCCTCGTCCTGGCCGCGCACCGACCCCGACGCGACGACGGTCTCGGCGGCCGCGCTGGGCATGCTGGCCGAGCGGCTCTTCGAGCACGGCCGCGCGTTCGCCGCCGCCGAGCCGCTGTACCTGCGCGAACCCGACGTCACCCCGTCGGCCGGCCCGAAGCCGGTCACGCAGTGAGCGTCCTGCTGCGCACGGCCACCCTCGACGACCTCGACGGCATCATGGCCATCGAGACGTCGACCTTCCTCACCGACGCCTGGTCGCGGGCGAGCATGACGCACGAGCTCACCGCCCCGGGCGGTCGCTATCTGGTCGCCACAGCCGAGGGGGACGACACCACCGTCATCGGTTACGCGGGCATGCTGGCACTGAAGGGGGCCCCCGAGGCCGACATCCAGACCATCGCCGTCCTCGCGGAGCACCAGGGGCGCGGGCTCGGGCGGGCGATGCTGACCCAGCTGCTCACCGAGGCTCGTCACGGCGGGGTGCGCGAGGTGTTCCTCGAGGTGCGGGCCGACAACCCCGGGGCGCAGCACCTCTACGAGACGCTCGGCTTCGAGCGCATCGCCGTCCGTGCCCGGTACTACATGCCCGACGGGGTCGACGCCGTCGTCATGCGACTGCGCGTCCCGCCGGCCGTCACCGAGACCACCGCGGGCCCCCTCGAGCCGATCGACGACGTGCCCCTCGACGAACAGGACGTCCGCCCGTGACCGCGACCCGCGCCTCCTCGTCCGCCGCCGAGCAGGCGGCCGCCGAGCCCGCCGTCCGCGAGCCCCTCGTGCTCGGCATCGAGACCAGCTGCGACGAGACCGGCATCGGCATCGTCCGCGGACGCACCCTCCTCGCCAACGTCATCTCGTCGTCGATGGACGAGCACGCCCGCTACGGCGGCGTCGTGCCCGAGGTCGCCGCGCGCGCGCACCTCGAGGCACTCGAGCCCGCCCTCGCCGCGGCGCTCGCCGAGGCCGGCGTGACGACGGCCGAGCTCGACGCGATCGCCGTGACGAGCGGACCCGGGCTCGCCGGGGCGCTCATGGTCGGCGTCGGTGCCGCCAAGGCCCTCGCCCTGGCGACGGGCAAGCCCCTCTACGCCGTGAACCACCTCGTCGGCCACGTCGGGGCGGACGTGCTCCGCGCCGACGGCAGCGAGCTCGAGTTGCCGACCATCGCGCTGCTCGTCTCGGGCGGTCACACCTCGTTGTTGCACGTGCGCGACCTCGTCGACGACGTCGAACTGCTCGGCGAGACGATCGACGACGCCGCGGGTGAAGCGTTCGACAAGGTGGCCCGCCTGCTCGGCCTGCCCTACCCCGGCGGGCCGCAGATCGACCGCGTCGCCGAAGGCGGCGACCCGAGGGCCGTCCGCTTCCCGCGCGGGTTGACCCTCCCGAAGGACCTCGCGAAGCACCGGTACGACTTCTCGTTCTCGGGGCTCAAGACGGCCGTCGCCCGGTGGGTCGAACAGCGTCGCAGCGAAGGAGGCGCGGTGCCCGTCGCCGACGTCGCCGCCAGCTTCCGCGAGGCCGTCGCCGACGTCCTGCTCACCAAGGCCCTCGCGGCCTGCGCCGACCGGGGCGTCCCCCGCCTGCTGCTCGGCGGGGGAGTCGTCGCCAACGCCCGCGTGCGCGAGCTCGCAGCCGAACGCTGCGCGGCGGCCGGGGTCGAGCTGCGCGTGCCGCCCCTCTCGCTCTGCACCGACAACGGCGCCATGATCGCGGCACTCGGTGCCGAGCTCGTGTCGCGGGGTCGGGCGCCCTCGCCTCCCGACTTCGGGGCCGACTCGACGCTGCCCGTGACGACGGTCCAGGCCGTCTGAACCCCTCGGCGGGGCCCGGGCGACCGGCCCCCGGTCGCCAGCCATGGGCCGCCGATAGCATGGGCGCTCGACCGACCGCGGCCGTCACCGGCCGACCCTCAGCAGAAGGACGTCTCCGATGACCGACCAGAACCCCACGCCCCACGGCCAGCCCTCGCCGCAGAACCCCTACCAGGGCCAGCAGCCGGCCTACCCGGGGCAGCCCTCCGGTGGTCAGCCCTCTTACCAGGGGCAGAACGCTCGTCCCGGTCAGCGCAACACCCTCGCCCTCGTGTCGATGATCCTCGGCATCGCGGGCTTCGTGACCTCGATCACGGCCATCGGTGCCATCGTCACCGGCCACATGGCGTTGAGCCAGATCAAGAAGCGGGGCGAAGAGGGCCGGGGGATGGCCCTGACGGGGCTCATCCTCGGCTACGTCGTCGTGGCGCTGACGATCCTAACGATCATCCTGCTCTTCGTCGTCTTCGGTGCGATCGCCAGCAACCCCGACCTCTACGACGGCAGCTACAACTCCTGAGGCCGCGGGCGCGCCCCCGTGGACGACGCCTCCCAGGGGCCGCTCATCGGCGGCCTCGCTAGCATGACGGGGTCCGCACCGGACGGTGCGGGCCCTTTCGTGTCCCGGGACGCGACCGTCACGGGTGTGACCGGCCGCTCCGACGGCACGACCGACGCACCGCTCGCGAAAGGCAGCTGATGGCCACCGACGACACCACCCCCGAGAAGCCGTCCTCGGCGCCGACCGCGCCCTCGGCTCCGACGCCGCCCGCGGCACCCACCGCGCCCCCGATGCGCCCGACCGAGGGGGGCGACGCGGCCACCGCCTCACCGCCGCTGCCTCCCACCGCCTTCCCGGGAGCCGCGTCGCAGCAGCCGTCGTCCCAGCCGCCCGCGTCGTCGCCCTACGCCGGGGCCGGCGTGCCGCCGACGGGGTCGGCGCCGTACGGGGCACCCCAGGGCGCCCCGGCGCCGCAGTCCCGTCCGGGTCAGGTCCCGCCGGGTGCTCCTCAGCCGCCCCGGCCGCCCTACGGCCAGCCGGGTGCACAGCCGCCGGCGGGGTACGGGCAGCAGGGCTACGGGCAGCAGGCGCAGAACCGGCCGCAGGGCTACGGGCAGCAGCCCGGGTACGGCCAGCAGCCGGGTCATGGCCAGCAGCCTGAGTACGGCCAGCAGTCTCAGGGTCAGCGACCTGGCTACGGGCAGCCACAGGGGCAGCCCTCGGGCCAAGGCCAGCCTGAGGGCTACGGCCAACACCCCCAGGGGCAGCAGCCCTCCGGGCAGTCCGGTGCGCCGTACGGTCAGCAGTCGTTCGGCCAGCAGGGTCAGCCCGTCGGACAGTACGGTCAGCAGCCCTACGGCCAGCAGCCGTATGGCCAGCAGGGCCAGCCCGGCGGAGCGTACGGCCAGCAGGCCTACGGCTCGCCCTACCCGCCGTACGCCTCGGCCGGCGCCGCACAGCCCCCGCGCCTCCTCAGCCTCCTGGCGATGATCGGCTCGATCGCCGGTCTCGTGCTCGCGCCCGTCACCTTCGGGCTCTCGATCGTGGCGTCCATCGCGGGCATCGTGCTCGGGCACCTGGGCATGTCGCGTGAGCGTCCCGCGAGGGGGTTCTGGCTCACCGGGCTCATCGTCGGCTACGCCGGCGTCGTGCTCATCGTGATCGGCTGGATCGCCTTCGGCCTCTTCATCGCCGGCTTCTCGTCGGGTTCCGACTACTACGGCGGGTACTGACCCTCTCGACGGGACGTCGGGCGGCTTCCTCTGGGTGAGGCAGCCGCCCCTCACCCTTGCGCCCCTCCTCCCCGGGTGAACCCAGGGCGGAAAGCCGCCGCGGACGAGGTGTCCCGGGGCCGCGACGAGCTATCGTGTCCTGCCACCACCCGAACCGTTCCCCGGCACCCGAATGCGACACGGAGGACCGATGTCCGCGCCTGCCCGCGACCACGCCGCCGTCGACCCTGCGTCGGCCCCGAACCGGGCCGACGTCCTCGGGGACGTCCTCGATCCGCGGCGCAACGCCTACAACCTGATCCGCCTCGTCATGGCCTCCGCTGTCGTCATCTGGCACTCCGTCCCCCTCACCGGCCACGACATCGGTTTCGAGCCCGCCCGGCAGCTCGCGTCGCGCCTGCCGGTCGACGTGTTCTTCGCGATCTCGGGCTACCTCATCGTGATGTCGTGGTCGAGGACGCCGCAGGTCGTCGCATTCCTGCGGGCGCGCGTGCTCCGGATCTTCCCGGCGTTCTGGGTGTGCCTCGTGCTCACCGCCGCCGTCTTCGCGCCGGTGTCGCTGCTCATCCGCGGTGTCCCCGTGCCGGACGGCTTCGTGGGCGACGCCGTCTCGTACGTCCTCCGCAACGGCCTCCTGCGCGTGTGGCAGTACGACATCGCGGGCACGCCCCTGGGCACGCCGGTCGAGGGGGCCTGGAACGGATCCCTCTGGACCCTGGGCTGGGAGTTCGCCTGCTACCTCGGCGTCCTCCTGCTCGGCGTCGTGGGACTCCTGCGCTCGCGCTGGGCCCTCCCCTCCGCCTACGTCCTCTGCACGGTGGGCGTGGCGGCGAGCACCTACGGTGGCGTCCACAACTGGTACGTGACCAACGGGTCACGCTTCGGCATCGTCTTCGTCGCGGGGGCCCTCGTCTACCGCTGGCGGAACGCGATCCCGGTCCGGCCCTGGCTGCTCGTCCTGGCAGCCGTGCTCGTCTTGGCATCGTCGGCGCTCCCCGACTACGGCCTGGTGGCTGCGCTCCCGCTCGCGTACCTCGCGCTCGGCGTCGGTGCGCTCGTCAAGCACCCGCGGGCGTCCATCCGCACCGACATCTCGTACGGCACGTACATCTACGGTTTCCCGCTGCAGCAGCTGCTCGCGACGGCGGGCGCCGCAGCATGGGGCGTGCCCCTCTTCGCCCTGGTGTCGTTGGCGGCCACCTTCGCGGTGGCCACCCTCAGCTGGCATCTCGTCGAACGGCCGACGATGAAGTTCAAGAGACGCAGGCGGGTCGTCGAGCCGACCGATCCCGTCGCGACGGTCGCCTGACCCGACGCCGCTCTCGCGTCCCGCCCGGCGTCAGACCAGGCGCTCGCAGAGCAGGGCCGTGTGCCGCCCGGCGACCCGGGTGAGGACGAGGGTCGCCGACCCGGTCCCCTGCAACGAGAGTCGCTTGCGGAACGTCGCGGGGTCGACGTCGACTCCGCGCTTCTTGATCTCGAGTCGCCCGATGCCCCGGGCCCGCAGCTCGCGCTTCAGCGTCCGCTCGTCGAGCGGGAACGTCTCGAGCACGCGGAATCCCTGCGCGAAGGGGGTGTCGACCCGCGCCTCCGTCGTCAACCAGGCGATGTCGCGACTGATCATCCGGGCGTCGATCGAGCGGGCCAGGTCGCCGATGAGGCGTGCCCGGATCACCGCGCCGTCGGGTTCGTAGAGGTACTCGCCGAGGTCGCCCGGGTCGACGTCGTCCGAGTCGGCGGCGGCCGTCAACTCCGACGCCCCGGAGGCGCTGATCACCAGGGCGGACCGGCCCACTCCCGGCCGCGCGAGCGGCCCGAACCACACGCCCACCTCGACCACGTCGCGGTCGACCGAGATCCACTGGCATTCGGCGTCCGTCGGCAGCAGCTCGCGGTCGACGCCCGGACCGAGCTTGACCCCGGTGGGCAGGCGGTCGGCGAAGCCGAAGGCGACGTCGAGGCCGGGGGACCAGTCGGCCGGATCGGCGAGGCGCTTGGTGGCGGTGTGGCCGGACGTCCGTCGCGCCGGGTCGAGGAAGACCCCCTCGACGCCTGCGAGGTCGGTCGTGGCGGCGTCCCCCTGTTCGACCCGTGACGACGGCCACGGCGCGAGGTTGTACGAGGCGACGGCCGCGGTCACCTCGTCGCGGTCGACGGCGAGCACGTCGAGGTCGAGTGCGGCGAAGGCCAGGGCGTCGCCCCCGATGCCGCAGCCCAGGTCGGCGACGCTGCCGATCCCCGCCGCGGCGTAGCGTCCGGCGTGGCGGGCGGCGACCGGGAGGCGCGTGGCCTGTTCGAGGCCCGCGTCGGTGAACAGCATGCGGCTCGCGAACTCGCCGAACTTGGCCACGGCCCGGCCGCGGAGCCGGGCCTGTGTGAGCACCGCCGACACGAGGGCGGGGGAATGGCCCTGCTTGCGCAACGCGGCCACCTTGCCGACGACGTCGTCACCGGAGGCGCCGCCCGCCGGCAGCGAGTCGAGCAGCCGCAGCCCCTCGGGCGAGAGGACTTCGAGCAGCTCGGAGGAATCCATGTCGTCCAGTGTGACGCACGCGGGCAGACGCGTTGGCACTCGGATTGACCGAGTGCCAGTCTCGTCCTACAGTTGTTCTGGCACTCGCCCCCGGCAAGTGCCAGCCCCCATGTTTTCGTAGCACCGAGAAAGAAGAGGTCACCCGTGTCGGTCAGCATCAAGCCGCTCGAAGATCGCATCGTCATTCGTCAGGTCGAAGCCGAGCAGACCACTGCTTCGGGTCTCGTGATCCCCGACACCGCCAAGGAGAAGCCCCAAGAGGGTGAAGTGGTGGCGGTCGGCCCGGGCCGCATCGACGACAACGGCAACCGCGTGCCGCTCGACGTCGCCACCGGCGACAAGGTCATCTACAGCAAGTACGGCGGAACCGAGGTGAAGTACGGCGGAGAAGACCTCCTCGTCCTCTCGGCTCGCGACGTCCTGGCGGTCATCGTCCGCTAGCACCCCGGCACGGTTCCGGCCGTGCTCCGCGACCCCGGTCGCCGTCCCGAAGGCCCCTGCTCCGGCAGGGGCCTTCGCCGTGTCGGCACCGTGTCGGCCGACGAGGGTCCGTCCCCAGGCGTCGTCGTCCGTCGATCGATCCACGGTGGCAGGAGTGGCCGTTCCTGCGGCGGGCGCAGCCACCTAGAGTCGCCTGGTGACCTCGACCCGCGCCTCCTCGTCCCCCTCCGCCCCGACCTCGGGGCTCGGCGTCGACGGGGCCGGCGGGGCGGGCCTCGCCTACGCCCTGGGGGCCTACGGGCTCTGGGGCGTCCTGCCGGTGTACTTCCTGCTGCTGGCCCCGGCCGGCCCGTTCGAGATCGTCGCCTGGCGGGTGCTCTTCTCGCTCGTCTTCTGCGCGGTGCTGCTCGTCGTGACGGGGGCGCTGCGCTCGTTCCTGGCCCTGCTGCGACAGCCGCGCCTGGTGGCCACCATGGGGGTGGCCGGCGCGTTCATCGTCGTCAACTGGACGGTCTTCATCTCGGCGACGCTCAGCGGGCACGTGGTCGAGGCGGCGCTCGGGTACTTCATCAACCCGATCGTCACCGTCCTGCTCGGCGTGGTCGTGCTGCGCGAGCGTCTCCGCACGACCCAGTGGGTGGCCGTCGGGCTGAGCGCCGTCGCCGTCCTCGTGATCGCCGTCGGGGCGGGCCGGCCGCCGTTCATCTCGCTCGTCCTCGCGTTCTCGTTCGGGCTCTACGGCCTGGTCAAGAAGCAGGTCGGCGGTCGGGTCGACGCGGTCGGCGGGCTCACGCTCGAGACGCTCTGGATCGCCCCCTTCGCGGCCGTCACCCTGATCGTGCTGCACGTGACGGGCCTCGGCGGCGGCGTCGTGCTCGGCACCGTGAGCGTCGGGCACACCCTCGCGACGATCGGCACGGGCGTGATCACGGCCGTGCCCCTGCTGCTCTTCGCCTCGGCGACGCGTCGGTTGCCCCTGACGACCGTGGGGTTGACCCAGTACGTCGCTCCCGTGCTGCAGTTCGTCGTGGGGGTCGTCGTGCTCGGCGAGCACATGTCGACCGCGCGGTGGGTCGGCTTCGCCATCGTCTGGGTAGCGTCGATCGTGCTGACCGTCGACATGGTCCGTGCGGGGCGACGATCACGCCGGCCCCTCGCCGTGGCCCCGACCGCCTAGAAGCGACCATCCCTCGCAAAGTCACGAATGGCTAACGAAACGTCACTTTGACGTCGAGAACACACGCCAGAAACATTCGACCCCTAGTTTCGGACCAATCGCGGCAGGTTCGACCGCCACCGGTCGGGCTGCACTGCCGCTGTCCACGAAAGGGTTCCACGGATGATCCGATCCAGCACCGCCCTCCGAGCACTGGCTCTCGCCGGCGCAGCCTCCGTGCTGCTCGCTGCCTGTTCGACGGCATCTCCCTCTGACGACGCCTCGTCGTCGTCGTCGGCCAAGGCCGATCCCGCCGCCAAGTGCGAGGTCGGGACGCCCAGCACCGATCCCTTCGCGATCGGCACCATGCTGCCGCTGACCGGAACCCTGGCCTACCTCGGCCCGCCCGCCATCGCGGGCGCCAACCTGGCCATCAGCGACATCAACGCCGCCGGCGGCGTGCTCGACCAGCCGGCCGAGATCTCGACCAGCACCGACTCGGGCGACAGCAACGACATGACCGTGTCGAGCAACGCCGCGACGCAGCTGATCGACGCCAAGGTGCCCGTCGTGCTCGGTGCCGAGTCGTCGAGCGTCACGCTCAACGTGGTCGACCAGCTCACCAGCAACTGCATCATCGAGATCTCGCCCGCCAACACGGCGAGCTCGCTCAGCGGCTACTCGTCCTACTACTACCGCACCGCTCCGCCGGACTCGGTGCAGGGCTCGGCGCTCGGCCAGCAGATCACGGCCGACGGCAACGCCAACGTCGCGTTCCTCGTCTTCAACGACACCTACGGCACGGGTCTGCGCGACTCGACGCAGAAGTCGATCGAGAGCTCGGGCGGCACCGTCGTGTACGGCGGCACCGGCAAGGGCGAAGAGTTCCCTCCCGGTCAGACCACCTTCTCGTCCGAGGTGTCGGCGGCCATCGCCGCCGAGCCCGACGCGATCGTCATCCTGGCCTTCGACGAGACCAAGTCGATCGTGCCCGAGCTGAAGAGCCAGGGCTGGGACATGAGCAAGGTCTACATGTCCGACGGCAACACGGCCGACTACAGCGCCGACTTCGAGCCCGGCACCCTCGCGGGCGCCAAGGGCACGATCCCCGGTGCCGACGCGAGCGCCGACTTCAAGTCGAAGCTCGTGGCCGGCTACAAGGCGAGCGAGGGCGGCGACCTGGCCGACTTCTCGTACGCGGCCGAGTCGTACGACGCCGTCATCCTGACCGCTCTCGCGGCACAGGCCGGTGGCGGCACCGACGCCGGGACGATCCAGGCCAACATGGCCGCGGTCTCCGGAGCGGACGGCGGCACCGAGTGCACGACGTACGCGGACTGCAAGACCGCGCTCGACGCCGGTGACGACATCCACTACACCGGCCCCTCGGGCATCGGAGCGTTCAACGACAACAACGACCCGTCGTCCGCCTCGATCGGCGTCTACACGTTCGACGACGACAACAAGCCCGTCTACCAGACCGGCATCGAGGGCAAGGTCGAATAACGGCACCTCGCACCACCCGGGGCCCGGCACGAGTCATCGTGCCGGGCCCTTCGGCGTGCCGAGGAGGTGACGTGTCGGGTCTCGGCCCCGGCCCCGGCCCAGCACCTGTCCGCTCCGCCCCACACCTCGTCACACCGCGTTTCGTGCACCGCACCGCGTCGAGACGGGGTGCGCTGCACGAAACGCGGCGCGCAGCACCCGCGTCCCCGACGCCAGCGCCCGACGCCAGCGCCCGACGCCAGCGCCCGGCGCCCGGCCCCCGGCGCCGGACGCACGCACGAGGCCCCGACCACGCCAGGGCGTGATCGGGGCCTCAAGGCGCCACCGGGGGCGTCAGGACGCGTCGACGTCCTTCGCCAGGGTGCCGAGGTAGAGCTCGATGACCTTGGGGTCGTCGGCCAGCTCGCGGCCGGTGCCCGAGTAGGCGTTGCGGCCCTGGTCGAGGACGTAGCCGCGGTCACAGATCTGCAGGCAGCGGCGGGCGTTCTGTTCGACCATGATCACCGAGACGCCGGCCTTGTTGATGCGGCGGGTGCGGATGAACGTCTCGTCCTGGCGCACGGGCGACAGGCCGGCGGACGGCTCGTCGAGCAGCAGCACCTTCGGGTCCATCATCAGGGCCCTGGCCATGGCGACGGACTGCCGTTCGCCGCCCGAGAGTGAGCCGGCACGCTGGCCGCGACGGTCGGCGAGCACCGGGAACAGGTCGTAGATGACCTCGAGGCGTTCGGCGAACTTCTTGGGCCGCAGGAACATGCCCATCTGCAGGTTCTCCTCGATGGTGAGCGAGGGGAACACGTTGTTGGTCTGCGGGACGAAGCCGACGCCCGCCTCGACCAGCTTGTTGGCCTTGAGGTTCGTGATGTCGGTGCCGCCGAGCGTGACCGATCCCGAGTGGATCTTGACCTGGCCGAAGAGCGCCTTGAGCAGCGTGGACTTGCCGGCGCCGTTCGGGCCGATGATGCCGATCAGTTCGCCCGGGTAGCAGACGAGGTCGCACCCGTTGAGGATGTTGACGCCGGGCAGGTAGCCCGCGACGAGGTCCGTGGCGTTCATCACCGGCTCGACGCCCGCGAACTTCTCGGTGCCCGGGTGCTTGGCCGCGGTGGTGGCGCCCGCGCCGTCCTGTGCCGTGCTCATCGCTTGTCTCCGCTCTGCCGTCCGTCGGACAGCTGGTCGTCGGCCGCGTTCGTGGCCTGCGGGGTCGAGGGGTCGGGGTGGCCGGGCAGGTCGCGTCCGGCGACGCCGCCCGTCGACGAGGAGGCGCTGGTCGCCTCGGCCGCGCGGGCCGCGTCCTCGCGTGCCACCTCTTCTTCGAGCTGTTCGAGCGTGGCGTCGTCGAGCAGCGAGTCGTCGCCCAGGTCGGTGTCGTGGTGCGCACCCAGGTAGGCGTCGATGACGGCTTGGTCGTCCATGACCGTGTCGGCCGGGCCCTCGGCCACGATGCGTCCCTCGGCCATGACGATCACCCAGTCCGAGATGTGGCGGACCATGTGCATGTCGTGCTCGACGAAGAGCACCGTGGTGCCGTCGTCGCGCAGGCTCTGGATGTGCCCCAGCAGCGACTGCGTCAGCGCCGGGTTCACGCCGGCCATCGGCTCGTCGAGCATGATCATGGCCGGGTCGCTCATCAGGGCACGGGCCATCTCGAGCAGCTTGCGCTGGCCGCCCGAGAGGCTGCCGGCGAAGTCGTCCTTCTTCTCGAGCAGCTTGAACCGGGCGAGGAGGTCCTCGGCCTTGGCCTCGATCTCGCGCTCGCGCTTGCGCCAGAGCGGCGCGACGATCGCGACGAAGAAGTTCTCCCCGGGCTGGTCCTTCGCGCCCAGGAGCATGTTCTGCATCACCGTGAGCCGCGAGAGCGCCTTGGTGAGCTGGAACGTGCGCACCATGCCCGAGCGGGCGACCTTGGCGGCGCCGACGTTGCCCATGGCCTTGCCCTCGAACACCCACTTCGCGACGCCCGGGCCGCTGCGCTTGAACGCCGTGGGCGCGGACGAGGCCTTGTCGAAGCCGGTCAGCAGGTTGAAGAAGGTCGTCTTGCCGGCGCCGTTGGGGCCGATCAGCGCCGTGATGGCACCGCGCTGCACCTCGACGTGGCCGACGTCGACGGCGGTCATGCCGCCGAAGCGTCGGACGACGTTGTCGACCGTGAGGATCGGGTCGGGCTTGGCCGCCCCGGGGGTCCGCTCGACCGTGGTGAGCTTCGAACGCAGGACGCTGCGGTCGTAGTCGTAGCCCTCGCGGCGGGGCAGCGTGCTGCCGCTCGAGGCCGGTCCGTTGGTGGTGCTCGAGGTGTCAGACACTGAACGCCAACTCCTTCTTCTTTCCGAGGATGCCCTGTGGCCTGAAGATGATCAGCAGCATGAGGGCGATGCCGACGAGGATGTACGAGAACTGCTCGGCCTGCTGGCCGTTCATGATGCTCGACGGGATGAAGTCGCCGGCGAGGGTGCGCACCAGCAGGCGGGTGACGAAGAACAGGATCGCTCCGAGCACCGGGCCGAAGACGGTGGCGGCACCACCGAGCAGCAGGGCCGTCCAGATGAAGAAGGTCATCGACCGTCCCATGCTGTCGGGCTGCACCGAGCTCGGCAGCACGTAGATGATGCCGGCGAGCGACCCCATCAGCGCACCGAGCACGAGCGCCTGCATCTTGTACGAGTAGACGTTCTTGCCGAGGCTGCGCACGGCGTCCTCGTCCTCACGGATGCCCTTGAGCACGCGGCCCCACGGGCTGCGGCTGAGCAGGAAGACCAGGAGGCTGAGGAGGGCGACGATGCTCCAGCCGGCGATGCGGATCCACCAGCCGTTGACGCCGTTGTTCTCGTAGGTGAACCACAGGATCGTCGTCTGGCCGTCGGGCAGCGGCGAGAGGGCGGTGAAGGCCTCGCGGTACGAGGCCCCGGGGATGCCGTTCGAGCCACCCGTCGTGGTCGTCAGGATGCTCGACCGTCCCACGTACCGGATGATCTCGGCCGAACAGATGGTGACGATGGCCAGGTAGTCGCCCCTCAGCTTCAGCGTCGGCACGCCGAGGATGAGCGCGAAGACCAACGAGCAGAGCAGGGCGATGATGACGGCGAGGCCGAGGGGCAGGCCGTTGCTGATCGAGATGGCGAAACCGTAGGCACCGAGCAGCAGGAACGCCGCCTGGCCCATGTTGATCAGGCCGGTGAAGCCGAAGTGGATGTTCAGGCCGATCGCCGCGATGGCGAAGGCGGCCGTCGTGGGCGCGAGGGCCTCGGCGCTCAGCGCCCGCAGGAGTTCGATGAAGTACATGGTCGTGTCCCCTTAGCCCACTCGTTCTTTTCGCCCGAAGATGCCCTGTGGTCTGAACACGAGGATCAGGATCAGGATCAGCAGCGCCGTTGCGTACTTGAAGTCGCCGGGCAGCCAGATGTTGGTCAGCTCGACGATGATGCCGATGATCAGCGAACCGACCAGGGCCCCGAAGGCCGTGCCGAGGCCGCCGAGGGTGACGGCGGCGAAGATCAGCAGCAGGATCTGCAGGCCGGTCATCCAGTTGACGCCGTTGAGCACGAGGCCGAGCATGACGCCCGAGAGGCCGGCCAGGCCGGCGGCCAGCGTCCAGACCAGGCGGATGATGCGGTCGACGTCGATGCCCGAGGCCGCGGCGAGGGCCGGGTTGTCCGACACGGCGCGGGTGGCGCGGCCGGTGCGGGTCTTCAGCAGGAACAGTCCCGTGCCGACCAGCACGACCACCGAGATCGCCATCGCGACGTACGACTGGACGGTCAGGGTCACGCCGAGGAAGTCGACGGTGGTCGGGTTGTCGCGGTCGATGCGCACGGTGCCGGCGCCGTAGAAGTACTGGAATGCGTACTGCAGGGCGATCGAGAGGCCGATGGTCACGATCATCAGCTGGGTGAGGCTGAGTCGGCGCTTCCGCAGCGGTTTCCAGATCGCGAGGTCCTGCAGGTAGCCCGTCGCCGCACAGATCACCGTGCTGAGCACCGCGGCCAGGATCAGTGGCACCCCGATCGAGGTGAACGAGTAGGCCAGCAGACCGCCGAGGGTCACCTGCTCGCCGTGCGAGAAGCTGCTGAGGCCCGTCGTGCCGTAGATCAGCGACAGGCCGATGGCGGCGAGGGCGAGCAGCAGGCCGAGCCGGATGCCCGAGGCGAACTGCTGCGCGAAGCGGTCCCAGTTGAAGCTCGACGCGGTCGCGGCTCCGCTCGTGGCGCCTTCCTCGGCGGTGAGGGCGAACAGGGCGCTCGCCGTGGCGCCGAGGTTCACGGTCACGGTGCGCTCGGCGTTGTCGGCGTTCACCAGGAACTGGCCGTCGGGCAGGGTGTCCTGGTCGACCGTCACGGTGTAGCTGCCGGCCTCGGTCACCGCGATGCTCCACCGACCGGTGTCGTCGGTGGTCGCGGTCTGCTCGTCGCCGGTCGCGTTCGTCGCGGTCACGTCGACGCCCGAGGCGGGTTCCCGCTCGCTGTCGTTGATCGTTCCCTGGATGCAGCCGGTCGTCGCGTCGGTGGTGCAGGCGGCGGCCGCGGCGTGGGCGGCCGTCGGGGCGAAGGCCCCCATGAAGGTCGCCAGGAGTCCGAGCAGTACGGCGGAGGCCGTCACGATCAGGGACTGCCGCAGCCGTGGCCGCGACGCGATGGTCGTCGAGAGTCTCACAAAACCTCCTGGTGGGAAGCGCCCCGTCGAGATTCGGGCGGTCTCGTTCTGCTCCCGGGGCGTCGTCGTCGCTGACAGTAACTCCGCTGTGTGTCGAGCATGTTTCAGGTGCGCGACGGAGTGGAGTCGGTACAGAATCCCCCATGTCGAGCGAGAATCACGAATCTTCCGTGTGTCGGATCGGTAACGGTGCCGTTCCGTTGCGTCCCGGGGGGCCGCGCGCGCCTCCTCGGCGATGCGGCGGGTGCGCCGCCGAGAGGAATGCAGGAGGCGCGGGCTGGGTTAATATCGACTACCGGGCTCGACGGCGATCCGGTGCCAACCCACCCACCCTCATCTCGCTCCTTCGAAGGGGACTCATGGACCAGCCGGACCCGTTCGGATTCATCGGACTCACCTACGACGACGTCATGCTGCTTCCGGGCCGCACCGACGTCATCCCGAGCGAGACCGACACCTCGTCGCAGCTCACCAAGCGCATCCGGGTCGCGGTGCCGCTGCTCTCGGCCGCGATGGACACCGTGACCGAGTCGCGCATGGCCATCGCCATGGCGCGCCAGGGCGGCATCGGAATCATCCACCGCAACCTCTCGATCGCCGACCAGGCCGCGCACGTCGACAAGGTCAAGCGCAGCGAGTCGGGCATGATCACCAACCCCGTCACGACGACGCCCGACGCCACGGTGGCCGAGGTCGACGCGCTCTGCGGGCAGTTCCGCGTCTCGGGCCTGCCGGTCGTCGAGGGCGACGGCACGCTGGTCGGCATCATCACCAACCGCGACATGCGATTCGTCTCGCCGTTCGAGATGTCGACGACGCTCGTCCGCGACGTCATGACGAAGGCGCCGCTGATCACCGCGCCCGAGGGCGTCGACCCCGACTCGGCGATCGCCATCTTCGCGCAGCACAAGATCGAGAAGCTGCCCCTGGTGGACGAGGCCGGGCACCTGCGCGGCCTCATCACCGTCAAGGACTTCGACAAGAGCGAGAAGTACCCCGACGCCACGAAGGACGACGAGGGCCGCCTGCGGGTCGGCGCCGCGATCGGCTTCTTCGGCGACGCGTGGGAGCGCGCCAGCGCCCTGCGTGACGCGGGGGTCGACGTGCTCGTGGTCGACACCGCCAACGGCGAGAGCTCGGGCGAGCTCGACATGATCCGTCGCATCAAGGCCGACCAGAGCTTCGCGCACATCGACGTCATCGGCGGCAACGTGGCCACGCGCAGCGGCGCCCAGGCGCTGATCGAGGCCGGCGCCGACGCCATCAAGGTCGGCGTGGGCCCGGGCTCCATCTGCACCACCCGCGTCGTCGCGGGCGTCGGCGTGCCCCAGGTCACGGCCGTCTACGAGGCGTCCCTCGCCGCTCGCGAGGCCGGCGTCCCGGTCATCGCCGACGGCGGGCTGCAGTACTCGGGCGACATCGCCAAGGCCCTGGTGGCCGGCGCCGACACGGTCATGCTCGGTTCGCTGCTCGCCGGCTGCGACGAGAGCCCGGGCGACCTGGTCTTCGTCAACGGCAAGCAGTTCAAGAACTACCGCGGCATGGGCTCGCTGGGTGCGATGCAGACGCGCGGCAAGAACACGTCGTACTCGAAGGACCGCTACTTCCAGGCCGACGTGCCGAGCGACGACAAGCTCATCCCCGAGGGCGTCGAGGGTCAGGTGCCCTACCGCGGCGCGCTCAACAACGTCGTCTACCAGCTCAGCGGTGGTCTCCGTCAGTCGATGTTCTACGTCGGGGGCCGCACCGTGGCCGAGCTCAAGGCGAACGGCAAGTTCGTCCGGATCACCGCCGCCGGCCTGAAGGAGAGCCACCCCCACGACCTGCAGATGGTCGTCGAGGCCCCCAACTACCGCCGGTGATGTCGCCGGGCCGGGGGCGCGACCCCCGGCTCCGGTAGGGTGGCACGGTGACTGAGGTAGAGATCGGCGTCTCCAAGCGAGCCCGCCGCGCGTACGCGTTCGACGACATCGCCATCGTTCCGAGTCGGCGTACGCGCGACCCGCGCGACGTCTCGGTCGGGTGGTCGATCGACGCGTTCCAGTTCGAGTCGCCGGTCATCGCCGCGCCCATGGACTCGGTGGTCAGTCCGGCCACGGCCATCCGCATCGGCCAGCTCGGCGGCCTCGGCGTCCTCGACCTCGAGGGCGTCTGGACGCGGTACGACGACCCCGAGCAGGTGCTGGCCGAGATCCGCGAGCTCTCCGACGACGACTCGGTCGCCCGCATGCAAGAGATCTACAGCGAGCCGATCAAGCCCGAGCTCGTCCGCGACCGCCTCGCCGAGATCCGCGCCGCCGGGGTCACCGTCGCCGGCGCCCTCAGCCCGCAGCGCACCCAAGACCTGTACCAGACGGTCGTCGACGCCGGCGTCGACCTCTTCGTCATCCGGGGCACGACGGTCAGCGCCGAGCACGTCGCGAAGAACAGCGAGCCGCTGAACCTCAAGAAGTTCATCTACGAGCTCGACGTCCCCGTCATCGTCGGTGGCGCCTCGACCTACACCGCCGCCCTGCACCTGATGCGCACCGGTGCCGCCGGCGTCCTCGTCGGGTTCGGGGGCGGCGCAGCCAGCACGACCCGCGCCTCCTTGGGCATCCACGCTCCCATGGCGAGCGCCGTGGCCGACGTGGCGGGCGCGCGCCGCGACTACCTCGACGAGTCGGGCGGGCGCTACGTGCACGTCATCGCCGACGGGGGCCTGGGCACCTCGGGCGACCTGGTCAAGGCCATCGCCTGCGGCGCGGACGCCGTCATGCTGGGTGCCGCGCTGGCCCGCGCCGACGACGTGCCCGGCGGCGGCTACCACTGGGGCGCCGAGGCGCACCACCCCGAACTGCCCCGCGGCCGACGCATGCACGTGGGCACGATCGGCTCGCTCGAGAAGATCCTCTACGGTCCCGCCACGACGGTCGACGGCACGTCGAACATCATGGGCGCGCTGCGTCGTTCGATGGCGACCACCGGCTACAGCGACCTGAAGGAGTTCCAGCGCGTCGAGGTGGTTGTGGCCCCCTACCAGCCTCACTAGCGTTTGATGGGGTGGTCCGGTCGAGAGACCGGGCCGACCGAATCCAACGATGGAGGCTCGCATGGCCAAGTCCGCGTCCGTTTCGCTCTCCACGAAGCTCGGCCCCGACGAACGGGCCGCAGCCGTCGAGGCGTTGAAGACGAAAGAACTCGACATCCTCGTGATCGGGGGTGGCATCGTCGGTGCGGGTTCCGCGCTCGACGCCGTGACCCGCGGGTTGAGCGTCGGCATCGTCGAGGCCCGTGACTGGGGCTCCGGCACGTCGAGTCGCTCGTCGAAGCTCGTGCACGGTGGCATCCGCTACCTCGAGCAGCTCAACTTCCGTCTCGTGCGCGAGGCGCTGATCGAGCGTGGCCTGCTGCTGCAGCGCCTGGCACCGCACCTGGTGAAGCCCGTGCGGTTCCTCTACCCGCTCAGCAAGCCGGTCTACGAGCGGTTCTACATCGGTGCCGGCATGGCGCTCTACGACATCTTCAGCTGGACCGGTGGCCGCCCGCCCGGCGTCCCCCACCACCGTCACCTCACCAAGACGCAGGTGCTCCGCGCCATCCCGAGCCTGTCCAAGGACGCGGTCGTCGGCGGCCTCACCTACTACGACGCCCAGGTCGACGACGCCCGGTACGTCTCGTCGCTGGTGCGCACCGCGTCGAGCTACGGCGCCCACGCGGCGAGCCGCATCCGGGTCGAGGGCTTCGTCAAGGTGGGCGAGCGGGTCGTCGGCGTGAAGGCCCACGACTACCAGACCGGCGAGCACTTCGAGATCCGCGCCAAGCAGGTCGTCAACGCGACCGGCGTCTGGACGGACGACACGCAGGCCATGGTCGGCGAGCGGGGACAGTTCAAGGTGCGGGCGTCGAAGGGCGTGCACCTCGTGGTGCCGCGCGACCGCATCCACTCCGACATGGGCATGATCTTCCGCACCGAGAAGAGCGTCCTGTTCGTCATCCCGTGGGGCCGCCACTGGCTCGTGGGCACGACCGACACCGACTGGGATCTCGACAAGGCCCACCCCGCGGCGACGGCAGCCGACATCGACTACATCCTCGAGCACGTCAACAAGGTCATGGCCGTGCCGCTCACCCGGGCCGACGTCGAGGGCGTCTACGCCGGTCTGCGTCCGCTGCTGGCGGGCGAGTCCGACCAGACGTCGAAGCTCTCTCGCGAGCACATCGTCGCCCACACCGTGCCGGGCCTCGTCGTCGTGGCCGGTGGCAAGTGGACGACCTACCGGGTCATGGCCGAGGACGCCATCGACGAGGCCGTCGCGGCCCTCGACGGCCGCATCCCGTCGAGCACCACGATGGAGATCCCGCTGATCGGCGCCGAGGGCTACCACGCGGCGTGGAACAAGCGCGGCAAGATCGCGAAGGCGTTCGGCGTCCACAAGGTGCGCATCGAGCACCTGCTCAACCGGTACGGCACCACGACGGACGAGATCCTCGACCTCATCCGCGACGACCCGTCGCTCGCCGAGCCCCTCCCCGGGGCAGACGACTACATCCGCGCCGAGGTCGTCTACGCCGCGAGCCACGAGAGCGCCCTGCACCTCGAGGACGTCCTCGCCCGCCGCACCCGCATCTCGATCGAGGCGTGGGACCGGGGCGAGTCCGCCGCTCCCGTCGCCGCCAAGCTGATGGCCGGCGTGCTCGGCTGGAGCGACGACGAGGCCGAGGCCGAGGTGGCCAACTACCTCAAGCGGGTCGCCGCCGAGCGGGCGAGCCAGCTCGAGCCCGACGACGAGTCGGCCGACCGCGTCCGCCTCGAGGCGCCCGACATCACCTTCGGCTTCGACGAGGACGACATGGTCGTCGCCGGTGCCGACCAAGGAGGCGCGCCCAAGCCGGGAGAAGAGGTCACCGAGCCCGCGGGCACGCCGGGCGACGACACCTCGGCGGGCAGCCCGGGCGGTCGCCAGGGCTGACGCCCGGTCGCTCGCGCGACCACCTGCAGGAGGCGCGGTGCCCGTTCGTCGGGCACCGCGCCTCCCGCGGTTCCTCCGTCCGCGGACGCGGGAACACCTGTGGAGGGTGACGGGTTGTCCCCACCGTGAGCAGCCCGGCTGCTGCGGCCGAACCCGCCGCTAGGCTGAGACGACTGCCCCCGAGTCCACTGGAGACGAACCATGGTTGACGTGCGTCGAGTCAAGCTCCCCGGCGTGGGTGTGCTGCACACCTTCATCACCGACGACGGCGGCAAGTGCGGTGTCATCACGCACCGCTCGGGTCACAGCGACCTCATCACGTTCAGCGACGACGTCGACGGCGACCACGTCAAGAAGGTCTCGCTGCGCCTCAGCGAGGACGAGGCGCACACGCTCGCCGAACTGCTCGGCGGCACGCGCATCACCGAGTCGCTCTCGGCCCTCGACCAGATCCCCGGCCTCAGCATCGACTGGTTCACGGTCGACTACGACGACCACATCGCCGGTCAGCCGCTCGGCGACCTCGGCGCCAAGGGCGTCGTCGGCCTGACCGTCGTGGCGGTCGTCCGGGGCGACGCGGCCAACCCGGCGCCGTCGGGCGACTTCAAGGTGTTCCCCGGCGACACGCTCGTCGTGGCCGGTTCACCCGAGAAGGTCGCCAAGGCGTTCTCGTTCTACCGCACGGGCGAGCTCAAGCACCGCTCGCCGGTCGACGCCCCGCCCGGGGGCTAGGCCGATGCACCTGGGTGAAGAGCTGATCGTCCTCGGCATCCTGCTGCTGATCGCGTACGTGCTCGGCCGCGCCGGCAAGCTGATCGGCCTGCCGTCGATCCCGATCTACATGATCGTCGGCCTGCTCGCCAGCACGAACACGGGGTGGTTCCCGCTCAGCTTCGAGTCCGACAACATCGAGTTGATCGCCATCTTCGGGTTGATCCTGTTGCTGTTCAACCTCGGCCTCGAGTTCGACCAAGACGAATTCTTCTCGAACGCGGGGCGGCTCATCGTCTCGGGCGGCAGCTACATCGCCATCAACATGGGCGTCGGGCTGATCTTCGGCTTCATGCTCGGGTGGGGCACGCGCGAGGCGCTGATCATCGCGGGCATGACGGCGACGTCATCGAGTGCGATCGTCACCAAGCTGCTGATCGAGTTGAACCGCCTGGCGAACCGCGAGACGCCGATGATCCTCGGCGTCACGGTCGTCGAAGACATCTTCATCGCCATCTACCTCGCGATCGTGTCCGTCGTGCTCAGCGGCGAGACCGACCCGGGGCCGGTGATCCTGAAGCTCGGCATCGCCTTCGCGTTCCTCGTCGTGATGTTCGGCGTGGCCCGATGGGGTGGTCGCGTCGTCTCCCGGCTCATGCGCACGCGGGACGACGAACTCTTCACCGTGCTGTTCTTCGGACTGGCCGTGCTCTTCGCCGGCCTCGGCGAGGTGCTCGGGGTGACCGACGCGATCGGCGCGTTCCTCATCGGCCTGATCATCGGGGCCACGAAGTTCCGCAACCGGGTCGAACAGTTCGCCCTGCCCATGCGCGACGTCTTCGGGGCGTTCTTCTTCCTGAACTTCGGCCTCGGGCTCAACCCGGCCCTGTTCCCGAGCGTGCTCGGCCCCGTGGCCATAGCCGTGGGCATGACCGTGCTGCTCAACGTGGGTGCCGGGCAGTTCGTCGCGTGGCTCAACAAGCTGGGGCCGCAGGCGGGCATCAACACCACGGTCATCCTGGTCAACCGGGGCGAGTTCGCGTTGATCCTGGCGACGCTGTCCGCGGGGGCGGGTCTCGACGAGCGGTTGCAGCCCTTCGCCGGTCTGTACGTGCTGATCATGGCGGTGCTCGGGCCGGTCCTCGCCTCGAACAGCGAGCGCATCGGCTCGGTGCTGTTGCGGTCGCGCAAGAAGGCCGAGCGTGCCGAGGCCGAGGCCCGTCGTCTCGAACGCGAGGCGCGCAGCGGTGACGAGATCGCCCTGATGGAGGCCGCCCTCGCCGGTGACGACCTCGACCAGGCCGAGGTCACCGAGGACGACGACGAGCGCGAGACCGAGCGGGTCCGGGCCGGTGCGGCGCGGGCCGCCGCAGGCCGGGTCGACACCACGCGACACGGGGCCGACGGTGATGCCGACGCCGACGACGACCTGGACGACCTCGACGCGATGGACGCCGACGAGGCCCGCATCTGGGCCGAGCAGGCGGGCCAACAGAGCGACCAGCGGGCCACGCGCCGACGCGACCCCGAGTACTGAACCGCTCGCCGTCGTCCCAGCGGGTTCGTGGGCGACGCGAGGTACGATCGCCTCCGTGACCCAGACCGAGCAGCGCCCCGCCCTCCTCGGCGTCGACGGCGAACCGCTGCCCGCGACCATGTGGCACGTCGCCCGTCGACCCCGCTGGATCGCCCTGCTCGGCCTCGCCCTCGTCGTGGCGGCGATCTTCGCCTGGCTCGGGCACTGGCAGATCGAGCGCAGCGTCGAGAGCGTGCAGGTCGTCAACCCCGAGACCGAGACCAGCAAGGTGCTGTCGTCGGTCGCGACCCCGCAGACGCCCTTCGCCGATTCGCTCGGTGCCCAGCGCGTGTCCGTCACCGGTGAGTTCGACCCGGACGACTTCGCCGTCATCGGTGACCGCGTCAACGGTGGCGAGACCGGCTACTGGCTGATCGGCCGTTTCGTCGACGACGCCAACGGCGCCTCGCTGCCCGTGGGGCTCGGCTGGTCCGCGACCCGCGAGGGTGCCGAGGCCGCCGAGCCGTCCGTGGCCGCGACCTCGACCGTCACGGTCGAGGGCCGCTACTTCCCGTCCGAGTCGCCGACCGAGAGCGACTTCGAGAGCGGTGCGCAGACCGTCGTGTCCGTGGCCGCCCTGATCAACGAGTGGCCCGGCTTCGACGGCCAGGTCTACGGCGGCTACGTCGTCTCCGACTCCGCACCCGCGTCGCTGAGCGAGATCGACTCCGCGCCTCCGGCGTCCGACGTGCAGTTCAACTGGCTCAACGTCTTCTACGCGATCGAATGGGTCGTCTTCGCCGGCTTCGCGGTCTTCCTCTGGTTCCGGCTCGTCCGCGACGCGTTCGAGCGCGAGCACGAAGAAGCCGAGGAGGCGCGGGCCGAGGCGGACGCGCGCGGCGCGACCCAGCCGACCCGCGCCTCCTGACCCCGCGCGTCCCGACCTGTCGACGTCGACAGGTGCCGTCCTGGCGCAGGGGCGGGCGCGGCTAGAATCGTCCCCATGCCTCTGAAGCCCCGGCAACGCGACATCCCGAAGATCCCGGGTGCCGTCAGGTTCTACAAGATCTCGGCATACGTCACCGGCGTGATGCTGCTGCTGCTCATCTTCGAGATGCTGTTCAAGTACACGCCCCTGCAGCTCGAGATGCAGCTCGGCGGTCAGGGCGGGTTCCTCGTGCCGGTCGACTCGACCACGGGCTTCAACCTGTCGACCGCGATCCTCATCGCGCACGGTTGGCTCTACGTCGTCTACCTCTTCGCCGACTTCCGTCTCTGGAGCCTGATGCGGTGGCCGTTCTCGCGGTTCTTCCTCATCGCGCTCGGCGGCGTCGTGCCCCTGCTCTCGTTCTTCGTCGAGAGCCACATGACCAAGCTCGCGACGCGGCAGTACGAAGCCCTGACCGCCGAGACCACCCCCACGACCGAGGGAGCCCCCGCGTGACCGACGCACCCGAGACCGCCGAGGCGTCGGCGACGACCGCCGCCACGGCCCCCGCACCGGCCGACCGCGCGCCCGAGACCGCGCAGAGCCCCGTGCTCGTCGTCGACTTCGGCGCCCAGTACGCGCAGCTGATCGCCCGGCGCGTGCGTGAGGCCAACGTCTACAGCGAGATCGTTCCCCACACGATCACCGCGGCCGAGATCGCCGAGAAGAACCCCGTGGGCATCGTGCTCAGCGGTGGTCCGTCGAGCGTCTACGAAGAAGGCGCGCCGAGCATCGACGCGGGCATCTTCGACCTCGACATCCCCGTGCTGGGCATCTGCTACGGCTTCCAGGCCATGGCCAAGGCGCTCGGCGGCGAGGTCTCGCAGACCGGCCAGCGTGAGTACGGCGCCACCGACGTCACGCTCGCCGAGGGCGACAGCACGCTGCTGTCGGGCCAGCCGGCCTCGCAGACGACGTGGATGAGCCACGGCGACTCGGTGTCGAAGGCCCCCGAGGGCTTCGACGTGCTCGCCTCGAGCGCCTCGACCCCCGTCGCCGCGTTCTCGAGCGACGCCCGCAAGCTCTACGGCGTCCAGTGGCACCCCGAGGTCAAGCACTCGTCGTACGGCCAGGCCGTGCTCGAGAACTTCCTGCACCGCGCCGCCGGCATCCCCGCCGACTGGAACAGCGGCAACGTCATCGCCGAGCAGGTCGCCCGCATCCGCGAGCAGGTCGGTGACGCACGCGTCATCTGCGGCCTCTCGGGCGGGGTCGACTCGGCCGTCGCGGCCGCCATCGTGCACGAGGCCGTCGGCGACCAGCTGATCTGCGTCTTCGTCGACCACGGCCTGCTGCGCGCCGACGAGCGTCGTCAGGTCGAAGAGGACTACGTCGCCTCGACCGGTGTGCGACTCGTCACGATCGACGCCGAGCAGCAGTTCCTCGACGCCCTCGCCGGGGTGACCGACCCCGAGCAGAAGCGCAAGATCATCGGCCGCGAGTTCATCCGCAGCTTCGAGGCCGCCGCCGAGGCGCTGGTGCTCGAGGCCGCGGCCGAGGGCGACTCGGCCGTGAAGTTCCTCGTGCAGGGCACCCTCTACCCCGACGTCGTCGAGAGCGGTGGCGGTACGGGCACGGCGAACATCAAGAGCCACCACAACGTGGGCGGCCTGCCCGAAGACCTGCAGTTCGAGCTCGTCGAGCCGCTGCGCACCCTCTTCAAGGACGAGGTGCGCGCGATCGGGCGCGAGCTCGGTCTGCCCGAGGTCATCGTCGGGCGTCAGCCGTTCCCCGGCCCCGGTCTCGGCATCCGCATCGTGGGCGAGGTGACGCACGAGCGACTCGAGCTGCTGCGTGCGGCCGACGCGATCGCGCGGGCCGAGCTGACCGCGGCCGGCCTGGACGACGAGATCTGGCAGTGCCCCGTGGTGCTGCTCGCCGACGTCCGCTCGGTGGGTGTGCAGGGCGACGGTCGTACGTACGGTCACCCGATCGTGCTGCGTCCGGTGTCGTCCGAGGACGCGATGACGGCCGACTGGACGCGTCTGCCCTACGACGTGCTGGCCCGCATCTCGAACCGCATCACGAACGAGGTGGACGGCGTCAACCGCGTCGTGCTCGACGTCACCTCCAAGCCCCCGGGAACGATCGAATGGGAATGACCGGGCTGTTTTCGATGCGAAGCATCGAGCCCGGTCATTCCGGGGGAGCCTGCGACCCCGGTGCCCACCAGTAGCCGCGAACGTGGAGTGAGGGAGACCTCCCGCGAAGCGCAGTGACGACGAAACCCCCTCCGGCAGACACCTGCCCGAGGGGGTTTCGTCGTCTCCGCGGGATGTCGTCGTCCCTGGATCTCGGGGTGCTCTCGGGCCAGGGCGCGAACGAGCGGGCAGAACGTGCCCTTCATCTGCCCACGAGCAGCACCTTCTGCCCCCTCGGCCATCGACCCCCACCCCCTCGGCCGTCGACCCCCACCCACACAGAAGCGGGGCCCGTCCCGGTCGGAACGAGCCCCGCTTCGGGGTGGTGCGGGTGACGCCGCGCTGGCTAGTCGCTGCCGCGCAGGATGGCGAGCATGCGCAGGATCTCGACGTAGAGCCAGATCACGGTCATGACGATGCCGAAGGCGGCCGACCAGGCGTAGATGCGGGGTGCGCCGCGCTCGACGCCGGTCTTGACCTGGTCGAAGTCGAGGACCAGCGAGTACGCGGCCATGATCACGACGAGGATGCCCAGGATGAAGCCGAGCGGGATGCCGAAGATCTCCATGCCGCGGAGGCCCCAGGGGTTGCTGTTCGCACCGAAGATCATCAGACCGAAGTTGATCAGCGAGAAGACGCCGTAGCCGATCATCGCGATCATGAAGACCTTGGTGGCCTTGGCCGACGCGCGGATCTTGCCACTCTTGAAGAGCAGCAGGGTCGTGGCGAACACCGCGACGGTGCCGATCAGGGCCTGGGTGACGATGCCGTCCCACCGGCTCTCGAAGATCGACGAGATGCCACCGACGAAGAGACCCTGTGCCGCCGAGTAGGCGAGCACGAGCCCGGGGGAGGGCTTCTTCTTGAAGATGTTGACGAGCGCCAGCACGAAGCCGGCGATGGCCCCGACGAAGGCGAGGGCCGGGATGAACCATCCGATGGCCGCACCGACGAGCACGACACCGAACGCGAGCAGCGTCTTGGTGATGGTGTCTTCGTAGGTCATGCGGTCGGTCTGCGTGGGGCCGGCGGCGGGCTGCGAGTAGAGCTGCTGCAGCTGTTCGGCGGTCATGCCGTTGTACTCGACCGGCTGGGCTGCGCCCTGCTGCTGACGGATGACGGGCCCGCCGTTCTTCGAGAAGGCCGGCGACTGACTGAAGCCGGGATTCGAGAATGCCAAGGGGTTCCTCTTCTGATCGCTAGGGATGTGTGGATCGCCCGCGCAGGTTCACGAAGGCGTTTCCGTACAAATGAGGCTAACGCCTGTCGTGCAACGAATGGCTGAAGATCTGCCTGATGAGAGCCGCATTCTCGCAGGGCGAACGTGCGTGCCGTGCATCTTTTGCGTCTGCGGGGGGCGAGACGCCTCGTCCCCAGGGGCCGCGCCTCCTCGTCTCTCCACAGACGGTCTTTCCGCAGATGGCCTCTCGCCGGGAGGTCGGGCGGCTCGGGCTGCGCACGGGGACGCCGGTTAGCGTGACCGGGTGTCCACCTCGCCTCTCGTCATCGCCCATCGCGGCGCCAGCGGTCACCGACCCGAGCACGGCGAGGACGCCTACCGTCTCGCGATCGAACTCGGGGCCGACGCCATCGAGCCCGACCTGGTCGCGTCGAGCGACGGCGTGCTCGTCCTGCGGCACGAGAACGAGATCTCGGGCACGACCGACGTCGCCGACCACGACGAGTTCCGTCACCGCCGCACGACCAAGACCATCGACGGCACGAAGGTCACGGGCTGGTTCACCGAGGACTTCACCTGGGACGAGCTCAGCACGCTGCGCATCCGCGAACGGCTGCCCGAGCTTCGGCCCGAGAGTGCGGCGCACGACGGCGAGGGGCGCATCCAGCGGCTGGGCGACCTGCTCGACCTGCTCGATGCGGCCGACCGGCCCGTCGGCCTCGTCGCCGAGGTCAAGCACGCCACCTACTTCGACTCGATCGGCCTGCCGCTCGGCGAGCTGCTCGCCGACGAGCTGCGGCAGCGGCGCTGGGTCGACGACCCGCGGCTGACCATCGAGTCGTTCGAGCAGACCGTGCTCGGTCGCCTGGCCGACCAGCGGCTCGGGGCCCGGCTCGTCTACCTGCTCGAGAAGGCGGGCGTGGCGGCCGACCTGGTCGCGTCGGGCAGATCGTCGGTGGGCTACCGCGACCAGCTGCACGCCGAGTCGCTCGAGTCGTTCGTCGACGCCGGGCTGCACGGCGTCAGCCTCGACAAGCACACGCTCGTCGACGCGCAGGGGGCGACCGACGGTCGGGTCGTCGACCGGGCGCACGCGGCCGGCCTCGACGTCTTCACCTGGACGCTCCGTGCCGAGAACGCGTTCCTGGCCAAGGCCCACCGCGGCCCCGGTGGCAAGGCGGCCTTCGGCGACTGGCAGGCCGAGTTCACCTCGCTCCTGGCGCTCGGCGTCGACGGGGTCTTCGCCGACCAGCCCGAGCTCGCCGAGGAGGCGCGGGTCGCCTCCGCGTCCCGCTGACCCCGCGCGACGCCGCCTGCGACCGTGGTCGCCCCGCACCCTCTCGCCATGTCGGTGGTCGCGCTTAGACTCGACGGGCCATGACGATCGTGCTCGAGCCCTCTGACGCTGCCGGCGGTTCCGGCGACCCCCTGACCGCCGGTCTCAACCCCCAGCAGAAAGAGGCGGTCGAGTACCGCGGGCAGTCGCTGCTGATCGTGGCCGGTGCCGGCTCGGGCAAGACCAGCGTGCTGACCCGCCGCATCGCGGGCCTGCTGGCGACGCGCGAGGCGTGGCCCAGCCAGATCCTCGCCATCACCTTCACCAACAAGGCCGCGGCCGAGATGCGCGAGCGCGTGGCGCACCTCGTCGGTCAAGCAGGCGAGGGCATGTGGATCAGCACGTTCCACTCGGCGTGCGTGCGAATCCTCCGGCGCGAGGCCGAGCAGTTCGGCTTCACCAAGAGCTTCACGATCTACGACTCCGCCGACTCGAGGGCACTGCTCAAGCGCATCCTGAAAGAGCTCGACGCCGACCAGCTCGGGCTGACCGTCAGCATGGCCTCGGGCAAGATCTCCAAGCTCAAGAACGAGCTCAGCGACGTCGAGTCGTACTCGCGCCAGATCAACATGAACGACCCGCAAGAGGTCATGTTCCTCGAGATCTTCCGTCAGTACACCCGCGAGCTGCAGCGGGCCAACGCCTTCGACTTCGACGACCTCATCGCCCAGACCGTCTACCTGTTCCGCGCCTTCCCGCACGTGGCCGCCCAGTACCAGCGGCGGTTCCGGCACATCCTGGTCGACGAGTACCAAGACACCAACCACGCGCAGTACTCGCTCATCCGCGAGCTGACCCGGCCGGTGCAGGCCGACCTCGTCGACGAGCTCGAGAGGGGCGGTCAGTTCGTCCAGTCGATGCGCGACGGCAGTGGCGGCATCCCCGGGGCGTCGCTCACCGTGGTGGGTGACTCCGACCAGTCGATCTACGCGTTCCGGGGCGCCGACATCCGCAACATCGTCGAGTTCGAGCGCGACTTCCCGAACTCGAAGGTCATCCTGCTCGAGCAGAACTACCGCTCGACCCAGAACATCCTCGACGCCGCCAACGCGGTCATCTCGAACAACTTCGACCGTCAGGCCAAGAACCTGTTCACCACGGTCGGCGCCGGCAGCAAGATCGTCGGGTTCACCGGCTACACCGGTCACGACGAGGCCCAGTTCGTCGCGGACGAGATCGCGGCGCTGCACGAGTCCGGCACCGACTACAAAGACATGGCCGTCTTCTACCGCACCAACTCGCAGACGCGTGCACTCGAAGAGATATTCATCCGCTCAGCCATCCCCTACCGCGTGCTCGGCGGCACGAAGTTCTACGAGCGTGCCGAGATCAAGGACGCCATGGCGTACCTGATCACCGTCGCCAACCCGGCCGACCCGCTCGCCCTGCGACGCATCATGAACGTGCCCAAGCGCGGCATCGGTCCCGCGACCGAGACCGCGATGCAGCGCTGGGCCGACACCAACGAGGCGCCGCTGCGTGACGCGATGAGCAACGCCGACCAGCTCGGTCTCGGGCCGAAGGTCACCGGTGCGATCACGGGCCTGGCGAAACTGCTCGACGACGTGCAGGCCACGGCGGCGACCGCGCCCGTCCACGAGATCCTGTCGGCCCTGATCGCGGGCAGCGGCCTGGTCGAGGTGCTGCGGGCGTCGCGCGACCCGCAAGACGAGGCCCGCGCCGAGAACATCGACGAACTCGTCGCGGTGACGAAGGAGTTCCAGAAGAACAACCCCGACGGCACGCTGCTCGACTTCCTCACCGAGGTCACGCTGGTCGCGGCCGCCGACGACCTCGACGACACGAGCGGCACGGTGTCGCTGATGACCCTGCACACCGCCAAGGGGCTCGAGTACGAGGCCGTGTTCCTCACCGGCGTCGAAGAAGACCTGTTGCCGCACCGCATGTCGGCGAACGAGCCCGGCGGTCCGTCCGAAGAGCGACGACTGTTCTACGTCGGCATCACTCGTGCTCGGCAGCGGCTGTTCCTGTCTCTCGCGATGACCCGGGCGCAGTTCGGCGAGGTCAACGTGGCGATGCCGTCGCGGTACCTGCAAGAGATCCCCGTCGAACTGATCGACTGGAAGCAGTCGCCGGGCATGGCCACCAGCCGCGGGGGCACACAGCCGCGGGCGCTCAACGCCCGTCGCGAGGGGGGCGACGGCAACCGCGGTGCGACGCCGCGGGCCTCGGGCGGCTACGGCTCGGGCAGCTACGACCGGGCGACGGCGGCGGCGAAGACCAAGCCGAAGACCGAGTGGGCGAACCGGGTCACGGGCACCGTGCGCGACAACGGTGACATGGAGCTAGAGGCCGGCGACCGCATCTCGCACGTCGACTTCGGCGAGGGCCGCGTCATGGCCGTCACCGGCATCGGCGCCCGCCGCATCGCCGAGGTGCTCTTCGACGGAGCCGGGCGCAAGAAGCTGCTGATCAAGGTCGCTCCGATCGAGAAGATCTAGCCCCCTTTCGCGTTCTCGCGAGAGGTCGTGTCGTGTGTCCTGGAAGGCAGGAGGGCCGCGGTCGTGTCGCTCTCGGGTCGGTGCCGGACGACCGTCACGCTGTGGTCGCCGATCGACAGCAGCGATCCGACCCGGGCGCGCGCCGGGGTGTGAGCCTCGAGTTCAGTGACCTCGCCGCTGGGCGACACGAGGGTGGTGCCGTTTCCCGAGCCGAGATCGGTAACCCAGACGGCCGCGTCGGCCCCGATCGCGATCGAGACGTGATGGCGAGACAACGATCGGCCGGCGTCGTCGAGCGCCACGACATCCGCGTCGGTCGGAACGGGCAGGGGGCGGTCGGTGCGACGCCCGACGACGATCGCGCGCCGTGTGACGGGGACGACGCTCTCGTCCGGCAGCCGCAGGCCGTAGTGCCGAGGGCGCACCGTCGTCGCCTCGAGATCGGGAACGGGTGGCACCGCGTCACCGCCGGCCGGCTGATCGGGGGCTGACCGCCTCGGGGTGGTGGCGGCAAACTGCGGCGCGTGAGGGATCGGGGCAGCGCGGGGCGCGAGGGGCGCGAGGGGCGCGGGGGGTGCGGCGGCGGACGGTCCCGTGCTCTCCGGGATGACGGGAGCCTGCTGCGCCGGCCCGCTTCGGCGCTCCTCGACGACGAACCCCGAGGAGGCGCGGGTCGGCGGGGGAGGGGACGTCACGATCGGTGCGGGCGGCTGGAGGGGCAGGGTGGTGACGCGCGAGAGCAGCCCTGCGGCGCGTTGCTCACGAATCGTCTCGGCGGTGATCACCGGAGGTGGCGTCGGGTGTTGCTCGCGCCTCCTGGGCTTGTCCTTCTTGCGACGCATGTCGACTCCGATCTGTGGAGAACCGTTACGCAAACTATCAGGCATGACATATTGGTCGAGTCCGACCGACCGGTCGGCACCACCAACGAGAGGGACCACCTCATGGCCAATGTCACCGTCACCTACGACGACCTGCGCACGCAGGCCACCCAGCTGCGCAACGGGCAGCGTGCGATCGAAGACCAGCTGGGTCAGATGAAGTCGCAGATCGACAACCTCGTCGGCTCGGGCTACGTGACCGACAAGTCGTCGAAGGCATTCGACGCGACGTACACCGAGTTCACGACCGGGGCGTCGAAGACGATCTCGGCGGTCGAGAGCATGGCGACGTTCCTCGAGAACGCGGCCAGCACCCTCGAGGGCGCCGACCAGCAGCTCGCCAGCAGCCTGGGCTGACCGACCACACACAGGGACGGCCGGGGCGGGTCGCGGTGAGACGCGACGCGCTCCGGCTTCCGGCACGAGGGGAGGACCTCATGGCTCGAACGAGCCTCAACATCGACGGTGCGGGTCTCGAGGCGTTGCTCGCCGACCTGGCCACCGTGAAGACCGAGTTCGAGTCGAACGACTCCTCGGTGTCGGCCACGGCCGAGGCTTGCGGGCACGTCCGGCTGGCGGCGAAGGTCACGTCGTTCGCGACGAACTGGAACGACCGGCGGGCGAAGCTCGCCGAGCAGATCACCGAGCTGGGCACGGCGTTGTCGACGATCGACGAGACCTTCACCGAGGTCGACGGAGAACTCGAGGGCGTCTTGGTCGGGGGCGACAGATGACGGCCGGCACGCTCGCCGGTGTGGCGGCCGATTCGCTGGTTGCGGTGTCGGGCGACCCGGTGCTGTTGAACTCCATGGCGAGCCATTACGAGTCGGTGGCGGCCTCGATCCGAGGTGCGGCAGCGAAGCTGCGATCGCTCGAGACGGGGTCGTCGTCCAGCGACGCCCTGGACGCGTTCGTGGTCAAGGCCGAGGCGGTCTCCGCGAGTCTCGGCAAGGCCGAGGGACGATACGGAGAAACGGGGGCTGCGCTCAAGGCGTACGCGTCCGAATTGTCGCTGGCCCAAGAGGCAGCTGCGCCGGCCCTGGCGAACCACCGAGATGCCGTCGACGACCTCGCCGCAGCCGAGAAGCTGGTCGAGCGGTACGAGCACTTCGCGCTGGTGGCCACCGACGAGGTGACGAAGCAGGAGCACCTCGACCAGGCCGCGGCGCAGCGCACGAAAGCCGAGGAGGCGCGGGGCCGGGTCACCCTCTACGCGCGCCGCCTCACAGACGCACACACGTCCGTCGAGACCGCCGCGACGGCTGCCATCGCGAGGATCGACGACGCCACCGACGACGGCCTCGCCGACACCCTCTGGGACGACCTCGGAGGCGCGTGGGACGCCGGCTTCGCCGCCTTCCAGAAGTGGATGGAGGAGAACGACTCGTGGATCAGCACGCTGCTGGACGTCTTGACTGTCGTCGGGGTGGGGCTGGCAGCCATTGCTCTCCTCATACCAGGAGTCAACATATTGGCCGCCATAGTTGTCCTCGCCTCATTTGCCATCACGGCAGCTCGAGCGACCGCAGGAACAGGCACCTGGACCGACGTCGCCCTTGCTGGCCTCTCAGTCGTGACCATGGGGCTCGGAGGTCTCGCCGTAGGTTCGGCTCGCGGCATGATGGCGGGACTTGCTCGGACGAGAGCGAACCACCTAGTTTCGCAGGGCTACTCGAAGGGGCTCGCCTTCGGGTCCGTGAGCAGGAGTTGGCAGCGCGCCCGCCCCGGGTTAGGTGACTGGTCGCTCGTCAAGGGGTTAGGTGACGCCGACGTCGGTCGCATGCTTCATTTCATGAGGGCCAGTCGGCCGGGTGCGCTGGCTGATGATGCTTCCGAAGTCTCACGTGTGATGGTCCGCCTCAATGTGGCGCGGGGGTTACAGTCCTTCGACCACTTGCGCGGGTTGAGCGACGCGACGCAGCTGGGCATGAGGCAGATGCAAGAATCCAAGGGCTCGCAGAGCACGTGGCGTATGTCGCCGGGCACTCAACTCTGATGGCGGGCCGACGAGTCGCAGTGGTGTCGCCGCGTCAGCGACTAGACGGGCTCCTGCCCGTCATCGCCGGGGCCTTGGCTATCACGCCGGCTGTCTATTCACAGGCGATGCGCCTCACCCTCGGTCTCATCGCCATTCCGCAGGGCGGTAATCTCCGCGTGAACCCTGCGGGCAAATCCCTTTTCGAAGCGGGACAGAATTGGCCCCCCGCTCCCTGGCCTAGTTTTCCCTTCTGGGTTTCGGCAATAGGGCTGGCGCTGGTTGCCGTCCATCTCCTACGACGAGGGGGCTTCGATGTCCCCTACACCATGCATCCCTGGGTTTTGGCGTTCTGGTGCGGGCTCAGCGCTGGATACGCCTGGGTCTTCGGAGATCTCTTCAGAAGGTCCGCAGACTGGCCGCGCGATTCGGCTTTAGCCGTAGGTCTATTCCTCGCGGAGTTCGTCGCCTTCATCGGTTTGGGAATCGTCTTTCTGCAGCGAAAGAGAAAACACGGACGCGAGAAGACACGGGCTCAGGCAGAGGTGCCCCTCGCCGAGAATCGTCCATCGTGTTCAGCCAGCACGAACCCGAAGGACATTCCGTGAGCGGCCCGGGGCGCGTGGGGCGGACGGCCGGGACGGTGGCGGCGTCGTATTCGATCGTCGTGCCTCCGGGGTTCGTCCGGGTGCCGGGTGGAATGGACGCGCCTGACGCAGCGGCGTTCGTCGCCGAGCAGCTGGGAGACCAGCCCGCACCCGGAACCGGAACGGCCCCCGACGACTGGCGGATGCGGTTCGGGTCGGCACTCGGGCGTGCGCTCGCGGCCGACGTCAACGGCCGTGTGCTCGACTCGTACCTCAGTGCGGGCCCGCTGCCCGGCACCGACATCGTGTGCTCGATCGTCGTCGCGTCCGTGCCCGTCACCCGGTCCGCGCATGCCGACCTCGACCGGCTGCTGCTGCGACGCGTCGCCACCCACGGGGCGGCTCCGATCGTCCTCGCCGGCGACCCGGCGGTGGTCTGGACCGACCCCGCAGCTGAAGCCCCGGCGCAGGACGACCGTGCCGCACCCGACGAGGTCGCCGACCTGACGCCCCTCCGCCGTCGGACCGTCCTCACGCGAGTCGCCGGTCATGACGACCGACTGCTCACCCTCGTCCTCACCATCGGCTCAGCGACCGATGCGTCGGCCGCGTCGGCCGCGCCGGGCGACGCCGACGCCGACGCCGGGTCCGACATCGACGCGCGAACCCGCATCGTCGACGCCGTCACCGACGTCTTCGACGCCATGCTCAGCACCTTCCGCTGGCGTGACGCCGAAGGGCGCCTCGTCACCGACCGGCCCCTCGCCTGAACCCCCTCGACTGCCACAGAAAGCGACCTGCACCGTGACCGAAACCGACACCGACGCCACCACCGACTTCGACATCCTCATCGGGCACGACCCCGAGACCTGGGTGGCCCTTCCGACCTCCTGGCCGCATGACGGTCACCGCGCGCCGCGGTCGTGGATCAAGGCGACCATGCGTACCGTGGCCGAGCGGTCCGAGGTGTCCACCCGCGCCTCCCGGTCCTGGCTGACGGAGGTGCTCTCGGCCCTCGCGCGCTGGTCGCCCGAGGACGAACGCCGGTACCTCTACCTGCCGGACATCGCGACCCCTCCGTCGCTGCTGCGCGTCCAGTACGGGTTCGTCGAAGGCGATCGTGATGTCGCCCTCCGGGCCATGGTCTTCGACAGCGACGTCGCCGCGGTCGAGCCTCCCGTCGTCGAGCAGGTCGAGGCGAGCGGTCTCGGGCAGGGGCTCCGAGGCGTGCGGTACGCGGCCGTCGACGGCGACGGCGACGCCGGCCTCCACGCCACGCTCGTCTACGCCTTCCGGGCCGAGCCGTACGATCTCCGCGTCACCTGCCAGGTCGGCGGGCCGGAGGGCGTCCTCGGCATGATCGACGAAGTCGACGTGTTCGTGGACGACATCAGCGTGGTGCCCGCCGCGTGAGGCTGAGCGTCACCGTCCTGCACGTCCCGACGGGCCACCGGGCGGACCGCTCGGTCCTGGTCGATCCGGACACCACCGTCGACGCCGTGGCGCGGCACCTCGCGTCGTCGCTGGGTCACTCGGGTCACGCCCCGCCCGCTGAGGCCGGGAGCATCACGGTCGACGGGGTGCCGGTCGACCCGACCGCGCGCATGAGTTCGGGAGTCCTGCTCGACGGCGCCGTCGTCGGCTTCGGCGGCCCCGCGACGCACCTCCGTTCGCCTGCCGATCTGCCCACCATCCGCATCATCGGAGGCCGCGGGGCAGGGACGATCCACGTCGTCGACGTCGGGCTCGTGCACCTCGGAAGCGATCCCGACGCAGGCGTGAGGCTCGACGACGCGCGGGTGCCGCCGATCGTCGCGACGATCGAACTCGACGGCGCCGGACGCTTCACGCTGACCCCCACGGCAGACGCCTTCCCCGAGTCCGACGACGAAGCGCGCGGGCCACTCGTCCTCGTCGACCGGGTTCCCGCCCTCGGCACGGCCGTGGTCGACGAACACTGCGTCATCACGATCGGCGACGTCCTCCTCGCCGTCGCACCGGCCGGGCGGCCGTCTGCCGCCATCACCGTGAGCGAGGGGGGAGGCACCCTCGACCACGCACGCCCACCGCGCCTCCTGCCGGAACCGCCGACCACGACGTTCCGGTTCCCCGCCGAACCCCAACAGGGTGCGAAGCGGCCCCTGCCGATCGTCGCGGCGCTGGCGCCGATGCTGATGGCCGTCGTCATGGTCAGCGTGTTCGGGAACGTCGCCTTCCTCGCCTTCGGGCTCATGTCGCCGGTGGTCATGATGGGCAACCACCTCTACGACAAGCGCAACGGGAAGGTCTCGCACCGGCAACGCCTCGCCGACCATCAGGCCACGAAGGAGGCGGTGGCGGCGGATGCCGAGAGCGCCGTGCGGCAGCTGCAGCGCGAGTTGCGACACCTCAGTCCCGACGCCGCCACCGTGCTCGACATCGCCGCCCGGCGTCGCTCACGGTTGTGGGAACGCCGTCGTGACGATCCGGACCACCTGCGCGTCAGGATCGGCACGGCAGATCTGCCCTCGGGTGTCACCATCGAGGACCCGGCCGAACTCGAGCACCGTCGGACCGTCGCTCGCCCCGCGGTCGACGTGCCCGTCACCGTCGATCTGGCCGACCACGGGGTCGTCGGGGTGGCCGGCCGATCCGAACACGCCAGACCTCTCGTCGCGTGGATGCTGGCTCAGCTCGCCGTCGCCCAGAGCCCCCGCGACGTGCGGTTGGTCGTCCTGACCGAACACGCTGCGGGCGACGACTGGTCCTGGCTGGCCCATGTCCCCCATGCCCGTCCCGAGAACGGTCGTCCAGCCGTCGCCTGGGTCGGCAACGACGCCGAGACCGTCGCCCGCCGCATCGCCGAGCTCGGGGCCGAGATCGACTCTCGCCGGCGGGCGGTGCGGGAGTCGCAGGGGACCCTCCGTGCGGCCACCGACATCGTCCTCGTCGTCGACGGTGCGCGGCGGTTGCGGGCACTGCCCGGGCTCGTCCGCGTCCTGCGGGACGGGCCCTCCGTCGGCGTCTACGCCGTGTGCGTCGACGCCGAACGCCGATCCCTTCCCGAGGAGTGCGTCGCCGTCGTCACCTGCGGCCTCGCGCGGCATTCCCTCGACGTGCACCGCACCGCCGACGTGCGCGAGGTCAAGGCCGACCTGCTGCCCGTCGGTTGGTTCGAGGCCGTCGCCCGGGCCGTCGCCCCGGTGGTCGACGTCGACGACGGCGACGGAACGGGCGGGCTCCCGGCGCGTTCCCGGCTGCTCGACGTGCTGCAGCTCGAACCCCCCACCGTCGAGGCCGTACTCGACCGATGGGCTCGCACGGGCCCCACGACCGAGGTCGTCATCGGAGACAGTCTCGACGGCCCGTTCGCATTCGACCTCCGCAGGGACGGTCCGCACGGTCTCGTGGCAGGCACGACCGGCTCCGGCAAGTCCGAGTTGCTGCAGAGCATGGTCGCGTCGCTCGCCGCCGCGAACACCCCCGAGTGGATGACGTTCGTCCTCGTCGACTACAAGGGTGGTGCCGCGTTCCGGGACTTCGCGCCGCTGCCCCACACCGTCGGGATGGTCACCGACCTCGACACGCACCTCGTGGAGCGGGCGTTGCACTCGCTCGGGGCCGAGCTGCGACGCCGCGAGCACCTCCTCGCCGACGCCGGAGCGAAGGACCTCGAGGACTACGTGGAGGGCGCGGTCGGTGACGATGCGAGGCCTCCGTTGCCGCGCCTCCTGATCGTGATCGACGAGTTCGCCAGCATGGTCCGCGAGTTGCCGGACTTCGTGACCGGCCTCGTCAACATCGCCCAGCGCGGGCGTTCTCTCGGAATCCACCTCGTGCTCGCGACGCAGCGGCCGACGGGCGTCGTCACCGGCGACATCAGGGCGAACACGAACCTGAGGATCGCCCTTCGCGTGACCGATGCAGGTGAGAGCAGCGACGTCATCGACGCGGGTGACGCGGCCGGCATCTCCAAGTCGACACCGGGTCGCGCCTTCGTCCGATTGGGGGCCAGTGCACTCGTCCCGTTCCAGGCAGGCCGTGTCGGTGGCCGACGCCCCGGGGCGGTGGCCGAGGTCGTGCCCGAGGTGTGGTCGAGTCCGCTCGACTGGCGGGACCTCGGGCGGGTCGTGGCCGAGCCGCCGCCACGGACGACGACCGAGTCCGTCGGTCGCACCGACCTGGCCGAGCTCGTCGACGCGCTCGCCGCGGCCTGCACCCGTCTCGGGATTCCTCGCCCGCATCGTCCGTGGCTCGACGCCTTGCCCGACAGGCTCGTGCTCGACGACCTGGCAGGGTCCCGGACGGGCTCGGACGTCGACGTGTGCGTCCCCGGCGACGTGGCCGTGCTGCCCTTCGGTCGGCAGGACTTCCCGGCCGAACAGCACCAGGCCCCGGCCGCGCTCGACCTGCAGACCCTGGGGCATCTCTTCGTCGTCGGCGCCCCGCGGACGGGACGCTCGCAGGTGCTCCGCACGGTCGCGGCCTCCCTCGCCGACCGGACGAGCTGCGCCGACGTGCACCTCTACGGCATCGACTGCGGCAGCGGTGCCCTGCTGCCGCTCGAGAGCCTTCCGCACGTCGGAGCCGTCGTCCAGCGGACCCAGCTCGACCGGGTCCGGCGCCTGCTGACGAAGCTCGTCGACGAGACCTACCGGCGGCAACAGGTGTTCGCAGCGGGAGGTCATGCGGGCGTGGTCGAGCAGCGACGAGCCTCTCCCGAGGGGGACCGCCTGCCGCACCTGGTCGTCATGATCGACCGGTGGGAAGGGTTCACGGGCAGCTTCGCCGAGATCGAGCACGGCAAGCTCGTCGACCAGGTGGGGGTGCTCTTGCGTGAGGGTGCCGCGGTCGGGCTCCACGTGCTCGTCACGGGTGACCGGCAGCTCGTCGCGGGCCGGCTCGCCGCCCTGGTCGACGACAAGCTGCTCCTGCGCCTGACCGACCGGGCCGACTACGCCCTCGCCGGTCTGAACGCGCGGGCACTGCCCGACGTCCTGCCCCCAGGGCGGGGCTTCACCGCCGAGACCTCGATCGAGACGCAGGTCGCCTTGATCGATGCCGAGGCCACGGGGCAGGCGCAGGCCGAGGCGCTGAGACGGCGGGCGGCGTCGGCGGCTCACCGTGACCGTGATGTTCCTGCCGCCCGTCGGCCCTTCCGCGTCGACGAACTGGCGGGCCCCATCTCGTTCGACGACGCCTGGTCCCGCCGGGGAGCGGCTGACCCGGCGAGCGTCTTCGCCTTGATCGGCGTCGGTGGCGACGACCTCGTTCCGTGGGGTCCCGACCTCGCCGACGGCCCGGGCAGCTATGTCGTGACGGGCCCCCCGAAGAGCGGGCGCAGCACCGTCCTGGTAGCCGTCGTCCGGTCGCTCACGGCCCAGCGCATCGGAGTGGTCGTCGTCGCCCCACGGCGATCGCCGCTGCGGGCGCTCGAGGGGTTGCCCGGCGTGGTCGCGGTGATCACCACCCGGACCGTCGAGGAGGCCCTCCTCGCGCCCTTCTTCGCAGACGCCGACGGCCCTCGCGTGCTCGTCATCGACGACGGCGAACACCTCAAGGACTGCCCCGCGGGCGAGTGGCTCGCGGAGTTCCTCAGGTCGTGCCCCGACACCGGTCGCGCACTCGTCGTGGCCGGGACGACCGGCGAGGTGTTGTCCGGGTGGGCCGGCTGGCAGGTCGACGTGAGGAACAACCGGTGCGGCGCCGTGCTCAGCCCACAGCTGCCCAATGAAGGTGACCAGGTGGGGCTCCGGCTGACGAAGTCCGACCTCGCCGACCGGCCGACGCCAGGGTTCGCCCTCGTGGACGACGGCAGCGGTCGAGCCGTCCGGGTGCAGGTGCCGTTCGACCGGGCCGGGTGAGCCCGGGCCGCTTCGGGGCACCTGCACCCGGGGGCTCATCGCGCCTCGCCCAGGCCGAACGACGACAGGGCGTCGGTCTCGACCGCACGGCAGGCAGTCTCCGAGCCCCGGGACGGGCGGCGCCTCCGAAGGTGCAGCGCACCTGCCGCCGTCACGAGCACCAAGCCGGTACCCATGATGCCGAGGGCGACGAGCAACGGTTGCCCTCCACCGGTCGAACCGGTGAAGGCCAGCCTCGCCGGAGGCGCGGGGGCATCGGCCGGCACCGGTTGTCGGACGGTCGTCATCTCGCTCCGGTAGACGGTGGTGTCGGCGAAGGCCGGCACGATCCTGCTGCCGTCCTCGGCGGCCGCCGACCCCTCCGACGAGAACAGGAAGACGTACGTGCCAGGTCGCTCGAGCGTGACGCAGGGTGTGGCGTAGGTGCCGTCCTCGCTGGTGGCCACCGTCTCGCGGGCCACGATCAGGTCCGGGTCGAGGCGGCCGATCGGTCCGAGGTCGCTTCCCACCTCGGGGGCCTCGGCGAACGGTCCGACGAGCACCGACTCGACGTCGACCCCTCCGGGGACGTCGGGATGGAGGTCGACGACGGTGAGTTCGTCGCTGACGCAGACACCAGGGTCGATCTCGGCGTCGGACACCACGGTCGAGATGGTCGGCGTCCAGGGCACGAACGTCGTCTCGGTCGCCGTGCCGAAGGGAGAGCGCCAGGAACCCACCCGGTCACGCCCCGCTTCGACCGGAGTGTCCGCAGGATCGATGGTCTCGACCCACGTGTAGTAACCGCCGGCGGGCAGCTCGCAGCCCGGCGTCGAGTAGGTGCCAGGACCGTCGACTACCTCGAGGGCGACCTCGCAGACCAGCGGGGCGTCGTCCGGCCACGCGGCGGCCTCGACCACCGGAGCGAGGAAGGGCCCCAGCAGGCGGCTCCGCACCGTGACCGGTACGGGACGCCAGCTCCCCGCGTCGTCGTATCGACCCCACTCGGACAGGAGCCCGTCTCCGGGCCGCACGCCGAGCGTCACCTGGTCGGTGACGACCGTCCCGGTCTCGGCCACGGTGTCGCTGGTGACGGTCGACACCGTGGGCTGGAACGGCAGGGGCGACAGCTGCTCGACACTCGCGGCTTCGGAGGCGGAGGCCGCGACCCCGCCCGAGAAGAGGATCATCTGTGAGCCCGCGGGGCTGTTCCCCACCGTGGTCACCCGTCCGTACGGCAGGTCGACGAACTCGACCGAGGCGTTCACGGTGACGTGGGCAGCGTCACCGGTGGCGACGACGGACACGCCCTCGCCGTTGCGGACGACGGCCGTGGTCGAGCCGTCCGCGAACACGGCGCCGTCCAGGGTGACCGTGCCTGCATGTGTCGGTTCGAGGCTCGTCGGCCCGCCCGCCACACGGTCGACCGTGAGGTCGGGGCGGATCAGCCCGGTGCCGTCGTCCGAGAGTTCGACGGTGATCGATGCCGCGACGGATTTCGACGCGGCCGACGAGGCCTCGGCGAGCATCTGGTTCGCGCGTTCGAGCACGATCGGCCACCGCTCGTTGGCACGGCCGGCGTAGTACCGCTGCGTGTGGCCGTTCAGGCCGGTGATGGTCCAGACCGCGAGCTGTCCCGCGGCGGCCGTGTCGGCGTCGGTCGTGCCGCCCCAGGTGCGGGCGATGTACGCGAGCCGCGCGTGGTCGTCGGTCGAGACGCCGATCACGTCACCACCCGTGGTCGTGTCGTAGTGGTTGCCGACGGGCGAGCTCTTCCCTGCTTCGAGGCAGAACGCCTGGGTGCCGTCGTCGAGTCGGTAGGTACCGAGCCACGAGACGTCGTCGCCACGCCAGAGGTGGCCCGGGCCGAGTCCCGTGCCGGTCACGGCGGCGGCCGGAGCGTGGCCGAGCAGCCCGACGGCGACCGAGAACAACAGGGCGAGGGCGAGCGCGAGGCGCCGTCTGGGGGGCCCGAGGGCCTTCGTTGGTGATGTCATGCACCGACGATCGGGCAGCCACCCCGGCTGCCGAGGCCGGCACCGCGCCTCCTGTGCACGGTTCCCGCTGACACACGCCGGGGGAGGAGCCGTGATGCAACGACGCCCCCGCCGCGAGGTGCGGCGGGGGCGTCGTCAGACGGTGGTGACCGAGGTCACTCGGTCTCGTCGAGGTCGATCTCGTCGCCCTCGAGGTCGTTCGAGGCGTACTCGGGCGAGCCCTCGCGGGGCGCGCCACCGGTGGGGCCGTCGTTGCCCTCGCCGACGCCGGGGAAGACCGTCTCGCCGGCCACGGCGTCGTTCGTCGCGATCTGCTCGGACTCGGCGAACTCGTCGGCCTGGTCGTAGGGCTGCTCGCCCGATGCTGCGGGGGTGTTGGTGTCGCTCATGGTGTGTCCTCTCGAAGGCGGTGCGGGGTGGTGGGGGAGCGGCTCAGGCCAGACCGAGTTGCTGCTTCATGCCGGCCTCGTCGGTGGCGCCCCAGCGCTCGACGAGCAGGCCGTCCTCGTCGAACCGGCCGACCTGGATGCCGCGCACGGTGAACGACTTGCCCGTGGGTTCCGCGCCCTGGAACGTGCCGGTGTGCGTGCCCGAGATCGTGAAGACGGCGGTGACGTTCTCGTCGTCGGCGACGAGGGTCTCGACCGCGAGGTCGGCGTCGGGGAAGGCCGCGAAGAACTCGGTCCAGAAGGCCTGGATGCCGGCGAGGCCGGCGGGTGCGTCGGGGGCCGGGTCGTGGTCGACGACGTCGGCGTGGAAACCCTCGCCGAGGCGGTCGATCTCACGGGCGGTCAGGATCTCGCCGAGGCGCTCCTGCGTGGCGAGGTTCTTCTCTTTCGACATGCGTGTCTCCGTCTTCTGGTTCTGTCGGGGTGTCTCTCGTCTACTCCCCAGGCGGCAGCGGGCCCCCGATGCTCACAGCAGACGCCCCGCTCGGCGTACCCCTGGGGTCGCCCGCTAGGCTGACCGCGGCCCATATGTCTTCATGTCGAGATGGCTCGATGTCGAGACGGATCATGGTGAGACGACGCAGCGATGCGGATTGGAAGAACAGCGTGGATCTTTTCGAGTACCAGGCCAGAGACCTGTTCGAGCAGTACGGCGTGCCCGTGCTGCCGGGCATCGTGGCCGACACCCCCGAGGAGGCGCGAGCGGCGTCCGAGAAGCTGGGTGGCGTCACCGTCGTGAAGGCCCAGGTCAAGGTCGGCGGCCGAGGCAAGGCCGGCGGCGTCAAGGTGGCGAAGACCCCGGACGACGCCGAGGCCGCGGCGAAGGACATCCTCGGGCTCGACATCAAGGGCCACGTCGTCAAGCGCGTCATGATCGCCGGCGGCGCCCAGATCGCCCGCGAGTTCTACTTCTCGGTGCTGCTCGACCGTGCCAACCGTTCGTACCTGTCGCTCTGCAGCGTCGAGGGCGGCATGGAGATCGAGCAGCTCGCCGTCGAGAAGCCCGACGCGTTGGCGCGCATCGAGGTCGACCCCCGCGCGGGCATCGACCTCGCGAAGGCCACCGAGATCGCGAAGGCCGGCGGGTTCCCCGACGAGCTCGTCGAGAAGGTCGCCCCCGTCCTGGTGAAGCTCTACGCCGTCTACGAGGGCGAGGACGCGACCCTCGTCGAGGTCAACCCGCTCGTGCTCACCGAGCAGGGCGACATCGTCGCCCTCGACGGCAAGGTCTCCATCGACGAGAACGCCGAGTTCCGTCACCCCGGCCACGCCGAGCTCGAGGACGCCGACGCGGCCGACCCGCTCGAGGCGAAGGCCAAGGCCGCCGGCCTCAACTACGTGAAGCTCGACGGCGAGGTCGGCATCATCGGCAACGGTGCAGGTCTCGTCATGTCGACGCTGGACGTCGTCGCGTACGCCGGCGAGGCGCACGGCGGCGTCAAGCCCGCCAACTTCCTCGACATCGGCGGCGGAGCGAGCGCCGAGGTCATGGCGGCGGGGCTCGACGTGATCCTGGGCGACGCCCAGGTCAAGAGCGTCTTCGTCAACGTCTTCGGTGGCATCACCGCCTGTGACGCGGTCGCCAACGGCATCGTCGCCGCCCTCGGCATCCTCGGCGACGCGGCCACCAAGCCGCTCGTCGTGCGACTCGACGGCAACAACGTCGACGAGGGTCGACGCATCCTGGCGGAGGCGGCCCACCCGCTGGTCACCGTCGTCGCGACCATGGACGAGGCTGCCGACAAGGCCGCCGAGCTGGCTTCGAAGTAAGGACTGCACAGAACAATGTCGATCTTCCTCAACAAGGACAGCAAGGTCATCGTCCAGGGCATCACCGGCGGCGAGGGCACCAAGCACACCGCACTCATGCTCAAGGCGGGCACGAAGGTCGTGGGTGGCGTCAACGCCCGCAAGGCCGGCACGACCGTCACCCACGGTGACGTCGAGCTCCCCGTCTTCGGCACCGTGACCGAGGCCGTCGCCGAGACCGGCGCGGACGTCTCGATCGTCTTCGTGCCGCCGGCGTTCGCCAAGGACGCCGTCGTCGAGGCCATCGAGGCCGAGGTGCCGCTCGTCGTCGTCATCACCGAGGGCATCCCGGTGCAGGACAGCGCCGAGTTCTGGGCGCTCGCCAAGGCCAAGGGCGGAACGACCCGCATCATCGGCCCGAACTGCCCCGGCATCATCACGCCCGGCGAGTCGCTGGTGGGCATCACGCCCGCCTCGATCTCGGGCTCGGGGCCCATCGGCCTGGTCTCGAAGTCGGGCACCCTGACCTACCAGATGATGTTCGAGCTGCGCGACCTCGGCTTCTCGACCGCCATCGGCATCGGTGGCGACCCGGTCATCGGCACGACGCACATCGACGCCCTCGAGGCGTTCGAGGCCGACCCCGACACCAAGGCGATCGTCATGATCGGCGAGATCGGCGGCGACGCCGAAGAGCGTGCCGCCGACTACATCAAGGCACACGTCACCAAACCCGTCGTCGGCTACGTCGCGGGCTTCACCGCCCCCGAGGGCAAGACGATGGGCCACGCCGGTGCGATCGTGTCCGGCTCGGCCGGCACCGCCCAGGCGAAGAAAGAGGCGCTCGAAGCCGCTGGCGTCAAGGTCGGCAAGACGCCGAGCGAGACCGCGGCGCTGCTCCGCGAGGTCTACGCCTCCCTGTAGGGGCCGACCCGCGCCTCCTCGACGGGCGTGTTCGTCACGGCTGGTCGTCCTCGGACGCCGGCCACGACGGACACGCCCGTCGTCGTGCGGGCGGGCCGGCGGGTGCGGAGCGGCGTCGTCGTCGCGGGCGGCGGGGCAGCAGGCCGGCCCCGGTCGGCACCGGTACAGTCGCTCGCGATGAACCGCCCAGTCACCGCTCTCTTCTCCGCGCTCGAAGCCCTGCTCGTCGTGGCCATCGGCGTCGGCATCCCCCTCGTCGTGCTGACCTCGCTCTGGGCGTTCCAGTACGGCCTGCAGATCGACTGGGTCGTCTTCTGGCGCGCAGCCGTCGACTCGTGGCTCGTCGGGCACGGCGCCGACCTGACCGTCCAGCTCAGCGCCGACGCGGCCGCGGCGACCGGCATCCCCGGGGCGGACGCCCCCATCGTCATCTCGCTGGCCGCGCTCGGCTTCGCCCTGCTCACGGTGCTGATGGGCATCCGCGCCGGCCGCGCCGCGGCCGAGACCGCGCACCGCCTGACGGGCGTGCTCGTGACCATCGGCACCTTCGCCCTGCTGTCCCTCGCCCTGGCGGCCTCCGCGCAGCACGAGCTCGCACGCCCGTCGTTGTGGCAGGGCACGCTCCTGCCCGCGCTCGTGTACGCCGTGCCCGTCGTGGCCATGGCGGAGGTCACGCGCCGGCGTCGGGGTGAGGCCGCCGACCCCGTGACCGGTGCCGTGATCGGCCTCCTGTCGCGACTGCCCCGACAGGTGACCGGCATCGCGGCCGCCGGACTGCGGCTCGGGACCGTGGCCGCATCCGCCGTCCTGGCCGTGTCGGCCCTGATCGTCTCGGTGCTGATCGTGACGAACTACGCCCAGATCATCACCCTGTACGAAGGCGCGCACGGCGGGTTCCTCGGAGGGCTCGCGTTGACGCTCGGTCAACTCGCCCTGCTCCCCGACGTCGTCGTGTGGGCGGCGTCGTGGCTGGTCGGCCCAGGCTTCGCCATCGGCACCGGGTCGTCGATCTCGCCCCTGGGCACCGCCGTCGGCCCGATGCCCGCGATCCCCTTCCTCGGCGCCCTGCCCACCGCCGACCTGACGTTCGGTTTCGTCGGGCTGCTGGTCCCGGTCGTCGCCGCGTACGTCTGCGCGACCCTCCTGAGGCCGCGGCTGCAACGGATGCTCGCCGGGTACGGGGTCGACGACCTGGTCCGCCGCATCGTCGTCGCGGTCGTCGGCGGGCTCGTCGGGGGAGCGCTGCTCGGTCTGCTCGCCTGGGCGGCCTCCGGCTCGGCCGGGCCCGGACGCCTGACCGACGTCGGACCCGACCCGCTGCTGGTCGGCGGGTTCGCGGCGCTCGAGTTCGCCGTCGCCGGCGTGCTCGCGATGGTCGTGACGCCACCGAGGTTCGCGGGTGATCGAGCCGAGACGACGCCGGACGGCTTCGGCGCGAAGCGGCACGACGACCCGGTCGTCGACGACGACACGCCGACGGGCCCTGTGCCCGTGACCACCCTGCGGCGCGACGGCGACGACACCGAGCGCATCGAGGGCATCACGCGCTGACGCCGTCGTCCGACGGACCGCCGACCGCCCCCCCGGTGCGCGTGCCCGGGCCGCTAGGCTTGCCTGGTGCTGAAGCTCGTGGTGCTCATCTCCGGTGGCGGCTCGAACCTCCGGGCTCTGCTCGAGGCCGCGAGCGACGCCGAGTACCCCGCCCGGGTGGTCGCCGTCGGCGCCGACCGCGAGGCCGACGGCTTCGAGCACGCCGAGCACTTCGGGGTGCCGACCTTCTCGGTCGCCTTCTCGAACTTCGCCGACCGTGCCGCCTGGGGTGACGAGCTGTTGGCCCAGATCGAGCAGTGGCAGCCCGACCTCGTCGTGCTCAGCGGTTTCATGCGGCTCGTGCCGCCGCGGGTCGTCGCCGCCCTCGCACCGAACCTCATCAACACGCACCCCGCCTACCTGCCCGAGTTCCCCGGCGCGCACGGCGTGCGCGACGCGCTCGCGGCGGGCGTCGAGCAGACGGGCGCGAGCGTCATCGTCGTCGACGAGGGCGTCGACAGCGGCCCGATCCTCGCCCAGCGTCGCATCCCCGTCCTGCCCGGCGACGACGAGTCGTCGCTGCACGACCGCATCAAGGTCGTCGAGCGCGAACTGCTCGTCCAGACCGTGCTCGACATCGCCAACGGAACGACCACCCTCGAACAGGAGCCCACCGCATGAGCGGCCACGCCATCGACCCCAGCCTCTACCGCGACCGTGACGCCGTGACCGTGCGTCGTGCCCTGATCAGCGTCAGCGACAAGACCGGCCTGCTCGACCTGGCCGCCGCCCTCTCGGCCTCCGGCGTCGAGATCGTGTCGACCGGCTCGACCGCCCAGGCCATCCGGGACGCCGGCCACGCCGTCACCGAGGTCAGCAGCGTCACCGGGTTCCCCGAGTCGCTGGACGGCCGCGTCAAGACGCTGCACCCCGCGGTGCACGCCGGCATCCTCGCCGACCTGCGGCTCGAGTCGCACGAGGTGCAGCTGGCCGAACTCGACATCGCCGCGTTCGAGCTCGTCGTCGTCAACCTCTACCCGTTCGTCGAGACCGTCGCCTCGGGTGCCGACGTGCCGACCGTCATCGAGAACGTCGACATCGGGGGGCCCGCGATGGTCCGGGCCGCCGCGAAGAACCACGCCAACGTCGCGATCGTCGTCTCGCCGACGAACTACCCGCAGATCGAGAAGGCGCTCACGCTGGGGGGCACGACCCTCGCCCAGCGTCAGCGCCTGGCCGGCGAGGCCTTCGCCCACACGGCCGCGTACGACACGGCAGTCGCGGCGTACTTCGCCGCACACGTGGGTGTGCGCGCCGAGGCCGACGCGTCCGCCGCGGCGACCCGCGCCTCCTCGTCCGTCGTCGACGAGCAGGAGGCGTGGGCCGGCTTCGAGCCCACGGTCACCGTCTCGGCCGAGCTGCAGGACACCCTCCGCTACGGCGAGAACTCCCACCAGGCCGCCGCGATCTACGCGACGCCCGGCGCGCACGGCATCGCGCAGGCGACGCAGCTGCACGGCAAGGAGATGTCGTACAACAACTACGTCGACGCGGACGCGGCCCTGCGCGCCGCCTACGACTTCGACGAGCCCGCCGTCGCGATCATCAAGCACGCCAACCCGTGCGGCATCGCCGTGGCCTCGCCCGACGCCGTCGACGCCATCGCCGACGCGCACCAGCGGGCGCACGCCTGCGATCCCGTCTCCGCGTTCGGCGGCGTCATCGCGGCCAACCGCCCGGTGACCCGCGCCATGGCCGAGACCGTCGCGGACATCTTCACCGAGGTCGTCATCGCCCCGGCGTTCGACCCCGAGGCCGTCGAGATCCTCAGCGCGAAGAAGAACATCCGCCTGCTGACCCTGCCCGCCGACTTCACCCGCGACGCGGGCGAGGTCAAGCAGATCTCGGGTGGCCTGCTCGTCCAGGACGCCGACCGGTTCGACGCGTTCACGTCCGACGGCTGGACGCTGGTGGCCGGCGACGAGGCCGACGCCTCGACGAGAGCCGACCTCGAGTTCGCCTGGAAGGCCTCGCGCGCCGTCAAGTCGAACGCGATCCTGCTCGCCTCGGGCGGCGCGTCCGTCGGGGTGGGCATGGGCCAGGTCAACCGCGTCGACTCGTGCCACCTCGCGGTCGACCGCGCCGGTGCGCGTGCCGCCGGGTCGGTCGCGGCGTCCGACGCGTTCTTCCCCTTCGCCGACGGCCTGCAGGTGCTGCTCGACGCCGGCGTGGCCGCGGTCGTCCAGCCCGGCGGGTCGATCCGCGACGACGAGGTCGTGGCCGCGGCGAAGGCTGCCGGCGTGACCATGTACTTCACGGGCGAGCGCCACTTCTTCCACTAGGTCGCCGTCGGCCGGGGCCCCGGAGGCGTGCGTCGCGTCGTCCATGATTCCGAACCGTTCCGTCTTGCGGCGGAGTCGACGGCACGCATATCCTGTAAGGCTGCTCGCAGCCGGTCGGACACGACCGCACGGACGGATGACGACACTCAGGAGGACATGATGACGACGACGACACTGACCACGGTGGGCACGGCCACCGATGGTGCTCGCGTGGGTCGCGCCTCCTCGGCCTCTCCGAGCCCGGCGCCGATCGTCTAGACGAGACGGTCCGCCGCCCACCGGCACCCCTCCGACACACCGCCCGCCGACGTCTCCGGGCGCGACCGCGGGACCGCGCGTCCTCCCCGGACGGTCGCCGCACCACCTTCTCCACCACGGGTCACCGCTCCGTTCGGTCGCCCGTGCCAGATCACGACACTTGGATCACCCATGTCTCAGAAGTCCTCGTCCGCACGCCCGCCCGACCCGGCGAAGCGCCCCTCGACGGTGCAGTCGCTCGTGCGGCTCCACCCCTACGTCAAGCCGGCCCTGCCCCGCATCGTGTTGGGCATGGTCGCGGCCCTGCTCGCCGCCGTCGTCGCCCTGCTGATCCCCCTCGTCCTGCAACTGCTCGTCGACGGCCCCCTGTCGAGCGGTGACCGATCGCAGGTCTGGCCCGCGTTCGCCGTCGTGCTGGGCCTCGGAGTGGCCGAGGCGATCCTGATCGGTGCCCGCCGTCGCCTGGTGCTCACACCGAGCACGCACGTCGAGGCGACCATGCGCAACGCCCTCTACGCCAAGCTGCAAGACCTTCCGGTGGCGTTCCACGACCGTTGGCAGAGCGGTCAGCTGCTCAGTCGGTCGGTCAGCGACCTGAGCCTCATCCGCCGCTGGCTCGCCTTCGGTGTCGTGCTGCTCGTCGTCAACGTGCTCACGATCGTCGTCGGCTTCGTCGTCCTGTTCTCGTACAGCTGGGTGCTCGGCCTCGTCTTCCTCGTGGCGTCGCTGCCCGTCTTCTTCGTCAGCTTCGCGTTCGAGAAGCGCTACTCGGTCGTCGCCCGCCGCAGCCAGGACCAGGTCGGCGACCTGGCGACCAGCGTCGAGGAGAGCGTCCACGGCATCCGCGTGCTCAAGGCCTTCGGTCGCGGCAAGCACTCGCTGCGCGAGTTCGCCAAGCAGGCCGAGGACCTCCGCGGGACCGAGATCGAGAAGGCGAAGGCCATCTCGAAGCTGTGGCTCTGGCTGCTGCTCGTCCCCGACGTGGCCTTCGCGCTCTGTCTGCTCGGCGGCGTCTGGTTGGCCGCCGACGGCCAGCTGACCGTCGGCCAGCTGTTCGCCTTCTTCGCGACGGCGACCGTGCTGCGCTGGCCGGTCGAGTCGATCGGCTTCCTCCTGTCGATGACCTTCGACACCCGCACGGCCGTCGACCGCTACTTCGAGGTGATGGACAGCGAGAACACGGTGACCGACCCCGAGGACCCGGCGACGATCGCCGAACCCCACGGTCGACTCGAGTTCAAGGGCACGCACTTCCGGTACCAGGACTCGCCGGCCCAGTTCTCCGACCTCGTCAACGGGGTCGACCTCGTCGTCGAGCCCGGCGAGACGATGGCCCTCGTCGGTCTCACCGGTTCGGGCAAGACGACGCTCCTGTCGCTCGTGTCCCGGCTCTACGACGTCACCGGCGGGCAGGTCCTGATCGACGGTGTCGACGTCCGCGACCTCAGCCGTGAAGAGCTCCGCCGTCACATCGGCATGGCGTTCGAGGACGCGACGCTGTTCAGTGCGTCCGTCCGTGACAACGTCCTGCTCGGTCGCCCCGACCTCGCCGACGACGCCGACGAGGCCGACCGGGTGATGCGCGAGGCACTCGAGATCGCGCAGGCCGACTTCGTCGAGCGGCTCCCCGAGGGCGTCGACACCCGCGTGGGTGAAGAGGGCCTCAGCCTGTCCGGCGGCCAGCGTCAGCGCCTCGCGCTGGCACGGGCCATCGCTGCGCGCCCGGCCGTGCTGGTGCTCGACGACCCGTTGTCGGCCCTCGACGTCGACACCGAGGCGCGGGTCGAGGCCGGTCTGCGACGCGTGCTCGCGTCCACGACCTCGCTGATCGTCGCGCACCGGCCGTCGACGGTCACCCTGGCCGACCGGGTCGCGCTGCTCCAGAACGGCACGGTCACCGCGGTGGGCCGGCACTCCGACCTCATCGCGAGCAACGAGCACTACCGCTACGTCATCTCGTCGCTCGACGACGACTCCACCACCACCCGAGAGGAGGTGCTCGCATGACCGACACGACACTCGAGGACGACCGTCCCGATCGCCCGGCGGTCGCCGACGGCCCCGTCGAGCGCGAGGCGTTGGACGGCCGCACGCCGGCCGAGAAGCGCGCCGAGCAGGGCTCGACGACGCAGGGCGTCCGCGGCGAGGAGCGCGAGAACTTCACCAAGGACGAGAGCAAGAGGCTCCGCCGTCGGTCGCTGCGCCTCCTCGGCTCGCTCGTGCACCCGCTGCGCTGGCGACTCGCGTTGATGGGCGTCGTCGTCGTGATCAGCACGGCCTCGCAGGTCGCGGGGCCGGCCCTGATCGCGATCGGCATCGACACCGCCCTGCCGGCCCTGATGGACGACCAGGACTGGGCACCGGCGATCCTCGTCGTGGTCGCCTACCTGGTGACCGGCGTGATCGGTGCGGTGCTGATGGCGCAGTACACGGTGCTGTCGGCGCGGATCAGCCAGGCGATCCTGTTCGACCTGCGCAAGCGGCTGTTCCTGCACACGCAGCGGCTCAGCCTCGAGTTCCACGAGACGTACACGTCGGGCCGCATCATCTCGCGCCAGACGAGCGACCTGGACTCGATCCGCGAGCTGCTCGACTCGGGCATCAACCAGCTGGTGTCGGGCCTGCTGTACATGGTCTTCACCGCCGTCGCCCTGGTCGCGCTCGACCCGCAGAGCGGCCTCGTCCTCGCCGTCGCCCTCGTGCCGCTCGTGGCGTTGACCCGGTGGTTCCAGGTGCGCTCGCAGAAGCTGTTCCGGGCGACGCGCGTCACGAGCGCCCGCGTCATCGTGCACTTCGTCGAGACGATGACGGGCATGCGTGCCGTGCAGGCCTTCCGCAAGGAGGCGCGCAACGAGAAGGAGTACGCCGGTCACGTCGAGGACTACCGGCAGGCCAACTCGAAGGTGTTCACGTTGTTCGGCACCTTCGACCCGGGCCTGGTGCTCATCGGCAACGCGACCCTCGCGGCGGTCGTGCTGTTCGGCGGCTTCCGGGTGATCGACGGCTCGCTCGAGATCGGTGCCCTGCTGGCGGTGGCGCTGTACGCGAAGCGGTTCTTCGACCCGGCCGAAGAGATGGCCATGTTCTACAACGGCTACCAGTCGGCGTCCGCCGCGCTCGAGAAGATCTCGGGCGTGCTCGAGGAGCAGCCGAGCGTGCCCGACCCGACGCGCCCGGTCGACCTGTGGGACGCCAAGGGGCAGGTGCACTTCGACGACGTCGAGTTCGCCTACAACGCCGACACGGTCGTGCTGCCCGGCTTCGACCTCCACGTGCCGGCGGGGCAGACCATCGCCCTCGTCGGATCGACGGGGGCCGGCAAGTCGACGTTGGCGAAGCTGATCTCGCGCTTCTACGACCCGACGCGCGGTGCCGTGACGCTCGACGGCGTCGACCTGCGCGACCTGCACCCGAAGGACCTCCGCCGCGCCATCGTCATGGTGACGCAGGAGGCGTACCTCTTCTCGGGTTCGGTGGCCGACAACATCTCGCTCGGCAAGCCCGACGCGACGCGCGACGAGATCGTGCGGGCGGCGAAGGCGGTCGGGGCGCACGAGTTCATCGAGGCCCTGCCCGACGGGTACGACACCGACGTGAACAAGCGCGGCGGCCGGGTGTCGGCCGGGCAACGCCAGTTGCTGTCGTTCGCCCGGGCGTTCATCGCGAACCCGAGCGTGCTGATCCTCGACGAGGCGACCGCGTCGCTCGACATCCCGTCCGAGCGCATGGTGCAAGAGGCCCTGCAGACGCTGCTCGCCGACCGCACCGCGGTCATCATCGCGCACCGCCTGTCGACGGTCGCGATCGCCGACCGGGTGCTCGTGATGGAGCACGGCAAGATCGTCGAGGACGGCACCCCCGACGACCTGATCGCAGGCACCGGCCGCTTCGCGCAGCTCCACGCCGCGTGGCGCGACTCGCTCGTGTGAGGCGGGGCCCGGACGGCGGGCCCCGCCCGCCGTCCGGGCTCGGCTAGCGTGGCCTCGATGACCGACGCGACGAGCTACCTGCAGGCCTACGACGAGCAACTCCGCACCGACGCCGAGACGCCGAGTGCGATCGCGGTCACCCGCCACGGTCCGTTGCGGCTCGTCACCTTCGCCGGTGGTCGCGGGTTCGTCACCTACCGCGACCTCGGCGACGCGGACGCCGACGCGGTGCGCGCGCTGGTGGCGGCCGCCGTCGAGCACTTCGACGCCGACGACGAGATCACCCGGGTCGAGTGGAAGACCCGGGGGCACGACCGTGCCCCCGGGCTGCACGACGCACTCATGGCCTCGGGTTTCGAACCCGGCGAGCCCGAGTCGATCATGATCGGGCCGCTCGCCGCAATAGCGGGCCTCGGCGAGGTGCCCGAGGGCGTGACGGTGCGTCGGGTCACCACCGAGGCGGACGTGCGGGCGATGAGTGCGATGGTCGACGAGGCGTTCGGCGAGGCGGTCGACGCGCGGATGGCCGACGCGCTGCTGTCCCGGTTGGGCCGTGGCGACGGCATGGAGCTCTGGGTCGCCGAGGTCGACGGCCGGATGGTCAGCGGAGGCCGGCTCGAACCCGTCCCCGGCACGGACTTCGTCGGCATCTGGGGCGGCGCCACGCTCGAGGCGTACCGCCACCGGGGCATCTACCGGGCGTTGACCGCGGCGCGCGCGCGTTCCGCCCTCGCGCAGGGCAAGACCCTCGTGCACAGCGACTCGACCGACGACTCGCGTCCGATCCTCGAGCGGTCGGGTCTGGTCGCCGTGTCGACGACGACCCCCTACGACCGGACGCGCTGAGGCGACCCGGGCGACGGCGGGCGGCGCCGGGGGAGGCGGGCGGCCGTGGACGACCGTCGTCGTCGAACTCGCCCGTTCCGGCCACGAGCCGTCGGCCCGGCCCTGAGTCTCGGCCCGGTCAGGGGCGGTGGGAGGCGCGCTCCAGATCGACGCGGAAGGTGCCCGACCGGCTCCACAGCAGAGGCGTGCCCTCGACCCGGTACTGCTCGAGGGCGCGCTGCTCGTGGTCGCGCGGGGCGTGGCCCGAGGCGCGGATCACCCGCCACCAGGGCAGGTCGGCCCCGGCGTAGGCCATCACCTGGCCGACGGCACGGGAGGCCCGCGACCCGAGGGCGGCGGCGACCGACCCGTAGGTCATCACGCGGCCCGGCGGGATCGACTCGACGACGGCGAGGACCTGCGAGACGAAGTCGTCGGGGTCGGGGCCGGGGCCGGGGGCCAGGCCGGGCCCGGGGTCGGGGCCGGGGTGCGGCGCGGGCTCGCCGCCGCGGGTGGAGGCGCCCGGGGTCACGTCGTCGGCCTCACGCGGTGCCGGCTCAGACCTGTGACGACGCCAGGGTCAGGCCCGCGACGTGCTCGCCGTAGGGCGTCTCGCCGATGACCTCGAAGCCGATGTGGTGGAAGAAGTCCTCGGGCCCGTCGTCACCCGGCTCGTAGATGACGGTGACCCGGTCGAAGCCGCGGCTGCGGGCCTCGTCGGCGAGGGCGTGCACGGCGAACCGGCCGATGCCCCGGCCCTGGGCGTCGGCCTCGACGTTGATGCGCCAGATGCAGCTGCGCAGCGCCTCGTCGTCGGCCTCGGCGTCGAAGTTGCCCATGATGAAGCCGACCACCGTGTCGTCGTCGTCGACCACGACGCGGGGCCAGGCGGTGGTCGGGTTGACGTACGCCTCGGCGATCGAGTGCGAGACGGGGGCGACGAACTGCTCTTGCCCCGGCTTGAGGGTGAGGTTGTTGGCCGCGACGACGGTGGCGGCGGACAGTTCTTCGAGGCGCAGTCCAGACATGCGTTCAGGGTAACGGGGCGTCCCGACGGGCACCACCGTCGGGCGGATGACCGGCGGTGGTGCGCGCGCGACCCCCCGACGTCGTGGATGATGACGAGAATGAACCGCGGGACGAACCTGCCGGCGATCGGCGGCTACAACCGGTCGGTCGTGCTCGACGCCATCCGGCGGGAGAGCGCGGGCCTCAGCCGGACCGAGATCGCCGGGCGCACCGGACTCAGTCCCCAGGCCGTGACGAACGTCTCGCGCCGATTGATCGAGGCGGGGCTCATCCGCGAGAGCGGCACCGTCATCAGTGGTCCCGGCAAGCCCCGCACCATGCTGCAGCTCGAGTCCCGCGGGCGCTTCGCCGTGGGCGTGCACATCGACCCCGCCGTGCTGACGTTCGTCCTGCTCGACCTCGTCGGCACGGTCGTCGCCCACGCCCGAGAGTTGACGCCCTCCGCCAGCGAACCCGACGAGGTGGTGGCCCTCATGGCACGGGCCATCGACGGACTGGTCGTCACGAGCGGCGTCGACCGCGACCTGCTGCTGGGGGTCGGCATCGCCTCGCCCGGCCCGGTCGACATCGGGCCCGGCCTCGTGCTCGACCCCCCGATGATGCCCCTCTGGCGGCACGTGCCGTTGCGTCGGGCGCTCAGCGAGGCGACCGGTCTGCCGGTGCTGCTCGAGAAGGACGTCACGGCCTGCGCGGTCGCCGAGCTCTGGCTCAGCGACGGAGGCGCGGGTGAGCGCAGCGACTTCGCCTTCGTCTACTACGGCACCGGTTACGGCACCGGGCTCGTGCTCGGCGGCGACGTGCTGCGCGGGGCCAGCGCGAACGCGGGGGACTCGGGGCACGTGATGGTCGACGACCACGGCCACCGCTGCACCTGCGGGCGCATCGGCTGCGTCGGGGAGCTCATCACGCCGCACGCCCTCGTGCGGGAGGCCGCGGCCACGAGAGTGCTGCTCGAGGGGGACGTCTCGGACGAGGCGCTCGCCGAGGCGGCTCGCAGCGGGGACGACGTCGACATGCGCCGCATCGACGAGGCGTTCGGCGCCCTGGTCGGCAAGGCCGACCTGGGAGACGCGGGCGCCCTCGGGGTGCTGCACGGCGCGGGCCGACACCTCGCGCGTGCCCTCGTGACCATCGTCAACCTGCTCGACCTCGACGAGGTCGTCTTCGGCGGCCCGTTCTGGGCGCCGCTGTCGCGGCACGTCCTCGCGGTGCTGCCGGCCGCGCTCCGCGACGACCCGGCGCTGATCCCGAAACACCCGATCCGGCTCGTCGAGTCGTCGATCGGCATCGACGTCGCGGCCGTCGGAGCCGCCTGCCTCGTGCTCGACCAGACGTTCTCGCCGCGACCCTCCGCCCTGCTGATCCGCGCCTGACGGGGCCGACCCGCGCCTCCTCGGGTCCCGACCCGCGCCTCCTGCGGTCGCGACCCGCGCCCCGCGGGGGCCCGACCCGCGCCTCCTCGGCTCGGGCGCCGTTACCGGACCGATGCGGTCCGGCGTCTTGACACGAGTTACTCCATACGATGTAGTAATCGCATCGCGGTCGGGCAGAGCAGCCCGGCGCCGACGCGACTGGAGCAAAGGAGCACCATGTCACGCACGTTCACCTCGGTCCGGGGGCGCAAGCGCGCACTGGCCGTCGCCGCCGCAGCGGTCGCCACGGCCCTGCTGGCCTCGGGTTGCTCGGGGGGCGCCGGCAGCGGCGACTCCGACACCATCAAGGTCGCCTACCAGAAGTTCGGCACGTTCACGCAGATGGACGCCCACATGAAGGAGACCGCGAAGACCTTCGAGGCGGCCAACCCCGGCATGAAGGTCGAGTTCGTGCCCATCGCGGCGCAGAACGACGACTACTTCACCAAACTCGCGCTGATGAACCGGTCGGCGGCCACCGCGCCCGACGTCATGTACGAGGACACCTTCAAGGTCAAGAGCGACGCAGCCGCCGGCTACCTGCTGCCGCTCGACGAGTACACCGACGCGTGGGAGGACTGGGACGCGTTCTACGACAACGCCAAGGAGGCCGGCGTCGGCGAGGACGGCAAGACCTACGGCATCCCGATGGGCACCGACACCCGGGCGCTCTGGTACAACAAGGACCTCTTCGCGCAGGCCGGCCTGCCCGTGCCGTGGGAGCCGAAGACCTGGCAGGACGTGCTCGACGCGGCCGAGACGGTCAAGGCGAAGGTGCCCGACGTGGTCCCGCTCAACGTGTACTCGGGCAAGCCGCAGGGCGAGGGCGCGACCATGCAGGGCTTCGAGATGCTGCTGTACGGCACGCCGACCGGCACCCTGTACGACGACGAGACCGGCAAGTGGCTCACCGACTCGCAGGGCTTCGTCGACTCGCTCGGCTTCATCGAGGACGTCTACCAGGGCGGCATCGGACCGAAACCCGAGGAGGCGCTGGACACCAACATCGCCACCATCGTCGGTGGGGAATGGCTCCCGCAGGGCAAGCTCGCGATCGCCCTCGACGGCTCGTGGATGAGCGGCACCTGGCTGGAGACCGGCACCAACCCGTGGCCCGAGTGGAACGACGTGATGGGCCAGGCGCCCATGCCCACCCAGGACGGTGCGAAGCCGGGTGCGACGAGCATGTCGGGCGGCTGGACGCTGGCCGTCGGCTCGAAGACGAAGAACCCCGACAAGGCGTTCGAGTTCATCGCCGACGCCCTCGACAAGGACGGTTCGCAGAGCTACGACATCGCCGCCAGCCAGATCGCGGTCCGCAGCGACGTCGCCGAGGACCCCGAGTACGTCGGCAGCAACCCGACCTTCGAGTTCTTCTCGTCGATCGTGCCGGTGACGCACTTCCGTCCGGCGACCACCGACTACAGCCGCATCTCGAACGAGATCACCGTCGCGATGGAGGCCGTCATGACGGGCCAGCAGAGCCCCGAAGAGGCGGCCGCCGCCTTCGACGACCAGCTGGTCGGCATCGTCGGTGAGGACCAGACGCAGAAGGCGGGGGACTAGCCACATGGCGACCATCGCCCCCACCCCGGTCGGCCGTGAGAGCGGCCGACCGGGGGCCTCCGGGCCCGGCCCCGGGCCCCACGGCGAGAAGCCGGGTCGCCGGGCGGGGGCGTCGAAGGCGCGCGCCCTGCGCACCGGCGCCCGCACCCTGCCGCTCGTCCCGGCCTTCGTCCTGCTGGCCCTGTTCCTGTTGGGGCCCGTCATCTCGAGCTTCTACGGCTCGTTCACCGACGCGTCGCTGACCGGCTACGCCGCCGGCGGCTCGGAGTTCATCGGGTTCCGCAACTACACCGAGCTGTTCGCCGACCCGGACTTCCCGAAGTCGGTGCTGCTGACGCTCGCCTTCGTCTTCTTCTCGGCCGTGGTGGGCCAGAACGTCGTCGGCCTGGGGCTCGCGCTGCTGATGCGGAACGGCCACAAGGTCGTGCGCTCGATCGTCGGCACGTTCGTCATCGCCGCGTGGGTGCTGCCCGAGATCGTCGCCGCCTTCGCGGCGTACGCGTTCTTCAACGACGCGGGCACCCTCAACACGGTCCTGTCCTGGTTCGGCATCACGGGCGCCAACTGGCTCTACGCGATGCCGATGCTCTCGGTGATCCTCGCCAACATCTGGCGCGGTGCCGCGTTCTCGATGCTCGTCTACTCGGCGGCGGTGCAGGAGGTGCCCCCCGAGATCACCGAGTCGGCGGAGGTCGACGGCGCCACCGGTTGGCAACGCCTGGTCTTCATCACGCTGCCGGTCATCCGACGGAGCATCTCGACCAACCTCATGCTGACCACGTTGCAGACGCTCTCGGTGTTCACCCTGATCTACGTGATGACCGGCGGCGGGCCCGGCGTCAACAGCACGACCCTGCCGATCCTGGCCTACCAGGAGGCGTTCCAGTTCTCGCAGCTCGGCTTCGGGACCGCCATCGCCACGATCATGCTGCTCGTCGGCGCGGTCTTCTCGATCATCTACATCAGGGCCCTCAAACCGGAGGTCGACTGACCATGGCCATGACCTCACCCAGCGGCCGCAGCATGAAGGCCGTCTCGAACGCCGTGCTGATCGTCATCGCGATCTGCTTCGCCGTCCCGCTCGCCTGGCTGCTGCTGGCATCGTTCGACCCGTCGGCCACGCTGTCGGCGAAGGTGCCGTCACAGTTCACGCTCGACAACTTCACCGCCGTGCTGACGCCCGAGATCTCGTTCGTCCCGCTCGCCAACAGCCTCATCGTGTCGGGCGGCTGCGCCCTGGTGACCGTCGTCGTGGCGATCCTCGCGGCGTACCCGCTCTCGCGGTACCGGATGCGCATCAACAAGCCGTTCCTCTACGGCATCCTCTTCGGCACCGGTCTGCCCATCACCGCGATGATGGTGCCCGTCTACAGCCTGTTCGTCTCGCTCAACCTGATCGACTCGATCGGCGGCACGGTGTTCTTCCTGGCCGCGACCAGCCTGCCGATGGCGATCTGGATGGCGAAGAACTTCATGGACTCGGTGCCGATCTCGCTCGAGGAGGCCGCGTGGACCGACGGGGCCTCGATGTTCTCGACCCTGACGCGCATCGTGGTGCCGCTCATGCGGCCGGGCATCGCCGTGGTGTTCATCTTCGTGTTCATCCAGGCCTGGGGGAACTTCTTCGTGCCGTTCGTCCTGCTGCTCAGCCCCGACAAGCAGCCGGCGGCCGTGAGCATCTTCAACTTCTTCGGGCAGTACGGCTCGGTGGCGTACGGCCAGCTGGCGGCGTTCTCGATCGTCTACTCGGTACCCGTCATCGCGTTGTACGTCCTCGTCTCGCGGACCCTCGGCGGCTCGAACGCGCTGGCCGGCGCCGTGAAGGGGTGAGGCGCCTCCCCACCAGTGCCCCCGCCGCCCTCCCGGTCCACAGAACGACCCGCCCCACCGTGCGCCCCGGCGCGCCCGTCAGGAGACTGATCCCATGCACGACAACACCGTCCTCGTCGAGGCCCGCATCGACCGCTTCGTCCGCGACCGCATCACCCCGGCGGTCTACCGCCGGGCCGTCCCGCTGACGATCACGGCCTGGGAGGCGCCGGGTGAGCCGGTCCCCTTCGCCGAGGCCGTCTCGCAGGCGTTCGAGCCGTTCGCCGTCGGCTCGCCGTGGAGCAGGCCGTGGGGCACCACGTGGTTCCACGTCACGGGGACGGTGCCCGACGATCTCGGCACCGACCCGGCGACCGCCCTCGAACTCGTCGTCGACCTGGGCTTCAGCATCAGGCAACCCGGGTTCCAGGCCGAGGGCCTCGTCTGGCGACCCGACGGCACGATCGTCAAGGCCATCGAGCCGTACAACGGCTACGTGCCGCTGACGGCGATCGGCGCGGGCGTCACCCCGGGCAGCACGATCGACGTCTACGTCGAGGCCGCGTCGAACCCCGACATCGGTGGCGACGACTTCCACGGCGAGACACCGCTCGGCGACCCCGAGACCGCGGGCGACGCCCCGATCTACGCCCTGCGCAGCATCGTGCTCGCCGAGCGCGACGAGGTGGTCGCCGAACTCGACCGCGACGTCTGGACCCTCGTCGGGCTGATGCGCACCCTCGAGCTCACGTCGCCGCGACGGCACGAGATCCTGCGGGCGCTCGACCGGATGTGCGACGCCGTCGACCACGGGGACGTCGCGGGGACCGCGGCAGCCGGGCGTGCCGCGCTCGCCGACGTGCTCGCGGCACCGGCGAACGCGAGCGCGCACCGGGTCGTCGCGACCGGCCACGCGCACATCGACTCGGCCTGGCTCTGGCCCGTCCGCGAGACCCAGCGCAAGGTCGCCCGCACCTTCTCGAACGTCGTCGCCCTGATGGACGACGACCCCGACTTCGTGTTCGCCGCCTCGAGCGCCCAGCAGTACGCCTGGTTGAAGGAGCGCTACCCCGAGCTTTTCGCACGGGTCGCGCAGAAGGTCGCCGAGGGCCGGTTCGTGCCGGTCGGCGGCATGTGGGTCGAGTCCGACACCAACATGCCCGGCGGCGAGGCACTGGCCCGTCAGTTCGTCGCGGGCAAGGGGTTCTTCCTGCGCGAGTTCGGCGTCGACGCCGACGAGGTCTGGCTGCCCGACTCGTTCGGCTACACGGGCGCGATGCCGCAGATCGCCCGTGCGGCCGGGGCCAGCTCGTTCTTCACGCAGAAGGAGTCCTGGAACGAGACGAACCGCATGCCGCACCACACCTTCCTGTGGGAGGGCATCGACGGCAGTCGCGTGTTCACGCACTTCCCGCCCGTCGACACGTACAACTCCGACCTCTCGCCGGCCGAGCTCGCCCACGCCGAGAGCGGCTACGCCGAGAAGGGGTTCTCGAACGTCTCGATCGTCCCGTTCGGCTGGGGTGACGGCGGTGGCGGCCCGACCCGCGAGATGATGGCGGCCGCGCGCCGGGCCGGCGACCTCGAGGGCTCGCCCCGCGTGACCGTCGGCACCCCCGCCTCCTTCTTCGCGCAGGCACGGGCCGAGCTGGCCGACCCGGCCGTGTGGTCGGGCGAGATGTACCTCGAGTTCCACCGCGGCACGTACACGTCGCAGGCCCGCACCAAGCAGGGCAACCGTCGCAGCGAACACCTGCTGCGCGAGGCCGAGCTGTGGAGCGCCACGGCGACCGCCCGCGGCCTGCTCGACTACCCCTACGACGAGCTCGAAGAGATCTGGCACGTCGTGCTGCTCCAGCAGTTCCACGACATCCTGCCCGGGTCGTCGATCGCCTGGGTGCACCACGAGGCCGAGCGGCACTACGCGCGGGTCGCCCAGCAGCTCGAGGCGATCATCGGCTCGGCCCAGCGGGCACTGGCGGGGACGGGGTCGGCGACGACCACGTTCAACGCCGGGCCGGTCCCGTCGGCCGGGGTCGACGCCGCGGCCGGGTCGGCCGCGGGACGGGCCCAGGAGGCGGGGGTCGGGTCGGTGGCACCGGTGGCCTCCGACGGCGGCTGGGTGCTCGACAACGGGTCCGTGCGTGCGGTGTTCGACGGTGACGGCCTGGTCGCCTCGCTCATCGACGCCACGTCGGGACGCGACCTCGTCGCCCCGGGGGCCCGGCTCGGGCTGCTGCAGCTCTTCCGCGACACCCCCAACCAGTGGGACGCCTGGGACGTCGACCAGGCCTACAAGAACGTCCGCACCGACCTGGTCGAGGCCGAGTCGGTCGTCGTCGACGGCGGCGCGCTCGTCGTCACCCGCCGCATCGGCGACTCGACCATCGTGCAGCGCTGGTGGCTCGACGACGGCGAGGGCGAACTGCACGTGCAGACCGAGGTCGACTGGCACGAACGGCAGAAGCTGCTCAAGCTGGCGTTCCCGCTCGACGTGCACGCCGACCGGGCGGCCTCCGAGGTGCAGTTCGGTCACGTGCAGCGCCCGACCCACCAGAACACGTCGTGGGACTTCGCCCGGTTCGAGACCGTCGCACACCGCTGGGTGCACGTCGCCGAGCCCGGCTTCGGCGTGGCCGTGGCGAACGACGCCACCTACGGCCACGACATCACGCGGAGCACCCGCGACACGGCCGAGGGCGGCGACGGCGGCACGACGACGCTCGTGCGCCAGTCGCTGCTGCGGGCACCGACGTTCCCCGACCCGCACGCCGACCAGGGGCGGCACGTGCTGCGCTCGTCCGTGCGGGTCGCGCCCGACGTGCTCGACGCCGCGACCGCGGGCTACCGCATGAACCTGCCCGTCCGACGGGTCGAGGGGTCGTCGGGCGCCGGGGTCGCTCCGCTGGTGTCGTCGTCGTCGCCGGCCGTGCTGATCGAGGCGGTCAAGCTGGCCGAGGACCGGTCAGGCGACCTGATCGTGCGGCTCTACGAGGCTCGCGGTGCTCGGGCGGCCACCACCGTCACGGTCGACGCCGACAGCGGGTTCGGCGAGGCGTGGCGCACCGACCTCATCGAGCGCGAGCTGGCGTCGGGCACGGCCGGGGCCGGTCGGTGGGCGTCGGGCTCCGCGGTCGAGTTGACGCTGCGCCCGTTCGAGATCGTGACGCTGCGGGTGGCCCGGGCGTAGCGCCGCACCGGCGGACACCGCACCGCGAGATGGTCACAGTTCCAGGTTTTCTCCTGGTGCTGTGACCATCTCGTGGCGGCGTGGCGACGTGGGGGCAGGGCCGTGGTGGCGGTCAGAGGGCGGCGGCGACGGCCGTCGCGGGCCCGCGGGCGCCGATCGTCGCGGCACCGACGGCTGCCACGGGGAACCCCGGCGGCAGCAGCTCGATGCGCGACGACAGCTCGAGCGAGGCGAGGAACGGCGACCCCGCCGCCCACCGGTCGAGCACCCCGGCGACGTCGTCGAGCAGGGGGCGACCCAGGTTGCTGAGCCCGCCGCCGATCACGACGGAGTCCACGTCGGTCGTCAGGACGAGGAGGCGCACCGCGGCCGCCACCCCCGCCGCGAGGTCGACACGCACGCGGACGGCCTCGGGGTCGCCGGCGTCGGCCGCCGCGAACAGCGCCACGGCCGGGTACGCCCCCTCGGTCGGCCAGTGACGGGACACCGCGGCGCCGGCCGCGACGGTCTCGAGGCAACCGCGCTGCCCGCAGGGGCAGAGCTCGCCCCCGGGGTCGACGGGGACGTGACCGATCTCGCCCGAGACGCCCCGCGAGCCGCGCCAGAGTTCGCCGTCGACGACGAGGCCGGCAGCGAGGCCGGTGCCGAGGTTGAGGTAGCCGACAGATCCCGACAGCGACATGGCGAGGTACGCGCCGAGCGCGGCCGCGTTGACGTCGTTCTCGACCCGGACCGGGACCCCGAGGCGGGCGCTCAGCGTCGGCCCCACGGCGACGTCGTCGAAGCCGATGTTCACGGCGTGCCGCACGCGACCCGTCGTGCCGTCGACGAGGCCGGGGATGCCGACGCCGACCGACTCGAAGGCCTCGACGGCGACGCCGGAACGGTCCGCCAACGAGGCGACCGCCGTGGCCGCGTTCGTCAGCACGGCGTCGGGGCCGAACCCCGTGGGCAGGCGGAGGCGATGGACGGGGGCTCCGGACCCGTCGACGACGACCGCGTCGATCTTGGTGCCGCCGATGTCGAGGCCGACCCTCACGGCCACTCCGTCGACCCGGCTGCGGACGGTCCCGCCGGCGCACCGCCGACGGCGACGTGAGGCGCGGCGACGGACACGGTGGCGAGCGTGGACATGTTTGTTAGTAAAGCTTACGAACCTGCTCGCGGCAAGGGGCCGCGGCCCGTGGGTCGCCGTGTTTCGGGTGTTGACCGCCGGTGTTTCGTGTGCGTAAACTCGCCGCCACGCACCTTGACACGTGTTTGTAAGGCCCATTTACTAACGGCACGCCACCACGGCGACGCCACCCGGCACCGCTGCCGACGGGCCCTCTCACCGGGTCCGAGGTCGGCGACGATGCCGAGACGAGAGGACGCGCCCGTGACCAGCACGACGATCACCCGGCAGCAACAGCCGCCGGTCCGCGCCCACAACCGGTCCCTCCTCCTACAGTCCCTGTACCGCGACGGCTCCATGAGTCGAGCCGACCTCGCGCGTCGCTCGGGTCTGACGCGCCCCACCGTCTCCGCCCTCGTCGCCGAACTCATCGACGACGGCATCGCCCGCGAGCTCGGCGTCCGCGACGACGCGCGGGTCGGCAAGCCGGCGACGCTCGTCGGCATCGAGTCGGACGCCTTCCACATCGTCACGGTCGACCTGTCGAGTGCCGAGCGTTTCGTCGGGGCCGTCGTCGACCTGCGGGGCGGGGTCGTCGAGCGCGCCGGGGTCGAGCTCGACGGGGCCGTCGGCGAGGCCGCCGTGAGCCTGGTCGAGCGGCTCGTCGACGACCTCGCCTCGCGGACGACCCGTCGGCTGCTCGGGGTCGGCGTCGCGACCCCCGGCATCGTCGACCACGACGGCGTCGTGCGCACGGCCGTCCACCTCGGTTGGTACGACCTCCCGCTGCGGTCCCGACTGTCGGCCCGCACCGGTCTGCCCGTCCACGTGGGCAACGACTCCAACGCCGCGGCGATGGGCATCCGCACCTTCGGCGAAGAGGTCGGGAACGATGAGACCGGGCGGGGCGCGACCGGACCGGGCGCGACCGGACCGGGCGCGACCGGACCGGCTGCGGCCGGGCAGAGCGGCGGCGGACGGTCCCCGGCGGGACAGAGCCTCATCGTCGTCACGATCGACCACGGTGTCGGGGTCGGGCTGATCGTCGCCGGTGCGCTTGTCGAGGGCGACCAGTTCTCGGCCGGCGAGATCGGGCACGTCACGGTCGACGAGAACGGCGACGTGTGCGCGTGCGGTCGACGCGGCTGCCTCGAGGAGGCCATCGCCGCCCCGCAGCTGAGGGCGCGCCTCCGACAGCACGACGAGGGATCGCGCGGCGCCGTCCTCCACGAGGCCGGTCGCGCGCTCGGCCTGGTGCTCGCCCCCATCGTCAGCGCGCTCAACATCGACGAGGTCGTGCTGTCGGGCCCGGCCGACCTGGTCGAGGGCGCGATGCTGCGCGCAGCCCGCGAGACCGTCCGGCAGCGCACGCTGTCCGCCGTCAGCAACGGCCTGACGATGCGGATCGCGGGCAGCGGCACCGACCTCGCCCTGCGAGGCGCCGCGTCGTTCGTGCTGCAGGCCGAACTGGGGTTGACGTGAGCCCGGCGTCGGCACGCCCGGCGTCGGCCCGCCCGGCGTCGGCCCGCCCGGCGTCGGCCCGCCCGGTGCCCGGCCCGCCCGGGGCGACCGCCCCACCACAGACCTCGGGGGTCCACCCCCGGAGGCGGCGAGGGCCTCGGCCCGTGCCGCATTCCCGACCCGACGCTTGTGCGAGCGCGGGCCGGGACCACAGCGATGCGGCATCCCCGCTTCGAGAACGAGGAGATGAAATTGCGAATCCAACGCTACACGGCGGTCGGGGCCCTGGGCCTGGCCGCGGCACTCGCCCTGTCCGCCTGCTCGAGCTCGGGCACGGGCGGCAGCTCGTCCGACGAACCCCAGGCCGTGCCCACCACCAAGGGTGACGGCAAGACCCTGACGGTCTGGGTGATGACGGGCGACTACACGCCCGAGACCATCGATGCCGTCAACGAGGAGTTCACGAAGCAGACGGGCGCCGACGTCGACGTCCAGATCCAGCAGTGGGACGGCATCACCACCAAGATCAGCACGGCACTCGCCACGAGCACCCCACCCGACGTGCTCGACCTCGGCAACACGCAGGTCGCCAGCTACGCGGCCAACGGTGCACTCCTCGACCTGACGTCGTACCGCGACGACCTCGAGCAGGGTCAGACCTGGTTGACGGGCCTCGAGGAGCCCGCGACCGTCGACGACTCGCTCTACGCCGTGCCCGGCTTCGCCGGTGCCCGCGCCGTCATCTACAACAAGACGATGTGGGCCGAGGCCGGCGTGACCGAGGCGCCCACCACCTACGACGAGCTCACCGCCGACCTCGACAAGGTGAAGGCCGCGAACACGGCGTCCGACTTCTCGGCGTTCTACCTGCCCGGCCAGTACTGGTACGCGGGCATGCAGTTCGTCTGGGACGCCGGCGGAGAGATCGCCACGTCGAGCGACGGCACCTGGAAGGCGGGCCTGGCGAGCGACGAGGCGCAGCAGGGACTGGCCGACTTCACCGAGTTCCAGAACGCCTACTCGACGCCCGCCTCGCAGACCCTCGACACCGACGCGCCCGACCAGACGCAGGTCTTCGCGGACGGCAAGACGGCGACGATCCTGCACACCAACGGCTCGATCGACCTGATCCAGAAGGCCAACCCCGCCCTGACCGACGACGACTTCGGCACGTTCCCGATGCCGGGCAAGTCGGGCGAGACGCAGCCGGTCATGCTCGGCGGCTCGGACTGGGGAATCGCGGCCAAGAGCCAGAACTCCGACCTGGCCCTGCAGTGGACCAAGATCGCCACGAGCCCGGACATCCAGAGCGAGTGGGTCGTGGGCAACGACGGCTGGATCCCGAACAGCGAAGAGGGCATCGAGGCGGCCGGCAGCGTGGTGACGCCGATCCAGAAGGGCTTCTTCGACGCCGCGCTCAACTCGAAGGCCACCCCCGCCAGCGCGAACTGGGCGGCCCTCGAGGGCGACAAGAGCATCAACCAGCTCTTCTCCTCGGTGGTCTCGGGCTCGAAGTCGCCCGAGGCGGCCGCGAAGTCCTTCGACGAGGCCACCGACGAGGCGCTGAACGACTAGCACCGAGCCCTCGGCAGCACCCCGGGGGCGTCACGCGACCACCTGATCGCGCGACGCTCCCGCCCCCTCGACCCGCACCTCCTGGACTCGAACCGAAAGAGGAACCGTGGCCCTCTCGATCGCCCCCGGTCTCACCGAGACCCCGCCCGGCGCGGCACCCGACCGGAAGGGCGGCCGGCGCCCGAAGGCCGAACGGAAGGCCCCGGTGCGCCCCGGCGGGAAGCGCCAGCTCGCCCCGCTCTGGCTGCTGTCGCCCGCGGGCATCGTGCTGCTCGCCGTGACCGTCGCGCCCATCGTGTTCCTGGTCTTCACGTCGTTCACCGACTACGACCAACGCTCGCTCTTCACCGGCGCGTACGACTCGGTCGGCGTGCAGCAGTACGCGACCCTGCTGGCCGACACCGACTTCTGGTGGTCGCTCGTCCGCACGCTGGTCTTCACGGCCGCGATGGTCGGTGGCAGCGTCGTGATCGGCACGGGCGTCTCGCACCTGCTCACCCGGCTCGGCACGCCGATGCGCTACACGGTGACCGTCGTGCTGATCCTCGCCTGGGCCATGCCCAACGTGGCGTCGTCGATCGTCTGGAAGTGGCTGTTCCAGCCCGGCTACGGCGTCGTGAACTGGCTGTTGACCCGGACCGGCCTGGTGGGCGACATGACCAACGTCGACTGGTCGAACGACGCGGCCCTCGCCTACACGAGCATCTGGCTGCTGATCGTGTGGCAGGCGGTGCCCTTCATCGCGCTGACCATGTACGCCGCCGAGACGCAGATCCCGCTCGAGTACAAAGAGGCCGCGCGGCTCGACGGGGCGAGCGAGTGGCGCGTGTACCGGACCGTCACCCTGGTCTTCCTCAAGCCGACGCTGCTGCTGATCACGATCCTGTCGATCATCTGGGACTTCAACGTCTTCAACCAGATCTGGCTCGTCTCGGCCGGCGGCCCCGACGACGCCACCTCGACCCTCGGCGTCTTCACCTACGTCACCGCGTTCGTCGGCTTCGACATCGGGCAGGGCGCCGCCATCTCGGTGGTCACCACCCTGCTGCTCGTCGTGTTGACCGCGTTCTACGTCCGCAACCTCGTCCGATCCGGAGAAGACCTGTGACCACGACCGCACCCGCCGGCGTCGGCACCACGACGACCGAGACCGTCGCGCGCGACGAGAGAAGCAAGGAGGCGCGCTCGGGCCACGGCACCGGCCGCCCGTCGCCCGCCCGCCCGACCCGTCGCCGCCGGAAGCCCCGCTGGGTCAGCAACGCGATCGCGATCGTCTTCAGCCTCGTGTGGCTGTTCCCCGTCTACTGGATGGTCAACACGGCGTTCAAGCCGCGCCCCGAGGTGATGACGGCCACCCCGCTGTTCTGGCCGCAGAACCCGACCCTCGACAACTTCGTCGTCGCGGTGACGCAGTCCGACTTCTTCACGAACCTGCGCAACAGCGTGATCGTCGTGGTCGGGGCCGTCGTCTTCTCGATCGTGCTCGGACTGTTCGCCTCGGCCGCCCTGTCGCGGTTCCGGTTCCGGGGGCGGCGCACGATCATGGTGTTCATCCTGATCGTGCAGATGCTGCCGGCGACGGCCCTGTTGATCCCGCAGTTCCTGATCTTCAACAGCCTCGGGCTGCTCGGCACCTACGGCGGGCTCATCCTGGCGTACGTCGCGTCGACGCTGCCGTTCTCGATCTGGGTGATGCGCGGGTTCTTCCTGGCGATCCCGGTCGAGGTCGAGGAGGCCGCGCAACTCGACGGCGCGAGCACCTGGCAGGTGCTGACGCGGATCATGTTCCCGCTCGTGCTGCCCGGCATGATCGCGACGAGCATCTTCGCCTTCATCGCCGCGTGGAACGACTACCTCGTGGCCTACACGTTCATGAAGGACCAGTCGATGTACACGCTGCCGGTCTGGCTGGCCTCGTTCAGCACGCCGACCAGCGGCACCGACTTCGGCGGACAGATGGCGGCCTCGGTGCTGTTCTCCCTGCCGGTCGTCGTCTTCTTCATGATCATCCAACGCAACCTGGTGACCGGCATGTCCGCCGGCGCCGTGAAGGGCTGACCCCGTGACGACCGACTCCTCGACCCCCTCGACCACCAGGCGGGCCGGCACCGCGACCCCCGAGACCGCACCGGTCGCGATCGTGCCGAGTCCTGCCCGGCTGACCCGCGCCTCCGGGGCGTTCCGGCTCGACTCCGCGACGCGCGTCTCGGCGCCCGACGAGCTGGCCGGAGTCGTCGCCTGGCTGCAGCAGGCGCTGCGCCCCGCGACCGGCCTGCCGCTCCGCGAAGGCAGCGCCGACGGGACCGGCATCTCGTTCGACCTGGACGCCTCGCTCGGTGCCGAGGCCTACCGGCTGGAGGCGCGACCCGCGGGGGTGCGCATCACCGGTGGCGACGCGGCCGGCGCGTTCCACGGGGCGCAGGTGCTGCGACAGCTGCTGCCCGCGGCCGCGTACCGGACGGCCCTCGTGCCCGGGGTCGACTGGGTCGTGCCCGCCGTCGACGTCGAGGACCGACCACGCTTCGGCTGGCGCGGCACGCACCTCGACGTCGCCCGGCACTTCCTGCCCAAGCGCGACGTCCTGCGGTTCGTCGACCTCATGGCCCTGCACCGGCTCAACACGCTGCACTGGCACCTCACCGAGGACCAGGGCTGGCGCATCGAGATCACGAAGTACCCGCGCCTGACCTCGGTCGGCGCGTGGCGGGGGTCGTCGCAGGTGGGGGCGGGGCCGGACGCGACCCAGGACGGCCGACCGCACGGCGGCTTCTACACGCAGGACGACATCCGCGAGGTGGTCGCCTACGCCGCGGCCCGCCACATCACGGTCGTGCCCGAGGTCGACGTGCCCGGCCACTCGATGGCGGCGATCACGGCGTACCCGCACCTCGGCGTCGGCGCCGTCGAGGTCGGCGGGACGCCCGTGGCGGCGCCCCGGCAGATCGCCGTGGGGACCGAGTGGGGCATCTTCGAGGACGTCCTCAACACCGAGCAGACGACCGTCGACTTCTACACCGACGTGCTCGACGAGGTGATGGAGCTCTTCCCGGGCACCTGGATCGGCATCGGCGGCGACGAGTGCCCCAAGGCGCAGTGGCGGGCCGACCCGCGCACGCAGGAGCTCATGCGGGACCGCGGCCTCGCCGACGAGGAGGAACTGCAGGCGTGGTTCATCGGGCGGCTCGACGCGCACCTCACCGCGGCCGGGCGCCGCACCTTCGGGTGGGACGAGATCCTCGAGGGGAACGCCACGATGTCACCCGGCGCGACGGTCGCGTCGTGGCGGGGCATGACCGGCGCGATCACGGCGGCACGACGCGGCTACGACGTCGTGGCGTGTCCCGACGACCAGGTCTACCTCGACTACCGGCAGTCGGACGGGCCCGACGAGCCGATCCCGGTGTCGATCCCGCTCACCCTGGCCGACGTGTTCGCGTTCGAACCGGTGCCCGCGCAGCTCACCGAGGACGAGGCCCGTCACGTGCTCGGAGGCCAAGCCAACATCTGGACCGAGCACATGGACTCGCCCCGCACCGTCGACTTCTTCGCGTTCCCCCGGTTGTGCGCCGTCGCCGAGGCGCTGTGGACGACCGAACCGCGGGACTTCGACGACTTCTCCACACGGCTCGCCGTGCACCTCGGACGCCTCGACGCCCTCGGCGTCGAGTACCGGCGGGAGTCGGGGCCGCTACCGTGGCAGCAGCGTCCGGGCGTGCCCGGGCGGCCGGCCTCACGCGAAGAACGCGAGGCGTACATCGCGTCGGTCGTGGCCAACATCGTCTGACGCCTCGGCAGCAAGGAGCCCCATGGAGATCGTCATCGTCCGCGACGCCGACGAGGTCGGCCGTGTCGCCGCCCTCAAGATCGCGTCCGTCGTCCAGCGCGACCCCGAGGCCGTGCTGGGCCTCGCGACCGGGTCGTCGCCCACCGGCATCTACGCGTCGCTCGCGGCCCGGGTCGCGGCGGGCGAGCTCGACTTCGGCCGCGCCTCCGGGTTCGCGCTCGACGAGTACGTCGGCATCCCGCTCGAGCACCCCGAGAGCTACGCCTCGGTGATCGAGCGCGACGTCGTCGTGCCCCTGGGCATGGACGCGTCGAAGGTCCACGTGCCCGACGGGCGGGCGTCCGACGTCGAGGCCGCGGTCGTCGAGTACGAGCGGGCCATCGCCGACGCGGGCGGCATCGACATCCAGATCCTCGGCATCGGGGCGAACGGGCACATCGGCTTCAACGAGCCCACCTCGTCCTTCGCGTCGCGCACCCGCATCAAGACGCTCGCCCCGCAGACCCGGGCCGACAACGCCCGGTTCTTCGACGACCCGTCGCAGGTGCCCACGCACTGCCTGACGCAGGGGCTCGGCACCATCCTCGACGCGCACGAGGTCGTGCTCGTGGCGCAGGGGTCGTCGAAGGCGTCGGCGGTCGCGGGCATGGTCGAGGGGCCGCTCGGTGCGATGTGCCCCGGCAGCGCGTTGCAGTTGCACCGGCACGCCACGATCGTCGTCGACGAAGCCGCGGCGTCGCTGCTGCAGCTGGCGGACTACTACCGCTACACCTACGCGAACAAGCCCGTGTGGCAGCGCTTCGAGTAGCGCACCCGTCCTGGCGACGACCGCGGTGCTCCCGTGACGGCGGCGGCGTCCGCGTGACGGCGGCGTCCTCGTGACGACGCTGGTGCTCGCGGGCGGGACGGTCTGGGACGGGTCCGGAGGCGCGGGTCGCGTCGCGGACGTCGTCGTGCGCGACGGCGTGGTCGCGGCCGTGGGGCCCGGGGCCGCGGCGTCCGCGGGTGACGGTCACCGCGCCTCCTCGTCCGGGGTGCCGGCCGGGGTCGAGGTGGTCGACGCGAGCGGACTCGACGTGCTGCCGGGGTTCGTCGACGTGCACGCGCACGACGACGCCGCGTTGTTCCGCCCGGGAGGGGTCGCCCCCAAGACCGGGCAGGGCGTGACGACCACGATCGTCGGCAACTGCGGCCAGGGCGTCGCGCCGTCGCCGACCGATCCTGACGACCGTTCGCTCGAGGACTACTCGCGGCCGGTGCTCGGCGGGTTCCCTGCGCGACGATGGGCGACGTTCGCCGACTACGTGCGGACGCTGGCCGAGGGCGACGCCGACGGCACCTTCGGCCTGCACGCCGCGACCCTCGTCCCGCACGCCCCGCTGCGGGCGGGCGTGCTCGGCTTCGACCGCCGACCGGCCGACGGCGTCGAGCGGTCGCTCATCGCGGCGTCGGTGGGCGAGGCGCTCGACGCCGGGGCGCTCGGCGTCTCACTCGGCCTCATGTACGCACCCGGCGACGCCGCCGACCGGCCCGAACTCGTCGCCCTGGCCCGGGAGTGCGCGGTGCGGGGCAAGCTGCTGGTCGCCCACGTCCGCAACGAGGCCGACGGACTCCGCGACTCGATCGACGAGCTGGCGTCGCTGGGGCGCGAGACCGGGGCCGCCGTCCACGTCAGCCACCTGAAGGTGACCGGGCCGCGGAACGTCGGCGGCATGCCCGCGATCGTCGAGCACCTCGACGCCCTGCACGACGACGGTGTCGACGTCAGCGCCGACGTCTACCCCTACGACGCGGGCAGCACGACGGTCGCGTCGCTGTTCCCGCCGGCCACGGCCGACCACGGGGTCGAGAGCCTGCTCGAGGCGCTCCGACCCGGCACGCGCTCGCGGCGGCAGGTGCTCGACGGGTTGCTCGAACCCTGGGCCGGATCGACGCTCGAGAACCAGTACGCCGCGATCGGCCCCGAGCGGATCTCGGCGGCGGGGTTCACGCGACCCGAGCACGCGGGCTTCGAGGGGCGGCCGCTCGCCGAGATCGCCGAGGCGGTCGGTGCCGACCCGCGCGAGGTGCTCGCCGACCTCGTCCTCGCCGAACGGGGCGCCTTGACCGTCATCGTGTTCCACACCGACCTCGAGGGCATGCGGACGGCCCTGGCGTGGCCGCACACCCTGGTCGGCTCGGACGGGCTGCCGCGCGAGACCGGCACCGTGCATCCCCGCCTGTACGGGACGTTCTCGCGCGTGCTCGACGAGTACGCCGCGTCGGGACCGCAGGCCGTGCTCTCGCGGGGCGAGGCGATCGCGCGCATGTCGACCCGCGCCTCCTCGCGGTTCGGGCTGGGAGGCACGCGTGCCAGTGCAAGTGCGGGTGCCGGTGCCGGTGCGGGCGGGATCGGCGGTGGCGGTGGCGGCGGCGACGGCAGTGTGGGCGGTGGCCGGGCAGGAGGCGCGCTCGGCATCGCCGCCGGGGCCGTCGCCGACCTCCAGCTGGTCGACCCGGGGGCGTACGCCGACCGGGCCACCTACGCGACGCCCCGCCTCGGCCCGTCGGGGCTGGTCGGCCTCTGGGCCGCGGGCCGTCGCCTCCGCTGAGCTTGCCTCTGGTGACCCCGACTTGGCCGACCTGCATCGGCTGACCCGACCCGACCCGACCCGACCCGCCCTGTTCCGACCCGACCTGCCCCGACCCTGCGCCGACGTTCTCGGCCCGCTCTTGGTCGGACGGTGTTCGCTTCGATGAACGACAGGAGGCGCGATGAAGGTTCTGGTGTTGGGAGCGACCGGGGGCACGGGCTCCCACGTCCTGCGGGTCGCCCTGTCGGCGGGGCACGACGTGACGGTGCTCGTCCGCGATGCCTCGTCCCTCGACGTGACGGAGGGCGTCCGGGTGCTCACCGGGGACGCGACCTCGGCCGAGGACGTCCGCGCCGCCGTCGCCGGCCAGGACGCTGTGCTGAACGCGATCGGCTCGCGGAACATGCGGCACCCGGTGGAGGTCGAGGTCGGGCGGGCCCTGCTGCCGGCGATGCACGACGCGGGCGTCGACCGACTCGTCGTCTGTTCGGCCTTCGGCGTCGGCGAGAGTCAGGCCGACGCGAACACCTTCCAGAAGATGTTCTTCCACACCGTGCTCGGCAAGGTCTACGCCGCCAAGGACGTCGCCGACGCCGAGGTGCGCGAGAGCGGACTCGACTGGACGCTCGTCTACCCGACGCGCCTCACCGACGACCCGGCGACCGGGTCGCTCGCCACGGGGGAGCGGTTGCCCCAGGGGGCGGGCAGCCACGTGACCCGTGCCGACGTGGCGCGTTTCATGCTCGCCCAGCTGACCGACGCGACGTGGTCACGGAAGATCGTGGTCGTGACGGGCGCGACCGACTGACCTGCGCCTCCTGTGGTCGCGCCGCCTGGACGCCGCGCCACCCCGAACACGGGCGTGTCCGGGGTGGGCGGGCGATCGTGCCGACCAGGAAAGTGCGAACTCGCCCGCTGTCGACGAGCGGCAGGGCGGCAGAGCCGCAGGCCGCAGGCCCGGAGAGCCGCAGCGCGTCAGCTGAGGATGGCGAGCGCGTCGATCTCGACGAGCATGGCCTCGTTCGGCAGCTCGACGAAGACCGTCGTGCGGGTGGGGAACACCCCGCTCGGGACGTTCTGCAGCAGGTAGGTCTCGTACGCGGCGTTCATCTCGGCGAAGTCGTCGCGCGTGGTGAGGAACACGCGCAGCGACACGACGTCGTCGAACGTCCCGCCGGCGCCCTCGACGATCGCCTTGACGTTGTCGAGCGTGCGGACGGTCTGCGACGTCAGGTCGCCGGGGTGCAGGTACTCGCTCGTGGCGGGGTCTTGCGGGCCCTGGCCCGACACGCTGAGGAACCCGTTCTTGAGCACGCCCTGCGAGAAGGTCGAGATGGGGGTGGGGGCGCCGCCGGTGCGGACTTCGGTCTTCTCGCTCACAGGTCTGCTCTTCTCTGGTGGATGGTCGGTGGGCCCGACGTGAGGTGTCGCCCGTCGGGGGTGGCTGCAAAACTACCGTCAGGTACCGACACACGGCCTGACCGCAGCACCACTCCGCACACCCCCGAACCGCACCCGTCGGAAGGCACCATGACCACGTCGTCCTCGACCCCGTCCGCCCCCGTCCCCACCAAGGTGGGCTTCGGCCGCGAGCCCCGGCCGGTCCCGCTGATCGACCTCGCGACCCCGCTGCTCACGATCGACCTCGACGCCCTCACCCACAACGTCGAGACCATGGCCGCCTGGTGTCGCGAGGGCGGGGTCGACCTGGCGCCGCACGGCAAGACGACGATGGCGCCCGAGATCTGGCGCCGGCAGCTCGACGCCGGCGCGTGGGGCATCACGCTCGCGACGGCGTTCCAGGTCGCCGTCGCGCGCGAGGCCGGGGTGCCGAACGTCGTCCTGGCGGGCACCGCGTTCGCGCCCGCGACCCTCGCGGCGCTCGCCGCGCCCGGCGTCGACGTGCTCATGTGGGTCGACTCGGTCGAGACGGTGCGCCTCGTCGACGCCGCCCTGGCGCGGGCCGAGGGCGAGCGTCCGCTCGCCGTGCTGGTCGAGTTCGGGTCGCCGCTCGGCCGGACCGGCGCGCGCTCGGTGCGCGAGGCGCTGCTCGTCGCCGAGGCCGTGGCGGCGGCACCGCACCTCGTCCTGGCCGGGGTGGCCGGGTACGAGGGCGCCCTCACGCACGACGTCGACGCGGCCGGCATCGCCGTGGTCGACGACTACCTGCGGGGGCTCCTCGAGGTGCTCGACGGCATCGGTGCGCCGGCCTTCGACCCGTGGCTGTCGAGAGGTCACGACGTGGTGGTGACGGCCGGCGGCAGCGTCTACTTCGACCGTGTCGTCGCCGTGCTCGGCGACCGGCACGACCCCTCGGGTCTGCAGGGGCCGCGCACGCGCGTCGTACTGCGGTCGGGTTCGTACGTCGCCCACGACCACGACCTCTATCGCCGGCTGACCCCGTTCGCCCGCGACACGATGCCGTCGACCCGCCACGCCGTGCCGTCGACCGCAGGAGGCGCGGCCGGCGTCGACGCCGACGTCACGGTCGTCGTCGGCGACGGTTCGGCGGGGTCGCAGGCCGACCGCGAGATGGGCGGGCCGACCGACGGCGAACTCACCGGGTTCGACGGAGCGGCCGAGGGGTTCGACGCCGAGCGGGCCGCGGGGTTCGACGCCGAGCAGGTCGAGGGGCCGACGATCGAGCCCTCGTTCCTGCCGACCCTCGAGCTCTGGGCGTCCGTGGTGTCCCGTCCCGAGCCCGGGCTCGCCCTGCTCAACGTCGGACGGCGCGACACGTCGGACGACGAGGGGTTCCCGGTGCCGCTCGAGGCGTGGCGTCCGCAGGCGGCCGACCGGCGCCTCCCGGGGGTGCTCGACGGGTCGCACGTGTCGGCCCTCAACGACCAGCACGCCTTCCTGCGGCTCGACCCGGCGTCCGGGCTGCAGGTCGGCGACCTGGTGCGGCTCGGCGTCTCGCACCCCTGCACCACGATCGACAAGTGGAACGAGATCGCCACGGTGCGGGGCTCGGCCGACCGCCGCGGTGTGCCACCCGTCGTCGAGGGCAGCATCACCACGCGGTTCTGACGGAGCCTGCTGTTCTGACGGAGCCTGCTGTGCTGACCGGTGCCGGCGCTTCCGAGCGGCCGGCGCCCTGACGGCCGGTGCGGCCGGCGCCCTACGAGCCCGAGCCCTCGTCGGTGCCGGGGGTGGGCGTCGGCGCGTCCGTGGGAGGGGTGGGCGCATCGGTCGGCGGGGTGGGGCGGTCGGAGTCGTCCTCGGTGTCGCCGGAGTCCGTCTTCGGGCCGCCCTTCTCGCCGGGGCCGTGGCCCGGGCCACCCTTCGGTCCACCAGCCATCGGGCCGCCGTCGGCAGGGCCGCCCTCCGGTGCCTCGGGCAGGGCCTTCCCGTCGGGGCCGGTGCCGGGGGTCGGCATGGCCTTCCCGTCGGGCCCGGCGCCGGGGGTCGGCAGCGCTTCGCCGTCGGGGCCGACGCCCGGGGTCGGTAGGGCCTCGCCGTCGGGCCCGGTGCCCTCGGCCGGAGTGCTCTCGTCCGAGTCGCCGCCCGCAGCAGGCGGAGTCGGCGCGTCGGTGGGTGCACCGGTGGCGTCGTCGGAGCCTCGTCCTCCCGGCCCCTGGCGTGAGCCGTCGGCCTGGTCCGCCGCGTCGTCCCGGCCCGGCGTCGCGCTCGAGGAGGCGCTGGTCGAGCTCCCGGCGTTCGACACCGCGACGGCGGTGCTGGTCCCGACCAGGGCGAGGCCGGCCGCCGCGATGCCGATGCCGACGAGCAGGCCCTTCCTCGGGCGCCGTTGCGGGGTCGACCCGGCTCGGAACGCGCTGCCGTCCGTGGGCAGTTCGCGGGTGCGCTGGTCGTCGGCGACGATCGGGGTGGTCGGGGCCGTGGGCTGGCCCGACGGCCGGGCCGGCAGCTCGGTCGTCGTACGGGCGTCCTGGTCCTCGTCCTCACGACGCAGTCGCTCGGCCCACGCATCGTCCTGCGCGGGGGTGTTCTCGTCGCGACGGTCGTCGTCGCGACCGTCGGGGGTGATGTCCTTCGCCATGGTGTCTCCAGATGTCGGGTGCCGGGCGAGCCGCGGTGCGGCTGGCGGTCGGGGCGTTCCCTCCGGCAGACACCACTCTCGGAACCGAATCTGAAGCGGGGCTTAAGTCGCGTCGACACCGACTGCTACCGTCACCGCATGTCCGAGCGACGCGTCCTGGCACCCGAACCGCCCACCGACGGCCAGACCGTCAAAGGCCCGGCGTCGTACTTCCCGAGCATCGAGCGCACCTACGGGCGGCCGGTCCAGGAGTGGCTCGACCTGGTCGACGAGCGTCTCGACGAGCACGCGCACATGCAGGTGGTGTCGTGGCTCAAATCCGAACACGGCCTGGGCCACGGGCACGCCAACGCGATCGTCGCGTACGTGCGCCACGCCCGCGGCTGACACGACGTCGGGACGTCGCAACGTCGGGACGCGGTCAGCGACCCCCGGCGGACTGTCGTCCCCTGAGCTCGACGACGACCTGGTCCAGGAAGTCGTCGACCTCGTCCTGGTCGTAGCCTTCCCTGAACCTCGTCGGTCGGAACCGGGCGGCCACGACGTCGACGTCCGCCAGGAGGCCGACGGTGGTCCCCTGCTCGTAGGCCGCGAGGGTGGCCCGGATGCGCTCGAGGAACGGGTCCACGTCCTCCATCGCGTAGCCGTCGCGGAAGCGGGTCGGGGTGAATCTCTTCTCGGTCACGTCTCGTGCGAGCACGCCGCTCCTCGGGGTCGGGTGTCGACAGGTCTGTCCTGATCTTTCCACGCCCGTGGTCGCCCGGACGTCCGGAGGTGCGACGATGAGCCCATGCCCGTCGTCGAGTCCCGGTGCGTCGTTCCTGTCGACCTCCACGTCGCCTTCGCGGTGTCGCAGACCCAGGGGGAGGCGCGAAAGCGGTGGGACCCGTTCATCCGGCGGCAGTACCTGGTGGGCGGGGCGACCCGGGCCGCCAAGGGGGTCCGGACGTTCACCGTGCAGCGTTTCGGGTTCCGGATGGAGAGCGAGTACGTCTCGTACAACCCACCGACGAACGTCGGCATGAAGATGACGAAGGGGTCGTGGTTCTTCGCGCGCATGGGCGGGGGATGGCGGTTCAGCGAGGTCGACGGCGACCCGAGCTCGACCGAGGCCGTCTGGCGCTACAACTTCTCGTGCAAGCCGGCATGGCTGGCGCCCCTGGCCGAGCGCATCGGCGCCGTCCTCCTGCAGCGCGACATCGACCGACGCATCCGCGGTTTCGCCCGGGGCTGCGTCGATCCGTTCGTCCTCGCCCACCTCGACCCCGACCTCGGCGGCGCCGGTGACCCGGCCCGCACCGTGCCTCCGGCCCTTCCGTAGAACCCGCTCACCGACGGTCCAGCGGCGCCTCCCCGCATCGATCCGTCTCGGTGGCTCGGCACGGACGAGTCAGGTGTCGGTGGGACCGAATGCCGGTGCCGGGTCGGACTCGTGCGCGTGCCGCAGGACGTCGCGAAGGCGTCGCGTCAGCTCGCCGCCCGCGAGGCGCGCCTCGCGCCCGTCTTCACCGCCACCCTCGCCGCTGCCGCCGAGTCGTTGGACGGCGGCGAGGTCGAGGTCGATGAGCCCCTCGACCACTTCCTGGAGCGAGTTGGTCACGGCCTGGAGCTGGTCGAAGGGCACGACGAACCACGGATCGCGTCGGGCACCGACCTGGGCGTCCTGCCCGAGGGCCCAGGCCGTCCAGCCGATCCGGCGTGCTCCGACACCAGAGGCCCGAATCGGGTCGAACCGCGGACCCGGTGCGTCGCGAGCGGCGCGGGCTGCGCGACGCGACCACGCGAGGGCCTCGTCGTGCGAGAAGCCGGAGTCCCACGGTGAGGCGAGGGCGTAGTCGGCGGCGGAGTTCAGGACAGCCGACATCATCAGCAGGTCCTGGGTCGAGAGGGCGATGACGATCTCCCTCGACCCTCCGATGGGCCCTTCGCCTCGATCGTCGGCGAGCAGGAGTTCGAGGGCGCCGTCGGCATCGACGCGTCGCAGTACGGGGATGCTGCGCGGTCGCCAGATGAGGGGGACCCAGTCCGTGTCGCTTGCGACGTTCTCTCGTGGAGGGATCGGAGGCTGCCGCCGCTGGAACGGCCACCAGCCCGGGGAACTCGGACGGGTCGGGAGGGTCGGGGCGCCAGAGGGCGGCCCCTCACGCTCGGCGATGACGAGGAGGAACAACCACAGGGCGACCAGGAAGAGCCCGAACGCCGCCAACCCCACGGTCAGGTAGGCCGACGGCCACCGGGCCGAGATCGGCCCTCCGAGCCAGAACGCGAGCAGCGACAGCCCCAGCAGGACGCCGCCCGCGACGAGTTGCCGTCGTCGGCGCTGTCTCCCCATGCGCCGACCCTAGCGGCAGGCCGAGCCCGTCGGCGGTCCACCCCTGGTGGCAGTCCGCGGCCACGCGACCCACACCGCACCCCCAGCCCGTCCATAGCCTCCGCCCACCGACCGGCCCTACCGTTCGGAGGATGCTCAGCCCCGCCCGCGTCCTCGTGATCGACGACGACGAGACCATCCGCACCGCCGTCGTCACCGCTCTGGGCGCCGAGGGCTTCGCCGTGCACGGTCTGGCCGACGGCGCGGACCTGCCCGAGCAGCTGAAGGCGTTCGTACCCGACCTCGTCGTGCTCGACTGGATGCTGCCCGGGGCGAGCGGCATCCGCCTGGCGAGCACCATCCGCACCTCGTCCGACGCCGCCGTCGTCATGCTGACCGCCCGCGACGAGGTCGACGACCGGCTGCGCGGCTTCTCGGAGGGCGTCGACGACTACGTGGTCAAGCCCTTCGCCGTGGCCGAGCTGATCGCCCGGGTCACGGCCGTCCTCCGCCGCCGCGGTCGGATTCCCTCGGTGATCGAGATCGGCGACCTGGTGGTCGACCCCGAGGCGGCCCGCATCACGCGCGGCGGCGAACCACTCGACCTCACGGCCACCGAGTTCCGTCTGCTCGGCTTCCTCGCCGAGAGCCGCGGGCGCACCGTCTCGAAGACACAGATCCTCACCCAGGTCTGGGGCTACGACGACTACGACCCCAACCTCGTCGAGGTGCACCTCAGCGCCCTGCGCCGCAAGATGGAGACCCGGGGCCCCCGCCTGATCCACACCGTCCGCGGCCTCGGCTACCGCATGAGCGCGTGAAGCGCGCCCGCCGTCCCGCCGCGCTCACGACGGGACACCACCCCCGAGGAGGCGCGGTGTCGGCCCCCGAGGCCGCCGCCCCTGGGCTGCGCACCGGTTCGTTGCGCGTCCGCACGGTCGTCGCCGTGCTGCTGCTGCTGGCCGTCCTGCTGGCGGCGCTCGCCGTGACGGTCGAGCTCACGCTCGGCCAGCGGCTCCGCGCCCAGGTCGTCGACCGGCTGTCGGACCGCGCCGCGGCCGCCGCGGCCCTGGTCGGCACGGTGGACGGCGACGAGCTCGCCGACCGGCTCTCGGCCCAGGGGCTCTCGGTCGTCATCCGCGACGCCGACGGCGACGCCATCGTCGCCGGCCCGAGCCCCGACCAGCTGCGCGAGGGCCCGCCCTCGCTCGGCGACGGCCCCGGACGCGGCGGCCCGGCCTCGGGGCTCGACGACGGACCAGGAGGCGCGGGCGTCGGCAGCCTGGACGGCACCGGCACCGGCACCGGCACCGATGAGACCGGCACCGACTCCTCGAGCGGCACCGACGCCGGGGACGCGACCGGCACCTCCTCGTCCGACGCGGTCACGGTCACCTCGTCCGAGGTGCGGAGCGACGACGAGGTGACCACGCTCGTCTCGCAGCTCAGCGACGGGTCGACGATCACCCTGACCACGGACTCACGGTCGGTGGGCGAGACCCTGGTGCAGCTGCGCTGGGTGATGATCGGCGCCTCCGCGGCGTTCCTGCTGATCGCGGCGATCGGCCTCGCCCTCGTGGTGCGAGCCACCCTGCGGCCGCTCGACCGGATGACCGGCGTCGCCCGGTCGATCGCGCACGGCGACCGGGGCCGACGCCTGCGGCCGGCCCGACGCGACACCGAGATCGGCCGGGTCGCCGTCGCTTTCGACGAGATGCTCGACGGCGTCGAGGGGGCCGAGCGGGCCGCGCTCGACGCCGAGACGCGGGTGCGCGCGTTCGTGTCGGACGCCGCCCACGAGCTGCGCACCCCCGTCGCCGGGATGCGCGCCGCGGCCGACACCCTCGTGCGGTCGCCCGGCACGGCCGACGAACGCGAGCGGCTGGCGACGCACGTGGTGCGCGAGGCCGAGCGCGCCTCCCGGTTGATCGACGACATGCTGCTGATGGCCCGCGTCGACCAGGGCATCTCGCTGGACGTCGCACCCGTCGACCTCGGGGCGTCGCTGCTCGCCGACGTCGAGCGTCAGCGGCTGCGACGGCCGTCGCTCGACCTGCGGGTCCTGCTGCCCGACGGGCCGGTCGTGGTGGCGGCCGACGCGGGTCGGGTCTCGCAGATCGTCGGCAACCTGGTCGACAACGCCGCCCGGGCGACGGGGGGCACCGGGCCCGTGACGCTCTGGCTCGACGCGTCGCGTGCCGACGAGGTCGCGGTGCTCGTGTCCGACGACGGCCCGGGCGTGCCCACGCGCGACCGCGAGCGGGTGTTCGACCGGCTGGTGCGGCTGGACGAGGCCCGACGGTCCGGGGACGGAGGCGCGGGCCTGGGGCTGCCCATCGCCCGCGGTCTGGCCCGCGCCCACGGCGGCGACCTGGTCTGCGAGCCTCCCGGGGTCGGCCGGCCCGGCGCGGTGTTCCGGCTGACGCTGCCCGTCGCCGTGCGTGCGGTCCGGGCCGGATCGGAGGCGGCTGCGGCTGGTGCGGCGGCTGCGGCGGCTGGCGCCCCGACGGCCGCAGCCGCGCCCGCGCCCGCGCTGCGTCGCACCGCCCACTGAACATCGCACCGCCCACATCGGCGGTGCGACGTTCAGCCGGCGGTGCGACGGCGGGTACGGTGGCCCGGCCCGGCCCGGTGGTCCGGCCCGGCCCGGCCCGGGGCCGAGGTCGCACCACGCCCGTGTCGTGGAACCACGCCCCCGGGTGGTTCGAGGACGCGACGGTGGTGCGACGTTCC
>NZ_LMKB01000001.1:171098-171217 GCF_001421165.1 Frigoribacterium sp. Leaf8 | reverse complement strand
TCCAGCTGGCGGTGCGTCGGCGGGTCGGTGGCCGGGCCCGGGGCCGAGGTCGCACCACGCCCGGGTCGTGGAACCACGCCCCCGGGTGGTTCGACGACGCGACGGTGGTGCGACGTCGA
>NZ_LMKB01000001.1:49324-171067 GCF_001421165.1 Frigoribacterium sp. Leaf8 | reverse complement strand
TCCAGCTGGCGGTGCGTCGGCGGGTCGGTGGCCGGGCCCGGGGCCGAGGTCGCACCACGCCCGTGTCGTGGAACCACGCCCCCGGGTGGTTCGACGACGCGACGGTGGTGCGACGTCGACCCGAAGCTCCAACGGGCCGGGGCCGGGGCCGGGGGCCGGGCCGGGGGCCGGGACCCGAGCCCGGGCTAGAGCGCGACGAGCCGCTCGTAGGCGTCGTCGACCCAGGGGTCGACCGTGCGACGGGAGGCATCGGCGTCGTGCCACGCGACGATCTGGCGGGCTCCCTCGGCGAAGGGGACCCGCGCCTCCCACCCGGGCACCAGCGCGCGGATCTTCGACGTGTCGAACACGGCGGGGTGGCTGCGGTCGCCGCAGAGGTCGGCCGTCCACTCGGGCACCTCGTCGGTCAGGACCTGCGTCGTGCGGTGGACGACGTGCAGCGACGCCCCCGCGGCGTCGGCGAGGTCGCGCGCGATCATGTTCCAGGTGAGCAGCTCGGGCGACATGATGTGGAACGCCTCGCCCAGGGCGCCGGGGTGCCCGAGCAATCCGACGAACGCGCGGGCGAAGTCGCTCGAGTGGGTCAGCGCCCAGAGCGAGGTGCCGTCGCCGTGCAGCACGACCGCGTCCCCGCGGCGCATGCGCTCGATCGGGGTCCAGCCGCCGAGCAGCGGCACGTGCGTCTCGTCGTAGGTGTGTGACGGCCGGACCACGGTCGCCTGCACGCGCCCGGCGAGGTGCTCGTCGCGCAGCAGTCGCTCGCAGGCGATCTTGTCGCGCGAGTACGACCACCACGGGTTGAAGAGCGGCGTCGCCTCGGTGATCGGCAGCGTCACCGGGGGCTTCTGGTAGGCCGACGCCGAACCGATGAAGACGTACTGGTCGGTGAGCGGGGCCACCACGCGCAGCATCGAGGCGAGCTGGTCGGGCGTGAAGGTGAGGAAGTCGGCCACCGAGTCGAAGCGACGCCCGTCCAGGGCGGCGACCAGCGCCTCCTCGTCCCGGACGTCGGCGACGAGCTGCTCGACGCCCGCGGGCACGGGCCGGATCGTGGTGCTGCCGCGGTTGAGCACGGTCACGGCCAGGCCGTCGCGCAGGGCCTGCCGCACCACCGAGGCGCTGATCTGCCCGGTGCCGCCGATCACGAGGAGGGACGTCGATGTCATCGCTCCACTGTGCACCCCCGCGACCGGGGGCGGTCGCCGAGGTGGGCAGGAGTCGGGCAGGAGGCGCGGGTCGGGACCCTGGGGAGGAGGCGCGGGTCGGGATCCCGGGACGGGCCCCGTCGGCGTCGCGGCGGCCGCCGGATCAGGCCTGGTCGAGGGCGTGACGGGCGGCGCGGACCAGGTCGTGGTCGGTCTCGAACCACGAGTCGGTCGACGCCTCGGTGCCGAGCGACACGGTCGTCCCCGACCGGGACGAGGAGGCGCGCACGGCCCGCGCCCGCTTCGCCGAGAGGTGGACGGCGTCGACCCCCGCGGCCACGAGCGCCGGGACGTCGCCGAGCTGAACGCCGCCCCCGGCCATCACCTGCACGTCGCCCGCGACCTCGACGAGGCGCGGCAGCACCCCCGACGCCAGACCCGCCCCGACCGTGGAGGAGCCGCCCGACGTCAGCACGCGCGTGACGCCCAGCCCCGCCAGGGCCGTCACCGCCGCGACGGGGTCCGCCGCACGGTCCACGGCCCGGTGGACGGTGATCTCCAGTGGGCGCGGCTCCAGCGTGCGCGGCTCGAGCGTGCGCGGCTCGAGCGGGAGCGACTCCAGCGTGCGCGGCTCGAGTGGTGAGACCCCGGGAACCCGCGCAGACCCCACGCCGCGCGGAGGGACCTCGGCGACGTCCTGCGGTCCGGCGACCCGGTGCCGAGGTGCGGCGGCGTCGAGCGCGGCTTCGACGAACCAGCGGAGGGCGTCCACGTCCAGCGAGCCGTCCTCGCGCAGCGCGCCCACGACGACGCCGGCCACGCCCGAGCGCACCAGCGCCCGGATCTCGCGCACCATCACGTCGAGCTCGTCCGCGTCGTACGCGAACCCGCCGGGCCGGCACCGCACCAGCGCGTGCACGGGCACGCCCGTCGCGACGGCCGCCTCGACCAGCCCCTGCGACGGGGTGACGCCGCCGAGCTCGAGGGCGCTGCAGAGTTCGACCCGGTCGGCTCCGCCGTCGCGGGCCGTGACGGCCCCGGCGGCGCTCGTCACCGCGATCTCGAGCGCGGGCCGCCGGCGGGCGGACGTGTCGGCGGATGAGGAGGCGCGGGTCGCGTCGTTCGTCATGTCACGACCCTAGGCGAGCGGCTCTCGCGCATGCCGGGCCCGGCATGGGCGGGGGTGCATGATGGCGGGATGTCCGACGCACCCGCATCCGCACCCGCCGAGGCCCCGGCCACCGCCGCCTACCGGGCGGCCCGCGACCACCTGCTGGGGCTCGGGCACGACCTCGACCGGGCGAGCGACGAGTTCCGCTGGCCGGACGTCGGCGACCGCTTCAACTGGGCGACCGACTGGTTCGACGTGGTCGCCGACGGCAACGACCGCACGGCGCTCTGGATCGTCGAGGAGGACGGCTCCGAGCAGCGGGTGTCGTTCGACGCCATGCGTCGGCGCAGCGACCAGGTCGCCGCGTGGCTGCACGACCTCGGCGTCGCCAAGGGCGACCACGTCATGCTCATGCTCGGCAACCAGGTCGAGCTGTGGGAGGCCATGCTCGCGGTGATGAAGGTGGGCGCGGTCATCCTGCCGACGTCGACCGTGCTCGGCAGCGCCGACCTCGCCGACCGCATCGACCGCGGGCTCGTCCGGCACGTGATCGCCAACGCGGCCGACGCCCCGGCGTTCGCGGGGGTCGACGGGGTCGAGGCCGTCACGCGGATCGCGGTCGTCCCCGAGGGCGACCAGGCCCCCGCGGGCTGGACGTCCTTCGGGGACTCGCACCGCGCCTCCTGGACTCGTCCCGACGTCACGACGGCGACCGAGGACGCCTGCCTCGTCTACTTCACGTCGGGCACGACGAGCAAGCCGAAGATGGTCGTCCACTCGCACGCCTCGTACCCCGTCGGGCACCTGACCACGACGTACTGGCTCGGCGTGCAGCCGGGGGACGTGCACATGACGATCTCGTCGCCGGGCTGGGGCAAGCACGCCTGGAGCTGCTTCTTCGCGCCGTGGACCGCCGAGGCCACCGTGTTCGTCTACAACTACGGGCGCTTCCGCCCGGCCGAGCTCCGCGACCAGCTCGAGCGCGCCCGGGTGACCTCGTTCTGTGCGCCGCCGACCGTGTGGCGGATGCTGATCCAGTCGTCCCTGGGTTCGCGACCGAGCGCCCTGCGCGAGGCGCTCTCGGCCGGCGAACCGCTCAACCCCGAGGTGATCGGGCGCGTGCAGCAGGGCTGGGGCCTGGACATCCGCGACGGGTACGGGCAGACCGAGACGACCGCCATCGTCGCGAACGCGCCCGGCGGCACGATCAAGGCCGGCTCGATGGGGCGCGCCCTGCCCGGCGTCGAGGTCGTGCTGGTCGACCCCGTCACGGGTGTCGTCGGTGACGAGGGCGAGGTCTGCCTCGACCTCACCACGCGGCCCGTCAACCTGATGACCGGCTACCTCGGCGACGCCGCCCGCACCGAGTCGTCGATGCGCGACGGGCTGTTCCACACCGGCGACGTGGCGGTGCGCGACGCCGACGGCATGATCACCTTCGTCGGCCGCACCGACGACGTCTTCAAGTCGTCGGACTACAAGGTCTCGCCGTTCGAGGTCGAGAGCATGCTGATCGAGCACCCGGCCGTCGCCGAGTCCGCGGTCGTGCCGGCACCCGACGACACCCGGCTGAACATCGTCAAGGCGTACGTGACCCTGGCCGAGGGGTGGGCACCCGACGCCGAGACCGCGCGGGCCGTCCTGGCTCACGCCCGGGTGTCGTTGCCCGCCTACGAGCGGGTCCGGCGGGTCGAGTTCGCCGAGCTGCCGAAGACGATCTCGGGCAAGATCCGACGCGTCGAGCTGCGTGACCGCGAGGAGGCGCTGGCCCGGTCGGGCGAGCGGGCCGCGGCCGAGTGGCGCGACGCGGACTTCCCCGACCTGAAGGGGTAGGGCCGCTCCGCGAGCCCGACGCCCCACGGCTCCGACTCACTGCACCGCGTGTCGTGCACGACACCGCAACTCGTCGCGGTGCCGTGCACGAAACGCGGTGCAGTGTCGGGCGGTGTCGGGCGGTGTCGGGCGGTGTCGGGCCGGGCGGGGCTGGGCGGGGCCGGCTGTCGGGGATCAGCCGGTGCGCAGTTCGCGGCCGGCGGCCCAGACCCGGGCGACCGTCCAGTCGTCGTGCCACGCGACGGCGTCGGCGGCGTGCCCGGGGGCCAGGCGCCCGAGCGACGGTCGGGCCCCGGCGGCCTGCGCCGTGCCCGGCGCCGTGCCCAGCCCAGCGCCCTGCGCCGGGTCCTGCGCCGTGCGCTCGACGCCGGCCTGCGCTCCGGACATGTCCGCTCGCCTGCCCCCGGCGTCGAGGCCGAGCACGCGGGCCGGCACGAGCGTCAGCGCCGCGACGGCGTCGACGGCCGAGAGCCCGGTCCGGAGGACGGCGATGCGCAGGGCGGCGTCCTGCGTCAGGGTCGAACCCGCGATGGTCGACGTGCCCGTGAGCGTGGCGACGCCGTGCTCGACCGTCACCGCGAGTTCGCCGATGCGGTAGTCGCCGTCGGCGGCTCCGGCCGCGGCCATCGCGTCGGTGATGAGGGCGACCCGCCGGGGCGCCGAGCGCAGCACGAGGTCCGCCACGGCCGGGTGCACGTGCACGCCGTCGAGGATCAGCTCGATCGTCACGCGTTCGTCGCCGACCGCCGCGACGAGCGGCCCCGGGTCGCGGTGGTGGATGCCGGCCATGGCGTTGAACGCGTGGGTCACGAGGCTCGCGCCGCGGTCGAACGCCGCGCGGGCGAGGTCGAAGTCGGCCTCGGTGTGCCCGACGGCGGCGACCACGCCCGAGCTGACGAGCCGGTCGATCGCGTCGAGCCCGCCGGGCAGCTCGGGGGCGAGGGTGACCTGACGGACGACGCCGTCGCCGGCCTCGAGGAGGCTCTCGACCGTGGCGGCGTCCGGTTCGAGCAGGAAGTGCGGGGCGTGGGCTCCCCGCCGGTCGGGCGCCAGGAACGGTCCTTCGAGGTGTGCCCCGAGCACGAGCGGATCACGACGCATCAGGTCACCGACCAGCCCGAGCGACCGGGACAGCACCGGCACCGGGTTCGCGACGAGGCTGACCAACGAGCGCGTCGTGCCGTGCCGGCGGTGCAGCGCGAGTCCCGCGTCGAGGTCGTCCGGCCCGCCGTCGAAGGCGTGCCCGCCGCCTCCGTGCGTGTGCAGGTCGATCAGCCCCGGGGTGAGCGTGGCGCCCGCGAGGTCGACCGTGACGTCCGCGGGGGGCGGCACCGCGCCTCCTGCGGTCGGGTCGTCGGGTGCACCCGACGCCGCCGAGGAGGCGCGGGTCGCGTCGACCCCGCCCCTCGCCCCGGCCGCCGCGCGCGCCCCCGGCACCGTGGCGCCGGTGGCGACGATCACGTCGCCGTCGACGAGCATCCAGAAGCCCTCGACCACGCCGTCGGCGTCGACCTTGCGGGCGTCGGAGAACAGGGTGGTCGTCACCGGCGGGCCCCCCGGCCGTTCTCGCGACGGAAGGCCAGGACGCCCGTGACGCCGGCCAAGACGGCGAACGCCACGGCGACGACCGGGTAGCCGAGCATGGCCCAGGCGGCGACCACGGCACCCATGATCGCGATCTCGACCAGGGCCTTGCCGACGGCGTCGGTCGGGATCGGGGCGCGTGGCGAACGGAACAGGCCCCACACGACGATCGCGAAGAGCGGCGCGCCGATCATGAACGCCAGCGACGGGAACGGGAACGGCCAGGCGAGGTAGCCCCAGAAGCCGAGGCTCAGGAAGGCGAGGATCAGCGTGACGAACCGCACCACGTCGAGGGGGCCGACCGGGCCGCCGCGGGCCGGGACGGGGGAGGGGGCGGGGTCGGTCGGGGTCACGCGTCCAGCGTACGGCCGGTGTGCCCGGGCGGGGCTAGCGGAAGACGATGGTGCGGGCGCCGTCGAGCAGCACGCGGTCCTCCGCGAACCAGCGGACGGCCTGGGTCAGGGTGCGGCTCTCTTCGTCCTGGCCGATCGCCATCAGCTCGGGGGCGCTGCGGGTGTGGTCGACGCGGACCACGTTCTGCTCGATGATCGGCCCCTCGTCGAGGTCGCTCGTGACGAAGTGCGCCGTCGCGCCGATCAGCTTCACGCCGCGGGCGTGCGCCTGGCGGTAGGGGTTCGCCCCCTTGAACCCGGGCAGGAACGAGTGGTGGATGTTGATCGCCCGCCCCTCGAGCGCGGCGCAGAGCTCGGGGCTGAGGATCTGCATGTAGCGGGCGAGCACGACCAGCTCGACGTCGTAGCGGTCGACGACCTGCAGCACGCGCGCCTCGAACGCCGCCTTCGACTCGGGGTCGGTGACCGGGTGGTGCTCGAACCGCTTGCCGTAGAACTCGGCGAGCCCCGACAGGTCGTCGTGGTTCGCCAGGATCAACGGCACCTCGATCGGCAGCTGACCCGCCCGCTGCCGGAACAGCAGGTCGTTGACGCAGTGCGCCGCCTTGCTCGCGAGCACGAGCGTGCGGGTCGGGCGACCGACGACGTCGAGCTTCGCCTGCGCGTCGTAGTGCGCGAGCACGGGCGCCAGCGCCGCCTCGAACGCGTCGCGCTCGCCGGGGGCCTCGACCTGCAGGCGCATGAAGAACGTGCCGGTGTCGTGGCTCGAGAACTGCGCCGACTCGGTGATGTTGCCGCCCGCCTGCACGACGGCACCGCTGATCGCGTGGACGATGCCGGGTCGGTCCTGGCAGACGAGCGTCAGCGTCCAGTGCGTCGTCGGGGCGGCCGGGGCAGCGGCCCGAGCGGCGTCGGCCGTCGCGGCGTCGGGGGCGGAGGAGGCGCGGGTGGCGTCGGTCACGTCGCCAAGGGTAGTGCGGCCTAAGGGCCATACCAAAAGGCACCTTAGAACTAGGGTCCATAGTGGACGAAACTTTGATCTAGGGGGACACATGCGGCTTACATCGTTCAAAATTGAGAACTATGGGGGGATCGCTTTAGCGGAAGCGAGCAAGCTTGACACACATCCCACGCTCTTTTTTAGCGGCAAGAACGGAACGGGGAAGTCGCTAATCTTGGAGGCTCTCCTCGGGCTGTGGACAGAGCGGGCACTTAGCGCGAGCCGCGTTGGTCCCTGGGGAGACAACGCTCACGTTGAGATGCGGATCACGCTCACGGCAGAGGAGTTCAGCGCGGTCAATGACTGGCATCTGAGGGTTCACGGCTCCGAAGCTACCGTCGCGTCCAGCTATCTTATAAGTGTAAGTATTAATAGACCGAGCAATTCATCTCAGTACAATAGTTATGATCCAGTAGCCATCATCCTCCAAAATCCCCGCTTTCAGGAGGAGAACCCGTTCGCAAGCTTGGATTTACTCGCTGCGCAGCGTCAATTTACTACGGGAACTGCTTCATCAGTAGATTTAGGCATGTTCAATAGGCGTCAGATGATCGAAAATAGAAGCACGGGTCATGAGCAGCAAGTGGAATATCAAGCTGGTGCATGGCTTCCGGATATTGGAAGCTACTTGCTTACGTTGGACTACCAAGGTTATCTCGCTGAGCGTCAAGGTATCGGCTCCGTCGATGATTTCAAGATTGTTGCTGATGCATTTGAATCAGCTACCAATAAGAAGCTTCTTCGACCTAGGTACGAATCAGATTCGGCTACAACGACGGTCCTTGTTCAGCTTCCCGCTGGCCCAACGCATGGCTTAGACAAGCTCTCTTCCGGAGAAAAGGAGATGTTATCTCTGCTGTATTTCGTTAGGAGGATGGCCTCGGCTGGTGGCGTTCTACTTCTCGACGAACCGGAGAAACACCTACATCCCAGCTTGCAGAGCGCTCTTTTCCAAGTCGCAAGCGACCTTTCCGATCGATCACAAATTCTGGTCGTCACGCATTCCCCCAGCCTTATAGCCTCAGGTTCCGCAGAAAGTGTTCTTACGGTCGCCCCACCCGTTGATTCTCAAACAAACCAGGTGTCCTTCATTTCGGCTGACGAGGAGCGGCTGGATCTTCTTAGGGTGCTAGGGGTGGAGGCAAGTCAGGCGTTGCAGTACGACCTGCTTCTCGTGGTCGAAGGAATCGGCGACTCAAAATTGATTCGACAGCTCTGGCCAGAACTGTCCGGCAGATGTCACCTCCTCGAGGCGGGTGGTTCGCGTCAGGTTGAGTCGGCAGCACGAACGCTAAGTTCTCTCCGCTCATCTCTCAAATTTTTGGCCGTCCGCGACAGGGATTTGCTTAGCGATGATGAATTGAAGCAAAAGGCCGCTGTGCCTGGTCTCTTCGTCTGGTCGGTTCGCGAAATTGAGAATTGCCTCCTCGAACCCGACCTGCTTTTTGAAGCGGTGCAAGCGGTCAAGGAAATCTCCCGATCGGAATTCGACGATCGGCTCCAGCAGGCCGTGGCGCCTCTCATGGAAGATGTGATCGAAGATCTAGCGCTCAAGGCAGTTCGACTTGCGCACCCCTCGCCTTCAATGAACGGGAAGCCAGGACCGAGCAACAGAGCTGTGGCCTACATGCGCGACGAGTCGCAGGTCCAACGTCTGCGGGCCGATGACTACGCATCGGAGGCTGCTGCCGCACGAATGAGTATCGCCGCTAATTGGCCTAGAGACTGGATGAAATTGATTGACGGGAAAGTTGCCCTTCGGTCCATTCAGTCAAGTTTTAAGGTCTACCGCAACGTCGAGGAATTTGAATTCGCACTGGCCAGGACCGCCAGAGATATGCCAGTTCTTCTCCCGGCTGAATTCTTGCGTTTCCAGGCCAGGCTTGCTGATGCACTCTCTACTTCAAACACAGCCCAAGTGGTGCGAGTTGGCAACACGGTGGTACCGGTACCCGAAAGCGGCCTCTGATCGTCAGTACGACGACATGAGCAGCGTGACGAGCGCGACGAGCGGGAGGAACCCCTGCGTGACCGCGGCGCGGGTCTTCGTGCGGTCCGAGAGCAGCAGGACGAGCGCGGCGGCGAGCATCGACCCCGTGCCCGCGACGAGCAGGGCGTTGCCCGAGGGGGATGCCTCGAAGGCGCTGCCCGCGCCTCCTGCCCCTCCGGCGGCGATCAGCACGACGCCCACGATCGTGACGATCGCGAGGAACAGGTTGTAGAAGCCCTGGTTGTAGGCGAGCGGCTTCGTGTGCTCGGCCTGGACGTCGTCGGTGATGCCGAAGGTCGCGCGGACGCGGGGGGTGGTCCAGAGGAAGGACTCCATCACGAAGATGTAGAGGTGCAGCAGGGCGGCGAGCGAGGCCGCGACGAGCGAGACGATGAGCATGCCCCGACCCTAGGGCCGGGCGGTCCACGCGAGGGTGGCGGCTGCGGCGGGTCAGTAGCATCGTGGGGGCGCAGCGGGCGCACACGGGCATCGGCACCGGCGAGGACGAGGAGGCGCGGCGTGGCAGAGCGGGTCACCATCGTCGAGGTCGCGGCCCGGGCCGGCGTCGCGATCAGTTCGGTCAGCAGCGCCCTCAACGGTCGCCCCGGCGTCTCGGAGCAGACCCGCGCGCGCATCCGCCAGGCCGCCGACGACCTCGGCTTCGTGCCGAGCGTCCGGGGCCGCAGCCTGAGCGCCAAGCGGGCCTTCACCGTCGGGCTCGTCGTGCACCGCGACCCGTTCGTGCTCGAGTCCGACCCGTTCTTCGGCAGCTTCATCGGCGGGCTCGAGTCGGTGCTCGACCCGCGCGGGTACGCGCTCATCCTGCAGATGGGGTCGGCGGCGGACGAACCGCTCGACCGCTATCGCCGGCTCGCGGCCGGACGTCGGGTCGACGGCGTCGTCCTGAACGAGCTGACGGTGGACGACCCGCGCGTCGAGCTGGTCCGCGAGCTCGACCTGCCCGCCGTCGGGGTCAACCCGGCCGGGGACTTCCCCCTGCCCGCCGTGCGCCAGGACGACTCGGCCGGCATCGGCGAGCTCGTCGAGCACCTCGTGTCGCTCGGTCATCGGCGGTTCGCCCACGTCGCCGGGCCCGGGCGCTTCGTCCACTCGCGGCGTCGCGGGGCCGCCTGGCGGGACGCCGTCGTCGGAGCCGGGCACGAGCCCGGGGCGGTCGTCGAGGCCGACTTCACCTACGACGGGGGCGCCCGGGCCGCCGCTCGCCTCTTCGGCCCGGACGCACCGGTCCACGACCGGCCCACCGCCGTCTTCTGCGCCAACGACCTGGCCGCCATCGGGTTCATGACCGAGCTCGACCGGCTCGGGGTCCGCGTGCCCGACGACGTCAGCGTGGCCGGGTTCGACGGCATCGATCTCGGGTCGTACGTGCGCCCCGGGCTGACCACGCTGACGACGGCTCCGCGGCTGATCGGGGCCGAGGCGGCGCGCCTCCTGCTCTCGGCCGTCGAGGGCGAGGCCGTCACCGACGCCGAGATCGAGCCCGCCCGGCTGCTGGTCCGCGCGTCGACGGGCCCCGCCGCCCGCTGACCCCGCGGCGCCCCGCGCTGCCTCAGAGATCGCTCGGCGCCCGGGCGTCGAGGACGCGCCACGCTCGCGTCGTCGAACCACGTTCCGAGGTGGTTCGACGACGCGAGCGTGGTGCGCCCTGCGGCGGGAGCCCGATGGGTGCTCGTCGGGCGTCAGGTCAGGAGGTGCGGGACGGGAGATCGCGCCGGGAGGGGTTCCGGCGCGGCGGCGGACGTGCTAGCTTCTCGATCTACCGAAACGTTTCGGTAGACGAGTGAGACCGCACACGACGAAGTGGGTGCCCCGATGACGACCGCCAGTGACACGACGAGCACCGAGGCGAGCGCCGACACCGGGCCCGACACGACGCGCGTCGACACCGGGCCCGACACGACGTGCGCCGACACCGGGCCCGACACGACGCGCGCCGACACCGGGCCCGACGCCGACGCGGCGCGCGCCGCCTCGAAGCCGTACCTCGTCCCGCTGACCCGGGAGCGCCTCCGGACGGTCCTCGACGAGGCCCTCGTCCATCGCAACGAGCTCACCGGCGCCCTCTCGCAGCTGACCTTCTCGAGCCCCGCCGCCTACGACTCGGCCCGCCCCGACTGGGCGGTCGGCCCCTTCACCGTCGACCCGGCGTTCACCTTCACCCTGGACGGCCAGTGGCCCGACCCCGACGGGCTCGGCTGGACGAGCGAGTCGCTCTACAACCCCAGCCTCATCGAGCACGACGGCACGCTGCACCTGTTCTACCGGGCCTCGCCCCGCAAGGAGAGCCTCGGCAGCCGCATCGGCCACGCCACCCTCGCCCTCACCCCCGACGGCGAACCCGCACCCGGCGCCGCCTGGGTCGACGACCCGGCCAACCCGGTCGTCCGTCCCACCCTCGACGACGAACTGCTCGGCACCGAGGACCCCAAGGTCTACCGCGCCGAGGGTCGCTTCTGGCTGTTCTACAACGGCGTCTTCCCGATCACCGAGGAGGCGCGGGTCGCGCACCCGAGCCCCGGTTACCCCGTCCAGGCGGTCGGCATCGACCTGCTGGTCGCCGTCAGCGACGACCTCGTCACCTGGCAGAAGCTCGGCCCGATCGCCGACCACGAGCAGACTCGGCTCTGGGCCAAGGGCGCCGTGATCCCTCGCGACGAGCACGGGAACGCGGTCCGCCTCGGCGGCAGCGGCAGCGGCGGCGGCAACGGCAGCCACGACGACGGGGACTACCTCATGTTCGTCAGCGAGGGTTTCGACGGCGTGCTGCACGTCGGCCGCTCGGACGACCTGCGTCACTGGACCTTCGAGCCCGTGCCGTACCTCGACCTGTCGGGCGTCGGCGGCCACCTGCACGAGGTCGCCGCCGCGATCGTCACGGGCGACGGCCGACTCGTGCTGGACGTCTTCCACGACGTCGACGGGGTCTTCGCGGCGAGCCAGGCGCTCTACGACGTCGGGCGTCCGGTCGACCAGCTCGCCCTCACGTCCGGAGGGTCGCTCAGCTGGGGCGGCCTGCAGCAGATCGGCGGCCGCTGGACCTTCGCCCAGGGCTGGGACGCCCCCGTCGGCTACCGCGACCTGTACTTCTACCGCACCGACCCGCACGCCCCCGTGCCTCAGACCACCCCCTAGCCACACCCGCAGCACCACCCACCCAAGGAGAACACCGTGCAACGACGCACACGCTTCACCCGCCGCGCGACCCTCGGCGCGACCGTCCTGGTCGCCGCCCTCGGCCTGACCGCCTGCTCCGGCGGCGGCGGCGCCTCGAGCGACGCCCTCACCGCCAAGGGCCCCATCACCATCTGGTACTCGAACAACGAGCAGGAGGTGACCTGGGGCAAGGCCATGGTCGAGGCCTGGAACGCCGACCACCCCGACGAGCAGGTCAAGGGGCAGGAGATCCCCGCCGGCAAGTCGAGCGAAGAGGTCATCGGTGCCGCCATCACGGCCGGCAACGCCCCCTGCCTCGTCTACAACACGGCCCCCAGCGCGGTCGGGCAGTTCCAGAAGCAGGGCGGCCTGGTCGACCTGTCGAGCTTCGACGACGGCGCGAGCTACATCGAGGAGCGCAGTGGCGACCTCGCGAAGCAGTACCAGGACGCCGACGGCAAGTACTACCAGCTGCCCTGGAAGTCGAACCCGGTGATGATCTTCTACAACAAGGACCTCTTCACGAAGGCCGGCCTCGACGCCGAGAACCCCGACCTCTCCACCTACGACGACTTCCTCGCGACGTCGAAGACCCTGGTCGACGCCGGCGTCTCGAAGTACGCCATCCACCCGGCGCCGACGAGCGAGTTCTTCCAGTCGCAGTTCGACTTCATGCCGCTCTACGCGGCCGAGACCGGCGGCACTGGCCTCGTCGAGGACGGCAAGGCGACCTTCGCCGACACCGCCGGCGAGGACGTGGCGACCTTCTGGCGCTCGCTCTACGAGCAGGGGCTGGCCGGCCAGGAGCAGTACACGGGCGACTCGTTCGCCGACGGCGAGGCCGCGATGTCGATCGTCGGGCCGTGGGCCGTGTCGGTCTACGAGGACGTCAACTGGGGTGCCGTGCCCGTCCCGACCAAGGACGGCACGAGCGCCGACGAGACCTACACGTTCAGCGACGCGAAGAACGTCGGCATGTACACGGCCTGCGAGAACCAGGGCACCGCGTGGGACTTCCTGAAGTTCTCCACCAGCAGCGACCAGGACCGCGCCCTGCTCGAGACGACGGGCCAGATGCCGATCCGCACCGACCTGGCCTCGACCTACTCCGACTACTTCGACGCGAACCCCTCGTACGCGCTCTTCGGCGACCAGGCGGCCCGCACGGTCGAGGTGCCGGCCGGCCCGAACACCGTCGCCGAGTTGCAGGCCTTCCGCGACGCGTGGTCGAGCAGCGTGATCTTCGGCAAGGGCGACGTCGACTCGTCGCTCAAGGACGCCGCGGACAAGATCGACGAGCTCGCGGCGCAGGGCTGATCGTGTCCACCGTGCACGAGGCGGCGGCAGCGTCGCCGACCGCCGGACGAGCCGAGGAGGCGCACCGCGCCTCCTCGGGGGGTCCCGGCTCCGGGCACCGGGCGGGCCGTCGCCGCGACGGCGACCCGCGCGGGCGCCGGCGGGGCGGCCCCCTCGGCAAGCACCCGCTCGGCCTGCTGTTCAGCGCGCCCTACCTGGTGTTCGTGCTGGCGGTGTTCGCGTACCCGTTGGTCTACGCGGTCTACATCGCGTTCCACGACTACTTCTTCACGGCGCCCGGTGCCGTCGTCGCGCGGCCCTTCGTCGGCCTCGACAACTTCGTCACCGCGTTCACCGACCCGGCGGTCATCCGCTCGTTCGGCAACGTCGGCGTCTTCCTGGTGATCAACGTGCCGCTGACCGTCGTGCTGAGCATGGTGCTCGCCACGGCGCTCGACAAGGTCGCGCACTTCCGGGGGTTCCTGCGGGTGGCGTTCTACGTGCCGTACCTGACGGCGAGCGTCGCCGTCGTCGCGGTCTGGTTGTTCCTCTTCAACGGCGACGGTCTCGTGAACAACGTGCTCGGGCCGTTGGCCCCGACCCCGTCGTGGCTGATCAACTCGGCCTGGGCCATGCCCTCGATCGCGTTGTTCGTCACCTGGAAGCAGCTCGGCTTCTACATCCTGCTGTACCTCGCGGCTCTGCAGAACGTGCCCAAGGAGCTGTACGAGGCGGCCTCGAGCGACGGTGCCGGCCCGATCCGGTCGTTCTTCACCGTCACCGTCCCGGGCGTGCGTCCGGCCACCGTGCTCGTGCTGCTCGTCTCGACCGTCACGGGGGCGAACCTCTTCACCGAGCCGTACCTGCTGACCGGGGGAGGCGGGCCGAACGGCGCGTCGACCTCGCCCGTGCTGCTGATGTACCAGAAGGGCATCGAGCAGGGGAATCCCGACCAGGCCGCCGCGATCGGCGTCGTGCTCGTGATCCTCGTGCTGGTCATCGCCCTGCTGCAGAACCGGTTCGCCGGCGGAAAGGAGGACTGAGATGACCGTCTCCGACGAGACCACCGCCCGCCCCCTGCGGGTCGGCAAGAAGCCGCCGCTGACCCGGGCCCAGACCACGCTGCGCGGCGTCGTGCTGGCGATCGGCGCCCTGGCGTTCCTCTTCCCGTTCTACTACATGGTGATCGGGTCGCTGCAGACCAAGCCCGACCCGACCGTGGCCGGGGCGTTCCCCCACCCGTCGAACCTGACGGTCGAGAACTACGCCGCGATCGACAGCCGCATCGGGCTGCTCAGCGGCCTGCTCAACTCGGGCATCTTCACGGTCGGCGTGCTCGCCTGCACCCTCGTGTTCGGGGTGCTGGTCGGCTACGCGCTGGCCGTGCTGCAGTGGCGTGGTCGCGGGGTCACCTTCGCGCTGGCGCTGCTCGTGCAGGTGGTGCCCTTCCAGCTGCTGATCATCCCGCTGTACGTGCTCATCGCGCGCAACTACGGGCTGAGCGACAACTACCTGGGCATGATCCTGCCGTTCGCCATCAACTCGACGGCGGTGATCATCTTCCGGCAGTACTTCCTGCAGCTGCCGAAGGAGCTCTTCGAGGCCGCGCGCATCGACGGCACCGGCGAGTTCCGGCTGCTGTGGAACATCGCGTTGCCGCTCGTGCGCCCGGCGCTGGTCACGGCCCTGCTGCTGACCTTCATCGGTCCGTGGAACGAGTTCCTCTGGCCGTTCCTCATCACCAAGGAGGCGTCGATGCAGCCGCTCGCCGTGTCGCTGGCGAACTACATCAGCAACGTGGCGGCGACGGCGGCGAACCCGTTCGGCGCGACCCTCGCGGGCGCCGTCGTGCTGGCCGCTCCGGTCGTGCTGCTGTTCATCGTGTTCCAGCGCTACTTCATCTCGACCGACGTCGGCTCGAGCGTGAAGGGCTGACCGACCGCCTCCCGACCCGAGGAGGCGCGCTGCGCGACCGGCGCGCGCCGCGCCTCCTCGGCTCCCCACCCCCAGACCGGGTCGTCGTGCCGACGGCCCCCACCGCAGGAGGCGCGGTGCGATCCCCCCTCGCACCGCGCCTCCGTCGCCTCCCGCCTCTCGCTTCTCGCCTCTCGAAAGGGCCTCCCATGGCTGACTTCCCGTACCGACTGACCCGCCTGGGCGTCGTGATGACCCCCGACCCCGACTCGCCCGACGAGGCCGAGGGCGTGCTCAACCCCGGTTCGGGACGCGGGCCCGACGGCGAGCTCTACCTGCTGCCGCGGCTCGTGGCCACGGGCAACGTGTCGCGCGTCGGGCTGGCCCGGGTCGTCGTCGAGGACGGCGTGCCCGTGGGCGTGACCCGCGAGGGCGTCGTGCTCGCGCCCGACCGCGGGTGGGAACGCGGCGTGACCCACGCCGGCGTCGAGGACCCGCGCGTCACGTGGATCGAGGAGCTCGGGCTGCACGTGATGACCTACGTCGCCTACGGACCGCTCGGGCCGCGCACCGCCGTCGCCGTGAGCGACGACCTGCGCGACTGGCGCCGGCTCGGGCCCGCGACCTTCGAGTACGTCGACGAGCTCGACACCGACCTCGGACTGTTCCACAACAAGGACACCGTGTTCTTCCCGTCGCCGGTCACCGCGCCGGACGGCGTGCGCAGCTTCGCCGTGCTGCACCGACCGATGTGGCACATCGGTGCGACGGTGCCGGGCGAGGGCAGTCCGCTGCCGGCCGGCGTCACCGACGGGCGGCACTCGATCTGGATCAGCTACGTGCCGGTCGACGCGGTCGCCGCCGACCCGCGGGCGTTGGCGCGGTGGGGGCAGCACCGGTTCGTCGCCGGCCCCGAGTTCCCGTTCGAGGAGCTGAAGATCGGCGGCGGCCCGCCCCCGCTGCGCGTCGACGAGGGCTGGCTGCTGCTGCACCACGGCGTCACCGGCGTGATCGACGACGCCTTCGCCCAGCAGCAGAACGTGAACTACGCGGCGGGCGGGATGATCCTCGACGCCGACGACCCGTCGCGCGTGGTCACCCGGTCGGAGGTGCCGCTGCTCGAGGCCGAGACCGCCGACGAGCGCGACGGCATCGTGCCGAACGTCGTGTTCCCGACCGCGATCGAACACGTCGACGGCGTCCCCTACGTGTTCTACGGCATGGCCGACTCGAAGATCGGCGTCGCCCGCCTCGACCGCGCCTGAGGTCGCGCACGGACCGACGACACCCACGGCCCGGCGACACCCTCGGACCGACGGCACCCACGGATCACCGACAAGAAGGAGGCGGTCGACGATGATCGCACGCAACTCACGATGGACGGGCGCGGCGCTGGCCGCGGCCCTGGCGACCGTGCTGGGGGTGACGGGGGCGCTGCCTGCTGCCGCCGCGCCTCCTGGTCCGGCGACCGCGCCGCCCGGCTCGGCCGCGCCGACCGTCCCGGCGGCCGCACCGGCCGTGGCACCGTTGACGAACCTCGCGCACCTGGACTTCCTGCTCGACCGGACGACGCCCGTGCCCGAGGCCGGGCACTCGACCTACCGGCAGAGCGCGGAACCGACGCTCACCCTGCCGTGGACCTACGCCGACGCCCGCGACGGCGGCACCTTCGCCCGGGTGGGCGGCGGTCCGCTCGACCCCGCGACCGGGTACTGGGGGCAGGGTGCATACAACAGCGACGACGTCTCACGGACGGCCGTCGTGTACCTGCGCGACTGGAAGCAGACCGGCTCGGAGTCGAGCCGGCAGAAGGCGTACGAGCTGCTGCGGGCGACCGCGTACTTCCAGACGACCACCGGTGACGCCGCCGGCAACGTCGTGCTCTGGATGCAGCCCGACGGCACCTTCAACCGCAGCCCGGTGCCGGTCGAACTGCCCGACCCGTCCGACAGCGGCAACAGCTACTGGCTGGCCCGCAGCATCTGGGCGTTCGGCGAGGGGTACGCGGCGTTCGCGGACGACGACCCCGAGTTCGCCGCGTTCCTGCAGCAGCGGCTGCAGCTCGGCGTGACGGCGCTGAACCGCGAGACGCTCGCCCGCTACGGTCGGTACGACGTGGCCGACGGGGCGAAGGTGCCCGCCTGGCTGATCGGCTCCGGAGCGGACGCCTCGGCCGAGGCCGTCCTCGGGCTGAGCGCCTACTCGGCCGTCGTGCCGGGTGACGCGGCCTCGCGCACCGCGCTGACGCAGCTCGCCGAGGGCGTCGCGGCGATGTCGTCCGGCGACGGGCAGACCTGGCCGTACGGAGCCGTGCTGCCCTGGGCGAAGTCCCGCTCGATGTGGCACGCCTGGTCGTCGCAGATGCCCGTCGCCCTGGCCCGGGCGTCGACCGTGCTCGCCCGACCCGACCTGCTGAAGCCGGCCGTGCTCGACCAGACCTCGTTCACGACCACGCTGCTCACCGCGAGCGGGCCCGACAACGCCTGGTACCCGACGCCCGTTGACCAGACGCAGATCGCCTACGGAGCCGACTCGCGGCTGCAGTCGGCGCTCGCCGTGGCCGGCGCCGGCGCGGGGGCCCCGGGTCTGAAGCGCATCGCGGCCGTCGCTGCGAGCTGGTACTTCGGCACGAACCGCTCGGGCACCCCCGTCTACGACCCGGCCACCGGGGTGACCTTCGACGGCGTGCAGGCGGACGGCACGGTGAACCGCAACAGCGGTGCCGAGAGCACGATCCACGGCCTGTTGTCGATGATCGCCCTCGACGGCGCCCCCGACGTCTCGGCCGAGGCTCGAGGGCTGACGAGCGTCACGTCGCGTGACGGCCTCACGGTGGTCGAGGCCGAGACGGCGTCGCCCACGACGGGCACGGTCGTCACCCCCGACTCGGCGTGGACGGGCGAGTCGCAGTACGGCGGAGGCTCGGCGCTGCGGCTCGAGCCCGGGCAGAGCGCGACGATCACGGTGCCCGCGGGCTCCGGGTTGCGGCACGTCGAGCCGGTCCTGCTCGCCGCCGAGGGAGTGCGGTCGACGTCGGTCTGGAAGGCGGGACGCGTGCCCCTGGGGACGCTGACGACGCAGGCCGGGGCGCAGGGCGTGACCGCCGCCTCCGGGGCTCTGCTGCCCCAGACGCTGCCGGTGCCGATCGGTGCCGGAGCGACGGCGATCACCGTGACCGCCGGCCGCGACGCGACCGTGGTCGACGGCCTGATCGTGCGGCCGCTCGTCCAGCGGCTCGTGCTCGCCGGGACGGCGGCCGACGGTCGCCCGACGACGACCGAGCTGCTGTCGTCGACCTCGCGGCTGCCGTTGCCGACCCCGGTCGGCGTGCGGGGCAGTCGGACGTCGGCGTCGTCGTACGACGCGCAGGGCCGCCTCGTGCAGCAGCGCGACGTGCAGGGCCGCAGCGTCGTGCTGGTCAAGCCTGGCGGCTTCGCCGTCCTCACCCGCTAGCCCGGCGCCGAGGCCCAGGAACCCGCTCAGACCCCATCGACCCACGTGAGGGTCTGGGCGGGTTCCTGGGGTCTCGTGCGCCAGGACCCGAGGAGGCGCGGGTACGGTCGACCGCATGAGCGACGACACGCAGGCCCCCGGTCCCGACGGCGCCGGCCGCGACACCAGCCCGGGGCACGAGGTCGACCACGACCCGACCGGCATGACCGACGACGAGAAGCGGCACGACCAGCTGACCCGTGCCCCGAAGTCGGACGAGTCGGACGCCGCCCCGCGCATCACGACCGAGGAGCGCGGCGACGGCGTCACCCGCATCGACGTCGCCGACACCGCCAAGGTCCGCCCGGGCGGGGCCGGCTGACGCCGACGCACCACGGGCTCGCCGAGACCCTCTGCGCGCACGGGCGCCTCGGCGGAACCCTGGGGTCTCGCGCCTCAGCTGATCAGGTGGATGCTGCCGTCACGGTCGCGCAGCGGAGCCCGCGAGGCGCCCGACCGCACGGCGAGCACCTCGGCCAGGATCGACACGGCCGTCTCCTCGGGCGTGCTCGCCCCGAGGTCGAGCCCGATGGGGGAGTGCAGTCGGCCGAGCGCCGCCGGCCCGACTCCGCGATCGGCCAGGGCGGAGACGCGTCGGTCGTGCGTGACCCGTGATCCCATGGCCCCGACGTACGCCGCCGGGGACGCCAGCGCCGCCTCGACCAGGTCGGCGTCGAACCGTTCGTCGTGCGACAGCACCGCGATCACGGTGCGCTCGTCGACCCCGGTGCGCGCCAGGTAGTTCGGCGGCCACTCGACGACGACCTCGTCGGCCGACGGGAAACGCTCGCGGGTCAGGAAGACCGGACGCGGGTCGCACACCGTCACGCGGTAGCCCAGCACCGCCCCGGCGTTGCAGAGGGCGACGGCGAACTCGACCGCCCCGAAGACGAGGAGGCGCGGCGGCGGCACCGAGCGCTCGCTGAAGACCCGCAGACCCTCGCAGTCGTCGACGGTCGGCACGACCTCGCCGGTGCGGACCGGGCCGAGCACGACATGCGCCGACGCCTCACGCCCGGCGGCGGCATCGCGGAGGGCGGCGATCGTCTCGGCGTCGTCCGGGGTGACGAGCCGGGCGAGCACCTCGATGCGCCCGCCGCAGCTGAGCCCGACCTCGAACGCCGTCTCGTCGCTGAACCCGAACGTCTCGAGCTGCGGCGTGCCGTCGTCGAGCACCTGCGTGCAGATCTCGTAGACCGCGCCCTCGACGCAGCCGCCCGAGATGCTGCCGATCACGGTGCCGTCGACGGTGACGGCCATCGACGTGCCGACCGTCCGGGGTGCACTGCCCACGACCGACACGGCCGTCGCGACGGCGAGGCGCTCGCCGGCGTCGAGTCGCGCCAGCAGGCGGTCGGCGATCTCGAACACGGGGCTCCTCGGGTGCGACGGGCGAGCGGGTGGTCTCTGGTGGTGCCAGGTCTCGATGGTGTCACGGCCTCGGCCCCGCGACCTACCGCGACCTACCGCGACGTCGGACGTCGCCGGCCGGCGCGAGGTGCTCTCCGGGGTTGGCTAGCCTGACCTCGTGCCCGGTGACGACTCCTCGACGTCCGTCGGCCTGCTGCTCGCGGCCGGCGCCGGGACGCGCATTGGCCGTCCCAAGGCGCTCGTGGTCGACGAGCGCGGGCCGTGGCTGACCCGCGCCGTGACGACGCTGCTCGACGGGGGCTGTGACCGCGTCGTCGTCGTGCTCGGGGCGGGCGCGACCGAGGCGCGGGCGCTGCTGGCCGCCGACCCGCGCCTCCTGACGGTCGAGACACCGGTGCCGGGCGGGGCGACGGACGCGCCGCACGCCGACCCGCGCCTCCCGCCGGTCGACGGTCGGGCGAGGGTGGCGGTCGTCGTCGCGGACGACTGGGCCGACGGCCTCGCGACGTCACTGCGCGTCGGGCTGGAGGCGCTCGCCGCCCTCGACCCCGAGGAGGCGCGGCTCGCCCTCATCACGCTGGTGGACTACCCGGGTCTGCCGTCGTCCGCGGTCGCGCGGCTGCTGTCGTCCCCGGCCGCCGACGTGCCCCTGGGCCCGGCTGCGCTGCGGCAGTCCGTCTTCCACGGACGCCCGGGTCACCCCGTCGTGGTCGGTCGGTCCCACTGGTCGGCCCTCGCGGCGTCCCTCACCGGGGATCGCGGGGCGGGCCCCTACCTCAGGGCGCACGCCGCCGAGCCGGTCGACTGCTCCGACCTCTGGGACGGCGCCGACGTCGACGCGCCCGCCTGACCTTCGCCGTCCCCGAGGGTCAGTTGCACTTCCCGCTGCCGCTGAAGCACGGGGTGTAGTTCGCGGGCAGGGGTTCCTGACGGGGGGTGGGGGACTCCCACCGGTCCCCGGGGACGGGTGCCCCGACGGCACCGATCACGACCAGCCCGGCGACGACGACGGCCGCCACGACGACACCTCGATGCCCGGCGGTGATCGCGGCGAACAGCGTCACGACGAGGCACGCGAGGCAGGCGACGAGGGTCCGGAGCCAGCTGTCCGCGGCCTCCTGGCTGACGGTCACGGGGGTGCCGAAGAGGCTGAACTCGGCCGAGAACCACTGCCCGGCCAGCGAGAGCGTGAGCAGGACGCCCGCCGCGAGGGCGAGCGCCTCGACGATCACGGCGACGCGGTGCATGAGGTGACGGGGCGGGCGGGGCGCCCGGTCCGCCCGGGCCGCGGGGGCGTCGACGGGGACGTCGACGGGTGCGTGCTCGGCCGGACGTGCTCCGTCGTGCGCCGAGGCGTCGCGGCCGCCCCGACCCGACCGCGCGGCGAGGACGACGAACGACGCCAGGCCGACGGTCGCGACGAACGGCAGGCTGACGAAGACGACGGTGGGCACCGTGTAGAGGGAGAAGCCCGCCCGGAGGCCCGACGTGACGCCCGACCCGACGGTGAGCTCGACGCCGGCCCGTGCCACGGCCGCCGCGGCGACGTAGTGCCAGGCCCGGCGTGACACCGGCGCCTCGGACCACCGCCACGCGACGAGGACGACGAGGACGGCCCACACCACGAACGGCACGAGTGCGGCCTGCGCGAGCGCGCCCGGCAACTCGAGCAGCGACGCGACCACCCGGCCGGCCGAGGCCGTCAGGCCGACGAGCGCCGCGCCCGCGACGAACAGGGCCGCGGTGGTGCCGACGACCCACGCCACCTCGCGGCGGTCGACCCGCCGTCGCAGGCTCGCCGCCGCCCCCGCGAGTCGGCCCTCGTGCTGAGTGTTCGTCATGGGTCGACGGTAGCGGCGGGTCGCGGAGCCGACGTCATCCCGGAGGCGGATGTCGGTCGGGCGGCACGGATCGCCCGAGCCCCTGTCCCGCCGCGCCCCGTCCCGCCCTGTCCCGGCGCTCCCGCCGCGCCTCGCCCCGCCATGAACCCGGTTTCGAACCGTGCACCCGGTAGCAACCGGGTGCACGGTTCGAAACCGGGTGCCTCGCGTGGTCGCGGTTGGCGCCGGGGGCACCGACGTCGGCAGGATCTCGATGGCGGGTGTCGGGTCGCGCGTCCTAGCGTCGGTCCCATGCCGATCACGCCCGACACGAAGAACTGGACCTGGGTGCTCGAACGCCCCTGCGACGACTGCGGCTTCGACCCCGCCGAGGTCGCGTTCCGCGACGTGCCGCGCCTCGTCCGCGAGAACGCCGCCGCCTGGCCCGCCGAGCTCGCCCGGCCCGACGCCCGCACCCGGCCCGACGACGCCACGTGGTCGACCCTCGAGTACGGGGCGCACGTGCGCGACGTGTTCCGGGTCTTCGACACGCGCCTCCGGCTGATGCTCGCCGAGGACGCGCCGACCTTCGCGAACTGGGACCAGGACGCCACCGCGCTCGACGACGACTACGCCTCCCAGCAACCTCCGGTGGTGGCCGACGAACTCGTGGCCGCCGCGGCCGTCGTCGCCGACGCGTTCGAGGCGGTGCCCGACGACCGGCTCGGTCGCACCGGCCTCCGCAGCGACGGCTCGGCCTTCACGGTCGACTCGCTCGCGCGCTACTTCGTGCACGACCCCGTGCACCACCTGCACGACGTCCGCCGCTGACCCGTGCCCCGGCCGGCACCATCGCCCGGCGAGCCGCTGTCGCACCGCCGCCCGGGCCACCGCTGTCGCACCGCCGACTGAACATCGCACCGCCCATGTCGACGGTGCGACGTCCATTCGGCGGTGCGACCCACCCGGGCCAGCCCGACCGCCGCCCAGCCCGACCGCTGCCGAGCCCGGCCCCGCGCAGCACCACCCTCGACCCCGGCGGCCGACGCGGGCAGACTGACGACATGACCCGCGCCTCCGTCCTCTCGGTCAACGTCGACGACGTCCACCGCTTCAGCAAGCCGCCCGTGGAGCGGGTCACCCTGCTCGCCGGCCTCGGCGTCGAGGGTGACGCCCACCTCGGGCCCACGGTGCAGCACCGCTCCCGCGTGGCGCGCGACCCGAGTCAGCCCAACCTGCGGCAGGTGCACCTGATGCACGCCGAGCTCTTCGCCGACCTGGCCGACCACGGCTACGACGTCGGGCCGGGCGACCTCGGCGAGAACGTCACCACCCACGGGGTCGACCTGCTCGGTCTGCCCGTCGGCACCGTGCTCACCCTCGGTCAGGAGGCGCGGGTCGAGATCACCGGACTCCGCAATCCGTGCCTGCAGATCGACCGCTTCGAGTCGGGCCTGCTGAAGGCGGTCGTCGGACGCGACGAGGCCGGCGAGCTCGTCCGCAAGGCGGGCGTCATGGGCGTCGTGCTCGCCGGGGGAGAGGTGCGACCCGGCGACGCGGTCGGAGTCGACCTGCCCGTCGAGCCCTGGTCGGCCTTGCAACCCGTCTGATCCCGATCGGTCGCCCCGATCGTCCTCAGCGTCCCTGGCAGCCCGCTCGCCCCGCGCGTCGTGTCGGCGCCCGGCTCAGGACCGGTGCCGGCGGATGCGGATCGGGCCCTTCGCCGTGGACGGGTCGACCACCGACCCGCCCTGCGTGATGTCGACCTCGCCCGCGGCGACCAGTCGTCGGGCCGCGCGACGGACGGGCTCCATCAATCCGCGCCAGGCGTCCTCGTCGTCGGGGTGCAGCGACCGCGCGACGTCCGAGGGGCAGATCGTCGACGTGGCCGCCCGGGCCGCCAGGAGGTCGCGGATGCGCTGCTCGAGCTCGCGGTCCTGCGCCGTCACCTTGCGCGTGCGGCACGCGTCGCTGCAGTACGCGACCTCGTCCCAGTTCGACGCCCACTTCTTGCGCCACTCGATGGTGCGCCCGCACGATCGGCAGGTCTTCGGGTCGGGGGTCGCGGCGCTCATGCTGACAGTCAACGCGGGAGGCGCGGTGTGCGTTCCCGGGGAGGCAGCCGTCGGTCCCTCCGCCGCGGACCGCACCCGCGCCTCCTGACCTCGGGCGCCGCCTTTCGTGCAGCACACCCCGACGAGTCGAGGTGCCCTGCACGAGACGCGGTGCGACGCTGCGGGAGGGGACATCTCGCTCGCGTGGGGGATGGAGTCGCGGGCACGGTCCCCGTATCGTCGTCCCGATGAGCGAGGGCACGGCGGCAGGCACGACGAGGGGTTCGTGGTTCGAGGTCGACCGTCAGCCCCTGCCCGGCGCGACCCCGGTGCAGGCTCTCCGGCGGTTCGTCGGCAACGCCTACGTGGTGCACGCCCGCGCGGGCCGGGCCGAGTTCTGGTGGATCTGGCTCTTCCAGACCGTCCTCGCCCTCGTGCTCAACGTCGGCGTCGGGTCGCTGGTGCGCGGTGCGAGCGTGGCCTCGTGGTCGATCGGCGCTTACGGCTCGTCGCTCTTCGCGCCCTGGCCGGTCGTCGTCCTCGGCCGCCCGGCCGGTGCGGGCCCGGGCACCAGCCTGGGCCAGGGCGCGTCCCTCCAGATCGGACAGTTCTCGCTCGGCCCGTTCGGCCCCGCGGGTCCGGCCTGGGGCGGCACGACCTGGGTCGCCCTCGTCTGGGGTCTCTGGTGCCTGATGACCTTCGTCCCCATGGCGACGCTCACCATCCGTCGCCTGCACGCCGCCCGGGCCTGGGGGTGGGGCTGGTTCTGGCTCGGGGCGCTCATCCCGTTCCTGCAGATCGTCGTCGTGTTCATGCTGGCTCGCGAGACCCAGCCGCCGAGCGCCCGCTTCCTGGACCGCGACCGCGCCCGCGACCGCGCGCGTGACCGCCACCCCGACCCGCACCGCGCCTCCTGACCCCACTGCACCGCGTTTCGTGCACTGCACCGCGACTAGTCGAGGTGCAGTGCACGAAACGCGGTGCGCCGTCGCACGCCGGGCCCCTGGCCAGGCCGGGCACGAGCGGGTAGGCTCGACCTCGGTCGGGCGGTACTCCCGGCCCCGGGCGTGCACGACAGCGCGCAGTCGGGATCACCATCCTCCCCGAGTCACCCACGGTCACGAACGGCACCCGCCGCGAAGGCCGTGCCGCCGGCAGATCGTCACGATCAGCCGGCCCGTGGCCACCATCGGGTCGAGAGAACGGCGCCCGCCGACCACCCCAGGTTCCATGACACTCGCACCCCCGCGCCCCACCGCGCCGTCGTCCACCCCGTTCGCCCGCTTCCCGTGGGCCGGCCTGATCGCCATCGCCGTCGCCACGTTCCTCTCGATCTCGGGCGAGATGCTGCCGACCGGTCTGCTGCCCGAGATGAGCGCCGACCTCGGCGTCACCGAGTCGAGCATCGGCCTGCTCGTCAGCGTCTTCGCCTTCACGGTCGTGCTCACCAGCACCGGCCTCACCCACCTCACCCGTCGCCTGCCCCGCCACCTGATCGTGGTCGGCCTGATCGTCGTCCTCGCGATCAGCGCCGGGCTCACCGCGATCGCACCGACCTACGAGCTCGTGCTCGCCAGCCGCGTGCTCGGCGGTCTCGCCCACGGCATGTTCTGGGCCATCGGCGGCGCCTACGCCGGTCACCTCGTGCCCCGGGCCCAGGTCGGCCGCGCGCTCGCCGTCGCGATGAGCGGGGGCACCCTCGCGTTCGTGCTGGGCGTCCCGCTCGGCACCGCGCTCGGCCAGGCCCTCGGCTGGCGTGAGGCGTTCGGCATCCTCGCCGGGCTCATGGCGCTCGGTGCGGTCTTCGTCTACAAGTTCCTGCCGCCGGTCGGTCGGGGCACGGCGCACGAGTCGGTGCCGGAGCCGGTGACCGACGCGGTCCCGACGCTGGTCGACGGCACCGCGCCTCCTGCGGGGGCCGTCCGTCGCCGTCGCTCGCTGCCGAGGCCGAGCGTGCTCGGCGTCGTCCTGAGCTGCGTGATCACGGCGGTCTTCATGATCGGCCACTACTCGTTCTTCACCTACATCACGCCGTACCTCGTGCGCTCGACCGGGGTGCCCGAGCAGGGCCTGGCCGCGTGGCTCTTCGCGTTCGGCGTCGCCGGGGCCGTGGGGCTCGGCATGGTCGGGTGGTTCCTCGGGGCGCGACCGCGGGTGAGCATCCCGATCGGCGTGGCCGTGGTCGGACTGGCCGTGAGCGGCATGCTCGTCTTCGAGGGCATGCTCGTGCCGTCGCTGGTGGCCTTCGTGCTGTGGGGCGTGACGTTCGGAGCGCTGCCGCCGCTGTTCCAGACCCGGATGCTGCAGGTCGCCCCCGAGCGGATGCGCGACCTCGCGAGCGCCTTCTACACGACCGGCTTCAACGCCGGCATCGGCGGGGGAGCACTGATCGGTGCCCTCGTGCTCGACGGGTCCGGGCTCGACTCGCTGCCCGTCCTCTACATCGTGGTCGCCGCGGTGGTGCTCGTCGCCGTGCTGGCGAGCGACCGTCTGCTCGCCCGTCGGTCGGCCCGCCCCGCCGCCTGAGCGGCGCTGCCGGGACGACGAAAGACGCAGGAGGCGCGACTCGCGTGAGTCGCGCCTCCTGCGTCCGAGGCGGTGCGGATGGTGCGGTTCGGTCAGCGACGACGACCGGGCTGCTGGTAGCCGCCGGCCTGGCCGTTGCCGCCGCCGCGCTTGTTCATGATCTTCTTGATGACGAAGCCCACGATGAGCGGGGCGAAGCGTCGGAGCAGTGATGCCATGGGGTGCCTCCTGGGGCGATGGTGCACGGGTCGTGCGGTCGAGCCGGTCGGCTCGGTGGGGTGCGGCCCGCGGTGCTGCGGGGACGATCGTGTCGGGACGACCGCCGCGGGTACCAGTGAACTCGCTGTCTACTGAACCCGCTGCGAGTCGTTCGTGCCGTCCGAGTCGTCGTCCTGTCCGGCGATGAAGATGTCGCTGACCTCGATGTTGATCTCGACGACCTCGAGCCCGACGAGCTGGGTGATGGCGTCGGCGACGGCCTGGCGGACGTCGTCCGCCACCTGCTGCACCGACAGCGGGTAGTCGACGACGATGCTGAGGTCGGCGGCGGCCTGGGTCTCGCCGACCTCGACCTTGACGCCCTGGCCGTGGTCCTGCTGGCCGACGGCGGTGCGCAGCGCGCCCACGGCACGCGACGCGCCGCCACCGATCGAGTGGACGCCGGGCACCTGACGGGCGGCGATGCCCGCGACCTTGGCGACGACGCCGTCGGCGATCTGCGTGGTGCCCGCGGCGTCCGACGACACGGTCGAGGCACCGTCCACGCGCGCGGCGCCGTCGACGCGCGAGCTGCTGGTCAGGGTGGCGGGGGTGGGAGCGGCGGTGTTCGACATCTCGGGTCCTCTTTCGGCTGGGGGAGTCGTGCGGATGGTCGTGCGGTGGTCGTCGTGCGAGCGGGCGTGTCCGGGCGAACCGGGGCGATCCGGGTGAACCGGGGCGACCCGGGCTGCACGTCAATGAGACGCCGCGCCCGCCCCGTTCGTCACGGTGAACATGCTGGCAACCCGCTGAGTGCCCACGTCTACTGTCGGGGCATGCAGCGCACCCGGTGGATCTTCCTCGACCAGCTCGGCCCGCACTTCGACGACGGCGACCCGATGCTGCTGATCGAGAGCCGGTCGTCGTGGCGGGGCCGCACCCTGCACCGCGCCAAGCTGCAGCTGATCCTGTCGGCGATCCGGCACCGGGCGGCCGAGCTCGGCGACCGTGTCGACTTCCGGCAGGTCGAGCACTACTCCGAGGCCCTCGAGGGGCGGGACGACCTGCAGGTGGTCGACCCCACCTCGTACCGGGCGCGCCGTCTCGTGCGGTCGGTGGGAGCCGAGGTGCTGCCGAGCCGCGGCTTCGTCTCGAGCGAGGCCGAGTTCGCCGAGTGGGCCGCGGGTCGCCAGGGCGGGCGCGGTCCGGGCCGGTCCGCAGGCGCGACGGCGGACGCCGACGACGCCCGTCGAGGAGGCGCGGGTCGACCGACCGGCGCGTCCGGCGGTCGACCGGCACCGCGCCTCCTGATGGAGGACTGGTACCGGGCGGTGCGCCAGCGCACCGGACTGCTGATGGAGGGCCCGCAGCCCGTCGGAGGCCAGTGGAACTACGACCACGACAACCGCGAGAAGCCACCGAAGGGCGCGGCCACTCTCGGCCTGCCGCCGCAGGAGTGGCCCGAGGAGGACGACATCGACGCCGAGGTGCGGGCCGACCTCGAGCGCTGGGAGCGTGACGGGGTCGTCCGGCTCGTCGGCGACGACGCGCCCCGACGGTTCGCGGCGACCCGGGCCGAGGCGACGGCCGCGCTGGCGGACTTCGTCGAGGTGCGGCTGCCCGACTTCGGCCCGTTCGAGGACGCCACGCTGTCGGGCGACTGGACGATGGCGCACTCCCTGCTCAGCGCCCCCATGAACCTCGGGTTGCTCGACCCGCGCGAGGTCGTCGAGGCCGCCGTCGCGTCGTACCAGGCCGGAGACGCCCCCTTGCGGAGCGTCGAGGGGTTCACCCGGCAGATCGTCGGCTGGCGTGACTGGGTCTGGCACCTCTACTGGCACCTCGGCGAGGACTTCGCGACGACGAGCAACGCGCTCGGGGCCACGAACCCCCTGCCCGAGGTGTTCGCCGGCCTCGACGTCGAGGCCGTCGAGGCCGAGTGCCTCAGCGAGACGCTCGACGGCCTGCGGCGGCACGGCTGGAACCACCACATCCAGCGGCTGATGATCCTCGGCAACTGGGCCCTGCAACGCGGGGTCGACCCGGCGGCACTCAACCAGTGGTTCGTCGACATGTACGTCGACGGCACGCCCTGGGTGATGCCGGCCAACGTCGTGGGCATGTCGCAGCACGCCGACGGCGGCGTCGTGGCGACCAAGCCGTACGCGTCGGGTGGTGCCTACATCAACCGCATGACCGACCACTGCGGCTCGTGCCGCTTCGACCCGAAGAAGCGGCTCGGCGAGGACGCCTGCCCGGTGACCGCCGGCTACTGGGCGTTCCTCGACCGCGTCGAGCCGGTGCTCTCGGGCAATCCGCGCATGGGGCAGCAGTTCGCCGGGCTCCGCGGGCTCGCCGACCGCGAGGCCGTCGTCGAGCAGGAGCGCACCCGCACGACCTGGTGAGCCGCGGCGACCGACGCCGCCGGAGGTCGCACCACCGTCGCGTCGTCGAACCAGCCTCCGGGGTGGTTCGACGACGCGGCGACGGTGCGTCCTCGGAGGTGCCCCTCGTTAGGGTGACGGGAGCACCGGGCACAGCGAGCCCGAGGCAGATCACGAGGGAGCCCCCGATGACCACGACCATGCGCAGAACGGCCGTGACGGCCACCACCATGGGCGTGCTCGCCCTCGGCCTGCTGCTCGCCGGCTGCACCTCAGGAGGCGCGGGTGACGGTGACGAGGCCGGTTCCGGCGGGTCCTCGGCCGACTCGACGGAGGGCACCTTCGACGACCTCGCCAGCTGCGACGACGTCGGCTCGGCACTCGGCGGCGTCGTCGACGGCCTCGAGCTGCGCGATGACAGCACGTTCTCGGGTGACCAGGCGAACTGCCAGTGGGCCACCCCGACCACCGAGGCGACCGACGCCGCCGACGTGACGGCGATCGTCGTCCTCGCCCAGCGCCAGGAGTTCAGCGCCGACGACATCAGCGCCCAGACCTCGCAGATCGAGGGCACCGAGGGCGTCGAGACCGTCGACGACTCGCGCGTCCAGGCGTTCGGCGGCCAGGCCTTCTCGCAGTCGGTGACGCAGCAGGGCATCACGGCCTCGGCCAGCACGGTCCTCTCGCCTCACGGCCTGGTCGCCGTCACGGCGACCGGTGCGGGTGACGACGCCCCGCTCAGCACCGACGAGACGCTCGACGCCGCCTACGGCCTGTTCGACTGAGCTGCGCCGCGGCGGGCGTCCGTCCTCGTGACGTGCCCGCGCCTCCTCGTCCCGCTCGACACGTCGGTCGAGCGGTTCGGAAACGTCCTCGCGTGCGGGCCGAACCACGATTCGGGACCACTCGACGGGTCGCTCAGTCGACGCTGAGCTTCTCGAGCACGAAGTCGGCGATGACGCGTTGTCCGGCGTCGTTCGGGTGCACCCCGTCGGCCGAGAGCAGCGAGGCGATCCCGTCGGCGGGCAGGGCGTCGGCGAGGTCGACGTAGGCGCTGCCGGTCTCGGCCGCGAGGCGCTGCACGACGGCGTCGTACTCGGCGGCGTCGCCGGCCAGCCCCTCGGTGAGGTTCGTGCCCGGCACGAACTCGCCCATCAACAGGACCGACGGCGGGTCGTCGAGGCTCTGCAGGCCGTCGATCAGGGTGCGGTAGTCGTCCTCGAACTGGTCCGGCGTACGGCTGAACGCGTCGTTGGCGCCGAGCGTGATCGTGACCAGGTCGGGCTTGGTCGCGGCGATCGAGTCGAGGAACCCGGGCAGGTCGGCCGTGAAGGTGCGGGCCGTGGCGCCGGAGCGGGACGAGTCGAAGAGCGTGATGCCGCGGTCGCGATCGCCGTCGAAGGCGGTCAGACCCTCGAGGTCGACCGGCGTCTGCGCGTGGATCGTCACGGTGTGTGCGCCCGCGTCGAGCCCGGTCACGGACGTGATCCCGCTGGTGGCCATGGAGTCGCGGGTGTCGACCTCGACCGCCTCGCCGTCGTCGACGGCGTAGTCGAAGGTGCCGCGTCCGCTCGACCACCAGAGGTCGAGGTCGGTGCCCGTGAACGGGTACGTGGTGGTCGCGCCGGCACCGAGGGTGACCGCGCGGTAGCCGAGGTCGGCGGTGCGGGACGACGCCGACACCGATCCCTCGCTGCTCGAGGCCCAGCGGGCCCAGGTCGAGGCCGGGGGAGCGACGGCGAACGCGGCCGGCCGGTAGCCGACCCCGCCCGGCACGTCGTCGGTCGGGTAGCGCTCGCGCAGGCCGTCGAGGGTCAGGTCGATCCACCGGGAGTCCACGGTCGAGGCGCCCATGCCCTCGGAGATCGAGTCGCCGACGGCGACCCAGCGGGCGGAGTAGTCGTCGCGGGCGTCGAGGGCGGTCGCCCAGTCGGCGAGCTCCGAGGAGGCGCGGGTCGGCTGGGGAGAGGAGGTCCCGTCCGTGGAGGCGCCGCCCGTGGGCTCGCTCGGGTCGGTCGGGGCCGCCGTGCAGCCCGTGAGCAGGGCGAGGGCAGCGGCGACCGCGACCAGTCGGGTGGTTCGGGTCATGACGACGACGGTAGTCGAGGGGCGCGGGGGTCGTTCACCGGCGACGGCGTCGGCGCCCTCACGACTCGGTGACGGTGCCGCCCTCGACCCTCCAGTGGCGATCGAGCCGGACCGTCTCGAGCATGCGCCGGTCGTGCGTGACGAGCAGCAGCGTGCCGTCGTACGACTCGAGGGCCTGCTCGAGCTGCTCGATGGCGGCGAGGTCGAGGTGGTTCGTGGGCTCGTCGAGCACGAGCACGTTGACGCCTCGGGCCTGCAGCAGGGCGAGGCCGGCGCGGGTGCGCTCGCCGGGCGAGAGCTCGTCGACCGGACGCGAGACGTGGTCGGCCTTGAGCCCGAACTTGGCGAGCAACGTCCGCACCTCGGCCTGGGGCCAGTCCGGCACGAGCGCCTCGAACGCGTCGGCCAACGGCACGTCGCCGGCCAGGAGTGCCCTGGCCTGGTCGATCTCGCCGACGGCGATGCTGGCTCCGCGACTCGCGCCTCCTTCGCTGGGGGCCTGGCGGCCGAGCAGGCCGCGCAGCAGGGTCGACTTGCCGGCGCCGTTCGGGCCGGTGATGCCGATGCGGTCGCCGCCGTCCACCTGCAGCGACACCGGACCGAGCACGAACTCGCCCGTCGCGGGGTCGCCCTGGCGGAACACTGCACCGCTCAGGGTCGAGACGACCGAGCTCGACCGGGGTGCGGCGCCGATCGTGAACTCGAGCTGCCACTCTTTGCGGGGCTCGTCGACCTCGTCGAGGCGGGCGATGCGGCTCTCCATCTGGCGGACCTTCTGGGCCTGCTTCTCGCTCGACTCGGCCGAGGCCTTGCGACGGATCTTGTCGTTGTCGGGGGCCTTCTTCATCGCGTTGCGGACGCCCTGGCTCGACCACTCGCGCTGCGTGCGGGCGCGGCCGACGAGGTCGGCCTTCTTCTCGGCGAACTCGTCGTAGGCCTCGCGGGCGTGACGGCGGGCCGTCTCGCGCTCGTCGAGGTAGGCGTCGTAGCCGCCGCCGAAGACGCGGTTCGACGACTGCGCGAGGTCGAGCTCGAGCACCTTCGTCACGCATCGGGCGAGGAACTCGCGGTCGTGGCTGACGAGGACGATGCCGCCCCGCTGCCCCTGCACGAAGCGCTCGAGTCGTTCGAGGCCGTCGAGGTCGAGGTCGTTCGTGGGCTCGTCGAGCAGCGCGACGTCGAAGCGGCTGAGGAGCAGGGCGGCGAGGCCGACGCGGGCGGCCTGGCCTCCGCTGAGGCCGGTCATCGGGCTGTCGGGGCCGACGGCTCCGTCGCCGTCACGGTCGAGGCCGAGGTCGGCGAGCACCTGCGGCAGGCGGTCGTCGAGGTCGGCGGCGCCGCTGGCGAGCCACCGGTCGAGGGCGGTCGAGTAGACGTCGGCCGGTTCGAGGCCGTCGGCTCGGGGCGCCGGGTCGGGGTCGCCGAGGGCGGCGGCGGCGGCGTCCATCTCGGCGGTGGCCTGCGTGCTGCCCGTGCGGCGGCCGATGTAGTCGGCGACGGTCTCTCCGGGCACGCGCTCGTGCTCCTGCGGCAGCCAGCCGACGAAGGCGTCGCCGGGGTTGAGGGTGATCGTGCCGGCCTGCGGCTCGTCGACCCCCGCCAGGAGGCGCAGCAACGTCGACTTGCCGGCCCCGTTCACGCCCACCACCCCCACGACGTCACCCGGGGCGACGGTCAGGTCGAGGTCGTCGAAGAGGGTGCGGTGCCCGTGGCCGCCGGCCAGGCCCTTGGCCACGAGTGAAGCGCTCATCCGGTCATTCTCGCGTACCGGGCGCCGGCCCGCGAGGCGGCCCTGGCGCCCTCCAGGCGGGGCTGGCATGCTCGGGGGCATGGCCTCCCTCACTCGTCCCCGCCGCGGCAAGATCATCGCCGGAGTCTGCGCCGCCCTCGCGAACCGCTTCGGCATCAGCGCCTTCCTGGTGCGCCTGATCTTCGTGCTGTCGATCATCCTCCCGGGGCCCCAGGTGCTCGTGTACCTCGTGCTCTGGGTCGTGTTCCCGAAGGAGAACCGCTAGACCTCGCCCCACGGGTCTGCTGATCGCCGGGTCGCGGCCCTCGCCCTGCGGGGCGCCGGGCGCGTGGCGCCGGACTGGGGCGCCGGGCGTGTGGCGCCGGGTCGGTGCGCCGGGTTCGGGCGCTGGGTCAGCCCTTGTGCAGGGACCGCAGCAGCGCCTCCTGCAGGTAGCCCAGCCAGTCGAAGACGTGGCCCATCGCCTGCAGCTGACGGTCACCGCCCTCGGGGAGGCCGTCACCCGTGACCCCCAGGCGCTCGCCGAGGGTCAGGCGAAGGTCGTTGAGGGTGCGCAGCCACGACTGCTGGGCGGCACGGTCGAGCGTCGACCCCGCTTCGCCGAGCGTCGCCAGCACCGCCCGGCCGTTCTCGACCTTGCGCCGGGTCAGGTCGTCGGCCGTGAACCGCCGGAACTCGGCGGCCGCCTCGGCGTCGTCGCGGTACGCCGCCGGCAGGAGGCGCGCCAGGGCCGGATCGCCCTCGTCACCGTTCTCGAGCAGCGACAGCAGTTGACCGACCAGGTCGGTGAGCAGGCCCCGCTCGTCGGCGTCGAGCCGCACGCGGATCTCGTCGCCGCCCCGGGGGCGGACGAACGGCACCAGCGTCACGCCTCGTCCTCCTTCGAGAGGGTCGCCCACAGGCCGTAGTCGTGCATCGCCTCGACGTGCCGCTCCATCGCTTCGCGGTTGCCCGTGGCGACGACCGCACGACCCTCGGTGTGGACCCGCATCATCAGGCGCTTCGCCTCGGCCCGGCCGAAGCCGAAGTAGGTCTCGAAGACGTGCGTGACGTAGGTCATCAGGTTGACCGGGTCGTCCCAGACGAGCGTCACCCAGGGGGTGTCGGGCGAGGTCAGGAGGCGCTGGTCGGCCTCCGTTCCCGTGCGGGTGTCGTCGAGGGTGGGGCTCACCCGTCCAGGGTGTCACACGGTCGCCGAGCGGGTTCCCCGTCAGGGGTCGTCTTGTTATGCTGTGCGGGTCGCGACTGGCGTTCAGATGGTCACCATCGGGGAGCGACTGACACACGTGCGTGGCCGTACGCCTGGGCCACGACATCCGACCTCCGTCCGTCCCGTGTGCCAAGGAGTCCTCCGTGACCATCTCCGACCAGACCAGCGCCCAGACCGCCGCCTCGTCCGCCGAGTCGACCGATCGCCAGCCGTCGACCTTCAACCAGCCGCTCTCGGTCGTCGACCCCGAGATCGCCGCCGTCCTCGAGCAAGAGCTGGGGCGCCAGCGCGACTACCTCGAGATGATCGCCTCCGAGAACTTCGTGCCGCGTGCCGTGCTCGAGTCGCAGGGCTCGGTGCTGACGAACAAGTACGCCGAGGGCTACCCGGGTCGTCGCTACTACGGCGGTTGCGAGTTCGTCGACGTCGCCGAGAACCTCGCCATCGAGCGCGCCAAGTCGCTGTTCGGCGCCGAGTTCGCCAACGTCCAGCCGCACTCGGGTGCCCAGGCGAACGCCGCCGTGCTCGCCGCGATCGCCGACATCGGCGACACGATCCTCGGTCTCGAGCTGTCGCACGGCGGCCACCTGACCCACGGCATGAAGCTCAACTTCTCGGGCAAGATGTACAAGGCCGTGGCCTACGAGGTCGACCCCGAGACCTACCTGATCGACATGGACGTCGTCCGTCGCCAGGCGATCGAGCACCAGCCCAAGGTCATCATCGCCGGCTGGTCGGCCTACCCCCGTCAGCTCGACTTCGCGGCCTTCCGCGCCATCGCCGACGAGGTGGGCGCCTACCTCTGGGTCGACATGGCGCACTTCGCCGGGCTCGTGGCCGCGGGCCTGCACCCGTCGCCCCTGCCGCACGCGCACGTGGTCTCGTCGACGGTGCACAAGACCCTCGCGGGTCCCCGCTCGGGCGTGATCCTCTCGAACCACGAGCCCCTGTTCAAGAAGCTCAACTCGGCCGTGTTCCCGGGCCAGCAGGGCGGCCCCCTGATGCACGTCATCGCGGCCAAGGCGACGGCGTTCAAGCTCGCCGCCGAGCCCGAGTTCAAGGACCGTCAAGAGCGCACCATCCGCGGCGCCCAGGCCCTCGCGGCCCGCCTCACGGCCGACGACGCCAAGGCCGCCGGGGTCGACGTGCTGACCGGTGGCACCGACGTGCACCTGGTGCTCGTCGACCTGCGCGCCAGCGAGGTCGACGGCAAGCAGGCCGAGAACCTGCTGCACGACGTCGGCATCACGGTGAACCGCAACTCGGTGCCGTGGGACCCCCGCCCGCCGATGGTCACCTCGGGCGTGCGCATCGGCACGTCGGCCCTCGCCACCCGTGGCTTCTCGGATGACGAGTTCGCCGAGGTCGCCGACATCATCGCGCTCACCCTGATGCCCTCGCCCGACGTCGAGGCCCTCGCGGCCCGCGTCAAGGCGCTGACCGACGCGTTCCCGCTCTACGCGTGAGCGCTGACGTCGCGGCCGGGACTCCGGCGGGCGTCGGGGTCGAGGCCTCGTCACGGGGTGCGGTGGGCGTCGAGCGTGCCCGTTTCGTCCCCGGCGACGACTCGTCCGCCGTGAAGATCGACGGCACGGCTCTGGCCGCCGCCGTCAAGGACGACCTGCGCCTCCGGGTGGACGCCCTCAAGGCCCGGGGCATCGCGCCGGGACTCGGGACGATCCTGGTCGGGGCGAACCCCGGTTCGCTGTCCTACGTCGCGGGCAAGCACCGTGACTGCGCCGAGGTCGGCATCGAGTCGATCCGCATCGACCTGCCCGACACGGCGACCGAGGACGAGATCCGTCGGGCGATCGAGACGATGAACGCCGACCCCGCGGTCACGGCGTTCATCATCCAGTTGCCGTTGCCCGCCGGCATCGACCCGACGGCGATGCTCGAGCTCATGGACCCGGCCAAGGACGCCGACGGCCTGCACCCGGTCAACCTCGGCGAGCTCGTGCTGGCCGTGCCCGGCGGCAAGGGGTCGATCGACACGCCCCTGCCCTGCACGCCGCGCGGCATCGTCGAGATGCTGCACGCCTACGACATCCCGATCGCGGGGACGCACGTCACGATCATCGGCCAGGGGCTGACGGTCGGGCGGCCGCTCGGGCTGCTGTTGACCCGCCTCGAGGCGACGGCGACGCTGACGCACTCCCGGACGGTCGACGTCGCCGCCGAGGTGCGCCGGGCCGACATCGTCGTGGCCGCCGCGGGCGTCGCGGGGCTGGTCAAGCCGGACTGGGTGAAGCCCGGGGCCGCCGTGATCGACGTGGGCATCACCCGCGTGCAGAACGAGGAGACGGGCAAGTACAAGCTGCGCGGAGACGTCGATCCGGCCGTCGCCGCGGTCGCGGGCTTCCAGTCGCCCGTTCCGGGTGGGGTCGGGCCGATGACCCGGGCCATGCTGCTGAAGAACGTGGTCGAGGCCGCCGAGCGTCCCTGACGCCAGGGCCTGCCGGGCGTGCTGCCGCTGCCCGCACCACGCCCGGAGATGAGCACAGCGCCAGGTTTTCCCCTGGCGCTGTGCTCATCTCGTGGTGCTGTGCCCACCTCGTGGAGCGCTGGCCGTCCCGTGGTGCTGAGTCGGGGTCGTGCCCTCATCCCGCCACGGACTCGACACGCCGCCACGCAATGACGTGGCGGCGTATTGACCTCGTGGCGGGGAGCACTGCCGCCGCCCCCACCACGCCAGAAGATGGTCACAGCACCAGGTTTTCCCCTGGCGCTGTGCTCATCTCGTGGTGCGATGCCCAACTCGTGGCGCGATGCCCATCTCGTGGCGCAGCACCCACGCCGTGGCGCTGTGCCCGTGGCAGGGCAGCCCGGCGTCAGGCGTCGCGGCGGGCGCCCTCGGCGGCGTGCACCGTGAAGACGGTCGGAGCCGTGTAGCCGGCCTCGGCGAAGGCGGCGACGATCGCGGCTTCGACGTCGGCGCGGGCCTCGGTGGGGACGAGCGCGATGGCCGACCCGCCGAAACCGCCACCCGTCATGCGGGCACCCACGGCGCCGGTCGCCTGGGCGGTGGCGACGGCGAGGTCCAACTCGGGGACCGAGATCTCGAAGTCGTCGCGCATCGACACGTGCGAGGCGTCGAGCAGATGGCCGATCGCCTGCGGGCCGTCGGTGCGCAGCGTGCGGACGGTGTCGAGTACGCGCTGGTTCTCGGTGACGACGTGACGGACGCGACGGAAGGTCTCGTCGTCGAGCAGCTCTTCGGCCCGACCGAGGTCGTCGGCGTCGAGGTCGCGCAGGGAGTCGACGCCGAGGGCGGCGGCACCCTTCTCGCACGACGCGCGACGCTCGACGTAGCCGCCGGTGGCGTGGGCGTGCTCGACGTGCGTGTCGACGACGAGCACCTCGAGGCCGGCGGCGGCGAAGCCGAGGTCGACGACGTCGGCGTCGAGGCTGCGGCAGTCGAGGAACACGCCCGAGTCGGCCTCACCCAGCAGCGACGCGGACTGGTCCATGATGCCCGTCGGTGCGCCGACGACCTCGTTCTCGGCGAGTTGCCCGACCGCGGCCAGGGCCGAGCGGTTGACGTCCAGCGACCAGAGCTCGGCGAAGGCCACGGCCACCGAGCACTCGAGCGCCGCGGACGACGAGAGCCCTGCGCCGACCGGCACCTCGGACTCGACGAACAGGTCGAGGCCGGGGACGCCGGACAGGTCGATGGTCGACAGGTCGCCCCCGGCGGCCGCGAACGAGGGTGAGTCGGCGCGGTCGTGTGCGACCGACAACGCCCAGGCGATGCCGAGGGCGTACGCCGACCAACCCGACATCGATGCCGGGTCGAGGTCGTCGAGCGACACCTCGTGCACGCCGCCCTCGAACGACGACGCCACGCGCAGCAGGCGGTCGTCGCGCCGACCGACGGTGACGGTGGTGCGTCGGTCGATGGCGAAGGGCAGCACGAAGCCGTCGTTGTAGTCGGTGTGCTCGCCGATGAGGTTCACGCGGCCCGGGGCGGACCAGCGTCCGGCGACCTCGGTGTCGAAGACCTCGCGGAAGCCCTGGGGAGTGGTGGTGTCGGTCATGATCGCTCGATCGCCTCTCGGATTCGGTCGGCCTGCACCTCGGGGACGAGGTCGCCCACCCAGGCTCCCATCGCCGCCTCGGAGCCTGCCAGGAACTTCAACTTGCTCTCGGCCCGGCGAGGCGAGGTGATCTGCAGCATCAGGCGCACGGTGTCGCGTCCGACGCCGACCGGGGCCTGGTGCCAGGCGGCGATGTAGGGCGTCGGGTCGTCGTACAGGCCGTCGACACCGCGCAGGAGGCGCCGGTACATGACCGCGAGCTCGTCGCGTTCGTCGTCGGTCAGCGCCGCGAAGTCGGGGGCGTGACGGTGCGGCAGCAGGTGGATCTCGATGGGCCATCGCGCGGCGAACGGGACGAACGCCGTGAAGTGCTCGCCTGCGAGGACGACGCGGGGGCCGGAGCGTTCGCGGTCGAGCAGGTCGGCGAAGAGGGTCGGCCCGTAGGTCTCGATGCTGTCGAGCAGCCGCGTGGTGCGCGGCGTGACGTAGGGGTAGGCGTAGATCTGACCGTGCGGGTGGTGCAGGGTGACGCCGATGGCCTGGCCGCGGTTCTCGAAGGGGAACACCTGCTGGATGCCGGGCAGCGCCGACAGGGCGGCCGTGCGGTCGGCCCAGGCCTCGACCACGGTGCGGGCGCGTGACTCGCTCAGGTCGGCGAACGACCCGTGGGTCTCGGGGCTGAAGCAGACGACCTCGCACCGGCCGACGCTGCGCAGGGTGCGTTCGAGGCCGATGCGGGTCAGGTCGTCGAGGCCCTCGGGAGCGTCGTCGCTCTCGAGCAGCGGCCCGAACGACGGCGAGCGGTTCTCGAACACGGCGACGTCGTAGACGTCGGGGATCTCGGACGGGTTGGTCTCGCTGGCCGGCGCCAACGGGTCGAGCTCGGCCGGGGGCAGGAACACGCGGTTCTGCCGCGACGCGGCGATCGAGACCCACTCGCCGGTGAGGACGTCCTGTCGCATGGTCGCCGTGTCGGGCCGTGGATCGAGCGTGCGCGCGTCGACGCGGCGCTCCGCCGTGAGCGTGGTGTCGGCGTCGTCGAAGTAGATGAGTTCGCGACCGTCGGACAGGACCGTCGCGCGTTTCGTGATGGACGACATCGCGCCTCCTTCAGTTCGGGGCACTCGCGACCACGATTTGCAGTTGCGAAAGTACGTGAAAGCATACGAAACTAGCCGGGTGAACGGCAACTCGACCCCGCCCCCGGTGCCGCAGCCGGCGGCGCTGCCGGGCGAGCGGCGCCGCGACCGCATCGCCGACCTCGTCGGGCGTCGCGGCTTCGTCCGCACGGCCGAGCTGGCGCGCGAGTTCCGGCTGTCCGAGGTGACGATCCGCACCGACCTCGAGAGCCTGGCGGCCGACGGCCTCCTCTCGCGCGTGCACGGCGGGGCGCTGTCCGTCGACCGCCCGGCCGAGCGACCGTTCGAAGAAGAGAGCTCGGTCTCGACCGAGGCCAAGCGGGCCATCGGGGTCGAGGCCGCGTCGCTCGTGCGGTCGGGCGACTGCGTCGTGCTCGACGTCGGCACGACCACCACCCAGATCGCTCTGGCCCTGCTCGAACGGCACGACCTCGAGGGCGTCGTGGTCGTGACGAACGGCCTCACCATCGCGCTGGCGCTCGAGCAGGCCGTGCCCCGGTTCACGGTCATCGTGTCCGGCGGCACCCTGCGGCCGTTGCAGCACTCTCTGGTCAACCCGCTGGCGACGAGCGTGTTCGCGAGCGTCACGGCCGACCTGGCGTTCATCGGCTGCACCGGCGTCCACGCCCTGCACGGGGTGACGAACGTCAACCTGCCCGAGACCGACCTCAAGCGCCTCATGACCCAGACCGCCCGCCGGTCGTACATCGTCGCCGACGGCAGCAAGCTCGGCGAGGCCCACCTCGGCGTCATCGGTCCGCTCGACACCTTCGAGGCGCTCATCACGGCGGGGGCCGACGAGGCGCCCGTCGCCGAGCTGCGTCGAGCCGGCCTCGCCGTCGTCACCGCAGGAGGCGCGGGCGAGGTCGACGCGCCTCCTCGCGACCCTGCCCCCTCGCGTCCCTGAGCCCCGGCCCCCGTCGCGGGGCCTCGAGCGATCCCGGACGCCACCGACACCCGAGAGCGAGACTGGAACGATGACGACGAGCAGCCCGACCGGAGAACAGTACGACCTCGCCCTGGAGCACGACGGGCACCGCGTCACGGGTGTGGTCACGCAGGTGGCGGCGGGCATCCGCGCGCTGGCCGTCGACGGCATCGCCCTGACCGAGACGTTCGGTGCCGACGAGGTGCCGCCGTCCGCCTGCGGCATCACCCTCGTGCCCTGGCCGAACCGGGTCGCGCGCGGCCGATGGACGCTCGACGGCCGCGAGCAGCAGCTCGACCTGACCGAGCCGTCCAAGGGCAACGCCAGCCACGGGCTGCTGCGGTACACGGCCTACCAGGTGGTCGGCCGCGAGCCCCACGCCGTGACGCTCGGAGCGACGGTGTTCCCCCAGCACGGCTATCCGTTCGAGCTCGACACGAGCGTGCGGCACGAGCTCGTCCCGGACGGCATGGTGGTGACGCACACGATCACGAACGTCGGCCCGGACCGGGCCCCGTTCGCCGTCGGGTCGCACCCGTTCTTCCGTGTGGGCGACCACGATCCGGCGACGCTGACCGTCACGCTGGCGGCCTCGACGCGCTACGAGACCGACGAGGCGAGCATCCCGGTCGGGACGGTGCCGGTGGCCGGCACCGAGTTCGACCTGTCGCAGGGCCCTCGCCTGGGCGACCTCGACCTCGACACGGGTTACCGCGACGTCGAGCCCGACGCCGACGGCATCCGCACGACGACCTTCACGGCCCCCGACGGCTCGGCGACCGAGCTCTGGCAAGACCCGTCGTTCGAGTACGTGCAGGTGTTCACGCCCCGCAACTTCCCCCGGGACGGGGTCGAGGGGCTGGCCGTCGCCGCCGAACCGATGACGGCACCGGCCAACGCGCTGGCCTCGGGCGAGGGCCTGCGCTGGCTCGAGCCGGGCGAGACGTGGACGGGCACGTGGGGCGTGCGGTACCGGGCGTCCGGCTCATGACGATGACGTGGCGGTTCGTCGCGACTCGCTCGAGGGTCAATGTCCAGAAAACGCGAACCTGAGACCGGCACGATGCCGGGCGCGTAACGTCGAGTGCTGTCTCCCCAGGGTCCCGTAACCCTGGCGTACCCCGTAACGACCGCGTCGGCTTGCCCGACACGTGTCGCGAGGAGGCCGAGCGCCCCTCCCGGCCCGAACCGGAGGGGCGCTTTCTCTCGCCCTCAACAGACTCGTCGAGACGCGGAGGCGGACAAGGCGTAGGTTCTGCGCATGCCAGGTGGGTGGGACCCACCTGAAATCGGGGGACAGGATTCGGGTTCGGTCTCTCGTGGTGGGGCCGCCGCATTCGGGTGCGACGTCGGCCCCACCTTCCTGGTCGGAAGGCGGCCGTCCGTGACGGGCGACGACGTCGGAGCGATGTGGCGACGGCGACGCGTACAGGTGGGCCCCGTGGGGCTCGAACCCACGACCCGCGGATTAAAAGTCCGATGCTCTACCAACTGAGCTAGAGGCCCGTGCGCGTCCACTTTACGGGATGCCGCGCCTCCTGGCCGCCAGGCCCACCCGCGCCTCCTCGGTGTCGACGGGTGCGCCCGGTGCAGGCGGTGATGCCGTGGGCGAACGCCCGGCTCGGTGTCGGTGGTCGCGCCTATCGTGGGTCCGGTGCCGAGACCATTCCACCGCCCCACCCAGTTCTCGGGGTCCGAGTTCGAAGCCTTCCAGGGCGGAGACGACCCCGCGACGATGAACCGCGTCGCCCACGAGTCGGCCTCGGCCCTCGTCGCGCGCGTCAAGCACGACCCGAGCCCCGAGATCCTCGACCGGCTCGTCACCTTCACCGACCAGCACGGCATCGACGCGGTCGCCGAACTCTGGGCCCGGGCCAGTCCCCACAGCCTTCCCGGCGCCCTCTGGCGCATCTACCTCGTGCGGGCCGTCATCCGGCAGAACCCGGTCGAGGTCACCCAGCTCTTCGAGCGCGGGGTCGAGGTCGCCACCACGATCGACCCGGTCGTCGCGGGTGCGCCCGCTCCGGCCAGCCCGGAAGAGATCCTCGAACTCGCCGACCTGATCCTCCGCGGGGTCTTCGTCGGGGACTTCGCCATCGCCCTCGAGCGGGGTGCCGCGTTCTGCCGCCTCGCCGCCGCCGGCGCCACCTCGGTCGCCGACGACCAGGACGCCGTCGGGTCCGACCGCGCGGGCGAACTCACCCGTCGCGCTCTGCGCTTCAGCGAGCTCGGGGTCGACCTCGTCGCCTGCGCCCACCTGTGGCGCGACGACAGCCTCGACTGAGCGCCGGGGCCAGCGCCGCGCGGGCGGGCCTGCGCCGCGCTGAGGAGGGCGGCACGGCCGAGCGCCGACCGCCGACCGGCGACCGCCCCCCGCTCGACACGCGCGGACCCGCCTCGCGTTCGCACGACGCGAACTCGGCGGACCGCTCGGCCCGAGGCGGGTAAAGTCTTCCCTGTCGGGCCGCAGTAACCCCGGGCTCCAAATTTAGCCGCTTCGAGCGGCCTCGCGCCGAGAGGCGTTTCTGCGGTCCGGCGCCTCTTCCTCCCGAGGTGGGTCCTCGGTCGAGAGCCGACGTGACGACCGACCGTCGGCCTCCTTTCCGCCGGCACCGCGCCTCCTCGGCTCGTCGGTTCGGGTACGTCGGGAGCAGGCGACGGCGTCTGGCGATCGCTGGGTGACGGTGAGCGACGCGTCGGGGCGAACCCGTCGGCCCCTGGACGGCTGTCGGTCCGCCCCTGTCAGGTTCGACACCCGGGGTCCGGCCGGGCACCACGAGCGCGCCGGGATGTTCACCCAATCCGGCGGGCCCCCCGTGCCGAATCATTGACGTGAGGGATCCACGATCCCCCGCCGACACCCGTCCTCCCTTAGTTTCGGGCGTCGGCGGGCTGGTCTCCCTGCGATGCACCGGGCCTGAACGCCATCCCAGACGGACGCATCGCAGGGAGTCCCGTCCGCACCACGAACACACCGCACCACGAACACCGCACCACATCACGATCCGCCCCGGATCGTGACCCACGACCCGACGAACAGTGCGACCGGAGGTGAACCCTGACATGCTCGAACTCGTGACCCGAGAGACAGAGACACCCGAGAGCGGGCCTGCTCCGTCGACCCCCGACATGTTGTTGCCGCGGGTCGCGCAGGGTGATCAGGCCGCTTTCGCCGAGCTGTACGACCAGACGGCGCCCCGCGTGCTGGGTCTGATCAAGCGCCTCCTGAAAGACCACGCCCAGTCCGAAGAGGTGGCCCAAGAGGTCTTCCTCGAGATCTGGCAGAACGCCACGCGCTTCGACTCCACCCGGGGCAGCGCCGCCAGCTGGATGCTCACGATGGCGCACCGACGAGCCGTCGACCGCATCCGCGCCTCCCAGGCCGGCCGCGATCGCGACCTCAAGATCGGCGTGCGCGACCTCGAGACCGACTTCGACTCGGTCACCGAGTCCGTCGAGATCCGCATCGAGCACGAGCGGGTCGAGCGGGCCCTCGGACGCCTCACCGAACTGCAACGGCAGGCGGTGAAGCTCGCCTACTACGGCGGCCTCAGCCACAGCGAGGTCGCGAAACTGTTGGACGTGCCGATCGGCACGGTCAAGACCAGACTGCGCGACGGCATGATCCGTCTGCGCGACGAGATGGGGGTGGCTTCGTGACCGACCACGACGAGCCCACGCACGGCCGCCACGCGGACGACGCGGGCACCACGAGAACCGACACCGACAACCTGTCCGGCGCCTACGTGCTCAACGCACTGAGCGACGACGAACGACACGCGTTCGAGGCACTCCTCGACGACACATCAGACCAGCACGACGACACCAGGACGGAGGTGGCCGAATTGAGAGAGACCGCATTGTTGCTCGCTCACGCGGCCCGGCCCGTCACCCCGTCGGCCGGGCTCCGCGCAAGCGTGCTCGACCTCATCGCGTCGACGCCGCAGCTCGCGCCGCTCACGGCGACGGCGGCACCGACGAGCCCCACGGCAGACCACGACATCGCGACGACCGCAGGAGGCGCGGGTGACGACGACCACGCACGTCGCGTCGAGCGCACCCCCGCCCCCGAGATGGAGCCGAGCGAATCCGAGGGTGCTCGCGTCCTCACGCCGACCGGAGCCGCGCACCGTCGTTGGTTCACGCGCCCCGTCGCCGTCCTCGGGGCGGCCGCCGCGGCCGCCGCGCTCTTCTTCGGCGGTGGAGCCCTCGTCGAGGGCCTCGGTCAGTCCGGCCAGCAGCAGGAACAGCAGGCCTCGGGCATCGACGAGATCTACGCCGCGAGCGACTTCCAACGCTCGGTGGCCGACGTCAGCACCGGCGGCAAGGCGACGCTCATCTGGTCGGACGAGCTCGGTCGCTCGGCCGTCGTCGTCGACGGGATGACCTCGCTGCCCGGCGACCAGACCTACGAGCTCTGGTACATCAACGATGACGGCGCCGTCCCCGCGGGTACCTTCGACGCCTCGTCGAGCGCCCCGGCCACGCACCTGCTCAAGGGTGAGATGAACGCGGGCGACACCATCGGCATCACGGTCGAGCCGGCGGGTGGCTCGTCCTCGCCGACCAGCGACCCGGTCGTCGCCATCCCCAGCGCCTGACCCGTCGCCACGCCAGAAGAGGCGGTCCACCAAATGGTGGACCGCCTCTTCTCGTGTGCCCCTCACGGACGCGCCGCGTGCGGGTGCGCCTCACCCCGAGGAGGCGCGGCGCCGATCAGCCGAAGCGTCCCGACACGTAGTCTTCCGTGGCCTGCACGCTCGGGTTCGAGAACATCTTCGCGGTGTCGTCGTACTCGATGAGCTTGCCTGGCTTGCCGGTGCCGGCGATGTTGAAGAACGCGGTCTTGTCGCTGACGCGGCTGGCCTGCTGCATGTTGTGGGTCACGATGACGATCGTGTACTGCTGCTTGAGCTCCTCGATGAGGTCCTCGATGGCGAGCGTCGAGATCGGGTCGAGGGCCGAGCAGGGCTCGTCCATCAGCACGACGTCGGGGGAGACCGCGATGGCCCGCGCGATGCAGAGGCGCTGCTGCTGACCACCCGAGAGGCCCGAGCCGGGCTTGTCGAGGCGGTCCTTGACCTCGTTCCAGAGGTTCGCGCCCTGCAGCGACGACTCGACGAGGCCGTCCTGGTCGCTCTTCGACATGCGGCGGTTGTTGAGCTTGACGCCCGCGAGCACGTTGTCGCGGATGCTCATCGTCGGGAACGGGTTGGGGCGCTGGAACACCATGCCGACCTGTCGACGGACCAGGACGGGGTCGACGCCGGGGCTGTAGAGGTCGTTGCCGTCGATCAGCACCTCGCCCTCGACGTAGGCACCGGGGATGACCTCGTGCATGCGGTTCAGCGTGCGCAGGAAGGTCGACTTGCCGCAGCCGGACGGGCCGATGAACGCGGTGACCGTGCGGGGCTCGATGGTGATGTTGACGTCTTCGACAGCCTTGAACTTGCTGTAGTAGACGTTGAGGTCGTTGACCTCGATGCGCTTGGACACGGTGATTCCTTCGGGGTGGGAGCCGGGCGGGAGCCGGGACGGGGTGTGGGTCGGGGCGGCCGGGTCAGCGGCCGAGCTTGGGGGCGAACACGCGGGCGATCAGGCGGGCCAGCAGGTTCAGCGCCATGACCATCAGGATCAGGGTGAGGGCGGAGGTCCAGGCCCGGTCGATGAAGGCCGCCGCGTCGGTGCCCTGGCTGACGTACGAGCTGTAGGCGAACACCGGCAGCGACTGCATGCGACCGTCGAAGAGGTTGTAGTTCATGCTCGCGGTGAAGCCGGCCGTGATCAAGAGCGGAGCGGTCTCGCCGATGATGCGCGCGATGGCCAGCATGACGCCGGTCGTGATGCCCGCGACCGAGGTGGGGATGACCACCTTGACGATGGTCAGCCACTTCGGGACGCCGAGGGCGTAGGCCGCTTCTCGCAACTCGTTCGGCACGAGCTTCAGCATCTCTTCCGTGCTGCGCACCACCACGGGGATCATCAGGACGGCGAGGGCCACGGAGCCGGCCGCGCCCATGCGGACCCCTTCGCCGAAGAAGATCACGAACAGGGCGTAGGCGAACAGGCCGGCGACGATCGAGGGGATGCCCGTCATGACGTCGACGAAGAACGTGATGGCGCGGGCCAGGCGGCCCTGACCGTACTCGACGAGGTAGATGGCGGTCAGCAGGCCGATCGGCACCGAGATGACGGCGGCCAGCGCCGTGATCAGCAGGGTGCCGGTGATGGCGTGCAGACCACCGCCGCCGGCTCCGACGACGTTGCGCATCGACATCGCGAAGAAGTCGGCGTCGAACCGGTTGGAGCCCGACGTGACGACGGTGAAGAGCAAGGAGACCAGCGGAACCAGCGCGATGATGAACGCCGCACTGACGGCGGTCGTGACGACGCGGTCCTTCGCACGGCGGATGCCCTCGATCTGCATCGCGACGACGAAGACGAGCACGGCGTAGAGCACGGTGCCGAGGATGATCGCCCCGACCCAGTTGAAGGAATCGGTGACGCCCGCCGCGTTCAGGAGGGCGAAGACGACGCCCATGACGACCCAGCTGCCGAGCAGGATGACGAGGGGCGCGGCCTTGGGCAGGCGCCCCGTCGTGAGGGCGTTGACCGTGCGGGTGGACCGGCGCACGCCGGCGGTGGTGGTGGCCATCAGTTCGCTCCCGAGAAGGCCTTGCGGCGGTTGATGACGTAGCGTGCGATCGAGTTGACGATCAGGGTGATGACGAACAGCACGAGGCCGGTCGCGATGAGGGTGTTGATGCCGATGTCGTGCGCCTCGGGGAACCGGAGGGCGATGTTCGCCGCGATGGTCGAGGAGTTCGTCGACGTCAGGATCGCGGGGTTGACGACGAGGGCCGGCGAGAGCACGAGCGCCACCGCCATGGTCTCGCCCAGGGCACGACCGAGGCCGAGCATCGCGGACGAGATGACTCCGGGGCGACCGAACGGCAGCACGGCGATCTGGATCATCTCCCAGCGGGTGGCGCCGAGGGCGAGGGCGGCCTCTTCGTGCAGTACCGGCGTCTGGAGGAAGACCTCACGACTCAGGGCGGTGATGATCGGCAGGATCATCACGGCGAGCACGATCGAGGCGGTCAAGAGGGTGCGACCGGTGCCCGAGACCGGGCCGGCGAAGAGCGGGAACCAGCCGAACGTGCTGACCAGCCAGTCGTAGAAGGGCTGGATCGCGGGGGCGAGCACGATGCTGCCCCACAGGCCGAAGACGACCGACGGCACGGCGGCCAGGAGGTCGATCACGTAGCCGAGCCCCTGGGCGAGCTTGCGGGGGGCGTAGTGCGAGATGAAGAGGGCGATGCCGATGGCGACGGGGAGGGCCATCAGCAGGGCGAGCGCGGCGGCGTAGACCGTGCCGAACGCCAGCGGTCCGACGTACTCCCAGAACGAACCCGGGTAACCCGAGAGCGAGACGTCCTCGGGAGCGGCCGTGAGGGCCGGGATGCTCTGCACGATGAGGAAGAGCGCGACGGCCGCGAGGATCGCGAGGATGAGACCACCGGCGACGACCGTGCTGCCCGAGAAGATCCGGTCGGCAGGACGTCGCTTGGGCTTCGGGACGACGGCGGGGGCCGAGGTCGTGGCGGGGGCGGTCATCGGACGGGGTCCTCCGGAGGCTCGGGTGGGGTTCGGGGACGAACACGGGTGCTGGTGCTGGTGCTTGTGCTGGTGGTGCCTGTCAGGCCGACGGCCCGGGAACGCACGCGGTGCGTTCCCGGGCCCCCGGGGTGGTGCCGTGTTACTTGATGAGCGCGATGGCGTCGGCGACCTGACCCGAGAGGGTGCTCGAGATCGGGGCCGAACCGGCGGCGTCGGCCGCGACCTTCTGGCCGTCCTCGCTGGTGACGTACGAGAGGTACGCCTTCACGAGCTCGCCCTTGGCGGCGTCCTCGTAGGACTCGCAGGCGATCAGGTAGCTGACCAGGACGATCGGGTAGACGCCTGCGGCGCTCGAGGTGCGGTCGAGCTTGATGGCGATGTCGCCGTCGGTGCGACCCTCTTCTTCGGGCGACTCGTCGACGATGGCGGCTGCGGCCTCGGCCGAGTAGCCGACGAAGTCGTCGCCGACCTTGACCTTGGCGACGCCGAGGTCACCGGCGCGCGAGGCGTCGGCGTAGCCGATGGTGCCGGTGCCGTTGGTGACGGCGTCGATCACGCCGGTGGTGCCCGAGGCGCCCTCGCCGCCGAACGCGGTCGGCCAGGTGCCGTCGGCCTCTTCGGTCCAGGTGTCGCCGGCCGTGGCGTGCAGGTAGTCGGTGAAGTTCTCGGTGGTGCCCGAGTCGTCCGAGCGGTGGACGGCCGTGATGCCCGTGCTGGGCAGGTCGGCGTCGGGGTTGTCGGCCTTGATCTCGGAGGCGTCCCAGGTGGTGATCTTGCCGCTGAAGATGCCGGCGAGGGTGGCGGGCGTGAGGTTGAGCTCCTTCACGCCGTCGAGGTTGAAGACGACCGCGATGGGCGAGACGTAGGCGGGCAGTTCGACGATGCCGGTGTCGGGCGTGCAGCCGGCGAAGGTGCTCGACGAGATCTCGTCGGTCTTGAACGCACGGTCGGAGCCGGCGAAGTCCGCGGCGCCCGAGATGAAGCTCTCACGGCCGCCACCCGAACCCTGCGGGTCGTAGTTGATCGTGACGTCGGGGTTGGCGGTCTGGAAGCCCGCGACCCAGGCCTCCTGCGCAGCCTGCTGCGACGAGGCGCCGATGCCCGAGATGGAGCCGGAGAGGTCGCTGGCCGATGCGTCGCCCGAGGGCGAAGCGCCGCCTTCGTTGCTGGCGCAGGACGCGAGGAGCATGGTTCCGACCGCGGCGATCGCGACGATGCTGCCGGTGCGCTTGAAGTTCACAGGGGGGTCCTTTTCGGGATGTGATGGCTGGGTGCTGTGGGCCAGGTGCCGACCCGTGCGAGACGCTACGGCGACGGGTTAACCACGGTCGCCTGCCCCGGTGAACGGAAGGTGAACGAGGGGGGAACATCGGCCCGGACAGGCGCGTCCGGACGGCGGTCGACCCCGGCCCGGTGCGGGCGGGGGTCGACCGTCTCGGCGTCGCGGCGAGCCGAGGAGGCGCGGGTCAGGCGGCCGGGCCGTGCGTCTCGATCGCGACGAGCGCCGTGTCGTCGACCGAGACGTGTAGCACCGTGAACTCGGCCGTGCCGAGCGAAGAGGCACGGCGCAGATCGATGCGGTCGCCCCCCTTGGTGCCCAACGAGATCTGTCGGATGACCTCGGGCAGCACCGGGCCGTGGCTGCAGATGACGGCCGCGGCCTTCTTCTTGAGGCGCTTCTTGACGACGCCGGCGACGTCGTCCGTGCCCTGCTCGAAGGCGTCCTGGCTGATCGCGTCGGTCTGCTTGACGCCGACCCGGGTCAGCTCGGAGAGGGGCTCGAGGGTGGCCAGGCAGCGCGCCGCCGTGCTGCTGACGATGCGGGTGGGGGCCCAGGCCGCGATGACGGGGGCGACCGACCTCGCCTGGCGGCGGCCCTGGGGCAGCAGGGGGCGCGTGGCGTCCGAGCCGTGCCAGTCCGACGGCGAGGTCGTCTTGGCGTGGCGGAGGGCCACGATCGGGAAGGTGCGGGCCGTGCCCGTCGCCACCCGGTCGGCGAAGCGCTGCAGGACGTCGGCGTCGCGGGCGTAGGTCAGCATGGCCTTCGCCTTCTCGATGCCGACCCACTCGATGGCCGCGACCTCGTGGTTGGGCGTGAACGTCCCGGCCGCGGCGAAGGACTCGTCGGTCACCTCGGCGGACCAGTAGTGCACCACCTTGTCGCGACCGCCGGGCAGCAGGTACTCGGCCGTGCCGAGCGGGGCGCCCAGCGTCACCCGGTAGCCCGTCTCTTCGTGGATCTCGCGCACGGCCGTCTGCGGCGTCGCCTCGCCCGGGTCGACCTTGCCCTTCGGCAGCGAGACGTCGCCGTGGTGGTCGCGGTGGATCAGCAGCACCCGGACCTTGCCGTCGACCAGCCGCCAGCAGACGGCACCCGCGGCGACGACCGTCGTCGAGGTGATGGTCATCGCTTGGAGCGCTTCCGCTGCGTGATGGCCTTCATCTGGGCGTTCTGCAGATCGGTCAGCGAGCGGCCGTCGGCGTCACGCGCGTGGCGGGTCCAGGTGCCGTCGGCCTCGAGCCACCACGAGGCGGTCTCGTCCGACATCGCCTGCTCGAACAGGTCGGCGACCTCGGCGAGGTGGTCGGCCTGCGTCAGGCGCACCAGGGCCTCGACGCGACGGTCGAGGTTGCGGTGCATCATGTCGGCGCTCCCGATGAAGACCTGCGGGTCGCCGTCGTTGAGGAACCAGAACAGACGGCTGTGCTCCAGGTACCGCCCGAGGATCGACCGCACACGGATGTTCTCGCTCAGGCCCGGCTCGCCCGGCTTGATGGTGCAGATGCCGCGCACCCAGACGTCGACGGGCACCCCCGCCTGGCTCGCCTTGTAGAGGGCGTCGATGATCTGCTCGTCGACGATGGAGTTGATCTTGATGCGGATGCCGGCGGGTCGGCCGGCCTGGGCGTTCTCGATCTCGTTCTGGATCTGCTTGAGCAGACCTCGGCGGAGGTAGCGGGGGGCCACGAGCAGCCGCTTGAACTTCTTCTCGATCGCGTAGCCCGAGAGTTCGTTGAACAGGCGCGTCAGGTCTTTCCCGACCTGGTCGTCGGCGGTGAAGAGCCCCATGTCTTCGTAGATGCGGCTGGTCTTCGGGTTGTAGTTGCCCGTTCCGATGTGCGTGTAGTGCTTGAGCGTGCCCTTCTCCTGGCGGATGACCAGGGCGAGCTTGCAATGGGTCTTGAGCCCGACGAGGCCGTAGACGACGTGCACGCCGGCCTTCTCGAGCTTGCGGGCCCAGGTGATGTTGTTCTGTTCGTCGAACCGCGCCTTGACCTCGACGAGCGCGAGGACCTGCTTGCCGGCCTCGGCGGCGTCGATGAGCGCCTCGATGATCGGGCTGTCACCGCTGGTGCGGTAGAGCGTCTGCTTGATGGCCAGCACGTTGGGGTCGGCCGCGGCCTGTTCGAGGAACGCCTGCACGCTGGTCGCGAACGACTCGTACGGGTGGTGCACGAGGATGTCCTGCCGGGCGATGCTCGCGAACATGTCGGGCTTCATGTTCGGCTCGGTCTGCTGCAGCTGCACGGCCGTGGTCGGCAGGTGCTTGGGGTACTTGAGGTCGGCCCGCGGCATCTTGGTGATCTCGAACAGGCCGGCCAGGTCGAGCGGGGCCGGCAGCTTGTAGACCTCTTGATCGGTCACGTCGAGTTCGCGCACGAGCAGCTCGAGGGTGACCGGGTCCATGTCGTCGGTGATCTCGAGCCGGATCGGCGGACCGAACCGGCGGCGCAGCAACTCGCGCTCGAGGGCCTGGATGAGGTTCTCCGACTCGTCCTCGTCGACCTCGACGTCCTCGTTGCGGGTGACGCGGAACACGTGGTGCTCGACGACCTCCATGCCGGGGAAGAGGTCTTGCAGGTGGTTGGCGATCAAGTCCTCGAGGGGGATGAACCGCACGCGCCCGCTGTCGTTGTCGGGCAGCTGCACGAAGCGCGGCAGCATCTGCGGCACCTTGAGGCGCGCGAACTCCTGTCGCATCGTCTTGGGGTTGCGGACGCGGATGGACAGGTTCAGGGACAGCCCCGAGATGTAGGGGAAGGGGTGGGCCGGGTCGACCGCCAGGGGCATGAGGACGGGGAAGATCTGCTCGGCGAAGATCTCGCGCATGCGGACCCGGTCGGCCTCTTCGAGGTCGGACCAGTTCTCGATGTGGATGCCCGCGTCGTCGAGGTCGGGCTTGACGAGGTCGAGGAACGCCCGGGCGTGGCGTTCTTGCAGCTCGTGGGCCTTCCGGTTGATGTCGGCCAACACCTCGTTCGGCCCGCGCCCCACGTTGGTCGGCACGGCGAGGCCCGTCGCGATGCGGCGCTTGAGGCCGGCGACCCGCACCATGAAGAACTCGTCGAGGTTGCTCGCGAAGATCGCCAGGAAGTTGGCCCGTTCGAGCAGCGGCGTGGTCGGGTCTTCTGCGAGCTCGAGCACGCGCTGGTTGAACGCGAGCCAGCTCAGCTCGCGGTCGAGGTAGCGCTCGGCGGGCAGGGTGCCGTCCTCGAAGCTGACGATCTCGTCGAAGTCGTCGAGGAAGTCGGGGGTGACGCCGGCGCCGTCGACGCGGGGTTCGCTGCTGTCCATCGCACCATCGTGCCACCCCCGACCGCCTCGCAGCGTCGTCCCGGGTAAACGCGAGATGACGTGTGGACACCCGGCCGCGGGGGAGGAGCGGTCGAGGGGACGACGACGCCCCCGCCGGGTGGGCGGGGGCGTCGTCGCAGTGGAGGACCTGCGGTTACTTCTCTTCGTTCTTCAGGGCGAGGCCCAGGGCGAAGAAGGTCGGCGCCCAGTGGCCGATGAAGATGCCCCAACGGTCGGACTGGGCCTTGTCGGACGAGTCCTTGCCCTGCGAGGCGATCCAGGCCACGAGGGCGATCACGATCGAGGCGAACCCGCCCCAGTAGGCGTGCTTGCTCTGGAGGCCGAGATCGGAAAGGAACTTGACGGGGTTCATGTTGTTCTCCTGACGATGGGATGCGTGCCTTGCGCGGTGCCTCAATCCACTCCCCGGTGCTGGGAGTGCGGTGGCAGGTCGGCTCGGACCCCAGGAGTACGCGTCGCCGCCCCGCTTCTGTACCCCGGCTGTACCCCTTGGGTCAGGTGAGCGGCGTGGCGACGCTCGAGGTGAACGTGGCGCCGTCGGCGGTCACGTCGCTGATGAGGCCGCCCACCCGCACCGGCACGGGGGCGAGCGAGCCGTAGACGCCGCTGTTGCCCGCAGCATCGACGCCCTGGGCGGTGAAGGAGGCCGAGCCCGGAGTCGTGGTGCTCACCGTCCACCCGCCGTCCTGCCAGTCACCGACGGTGAACTGCGGCGCGGACTCGAGTGTCCACTTCTGGCCGGACAGCGTGTACCGACCGGACTCCGTGTCGTACAGGCCGAAGCTGCAGCCCTCCGGACGCAGGTCGGTCGAGGCGATGCAGCCCGCCACCCAGGCGTCGACGGCCGCGGTCGCCGCCTCGGTGCCGGCGGGCGTGAGCGCGGTCGTGAGCAGGGTCGGTTGGGCGATGGCGTCGGCGCCTTCGACCACGGCGGTGGCGGCGGTCGCCGAGTACGACTCGTTCTCGGCGGCGAGGGCGACCTCGTAGCTGCCGGGGAAGGCCTTGAGGCTCACCGATCCGTCGGACCCCCGGGTCACGGGAGTGCCGTCGACGGCGATCTCCGCCGATGCCGGTCCGGCGACCTGCACCGAGACCGTGCCGAGGTCGACCGGCTGGAGCGCCCATCGGTCGAAGAAGAGGAGATCGCGCCCGTCGCGCACGAGAGTGAACTCCTGGGCGTGGGTCGACCCGTCGCCGCGGTGCACGACGGTCTCGACCTGCGCGTCGTCTCCGTCGGTCGAGACGGCACCCACCTGGAACCCGTCGACCCGGTCGCCGGCCGCGGCGTAGGCGTCGTCGGTCAGCAGCACGTCGCCGTCGGCGACCTCGGTGCCGTCGAGCGCGAGGGCGCGTTCGACCTCACCGGCCTGGACCGCGCCGAGGTAGTCGCGGACGGTCGCCTCGGGCCGGTGGGAGGCGCTCATCGTGGCGAACGTCACGGCACCCGCCACGACCAGCACGAGCAGCAGGGCTACGCCACCGATCAGGCCGATCAGCAGTCGTCGACGTCGTGCGGCCTCTTCGGGCGTCCTCGGTGCCGGGGGAGTCGGAGCCTGCGCGTACGCGAACTGCGAGGTCGGCTGGCCCGAGGCGTCGTACGGCTGCTGGTACGCCCCCTGCGGCTGTCCCTGGTCGCCCTGCTGCGGCGAGGAGCCGTAGAGCTGGTCCCCGTAGCCGGTCGCCTGGTGCGGGTTCCCCTCGGGCTGCTGCCCGTACGGCAGTCCCTGGTACGGGAACGCGGCGGGCTGCTCGTGGCCCCCGGCCGGTGCCCCGTCGTGCTGCGGCTCGTCGTGCCCCTGGTCGTCGCCGTCCGGTCTGGTCTGATCGGTCATGATGCCCCCTCGATCGCTGTCATCCGATCCGCAGCATATCGGTGGACCGGAGGGGCCCGCACCCCCCGAGGACGGGCCGTGCCCGGGCGGGGTTCAGCGGGTGAGGGTGTACTGCACGTCGACGGCGTGGTCCGTGAACCCGCGGGCCGCGTAGAGCCGGAGGGCGGCGGTGTTGTCCCCTTCGACGTACAGCGCCGCGGTGCCGGCACCGCGCTCGGCGAGGCGCGCGAACCCGGTGTCGACCACCGCGCCTCCGAGTCGTTCGCCCTGGTGGTCGGGCGAGACGCCGACCGCGTAGAACTCCCCGGGCTGACCCTCGTCGAGCTTCAGCCAGCAGAAGGCCAGCAGGTCGTCGCCGCGCCAGAGCAGGAGGAAGTCGTCGGCGTCGAACCACGATTCGGCCTGCCGGGCGTCGAGGTCCGCCTGGACGAGCGAGCCCTGCTCGGGGTGGTCGGCGAACGCGCGGGCGTTGAGGTCGAGCCAGGCCTCGTCGTCGACTCCAGGCCGGAACGAGGCGACCCGGTCGGCGTCGCGGAGGCGGGGCGCACGGGGGTCGGCGGGGACGTCGGCACGCTGTTGCAGCAGGCGACGGGTCTCGGCGAGGCCGAAGCGCGCGGCGAGCACGCGGGAGCCGGGGTGGTCACCGTGTGCCCAGAACAGCAGCGGGCCCTCGGTCTCGTCGACGAGTCGTTGCAGCAACTCCGCACCGCGACCCTGTCGGCGGTCGTCGGGATGCACGACGAGCTCGGTCTCGCCCTCGCGCAGCACGGCCGCGGCGTGCGCGTCGCCGACGACGGTCGCGACGCCCGACCGGACGTCGACCAGGGTCTGGTCGGAGAACGGCGGGCTGCCGTCGGCCGTGGTGGCCGCTCGGGCGAGCGTGGGCACGAAGGAGGCGCTGGTCGCGTCGGCGGCGTCGGTCACCGCGACACCGTGCTCACGAGACGACCGCTTGGGCGTCGTCGTCGTAGACGTTGAACCGGTAGCCCACGTTGCGCACCGTGCCGATCAACGACTCGAGGTCGCCGAGCTTGGCCCGGAGCCGTCGCACGTGCACGTCGACCGTGCGCGTGCCGCCGAAGTAGTCGTAGCCCCAGACCTCGCTGAGCAGCTGTTCACGGGTGAAGACGCGGGAGGGATGCGTGGCGAAGAAGCGCAGCAGCTCGAACTCTTTGAAGGTGAGGTCGAGGGGGCGACCGTGCACCTTCGCCGAGTAGCTGGCCTCGTCGATGACGACACCGGAGGCGTGGATCTTCGAGCCGTTCTGCGACTGCGCGAGACGACCGGTGACCAGTCGGATGCGGGCGTCGATCTCGGCGGGGCCGGCCGTCTCGAGGATGACGTCGTCGACGCCCCACTCGCTGTTGACGGCGGTCAGCCCGCCCTCGGTGAGCACCAGGACGAGCGGCACCGTGACGCCCGTGGTCCGCAGGATCTTGCAGAGCGACTTGGCGCTGGCGAGGTCGACGCGGGCGTCGACGAAGATCAGGTCGCTCGAGGGGGCGTTCACCAGTTGCGCGGGTTCGGCCGGGATCTGCCGGGTACGGTGGCTTAGCAGGGCGAGAGACGGCAGGACCTCGGGGCCGCCCGCAGACGTCAGTACCAAGAGCTGCGCCACACGACCTCCAGTGAATGTACTGTCGAGCAGTCTAAAACATGAGACACCGCCACTCCGACCATCCGATGCTAGGGCAGGTCGGCAGGTCGGCAGAACGGCGGACACGAACGAGGGACGAACGGTGCAGACAGGCGAACGAGACGTCGACGCGACGACGGCACGGCTCAAGCCGATCACGGTCGTCCCGGTCTGGGCCGCCACGCTCGTCGTGGCCGTGCTGATCGGCCTGCGGTCGCCCGCCTCCGAGTACTGGGACCACGTCGTCCTGGCCCTCGGCGGGGCCATCGTCCTCACCTTCGTGCTGCAGCTCGCCACGAGCCAGAAGGACGGCCTGGTCTCACGCACGATGCTCAGCACCTGCGGCAGCCTGGTGATCCTGGCCGTCGTGACGGGCGTCTTCGCACTCGTCTGAACGCCCGACCTCCGGCTCGTCTGAACGGTCGCCCCGAAGGGCTGGGCACGTCCGCGGTCGCCGGGTAGGCTCGACGGCATGGATTCCCTGCTCGCACTCGAGGTGTTCTACATCGGGCTCCTCGGCCTCGCCACCCTCGCCATCGGCTTCGTCTCGGTCGTCGTCCTGCTCAAGTTGTTCAAGGGTCAGCGCTGACCGCTCCATGATCGACATCCCCACCGACCTGCCGTCCGAGCTCGTCCCCCTCTCGTGGTTGATCGGCGTCTGGCAGGGCACCGGCGTCGTCGACTACAAGATCGGCGAGGGCGACCCCGACTCCGAACCGGGCACCGAGCGTCGCACCCACGAGTTCGGGCAGCGAATCAGCTTCAGCCACGACGGCCTGCCGTTCCTCAACTACAGCTCGTTCACCTGGCTGCTCGACGACGAGCACACGCCACTGACGAGCGAGACGGGCTACTGGCGGCTCGAACGTCCGGCCGAGCCGGGTGACCGCGGCCCGGGGATGCTGCCCGGCGTCGGCGTCCAGCCCTTCACGTCGGCCCGGGCGGTCGAGATCCTCCGCACGCCCGACGACGGCTTCGGCCTCGAGGTGCAGATCGCCCACCCGACCGGCGTGAACGAGCTCTACCTCGGTCGGGTCAAGGGGCCGCGGATCGACCTCGCGACCGACGCCGTCGTCCGGTCGAGCAACGCGAAGGAGTACTCGGCGGCCACCCGCATGTACGGCCTCGTCGAGGGCAAGCTCTTCTGGGCATGGGACATCGCGGCCCTCGGGCAAGAACTGCGCTCGCACGCATCCGGGCAGCTGGCGCGCGTTGACTGACGTCGGCGGCCCGTCCCTCGACACCACGGGTCCCGTGGTCTCGCCCTTCTCGTCGCGCGACGGCTTCGTCGACGACGGCTCGGGCGTGGCGTCCCACTACGGCAATCCTCTCGGCGAACAGCGGCTGCTCGCCCGGGGGGCGGCGATCGTCGACCTCTCCGATCGTGGCGTGCTGACCGTCACGGGGCCGGACCGGCTCAGCTGGCTCAACTCGCTGACGAGCCAGGCCCTGGTCGGTCTCGCGCCGGGCGTCTCGACCGAGACCCTGCTGCTCGACGCCAACGGCCGCCTCGAGCACGCCGCCCGCGTCCTCGACGACGGCGAGACCACCTGGCTGCTCGTCGACCGCTCCGGGGTCGAACCGCTCGGCACCTGGCTCGACCGGATGCGCTTCATGCTGCGCGTCGAGGTCGTCGACCGCACGGCCGACGTCGCGACGATCGGCTCGATGCACGACCTGCTCGACGGCCCCGACGGCTCCGAAGGCCCTGACGGCTCCGCTCCGCTCGTCCCGGTCCTGACGTCACACGACACGGCGCTCGTCTGGGTCGACCCCTGGCACGAGGTCGCGGCCGGCGGTCACAGCTACGCCGACTCCGACCGTCACCCGGGTCACGACTGGACCTACCGCGAGAGCCTCGTCCGGCGCTCCGACCTCGACGCCCTCGCCGCGTCGCCGGCCGACCGGCTCGCCGTCGCGGGCACCCTCGCCCTCGAGGCCCTACGCATCGAGGCCTGGCGTCCCCGACTCTCGACCGAGGTCGACGAGCGGACCATCCCGCACGAGCTCGACTGGATGCGCAGCGCCGTCCACCTCACCAAGGGTTGCTACCGCGGGCAAGAGACCGTCGCCAAGGTGCACAACATCGGTCACCCGCCGCGTCGGCTCGTCATGCTCCACCTCGACGGCAGCGACGGCGTGCTGCCCCCGCGCGGTGCCGAGGTCGTGCTGGCCCCGGTCGCCGGCGGTGCCCCCGACGCGGCCGCCACCGCAGGAGGCGCGGTGTCCGATCCCGAGGCGACCGCACCCAAGTCGGTCGGGCACGTCACGAGCGTCGCCCTGCACCACGAGCTGGGCCCGGTGGCCCTCGCGCTCGTCAAGCGCGGCACCGACGAGGCCGCACCGCTGGCCGTCGTCGTCGACGACCTGATGATCGCCGCTGCGCAAGAGATCGTCGTGCCCGCCTCGGCTGGTGCCGCCGCAGGCGTTCCCCGGTTGCCGCGCCTCGGCGCCGTCCGCCGCTGACGGCCTGGTGACGCGGTGCACCCGGGCCCGGTCGTGACCGGGCCGACGCGCGGCGGCGGGCTGCGACGCGGCTGGCACCGCGCCTCCTCGTCCTTCGACGTGCGCGACGCGACGGCGCGGACGATCGCGTCCGGTCCGGCGATCGTCCAGATCGTGCTCGCCGTGGCGGGGGCCTACGCCATCACGCACTACGGACTCGGGCACGCGGTCCCCCTGCTGGCCGTGACCGTCACGATCTCGTCGCTCGGCCTGGCCCGTGACGCCCGTCCGCGTCGGGTGCTCGAGAACGCGGTCGGCGTGCTCATCGGCATCGCGCTCAGCGAGGTTCTGCTCATGGTGGTGGGCAAGGGGCTGTGGCAGATCGCCCTGGTGCTGTTCGTGACGCTCCTCGTCGCCCGGTTCTTCTCGTCGAGCAGCGCCTTCGCGGCGGCCGCCGCGACCCAGTCGATGCTCGTCATGCTGCTGCCCGACCCCGACGGAGGGGCGTTCGTCCGCAGCATCGACGGCGCGGTCGGGGGAGCGGTGGCGTTGCTCGTCACGGCGATCGTGCCGCGCGACCCGGTCGGCCTGGCCCGCCACGACGCCCGGCGCCTGTTCGACGAGCTCGACCGGGCCTTCGCGGCGCTCGTCGGCGCCCTCCGCGCCGACGACGCCCCGCGGGCCGACGACGCCCTCGAGCGGTTGCGGTCGACCCAGCCGGTGCTCGACGACTGGTCGTCCACCCTCGAGTCCGCCGAGTCGATCGCGCGGCTGTCACCGTTCCTCCGCTCCCGGTTGCCCGACCTGCGGCAGCAGGCGACGGTCCGGCGCTACGTCGACCTCGCCGTGCGCAACCTGCGCGTGGTGGCGCGACGGCTCGACACGCAGCTCGGCGACGGCGTCGACCGGTCGGCCCTGGCCGACCTCCTCGAGTCGACCTCGCGCGCGGTCGCCGTGCTGGGCCGGTCGGTGCACGACGTCGAGCAGCGGCCCGTCGCCCGTGAGGCCCTGTCGGCCGTCGCCCGTCGACTCGATCCGACGGTCGTGCTGCCCGGGGCACCCGTGACCGAGGCGATGGTCGTGCTGATGCTGCGCCCGCTGCTCGTCGACCTGCTCATGGCCACCGGCCTGGACCACGACGAGGCCCGAGGCCGACTCGCCCACGTCTGAGGACACCCGCCCCGCCCCGCCCCGACCCGACCCGGCTCGCCCCGACCCACCCGACCGGGCTCGACCCGGCTCAGTCGCGCGGCGTCACGGCGGCCCAGGGCAGCGAGAGCTCGCCGAGCCGCCAGCGGGACCGCCCGCCGAGCACCGGCCAACCCATGTCGCGGAGCCCCTGCACCGTCGCGAGCCACCGTTGGACCGGCCCGTAGACCGAGAGCGGGGCCGCCACCGCCCACTGCCGGTCGAGGTCGACGAGCAGGTCGTGCACGCGCTCACCCGGCACGTTGCGGTGGATCAGGGCCTTGGGCAGCCGTTCGGCCACGATCGAGGGCAGCTCGAGCCCGGCCAGGCGCAGCGAGATCGTGAACGTCGTGGGCCCCTCGGGGGTCACGTCGATCCAGCTCGCGACTCGCCCCACCTCGTTGCAGGTGCCCTCGACGAGGACGCCTCCGGGCTGCAGCCGGCCGGTCATCAACGCCCAGGCGTCGGCGACCTGGGACTCGTCGTACTGCCTGAGCACGTTGAACGCCCGGATCACCGCGGGTCGCCGGTCGCCGTCGAGCGGCACCTCGAAGCCGCCCCGCCGGAAGCTCACGCCCGGCCGCGCCGAGAGGCTCGCCAGCCGGACGCGCTCGGGCTCGATCTCGATGCCCACGACCTCGACGTCGTCGCGCACCTTCAGGAGGCGCTGGTGCAGTTCGAGGGGCGTCGTCGCGCTCGCCCCGTACCCCAGGTCGACGACGAGCGGGTCGTCCGCCCGCCGGAACGACGGGTGTGCGGCGATCCAGCGATCGACGCGGCGCAGGCGGTTGGTGCCGGTCGTCCCTCGCGTGACGGAACCGATGGGCATGAGCCAAGTCTGCCATCGGGCCGTCGCGATACGCTGGCGGCATGACTTCGACCCTCATCCTCCTGCGTCACGGCAACAGCGAATGGAACGCGAAGAACCTCTTCACCGGATGGGTCGACGTGCGGCTCACCGAGCAGGGCCGCGCCGAGGCCAAGCGGGCCGGCGAGCTGCTGCGCGAGGCCGACCTCCTGCCCGACATCCTCTACACGTCGCGCCTGACCCGGGCGATCCAGACCGCCGACATCGCGCTCGACGAGGCCGACCGGCTCTGGATCGACGTCAAGCGGTCGTGGCGACTCAACGAACGCCACTACGGCGCCCTGCAGGGCAAGGACAAGGCCCAGACGCTCGAGCAGTACGGGCCCGAGCAGTTCCAGACCTGGCGTCGCTCGTTCGACGTGCCGCCGCCCCCGCTCGACGACGACAGCGAGTTCTCGCAGGCGCACGACAAGCGCTATGCCGAACTCGGCATCGACGCGCCGCGCACCGAGTCCCTCGCCCTCGTCATCGAGCGCATGCTGCCCTACTGGCACAGCGACATCACCGAGAGCCTGGCCGCCGGTGACGTCACCCTCGTCGTCGCACACGGCAACTCGCTGCGGGCGCTGGTGAAGCACCTCGACGGCATCGGCGACGACGAGATCGCCGAGTTGAACATCCCCACGGGCATCCCGCTCGTCTACGAGCTCGACGACGACTTCGTGCCCACCGGCCCGGCCCGCTACCTCGACCCCGAGGCCGCCGCCGCCGGTGCCGCCGCCGTCGCGAACCAGGGCAAGAAATAGCGCCTCCCGACGTTCCCGCGCCCCGCGCCCCGTTCTCGGGGGCGTGGGGCGCTTCGGCGTCCGGCACCCCCGGCCCCACAGGGTTCGGAGCGGTCGTCAGACGAACCGCTCGCTGATCTGCACCACCAGGTCGTCCATGTCGACGGGCGTGCTCGTGTCGACGCGGATCACGGGCCAGTCGCCGAGTGGCTCGGCCGCGGCGGCCCACGTCGGCCACGAGGCCCGGGTCGATTCGACCGTGCCGTGGGCCGGGTGCCGACCGCCGGCCGCGAGCCGGTCGACCACGCGCTGCAGCGCCGTGTCGGGGTCGACGTCGCACCACACCTCGACCGTGCGGGGCGACCCGGCGCGCTCGACGCCGGCCCGGGCGAACTCGAGGTCGCGCTCCCGGTGCCAGAAGGCGTCGACGACGACGCCCGCCTCGACCTCGCCCGCCATCGCCCAGACGGTGTCCATCGCGATGCCACCGAGGGCCTCGGGGGCGATCATCGGCCCGGCCAGGTCGACCAGCGCCTCCTTGACGGGGTCCTTCGCGAGCAGCGGGCACCCGAGCACCCCGGCGAGCGTGGCCGAGAGGGTGGTCTTGCCCGATCCGGGCAGACCGTTGACGAGGATCGCGACTGAAGCCATGCCCCCATCCTCGCGGACGACGCAGGCCCGACCGGACGCAGGAGGCGCGGTGCCCGTCGAACGGTCACCGCGCCTCCTGTGGTCCGAGGGTCGATCAGACCTCGGGCGCGACCCAGTCGCCGGTCGCGAGGTACTGGACCTTCTTGGCGATCGAGACGGCGTGGTCGGCGAAGCGCTCGTGGTAGCGCGACGCGAGGGTGGAGTCGACCGTGTCGACGGCCGCGCCCTTCCAGGTCTCGCCGAGCACCTTGTCGAAGACGCTGAGGTGCAGCTCGTCGATGCGGTCGTCGTCGTTGCGGATCTCTTCCGCCAGGCGGACGTCCTCGGTCGTGAGCAGCTCGGTGAGCTTGTTCGCGATGGCGACGTCGAGCTCGCCCAGCTCTTTGAACGTCGGACGCAACGACTTGGGCACGACCTTCTCGGGGAACCGGTAGCGGGCGAGCTGGGCGATGTGCTCGGCCATGTCGCCCATGCGCTCGAGCGAGGCGCTGATGCGCAGCGCGCTGACCACGATGCGCAGGTCGCGGGCGACCGGGTTCTGGCGGGCCAGGATGTCGATGGCCAGCTCGTCGAGGGCGATGGCGCGCTCGTCGATCTTGTCGTCGTCGGCGATGACCTGCTCGGCCAACGAGACGTTCGACTCGTTGAAGGCCGTGGTCGCGTTCGCGATCGAGACGGCGACGAGGCCGGCGATCTCGACGAGACGCTCCTGCACCTCCAGGAGTTCCTGCTGGAATACCTCGCGCATGTCGTGTTCGACCCTCTCGTCGTGGGGGCTCGGTGGCCCTGGGAGCACGGTGGCTGTGAGCGACGTGCGGGTCGCACGGTCAGCTCGTGACGTCGGGCAGAGTCGCCCGCACAGTCCCGACGATGGTCTCCGGTGAAGGTTAACGACCGGTGATCACCGCCTGAACTCTGACCAAAGTACAGCGGATGGGACGACCTCCCGTTCATGCACCCGCCGGGGGGTCACTACTGTGAACGACATGGAATCCGCCTGGCTGGTGCCGTTGTCGCTGGCCTTCGGGGTCGTCGTCGGCGCCGCGATCGTGGTGGTCGTCGTCTCGGCCCACCGACGAGCCGTGCGTGCCGCGGCACTCGTCGACGTCGCCCTGCCCGACGGCATCGACGCCGTGCTCGACGCACTCGAGTCGGCGGGCCTCGTGGTCGACCCGTCGGGCAACGTGCTCAAGGCCTCGGCGGCGGCACGTCAGCTCGGCCTGGTCTCGGCCCAACAGCACCTCGTGCATCCCGAGGTCGAGACGATCGTGGACGCGGTGCGTCGGCACGGCGACCCGGTGGTCGAAGAGCTCACCCTCCCGCGCCTGCCCGGCAGCGAGGCCACCATCGCCGTGCACGTGCGGGCTGCCGCGCTCGGTGGACGATTCGTGCTGGTGCTCGCCGAGGACCGCACCGAGGGTCGTCGGCTCGACGACATGCGCCGTGACTTCGTCGCGAACATCAGCCACGAGCTCAAGACGCCGATCGGGGCCGTCGGCCTGCTCGCCGAGGCGCTGGAGTCCGCGTCGTCCGACCCCGAGCAGGTGCGCCACTTCGCCGCTCGGCTGACCCGAGAGGCCGGCCGCCTCGGCCGCCTCACGCAGGACATCATCGAGTTGTCGCGTCTGCAGGCGACCGACGCCCTCGAGACCAGCGAGTCGGTCGACGTGCGCCACGTGGTCGACACCGCCGTCGACCGCAACCGCGTGGGTGCCGAGGCGAGGGGCATCGACCTCGTCGTCCGGGGTGGCAAGCACGCGCACGTGATCGGCGACCAGGCGATGCTCGTCACGGCCGTCGACAACCTGGTCGCCAACGCGATCAACTACTCGCCGGACGGTTCGCGGGTCGGCATCGGCGCCACCCTCGACCAGGCCGGCGTGGTCGAGATCTCGGTGACGGACCAGGGCTACGGCATCCCCGACGACGAGCTCGACCGGGTGTTCGAGCGGTTCTACCGGGTCGATCCGGCCCGGTCGAGACGGACCGGCGGCACGGGACTCGGACTCGCCATCGTGAAGCACGTGGTGCAGAACCACGGCGGCGACGTGCGCGTCTGGTCGCAGGTCGGCAAGGGGTCGACCTTCACCCTGCGCCTGCCGGCGGCGGACGTCGACCCCGTCACCCGATCGATCCCGACCACGGCCGCCTCGGCACCCGAGCACCAGGAGACACGATGACCATGGAGACCCGATGACCCACATCTTGATCGTCGAGGACGAAGAGTCCCTCAGCGAGCCGCTCGCCTACATCCTGCAGCGCGAGGGCTACCAGGTGAGCGTGGCCGAGGACGGCCCGGCCGCCGTCGCGGCGTTCGACAAGACCGGTGCCGACCTCGTGCTGCTCGACCTCATGCTCCCGGGCATCCCGGGCACCGAGGTCTGCCGCGTGATCCGCACCAGGTCCCAGGTGCCGATCGTCATGCTCACCGCCAAGGACAGCGAGGTGGACATCGTGGTCGGCCTCGAGCTGGGTGCCGACGACTACGTCACGAAGCCGTACTCGACGCGGGAGCTGCTCGCCCGCATCCGGGCCGTGCTGCGCCGCCGCGTCGACCCCGACGACCTGTCCGACTCGATGCTCGAGGCAGGCGACATCCGCATGGACGTCGAGCGTCACGTGGTGACGGTCCGCGGGGACGACGTCGCCATGCCCCTCAAGGAGTTCGAGCTGCTCGAACTGCTCATGCGCAACGCCGGCCGGGTGCTCACCCGCGGTCAGCTGATCGACCGGGTCTGGGGTTCGGACTACTTCGGCGACACCAAGACGCTCGACGTGCACATCAAGCGCATCCGCTCGAAGATCGAGGCCGTGCCGTCCGAGCCGAAGGCGCTCGTCACGGTGCGCGGTCTCGGCTACCGCATCGAGGCCTGATCCCGAGGGCGGGCCGTCGGCCCGTCCCCACCGCGCCGACGGCCCCGAGGAGGCGCGGTGTACGGAGTACGCGAGAGGCCCGGCACCGCACTCGGCGGGCCGGGCCTCTCGGCTGACGTGGCGGAGACGCTACGGCGTCGGCGACGAGGAGGGTGCTTGCTGGGTCGCCTCGGGCAACGGCGTCGACGACGGCGTGGCCTCGCCGGACGGCGTGGGCGAGGGCAGCAGGGTGGCGTACTCGCCCAGCGCGCCCGTGAGGACGGGTACGACGAACGACTTGCCGGTCTCGGTGCCGTACTGGACGAAGATCGTCACGAGGGCACCCGGGTCGGAGTCGAGGGACTCCATGAGGAACTGGTCCTGACCGGGCTCGGTGCCCAACGAGACCTGCGACGAGCCGTCGACGTCGACGGTCTGGGTCTTCTTGCCGTCGGTCGTGGGGTACTCGAACGAGACCTCGGCGGCTTCGTCGCTCGTGTTGAGCACGACCATGCTGAGGCTGGCGGTGCCGCCGTCGCCCTCGCTCGCGGTGAGGGCGATCGCGTTGCGCACCTGGATGGCGCCCACGTTGACGCTCGTGCCGTCGCTCGCGTCGTACTGCTTGGTGGTGGCCTGGGGGCTGATGAAGTTGCAGCCGGCGGCGGTCAGGACGACCACGGCACCGACGGCGGCGGCCGAGACGAGCCGCGTCGTCAAGCCACGCGACTTCAGGGTTGGGGCTCGCACAGGTGTCCTCCAGGATCAGCGTCACGACAAACGTACGTCGGCCAGCTTATCCGCGCCCGCAGGGGTCGGTTCCTTAGGGCAGCCTTACCAACGACGGCTTATGGTATCCTGGGTGTCGCAGAATGGAGCCTGATTCATGCAGTTCGAGGTCGGCGAGACCGTTGTATACCCGCATCACGGGGCAGCGACAATCTCAGAAGTCAAGAAGCGGATCATCAAGGGCGAAGAGAAGCTGTACCTCAAGCTTCGCGTCACCCAGGGTGATCTGACCATCGAAGTACCCGCAGACAACGTCGACCTGGTCGGCGTGCGAGACGTCATCGGCAAAGAAGGGCTGGACCGCGTCTTCGACGTGCTCCGCGCCCCCTTCACCGAAGAGCCGACCAACTGGTCGCGCCGCTACAAGGCGAACCTCGAGAAGCTCGCCAGCGGTGACGTCATTAAGGTGTCCGAGGTCGTCCGCGACCTCTGGCGTCGCGATCAGGACCGTGGCCTCTCGGCCGGCGAGAAGCGCATGCTCGCCAAGGCTCGTCAGATCCTGATCAGCGAGCTCGCGCTCGCCGAGAAGACCGACGAAGAGAAGGCGTCGAGCGTCCTCGACGAGGTCCTTGCGTCCTAGCACTCCCGACGACCGCTCGGTCGACGACGGCGGGGTCCACACCCCGTTCGCCGCCGGTCGGGCGGTCGTCGTCGTTGCGGCCGGAAGCGGCACGCGCCTCGCGCTCGGCAAGCCGAAGGCCTTCGTCGAGGTGGCCGGGCGCAGCATCCTCGAACGCTCGCTCGACGCCGTCTTCGCCTCGGCCGTGCCGACGCAGGTCGTCGTCGTCGTGCCCGAGGCGCTCGTCGACGAGTCCCGCACCCTCGTCGACGCCCTCGCCGGCCCGGCCCGTGACTACGCCTCCGTCGTCGTCGGCGGTGCCACCCGCCAGCAATCGGTCGCGGCGGGCCTGACGGCCCTGGGGCCCGACGTCGAGACCGTGCTCGTCCACGACTGCGCCCGACCGTTCACGCCCACCGCCCAGTTCGACCTGGTCGCGACGACCGTCGAGGCGAGCGGTGACGGCGTCGTCCCGGGGCTCCCGGTCACCGACACGATCAAACGCGTCGACTCTGACGCCGCCTTCGTCGTCGACACCGTCGACCGCAGCGAACTCGTCGCCATGCAGACGCCGCAGGGGTTCCCGCGCGCCGCCCTCGACCACGCCTACGCGACGGCGTCCGTCGAGCACACCGACGACGCGGCGCTCTTCGCCGCCGCCGGTCACCGCGTCCGCGTCGTGGCGGGCGACCCCGTGGCCTTCAAGATCACCACCCCGTGGGACCTGCGCCGGGCCGAGACGATCGTCGCCGAGACCGAGGCGACCCGGCCGGGTCCCGAGGCGAGCGGTGGACCGGCCCCGCGCCTCCTGACCGGGGTCGGCACCGACGTCCACGCGTTCGACGCGGCCCAGCCGATGCACCTCGGGCTGCTGCACTTCCCGGGCGAGGCGGGCCTCGCGGGCCACAGCGACGGCGACGCGGTCGCCCACGCGATCGTCGACGCCCTGCTCTCGGCCGCGGGCCTCGGCGACATCGGGTCGAGTTTCGGCACCGACGACCCCCGGTTCGCCGGGGCGTCCGGCGACGTCTTCCTCACGGCGACCCTCGAGCTGCTCGCGGCGGCGGGGGCCGCTCCGGTCAACGTCGCCGTCCAGGTCGTCGGCAACCGGCCCCGGCTGTCCTCCCGCCGCGTCGAGATGCAGGCGGGGCTGACGCGCGTGGTCGGCGCCCCGGTGAGCGTGTCGGCCACGACGACCGACGGGCTCGGCTTCACCGGTCGGGGCGAGGGCGTGGCCGTGATCGCGACGGCACTCGTCACGCACGACGGATCGTCCACGCGCCACGGGGCGTCCCCGGGCGACGCGACCGAAGCCGCGTCAAATAGGCTGATCACGTGACCATCAGGCTCTACGACTCCCGTCAGCAGACGCTCGTCGACTTCGTCCCGCTCGTGCCCGGCCAGGTCGGGCTGTACGTCTGCGGACCCACCGTCCAGTCGTCGCCCCACATCGGGCACCTGCGCTCGGCTCTGGTCTACGACCTCTGGCGTCGCTGGTTCACCTACCGTGGCCTCGACGTCACCCTCGTGCGCAACGTCACCGACATCGACGACAAGATCCTCGCGCTGGCCGCCGACACGACCGAAGAATGGTGGGCGCGCGCCTACCGCTACGAACTCGAGTTCACCGCCGGCTACCAGGCGCTCGGCATCCTGCCGCCGACCTACGAGCCCCGGGCGACCGCCAGCGTCAGCGAGATGCAGCAGATCATCACGACGCTGCTCGAGAAGGGGCACGCCTACGTCGCCCCGGACGGCTCGGGCGACGTCTACTTCGACACCGCCGCCTGGCCGACGTACGGTGCCCTGACCAACCAGTCGATCGACGACATGGCACCCGCGGCCGACGCCGACCCGCGGGGCAAGCGCGACTCCCGCGACTTCGCCCTCTGGAAGGGCCACAAGGCCGACGAGCCCGAGTCCGCCTCGTGGGCCTCGCCCTGGGGTGAAGGGCGACCCGGCTGGCACATCGAGTGCTCGGCGATGTCGGCCCGCTACCTCGGCGAGGCGTTCGACATCCACGGCGGCGGGCTCGACCTGCGGTTCCCGCACCACGAGAACGAGCTGGCGCAGTCGACCGCGGCCGGCATGGGCTTCGCCTCGTACTGGATGCACAACGGCCTCGTCGCCGTCGAGGGCCAGAAGATGTCGAAGTCCCTCGGCAACTCCATCTTCGCCGCCGACTTCCTGGCGCAGGCCCGTCCCGTCGTCGTCCGCTACTTCTTCAGCGCCGCGCACTACCGGTCGACCATCGACTACCACGAGGGCGCGCTGCTCGAGGCCGAGGCAGCCCTCGACCGCGTCGAGACGTTCCTCGAACGGGCTCAGCGTCGCCTCGCCGACACGCGCTTCGCCGGGGTCGGTGCCCGCGTCGTGCCCGACGAGTTCGGCGAGGCGATGGACGACGACCTCAACGTCCCCCAGGCCGTGGCCGTGCTGCACGACACGGTGCGCGCCGGCAACGTGGCCCTCGACGACGGCGACCTCGACACCGCCGCGCGCTCCTGGCAGCACGTGGCCGCCATGGTGGCCGTGCTCGGCATCGACCCGACGGCGCCCGAGTGGCGCGCCGGTGACGAGGTCGACGCGCACCGCGCGCTCGGCACGCTCGTCGACGTACTCTTGGCCGAACGCCAGCAAGCCCGGGCCGATCGCGACTTCTCGCGGGCCGACGAGATCAGAGGCGTCCTGACGGGCGCCGGCATCACCATCGAAGACACCCCCAGCGGGTCGCATTGGAGCCTCGAACAGTGAAGAACACCAGCGGAGCACGCAAGGGCCGTCCCGGCAGCAGTGCCGTGCGTCAGGGCAGCAAGGGCAAGCAGGTCGGCAGCGGCGGCCAGGGGCGCCAGGCGCTCGAGGGCAAGAAGCCCACCCCCGCGGCGGAGGACCGCCCGTACCACCCCGCGGGCAAGGCCAAGGCGGCGCGCGAGCGACTCGAGGCGGCCCGTGGTCGTGGCGGAGCCGGTCCCCGTGCCGGGTCGCCGATCGCCGGTCGAGGCGGACCGGACGCCCCCCGTCGTCGCCCCAAGTCGGCCGACGACCACGAGATGGTGACCGGTCGCAACTCCGTCGTCGAGGCCCTGCGGACGCGCATCCCCGCCACGACGCTCTACATCGCGGCCCGCATCGAGATGGACGAGCGCACGAAAGAGATCCTGCAGCTCGCCACCCGCCGCGGCCTACCGATCCTCGAGGTCATGCGCCCCGAGCTCGACCGCATCACCGGGCACGACTCCGTGCACCAGGGCGTCGCGCTCAAGGTGCCGCCGTACGAGTACGCGCACCCCGTCGACATGCTCGAGGCCGCGGTCAAGCGCCAGCAGAAGCCGCTCTTCGTCGCGCTCGACGGCATCACCGACCCGCGCAACCTCGGAGCGATCATCCGCTCGGTGGCCGCGTTCGGCGGGCAGGGCGTCATCGTCCCGCAGCGTCGTTCGGTCGGCCTGACGGCGTCGGCCTGGAAGACCTCGGCCGGTGCGGCCGCGCGCATCCCCGTCGCGATGGCGTCGAACCTGACCCAGACCCTCAAGTCGTTCAAGGAGCAGGGCGTGTTCGTCGTGGGCCTCGACGGTGACGGCGACGTCATGCTGCCGGGGCTGGAGCTCGCCGACCGCCCGATCGTGGTCGTCGTCGGCAGCGAGGGCAAGGGCCTGTCGCGCATCGTCGCCGAGACCTGCGACGCGATCGTGTCGGTGCCGATCACGGGTGCCGTCGAATCGTTGAACGCCGGCATCGCGGCCTCGGTCACGTTGTACGAGATCTCGAAGCTCCGCGCCGAGCGCAAGAAGAAGTAGCGCAGGCGCCCGCGAGACGCGGGGCCTCGAGGAGGCGCGGGTCGGCTGGTCGCCGGCCCGCGCCTCCTGCGTTCTCAGACCTTGCTGCGCCAGTCCTCGTCGGCGTCGGCCTCGTCGGCCTCGAGCTGGGCGGCCTCGGGCAGCGTGAGGGACTCGGTCGCGGGCTCGATCACCATCTGCTCGTCGCGACGGTGGCGCAGCACGTCGTTGATGTACGAGGTGAGGGCCTCGGCGATCGGCACGTCGCGGTTCTCGGCCTGCGACTGGTACCAGCGGTGCTCGAGCAGCTGGTGGAAGACCTCGGCGGGTTCGAGCCGTCCGCGCAGGTCGCGGGGGATCGAGCGCACGACGGGCTCGAAGACGCGCGAGGCCCACTCGTGGGCGATCATCTCTTCGTCAGAGTCCGACTGGTCGGTGCGCATGCGGTACGCGTCGAGGTCGTTCAACAGTCGACGGGCCTGGTTCTCTTCGACGTCGAGGCCGGTGAGTCGGAGCAGGCGGCGCGAGTGGTGCCCGGCATCCACGACCTTGGGCTGGATCTTGACCTGGCTGCCGCCCTCGGCCGTCTTGATGGCCAGTTCTTCGATGTCGAAGCCGAGGTCGTTCAGGCGCTCGACGCGGTCGTTGATGCGCCAACGCTCCGAGCTGTCGAAGGTCTCGGCCCCGGTCAGTTCGGTCCAGAGGCTGCGGTACGCGGCGACGATGCCGTTGCTCACGTCGACCGGGTCCAGGTTGTCGTCGAGGCGACCCCCGGCCTCGAGGTCGAGCAGTTCGCCGGCGATGTTGACGCGGGCGACCTCGAGGTCGTTCTCGCGCTGCCCGTTCGAGAGGCCGCCCGGGTAGAGCTTGCCCGTCTCGGCGTCGACGAGGTACGCCGCGAACGCACCGGCGTCCCGGCGGAACAGCGTGTTCGACAACGACACGTCGCCCCAGTAGAAGCCGATGATGTGCAGCCGGACGAGCAGGAGGGCGAGCGCGTCGACGAGGCGACGAGCCGTGTCGGGGCGCAACGTCTGCGAGTACAGCGCCCGGTAGGGGAGCGAGAACTTCAGGTGCCGTGTGACGAGCACCGGGTTCAGGGGCGACCCGTCGGCGTCCTGGCGGTTGGTGATGACCGCGAGCGGGTCGACGCACGGGATGTCCATGCGCTGCAGCGTGCGCAGCATCTCGTACTCGCCGCGGGCCATCTCGCCCGACGTCTCCTTGATGGCGATGACGAAGCCGCTGAGGTGCGCGAACCGGACGAGGTGGCGCGAGATGCCCTTGGGCAGGGTCGCGATGGCCTCGTCGGGCCACTCCTCGAGCGGGAGGGCCCAGGGCAGGTCGAGCAGCGCCGGGTCGGCCGTGGCCGAGGTGATGTTGAGGGAGTCGGGCATGAGGGCCTCTCGTGCGGGGGAGCGCCGCCTGAGGCGAGGCGGCGGGGGAGGTTCGGGAGGCGCGGGGCCGGAACGCGGGACGGCCCGCCGGGTCGATCGGAGGAGTGCTCCGAGCGGACTCGACGGGCCGACCCGACGGGGTGCTACGCGCTGACGACGGCCTTGTCGCCGAGGCGCTCGCCGCTCTCGGTGTCGAAGACGTGCACGTGGTGCGCCTGCGGGGTGACGTAGATCGTCTCGCCCAGCTTGGGGTGGTTGCGACCGTCGACGCGGACGACGACGTCGACGCGGTTGCCGTCGACCTCGGTGTGGCCGTAGAGGTACCCGTCGGCGCCGAGCTCTTCGACGACGTCGACGGTGACCGCGAGGCCCTCGCCGGTCGTGTTGACCACGACGTCCTCGGGACGCACGCCCACGGTCACGCTCTTGCCGTTGGCCTGGCCGACGGTGTCGCGGTCGACCGCGGTGACGGCGGTGCCGAACTGGATGCCACCGTCGACGACGTCGGCGGGCAGCAGGTTCATGGCGGGCGAGCCGATGAAGCCGGCGACGAAGACGTTCTGCGGCTTCTCGTACAGGTCGCGCGGCGTGCCGACCTGCTGCAGGACGCCGTCCTTCAGCACGGCGATGCGGTCGCCCATGGTGAGCGCCTCGGTCTGGTCGTGCGTGACGTAGACCGTGGTGACGCCCAGTCGGCGCTGCAGCGACGCGATCTGGGTGCGGGTCTGCACGCGCAGCTTGGCGTCGAGGTTCGACAGCGGCTCGTCCATGAGGAACACCTGGGGCTGACGCACGATGGCGCGGCCCATGGCGACGCGCTGACGCTGACCACCCGAGAGGGCCTTGGGCTTGCGCGAGAGGTAGGGCTCGAGGTCGAGCAGCTTGGCGGCCTCGAGGACGCGGGTGGCCCGCTCTTCTTTGCCGACGCCGGCGATCTTCAGGGCGAAGCCCATGTTCTCGGCGACCGTCATGTGCGGGTAGAGCGCGTAGTTCTGGAAGACCATCGCGATGTCGCGGTCCTTCGGCGGGACGTCGGTGACGTTGCGGTCGCCGATGTAGATGTCACCCGAGTTGACCTCTTCGAGGCCTGCGAGCATGCGCAGGGTGGTCGACTTGCCGCAACCGGAGGGGCCGACGAGCACGAGGAACTCGCCGTCGGCGACCTCGAGGTCGATGCCGTCGACCGCGGCGCGGGTGCTGCCGGGGTAGAGACGAGTTGCCTTGCTGAACGTGACTGACGCCATGATCTTCTCCTTCACCGGCAGGTACGTGCCGGACGATCCGTTGTGAATGGACGGTGATCAACCTCAGAGGTCTGCGGTGACCACCACCGATCAGCATGCCATGAAAATCTCTCGGATCGCCACGGGAGCGCCTCTTCTCCACCCGCTCTCGCCCGCGCCTGGCGGACTTCTGCCAGGCTCGCCTCGTACCATGTTTCGTGGCCACGACTCGTGGCGACCGTCCCCACCACCCGCTCGACGCGACCATGCGAGGCCGTCGCGCACCGGAGCCCCATGACTGACCTGAATCCCGACGACTCGTCGTTGACCAAGAACCAGCGGCGCGCGGCGGCCCGCCAGAAGGCCCAGCTGGCGCGCCAGAAGCAGAAGCGGCGCCAGCGCGCGGGCAAGTGGGCGCTGCAGGGCGGTCTCGCCCTCGTGGTGATCGCGATCGTCGTCGGCGTCGTGCTGGTCATCACGAACAGCATCCGCCCGGCCGGCCCCGGCCCCGCCAACATGGCCAGCGACGGCATCAAGATCGGCCAGGGCTTCGAGGCCGTGCAGACCGGGGCCCTCGGCCCCGACGACGAGCCCACGGCGTCGGCGTCCACGGCGTCGAGCGACACGGTCGACATCGTCGTCTACCTCGACTACCTCTGCCCCATCTGCGGCGAGTTCGAGCAGGCGAACAACGACTACATCAGCGGCCTCGTCGAGTCGGGGGCGGCGACGGTCGAGTACCACCCGGTCGCCATCCTCACGAACCAGTCCCTCGGCACGAAGTACAGCAACCGGGCGGCCAACGCGGCGGCCTGCGTGGCGAACTACTCGCCGAACTCGTTCTTCGACTTCAACACCGCGATGTTCGAGCAGCAACCCGAAGAGGGCACGCGCGGTCTCGACGACTCGCAGCTCGCCGACATCGCGACCGGCGTCGACGGGGTGACGAAGGCGAGCGACATCACCAGGTGCATCGACGACGACGAGTTCGGTTCGTGGGTGACGGCGGCGACCCAGCGGGCCATCGACGGTCCCTTGCCGAACAGCGACCTCGACGCCCTCACGGGCACGCCGACGGTCCTCGTCAACGGGCAGAAGTACGACGGCAGCCGTCCGTTCACGGTGCAGGAGTTCCGCAGCTTCGTCGTGACGGCGGCCGGCAACAGCTACACCGAGTCGGGTACGGCCAGCCCGGCGCCGACCCCGACCGAGTCGGCTCCTGCCGAGTCGGCCCCGGCCGAGACGCCGGCCGGCTAGGTCGTCATGCGGGGGTGCGGGAGCACCCCCGTGCGGTCCCGGGCGGCCACGGGCAGCTCGTGCAGCACCACGTCGCGCACCTCGCCCGCGTCGAGGGTCAGCGTGAGGTAGGTGGCGTGCGGCTGGCGACGGCGGTCCGTGGGCGACCCCGGGTTCAGCAGGCGCAGGCCCGCAGGGGTCGTCGTGTCCCACGGGATGTGGCTGTGCCCGAACAGCAGCAGGTCGGTCTCGGGGAAGTCACGGTCCATGCGTCGCTCGCGCGCCTCCTTGGCTCCCGTCTGGTGCACCACGGCGAGGCGCACGCCCTCGATCGTCGTGCGGGCCACCTCGGGCAACCGGGCGCGCAGCGCGTCGCCGTCGTTGTTGCCCCAGACCCCGATCAGGAGGCGCGCGCGGGCCTCGAACTCGTCGAGCAGCGGTTCGCCGGTCCAGTCGCCCGCGTGCACGACGACGTCGGCCCTCTCGACCGCGGTCCACACGGCACCCGGAACGGCCTTGGCCTTCTGCGGCACGTGGGTGTCGGACACGACGAGGACGGAGGTCGGCATGCCTCCCACGCTAGGCGCGCGTCGGGTCGCGGGGGCACCGATCCGGCCCGATATTCTCGTGACGGGGTTGGCTGTCCTAGTCGGGCCGATCACCCCCGACGCCTCCGTCGGCGCACCGGCACGCGGCCGTGTCCGGCCGTGCCCTCCCCGGCGCCCCTCTCGACCCCCGCACCCCCAGAAACGAGGACGACACCGTGGCACTCTTCCGCAGCCAAGAAGCCGAGGTGGCCAAGCAGGACGCCGCGGTCCGGCACTCCCTCTGGGCCGACGCGTTCGGCACGCTCGCGACGCGCGCCGTGCAGATCATCGCGGTGCTCGTCGTCGCGATCGGCGTCATCTACGTCTTCCTCAGCCTGAGCCTCGTCACCCTGCCGGTGCTGCTCGCGCTGATCTTCGCCTCGGCCATGCTGCCGGTCGTCGCCTTCCTGCGGCGCCACAAGGTGCCCTCGGTGCTCGCGACCCTGATCTGCCTCTTCGCCGTGTTGATCATCCTCGGGCTCGTCGCCTGGCTGATCGTCTGGGCCGTCGAGAGCCAGGCCAGCTCGCTCGCCGACTCGGCCACCTCGGGCTTCAACAAGCTGCAGGACTGGGTCACGACCCTTCCGTTCTCGATCAGCGACCAGCAGATCGACGACGTCCGCAACACGGCCGTCGACTTCGTGACGAGCTCGCAGTTCGGTTCGGGCGCACTCGCCGGCGCCTCGGCCGTGGGCAGCTTCGCGACGGGCCTCGTGCTGATGATCGTCGTGCTGTTCTTCTTCCTCAAGGACGGCCCGGCGATCTGGGAGTTCCTGCTGCGCCCGTTCAAGGGTGAGAACTACGCCCGCGCCCGTCGCATCGGCGACAAGACGGTCACCACCCTCGGCGGCTACGTGCGCGGCACGGCGACGGTCGCCTCCGTCGACGCCATCGGGATCGGCGTCGGCCTCTGGATCGTGGGCGTGCCGCTGGCCCTGCCGCTCGCGGTCATCGTGTTCCTGACGGCGTTCATCCCCCTCGTGGGCGCCACGGCCGCGGGCATCCTCGCGGCGCTCGTCGCCCTCGTCGCACTCGGCCCCGTCCAGGCGCTGATCGTCGTCGGCATCGTGGTCGTCGTGAACCAGCTCGAGGGCAACTTCCTGCAGCCGGTGCTGATGGGCCGCACGTTGCAGCTCCACGGCCTCGTCATCCTCGTCGCCCTGACCGCCGGCACGATCCTCGGCGGCGTCGTCGGGGCCGTCATCGCCGTGCCGCTCATGGCCGTCGTCTGGGGCATCACCCAGGTCTGGAACGGTGACCACCAACCGGCCGAGATGTTCCGCCAGAAGCGGCCCGAAGAGGTCCGCTAGCGCTCACGGGCGAGGCGGGACGCGCAGGAGGCGCGGTGCGAGGACGACTCGCACCGCGCCTCCTGCGCGTCCTCGGTCGGGAGCCCCCTCGCGCGGGCGTTCGAGAGAAATGTGCAGCAACTGCACTCAAATGGTTGCGGATCGTCAACGAAAGCGTATGGTTGACATTCTGCAACCAACGGACCCGGCCAACGGCGGTCAGTCCTCACCATCTCGAACCACCGGAGCGCACCTTGTCGCAGACCACGACCGCCGCGGGCACGAAGCCCGCGGCACCCCACGAACCGGGCGAAGCGCCCGGCATGAGCCACCGCGAAGTCCTCACGGCCCTGTCGGGCCTGTTGATGGGCATGCTCGTGGCGATCCTCTCGTCGACCGTCGTGTCGACCTCGCTGCCGCGCATCGTCAGCGACCTCAACGGCAGCCAGACCTCGTACACCTGGGTCATCACCGCGACCCTGCTGGCCACCACCGTCAGCACCCCGCTGTGGGGCAAGTTCAGCGACCTGACGAACCGCAAGGTGCTGCTGCAGGTCGCCCTCGTGCTGTTCGTGCTCGCCTCCGTCGCCGCAGGTTTCTCGCAGAACACCGCGACGCTGATCACCTTCCGCGTCTTCCAGGGGCTCGGCGCCGGTGGCCTCACCGCGCTGGTGCAGGTCGTCATGAGCGACATCATCAGCCCGCGTGAGCGCGGCCGCTACATGGGCTACCTCGGCGCCGTGATGAGCGTCGGCACCATCGGCGGGCCGCTGCTCGGCGGCGTGCTCACCGACTCGATCGGCTGGCGCTGGAACTTCTTCGTCGGCGTGCCCGTCGGCGTCGCCGCGCTCATCGTCATCCAGCGCACCCTGCACCTGCCCCCGAAGCCCAAGAAGGCCGTCGTCGTCGACTACTGGGGCGCGGGCCTGATCGCCGGCGGCGTCTCGCTGCTGCTCGTCTGGGTGTCGCTCGGCGGCAAGCAGTTCGACTGGAACTCGACCACCAGCTGGCTGATGGGCGTCGGCGCGGCCGTCCTGCTCGCGCTCGCCGTCGTCGTGGAGTTCCGCTCGAAGGAGCCGATCATCCCCCTGACGCTCTTCACGAACCGCACCTTCACCTTCGCGGTGATCGCCTCGCTCAGCGTCGGCGTCGCCATGTTCGGCACCAGCGTGTTCCTCGGCCAGTACATGCAGCTCGCGCGCGGCCAGTCGCCGACCATGGCGGGCATCCTGACCCTGCCGATGGTGCTCGGCCTGCTGATCTCGTCGATGGTCGCCGGTGCGCTCATCTCGAAGTACGGCAAGTGGAAGCCCTACATGATCGTCGGGTCGATCCTGCTCGCCGCCGGCCTCTTCCTCATGTCGACCATCGAGTACGACACGAACTTCGCCATCGTCTCGGTCTTCATGGCCATGATGGGGCTCGGCATCGGCATGGTCATGCAGAACCTCGTCCTCGTCGTGCAGAACTCGGTCGACGTCAGCGTCGTCGGTGCCGCCTCGTCGAGCGTCGCGTTCTTCCGCAGCCTCGGCGGCACGATCGGCGTCTCGGTCATGGGCGCCGTCCTCGGCACCAAGGTCTCGGGCTACATCACCGACGGCCTCACCGACGCCGGGGTCGACCCCAGCGCGCTCGGCAGCGGCGGCTCGACGAGCATCCCCGACCTCAGCACCGTGCCCGGCCCGATCCGGACCATCATCGAATCGGCCTACGGTCAGGGCGTCGCCGACGTGTTCCTCATCGCGGCGCCGCTGGCGATCATCACCATCGTGTTCGTCTGCCTGCTGCCCAACGTCGAGCTCGGCACCAAGACCGGCCTCCAGCGTGCGGCGGCGAAGACGGACGACCCGGCGGACGGCGCTGCCTCGGCCTCGGCCTCGGTCGAGCACGACGGAGGCGCGGCTCCGGTCGACGCGAACGCCGCGTCCCCGGCCGCCAAGGGAGCCGCGGCCACGGCCGGCCTGGCCCCCGCCGTGTCGAGCGCCCCGGCGACGGAGTCGACGCCGGCACCGGTCTCGCCGATCGACGAGGGCCGCGGTCCCGCCGAGGGCCAGCGCCGTCACCACGGCCACACGACTACCGCCACCGGTACCATCGACACGATCATCGCGACGGGCGCCGCCGAGGTGGCAGGGCACCCGGTGCCCGCCGACGAACTGGCCGAGAGCCCGGTGTTCTCGTCCCTGGTCGAGGAGAAAGATGTCGCAGCCGACCGTTGACGGCCAGCCCGAGGGTGCGGTGCTCGACGCGCCGCGCCCCTCGGGGGGCGACCCTGCCGACCAGGCCGCACCGCACCTCCTCGGGGCTGCGGGGCAGGCCGCACCCCACCTCCCGGGTCCCGACGACGACGGGCGCGAGGGCCTCATGGCCGGCGTGGTCGACGAGATCGGCTCGATGATGGTCGAGGCCAAGCGCACCATCGCCGCGGCAGCGTCGCGCTTCGACCCGGACGTGCCGCCCACGGCCTTCTACGTGCTGCGCTACGTGATGAAGCACCAGCCGTGCAGCGCCGGCGACATCGTCAAGGCGATGGCGATGGACAAGAGCGCGGTCAGCCGGCAGGTCACGCTGCTGCGCGAGGCCGGGTTCGTCGACGTGGTGCCCGACGCGGCCGACGGTCGGGTCATGACCCTGCGCAGCACCGAGCGCGCCGAGAGCCGCATGCTCGAGGTGCGCCACGAGAACCGCGCCGTGTTCCGCAACCACGTCGAGGGCTGGTCCGACGACGAGCTCGCCGAGTTCGCCGGCTGGCTGCGCCGGTTCAACACCCCCGCCGGGTAGCGCCGGAGCCGTCCGGCAGCGCCCCGCACCACGACGACGAAGGCCCCCTCCCGTGATGGGAGGGGGCCTTCGTGCGTGCAGGTGGGTGCTAGATGGTCGCGGTGTCGATCACGAAGCGGTAGCGGACCTTGCTGGCGACGACGCGCTCGTAGGCCTCATCGACCTCGTCGGCGCCGATCGTCTCGATCTCGGCTCCGATGTGGTGCTCGGCGCAGAAGTCCAGCATCTCTTGCGTCTCGGGGATGCCGCCGATGTTCGAGCCGGCGAGGCTGCGACGGCCACCGATCAGCGAGCCGGCGCTGAACGACTGCGGGTTCTCGGGCAGGCCGACGAACACCATGGTGCCGTTCAGGCGCAGGGTGCGGGCGTAGGCGTCGATGTCCATGTCGGCCGAGATCGTGTTGATGATCAGGTCGAACGAGCTGCGCAGCTGCGTGAACGTCTCGGGGTCGCTCGAGGCGTAGTAGTGGTCGGCACCGAGCTTCAGGCCGTCCTCCTGCTTGGACAGGGTCTGGCTGATGACGGTGACCTCGGCGCCCAGCGCGTGGGCGATCTTGACGGCCATGTGGCCGAGCCCACCCATGCCGACGACCGCGACCTTCTTGCCGGGGCCCGCGCCCCAGTGCTTCAGCGGCGAGTAGGTGGTGATGCCGGCGCAGAGCAGCGGCGCGGCCTCGTCGAGCGAGATGCCCTCGGGGATCGACAGCACGTAGTTCTCGTCGGCGACGATCTGCTTGGCGTAGCCGCCGTAGGTGGGCTCGCCCGAGTACTGGCGACCGTTGTAGGTCGCGACGTTGCCCTTGACGCAGAACTGCTGTTCGCCCGCGAGGCAGTTCTCGCACTCGCGGCAGCTGTCGACGAAGCAGCCGATGCCGACGCGGTCGCCGACCTTGTGCTTCGTGACGTCGGAGCCGACCTCGGTGACGATGCCGGCGATCTCGTGGCCGGGCACCATCGGGAAGATGGCCTTGCCCCATTCTTCGCGGGCCTGGTGGATGTCGCTGTGGCAGATGCCGGCGAACGCGATGTCGATCTGGACGTCGTTCGGGCCGACGTCGCGCAGTTCGACGGTGGAGTGCTCGAAGGGGGCGCCGGCGGACGGCGTGAGCAGGACGGGGACGGTGGTGGGCATGAGATGACCTCTCTGCGAGTGGTGGTGCGGTGGTGGTGCGCGCCCCGCGGGCGCGACGGATTCCGACGACGTTGTGGGATGCAACCCAGCCTAGGCGGCACCTCCGACACCGGCTCCCAGAGAAGCGGCGGACCGGAGGAGGCGCGGGTCGTCGACCCGAGGAGGCGCGGCTCAGCCGAGCAGCTCGGCCTGCCAGACGAGCGCGGCGGCCCCGACCAAGGGGCTCTCGTCGCTCAACCCGGAGCGGACGACCCGGACGCGACGGGCGTACTCGTTGACCGGCGCCTCCTGGACCGCGGCCCGGACGAGGTCGAGGTAGTCGTCGCTGACGCGCGAGAAGCCGCCGCCGATGGCGACCACGTCGAGGTCGAGGAGGGTCGTGACCGACGAGATCGCCTCGCCCACGGCGTTCGCGGAGCGACGCACCGCCGCGACGGCGATCGCGTCCCCGGCGACGTAGCCGGCGGCGAGGTCCTCGCCGCGCTCGCCCGTCCAGCCTCGTTCCCGGGCCCAGGCGACGACGTTCGGGCCCGAGGCGATGACCTCGAGCGTGGCGGCCCAGGCGCTCTCGCCCTCGGGGCGGTCCGCGATCTGGATCTGGCCGATGTGACCGGCGTTGCCCGTGCCTCCCGAGAGCAGCCGGCCGTTGACGATCAGGCCGCCGCCGACGCCGGTCGAGACGGTGATCGCGAGGGCGTTGTCCGCCCCCTGCGTGGCACCCACCCAGTGCTCGGCGAGGGCGAGGCTGACGCCGTCGAGCCGCAGGGTGACCGGGGCCGCGTCGGGCAGGGTCGACGCCGCCAGGGCCGCCACCTGCTCGCGCAGCGGATAGCCGCGCCAGGCGTGCAGGTTGATCGGCGAGACGGTGCCGTGCACGAGGTCGACGGGCCCGGCGCTGCCGATGCCCGCCCCGACGAGGGCGTCACCGTCGGGCAGGGCGTCGAGGGCGTGCGCGACGACCGCGCGGACCGCCTCGGCGAGTTCGTCGGACGTCGACCCGGCACCGGTGGGGCGTCGGTCGCGACTTCCGTCGAGGAGGGCTCCGTCGGAGGCGACCAGCGCCGCCTCGACCTTCGTTCCGCCCACGTCGACGGCCAGTGCGTAATCGGTCACGTCGGCCAGCGTAGCGGGGGAGTGCGGCCCGACCGCGTGCCGGAATAGGGTGGCTGCCGGCACGCTGACGAAAGGCACCCCCATGGACACCACCGACGGTCGGGTCGCCGTTCTCGGCGACGCCCTCATCGACGAGCTCCGCACCGACGAGGGCTCGACCGACCACGTCGGCGGGGCCGGCCTCAACGTCGCCGTCGGGCTGTCGCGCCTCGGCGTGCCCACGACCCTGCTCGCCTCGATCGGGGACGACGCCGACGGCGAGGCCATCCGGTCGTTCCTCGCCGAGCACGGCGTCGAGCTCGTCCCGACGATCAACCCCCTCGGCACCGGCCGGGCGGTCTCGCTGCGGGTGGCCGGCGAGCCGACCTACGTCTTCACCGACGCCGCCGTCGCCCGCGGTCTCGACTTCTCGCCCGAGCAGCGGGCCGTGCTCGACGCCGCCCGCGTGGTCGCCGTCAGTTCGTACCCGTTCGACGACGCCCCGCTGACCGATCGCTTGCTGCGCGCGGTCGGCACCGACCCCGTGCGGCTCGTCGTCGACCCGAACCCGCGGCCGGGGTTCCTGCCCGGCGGGGCCGCGCAGATCGCCGACTTCGCCGCCGGCTTCGAGCGGGTCGCGGCCTCGGCCCTGCTCGTCAAGATCGGTGACGACGACGCCGAACTCGTCGCCGGGCGCTCGCTCGACGACTGGGAGGAGGCGCTGCTCGCGGCGGGCACCGGGGGAGTGCTCGCGACCCGCGGCTCGGCCGGGGCGGGTCTGGTGCTGGCCCCGTCGGCCGGCGACACGGCGGGCACCTCGCTCACCCGCGGCATCTCGGACGCCGACGGCGAGGTCGTCGACACGATGGGTGCGGGCGACGCGACCTTCGCGTCGATCGTCGCCTCGTTGCTCGCCGAGCGGCGCGGGCCCGGTTCGGTCGACTGGGCGGCCGCCCTCGGGCGGGCCATGGACGTGGCGGCGGCGACGGTCAGGGCTCCGGGAGCGCTCCTCCGGCTGCCCCGGTGACGTCGGCGGGTCCGGTGGTGCGCGCCTCCTGAGCCCGCCCGCCTCGCCCGCCGGGCGGGAGGCTCAGCCGAGCGACTCGGCGACCGCCCGCGCCTTGCCCGACAGGTACCAGTGCGAGCGTGCACCGGTCTCGACCGGCTGCATGCCCACGACGACCTTGCCGCGCGAGTGCTGCTCGGCGAGGTCCTCGAACGCCTGGGCGATGTAGTCGAACGGGTAGAAGCCCGAGACGAGCACGCGCAGCTTGTTCTCGGCGATGAGCTTCGCGAGGGCCGAGAGGATCATCGCGGGTTCGGTGTCGTCGCGCTCGGCGCCGATGAAGCGGATCTCGCGCTCGAGGCGGTCCTCGCTCGAACTGAACCGCGCCGGCAGGACGCCGAGGTCGGCGCTGAGGGCCGGGTTGTCCCCGCCGAAGTTGTCGATGAACGCCGTCACGTGGCGGTCGGTGCCCGCGGCCTTGTCGATGCGCTCGCGCAGGCCCTCGCCGTAGTCGACGGGCACGACGCCGATCGAGCGCAGGTAGTCGTGGTTGCCCGGGCTGCAGGTGCCGATCACCTTGGCGCCGAGCTGCAGGGCGAGCTGGCACTCGATGTGGCCCACGCCACCCGCCGCGGCCGTGATCACGACGACGTCGTCCGGCCCGAGGTGCAGGCTGCGGACGGTGTCGTACGCGGTGGCTCCCGCCAGGTAGAGCCCTCCGGCGACCTCCCACGGGACGTGCTGCGGCTTGGGCACGACGGCGCTCGCCGGCACGGCGATGTAGGTGGCGTGCGCGCCGCCCCCGACCGCGTGACCGATCACCTCGGCGCCGACCGAGAAGTTGCGCACCGCGGCACCGCGCTTCTTCACGATGCCCGCGAAGCACGAGCCCTCACGGGCCGGGAAGTCGAGGGGCAGCCGGTCGACGAAGTCTCCCTGCCGGATGAAGTTCTCGATGTGGTTGAGGCCCGCGCAGATCACCTCGACGACGACCTCGTCGTCGGCCGGTGTCGGCAACGGCTGCTCGACGAAGTGGAGCTGCGAGACGTCTCCGTACCCGTCGAACTCGATGGCCTTGCCCGGTCGTGCCATGACGTGCCTCCACTGCTGTCGTCGCGGCGGCGCCTGTGCCGTCGCGAGGGTGAGTGAAGTGTGCGCCCTCCGGGCCGCCCTCGCCCGGAAGCGCGCTTCGAGTTGCCTGGACGCACCGTGCCGCGGTGGCGGCGTCGACCGTCAGGAGGCGCGGGTCGGCCTCGTCGTCAGAGCTGGTCGGTCGGCACCGAGAAGGTGTCGCAGGCCGTCGCGCCCTGGCTGCGCCCGGTCTCGAACCACTTCTGGCGCTGCTCGGCCGAGCCGTGCGTCCAGGTGTCGGGATCGACCTGGCCGCCGCCGGCGGACTGGATGCGGTCGTCGCCCACCGCGGCCGCCGCGTCGAGCGCGTCGGCGACCTGCTGGTCGGTCACGGGCTCGAGGAACGTGGTGCCGTTCGCGTCCTGCACGGTGGACGCCGCGCCGACCCAGGCCCCGGCGTAGCAGTCGGCCTGGACCTCGAGCCGGATGGTGTCGGAGCCCGGGCCGGTGCCGCTGCGGTCGGCGCGGTCGAAGGCGCCGGTCAGCTGCTGGACGTGGTGGCCCCACTCGTGGCCGACGACGTACATCTGCGCGAGGGGGCCGCCGCTGGCGCCGAACTGCGACCGGAGCTGCTCGAAGAAGTCGGTGTCGACGAAGAGGGCCTCGTCGGGTGGGCAGTAGAACGGGCCCGTGGCGCTCGTCGCCCCACCGCAGCCGGTGTCGGTCGAGCCGCTGAAGAGGAAGAAGTCGGGGGTGCGGTAGTCGGTGACACCGAGTGCCGGGGCCTCGGCGGCCCAGTACGCGTCGAGCGAGTCGGCCGCGCCGACCATGCGGCAGTCCACGCTGTCGTTGGCCTGCGCGCCGGTGGTGCACTCGGACGACAGGTCGCCCTCGCTGACCGGCTGGGCGCCTCCGCCGGCCGTCCCGCCGCCGAGCAACCCCGAGACGTCGACGCCGGTGACCTGACTGATGAGGAAGACGGCGATCAGGCCGACGATGCCGATGCCGGCGACACCCACCGTGCGACCGCGACCGCGTCGCTTGACCTTGCTGCCGTCGAGGCGCGCGTCGTCGTTGAAGGACATGTCGCCGACGGTAGCGCAGGGCGGGGGTCAGTGCCCTTCGGCGGCTTCTTTCGCCTCGCGCTCTTTGCGGAGCACCTCGCGGCCGGCGTTGCGCTCTTTCACGCGCAGTTCTTCTTCGCGCACGTCGGCGTGGATGCCGCGTTCGGTGCGGAGCCAGTCGGGCATCTCGTCGAGCAGGGCGTGGATCTCGTCGGTGGTCATGACGTCGTCGACGCCGGCCCGGGCGAGGCCGGAGGTCGAGATGCCGAGCTTCTGGGCGACGACGGGTCGCGGGTGGGGACCGGTGCGGCGCAGCTCGGACAGCCACTCGGGCGGGTTCGTGCTGAGCTCGGCGAAGGCCTCGCGCGTGACGGGGGCGGCCTGGAACTCGGCGGGCGTGGCCGGCAGGTACACCCCGAGCTTCTTGGCGGCCGTGAAGGGCTTGAGGGTCTGCGGCTGCTTGCCGGACGGCGCGTCGGAGGTCATCTGCCCAGGGTACCGGGCCGATACCCTCGACCCATGACGACCGAGCCGGCCCGCACCCCGTTCCGCATCGGGGTCGTGCCCGGCGTCACCCTGTCGAAGTGGTCGAGGCTCTGGGAGGAACGCCGTCCCGAGACCCCGCTGGCCTTCGTGCCGCTCGCCGACGCGGACGCGGTGCCCGCCCTCGACGACGCCCGGGGCGACGACCGGGTCGACATGGTCCTGGCCCGTCTGCCGATCGAGGTCGAGGGGTTGTCGGTCATCCGCCTCTACGACGAGCGAGCCGTCGTCGTCGTGCCCAAGGACCACGCCGTCACCGCGGCCGGCCTCGAGGACGAGGTCGAGGCCGCCGCGTTCGACGACGAGCATCGTCACGACCTCGACCCGTCCCTCTCGCTCGCCGATGCCGTCGCCGTCGTCGCGACCGGGGCCGGAGTCGCCGTCATGCCGCAGTCCCTCGCGCGATTGCACGCCCGCAAAGAGGTGACGTACCGCTACGTCGCCGACCTGCCGCCGACCACGATCGCGCTCGTCTGGCCCGAGGGCGAACTCACCGACGACCTCGACGACTTCATCGGCGTCGTGCGGGGTCGGACGGCCCGCAGCTCGCGATCGCGGAGGCGCGACGAACCCGAGCAGGCCGCCACGGCCCGCAAGGGGTCGGCTCCCGACCCGCGCGGGGCGAAGCCGAAGCGCACGCCGCCGAAGGGCCGAGGGCCGCAGCGCGGCACGGGCCGCAGCCGACCGCGCCGCGGGCGCTGATTCCTCTCGCGTGACCCCGCCGGCGCCGACCGGTCTGACAAGCTGAGCGGATGTCGAAGGAGACCCGCATGTCGAAGAAGATCTGTCTGCTCACCGGTGCCGGCCGCACGAACTCGATCGCGAACGGCGTCGCCCACGAGCTCGCCGCCGACGGGTGGGACCTCGCCCTGACCACCTGGGACGGTTACGACGCCGCCATGCCCTGGGGTCTCAAGGCCGTCGACGTGGGGTCGCTCGTCGGCGAGCTCGAGGCCGCGGGTGCGCGCGTGGCCGTGTACCCGGCGGATCTGGCGGACCCCGCGACCCCCGCGCGCCTCCTCGGGGCGGTGAACGACGACCTGGGGCCGGTGACGGCGCTCGTGCTGTCGCACTCGCACAGCGTGGACTCGTCGATCCTCGACACGACGCTCGAGAGCTGGGACGCGCACTACGCCGTCAACGTGCGGGCGGCGTGGCTCGCGATCAAGGCGTTCGCCGAGCAGCTGCCCCCGGTCGACCTCCTCGACGACGGTGCCCGCATCGTCGCCCTCACGAGTGACCACGTCGTGCACAACCTGCCCTACGGCTCGAGCAAGGGCGCCCTCGACCGGCTCGTCATCGCGGCCGCCCGGGAGCTCGGGCACCTCGGCGTCTCGTCGAACGCCCTGAACCCCGGGCCGATCGACACGGGCTGGATGGACGACGAGATCCGCGCGAGCGGCATCGAGCGGCAACCGACCGGCCGTCTCGGCACGCCCGCCGACCTCGGCCCGGTCGTGCGCTTCCTGCTGTCGCCCGAGGGGCGCTGGATCTCGGGCCAGCTGATCAAGGCCGACGGCGGCTTCTCGGTCTGACCGGTCCGGCCCGCCGCCCGCCCGACCACGGATCGCCGCGCCCTGTACCCCGCGTCGCTGGGTGACGGGTCGGCACGGGCGGGGTACCGTCCACGCCACCACCGCGCGGCACCGGACGCCGACGGACGGATCGACACACCAAGGAGGCGCGATGTCGTTCAGCAAGGGAGATCACGTCACCTGGAACACCCCCCAGGGCGAGACCCACGGCACGGTCGTGGAGAAGCGCGTCGAGGAGTTCCAGCTCGACGGGCAGAAGTTCAAGGCCTCGGACGACGAGCCCTACTTCGTCGTCGAGAGCGACAAGAGCGGGGCGAAGGCCGCCCACAAGGGTTCGTCGTTGAGCCCGAAGAAGAAGTAGCACCAGCCGCACCCCACCCACCACCGCCCCACCCCACGAGGAGAACACCATGGCCGACCTGAACGACGTGCGCTGGAACGACGAAGCGCGTGACAAGATCCTGACCGACGCCGACAACGTGCTGCGTGATGCCGTCCGCGACGCGGCCGCAGCCCACTCGGGCGAGTCGTGGGAGGAGTCCTTCAAGGCGATCAACGACGCCGTCAAGGACCGCTTCATCGACTACGAGCCCGGCCCGGACGTCCGCAAGTACGCCGAGGCGATCGAGCGCGGCGACTTCAGCTGACCCGCGCCTCCTGGCCGGCGTCGATCCGTCGCACCCGTGAGCTCAGCGCCACGGCCACCGCGACGGCGACCACGAGGCCGGCCAGGGCGGCGAGGGTGGCCGGGGTGCCGATCACCTGGGTGAGCGGTCCGACCACCACCTCGCCGACGGGCACGCCCGCCAACGACGCCAGCGTCAGGCACGAGAAGACGCGCCCCAGGTAGGCCCCCGGCACCTGCCGCTGGACGACCACGTCCAGCGGCACCGTGAAGACCTCGAGCCCGACGCTGGCGGCGAAGAGGCCGAGGCTGATCCAGAAGAACCAGTGCAGCGGGTCGAAGACCACGGGGTCGGTGCCGTAGGCGAACGACAGCAGCACGAGCGGCAGGGCCAGCGCCGCGGCGCCGAGGCAGGCGGCCCACAACCGGAGCCGCCCGCGGAGGGCCCCGGCCCAGTACGCCCCGACGATCAGGCCGAGGGTCTGCAGGGCACCCGCGAAACCCCAGAGCAGACGTCCGAACGACTGGTCGGCCACGAGCGGGCCCACCACCTGGACCCCGCCCGCGAAGGCGAACTGGAACGTGAACGCGAGCGCCGCGGTCGAGACGAGCCAGCGCGTGCGCCAGACGAAGCCGAGTCCGCTGCCGAGGTCCCCGAGCACCGACGTCCCTCCGGAGGCGCGGGCACCGTCCCGGGGCAACCCCACGAAGACGGCCGCCGCGACCACGAAGACGACCGCGCCGACGGCCAGGGCGACGCCCGATCCGGCGGTCGCCACGACGGCCCCGCCCACCGCCGTGCCGATCACCAACCCGACGTTCATGCCGACGCGGCTGAGCACCGTCGCGTCCCGGAGCCGGTCGTCGGGGACGGTCTCGCGCAGCAGCGCGCTCGTGGCAGGGCCGAAGAAGGCGGCTGCGGCGCCGCTCACCGCGCCGACCGCCGCGAGGGTGGGCAACGTCTCGGTCTGGGTCAGCATCAGGGCGGCCGCGACGACGAGCGACGCCGCCGACAGCCACGACGAGGCGATCGCGACGGTGCGTTTCGAGAAGCGGTCCGCGAGGGCACCGCCGACCAGGACCAGGGCGATGTTGGGCACCGACCGGGCGACGACCACGAGCCCGAGGTCGACGGCGTCGGCCCCCAGGTCGATCGCCGCGAAGACGATGGCCAGGGGCGCGAAGCCGCTGCCCACCCACGAGAACAGGCGCCCGACCCAGAGGGCCCGGAAGGCAGGCGTTCTCAGCAGCGACCACGGCACCGCTGAACTCTATGCCGACGCACCGTGTGCGGACGCCGCGTCCCGCGGCGTCGTCATCCGCGCGGGGACGACCTAGGCTGACCCCGATGGACGCCCCCGAGCCCGACACGACCCGCGCCGACGTCACCGACGTCCCGCCGGTCGCTGCGGTGCGCGAACCCGGTCGCTACCGCAAGGGCATCGCCAAGCGCGAGGCGATCCTCGACGCGGCCCTGCCGGTCTTCGGCAAGGTCGGGTTCCACGGTGCCACCCTGCGCGAGATCGCGCGGCGGTGCGGCGTCTCGCACCAGTCGCTCATGCACTATTTCCCGACCAAGGACGAACTGCTGATGGCCGTGCTCCGGCGGCGCGACGAACGACTGCGACGCCACTTCGACGACGACGGTGGCATGCGCGTCGACGAGCTCGTCGCGCTCGCCGAGTACAACGTCGACGTGCCGGTCGTCATCTCGCTGTTCATCACGGCGTCCGCCGAGGCCACCTCGCCCGACCACCCGGCGCACCGCTACTACGCCGACTACTACGAGCGCATCGTCTCGTCGACGTCGGCCTACCTCGGGCTCGCGCAAGCCCGCGGTTGGTTGCGCGACGGCTACACCGCCGAGTCGGCGGCCCGCGTCGTGCTCGCCGTGCAGGACGGTCTGCAGTTGCAGTGGTTGTACGAGCGCGACGCCGTGGACGTCCCGGCCCTCATGCGCCTCGTGATCGGGAGCGTCCTCACGGTGCCGACGAGCGAACTCGACACCGCCGTGCGCGAGGCGGCCGGGCACGCGGGCTGACCCGCGCCTCCTCGGCGGACGGGCGACGCCAACGGCAGGCGACGGGCGTCCGGCGTCCGCTACTTCGCGCTGATGCGCTGGAACTTGCGGATGCACAGCGGCACGAAGACCACCAGCATCACGGTGATGCCGAGCAGGACGGTCGCGTAGGGGTGCTGCATCGTCCAGATGTCGGGCACCGGGGTGTCACCCAGGTTGCCGAACGAGGTGCGGGCGGCCTGCACGAGCGACGACACCGGGTTCCACTCGGCGAAGACCCTCAGCACGGTCGGCAGGGTGTCGCTCGGCACGAACGCGTTCGAGACGAAGGTCAACGGGAACAGGATCATGAACGACGCGTTGTTGATGGTCTCGGGCGTCTTGACGCTCATGCCGAGCAGGGCCATAACCCAGCTGAACGAGTAGCTGAACAGCAGCAGCAGGGCGACCCCGCCCACGAACGAGGCAGGTGAGGCGTTGACCCTCCAGCCGACGGCGAGACCGGTGAGCATCATGATGACCATCGAGATCGTGTTGAGCGCCAGGTCGCTGTTCGTGCGACCGATCAGCACGGCCGACGGGCTCATCGGCAGGGTGCGGAACCGGTCGATGATGCCCTCCTTCAGGTCTTGGGCCATGGCGGCACCGGAGAAGGTCGAGCCGAAGACCACGGTCTGCGCGAAGATGCCCGCCATGAGGAACTGCGTGTAGTCGGTGCCCTGGACGGCGATGGCACCGCCGTAGACCTGGCTGAAGAGCAGGACGAACATGATCGGCTGCAGCACGGCGAAGATCAGCATGTCGGGCGAGCGCTTCACCTTGATCAGGTTGCGCTTGGTGACCGTCCAGCCGTCCGAGGCCCAGGTGCCGAGGCCCGTGTCGGTCGACGGGACGAGCGTCTGCGCCAGGGCGGAGGTGGTTCCGGTGGTGGTCATGCCCGTGCCTCTCTCTTCTTCGCACCGCGCCGACCGCGACCTCGACCGCCGGCCGGGTCGTCGTCGGGGGAGTCGTGGTCGTCGCGCGCGTCGTCGTCGGCCGCGCGGTGGCCGGTGAGCTGGAGGAACACGTCGTCGAGGGTGGGGCGTCGCATGCCGGCGTCGTGCAGCTCGATGCCGGCCGCCCCGAGGTCGGCGAGCGTCCGCTGCAGAGCGGTCGGGCCGTCGGTGACCGCGACCTCGAGCTGGCGGCCGTCGGCCCCGACGGTCGGCTCGGAGTCGCCGTGCCGCCGGAGCACCTCGACCGCCTGGTCGGCCCGCGCCTCGTCGACGAGGGCGACGACGAGGCGGTGGCCGCCGACCTGGGCCTTGAGCTGGTCGGCCGTGCCCTCGGCGATGACGGCGCCACCGTCGATGACCGAGATGTCGTCGGCCAGGCGATCGGCCTCCTCGAGGTACTGCGTGGTCAGCAGCACCGTCGTGCCACCGTCGACCAGCCCGGTGATGATGTCCCAGAGGGCGAGGCGGCTGCGGGGATCGAGCCCCGTCGTCGGCTCGTCGAGGAAGAGCACGCGCGGATTCGTCACGAGCGCCCCGGCGAGGTCGATCCGTCGGCGCATGCCGCCCGAGAAGCCCTTGACCGGCCGGTCGCCCGCAGCGGCGAGGTCGAAGACCTCGATCAGCTCGCGGGCGCGATCCCGACTCACTCGGCTGCCCAGGTGGTATAGCCTCCCGATCATGTCGAGGTTCTCGAATCCGGTGAGGTTCTCGTCGACCGCGGCGTACTGCCCCGAGACGCCGATCGAGCGGCGCACGGCCTGGGCGTCGGCGTCGACGTCGAGCCCGGCGATCGTGGCCGTGCCGGCGTCCGGACGTTCGAGGGTGGTGAGCATCTTGACGCCCGTGGTCTTGCCCGCGCCGTTCGGCCCGAGCAGCGCCTTGACGGTGCCCTCGGGCACGATCAGGTCGAGGCCGGTCAGTGCGTGGACCGGGCCGGACTTCGACCGGTAGGTCTTCGTGAGGCCGCGGGCCTCGATCATCGCCATGGGTGCTCCCGGTGCAGGGGGCCCGTCCATCCGCAGACGGGTCCGTCTTGGCGGCCGCTGTGCACCGCCTGAACGCGCCCAAGGTAGCGCTGTCCGGCCCTCGCCGCCAGTGCCGATCGACCCCTCGTGGAGAAGGAGGCGCGGCCACGTTACGGTCTCGTGTCAAACCTTGCCAGGTGGCAAGTTCCGCCCTACATTCATCCCATGACCACCATCGACGAGACGGCGGGGCCGTCCACCGCTGAACAGCTCCTGCCCGTCGGCATCGGCGACGACGCCGTCGCCCTCGCCCGCCGCTGGGCGCACGAGGCGTCCGGCGCCCCGAGCACCGGTTCGGCCCACCTGCTCGCCCAGGTCCTCAAGGACGAGTCGGGCCTCGCGTTCACGATCGGTTTCGTCGACCGGGTCGTCCGGCCGGAGGACCTCGGCGTCGCGGCCCGCAACCTGTCGACCCTGGCGAAGCAGGCACCGGCCTTCCTGCCGTGGCACATGCGTTCCGCCGTGCGTCTCGGCGGCGTCATGGCACCCGTGCTCCCCGGCGTGGTCGTGCCGATCGCCCGTCGCGTCCTGCGCGGCATGGTCGGCCACCTCATCGCCGACGCCCGCCCCGCCAAGCTCGGTGCGGCCATCGCGAACATCAAGAAGGACAGGACGCGGCTCAACCTCAACCTGCTCGGCGAGGCCGTCCTCGGTGACGCCGAGGCCGAGCACCGCCTCGCCGGCACCCGGGCGCTCCTCGCCCGCGACGACGTCGACTACGTGTCGATCAAGGTCTCGTCCATCGTCAGCCAGCTCTCGATGTGGGCCTTCGACGAGACCGTCGAGCGCGTCGTCGAGAAGCTCACCCCGTTGTACGAACTCGCCGCCCGGTCGCCGAAGCCGAAGTTCATCAACCTCGACATGGAGGAGTACCGCGACCTCGACCTGACGATCGCGGTCTTCACGCGCCTCCTCGACCAGCCGCAGCTGAAGGGCCTCGAGGCCGGCATCGTCCTGCAGACCTACCTGCCCGACGCCCTCGGCGCCCTGCAGCACCTCACCACCTGGGCGACCGAGCGGGTCGACGCCGGCGGGGCCGCGATCAAGGTGCGCATCGTCAAGGGCGCGAACCTCGCGATGGAGACCGTGGACGCCACGGTGCACGAGTGGCCGCTCGCCACCTACGGCACCAAGCAGGACAGCGACACCAACTACAAGCGCGTCCTCACCTGGGCCTTCACCCCCGGACGCACCCGTGCCGTCCGCGTCGGCGTCGCCGGTCACAACCTCTTCGACATCGCCTTCGCCCACCTGCTCGCCGAGGCCCGTGGCGTGAGCGACCGGGTCGAGTTCGAGATGCTGCTCGGCATGGCCGAGGGGCAGGCCGAGCTGGTCAAGGCCGACGTCGGCGGGCTGTTGCTCTACACGCCCGTCGTGCACCCCCGAGAATTCGACGTCGCCATCAGCTACCTGATCCGCCGCCTCGAGGAGAACGCGTCGAGCGAGAACTTCATGTCCGCCGTTTTCGAACTCGCCTCGAACGAGGCCATGTTCGAGCGCGAGAAGGGCCGGTTCCTCGCCTCGCTCGCCGAGGTCGACGGAGACACCCCGGCACCGCACCGCGTGCAGAGCCGCCTCGACGCGGCCCAGGCGTTGCAGCCCCGCGCGGCCGGCAGCGGCTTCGACAACGAGCCCGACACCGACCCCGCCCTCGCCGACAACCGCGCCTGGGGTCGTGAGATCGCCGCCCGCTCGGCCGACTCGCGCCTCGGCGTCGAGCTGATCGAGTCCGCCCGGGTGACCGACGAGGCCACGCTCGACGCGATCGTCGCCGAGGCCGTCGCCGCCTCCGCCGCCTGGTCCGACCGCGGAGGCGCGGGTCGTGCCGCGATCCTGCGCGAGGCCGCGGCCACGCTGTCGGCCCGCCGCGCCGACCTGATGGAGGTCGCCGCGAGCGAGACCGGCAAGACGGTCGCCGAGGGCGACGTCGAGGTCAGCGAGGCCATCGACTTCGCCAACTGGTACGCCCACCTCGCCGAAGAACTCGACCGGGTCGACGGTGCGACGTTCGTCCCCGAGCGACTCACCCTCGTCACGCCGCCCTGGAACTTCCCCCTGGCGATCCCGGCCGGCTCGACCCTCGCCGCGCTCGCCGCGGGCAGCAGCGTCGTCGTCAAGCCGGCGGGCCAGGCCAAGCGCAGCGGGGCCGTCATGGTCCAGGCGCTCTGGGACGCCGGCGTGCCCCGCGAGGTGCTGAAGCTGGTCGACGTCGACGAGGGCGACCTCGGTCGTCACCTGGTGTCGCACCCGTCGGTCGACCGCGTGATCCTCACCGGCGCCTTCGAGACGGCCGCGCTGTTCACCAGCTGGCGCACCGACCTGCCCCTGCTCGCCGAGACGAGCGGCAAGAACGCCATCATCGTCACCCCCAGTGCCGACCTCGACCTGGCCGCGTCCGACGTCATCAAGTCGGCCTTCGGCCACGCGGGTCAGAAGTGCTCGGCGGCGAGCCTGGTGATCCTGGTCGGCTCGGTCGCCACCTCCGAGCGCTTCCGCCGTCAACTCGTCGACGCGGCGTCGACCATGCGCGTCGGACTGCCCTCCGACCCCACCACGCAGATGGGCCCGATCGTCGAGCCGGCCCACGGCAAGCTCGAACGTGCGCTCACCACGCTCGGCGCGGGCGAGACCTGGCTCGTCGAGCCGAAGCGACTCGACGACACCGGGCGCCTCTGGTCGCCCGGCGTGCGCGCCGGCGTCGCCGCGGGCAGCGAGTTCCACCTCACCGAGTACTTCGGACCGGTGCTCGGCGTCATGACCGCGAAGACGCTCGACGAGGCGATCGAGCTGCAGAACGCGACCGACTACGGCCTGACCGCGGGTCTGCACACCCTCGACCCCGCCGAGCTGTCGACCTGGCTCGACCGCGTCGAGGCGGGCAACCTCTACGTGAACCGCGGCATCACCGGGGCGATCGTGCGTCGCCAGCCGTTCGGCGGCTGGAAGAAGTCGTCGGTCGGTGCCGGCGCCAAGGCGGGCGGGCCGAACTACCTCGTGCACCTGGGGTCCTGGCAGCCGACGACGCTGACCGAACCGCAGGAGGCGCGCCCGGGTCGCGAGGCCCTGGCCGCCCTCGAGGCCGCGTCGCCCCTGCTCGGGGCGTCGGGTGCGTCGGCCCCCGACGACCTGCGGGCCGCCGCCGCCAGCGACGAGCACTTCTGGGCCACCGAGTTCGGCGTCGCCCGTGACGTCAGCGACCTCGGCCTCGAGCGCGACCTGCTGCGCTACCGTCCCCTGCCCGTCACGATCCGCGCCGCCGACGGCGCGGCCCCGGCCGACGTGGTCCGCGTGTTGCTCGCCGGTCTGCGCTCGGGCGCGCCGCTCACGGTGTCGTCGTCGGTCGAGCTGCCCGGCGCCCTCGTCCGTGCGCTCGGCCTCGCGGCATCCGACGTCGTGCACGAGGACGACGCCACGTGGCACGACCGGGTGCGTGCGGGGCGCCTGTCGACCGAGCGCGTGCGGTTGGTGACCGGTGCCGGTGACGCGACCCGCGCCTCCTCGGCCCTGGCGGACGCCCTGGGCGGCGACCCGGCGGTGGCCGTGTTCGCGGCCCCGGTCACGCCGACCGGCCGGCTCGAACTGCTGCCGTTCCTGCGCGAGCAGGCCGTCGCCATCACGGCCCACCGCTTCGGCAACCCCGACGACTGGAGCGCCTCGGTCATCTGACCCCGCTGGCGCACGCAGACGCCCGAACCCGCCGGACCCTTCGGGAACCGGCGGGTTCGTGTCGTCCACGGCGGTCCGGCGATGGCCCGCCGGGAGCGACGGGAACAGCCGGCCCGAGGCCCTAGCCGGGGACGACCTCGACCTTGGTCCAGCCGGGCTCCCGGCGATCGAACGCCTCGTAGGCCTCGATGGCCGAGCCGATGCCCTCGTGCTCGGTGATGAACGCCGTGGGGTCGAACTGACCCGAAGCGACCAGGTCGATCAACGGCGGGGTCACCGAGTGGTGGTCGCAGTTGCCCATGCGGATGGTGAGGTTCTTCAGCATCGCCTCGCCGAAGGGGAACGACGTCACGGTCGGCGAGTAGACGCCGATGACTCCGATGCGGCCGTACTTCGCCACGACCTCGACGGCCCAGCGCAGGGCCTGGGTCGGCGCGTTGCCGGGCACCCACTGGTCGCCCTGCGGGTTCGCGTCGGGGGCGACCTGCTCGACCTCGGCGGCGAACTCGGCGGCCGTGTCGGGGTCGGGGGCGGCGGGACCGTGGCTCGCGTGCTGGGCGTCCACGCCGACCGCGTCGATGACGGCGTCCACACCGGCGCCACCGGTGAGGCGCTTGATGGTCTCGACCGGGTCCTCCTCGTCGAAGTTCACGATCTCGGCGTTCTGGGCGAGCGCCTGCGCCAGGCGGGTCTCCTCACGGTCGACCACGATCACGCGGCTCGCGCCCTGCTTGAAGGCCGAGGCGATCGCGAACTGGCCCACGACGCCGGCACCGAAGACGGCGACCACGTCGCCGCGGGTGACCCCGGCGAGTTCGGCGCCGAACCAGCCGGTGGGGAAGATGTCGCTCAACAGGATGGCCTGCTCGTCGCTGACCGTGTCGGGCAGGCGGTGCATGGTGTTCTGCGCGAACGGGACGCGCACCTGCTCGGCCTGCAGGCCGTTCACCGGTCCGGTCGAGGCCGGGCCGCCGAAGAAGCAGGTGCCGGCGTCGGGGCCGTTGGGGTTCGCCACGTCGCATTGAGCGGTCTGGCCCTGGCGGCAGTAGCGGCAGGTGCCACACGACACCGTCGAGTTGATCACGACCCGGTCGCCGGCACTGAAGCCGCGCACGTCGTCGCCGACCGCGGTGACGACGCCCACCGCCTCGTGGCCGAGGATCGTGCCCTCGGCCATGGGCGCCATCGTGCCGCGCACGAAGTGCAGGTCGGTGCCGCAGATCGCACTCCGGGTGATGCGGACGACCGCATCGGTCGGGTCGACGATCGTGGGGTCGGCGACCTCGTCGAGTCGGATGTCGCCGATGCCGTGCCAGACGACTGCCTTCATGGGATGGTCCTTCCGTTGAGCCCTGGGCACCGGAGCTGCCCGGTACCCGTGCGACGGTAGGCGGCACGACGCCGGAGCGACATGTGCCCTCACACAGAGAACGGGGGACGCCGCCTCGCCCTGGTTCCCTCCGCCCGGGGGAGTCGGCGGGCTCCCGTCACCCCTGGCGGGTCATCGCCGACCCGCCGGGCACGACGGGAACCCGCCGACCCGAGGGTGGCCGGGCGGCGGGTCTCAGACGGCGGGCTGCCCGGCGGCGTACCAGGCGGCGAGACGACTCAGGCCCTCGTCGACGGTCACGGCCGGTGTCCACCGCAGGTCGCGCTGGGTGCGCCGCTGGTCGAACCAGTGCGCCGTGGACAGCTGCTCGGCGAGGAACCTCGTCATGGGTGGTTCGTCGGTGCCCGGCCGCACGGCCCAGACGCGCTCGACCAGCGACCCCGCGGCGCGGGCGATCCCGGCCGGCACCCGCAGGCGAGGCGCGGGCACCCCGGCGGCCGCGCAGATGCCGGCCATCAGGTCGGCGACGGTGCGGGGCTCGCCGTTGCTGATCACGTACGACTCGCCGCTGACCTCGTCGACGCGTGCGAGCGCGGCGGCGATGCCGGACGCCGCGTTGTCCACGTAGGTGGAGTCGATCAGGGCGGCGCCGTGGTCGAGCAGCGGCAGGCGGCCGGAGCGCGCACGGTCGACGATCCGCTCGACGAGCTGCGTGTCGCCCGGTCCCCAGACGAGGTGGGGGCGGACGGCCACCACGCGCAGGTCGGCGTCGGCGGCCCCGAGGGCGACCCGCTCGGCCGCGGCCTTGGTGCGGGCGTAGTCGCCTCGGGCGTGTCCGGGCGAGGCGGGCAGGGCGTCGTCACCGACGATGGACGACCCGGCGTGCGCCACGGACGGCGACGAGACGAAGACCAGCCGGGGCACCGAGGAGGCGCGCATCGCCTCGATCAGGGAGCGCGTGCCCCCGACGTTGACGGCTTCGAACTCGGCCGGTTCACCGGTGAGCGACACCTTGGCCGCGAGGTGGACGACGGCGTCCTGGTCGCGGACGGCGGCGGCGACGGCCCGCGGGTTCGTCATCGACCCGAGCACGTCGCGGGCACCGGGCACGCCGGAGGGCCGACGCTGGAAGGTCGTGACATCGTGTCCGGCGTCGGTGACGGCGCGGGCGACGGCACCGCCGAGCAGGCCGCTCGCGCCGGTGACCAGCACCCTCACGGGCGACGCATCCGGCCGCCGGACAGCACGGACGTCGCCCACGCGGCCAGGCCCGTGCGGTCGATCTTGCTGTTGTGCCGCACGTCGGTCGGCAGCTGCGGCACGACGAGCACCGCGGCCACGGGTCGACCCGACGCCGACCGGACGGCCGAGCGGACCGAGGCCGCCAGGGCCGCGGACGCCAGCCCCGGGCGACGAGCCGGGGGGACGGTCTCGGCCACGACGACGACCTGCTGCGTGCCGGCCGGACCGACGCCGACGACGGCGGCGCGCGCGATGGCGGCCCGCGCCTCCACGGCCTGTTCGGATGCCACCGGCGTCAGCACGCCCGTCGACGTCGTGATCACGTGGGGCAGGCGGCCCTCGACCCAGAGTCGACCCTGCGCGTCGAGGTGCCCGACGTCGCCGGTGCGGTGCCAGCGGGTCTCGGCGGTCGAGCCCAGGCGGCTGAGGCGGTGCGTCAGCCAGAGACGGTCGTAGTGGTCCTCGACGTGGGGCGCCGAGACGACGATCTCGCCCGTGACGCCGGGGGCGTCGGTGAACGCCGAGGAGGCGCGGCCCCCGTCGTCGAGGGGAGCGATCCGCACCGTCGTGGTCGCGCCGGGCAGCCCGACGCAGACCCCGCCGGCGTCGGGCGCACCCGCGGCGACGGCTGCCCCACGGTCGGCGGCCGCGGAGCGCACGCCCTCGAGCGTGACGTCGGTCATCAGCAGGCCCTCGGTCATGCCGTATGGCGTGTGGGGCGTCGCGTTCGGCATGAGGTCGCCGGCCGCCGCCAGCAGCGCCTCGGAGACGGGCGCGCCCGCCGACAGGAAGGTCTCGACGCCGGCCAGCGCGCGGTGGTCCGCGTCGTCGAGGTCGTCCGACGTCGCGACGACGTTGGCGAGCGCGGCGGGGGAGAGGAACACCACGGTGGCGTCCACCGCCGCCGTGGCGGCCGCGACGGACCGGGCGGTGAGGGTGCGCGGCTTCGTGACGTCCATGTCGGGGGTGACGCTCGTCGCCCCGAGGGCGGGGCCCAGCAGGGCGAACGGGGCGAAGCCGGCCACCAGGCCCGTGCCCGGACCGACGTCGTACTGCTCGGCCAGGGCGTCGCGCAGGGCCGTCAGCTGGCCGTGCCGGTAGACGACGCCCTTCGCGGGGCCGGTCGAGCCCGAGGTGAACAGGATGGCGGCCTCGGCGTCGGCCGTGGGGGCGTCGGGCAGCTCGGCGAGGGCACCGTGGGCGCGGCGGCCGAGGGCGGCGATCTCGGGCAGCGAGGCCTCGACGCCGAGTGCCCGGGCGGCGACCGGCGACAGCGTCGTCGTCGAGATCTTGCGGCCCGGCCAACCGAGGGCGGTGGCCGCCGTGAGCCCCGGGAGCTGCCCGATCACGTGGTCGGGCCACGCGCCGCGGACGGCGCGGGTCAGGCCGCGCACGCCGAGACCGGCGTCGGCCACGACCACGACGGCACCGAGGCGGACGCAGGCGTAGAGCACCGCGGTCAGGTCGGCACCGGGCTGGACGAGCAGCGAGACGCGGTCGCCGGGGCGCACGCCGTGCTTCCGCAGACCGAGCGCGATCTCGTGGACGCGCCGGGCGAGCAGGCTCCAGCTGATCGAACGCGGGCCGTCGGCACCCGCGGGTGCCATCTCGACGAGCGCGGTGGCCGGGCTGTCGGCCAGGGAGTCCAGGTACGACCAGAGCGGGCGGTCCTGCGGGGAGGCGACCCGCGCCTCCTCGGTTCCGACCGGGGCGGCGACTCGGGCCTCGGTGGCGGCTCGGGCCGGGGCGTCGACGGCGGCCGTCCCGCCGGGCAGCCGGTCGCCCAGCCAGGTGAGCACGGCTCCGGCGTAGTCGACGTCCTCGGCGACGAGGTGGCCCGCACCCTCGAAACGGTGCACGTCGGCGTGCGGCAGGCGGCCGACCAGGTCGTCGAGGTACCGGTCGGAGAAGATCGGATCGCGCGGGCCCCAGAGCATCAGGGCCGGCACGGTGAGTGCGCGCAGGCCCTCGGCGATGCGGTCGAGCTCGGGGCTGCTGACGTGCCCGTCGTCGACCGGGATGTCGGCCACGAAGCCACCGATGCCGCCGCGGCGGTCGGCCTGGCGGTACGGAGCGCGGAAGCCGGCCTTCACCTCGGGCGAGAGCGGCGGGTGGGCGAGGCCGAGGGTCACGTCGAGGAACCCGGTGGTGCCGACGGTCGCCCGGCCCAGCACGCCGCGGGCGAGGGTGAGGCGCAGGGGAGGGGGGATCTTCTCGCCCTCGGGCTGGTGGATCGCGGTGTTGAGCAGCATGAGCCCGGCCAGTTGGTCGGGGTGGTCGACCGCCCAGCCCATCGAGACGACGCCGCCCCAGTCGTGGCCGAGGGTGACGACGGGCCCGGTGACCTCGAGGGCGTCGGTGAGGTCGCCCAGGTCGGCGACGCGGCGGGCCAGCGTCTGCGGCGAGCCCGTGCGCTCGGAGAAGCCCATGTCGAGCTGGTCGACCGCGACGACGCGCCACGCGGGCCCCCCGGCGACGGCCGTCTCGACCGTGCGGGCGACGAGGCGGCGCCAGAGGTACGACCAGGTCGGGTTGCCGTGCACGCAGAGGATGGTGCCGACCGGTTCGGCGCCGACCTCGGCCAGCGCCTCGGCGTTGTCGAGGACGTGCCAGGTGCGGGAGGCGCGGTGTGCGCCGAGCCCGTACGGCACGTCGACGAGACGCGACCACGACGGGTCGAGCCCGTCGAGACCCGCGGGGGGACGTGACGCCGGCGCCGTGGCGGAGGCGGACCGCGGGAGCCGACTCACCAGGCGAGCTCCATCATCGCGGTGTTGATGCCCGAGCCGACGCCCATCAACAGGACGCGGTCGCCCTTGCTGAGGGTTTTGCTCTCTTCGACCAGCGTGATCGGGATCGACGCCGGGCCCACGTTGCCGAGGGTCGGGTAGGTGAGCGGGACGAGCTTCTTGTCGATGCCGGCGGCCTTGACGAAGGCACCCGTGTGCACGTCGCTGACCTGATGCATGATGTAGCGGTCCATGCGCTGCCAGTTCCAGTCGCGCTTGGCCTCTTTCCAGGCCGAGACGACGAGTTCCATGCCGCGCTTGAGCAGGGCCTTGGCGTCGGTGAACATGCCGTCGACGCTGCCGACGCAGAGGTCGTAGTTCTCGGTGGCGGCGCGGGTGACGCCGCCGACGATGCGGTGGCCCTCGGGGTGGAGGTCGGCACGGCCGATGACGGCGGCGGCGGCCCCGGAGCCCAGGGTGAGGCTGGCGAACTCGCTCATGAAGTCGTCGCGGCCGTAGCCCTTGGTGAGGAGGCGATCGATCGTGTTGACCTGGACGTCGTCGGCGTCCTCGCCGTCGATGATGACGGCGTAGTCGATCTGACCCGCGTCGATCAGCTGGGCTGCGAGGGTCATGCCGTTGACGAAGCCGAGGCAGGCGTTGGCGATGTCGAAGTTCGTGGCCGACGAGGGCAGGCCGAGGCCGTGGTGCAGGCGCACGGCGACCGAGGGCTCGAGGTGGGGGCGCGTGACCGACGTGTTGATCAGCAGGCCGACCTGGTCGGGGCGGATGCCGGCCTCGGCCAGCGCCCGCTTGCCGGCGTCGATCGCCGCCGCGTCGAAGCTCTGCTCGGTGCTCCAGTTGCGGCGCTCGTACACGCCGGCGACGCGCTGCAGCAGGCCCGTGGGCAGCTTGAGGCGCTTGAGCACGGGGCCGAGCTTCTCGTCGATGCTCTCGGAGGTGGTGACCCGGTCGGCCATGGTGCTGGTGACCGACAGCAACGCGACGTTGCTGTGCCGGGTCGTAGCGTTTCCGTTCAACGGAACTCCCTGTCGAGTTGTGGCGGGGTGGGGCTGCACGCGCGCGCGGGGTCGCGAGCGGAGCCGAACGTCGTGGGCACCGGTCCGGTGCATCAGTCAGTTTACGGCGGCGCACGCTGGGTGGTTGCCAGGTTGACGGGGCACGTCCATGCCCTGAACGGCATGTGACCGGGGGTTCCGGCGTCAGGCCCCGGGGTCGCGGGGCAGCCGGACGATGCGGCGGCGGTCGTCGCGCGTCCACCAGACGAGGTCGGCCACCGCCCAGGTGACGGCACCCAGGCCGGCGGCGACGACGACGACGGTGACGACGGTGACGTGGCCGCCGCCGACCGTCAGGGCGGCGACGATGCTCGCGATCACGACGAGCGCGCAGAACGACGTGACGAGGGGCAGGGCGAGGCCGCCGCGTTTGGTCAGCAGCCAGTTCGGCACGTCGGGATCGACGTGGACGTCGCGTCGTCGCACGGTGCCTCCTCGGCGGATCGGGGTCCCGGCGATCGTAGCCCGCGCACCTTGTACCCTCGGGTGCATGAGCGACCTGCGGCGACCCTGGTTCACCCTGACGAAGACGGGTGCCGTGGTGCCCGCCGTGTTCGAGGTGCTGATCGGCCTGTTCGGCCTCGTCGTGCAGGTGCTCAACATCGCCTCGGGGGTGCCGGTCCAGGCGATCACCGTCATCATCCTGATCGTCGCCGTGCTGCTGGTCGCGCAGGGCGTCGCCGACCTCATCTGGTGGAGCAAGGACGGCCGCCGGGCGAGGGCGCGCCAGGCCTGACCGCTCGGCCGGGGCCACCCGGCCCCTCGGGTCAGACGGACGCCTCCGGCCGGGGCCTCCGCAGCCGGTGCGTCGCGAGGAGCACGACGACCACCACGCCCACCCCGATGGCGGTGTCGGCCGTCCGGGCCGCCACGAGGGCGCCCACGTCGACGGGTGCGCCGCCGAGTGCCCGCATGCCGAGCGCCATGGGCGTGATGGTGACCAGCGCGAGCCCGTAGTTGCGGACGATCAGCAGCTCGGTCGCGAACTGGAGCACGCCGAAGGCGACGATCAGGGCCGCGACCCCGGGGTGCCACGCCAGCAGCAGAGCGGCGAGGCCCACCCCGACGAGGGTGCCGAGGAGGCGGTGGCCGGCCCGCACGAGCTGGCCCGCCGTCGCGGTCCCCACCACGGGCACCACGGCCGACACCATGGCCCAGTACGGGCTCTGCACGCCGAGACCGAGGCTGATCAGCCCGGCCGCGATCGAGGCGACCAGGCAGACGGCGGCGTGGACGACCGTCCGCCGGCCGTCCAGGGGACGGGGCCCGCGCCTCCATCGGCGTCCGCCGACGGTCGCGAGCGCGCGACGACCGGCGGGCAGCAGCACGCCCGCGAGCGACGCGAGCAGGGCGAGGGCGAGGCTCGCCGGGGCGACCACGGCCGCGACGGCGACGGTCGACCCGGTCGCGGGCACGAACGCGGTGACGCCCAGGCCGAAGACGAAGAAGAGCGGCCCGGGCGGGCTCCAGCGGCGCAGGTCGGAGAGGGCCGAGGTGATGCCGGCCACGACGCCGATCGTGACGACGAGCAGCCAGACCGGGGCCGTCGAGGCGGCCAGCGCGGTGCCGAGCACCACGCAGGCGACGAGGACGAGCCCGGCCTCGAGCTGCATCTCGAGCCGCTGGAAGCGGGGCAGCCCCCGGCCGAAAGCCGAGGCGAAGGCCCCGAACACCGCGTAGGGCGTCCACTCCACGCGGCCGATCAGCGCCAGCACGACCATCGGTGCCAGGACGGACGCGGCGACGCGGGCTGCCGGTCGGTGGGCGCCGTCGTGCGGGCCGAAGCGGACCAGGTCGCGCGGGTGCGGCAGCAGGCGGTGGGGGGAGGTCGTGGTCGTGATGGGCGGTCCTCTGGTCGGCGCGGCGTGGGCGCTCGTCGTCGAACTGCTTCACGGGTGAATGATCTGCGCATCACTTTACTCGTGAAGCATCGCTAGGCTCAAGGGCATGACCGATCCCGGACTCCGAGACGTGATGGACGACGTCCACGACCGGTGGCGCGAACTCCGACCCGACCTCGACGTCTCGGCGATCCCGGTCGTCGGCCGGGTGAACCGGCTCGCCCGCATCGTGCAGCGTCGCAGCGACGACCTGCTCGCCGAGTTCGGCCTGGGGCGCGCGGACTTCGACCTCCTCGCCGCCCTGACGCGCCGCGGCGGACCGATGAGTCCGACGCAGTTGGCGGACGAGACCCTGCTCTCACCGCCGGCCGTGACGAAGCGCGTCAAGGGGCTGCTGGCGGCGGGCCTCGTCGATCGCTCGGCGAATCCCGCCGACCACCGTGGCTACTTCGTCGCGCCGACCGCGGCCGGGCGTCGTCTGATCGACCGCGTGCTCGAGGTCCAGCTCGCGGACGAGCGGGCCGTGCTCGCCGCCCTGCCCGAGGAGGCGCGCCCAGCCGTCGCGGACGGCCTGCGTCACCTGCTCGTCGCCCTCGAGGGGTGAGCCGTGAGCGTCTTGTCGGAACGGCGGGAGAAGAGAGCCGGCCACGGGACTTGAACCCGTAACCTTCCGATTACAAGTCGGATGCGCTACCAATTGCGCCAGGCCGGCGGAGCGTGCCCATCTTACCCAGCCCGCGCCTCCTCACCCGGCGAGCAGCATGCGGTCGGTGCAGGATTGGCGTTCCGAGGCCGAGAAGTGGTGAAGTAGACGCAGCGCACCGCGTCCGCCGGACGCACCGACCTGAGGAGCCCCCTTGTCCACGATCTTGACCGCGCTCGGTTCGCTCGCCATGCTCTTCGTCAGCTTCGCCCTGTTCGCCTACTCGTTCGGTTCGGGCGAGCCCAACGCCTTCGTCTTCTTCGGGGGCATCGTCCTGATGACCGGGTCGTTCTGGCTGCCCATCACGGTGATCGGCAACAGCCACAAGACCTGGTGACCGGCGCGGCACCCGCGACCGGGTGCCGCCGAGGGCGGTCGACCCGCTACGGCGTGCTGACGAACTGCTCGGGGTCGAGCAGCTTGCGAGGCTTGGCGTCGTCACCGTCGCGTCCGCCCACGTAGAGCCAGCCCAGCAACTGCTCGCCCTCGCGCAGGCCGTGCGCGGCCGCCACCTGGGGAGCCCGGGTCAGGACGCCCGTGCGCCAGAACACGCCCCAGCCCTCGTCGTCGAGCACGAGGGACAGCAGGTGCGCGACGCCCGAGGCGACCGATTCTTGCTCCCAGTAGGGCACCTTGCGGCTGTCGCGGGGCGAGACGACCACCGCGACGATCAGCGGCGCCCGCAGCGCCTTCTGCGTGAGCTTGTCGCGAGCGTGGCCCTCGGCCCCACCCGCGTCGGCCAGCGACCGGCCCACGACGAGCCGGTCGTCCCCGCGGAACTCGATCAGGCGCCAGGGCCTCAGCTCGGAGTGGTCCGCCACCGTCGCCGCCGACCGCACCGCGTCGAGCAACTGCTCGTGCGTCGGCGCGACGTCGGTGACCTTCGACCGCGACCGACGACGTCGGGCGGCGTCGGCGACGGCGCTCACTACTCGGCGGCCTTGAAGTCGAGCGAGATGCTGTTCATGCAGTAACGGTCGCCGGTCGGCGTGCCGAAACCGTCGGGGAACACGTGGCCCAGGTGCGAACCGCAGTTCGCGCACCGGACCTCGGTGCGGGTCATGCCGAGCGAGTTGTCCTCGATCAGCTGGACCGCGTCCGGGTTCACCGACTCGTAGAAGCTGGGCCAGCCGCAGCCGCTGTCGAACTTGGTGCCGCTCTTGAACAGTTCGGCGCTGCACGCCGCACAGGCGTAGACGCCGGCACGGCTCTCGTCGAGCAGTTCACCCGTCCACGGGCGCTCGGTGGCGGCCTCCCGCAGGACGGAGTACTGCTCGGCGTCGAGCTCTTCGCGCCACTGCTCGTCGGTCTTCTCGATCTTGTACGCCACGATGATCTCCTTGCTTGTCGGGACTCCTCATTCAACACGGTCGGCCGGTGCACGATTCCCCGGCCCCCACCGGGCTGTCAGACTCCTGCTCGTGAGCACCTCCGACCGCTTCCTGGCCGCGGCCCTCGCCTTCGACCGCGAGGGGTCGCCGTCGCAGGCAGAACTCGCGCGGGGCGTCGCGGGCGATCCGGCGGCGCTCGCCGTCGTCGATCGAGCCGAGGAGGCGCGGCGCCAGCCCGTCCTCGTCCTCGCGGTCTGCCGGTGGCTGGGTGCGCCGCACGGCCCCTGGTCGGTGCTGCGGCCCTGGCTGCTCGCCCGCTCCGACGACGTCGTGGCCGAACTCGGCCGACGGCTCACCCAGACCAACGACGTGCGCCGCTGTGCCCCGTTGTCGATCGCGCTGGCCCGCGTGCCGGGCCCGATCGCCCTCATCGAGGTCGGCGCCTCGGCCGGGCTCTGCCTCGCTGTCGACCGCTACGGCTACCGCTCCGGTGGCCGGAGCTGGGGCGATCCGTCGAGCACGGTGCAGCTCGGGATCGACGTCGTCGTCGACGGCGCGGCCCGGTCCGAGGCGGAGCTGCCGACGGCCCCGCTTCCCGAGATCGTCTGGCGGGCGGGGATCGACCTCGACCCGGTCGACGTCCGCGACCCCGACCAGGTCGCCTGGCTCGCGACGCTGCTGCCCCCCGAGCGCGCCGATCGGCGGGACCTGCTGGGGCGGGCCGTCGCGCTCGCCCGCACCGCGCCTCCTCGTCTCGTGGCGGCGGACGCCGTCGACGGTCTCGCCCCGCTCGCGGCCGAGGCCCCGACGGGCGTCACGCTCGTCGTCGTCTCGACGGGCACCCTCGTCTACCTGCCGGGTCGCCGGCGTCAGGCCTTCGTCGACCAGGTCGGCCGGCTGGGCGCGCGGTGGATCTCGTACGAACGACGAGACCTGCTGAGCGACGTGGTCGCCGAGGTGCCGACGGGGGTGTCTCCCGACGACGCGTTCGCGGCCCTCGCCCTCGACGGCCGGGTGCTGGGCGTGGGGGACGCCCACGGCTCGCGGCTGCACCTCAGGGCCTGACCACGGGTCGGCAGCTCGCGGCGCCGGGCGGCTCCCCGAGCGCGTGGACGGGTTGTCGGACCACGCCCCCGGCCTCCGCGATCGGTCGGGGTGCCGCCCATAGGATGACCCGGAACCCAGGGGAGGGCCTCGACGATGGACGAGAAGGCGACAGGTGACGACGTGCGCTCGAGCGCGTTGTCCGAGCTCGACCGTGCCGTCCTGGACTTCGAGCAGCACGCCCCGGCCGCCGCCGGTGCCCGGGAGGCCGCCGTCCGTCGCGAGTTCGGCCTCGGGATCGTCCGCTACCAGCAACTGCTCAACTCGCTCATAGACCGACCCGCTGCACTGGCCTACGCACCCATGCTCGTCGGCCGCCTGCAGCGCCTGCGAGTCGCCCGCCGCGACGCCCGATCGACCCGTTCGTTCGGTCCGACCCGCTGACCCACGAGAGACCACGCATGCCGAAATTCGACCGAGACCGGTTCGACGACGTCCCCGCCGACCTCGACCGCGTCGGAGCCCACCGGGCCGAGAAGCGCCCCGGCAGCGGCTGGATCGCCTTCGCCTGGGCCGCGTTGGCCGTCGGCGTGCTGGTCGGTGCCGGCGTGGTCTACCTCGGGGTCGCGAACAACAGCTTCCAGTTCGTCAACCCCTCGTCGTCGAGCACCGCCGAGGCCCAGGCGCCCGAGACGGAGACGGTGACCCCGACGGCCTCGCCGACGGTGGCCCCGCTGACGGACCCCTCGCAGGTCGACCCCTCGGTCACCACCATCACCGTCCTGAACGGCACGGCCACCGCCGGGCTCGCCGGTTCGGCCTCCGAGCGGCTCGAGACCGCCGGGTGGGTCGTCGGCACCCAGGGCAACGCCAGCGAGCGCGTCGCGACGTCGACCGTCTACTACTCGGCGGCCGACGACGAGGCCGCGGCGCTCGGGCTCGCCCAGCAGCTCGGCATCACCGACGTCGAGGCGAGCGACGCCTTCCCGGGTGCCGCCGTCACCATCGTCCTCGGGGCCGACTACAGCGCCTGAGGACGCCGCTCCCGCGGCATCGATCCGAGGAGGCGCGGGTCCCGTCGGGCCCTCACCGCACCTCCCGTGTTACGCCCACGTTTAATAACCGGTGAAATCCTCGCTTTCTGCGGGTGTTTCTCGGTCGGGGCGCGCTTTTCCGCTTTTCCCGTGGTTACCATCTGGAATTGGTCGCCCCTCACGGCTCGCCGACCTGGTGTTCTGCACGAGTGACGCTGTCCCGTCCGGGTTCGCAGGTCGCTGCGTCGACGACCCGGCCCTGCAGCACCGCACGCGCCGTACCACCACAGCAAAAGGGGAGCGACACCATGGCAAACGGGACCGTGAAATGGTTCAACGCGGAGAAGGGCTACGGCTTCATCACCGTCGAGGGTGATGGCCAGGACGTCTTCGTGCACTACTCGGCCATCGACATGAGCGGGTACAAGGTGCTCGAAGAGGGCCAGGCCGTCGTGTTCGAGGTCGGCACGGGCGACAAGGGGCCGCAGGCGGAGTCCGTCCGGCTCGCCTGAGGCCCGCCGGAGCGCCTCGCCGCGCCCACTCCCACGCCGCACGCCGTCACGGTCCACCGTGGCGGCGTGCTCGTGCGTCCGGGCCCCGTCACGTCACTTGCACTCTCATCGGGCGAGTGCCAGAATCGTTGCTGGCACTCGCGACACGTGAGTGCCAATGCTTCTGCTTCATGACGTCCGGGAGGGACGAAAAACACACATGGCTAAGATCATTGCTTTTGACGAAGAGGCCCGTCGTGGCCTCGAGCGTGGCCTGAACATCCTGGCCGACGCGGTGAAGGTCACGCTCGGCCCGCGTGGTCGCAACGTCGTGCTCGAGAAGAAGTGGGGCGCCCCCACCATCACGAACGACGGCGTCTCCATCGCCAAGGAGATCGAGCTCGACGACCCCTTCGAGAAGATCGGTGCCGAGCTCGTCAAAGAGGTCGCGAAGAAGACCGACGACGTCGCCGGTGACGGCACGACCACCGCGACGGTGCTGGCCCAGGCCCTCGTCCGCGAAGGTCTGCGCAACGTCGCGGCCGGTGCCGACCCCATCTCGCTGAAGCGCGGCATCGAGAAGGCCGCCCAGGCCGTCTCCGACCAGCTGCTCGCCGACGCGAAGGACATCGAGACCAAAGAGCAGATCGCTGCCACGGCCTCGATCTCGGCCGCCGACCCCACCATCGGTGCGCTCATCGCCGAGGCGATCGACAAGGTCGGCAAAGAGGGCGTCGTCACCGTCGAGGAGAGCAACACCTTCGGCACCGAGCTCGAGCTCACCGAGGGCATGCGCTTCGACAAGGGCTACCTGTCGCAGTACTTCGTCACCGACCCCGAGCGACAGGAGGCCGTCTTCGAAGACGCCTACGTGCTCATCGTCAACTCGAAGATCTCGAACATCAAGGACCTGCTGCCGATCGTCGACAAGGTGATCCAGTCGGGCAAGCAGCTGCTGATCATCGCCGAGGACGTCGACGGTGAGGCCCTTGCCACGCTCGTCGTGAACAAGATCCGCGGCATCTTCAAGTCGGTCGCCGTCAAGGCCCCCGGCTTCGGTGACCGTCGCAAGGCTCAGCTCCAGGACATCGCCATCCTCACCGGTGGTCAGGTCATCGCCGAAGAGGTCGGTCTCAAGCTCGAGAACGCGACGCTCGACCTGCTCGGCCGTGCCCGCAAGGTCATCATCACCAAGGACGAGACGACCATCGTCGAGGGTGCCGGCGACGACGAGCAGATCGCCGGCCGCGTCCGTCAGATCCGCAGCGAGATCGAGGCGACCGACAGCGACTACGACCGTGAGAAGCTCCAGGAGCGCCTCGCGAAGCTCGCCGGTGGCGTCGCCGTCATCAAGGCGGGTGCCGCGACCGAGGTCGAGCTGAAAGAGCGCAAGCACCGCATCGAGGACGCCGTGCGCAACGCGAAGGCCGCCGTCGAAGAGGGCATCGTCGCCGGTGGTGGCGTCGCCCTCATCCAGGCCGGCAAGACCGCTCTGGCCAACCTGCAGCTCGAGGGCGACGAGGCGACGGGTGCGAACATCGTCCGCGTCGCGATCGACGCTCCCCTGAAGCAGATCGCCTTCAACGCCGGCATGGAGCCCGGCGTCGTGGCCGACAAGGTCCGCGGGCTCGACATCGGTTGGGGCCTCAACGCCGCGACCGGCGAGTACGTCGACATGCTGGCCGCCGGCATCATCGACCCCGCCAAGGTCACGCGCTCGGCTCTGCAGAACGCCGCGTCGATCGCCGGTCTGTTCCTCACGACCGAGGCCGTCGTCGCCGACAAGCCCGAGAAGAACCCGGCCCCGGCCGGCGACCCCTCGGGTGGCATGGACTTCTAGTCCGCAGCCGCGCGGCTCACGCCGCGCACACGCTCAAGGGCGGTTCCCCTCCGGGGGAGCCGCCCTTCGGCGTCGCCGGGGGGAGGGACGTGAGCCGCGGTTCGGCCGGGCTTCGGCACCGGCTCCGGACGACGCTAGAAGTGGACACGACACCACGTTGTGGACACGACACCACGTTGTGGACACGGCGCCACGAGAAGACGTGGTGCGGTGTCCACTTCCTGGCGTCGTGCGCCGGTTGCACGGGTCACGGGTCACGGGGCACGGGGCGCGGGGCGCGCGGCGTCCGGCGCGGGCCGGGGTCGGTCGGGCTACGCGGTCGCGACGGAGGGCTCGGCCGGGGTGAGAGCGTCGGCGGGCATCAGCGGCAGGGCGACACGGAAGGTGGCTCCACCGCCGGGGGTGTCGTCGACGTCCACCGAGCCGCCGTGGGCCGCGACGATGCCCGAGACGATGGCCAGGCCGAGGCCGCTGCCACCGGTGTCGCGCGTGCGGGACGAGTCGGCACGCCAGAACCGCTGGAAGATCTTCTCGCGGATCTGCGGCGGGATGCCCTCGCCGTGGTCGACGATGGCGACGGTGGCCACACCGCGTCCGGGGTCGGACTGCACCACGAGTTCGATCGGGCTGTCCGGCTCGGTGAACCGCATGGCGTTGCCCATCAGGTTCGTGATCACCTGACGGATCTTGTTCTCTTCGCCGTGCACGATGGCCGGGGCCTCGAACCTCTGCACCTCGTCCTGCAGCTGGGCGGCCGTCGCCGTGTCGCCGTTGCGGACGGCCCGAGCCCTCAGGCTGCGGAGGCGCGCGAGGGTCGCGCCCGCGAACGAGATCGGGCTCGTCGCGCCGACGGCTGCGCCCGTGAGCGCCGTGCCCGTCGCGGGGGTGTTCGCGGCGGGCGAGGCCGTCTCGGGGGAACGTCCGTCGGCCGGGGTCTCGTCGCCGTCGGCGGGGGTGGGCGACGGCGCGAGGACGGGCTCGAGCACGATCACGTCGATGTCGCGATCGGGGTTCGACGCCATGGTGTCGAGGGCCGAGTCGCGGGCGAGCTGGACGAGGTCGACGGGGCCGAGCTCGAGCGGCTTGGATTCGTCGAGACGGGCGAGGGCGAGCAGGTCCTGCACGAGGACGCCCATGCGGATGGCCTCCTTCTCGATCCTGTCCATGGCCTGGGCCACGTCCTCGGGTTTCGTCAGGGCACCCATGCGGTAGAGCTCGGCGTAGCCGCGGAGGGAGACGAGCGGCGTCCGGAGCTCGTGACTGGCGTCGCCGACGAAGCGGCGCATCTGGTCGATCGTCTTGGCCCGGTCGTCGAAGGCGCTGTCGATCCGGTTGAGCATCGTGTTGAGCGATCGGTTCAGACGCCCGACCTCGGTGTTAGGCGTCGTGGAGTCGAGCCGCTGGGTGAAGTCGCCGTCGGCGAAGCGGGCCGCCGTGGCCTCGACGTCACGCAGCGGCGCGAAGGTCGACGTGACGAGCAGGCGGGTGAGGGCGGCGCCGAGCACGACGACCGAGAGGCCGAAGCCGAGGAAGATGCCGCCGAAGCGCCCGATCGTCGCATTGGTGCCCGCCAGGTTCGTGCCGGCCACGATGACGGCGGGCACGGTCGTCACGCTGCCCTGGGCGTCGGTCGAGCGCAGGGCGGCCGCGTGGGCGAAGAGGCGCCACTCGTTGTCGCGGCTCGAGTTGTACCGGTTGAAGGCCTCGTCGAGGGGAGCGCCGGCGACGCCGACGCCCGTGAGGTCGGGGGCGTCGGTGGCACTCGACAGCTGCGAACGGGTGTCGCAGATGAGGTCGCCCTCGTCGTCTAGGATCGCGACGTAGCTGCTGGTCAGGCCCGCGAAGTTCACGGTGCACGAGCGGGAGTCCGCCTGGTCGAACGAGGCGCTGGTGAAGTTGGTCGCCGAGTTCCGCAGGGACGTGTCGACCTGACCCATGAGGTAGGTGCTCAGGACGGTCATCGTTCCCAGGCCGGCGACGACGAGGCCGAGGGTGACCAGGGTCACCGTGATGCCGGTGATCTTGGTGCGGATGGAGATCTCGTTCCACCACTGCGAGAGGCGAGCGTGCATGAGGACAGACGCTAGCGGAACCGGCTGGGCGCACCCCGCCCGTCGGAGCACGCACGATGACGCCCGACCGCTCGGGGCGGTCGGGCGTCGTCGTGTTCACGCACCAGGGCTGGTGGTCAGGCCTTTGTGGCCTTGAGCATGTAGCCGAAGCCCCGCTTGGTCTGGATGATGGGCTCCGTCGAGAACTGGTCGAGCTTGCGACGCAGGTACGAGATGTAGCTCTCGACGATGCCGGCGTCGCCGTTGAAGTCGTACTCCCACACGTGGTCGAGGATCTGGGCCTTCGACAGCACGCGGTTCGGGTTGAGCATGAGGTAACGGAGCAGCTTGAACTCGGTGGGGCTGAGCTCGATGGCCGTCTCGCCGATGGTGACCTCGTGGGTGTCCTGGTCCATCGTCAGCTCGCCGGCACGGATGATGGCGTCTTCGTCCTCGTTCATCGTGCGACGCAGGATCGCCTTGATGCGCGCGACGATCTCGTCGAGGCTGAAGGGCTTGGTGACGTAGTCGTCGCCGCCGACCGTGAGGCCCGTGATCTTGTCCTCGGTGTCGTCCTTCGCCGTGAGGAAGAGGATCGGCGAGGTGTAGCCCGACGAGCGGAGGCGCTTGGTGACGCCGAACCCGTTCATGTCGGGCAACATCACGTCGAGGATGATCAGGTCGGGTTCTTCTTCGAGGACCGCCGAGATCGCCTGCGCGCCGTTGCCGACCGCACGGACGGCGAAGCCTGCGAAACGCAGGCTGGTGGTCAACAGGTCGCGGATGTTCGGTTCGTCGTCGACGATCAGGATCTTGGGGCCGTCACTCATGCGCCCAAGTATCTGCGCGCCTCCTCGGTGTTTCCTGTGAGCCGGAGGCACGTCACCCGCACGCTGCCGGAGCGGCAGCCCTCAGGTGGCCGAGACAGCGGGACGCATGGACGTGGACGTGGACGTGGACGTGGACGTGGACGCAGACGCGGACGCGGACGCTCAGGCGTCGGGGGCGGACCACTCGACGTTGGGCACCAGGGCGACGCGCGTCGTCAACTCGAGCAGCTCGTCGGGCACGGCCAGCGTGAAGTCGACGCCTTCACGCCGCTCGAGCACCGCGGTGTAGCCCGAGGCCCGGGTGATCTGCCACCCCGGGAACTCCTCGACCGACGCGGCGACGACCTGGGCCTCGGAGGCGTCGTCGGTGGCGCCGATCGCGGTGAGGCCGGCGAACAGGTGGTCCTTGACCGGCGACCCGGCGAGCAGGTCGCTGCGTTCGATCACCTCGGGGTCGGGGCTCCAGGTCACGATGCTGAGGGTCGCGCCCGCGTGGAGGCCGCCCTGCACCTCGTAGGTGCGGGCGACCGACACGACGACGGACGGGTCCCACTCGGCGAACCGGGCGACCTGGCCGCGGAACTCCATGGCGTCGTGGTCGAGGGAGGCCACGAGCGGACCGAACGTCGCGAACGGGGCCTGGTCGGCCGCGAACACCCTTCGCAGGCTGTCGCGCCAGAGCTCGTCGTCGCCCAGGGGGAGGTCGGCGTCCGTGGCGTCGCTCACGCGGCGACCACCGGCGAGTCGAGGATCGTGTAGCTGTAGCCCTGTTCGGCCAGGAACCGCTGACGGTTCTGGGCGAAGTCCTGGTCGACCGTGTCGCGGCTGACGAGCGTGTAGAACGAGGCCGGCAAGCCCGACTTCTTCGGCCGCAGCAGACGACCGAGTCGCTGTGCCTCTTCTTGCCGCGACCCGTACGAGCCGCTCACCTGGATGGCCACGGTCGCCTCGGGCAGGTCGACCGAGAAGTTGGCCACCTTCGAGACGACGAGCACCTTGAGGTCGCCGTCGCGGAAGCGCTGGTAGAGGCGCTCGCGCTCGTCGATGGCCGTGCTGCCGGTCAGCGTGGGGGCGTCGAGCACCGCGGCGAGCTCGTCGAGCTGGTCGAGGTACTGGCCGATGACGAGGATCTGCTCGCCGTCGTGCCGGGCCACGAGGTGCTTGACCACGTCGAGCTTGGCCGGGGCCGTCGCGGCCAGCCGGTAGCGCTCGTCGTCGGGGGAGGCCGCGTACTCGAGCCGCGCCTCCTGGGGGAGGTCGACCCGCACCTCGTAGCACGAGGCCGGCGAGATGAAGCCCTGGGCCTCGATCTCCTTCCACGGGGCGTCGAAGCGCTTGGGGCCGATCAGGCTGAAGACGTCGCTCTCGCGGCCGTCCTCACGGACCAGCGTGGCGGTGAGGCCGAGGCGCCTGCGGGCCTGCAGCTCGGCGGTCAGCTTAAAGACCGGCGCGGGCAGGAGGTGCACCTCGTCGTAGACGACCAGGCCCCAGTCGAGCGCGTCGAGCAGCGAGAGGTGCGTGTACTTGCCCCCACGGCGGGCCGTGAGGATCTGGTAGGTGGCGATGGTGACCGGCTTGACCTCTTTCACCGAGCCGGAGTACTCGCCGATCTCGTCCTCGGTCAGCGAGGTGCGCTTGAGCAGCTCGTCCCGCCACTGTCGCGCGGAGACGGTGTTCGTGACGAGGATCAGCGTGGTGGTGCCGGCGGCCGCCATGGCCCCGGCCCCGACGAGGGTCTTGCCGGCGCCGCACGGCAGCACGACGACGCCCGAGCCGCCCTCGAAGAAGTTGTCGATCGCCTTCTGCTGGTAGTCGCGCAGGTGCCAGTCGCTCTCGTCGAGGTCGATGGCGTGCGGGGTGCCGGGCGTGTAACCGGCGTGGTCCTCGGCGGGCCAGCCGAGCTTGACGAGCTGTTGCTTGACCTCGCCGCGCGCCCACGGCAGGAGCTCCCACAGGTCGTCGGCCCGCTTGACGCCGAGCAGCTCGCCGACCTTCTTGGCCCGGGTGACCTCGCTCAGCACGGAGCTGTCGGTGCCGCGCAGCAGCAACTGGTCGCCGTCGCGCTCGATGACGATGCGGCCGTAGCGGGCGACGGTCTCGGCGATGTCGACGCTTACGCTCTGCGGCACCGGGAACTTGCTGTACTTCTCGAGCGTGCCGAGCATGTCGTCGGCACTGTGCCCGGCCGCCCGTGCGTTCCACAGTCCGAGGCGGGTGATGCGGTAGGTGTGCACGTGCTCGGGAGCGCGCTCGAGCTCGGCGAAGACGCTCAGGTCGTGCCGCGCGTCCTCCGCCTGCTCGTGCGCGACCTCGAGCAGGACGGTGCGATCGCTCTGCACGATCAGGGGTCCGGTCATGAGGGTCGAGTCTAGGCGCGCCCGGTCTCGGCTCTCACAGCCGGGCACCGGTCGGCGCCCACCCGGCAGGACGAGGAGGCGCGGCTCGGCCGACGAGGGGCGCCCGCCTCAGTCGCGACTCGCGACCGCCACCACGTTCTTCAGCGGCAGCGTGCGCTCGACGTCGGACTTCTTGTCGCGACCGCGGACGCGTCCGCCCCCGATGCCGGTGGGCTCCATGTCGAGGGTCGTGGTGCTGCCGTCGGGCATCGCGACCGTCACCGTGACCGTCAGACGGCCCTTCACGGCGGCGTCGAGCTGGCGGGCGATCCAGGCACGGTCGGTGGACTCGTCACCGGAGCCGGGGTCGGTGTGCAGACGCTGGACGAGTTCGCGCAGCGGGTCACGCGTCTCGATCGGGGCCGGTCGCCGGGGTCGGCGTCGGGACGGCGGGACGACCTCGGCACCGCCCTCGTCGACCACGACGACGGGGTAGCGCTCGTCGCTCAACGACCAGAAGACGGTGTCGCGTTCGAACCGGCTCGCCACGGTCGTCGCGTCGACCCGGGTCAGGGCGAGGGGCGAGAGCGACTGGTCGACCTCGAGGGTGTCGAGGCTCGCGCGGTCGTCCGCGACCACGAGCGACAGTGCGTCGCCCGGGACGCCCGCGGGGGCGCCGCCCGGCGCGATCGCGCGGACGCGGTAGCGCCCGTGCCGTTCGGCGCTCTGCTGGATCAGGTAGTCGAGCGGCTGGGGGATGCCCGTCGACGAGATGCCGCCGAGGAACTCGCGCAGCGATTCGGCGGACTCGCCCTCGCTCAGGGCCCGTTGCAGTCCGCCCTCGGTGATGCGGTAGGTGGCCGCGAGGCCCGCGCTCTCGACCACCGCGATGACGCGGAGCCGGGCGTCGATGGCGGGCGACAGGGGCCCGGGCGACACGACGCTGAGGTCGTGCTGCAGGTAGACCTGCTCGACCGCGTCGGGCAGCAGGGCGGCGACCCGGGTGCGGGCGGCGGCCGGACCGTCGCGGAACAGGACGACGGCCGCCGAGGTGGGGGTGTCGTCGGAGGTCAGGCCCAGCACCTCGGCGCTGCGCGAGAACGCGGCGATGCGCTCGGTGATCCAGCTGCCGCCGGCCGGGTAGGACCAGTCGGAGAACTCGCGCAGCGGCAGTCCCCACGACGTGTCGACGCGTTGCTCGAGCACCGCGAGGATCTCGGTCGGCAGCGATGCGAGCCAGGCCCGCGTCAGCGTCTGCCACCGGTCGGGCCAGGAGGCGCGGAGCCAGTCGGTCGCGTCGGCGGCCACGACCCAGCCGTCCGGGCTCGGCGCGGCCAACCCGGCCCGCACGGCGATGGCGAGCACGGTCGCCACGTCGTCGACGTCGATGCGGGCGGCCTCGGCGAGGCGCCTCGACTCGGGCAGGGCCAGGCCCCCCTTCGCGAGCTCGCGGGCAGGTGACTGCTCGAGGGCACGGAGGATCTCGGCGACCTCGATGACGACGGCGTACAGCCGCTCGGCCGAGCGGGCGTCGGCGTCGTCGCGGGCCTGGTCGAGGACGGTCTCGAGCACGACCGGGGGTCGCTCGGAGGTCAGGACCTCGAGGGCCAGGGCGGGGTCGTCGTCGAGTCGCTCGCCCACGGCGTCGAGGGTCGAGACGGAGTCGCCGCGGCGGACCACGAGGAAGGCCTCGTCCACACGGTCGAGCGCGGCGGACACCGTCTCGCGGTCGACCTCGAAGGCGGCGTCGATGCGCTCGTGCACGGCGTCGACGTCGCCCGGCACCCGCACGACCTGCAGCACGATGAGCGCGACGCGGTCGAGGTGGGCGAGGGCGTCGCGCACGCTGGCCGGCTCGAGCAGGACGTCCGCGAGGTCGAAGGCGTCGTGGACGCTCGACGCCCGGACCTGCCGTCGAGCGAGGCGGCGCAACAGGTCGTCGTCGTCGATGGCGCGCAGGACGCCTGCGAGGTCGAGTGCACTAGCCATGGTCGAGGCCTCCAGCCGTCGTGCAGCCCGGGTCTGCGGTTACCGTCTGGTGCCCCGTGAGTCGCGGCTGCGACGCACGGCGCTCGCCACCACGAATGCGAGGAGCATCGCGAAGGCGATCGGGAGCCCGATGAGGGGCAGGATCGTGAGTGCGGGCCAGACGCCCGCGGTGAAGTCGGTGACACCCGTCGCCACGCCCACGAACCTCGTGAAGAACGCGAGGACCGAGACGACGACGATGGCGAGGATCATGAAGAGGAGGACGCGCTCTGTACGATTGACGTCAGAGGGCGCACTCGGTTCGATCTTCTTGGCCACGGGTCAACGATAGTGCGGTGCGGCCCTACCCGGCGATCTAAGCTGGGGCGACCCACCCCCAGGGTCACCCGTCTTCACGAGAGGTCCAGTCATGCCCACCGGCAAGGTCAAGTTCTACGACGACGAGAAGGGCTTCGGCTTCATCAGCAGCGATGACGGCCAAGAGGTCTTCCTCCACGCGTCGGCCCTGCCCGCCGGCACCGTGGGTGTCAAGGCGGGAACCCGCCTCGAGTACGGCATCGCCGACGGCAAGCGCGGCGCGCAGGCCCTGTCGGTCCGCGTACTCGAAGCCGCCCCCAGCCTCGCCAAGATGAACCGTCGCTCCGCCGACGACATGGCCGTCATCGTCGAAGACCTCGTCAAGGTGCTCGACAAGGCCGGCGGCGACCTCCGTCACGGCCGGTACCCGCAGAACGGCGCGCGCATCGCCGTGCTGCTGCGCACCGTCGCGGACTCGTTCGATGCCTGAGGCCGCCACGCGCACGCCCTGGTCCGAGCTCGCCCGTCGCGCTCTCACCGAGATCACGCCCGACGAGACGATCGGTGCCGAGGCCGACCCGATCGACGACGAGCCCGGCGTCACCTCGGTGCGCTTCGCCACGCTGCTGCCCGGTTACCCCGGCTGGCACTGGACGGTCAGCGTCGCCCACCTCGACGGCGAAGAGCCCTCGGTGCTCGAGGCCGAGCTCATGCCCGGTGACGGCGCCCTGCTCGCCCCGGACTGGGTGCCGTGGGCCGACCGCCTCGCCGACATGAAGGCCCAGGAGGCCCACGGCGACGACGAGGACGACGAGTCGGACGACGACGACGAAGACGACTCGGACGACGACGACTCGGACGACGACGACTCGGACGACGAGGACGAGTCCGACGACGAGCGCGGGTCGATCGTGCACGGCGGCGACGTGGACGGCGTCGACATCGACGACTTGGTCGACGCCTCCGAGGACTCCGAGGACTCCGAGGACTCCGACGACGACTCTGACGACTCCGACGATTCCGGGCGGGCCGTCGACGCACCCGTCGTGCCGGCCGCGCACCCCGAGGCGGACCTCGACGACGACTCGCACGACGACGACTGGGACGGCGAGGACGAGGACCCGCTGAGCAGGCGACGGAAGTAGTCCCTCAGGCCCGACCCGCGCCTCCTGCGTCGGGGTCGGACCACGACGAAGGCCCCGACACGATCGTGTCGGGGCCTCCGTCGTGCGGGCGATCGGTCAGAGGGCGTCGACGACGAACTCGATCGACCGGATCAGCTGGCGGACGTCGTCGGGCTCGATGGCCGTGAAGGTCGCGACGCGCAACTGGTTGCGGCCGAGCTTGCGGTAGGGCTCGGTGTCGACGATGCCGTTGGCGCGGAGCACCTTCGCGATCGCGGCGGCGTCGATCGACTCGGCGAAGTCGATGGTCGCCACGACCTGGGAACGGTGCGACGGGTCGACGACGAACGGGGTCGCGTACTCGGAGGCGGTGGCCCAGTCGTACAGCGCCGACGACGACTCGCGCGTGCGGGCGTCGGCCCAGGCGAGTCCGCCGTTCTCGAGCATCCAGCGGGTCTGGTCCTCGAGCAGCAGCAGGGTCGTCAGGGCGGGCGTGTTCAACGTCTGGTCGAGCCGCGAGTTGTCGACGGCGTTCTTGAGGCTGAGGAACTCGGGGATGTAACGGCCGCTGGCGGCGATCCGCTCGACGCGCTCGATCGCCGCGGGGGAGAAGAGCGCGAACCAGAGGCCGCCGTCGCTCGCGAAGTTCTTCTGCGGGGCGAAGTAGTAGACGTCGGCCTGCGAGGCGTCGACGTCGATGCCGCCCGCCGCGCTCGTCGCGTCGACGACGGTGAGGGCACCGGGGTCGCCGGCGACCCGGGTGACCGGTGCCATGACGCCGGTCGAGGTCTCGTTGTGCGGCCAGGCGTAGACGTCGACGCCCTCGAGCACCTCGACCTCGGCCAACGACCCGCCCTCGGCCGTGATCACGTGGGGTGCCTCCAGCCAGGGGGCGGCGACGGCCTTGGCGAACTTCGAGCCGAACTCGCCGAACGACAGGTTCTCGGCCCGCTTCTCGACGAGCCCGAACGCCGCCGCGTCCCAGAAGGCGGTCGAGCCGCCGTTGCCCAGCACGACCTCGTAGCCGTCGGGCAGGCGGAAGAGCTCACCCAGTTCGGCGCGGACGCGACCCACCAGGTCCTTCACGGGGGCCTGACGGTGCGAGGTGCCGAGGATCGTCGCTCCGGCGGTGACGAGGTGCTCGAGCTGGGCGGCCCGCACCTTCGAAGGGCCGCAACCGAAGCGGCCGTCGGTGGGCAAGAGGTCAGTGGGAATCCGGATGTCCGCCATGCGCTCGATCCTAGTGACGCGGCGCGGTGCCCAGCGTGCAGCCGGTAGGCTTGCGGGGTAGTCCACGTGTTCCACCGGGAGGCCCCTGTTGACCGATCTCGTCGACACCACAGAGATGTACCTGCGCACGATCCTCGACCTCGAAGAAGAGAACATCGTGCCGCTGCGTGCGCGCATCTCCGAGCGTCTCGGCCACTCCGGTCCGACCGTGTCACAGACCATCGCCCGCATGGAACGCGACGGCCTGGTCGTCGTCTCCGGCGACCGACACCTCGAGCTCACGCACGACGGACGCGCGAAGGCGACCCACGTCATGCGCAAGCACCGCCTCGCCGAGCGCCTGCTCGCCGACGTGATCGGCCTCGACTGGGCCTACGTGCACGACGAGGCCTGCCGGTGGGAGCACGTCATGAGCGAGCAGGTCGAACGACGCCTGCTCGACATGCTCGACCACCCGACCGAGTCGCCCTACGGCAACCCGATCCCCGGGCTCGACGAGCTCGGCGACTCTCCCGCGGGGCGCTTCCTCGACGGCGTGGTCAACCTCGTGGCCGTGCTCGCCGAGCACCCCGAGGGCGTCACCCGGCCGATCCGTCGCCTGGCCGAGCCGGTGCAGTTCGAGCCCGAGCTGCTGCAGCAGTTGCAGGGCGCCGGCGTGCTGCCGGGCGGCGTCGCGACCCTTCGCTCGGCGGGGTCGTACGTCTTCGTCAAGGTCGAGGGCCACGACGAGGGCCTCGAGCTGCCGACCGAGGTCGCACAGCACATCTACGTCGGGCTCTGACCGCTCACCGAGGCGGGATGCGGCCGCGCGGGATTCTTGCGTCCGTGCGCCGCGCCTCCTGCGTTCTGCGCCGGATCACGCAGTCGTTTACCGATTCGTTACAAATATCCCTCTCGAGGATGATCTCGCAGGGGTCGCTGGGCTACAGTCGCTGAGTCCCCAGGCTGCTGAACCGGCCGCCGGACCCGTGGCAGGACGTCTTTCACGCCCGTCTCCTGCCGTGTGTCGTCGCGATACGAACGAACGGACGGGACAGCTTCCCGAAAGCTGTCGAGACGCAGGAGACCCACCCTCTTGACCCTCCCCGGCTCAGACCACACCCCCGACGTGCGCCCGAACCGCACCGTCGCCACCCGCACCCCCGCCGATCTGCCGACCCGCTCGTCGCTGCGTCGCGCCCAGGCCACGGCCGCGCCCGCCGCCCGCCCGGGCCGCCCGTCGGTCAAGCGCAGCGTGGTCTCGGTGACCGTGATGACGCTCACCGCCGGTCTGATCGGCACGATGGCGCTGCCGGCGTTCGCGTCGAACCCGGCGGCGGCGAACGGCCCGAGCGTCGGCGCCGCGTCGACGAGCTCGTCGACCAGCCACGCGCAGAGCGTCGCGGTCGCGGACGACGTCGCCCTCGCGGACGCCACCCGAGACGGCTACACGGCGACGTCGCAGGCGGACCTCAACGCGGCCGCCCTCGCCAGCCAGCGTGAGGCCGAGCGTGCGGCGTTGGCCGCGAGCTATGCCAGCTACACGGGCCCGACGGCCGCCCAGAACGTGGCCGCCGCGACGAGCTCGGCGACGGGCACCGTCGCCACGCCGGGAGCGTTCAGCCTCAGCGCCGTCTACGCGACGGCCCTGCAGTACGTCGGCACGCCCTACGTCTTCGGTGGCGCGACCCCGGCCGGCTTCGACTGCTCGGGCTTCGTGATGTACGTCTACTCGCAGTACGGCATCTCGCTGCCGCACTCGGTCACCCGCCAGGGAGCCCTGGGCACGCCGATCTCGGCCGCCGAGGCGCAGCCCGGCGACGTCGTCATCTTCAACGACGGGTCGCACGACGGGTTCTACGCCGGAAACGGCATGATCCTCGACGCACCGAAGCCCGGTGGCTCGGTCAGCGTCCGCCCGCTGTGGACCTCCGCGGTGCACTACGTGCGCTACGGGGCGTAGGCGACCCGCGCCTCCTGGGGCACCGCGCCTCCCGGGACACCGCGCCTCCCGGGGCATCGTGCGCCCGGACGGCGCCCCGCGTGAACAACCTGTGAAGGGTCGTCCTGCCTCTAGGCAGTGCGACCCTTCCGGGGTTAACCTGGCGATCTCGGAGTTCCGCTGAGACCAGGAGCGTCAGATGCCTCGTTCGACCGCCACCCGCACCATGGGTGCGCTGTCGCACGAGCACATACGACACCCCGCCATGTGACAGAGCACCGTCCTCGTGACGGTGCTTTTTTCGTATCGGTGGGCCTGTTGGGCCTGCGCAGCCCCGAGAGATCGAATCCCTGGAAGCCGTCCAGGGTGCTTCGAAAGGGAAAGCATGCGCACTCTCGTCCTGAACGCCGGTTACGAGCCCCTCGGAGTCGTGTCCGACCGGCGGGCCCTCGTCCTCGTCATGAGCCAGAAGGCGACCGTCGTCGCCGCCGATGCGGAACACCCCGTGCGCGGGGCGGCGACGTCGTGGGATCGCCCGTCGGTCATCGTGCTGACGCGGTACGTGCGCATCCCGCACACCCGGCAGATCCCCGTCTCGAGGCGGGGCGTCATGCGGCGCGACTCGCACCGGTGCGCCTACTGCGGTCGGTCCGCGACGACGATCGACCACGTGCAGCCGCGGTCGCGGGGCGGGGCGGACAGCTGGGAGAACCTCGTCGCGTGCTGCCTCAAGTGCAACAACCTCAAGAGCGACCGCACCCCGCACGAGATGGGCTGGGAGCTGCTCTTCACGCCCAAGCCGCCGCACGGGGTCGGCTGGGTCGTGCGCGGCATGGAGCGGACGCAGGCGAACTGGGACGAGTACCTCGCCGCCGCGTGAGGCCTGGCGCCGGCGCCCGCTCGTCTGCCCATGAACCCCGTTTGCGAAGACGAACCCCGCTTCATCGGGGTTCATCTTCGCGAACGGGGTGCATGGTGGGCCGGACGGCAGGAGGCGCGGGTTCGGTAGACTCGCGGGGTCAGCCTCTGTAGCTCAATGGAAGAGCAGTTCCGTCCTAAGGAAAGGGTTGGGGGTTCGAGT
>NZ_LMKB01000001.1:49165-49298 GCF_001421165.1 Frigoribacterium sp. Leaf8 | reverse complement strand
GATGCCCCTGGAGGGACTCGAACCCCTGCGGCTCCGCGCTCTGCGCGCCCGTCCAGGGGCACTCCTCGCTTGCGCTCGTCGAGCCCCTTGCGGGCTTCGAACCCGCGCGGCCCGACGGCGCTGGCGCGCCGTC
>NZ_LMKB01000001.1:449-49129 GCF_001421165.1 Frigoribacterium sp. Leaf8 | reverse complement strand
GATGCCCCTGGAGGGACTCGAACCCCTGCGGCTCCGCGCTCTGCGCGCCCGTCCAGGGGCACTTCTCACAAGCGCCGATCGGCTACGCGGGCAGCTCGGGCAGGGCCAGGAGCGCGATGCCGAGTGCGGCCGCCACCGCTCCCAACGCCGTGATCGCCACGCCCGGCAGGGCGCTGCCGCCGTCCCGCTGCCGGACGATCAGGACGCCGCCGACGATGCCGACGAGCCCGAGGACGAGGAGGGTGGTCGAGAACACCATGAGGAGCCTTCCGGTTGGTGGGAATGGTGCTGACGTCGCCGAGCCTGCGTGGGGGAGTCGCCGGCGCACACGCCACCGTGAGTGCCCGTCGCGCTCAGACGGCCGGGGACCACGCTACCTGGAGGCCCCGATCGCCGAGGGGCCAGAGTGGGCACATGCCGACCGCCGCTGAGACCGCCCGCACGACCCGCTACGACCGGCAGATCGGCCGTCGCGACCTCACCGAGTGGCGCTCGAGGCCGGGCCGGCGTCTCGCGTCGCGGCACAAGGCCGTCGCGCAGAAGGTCGGCGCCCGTCGCGCCCTGGTCGCGACGCTCGCCGTCGGCGGAGGCATCGCCCTCGCGGCGACCGCCGGGGCGGCCTACATCTACGACGGTGTCACGGGTCGGGACGGCATCGAGAGCCTCGACCGGCCGGCGCTCGAGCGCGCGAAGAAGCTCCGGAGTCCGGCGACGAACGGCGCGGCCGCCGCCCTCGCCCACGTCTTCGGGCCCGTCGTCCTGCCCGCCGTCACCGTCGGAGCCGCGGCAGCCTTCGGCTTCCGCGACCGCCACCCCAGTCCCGTCGCCCTCGTCGTGGCGGCCGGTGCGGGATCGCTCGCCATGACGGTCGTGGGCAAGAGGCTCATCAAGCGCAACCGGCCCGACCGTCACGAAGCCATCCCACCGTACGAGAAGTCCCCGTCGTTCCCGTCCGGCCACACGCTGAACACCACCACGATCCTCGGCGTGCTCGCCTACCTCCTGGCTCTCCGGCAGGAGAAGCAGGCACCGCAGGTCGCTTTCGTCGGGGCGGCGGCCGGGACGGCCGGCGTCGTGGGGTTGTCCCGCGTGCTGCTCGGGGCCCACTGGTTCACCGACGTCGCCGTCGGCTGGGTCAGCGGCATCGGCTGGCTCTCGCTGATCGTCACGAGCCACCGGCTCTACCTGAGCACCCAGGACGACGACGACGTCCACGAGTGACGCGGAGCACGACCGACGGGACCACCGCGGCGGGCGTGCGCCGCGCCTCCTCGTCCGGCGCCTCGTCCTGGGACGGCGGCGACGGGCGTCACGCGCGGTCGTGCAGGGTGACCTGGTAGCCGTCGGGGTCGACGAAGGTGAAGGTGCGGCCGAAGGGGCCGTCGACCGGCGGGGTGGCGATCTCGACGTCGGCGGCGACCAGGGCGTCGTGGATCGCCTGCGCGTCGGGGGCGAGCAGCCAGAGGCCGACGCCGCGACCGAGCGGGGCCGCGTCGAGGTCGACGCCGGGCAGCGGGCCCCGCACGGCGAACGCGATCGGGGTCGTGGCGAAGACGACGGCGTGCGGCGGGCCGTCCTGCCGGGTGAGCCCGAGGTGCCGTTCGTAGAACGCGGCCGAGCGCTCGACGTCGCGGACCTGGAGGGAGATGAAGTCGGGGCCGGTGGCGGTCATGGTGCCTGCTCTCGTGTCGTGGCGGTTGATGTCAGTTGACTGACACGGCAGAACCTATGTCAGACTACTGACATGAGTCAAGCCGCGTCGACCATCGACCTCGAGACCTCCGTGGGCTACCTGCTGAAGGAGGCGTCGAGCGCCCTCCGCGCCGCCATGGAGGCCGAGCTGCGCCCGTTGGGCATGACGATCACGCACTACTCGTGCCTCGAGCTCCTGGCCCAGCGCCCCGGGCTCTCGAACTCCGAGCTCGCCCGCGGCGCCTTCGTCACGCGACAGTCCATGAACGTGCTGTTGCAGTCGCTCGAACGCGACGGGCTCGTGCGGCGTGCCGACCGGGCGCCGTCGGGGCGGGCGTTGCCGACCGAGCTGACGGCGGCGGGCCGCCGCCAACTGGCGACGGCGAGTGCGGCCGTGCGGGGCGTCGAGGACGCGATGACGCGGGGGCTCGACCAGGAGGCGCGGCGCCAGGTGGTCACGGCCCTGCGGGGATTCGCGGCCGCGTTGCGCTGACCGACGTCGTCGGGGCTCGTCTCGTCGCGCCTCCCCGTGTGGTGCCGGGGACGGGTCAGGCGCTCTCGCGCCACATGATCTCGGTCGGCAGCAGGAGCGCGGTGTGCGTCTCGTCGGTGCCGCCGAGCTGGTCGAGGACCTGGCGGGCGGCCCGTCGGCCCAGCTCTTCGGCGGGCTGGCGCACGGTCGAGAGGGGCGGCGTGCAGCGCAGCGCCCACGAGCTGTCGTCGAAGCCGACGATGCCGAGGTCGCCGGGCACCGAGATCCCGCGCCGGTGGAGGACGTCGAGAGCCCCGGCGGCGACGGCGTCCGACGCCGCGAAGACGCCGTCGACCCGGGGGTCCCGCTCGAGCAGCTCGGTCATGCCGTCGACGCCGGCCGAGTAGCTGTAGAACGGGTTGCGCACCACGAGGTCCGGGTCGTAGAGGTCGCCGAGCGCGGCGCGGAAGCCGGCGAGGCGGTCTTCGCCCGAGTCGCGGTCGAGTCCCGAGGCGAGCATGCCGACCCGGGTGCGCCCCGTCGACACGAGACGGCGCACGATCGCCTCGGCGGCGGCCTGGTTGTCGATGCCGATGAACGGGATGTCGGGAGCGTCGCTCGGGTGGCCGACGAACGAGGCCGCCAGCCCGAGCTCGGCGACGGCCTGCGAGATGGGGTCGCCCGTCCGGGCGGACAGGATGATCGCCCCGTCGACGAAGCCGCCGCGCAGGTACTCGACCACGCGGTCGCTGTCGCGCTGGGAGTCGATCATCAGCGTGACGAGTTGGTGGTCGGCCTGCGACAGGACGGCGTTGGTGCCGATCAGGATGTTGCCGATGTTCGGGTCGTCGAGCACGACCGAATGGGGCTCGTGGACGATCAGCGCGATCGCGCGCGACCGCTGGGTGACGAGGTTGCGCGCAGCCGCGTTGCGGACGTAGCCCACCTTGGCCACGGCGGCCTCGACGGCCTCGCGCGCCTGGTGCGAGACGTACGGTTCGTTGTTCAGCACGCGCGACACGGTGCCCCGGGAGATGCCGGCTTCGGCTGCCACGTCGTGGATCGTGGCACGCCGACGCGGAGATCTCGGACCGGGCATGTCGGTCACCCTAGCGGAGCCCGGGACCCTCGGGATCGTTCCCGGGAGGGCGAAGGGAGGGCGAAGGACGGACGGCCGGTCGGGTAACCGTACGATCACGGTCGGCCCCTCCGCTTTGACAAACCGGCGGCCGTGGGCTTAGCTCTGTGAACGTTCCCAGAAAGTGCCACCCGATCCTTCGGATCATCGTCTGGGAACGATCACAGAAACCCTGTGAACCTTCGCCGTCGAAGGGCCTCCGGCCGTTCGTGAAGGATACCCGCCGAAGAAGCCGAGGCCCCGTGTGACCCAGACTGCTGCCGAGCCCGCCGTCGTCGCCCCGCCGTCCCCGCGTCCGACGAGACCGCGGAAGCCGTTCCGGTACCGCAAGGCGATCGCGATCTTCATCGTCCCCTTCGCGGCGCTCTTCGCGGCGTTCTACCTGACGCCCATCCTCTACGCCGTCTTCCAGTCGCTGCAGAAGGTCGAACGCGAGGGCACGTTCGGTGCCCCGACCCAGGTCTTCGGCGGCCTCTCGCAGTACGCGTTGGTCTTCCAGAACACCGAGTTCTGGTCGTCCATCGGCCGGGTGCTGCTCTTCGGCGTCGTTCAGGTCCCGGTGATGCTGCTGCTCGCCCTGCTCTTCGCGCTGCTGCTCGACTCGCCCCTGCTGCGCGGCAAGCGGTTCTTCCGCCTCGCGTTCTTCGCGCCCTACGCCGTGCCCGGCGTCATCGCGGCGATCATGTGGGGCTACCTCTACTCGCCGAGCCTCTCGCCGTTCTCGGCCGTCACGTCGCGGGCCGGCCTCCTCGACGGCGGCACGGTGCTCTGGGCCGTGGCCAACGTCGTCACCTGGGTGTTCGTCGGCTACAACATGCTGATCATCTACTCGTCGCTCTTGGCGATCCCCACCGAGATCTACGAGGCGGCCCGCCTCGACGGGGCCTCGCAGTGGCGCATCGCCGTGTCGATCAAGATCCCGCTGGTCGTCCCCGCGATCGTGCTGACCGCCGTCTTCTCGGTCATCGGCACCCTGCAGCTGCTGACCGAACCGCTGGTCTTCCGCCAGTTCACGTCGACCATCTCGTCGACCTTCACGCCGAACATGCTCGTCTACTCGACGTCCTCGGTGCCCAACTTCAACCTCGCGGCGGCGTTCAGCGTCGTCCTCGCGGTCGCCACGTTCATCCTCTCGATCGGGTTCCTCCGGTTGACCCAGCGGAAGGCCGACCAGTGACCGTCGACGCCCCCATCCGTCCCGCCCAGTCGTTCGACGACGCGACGACCCCTGCTCGCCGACGCGGCGGGGGGCCCCGCGAGAGCGTGATGTCGCGAACGGCCGCCATGGTCATCATGGGCGCCTTCACGCTGTACTTCCTCGTGCCGATCTTCTGGCTGCTGGTGTCGTCGACCAAGACGCTCGACAACTTCAACTCGAGCGCCGCCCTGTGGTTCTCGCCGACGTCGGCGCAGGACTTCGTCGGCAACGTCGGCCGGCTGTTCACGTACAACGACGGCATCTTCCCGCGGTGGATGCTCAACAGCATCGTCTACGCGACGGTCGCCGGCGCGCTCGGCACGATCCTGTCGGCGATGTGCGGCTACGCCCTGGCCAAGTACCGCTTCTGGGGTCGGGAGGCGCTGTTCAACATCTTCCTGGGTGGCGTGCTCGTGCCGGCGACGGCCCTGGCGCTGCCGCTGTTCCTGATCTTCAGCAAGGTCGAGCTGACCGACACCTTCTGGGCGGTCTTCCTGCCCAGCATCGTGAGCCCGTTCGGCGTGTACCTCAGCCGCATCTACGCCGCGTCGAGCGTCCCCGACGAGATCGTCGAGGCCGCCCGAATCGACGGCTCGAGCGAACTGCGCACGTTCTTCACCGTGGCGATCCGGCTGATGTCGCCCGCCCTCGTGACGGTGTTCCTGTTCCAGTTCGTCGCCATCTGGAACAACTTCTTCCTGCCGCTGGTGATGCTGCGGTCCCAGGAGCTCTTCCCGGTGACCCTCGGTCTCTACACCTGGAACTCCAACGTGAGCCAGTACCCCGAACTGCGCACCCTGGTGCTCGTCGGCGCGCTGGTCTCGATCATCCCCCTGCTCGTCGCCTTCCTCAGCCTGCAGCGCTTCTGGCGCAGCGGCCTGGGGTCCGGCGGCCTCAAGTAGCCGATCCCGCGGCCCCGGCCGTCCCGATCTGCCGCTCCCGTCCTGATCCACCGACCCGCACCTCCTCGACCTCCTCTCCGCAAGGCAACGACGTCGTTCCCTCCCGTGGCCGGCCCCTCCGGCTCCGCACCCCGATTGGACACCAGATGAAGACATCCCGAGTACTCACGATCGCGGCGGCCGCCGTGGTCTCGACCATGGCCCTCGCCGGTTGCAGCTCCGGCAGCGGCTCGGACGGCGCCTCCGGCGACTCCGCCTCGTGCGAGGCGTCCTCCGGCAAGGTCACCCTGAACTTCACGACCTGGGTGCCGAACATGGACAAGGTCGTCGCCCTCTGGAACGAGGAGAACCCCGACATCCAGGTCAAGGTCTCGATCGTGCCGAACGGCAACAGCGGCACCTACCAGAACTTCTTCAACCAGCTGCAGGCCGGCAACGCCCCCGACATCGGTCAGGTCGAGTACGACACCCTGCCCGCCTTCCGCGTGCAGGACGGACTGGCGAACATCGCCTCGTGCGAGGGCGTCTCCGCCGCGAAGGCCGACTACTCCGACGGCCTCTGGAACCAGGTGACCTTCGGCGAGGACGACTCCGTCTACGCGATCCCGCAGGACTCCGGTCCCATGGCGCTGTACTACCGCAAGGACCTCTTCGAGCAGGCCGGCCTCGACGTCCCCACCACGTGGGAGCAGTACGCCGAGGACGCCGTGACGATCAAGGAGATGGGCGGCAGCATCACCAACTTCGCCAAGGGCGACGTGAACCAGTTCGCCGGTCTGGTGTCGCAGGCCGGTGGCCAGTGGTTCGACACCGCGGACGGCACCTGGAAGGTCGACATGGGCGACGAGGCCTCGACCAAGGTCGCCGACTACTGGCAGGACCTCATCTCGAAGGACCTCGTCACGACCCTGCCGAGCTTCACCGACGAGTGGAACAACGCGTACAACACCGACCAGGACTGGACCTGGGTCTCGGCCGTCTGGGGTGCCAACACCATCTCGAGCGGCGCCCCCGACACGTCGGGCAAGTGGGCCGTCGCGCCCATGCCGCAGTGGAAGGACGGCGAGTCCGCGTCGGCCGCCTGGGGCGGATCGTCGAACGTCGTCTTCAAGGGCAGCGAGCACCCCGCCGAGGCGTCGAAGTTCCTGGTGTGGCTGAACACCTCGACCGAGTCGCTCGAGGCGCTGAACAAGGAGGCCAACCTGTACCCGGCCTCCACGACCGGTGCCGACCTGCCGGCCCTGACCTCGGGCGTCGAGTTCTACGGCGACCAGGCCATCTACGAGGACTTCGCGAAGGCCGCCGAGAACATCCAGCCCTTCACGTGGGGCCCGACGATGACGCAGACCTACAGCGACATCTCGGACGGCTTCGGGGCGGCCGCCTCGGGTGACGGCACCCTCCTCGACGCCTTGGAGTCGGGCCAGGAGAAGACGGTGGCCGCGATGAAGGCCCAGTCGATCACCGTCGAATAGCGATGAGTCGAGGAGGCGCGGTGTCGGTGATCCCGGCACCGCGCCTCTTCTGCGTCTCCGGCGGGTGTCCGTCCGCGGCGCCTCAGCGCCCCGCGGTGGCCCGGTTCCTCGCCCGCGCGACGAGGTACAGCACGGTGCCCGCTGCGAGCAGGATCGCCCCGAACAGCCAGACCTGCCCGCTCTGCTGCGACATCAGCAGCAGGCAGGACGCGACGCCGGCCACCGGCACGGCCGTCCAGACGCGGAAGTGCGCGTGGTCGACCCGGTCGCGACGCAGCACCAGCACGGCCACGTTCGTGCTGATGAACACGAACAGCAGCAACAGGACGACCGTCTCGGCGAGGGCGCTGATGTCGCCGACGGTGGTCAACGCCATGGCGACGGCCGTGGTGACCGCGATCGCGGCCCAGGGCGTCTTCCGTCGGGGCAGGACCGCACCGAACGAGCGGGGCAACAGCCCCTGCTCGGCCATGCCGAAGGTCACGCGGCTCGCCATGATCATCGTCAGCAGGGCGCCGTTGGCGACGGCCACGAGGGCGATGAGGCTGAACACCCAGGTGGGCACGCCGACGCCGGTCGCGGCGACGACCGCCAGCAGGGGACCGGTCGAGTCCGCGAGCTCGGCGGGCGGCAACGCCACGGCGCTCGCGAGCCCGACGAGCACGTAGACCACGCCCGCCGTCGCCAACGCGCCGAACAGGGCGCGGGGGTAGACCCGGCTCGGTTCGCGCACCTCCTCGGCGACGTTCGCACTCGTCTCGAAGCCGACGAACGAGTAGTACGCGATGATCGCCGCACCGAGCGTGGCCAGGGCGGGGTTCGCGTCGACGGGGAACTCCCCGACGCGCGAGACGTCTCCGCCCCCGCCGCCGAGCATCACGGCCACGACCACGATCACGATGACGAGCCCGCTCACCTCGACGACGGTCATGACCACGTTGCCCCGCAAGGACTCGCTGATGCCCCGGGCGTTGAGCAGGGCGACGAGTGCCAGGAAGGCGATGGCGGTCGGCACCGGGGGCAGGTCGACGAAGGTGCCGAGGTAGTCGCCGGCGAAGGCCAGCGAGAGGCCCGCCGCACTCGTCACGCCGGCCGCCAGCATGCTGAAGCCGACCAGGAACGAGACCAGTGGCCGACGGAACGCCCTCTCGGCGAAGATCGCCGCCCCTCCTGCCTTGGGGTACTTGGTGACGAGCTCGGCGTACGAAGCCGCGGTCAGCAGCGCCAGGAGCAGGGCGAGCACGAGCGGGGCCCAGAGCGCCCCACCGACCTCGGCCGACAGGGTTCCCATCAGGGCGTAGATCCCGGCTCCGAGCACGTCGCCGAGGATGAAGAGGTAGAGCAGCGGGCCCGTGATCGCCTGCTTGAGCTTGGACTGCCCGACGGCCGGGTCTCCGGTCGGGGGCTGCGAGACGTCGCGGGTCGCCGGCTCGGCCATGGGTCCTCCTCGATCGGGCCGGGCGGGGTGCGCAGGCCTCGCCGACGAACGAACCACGACCGAGCCGTCGGGGGCCGAGTGCCGGCCGGGGGTTGACGAACGGTCGCCTCGTGGGCCATGAGCTGGCCGACGGGGTCGGTCGGGTCGCCGTGTCGGGGCGACCGGATCGCTGCGTTGAGCCGCCCCGGTCGGGCGTCGCGGCCCGCTCAGTCGGTGGGGCGGGCGGCGTCCGACGGCCCGGCCGCCTCGGCGAGCCCGGCCCCGTGCGTCGGGGTGCCGTCCAGGGTGCGGCCGAGCGACACCGTGCCCTCGTCGTCCGCGTAGTGGCCGTAGGCCGCGATCGGCCGGTAGCCGGCCGACTCGTAGAGGCGGATCGCGGTGTCGTGGGCCACGTTGGTCTCGATCACCATCTCGGTGACGCCGGCGTGTGCGGCCGACCGTTCGAGCCCGTGCAGCACGAGCCGGGACAGGCCGTGCCCGCGCCGGTCGGGCCGCACGTACATCCGCTTCAGCTCGGCCCGTCCGTCGGGCAGCAGGCGCCAGGCGCCGAGCGCCACGGGCTCGCCGGCCTCGTAGGCCACCGCGAACGTGCCCCTCGGCAGCTCGAACTCGGAGCGGTCGATCGGGCTGTCGTCGCGCCCGCCGTAGATCTCGACGTACAGCTCTTGCAGTCCCTCGACGAGCTGCTGCACGTCGGGGTGGTCGTAGGGGCGGGGTTCGATGCTCGTCGCGGGCGCCGGAGTGGTTACCGGACCATCTTCGCCGATCAGGCGAGGTGTGGCTCGGCCCGGTGCGGCCCGGTGCGTCAGCCCGCGTCGCGCCCGGTCACCCGGTCGAGACCGGACGAGGAGGCGCGGCGAGCGTCCCCGAGGTCGCACCCGAGGGCCACGAGCACGCGGGCGACCAGCTCGACCGTCCACGCGGGGGTGACGAGTTCGGGGTTCGACCACCAGGTGTGCAGCCCGCCGAGGAGGCTGCCGCCGACCAGGGACAGCGCCAGGTCGACGTCCAGCTCGGCGAAGGAGCCCGCCGCCTGCCCGGCCTGCACGAGAGCCCGTGCCTGCGGCACCAGCGCGGCCTCGGCGTCGAGCAGGCGCAGGCCGTTGCGCGCGACGACCACGGCCACGGCCGGGTCGCTCTCGGCCAGCCCGAGGACCACGTGCATCGCGATCGCCGCGGTCGTCACGGGGGAGTCGTCCGCGCGCCCGAGCGTCGCCATGCGCTCGGTCTGCGCGTCGAGCACGGTCTGCACGGCCTCGTCGAACAACGCGTCCTTGCCGGCGAAGTGGTTGTAGAACGTGCCGAGGCCGACATCGGCCAGCTGCGTGATCTCGGCGACGGGGACGGCGGCGTAGTCGGCCCGCCGCAAGAGGACGACGCCGGCCTCGACAAGCTTGCGACGCGTGTCGCGCGTGCGGCGGGACGTCCTCGAGGGGGCGACCCGCGCCTCCTCGTCGTCCGGTTTCACAGCGGCCTCTCACGTGTCGGGCGGGATGTCTCGCTACATTCTGTCACGACTGACGAATCCGTCAATCATGACGAATCATTCGAGGAGACACCGTGCCCGACGTGACCATCACCGCCGCCCGCCCGGACCAGCTGGACGCGGCCGCCGCCGTGCTCGCCGAGGGGTTCCGCGACGATCCCGTCATGCTCGGGTTCGTCCCGCGCGGGCGGCGGCGCCATGCCCGTCTGGTCGACCTCTTCTCCGCGATGATGCGGTCGATCCCGGCGGGCCGTCGCACGGTCGACGTGGCCGTGGCGGACGCCGGCCGGGACGTCGTGGGGGCGGCCGTCTGGGAGGCGCCGCGCACCCGACCGTCCTCGCCGCTGCGCCTGCCGGTGTCGTTCGCGGAGCTCGGGCAGCTGCCGCGGTACCTGCGGGCGCTCGGACTCGGCGGGCTCGTGCCGGCGGCCCGCCACCAGGCGACCCTGGCGGCGCCCCGGCCGCGGCTGCCGCACTGGTACCTCGGCGAGATCGCGGTCGGCGACGCGGCCCGAGGGCTCGGCGTGGGCACCTCGTTGATCGAGCACCGCCTCGCGGCGATCGACGAGACGGGCGGCGCCGCCTACCTCGAGTCGTCGACCGAGCGGAACCGGGCGCTCTACCGGCGCCTGGGCTTCGTCGAGCTGGGGCCGATCCGCGGGCTCCCGGGCGCGACGCCCGCGGCGATGTGGCGCCCGGCGACACGCACGACCTGAGCCGCGCGGGCGGGCCGTCCAGACCGGGCATGTATCTTCATGTCGAGAGACTTCTGCGCGGTAGCGTAGAGGCAGCACCACCGAGCACACGCATGCCCGACAACGAGGGAGCACCTGCCGCATGGCGAAGATCATCTACACGCTGACCGACGAGGCGCCCATGCTGGCGACCTACTCGTTCCTGCCCATCATCCAGGCCTACGCCAAGACCGCGGGGGTCGACGTCGAGACCCGCGACATCTCGCTGGCGGCCCGCATCATCAGCCAGTTCCCCGAGCGCCTCACCGACGAGCAGCGCCAGGGCGACGCCCTCGCCGAGCTGGGGGCTCTGGCGAAGACGCCCGAGGCCAACATCATCAAGCTGCCGAACATCTCGGCCTCGATGCCGCAGCTCAAGGCCGCCGTGGCCGAACTCCGGTCGCAGGGCTACGACCTGCCCGACTACCCCGACTCGCCCTCGACCGACGCCGAGCGCGACGTCAAGGCCCGGTACGACAAGGTCAAGGGCAGCGCGGTCAACCCCGTGCTGCGCGAGGGCAACAGCGACCGTCGTGCTCCGCTCTCGGTCAAGAACTACGCCCGAAAGCACCCGCACCGCATGGGCGCCTGGACGGCCGACTCGAAGACGAACGTCGCGACCATGGGCGTCGACGACTTCCGTTCGAACGAGAAGACGGTCGTCATCCCGGCCGACGACACCCTGCGCATCGAGTTCGTCGGCGCCGACGGCGAGACCCGCGTGCTGCGCGAGTCGATCCCCGTGCTGGCCGGCGAGGTCGTCGACGGCACCGTGCTGCACGTCGCCGCGCTGCACGAGTTCCTCGCCGCACAGATCGCCCGGGCCGAGGCCGAGGGCGTCCTGTTCTCGGTCCACCTCAAGGCCACGATGATGAAGATCAGCGACCCGATCCTCTTCGGTCACGTGATCCGCGCCTTCTTCCCCCGCGTCTTCGAGCAGTACGGTGCCGACCTGCAGGCTGCCGGGCTCGACCCCGCCAACGGTCTCAACGGCATCCTGCAGGGCCTCGCGGCACTGCCGAACGGCGACGAGATCAAGGCCGCCTTCGACCAGGGGATCGCCGACGGGCCCGACCTCGCCATGGTCGACTCCGACAAGGGCGTCACCAACCTCCACGTGCCGAGCGACGTCATCGTCGACGCGTCGATGCCCGCGATGATCCGCACGTCGGGCCACATGTGGGGCCCCGACGGCGACGAGCACGACACCCTCGCCGTCATCCCCGACTCGAGCTACGCCGGCATCTACCAGGCCGTGCTCGACGACTGCCGCGCGAACGGCGCCTTCGACCCCGCGACCATGGGCTCGGTGCCGAACGTCGGCCTGATGGCGCAGGCCGCCGAAGAGTACGGCTCGCACGACAAGACCTTCGAGGTGCCCGGCGACGGCACCGTCCGCGTCGTGAACCAGGCGGGCGAGACGCTCATCGAGCACGAGGTCGCCACGGGCGACATCTGGCGCGCCTGCCAGACGAAGGACGTCCCGATCCGCGACTGGGTCAAGCTCGCCGTCACGCGGGCCCGCGCCAGCCAGACCCCGGCGGTCTTCTGGCTCGACGAGACCCGTGCCCACGACGCGACCCTGATCGGGCTCGTCCGCACGTACCTCGCCGAACACGACACCGAGGGCCTGCAGATCGAGATCCTCTCGCCCGTCGACGCGATGGCGTTCTCGCTCGAGCGCATCCGCCGTGGCGACGACACCATCTCGGTCACCGGGAACGTGTTGCGCGACTACCTGACCGACCTGTTCCCGATCATGGAGCTCGGCACCTCGGCCAAGATGCTCTCGGTCGTGCCGTTGATCAACGGCGGCGGCCTGTTCGAGACGGGTGCCGGCGGTTCGGCCCCGAAGCACGTCTCGCAGCTCGTCGAGCAGGACTACCTGCGCTGGGACAGCCTGGGCGAGTTCCTCGCCCTCGCGGTCAGCTTCGAGCACCTCGCGACGTCGACCGACAACGCGCGGTCGCAGATCCTCGCCGACACGCTCGACCGCGCCACCGGCACCTTCCTCGACGAGAACAAGTCGCCCGGTCGCAAGCTCGGCTCGATCGACAACCGCGGCAGCCACTTCTACCTGGCCAAGTACTGGGCCGACGAGCTCGCCGCCCAGACCGACGACGCCGAACTGGCCGCTGCCTTCGCCGGGCTGGCCGCCACCCTCGGCGGGGCCGAAGAGGCGATCGTCGCCGAACTGATCGAGCCCCAGGGCACGGCCGTCGACATCGGGGGCTACTACCACCCCGACGCAGCCAAGACCGAAGCCGTGATGCGCCCGTCGCGCACGCTGAACGAGGCGCTCGCGACGCTGTAGGTCGTCGGTCGCCGGGCGCAGGTCGCTCGAGAACAGGAGGCGCGGTGCCGGTCGGCACCGCGCCTCCCGTCGTCCGTCGGGTCGGGCCGTCGTCTGGTCGGTCGTCGACTGGTCGCGAATCGTCCTTCGGGGGCGCGTGAAGGACGATTCGCGACCACTCGGCCACTCGACCGGCGGGGCAAGGCGTCAGGCGGGGCAGGGCGTCAGGCGGGCAGGCGTCAGGGATGCAGGGCGTGGCGGGCGGTGGCGCGGACGGCGTCGGTGACGGCCTCGAGGAGGGGCGAGGCGAGGGTCCAGCGCTGCCAGAAGAGCGGCACGTCGACCGGGTCGCCGGCGGCCAGTTCGACCAGACGGCCGGCGTCGAGTTCGGGGCCGGCCTGCGCCTCGGGCAGCATGCCCCAGCCGAGGCCGAGCACGACGGCCCGGGCGAAGTCGGCCGAGGCGGGCACGTGGTGCCGGGGCGCGAGCGGCTCGTGACCGGTGAGCCGACGCGCGAAGTCGTGCTGCAGGTCGTCGGCGCGGTCGAAGACCACCATCGGGGCACGATCGAGCCGTCCGTGGTGGAGGCCCCTGCGCTCGGCGGTTCCCCCTGCGCTCGGTCGGGCGCCCAGCCACCGTTCGACGAACCCCGGACTGGCGACCGCGCGGTAGCGCATGACGCCGAGCGGCTCCGAGCTGCAGCCCTGCACGGGCTCCCGGGTCGCGGTGACGGCGGCGAGCACGTCCCCCGATCGCAACAGCTCGGCCGTGTGCTGTTGGTCGGCCCGGCGCAGGTCGAACACCACGGGCACCGTGGGCGGGACGGCGGCCAGCGCGTCGAGGAACCAGGTCGCCGTCGAGTCGGCGTTGACGGCGATGGGGAGGGTGGTGGGGACGGGGTCGTCACCGTCGTCCCCTCCGTCGGGTCGGCCGGCGCCGAGCCGGGCCAGCGCGTCCGACGTGAGCAGGTCGACCTGGCGGGCGTGACGCAGCACCACGTCACCGGCCTCGGTCGTGGTGACCGGTGTCGTGCGTCGCAGCAGCACCTGCCCGGCCGCTCGTTCGAGCTGCTTGATGCGCTGCGACACCGCGGACTGCGTGACGTGCAGGCGTCTCGCCGCCGCCTCGAACGTGCCTTCGTCGACGACGGTGCGGAGGGTGTCGAGCTGGTCGAGCGCGAAACGGGCCATGAGTCGAGCTTATGCAGCATCACGAACATGAGTTGGCGTGATGGCCTGGTGCGCGCCTAGCGTGTCGCCATGACCTTCGCGACCGTGCTGCCCGCCGCCCTCTTCGGTTTCGGCACGAGCCTCGCCCTGATCGTCGCCATCGGTGCCCAGAACGCCTACGTGCTGCGCGTCGGGCTCCAGGCCGTGACCCGCGTCGTCGTGCCGGTCGTCGTGGTCTGCGCGGTGAGCGACGCCGTGCTGATCAGTGCCGGGGTGGCCGGGGTCGGCGCGCTCGTCGAGGCCGCGCCGCAGGCGGTCGTCGTCGTGCAGATCGTCGGGGCAGGGTTCCTGCTGGTCTACGGCGCCTTCGCCGCGAAGCGCGCGATCCGGCCCGTCGGCGCGCTCACGGTCGAGGCCGGAGCGCCGCCCGCCCGGGTCGTCCCGGCCGTCCTGGGCGCCCTCGCCTTCACCTGGCTGAACCCGCACACCTACCTCGACACGATCGTGTTCCTCGGCTCGGTGGCGAACCACCAGCCGCCCGAGCTGCGGTGGTGGTTCGCGGGCGGGGCCGTCACGGGCAGTCTCGTGTGGTTCTCGGCGCTGGGGTTCGGCGCGCGCCTCCTGCGTCCCCTGTTCGCGAAGCCGGTCGCGTGGCGGGTGCTCGACGCGGTGATCGCCGTCGTGATGGTCGCCCTCGGGCTGCGGCTGCTGTTCGGGCTCTGACGGCCGGCCGCCCCTCGAGGGGTCGGGACGGGCCGCTCGGTTCCGCTGGTGAGCGGCACGTCGTGACGTCTCGCCGCCGGTAGGGTCGCCGCATGGTCAGCTTCGCCGACAAGCCCGTGCTCGACGTGACGGTCGAGCAGTGGCGCGAGTACCTCGAGGGCGACCCCGACGCGGGTGGGGTGCGACTGACGCTCCGCAAGGTGCGGTCGACGAAGCCCGGCATGACCTGGTCGGAGGCCCTCGACGTCGCCCTCTGCCACGGCTGGATCGACGGCCAGACCAGCCGACTCGACGACGACTTCACGCTCACGGCGTTCCAACCGAGGCGCAAGGACAGCCCCTGGTCCCAGGTGAACCGCGAACACGTCGCACGCCTGACCGCCGAGGGTCGGATGACCCCCGCGGGTCAGGCCGAGGTCGACCGGGCGAAGGCCGACGGCCGCTGGGACGCCGCCTACCGCCAGAAGGACGCCGTGCCTCCTGACGACCTGCAGGGAGCCCTCGACGCCGACCCGGTGGCGGCGGCGCACTTCGCGACGATGACGAAGACCGAGCGGTTCCGGGTGTACTTCCGGCTGGCCGCGCTGAAGCGGCCCGAGACCCGGGCGGCCCGCATCCGCGACGTGGTCGCGGCGGCCGCCCGCGGCGAACAGCACTACCGCTGAGCCGCCCGCAGGAGGCGCGGGTCGCGTCATGGGCGCACCCCGCCACGATATAAACACACCGCCACGCAAACTCATGGCGGTTCGTTTACATCGTGGCGGGGTGGCGGGGTGGCGGGGTGGCGGGGTGGCGGGGTGGCGGGACGTGACGGTGCGGCGGCGGCGCGACATGCCGCCCGCAGGAGGCGCGGGTCGCCTCAGCGGCGCGAGCGCTGCTTCCAGAAGCGGCCGGCGAGGCGCGCCAGACCGACCAGCGCGACCGACAGCACGGCGAGTGCGACGAGCAGCACGACCATGTAGAGCGCCACGGGGCCGTAGCCGCCCAGCGCCTCCGGGTCGTAGAAGGGGTAGGGGTAGAACGACGTGACGGCGCCGCGGACGAGCGAGTACACGCTGTAGAGGACGGGCACGACGAGGCCGAGGCCCGCAGCGGCCCAGGGCAGGCGACGGCCCACGGGCAGCACGAGCCAGTCGACCAGCACGGCGACGGGCATCACCATGTGCACGACGACGTTGACCCAGGGCAGCACGCCGCCGGCCACCTCGGTCAGCAGCAGGTTGAAGACGAGGCCGACGAACACCATGTTCACGACCGCGATCAGCCGGACGACGTCCCAGGCCCGGCTGCCGGGACGGCGGCGCAGGGTGCGGACGCCGCCGACGGTGAAGACCACGACCGCGAACAGGTTGCTCAGGTTCGTGAAGAACGAGAAGAAGTTGACGACGCTGTAGTCGTTCTCGAGGGTGTCGGCGAACTGGGCGGAGACGGCCACGAGGGCGAGCGCGGCGAAGCCGAACCGGTACGGGACCATGAGCTGAGCGCGCGTCATGTGCTCACCCTAGTGAGGCGGAGCCGACCCGAAGCCGCTCACGAGGTCTTCGGGGCCGGACGCCGGCGTCCGGGTCAGGCCTGCTCGATCTTCTCGATCAGGGTCGCCTTGGTGTGACGCGACACGTTCGTGATGCCCTTGGTTCGGGCGAGGGCGCGCAGCGCGACGAGGGTCTGCGCGTGCAGGTCGACGTGGGCGTCGTGACCGTCGGACAGCTGGACGGTGGTCTCGTCGACCTCGGGCAGGGGCGGCGTGTAGATGGAGCGCGGCTCGGCCGGGGTGGCGGACGACGTGCTCGACGACGAACCGCTCGACGACGAACCTTTCGAGCCCTGCACGGCACCCTTGGCCGTCTTCTTGGCGTCCTTCAAGCCGGACGTGGCGTCGTCGAGGGCGTTCTCGAGCGGCTTCACCGACGGGCGGCTCTTCTTGGCGAGCTTCTTGGCGCGACGCTTGGCCTCGGCGACCGCGGCGCGGGCATCGGTGACGGCGTCCTCGGCCTTGTCGTAGGCCTTGGCGGCGGATTTCTTGAGCTTCTTCTGGTCGGCCACGGGATCGGCCCCTCTCTCGAACGTGCGGAAATCGTGCCTGTGAGCGTGGCACGCCCACCTGGGACGGCTGTCAGTCGACCGGCGTCGTCTTGCCGCTCGCGATGCGGTCCCGCTCGGCACGGAGCGACTCGATCGTCTCGGGATCGAGGAAGTCCACGAACGGGTTCGGCTGCCCCGTGCGGGCGGCCACCACCTCGGTGTAGGCGGCCGAGGCGCGGCGCACCTTCGCAGTGGCGCGACCGAGCCTTTTGGACGACGACGACTTCGCCGTGACGACCTCGGCGTGGTGCTCGAGGGCCTCGACGAGTTCGGCGAGTGCGGTGGGGATCTTCTTGGCCATGCGGGGGCCTCTCGGGTGAGGGAAACGGGTGGAGGGGCGTCCCGGACCGGTCGGGAGGGTGACGGACGCCGACCGGATCATCACCCCACCCGGAGAACGGCAGGTGAACGGACCCGCGGCGCGGGTGCGGACGCGGCTAGGCTCGCCTGCCGTGACGGGCGCGCGGGTGTGGCTGGTCGACCTCGACCTCGACCTCGGCCGAGAACGCGACGCCGGCGCGCCTCCGGCGAGCGAGGTCTGCGACGCGCACGAACGGGCCCGCGCGGCGGCCTTCGTGGACGCGACCGACGCGCGTCGGTACCTGGCCTCGCATCGTGCGCTGCGCCTCCTGCTCTCGTCCGTGACCGGCCGGGAGGCCGGGTCGATCGAGTTCGGACGCGAGGCCTGTCGCTCGTGCGGTGGTCCGCACGGTCGGCCGGTGCCGGTGCCGTCGGACGACCTGCACGTGAGCCTCAGCCGGAGCGGTCGCTGGGCTGCCGTGGCGGTGCGGGCCGGGGCGCCCGTCGGCGTCGACGTCGAAGGGGCCCGTCCGGCCGGTGCGCTCGATCACCTCCGGCCCGACGTGAGCCCCGAGGACGTCGACGTGGACGTGCTGCGCGCCTGGGTGCGGAAGGAGGCGCTGCTCAAGTCGACGGGGGAGGGGCTGACCACCGCGATGTCGACGCTCCGTCTGGGGCCCGGGCCCGGGGGCACGACCACGGACGGTCGACGCGGACTGGTCCACGACCGGCGCTCGGCGACCGGGGTCCTCCTCGCCGTCGCCGGTCCGGCCCTGGACGCGGTCGAGTTCACCGACGTGACACCTGGGGTCCCTACCGTGCGGCCGTGAGCCAGACACTGCCCGGCGTGATCGCCGGTTCGCCCGCGGCCCCCGCACCCCGGACGCTCGTCGACGTCCTGCGGGCCACGGCGCTCGAGCACCCGGACGCCTCGGCCCTCGAGGACGAGCGGGGTGCGTGGAGCTACGCGGAACTCGTCGTCCGCGTCGGAGCCGCTTCGCGCGCGCTCGCCGACGCCGGGGTGCGTCGCGGCGACCGGGTGGGCGTGCGCATGCCCTCGGGCGACTCGTCGCTCTACCTGACGATCCTCGCCGTCCTGGCCGCCGGGGCCGCCTACGTGCCGGTCGACGCCGACGACCCCGACGAGCGGGCCGCCCTGGTCTTCGGCGAGGCCGGCGTCGTGGGCATCGTCTCGGCGGGGGGACGCTTCACCCCGCGTGACGCCGACCGACCCGACAGCCTCGTGCTCGCCGCACCGGCCGGGCACGTCAGCGGGCGGGGCACGGCGCTCGCCGACGACGACCGGTCGCCGACCCCGGACGACGACGCCTGGGTGATCTTCACCTCGGGCTCGACCGGCACGCCGAAGGGCGTCGCCGCGAGTCATCGCTCGGCGGCCGCCCTGGCCGACGCCGAGGCGAGGATGTTCCTGTCGTCGCCCGGGCTCGATCCGCTCGGACCGGGCGACCGGGTGCTGGCCGGACTGTCGGTCGCGTTCGACGCCTCGTGCGAGGAGATGTGGCTGGCCTGGCGCAGTGGCGCCTGCCTGGTGCCGGCCCCTCGCAGCCTCGTCCGGTCGGGTGCCGATCTCGGGCCGTGGCTCGTCACCCACGGCATCACCGTCGTCTCGACCGTGCCGACCCTCGCGGCCCTCTGGCCGGACGAGGCCCTCGAGAGCGTCCGGTTGCTGATCTTCGGCGGAGAAGCGCTCCCGCCCGAGATCGTCGACCGCGTCGTCGGCGACGACCGTGAGGTGTGGAACACCTACGGGCCGACCGAGTCGACCGTGGTGGCCACCGGGGCGCTGGTGCGTGCCGGAGAGACGGTGAGGATCGGTCTGCCGCTCGACGGGTGGGACGTGGCCGTCGTCGACGCCGAGGGCGACCCGGTCGCGGAAGGCGAGGTGGGCGAGCTGATCATCGGCGGCGTCGGCCTGGCCCGCTACCTCGACCCCGCCAAGGACGCGGAGAAGTACGCCCCGCACGCGCAGCTCGGCTGGCAGCGCGCCTATCGCAGCGGTGACCTCGTGCGGTTCGACCGGGCCGGACTCGTGTTCCAGGGGCGGGCCGACGACCAGGTCAAGGTCGGCGGGCGCCGGATCGAGCTCGGGGAGATCGAGACCGCGCTGCAGGCCCTGCCCGGGGTCGGCGGCGCCGCCGCGGCGGTGCGGACGACGGCGGCCGGCAACCAGGTGCTCGTCGGCTACCTCGCGGTCGCGTCCGCCGAGACCTTCGACCGAGGCGCCGCCCTCGCCCGCCTCCGGGACGGACTGCCGGCCGCGCTGGTGCCGCTGCTGGCGCTGGTCACCGGCGACCTGCCGACGAAGACGTCGGGCAAGATCGACCGCGACGCGCTGCCCTGGCCGTTGGTCGACTCGTCGACCGGTGGCGACGGGAGAGGTGGCCGGCCCGACGGTGCCGGTTCGATGACCCCGGTCGAGCAGCTCGTCGCCGACCGCTGGCGCGAGGTCCTCGGCGTACCCGTCCCGGACGCCGACGCGAACTTCTTCGACCTCGGCGGGGGATCGCTGGCCGCCGCCCAGCTCGTGGCCCGGCTGCGCGAGCTCGACCCCGAGTTCACCGTCGCCGAGATCTACTCGCACCCCCGGCTCGGCGCGCTGGCCGAGGCGCTGACGGTGGCGGACGTCGACGACGAGGCCCCGCCGGCCGTGTTCCACCGGTCGGTGCCGACCCCGCGCCGCACCCAATGGCTGCAGACCCTGCTCGGGGTGCCCCTCCTCGTGCTGTCGGGTGCGCGCTGGCTGACCTACGCCCTGACCGCGAGCACCGTGCTGCGCTGGTGGAGCGGGTTCGACGCCCTGCCGGCGGTCGACGGCGGGCTGCTCGTCGTCGCGATCCTCGTGTTCGCGACCCCGCCGGGACGCATGGCGATCTCGGTGCTGGCCTCGCGCCTCCTCCTCCGGGGGGTCGAGGCGGGCGATCATCCGCGCGGCGGCAGCGTGCACCTGAGGCTCTGGCTGGCCGAGCAGGTCGCGCACCAGATCGGGGCGGTCGGGCTCGCCGGCGCCCCGTGGATCAGCTACTACGCGCGGGCCCTGGGGGCTCGCATCGCACCCGACGTCGATCTGCACGCCCTGCCGCCCGTGACCGGCATGCTGCGCATCGGTCGCGGGGCGTCGGTCGAGCCCGAGGTCGACCTGGCCGGGCACTGGATCGACGGCGACGTCGTCCGCATCGGGGCGATCCGCATCGGTGCGGGCAGCACGATCGGCATGCGGAGCACCCTGCTGCCCGGCACCCGGATCGGCAAGGACGCCTCGATCGCGCCCGGGTCCGCGGTCTTCGGACGGGTGCCGTCGGGTCAGCACTGGGCCGGGTCGCCGGCCGAGCGCATCGGCCGCACCCGCGCCTGGTGGCCGGAGGACCGACCCCCGGCACCCACCCGGTGGTTCGTCGCCTACGGGGCGTCGGCCGTCGTCGTCGCGTTGCTGCCGGTGGCGTCGCTGAGTGCAGGAGGCGCGGTCGTCGCGCTCGGCGTGCGGGGTGCGGGTTCGCTGACGGACGCGTGGTGGCGGGCCCTCGCCCTCCTGGTGCCGGGCACGCTCGTGGCCGGGCTGGTGGCCGCCGTGCTGGTCGTCGCGCTCACCCGGCTGTGGGCCCTCGGGGTGACCGAGGGCACCTTCGCGGTGCGGTCGAGGGTCGGTTGGCAGGTCTGGAGCACCGAACGCCTGCTCGACCTGTCGCGCACCCTGTTGTTCCCGCTCTACTCGAGCCTGTTCACGCCGGTCTGGCTGCGCCTGCTCGGGGCCGAGATCGGGCGGGACGTCGAGGCGTCGACCGTCCTGCTGCTGCCGTCGATGACGACCGTCCGCGACGGAGCCTTCCTGGCGGACGACACGCTCGTGGCGTCGTACGAGCTCGGCGGCGGCTGGCTGCGCGTGGCCCGGGCCGAGATCGGTCGGCGGGCGTTCCTGGGCAACTCGGGCATGACCGCCCCGGGCCACAAGGTGCCGAAGGACGGTCTGGTGGCCGTGCTCTCGTCGGCTCCGCGCAAGTCCAAGGCGGGGTCGTCGTGGCTCGGTTCACCCGCGGTGCGCCTGCGCCGCACGGTCGCCGTCGCCGACGAGACCCGCACCTTCCGCCCGGCCACGCACCTCCGGGTGGCCCGCATCGCGTGGGAGCTCAGCCGGATCGTGCCCGTCGTCGTCACCTGCGGCATTGGCCTCGGCCTGGTCGTCGGACTGTGGGCGCTGGTCGACGCGATCGGGGTCGGCGCGACGGCCGCGGTCGGCGGCGTCGTGATGCTCGCCGTCGGGGCGGCGGCCGCCGGGGTCACGACGCTCGCCAAGTGGGCGCTCGTCGGGCGCATCCGGGCCGGCGAGCACCCGCTCTGGTCGTCGTTCGTCTGGCGCAGCGAGGTGTCCGACACCTTCACCGAGATGTGCGCGGCCCCCTGGTTCGCCCACGCGGCGGCCGGCACCCCGGCCCTCGTGTGGTGGCTGCGCTCGCTCGGGGCGTCGATCGGTCGCGGCGTGTGGACCGACAGCTACTGGTTGCCCGAGGCCGACCTGGTGCGACTCGACGACGCGTCGACGGTGAATCGAGGATGCGTCGTGCAGACCCACCTGTTCCATGATCGAATCATGAGCATGGACACCGTCACCCTGGCCGCCGGCTCGACCCTCGGACCCCACAGCGTCGTGCTGCCCGCGGCCCGCCTGGGCGAACACGCCACGGTCGGACCCGCGTCGCTCGTCATGCGCGGCGAGGTCGTCCCCGTCGGCAGCCGGTGGAGCGGCAACCCCATCGGCCCGTGGCGGGACGTCACGTTCGCGGACTACCACGCCGTCTCGCAGTGACCGGTCCGGCGGCGACCCCGAACGGCTACACGCCCGAGAGCGGAAACACCGGGTACGGCGTGCGCTCGTACGACCTCGTGGTCGGGTACCGCGTGGCGACGAACCGACTGGACGGCGTGGCGACGCTGACGGTCGTGCCGACCGAGGCCCTCCGCACGCTCGTGTTCGACCTGCTCCGCCTCCGTGCCGCGAAGGTGCGGGTGGACGGGCGCAAGGCGCGTCACGCGCAGTCGGCGACGAAGCTGACGGTGACGCTGCCCGAGGAGACCGTGCCGGGTGAGCCGGTCGAGGTGGTCGTCGAGTACGCGGGCTCGCCCGCACCTCGCCGCACCCGCTGGGGCACCCTCGGCTGGGAGGAGCTGACCGACGGTGCACTCGTCGCCTCGCAGCCGAACGGGGCGGCGACCTGGTTCCCGTGCAACGACGAACCGGCGGACAAGGCGACCTACCGGGTGCAGGTCACGACCGAGCAGCCCTACGCCGTCGTCGCCCACGGTGAGCTGACCGACCGGCACACGCGGTCCGGCCGCACGACCTGGGTCTACGAGCAGCCCGAGCCCACGGCGACGTACCTCGCGACGGTGCAGATCGGTCGCTACGAGTTGGTGCCGGTCGTGCTCGCGGGGGTGCCCGGCGTCTTCGCCGGGGTGCCCGCGATGCGGTCCCGCATCGGTCGTGACTTCGGCGAGGTGGCCGACATGATGGCCTGCTTCGTCGAGCGGTTCGGTCCGTACCCCTTCGCGTCGTACTCGGTGGTCGTCACCGACGACGACCTCGAGATCCCGCTCGAGGCCCAGGGCCTCGCGATCTTCGGGGCGAACCACGCCGACGGGGCGGGCGGGTCTCGTCGGCTGATCGCGCACGAACTGGCGCACCAGTGGTTCGGCAACAGCGTGGGCCTGACGACCTGGAGCGACATCTGGCTGAACGAGGGCTTCGCCTGCTACGCCGAGTGGATCTGGTCCGAGGCCTCGGGCGGTCCGTCGGCCGCGCGCATCGCCGCCCAGACCCGCGCGCGGCTGGCCGGTCTGCCCCGCGACCTGCTCGTCGGCGACCCCGGCCCCGACCTCATGTTCGACGATCGCGTCTACAAGCGCGGGGCGCTCGCGGTGCACGCGCTGCGCTCGGCGGTCGGCGACGTCGCGTTCTTCGACGTGCTGCGCGCCTGGACCGCCGAGCACCGACACGGCGTGGCGACCACGGCCGACTTCGTCGCCCTCGCCACCCGCGTCTCCGGCCACCCCGTCGGACCGCTGCTGCGTCCCTGGCTCGACGAGCGGGCCCTGCCGCCGTCGCCGTGACGATAACGTGACGGCATGACCGCCCCGACGCCGTCCGCACCGCCCGTGATCGCCCTGCTCCGCGACCTCGTCGCGATCGACTCGACCAGCGGCTCACCGGGCGAGGCGGCCGTCCTGCGCCGCGTCGCCGCGGAGTTCGAGGGCGTCGAGGAGGCGCGGGTCGCCTTCGCCCCCGGGGCCGACGGCGAGCCCGCGGCCCTCCTGGTCTCGCCGACGTCCGTCGGCGCCGACAGGCCGCTGCTCGTCTTCGCGTCCCACGCCGACGTCGTCCCGGTGACCGACGCCTCGGCCTGGACCCACGATCCCTTCGCCTCGACCGCCGTCGGCGACCGCCTGTACGGGCGGGGTGCCTCGGACATGAAGTCCGGCCTGGCCGCCTCGATCGTCGCCGTACGGGACCTCCTGCGCCAGGGTGCACCCGTCGCGCTCGCCGTCTCGACCGGTGAGGAGGTCGGCTGCCTCGGGGCTCCTGCCGTCGTCGACCTGCTCGCGGGCCTGCGCGTGGGGGCCGTGGTGATCCCCGAGTCGACCGACGGGCAGGTCGTGCTCGGTCACCGCGGCGCGCTCTGGGCGACCGTCCGCACCTCGGGCGTCGCCGCGCACGGCAGCACGCCCGAGCGGGGCCACAACGCGATCCTCGACCTCGTGGCCGTGCTCGGGCGCCTGGACGACCTGCCCCTCTCGTCCCATGCCGACCTCGGGCGCGAGACGGTCAACGTCGGCGTCGTGTCGGGCGGCAGCGTGCCGAACATCGTGCCCGACGTCTGCGAGGCGCGCATCGACCTGCGCGTCGTCCGGGAGGACGTCGACGAACTCGTCGACTGGTGGCGTGGCCAGCCCGAGGTGACCGACGTCCGCGTCGACCTCGACCTGGCCGCGGTGTGGACCCCGCGCGACCATCCCTGGCTCGCCGGGCTCGACGCCCCGGTCTCGGAGGCGCCCGCGTCGTACTTCACGGACGCCTCGGTGCTCGTGCGGTCGCTCGAGGACGGGGTGCCCGTCGTGGTCTGGGGCCCGGGCGACCCCACCGTCGTCCACACGGTGGACGAGTCCGTGTCGGTCGAGGCGGTCCTGCGGGCCGTCGAGCAGTTCGGCCGCGTCGGCGGGCGGTGGGCCGTCGAGCACTGACCGACGCCCGACGGGGCGGACGGGTCAGGCGGGCTCGGGAGTCGACGACCGCGTGCTCTGCCGGCGGACGAGCCTCGGCGCGAACGACACGCGCGCGCCTCCGAGTCCTCCGTCGTCGGAGCCCCGCAGCGAGAGCAGTCGCAGCGCCTCGGCGGCCATGCGGTCGGTCGGCTGCGCCAGGGTCGTCAGGGCCGGGGTCACGTACGAGGCGAAGACGATGTCGTCGAAGCCCGTGACCTGCAGCTCGTCGGGCACCGACACCCCGAGTTCGCGGGCCGCCCTCAGCACGCCCATGGCGATCAGGTCGTCCGCGCAGACGATGGCGTCCGGGCGGTCGTCGGAGGTCAGCAGTCGGCGGGCCGCCGCGTCGCCGCTGTCGACCGAGTAGTCGCCGAGCACGACCCCGTCGCGCACCTCGCGGATGCCGAGTTCGGCCGCCCAGTGCCGGAAGCCCCGGAGGCGCAGGGTCGTCGACGAGTTCGTCAGCTCGGAGGTCACGAACGCGGCCGAGCGGGCACCGGTCCCGGCGAGGTGCGTCAGGACGAGCTTCATCGCCTCGGCGTCGTCGAGGCCGATCCAGTCGGTGCCGGCGACGTCGACCCGGCGGTCGAGCTGCACCAGCGGGACGGCCCGGGCGGACGCGGCGACGGCCGCCGCGCTCTCGGTGTCGTGCACGGGGCTGACCACGATGCCGTCGACGTGCCGCTCGATGAGCGACCGGAGGTGCTCGGCCTCGACGGCGGGGTCCTGCCGCGAGTCGCAGAGGAACAGCTGTTTGCCCTCGCCGTGCAGCGCGCTCTCGAGGCTGTCGACCAGGGTCGTGAAGAACGGGTTGAGGATGCTCGGGACGACCATGCCGACCGTGTCGGTGCGGCGGGTGCGCAGGGCGCGGGCGATGCCGTTGCCCGAGTAGCCCAGCTCGTCGGCCGCCAGCCGCACGCGGGCCTCGACCTCGCGGCCGACCGGGCGCGACGCCGACATGACGCGCGAGACCGTCGCGGCGGAGACGCCCGCCCGGCGGGCGACGTCCGAGATGGTGACGGCGTTCATGGGCTCCTCAGGGCGTGGCCGCCGGGGACGACGGGTGATGCCGTCATCGTATCGTCCCCTCGCGGGAAACCGATTGCCCGCTCGAGATCACTTTTACACGTCGGAAACACAAAGGTGTTGACACTCGAAACACGGAGGCGTCACTCTTGACGCAGTTCCCGACGGAAATCGATTGCCCGTCGATCTCGACCCCACCGAGATCGCCCCCTCGCCAGTCCCGCATGCTCCACCTCGTCCTCCCCAGGAAGGCTCCTCATGCCCACGACCCGTACCGTCCTCGCCGCATTCGCCGTGGGCGCCATCGCCATCGGCACCCTCGCCGGCTGCGACTCGTCCTCGACCACCGCCTCCGGCTCCGCGTCCGGCGGCTCGACCTCGACCCGCCCGGCCCCCACCGACGTCCCCCAGGCCTGTGCCCCCGAGGGCGGCGGCACCCTGCAGCTCGGCATGGTCGACATCAACGAGCAGACCGCCTTCTTCACCCAGATGAACGAGGGCGTCCAGGACGTCGCCGACGAGGCCGGTGCCGACCTGCAGATCGTCAGCGGCGACAACGACAGCGCCACGCAGGTCTCGGGCGTCGAGAACCTCGTCGCCTCGGGGGTCGACGCGCTCATCGTCGACCCGGTCGACGCGACCGCGCTGATCCCGGCGCTCACGGCGGCCAAGGCGGCCGGCATCCCGGTCGTCGCGGCCGACGGTTCGGTCGAGGACGCCTCGGCGATCGACTCGTACGTGGGCACGGCGAACGAGGACGGCGGCGCCCAGCTCGGGAAGGCCTTCCTCGACATCACCGGCGGCGAGGGCGAGGTCGGCGTCGTCGGAGCGCTCAACAGCGCGATCCAGATCCAGCGCCAGAACGGCTTCACCGACGCGGTCGAGGCCGGCGGCATGACCATCGGCACGATCGTCGACGGCCAGAACGTCAACGAGGACGCCCAGGCGGCGGCCGAGAACCTGTTGACCGGCAACCCCGACCTCGAGTACATCTACGCCACGGGCGAGCCCGCGCTCAACGGTGCCATCGCCGCGGTCAAGAGCCAGGGCGCCCAGGACCGCGTCACGATCGTCGGCTGGGACCTCTCGCCCTCGGCCGTCGAGGGTCTGCAGGACGGCTACGTGAAGGCCGTCATCCAGCAGGACACCTTCGGCTTCGGCTACGAGGCCGCGAAGGCCGCGATCAACCTGGCCTGCGGCACCGCCGACGTGCCGGCGACCGTCGACGTGCCGATCACGATCGTCACGCCCGACAACCTGGCCGACTTCTCGTACTACCTGGAGGGCTGATGACCGACGTCACCACCGGCGACCTGCTCGTCGAACTCGAGGGCATCCGCAAGTCGTACGGCGCCGTCGACGTCCTGCGCGGCGTCGACCTGCGCCTCGCGCGCGGCGAGGTGCTCGGCCTGGTCGGCGACAACGGCGCCGGCAAGTCCACCCTCATGAAGGTGCTCGCCGGTTCGGTCCAGCACGACGGCGGCCGCATCAGCATCAAGGGCAAGGAGGTGCGGTTCCAGTCCCCGAGCGACGCCCAGGCCGAGGACATCGGCATCGTCTACCAGGACCTGGCCCTCTGCGACAGCCTCAACGTCGCCGCCAACCTGTTCCTCGGCCGCGAGCCTCGGGTCGGGCCCTTCCTCAAGGTCGGGGCGATGCACGCCGAGGCCACGGCCGTGCTCAAGGAGTTCGGCGTCCGCGTCACGTCCACGCACCAGCTGATCTCGCAGCTGTCGGGTGGTCAGCGCCAGTCCGTCGCCATCGCGCGCGCCGCGTCGGTCGACCCCGACGTGCTGATCCTCGACGAGCCGACCGCCGCCCTCGCCGTCACCGAGGTCGAGTCGGTGCTGCGCCTCATCAAGGAGGTCGCGGCCCGAGGGGTCGGCGTCATCCTGATCACCCACCGGCTGCAGGACCTCTTCCGGGTCTGCGACCGCATCACCGTCATGTACGAGGGGCGCAGCGTCGACGACGCCCGCATCGACGACCTCACCATCGAGTCGCTCGTCGACATGATCACCCGTGAAGGGAGCGCTGCCGCATGACCGCGACGACCTCTGACCCCACCCGCACCGACGGCCCCGAGCCGGGTCGCGGACACGGCTCCACCGACGTGCGCGAGCGCCGCTGGGAAGCCCTGCAACGCGTCAACAAGTCCACCCTGTTGATGCTCGTCGTGACGCTGGTCGTCATCGTCGTCTTCTCGGTGGCGACCCCGACCTTCCTCACCGGCACGAACCTGCGGAACGTCGCCGTGCAGGTCGCCCCCGCGGCGATCGTGGCCGTCGCGATGACCTTCGTCATCACGGCGGGCATGATCGACCTCTCGGTCGGGTCGACGCTCGCCCTCGTCTCGGTGATCGGGGCGGTCCTGCTGCGGGCCGGTCTCGAGTCGGTGCTGGTGATCGTCATCTGCCTGGCCGTCGGAGCCTTCTGCGGGTTGGTCAACGGCTGGTTCTCGAGTTACCAGGGCATCCCGTCGTTCATCGTCACGTTGGCCACCATGTCGATCGTGCGGGGCGTCGCCCTGCTGATCACGAAGGGCTACTCGATCGCCATCGGCTCGGGGCTGATCTTCGCCCAGGTCGGGCAGGGCCGGCTGTTCGGGCTCGGGTACCCGGCCTGGCTCGCGCTGATCATCGTCGGCGTCGGCATCGTGGGGCTGCAGCGCATGCGGTTCGGCCAGTACATCACCGGCATCGGCTCGAACGAGGAGTCGGTCCGCCGGGCGGGCGTCGACACCCGCTTCGTCAAGATGATGGCCCTCGTGCTCAGCGGCACGGCGGCCGGCGCGGCCGGCATCATCACCGCGGCCCGACTGGGGTCGGGCGACGCCAACTCGGGCGTCGACTTCGCCATGACGGTGATCACCGCCGTCGTCATCGGCGGCACGAACCTGCTCGGCGGCAAGGGCAGCGTCATCGGCACGGCGATCGGGGCGATCCTGACCGGCGTCATCACCAACGGCCTCACGCTGCTCGGCCTGAGCCCCTACATCGTGCCCATCGTGACCGGCAGCCTCCTGATCATCGTCATCTGGATCAACCTGCGGGGCGGCTCGTTCACCGACCTGGTGCGCAAGCGGGTGACCCGATGAGCCGCGTCGGAGGGTTCGGCGTCGAGACGACCACCGTCGTCGACGTGCAGACGGTCACCGGTCCGGTGCCGAGCGACCGACTCGGCTACACGCTGCCGCACGAGCACCTGATCAACAGCATCGAGGAGGGCGGGCTCGAACCCGACCCCGACTTCCCCGAGCTGTTCGACGCCCCGGTCACTCCCGAGATCGCCTGGTTGCTGCGCGACCGTCCGCTCGCCTGCCGCGACAACTGCGTGCTCGACGGCGACGACGACGCGGTCGACGAGCTCGTGGCGTTCCGCGAGCTCGGCGGCAGCACGGTCGTCGAGCTGACCTCGGACGGACAGGGGCGCGACCCCCGACGTCTCGCCGAGATCTCGCGCCGCAGCGGGGTCACCGTCGTCACCGGCGGCGGCTGGTACCTCGAGCGGTTCCACCCCGAGGCCACGGGCCGCGACACCGTCGACGACCTGGCCTCCCGCCTGGTCGCGCAGTACCGGGCCGACCCGGCCGAGACCGGGGTGCCCCGGTCGGGCGTGATCGGCGAGATCGGCGTCTCGCCCGGCTTCACCGAGCGGGAGGAGCGTTCGCTGCGCGCGGCCTGCCGCCTGCAACGCGAGACCGGCCTGCCGATGTTCGTGCACCTGCCCGGCTTCGTCCGGCACGGCGGCCGCGTGCTCGACGTCGTGCTGCGCGACGAGGGCGTCGACCCCACGGCGGTCGTCCTCTGCCACATGGACCCGTCCGGCAGCGACCCCGACTACCAGCGCAGCCTCGCCGAGCGCGGGGTCTGGCTCGAGTTCGACATGATCGGCATGCCGTACCGCTTCTCCCTGCCCGGCGAAGGGCAGTCGCCGTCGCCGGTCGAGACGGCCACGGCCATCGCCCGTCTGGCCTCGGCCGGGTTCGGCCGCCGTCTGCTCTTCAGCCACGACCTCTTCCTCAAGAGCATGTTGCGCAAGCACGGCGGCAACGGCCTCTCGTACGTCCCCGCCGTGTTCCTCGACCGGCTGACCGACCTCGGCGTCGACGCCGAGATCGTGCACGGCGTCGGCACTAGCAACGTCCGCGACCTCTTCGAGGGCGCCGCCCTGACCCGCTGAGGGGCGACGACGCGGCACCGAGCCGCTCGCGCCTCCTCGTCCCGAACCGTCCCGTCACCACCGGAAGGCCCCACCATGTCCCGCATCCTCATCGCCGGCGAGAGCTGGATCACCGCGACCACCCACACCAAGGGCGTCGACGAGTTCACCGCCCACTCGTACACCGAGGGCGTCGCGCAGCTGCGCACGGCCCTGCAGGCCGGCGGCCACGAGGTCGTCCACCTGCCCGCCCACCTCGTCGCCACCGGCTTCCCCGAGACGCAGGAGGCGCTGGACGCCTACGACGTCGTGGTGCTGTCCGACATCGGCGTCAACTCGCTGCAGCTCGCGCCCGCCGTCTTCGAGAAGAGCATCCCGGGTCGGGACCGCGTCCGCGAGCTCGCCCGCTGGGTCGAGGCCGGAGGCGCGCTGCTGATGATCGGCGGCTACCTGTCGTTCTCGGGCTGGCAGGGTCGTGCGGGCTACGCCCGCACCGAGATCGCCGACGTGCTGCCGGTCGAGATGCTGATCGGGGACGACCGCGTCGAGCGCCCGGCCGGCGTCGTCGCCACCGTGCTCGACGCCGAGCACCCCGCCCTCGGCGGCGCGGGCACGGAGTGGCCGCTGCTGCTCGGCTACAACCGCACCGTCGTGAAGCCGGGCGCGGTCGAGCTCGCCCGCCTCGACGGCGACCCGCTCGTCGTCGTCGGCGAGGCCGGCGCGGGGCGCACGGCGGTCTTCACGAGCGACTGCTCGCCGCACTGGGCACCGCCGGCGTTCTGCGAGGAGTGGGACGGCTACGCCCGGGTGTTCAACGGCATCGTGTCGTGGCTGACCGGCCGCTGACGATGGCGGGCACGACCCGGCCCGAGGGCGTCGGCACGGGCCGGGCGGCGGCGCTGGTCGCCCGCTGCTCGGCCGAGCTCGACGCCTCGGCGTCGGTGCCGCTGCTGGCCCGGATGGCCGACGGCACGCTCGACGACCCCGCCTTCGGTCGCTACCTCGCGATCGAGCAGGCGTTCGTCCGGACGGCGGCCCGCCTCGCGGGCTACTGCCTCTGGCAGCAGCCGGAGTGGTCCCGCGCCGAGCGTCACGCCGAGGCCGTCGCCGACCTCGTCGGTCCGCAGAGCCGGTACTTCGAGCGGTTGCTCTCGACGCGACCGGTCGACGACGTGACCTCGACCGACCTGCTGCGCCGCGCCTCCGTCCTCGAGGGGGCGGTGACGGCGGCACTCGCCGAGGGCGGCTACGCCGGGGTCGTCACCAGCCTCGCCGCGGCCGAGACGCTCTACCTGCGGTGGTGCATGCGGGCGGCCGAGCGTGCCGTGCCCCGACCGGACGACGTGCAACGGTGGATCGAGCTGCACGTCACCGACGGCTTCCGCGCCCAGGTGGCCTTCTTGCACCAGCTGGTCGACGAGCTGCCCGCCGACGTGACCGACGCCCGGCTGGACGCCTGGTTCGTCGGCATGCTGCGCGCCGAGGACGCGTTCCACGCGAGCGCCCTCGTCGAGGTGGCCGCGTGACCGGGCCCACTGTCGGCCCGGTCGACCCGGTCGGCCCGGTCGGCCCGGTCGGCCCGGTCGCGGTCGACCTGCGCGCCGTCGAGGCCCGCCTCGCCGCGGCCGGCATCGCCTCCGAACGGGTGGCCGTCGGACCCGACGCCGTCGTGGTCGTCTCGTCCTACGGCGGACGCGTCTACGGACCCTTCTTCGCCGAGGGCGAGGCCGAGAACTGGCTGCCCGACGCGTTCGCCGACGACGACGCGTTCGGCGCGTTGGTCGACTCGGGCGACTGGAACGTCGGCGGCGACCGGGTCTGGATCGGGCCCGAGATCGCCTACATGATCCGCGACCGCAGCGACTACTGGGGCAGCTACGTGATGCCGCCGTCGCTCGACCCCGGCCGCCACGACCTCGGCCGCACGGGCGACCGCGTGACGCTGTCACGGGTCGCCGAGCTCGAGGCGTTCACGGAGCCGACCGGGCTCGTGCGGGCCGACCTGACGCTCGTCGTGCGGCCGGCGGCCCACCCGCTGCGACACCTGCGCGGGGCGTCGGCCGGGGGCCCCGGCGGCGCACCGCTCGTCGACGCCGTCGAGTACGGCGGCTACGTGACGGAGGTGCGGCTCGGCATCACCTCGGACGGCGCGCACGAGGCCGAGTCGTGGATGCTCGACCAGGTGCGGGCGGGCGGCACGGCGTTCGTCGCGGCCGTGCCCGACACCCAGGTGACCGACTACTACGAGCCGGTCGGCGACCTGCTCGCCGAGGTGCCCGGCGGCGTCGCCGTGTCGCTGACCGGTGCCGACCGCTTCAAGATCGGCTTCGCGGCACCGCACGTCACCGGACGCGTCGGGTACGTGCGCGCGGTCGGCGACCCGGCCGACGACCGTGCCGTGCTCTTCGTGCGCGGCAGCCACAGCGACCCGTCGGCCGAGTACTCGGAGGAGCCCGACCCGTCCCCGGGGGTCCGGGGAGACTCGCTGCACCTGTACGACGACGACGGCGGGCTCGGCGGGTTCGCCGAGATCGAGGCCCGGGGCACGCCCGTCCTCGGCCCGCGACCCGAGGCGGTCACCGACCGGTTCGCCAGCTGGTGGTTCCGGGGGAGGACGGACGACGTCGCCCGCGTGGCCCAGCACCTGCTCGGGGTGCCCGCCGCGACGGTGGCGCAGGCCGCCCGGGGGGCCGCGCCGCGCCTCCTCGGTCCGTCGGCCGCGTCGTCGACCGCCACCACGTCCCCGTCCCCGTCCCCGTCCCCGTCACCCACCCCAGAGCCGTCCCCGAGAGGCACGACATGACCCACGACACCGACCCGGCCGCGGCGCAGCGCGCGGAACGCGCCTACGACGACCTCGTCGCCCTGGTCCAGCACGGCCCGCGGTTCCACGGCACCGCCGGGATCGCGGCCGCGGCCGACTGGCTCGAGCAGCGACTGACCGCGGTCGGGTGGCCGGTCGCCCGGCAGCCCGTGACGCTGCCCGGCTGGCAGCCGGGCAGCGTGCACCGGGTCGCGGTGCAGCAGCCGATCGTCCGTGAGCTGCCCGCCTGGCCGATGCTCTGGAGCGGGTCGACCGGCGGTGCGCGCCGGGGCACGGTCGAGGCCGTCGGCCCGCAGGGGCTCTGGGGCGACTCGATGGTCTGGCAGAAGTTCGTCGTGCGGGCGGACGGCGGCGACGTCGTTGCCTACCTGCACGCGCGGGACGACGGACCCGCCGCACCGCAGCCGCTGCCCTCCGGGTCGGACCACGACGTGGCCCACCTCGCGATCGGCCGCGTGGACGGTCTGCAGCTGACCGAGTGGATCGCCGACGGCAAGCCCGTCGAGGTCGAGATCGAGGCCGACGGCGGCCCGGTCGACGCCGCGACCAGCGACAACCTGGTCGTCGACGTGCCCGGCACGGGCGACGGGTCGGTGCTGCTCTGCGCGCACTACGACACGTTCTTCAACACGGTCGGCGCCTACGACAACGGCAGCGGCACGATCGCCCTGCTGCAGCTGGCCGAGCGGTGGGCGGCGGCCCCGCCGGTCTCGTCGGTCCGCCTCGTCTTCTTCACCGCCGAGGAGTGGCACCTGGGCGGGTCCCGGCACTTCGTCGACAGCGCCTCGTCCGACGAACTCGACGCCATCGACTACGTGCTCAACGTCGACGGGCTCGGGCGCGGATCGTTCGTCGAGGCCTTCGGTGCCCCCGAGGCGTTCTCGACGGCGTTCCGCGGGGCGCTGCTGCAGCACGCCGCGGCCACCCGACCCGACCTCGAGCTGGTCACCCGGTTCCCGCCGACGACCGGCACCGACGACGCGTCGTTCTACCGGGCGGGCGTGCCCAGTGCGTTCCTGACCTTCAACGACCTGCACCGCCTGCACCAGCCCGACGACGAACCGAACCGCGGCATCGCGGCGAACGTCGCGTGGACCGTGCCGCTCGTCGAGCACCTCGTGGCGACCCTGGCGCGACCGACGCGGGCCGCGCCTCCCGGGGTGTTGTAGACCAGGCGGCACGGCACGTCGTGGCGTCGCGGCGTGCCCGGGTGCCGGGCGCCGGGCTCAGGCCACCGGCTCGGCGAAGACGATCCGGTTCTGGTCGTAGTGGCCCGAGCCGCGGTCGAAGACGCCGCCGCAGGTGATCAGCCGCAGCTGGTCGGTCGGCTGCGCCCCGAAGACCCGGGCGGTCGGGAACTCCGCCTTCGGCGCGTCGACGACCTCGGTGACGGCGTAGCCGACGACGTCCCCGTCGACCGTGGTCACGTCGACCCGGTCGCCGACGACGAGTTCGTCGAGGCGGGCGAAGACCGCGGGGCCCGACGCCGAGTCGACGTGGGCGGCGATCACGGTCGGCCCGCGCCCGCCGGGTCGGCCCCCGCCGGTGAACCACCCGACGTCGTCCGCGTCCACGGGTACCTCCATGGCGCCGTCGTCGGCGATGCCGAGATCGATCAGCGGGGCGTCCAGCCCGATGGCCGGCACCGAGACGGCCGCCGGAGCGACGCCCTCGCCGACCACCTCGCCGCTGCCGTCGACCCCGCCGCCGTCGACCCCGCCCACCGCAGGAGGTGCGGTGCCCGTCGCCGACGGAGCCGCGGTCGTCGAGGGGCTCGCCCCCGCCCCCGGGGCCGGCGTCACCGTCGGTGCGACCACCCCGGGTGACGCGCACCCGGCGAGGGCCAGCACGACGCCGACGGCGACCACCGGGCGGAGGGAGCGGAGCACGTCAGGCCCGGGCCGCGCGCTGACGACGGGTCAGGACGTACGCACCCGCACCGAGCAGGGCGAGGGCCCCGGCGCCACCGGCCGCGAGGCCGAGACCGCCGGCCGACGCGCTCTCGGCGGCCGCGCCTCCGAGTCCCGTGTCGACGCCACCGACGGGCACCTGCGTCAGCTGGCCGCGGACGACGCCGGCCGCGAACGTGGCCGTGTGCGAGTCGCCCGTGAAGCCGGCCGGGTTCGCCTCGAGCTGCTTCAGGCTGAAGCCGGTGCCCGTGTCGGCCCCGGCGGCGCTCATGACGCCGGTCGTGAAGGGCCCCTGCAGGCAGCCGCTGCTCGTGCGCGTGCCGTCACCGCGGTCGACCGGGTTCGGGAACGAGATGCGCGGCGGGCCGGCCTGGCCCTTCGCGGCCTCGTGGATGTGCGTCGCGGTCTTCGCCGGGCTCTGGTACTCGCCCGTGACGCCGCGCAGGGTGATGTCGTAGCAGATCACCTCGGTGTCGCTGTTGACGCGGAAGTCGAACGTGCCCGTGGCACCGGCCTCGCCCGGTGTGGCGACCCCGTCGTTGTTGATCACCTGGTCGGGCGTCGCCATGACCGTGTAGGCGCTGGTGAAGGTCGCGGGCTCGGGCACCTCGGTCTCGGCGAACGCGGGCGTCACGCCGAACAGGGTGACGGCGGTGGCGGCGGCGCCACCGATCGTCAGGGTGCGGATGGCGGTCTTCTTGGTCGTGCGCGTCATCTTCGGCATGCTCCGGGTCCTCTCGACGGGGCGGCGCCCGGGCGGGTGCCGCTCGACAGGGCCTACGTCGTCGGGCCTCGATGCGTTCACCAGGTGCCGAGAAAGTTTTCTCGACGGTGCGGTGAACGCCGGAGGCGCAGCGGACGTAGACCCCGTCGGCATCCGCGAACGGCGTGGATAGGCTGGAGGGCAGACGGATGATCGCCGTCATGGGTCGCGCGGGGCCCGTCCCGGGCCGCGTCGCAGATCGGAGCCCGATGAGCGAGGGGTCGTCCGGTCTCGACGTCCGGGCCGCGTTCGTCGAACACGGCTCGTCGCTGCTCGGTTTCGCCGTCAACGCCCTCCGCGACCGGGCGCTCGCCGAGGACTGCGTGCAAGAGACCTTCGTGCGTGCCTGGCGCGCCCGCGACTCGTTCGACGCCGACCGCGGCAGCGTCCGCACCTGGCTGTTCGCGATCGAACGCCGCGTCGTGCTCGACGTGTACCGGGCACGCACGCGCACGCCGTCGGTCGTGCCGCTCGAGCACGCCCCCGACCCCGTGGCGACCGTCGCCGACCCGCTCGAGCGCCTGGGCATGGCCGAGGGGCTCGCCCGCCTGAGCGACGACCACCGGGCGGCCGTGGTGGCCGTCCACCTCGAGGGCCTGAGCTACCGCGAGGTCTCCGAGCGCACGGGCGTGCCCGTCGCGACCCTCCGCACCCGCGTGTTCCACGCGCTGCGTGCCCTCCGCACCCACCTCGACGACCAGGAGACGACCGATGACTGACCGCACGCCAGGGGTGGGGGCCGATGACGGTACCGGTGCCGGGGACGGCGGGGGCGCCGACGGTGTCGGGGGCTCCGACGCCCGCCGCGACGAGTTGACGGCCGCGGCGCTCGCGGACGACCTCTCGCCGAGCGAACGCGTCGAGTTCGACGCGTTGCGGGCCGCCGACCCGTCGATCGACGCCGAGTTGGCGTCGCTGGGCGTCGTCGTCGGAGGGCTCTCGGACTTGGGTCGCTGGGACGAGGTCGCCCCGAGCGACGGACTCCGCGAGCGCGTCCACGCCGTCGCCCGGGCCGGAGACGACCCGGCCGCCGGGCGGGCGACCGATGACGGCATCGCCTCGGACGTCGGCACCGCCTCAGGCGCCGGCACCGCTTCCGACGTCGGCACCGTCTCCGATGCCGGCGCCCTGTCCGGCGCCGGCACGACGGGGGACGACCCGACGCTCCCGCGCATCGGTCCGCACGTCGCCACCGCCCGCTCGGGCCGGGGCCGTCGCCCGCTGCTGATCGCCGTCGCCGCCGCCGCGTGCCTGGCGATCGGGGCCGGGGGCGGAGTCCTGCTCGCGATGCCTCGCGACACGGTGGTGGCCGGCCCGGCCGGCACCCTCGGCGCCGTCGAGCACGTGGACTTCGTCGGTCAGCCGGCCGGGGTCGACCTCGACGGAGACCTCGTCGCCCACACCTGGGGCACCGAGACCGTCCTCAGCATCGACGGCCTGCCGACGGGCTCGGCGTTCACGGTCGTGGTGGTCGGGGGCGACGGGCGCGAGTACGAGTCCGGTGCGTTCCTCGGGTCGGACGTGCGCGTCGACTGTCGGTTGAACGCGGCCGTGCTGCGGCCCGACGTGGCGTCCGTCGAGATCCGTGCAGCGGACGGCCACGACATCGCCGTCGCGTCGGTGCCCTCGGTCGCCAGTTGAGCTGTGCCTCCCGGCCGTGCCGACCCGCGCCTCCTGCTCTCGTCCGTCGAGATGTCACGACGTGCCGCTCACCTCGGGACGTGAGGCGCGAGTCGTGACGTCTCGGCAGGGTCAGACGACGGTCAAGGAGGCGCGGGTCGCCTCGATCGTCGCGAGCAGCGACCTCGAGTCGGCCAGCGAGTGCAGAGGCGAGTCGCGCAGCCCGGCATCGACGTAGGACGCCAGGGCCGTCGCCTGGTAGGCCAGGCCCTGGCGGCCGGTCGGGACGGTCGGGTCGTTCCAGACGGCCGAACCGCGGCCCGTGGTCAGCTCGAACGTCGCGGGGAAGACCAGGTTCTGCAGGGTGCGGATCGAGCCGGTCGTGCCCGAGATCGTGCCGAGTCCGGGCGAGGTCGTGAGCAGGCTGGTCGCCGCGGTGGCCAGCACCCCGTCGGCCGTGCGGGTGACGACGGCCGCGTCGAGGTCGACGCCGTCGGCCCGGGTCGAGCCGGTGGCGTGCCACTCGACGGGGTGACCGGTGGCGAACTGGGTGAACCAGAAGGCGTAGACGCCGATGTCGAGCAGGGCGCCGCCGCCGAGGGCCGGGTCCGTCATGCGTCCGCCGGCCGAGAGGTCGTTCGCCCAGGCGACGTCGGCGGTCGCCAGTCGCACGTCTCCGATCGCCCCCTCGGCGAGCAGTTCGGCGATGACGGTGGTGTGCGGCAGGTAGCGCGTCCACAGCGCTTCCATCGCGAGGACCCCCGCGGCGCTCGCCGCGGCCACGATCTCGTCGGCTTCGGCCGTGCTGGTCGCCATCGGCTTCTCGATCAGGACGTGCTTCCCGGCACGGATCGCGGTCAGGGCGTCCGGCAGGTGCCGGGTGTGAGGCGTGGCCACGTAGACGACGTCGACGTCGGGGGATGCGACCAGCGCCTCCGCGTCCCCGTGGGCGGTGTCGACGCCGTGGGCGCGGGCGAACGCCTCGGCCCGGTCGAGGCTGCGCGAGGCCACGGCGACCACGCGCTGGTCGGTGTGCGCGTGCAGGGCGTCGGTGAAGTCGCCGGCGATCTCGCCCGGGCCGATCACGCCCCAGCGGAGGACCGGCCCGCCCCGCAACGGGACGGCCGTCGAAGCGGGGAAGCTCGGGGTGCTCGGGGTGCTCGGGGTCTGCGGGGACATGCGTTCTCCTCGGGGTCACGTCGTCGTGGGTGCATCCATCTTCGCGGGTGCGGGCGCGGGTGCGGGCGGCTGCCAGTGTGCGTGTGCGGCTGCGGGTGTCTGACGGTCGCCCCTCGCCCTCACTCGTGTTCGGCGAACCGCCCGATGCCGATCACGTCGAGCAAGCGCAGCTTGGCGTCGTCGTCAGACCCGGGCGTCGCCGTCAGCACGAGGAGCGTCTGCGACTGGTCCTCGGTGAAGAGGGCCTGGCAGTCCACCTCGATGCGGCCGAGCTCGGGATGCAACAGCGTCTTGCGGTCGTCGAAACGTTGGTGGACCGCGTGACGGCTCCAGATCGTCGCGAACTCGTCGCTCGAGGCGAGCAGCGCCTCCACCAGTTCGCGCGGTCGCCCGCGGCCGCCCGCCAGGCTGAGCGCCGCCCGCAGCCCGGACGCCTGCAGCTCGAGCTGGTGCGCGTGGTCCTCGACCGGGTAGGAGGCGCGCTCGGCCGGGTCGGTGAACCACCGGTGGAACGCGCTGCGGTCGAGACCCTCGTGCCTCATCTGGTCGCCGAGCAGGGCGACCGCGAGCCGGTTCTGCGCGAGCGTCTCGGCCAGGTCGCTGAGGACGAGCGCGGGGGTGTCGTCCAGACGGTCGAGCACCCGCAGCAGGGCGGGACTGACGTGGTCGCCGCCGCGTGTGCGGCGCGGCGGGTGGTGACCGGTCAGGCGGTAGAGATGGTCGCGCTCGTCGAGGCTCAGCCGCAGCGCCCGGGTGAGCGCGACCAGCATCTGCTCGGACGGTTGGGGGCCGCGCTGCTGCTCGAGCCGCGCGTAGTAGTCGGTCGACATGCCGACGAGCCCCGCCACCTCTTCACGACGCAGTCCCGCGGTTCGCCGACGCACGCCCTCGGGCAGCCCGACGTCGGACGGCCGCAGCGCCTCGCGGCGGTGGCGGAGGAAGTCGGCGAGTTCGGCGCGGTCCATCGCCCCATGCTGTCAGCCCCGTCGCTCGCCGACCAGGGAGTGGCGATCCCTGGACGAGCGCTCTCTGCCGCCTCGCGCCTCCCCGGGTCAGAGTGGGGTCGTCGCCCCGACCACCCTCGGCGCGGCGACGACCACCGGCCGCGCCGAGCGCGGCACACCCGAAGGAGCAACCGTGAAGATCAGCGGCAACACCGTGTTCATCCCCGGAGCCACGTCCGGCATCGGCCTGGGCCTCGCCCTGCGCCTGCAGGCCGCCGGCAACACCGTCGTCGTGGCGGGCCGACGCCGGGCCCTGCTCGACCAGATCGTCCGCGACCACCCGGGCCTCGAGGCCGTCGAGCTGGACACCACCGACCCGCAGGCCGTCGTCGACGTCTCGGCCGAGGTGCAACGCCGCTGGCCCGAGACCAACGTCGTGGTCGCGATGGCCGGCATCATGCAGACCGAGGACGTCACGACAGGTGAGTTCCTCCCGACCGCCGAGGCGATCGTCACGACGAACCTGCTCGGGCCGATCCGCCTGATCGCCGCGTGGACGTCGTTCCTGCAGTCACGGCCGGCGGCATCGATCGTGACCGTGTCGTCCGGGCTCGCGAGCGTGCCGCTGCCGATCACGCCGACCTACAACGCGACCAAGGCGGCGATCCACTCGTTCAGCGAGGGCATCCGCGTGCAGCTCGCCGGCACGAGCGTCCAGGTCGTCGAACTCGTGCCGCCGGCCGTGCAGACCACCCTGCTCGGCCAGCAGGACGACCCGTCGGCCATGCCGCTCGACGAGTACCTCGACGAGACCATGGCGCTGCTCGAGGCCCAGCCCGACGCCCACGAGATCCTGGTCGAGCGGGTCAAGTTCCTGCGCAACGCCGAGGCCGAGGGGCGCTACGACGAGGTGCTGGCGCGGCTCAGCGGTCACTGAGGCGGGCTGGGGGCCGCACCCTAGGCTGGGTGGATGAGCACATGGGATGACTGGGGTCCGGCGGTGGTGGCGATCGTCGTGGCGGTCGTGTACCTCGTGATCGTCGTCAGCATCGTGCGTGCCGTCCGACGGCGTGCCGACACGACGCAGCTCGAGCGCACGGTCTGGACGGTCGCCGCCGTCCTCTTCCCGCTCGGTGCCGGTGCGGTCTGGCTGCTGCTCGGGCCGCACCCGCTCGGGCTGCGCATCGACCACGAGCACGACTGAGCCGGGCCCGGCCGGGTGTCGGTGGCCGCACCTAGCCTGCGGGGGTGACCAGCCCGACGCCCCGACCCGACGACACCTGCCGAGGAGGCACGGGGCGGCTCGGCGACGACTCCTGCGGTCGTCCGGTCGATCCGTCGTCCCCCGTGCCGCTCTGCGATCGGCACCTCGCGCTCGTCGCCGACTGGGCCGCCTCGCTCGAGGGGTCGGGCGAGGGAGTGACCGACCTGCTGCCGTCGCCGTGCCTCGCGTGCGGGTCGCGGCTCGGCGTGCACTGGCCGTCGGGGTGGCTCTGCGCCGTCTGCGAGTGGCGTCAGGGCGACGTGCCCGACGGCGAGCTAGGGGTCGTGCGGGTCGACGTCGTCTACTACATCCGCTTCGAGGACCGCATCAAGATCGGCACCTCGTCGAATCCCCGACAGCGGCTGAGGACGCTCTGGCACGACGAACTCCTGGCCTTCGAGCGCGGCGACCGCCTGGTCGAACGGCGACGGCACGGCCAGTTCGCGGCGTCCCGGTTCGGTCGCACCGAATGGTTCGCCCGGAGTGCCGAGCTCGACGCCCACGTGGCGGCGCTCGCCGAGGGCATCGACGATCCGTGGCAGCGCTACGCCCGCTGGCGCAGCGAGGCGCTGGCCCTGCGCGGCTGAGCCCGACTGGCCTGGCTGGCCCACCTGGCCTGGCCGGCCCGCCTGGCCTGGCTAGCCTGGCTGGCCCGGGGGTCGCGTGACACCACGTTCTGAACGTCGCACCGTGTTTCGTGCAGCGCACCGCGACGAGATCGAGTGCCGTGCACGAAACGCGGTGCCGTGTCGTGGTCCCGCCCGCCCGCCCGGCCCTGCCGCCCGGGGGCGCGCCGTACTCAGCGGCGCAGGTAGGCGTCGACGAGCAGCGGGCCGCGGATGGCACGCAGCTCGTCGAGCAGCAGGGGCACCGTCTGCCGCGTCAGCCCCGAGAGTTGCAGGTCGTGGGGGCCGAGCGGGGGCAACTTTCCGGTCCGGAGCCGCACGACCTCCCAGCCGGCGGCCCGCAGGGCGGCGTCCTTGCGGCGGTCGGCGGTCTCGCGGTGCCCGACGTGCTCGAGCCCGTGCCGGCCGGTCGAGTCGTACTCGATCGCGACCCGCAGCTCGCTCAGCACGATGTCGGGCCACACCTCGACGTGGTCGAAGAACGGACGCCCGACCCGCACCGCGTTCAGACCGGGCTCGAACTCGAGCCGGGCCGTCAGTCCGGCTCGCAGCTCGGCCTCGACCGCCGACGCCGGCTTCGGGGCACACGCGCTGACGAAAGGCGTACCGGTCGGCAGGGCCGGCGTCTTGTCGCACACCGGCCGGGAGGCGCGGGTCGGCCGAGGGGCGCGGGCCGGCGGGGAGGAGCGCTCGGTGCGGGAGCCACTGATGGCCGGGGAGGCGAGCTCGGTGCGGGAGGCGCCGGTGGGCGGGGAGGCATGCTCGGTGCGGGAGGCGCCGGTGGACGGGGAGGCACGCTCGGTGGGGATGTGGCTGACTAGCGGCGAGGTGGGGGAGGCGCGGGAGGGCTCGGGACTGCGGCTCGCCTCCGCGCGCGGCGTCGTCGACGGCAGACCCGTGCTCGAGCCGCGGCGACGCCGGGGCGGGGGTGACGTGGCCGCCGGCACCGCGCCTCCTGCGGTCTGGGCCGCCCAGGCCTGGCCGGACGCCGTCCCGGCATCGCCCGGTGCCGGCCGGGCCTGGCCCGGTGCGCTCGCGCCCTGCGCCGGCATGCCCTCGGCCTGTGCGCGGACCGCCGCCGCGGGTGCCATCGGCGGTCTCATCGGCAGGGCGCGCGGAGCGGCGAGCTCGCTGCACTCGGGGCACCACGACGACCGCCGGCGCTCGCGCCCGGGCCGGTGCCGCTGTTCGTCGGGGGTGGCGACGAAGACGTGGCCCGCGTCGCAGAGCCAGCACAGCCACACGTCGGCCGCGGGCGGGATCTGGCTGAGCACGATGCCGCCGTTGTGTTCGGGCCGGTACTGCCGCACGAGCACCGGGTACGACGCCCACGCCTCGCGGTAGCTGCCCACGGGGTAGGGCACGGCGAGGCCGCGCGACGACCGGCGTCGCGCCCACCAGGCGGCGATCGGCTCGGGCACGCGCACACGCTACGACGGGCCACCGACACTCGGCCCGCAGCCCCGCAGCCCCGCAGCCCCGCAGCCCCGCAGCCCCGCAGCTCCGCAGCCCCGCAGCTCCGCAGCCCCGCAGCTCCGCAGCCCCGCAGCCCGCCGACACCCCGCCGACACCGCACCGGCACCCCGCCGGGCCACCGGCACCCGGGCCGACTCCGTCGGACACCCGTAGCATCGACCGGATGCCCGACAACGCCCCTCCCGACGTGCCCGACGCCCCCGCCGACGCCCCCACCGACACACCCGCGGACGTCCACGCCCGCGGTTTCGTCCGCGTCCGCGGCGCTCGCGAGAACAACCTGCGCGCGGTCGACGTCGACGTCCCGCGAGACAGCATCGTCGCGTTCACGGGAGTCTCGGGCTCGGGTAAGTCGTCGCTGGCCTTCGGCACGATCTTCGCCGAGGCGCAGCGCCGCTTCTTCGAGTCCGTCGCCCCCTACGCGCGGCGGCTGATCGCCCAGGGCGGCGCCCCTCACGTCGACGAGATCACCGGCCTGCCCCCGGCGGTCGCCCTGCAGCAGCGCCGCGGCGCGCCGAGCTCGCGGTCGACCGTCGGCACCCTGACCACCCTGTCGAACTCGATGCGGATGCTCTACTCGCGGGCCGGCAGCTACCCCGCGGGGGCCGACCGGCTCGAGTCCGACTCGTTCTCGCCGAACACGGTCGCGGGGGCCTGCCCGCGCTGCCACGGGCTCGGCATCGCGCACGAGGTGACCGAGGCGTCCGCCGTCCTCGACCCCGACCTGAGCATCCGCGACGGCGCGATCACCGCCTGGCCGGGAGCCTGGCAGGGCAAGAACCTCCGCGACGTCACGAGCGTGCTCGGCTACGACATCGACCGCCCCTGGCGTGACCTGCCGCAGGCCGATCGCGACTGGCTGCTCTACACCGAGGAGCAGCCCGTCGTCGAGGTGACCCCCCAGCGCGACCGCGTCGCCAAGCCGTACAAGGGCCGCTTCTGGAGCGCCCGCGCCTTCGTCCTGCACACCCTCGCCGACTCGCAGAGCGAGACCCAGCGGACGAAGGTGCTGCAGTACGTCGAGAGCGGTCCCTGCTCGCTCTGCGGCGGCAGCGGCCTGACCCGGGCGGCGCTCGCCGTGACCTTCGCCGGCCGGACGATCGCCGAGCTCAACGCCCTGCCGATCGCCGAGCTGGGCGACGTCCTGCGGCCGACGGTGACCCTGACGAGTGCGTCGGCGGCGGTGTCGAACGCGTCGTCGGGCGAGGTCACCGAGGTCGCCGTCCGCATCGCCTCCGACCTGCTGGCCCGGACGACCGTGCTCGCCGACCTCGGGCTCGGGTACCTCAGCCTCGGCCGCGCGACGCCGACCCTGTCGCCGGGCGAGATGCAGCGTCTCCGCATCGCGACCCAGCTGCGCTCGGGCCTGTTCGGCGTCGTCTACGTGCTCGACGAGCCGAGCGCCGGCCTGCACCCCGCCGACGCCGAGTCCCTCGTCGAGGTGCTCGAGCGGCTGCGGGCGAGCGGCAACTCGGTGTTCGTCGTCGAGCACGACATGAGCATCGTGCGTCGCGCCGACTGGGTCGTCGACGTCGGCCCGGGGGCCGGCAGCCAAGGAGGCGCGGTGCTCTACAGCGGGCCCGTCGCCGGGCTCGCCGGGGTCGCCGACTCCGTCACGAGGCGGTTCCTCGACCCCTCCGCCGCCGGTCGCGCCCAGGGCGGGTCGCCCGTCCGCCGCGAACCGACCGCCACCCTCGAACTGCGTGGCGTCACCCGGCACAACCTCGACGGCGTCGACGTCGACCTGCCGCTGGGCGTGCTGACCGCGGTCACGGGGGTGTCGGGCTCGGGCAAGTCGACGCTGGTCGGCGGCGTGCTCGCCGAGACGGCGACGAGCCACGAGCGGGTCGACCGCGTCGTGCAGGTCGACCAGAAGCCGATCGGCCGGACTCCGCGGTCGAACCTCGCGACGTACACGGGCCTGTTCGACGCGGTGCGCCAGGCCTTCGCCGCGACCGACGAGGCACGGGCCCGGGGCTACGGCGCCGGACGCTTCTCGTTCAACGTCGCCGGGGGCCGCTGCGAGGTCTGCCAGGGCGAGGGGTTCGTCTCGGTCGAACTGCTCTTCCTGCCCGGCAGCTACTCGCCGTGCCCCGAGTGCCACGGAGCCCGCTACAACGCCGAGACGCTCGAGGTCACCTGGCACGGCGCGACCGTGGCGGACGTGCTCGCGATGACGGTCGACGAGGCGGCGACGTTCCTCGCCGAGGTGACCAGCGCCTCCCGGGCCCTCGAGACGTTGCGGCAGGTCGGGCTCGGCTACCTGCGACTCGGTCAGCCGGCCACCGAACTCTCGGGCGGCGAGGCGCAGCGCATCAAGCTCGCGACCGAACTGCAGCGGGCACGCTCGGGCCACACGCTCTACCTGCTCGACGAGCCCACGACGGGCCTGCACCCCGCCGACGTCGAGCTGCTCGTCACCCAGTTGCAGCTGCTCGTCGACGCGGGCAACACGGTCGTCGTGGTGGAGCACCACATGGGCGTCGTGGCGGCGTCCGACCACGTCATCGACCTGGGCCCCGGCGGAGGGGACGCGGGCGGGCGCGTGCTCGCCGTCGGGACTCCCGAACAGGTGGCCGGAGCCACCGGTAGTCGCACCGCGCCGTACCTCGCGGCGGCGCTGCCCGCCTGAGCCGCCGGGGGCCGCTGACCCGAGGAGGCGCGGTCCAGCCGACCCGCGCCTCCTCGGTTCCGTCGTCGGTCGGGCTACGGCGAGACCATGCCGCCGTTGACGTTGAGCGTCTCGCCCGAGACGAAGCTCGACTCGGCCGAGGCGAGGAACACGTAGGCCGGGGCCTGCTCGGCGGGCTGGCCGGCGCGACCGAGCGGGGCCTCGCTCGAGCCGAACTCGGGCAGCGACTCGGGGTCGACGCCGTCGGTCACCTGCAGCACGGTCCAGGTCGGGCCGGGCGCGACGACGTTGACGCGGATGCCCTTCGTGATGAGCTGCTGCGCCATGCCCTTCGACAGGTTGTTGACCGCACCCTTGGTGGCGGCGTAGTCGAGGCGGTCGGGCGCGGGCGTGTGGGCCTCGGCCGAGGCGGTGTTGATGATCGTCGAGCCGGGGGCGAGGTGCGGCACGGCGGCCTTGACGATCCAGAACGGGGCGTAGACGTTGGTGCGGAAGGTCAGGTCGAACTGCTCGTCGGTGATGTCGGCGATGTCCTCGTGCCAGACCTGCTTGCCGGCGACGTTGACGACGGCGTCGAGGCCGCCGAGTCCGTCGACCGCCTTCTGCACCAGTTCGCGACAGAAGGAGGCGCTGGTCAGGTCCCCGGGGAGGGCCACGGCCTTCTGCCCCGCGGCCTCGACGAGCGCGATGACGTGGTCGGCGTCGGACTGTTCGCTCGGCAGGTAGTTCAGGGCGACGTCGGCACCCTCGCGGGCGTAGGCGATCGCGACGGCGGCGCCGATGCCCGAGTCGGCACCCGTGATGAGGGCCTTGCGCCCCTGCAGGCGTCCCGTGCCGCGGTAGGTCTCCTCGCCGAGGTCGGGGACGGGCGTCATCTGCGACTGCAGGCCGGGCTCGTCCTGGTGCTGCACCTCGGGGCTGATCGTGGGGTAGAGCGTGCGCGGGTCGGAGAAGGTGTACTGGTCGCGGGTCATGCGGGGTCCTCTCTGGTTCTGGGGTGCCCTGGACGCTACGCCGGACCGCCTCCGCCGACGCGGCGCGTTCGGGGTACGGGCCCGGACGCAGCGGACGAGTGGCCGCGGATCGTGCCCGCCATCGTGGCGGAGGACGATCGGCGACCACTCGTCCGGGTCGTCGTGCGGGCTAGAGGCCCTGGGTCATGATCAGCGCGCCAGCGACCATCGAGCCGATGTTGGCCACGATGCCGATGAAGCCGAGCACGATGCCGACCGTCGCCATGGTGCGGGCGGCGGGCTCGCGCTTGCGCGACAGGAAGCCGAGCACCACGGCGGCGATGGCGAGGAGGATCCACAGCACCGGCAGGAAGAGGCAGAAGACGATGCTGACGATGCCGAAGACGAGCGACAGGACGCCCATCGTCTTCTTGGTCGTCGTGGCGGGGCCGGTGGTGCCAGGGCCGGGGTAGGGGGTGGCGTCGGTCATGTCGGGTCTCCTCAGAATCGGGGTGAGCATTTCTCGTCGAAGCTAGCGACTTTCGGACCGTGAAGGCCGGGTGATCGGCTGGCGGGACCCGACCCGACCCGACCCGACCCGACCCGACGCGACGCGACGCGTCGCGACGAGCGGTGGCGGGCGCCGCGGCTCGGAGGAGTGCGGAGGGGGCGTCAGTGGGGTGCGTGGATCCGTCAGCGGGTGACGGCGAACGCCGGGGGAGGCGCGTCCACGATCGTCGCCGCGCCGCACGCGATCGCGCGGCTGATCCGCTCGACCAGTTGGTCGGGGACGGGGCGGCCCCAGCCGAAGGCGACGGTGTCCTTGGCGCGTCGGTGAGGGGAGACGTCGCCTTCGAGGGCTTCGTCGAACCGGGGCACGGGGTAGATGCCGAGGTGGCGCGTCCAGGCTGCGAAGTAGAGCGTCTGCCCGTCCTCGAAGCGGATGGCCGGCATGCCGTACCGCAGGCTCTCGACGCCGCCGGTGCACCCGGCGTGGATGGCCCGCCTCACCCGTTCGAGCGCTTCGCGTCTCTCGGGCGGGAACCCCGCGATGTACTGATCGACCACGGTGTCGCTCATGACGAGTCCTCTCGTTCGCTGGGCACCAGTGTGCGACGGAACGAGCGCGGGCGCCAGCCCCCGGGCCGAGCGTTCGTGTGCGGCGTCGAGGTCTGCATCGGATCACATCGCTTCTTTCACGCCCGACCTGATGAGGAACCAGTTGACGGGATAGGAGGTCGCGAACCCGGCGAGCATGGCGATCTGCATGACGAACCAGAATTCCGGGCTGACGACGTCCGCGCGCCCGCCGAAGAGTGAGGGCAGGACGAGGAACTGGGCCAGCGCCATGACCCCGTACATTCCGACCTGCCACGCCGAGATCGACAGGGCGTCGGCCTTGAGGGCGGCCACGATGCCGGCTCGGAGGCCGAGGCCGCGCATCGGGGCGATCGAGAAGTACTGGAACACGATCCCGAGAGCGAAAGCGAGGACGAAGTCGATGATCCAGCCGGCGAAGATCTCGTCGTCGTACAGGGTGCCCCGGCCGACGACGACGCCGATGACGGGGAAGGCGACGAGGGCGAACTCTGCGACGAGGTCGCCGATCGCGCAACCCGCGCCGCAATGGCTGGTACCCGTGGCGACGGAGACCGCCATCGAACTCCCGCGCTCGTCCTGGCTCAGTCCTCGCAGGGCGGCGCGCGCGGTCCGACGGTAGAACAGCAGCCACGCGAGCCCGCCGAACAGCATCGTCATGGGCCACACCACGTTCATCACGGCCATCGGCTGTGGGCGACGGGCCACGTCTACCGCGACGCCGACCGCGCAGACGACACCGATGGCGATGAAGGTCCACGAGAGGAACGTGAACCCGACGGGGAACGCGCCGACGGTCAGGACAGGTGAGGCGGCGACCATCCATCGACCCAACACCCTGACGATGCCGAGCGTCGACGTCGACGAGAACGTCGTGAGGCCCACTGCTCGTCGCCGATCTGCTCGGCACGTGCCTCCGGCCCGATCCCGGGGGATGAGTCGGTCAGGCCGCTTCCGTTTCTGCGATCAGTCGACGGAGGGTGATCAGGGAATCGCGGATGCGGGTCTTCATCGTCCCGATGGCGACCCCGGCCTCCCGGGCAGCTTCGCTGTGGCTCAGCCCGCCGAAGTACACCAGCTCGAGGGCTTGCTGCTGCAGGTCGGTCAAGGTGCGCATGGCCTTCGTCACTCGCTCGTGCTCGACCCGGGTCTCGGCCGTCTCCGCCACGTCGTCCCGTGCGTCGACGAATTCCTTGGCACCGACCGCGAGGTCGCGGTCGCGTGAGGACTGGGAGGCGCGCACCCGGTCGACGGCGCGGCGGTGCGCCATCGTGAGCAGCCACGACGATGCCTTGCCACGCGCGGGATCGAAGCGCCCGGCGGTCTGCCAGGCCTCCAGGAAGATCTCCTGCGTGACCTCCTCGGACTGCGCCGGATCGACCAGGATGCGACGGACCAGTCCGAGGACACGGGCAGCCGTCCGGTCGTAGAAGACCGCGAAGGCTTGCTGGTTGCCTTCGGCGACGAGGACGAGGAGGTCGTCGTCGGAGCGCTCGGTCCCCACGGGTGGCGCAGGTGCAAGAGACATGGCGTCCAGTCCGGGGGGCTCGGGATCGAGGTTTCGTGCCACCGACGGCACCCCTCGAACTCTATGCGCTTGAATTGAAAGCGGTGACCCCAGACCGAGGGTCACGAGTCGTGTCTGCGGTGGTCGTCAGCTGCCGGGCAGACGCGGAGGTGACGGGCGCGGTGAGCACGGCGCTCGTCACCCCCGCCGCGTCTCCTGACCCCCGGCCGTCAGTGCGCGAAGAACCCGGTTCCGAACGATGCACCCCGATTCTTCTGGGTGCGTCGTTCGAAACCGGGTTCACGGCCGCCAGACCTCGGGCCGGA
>NZ_LMKB01000001.1:299-385 GCF_001421165.1 Frigoribacterium sp. Leaf8 | reverse complement strand
CCCCGTCGAGCAGGGCGGGGCCGGTGCGTCGTCACGGAGACGACCCGGGTTCCAGGCCGCACCTCGCGAGGCGGGGTGCGGCCGGG
>NZ_LMKB01000001.1:0-139 GCF_001421165.1 Frigoribacterium sp. Leaf8 | reverse complement strand
CACCGTGGTGCCCTCGAGGACGGCGTTGGAGCCTTCCATCTGGATCGGCTTGAGCGTGCCACCGTAGAGGTTGAAGAGGTAGGCGTCTTCGGCGGCGACGGTGCCGTTGGCGGTCACGGTGCCGTAGAGCTTGCTCTCG